>CAVTNL010000002.1:0-2830750 GCA_963736105.1 uncultured Nitrospiraceae bacterium | reverse complement strand
TAGCCGTACCCATTGAATCGCCACCAATACCACTTCAGAACGTTGGAAGCCGTATAGCCGCCCCAAAGCGCCGAGACAATCCACTGGATCACGGTATTGATGGAAGTGACAAACCAGCCGAACGATATACCCAGCACCACCACGCCGAACGACGCCAGATAGCTCAGGCGCACACAATTTCGCTCGCTGGCATGCGGGTTGATGTACTTGCGATAAAGATCGTTCACGATGTAAGGCGGCGCGGCATTCACCGTGGCGGCGAAGTTCGACATGAACGCCGCCAGCAGACCCGCTACCAGCAGTCCCAGCAAGCCGGCAGGAACAAACTGGCTGAGCGCGTCGGGCAGCACCATCTCAAAATCCATCGCCTGGCCCATCGCGCGGATCTTATCGCTATAGAACACCAGAGCCAGGATAGTCAGCCCTGTAATCATGAAATACCGCGGCACGTTCAGCACCACGTTCACCATGGCGCTCATCATCGAGGCTTCACGCGGATTCTTCGTCGAAAGGATGCGCTGCATGTCGTAGTTCGGTGCGGGCCCTGCCATACTAATCAGGATGCCTTTGAACAGCATCATCATGAAGAATGCGCCGAAGATCGTGTACCCGTCCTCGGCGATCTTGGTGTTCACCGCGGCGATCAGGTGGGACCAATCCAGGTTCAGGTGCCAACCGAAGAAGATCTGCTCCCATCCGGCCGGAATCACGCGGCGCAGGGCCTCGGGCGAGACCCGCGAGATGGCGATGATGCCGATGGCCAGTGACGCGACCGAAAGGATGCAGAACTGCAGCACCTCGGTAATCACCACGCTGAACATGCCGCCCTTCACCACGTAGAAAGTGGTGATACCCATTAGAATCAGCGCATACACGTTGGCCGAGAGATGCCACGGCAGGAAATCGACCGCGAATTTACCGATGCCTTTGAAGCCGTAGGTGAGGAAGCCGATGACGCTCACCAGCGCGTAGATCACTACGATCATGTGTGAAAGCTGCGCCCCGCGTCCCGTGCCGAACCGCGTGCGGATCCACTCGGCGCCGGTGGTGACATTGGAGCGGCGGAGCCACGTGGACAGGTAGACCATCAGAAAAATCTGATTGAAGACGGGCCACAGCCAGGGGATCCAGACGCTCTTCAAGCCATAAATGAACATCAGGTAGACCAGCCACATGGTCCCCGCGATGTCGAACATGCCGGAAGCGTTGGACACGCCCAGGAAATACCAGGGCAGGGTATTGCCGCCCAGGAAATACGCCTTGGTGTCGCGGGAGGCGCGATGCGAGACCCAGTAGCCCAGCAGCACGGAGGTCGCCACGTAGACCACGATGATCGCGACATCGATCGGATGCAGTTTCATCTCGAACCTCTATTCCACCGCGCAGGCCCGAGGACTACGGGTGAGGCGATGAGGGTGCGCGGTTCAGCCCGGAGCCGCGCGTTCATTGAGTAAACATAGTAACAGAGCTTGTGTGCGAAATATCCGCTGCCCGCGCCGACCTATGAGAAAAAGACCGGGCGTGGCCCACCCTTTATCCGTACGCACAATTCATAAGCGCCTCTTCGCATGCAGGAATACGACGTTGCTTTGAAGTTGCTGTTGCAAGGTTCTGCCACCCTCACTCTGCGCGAACTGACCGGTACGGCGGTCGCCAGATGGTTGAATGTCGAACTGCCAAGGGTGCAGAACGCGCGCCTGGATCTGCTCGGCGAAACGGTCGCGGGCGGTTTGGTGCACGTGGAACTGCAAAGCGGCAACGACGCCACCATGCCGCAGCGCATGGCGGAATACTGCCTGGGTGTGTACCGGTTGTTCGGGCAATTCCCGCTGCAAGTGGTGCTTTACGTGGGCGAATCGCCGCTGAAGATGGAGAAGGCGCTGCGCGGTCCCGGAGTTTTGTTCGAGTATGAATTGATCGACATCCGGACGCTGGATGGAGACCTCCTGCTGGAAAGCCGGGACGTCGGGGATAATGTAATTGCGATACTGGCTCGGCTGCGGGATCATAAAGAGGCGGTCCGCAGGATCGTGAAGCGCATCGCGGGGCTGGCGCCGGCAGAACGCGAGACCGCTTTTGCGCAGTTGTTGATCCTGGCTGGATTGCGGCACTTGTCGGGCGTGGTGGAACAGGAGACACGGAAAATGCCGATCAATGTCGACATTCGAGACCATGAGGTCTTGGGACCCATGTTTAAAGAAGAGTGGCAGCAAGGCCGTCAGGCGGGGCGTGCGGAAGGGCGCCAGGAAGGCCGCCAAGAAGGGCACCAGGAAGGGCGCCAAGAGGGCCGCCAAGAGGGCCGCCAAGAAGGCCGCCAGGAGGGGCTTCACGAGGGCGAACTTGCCGTCTTGCGAAGGTTGATTGAGAAGCGCTTCGGCGGCTTGCCGGGCTGGGCCTCCGAAAAACTGGCTGCGCTTGCGGTTCCTGAGCTCGAAGCCTTGAGCGAGCGGCTATTGGATGCCGGAAGCCTCGAAGACTTGCTGGGTTGAAAATGCCGATCGATCTCGACATCCGAGACCATGAGGTCCTGGGACCCATGTTAAAAGAAGGGCGTCAGGAAGGGCGCCACGAGGGCGAACTCGCCGTCTTGCGAAGGTTAATTGGGAAGCGCTTCCGCGCCTTGCCGGCCTGGGCCTCCGAAAAACTGGCTGCGCTTTCGGTCCCCGAACTCGAGGACCTCAGCGACCGCCTAATAGATGCCGGCACCCTCGAAGAATTGCTCAGGTGAGACGTACCTCCAGTCCAAGTACCATGCCGTTCTCTGGAACCGCGGGTACGGCTGGTAATTGCCAATCGTCACCTGGGCTGGCATGCTATAAGTGCTTTGCCAGACCTATCCAATGTGCATTTCCTGGAAAGGGGCTTGAACTGGTCTACCCTGGCGTACGTCGTGTTTGTATGCCTGGCGGCCGGGACCAGTTTCGTCCTGGCCCTTTTCGCGGGCCGGGTCACGTCCGCGAAGGATACGGAACTCAAGACACTCCAAAGCAAGTCCGCCGAAGCCGTGGCGAACGCGCATGCCGGGGCGGCCCGGGCAAATGCGCAGGCTGCCATGGCATACCAGGAAAAGCAGCGCCTGGAGGCCGAAGTGGCGTACGCGCAGGCGCATCGCGAACGGCTGCGAAAAGAGAACCTCGAACTGCAACTGGCGGTTGAGAAAGAGCGCGCCGCGCGCTTGCGGATTGAAGAACGGCTCGGCGCGCGGCACATCTCCGCCTCCCAACGTCAGAGTATCCAGTCGGCGCTGGTACGCTTCCGCGGCCAAAAAGTGTCCATTGTCACGCCTCCGGGCGACCCGGAGATCGACGCGTTCGCCGGCCAGATTAAGGCGGTGCTGGATGCGGCTGGTATGGCGGTTAACATGGCGCCGGCCTTGGTATTCGGCAAGCCGCAACCGGGGATCGCCCTCGAGGTGGGGGCCAACCGGCGGCAATTCGCTACGGCACTTGCCAAGGCGCTGGTGGATGCGGGCGTTGCCAGCGGACCCATTACCGCGTCGGAACCGGATAACGCCGATCTGTTGGAGATCGCCGTCGGTCCGAAATAGCATCCGCGCCCCGCGGTCAGTGCGGCGGGGCCACTTTGACAGCCACTCTCAACACTCCCAGCACTTGCGGAGCCAGTTGGATCAGGCAACGCGGCGCCGCCATGCATAAAGGCGCCAAGGTCAGCCAACGGAATGCCGGTAGCGTCTCCAGGGCCACCAGTGCCACCAGGGCCAGCAGCGGCGACAGGATGCGGGCATAATCGAAGGCCTCCAGCCAGTCGCCGGGGCGCCACAGAAAGATCCCTACGAGGGCAAATAACACCATTGCCCAACCGCTCGGACTGAAGCCTGTGCGGCGCGCCAGAGGCACTGCCATGACGATCGCCAGCAGAATACCCACGACTGCCAGATCGTCCAATCCGTCCAAGGCGAATCTCAGCCCCGGCGAATACGGATACGGCCATGCGTGCAGCAGACGGTCCAGCAGACCGGAAAACGGGATGGCGACCGGCCCCGAATGCGCGAATGGCTGGGTCCGAAGGTCGATGTACCGGTACCATGCCAGGGTGGGGATCGCCGCGGTAGCGAATGCCAGGGCGCGCCACACGCGTTTGCGCATCAGGAGCCAGATACAGTAGGCCGGTACCAGCAGCAAGCCTGTATCGCGCGCCAAAGCGCCCAACAGGAGCACGGAATAAAGCGGCCAGCCGGGCTGCTCCTCGCGACTATACCAGGCGAACCCCATCACCAGCGCCGCCAGTCCTACGTCCACCGCCATGCGGTCCATCGAAACGATTGCCGCCGGGATCGCGAGAAACGCCAGGCCCCATGCCCGGTGCCGTCCGAACCGCGCTGCCAGGCGGCTGAGCCAATACGCGCCTAGCGCAAAGAAAAGAAGGATGACAGCGCGGTAAGCGGTATCGACGTATAAAGGGTTGCCCCAGGCCAGCGCGTAGGCCAACGCGGGAATCAGAATCCGCCGGTAGCGCAGCCGGGGAGCGTCGATGTACTTCCACAAATCGTGCGCCATCAGTGGATCGTGCGCGATGTAGTGGTAGAACTGTCCGTCCCAGCCCATCGAGCCGGGGAAGCTATAGATGTGTTCGCTGGCCAGTGCAGGCGGGATTTGCAAGCGGCCGCCGGTTAGAAACAGTGCCGTCCAGTTTCCGCCATAATTGCAGCGTACGGTGAGGGATTGCCAGGAGAATACCAGAAAGGCGCAAAGGATGGCCCACGCCGCGCTCTGGCCGTCAATCGGGAGTCGTATGCGAGAAGACAAGGTTGGTCACGGAGGGCGGACAATCCCTCCAAAATGGGCTGCCCACCGACCCTGTGCCTACTTGATCTCCAGGATCTCTTTTTCCTTCAACTTGGCGGCCTGGTCGATCTTATCCATGTAGGTGTTGGTCAGCTTCTGGATCTCGTCGTGGGCGCGCTTGTCTTCGTCTTCGGTGATCTTCTTGTCCTTCACCAGCGCCTTCACGGCCTCGTTGCCATCCCGGCGGATGTTGCGCAGCGATACGCGATGATGCTCGGCCACGCCGTGCAGGCGCTTCACGAATTCCTTGCGGCGCTCCTCGGTGAGAGGCGGAATCGGGAGCCGGATCATCTTGCCGTCATTCGCGGGATTCAGGCCCAGGTCGGAAACCCGGATGGACTTCTCGATCGGCCCGATTTGCGATGCGTCCCAGGGCGTGATGGTGATCATGCTGGGCTCGGGAATGTGCAGGGTCGCCACCTGGTTCAGGGGCGACGGCGTCCCGTAATAATCCACACGGATGTGATCCAGCAGGCTTAAGGTGGCGCGGCCTGTGCGGATCGTGGCCATTTCGTGCTGCATGTCGCCAATGGCCTTCTCCATGCGCACTTTCACATTGCTTTCGACTTCCTTAATCGACTGGAAGGCCGGCCCGGCGGGCGCGGCGTTGTGTTCGGTTTTCATAAGTGGCCTAGTGAATGAGCGTACCGACGGGCTCGCCCATCGCCATACGCATGATATT
Source organism: uncultured Nitrospiraceae bacterium (assembly GCA_963736105.1). Taxonomy (GTDB): domain Bacteria; phylum Nitrospirota; class Thermodesulfovibrionia; order Thermodesulfovibrionales; family Dissulfurispiraceae; genus Fen-1308. The sequence continues at coordinate 2,825,263 of CAVTNL010000002.1, read as the reverse complement.
GCCGCTCGTATTCAAGTTGAAAACAATTATCGGAAGTTTGTTGTCCCGGCACATGGCGATGGAAGTGGCGTCCATGACGGCCAAAGACTTGGACAGGACTTCCAGATACGAAACCTCACGGTACATCACGGCGTCGGGAAACCGCAAGGGGTCTTTGTCATATACGCCGTCCACGCGCGTGGCCTTGGCGATCACCTCCGCCTTGATTTCGAGCGCGCGCAGCGTGGCCGCGGTGTCCGTGGAGAAGTACGGATTCGAAGTGCCGGCGGCGAAGACGCACACCCGGCCCTTTTCCAGATGGCGCATGGCGCGGCGCCGGATGTAGGGCTCGGCCACCTCGTGCATTTCGATCGCGCTCATCACCCGGGTATGCACGCCAATCTGTTCCAGGGCGTCCTGCAGCGCCAGGGAATTGATCACCGTGGCCAGCATGCCCATGTGATCGGCCGTTACCCGATCCATGTTCTGGGCCGCCGCCGCTACCCCCCTAAAGATATTGCCGCCGCCCACTACCAAGCCAACCTGCACGCCCGTGGCCGCCACCGCCGCCACTTCCGCGGCTAGATCCTTAACCACGGTGGCGTTGATGCCGAAAGCCGCGCCCCCGGCCAGCGATTCGCCGCTGAGCTTCAGCAGGATGCGCTTATACTGCGGCACTTGCGTCTGCCGGCCCTTCGCCGCCGGATTCGGCTGCGGCGATGTCGCCCACTTTGTACCGGGTGAACCGCGAAACGCTGATGTTCTCGCCCAGCTTGGAAATCTTGGTCTTGATCAACTGCCCGACCGTCAGGCTAGCTTCCTTCACGAAGGGCTGCTCCAATAGGCAAACCTCTTCGTAAAACTTCGCCATCCGGCCTTCCACGATACGGTCGATGACGTTGGCGGGTTTGCCCTTCAAGTCGTCGCGGCCGCGCTGCACGTCGCGCTCCTTATCCATCGCCTCGGCCGGAACGTCTTCCTTGCGGATGAACTTCGGGTCGGCGGCGGCGATGTGCATCGCGATATCGTGCACCAGTTCCTGGAAATCGGCCGTGCGCGCCACAAAATCGGACTCGCAGTTGACTTCCACCAGAACGCCGAGCTGGCCGCCGGAATGGATGTAGCTGCCGATCAAACCTTGCTTGGTGACGCGCTCGGCTTTCTTGTGTGCGGACGCGATGCCACGCTTCCGCAGTACCACTTCGGCATTCCCGAGGTCGCCGCTGGCCTCGATCAGGGCGCTCTTGCATTCCATCATGCCGGCGCCAGTGCGATCACGGAGTTGCTTTACGAGTTGCGCGGTAATATCCGCCATAGTTGTTCCAACCTAATATGGGTGATGGTTGATGGGTCGCAGGTGATGGGAAGTGGTTCAGCCCAGTGCCGATGACCCACAACCCACCATCCACGACCGGCCTTCTCTTAGTGGCCGCTTTCGGTGACCACGGCTTCAGAGACCGGTTCGGTTTCCGAAGCAGGGCCTTTACGCGGCGATACGGGCAGCGGCTCGTCTTCCATCAGAGACTCCGCCATGATCTTCTCCGCGTACTTGGGATCCACGTATTCGGTGTATTCGGGCACTTCCTCGACCGGCGTATCGTCGGTCACGATCTTTTCCGAAGTGAATTCCTGTTCGCTCGCGAGCAGCCGGCCTTCCACTACGGAGTCCGCGATCTTGCTGGCGAAGAGCCGGATGGCGCGCAAGGCGTCGTCGTTGCCCGGAATCACGTAATCCACTTCGTCGGGATCGCAGTTGGTGTCCACGATGGCCACCACAGGGATACCCAGCCGGCGCGCTTCCTTCACCGCGATGGCTTCCTTGTTCGAGTCGATCACGAACAGTAGATCCGGCAAGCCCGGCATATCCTTGATGCCTTGCAGGTTCGAATCGAGATGTTTGCGCTCGCGCTCCAGGCGGATGATTTCCTTCTTCGGACGGCCCGTGTAACCGCCTTCCACGTTGGCCATGCCTTCCAGTTCCTTAAGCCGCTTGATCGACTTCTGGACCGTGGCCATATTCGTGAGCAGACCGCCCAACCAGCGCTGGTTCACGAAGAACATCGAACAACGGCGAGCTTCCTCGGCGATGGCTTCCTGCGCCTGGCGCTTGGTCCCCACGAAGAGCACGTTCTTGCCCTGGGCGGCCATTTCGCCTACGAAACGAGCGGCGTCCTTGAACATCTTCAAGGTTTTTTGCAGGTCGATTATATAAATTCCGTTGCGTTCGCCGAAGATGTATTCTTTCATCTTCGGATTCCAGCGCTTGGTCTGGTGCCCGAAGTGAACACCGGCTTCGAGCAATTCCTTCATCGATATTGCGGGCGTAGACTACCTCCTGAATGATCCGTGCCTGAGCCACGCGCGCGGCCCAAAGCGAGATTTGCGCGCGCCACCCGGACACACCAACTGCAACCAACAGACATTTAACGTTTGGAGAACTGGAAGCGCTTGCGCGCACCCTTTTGGCCGTATTTCTTGCGCTCGTGCTGCCGCGGGTCGCGCGTCAGAAAGCCCAGTTTCTTCAGGCGTGACCGCAACTCCACGTTAAACTCGCACAAAGCGCGCGCGATGCCATGACGGGCGGCGCCGGCTTGGCCGGAAATCCCTCCGCCGCCGATGCGCATCAGGATGTCGAACTTGTCGGCCGTCTCGGTGGCCAGCAGAGGCTGGCGCACGGAGGCGCGCGCGGCTTCGGTGGGAAAGTAGTTCTCGAAGGCCCTTCCGTTGATCGTGAAATCGCCTTTGCCGGGCCGAAGAATCACGCGGGCCACCGATTCTTTACGGCGGCCGGTACCAATATATTGAACGATGCTTGCTGCCACTAAATAAACCTTTCGCTATTTGAGAGCCAGGGCGGTGGGTTTTTGCGCCGCATGCGGGTGCTTGTCCCCCGCATAGACCTTGAGCTTGCGATACATCTGCTTGCCCAGCTTGGTCTTCGGGAGCATACCCTGGATGGCTTCTTCCACCATGCGCTGCGGACGGGTAGCGCGCACGCGCGCCGCGCTGGTTTCCACCAGCCCGCCGGGATAACCCGTAAAATGCCGGTAAACTTTATCTGCGTCTTTCCGGCCGGTAAGCCGCACTTTGGCGGCGTTGACGACCACTACGTGATCGCCTGTGTCCAGGAACGGCGTGAATATCGCCTTGTGCTTGCCCATCAAGAGCATGGCGGCTTTGCTGGCCAACTTGCCGAGGACGGCGTCCTCTGCATCCAGCACATGCCACTGGCGCTCAATCCCGTTCTTGGAGGGGAACTCGGTACTCATTGACACACGTCTCCACTTCGTCGGTTCTAAGTATTTAGATTACTGGGAGCGGGGGCTGAATGTCAAATCGGTGCTTGGCCGACGCCTGGCGGAGGTTTCCAGCCCGTGCGGTCCCCGCCGCGAACTACTTCGTGGTGTTGATCAGCACCAACACCCCGCCGTTATCCGGCGCCACCACATCGGCCATTCCCGCCTTGGCCGATTGCCCATGCAGGTTTTCTAAAAAAATCTGCCTGACGTTCGATCCCGCGCCCCACACCACGGGCGTCGAGAACGTGCCATTCCCCTGGCCGAGCGCCACTCCGATGGACCCGTCCGCCGCCAGCAACACGTCTGGAATGCCATCGCCGTTCACGTCCCCTATCAGCGGAATACTTGTGCCATTTCCCGGGTACGGAATTCCACCGGTTAGCAATTGGAAGCTGCCGTGCCCGTCGCCCATGTAAACGTCCACCGCTGCGGTATCTTCCACCACTACGGCATCCAGGTTTCCGTCCCGATTCAGGTCCGCTAACGTGACTCCCGATACGGAGTCGCCCTGGCTGAATGCGCTCTCCCCGAATCCGCCTTTCTGGTTGTTGAGCAGGACGAATATCGCCCCCGAACCATCGCGTGACGCCGTCGTGGCAAACAGGTCTATCCAGCCATCGCTATTCAGATCTCCCGCCGCGATCCAATTAAATCCGGGTTCCGGCGGATGCGCAGCGAACGGCTGCGGCGCTTGGAAAGTCCCGTCCCCGTTCCCCAGCGCCAGTTGATTCGAGGACAATGCCAGATCTACCTTCCCGTCTCGGTTGAAATCCGCCAACACCAGGTTGTAGAAACTGGTGGCGGGAACCACGCTGGTCATTTGAAACGTGCCGTCGCCATTGCCCAGAAATACGGCCACCCCCTTCAACTCGGAGCTCCATACCAACAAGTCCGGTATGCCGTCGCCATTGACATCGCCCGAAAACGGGCAACCCGCGCCCGACACCGCGAGGGTCGTGCCCGGGACGTAAGGTGCGCTGGCTTTTCCCGTTCCCAGCAGCAGATCGATACCATTCGCCGCCAGAACCGCCAGGTCCGCTTTGCCATCGCCGTTGAAATCCGCGGCGGCGCCGCAATTCAAGCTATCCGTCACTGGCGTCCACGCGCCGTCTTGGAATGTGCCGTTCCCCTTGTTCAATAGTACAGATACGGCGTTGTTGTTCCCGTAATCTTCTCCCGTGACGACATCCAGCCGGCCGTTACCGCGCAGGTCGCCCAGCGTCACGTAATCGGAGTGATAAGCCACCGGATAATTCACCGCCGGCGCGAATTGCGCCTTTCCGAGCCCCAGCGCCACGTAACCGGAGCTGCTCACCAGATCCGGAATGTGGTCGCCATTGACGTCGCCGATCGCGAACTGGCCGGCTTGGGTGCCGGGCAGGCTGGACTGCGTGGGAGCGGAAAACTGTCCCATGCCATTGTTCAGAAAAATGTACGCCGTCGCGGCCCCGCCGTAGGCCACGATGTCGGCGCGGCCCGTCCTGTTCAAATCGGCCGTGGCCAGCCATTGCGGCCATACCCCCGCGGTCGCATGGAATGCCGGCTTCTGGAAGGTCCCGTCGCCGTTGCCGAAAAGCAGGACGAAGCCCCTTTCACCTGGCTTTAGGTCATAGCCGACCGAGAGAGCGAGGTCCAGCTTTCCGTCTTGATTAAAGTCCGCGGCCACGATAGTCGCCCCCAGGCTCGCCCCATTGGGTGCGATCGGGGTGAATACCCCCTGGGCAAAAACGCCGCCACCCTTGCCGGAGTACAAAATGATGCCGCTCGCGTTGACCATAACCACATCCGGAATTTGATCCCGGTTGAAATCTCCCACCGCAATACTGCCCGGTCCGCCGCCCTTCGCGGTGTAATAAATCGCCGGTTGAAAGCTGCCGTCGCCGTTACCAAAACAGATTCCGATGCCGTTGTCCGAGGCGACTACCAGGTCGAGCTTTCCGTCGCCATTCAAGTCGATCGGCACCAGAGCATTCACAGAATGGCCGCCGCCGGGTATGCCGGCCGGACCGTCCCGAAAAGTGCCGTCCCCGTTGCCCAGCAAGGTGTAGATCGCCGTCTCGTAAGCCGTGACCACGTCGGGAATCCCGTCGCCGTTAACATCCGCAACCGCCACAAAGCCTGTCGCCGACGTGTAATCCCGCCGCGCAGCGAACTTGGGTCGCGGGAGGTTAGCTGCGGCCAGCGCGCCACAAACGAGCATCCCGAGACAGAGGGTTTGTTTCATTCGAAGGGGCCTCCAAGTAAATTGCCTCCAACATACCAAAAAAAAGACGGGGGGCGGGAATCGCGGGGGTCTCCTCGGGGACGGCTTCAGACCGCTTCTGCTGAAGACCGATCTTTTACTTCGTAGTAGTCAAATTGTGTTCAATCGCGAACTTGACCAATCCCACCAGATCGTGAATGTTGAGCTTGCGCATCAGGCTGGCCCGGTAGGTGTCCACCGTCTTAGGGCTGATATCCAGCAGATTCGCAATCTCCTTGGCGCGCAGACCGTTGACCAGGTGGAAAAATACATCGCGCTCGCGCCGGCTCAGATGCGCCAGCGGATCGTCTTCGTGGGATTCGCGCCCGGACGGCAAGAGTCCCGACATCTTCAATAACGGTGAGACGTATACACCGCCATCCCGCACGTAGCTGATGGCGTCCGTCAGGTGCCGCGGGGGTCCGTCCTTCAGCACATACCCGTCGGCGCCCACCTTCAACGCCTCGCGAATCGCGCTGTCTTCCCGGCTGATGGTGAGGATGATGCAGCGTGTGGGGATCTCTGCCTCCCGCACCTTACGCACCACTTGCAACCCCGTCAGCTTCGGCATGTTCAGGTCCAGCAGCGCGAAATCCGGCTTCAGCGAACGAATGCTGTCCAGCGCCGCGAGCCCATCCGCGCACTGCGCCACCACCTGCAGGTCCCGGCTTTGGCAAACCAGCACCAGGCCCTCGCGAATGATGGCTTGGTCCTCCGCAATGACGACCGTCGTTTGTTTTTGGTTATTCATGGATCACCGGAATAGAAATCGTTAACTGCGCGCCCGCGGAGGTGCTCTCCGTCCGCAGATCGCCGCCCAACTGCCGCGCCAGGTCGCGTAGCGACCGCAGCCCGATGCCCGCCGCCGGCCGCTCGGAAAAGCGAAAGCCGGATCCGTCGTCGGCCACTTCGAGCGCGATGTGGCCGCTCTCCTCCTTGAGCGACATCCGCACGCGGCGCGCGTCCGCATGCTGGATCGCATTTGAGATCCCTTCTTGCGCCACCAGGTAAATCGCGCGGCGCACTTCGGGCGGCGGTTCCACTGTAAGATCGGCCAAGTCCAACGTGCCCGCAAACTTCTCGCATATTCCCGAAGCCGCCCACAGGTCGCGTAGCGCTTCCACCAACGATTTCGCCTGCCAGGGTGGGACGTACAGCCGCCGCGATACGCCGCGCACCTGCTCCAAAGCGGTATCCGCTAGAGCCGATATCTGGCTCAGGCTTTTGCGCACCGCTTCCGGCGGAGCCTGCAGGGAGGCTTCCAGCAGACTGGCATGCACATGAATTCCCGCGAGCGCCTGTCCCACGCCCGTATGTAATTCCCGCCCCAGCCGTTGGCGTTCCGCTTCGAGCGAGTCGGCCAGTATGGTGCCCATGCTCTTCGGCGCGGTGCTGGCGCGCGCGCGCAGATCCCGATCCGCTTCTACCAGTCGAAAGTAATTACGCAGGGCGCGCTGCTCGATCGCGGCCAGCGTCTCCAGGTCCTGGCACGACAGCGCCGGTTCCGAGCCCGCCATTTGCTGTAGGCGACGTACACCATTGCCCGGACTGTTCTGCAAAAAACCCGAGGCCAAATCAGTCGATCCTTGCCGCTTATGGTCGAACACTTAAAGAAATTATCTTATTCAGCATCCCAAGTAAGATGCGCCGCCGCAATCCTACATGTACTTAGTACCTCAGTGAGATTCTTAGTACTTGCTGAAGTAAATCGCGACGATTAACGTTAGAGTGTCTGCAACTCTTATGCTGTTTCAGCGATTGGCGGTGTTGATCGGCGGTTTCGCCGCGGGCGCGATCGTCCGGCGATTTCAGGGCGACACGCCGCTCTCGCAGCGCTCGCTCGACCGCGCCACCCGTGAGTGGAAGGCGCAGGCGCGCGCCCACGACCGCCGCCTGGCTCTGCTCGAAAATCGCACCGAAGCGCACGAAGCCAGGTTGAAGGAGCTGCCCTCCACCGCCGAGATTGTTTCCACCATGGACGATCTGCTCGACAAAGCGATGTCGGGGTTGGATGAGCGCCTCACTGCCCAGGCGCAGTCCATCGAGACCTTGCGCATGACCGTCTCCCAAACCGACGAACTATTGGAGCGCGTCCTCGAATCGTTAGATACCCTGCGCGACGAAGAGCGCGCCTAGTCAAGGACCTCGTGTCGCACGCTTCAGCGTGCCGGCGGGACTCTTAAGTCCCGCTCACCGCGCCAACAGCCTCTCCAGATTCCCCCCTAAAATCAAACGCGCGTGATCCGCGGAAATCTCCAGGTCGCGTAGCGTCTGAATCTGTGTCTCGAAAATCTGTGCGTGCCAGCCGCGCGGAAAAAACGAGGAGTCCGATCCGAAAAGCAATCGCCGCGGCCCCGCCACCTCCAGCGCCTTCCGGAAAATATCCGTCAGGTCGAGCCTCTCGGTCTGATAACGGACCCAACTGTTGCTGCTCGAAGTGTCCAGGTAGACATTGGGGCATAAATCGCAAAGCATGAGCGCTTCGCGCAAGTAGCCGGCGCCGAAATGCGGGACCACGAAATTCAAGCCGGGAAACTCCATCGCCAGGGCATGCAGATCGATGGGGTTGGAAAAGCGCATGTCGAAAAGCGATGCCAGTCCCAACTTCCGCCGCACCCCCACCGTGAGAACCCCGCAATGCACGAACACGACCGTGCCGGGATGCGCCGCCGCGGCTTCCAGCACCAGCCTCACCCGCGGGTCCGCCAAAGCATAACGGTGCATCGCGGGGAACAGGCAGACGCCTTGCATGCGGCCACCCTCGAGCGCCTGCTCGACCCGCGCCACACCATCCGGCGCCACGGGATTGCTCATGAAGTAGCCCCAAAAACGGTCCGGATGCAAATCGACGGCCGCCGCCACCGACTCTTCGTCGCCCGGAATGCTGGCGATCAGCGCCGCCTTCGTCACGCTGTATTCGTCCAGTTCCTGCTTCCACGCCGCGGCCAGGTCTTCACAGGATGCCGGGATGCGCCATTCCAGTTTCTGGCCGACCTCTTCCACACTCTGCCCACTCTCGGCCGCCAGCGCGGCGAAGAACGCAGGGGAAAAGAAGTGTACGTGCGCGTCGCACACGGGAAAGTCACCCCACGGAGTTTGCATCGGGTTTGTTCCAGTGCATGAGACCGGCCGATAAAGCGATTTGGGTGACGCCGGCCACGTTGTTGACGCCTAACTTCTTCATCAGCATCTTGCGATAACCGCGCACCGTTTGCAGCCCCAGGTCAAGCAGTACCGCGATGTCCTTGCTGGTTTTGCCCTCCGCCACCAGGCGCAGCACCTGCAATTCGCGCGGCGAGAGGGTGTCCATGGGCGAGTGGCTCGTGGCGGTCCGCAGATCCCCGCTTTGAATCCGCGTCAGCAGGCTGTCGGATACCTGCGAACTCAGGTACGAGCCGCCGCGCGCCACCGTGCGCAGCGCATCGATCAAGTCCGCCGAGGAGGCCCGTTTCAGCACGAAGGCGCGCGCCCCGGATCGGATGGCGCTGACCACCGAATTCTCATCGTCGTAGATCGACAGAATGATCACGCGCGTCTGCGGGGAGTGGCGCAGAATCTCAACCGTCGCTTCGATCCCATTCAGGCCGGGCAGCCCAATGTCCATTACCACCAGGTCGGGATGCGACTTCTTGCAGAATTGCACGGCTTCGGTGCCGCTGTCCGCCTCGCCCACAACCCGGAATTCGACGGTGCGCTCCAGGATCGCGCGCAGTCCGTCGCGCATCATTTTGTGATCGTTGACCAGCAGAATATCGTACGCCATACCTGGCCTAATTCGCTCGTCCCCGCGTTTCGCTCATGGCGCGTCCTTGGGTCCCGGCTCCGCGGACCTGCACAGCGCGCGGATCACGGTTCCCTGGTCCGGTGCGCTGCCTATTGTCAATTCGATCGCCCCCCGCTCCGCGAAGTGCCGCATCACCAGAAACTCCAGCCCCCCGTCCTGCCAGACCCTGTCCGCCGGCTCCACTCCGGGCCCGTTATCCCGGATCTCGAGCGCCGTTCCACTCCGCAACGACTTTAGCAATATCTCTATAGTTGAGCAACCGGTGCGTCGCGCCGCCAGGCCGGCGGCTTCCTCCGCGATACGGTAGAGCGCCGCCGCTGCTTCCGGCGGTGGTTGCGCGGTAGCGTCCGCGAATACCCGCAAATTTCCCTTGAAATCCGCGCGCAGACGGCCGGCCAGGCAATCCAGAGCCGCGCGCAATCCGACCCGCTCCGCCACGGCCGGATTCAATTCGCGGTTTACGGTCCGCAGCTTCTCAATGATGCTTTCGAGCGTTGCCTGTAGTTCCCCGAGCCGCGCCGAAACGGGAAGAGAACCCTCCGCGAGGTCCATACGCAGCAGGTCGAGTTGCAGTCCGGCGGCGCTCAGGCCCTGTCCGATGTGATCGTGCAGCAGCCGCGAGAGCCGCACGCGTGTGGTTTCCGCGGATTCCAGCGTGTCCAGCACGAAGCCCGCCTCCGGCATCTCGTGCGCGACTCCGCCCGCAAAAGCGATTTCGCCGGATGACGGCCGGACCGGGAATAGCGTGATGGAGAAGGTACGTCCGCGGCCCAGGCGCCCTGCCGCCGCAATCGTTTCGCCGGCGAAGACGCGCTGCAGGCGGCCGGTCCAAACCGCCCGTGCAGGCGGTTCGCACAAATCCATGAAGTTGCGTGCCGCCGGTTCCGTGGCCTCGTCGCCGAAGACGCGTGCCGCATCGCCGTACACGGCATGGAATTTCCCGTCGCGCTCCAGCAGCCACGCGCAGCCGGGGCTTTGCCGGAGCAACAGTTCGCTTAGTGCCGGGGCAAGTGTCATGCCAGCGGCTAATTCTAGCACCAATAGCGATGAAAGCCGATTTTGGGCCTAGAGTTTGGACTAATCTCGCGATGACTGGCCTCTTGCCCGTGGCGCGCGCTTTAGCGCGCTTTAGCGTGCCGGCGGGACTTTTAAGTCCCGCTTTTGCGAGCGCACCGCCGCGGCCACCTGCTCAATCGCCCGCTGCCCCTGGCTGAACGCCCCGCCCAGCGAAAAAAACGGGTGGATCATCCCCGCGTATCTCACGCACGTAACCTCCACGCCGGCCTCGGCCAGCCGTTTCGCATACGCTTCGCCCTCGTCCCGCAGCGGGTCGCACTCGCCTGTAATCACCAGCGCGGGCGGCAATCCGCGCAGGTCTGCCGCCAGCAGCGGCGATGCATACGGGTCTTGCGCGTCTTCGATCCGCGCCAGGTAGTGGCCGCGAAACCACTCCATCTCCGCCCGGGTCAGATAATACCCCTCGCCGAATTCCTGGTATGACGCCGTGTCGAAGGAGGCCAGGTTCGTCACCGGATACACCAACACCTGCAAGGCCAGGGCTGGACCGCCTTCCTTTCGGGCCTTCAGGCACATCACCGCCGAGAGGTTGCCGCCGGCGCTATCGCCGCCCACCGCGATGCGCCCCGGATCCACCGCCAGGCGCGCCGCGTTCGCCGCCACCCATTCGATAGCGGCATACCCATCCGCCACCGCCGCGGGAAACCGATGCTCCGGCGATAGCCTGTAATCGACCGCCACCACCACGGCTCCGGCGCGCCGGGCGATGGCCCGGCAGGCCACGTCATGGGTGTCCAGATCGCAGACCACCCATCCCCCTCCATGAAAATAAACCAGGCAGGCGAAAGGCCCCGCGCCCTCTGGCCTGTAGATGCGGACCGGGATGGGATGCTCCGCCCGCGGGATCTTCACATCCTGCACATTGCCGATCTCTTCGGGCTCGCCGGCCACCGTCTTCAAGGCTTCGACAACCGCCAGACGCGCCGCTTCCGGCGACATCGTCTCGATAGCCGGTCCGCTCTCCGCCTCGATGGCTTCGAGCAGCGCGCGCACTTCCGGATAAAGCTTGTTCCTGGTCATCTGGTTTCCTCTTCGAGACCCGTAGCGTAACAGGATACGCAAGACGCCCGCCGAACCCGCGGAACCGTATGGCTTGCCGCTTCCGGCCATTTGCGATAGGCTATGAAATGAGCCGAATTGTACAGAAGATTACACGCATTTTGGCCCGATAAATCTACTTGATTTCTGGCGACCGGTAGGAGGGCCTGCCATCCAAATGGAAGACGGCATGGAACAGGCACCGGGGCCCGGCCAACTGGCCGATGCACGGCACAGAATCGCGGAGCTCGAAGCGCTCGTGGTGGAGCGCACCCGCAGCCAGGAAGAACTGCGCCAGGACCAGCGCCTTTACCGTGAGCTATTTGAAGACAGCCTCGGCCTGATGTGCGTGCACGATCTCGATGGCGTCCTGCTGGTAGCGAATCCGGCCGCCGCCGAGTCGCTCGGTTTCCGCCCCGGCGAAGGCGTAGGCCTCAATATGAAGCGGTTTCTGGCTGAGCCGGTCCGCCATCTGTTCGACACCTACCTCGAACGCATGCGCGCCAACCGCAGCGATGCCGGTCTGATGCGCCTCACCTCTCGCGATGGCAGCGAACGCATCTGGCTCTACCGCAACGTCCTCTATGAAGCGCCCGGCGTGCCGCCGCGTGTGCTGGGCCACGCCCAGGACATCACGGAAAGGGTGCGCGCCGAAGAAGCCCTCAAGGAAAGCGAGCGCCGCTTTCGTACTATGGCCGATACCGCGCCGGTATTCATCTGGATGTCCGACACCGCGGGAAGCTGCATTTTTGTGAATAAAGCCTGGTTGGATTTCTCCGGCCGAACCTTGGAGCAGGAACTGGGACGCGGTTGGGCACAGGGCTTGCACCCCGACGATCGGGAGCGCGCCAAGGAGGATTTTACCAAGGCCGTCGCCGCCCGCGAAAGCTTTCAGGCGGAGTACCGCATGCGCCGCGCCGATGGCGCGTATCGCTGGATTCTGGATACCGGCACGCCCCGCTTCGATCCCGCCGGCCAGTTCACCGGTTTCATCGGCTCCTGCCTCGACGTCACCGAGGCCCGCCAGGATCGCGAGGCGCTCCGCGTTGCGCGCGACGAATTGGCGGTCCGCGTCGCGGAACGCACCGCCGAACTGGTGCTGACCAACGAAGCCTTGCGCCAATCGGAGCAGCATTATCAGGTGCTTACCAATTTGGCGCCCGTCGGGATCTTCCGCACGGACGCCGCCGGCCGCTGCGTTTATATCAACGACAGGGCCTGCGAGATTTGCGGCATCAACCCCGCGGAAGCCAGCCAGGGCCGCTGGGACCGAATCCTCGAACCCGACGATCAGATCCGCCTCGCTGCCGAATGGCGAAAAGTGGTGGAGGGCGCCGGCCCGGGTTCCCTCGAGCATCGCATTACGCGCCGCGACGGCTCCACTGTCTGGGCCCTCACCCACTTCGCCGCCGAACGGGGATCGAACGGCCGCGTCACCGGCTGTATCGGCACGGTCGCCGACATCAGCGACCGGAAGCGGGCGGAGGAGGAAACCCGCCGGCTCGAAGCGCAGGTGCAATCCGCCCAGCGTCTGCAAAGCCTGGGCATTCTGGCCGGAGGCCTGGCCCACGATTTCAACAATTTGCTCACCATCATCCTGGGCAATGCGCGCATGGCCCTGCTGGACTTGCCGGCGGGATCCCCGGCCGTGGAGAACCTCGCCGAAATCGAGACCGCCACCAGCCGCGCGGCCGAGTTGACCAGCCAGATGCTGGCCTATTCGGGCAAGGGCCAGTTTGTCGTCGAAGCCGTCAACCTGTCTCGCGTAGCCGAGGAAATCGCGAGGCTCCTGCAACCAGCCATTCCCAAGAAGACTGCCATCCAATTCAATTTGCTCGGCGCGCCTCCGGCCATCGATGCCGACCCCGCCCAGGTCCGTCAGATCGTGATGAACCTCCTAACCAACGCATCGGAGGCTATCGGCGATGCCGGCGGCTTCATCAAGGTCTCCACCGGCGTCGTGGATGCCGATCGGACTTATCTCTCGGGCACTTATTTCGACGACCACCTCCCGGCCGGCCGCTACGTCTATCTGGAGGTTTCCGATTCCGGATGCGGCATGAGCCCCGAAACGCAGGCCAAGATTTTCGACCCCTTCTTCACCACCAAATTCACAGGACGCGGCCTGGGGCTCGCCGCGGTGATCGGTATCGTGCGCGCGCATCGCGGCGCCCTAAAGCTTTCCAGCCAGCCGGGCCTCGGCTCTACGTTCCGGTTGCTGTTTCCGGGCACGGACAAATCCGAAGAGGCCCCCCCGCGTAGTTCCCCGGTGGTACGCCTGCGGCAGCGCGCGACCATCCTGGTGGTGGACGACGAATCGGGCATGCGCAATCTGGCGCGCGCCATTCTGGAGAACTCCGGCTATACGGTTCTGACCGCAAGCGATGGCAGCGACGCCATCCGGGTTTTCCGCTTGCACGCCGCGGAAGTGGCCGCCATCCTGCTCGATCTGACCATGCCCGTCATGAGTGGCGAAGAAGCCGCCCGCGAATTGCGGCTCGTGCGTGCTGAAGTCCCGATCATTCTTTCCAGCGGATACGGCGAGCACGAAGTCGCCGGACGTTTCGCCGGGCAAGGCCTGGCCGGATTTTTGAAAAAACCTTACCAGCCCGCCGAACTCACCGAAGCCCTGCAGCGGGTGCTCGCGCAGAGCGTGATTGGGTAGCCGGCAAAGCGAAAGCCACGTACTTTCCCCCGGAGGGTGCACCCGACTTTCCTCCCCCCGCCGCCACCACCACGAATTGGCGCCCGTTTACCTCGTAGGTGGCCGGCGTGGCGTTGCCCGCGGCCGGCAGCACGGTCTCCCAGAGCAATTCGCCCGTGCTTTTGTCGAATGCGTGAAACTTGCGGTCGTGGTTCGTGGCCCCGATGAACAATAACCCGCCCGCCGTCACCACCGGCCCCCCGTAATTCTCACTGCCGGTGTGGCCCATGCCTTTGGCCGCCAATTCGGGATATTCGCCGAAAGGGATCTTCCAGGCGATCTCGCCCTTGTTCAGGTCAATGGCGTTCAGCGTTCCCCAGGGCGGCTCGACGGCCGGATAGCCATCCGGATCGAGAAACTTGTTGTACCCGTCGTGCCGGTACTTTTGGTCGATCGGCCATGCGCTCCGCGCCACGCTCGCCACAGGCAGATCTTCGCCCGTCGTCAGATAGGCAATGATCGCCGCCACCGCCTGCGGCGGCAACTGTGCGAACGCCGGCATGCGGCCGCTGCCATCGTGTACGATTGCGGCGATCTGCTCGCCGGTGCGCCGCGTGGCGATCGAAACCAGCGACGGGAATTCCGGCGGGCTGCCTTTCCGGTCCTGGCGATGGCACCCCGCGCACCGCGCATTGTACAAACTGCCGCCGGTGACCTTAGCCTGGTCCGGCGATTCCACCAGGCGCAGAATCCACGGCATCTCGTTGGCATTCACATACAACAGGCCGGACCCCGGATCGAACGCCGCGCCGCCCCACTCCGCGCCCCCGTCGAACCCTGGAAAAATGACCGTGCCTTCCAGGCTGGGCGGGACGAACTGGCCCGCGCTGCGCACCTGCCGCAACCGCGCCAGCACCGCCGTGTGCGCCTCCGGTGTCCGGTTCGTCACCATATCCGGTGTAAAGATCTGCCGTGCAAAAGGTGGCGGCTTCAGCGGCAGGGACTGCTTGGTCGCGCTGGCTTCGCCATCCACCTCGGAGGCCGGAACCCCCCGCTCCTCGATGGGGAACAGCGGCGCGCCCGTCTCGCGATCGAACAAAAACACGTGGCCCGACTTGGTCACTTGTGCCACCGCATCTACGGTCCGCCCATCGTGCCGCACCGTGACCAGGTTGGGCGGGGCGGGGAAGTCGCGGTCCCAGAGATCGTGGTGGACGGCCTGGAAATGCCACACGCGCTCGCCGGTATCGGCCTTCAACGCCAGCAGCGTATTGGCATATAAATCGTCGCCTTTCCGGTTCGAGCCGTAGAAATCGAAGGAGGCCGATCCCGTGGGGACGAACACCAGGCCCCGCTTTTCGTCCAGGCTCATCCCCGCCCAATTGTTCACCCCGCCGATGTATTGCCAGGCGTCTTTGGGCCACGTGTCGTAGCCGGATTCGCCGGGGTGCGGGATGGTGTGGAACGTCCAGCGGATTTTGCCGCTGCGCACATCGTAAGCCCGAATGTCGCCCGGCGATGCGGGCAATGTCTCGCTCACAATGCTGCCCATGATCAGCAGATCTTTGTAAATAATGCCGGGGCTGGTCGCGGAAATGGACATCTCCTCCGGCGGACGGCCCAGCCCTTGCCGCAAGTCCACCCGGCCGTCTTCGCCGAAGCTTTTGACAACCGTGCCGCTGCGCGCGTCCAGCCCGTACAGCCAGTGGCCGGCGACGAAAAAGATGCGCGGCTCCGCGCCATCGCTCCAATACGTGACGCCCCGATTGCGGGCCTTCCCGAAATCCGCGTGCAGCCCTTGACGCGGGTCGAACGACCAGCGCAACTTGCCGGTCGCGGCATCGAGCGCGATCAGCCGCAGTTTGGGGGTGGTGGCGAACAGCACCCCATTCACCACGATGGGATTGCATTCCATCTCCGAATCCGGAAAGGCGTCGCCCGTATCGTAGATCCACGCCACCACCAGCCGCGCCACATTGCCGCGGTTGATCTGGTCGAGCGCCGAATACCGGATGCTGTCGGCGCCGCCCCCATACACCCCCCAATCCCGGTAGGGTTCGGCGCAAAGCAAAGCGGAGGCGATCAAGATGACTGAAATTCGCACGTCTCTATGGTACACACGCCACTGGGCTGCCGGCACCCGTTACAATGGATCTTTACCACCCCCCGCAAAAATGATTCAACTCACCGGGGCCGCTAAGCGCTTCGGCCCTAAGACACTTTTCGAGCACCTGGACTGGCTGGTTACGCCCAACGAACGCGCCGGCATCGTGGGCGCGAACGGGACCGGCAAGTCCACGCTGCTGAAAATCCTGGCCGGCATGGATGGCCTGGACGCGGGCACGATGGTCACCATGAAAGGGGCCAGCGTCGGCTACCTGCCGCAGGAAGGGCTGTCGCTTTCCGGCCGCACCGTTTTTGCGGAATGCATGACCGTGTTCGCCGATTTGATCGCGCTGGCACAGGAGCAGGAAACCCTGGCGCACAAGATGTCGGAACTGGACCCGGCCAGCCCCGATTATGCGCAGGTGGCGAACCGCTTCCACCAGGCGGAAGGGGAATTCCGGGCGCGCGACGGCTTTGCCATCGAGGCGCAGGTGGGCATGGTGCTGTCCGGGCTGGGATTTCCGCAGCGGCAGTGGACCAAGCGCACGGAGGAGTTTTCGGGCGGCTGGCAGATGCGTATCGCGCTGGCCAAACTGCTGCTCGAGAAGCCCAACCTGCTGCTGCTGGACGAGCCCACCAATCATCTCGATTTGGAAGCGCGCAACTGGCTGGAAGGCTATCTGGAATCCTATCCGCACGCCTTTGTGCTGGTGTCGCACGACCGCTATTTCCTGGATGTCACGGTGCGGAAGCTGCTGGAGCTGTGGAACAAGGGCGTACACTTCTACACCGGCGGCTATTCCCGCTACGAACAGCAGAAGGTGGAACGCCGCGCACAACTGGAAGCCGCACACGCCAACCAGCGCGACCGCATCACACAGCTTGAAGCGTTCATCACGCGCTTCCGTTATCAGGCCACCAAGGCGAAGCAGGTGCAGAGCCGCATCAAGGAACTGGAACGTATCGAGCGGATCGAGATTCCGCCCGAAGAGAAGACCATCCACTTCCGGTTTCCGCAGCCCAAACCGAGCGGGCGCATCGTGGCGGAGTTCAAGAACGTCGCGAAGAGCTACGGCGACCAGCCGGTTTTCGCCGGCGCAAACTTCACCATCGAACGCGGCGACCGGGTGGCGCTGGTGGGGGTGAACGGGGCGGGCAAGTCGACGCTGATCAAGATCCTGGCGGGCGCAGAGCCGCTGACTTCCGGAGAATACATCCTGGGCCACAATGCCCAGCCGGATTACTTCGCGCAGGACCAGTATAAAGAGCTGGACGTGAACGCGCGCATGATCGACGATTTAGGCAACGTGGCGCCGCGCGCGACCAACACCGAACTGCGCTCGATTCTGGGCAGCTTCCTGTTTTCCGAGGACGACGTGTTCAAGACGATCGGCGTCCTTTCGGGCGGCGAGCGCAACCGGTACGCGCTGGCGCGCATGCTGATGATGCCTTCGAATTTCCTGCTGCTGGATGAGCCGACGAACCACCTGGATCTGCGCGCGAAAGACGTGCTGTTGAATGCCCTGCAGGAATTCACGGGCACGGTGCTGTTCGTATCGCACGACCGCTACTTCATCGACAAGCTGGCGACGCGCGTTTTCGAGGTTGCCGATGGAGCGGTACAGGTCTTCCCCGGGAATTACGAGGATTACGTCTGGCGCAAGGAAGGCAAGCAGTTGGGGCCGGCCAAGGCCCCCGAGTCCGAACCGAAAACCTCCCAGCACCCGGCAGGCAGGACGCCGCACGCCGCTCCTGCCGGCGCCCAGCCCGCGCCCCCTGACGTCACCCCGGCACGGGGCGGCCGCCTGAACCCGATCAAACTGCGCCAGCTCAAACAGCGGCGGCGGGAGATCGAGGACGAAGTGACGCGGTTGGAAGTGGAGATCGCGGACTACGAACACGGGCTGGCGAATTTCACCAGCGTGGACGAAACAGTGCGCGTGAACGATCTGCTGAATGCCCGCCGCAACGACCTGATCAATCTGCTGGCGGAATGGGAAGACGTGGCGCAGACCATCGAGGCGAACAAATGAGCATGCTCTACCTGACCGAAAAAGATGTGCGGGAGTTGCTGCCGATGCGGGAATGCATCGGGCTGATGCAGACGGCCTTCGAGCGGCTGGCATCCGGCGAGGCGCTGAATCAGCCGCGGCGACGATTGATCCTGCCCACGGGCTCCGTGCTGCACTATATGGCTGGCAGCGACGGCCAGTACTATGGGGCCAAGGTTTACGCGACAAATCCGCGCTACGGAGCGAATTTTCTGTTTCTGCTGTACCGCGCCGCGGATGCCGAGCCGTTGGCGATCATGGAGGCGAACCAGTTGGGGCAGATCCGCACGGGGGCGGCCAGCGGTCTGGCGACGAAGTGGATGGCGCGCGAGGAGGCAGCGAGCCTGGCGATTATCGGCAGCGGGTTTCAGGCGCGCGCGCAGTTGGAAGCGATGCTGGCGGTACGGCCGATCGCGGAGGCGCGGGTATGGAGCCGCGATGCCGGCAAGCGCGCCGCCTTTGCCGCGGAGACCAACGGACGCTTGGGCGCGGCGGTACGGGCTGTAGAAACCGCGGAAGAAGCGGTGCGCGGGGCTGAGATCGTGGTCACCGCGACCTATGCGAAAGAACCGGTACTTTCCGCGGAGTGGATCGGGCCGGGCACGCACATCAACGCCATGGGTTCCAACCAGGCGAACCGGCGGGAGATTCCGGCGGAGTTGGTGCGGCGGGCGGATTCGATTGCGGTCGAACTCCATAGAGCAGGCGCGCATGGAATCGGGGGACCTGTTGATGGCGCTGGAGGAACGGGACTGGAGCAGTCCGCGGATGGTGGAGTTAAAGGACGTGGCAGCCGGCCGGGTGCAAGCGCGCACCACGCCGCAGCAGATTACCTTGTTTAAATCGAACGGACTGGCGGTTGAGGACGCGATTGCAGCCGGATACGTTTACGAGCGGGCGCGCGCCGCGGGTATAGGGACGGCGGTGCCTCACTCCTGAGCGGGCATCTGCTGTTCGATATCGCGCCAGGCGCTGATTTTGAGGCGCCGGCATACCCAGCAAAGCGGCTCCCCGAGGCCGAGCGAGGTTTCCGCCCCGCAAACCGTGCATTTCGCCGGTTTCCTCAGGTTGTCGGTTACCAGCGACCTCCTGGCCTGCTCCAGAATCTCGGGAGCAATCACCGGGTCGGATTTGAGTGGCATCTTCCTTTTCATCTCGGTCCCAATCTGACTACACTATAGCGCGCATTCGGGCGATGTGCCAAACCTAAAAGGTACTGCGAAGGTTAGGCTGCCTCTGCTATCTGTACTACGATGGCTACGTCCAGGGACGAGTTGCAGCGGGGGCAGCGCTGTCCAGGGGACACACGCGCCCGCTTGCCCAGGATATCGATGACGGCGGGCACCGTATGGGTACAAATCGGACAATGGGCCTGACCGCTCACGCCCTTCTGCGCCTGAATGCTGACGCCCTTCTCTACGATCGGTTTCATCGTTTTCTTCCCTCTCACCACATCGGACGCAAAAACCCAGGTCGAGGTTGTAGGTATTTACAAACTTTTTCGAAGGGCGGGTCTGGAGACCCGCCGCAGGCGTGGACGCCTGCCCCACGGCAAGTATGTCAACATGGCTTTATGAGCCAGCCGCAACCGACCAAGATCCAGATGAACAACCTGCCGGAATACCGGGAAGGGTACGCCAACAGCGTGCAGATCCGGGTAAACCTATGGGATTTCTTTCTGCTCTTCGGCCTGGTGAACCAGACCGCGCCCGATAATGTCAACATCTTGAATTTTCAGGGAGTTTACGTGAGCCCGCAGCAGGCCAAGGCGTTGCTGAACGTGCTGCAGCAGAACGTGACGCAGTACGAAGCCGCGTTTGGCGAAATCAAGCTGGAGGCGCACCCGCCGGCCGGGACCGTCCAGTGATTGCGGAGCCTGCGCGCCGCCGGCGGCGTATCCGCCCCGACACTTATCTGTTCTTCCTGGCACTGTTCGGTTTCGTCGTATTTCTCTCGCATGCGCCGCTGCTGCGGCTGCCGTACTACTGGGACGAACTGGGACAATTCGTGCCGGCGGCGCTCGATATCTTCCACAACGGCTTTCATGCGGGTGGGTGGATTCCGCACTCTACGGTTCCGAACGTCCATCCGCCGGGCGTGATGGCGTACCTGGCGGCGGTGTGGACCGTTGCCGGGTACTCCGTGGTGCACACGCGCCTGGCGATGCTGCTGCTGGCCTCGGTGGCGGTACTGGCGGCGTTCCTGCTGGCGATCGAGCTTTGCCGCAACGTGCGCGGGGCGCCGGCGTTTATGGCCGTGTTCCTTTTGTGCGTATCGCCGTTGTTCTTCGCGCAGGCGATGCTGGCGCAGTTGGATATGCCGGCCATGCTCTTCACCTGTCTGGCGTTACTGCTGTTCCTGCAGGATAAGATCCGGCCGGCAGCCCTGGCTTGCACGGCGCTGGTGCTGGTGAAGGAGACCGGCCTGCTAGCGCCGCTGCTGTTCGGCGCTTGGCTGCTTTTCGAGAAACGCCGCAGGGACGCCGCCTGGTTTCTGCTGCCGGCGGCGGCGCTCGGCGGCTGGCTGGTGGTGCTGGCACAGGGTACCGGACACCTTTTCGGCAATACCGAATTCACGCGCTACAACCTGTATTATCCGTTCCATCCGGTACGATTTACCTTCGCGCTGGGGCGGCGGCTCTATTACCTGTTCTTTCAGGATTTCCATTGGATCGGGACGATCGCCATCGTGCTGGCATGGCGGCGCGGCATTTTCGGTACGCGCGCCTGGCGCATCGCGTGGTTTACGATCGGCATTCACGTGTTGTTCCTCAGCGCGGTGGGCGGGGCCATGCTGGAGCGCTATTTGCTGCCTGTACTGCCGATCGTATATACGGCGATGGTGGCGGCGATGTCGATTTACAAGGGCCCGCTGCGAGTCGCCTGCCAGCTTGCTTTATTAGCCGGGTTGGCGGTGGGCAATTTCTGGAATCCGCCGTACCCGTTCCCATTTGAAAACAACCTGGCCTTCACCGATTTCGTGGAGCTGCAGCAGACCGCGGCGGGATTTGTGGCGCGCAATTACGCGGGCGAGCGAATTGCCACGGTATGGCCGCTCACCTCGGCGCTCAGCCGACCGGAGTTCGGCTACGTGCGGCGCGCGATTCCCGTCCACAGTCTGGCGGACTTCACCGCGGGTAGCGTGGATTCGCCGGACTGGAGGGGCGACGCGCGCATCCTGGTCTTTTTCTCGCGGACGTGGGAGCCGGAATGGAGTTGGACGAACATCGAACTGGTGCGCAAGATCTGGCGTCACTTCTATGGCTACGAGCCGGAACTCACGATTCCGGAGATGCGGCGCAGGGCGCTGACGCCGGTGGCGCGATGGGAGCGGCGCGGCCAATGGATCGAAGTTTACGAGGCCGGCACGGGAGCGGTTGCGGCGGCGCGCTAGGTTCAATGATCGGTGCCAAGCCGTATTTTGGAAGCCATCGTGCGAACTCCGGCAAACTGGATGGCCAGGCTTTCGACTTGGCCTTCGCGATTACGGTGGAACTCCACCAGTAGATCGGCTTCCGTTATGAAAAACCGCTCCTTGTTTTCTGCGTGGAGCCGCAAACCCCCTGGCGGTGTCGTTGGAGACACCAATGCGAGAGCGGCGCCCTGGCGTTCAATCCCAATGACCATGCCCGCGGAGGGACCTTCCTTTACCTGGTATTGGCCCGCATAGAGGTTGGCCAGTTCAGGTTGGAGTGAGATCTCCTGGCGTCCTTTGCGCGCCTTTTCGGCGGACGAGGTTGACATCGGAAACGCGGGCCGCAGGAGATGCCATGCAAGACCGCCATCATCCTCCGTGCCGTTTGACAGAACCACAACCCCAACATGTGTCTCTGGGTCAAAGCCCACTGAACTCGAGAAACCGGACGTCTGCCCACCATGGAAAACGAAGCCCGGGTCCCCGTCCTTCAACGCTACGATCCACCAGCCCAGAGCCTGCTGGAAGCTGGGCCCAGGCCGGCGGGTCGCCAGCATTGACGCCATTGCGGGAGCCAGGGGCGATTCTTTGAAACCCAGGAAGCACGCCAGGAAGGAGAGTAAGTCGTTCGCAGTCGAGCGCAGAGAACCCGCGGCCTCAAAGGCCGGCATGTTGACAGTTGGCGCAGGATGCAGCTTTGCATCGTGACCCACCGCAAGCCGGCTTTTCATGTCCGCCGAGAGGGTTAGGGCCGTGCTTCCGAGTCCCATCGGCTTGATGATCCGGTCATGAATCAGGGATTCATAAGTCACTCCGCAGCGTTGGGCCAACGCCAGGCCAAGCAATCCAAAGCCCGTGTTGGAGTACTCCCATTTCGAACCGCTATCACGCGCCGGACTCCAGGTGGAAAGGAAGTCGTACAACTGGCGCGGCGTGTATTTCGCGAGGGCGCCAACTGCCCGGTCGTCGAGTGGAATGCCGGCGGGAAAGAACGGCAGTCCCGACGTCTGGGTCGCCAGGTCTACCAGGGTGACCGGGTGGCCATTCCTTACTTGAATATGCACTGTGGAGGGAAGATACTTCGCTACCGGATCATCGAGCTGGACTTCCCCATGCTGCACCATATCGGCAAGGAGCAGGGCCATAAAAATCTTAGTAACCGAGCCGATTTCAAAGACAGTGTTCCCATCGAGCGGTCGAGTGTCGCCCTGATTCAACCGCCCGTATGCGATCAGGCGGCGGCCGTGCGGCGTGACGATACCGACCACCATGCCTACGCTCTTCTGTTGAACGTCGATCCGGTCCACCAGCAACCGGCGGATCTCGTCATCGTTCGGAAGCTCCTGCGATCCGGCCAAATCCACGCACATGATCGCCAGGTACACTACGAGTGAAACATTCAGAATCTTCATGTATGAAAGTCCTTTCTAACGTCGATGAAAGTCCGCGCGGAATGCCAGAACTCCTCTAGCCAACCTCTAGCCAACCTTTAGCAGGCTGCGGAAAAAGGCCTGTCGGGAACGCTCCCTCACGGTCGCGGCTCGGTAAGCCGCCGCCAATACAGGGCAACTCTTCTGAGCCGCGCGCGTAAGCAAGCGGTTTTCAGTTCTTTTCCGCAGCCTGCTAGCCCGCTATTCTCTGGGGGCCAACCAACGGGCGTAGGCTAGAAGGGCCAACCCGACCAGGAGGGGAATCAGTCCAAGCAGGTACACCCGTCGCTCGGGAACGATTCCCCACAGGAACGCCGCCAGACCAACGCCGGTTGCGACTGTGACCAGTCCACTCAGCCGGGCGCTCTCGCGCTGCCGCCGGCGCGCGAGACGTTCATCCTCGCGCAGCAGGACGGCGGCGGCGTCCGCGGACATCTCGGAGAGTTTCTTTAGGGTATCGCTCTTGTAGAAACCTTCTCTCTCTCGTTCAACGGTTATCCGACCAGGTCGCCACGGCAAGGAACGAAAACAGAGCGATAGCGCCGCAGCTCAAGAACAAGGCTACAGGCAAAGTCACAAAATCCATGAGCATTCTCCAATCCGCGGTTCTTGTCCGCTTCAGCAGGTACGACCCAGCGAAACACGGCTCGGTTGCGTTTTCTGAAAACTGGGGCCAGAATAGGCGGCGGAAGATATGCAACCATTTGTTGATCCACTAAGTCGTACCTGAGGATGAGCGGGTTGGGCGCGAGAGACGACGAGGCCGACGTGGAGAGAGTTCTCGCAGGTGAGCTCGGCGCTTTTGAGCACATCGTGCGCCGCTGGCAGGGCCCGCTTGTCAATCTGGCGTTCCGGTTCTGCCACGATCGCTCTCGCGCCGAAGACATGGCCCAGGAGGCTTTTCTGCGCGCGTGGCGTGCCCTCGGGCAATGGCGGAAGGACGCGGCGTTTTCGACTTGGCTGTTCGCCCTCGCGACGAATCTCTACCGCTCCGAACTCCGGCGAATACCAGCTAATACCGTGGCGCTCGAAGACATTGCAGAACCCAGAGCGTCGGCCACCAGGGGCGTGGAGGACGAAGACCGGGACCTCGCCTTGAAACGCGCCGTCTTGCGGCTTCCACCGAAGTACCGTGACGCTCTGATCGTCTTCTATTTCCATAGCCAGGACATTCCTTCAGCCGCGCGAAGCCTGGGTGTTCCGGAGGGCACTCTGAAGGCGAGACTCTCGCGGGGGAGGGACATCCTGCGAAACAAGCTTCAAACACTGTTGGCGAAACCCGGCGCGAAGGAGGCTCTGTGAATCAGGAAGATCTTGACCGCATGTTGTCCAGACAAGAGAACATCGTCCCATCATCCGGCTTCGTCGATGGCGTAATGAATGCCATCGAGTGTGAGGCTGCAACGCCACCGCCGATTCCCTTTCCGTGGAAACACGCCCTGCCAGGACTCGCGGCCTGGCTCATTGCGCTGGTCTCCTTCATTTACCTGGCGTTCGCGCACTTTGATGCGAGTTCTACAAGATCGGCGCTGCCGAGAGCCGCACCCATGCTTGCGGCGATCATCGAAGGCTTTAAGGCTGTCAACGGAGCGTGGATTGCGGTGGCGCTACTGGTATCAGCCGCGTCGGTCTTCCTTTCAATGCGCATGGTGGGTGCCCGGCTGTAAGCGAAGCGCTGCCGATTCCTTACGGATTATATGGGGGCGCGTTAGGATCGAAGAGGGGAATCGCGCGGCCGTCAACGTCGGTGAAGCCGTACTCCTGCGCCAGTTCCGCGACCCAGAGCAACTGACCGGTCTTGCGAAGCACGTGCGGATCCGCCGCCAGAGCGGCCGCCGCCTGTCCGATGTACTCCACCGACTCGCTGAGATCGAAGCGGAATTGCTTTTTGAGGGCTTCGGTGCGCATGTGCATGAGCACGCGCTCGGTGCGCATGAAGCCGGGATTCAGCCCCACCACCGCGACTTTCGATTTCTTGAGTCCGCGGCTCATCCCCATGACCAGGCGATTCAGGAACTCGTGGCCGAGATCCCACAGCACCTGTCCGCGATAGGCGGAGGTATCGGAATGCAGGTTGTCGGTAACGTGAACGATGAGGCCATGTTTTTGTTTCACCATGATGCGGGCGGCGTGCACGCTGGTGAGCCAGGCGGCGTTGAGCGTAGCGGAGGTCTCGCGCCAGAAGCCGGCGCTGAGTTCCCAGAGCGGTTTGGACCATTCCGGCATCACGTTAGGTCCCCAGGCGGAATCGGCCATCACATCGAGCCGGCCCTGCTCCTGTTCGACGCGGCGGAATAGAGCGGCGGCCTCCTCTTCATTGCCGAGATCGGCGCGTACGGGGATACCCTGGCCGCCGCGCGCGCAGACTTCTTCGGCGGTATCCTCCACGGTGCCTGGGGCGCCATCGGCGGGCTTGGGTCCCTGGCGCGAGGTGCGCGCGGCCACATAGACCGTCGCGCCGGCTTCGATCTGGCGGCGTATTGGGAACGCTCGGCTACGGAGTTCCGCGAGCGATTGCCGCGCTACTACGCGATCTTCCTGGCCGATCGCGCGGTGATGCCATGGGTGCGCTACCGCGGCTGGCGGTTGGAAGAGGAAACCGCCTGCGGCGAAGATGGAGGGCCGGTGCGGGTGAGGCTGCGGTTCGATGCGGAAGAGGAGGCCATCCAGTTCGCGTTGAGCTTCGGCGGCCGGATCGAGGTGATAGAGCCGGATGAACTGCGCGCGAAAGTGCTGGCCGGCGCGCAGGCTATCGTGGCGATCTATCGCTGAAGCGCAACGGCGGGCGCGCCTGCCTGGTACTACAATACGGTTCGGCAGGTGCCATATGAAAAAGCTCGCTCTTTTCGCTTTCCCGATACTTTTGCTCATCAAAGCCGCTCCAGCCATGGATTTCGACGGCCTCGCCAAGATCGGCGCGCTGGCGTCGCATACGGCCACGCGCGATACGGTAACCGTTACGTGCGCGGACCAGTCTCAGATCCGCTTTTATATCCTGGCGGCGGACCTGATCCGGGTGCGCTCCTCGTATGGCGGCGCCCTGCCGGAGCGCGACCACTCCTGGGCCATCGCCAAGACGGCATGGGATGTGCCGCAATGGAGCGTGAAGGACGACCCGGACGGCCTGCTGATCGCGACCGAAGAACTGGAAGTGGTCATCCACCGGTCGCCTTTGCTGATCGAGTTCCGGGACGCCAAGACGCATCGTACGATCAACGCCGATGGGATTCCCATGATGTGGGACAAGCATCCGAATGCCCAGGGCCTGACGACGGTGGCGGCGGTGAAAAAGATCGGCTTCGACGAACACTTTTATGGCTTGGGAGAAAAGGCCGCGCACCTGGACAAGCGCCGCGGGGAATTCAGCATGTGGAATTCCGACACGCCGGCTTATAAAGAAGGCACCGATCCTATTTACCAGGACATTCCTTTTTATCTGGGATGGCAGGGCGGCGAGGCTTATGGCATCTTTTTCGACAACACCTACCGCACGCATTTCGATTTCGCCGCGAATTCGCCGGAGTATGTGACTTTTCTGGCGGAGGGCGGAGAGATGAATTACTACTTTTTCTGGGGCCCGGCGATGCGGAAAATCCTGGGGCGGTATGCGGACCTGACCGGGCACTTACCGATGCCGCCTAAGTGGGCGCTCGGGAATCAGCAAAGCCGCTGGACTTATTATCCGGACAAAGTGGCGGAGGAAGTAGTGAGCCGTTACCGCAAGGAAGATCTGCCGCTGGACGTGCTGCACCTGGACATCGATTACATGAACGGATACAGGGTGTTTACCTGGGATCCGCACGGCTATCCGGACCCTAGCGCTTTTACGGACAAGCTGCGGAAGCAGGGAGTGAAAGTGGTGGTGATCGTGGATCCCGGGGTGAAATTCGAGTCGCCGAAGCCGGGTGCGGCCGACGCCGGCGCCAATCCGGAACTGGGTCCGCAGAACCAGAGCTACTACGTGTTCAACCAGGGCATGGCGAAAGGCTACTTCCTGAAGCGGGACGATGGGCAACTGTGGATCGGCGCCGTGTGGCCCGGGAAGGCCGTTTACGCGGACTTCACGCTGGACGCGGCCGCGCGATGGTGGGGCGATCTGCACCGCGCCTATCTGGATCATGGCGTGGCGGGTATCTGGAACGACATGAACGAACCGTCCGACTTTCTGGATCAGACGGGCAAAACCCAGATGGACGTGGTGACCTATGACGGGGGAACTTATTCGCCGTACGCGGGAAACCGCAATGTGTTCGCGCTGAATGAGGCGCGCGCGACTTACGAGGGTTTGGAACGGCTGCGTCCGAACGACCGGCCTTACGTGATCACGCGGGCAGCTTACGCGGGCATCCAGCGCTATTCGACCATGTGGACCGGGGACAATACCGCAACCTGGGATGCCATGGCGCTGAGCATTCCGATGTTCGAGTCGCTGGGACTGTCTGGAGAGCCGTTCGTAGGCGCGGACGCGGGCGGCTTTATCGGCCGCACCGACGCGGAATTGCTTACGCGATGGTACGAGATCGCGTTCCTGACACCCTTCTGCCGGAATCATGCGCAGAGAGACGCTTACGATCACGAGCCGTGGCGATTCGGCACTTACTACGAAGACATTATCCGCAAGTATTTGAAGCTACGCTATCGTTTTCTGCCTTATCTTTATACGGCGCTGGAGGAGGCTCATCGCACCGGCATGCCGATATTCCGGCCGTTGCTGCTGAACTACCAGAACGATGCCAATACCCTGAATATCGACGATGAGTTCATGGTAGGCGGCGACCTGTTAGTCGCTCCCATCCTGAAGCCGGGAGAGACAGGCAGGCTGGTGTATCTGCCGGAAGGGACCTGGTATGACTACTGGACCGGACAGCAAGTGGCGGGCGGGCACACGATTCGCGCGGAGGCTCCGCTCGATACGGTGCCTTTCTATGTGCGCGGGGGAGCCATGATCCCGATGGGGCCGGAAATGAATTACGTAGGAGAGAAACCTACCGACCCGATTACATTCGAGATCTATCCGGACGCGCAGGGCAACGCGCGGGCATCGCTTTATGAAGACGACGGAGTCAGCCCGGCTTACCGCAGCGGAGTGGAGCGGCGCACTACGGTGACGTATCAAGCGTCGGGCGTGGAGGTGAGCGCGCCGGCCGGGACGTATCAGCCGGGGGCGCGTAGCTTTGTGTTTTCGATGCGCGGGGCGAAGCCGGTGCGGGTGGGCGACGATGGGCGGGCGCATAGTATCAAGCTGCGTTGATACAGGGATTGACTTCTCAGTAGAGATCATTATTCGGGCTCGCGGCTGGCCGGGTGGCGGTAGATGTCGGTTCGAGCGCCCGATAGTTGCGAAAGCTTCGGACGCGATGGCAGCGGTTTGGAATCGCGATCAGGCCACGTTGGGGTTGCGGAATGGGGTAAACGCTGGGCGAGCAGGAAGGATCTACCGCCCAGAGGTCAGGATTCGGAGGGCTGCCGGCCGAGCCAAGTCCGAGCCGGGAACGATGCGTCGGCCTGGATCTGGAGAAAAGGTAGGGATACGCTGTGAACCCGACGCGGCCCTTATCGCGGTCCTGGACAAATCGGAAGGAAATAAACAGCTATGGAGACCGGCCAACTGGAAGCTCTCCTGAGGGAGGACGAGGGCACTACGCTTGACTTCAAGCGCGAACAATATCCGTTCGATAATGCGACGGAGGATGAGAAAAGCGAGATCTTGAAGGATATATTAGCCTTTGCGAACACTTGGCGCGGGGCCAATGCTTACATCCTGATTGGAGTGGAAGAGATCAAGGGAGGGAGAAGCAGGCCCGTTGGCGTCAGATATCATTTGGACGATGCACACTTGCAGCAATTCGTCAACGCTAAAACAAACCGCAAAATCGAATTTCGGTACGAATGCGCAACGATCGATGGAGTCGGTATAGGCGTCATTTGCATTCCGCTCCAGGAACGTCCATCGTACCTGACGAAGAAGTATGCGAAACTTGCTGAAAACGCCGTTTACATTCGTCGCGGAAGCAGCACTGATAGCGCAAGACCAGACGAGGTCGCCAGGATGGGCGAGGCCCGGTTGGCGCGTAGGGTGGACGCTACGCCGCGGATCGTGATGGAAAAAGATTTTCTCGATTTGATCTTCGTTTGGCCGCACGCGACGGGGCTCAACGGGGGGCCTGCGTTCCTTGCCCGAAAGCACTGGCAGGACCCCGATCCGTCTCCGCCGACGTTTTCGATTCAGAACTTCGGTCAGTCTCCGGCGCTTGATGTAAAGATCATTTTTGAGCTAGACGATGAAAGCGTCGATTTCTCCGTGCCGGAGGAGTGGCAAGCCTACGGGCCGTCGTCCGAACCCTCGCCAGGCAATGTGGAGATACCGTTAATGGCGTATCGAAACCCCGGGGGATCCGGCGTGCTCATTCCGCTCTACCGCAGTTGGACCGAGGAACTCCCGAGCGTTTCCCCCGGGGCACCGCGCACGGTGGAGTTACCTCAGCCAATAGCCAATCAGCTCTTGCTCCGCGGTCTCCAGCGCGGCTGGCGCCGGCCCCCAGGAGGAGGTCTCGAACTGACGTTGTGGGCGAGGATAACGTCCTACAGCGTGGAGGGTGACAGGTATGAATCAATTTTCCGCTGGGGTGTTAATCCTTTTTCTTACCGGCCAGCCAGGCCAGCCGAGGTATTTGCGCATTGCAGAGCCATTCCGCTGCGCGGCCGACCACCGGAACCACCGATGGTGTAGTTCTTGGGTGCGCTGCGATCGCATTGGCGCCGCAGGTGTGCCAAGGCAGCCGCAGGCCCTTGAGCGGGGCGGTAGCGCATTGGGGGGCGGGCAAGCCCCCACCGCGGGCGGGCATCTTGGCAGGGACGGCCGACGGTATCGAAAGGCCGACCGGAAGCTCCGCCCTATACGGACGCGTGCCTTTGTGTTTTCGATGCGCGGGGGAGAGCCGGTGCGGGTGGGCGACGATGGGCGGGCGCATAGTATCAAGCTGCGGTGAGGCGGACGCGTTGCCTAAAGCGACGATCAGAGGGCTTCGCCCTTGGCGACTTGCCCCTGGAGTAGGAACGTTTTCGGGTACGAGCCGCTGCCGCATACTTTGAAGGAGCCGAAATCTTTGTACCAGTCGCCCTCGGGCATTTCTGGCCGGGTCTCGACCCACAGGCGAAGTCGATTCAGATCCGAGACGCTGAGTTCGCGGTCGCGCATGCGCTCGATGAGATGTTGCCGCACTCCCTTGGGCAGGTTGTCCCAGCGCTCCAGGTGCGGCATTAGCCGCCAAAGACCATGCGGCCAAGTTCATCGCCCAGGCGGTTGGCCGCTTCCGGGTCCTGCTCGTTGCGGAAACGCTCAGCCAAGGCGAAAAACTGCTGCTGTTTCCGCTTCTCTGCGTCGATGCCGTTCTCGATCAATTCCAACAACATGCGATTCTTGCTTAGCTTTCGGCTCTTGGCCATGCTACCCACCTGCTTCGCGAGCCTGAGCGGCAGACTGACGCTCTGGCGTACGGCTCTCTCAGCCCTCTTCATGACACCATTATGCACCAAAATGGTGTACGAGCGTCAGAACCGAAGAGTCCCGCGTCGCCCTGGGGGCCGGAAGGATCGATATCCCGGCGGTCCTACGGGCCGCGAAAGACATCGGCGTCAGAGGTTATTACATTGAGGACGAAGCTCCGGAGGTGTCCGCCAACATACCGGTCAGCATGAGATATCTTGAGAGGGTGCGGTTTTAGGGCGGGGAGCGCAAGGAGTTATATGCTTCATTTTCTCGTGCGATTGCCAGCCGCGAGCAAACTCGGAATGATCGCGATCGCCGTAGCCGGAATCCTGGCGCTAGCGCCGCTTTGGGGCGCCATCAAATGGCTGCACCTGTCGAGTTCGACGGGCGATCTGCCCGTGCCGGGAACATCGAACGAGCAGACGGGCGTGGTGGTGGGACGCTTCGATCGCGATTCGCCGGCCACCGATTTCGTGATCAGCTTCCGCGTCGTCGCGCCGGCCCTGGTCTGGTTCCGCCACACCCGCAAGGGCTGGGACCGCTACGTGATCGAGAACGAGTTTCTGCCGCTCGAAGCGGGAGGCGCCGTCTACGACATAGACGGCGACGGCGATCTTGACATTGTCTTCGGCAACGACTGGCAGGGCGATAAGCTGTGGTGGTGGGAGAATCCTTACCCGCACTTCGATCCCAAGGTGCCGTGGAAACGCCACTTGATCAAGAGCGGCGGAGGCACACAGCACCACGACCAGGTTTTCGGGGATTTCAAAGGCACCGGCAAGCCGCAACTGGCGTTCTGGAACCAGGGAGCCAAAGCCATATTCCTGGCCGATATTCCAGCCGATCCCAGGCACACCGAGCCGTGGCCGGCGGAGAAGATTTTTTCCGGCAATGCGGGCGAAGGCCAGGGAAAGGCGGCCGAGTACGCCGAGGGGATGGATGCCTTCGACGTGGACGGCGACGGCCGCGTCGATCTGCTGGCGGGGAACTACTGGTTCAAATACGAGAACGGCAAGTTCCGGCCGATCAAGGTAGGCAAGATCGGAGGCCGCATTCGGGCGGCGAAATTCAAACCCGGCAAGTATGCGCAGATTGTGATTGCTCCCGGCGATGGCTCGGGTCCGGTGATGTTCTACGAATGCAAGGGAGATCCGGCCGACCCGGCGGCGTGGGTAGGACGCGACCTGATCGGCCGCAGCCTCACGCATGGCCATACGCTCGATATCGGCGATGTGGACGGCGACGGCAACCTCGACATTCTGACAGCGGAGCAGGGCCAATGGCACGAGAACACGGCGAAGAGCGACGACGCAGATGCCCAGTCGTTCATTCTCTACGGGGACGGCAAGGGAGATTTCCGCAAGACGGTTTTCACCACCGGCATGGGCTGGCACGACGGGAAGATCGCGGACCTGGACGGCGATGGCCGCATGGATCTTCTCAATAAGCCGTACACCTGGAAGGCTCCGCGAGTAGACCTGTGGTTAAACCGGTGAGGGCGCGCGTGGCTCGAAACCGATTCCTTTCGCTCTACCCGAGGCGTCGGGCAATCCGCGGGCATCGCTCTACGAAGACGACGTGGTCGATGGCGATTCGGGTTGCAGCGTTTAGACAGCGGTTCGCCCTCCATCTACCGCGAGTTTTGCACCATAAATGAAACTGGCGCGCTCCGTCGCCAGGAAGACAATCGCCTCGGCAATCTCGTCCGCCGTGGCCGGACGGCCCGCGGGTGCCTGGGCGGCAAGTTGCGCGAGACCTTCACCCATCGCTTCCGTACCTTCGGTGAGCGTGGGCCCGGGACTCACGGCATTGACCCGGACACCGCGTGGTCCATATTCCGCGGCCCACGTTTTGGTCAACAGATTGATGGCGGCCTTACTCGAACCGTACAGACTCATTCCAGGCGCCCCATAATCCGCGGCCATGGTGGACAGATTCACGATGGCCCCTTTGCCCTTTTCGGCCATCAGTGGAGCGAGTTCCGCAACCAGGAAATACGGCACCTTCACGTTTATGGCAAAGACACGGTCAAACTGTTCTTCGGTCATTTTATGCGTGGGCCCGAACGGATAGATCCCCGCGTTATTGATCAGAATATCAACGTGGCCATTTCCGAGTTCGATCGCTTTTTTCGCCAGAATGCGCACGCTGGCCAGGTCCTGAAGGTCGGCGGAAATGAAATCTCCCTTGCCTCCCGCTGCGCGAATTTCGTCCACTGTCTTTTTGCCGCGCTCGGCATTGCGCCCCACCACCAAAACATGAATGCCAAGCTGTGCCAGTTTATTGGCGGTTGCGCGACCGATTCCGCTAGTTCCTCCGGTGATAAGCGCGGTTGCAGCATTTTCTGTCATATAAATCTCCCGGCTGAAAGTTATGCCTTTTTAGACTACAACGTGCGTGCCTCGGTTTCGCTTTACTGTCCTGAGACAATTCTCGCTGCTTCGTTGAATCGTGTCTGCCGCAGATTCTCTGAAAGGATCTCCCAATGATACTTGCCATAGGCGGTTTTCATCAGGTTATCGGCCATGTCGACCTCGCCTGCCCAGATGCGGCCATGAAAGTCTGTCAAGCCGGGCGCGTTCTCGGTAAGATTCAACTGCCGGCCCGAGGAGCCCAGCCAGAGGAAGGCCATGGCGTAGAAAATGTGGGCGACCTGCTGCATGAGGAAGAAGCGGGCCCGTTGGTACCGATCGGGCGGTTGTCCAAAGTACTCCTCCAGATAAGCCGCTTCCTCCGCTTCATTGGTGACGAGCATATTGGCCACGACCGCCAGATCGGCATACCGGTCGTTCAGGAAAGCGGCTTCCCAGTCCACCAACCATATGCGGCGGCCGTCGAACAGGATATTGTCCGGCTTGAATAAGTCGTTGTGACTCGAGACCATCTCCGGATCGGGACGGGCGCAGATCGCAGCTAGTTGCGCGAAGCGGGCGAGGAGTTCCTCGGTTTGATGTTCAGGAAGAACGTTCGCCGCCTGAAACTTCTGGATGAATCCGTCCAGGGCAGGACCCTTGTTGAGCAGGAACATGCATGACGTGTTGAGGTGATCGGGCACGCCGGCGAACGGCGGCAATGCGTGCAGAGTCCGCAGCACCGCGGGCATCCGGGCCAGCGCTTCCGTAATTGGCAAAGGGACGGATTGCACAAAGTCAGTGATCAGAATCCGATCTGCGATGCTGGTATACCAGACATGCGGCGCCAGACCCGCTTCGGCCGCCGCCCGCATGCTGGCGAAGTGACGCGTAGGATCGTCTGGGCGCATGATAATTTTCAATACGTATGGAGTTCCGCGCAGGACGATACGGAAGACAAGGGACGAGGTGTGTCCCCCGGTTAGCGGACGGATGTCATTGCACGCGGTGACGCCGAAAGCCACGCGCAGGCCCTCAGTCACTGCCGCGGTTTTCTCTTCTGGGATCATGGGCGGAACTCGATACTTAGCATCGCACACGGAGCCGGGTAAAGCGGGACTCTTAAGTGCCGCCAGGCCGTGCTCTACGGGGCTGCTGCATTTTTCACTGCCCCGACGTATTTCCATAGCGTCCATCCCAGCACCGCGGCGGCCAAAAGCGCCAGAATCATCCACGTGAAGTCGCCCAGGACGGCATCCAACTCGAGCACGCGGTCGCTAAAGATTCTCCCCAGCCCGATATACAGCGCCGCGCCCAGCCCCTCGCCCAGCACATCCCAGAAAAGGAAACGCATCCATGGATACTCCGCCGCGCCGCTGGTGAAGTTAATCAACGAACCGAGCGGCGTCACCAGCCAGCGGGTCAGAAATACGCCCGGACCGCCCCAACGCCGTGCATGGGCTTCGGCTTTGGCCACGCGCGCGGGGCCGCCCAGCATGCCGGTGAATCGGGAGACCAGCGCGGCGCCCCCATAGCGGCCGATCGCGTAACCGATTTGATCGCCCATCACCGAGCCGGCG
Organism: uncultured Nitrospiraceae bacterium; assembly: GCA_963736105.1. Taxonomy (GTDB): domain Bacteria; phylum Nitrospirota; class Thermodesulfovibrionia; order Thermodesulfovibrionales; family Dissulfurispiraceae; genus Fen-1308. The sequence continues at coordinate 2,790,779 of CAVTNL010000002.1, read as the reverse complement.
CCCGCCAGGGCGATGGCCCACCACATAGGCATGACGCCCTGCGCCACCAGCGAGCCGGTAACAATCAGCAGCAGCGACACCGGCAATGGCACGCCGATCGAAGCCACAGTGACCACCGCGAACAGCGCGGGAGAACCGTATTGCGAGAGCGCCGCCAGGATCAGTTCACGCATCAGGGAGTCTGGCCCCCGGGAGGTTCGAGCGAGGGATGCGTGTGTCCGGCGCCGGCCAGCGCGCGCTGCAAATCCCGCATCAGGTCTTCGACCGGCCGGTGCTGCTCGCGGGCTATAGTACGCAGTGGCCGCCTGTCGTGCGGCTGAGGCTCGATTCCGATGGCGTGGAACAGCACGGCGGATGGCACGTGATGCGTGTGCGCGATGAATGGAACGCTCATCCAGGGCCGAATCGGCTCATTCTCGAAGTGCAGCCGGTGCGCGCGGCGGCCGGCCCGGAAGCCGAAGATAAATGTGCCGGCAATCGCTACGCAAAACGCCACGGCGAGAATCAGTAGCTTGGATGGCCTCTGCACGATTCCATCATAACCGGCTCCCGCGTGGCGCACGCTTTAGCGTGCCGGCGGGACTTTTAAGTCCCGCCCCCGCCCCCATTGACTTCGCCGCGTGCCTATCGCCGCCTAATGCAGTTGCCGGCTTTCGCCGATTCAAACAGAGAGCGGCCTGAAGTGGCAGCATTTTGCGGCGATGGCCGACTTCGGTATGCCCGGACTGCGGCCTCACATGACCATTACAAAAAAGATCTCGCTGCTTTACGCGCTGCCGGCGGTCCTGTCCCTGGCCGTAGGTGGTGTGTCGGTAGCCAGCCTGCGGCTGATGCATGGCGTCATCGGGAAACTGGCGGCCGACTCTCTACCGGGTACGTACAGTATCGGGCGGCTGAGCGGCATTGCCAAGGACATCCGCGGTGGCATTCGCGGCCACATTACCTCCGGCAACCAAGCCGACAAGGCGAAAGCCGACGCAGACCTGGCCGCGCTCGAAAGGACCTTGCGCACTGAACTCCAGGAGTATCGGAAGAGCATTACACGAGACCGGGACCGGGAGCTTTTCGCGGGCGTGGCCGGGCAGTTCGATGCGCTGCTGCGCAGTGCGCGGAGTATCCGTCCGCTCAGTATGGCCGGCAAGACCGATGACGCATTGCAGATGTTTCGCACCGGCACCATGCCCGCCTATCAACGCGTGCAAAAGGCGATCGAAGAGGTTTATGCATTCAAGCGGCAGGACGGAAACAGTAACGCTGCGCAAGCCGTATCGTCCGCGCGGAACGCCGAACGCATTCTTTGGGTGCTCTTTGCGTTATCCGCCCCTTTCTGCGGGCTATTGGCATGGTACGTCGTGCACGACATCCATCAAGGCCTGCAGCCCATCATCGGCGAGCTAAACGCCGCTTCCACGCAATTGGGTGTAGCCTCCCGGCAGATCTCCGCTTCGAGCGACTCGCTGGCTCAGGGCGCTACCAGGCAAGCCGCTTCACTCAAGGAAACCTCGGTCGCGGGTCGGCAGATCAGCTCCATGACCCAGCAGAATCTTGACAAGACGCGCGCCGCGGCGCGGCTTATGGCCGAGACCGCCGGTGCCGCGGCAAATGCCAGCCGCGAACTCGAGCAATACGTGGTTTAACCAAGGCGCAGGAAACAGGGCCAGCGGTGAGAGAATTGCTATGCAACCTACCTCAAGGCAAACCAATTCATTACTTACCCGAGGTTGAAATAGTCAACACAGTGAAGATCGTCTCTGGGCCCTACAAAAGCAATTTCATTACGGAGGGTGTACAGGCATTCCTTGATTTCCTTCACTCTTTTCTGGGAAGTAAATTCCCGGTCATCGATTTGGGATCGAAGAATCTAAAGAAGGAAATAATCCATTTCCCTGTGCCTCTTATCTATCCCTTTCATGTAGCAGCGGCAATGAAGTTGTGTGAGGAGACATTGTGCAGACATTCCCTACGCCTGAAGGACGAAACCAAACGCCAACGTGAGTTGCATAAAGCCATGCACAGGGCCGCCATGTGTCAGCACATGGTGAACTTTGGATATTATGTGGGGCTTAGGGAGTCAGAATTCACAGGTCTAAGAATACGCGATGTCATTTGTGGCGCCGATGGGCTTATTATATGCGTTCGAGAGTCCAAGACGAACAACGGCAAGAGAAATATTCCAATGTTCGCTTTTTTCCCAGACGTCTATCGCTCCGACTTCGAATCATATTACGAGAGTCGTCTCCTAGAAGCATCATCTGGTGATGACTGGTTATTCCCCGATTACAACAAAAAAAGACTAAATGCAGGATACATGGCTGGCAGAATAAAAGCAGTATTCAAACAGATTGGGATACTGAATATGGTATTTCATGATCTTCGGCATGGTTTTGCATCTTTTTCCTTCTTGCGATTATTTCATGCCTTTCACCCCGAATTATTCCCCGAAGGGCTATCCATTCGGAAGCACATTCTCTTTCAAGAGCCATACACGACCCGCTTGAAGTCGCTTATCATAGGGCAAAACCACAAGATCGGACAGGTCTACATAAACCACGGTATGGCAGCGCTCTCTATTCTTATCGGTCACGGGGGACCTGTGATTACTCTTGAGGAGTACATACACACCGCCGACTGGCTTTTCTTCCTGATTTCAGCAGGATTCGAAGGGTTCCGGGTATTATTAACCGCAATACAGGCCGAAAATCTTCTCCAAGTGAGCAATTGGTCTCTACCGCAGGACTTTAAAGGAAGAGGCGATAAAAAGGTTTTGCTTGCTGAAATTGTCAAGCATCAGAAAGCATGCTTATTCAAAAGTGTGCCTGAAAGCCGTTGATACATCGACCACATGCAGAGGATGCATTACTGAGCTCAATTTATATCTGGAAATCATAGGATCGCCAGCCGACAAGCTGGGACGGACAAATAAATCTCAAAAAGGAGCTTAGCAATGAAATTCAAAAATGCTCAAAGGATGGCACTAGCGGACTTGGAGAAACTCAAACCGGGGGATAAGGTTTGGTTTTGTCCATTACTTATTATACCTAACACATGGGACGGTGACTTGGAGGAGGGCATCATCACAGATATTGTTCGCCCCTCCCGTAGGGGTGGGCACATTACGATGGCCGATCTGCTAGAGCCAGTTGGAAATATACAATGCTTTCTTATAGATATGCTTGTGGTGCCCCCCGCAAATATTTTCAAGGCCTAATCCCTTTTAAGCTTCATACCATGGGGAAGATATTTCCACACTTTTGGTGAGTCTGCTAGGAAGGTTGCAGGTAAAATATAACGCGGTGAACACAGCATGGATAAAAGTTGAATCTATCAGAACATACCGCACAAATTGACGACGAAACTAATGGAATCTTTCTTTTGACGTCATTGATCTTTGCTCTGTTCATCAGTAGCGATCGTCCGAAAGTGTTGCGGAGAAGCGGCAAGAATAGTTTCACAAAATGAAATTATTGCAATGTACAGACACAGCTGAAGGGCCTGCTGCGCCAACAACTTCTCACAGTACCTAACGCCGGCACAGCTGATCAATATGGTGTGATGTAGAAACAGAAATACTCATAGAACTTCTCTCGTATTCTCCTCGAAATCGATACCACCCTCTCTTACGATCGAGCAATTAGTTTCTACCTTTATGAGGTTCTGCCAGTCCCTTTCAAGGATGTAGCCAGATTATTCATGTTCGCCAGTGTCGGCGTGATATTTCGAAAGTAATCTGCATAAATCCTTTCGTCCATACAATAGAAGTATGCAGACCCCGGGCATATATGACAAGGAGGTGTCTCATGGTTATCCAAGAAGCGATAGATCTCTTCAAACAGCATCAGAAGAACAGCGTCAAGAAAAGCACCTTAAAGAGCTACGGCAAATTCATGGACCACTTTCAGTCAAAGTTTGCCTTGAGCGAAGTCCAAACAGTCACATCGGAGGACATCGGCAAGTTTCTCGAAGAATGCACCGGCGGTCTTAGCAGGGCTACTCGTCATCTCCGATATGCTCAGATAAAAGCGTTTTTCAATTATATTATTGAAACGTCCAATCTGAACGTAAAGAATCCCTGCAGTGCCGGCGTGCTTTCGAAAACTTTCAAGAATGTCTTTCACAGGCCACGTAAGATTCTGGATAAGGAGACGGTGGACGAGCTGATCTTTAATTCCAGAACTGTGAGGGATCGACTTATACTGGAGCTTCAGGCCAGGTGTGGCTTGAGAATTGGAGAAGTGCTTAATCTTAGGGTTGGGGACGTCTCCGGCAGAAAGCTGACCATTCAGGAGCCAAAGTCAGGCAGAGATGCAGAAGTTGCCTTTATGCCTGAACATATTGCCAGCCGAGTGACCGAGTATATACAGACGAAGCAGCTCTCTCCTAACGACAGAGTATTCCCGCTCTGTTACACGGCGGTCAGAAACTTGGTCACCGGACTTGGAAAGAAGCTCAACATCAAAATAGCACCTCATGACCTGCGCCGTCACTCTGCCACCTACGCCAGCAGAAACGGAGTACCCTTAGAGATAATCTCAAAGGTCATATTGCGCCATCAGGATCTGAAGACGACTCAGATCTACCTGGGGAAGATCAGCGACACAGAGGCCATCAGGTGGATGGATATTCTGCACGGTAAATAAAGTAAAAACAATGATGCCCGTTAAGGTCTGCAAAGCGTACTTGTTTGTTAGGTCTGCTTAGAACTTATTATGCAAGTGTCTAATGCACCGACTACTCCACACTGCGGATATTTTGCCACAGTAACAGTTACCGCTGCTAACCCTCGCACCAGGGCCACTATTGAATCTGCGGTGTCCATGTCGTAATCATTGCAGCGACCATATTGAGGATGCTGTCTTGATTGCGAATAAGCGTCATTCTGTCTGCGCAGTTGCAGAATGACGCATGAAGAACGATGCCGCTACGCGCCGTATGGGGTTTCAATACCGTCGGTCTTGTCTTTAGCTATCGAATTGGAACTGATATTGTCATCACACCTAAACGTATGGAGAGGAATCTCGCCATCCGAACTGATATCAGCAGGCTCGAACGTGCGAACAGCAACCTAACGAGCAAAAGAAACTGGTTTTCAGGCAATAGCGGGCCATTGCGAAACGGGAAGCTTTTTTCGCATTGAGCCGGACATATGTTGTGGAGTGGATTCATCGGCATTGCTCCGGCGGGTCGTTGCATCGCGCGGGAGACAAGACCGCTACCCGTAGCATTTTGCCTTTTTTGCAGACGGGACAAGTGGTGACATCTACGCCACAGATCCTGAGCAACTGTTCCTGCCAGGATTCCGTCTTGTCTTTTTCTTTTGTTACGGTCTTGCATGTGCCGAGGAACTCACGACACAAAGAGATGTTGTCTTTACGCTTTCTGTTTGCCAATAGACCAAAATGACGAATCCGAACATAGCGATTCGGCAAAACATGAAGAAGGAATCTTCTGATGAACTCGTTGACCTGCAGCGGCATCACCTTCTTCTTATCGCCATCGGCATAATCACGCCACAGAAAGGAGACCTTTCCGTCCTGGACACTGAGGATGCGATTATTGCTGATGGCGATTCTGTGGGTATATCTGCCCAGATACTCAAGGACTCCCTCGGCTCCATTGAAGGGAGGCTTGCAATAGACGACCCACTTCTTATGATAGAACCGTCTTCTGAATATCTCGAAGTTTTGTTGTCTTCCGAGATGACCGATCCCGCCGGGGAAGATCAGATCATCGAAGCCGTTTTTGAGATGGTCCAGGAACTTGCCCCTGAACAACGCCGACATCACCCTGACGGGAATGAAGAAGTTTTTGCGGCAGGAGATCCAGCTATCGTTGTCAGTAGATAGGCCGCCTCCTGTAACGACACAGTGGATATGAGGATGATCCATGAGGTTTTGTCCCCAGGTGTGCAGGATGCTGATGAAGCCGATGCGGGCGCCAAGATGCTTCGGATCATTTGAGAGATCCATGAGTGTTTCAGCGACTGAGCGGAACAGCAGATCATACATGACCTTCTGATTCATGATGACCAGAGGATTGAATTCAGAAGGAATAGTGAAAACGACATGAAAGTACTGAATGGGTAGAAGGTCTTGGTTTCTGGCCTCGATCCATTTCTCTTTCTGCAGGGTCTGGCATTTGGGACAATGACGGTTCCGGCAGGAGTTGTACGATATCGCGATATGGCCGCAATCGTCACACTTGTCCTTATGCCCGCCCATGGCCGCAGTCCTGCATATCTCTACGGCGCGCATTGCGCGCAGATGGCGAAGAGGCATGGGGTGGGATTCTCTATAGTCCTGCCCGTGCTGACGAAAGATATCCGCCAGTTCGACGCCGTTAGACGTCCCCATCAAAATAGGTGCTACGAAGTTGCGGGTGCCTTATCTAACGGACTCGTGACCTGAGCAAGGTTCAGTTGGCTCACATGCAGATAAACCGTGGTGGTTACCGGCGACGTGTGACCCAGAAGCAGTTGGATATGGTGAAGGCTCGTCCCTGCTTCAACAAGATGTGTTGCAAAGCTGTGGCGGAGCGTATGGACGCTTGCCCGCTTCTTTATCCCGGCGCGTTTCTTTGCATCATGGAATATCTGGGCGATAGAACTTACCGTGATATGAGTGTCTTCTTTCTGACCCTCGAACAACCACTCCTTCGGACGATATTGCCGCCAGTATTGTCTTAAGCAATCAAGAGCTGTCTGAGACAAGATGGAGTAACGGTCCTTTCCTCCTTTTCCCTGGCGTATGTAAACCATCATCCGCTTGCTGTCGATATCAACTACCTTCAACCGCGACACCTCGCTTATCCTCAGTCCCGATGAATATGTCATCATCAATATGGCCTTATGCTTGATGTTGTCGGTCACTGCAAAGAGTGCCTGTACTTCGGAGAGGTTTAAAACGACGGGAAGTTTCTCTTTGCGTTTCGGAAACTGAATCTTCTCTACCACCCATTCCCGTTTCAGGGTCGTCCTGTAGAGGAACTTCAAGGCTGCTACATAGAACCTATAGGTTCCTTCAGCAAGATTCCTCTCATTCATCAGATGGAGCAAGTATGTCTTGAGTTCTGGCTCTCCCAGTTCTTCAGGCGACTTGCCGAAATACTTCGCATAATTGCTCACTTCTCGCACATAGATACGTTGTGTCTGCGGGGTGGCTCCTTTGAGTTGAAGGTCTTGCAGCAGTTGCTCTCTCAATGTGCTCATATTACAATCTCCTTTGAAACGATATCTGCCGGCTCATGCCGACAGTACGATAAAAGGAGATTATGAGATTACGTGCTCGCTCACCAATGGGAAGAAAACTTTCGGAAGGAAATAAAGGATGCTCTATCGAAACATGTCTACCGAATCAACGTCACTACCGCGTAGCGGTTTCGTTCTACTATTCATAACCTCTATCGCGGCATAATGGGCGCACTGAAAGATTATTTCTGGAAAGCACGAGTTTGACTAGACTGTGGTCAGATGGGCGGCGAGCGCAACCCTGTTTCTGCCTGCATTTTTTGCCATATAGAGGGCGTCATCAGCCGACTTTATTAGATCTACCTGAGATATGTCCTCTGTCGGTATCATTGAAGCGATGCCGATGCTTACAGTAATATAGGCGCTTATGTCGGACTTCTCATGCGGGATCTTAAGTGCCTCAATGCCCTTGCACATTTTTTCCGCGAAACGTATCGCTTGATAATCCTCTTGCATGGAAAAAATAACAACAAATTCTTCGCCGCCGTAACGAGCAACCAGATCTCCGGGGCGCTGCGCATTCTGTATCAGTGTCTGGGCAGTTTGCCTAAGGCATTCATCCCCTTTGATATGACCGTAAGCATCGTTATATCTCTTGAATCGGTCCACATCTACCATCATCATTGAAATCTTATACCCGCTTCTCCGCGCACGTTTCCACTCTTCGTCCAAAAAGATGTCGAAAGCACGCCTGTTGGAAATACCGGTCAGGCTGTCCAGATTTGATAAACGCCGTAGCAGTTCTTCCGTCTGTTTGCGCTCGGTGATATCGTGATAGATTGCCGAAGCGCTAGTTATCCTTCCTGAAGCGTTCTTGATCGGCGACATTGTCAAAGATACATCTATCATGGTACCGTCCTTTCTTAGGCGTACTGTTTCATAGTGCTCTAAAGGTTCTCCATTGACGATCTTAGCAATAATAACTGGCGTTTCGTCGGAATGATCCGACGGGACCAGCTGAAAGACGGAACGACCCAAAATCTCCTCTTCGGTATAGCCGAAGAGCTTATTTGCGCCTGAGTTCCAGTTTGTGACAATGCCTTCCAGGCTTTGACCGATAATGGCATCGTCAGAAAATTCCACGATTGAAGCCAGTATCGCCAATTCGCGCGATAGGAGTACGAACAGGCCGCACATGATAAAACCGACAATTAGGGAGTCAATAGCCGCCGTGATGACCATATCAGAAGTGACAGCCCCATGGAAATAGATGCTGCATGGGACTACCAAGATCATAGCAAGGATTACTGCACAAAACATTGTTAAGGAAACAAGACGCCAGGGCTTCGCCCTGGTCAATCGTCTAATCAGAAGCTTCCGGATTTCAGCCGATGAATGCACGGGAAGAATTCTTTTTCTCTCACTCTGTGGCATGATGACATCCTTTTAATCTCATAAATGCACTTCCATTATGAAGCACATGTCTTTTTTAGTAAAGCTAATAACAACCTTCAGACGATGAAATTAATCATTTTGTGATGCTCCTCACAAAGAGCGTATTTTATTGATTGTGTGGAGATGAAGTGACTATTGCCACAGACAGCGTCGAGAATGGAAAGCGACTTGGCATTGACTCCACCTCATCATTTTTGGACATCTGAGTGAACTATTGCACTGTGCAAATTATTAGCGGGGCAATAAACAGAGCAGGTAAATTGCCTTGAAGTTTCGCGATAACTACTTATAACCTCTTGATCTCGGCATCTTTGGGCCGAGTCAAAGATTATTTCTGGGAATCCACACCTATGGCTGACTGAGGTTACTCAGAAAACAAAGGCCGCATTGTTCTAATCTCGAGTTTTTGGATAGTATTTGTAAGTCATCAATCTATCAGCATATGAAGACTTCATGTCCTTCAGTTTCTGAAACATCTCAGCTGTTTTTTCTCCATCATTCATCTTTACGTAAACTCTTCCAAGTTTGTAATAATAATATTCATTATCAGAGTCGTTCTCATATGCCCTTTTATAATCATTCAGGGCTAGATCAAATGAGCCAATTGCCAGATGTGCATCACCCATAATATGATACGCGTTACTGTTTTTAGGATTCAGCTCTACCACTCTTTTAAATTCATCAATGGCATCCGTATATTTTTTGTTGTTGAAATAATCGACAGCTATGTAATAACGTGCAGCCGAATTATCGGGAGCACTCTTTATTGTTTCTCTAAACTCTGTCATAGCTAACTTTTCATACTCGCTTTTCAAGCCATATCGCTGAAGTTCGGCAGTCAAATCTTTAATTTGATGATTATTCTGATTTGTCAATACGTCAGATTGAAATCGTTTTTGCGCGAGCTCATAAGTTCGCGCATATTCTTCCTTATAGAGCTTTCCTAAGTTGAAATGTGACTGGGCGTTATTAGGCCTTATTGTTAATGCCTTCTTATAAGATGATATGGCTTTTTCGGAATCGCCTTTTGCGATATATTGCTGTGCCCTATTTACATACTCATCATATGTCAGGCCGTCATCAATATTAGAATGGCTGCTGCACCCCACGATAACAAACGTAAGGCACAGATAAAGGATTAGATTAATCCTTTGCATTGATATCAGTCGTTTATGCCCGCTTGACATGCACATAATTATATCATGTGCTAATCCTGCACCGTCAGAAAAGCTAACTACTTATTATCTCGATCGTGACAGCCATAGCGCAGACACTTGATTCCAATCGGTAACTGTTGGGCATTCGTCTTATCGTGTTGAATTGAGAGCGTCAGGCTATAGCCTCTAATCCTTTTTTCTGCACAAGTGTTAGAAGCTTGAGAGAAGGCCCTTGCGGATGTTTCTCTCCCCTTTCCCATTTGCTTACCAAGCCTACTGTTACATTCAAGTAGCTTGCAAAAACGGCTTGGCTAACACCAGCCTCCTGTCTAACTTTTGCGATTTCTTTGGCTGAGAGGTCTTTTACGGGAGTAAGGCATAGTACGTCGAATTCACGCATTGTTTTTGCTGGCATGAGTCCAATGCGATGCAATCCGGCTGCTGTTTCGTGGAGGGCCTCCAAGGCATCACTCCGATATTTATTTTTTGCCATAATTTACCTCCTTTAACTCTCCTTCACGTAGCGCTTTTGCTATCTCCTCGTCTTTATAGCTCAAAAAAAGTCCTGCTAATTCTTTATAAGCTTCCAATTCTGCAGGGCTGAGATTAGCCTTTTCGTTTTTAGGAAAGGCATATACGAACACCGACCGTATTCTTGAGCGATAGACAACTATTGTCCGATAACTTCCGCTTTTCCCTTCGCCCGTCCGAGCGATACGTTTTTTTATTAGGCCTCCGCCTAAATCGCCATCGTTAAGTCCCTCTTCAATTTCCTCAATAGCTTTAATTAATTTGCTGTCTTTGATCCCTTGCTTCCGGGCAAAACGTATAAACCACTTGGTTTTAAATATCCGCATTTGGTCCTCGATATTAATTATATACTATAACACCTAGTGCCATAATACAAGGCTTTTTTAAATATTTTTTATTGGAGAGATGTTTGTACCAGCAATCACCAAATTACTGTTACTGGCAAAATCAATGACTTCTTGGTGGAGTTATCGAGCAAATATTCAATAAAATGTATTGACCAGACTGGAGATATCAGCACGCACCCCTTAGCCGTGTGATTTACACTACCCGTTTAATTCCACGAGATACATTGTCGTGTGGTAAAAAGGCTACTGTGTTATGTACAGGAAGTCATCGACAAAGCGATTTCAATAATTATTTTCCGAAATATTCAAATTCATGTTTACCGGCAAAATCGATTGTTATCAGAAACATCCACGTTATTTCGTTGCAGACACGGTCTAACTACTCTCGGTCCAACCTCTTGCAGTTGAGAAGACCGGTCGACCATAAAAAAACAGGATATTTTTCTCTTCTTTTATTGAATAAATAATGCTGACGAATTTCAAACGCTGCTAGCCCTAAAGGCGCGTCAGAAGTAATTCCTTTAATGCTATAATTGTGAAAATCTATTGCGACTGTTGAGAAGGATGCAAGAAAATAGATGAGCCCGACAGAGCCAGAATTTTTTCAAATATGCTTAAACGGTTATTTATTAAAGATGAAATATATGCTGAGGGGCGATGTTAGGAAACATGCTGTAAGGTAAACCCATTTATAGGTTCTTTTGTTTGTCAGCTCATGGAAAATAGAGCAAAAAGGACACTCGATCTCACCTTCAAGTCGACGTCCACAACGTGCACACCGGACTATTCCCAAAATCTCATCCATTCTTTCATCATGCATAGATTTATTATAAAAATGCGCTTGCATAGTTCGCAAATTCTGACGCTGAATCAGGCATCGCAAGATCCATTGACAACCTGAAAATAGTGAGCTAAACTAGGATTAAGAAGAGCTTGCAACGTGCTCTATGGCAAGACAAAGGAACAATTAATCGAAAGGGAGTGGGTGTCAGATGTGGTGAGCAAACCCTCAGAATCGAGAGGGAAGCCTGAAACATCAGTCGAGACTCCCAGAGTAGAAAAAGAGCTGTTGTCTACCATAGAGGCTTTGCAGGGTTAAAGTTAGAGCCATACACAGAGCATCTGGGCATGTTGCACCTTTGGTTCTTCATGTTGGTTCCACTGACGCCGAGTTGAACCTGTCCAATGCGAAAGCTTATGTATGGCTCTGATTATTTTCAAAGCTTTTCCAGTTTCTCGAAACCCATTGAAACAATATGTTTATCGTGCTTCCTTAAAATAATAGTTGACAAGACAGCTCAAGTATTATATACTTTAATTAGAGAGAGGGAACTCTCTCCGATACCTTTGTCCATGTAAGGTGTTTGATACGGGAGAAAGGAACCTCGAAAGAGGCAAAGGGGCTGCAGTAGACAGTCCCTGGTTAGCTGACGGAAGTGGAGCAAATTAGAAATTGCCGTATCGTCACTAACCAAAGAGGTTACCGGACGATTCCGGCGACCTATAAAAAGTGAGGTAGGCGGCTTAGGTGCCATCTACCTCTTGTTTTTTTGTGGAGATGAGTTTCATTGCACCCGCAAAGAAACTCACTACAATTTGTTCTTTGGAATTTTCCTAATTTCATCTATGAATTCTTCGTGTTCCGTGGTGTGGAGAAATTGCAAGATATCGCTGGATTGCCTACCGCCAATTCTTCTGATCGTACATATAGCTTCTTCCTGCAACCCCATATCATCCGAATACAAAGCTACCGTTTTAAGTTGCGGTAATGCTTCCTTTATCTTGCGGCTACTAATTGCGCCAAGAGCTTCATAATTATCAAGGAGATCCCGATCCTGGAGCATTTTGAGAAGTGTCTCAATTGAATAATCTGCAGCATCACGTCTGCCCAGATCGAACGCCTCTTGAAGTCTGTTCTTTCTTGGAAGATCAAAACTGTCTACCTTTACATACTCGGCATACATTGGGTGAGTCATATCTTTCTTTTTCATGCATAACTAACCGTTTTGGGATGACGAATTTTTCTGTTCGGAATACCAAGAGTGAATATCTATATTCTGCAGACCAGTGCATTCAAGCAAGAATTTACAAGGTGAGACATTTAGTCCGCAAAAATTATGTCAGAAAAATTGGAAGCGCTCAAACGGTAAGTTGTAATAGAAAGCCCAAAAGGGCGAATAGGATCACGAGGAGAATAAGCATTGGAACTATATATAAAGGTGATAGAGCAATCTAATAATCAAAATCCTGACGTGCAGCAGATGCTTGCCCTGTTAAGGGAAGTACAGAACAAAATTGCCAATATATCGGGAGAGATGGGCGTATTTCTTGATGCCATTGAAGAGAAAGCCACAAGCATATCCAACAAACGCTTGGATATGACAGAGAACGATGCTTTGTCAGACGAAGAAAAAGGGTTTCTGGGATGTATCGAGGAAGATACCGAAGACATAGAAAAGTCCGTTGAAGTTGTACGAGAATGCTTGAGGAAAATCGAAAGAGCTGTTTGCAGTATAACCGGGGATTGTTGATAATAGTCAATCGATAAACCGACTTGGCATTCGACATAACCCTAATTCCACCATGCTACAATCGATTGCATGAAAGTGGAGAGCAAATGGGAGATTATATGAAAAAATATTCTGAGAACATAACTCTCTTTTCGCCGCATAGTAAGTTGGTAGATCTGCTATGCAACTCACTGAAGGACGGAGCTAAAGTGGCAATCAAATCTCCGCTGAACATGAGTAAGTCGGTAACAGTTATTTTTAGAAATGGTGAATTTTATCGGCAGCGGAAGAAGGAGATTTGGACTAAAGAGCAATTTTTGAATTATGCTAGCGGGTGTTCCCATGCATCCGTGATGGTCAATCGCAAAGATGTAATAGACGATTATCAAAAGTATTCAGACAATGAAATTGCACGAAAGGTTGGCGATTATTCTCTGGCTAGAACGATGAGTGAACTGGATGAAGAAGGTAAGGATGTCTGGCGCTGAATGTATATTTGTCACTAGGCTTTCCTTTAAAAGTCGAACAATCGAAAGAAAGCTTGAGAGCAAAGCTATGTATAGGGAGGCTTCTTATTATGAATTCTGATAACCCAGTTGCAAATGCATACCTTTCCAAGTCGCTATTTATCAGAGGGCTTCAATGTCACAAGTCCCTATTCCTACATAAATATCATCCAGAACTCAAGGATGAAGCTTCGGTAGAGCAGGAAGCTCGTTTCCAGGCTGGATATGAGGTGGGAAACTATGCAAAACTGCTTTTCCCGGGTGGCATTGAAATACCGTATGACGGACTTACTCACTCCGAGCAGCTTGAAAAGACTAAAGCAGAGATCGAAAGAGGTATTTCCATTCTATACGAAGCTGCCTTTAGTTATAATGGCGTTTTCGTAAAGGTTGATATCCTGCACAAAGACAAAGATGGATGGGCGATTTACGAGGTCAAAAGCTCGACTGCAATCAAACCTGTTCATCTTGATGACATTGCTATCCAATATCATGCAGTGGTAGGTTCCGGCATGGCGGTATCAAGGGCGCATCTGGTGTATATTAACAACAAATATGTGCGGAATGGAGAAATAGAGCCTTCAAAGCTTTTTACGATAGCTGATGTCACTCCGATAGCAGAAGAGAAACAAGGTTTTGTAGCGCAAAAAATATCTGCATTACAATCGATGTTGGCGGGTAGTATGCCTGACATTGGTATCGGTAAGCAGTGTGACAATCCTTATCCCTGCGATTTTAAGGGTAACTGTTGGCAACACATCCCAGAGGACTCAGTTTTTGACCTAAAAAGAAAAGGCGTGGACAAATTTGAATTATACCGGCAGGGGATTGTAGAGATGAAGGATATCCCCTTGGAGATCTTAAACCGGAACCAGCGTATTCAGACGGAAGCGTTTCTTCAGAAGAGCGAAGTTATTGACCGCGATGCAATTAGGGCTTTTCTGGACTCTTTGTGGTATCCAATGTACTTCCTGGATTTTGAAACAATCTATACTCCCATACCCTTTTATGATGGCGTGAGTCCGTATCAACAAGTGCCTTTTCAATATTCTCTTCATTCCCTGCAAAATGCGGAAGCCGAGCTTAGACATTCAGAATTCCTTGCTTCGCCTAAAGAAGATCCTCGGCAGCTCCTTTTAACCCAACTGCTCGGTGAAATCCCAGCAAACGCTTGCATTATTTCCTATACGGACTTTGAAACTAAGCGGCTCCGTGAACTTTCACAGTGGTTTCCTGAGCGCAAGGCAGAACTGGACCGTTTGGTTGGTAATGTAAGGGATCTTGCTCAACCGTTCAAACAGATGGCGTATTATCACTGGAAGATGAACGGTTCATATTCAATAAAGGCAGTGCTTCCTTGTCTGTTGCCAGACATGGGATATTACGGACTGGAGATTAGAGACGGAGGGATGGCTGTCGATGCTTATCTTAGGATGCGGGCTTCAGATAATCCAGATGAGATCGATAAAATAAGAAGGGCTTTGCTCGAATACTGTAAACTCGATACCATGGCAATGGTCAGAATATTGGAGAAACTGCGAGAAAAATAGATACTGTCAGCTGAACTTTTCCTATTATCGTGATATAATTGGCTGCGCGTGACCGGGGCATTAAGCCCAAGGTAATTAATTCCGTATTAAGGAGTTTATATGTCTAGACCAGATAAGAAGCTCCCGATACATCCTGTTCAAAAGCGCGATGACTATAGATGTCAATACTGCGGTAAGGACGGTCTCCTAGATCTTGACAATTGGCATGACTGTTCAATAGATCATTTTACCCCGCAAAAGCACGGTGGCGCCGATGATGAAAGCAACTTGAAGACGTCCTGCCATTACTGTAATGCTATCAAAGGGGATAGGCTATTTACTACAATAGAAGAAGCCCGAGCATTTATCAAGAAACGACGGCAAGAATTGCAAAATGAATTTGAGCGGGTGTGTAAAGCTGTGCGCGGGTAAGTCTAAGTAGGGTGTTTTGGGGCTTCAAGCCATTCATAATTCATACCGGCTGCGTCTCGTCCAAAATCCATTCAAACTGCCCCCAGTAGGGCGTCAGCTTGTCCAGTATATCCTCAGGGACATTTTTAAACCGGGCTACGCGTTGGGTCGGATAATTAGATTTGCTAATTCCTCCTATCTTATCGCCGAAAAGCGTCTTGATAAGGTTTGTGTCATCCAGATGGAACTCAATATAGCCGGAAATCATAAGTTAGTATAAATGATAGGAACCTGACATTGACCATTTTTTCGCTTGAAACGCCTAACAAAAAGGAGTACGTTTATGTTAGACGGATCATATTTTTTCATACAATCTCGTTTTGTTCGGATTCGTAATATTTATATTTACTGGCATACAAATATGGCCATAAGGGGCTTACGGCTAGCAGGCTCATCTCTTCTGGGGTGAATTCCGATTCTCCCTTCCCGATTGAATCCAGACCTGCTCGCGAATAAGCGCACATTTTATAACTCCCATCTGACGCACTATAACAGTCCTCTAAGTTTCCTTTAATTACTTCTATCAGGACTGCCCTTATCTCAATTTCCGAAATATTATTTGGCTTCGGCAAAGCATTGCTTAAAGCAATCAATGCTTGGATTCGATCACTCTTAAGCGATTTGAAATACACAAATCTTTCAAAAAAATCCCTATTTGACCTATACCATCTGTATATAGCCTTGTAGGCCTTCATCAAAGTCATCCTTTTCGGTAATCTATCGCAATCCATTAGCAGTATCTCCTTAGGCGGAAGTTATAATGGCCCGTTACCATCATCAATACTTTATGAATCAATACTCGATCAATTATAGCAGCAATATTAGCCATTCATTCATAAATAACAGCAGCAAGCGAGCGATGGCATCAGCAATTTTGCATCGAGTCACTAATAGTCTTTTGTATTTGCCCGATTCGATCTCTTAAGACTTCCACTGATCGTCCAATATCATCTGCATCTTCTTCGAGGCTCTCCAGAGACCCTTTTTCGTCGTCCGGCAACGAATCTTCCTCTGCCTTCTCCAGAACCTTATTTGATATACCTGTTGCTCTCTCTTCAATAAGATCAAGGAATACTCCCATCTCTCCAGACAAATAGGCCACTCTGATCTGTACTTCTCTAAACAGGAAAACCATCTGCTGGACATCGGTTTTTTGATTATTCGCCTGTTCTGTCACCTTTATGCAGCGCCCCACCGTTCATGCACCTCGTAGCCCTAATCGTCCGTTTTTGCCTTCATATCCCTACATAACATACCGTTTTAAGGTCTCCAATTTTTTCAGAAGTAATGTTTACCGGCGACAGGTTTCCTCACGAAGTAGAACAGCCAAAGTGCAAACCTCGGATAAATAGGGGAATTCGCGACAGCCAAATCAAATAGAAAAATTCGAGACGCTCAAACGGTTGGTTATATATGAAAAAACAAGATAGAGACCACCCGATGCATGCCGAGTGTGTGCAGTTAGACAGTTTAAATCTTCCTCCAAAGAACAGGCTTGCAGAAGCATTCGAACTTGGCAGGCGAGACGCCATGGATTATTCGATTGATGGCATCCTCGAAATGCTCCAAGGTTCTGACATCCTCGATAACTATGAAGCACTTGGTGCAATTAGCAGCAGAAAATTAAAGGAAGCCTTGCCGTACCTTAAAACCACAGTTCTGTATTCGGATGATCTAGGACTGCCGGAAGAAGCCATATGCACAATTCGAAGAATTGGAGGAAGGCAAGCAAACGATATTCTGCGATTCCTCCGCACTACTGAACACAAGGAATTTATCGATGAGATCAAGAAGCTTCTCCAAAAAGAATTATAGCTGCGGTAATCGCCAAGGTATTTCAAAAAAATGCAGGTTCGGAAAAAGAACTTCATGGGTTTTTTGAGAAAGAGTTGAACGACTGGCTGACAATGATGGCTGATGCAGAAATAGTAGATATCCAATTCTCTCTTTCGGTCATCAAATACCTCGTATTTTATCGCCCGATTGTATATGATATTTTATGAGCAACGCGTGGTATCCTCCCCAAAGAACGGATATAAGGCTAAGTTGATTGCCAAGGGCTTGACCAACAACACCCCAATTGTGGTCTTAGGGGAGTTGCTTGAAATGAGATTAACACATGGCTGAAGGAAGCCTCCACAGATAAAATTGGAATGATCCGCAATGCCATCTCCGCGGTAGCATGGATCGATAGTAATGGGTTTTCTCAGCATGCCTATTACTTAGCATGCCTTATTCTAATACAGATAGAATCATTGCTCGAAGGAGGATCTCAAAATTATGAAGGTTATTAAACATGAATTTAAAGAATGGGCCTGTTCTTTATCGGGTTGTGATGGTGGAGACCCTGAGGCTCCAATATGGCTATGCGGAATTGAATGGGGTTACGGAAAAAAGCAACGTGAAACTCAAGAACAATATGAACAGAAGGTTTCACCGTATTACACGACAGAACTACCTGAGGAAATCTCAAAAGGAGCGTTTACGCCAAGTAAGAGTTATAGTTGGAAAGAGGAGATAAAATATCCTTTCGGGATATCGGTTGCCAAGTTATTCATGGCTGTTAATGGACTGCCAGTAGAAAACTATGGAAAACTCGAATCCGAATGTAAAGACACACGTTTATTCAAGCTAAACCTATATCCTATTGCATTTCGTTCTACCAGTTATAACTTATGGCAGAAATATTCAATTGGCGAACTGACAGGGCTCGAATCAAAAGACGTTTATAGAGTTTGGTGTTTTGTTAATCGATTTCCCGCTATTGCTGATAAAGTAAAAATATACAAACCAAAAATGATTATAGGTGTAGGGGTCGGATATCTTACAGACTTTTTTGCTTGTTTTGCAGGCCCAAGAGGTTCAGATAGCATTCATATAAAACAGGTCCAATCGAAGTCAAGTAACGCCGCAGTGGCCAGAACATACTACTGGTCAAAAATTAATGATGGGCAAACTTTGTTAGCTGTTATTCCATTCTTTTCAAGTCAGTATGGTTTAAATAGCAACGAACTTCTTCAGGAGGTCGGCAATGAACTTTTTGGGTTGCAGAAGAGCTTGGAAGTTAAGGCAACCTAACAAGCGCATGCAGGCGGACGAGGGCGTGCCGCCCGCGCCGCTTACCGGCTGAGATTAGGCCCGCATGGAAGCCGTCACATGCTGGTCTGACGAACAAATCGACGGCAAGAAAAGGAGAGGACCCAATGGCAGACCAAGAACTGAGAGACAAGAGCAACCGGCTGCTTGGTAAGATCAAGGCGCTTTCGAACGGAAAACTGGAACTTCGAGATCACACAAACAGGCTGAAGGGGACCTACGACCCCAAGAGCAACGAGACGCGAGATCACACAAACCGCCTCGTTGGGAAAGGGAATATGCTTACAACGCTGCTGTAAGAACCCTAGTGGCCTAACGACCCGGCTCAGCTGCGGCGGTACGCCGTCCGCTGGAGCCGGGTCGTTAGGCCACGCCGCGCCACGTTACCATACGTTATCCTATCTGGCAGATACCCATTGGCTATCTATTTTCAAAAGAATCTCTCACGTGTGGCGGAAAAGCTACAGTGCGGACTTCAGGAAGAAGTTGATTTCGAACTATTTTAGAGTCGCATCAATCTGCCCGAACTAAATTGGAATACTGGCCGAAGTAGATTGGAATGGGTGCCCGAACTCAGTGGGATATCCAGAAAGCATTTAGTGAAATGATAAAGGAATCTTTACCCAAGTATAAGAACTTAATAACCTAATAATACAGATGACACCTTTAAGGATTACCACTCGGTATCTTTATAGCAATTCAGAGTATCAATTTTGGTGACTTCGAATAAGCGTCATTCTGCAACTTCGCAACAGAATGACGCTTATTCGAATCTTCCACTCACGACTTAAAAATGATAGAGATTATGGCATGTCGTTATCATTACCGCAGGGATACGCTCATCACACAAGCTTTCTTCCTGAAGTCAAGATCAGAACTTATCGATGAACAATGTTTATGCCTATCGAAATCCAATATAAGCTACCTGTGCTCCAAGATGGTGATTGCCGAAAATATTTTCCAGATGCAAGGTTGGCAATCGCTATACGATAGTGGATAACTGTCCAACTCGATGCCCCTAGGGTGTAGGTATATCAAGTGCATATCATCACTGAAGTCTCCAGCTTAATCTTAACAGTAGTGGCGTAATCTGCAGACGACCTCGAGACGTTGCGTATATGGTTACAATAGCGGAATTTAGAGGTTAATTATGGGTATATAGTCAGATCACTATTATCTTTAATAATAAGCAGTTACGGTCGCAGCTGTTTACAGGACATCGCATAGGTAATAGTATAAGGTGTAGTATAGAGATGTAAAGCCACATTGTAGGATTATTTCTTCTTTTATATATAGATACGGTCGACGTAACACTTCCTTCCTTCCACAAATATATTGGAGGCATTGTTCAAACTAGCTGTTAAATGGCGGTTGAATGGTAAAGCGTTATAATTACATATGATGAAGTCAGATATTTCGAATGCTGAAATCGAAAAAGTTGTTAGTTCCCTTCTGGAAGAAGATGCTCAGTTATGGTATGACTCGCGAGTTGCCTATCTGTCTGAAAACTGCTGTCGTGAGACCTTAGAGCATATAGGCCAAATCGGTAAAGAGTACAAAGAATTATATAAACTAGAAGACTTGGTTCGTGCATTCTTGAATCACATTTCAGCGAATATTAAAGCCGGGTTGGATGGCGATGAAATCATCTCGTTGGCATCAAGAACAATAATTCCATTATTAAAATTTGAAGAAAGAGTGTGGTGGGTATTTTCTTTACTTAGAATTTCTCCTGCCAATTTATGGTTACCTGAGAGTGAGGATTTAGCATCTCTTCCTTCATCTGCGAAATTCGACTCAGAATTCATGATTGCATTCAGTTCTTGTATATATCTAGACAAGCCGGTTCTGATAATCGGAGAGAGTGGCACAGGTAAGGAATTATTTGCGAAAGCAATACATATGCTGAGTTCGAGAAGAGACCAACAATTTATAGCCTTGAACGCTGCTGGAATCCCACGGGAACTAGTAGAATCTGAATTATTTGGATACAATAAAGGGGCTTTCAGCGGAGCGGATGGTGACAAAGATGGGTTTTTTAAAGAAGTTGGGACCGGGACTTTTTTTCTTGATGAAATCGGTGATATGGCAGTCGAATCTCAAGCTAAATTATTGCGTGTTCTGGAAGATAAACATTTCATACCGCTAGGCACCACTACCAAATTGAGGTTTCAGGCTCGTTTCGTATGTGCATCGAACAGAGACATTCGGTCACTTATTGATAAGGGCGTCTTTCGAAGAGATCTATATCACCGTATAAATACATTTCAATTAACTCTTCCACCATTGCGAAAAGTGCTAAAGGCCATGTCTGAAGAATCGGATCCTGAGAATGATTATAGACGAAGGCTCTTTGAATCAATAGTATCTGACATAGCTTATGAGAGCGGTCATGAATACGAAATGATCATAAATGACCAGGTAATTAGGGTACTGTCTGACTATAATTATCCTGGAAATTATAGAGAGTTAAAGAATCTATTAACGAGGGCTTTTGCGGCAACGATGCTTGCGGGGCACAACGAGATTGATATTGATTCGCTTTTCTTTCAAGAGAGAGATTCTGAGTTAGTCAATGAAGGTAGCCATAACGAAGAGTTCAAAATTGATATCGAAGCATGCGATTATAATACGATAAAGAAGAAACTCGACGAAATGAGGGATGAAGTTCTCGCAAGAAAGATAAGGTCGCTTCTAAAAAAAAATAAGGGGCTTGTTAAACTTGCGGCGGCGGAAGCAGGCCTTGGTACTGGAAGGCAGGCCACTACGAATTTTACTGACATAGCTAAAACCCTTAAAATAGACTGGCTTGAGATTAGAAGATCCCTCCGGCACTAGACAAGCTCGCAAAATACGCCGCTGAATCCTTAGGGGTTCAACCTGAAGCAGTCTCGAATTAGTTTATTTCACTATTGTCACAGCTTGGGTCGTACCAAAAAACGAGGCGTCATCCAAGGTGACAAGCAAAGCCTACAACTCCATTGAGCTCTTTAAGGATCGTAATGACGCCTACCCCTTCAGTTTTACATGGCCCAAACATGCAACCACGTTATCAAAAGGTCTGTAGGCAGGGAAAGTATCATAATATGTTGTAACACGGGCATAAACTAAGTTCGCCTATCCGATCTTTCAACTTGCTCTCTATTACATTTATAGATACTGCCAGAAAACCCCAATTTTATAAACACGCGGTTGAATTGCTGTCCTGAGCGGCGAGCGGAGCAAGGCTTCAGCCAGCGCAGCGTAGGCACCTTTCGGCACCTTCCGGCCACGCCGAATCGGTACCGGCTTGTGCAGGCCCCAGAAACTCTTCACTTTAACTCGGGTCAGTGGGTTCACTAATAGGTGGCTGGAGTCCGCGGAAGATACACGTTTCCTAAGATCCCTCTTTTTTCGTAATCTCGGCGACCTCCTCCGCAGAGTGTCACGGTTAAGGATTGTCAAGTGGTGGCATCCGTGTTCGCAGATTGCCTTGCCCCAATGATCGGAATAATCATCTGATCCTTAAAATTTACCATGAAAACTATAAGTTTGATAAAAATCAAACTAAAGTTGGCAAAGTTTCAAATAAATCAAACATATAAATATTTCAGAAAATAAATTTTCTAGATATAACAATGAGATACAAACAATAAACTGCGGGCATAATTCTTGATAAACCATTAATCAGGAACGCCGGTAATTTAAAAATAGGAGCTGATTTGTATGGGCACCAAACAGGATGTCAAATCTGACGATAAAGAAACCAATTGCGACTTTTCTGCACCTTGGAATCAGGAGGGGCATACTTTATATGCCGATCATCAGACGGATTTAATGAAATCAGGCTTAAGCAATGAAGATCTAAAATCGCTGCCAGTAAAACATGTTAAATCAACAGTTTTAGACATGATTAATGACGTCACAACTTTAACCCCGATCACTGAAATAGAGGATATAGTCAAGTGTATATTATCGCTGAAAAACGATATTGAACGGGAGCAGTTGCTTTCGGTACTCGCCAAGACTGCGAAAGTCCCGGTTCGTAGTCTTCGCCAAATCATTGTCAAACTGAGTGATGGCGCAACTGCGGCGGGAGCCGCTGATACAGAAGAATTTATTACATCAGCCAACTTCGGAGGTCTAATCGACATTGGAATCGACCATAGGGGTCAGACGATGTTTCTCCTTCGTGGGAAAGACAAGATACTTGCTGTCAGTCACTTTGCCGACGGACATATCACTTATGTTCCACCCGGAGCGTCGAAACTTCCATTCATGTTGCCACGTGTTGATAATGTGCTGAAATATATTGAAAATGATAGCGACAATGCGTTGTTCACGGATATAGCTGCCTATCTCACCCAGTATTCGTCTGTGAATGGAAGCGACCGGATAATATTAGTATGCTATGCATTCCTGACATATATATATGATCATCCTGATATCAGCTATATCCCGGAAATACTATTCTTCGCAGTTGCAGCGCGTGGAAAATCCAGAACGGCAAGAGCGCTCATAAATTTAACATTCCGCGGTATCCACACAATCGAGTTTCGTGAGGCAAATATATTACGTTTTGCTCAAGACCTGAAGGCTACACTATGCTTCGACGTCAGTGAGTTGTGGCGGAAGGTATCCGAAAACAGATGTGAAGATGTTCTGCTGGGGCGGTTCGAAAAAGGACATAAAGTTGCTCGAGTATTAAAACCCGAGGCTGGTCCGTTCGACGATATGGTTTATTTTGATGTTTTTGGCGCAACGCTGCTTGTATCAAATGAGCCGATCCACAAAATATTAGGCACACGTTGTATATCTATAACGATGCCTAATTCTCCGGGCAGATACAAAAATCCCAAACCGGCGGATGCGTTAGAACTTAAAGAGCGGTTGACGGCTTGGCGCGCCCGAGTGTTCAACTGCGAGTTGCGCTGTAGATCCTGTACCAGGACTTGAGGGGCGGATGTGGGATATTTCACAACCTCTTTTGCAGGTCTGCAAAATGGTTCAACCGTCTAGACTCTCGGATTTATTGGAGTCGCTTGAAAATGTCGCAAAGCAAAGGAGGGATGATGATAGGGAAACTATAGAAGGGCGGATCGTGACCGTCTTGCTTATGTTATCTGACCTTCCGCTGTCGCTCGGTGACAGCGAATGGCATGTAGAAACAAGTAGTATCGTGACAGAACTCAACATCGACATACCCGAAAGTCGAAAGCTCACTTCTCAGTATGTAGGCAAAAAATTGAAGGCAATGGGGTTGCATACAAGGAAAGTTCAAGGATATTCCCAGGTAGTACTCTCGAAGCCTGGGTTTAAGACTCTGCTCTGCCAATATGGTATCGAGTATGTACATGCGGATGCACCTCAAACTCCACCACACTCTACCACTCTCCCCAATAGAAGTCATATCGATACCTTCGGTGACGGGGCGTTAGAGAGAGTGGTAGAGAAAGGTGGAGAGTTATCAGAGTGTGCCGCGCAGATTGTAATCAAGGGAGAGCCCTATGATGTGTAAAGCACTTGCTCCTATTATTCTGAATTCCTCGAAGGGTTTGATCGAGCTAAAAAAAGGAGATTTTTTCGTTGTCGACGATTACGAAGACGTCAAGGAATATATTTTGAAAAGTTATGTCGCTGTTATCTATAAAAAACAGGGGTCGAATCAAGTAATTAGCGTGTCTTCATGGCTAGATAGACTTTCAGCTGGACGAACATGAGATTTTTGAGGAACGGACAGCGATATTGGAATACGACGCAGATATGTCAAGAGAGCGTGCAGAAATAGAGGTCATAAAGCTAATCATTGCCGAAAGAGTCATTCCCGGCAAATGTGATCTCTGTAGCACGGTATCCGGCTGCATGCTTACAACTTCTGAGCGCAAATACTGCCAAGTGGTTAAAAGAGGGCTTAGATAAGATGCGTGATATGGAGGGAAGGTGGTGGGAAGCTATGGACACGCCGCCTGACAACAACGATACATGTGATGACAACATCACTAAAGATCTGGAATTTGGAAGTGAGAGAATGACGGACTCATCTGATGTCTTATTGAGAAGCGACACCATAATAAACTTCATGCATGATTGCCGTGCAATTTTAAACACTGATGAATTTATTTTCTTGTGCCTGTGGCTTGCGGGCTTCAAGTACTATGAGGTTGAAGCCATTGTTACTTCCCTACCGAAATCAGACTCTTCAGCTCATCGGAAGGTAATTAGCGCCAAATCAAAATTACGGCAACTTTTTCGCCATATAAAGGATTTAAACGGAGACGGTTGCTGAGGTGGCAAGTGTATAAGGTTCTGTTGTTGTTACCCATTGCGAAATATAGCGATAACATCAAAACAGCTTTATTAAGGACGGAGTGGAACTAGTTTTGTGAATACACAATAAGCCTAACTTGACAGGCGAGATGACTGAGTATAATTATTTATGTATGAAAGGTTGCGTCCGCACTCTAGAAAAATGTCTTACCTGTGGTAAAACATTTACAGCCACTCGTCATCCTGTTTCCAAAGATGTAATTTACATCCACTGTGAGACTTGTAATACTCATCCCTATTTTGTCTATTTGGATGTGAGAGATATGGGCGCCAGTAAAATATACACTGACCAGCATGGCCACAAGTTCGATTCGTTTGGTGTTGCTCACAGGCAGCTCGAGGTGATGCGCCGGGATTATGACGAAAAGAAATTCGACCCTTCTCTATGGGCCCCTGGGATGCGAAAAATTTATTCAATAGAGGGATCTTGTTCCCAGTGGCTAAAATATTTAAAGGCTACAGTGTCTTATTCTCATTTCAGTCACTGTAAGGGGCCGATGGATAATCATATTAAATCGATTTTGGCTGAACTTAAGGTGACTGATGTTAGGGAGCTGCGTACTATTCACGTGGACGCCGTTTACGTTGCGCTGCTTACGGGTGGCTTTGAAAAGAAAACTATAAGAAATTATATGCAGGCTTTTCACCAATATTGCCAGTACTGGTTTGATCGCGATGTCCTGGCCAGAATGCCCAAATTCCCCGAGGTCACAGTTCCTGAAAAATTTAAGCCTTGGATTCCTGTGGAGAAGCAAATCCTTATTCTCGGGCAGGTTCCCGATGAATATGATAATCAGTTATTAATTGAAACCTTTCTTCAGGGAGGTCATCGTCCCTCCGAATTGATCGCGCACAATAAGAAGGATCTTCAAGAAGGGGAGATGGTTGTGCACCAAGCATTTGATTCAAAAGGTTCCTTAAAGACTACAAAGACCGGGAAAATAAAAAGAAGAGGAGTGTCGATAGCTCTTTTTTCTAAACTGTTGAAGCATTGCGAAGGAAAATCTCCTGAGGATTTTATCTTTACTCGTGATGGTGGGCGACACTACTCTTATGATGCATTTTATCACCTTTGGACTAATTCTGCTGAGGCCGCTGGTATCAAGATACCGCCAGTTGCAGGCGCTCGGAGAAGCAAGGTGTTCTCAAGTCCGTGAAGAGCTTGAAAAGGAACTGAAAGAAAAGCTACAAGGTGTCCTTGAACATGACAGCGACGCGTATAAGGCCTACGCAAGGGATAGGAGTGAAAAGATATGAGTTGTCCATGGATTGTCTAAGCGTGTTTTTAAAACATAATAATACCAAGTAGTTACGCATTATGCTGAATGGCTGTTAACCACTTGGTCGGAGGTTCGAGTCCTCTCCCAGGAGCTTTATATTCCAATGGTTTGCAGAGATGCAAGCCATTTTTTATTGTATTTAAGCAATTTTAGAGATATGATGCGTTGTGAATATTTTATCAGGGGGAATTTAGGATAGTGCGCGGGAATCCTCGGGCATTTTAATCCCGAGATGAAAGCGTGTTTTCACTGTACCTCTTTCGTTTGGTGAACACAAGTTCACTATGGTATGATAAGACATGTATCTAACACATAAAGTGTGTATCCAGCCAGCAAAATCAGCCATAGATCTACTGTGGCAGACGTCTTACACCTGCAAGGATGTCTGGAACATTCTGAACGATGAAAAACAGCGCAACCGTGTGGGCTACTATGCTCTCAAAAAGATGCTGCCCGAGCTTAAGAAAGACTGTCCACGGCTAAAAGAACCTTGCTCACAGACCTTGCAGGAAGTAGTCAAGTCGCTCACCGGAGCGTGGCGTATGTACGTTACGAAAAAGAAGCAGGGAGATGGCGGAGTTGGCCCGCCCCGATTCAAATCGTACAAGTATTTCTTCACGCAGAAATATCCCCAGCAGGGTATTTCTTTTGAGATTGCCGGCAACACACTGCGACTCGCACATGGCAAGAACAAAGCTGAGTGGATCGAGATTGAACTTCCGAAGATTGATTACGCATCAGATACTATCAAAACAGTCACTATTGCCTATGACAAAGTATCCAAGGCTTGGAGCGCGAGCTTCACGCATGAGGTATCTTGTGCAGATGCGGAGACTGTCAGTAGGGAGATGGCGGGACAGGTGCCAGCATTGTCTCCGGAATCCTTCTGCCCTCTTCCCATTGCGTACAATCCGTTTACAAGAGAGCCCGTCCACTTGCTGTATTTCGACCCGGGCTGTAAAACTGCGCTAACTGGCATCAAAACAGATGGAACTATTCATGAATATGACATCAACCCTTTGCGGCAGTTGAATCTTAAACACTACATCCTGATTGACCAGCTTAAATCCAGGCGTGACAAGAAGGATAGTGGTTCCAAGCAGCGGCGACGACTGGACTCTAAAATACGGAAGATCTATGCTAGGGTTGAAGGGCAAAGCAAGCATTATCTTCACAAGGTTGCAAACCGGATTCTGACCGACCACCCGGATGTGATTGGGTTCCATGTCGGGGACTGGGATAAGAGCCAAACACTGGCTGACACAGGCTACAAATTCATAGACAAGCGCATCAACCGGCAAGTCCAGAACAATAACCCGATTATGACACTTGTTGGATACCTCTCTTACAAAGCTGCACTGCGTTGCAAAGAGGTCAGGAAATTCAATGAGCGGGGCACTACGAGGACTTGTTCTTGTTGCGGACACGTTATAGCAGAGGGCTTATCGCCCTCAGTACGAACTTTTGCTTGTCCAGTGTGTGGTTTTACCATAGACCGGGACATCAACTCGACGCTTAATTTTCTGAATATCTACCAGTTTGCTGTGTGGTACAGCCTGAGAGCGCTTCAATGCCTCAGTATTGCCCGACTCCTGTTGAATCCTTCATCGGGCAAAAACCGAAGGGTGTCTGCACGAACCTGCGTCCTGAACTACCAGGATGCTCGTAGTCTCTGACTACGAGAGGATATCACAGCATTAGTCGAGAATATCATTCAAATCCCAAAGAACAAGTAGTGCCGATTTCCTGCGTACATGATTATTCATCCGAGCAGTTATCATTTAATCTCTTTTTCCTTGCGGTAGGACTCTGCAAGAAGTGATATGTAATGTTTTACGGGTTGGCATTTCCCGTGGCGATGTGACAGATCCAGGAGTTGCATGGCGCAGCCGGGGCAACCTGTGGTTATCGTGTCCGCGCCTGTGCTGTTGATATCGTCGATCTTTCTCTTTCCTATAGCTGCGGCAGTCTCGTAATGCGTCAGCACATATGAGCCGCCGCTACCGCAGCACGCGTCGGGCTTTTTCATTTCTCTGAGTGTGACTCCTGGAATATCTTTAAGGATCTGACGCGGCTCTTCGAAGACCTTCATTGTTTTTTTTAGATGGCAGGAATCGTGGTAGGTCACTATGGCATCTATCCGTCCAGCTGGCCTGCGGTAATTGGCTATTTTTACCAGGAATGTCGAGATATCAAAGATCTGTTTCGACCAGTAATCGGCCTTCGGTCCGTACTCCGGATCGTCGTGCAGTAGTTCCTTGTAGTCGTGCATAAGCATTGCACCGCAGCTGCCGCAGCCGGTAATCAGATATTCGGATTCGCTTTTATCGAAGGCGTCGAGGTTGTTCTTAGCGAGAGTTCGCGCAGTATCAACATCTCCATGGGCGAATACGGCAAGACCACAGCAGTTCTGATTCTTGGGAATGCTTGTTTCGACATTATTCATCTTCAGGATGTCGACGATGTCAGCCCCGACCTCGGGATAGAAGTAGTTGATCGAACAACCAGTGAAGAACACTGCCTTCAATTTCGGTTCGGATGTCTTTACTACTTCGGGCACGCGGTCACGGAACGGCTTGACCGCAAGCTGCGGAAGCACCTTGTCGGAATCCATGCCTGCGCCTCCTCCTATCATGGCAAAAGGAGAACGTGGCGCAATAAGTTTTTGATCTTCGTTTTTGTAGTCCCGGAACATGAGACCCTGCAAGGCAGCACCGATTTTCATTCCGGTATCGAAGAGTTTCGGATTTTTAATATAACTGAAGATGATCTTCTTCACCCAGTAAAGTCCGTTTTTCTTTACTAGTGCAGCCCTCAGGGCGAACATTATCCTGTCGAAATTCACCTTCGTCGGGCAATTCATCATGCAAGATTTGCAGATTAGACAGTTGAACAGCATCTCATAGACCTTGGGGTCATCCAGTTCGAGGTCGCCAGCCATTACCGCTTGCGCAACAGCGATCTTACCCCTTGACACCCCGGCCTCGACCTTGTCCGTGTTATAGATCGGGCAAACTGCCATGCAATTACCGCACTTCATGCAGCGGTCAAGTTCCGTCTTTATCAGCTCAAAATCGTCATATACTGTTTTGGTCGACATTGTCACACCTCTGCGCACGGAACCATTTTTGCAGGGTTTAGTATATTGTTTGGATCAAGCGCTGCCTTGAGTTTCCTCATAACTTCGAGTCCGCTGCGGCCAAGTTCATTTTCAAGATATTTCATCTTCGCGATGCCGATGCCGTGCTCACCAGAAAGGGTGCCACCAAGGCTCAGTGCCGCTGCGAAAATCTCATCAACCGCCTTGTGGACCCTAGCTGTCTCGGCCTTGTCGTTGGAATCGAAAAGAATGGTTGGGTGGAGGTTTCCGTCACCTGCATGACCGAAGGTGCCAAGGGTAACGTTGTTTCTTTCCCCAATTTCCCCGCAAGCCACGAGCATGTCGGTAATCCTCGAACGCGGTACGGTAGCATCCTCGATGATAACCGTATTGTTCAGCTGAGCAAGTGCGGGCAATGCTGCGCGTCTAGCGGCCCAAAGATTATCACGTTCAGCATCGGAGTTGGCGATCTTCAATTCTCCTTTGTTCTCTTCGATGACTTTTATAACCGCCTGTGTCTCCAGATCGACAACTTCCTGGGACATGCCGTCGACTTCGATCAACAGGAGGGCTGCAACGTCCAGGGGCAGCCCAACCTTTGCATAGTTTTCTACCGTCTCGATCGTTTTCTTGTCCATGATTTCGAGAGTGGCCGGAATGACCTTGGCTTTGATGATGCCAGCCACCGTATTGCCTGCATCTTCGATGGTCTTGAAAAGGCCCATCATCGACTTCTTGTATTTAGGTGCAGGGATAAGTTTGACGGTTATCTCTGTGATAATTCCGAGGGTGCCTTCCGAACCTACAAACAGCGATTGGAACTCATAGGCGGTGACGTTCTTGACAGTCTTGCCTCCGAAGCGAAATCTATCACCGTCCGACATCACCACCTCCATGCCCATTACGTAATGCTTGGTGACGCCATACTTCAGGCCGCGCAGTCCGCCGGAATTCTCTGCGACAGAGCCGCCCATAGTGGCAGTAGCCACCGTGCCGGGATCGGGTGGATATATAAGGCCATGCGCTGTTACGTCATTATTAAGATCTTGGATGACTACGCCTGGTTGTACCGTAGCTGTGAGGTTTTCGGTATCGATTTCAAGAATTTTATTCATATGCTGGAAGGAAAGTACTATTCCTTTTTTGAGAGGGTTGCAGCCACCGCTTAAGTTGGTGCCTGCGCCGCGGGGGTAGACGGGAATCTTTTCTGCGGCAGCGATCTTTATGATCTGCTGAACATGATCTGTGGTGACAGGCATTACAATGACATCAGGAAGCGTCCGAGGAACATTAGCGGTGGCGTCATAACTATAGGTCACCAGGTCTACCTTTTCTAGTAATAAGTTTTTCTTGCCTACAATCGCCTCCAATTTCTGTATAATCCCCTTATCGAGCATCCCATCCTCCTTTATCGTTGGTTGTTAGGCTGTCATATAAAATTAAAGTCATATTGGCGAACCTGTCTAGTGGTCAGACCAATAATATTATTTTTTATCACAATTTTGACATTCTGTCAAGAATTATTTCAAAAGATTCACCGATAAGGCACAGACCTACAATTATGTAAGATGGAAACCGGGCAAACCGCGCCGAATAGATTGAATTTAAGAAACGTTGCAGGAATTCCCTATTATTTATATTTAGCACGGAAGATACCCTGTGGTTTATTTAGAAGCACGACGCTTGACAAAGGGCAATTTTAGAACCTGTTTTTGATAGGGTAGACCTCCGAATTGATACGGAGGAGGCTGTCACACCAATTTCTTCGTCATTTCACGTTCAGCGTAATTGAGATGTTCGAGCATAGCCTGGGATGCGCGTTGCGGTTCATGCGTTTTGATGGCATCATAAATCCTTCGATGCTGATCGATGATATTGACTGGATTGTGCTCATCAATATAGATTTGGCGTCTGGCAACCGATATTGAGCGTGAAAAGTCCTCGGATATAGTCCTGAACAGTCTGATCAAAAGACCGTTATGAGTTGCTTCTGCAACGATATAGTGGAACGAAGTATCGTATTCTTCGCCTTTTTCAGAATCCTTGACATTACAGCTTTGAATCATATTATCAAGGGCATTGCCGAGCTGCAGCACCTCTTCTGTTGAGGCTCGTTCCGCTGCCAAGGCTGCTGTCGCGGATTCAAATATTCTCCTGATCTCGAACATCTCAAGAAGAGAACTTTTTTCAACAGCCAGGAACATGGCTAGAGGCTGGATAATCTCATCTGTATTCCTATCTCGAACAAATGTACCATCACCAGGCCTAATCTCAACAAAACCCATCATTTCCAGAGCCCGGATGGCTTCACGGACCGAGGCCCTGCTTACCTGTAACCGGTCTGCAAGTTCACGCTCTGGAAGAAGTTTGTCGCCCGGTTTCAGCTCACCTCCGGCCATGAGGAGCCTGATCTGCTCGACAATTTCTTCGTAAATCTTTTTTGCTTTTATCGGCTTGAAGTCCAAGATAGCTACCTCGCATAAGGAAAATAACCTCCTATAATAACATGAACAGACTTCAATAAGGGCAAGTAGGGCAAGGCAGTAAAGAGTTCTGACGGGGATATAGACTTTTACAAGAGCACAGAAACTGTCCTATAGGCTGTTACAGTGCGGTTTGCTTCAAAACGGGAGCGGGGAAGTAAACACCTTTATAGACAGGCTAAAAGCTTACTACTGGACAATTCTACTTCGCTGGGTATAGGGCACAGCTTGAGGGTTTCTATAGTGGGGTACAGGGAGCTTTTTCTAGAGCACCTATCTTTTACTGTGCAAAGTCATGCTATAGCAACAATATACCTTACAGGAATGGCGAAAATAGATCTAATTGTCACTGCAACAGGTACTAATACCCCAAACTCTTGGATATACTGCCGCATATTTCTATAATTAGGTTAGTGGGAGAGAATGATAGCGACAGATTGCGCGTATCGTCTTTATACTGAATCCCTGGAACAAAATAAAGGAGATCAAGCATGAATAATATTGATAACCTCGAAAAAATATCGCGTCTCATCAGGTATTACATCCTGTTTTCGACTACGGAAGCTGGTTCTGGGCATCCCACATCGAGTCTTTCTGCCACCGAGCTAATGACAGGGCTGCTTTTCGGAGGTACATTCAGGTTTAATCTTGACAGACCCGACCATCCGAATAACGATCGGCTGATCTTTTCGAAGGGCCACGCAACACCTCTTTTCTACGCCTTGTGGGCGGCTGCAGGAAGGCTTGGGGAGCAGGACCTCAGGTCGTATCGTAAGTTCGGCAGCGTTCTTGAAGGACATCCAAGCGTAGCCTTCCGATACACGGAAGCTGCCACTGGCTCACTGGGACAGGGATTATCGATTGGGGTCGGAGAGGCGTTGAACGCAAAATATATTGACAAGTTCTCATACCGCACATACGTGCTTATCGGCGACAGCGAGATGGCCGAAGGATCGCAGTGGGAGGCGATAGCGATAGCAGCGCATTACAAACTTGACAACCTGATAGGGATCATCGATGTCAACCGTCTGGGTCAGCGGGGAGAAACGATGTACGGATGCGATCTTGCCTCCTATGAAAGGAAGGTTTCGGCCTTCGGATGGAAAACGATTGTGATCGATGGACATAACTTCGGGGAGGTTTTGGATGCATATCAAATGGCGATGCAGATTAAGGAAAGACCCACTATGATTATTGCCGGTACCGTTAAAGGTAAAGGAATTTCTTTTATCGAGGACAAAAACGGCTGGCACGGAAAGGCGCTTAGCCGGGATGAGTTCTCGATGGCACTTGGAGAGTTGGGAGCTGTAGACATGTCTGTTGTCGGAGAAATTAGCAGTCCCGAGGATTACGCTTTCGAACATAAAGAAGCTGTGCAGGCTGAATCCGTAGCTTATGATGAGAACAAACCTTTTGCGACACGCGAGGCGTATGGGCATGCACTGAAGAGAATATTTCCCCAATACCCCGACATGGTTGTCATGGATGGAGAGGTCAGTAACTCCACATATGCAGAAATCTTTAAAGAGGCATATCCCGAGAGGTTTTTTGAGATGTACATAGCTGAACAGAACATGGCAGGGGCGGCCCTCGGATTTGCAAAGAGAGGAAAAATTCCTTTTGTTTCGACCTTCGCCGCCTTTTGGACAAGGGCCTTCGATCAGATTCGAATGGGCCAGTATTCAAGGGCTAATATCAAATTTTGTGGCTCTCACGCAGGGGTCTCAATCGGGGAAGACGGTCCTTCTCAGATGGGGCTAGAAGATATTGCAATGTTTAGGACGGTGAAGAATTGTGCGGTGCTCTATCCCTCGGATGCCATATCTACCGACAAGCTAGTTGAAGCGGCAGCAGCTCATAAGGGGATGGTCTATATCAGGACGACCCGGATGAAGACGCCCATTCTTTACCATAATGACGAACCCTTCTCTGTCGGAGGCAGCAAGGTGGTGAAGCGCAGCGATAATGACAGGGTAAGTATTGTGGCGGCCGGTGTCACTCTTCATGAAGCACTTAAGGCTTACGGTGAATTGATGAAGGAAAATATTGTAGTGAGAGTTATCGATCTTTACAGCGTCAAACCGATCGACGAAGGTACGCTTAAAGAGGCCGCAAGGACCACGAAGGCGATCATTACAGTTGAGGACCATGCATCTGAAGGTGGCATCGGTGAGGCAGTGCGAAGCGCACTGCCCGGCATCGCTGTTCATTCTCTCTGTGTCCGGAAGTTGCCCAAGAGCGGCAAGCCAGAAGAGCTACTTATCTTCGAGGAGATTTCCAAGGATTCTATTATCAGAAAGGTAAAGGAGTTGATATGAAACCGAAAAGACTTAATACTCGAATTTTCCTGGACGGAGGCAACCCCGCTGACACACGGGAGATAATAGGACTACTCGGCTTTCTCGACGGGCAGACTACGAATCCGACTTTGATATCGAAAAATCCCGAAGCTAAGGAACGCCTCAAAAGAGGTGAGAAATTCTCCGAAAAGGAGATTTACAGCTTTTACCGGGACGTTGTGACTGAGGTATCTGGCATTATCCCACGGGGCTCCGTATCAGTCGAGGTGTACGCGGATCTGTCCACGAAGGCCGAGCAGATGTTGGAGCAGGGCAAGGAAATGTTTTCGTGGATACCCAATGCTCATATCAAATTCCCATCGTCGACAGAGGGGCTGAGAGCTGCCGAGCTGGCTGTGGCTAGTGGGCTGAGGGTGAACATGACGCTTTGTTTTACGCAAGAGCAGGCGGCAGCGGTTTATGCGGCAACACGTGGTACAAAGAAGGGAGAGGTCTTTGTCTCGCCTTTTGTAGGGCGGCTGGATGACAGGAAAGAAAACGGTATGGATCTTATAGCAAACATCGTCCGGATGTATGGAAAGAGCGATCATCATGTGGAGGTGCTGTCGGCAAGCTTGAGGAATATTGATCACTTCTTTTATTCGATCGAGCTCGGCTGCGATATTGTAACCGTACCTTATGAGATACTAAAAGAGTGGGCGGCTAAAGGTCTTCCGCTGCCTGATGAAGACTATAAATACGACTCAAAAGGGCTTCTCCCAATCCCTTACAAGGATATGAATCTTTTGAAGAGTTGGAAGGATTTCGATATAGCGCATGAATCGACTATTAAGGGTATGGAGAGATTTTCCGCAGACTGGAACCTCCTGATAGCGCGATGAAAATAGCGATTGGCTCCGACCATGGGGGGTTCAATCTCAAGGTGGCGATGGTGCAATTCCTCTCTGAAAGGGGTTGCGATGTGCTAGACGCCGGTGCTGTGAGAGCCGATCCTGCTGATGACTACCCGGATTTCGCAAGGGTTGTTTCGGAGTTGATAATCGAAGGGGCTGCAGAGAAGGGCATACTGATCTGTGGAAGCGGTGTTGGCGCATCTGTCGCTGCTAATAAGTTTCCTGGGATACGGGCTGCGCTCTGCCACGATTCCTTTTCCGCGCATCAGGGCGTTGAAGATGATAACATGAATGTACTCTGTCTGGGGGCGAGGGTAATAGGAGAGGAACTGGCCAAGGAACTCGTTTCTCTTTTTCTTGGCGCCAGCTTTTCAGGGGCGGAAAGGCATTCGAGGAGGCTTGCTAAGATCACGGCAATAGAAAAGGAGTTTCAGCGCTTATGACACAAGGCATTGGTAACGAAGTCATAGATAGCAGGTTTCTTCAGACGTGCGATATCCCTCTGAGTGAATCGAGGGTTGCTGCTTTTACCCTTATGATCTTCGGGGGAAACGGCGATCTGAGCAGGAAGAAGCTGATGCCTTCGATATTCCGGCTGTGGCAGGGCGGAGAGCTGCCGGAGCATTTTTCGGTTTTAGGGTTCGGTAGGAGGCCCGTTACTGACGAAGAGTTTCGAAAAGATATGAAGGACGCTGTCTCCGAGGCCATGAGTATCAACATTCAGCAATCTCTATGGCAGGAATTCGGCGGGCATCTTTATTACCTCTCAGGCGATATCACTTCAGACAGGACGATGAAGCTGCTGTCTGATAAGCTCGACGGGCTTACTGTCAGGACGGACAAGGGCAGCAGGGATGTTATCTTTTATATGGCTGTGCCGCCGGAGACAACCCCAGTTATAGTAAAGAGACTGGCGGATTACAACCTCTGCAAAGGGATCTTCGACACCAAGATAATTGTCGAGAAACCGTTTGGCATGGACAGTGCTTCCTCGCGTGCATTGAATGCAATATTGAAAGCGGCATTCGCTGAAACTCAGATTTATCGAATAGATCATTACCTTGGAAAAGAGACTGTACAGAATATCATGTTCTTCAGATTTTCGAACTCCATACTTGAACAGACATGGAATGCCCGTTTTATCGACAACGTACAGATAACAGTGGCGGAAGATATCGGTATCGAGCATCGCGGAGAGTTTTATGAAAGTAACGGGATTGTCCGGGATATAGTGCAGAACCACGTAATGCAGTTGATAGGCATGATTGCGATGGAGCCCCCTGTGGGGTTTACCGCGGATTATATTAGGAATGAAAAGATAAAGGTGGTGCAGTCATTGAGGCCGATGGATAATGACTATATCGACCGGTATCTTATACGAGGTCAGTATGGACGGGGGATGGTGAACGGAAAACAGGTGGTAAGCTACCGGGAAGAAGACAAAGTATCTCCGTCGTCGGTAACACCTACTTTTTTTGTTGGCAGGTTCTATGTAGACAACCTAAGATGGGCGTCGGTACCCTTTTATGTCAGATGCGGCAAACGGCTCAAACGTCAGGTGACCGAAATCTGTCTACAATTCAGGATGTTACCGCTAAGACTATTTGGCCGCACATGCGATGTAATGGAACCCAATGTGCTAACCATGACAGTCAAGCCCGAAGAGAAAATATCCCTCCGTTTCAGTGTCAAGTATCCATATTCTCAAAACCAGATACACACGGCCAACATGGATTTCTGCTATCGTGGGGCTTTCGAAAAAGAGCATCAGGGAGCTTATGAAAGACTGCTGGTTGACTGCATGAAGGGAGACTTGACACTATTTGTACGGGAGGATATGGTCGAAGCCATGTGGGAAGTGGTCGATCCGATTATTGATAGATGGAACAATATTCCGCCTATGGATTTTCCCAATTACGAAGCCGGTTCATGGGGGCCGGATGCAGTACGCAGCTTCTTTGAACGGGAGGGTCAGCGATGGCTGACAGTATAGGATTGCTATGAAGAACGATACTGCGAATATAGATCCATGCGTTCATATATTCGGCCACACAGCGGAAATTACTGCATTTCTGTTACAGAGGTGGAGGCAGATCGCGCTGGAGTGCATAGATCATAAGGGTTCGTTTATTGCAGCACTATCCGGCGGGACGACGCCGATCGATTTTTACAGGGCACTAGCCGCGACGCGCGATACATTGCCATGGGAAAAGACGCACATTTTTTTCGTCGACGAACGATGTGTTCCCTTCAGCAGCAGCGACAGCAACTACGGCATGATTCGGTCACTTCTGATTGAAGGTCTCAAAATGCCCGAGTGCAACATTCATGTCATAAAGACAGACAAGCTGGCTCCTGCAAAGGCTGCCGAAGATTATGAAACAGATTTGAAAAACTTTTTCGGCCTCAGCGGGGAGGAAATTCCTGTATTCGATTTTATCGGTCTAGGAATGGGCACTGACGGTCACACAGCTTCGATCTTTCCGGGATCTGCCGAGGTGGCGGAGCCGTTGGTATCGGGAAAGAAAAGGCTTGCCGTAGCAGTAAGGCGTGATGGTATAAAGCATGAGAGAATAAGTCTTACACTGACGGTTATCAATAATGCTAAAAATGTTGTTTTTATCGTTACTGGCAAGAGTAAGGCAATAATTGTAAAAAAGGTGCTAAAAGAGAGAGACCTCGGATTTCCAGCCTCTAGGGTGGAACTTTCGAATGGGATACTGACCTTTGTTCTCGATTCAGAAGCGGCTTCGATGCTCGAATAGAGTCTGATTTAAAAATTAATGCATCATCATTTTTATCATTCAATCGAATGAGGGGAATTCTTGGAGCCATGAAGATCTCTCCCTCCTGAGTAAACATCATAGGGACAGAGTTAGAATTGGCAAAAGTAAGCGATAAGTTATAAACATATTAAGGAGGACATAATGCAGATAGGAATGGTTGGCTTGGGAAGAATGGGTATGAATATGGCCACACGCCTTCTCAGGGGAGGACACGAAATAGTCGCCTATAATAGGACTGCAAACAAGGTCCATGAGATTGTGAAGGAAGGGGCAACTGGCGTCTATTCCTTAGAGGAACTTGTCAAGAAGCTCACCACTCCGAAGTTTGTCTGGCTTATGCTGCCGGCTGGCGAAACGGTGGACGATCATATCGATTCGCTCCGCGGACTGTTGCAGAAAGGTGATACGATTATCGACGGTGGCAACAGTTTTTATAAAGATGATCTCAGGAGAAGTGAGGCATTGAAGGCTGACGGGATAAATTACCTAGATATCGGCGTGAGCGGGGGTATCTGGGGCCTCAAGGTCGGTTATTGCCAGATGATAGGCGGTCAGAAAGAAATATTCAAAACACTGGAACCAGCCATCGCTACGCTCGCACCGAAAGACGGCTACATGTATTGCGGGTCATCTGGCGCCGGGCATTTCGTCAAGATGGTGCACAACGGCATAGAATACGGGATGCTTCAGGCATACGGCGAAGGCTTCGCAATCATGAAGGCTTCTGCTTATTCCGAAGGTCTCGAATTTTCAAAGGTCGCCCATCTTTGGAACCAGGGAAGTGTTGTGAGGTCGTGGCTTCTCGAACTTGCGGAAGATGCCTTTGCGAAGGACCCAGACCTTACAAAGATCAAAGGCTATATAGAAGATTCTGGTGAGGGGAG
Organism: uncultured Nitrospiraceae bacterium; assembly: GCA_963736105.1. Lineage (GTDB taxonomy): Bacteria > Nitrospirota > Thermodesulfovibrionia > Thermodesulfovibrionales > Dissulfurispiraceae > Fen-1308. The sequence goes on along the minus strand of CAVTNL010000002.1, from coordinate 2,751,962 downwards.
ATGGACCATCCTGCAGGCAATAGAGGATTCAGTGCCGGCGCCGGTGCTCGCCCTGTCGCTGTTCCAGCGTTTCCGTTCTAGAGAGGAAGACTCCTTTTCGGACAAGCTTATCGCCGCACTTAGAAACGAGTTCGGCGGTCACGCGGTAAAGAAAGAGGAAGGAGGTAGTTAAAGATGGGGTGCAATATAGACAGCAGGCTTGACAGCGGTACTTCGATCACAACACTGTTTCTTGATGTCGGGGGAGTCCTGCTCACAAATGGATGGGACCGCTCCATGCGGCGACGGGCTGCTGAAATATACAACCTCGACCAAGATGAGATGAACGAACGCCACCACCTGACATTCGACACTTACGAACAAGGTAAACTGAGTCTTGACACATATCTAGACCGGGTGGTCTTTTATGAGAAACGGCCCTTTACCAGGGAGGAATTCAAGGAATTCATGTTTGACCAGTCCAAGCCTTTTCCCGAAATGATGGATCTCATATGTGCTCTAAAAGGACGCTATAAGATCAGGACGGCTGCTGTCAGTAATGAAGGCCGCGAGCTTACTCAGCATCGGCTAAAGAAGTTCGGACTCAGGAACTTTATAGATTTCTTCGTCGCTTCCTGCTTCGTGCACATTAGGAAGCCTGACGAGGACATTTTCCGAATCTCCCTCGACCTGTGCGACGCATCGCCTGCAGAGGTGCTTTATATTGATGATAGAGCCATGTTCGTAGATGTAGCGCGAGGCCTTGGTTTCCACGGTTTGCATCACAAAGGGTACGAGTCAACCAAAGAGGCACTGGCTGGTTACGGGTTGGTGCTATGAACTAAATCCCATAAACATCATCCTTGGTATACTGCAGATCGGAGGAATGCTGGCTAGGCGTGAGATTTTTTTGTGCGACTACAAGAAAAAGATTTTGCCCGCATAGTTAAGTTTTGATATATAATTAATACAAGATTTACCTTGAGGGGGGTGCTATGGAGATTATCCGGAAATTTTCTGCAAGGAACGGAATGGAGATCTCGCTCCGGCTCGCTTCTCCCGATGATTCGACCGGGATAATAAAAACGCTCAAATCACCGGCACCGGAACGCAGCTACGTTTTAACCGAGCAGGTAGGCAAAAGTGTACAGGCAGAGAGAACTTATCTGACCTCGCTGAACACTGAGAAGGATCTTCTACTGGTTGCAACTAATGGCAGTGAAATAGTAGGTGTTATGGCAGTGCTGCAGGCCGACGAGGGCAGGAGACCCGAGTCAGTGAATGCTGCTCATATTGGTCTGCATATAATGGAAGCATACCGCGGATTTGGTATCGGATCTCAGATGCTCAAGTACGGCATCGAATGGGCGCAGGAACACGGGTTCAAGATGCTCGCTGCCTGTATTTTTACGACTAACATGAGCTCGCTGAATATCTTCAAGAAGGCCGGGTTCACCGAGGAATGCAGCAAGTCCAGGAAGGTCCGGTTCGGAAAGGAATGCATCGCCGAGGTCTGCCTCGTGAAATGCCTCGATTGACCATCCTGCTTTCTCGTATTCTCTTCTTTCTTTTGTTCTTTGCCCTTGTTTCATGCTCCGCTCGGAACCGTCTTGACGATTATCTATATTTCCGGTTGAATTCGAACCCCACCACTCTCGATCCTGCGCTTATTACCGACGTGCAGTCGTCTGTGATCGCTGCGAAGTTATTCAACGGCTTGGTAAGGTTAGATGCACGGCTCAATGTGGTCCCCGATATCGCAGAGCGCTGGGAGGTATCACAAGACGGCCTGACATACCGCTTCTATCTGAAAAAGAGTGTCCTGTTCAATCATGGACATGAAGTGACGGCAAATGACTTTAAGTATTCCTTCGAACGCATACTTAAGCCTTCGACCAAATCTCCAAATACCTGGATCTTTGATAACGTAGTGGGCGTAAAGGCCTTCAGGGAGGGAAGGACAAACGCGGTAGCGGGTTTCAGGGCAATCGATACTTACGAATTTGAGATATGCCTTACACAGCCTTTTTCACCGTTTCTTAAGATGCTTACGACGACCCCTGCGTATGTTGTCCCGCGGGATATAACAGAGACTAGAGGCGCAGACTTTGCATTCAATCCATCAGGGACCGGACCTTATATACTTGATAGCTGGCTGCCTAATCAGCAGGTGGTATTGAGGCGCAATGACAACTACTCGGGTGGGGCAGTTCAGTTGAAGGGCATTGTTTTCAGGATCATACCCGAAGATTTGACGGCCCTTACTGAATTCGAGTTGGGGAATATTGATATCCTGCAGATACCTTCATCAGCTTATTGGAGACTGAAAACCGATAGCAAGTGGCAACCATACATCGAGTCTCTGTTGGGTCTAAACACATATTATCTCGGTCTGAATACTTCGAAGCCTCCGCTAGATAACCATATATTAAGAAGGGCGGTAGGACTTGCTATAGACCGCGAGAAGATCCTGCAGACATTCTATGAGGGAAGGGGCAGACTCGCCGAAGGGCCAGTGCCTGACTTGCTCCGTACCTGGGTTCTAAACAAGAACACTTGGGCGATCTGTTATGATCCAGCTATGGCAAAGCAGCTCATCAAAGAAAACGGCCTTGCTGGGACAAAGCTGACGTTCTATATTACAGCGGACCAGGAGTCCGTTGATCTTGCAGAGATTATCCAAGGCTATCTAGTCGATGCTGGACTGACTGTAGACATCAGACAGCTCGAATGGAGCGCTTACAAATCAGCTGTAAACAGAGGCGAACCTGATATGTTCTGGCTGAGTTGGTGGGCCGATTACCCAGATGCCGAGAATTTCCTATTCCCGTTATTCGATTCGTCAAACCTCGGTGCGGCGGGCAACCGCACCAGGTATGCTAACAGGGAAGTCGATCGGTTGATCGAGGAAGGTCAGCATTCGGTCGATCATCGGAAGCGTGACCATTTCTATCAGAAAGCGGAAGAGAAAATCATAAGCGACGCGCCATCGGTTTTCTTTTGGCATAAAACGGATTATATAATAAGGCAGCCGTGGGTCGGCGGGTTCAAGCTCTACCCGATCTTCAATATGGACAAGGGGATGGATGTGTATCTGAGAAAAGTGAGATAAAAAGATAAGGGTAAGTCACTCCCTAAGCTGCCCTTTATCGTATGGTATGGTATGAGGGATTCTTTCGGATAAATCGATCTTCAGGTCGTTATGTGGAGGCACAACTATTAGGATATATATAGTCAAACGTATCATCATCTTGTTGCCGCTGCTTCTTGGCGTCACCTTCACTGCTTTTTGTCTGCTGAGGGTGCTGCCGGGAGACCCCGTCTACTCCATGGTCGGAGAACGAGCAACACCGGAGGCGATCGAAAGCATAAGGAAGGAAATAGGCTCAGACAAAGGCTTTGCGGCCCAATACATAGGGTATCTCAGACTTATTGTGAGCGGCAACTTCGGAAGGTCCTATTATTCCAACCGTGATGTTCTCGACGATGTAAGCGCAAAGATACCTAATACTATGAAACTCGCTTTCGCTGCAATGGCCGTCGCCATTCCATGCGGCATGGCGATAGGTATTGTCATGGCTTACCGAAAGGGAAGGCTTGCCGAAAGACTGTGCAATATGATCACCATCGGCGGAGTGAGCCTGCCGGTCTTCTGGGTCGGCCTTATGGCTATGCTTATATTCAGCCTGCGGCTTAGACTCCTACCCCCATCCGGCACGGGCGGCCTCAAATTTCTCATACTGCCGGCGTTTGTACTTGCTGTGCCAGCATTGTCTTCGCTTGCAAGAGTTGCGGCCTCAACCATTGAGGAAACGATGGGCTTGCCGTACATCAGGACGGCAAAGGCAAAAGGGCTGGCCCAGATGAAAATAACCATGGTCCATGTCCTGAAGAATGCATTAATCCCTATAGTCACTATTATAGGGCTCGACTTTGGCAGTTACCTGAGTGGGGCTGTGGTAACTGAGACCATTTTTGGCTGGGACGGCATAGGGCGCTTCACGATGGAGGGCATCATCATGCGAGACTATCCTGTGATAATGGGGTGCATCATCTCATGCACTGTCTTATTTGTTATAGTAAACATGCTTACCGATATACTCTATCATTATTTCGATCCGAGGATACGGCTCTATGTCCGGGACAGGTAAGGGTTATCTCTTAATAGTCCTTTTCATGTTTGCGCTTTCTATTGCCGCCCCCCTGCTGCCTCTGCATGATCCTAACAGGATAGACCTGAATTCCCTGCGGGAGCCCCCTGGGTTGATGCATCCTTTAGGCACTGACCAAAAGGGCAGGGATATTTTATCCCGGGTAATTTATGGCGCCAAGATATCGCTCAGCGTTGCGATTGCAGCCTCGATTGCGTCATGTCTGATTGGGTCGCTTGTCGGCCTTGTGGCCGGATATTACGGCGGCAGGGTTGATGCTGCGTTTATGGCGATTGTGGATTTTATCTTGTCTTTTCCGGCACTGCTTCTCGCAATAGCAGTGTCTGTAGTACTGCCTCCAGGCATATATACCGTAATAATCGCCTTGACCGCGACTGGTTGGACATCATTCGCCAGACTAATCCGTGGGCAAGTACTTACCGTCAAAGGACTTTCTTTTGTTGATGCTGCCAGGTCCGTCGGGTGCAGTGATGCGAGGGTGCTTTTTGTCCATATCACACCAAACTGTCTGCGTGTCGGGTTCGTGATGATGGGAATAAAGATGGGAGGATTCATAATCGCTGAAGCGACGCTAGGGTTTCTTGGCCTTGGCGTTCAGCCCCCAACCCCATCGTGGGGAGCAATGATTAGTTCGAGTCGAGCATATATACTTACCGCACCTTGGACCGTATTTTTCCCGGGATTGATGATAACGGCGATGGCTTTCTGCTTCAATCTATACGCCGAAAAGTTGAAGGCGAGATATGATATAGGAGCGATAAAGAATTCCTCATGACCTGTGAACATGCCCAGCATAGAACCCATCAGGCCATTTGCAGTGGCGGCAGATGCTGTAATTACTGTAACGCCGGGGAATGCTTGCTTTTAAGCTGCTAGTGCGTAAATGACGTAGAATCCTGCTCGATATGGAGATGGTAAATAAGATCGACACGACTGGCGCGGATAAGATGAAAACGCTCGTCCTTAAGTTGAGAAAAAAGGGGCGTGAGATCTCTCTAGCCAATGTAAGAACCCCTGTCGCTGAGGTGCTATAGAGGTGGGACTTAGAGGACTCTTTGAAAAGGACCATTGGTTCGTGTCAAAGGCCGATTCTATAACGCAGCTCTTTAACAGGATTGACTACATGCATTGCAGGGAGAAATGCCCGAGCATGGTTTTCTGAGAATGCGAAACTGTGAAATATCTATATTGCACAGTCGAATCTATAAGGATTTGCTCGGTGGAGGCAAAGTACGAACGTAAAGCTTAACAAAGGTCGATAGGAACTCAATAAACGTATGCCATGTAATACTACGTCCTCGACACGTGCTTTGAGTGCCTGCTCAAATATTTGCTGCAGTGCAAAAAGGTCGCATACGAAATCTCATTACATATAAGTCATCCCCAGATAAGAGGCGGTTCAGTCGAGCCTGACAGGATGGGACTCCTTGTCCTAAATGGTTAAAATTACAAAGATTAAATCTTTCCGACCGACGCCAGGTATATTGTGAACTCGTCTTCGCCGTCGACGTGCACCAGGCTGTCCATTAAATCCTGGTGATAAGCCGCTATTGCGCATGTACCACCCGCGATTGCAGCGCAGGCCAGGTACAGGTTCTGGCAGACATGGCCTGCGTCCAGCGCTATGACCTTATGGGCAGCAATGCCATAACGCCATTCCATGCGATAGGGTATCGCCGTCCAGATAAAGGTAACTGCAGCGTTTCCGGTAAACGCCTGGTTGAGGGTGGCTGCCACGATCTTGTTCTGCAATTCCATGTCGATAGACACTACAAGCAGCTGATGCTCTATGGGAAGATAGCGGTAAATCCCCGTTTCCAGACCCGTTACGTTAAGAACACACAGGTATGTTTCGAGCGCGTGGCGGCAGCCAGCTGAAGGTACGGTGCGAAATGTAGCGTAGTCATTCGTCTTAGACCTTATTCCCTGCGTTGCCCAGAGCAAAAAAGATACCTCCTGCAGCGTCAGGGGGAGGTCTCTAAAATGGCGGTGGCTTTGCCTCCCTGCTACTGCCGAAAAAAGATCGGCAGTAAATTTGCCCTCCAGATCCTCTCTGCGAGTGAGATCGATAAGTAGAGTATCAGCAGGGTATGGCTTCTCCAGCGGAGGCGGTTTTATGCCTCGGCTCTGGTCAGTTAAGGCAAAGTCGATCGTCCTGCGAACGGTGTCCTTCAGAAAGTACCGATAGTGGTCAATCTGTGCATCCATTCCCATTAGTCTCCGAAAGGCACCATAGAAACCTCATTGATTTCGATCCCCTTAACCCCAGGCACTGATTGTGCTGTCTCGGCTATCTTTTCTGAAAGTGTCTCGTCGCGATACTCTGAGGAGCTTACCTTGATAAAAATATTACCCCCGATGGCTGTAACTTCTACACTGGGGGCTCGATCTAGCAATGCCACCTTCACCCTTGCAGCAAGAAGCATGTCGTCTAACACCGCCCTTGAAGCTGCCGAAGTCTTGAAATGGTCGAACCTGACCGTGTGGCAGATTATGTCGACAGCGTCATCAACAGTAATCTTCTTTATATGGATTAACAGGTCATATAAGCTTGGGTCGTCGGTATCGATCCCGTAAAGATGCCGACTCCATCTTCTTCTTTCTTCATCATCGTTTTGCAGTATTCGAAGGGCTTCCTTTTCTGAGATTTTCTCCCGCTCCATCTCCAGCTTAACCCGATCCAACATGTCCGACATGATCCTGACCTTTAGTACATGCGAAATCCCTTTGAGCAGGAAGTGTCCGGCCAGTCCGTGATACACGATATTGTCTCTCTGCAGATGCTCAAGGAAGCAGAGTTGATAATATGCCACGAATTTTTCCTTACCATACGAAAATTTGTCGAGAATCGAAGGCGCATCGTGTAGCGCTCGGACTAGCTTTACCTCAGGTATGTTGAATTCCTGTGAAGCTTCGACTATCGCTTCACGGGCTATGCATTCATAACCGAGCTCCTTTGCGACTCTTTCTGCAACCTCTTTACCCCTGTTGTAGGAACCTCTTGAAATCGTGATTATAGACATTTGCTTGCCTCCTTATATTAGAGTCTAACGACTATCTTATGATCTTTATATTCGACAATCTGACCTTCGCGAATCTTGCATCTCTTTCGTGATTCCATATTACCGCCGACTCTCACGCGTCCTTCGGCAATCTCAGATTTAGCCATTCCGCCGCTCTCGCAAAGCCCCATTACTTTTAGCAGGTTGTGAAGCTCGATGAAATCGTGGCCGCTTAAACTGAATTCTTCCATCGTTACTCCTCTCTTTTATCCGCCTGTTTGTCGCCGGGCAGGCAGCGGTAAATGCCGCCCAGTACAAATATTACCACGAGAAAGATCGGTACTACCACAAAGAAAAATTTCATTGGCGACATGCCGGGATTAATCAGCTCAGCCCTGTCGACGTTGTTCAGCTTGAGTATGTAAGCCTCGATATTGGATATCTGCTGCTGGGTCAAACTGCTGCGCTTGCCGAAAGCGGGCATGCTCAGCCGCGGGGCCTTTCCGGAAGGCGTCGATCCGTTCTGGATGAACCTGTCAATAGCATCGGCAAAGTCCTGCGGATCTTTACTGAATACCTTCTGACCGATCGGATTGAGCTCCGGCACTGATCCTTCCTCAGAGCCCGGATTGGGTATTTTACCAATCCCCTTGGGACCATGGCAACCGGCGCACTGATTCGCAAAGAGCAGACCTCCTTGGTCCGGGCTGCCGATGATATTCGCCGCAGGACCGGTCGACTCATGCTCTGCAATAGAAGGAGATCCCTTCGGCAGCGTCGGTGCGTGGCTCCCTAAATCCTCTGCAGCCCCGGATGTTTTTGACAATGAAGATTGTTGGGTTATTGTCTGCGCGAGGCTCAGAAGATAATCCATCAGGTCATTCAGTTGTTGATTATTTAGTTTATTGAATGAGGGCATGATTGTATCTGGGAAATGGGTTCTTGGATTTCTGATCTGGACCGAAAGCCACTCACGGGTTCTACCCCGGTTCGCTTCACCTGAAAGGTCCGGCCCGATAACGCCGCCGATCCCGCTGATTGCGTGGCATCCAACGCAGCCGTTGGCCTGAAATACGGCTACGCCTCTTCCGATACTTTCTGGAGTTCCAGTTGCGGTCTGGGGCGCCTGACCGCCAGCTTTCGAACCGGCGGAGGTTGCTGTTTCGGAAGCCCCTGGCTTGCTGACATATCCGGCTATTGTCAGGAAGGCAAGAAGCGCAGCTAGCAGCGCAGCACCCGTTAGCGCAACAGGCCGCTTCGAAGGGTTTCTTTCAGCAGAGCGGTCGAGAAAAGGGACAACTACAATGACCAATACCAGAATGGCGGGGACACCGGCAACTCCCAGCGGTTCGAGAGGACCTTCGAAATATTTGAGGGCCTGGTAGAGGAACAGGAAGTTCCATTCGGGCTTCGGGGTGAAAGTTGTCGATAAGGGGTCCGCAGCGCCTGTGAAGGCAGGCGGGAAGAAAACCGAAAGCGTAATCAGGACCAAGACCACTGAGGAGGCGGTCACGGTATCCTTGAAGGCCTGATCAGGCCAGAAAGGCCCGTTGGCGGCTCGCTTTACGGGGTCCCACGGACCGGCGGAGCCTTTGATCCTGAAGGCGACTATATGTAAGACTATCAAGGCGAAAAGCGCAAGCGGGAGTATCATGACATGCAGGGTAAAGAATCGCGAGATAGTAAGCTGGCCCATGTCCGTGCCGCCCCTCATCAGCTCTGTTGTTAGACTCCCTACTATAGGGATAGAGCCAGGAATGCTGGTGCCGACCTCAGCTGCCCAATAGCCCGCCTGGTCCCAGGGCAGGGGCCCCCCTGTGAAGCTGAGCCCCATAGTGATGAGCAGCAAGGCAACCCCGAACAGCCAGGTCAACTCCCGTGGACGCTTGTATGCGCCCCAAAGAAAGACCCGGGCCATGTGTAGCACTACTACAACGATCATGGCATTGGCACCCCAGTAATGGAGGCCATGTATCAGCCAGCCGAACGGGACCTTCGTTCGCAGGTACCCTAGACTGTTGTAAGCATGATCGACTGTTGGTACAAAGAAGAAAATCTGCAGGATACCGGTAACGACCTGGACAAGCACTATGGTCAGTACGGCGCTGCCGAGGGTATAAGCGAATCGGCTCCCTCCGGCTATATCCTCTTGGAGAGCAGCACCTATGGCAGCTGAAAAGGGCCACCTGTCATTCAACCATTGCCAAATGCGTGACAACATGGTATCCCCCTAGACCTTTATTTTCTCAGGAATGCCGGATTTGAAACGTTCCCATGTGACGAAAAGAGCCCCATTTTCCACCTCTACGGGGAGCTTATCGAGCGGACGCGGAGCAGGTCCGGAAATTACCGTGCCGTCAATGCTGAAAACGCTTCCATGGCAGGGGCATTCGAAGCGCCGTAGCTGGTCATTCCAGTTGTAATAGCAGCCCGCGTGCGGACAGATTGGAGAATAAACTGTCACTTCGGAGGCCGAGTGCATTACGACCCAAACCGACTGCACCGCTGTCTGCTCCAGAAAAGCATCCTGTTCGCGCCGGGTGAAATTCAGTCGCGTCGGTACGTCTTCCGGGATCGATTGCATATCGGCGACCTTTACCCACTTTTGTTTTTGCGAACTGAAATTGGATCGCACCAATGCGCCGATGAATGGGATGCCGAGTATTACGCTGAGAAGAAATGAAGCGATGGCCATCATTGCCACAAGAAAGCGCCGTCGCGTAGTTTCAGTCCCCGAAATCACTTTTGCGCTTGATGAACATTCTTTACATTCGTTCATTGTGACCGTCCTTTTTTACGAAACCGTCTGCAATTTCTTTCCAATACTCCACATTAATTTCTTTAAGGAGGATGAGCGTGCTGCTATCCCCCCATACCTATCAGCAGCCGTATTCCATCCATTAGTGGAGCTGGGTACACCCCTATCCACAGCAGAAGGATCAGAAGAACGGCCACTAACATTCCTCCGGCGAGCGATATGTTGCGTCTGCTCGACCTTTGTTCCCCCAGAGGCTGGCTATAAAGGCTGAAGATGATTCTCAAATAATAGAAGAGCCCTATGACGCTGCTCAGAGCTAGAGTAACGACAAGCACCCACAATCCAGCGGAGGCTCCGGCCGTAACGAGATAGAACTTGCCGATGAAGCCAGCTGTGAGCGGAATCCCGGCAAGGGAGAAGAGCATGGCGGTGAAGACCGCGGCCAGTAACGGACGCTGTGAGGACATTCCGCGATAATCGTCGATATCGTCGGCGTCCTTTTCATTATCGGAAAGAAGAGTGATAATACCGAAGGCCCCGAATGTCGTTACGAAATAAGTAACCAGGTAAAAAGACACGATCTGCGCTGACAATGCGCCTCCGGACAGGAATGCGACGAGTAAGTATCCCATGTGTGCAATGGACGAATAGGCAAGGACCCTCTTGATATTGTTCTGAAACAGTGCAAGGAGGTTTCCTACAACCATCGAGACGAACGAAACAAAGCTGAATACAAGGAATAATGAATCCGATTTCAGGAAATTGGTCTGCATGAAATACCTGAGCAGAAGCGCAAAAACAGCACCCTTGGATACCGTTGCGATGAACGCGGCTACAGGAGCAGGTGCTCCTTCATAAACGTCAGGCGTCCACATGTGGAAAGGCACTAGCGCCAGCTTGAAGCCAATCCCTACAGTCATTAGTGCAAGTCCTGCGATGAATGGCAAGGTATAACTAACATTGTGCGCAGCCCTGTACGTTATAACAGAAAGTGTCATGGAGCCGACATCCGCATATATCAATGCCATGCCTAAGAGAAGAAACGCCGACGACACGGCGGCCAGAACCAGGTATTTCATCCCCGCCTCGATATGCTTGATCCAGCTTTTCGGATACGCGATGAGCGCATAGAGACTGACGCTGAGGACCTCCAGTCCCAGGAAGAATGAAGCGAAGTGGCTGCTGCAAACCAGCACCATGGACCCCAGCATCGCAAGGAGAAGAAGAAGGTAGAATTCTTCACAGGCGATATCATGTTTCTTGAGATATCCGAAGGATAGGATTACTACAGCAACTCCGGATAGCAGTATGAGCGCCATATACAAAATTGCAAACTTGTCGATAATGATAAGAGGAGTGACCTGGCGCGGTGATGCCGAATACGCGATGCCAAGGGACAGTATAGCCAGATACATGGCGTAGAAAGTGAGTGATGCTGTGAGCAAATGACTGCGGTAGACTGCTATGCCGAGCATCACGACGACGGACGCCGATGCTATTACTATAAGCGGTAGCAATACGATGAGGTCGTCCGGGGTCATCGGTTGCCTCCCGTTACAGAAGTCGCTGGAGTTTGAGCAGTGCGGTCTGCTGAGTATGGAGCGCTTTTTGTTGTTTTTTGTAATTCGTTTATGAAGTCTGCCGATGTATCCAAGACTAAACGTGGATATATACCGGTCGTTATGATTGCAGCGATCATAATAGCGGCAACGGCGATCTCGCGGATAGAGAAATCAGGGAATTTCCAGGCGGTCTTCGAAGCGCTGAAAAAAGTCGTATGCATCATCCAGACGGCGTATACCGTCGCAGCGATGAGGCCGGTTGTAGCTATCGCTGTTATAGCGGCATTTGTCTGCCACGAGCCTAACAGCACTAGGAATTCTCCCACGAAATTGCCCATGCCTGGAAGGCCGAGTGAGGCGACCGCGAATATCAGGGCAACTGCACCCATGCGCGGTGCGGTCGACCACATACCTCCCATCGTGCGCATATCCCTTGTGTGTATGCGTTCCTGAAGGGCACCTGCAATGAAGAAGAGCATCCCGGTGCTTACGCCGTGTGCGACCATCTGCATCACCGCGCCCTGCAGGGCCAGTTCATTGATGGCAAAGATGCCGAGGAGCACGAATCCCATATGGCTTACGCTCGTATATGCAATCATCCTCTTAAGGTCTGTCTGCGCAAAGGCGAGGGCTGCACCGTAAAGTATAGACACCGTACCAACAATCATCGCAGGGACGGCAATGATCGATGATGCTTCAGGGAAGAGAGGAAGTACGAATCGCAGGAACCCGTAAGCACCTGTTTTCAGCAGGAGTCCGGCTAGGATTATGCTCCCAGCAGTGGGCGCCTCGGTATGTGCGTCGGCAAGCCACGGATGGAAGGGCACGGCAGGCAACTTGACCGCAAAGGCTATGGCGAACCCCGACATGAGCCATAGGCTTTGTTGTGTCGACAGCGCAGTGCCGAGCAGTTGGAAATAATCGAATGTGTAAGTGCCAGTAGTCCGGCCATGGATGAAGTAGAGTCCCAGGATCGAGACTAACATCAGCAACCCTCCGGCCTGCGTGAAGATAAAGAACTTCATCGAAGCATATACGCGGTTTTCGTGACCCCAAATGCTGATGAGAAAGTACATCGGCACCAGCATTAGTTCCCAGAAAAAGTAAAAGAGAAATAGGTCGAGAGATAGAAAGACACCGAGTATGCCTCCGATTATGAACATGAGACTGGTGTGGAAAAAGCCGATGCGCTCCTTGATTTCAGACCAGGTGGAGACAACAGCTATAATGCCTAGAAATGCGGTAAGGGTCACGAGTATCAGACTGAACCCGTCCAACGCAAGATGAATGCTGATGCCTAGTTTCGGGATCCAGGCATGTTTGAAATCGATAATCCATTGGCCCTGCATTCGACCCGAAATTGCTGCAGGAAGAAAGTTTGTCCATATCGAAAGGGCAAGGGCAAGATCGACGCAGAGGGCTATTAGCGAAACCCAGAACGGCAACTTCCGATGGAAAGACGCCGAAAGCCAGGAGAGGATGCCCCCGGCCAGAGGAATGACTATCAGGAAAATCAGCATCACCTCAGGACCACCATACCTATGATTATTACCGCTCCAACAGCGATGCCGAATGCGTATCTTCTCACGAGGCCGCTCTGGGCAACGCTCAGGAGGTGGTTTAAAACTATGTGCAACGAGGCTATTAGCTGGTAGACAAGGTCGATGACATCACGCTTATTGGCCCGGGCAGCCCTAACGAACAGGCGGACGAATAGGGAGTCATAAAGACGATCGAAGTTCCATCCTCCATAAAGGAAACAGTGCAGCGCATATCCGAAAGGTTTCTCTACGAAGTTTCTAGCATAAAGGGGGTTGTAAAGGAAGAATATGTATGCGATAAACACGCCCAGGAGAGATATGAACCCGGAAATATACTGCATAGTGCCTTCGGAAAATGCATTTGCAATAGATGCAGTTGCGGGAAGTGAGGTCGTGATGAACTCTGAAAAAAGAGGAAGGTTTCCAAGCGTTTCAGGCACCTGTACGAATCCGCCCAAAAGTGACAGGACAGCAAGCGTTATCAAAGGTATCCTGATCCGCAGGCCGGAATGCTCTCCTATCTGCTGTGGTAGTTCCGAATGCGACTTTCCGTAGAAAGTAAGGAATACCATGCGGAATGCATATATCGAAGTTAACAGAGCACCTGTCATTCCAGCAGCCCAGAGCCATGGATTGCCTTGTGTGGACGTCCATGTATCCCAGAGGATCAAATCTTTGCTGTAGAATCCCGCCGTTATCAGTGGGAGCGCAGAGAGAGATGCTGCCCCGATTAAAAAGGACCAAAAGGCAAGGGGAAGCTTACTACGGAGTCCACCCATCTTGAACATGTCCCGCTCGTGGTGAAGCGCGTCGATTACAACTCCCGCACTCAAGAAGAGCAGAGCCTTGAAAAAAGCATGCACCATAAAATGAAAAATGGCTGCCGACCAGGCGCCTACGCCGAGGGCCAGAAACATATATCCTATCTGACTCATAGTAGAATAGGCGAGGGCTCGCTTGATATCCCACTGCGTGAGTGCGCTAATGCCTGCAATCAGCAGCGTGGCGGCGCCTATAACCGCGACTACCAGTTGGACTTGGGGAGCAATGGTGAACAGTACATGGGTCCGCGCTATTAGATAGACTCCGGCGGTAACCATGGTAGCGGCATGTATTAGTGCACTAACAGGGGTAGGGCCGGCCATTGCGTCAGGCAGCCATGTTTGAAGCGGGAGCTGCGCAGATTTACCCACAGCACCACCCAGCAGAAGCGCGGTTGCGGCTATAGCTATTGTAGAACCGGACGGCCATTGTTGTGCCGCTCTCACCAGTACTTCGTGTATCTGCAGAGTGCCGAGGCTGTAATATATAATGAACAAGCCGACTGTCATTGCAGTATCGCCGACTCTGGTTACTATAAAGGCCTTCATGGCTGCGCGCCCGTTTGCAGGGTCCTTATACCAGAAGCCGATCAAAAGATAACTGCAGAGCCCGACACCTTCCCATCCCAGATACAGCAGCAGAAGGTTGTCGGCTAGAACCAGGGTCAGCATCGCCCCCACGAAGAGATTCATATAGGCGAAAAACCTGCTGTAGCCTTCTTCGCCAGTCATTGATTCAGTAGAATAAAGGTGGATCATGAAGCCGACGACTGTTATTACGAGTACCATGACAAGTGAGAGCGCATCGATGGTGAAAGCTATATCCGGCTTGAACCCTCCTACGTCGATCCATCTCCAGAGTAATTGAGTATAAACATGGTCATGGGGCGGGGCAGCCATGAAGGAGGCGGCTATGCCGAGTGCGACGAGGGCAGAGGCTCCTATCGAGCCCGCGCCGACTGCCGCTGCAACTGGCTTCGGCATCCTCGCGCCGATGAGGGCCAGGATGATGAAGCCCGCAAAGGGAAGAGACGGTATCATCCAGAGATATTCGAGCATTTATCCTCTCATAGTATTGGCTTCATCGCTATTGACAGTTCTGATACGATGAAATAATTGCAGCACGATGGCAAGACCGACCGATACTTCGGCTGCAGCCATCACCAAAATAAAGATGAACATGACTTGCCCGTCGGCCTGGTCCCACTTCGAACCCGCCGCAATGAAAGCGAGCCCGGCCGCATTCAGCATGATTTCAATAGACAACAGGATGAAAATAATATTGCGACGTGCCAGTACGCCTGCCAGGCCAATGCCGAAGAGCAGCACGGCTAATATTAGGCCATATTCTGGAGGCACGTTAGTCATTTATCGTCACAATCTCAGATTGTACAGCGTCTTTTTTTCGCTTGCCAAGGTGATAAGCCCCGACGAGCCCCGCAGTCAGCAGGAGGGAGGAAAGCTCGACTCCGAGCATATATGGGCCTATTAGAACTATGCCTACCTGCTTGGATTCGATGACTGGTTTTGCACTCGGTGCCACATTGGGAAGTGACATGACAGCAACCAATTCCACGATCAGCAGCGCCGAAAGCACCGATGGTCCGATCCACAAACGGAAGTTCATCCATCGCCGCTCCTGCTGCGTTGCACCTGGCCCCGAAGTGATCATCATAATGACGAAGACGAAGAGGACCATGATTGCACCGGCATATATTACCACTTCGAGAGCCGCTGCGAAGGGCGCACCGAGCATGAAGAATATCAGCGCCACCGATAGGAGGGAGACGATCGCGTAAAGCAATGCGTGGACTGCGTTGGATCTGCTTATGGCAAGTACAGAAGAGATCAGTGCGACTGCAGCCGAAATATAAAAAAGGGTTATCATCGCCTTTCCTCCAAAAGCTTCATGGCATCAAAGACCTTACGTCCACAGGCGGTCTTTCGTTCTCAGCTTCGCCCTTGTCCTTGCCAGATATCGCCATGCCGGCTACCTTGTAGAAATTGTATTCGGGGTATTTGCCGGGACCGCTGATGAGAAGATCCTCTTTTTCGTAGACCAGATTCTCGCGCCGGTATTCGGCCATTTCGAAGTCAGGGGTCAGTTGTATGGCATAGGTCGGGCAGGCCTCCTCGCAAAATCCGCAAAAGATGCAGCGCGAAAAGTTAATGCGGAAAAATTCCGGATACCTTCTGCCATGCTCGTCCTCCGTTGCCTGAAGGGAGATGCAATCCACAGGACATGCCACGGCGCATAGGTAGCATGCGACGCAGCGCTCTCCGCCATCGGGATCCCGCGAAAGGATGATGCGGCCTCTCCAACGCGGCGCCAGATAAGGTTTTTCTTCAGGGTAGAGCACCGTCTCTTTCTTGTGCCAGAGGTGCAGAAAGACGTTCCAGATGCTTTTTAAAGTTCCTAGCATAATTTCCTCATTTGGGCGACTCGTGAACTGCCCCTATGCTGCACCAAGCAGCAGTGCGCCTGTGATAAGCAGGTTCACCATAGCAATAGGCAACAATATCTTCCATCCGTATGACATGAGCTGATCGTAGCGTGGCCTCGGTAGCGCGGCCCTCAACAGAATGAAACCGCATATGAACAAAAACGTCTTTATTGCGAACCACACAAGGGGTGGCAGAAATGGGCCGAGCCATCCGCCAAAATAGAGCGTAACGATCATAGCAGAGACAAGTGTGATGCCGATATATTCTCCGACAAAGAAGAGTCCAAATTTCATTCCGGAATATTCAGAATGGAAACCGGCTACGAGTTCGCTCTCCGCCTCGGGCAGATCGAATGGGAGTCGGCGCGTCTCGGCAAGCCCGGCGATTATGAAAATCACCATTCCAGGGAATTGAGGTATCCAGAACCATCCGATTCGCTGGGCTTCAACGATATCTCCGAGATTGAAAGATCTGGCAATCATCACTACGCCCATGACCGAAATGCCCATGAATACCTCGTAGCTCAGCATTTGGGCTGATGCTCTCAGACCGCCCAACAGCGAGTATTTGCTGTTGGAAGACCAGCCACCGAGAACGACGCTATAAACCCCTAAAGAAGACATTCCGAGGAAAAAGAGAAGTCCTACATTGAGGTCTACAACTACTATCCCCGGTGCGAAAGGGATGACTGCGAACGCAAGGACCACCGTTATGACAATCACAATTGGAGCGAGTACGAAAACAGGTCTGTCGGCGAATGGTGGTATCCAGTCCTCCTTGAACATAAGCTTGATCGCATCCGCAAGTGGTTGAAGCAGTCCGTATATGCCGACGCGGTTTGGACCGTACCGGTCCTGCCAGAAGGCCAGTAGCCGGCGCTCAAGCCAGATCAGGCCTGCCGCAATTGTGAGGACGGCAAAGAGGACACCGAGCGGAATAATTACGCCTATGAGGGTGTTCATATCTATAGAGTCTCCACTTGTACCTTTTTTCTCTCTTCCGACAAACTCAGGGTGACCAATGTCATGGTGAGTTTCTATGCACTGCTGTTTCTATACTGTATCTCTCCGAATAATCAAACAGCTTCATCCCAGACAATCCGAATGGCAGGCCTGCAACGCCTTTCGGCAGTGAATCCATACACCTGACCGGGAGTTCCAATCGCACTGTCTTTCCGATCAGGACAATAATGTCACCTTCGGCAATCTTCTGGTGCTCAAGAGCTTCAACATTAAGAGCCAGATACGGGTGAGGAGCCAGTTCCGCAATTGCCCGGGAGAGCATGCTCCATTTCTCTGATCCATAGATATGGTACAGCGGGACTACTGTCCAATCCTTAACCTTGTGAACTGCCTGTTTGTGAACCTTCTTAAAATATTCTGTTACCGCGTTTTCACGCGGTCCTATCAATCGTATGCCAGGATCTCCGCCGCGCAGAGGATCTCCGATTTCACCCTGAAATTTGGATAGAGCCTGTACTGAATTCCAGCCGGGCACCCAGTAACGTGTGACTAATGAAGGCGGAGGCATATTTTCGTATCCCTCCATTGAAAATGCAAGGGGTGAATCGAAATCATCCGTAGGTTTGGGTTCGTGCACGCTGATATCCGCATGCATCGCTGTCCGACCGCTATAGCGGTGAGGCTGCCGGGGGATCTTCATTCCGCTTATCCTAAAATCGGCCGACGGAGCGATATCAGCCAACGCACGAAAGAGTGGTAGCGAATTAGCCATGGCATTGCCGATATCGTCAATCGTTTCCCATGCCGCGGCATCCGTCTTGCCTGCGGCCTTCAGCATGTCGATGATCCAGCGCCAACTGTCTCGCACGTCACCCGATGGCGGAAACACGCGATAGAAGCGCTGCGCACGGCCTTCGTTGTTAACAAGGGTTCCATCGCCTTCGGCAAAGGTAGCGGAGGGAAGCAGGAGCCGAGCCTTCGATGCAGTTTCAGATGGAAGACAATCCAGTACTATGACATTCCTGATTCTTGACAGGAATGAATCGACGGATGATCTTGGAGCGAGTTCGTAAAGATCCCGTTCAAGAATAACTACGGTATCGGCTTGTGTTTTATTTAAAGCGATCACCTCTTCGCTGCTGCCGCCTCCCATAAGCATAACACCGAGAGAATTGCATTCAGGGACGATGTAACTCAACTTTGGGGTGCGGCCCACCGTACTTAGTGCCAACGCGATATTTGCTGCTGCCTGGATTATAGCCTCGCTCCTGCATCCAGTGCCGGATACGATCAGCGGTCTTTCCGCATTTTTTAGTGCTGTCGCAATCGCATTTGCAAGAAAACCCTCGGAGCCAGAAATATCTCCTGCCTGCGGAGCCTCGGCATGCACTGCATGTGCAATAGCGAAGCCGAAACGGGCCAGATCGTCGGGTGTCCCTCGATAGGTGGAGGTTGCGATGTCGTCGAGTTTTGTACCCGCGAGCGAAGCAATAAAAAGCGGCCCCCTTTCATTCTGTGTGACGTAGCCTACGGCCAGACTGTTCCATCGCGGTATGCTGGCTTCGTCCATCTTTTTCAGTGGTTTTTGACATGCGGATCGGCGCGCGGCCAAATCAGCCAGTGGAGCCGTGTTGGTGACATCTTCGCCTAATACCAGTACAGCATCGCAATTTCTCATATCTTCAAGTGAAGGGGTGACCGACGGCCAGTCACTCATTATATTCGTTATAAGGGAGACTAGCCGGTAGTCTGCGGCGGACATCCCGAGGTAAAACGATTCAGCTCCGACGAGAGTACGCAATGCATAATTTGCCTCCAATGAAGCTGTTGGCGACCCGATGCCGATAGCGGGCGTGCCGAAATGGAATGAACTGCTGAAGTATTCCTGAATATCTTCAGGCGATACAGGTTGCGAAGAAAAATCCGCTTTTTTCATCAGAGTTCTTCTTATTCTGTCCGGACTGTTGACAAATGAGTACCCGAAACGCCCCCTGTCGCATAGGAAATATCCGTTCACGGCAAAGTTGAACCTGTTGAGCACCCGCCGGAGTGATCCATACCGTTCGCCTGGCAGCGTATTGCATCCCAAGCTGCAGTGAACGCATATCGATGGTGCGCTTTGCAGATCCCATTTTCGAGTATAGTGTTTCTTGAAGGGCTTGTCAGTGAACACGCCGGTCGGGCAGATTTCAATCAGATTGCCGCTGAATTCGCTTTCAAGGATACCGTCCTTGTATCTCCCGAAATATACATGATCGTGGGCAGAGAACACGTTCAGGTCACGCCCCATCGCATAGTCGTTGTAAAACCTGACGCATCGGTAGCACTGTATGCAACGGTTCATTTCATGATTTACGAAAGGCCCCATATACTGGTTTTTGTAAGTGCGTTTCCTGAATCGAGTCTTCCTGTAGACATGCCCCGTCATCACCGTCATGTCTTGGAGGTGGCACTCGCCCCCTTCATCGCAAATCGGACAGTCGTGTGGATGGTTGAGCATAAGCCACTCGATGACGCTACGCCTGAACTGAACCACCTCGTGGTCGTCGATGGAGATGCGCATTCCGTTTTTGACCTGTGTCATGCAGGACATGATGATTTTGCCCTTCGCGTCCTTCTCATCCCTGAATAGCTTAACTGCGCATTGCCGGCAAGAGCCAACGGATCCAAGTGCCGGATGCCAGCAGAAGTACGGGACATCGAAGCCGAGACATAGGCACGCTTCAAGAAGGTTCTCTCCGTCTTTGACATAGTAAGGCCTATTTTCTATGTAGATCGTTGCCATGTTTAAAATCTGTTTAATGAATGGGCGAGTCACCACCTCGACCCTATAATTTCAACTCCTCCACGGACAGCGTTTCAATTCTATGTGTTTCTCCAAATCGTACCTGAAATGGCGCAGGGTGCTTTCGAGAGAGAACATCGCTGCAGGCGCCAGCGTGCAAAACGTGTTTCCGGTTTCCAGTAGTTTGGTGTGCGCTAGCAGAATTTCTATGTCTGCCGGTGCTCCGTTACCTTCTTCGAGCGCTTCAAGCGTCTGGACGACCCAAGGCAACCCTTCACGGCAGGGAGTGCACCAACCGCACGATTCGCGGGAGAAGTATCGCTGCAGGTTCAGCACCATACCTACGGGACAGTTATGGTCGTCCAGTACAATGACCGTGCCTGTTCCGAAGTGGCTTTGTACTTTTTTCATAGATGCGAAATCCATTCTAGTGTCTAGATGCTCTTCAGTCACGAACTCACTCGAAGCACCGCCAGGGAGGGCGCCGCGGAATTTGAATCCATCTTTCATTCCACCTGCATGCTCCTCGATTATCTCCCTAAGAGTTGTGCCCATCGGCAGTTCCCATGCTCCTGGCTTGTTCAACCTTCCGCTTGCGCCGTAAATTTTTGTCCCGCCCTCTTCGGTATGGCTCAGACCCCTAAACCATTCAGGGCCGTTTGCCACGATGTGAGGTACATTACATATGGTTTCGACATTGTTCACAACGGTCGGCTTTCCCCAAAGCCCCATTTCTGACATATGCGGAGGCCTGCTGCGGGGGATGGCACGGCCACCTTCCAGTGCATTCAGGAGGGAGCTCGATTCGCCACAAATGTAACGACCGGCGCTTACGTGCAAATAAAGTTCATAATTAAAACCGTGGCCCATGATGTTGGTCCCCAGGTAGTTTTTCTTGTAAGCTTCCTTTATCGCGTCGCTCAATATCTGCACGGCCTTTACATAGTCTTTGCGAATGAAGATGTAGCCGAATTCTGCCTCGATCGCATAGCCTGCCAGGATCATGCCTTCGATAAGCTGATGGGGGTCCCCTTCGGCGAGGAACCTGTCTTTGAAACTGCCAGGCTCCATCTCATCAAAATTGCAGACGACATATTTGGGTCGCGGAACTTCATCTCCCATGGGCACTAGGCTCCACTTCTTGCCTGCCGGAAAACCGGCGCCACCCCTACCCAGCAGGTTTGCACGCACGACCATGTCGATGACCTCTTCATGGTGATGTTCAGCGAGGGCCTTGCGGAGGCCCAAGTATCCTCCCGACTTTTCATACTCCTGTAAGTGGCAGGGTGGCCCGCCTAGCCGGATGTTTTTTGTGAGAGGTTTTTCCGTTGCCATGTCGTCAGTATTTCCGGAGAATTTCATCTACAAGGGTCGGCGTAAGTTTCGTATAAAGATCATCATCTATCATCATAGCCGGGGCTTCTTCGCACACGCCCAGACACGCCGACGGCAGGAGCGTAAACTTTCCATCTTTTGTCGTTTCACCGAGCGAGATGCCGAGCCTTTCCATTAAATGTCTTTTGACATCTTGATACCCGACGAGCCAGCAACTGACGCTGTCACAGACGAGTATCACGTGCTTGCCTACAGGACTGCGGAAAATGAGCGAGAAAAAAGTGGCGATGCTGTCAACCTCGGCAGGCGTCATGCCGAGCAGACCAGACGCCTCTTCGAGCGCTTCGTCTGGGACCCATCCCCGGTGTCTCTGCACCACTTTCAGGACATCTATGACCGCCGCCTTTTTTGTCAGAGCCTTTTTTATCTCCTCTTCGATCTCTCTTTTTTCTTCTTGGGTGATCATTTCTGCATCACCTGTCCACATCTGCAAGCACGAAATCGATGCTCCCTAAAATGGCCATGAGGTCAGGTATCATCAACCCGCGGCATATAAGCGGCACCATCTGGAGATGAGGAAATGAAGGCGCCCTGATCCTGACGCGGTACGGCATGGTGCTGCCGTCGCTGATCAGGTAATAACTGTTGATCCCCTTGGTAGCCTCGACTCCGACTGATGCTTCTCCGGGCGGGATTACAGGCCCCCAGCTAACCCCCATAAAATGGTCAATCAGGGTTTCGATGTCGTGCATGGTGCGGTCCTTCAACGGAGGCGTGGCTAGCGGATGGAGTGCTTTGTAAGGGCCGTCTGGCATGTTGTCCAGACACTGCCTTACTATGCGGAGACTCTGACGCATCTCTTCTATGCGGACCGATCCTCTGTCATAACAGTCACCGTTAGTGGCAGTAGGGATGTCGAACTCGAACTGATCATAACCCGCATAAGGCCTCTTCTTCCTCACATCCCATTGCAGCCCGCAAGCTCGCAGGCCGGGCCCTGTGATTCCCCATTCGAGCGCTTCTTCTTTAGAGTAGCAGCCGATTCCTTGCGTCCTCGCCTTGAATATCTGATTGCCCATGACGATTCGGTCGTACTCTGCAAGCCTGGCAGGCATATAATCGAGGAAGTCTTTGATCAGAGAGTCCCATCCCCGCGGAAGATCCTGGGCCACCCCACCAATCCTGAACCAGTTAGGATGCATTCTGCCACCGCAGATGGCCGCAATGATATCGAAGACACGCTCCCGGTCGGTGAACATGTAAAAAACAGGGGAGAGAGCACCAACATCCTGCGCAAAGGTCCCATACCACACAAGATGACTGGCAATACGGAAAAGCTCGGACAGCATAATCCGGATCACCTTTGCCCTATCCGGCACTTCTATCCCAGACAGTTTTTCTACAGACAGCACATATGCCAGATTATTCATCACTCCGCCAAGGTAGTCTATCCGATCCGTATAAGGTATGTATGTGTGCCATGACTGGCGCTCGCCCATCTTCTCCGCGCCCCGGTGATGGTAGCCTATATCGAGCGTCGACTCAACGATTTCTTCACCGTCGAGTTCGAGTATAACCCTAAGAAGCCCGTGCGTGCCCGGATGCTGCGGGCCAAGGTTAAGGAACATCACATCTGTGTCACGGAGATTTTTTTTAAGTCTCCACTCCTCAGGGCGGAACTGAAGCTCCTGCTGGCGCAGTATCTCGATCTCATCGGGCAGGCTGAACGGCTCCATATCGGTAGCTCGCGCAACATGATCTTTCCGGAGGGGATGACCTTTCCAGTAGTCTGGCATCAGGATGCGCCTGAGAAGTGGATGCCCTTCGAAGACAATCCCGAACATATCCCAAACCTCGCGTTCGTACCAGTTCGCGGCGGGCCAGATGTCGACTATACTGTCGATAGTAGGGTATTCGCCCTTAATCGGTACCTTGAGCCTTATGTCCTCATTTCTTCCGAACGATATGAGATGATAAACTACCGTGAAATCGCTGTCTGGATGCGCCATTCTGTGGGCGGGGGAGCGGACACGTGCCCTCTCATCGATTGCGGTAAGATCATAAAGCATCTCATAAGGCCGCTCGACCTCCCCTTTCAAATAGCGCAGTACTCCCTTCAGCTTGTCCTGCGATATAGATGCTGTCGGGATGTGATCCGCCGTCTCTATAGGAGTGATGCCCTCACCGCCGAAGACGCCTTGAAGCTCTCCGATCACAGGCGCCATATCAGTCATAGCGCCTCATACTTCATCCGGAGACCTCAGATTGACGGCCTTCATTCTTTCGGCGCGAAACAGGTCGCGCATAGAGGGTGCGGGCGCCTTCTCAATCCCTTGCGGCCCAGCTACCCAGCTGAGAGGTCTTTTTTCTGATCCGACAGCCTTCTGCAAAAGGAGCAATCCTTCCATGAATGCCTCGGGCCTGGGAGGGCATCCCGGCACATAAACATCGACTGGGAGAAATTTGTCCACGCCCTGAACTACGCTGTAGATATCGTACATGCCGCCCGAATTAGCGCATGATCCCATCGAGATAACCCAGCGTGGTTCCATCATCTGGTGGTATAGGCGCTTTATCACGGGGGCGATCTTGACGAAGACCGTGCCGGCTATGATCATCACATCAGCCTCGCGCGGCGTCCCCCTTATAACTTCAGATCCGAACCGGGCGATATCATATCTGCTGGTCAGGCTGGTTGCCATCTCTACAAAGCAGCACGAAAGGCCGAAATTGAAGGGCCAGAGGGAATTCTTTCGTCCCCATGCGAGCAGGTCCTGGAGACGCGACATGATAAGTACCTTACCGACCGCTTCTTCCATCGACTGTGCGTGAGGTTGCAAGCCTGTATTGTCCATGAACGGAATTACCTCTGCACTATCGCTGCTATTTTTCTTTTTTGCGGGCCCCATTCCAGGGCACCGATTTTCCACAGATAGACCAGCATTGAGAGCAAGACCGCGATAAAGACCGCCATCCCGATATAACCCGGCCAGCCGACGTCAATCAGCGATACCGACCAGGCAAATATGAAGACCGATTCGAGATCGAAGATTATGAAGAACATTGCAAGCATGTAAAACTTGATGTCAAACCTCATACGAGCAGAGCCCGTGGCAAGGATGCCCGATTCGTAGGGCTCTTCCGTGTCGCTGTTTCGGTGCCTCTGTCCGAGCAGATAGGAGGCAACAACCATCGTCGTAGCAACTATAATTACTGCTGCGGCATAAATAACGAAAGGCCAGAGCGATACCGGATTCATCGTCACCTCTTAGTTGCTACTTAGTTGCTACGGATGAGTATAAGTGTAGCAATGATGAAGGGACTAATCAATCATGCTCGGCGCCGGAGCGGAAAATACTAAAAAACCGACGCAGGAGTGCGGCGAGGAATTTCTTATGCACCCATAAAGTTTTTATTACGTGCGTGATATATTATTATTATCGACTTTAATAAGAGGCCATAACACCTATCTAACTTACTTGGAATAAGAGGTGTGTGTAGCGAGAGGCGATAAGGAGGGGAGGCGGTTTCCATCCAAAATCGATTATAATTCTCTGTGTCTGTCCAATTAGAAAAACTTAAACTTGTTCTAGACCAGTTCTACATGGATTTCGATTTTGCGGGCACGGCTGCCCGAGACCCAATTGAATTCCCGCGTTCATATATGCAGAAGGAAGACAAGGAAATATCGGGCTTTATTGCTTCTGCATTTGCATACGGTAACGTAAATATTTTCAAACCTGTAGTCAGAACGCTGCTCTCGAAGATGGGGGAAAGTCCATCGAGTTTTATCCGGCAATTCGATATCAAAAGACAGCGCAATATTTTTGCAGGCATCAAATATCGCTTCAACGATAACGACGACATCGTAGCCCTGTTCTTTATCCTCCATAAGGTCCTTAATCAATCAGGCTCTTTAGAGGCCGTATTTATGAAACATTACAGTTTCGATGATGGGCATATCGGCAGCGCGATTGCTGGACTAATCGATGACTTGCTAGAAATTGATACTACACCCGTATACGGCGACAATGTAAAGCCGGTCGGGCTCCGTCAGTTTATCCCGTCACCCAGAAAGGGCAGCGCCTGCAAGAGAATGAACCTTTATCTTCGCTGGATGATACGAGACAGGGACATCGACTTTGGCATATGGAAAGGAATACCGAAACATAAGCTGATCATTCCTCTTGACACTCATATCGCAAGGATCTCGAAGTGCCTGGAACTCACTGGTAGAAAGTCGCAGGACTGGATGATGGCGGTCGAGATCACCGAGGCTCTGAAAAAGCTTGATCCCGAAGACCCACTGAAATACGACTTCGCTCTTTGCCACCAGGGCATATCTAAGGTTTGCAGTGCGAAGAATTGCAAGGGTTGCAGATTGTTTGGGAAAGGAATTGTGTTGTAAGGGGAGGGCGGAGCGAATGATAAAGAGTCTTGTGCAACGAGCGGTACAAATGGCTACAGGTTTTAATTTTATTTCATAAAATAACTGTGCATTAGCACAAGATGATTACGAAACTTTTGGCAGTTGCGAAAGAAAAAGCCGTGGTAGTTCGTTGCCCTGCGACTGTGCGGTTGAGGTGCAAAGGGTACCAAAATTGCAATAGAAGGTGTCTCTGGCATGCCGAAGATAATTAGATCGTCATTTAACGGCGGGTTGATAGCGTTGTTTGTGCTTATCTTTCTGGCTGTGTCCGTCATTGTAGGCGCGGCCGTTTCACCGGCAATCGTAGTAGTCCAGAGCTCAGATATCAGGCCCTTCGACGAGGCGCGTGCGGGATTTGAAAGCACCTGTGGCTGCACTATCACCGATGTGATCGTTACCAGTTCGGCGACGGCGAATATCGCCGAAACTGTCCGGGGGATGGAACCTGACGGGGTGCTGGCAATCGGATTGGATGCCTTGATGAAGGTGCAAACGATTAGAGACATACCGATGTTCTATACCATGACGGCCAGCACGAGCCTTCCATTTCAGGAGTTAAAGAATCTCTCTGGTGTTAGCATGTTTATATCTCCTGAGCGCCAACTTCGGGCGATCAAAGAGACGTTTCCCGGCGCAGAACGGGTAGGATTGATCTACGATGACCGGAATTCAGCCTCTCTCGTCGAACGAGCAGTCCGGTATGCGAATGCTCATTCTATTGAAATAATTGCTAAAAAGGTCAGCAGCTCACGTGACGTACTGCCGCTTCTTGATGAACTTAAAGGGAAGATCGATGTTTTTATTATGCTTCCCGATGTCACGGTGACGAACCCTGAAACGATCGAGAGCATGTTGCTTTTTTCGTTCCGCAATAGGGTCCCGCTTTTTACCTTCTCTAAGAAATATGTTGAGATGGGGGCATTGGCCGCCCTGACCGTGAACCCATTTGATCTGGGAGTCCAGACAGGCGAGATTGCCCATAAGATCCTTAAAAGCGACGCGCGCGGCGGTTCGATGCGGGAGTTTGCCCGAACACAGATTCTGCTGATAAATACGAAGATAGCACAGAAGTTGGGCATAGTCATCCCTGATGCAATCCTGGAAAAAAGCGTGAAGGTGAAATAATGGGGAGACTTGACTTTATGAAACGATTGAAATATTATGCCGCGCAATGGGGCAGACGGGACTCGTTCACGTTCAGGATGTTCAAGATATTTTTCGCCCTTTTTTGTGCAGTATCGCTTGTTTTTACTTTGTATTTCATGAAATACCAGACAGAAAAGGCGCGGGAAGAACTAGACGAAAAAGGTAAGACGATCGCCTCATTCTTGGCAAAGAGCGTTCGCATCGGCGTATTCGTAGAAAACAGGGAACTGCTCAACAATGCGGTCGAGGGTATTATGAGCCAAAGAGAGATTATGTCGATAGCAATATATACTGCCGACGGCAAAGAGCTTCTGAAAAGGGAAAGGTCGTCCGTGAACCTGCCATACCGCCACGGGGGCCTCCAATCTAAGGAATTCGTAGAGCCGGTGGTTCTTGACCAAGCGCTAATAAGCGAGGAGGTTCTCTATTTCGAGCAGAAAGAGATAAAGAGTGAAAAGAAGACCATCGGCCGAGTTAGCGTCTTGCTAGATTCGTCGATTCTGACGGAGGATGCCAAGGCGATTATGCGACAAACCATAGGTATAGCCTGCCTCTTCCTTATTATCGGCACTGTAGTCCTCGTTATTGCGATTCAAAACGTTCTGAAACCCCTTATGTTACTGACCGATGAAGTGAAAATGCTGGGAGAGGGAAAGGAGATCGGCAAGGTTTCGGTCGAATCCGGGGATGAGATAGGAAGGCTTGCAGATGCATTCAATGTAATGACTGCAAACCTCAAAAAACGGGATGATGAGGCGAAATCACTTGAAAGGCAGCTTAGATATTCTCAAAAAATGGACGCGGTCGGCACGCTGGCCCGCGGCATTGCGCACGACTTTAACAATATATTGACTACCGTGCAAGCGTCGCTCTATGCAATGCAGAAGAAGATATCAAAAGAGGATTCACTGTATAATTACATATTCCGTATGGATAATTCAGTCACGAAGGCTAAGTCGCTTGTTCAGGGCCTGCTCACCTTCGGCAAAGGGCAGGGCGCGCGAGCTTACCCGGTTGATATTAATGCGATTATCGACGACATGCTTCCTACTGTCGAAGGTATGATCGGAGAAAATATAGTCTGCAAGATCGTGAAACCTGAGAAGCCTTTGGTTATCATGCTCGATTCGGGGCAGGTAAAGCAAGTTGTTCTGAATCTCGTCGCAAATGCGCGAGACGCAATGCCTAAAGGCGGGACTTTGACCATTACTCTGGATGAAGTAAATGAGACGTATGGCAGTTGCATTCCCCAAGCCGGTAGTTTTGCACTTATCGCGGTGGGCGATACCGGTCATGGGATCGAAGACAAAATAAAGGAAAGGATCTTCGAGCCTTTCTTTACGACTAAGGAAGTGGGAAAGGGCACAGGTCTGGGGCTGTCTATTGTTTATGGCATTGTGGAACAGCATCATGGACATATCTGCGTTAGCTCAAAGCCCGAGGGTGGCACGGAATTTAGGATTTATATCCCGCTGTCCGAAGTTGCCGAAGGTTTGTTGCAAGATTTTGCGACAGGGGGATAAATGGGGAAAGTCCTGATAGTAGATGATGATCATGATCTTAGGGCTGTTGTAGGGGATGTACTGCAGGATGAGGGTTTTGCAATTTCGGAATCGAAAGATGGAGTCACGGCCTTGGCTGCTCTTAGAAATGATATGTTCGATGCTGTGCTTCTCGACCTGAAGATGCCTGGCCTCGATGGGATCGAGGTTATGCGGGAGATTAGGAAGATTGATTCCCATATTCCCGTGATCATCATGACCGCTTATGGAGATATTCCCACTGCAGTAGAGGCTATCCGAAAAGGTGCCTACGATTTTACTATAAAGCCGCCCGATTTCGACAAGCTGATCATTACCCTCAAACGCGCAGTGGAGAGGCGAAAACTCGAAATCGAGGTCAACCGCTTCAGCAATGCCTTGAACCTTTCTCTAGAACAGACGTTCGGCAGCAGCCCCGCTATCAAGAAGACAGTGGAGCAGGTGACGCAAGTCGCCGGCACAAACCTGTCTGTGATAATACAGGGTGAGACCGGAACAGGAAAGACGTTCATAGCGAATGCCATTCATTCAGCATGCGGCAGGGCCAGGAAAGCCTTTGTCCGGGTTGACATGGGATTGATCCCCTGTACGCTTTTTGAGAGTGAGCTCTTCGGATACCGCAAGGGGGCCTTTACCGGCGCCGACAGACACAAGGCTGGATATTTTGAAAATGCCAATGGCGGCACCATCTTCATTGACGAGATTGAGAATATCCCGCTGCATATACAGGGCAAGCTCCTGAGCGTTCTCGACGAGAAGCGTATATATCCCTTGGGTAGCACAACGCCTGTCTCGATAGATGTCAGGATTTTAGCGGCGACCAATAAAGATATCAGGCAGAGCGTACTAGCAAAGAGTTTTAGGGAGGACCTCTATTACAGGCTTGGGGAATTCGTCATAAAGGTGCCGCCGCTCCGCGAGCGATCTGAAGACATACCGTTCTTTATCAACAAGTTCATCCTGGATGCGGGTACTGAATTGAACCGGCAGATAAAGGAGATTACCGACGGCGCCCTCAACCTGTTGATGGATCATCCGTGGCCAGGTAATGTGAGGGAACTGAAAAACGTGGTGAGGAGGGCGGTCCTGATGTCTGCAGGGGACATCATCGACAAGCATGTGGTTGGCCCTCTGCTGACCGATTTCGAGGTGGAGGAAAAGATATTATCCCTGTCCATAAAGGATGCGGTAAGGGATGTCGAGAAGCGCAAGATAAAAGAGGCACTGCGCAGGACCAACGGCAACAAGACAAAGTCCTCCGAACTGCTTCAGATAAGTTACAAAAACTTATTAGATAAGATCAGGGTTTACGGGTTGGAGTAGAGGCGCCACATTCTGCGCCATCGTGAGATAGTAAGACCCTGCTCCTATGTCAATTATTAATTGGCGCAGGTTTATTGACTGGCCGCCCACCTGATAATCTCCTCTACCATCGCCTCAATCGTCGCCTCTTTGGGCGTTATTGTAACTTTCAGACCTCTCTTCTCTATGGCCTTTGCGGTTACAGGCCCAATCGCAGCGATGACGCCCCCCTTCAGAAAGTCGATTGCTTCCTCTCCGATGATCTCTACGAAGTTTGTGAATGTCGCAGCACTTGTGAAGGTAGCAACCGATATTCTGCCGGCCCTCAGGAAACGATGCAGGCGCTTACCGTGTTTTTCAGGTTTTATCGTTCGGTATGTGACAGGACAATCGATTTCTCCATTGAGCTCCCTGACGCGTTCTGGGAAGACTTCTCGCGCGGCCTCGGCGCGAGGGAGGAGTAACCGCAGTCCCTCCAGGTTAGAGGTGTTGTAACGCTTGTCCTGGATTGACATCCTTGCTTCCATTACAAAGGCTTCGATCAATCCCTCGGCATTGAATTCATCCGGCACAAGGTCAACCTTTAGGCCTGTTTTCCTGATCACTGCGGCAGTTTTGGCACCGATAGCGCATATCTTGATGCCTTTCAGGTCCCTGATATCTACGCCCCTGTCGATAAGCCGGCGCATGAAATAAATGACACCGTTTGTGCTCGAGAAGATGAGCCAGTGATAAGTTTCGATATTGTCGATTGCCTGGTCGAGCGAAGAATAATCTTCCGGTGGAACGATCTTGATAGTCGGGAATTCAAAAACCTCGGCGCCCAGATCCTCCAGAGGTTCATAGGCGGGAGTATAATCACGAGTGATAAGTATGCGGTGCCCGAAAAGAGGTTTCTTCTCATACCACTTAAGTGTGTCTCTGAGTCGAACCACGTTGCCGACTATCATTACGGCAGGAGGCTTTATCCCCGCGGCTACGGCCTTATCCGCTATAGCAGTCAGCGTACTTACGACAGTCTTTTGGTCCGGCCTAGTGCCCCAGCGGACAAGTGCAACCGGCGTATCTGGTGACTTGCCGTGTTCAAGGAGTTTGGAGGTAATCCTTTGCAGGTTCTTCACTCCCATGAGGAATACGAGCGTATCGAAACTCTTTGAAAGGTGGGGCCAGTCGAGCGTGCTTGCACCCTTGTCGGCATCTTCATTGCCCGTTATTACTGCGAAAGAGGAAGAATATTTCCTGTGCGTAAGTGGTATGCCTGCGTAAGCGGGTGCGGCAATCGAGGAGCTTACCCCCGGTATCAACTCGTACTCGATGCCTTCATTGACGAGTGCTTCGGCCTCTTCACCTCCCCGACCGAAGACGAAGGGGTCTCCGCCCTTCAGCCTGCAGACCAGCTTGCCCTTCTTTGCGTTATCGACGAGGGCCCGGTTAATCTCGTCTTGGGTCATGGCATGGTGTCCGCCCTGTTTGCCAGCGTATATGAATTCGGCGTCATGGTCGATGTAGTTGAGGATCTGTGCGTTTAGGTGGAAGTCATAGACGACCACTTCAGCCTTTTTCAGGCATCTGAGCCCTTTAATCGTAAATAACCCGATATCGCCTGGACCAGCACCTATTAAATAAACTTTCCCTTTATTCACTTCGGACATTAACTTGCCATATCTCCATTTATTTTTGGAGCGCACTTGCCATAGACCTCTTCCAAGATCTTTCTTGCCCCTCGAGAAAGCAGTTTTTCGGCTAAGGCAAGACCCAGAGCTTCAGCATCAGAGGACGCCCCTTCTATTTTCTCCTTAATTATTACATCACCTGTTAAGCTGCCAACGAGGCCTTCCATCACAAGGATCTTAGCGTTAAGCCTCGCATATGCCCCGATTGGAACCTGGCAGCCGCCTTCCAGTCTTTTTAAAAAGGCTCTCTCGGCGTGCACGCATATGGAGGTTTCTGGATCGTTAAGCGGTGCTATGAGATCGTTGATATCCCCCTCTGTCCTACATTCGATGCCTATGGCACCCTGTCCTATTGCTGGCAGGCTTGTTTCGGTAGAGAGTATCTCGGTTATCCTTTCGGACCATCCGAGTCTCTTGACTCCTGCCGCAGCCAGAATGATGGCGTCGAACTGTCCTTCGTCGAGCTTCCTGATGCGAGTGTCGAGATTTCCGCGCAGCTGCTCTATCTTCAAGTCTGGCCTCATGTGAAGAAGCTGGCAGGAACGCCTGAGGCTGCTAGTGCCCACAATGGCGCCTTGTCCTAAATCCTTGAATTTCTTTATGGGCGTATTGCCGGTGCGATTTGCCGTCTCGCCCCTACCGGTTATAAAAGCATCACGAGGATCTTCGCGCTTGCAGATGACTGAAAGGTGCAAACCTTCCGGGAATTCGGTAGGAACATCCTTCATGCTGTGTACCGCAATGTCAGCCTCGCAGCGAAGCATGGCCTCTTCTATCTCTTTGACGAAGAGGCCTTTGCCTCCAACCTTGGCGAGTGGGACATCGACTATCTTATCGCCGGTTGTCTTGATCTTGTTCAGCGTCAC
Source organism: uncultured Nitrospiraceae bacterium (assembly GCA_963736105.1). GTDB lineage: Bacteria > Nitrospirota > Thermodesulfovibrionia > Thermodesulfovibrionales > Dissulfurispiraceae > Fen-1308. Next base: position 2,719,643 of record CAVTNL010000002.1, on the reverse strand, counting down.
TTCAATGCCGGGGTAGAGGCGCTTCAGCTCGGATTTTACCCACTCGGCCTGCCACAGAGCAAGTTTGCTCGCCCTCGTTCCGATAATTATTTTTCTATTTTTCATCTTCACCGTTTATCCCGTATAGTTTTTTTATAATGATCGTCATCATTTCCCGATCTTCAGCACTCTCTCTGAGGGCAACGGTCGGGTTATGCATCAACTTGTTTGTTATAGCACTGGCTAGATTTTCAACTGCTTCCATCTTATCTTTGTCGAGATTGGGGAACCTGTTCCTGAATTTATCGATCTCCTCGTGCTTGATGTCATCGGCCTTTTGTCTGAGAGCAACGATGACTGGAACCGAGTCTAACGTGGCGAGCCAGTTGGTGAATTTCTCGACTTCCTCGTCGATTATGGATTCAGCCTTCGCAGCTTCCTTCTTTCTTTCGAGAATGTTCTTATCGATCACTTCCTGTAGGTCGTCGACATTGTAAAGATAGACGTTATCGATCTTATTGATTTCCGGATCGATATTACGGGGAACCGATATGTCGATAAGAAAAACGGGCCTGTGCTTTCTTTCCTTCATCACCTTCTGCATCTGATCCTTGAAAAGTATGTAGGAAGGCGCCCCGGTGGAGCAGATAAGGATATCGGTGTTGACCAGTTCCCGTACAAAATCTTCAAAGCGCACGGCACATCCACAGAAGTCTTGTGCCAGCTCACATGCCCGATCGTATGTGCGGTTGGCTATCCTTACGTCGGTCACACCGTTATTTACAAGATGCCTCGCCGATAGTTCGGCCATTTCACCTGCGCCCAAGAGCATGAACGACTTACCCGAGAGTTCGGTGAAAATCTTCTTTGCAAGTTCCACGGCGGCAAAGCTTATAGAGACTGCATTTTGGGCGATCCTGGTTTCGGTTCTTACCCTTTTTGCGGTTGAGATAGCCTTTTTCATGAGCCTATTCAATATAACCCCAGTCGTTTTTTTCGAAAGGGCAAATTCGAACGCATCTTTAATCTGACCTAGTATCTGGGGCTCGCCTATGATCATTGAATCCAGGCTCGATGCCACCCTGTAAATATGGCGTATCGCATCAGAAGTCCGGTGCAAGTATAGAACTTTCTCGAACTCGGGTCTGCCGATATTGTGAAACCTGGCGATGAAATCCTTTATCGCTTCAGCCGTCTCCATGATGTCGCTTACGGATGCATATATCTCTACTCTGTTACAGGTCGAAAGGAGTGCGGCCTCGTTCACTCCCTTGAGTTGCCTGATGGCGAGCAGTCCCTCTTCGAGCTTAGGGCCATTGAAGGCTAGCTTTTCCCTGATCTCAACGGATGCGGTCTTGTGATTGAGTCCTATAACGAGGGTGTTCATTGGAACGTATGGGCGCTCTTCAAAAGAAAATTGACACCGAAAAATGTGAACAATACTACGACAAACCCTATGACCGATAGTATGGCGGCCCTCTTTTTTCTCCAGCCGGAGGTAAGTCTGAGATGCAGAACGCCAGCATATATCAACCACGTGATAAGAGACCAGACCTCCTTGGGGTCCCAGCTCCAGAAGCGTCCCCATGCGCTTTCGGCCCAGAGAGATCCAGTGATTATTGCCATGGTCAGAAACGGGAATCCGGTATTGATAAGCTTATGGTTGATCTCGTCAAGAACCTGAAGGCTGGGGAGCCTCTGAAAGAGTCCGCCAAGGTGCTTCGATTTCAGGTAATGTTCCTGCAATAGGTACATGGTTCCTATGCCGAAGGCTACCGCAAAGGCTGCGTTGGAGATGAAGGCGAAAAGAGTATGAATCCATAGCCAATGGCTTCTAAGAGCTGGGGTGAGAGGAGTCATCGTCCACGGGAGAAACGCCGAAGTAATCATCAAAAGAAGGACGATGGGGAGTATGAACGAGCCCATGATGCCGATCTTGTATCTGAATTCGAGGAAGAAGTAAATAAGGACTATGCACCACGCAAAGAATGAGGCCGCTTCGTGCATGCTCGTTACCGGTAGATGGCCGCCTGCAACATACCGGACTATTATGGCAGCTGAATGGAGAGCAAAGCCTAACGCCGAGAAGGTGATCATCAGTTTCGACGACTCCTTGCCACCCATGAAAAGGTCTGTGATACTGATGATGGTTGCTATCAGATAGCCGGTAAGCGCCAACTCGAAGAGTATCGTGCCCATCAGAAACAGCCGAGCTCGCAGCTCTTGACCTTGATCTTCAACTGATTCGCTGTCGAACCTACATCCCCATATGGCACATTAAGATCCTCCGCGATCTTTCTGGCTAGGGAGCACGAAATCTTACCGCCAACAGATCTTTCTTTTAAGAGGCGCTCTATTTCTTTATTCTTCTCGATTATTTTCATAAGAGATATTATATCCTGTATAGCCTGGTCATCAAATATGTATGGGTAATCTTTAAGATTAAACAATTTCGCCGTGCTGCGTATCGCAGTCCCGACGATTGGGGATGCCGTCTCCTGCGCGATGACGATATCAGCCTGTCGCATAAGCGTTATTGCGGAGGCCTTGGTGTATTCCTTCGACTCCCCACATATGAATATTACAATATCGGGCTTTACAAACTCAATTGCGCTATTGCCTTCGATTACCACGCCGTCGAGGTCGGCTAGTTTAGAAAGTGCCATGGAGAGGGGCTCTTCAAGTTTATTGCGCGGCGATTTGATCCAGAGGACCTTTTCAGCTCCTGCGGCAGCTAAGCGGGCCGTATCCTTATCTTTCTGTTTGATAATTAGTTCATCTCCGATAACAGAAGCGTAGAGCTCCGTTCTGGTATATTTGATTGCGCCGAGGCGGGGTTTTTTGCTAAAAAAACAGGTTGGATGCTGCGTCAAGTGTTTTATGATTGCGGCTGAGAGGGTTGTCTTGCCGACAGTGCTATGTGCGCCTCCGATGCCTATTATTAGTGGTTTGTGCATTTTTGCGAATTTGCAAGTAATGTCATTGACTAGGCTGTGTTTGGATTAAAATAAGAGCCAGTTGCATCTATGATATTGAAGTCAACGTTCCGAGCAGTGATATGAGTGTCTTGCTAATCGGGCATCCGTGCGGACCCAATGAGATCATACTGAAAACAATCCGGTCCATGCAGCCTTTTAGGATGCGGCTTCCGCTTGTTTCACTTCCTCCTTATGCCCGCATGTTTTTTCGACGCAGACATGAAACAACTCTCCAGCCTTGTTTCTTTTTTCGACCATAAAAGGGGCTTTGCATTTGGGACACTCTACTGGCAAAGGCTTATACCACAGGGCAAATGTGCAGTTGGGATAGTTGCCGCAGCTCCAGAATGGCTTGCCACGCTTGGATTTTCTCTCGACGATGTCACCTCCGTCTACAGGGCATTTGACACCTGTTGATAGAGGTTTGGTTGTCTTGCACTCCGGGTACTTGGAGCACGCAATGAATTTGCCAAAACGGCCGGTTTTCACTACCATCGGTGAGCCACACTTTTCGCAGTTCTCTCCGGTAAGTATCTCTTCTGCTGTTTGCGGTTTCTGGTCGCCGCTCAGGGGTCTGGTATTCTTGCATTGAGGATAGCCGGAACATGCAAGGAACCTTCCATGTCTGCCCCATTTGATTACCATCGGCGAGTTGCACTTTTCACATACGATATCGGTCGGGATATCTTCGGGCTTGACCCTCTCCTTGTCCTTGGCTGCCGCTTTCAGGTCGAAATCGAAAGGTATGAAGAAGTCTTTAACTACGCTGACCCAGTTCATCTTCGCCTGCTCGATATCGTCCAGCTCGTTCTCCATCGTGGCCGTGAAATTGTAATCGATCAGCTCTGGAAATTTTTCGACTAGCAGATCGTTGACCACGACGCCAAGTTCGGTAGGCGAAAACCTGGTCTCGATTTTCTGCGCATATTTCCTGTCCTGGATCGTCGAGAGAATGGAGGCGTAAGTGCTCGGCCTGCCGATCCCCTTGTCTTCGAGCGCCTTTACGAGTGTCGCCTCTGTGTAGCGCGGGGGCGGCTGTGTGAAGTGCTGAACAGGTTTGATTTCCTTCTGTTCGAGCGGGTCATTTTCTGAAAGGGACGGAAGTAATCCGCCTTCCTCTTCCTCTATATCGTCTTTGCTTTCGGTGTATAGCGCCATAAAGCCTGGGAATTTGATCACCATGCCGGAGGCTCTGAACTCTGTGCCCTGCATCTCTACTCCATTGGTTCTCAGGCCGATGACGAAGGTTGTCTGTTCGAGTTGTGCCGGACTCATTTGGCTGGCGATGAAACGGTTCCATATAAGTTTGTAAAGGTTGTACTGATCCCTGCTAAGGAAGGCCTTTACCTGTTCGGGCGTCTTTTCCTCATAGGTAGGCCGGACTGCTTCATGCGCCTCCTGTGCCGACTGCTTGCTTTTGTATTGAGGCGGCTTTTCCGGCACACAGTCCTTGCTGAATTTCTTGTCTATGAAATCCCTTGCCCACTGTTGCGCCTCCGGAGCGATCCTGTACGAATCGGTCCTCATATAGGTTATGAGACCCACAGAGCCCTCAGATCCGAGTTCCACACCTTCATAAAGCTGCTGGGCTATCATCATCGTCTTCTTTGCAGGAAAGCGCAGTCTTCGGGCAGCCTCCTGCTGGAGTGTGCTCGTTATAAATGGCGCAGCTGGAGTCCGTTTTTTGAGTCTCTTGTCGATCTTCGCCAGAAAGCATTCCTTGCCTGTGATATTATCAACGACTTGGAGGGCCTTTTCTTCGTTGCCGATGAGGAAGCGTTTGCCTTCAGGGGCATCGCGATCTACAACGAGAGAATTGTCATATTTGAAGAGCCTCACAGGAAAGGGCGATTCCGTATTTTCAGGCGACTGGAGAATCGCCTCGATGGTCCAATATTCCTCTTTATTGAAGGCCTCGATCTCGCGCTCCCTGTCAACGACTAGCCGCACTGCTACCGACTGCACTCTTCCTGCACTCAATCCCCTGCGCACCTTCTTCCACAAGAAAGGGCTCAGATTGTAACCAACGAGGCGGTCAAGTATCCTACGCGCCTGTTGGGCATTCACCTTGTCGACATCGATCGAGCCCGGCCGGCTTATCGCTTCCTTGACCGACCTGGCAGTGATTTCATGAAAGGTGACCCTGAAAATCTTGTCCGTGTTCTTGTGGTCCTTAATCTCCTCAGCGATATGATAGGCGATGGCCTCCCCTTCACGGTCAGGGTCAGTTGCAATGTAGACCTTTTCTGCCTTCTTCGCTTCCTTTTTCAGTTCCTTGATAACCTTTTCTCTGCCGGGGATGATAATGTAAGTCGGGGCAAAGTCCTTGTTAACATCGACCCCGAGCTCCTTTGCAGGCAAGTCCTTTACATGCCCTACCGAGGCCTTTACTTCAAAATCGCTTCCGAGTATCTTATTTATTGTCTTCGCCTTGGCAGGCGATTCGACTATGACCAGGGATTTCAAAAATCTGCCTCCTAATTTAGGGTGTACCCGCCTAATTCCAGATGATTTGGCGCCCTCTTCCAAAGATAAAGGCATAGACGTCCTCGACTTCGAGGTCGGAATCTCTCATGAGGATGTAGGCCAGAAGCGCCTTAATCGTATCGAGTTCAGCTTCGTCTATATGTTTCGACAGCTCCAGGCTCTGGAGTTCCTCTTTAACGGTTATGAAATCGATGTCGACTACATTGATTTTCTTCAATGCATCATCGGCATCATACCCCTTCTCGATTATTTCCTTTGCAAGGACCCTAAGCAGGTCCATCAATTTTCTTGCCATTGCCCTCCCTATAGCAAGTTCGCGAGCCTTGATTATCTAGGTTATTACATCATTGCATAAAGCAAATTAGTCGCTGCGTTTCGACGCCGCGTTCCGGACCGTAGATCAGCAGGCCTGATTTACAGACAGTGCCTAGGTGGATTGTGATCCAGTTTTATCGTGTTTACAGTATGAAAAACCTTTTACCTTCTGCCTGTTGCAGGGCACTCTTAAGTTCGAGGCCGAGTAAAATCCTCGATAATTTCTGAGCGGCTATCCCGGTTTCTCTGAAGATGATATAGATATGGCGGGGTTCGCTATCCAGAACATTACATATTGCCTTTTCCTCATTATTAATTTCAAGTCCGTAAGGATAATTGACGATTTTAGTGCCGCTGCCGCGATTTAACATGCGGAAGACCAAGGCAGCCTCTTGACCGTAGTTGGGCCGATGTCCTTGACAAAGGTCAGGGCAAGCCAGTATTCCAGCTTGGTGGCGCCTATTATAGGCTGTTTATTCATAAAAGATCACTCTGTGCGATTCAACGGGTACATTCTATTGTCCTTTGACCATGCTTCGCACTTTTAATCGAAGGGCATTCAGTTTAATGAACCCCTCAGCGTCTTTCTGGTTATATATTTTCTCCGATTCGAAGGTCGCTAGTTCGGGATGATAAAGCGACTTGGAAGACTTTCTTCCGACGACGAGACAATTACCTTTATAGAGCTTGAGTCTTACGATTCCCTCAACATCCTTCTGCATCATATCGACCATGTTCTGAAGTACTTCTCTTTCAGGCGCAAACCAAAAGCCGTAATACACGAGCTCAGCAAACTTCGGGATGAGCGAGTCACGAAGGTGCAGGACTTCCCTGTCGAGTGTAAGAGATTCTACTGCTCTGTGCGATATATGGAGAACGGTACCGGCCGGGGTTTCGTAGACGCCCCTTGATTTCATTCCGACAAAACGGTTTTCGACAAGGTCGACCCTCCCTATACCATTAGATCCGGCTATCAGATTAAGCTGCTGGAAGAGCCTGAATGGTGAAAGCGTCTTGCCATTCAGCTTGATCGGGTTTCCACTTTTGTATTCAATATCTATATAGGTCGCCTTGTCAGGTGCCTTCTCGGGCGGGACCATCATGGTGTACATATCCTTTGGCGGTTCGGCCCATGGATCTTCGAGAATACCTCCTTCGTAGCTGATGTGAAGGATATTGCGATCCGTGCTGTAAGGCTTTTTCTTCGTCGCCTCCACTGGGATGCCGTGTTTTTTCGCATAGTCGATGAGGGATTGGCGCGAATCGAAAGACCACTCGCGCCAAGGACTAATGACCTGTATATCAGGTTTGAGCGCATAATATGTCAATTCAAAGCGCACCTGGTCGTTTCCTTTGCCTGTTGCACCGTGGGCGACAGCATCGGCATCCTCCTTGATCGCTATTTCAATCTGTTTCTTTGCGATCAGCGGCCTTGCTATCGAGGTGCCTAGAAGATAAACGCCCTCGTAGATCGCATTTGCTCTGAGTAGGGGGAATATGTATTCCCGGACGAACTCCTCCCTGGCATCCACGACATACGCCTTTGATGCTCCTGTCATCAGAGCTTTTTTCCTCACAGCCCCTAGGTCTTCTCCCTGACCTAGGTCGGCGCAGAAGGCTATCACATCGGCATTATACTTCTCCTTTAGCCACTTGATTGCGACGGATGTATCGAGGCCTCCCGAATAGGCAAGAACAATTTTTTTTGCCATTAAACCCTCCCCAAATAGTTAATGAATTAAGGGCGCAGGAGGAAATCCGTAACTCCTGAACGTGCCATGTATGTTTTAGCATAAAACGGATTTCATTGTGAAGTGCGATGAAATACAATGTATTAATTATATATCACAAAAATTAGATTATATTGCAGAACTACATAGAAACCTCTTTACAAAAACTCGCGACTAACTTTATTAAGGTGATATGGATATGACCTATACATTAAAGTTCCACGTAAACCCGAGCAGGCAGTCTATTCTTAAAGAAAGAAAGTGGCTGCGGAAACCACCGGCAGCGCAAGTGGGTGCATTGAATCAGCGGCCTTCGGCTCCACCGACATCTGTCATACCTGTCTTGTTGTTCGGGCCTCTGTAATGTTGGCGAAATAGTAGGGACTTAGAACTCATTGCTGTCCCAAGACCTTCAAGCAATTTGTAATTGCGCCAACTTGATTATTGGCAAAAATGTCGTATAGAGTATTTTATGGAAGTCATTCGTATCCCCAGCATAATGAAGGAAACATCCAGGAGACTGCTGGCGCATGGCAAGACTATAGGTCTTGTCCCAACCATGGGCGCCCTGCATAAAGGTCATCTCTTTCTGTTCAAGGTTGCCAAGGGCGAAAACGATGTGGTTGCCGCTAGCATTTTCGTCAATCCGACGCAGTTTGGCCCCAATGAGGATTTCGATAAATACCCGAGAGATATCGACAGTGATATGAGAAAGCTTGAAGACGCAGGCGTAGATATACTCTTTGATCCGGATGTGCCATCCATGTACCAGACAGACTTTGCTACTTATATTGAAGTCAGGGGTCTATCGAACCGGCTTTGCGGCGCTTTCAGGCCCGGGCATTTCGAGGGAGTGTCGACGGTTGTATGCAAAATCTTCAACTTAGTTTTACCGACCAGGGCTTATTTCGGTCAGAAGGATTTCCAGCAGGCACAAATTATCAAGAGGATGACCAGGGATCTGAACCTTAGTGTGGAGTGCGTCACTTGCGCCACAGTGCGTGAGAGCGATGGTTTAGCCATGAGTTCCAGAAACCGCTACCTTTCGCCAGAAGAAAGAGGAGCGGCTACCATTGTCTATAAATCACTCCAATCCGCCGCGCAGATGTTGAGGGATGGATCTCTGCCTTCATCTGTCGCAGGACACATGAGGGCGATGCTAAAGGCGGAACCTCTTGTCAGCGAGGTCCAGTATGCCGGGGTTTATGATCCAGAGACTCTGGAAGAATGCACAGTTCCTGCAAAGCTCAATCTACTGGCGATAGCAATCAAGATAGGAAGCACGAGGCTGATCGACAATATGTTAGTGGACCTTTAAGGGTGGGGCGACCCAAGCCCCTAAAAGGTCTATTTTGGAATCCAGACCTTCCCTTTGTCGATAATATGCTCTATAGTCCAGCCACGGCGGTGGAATTCCCGGGCAATCCAGCGGCGGTGGCATTTCCATGGGAATCTTTCGACGCATATTATCACGGCCGTGCTAACTGCTGCGATCTCTTCCAACCTGTCTACTCCGAGCCTGAACGCATCTGTTTCTGTATAGGCATCATAGCCGCCTTTGCGTAAGCCGCCCAATGCTCTTCCGAGAAAGCAGTATTTTAGACCTTCCCGCTGAAGCAGATCGGACAAATATGCTTGTGTAAAGGTGGGTATCTTGCTCTTTGGGAAACTGCGCACATCAACTACGGTACTGATCCCGTAGAAGAGTAGAATCTCGACGAAGTCCTCTTCGCTCCTAGTGGAGGTTCCGAGGGTAAAAACTCTTTTCAGCGCAGATTCCATGGGCACAGTATATCATATGATGAAGCACTCTACCGTTGACACCATTGACTAAATGAAAATCGATGTGCTAAAAATTAAAATTCGCCTGTAGCGCTTACGAGCGAAGTCATTAAAAATCGTTTGAACCTGCAAAAGGACCCGCATATTATGACGCGTCGACGGGTCTCTTGGATATTTTGCCTTGGTACTTGGATATTTTCGGCTTGAAATAGGTATACTACTCTGTTAAAATTAAAGCCGATTTTTTCCACGGAGGATTAATTATATGGAAGTTCATACAGCGATTGTAACCGGAGGGGGACGCGGCATCGGAAAGGCTATAGCGGAAACACTGGCGCGTCGCGGCGTCAACATTGTCATTGTTGATGTGGACCTAGATATCGCCAAGGAAACTGCGGACTATCTGCAGACCTTGGGCGTTAGGAGCATTCCTGCCAAGGCTGATGTTTCCAAGGCTTCGGATGTGAGCGCAATCTTTGAGATTGCGGCCGAGGAATTCAAGAAGGTTGAGATCCTAGTAAATAATGCAGGCATCACAAGGGACGGGCTATTGATGCGGATGAGGGAAGAAGATTGGGACGCCGTTATCAATATCAATCTGAAAGGAACGTTTCTTTGTTCTAAAGAGGCTGTCAGACTGATGGCGAAACAGAGGTATGGCAGGATTATAAATATTGCATCGATAGTCGCCTTTATGGGAAACCCCGGGCAGGCAAACTACAGCGCATCGAAGGCTGGGATTGTCGGACTGACAAAGACAATAGCCAAGGAATATGCCGGCAGGGGGATTACTTCCAATGCCGTAGCACCCGGATTCATTATGACGGCGATGACCGATGCGCTTCCTGAAAATGTAAAGACAGAAATGATGAAGGCGATACCGATGAGCCGTTTTGGAACGGTCGAGGATGTTGCGAATGCTGTCGCATTTTTTGCAGCCCCGGAAAACGGCTACGTTACCGGACAGGTCATACATGTTAATGGTGGAATGTACATGTAATTAAGGAATGCGGGGAATCTGTCCCGCAGACGGATACACATAAAACGGTGTTGAAAAAAAGGGAGGACATAATGGTAGAGGAAAAAGTAAAAGAGATTATTTCTAAACAGCTTGGTGTTGATCAGGCCGAAGTAACCCCCGAGGCGTCTTTCGTAGAAGATCTCGGCGCGGATTCACTCGATACGGTAGAGCTGGTAATGGCTTTCGAAGAGGCTTTCAATATCGAAATCCCTGATGAAGATGCTGAAAAAATAGCCAAGGTAAAAGATGCGGTTGAATATATAACCAAAAAAGTCTAAAGCTTGATGAGTCAAGATAGAAGGGTTGTAATAACTGGGCTGGGTCTTGTCTCGCCACTCGGTATCGGCGTCGAAGCTTCATGGAAGGCGGCTGCTGCCGGGACGGTTGGCATTGGCCCGATCACCCAGTTCGATGCGTCGGCATACCCGGTGCGCATCGCCGGCGAGGTGAAAGACTTCGATCCTGCGCAGTATATCGATGCCAAGGAAATAAAGAAGATGGACCGCTTCATCCATCTGGCCATGGCAGCATCTATGATGGCCCATGAAGATTCGCGGCTTAAGATCACACCTGAGAACGCCGATAGAGTTGGTGTTTTCATAGGTTCGGGAATAGGCGGTCTCAAAAGCATTGAATATTATCACAAGGCACTGCTCGAAAAGGGCCACCGCCGGGTATCTCCATTCTTCATTCCGATGGTGTGCATAAATCTTGCATCGGGAAATGTTTCGATCCATCTCGGAGCCAAGGGACCCAATTCTTCGGTAGTCACTGCCTGTGCGACCGGCAGTCACGCAATAGGCGAGGCCTTTCGGATTATCCAGCGGGGAGACGCCGATGTCATGTTTGCTGGGGGGGCAGAGTCGGTTATCTGTCCACTTGCTGTAGCAGGTTTTGCGGCGATGAAGGCGCTTTCGACCAGTAATGATAAACCTGACAAGTCAAGTCGGCCTTTTGATTCCGACCGCGACGGATTTGTTATGGGTGAAGGAACTGGTATTATAGTCGTTGAGAGTCTCGATAGCGCTCTTGCACGCGATGCAAAGATATATGCCGAAATCATCGGTTACGGTATGTCCGGTGATGCTTACCACATCTCATCGCCAGCACCAGAAGGCGAAGGCGCGGCGCGCTGCATGAAGGCCGCTCTGAAGGATGCAGGAATAGAGCCTGAGAAAATCCAGTACATCAATGCCCATGGGACGTCGACGAAATATGGCGATGAACTTGAGACCATGGCGATTAAAAAGGTATTTGGCGAGCATGCCTATAAGCTCTGTGTGAGCTCGACTAAATCGATGACGGGACATCTTCTGGGAGCTGCCGGGGGAGTTGAAGCGATCTTCAGCATTTTGAGCATCGTCAATGATTTAGTATTGCCCACAGTCAACCTTGACAACCCGGATCCCCAGTGCGATCTCGATTACGTTCCTCACACGGCCAGACAGCTCAGTCTAGAGTATGCACTGTCCAATTCCTTTGGGTTTGGCGGAACGAATGCCTGCCTCATTTTCAAGAAATATCGCTGAGACGTCTGCACTCGAAGCGCAGTTAGGGTATGAGTTTAGAGACCGTCGGCTACTCAGCGAAGCGCTGACACATAAATCTTACCAGCACGAAAATACCGGGGGACAGTCTTCTAACAATGAGCGGCTGGAATTCTTAGGAGATTCTGTCCTAGGCCTGGTCATTGCTGAAACTCTGTTTAGAGCTGTAGGCATTCTGGATGAGGCTGAAATGTCAAAGATGAAGTCGTACTTGGTTAACAAGTTGGTACTTCACGATATCTCCGCGGGATTGTCTCTTGGAGAATATATCAGGCTCGGAAGGGGAGAGGAGTCTACGGGCGGCAGGCAGAAGCGTTCGATTCTCGCCGATACGCTCGAAGCGCTCTTCGGGGCTGTTTTTCTGGACAGCGATTATGCAACCATCAGGTCACTGATCATGCGTCTTTACAAGGATAAGATTTCAAATGTAATAGAGAAAAAGGAAGGCTATGACTTCAAAAGCGATCTTCAGGAGCGCTGCCAGGCGCTCTTCGGGACCTTGCCGGATTACAGAATAATCAAGCAGGAAGGGGAAGAGCATCGCAAGGTCTTCACAGCAGAAGTCTCTATAAAAGAAGCTGTATACGGACGAGGGACTGGCAAAAGCAAAAAAGAGGCGCAAATGCTCGCCGCCAAGGAGGCCCTCGAAAAAATACCCGACGTATAGGCCTGTTAATGAGAATTCCTTCAACTCGAGCAAAGTATCATTATTACGCCCTGGCAGTTCTTCTTGCTGCCAATATGCTTAATTACATTGACCGGCAGGTGATCTTTGCCGTCTTCCCCCTCATCAAGTCAGACCTGAGGATATCAGATACCGCCCTCGGTTTCCTAGGCAGTGTCTTCATGGTCTGTTACATGGTCGCCGCACCTTTATTCGGATGGCTCGGTGACCGTGTCAAACGAATCAGGATAGCGGCGGGCGGTCTTTTGGGCTGGAGCTTAGCTACAGCTGCTGCCGGAATTGCGAACAGTTACGGAATGTTGCTGTCGGCCCGCACTATGGTTGGCATAGGAGAAGCGAGTTTCGGAACCGTGTCGCCAACAATTATCGCTGATTATTTTGCCAAAGTGCATCGTGGGCGGATACTCTCGCTTTTTTATCTTGCAATCCCGGTCGGCAGCGCTCTGGGTTATTTTCTGGGTGGAATTCTAGGGCATTATGCGGGATGGCACGCTGCATTTCTTGTTGTGAGCGTGCCAGGTATTTTATTATCTATTCCTATTTGGTTCCTCAGAGAACCTGTCAGAGGAGAAAATGACGGAAACGCTGAGAGTCTAGATGGGCTGAAACCCACAGGTTATCGTCAACTTGCAGAAAACCGCCCCTTTCTGATAAATACTCTCGCCATGGCGGCCATGACATTCGCACTTGGGGGTCTGGCTCAGTGGGTACCCACTTTTTTATATCGCGTGCACAATCTGGATGTAGCGACGGGTAACATCGCTTTTGGCATCGTGACTATCTCAGCCGGGATAACAGGCACACTTGCTGGAGGCTGGCTTGGCGATTACCTGCAGAAGAAGAGCGGCAAAGGGTATCTGCTCGTTTCAGGTTGGGGATTTCTGATAGGTGTCCCTATCACTATCTACTCGTTGATGACGCAGATTACTGCAATTTGTTTTGCCGCCATATTTTTTGCGGAATTTTTTCTGTTTCTGAGCACCGGACCGCTCAACACCGTTATTGTCAACGTTACAAGTCCGGCCATGAGGTCGATGGCCTTTGCGGTGAACATTTTTTTTATACATGCTCTGGGCGACGCGATATCTCCGATTTTAATTGGCCAGATTTCTGACCTCATGGGCTTAAGGACTGCGCTTTTGATAACACCTTTTGCTATTTTGATCGCAGGTCTGGCGTGCTTTTTCTGTATGAGATTTATTGAGAATGATATCGAAGACCAGGATACGGCAGGTCTACGGTAATGCCAGATTGACCGAGAGTTCTATAGCGCGCAAGCCTTTGTGAGGTGCGGATTCTATCTAAGACTATCATAATAAGTAATTTCAGCAGTACACGTTGATGATAGGTCCGATGACCACTTCTGGATATGTGCTATCGAATGAACTGTAATCCAATGCATCAACATGGCGCTATATAAGAAAACAAATGTGATCTTCTGAAATTAAATCTTCAATGTTCGGCGGTAGTAATCTTGGCTGCTCTTTGAAGCACTGGGGCTATGCCATCTATGCCCCTTGCGGTCTGGTTTGTTATGTATATTTTACCATCCAGCAATATTGAATTGTCGGATAACCTGTTTAGCCCTGGGTGAGAGGCACGTATAATTTCATCTCCCCTGGATAAATTTTACGTTCACTGGGAGGCGTCGTCCTTGCCGCCTCTTTCCATTTTTCGGCCTGTGCATCGGGACCTTCCTTTGTTACTTCCGGTGGTATTTTATCGGCTATTATAGGATCGAGGCGAATATCGATATTCTTAACAAAACAGCTGAATTCGAGAGAGATGCCGTTAGGGTCGAATGTGAAAATGGAGTGTATAAATCCGTTATCGATAACCTCTGAAACCCATATACCATTAGCCTCAAGTTTTTCTTTCATTGCCCACAATGCATCGTCATCTTCGACCCCTATAGCGACATGATCAAAAGCGAAAGGTCCCTTGGCAACTCTGCCGGCATCCTTTTCCTCGATTGGCTCGACATCGGGCCATTCGAAAAAGGCTACGAGATCATCCGCAGAAACTTCGAAGAAATACTGGCGATATCCCGGCTTGCCCAGTGCTGCAACGAGTCGCATCCCCAGCAAGTCCCGCCAGAACCTTACGGTCATACTAATGTCACGTGTAGCCAGAGCAAGATGATTGATTCCTTTATATTTCATCTAGCCTCCTTTAATTTGATTCGATTTCATTTTCCGAATAGATTCATCATCTCGGCAAGGTGTTTATGTGCATCCGGGCTACTCCAATCTCAGGAGCAGGGCGATCGATTGTGCAAAGGCTGATAAAGTCTCGTCCCTTGCACCCATGACTATATAGCTATCCCATCTTTCAAGACCTTTTATTATTTCGTTTCTGTCATTGACAACCTCCACCGACTTACCGTTTTTCCTGATCCCCCTTGCGAGATCTTGGCTCGATATGTCCTTGTTGGCCGTGCCACCGGAGTAATATATCGGCAACAGTATCAGATGATCGCCTGCTCTTAGTCCCGTTGAAAAGGCCTCTATGTATCCGTCTTTCATCATCTTAGTAGGTCCGAAGCCGTGGGGCTGGAATATATAGCATATGCACTCCCGCAAAGGCTGTGCCGCAGACATCAGGGCTGATATCTTATGTGGGTTGTGTGCATAATCGTCGATGACTAGGTGGGTGCCATCGTCTAGATGAATATCGAAACGCCTTTCGATACCGGAAAAATCAGGCAGCACTTTGGCAATATCCTTCTGTAGCATGCCCATTTCAGACAGCATGGCGATGCAGGCGAGGGCGTTTGAGAGATTATATTTACCTGGCATGGAAAGCTTGAAGTGCCGGTCTTCTAAATCGAACTGGGTTGACAGTGGACCGTAAGTGACAGCAGAAGGCTTGTAAATGGCCGGGCTTGAGATACCAAATGTCACAGCATCTTTCTTCCGGGACGATGAAAGGGCCGTTAGGTTGTGATCGTCAGCATTGATGACAATTATGCCTCTCGTATTATCCAGGAGGGCATCAAACATCCCTGACGTTTTTTCGACGGCATGGTGATCAAGCTCAAGATTGAGGATGATGGTATGCTCAGGTTTGTAATCGACTATCGTTCCATCGGACTCGCACGCCTCGATGACGAGGAGATCGGAAGCGCCAGTAATAGAATTGCCGGGATTAGATTCGGTCCTAAATTGTTTAACCCTGCCTCCGCCGATGAAATTCGGCTTCAGTCCGAGACGGGACATCGAATAAGCGAGCATCCCTGAAACTGTCGATTTCCCGCTAGTACCGGCAACGGCTACCGTTTTGTAATCGTGGACTATTTGAGAGAGATACTCGGGCCTTGTTTTGGTTTGGATACCGAGAGACTTTGCCTTCGCATATTCGGGCATGTCGGGTTCAACGGCTGTACTGAATACTATCAGATCGAGGCTGCTGTCGATGCCGCTGCCATCCTGAGGCAAAATGATCACGCCTTTATTCTTGAGAGCCATGCACGCAGGGTGGTAAGGGTTTTTTTCGAAGGCGCGATCGGAGCCAGATATGATGTGGCCCTTGTCCGCCATGAAAGCAGCTATGGCAGACACTCCGCTGCCCCCTATGCCTGAAAAGAATATATGGAGTTTGTCTTTGTTCATATTGCACTATTTTAACTTGTAAGCAATAAAAAAATTAATCTTCAAAATGCTGGCCTCTTTGGATGTGAGCAGTTAGTGACGGCGGTCATGTCACATGCACTTCAGAATATACTATAATAGCTAATGGAATACTCAACTGGAGGTCTCGGATGGACAGGTACCTTGAAAGATTGATAAAAGCTTATATTACTCTTCTGACAGTTCTGGTGCTGCCTCTGGCGGCTTATGCCGCCGATGTAAATAACGTCGGGTTCAAGAGAGACGCCTCCATGGCTGTTAAGGAGCGATTTGGTATCTGTGATGAATTCCTAGATGTCAAATGGATTGATAAAGTGGCGTCTGTCGGCACCCTTAAGGCCGATGTGTATAAAAACGGCATGAGCGAAACTAGATATCTCGTAGTCCGTCTGGAAAAGCCCGGATCTAAGGATTTTGTTGTCAGTGGCAGTGGTATCTTTTACGAAATAGATGAAAAGCAGTATGTAAGCCATGAATTTGAAAATTTTCTGCGCGGAGCTCGATATAGCTTCAACCATGGCAGAATCTTCATGACGGTCAGGAAGGGAAAAAAGTCTGACCGTTTTCCACAGGAACCTCTTCCTTTTGAGTCTTTCATGAACCACGAGAGCGATTTCCCAAACAGGTCTTTTTCGAGCTTCACAAAGACCGTATGTATTGCGTATCCAGATGAGAAAAGGGCGTTTGTTATAGAGGCCAAAAAACCTTTTATGAAATCTCCTCTCGATAGTAAAACTCGGCAGACATATGACATCCTAGCTCGACATGTGCAGGAGCAATGTGGGAAACTGGAATCGGGCGGAGCGGAAGCCGGCTGCAATCTTGACAATCTAAAGGACAGCTATGCACTGGACGCTAACGGAGATGGAAAAGATGATTATGTGGTCCTGCTGACCTATACGAAGACGGGGAAGGCTCGGGCGTGGAGGTACATGTTTCTTTCCGGAAAGGAAGGTTATGTCGCGACGGACGTATCCGGCTGTCTTGGCGAGGGAAGATTCTTTTACGGGTTAGCCGACGGGAAATCGTTTCATCTCGGCAGGTGTAGCCGGTAATGCGTATGTAATCCGGCGACAACCGTTGCGGTTGAACCGGATTAAGCAGTGCTCGTCTTTAGAAAGTGAGACTGTTGATATGTTCTTCGTATATTTCGTTTACATACCAGATTAGCTCATCGAAGCGCTTCTTTGTAAGTCCCATAACGGTATATGGCAGGCTCAGTATGTCGACTTTCCTGCTGAAGCCAATACCGAAAAAGAGCGCAATCTCATCGGCCATCTTGATAATGTTCAGAAGGTCCAGTTCGTGACGATCAAGAGGGATCTCGCATTCTTCTCCATGGTGGCAGGCGATAATGGCAGAATATTCTCGCGAAAGGTTCCAATTCTTTGCGAGCAAGGTGCCAGTTACGCAGTGATTGACACCGCATAAATTATCTTCGGCAGCGCTAAAGCAAATCGTACCACCGTCTATGAATTCCGCCATCTCGGCATATTTATTTTCATAGGCCTTTCTCAATATGAGTTTTCCGATATCGTGAAAAAGACCCGCGGCGGCAGCATTACTTTCATTGACAAGCCCCGTCTCTTTCGCCAGAATTGATGCGATAAGTGATACACCCAGAGAATGAGCCCAGAGTTTACGGTCTATATTGTGGGCCTTCTGGTAAAGCTCATTAATCGCAGCACAGAGGACTACAGTCCTAATTGCATTGAAGCCTATGAGTGCTAGTGCCCTGTCGAGCGTGTCGGTATGTCTTCCTCTGTTGAAAAAGGGGGAGTTTGCCACCTTTAAGGTTCTTGCGGACAGCACAGGGTCCATCGCAAGAACTGCCTCTATCTCAGACAGTTCGGTGGTTGGCTGGCTGACAAGGGTATAGATCTTTAAGGCTACAGGTGGGAAGCTCGTAGCGTCGATGATTTCGATGATTTTTTTGTCGATAGGTTTTGATGTCATCGCCTCTATTATAAGATAAAAGCGTGATAAAAAGGCGATTCGATACGATCACGCGAGTCTGTCCGCTGCTGGGCTCGAGACAAAGTTGATGATTGGAGTTGACAGAAGTAAGCGGAAAAGCGCTTTCTAACCCCGCCGTGCGAATGCGACTTTATTGGCTGTTCCCATTTTGCTATCCTTGTGAAACAGTGGGCAACGTCTGAAAGAGGTCTTGAAACAATATTTATCCATTTCAGTAATGCTTGGTACATGGAGTTTTCTGGATGCATCGCAAAGTCCTATGGATGTTTCTTTAAAGCAAGGGCAGTTCATGGTCATCCTCCTTTTGTAACTAGGCATACGCTGCTGCTGATAATGAAAAATATATATAATGATGGCAGCTGATAATATAGGGCTAAGACTGATTTTAATGTCGGATTTTCAGATCGCATCTGTAAGCTGTTCCCCTACAAATGTAACATGCAGATACGTGATCGCCAGTGGTATATCTAACGGGTTAACGCAAGAAGTCTTCTCATTGTCATGATCGACTGAAAAGTGGACCGATAGTAGGGGCCTTACGCAGTATGAATTGCCCGGTCAGACACGTTGTATGGCATCTGTTCTTATCATGTAATATGTCGCGTGATATAATCTGGCTAAATGATTCAATTCAGCATATGATATTCAGTTTCACTGGTCATGTGTGTCAAGAAAAGGAGGTTGATATTGACTGGTTATCTTGATGAGAGATTGAATCCTCTGCACGCACTAGCTGTAGCGATAAGCCGGTCATTTAAGCAAGGAAGCTCTAACCGAAGCGTCATCCTAGTCGCCGGTAGTTCACGAGTAAAGAGTTGGAGCGCAAAGAAATATTATTATCTTTTCGTGAAATTAGCTGTATACTATAGTATAAAAAAAGGGGAAGAAGTAATTTAAACCCGATTTTTCGAAAAAGGAAGTATCAGAAGGGGAAAATAATTGGGAGGGCAGGGATGATATGAATACCGGCACCGAAAATGTGGTTCCCATAAAGGAAAAAATCCTTCAGCTGTCAAATCTCCCGAGTCTTGCCGTAGTCAAATATCAACTTATCAAGGCGCTCAACAAGGACAATACCTCTATCGAAGATATCTCCGATATTATACGGCATGACCAGGCTCTGGCCTCTCGGGTTATCGCGGTGGCTAATTCCGCCTTCCTCGGATATCCTGGAAAGATCAATGCAATCGAGCAGGCAGTCATGCTGCTGGGCTTCGACCTTGTGCGAAGCATATCCCTTGCGGCTTCCATCTTCAACATTTTCGCGAGCCAGTACGGCAACTTCAAGCAGTTGTGGGCCCATTCGTACGTGGTGGCAAACATTGCGGCGAGCCTCTGCAATAAGATATCCAGAAAGGACAGAAGCTCCTGTTATCTGTCGGGATTGCTTCATGATATTGGAAGGCTGGTGCTCTTCAAAGTTATTCGTGATGTTATCATGGATACCGAAGTCCATGACTTGTTGTCAAAGAAAGGCGAGTCTCTCATTAAGGCGGAAACGGAGTTGTTCCAGTGCAACCATATGCTGGCAGCCGAATGGTTCCTTGATAATCTTTGTTTTCCGGAAGAGATCATCGTTCCCATAACGACTCATCATTCAGTCCGGATCGGAGAACCGCATAAAAAATCCTCGGATATCATATTCCTTGCCGAAGGTATGTCGGATCTTATCTATCCGCAAGTTGTTCATGACGGTCAGTGGACTGATGAGCATCAGAAGATGTTTCTGGAAAACGGGCTTACTGAAAAAGACATAGATGACTTGAAGGAAATAGTGGAGAAGGAGCAGTCAGCGATAACTCAATTCTTCGATCTATAAAGCTAACTGATCCAGATAGTCTTTCTGAAGTCCTTCATTCCCTCCACTATGTGGTTTGTCGTCCCGCGATAGCCGACTTTCAAACTCGATTCGAGATTGAAGTATTTGAGACAGGTGCCGCATGTGAAGATCTCGACACCCATGGCTTCAATTGCTTTAATGACAGGTACAAGTTCCTCGTCCACGGTAGTGAGCTTCACCGCAGCATTAAGAAAAAATATTGTATGCGGCAGCTCTCTCGTAACCCTTATTGTCTCGAAATAGCCCTTAATGAGCGTTCTGCCGAGTATCTCATCCTTACCCATAGTGTCCGAAGCGACAATCAGAAGTATATCTTTCTCAGGCTCTATTGAGTGTTCTTCTGCTGGTTCGGGGGTATCGCAGATATAACCTTTGACTAGCTTAATGCGCCAATGATTTTCTTCTTTCAACGATTCCGAATGAAGGCCGGTTTTTGACGCAAACCTTTTCAGGTTGCCTACTGAAGCTTCGTTGTCGACAAGTATTTCAACAGATCCTTCAGATATCTTCAGGAGGGCTTCTTCTGCCAAGATCACCGGCTTAGGACACCCCATACCTCTGGCATCAATTTGGGTTCCAGTTTTCATTAGACTAATTTACCGTAACCCGGATCGAATAGCTACTAGATTATTTCTATAGCGATGAACAGTTTTATAGGAATTATCTCTACCTATTTAATTCTTTCTCTTCGAGTCTCGCCTTAAGGAGCTCGCCGAAGCTGCTTAGCCCGCTTTCGGATTTTGCTCCCTTTGCAGCAGACTCCCTATAGCGCTTCAGATCATCCGCTTCTTCTTTCTGGATGACCCCTTTTCTGCTCAGGGTTACTTTTGCATTATCAGCGTCTACATCTATGACAAGTACCTGCATGGCGCTTCCCGGAAGGAAGGTTTTGCTGTGGTCGGTCCCCCTTGGTGTCCCCATTTCTGAATTGGGAACTAGGCCTGTGACACCCTCACCAATCTTTACGAAGATGCCGAAGGGCAGTACTTTATCAACGATGCCGTCGATAACTTCGCCGGCTATGGGATAGGTGACTTTTTTGGGTTCGGCTTTTGGCTGTACAGAAAGAGATATTTTTCTGGACTGCTGGTCGACAGCGATGACATAAGCCTCGATCATCTGACCTGTTGCAACCACTTCTTTTGGATGGTTGATGCGTTTACTACTGCCGAGATTGGAGAGGTGGATTAGACCGTCTATCCCTGGTTCAAGGTTGACGAACGCCCCGAAAGGAGTGAGACGCACGATGTTACCGTTGATTTTAGAGCCGACAGGATAACGCTCGGCAAGACCCTCCCAAGGATCTGGCAGCATTGCCTTGATGCTCAACGTTAGCCGGTTCTTTTCCCAGTCTATAGATATGAGCCGGACGGTTAACTCCTGGCCGACTGACAGCGTATCGGAGGGCTTATTTGTTTTTGCCCATGAGATTTCGCTTGTAGGAATAAGACCTTCGATTCCTCCGATGTCAACGAATGCGCCGAAATTCTGGAGGGAACTCACTCTGCCGGTAATTTCCTGACCGATTTGGAGAGACTCTTTAAGACGACCGATAGCTGCCGTCTTTTCTTCTTGGAGCACGACGCGCCTTGACAGGACTATGGTGCGACCTCCCTCCTTGAACTCAATAACTTTAAAAGGGAAGGCACGGCCGACATAAAGACCTCCTTCGCGACCTCCCTTCAGGTCAATCTGAGAAAACGGGCAGAAACACTTTACCCCATCCAGGAAGACTTCAAAACCGCCCTTGATTTCTCTTTTGACGTCGCCGGCCATGGTGGTGCCTGCCTCGAAGGCATCTCGGATCTGGGCAAGCTTCACAGTAGAATGGCCTCGAACCAGTGTTGTCATCTTCATTGCTCCGTTGACAACCGAAACGAAGTGCGCCTCAATGTGGTCTCCCTCTTTGATCGAAATGGAGCCGTTGTCATCTCTGAATTCGGCTATATCTATAATACCTTCGCTCTTGCCGCCAAGGTCAATATAGACTACATCGCCGGATATGCCGACGACCCTAGCTTTAACCTTTTCACCAGGTGCTAGTCTCGCTTTGCGTGAGGAACTCTTTTCGAACATTTCTGCGAAGCTCTCCTGCCCCGCAACGTCATTGTTCTGGGTAGCCGCTGCTTCGGCACCAATTACTTCATTGCTATCCATTGCCTAACCCTCTCATTATATTTTTGACACAATCGGAATAGTGCCTGTTGTTTATTATGGGTCGCCTTAAAAAGGGGAATTTACCAGTGTAAAGGATTTGAACAGATAGAGTCAAATTGCTAAATAGTACTTGGATGCCTTGGGCATTTACCTTACGATGGAGGTGAGTTATAATAAAAGTCATGAACTGCAAAACGCAAAAAAAACACCCATGTCCTGATTGCTATTTTTGCCAATGCTGTAGCGAGAGCAGGTGCAACATGTGCCGTTCTTCGAGCCACGGCAAGAAGGATAAAAAAAAGAAAAATGACAAGGTTCACCGCCCTTTATTCCTGAATTTCTGACCAGGATATTTGCAGCTCGCAAGCCTTTGGATTTATAGAGTCTTTTATAGAGTCCGGAAAAGGCAGCTGTCGCCATAAGAAGAACCCCTCGCCTTTAGGCCTAGGGAGGTTCAGGTAAAACTGCATCAAATAATATAAATATCAGGAGGTGCGCTATAATGAAGGTCATTGCGTTCAACGGAAGCGCCCGAACGCAGGGCAACACGGCCATGCTTCTCGATATAGTTCTCGATGAACTCGAGGCAGAAGGCATCGAAACGGAAGTATATGATCTTGCGGGCAAACGTATAAGTGGGTGCACGGCATGTTACCGGTGTTATAAGAACAAGGACCGGCGCTGTGCGGTAGACGATGACATTGTCAACGAATGCATTGATAAAATGATCGAAGCCGATGGCATACTTCTCGGATCACCTACCTATTTCGCAGACTTGAGTGCTGCAATGAAGGCGCTTATAGAAAGGAGTGGCATGGTTGCACGTGCCAACGGAGAGTTATTCAAAAGGAAGGTCGGTGCGGGGGTTGTTGCCGTGAGGCGTGCAGGCGCTGTGCATGTCTTCAATTCGATCAATTATTTCTTCTTTATCGGGCAGATGATCGTTCCGGGGTCAAACTACTGGAACCTTGGTATTGGAAGAGAGCCGGGAGAAGTGAAGAACGACAGCGAAGGTCTCCAGACAATGAAGACTCTCGGTCAAAATATGGCCTGGCTCCTTAAGAAGATCAACGACTAAGTTTGATGATCGGTTCTGCAGACTATCAACAAAAAGGCAATTGATTGCCGCCAAAAAAATAATAATGTGTGCGAGGTGTGTGAAACGATGACTGCTCAAAAAATGGAATTCAAGACCGAGGTCAAGCAGCTGCTCGACCTCATGATCCACTCGCTTTATTCCCACAAGGAAGTATTCCTTAGAGAACTTATTTCGAATGCTTCAGACGCCATCGATAAAGCGCGCTATGAGGCCCTTACAAGCAGCGATCTGCATGAAGGAGAAAAGGAGTGGAAGATTAAGATAACTGCGGATAAAGATTCCGGCATGCTGACAGTAAGTGATAACGGCATCGGAATGACGAGGGATGAGGTGGTCGAAGCACTTGGAACCATCGCCCATTCAGGTACTCGTGAATTTTTGAAATTCCTTCAGGAGAAGAACCTAAAGGACAACCCCGAGCTTATAGGTCAGTTCGGCGTGGGCTTTTACGCTTCGTTCATGGTTGCCGACCGGATCACCGTGCTAAGCAGAAAGGCTGGTGCGGTTGGATCAAAAGGCGTCAAGTGGGAATCTACGGCTGATGGTACCTTTACGGTAGAGGAGGTCGATAAGACGGGCAAGGGCACCGATGTAATTATTCATCTGAAGGACGAAGATAAAAAATACCTGGATGAATGGGAAATCAGGAGAGTCGTAAAAAAATATTCCGACTTCATCGAACACCCGGTGGTGATGGAAGTCGAAAAAGAGCAGGATAGCGCTTTAGAAAAGGGCAAGAAGATAAGGGTTAAGGAAGAAGAGACCCTGAATTCTTGCAAGGCTCTCTGGCTCAGGGACAAGGCGGAGATAACAGCGGAAGAATATAATGAATTCTATCACCACATTTCGCATGACTTTGGTGAGCCTTTAAAGGTTATTCATTATCGGGCAGAGGGGACTACGGAATTCGTCGCCCTTCTTTTCATACCTTCTAAGGCTCCGTTCAATATACTTTACCAAGATTACAAAATAGGCCCTGTACTCTATGTGAGACGTGTGCAGATCATGGAATATTGTGAAACCCTGATCCCGACCTACCTGCGCTTCATTAGGGGCGTTATAGATTCGTCGGACCTGCCACTGAATGTATCACGGGAGATTCTCCAGAACAACAACCAGGTCGAGATCATCAAAAAGAATGTCACTAAAAAGGTTCTTGATCTGCTGGGCGAGATGAAGAAAAACGAGTACGATAGCTATGTCAAATTTTACAAGGAATTCGGCAGAGTTCTGAAGGAGGGCATACATACTGACTTCTCGCGGCGGGAATCCATATCAGACCTCCTTCTTTTTCCATCGACTATGACAGCGGCTGGAGCTTTTACAACCTTGGAGATGTATACCCTGAATATGAAAGATGGGCAGGAAGACATATACTACATAAGCGGCACATCGCATGAAGAAGCAATGAAGTCTCCCCACTTGGAGGCGTTCAGGGACAAAGGGTATGAGGTCCTTTTCATGCTCGACGAAGTCGATGACCTGATTTTCGGCGGCTTCGAATACAAGGGCAAGAAGCTCAAGTCGGTTCTAAAGGGCGACATTCATCTTGACAAGAACGCCAGGAATGAGGAAGAAAATAAATTCGGCAAGCTTGTGGATTTTATCAAGGATCATCTCAAGGACGATGTGAAGGATGTGAGGCTTTCCGGCAGATTGAAGGACTCTGCATGTTGTCTCGTTTCTGATGAGGGTGATCTTGATCCCAGGATGGAGAAATTCCTGAAAGCAATGGGGCAGGAAGTCCCGTCAGGCAAGAGAATACTCGAAATTAACCCTGACCATCCTCTCTTTGAAGCTATGAACAAGCTATTCGAGAAAGAAGGTGGAAGCGTGCCTTTGGGAGAATATGCCGGTCTTCTATACGATCAGGCACTTGTCATGGACGGTGCGCGGCCCAAAGACCCGGCTGCCTTCTCCAAGGTGCTGTCGAAACTTATGGCATCGGCCCTGAAGGACTAGGCCTTGCTACTTTTATAAAGAGGATACCTCATGCCACATACATCAGGCAATAAGACTGCCCGCAAGGCAATAACCTGGAACCTCACCCCTCTTTTCGAGGGCGACGAGTCACCAAAAGTCGTACGAAAGAGGAAGAAACTTGAAGCGGAATGCTATCGGTTCATAAATCGATGGCGGGACAGGAAAGATTACCTTGACGATCCGGCAGTCCTTAAGAAGGCACTAGACGAATATGAAAAGTTGATGCGCATTTACGGCACGGACGGCGATGAAGGATATTATTTTTGGCTTCGTACTCAGCAGGACCAGAATTCTCCTGAGCTCAAAGCTAAATTCAATAAGATCGAGGAATTCAGCAGGAAGATCGAAAATGACATGCGCTTCTTCTATATGCGTATTAGCAAGATACCCAGGCGTAGGCAAAAGATGTTTCTCGATCATCCTGAACTCGCAAGATACAGTCATTTTCTTGAAAGGGCATTTGAAGAGGCTAAATACCTATTGAATGAGGATGAAGAACGGATCTTGAGTCTCAAGGCTTCGACGTCATACAACAACTGGGTAAAGATGACTTCCTCATTTATCGTCAGGGAAGAGCGGGAGGTTCTTGACGATGACGGATCAAATGCCCGAAAGACCTTTTCTGAGATCCTGAGTCTCATGAACAGCAGGGAAAGAGATGTGAGAGATTCTGCAGCTAAAGCCTTCAATGATATCCTCGCGAAGCACGCTGCTGTGGCGGAAAACGAAATTAATTCGATTTTGGCGAACAAAAAGATTGATGACGAAC
Organism: uncultured Nitrospiraceae bacterium; assembly: GCA_963736105.1. Classification (GTDB taxonomy): domain Bacteria; phylum Nitrospirota; class Thermodesulfovibrionia; order Thermodesulfovibrionales; family Dissulfurispiraceae; genus Fen-1308. Next base: position 2,693,665 of record CAVTNL010000002.1, on the reverse strand, counting down.
TCCGGGCTATGCCGAGACCGGACCTCTCGAGGCATATCAACGATGATATGGAGAGCGCAGTGGTAGACTCCCTGGTTGGGGCTGTAACGGAAAGGTTTGACATCTCTGTCCGTTATTATGAACTTAAGGCCAAACTCCTTAAGGTCAAGAAATTGAAGTATCACGAGAGAAACGTCGAGTATGGCATGGCTGACAGGAAATTTGTTTTCGATGACGCTGTCAATCTGATAAGAAAAGTCTTTTCCCGGTTGGACGCCGAATTTACTCACATATTTGACTCTTTCATGGCTCACGGCCAGTTCGATGTCTATCCTGAAAAGGGCAAGGCGAGCGGTGCTTTCTGTGCCCACCACCTGCTTGTGCAGCCGACTTATATACTTCTTAACCATACCGACACTCTCAATGACGTGCTGACGCTCGCTCATGAACTAGGTCACGGAATCAACAATGAGCTTATCCGCAAAAAACAGCATGCCCTTTATTTCGGAACGCCCCTTTCGACGGCGGAGGTGGCGAGCACCTTCATGGAAGACTTCGTGCTCCAGGAGATACTGCAGGAGGCTGACGACGAGATCCGGCTCGCGCTCATGGTTATGAAACTAAATGACGACGTCTCCACGATTTTCAGACAAGTCGCCTGCTACCGCTTTGAACAGCAACTCCATGCAGAGTTCAGGCAAAAATGCTACCTGTCGAGCGAGGAGATAGGTGCAATCTTCCGTCAACATATGATGGCGTATATGGGGGATTATGTGGAACAGACTACCGGGTCCGAAAACTGGTGGATCTACTGGGGGCATATACGGACATTCTTTTATGTGTACTCTTATGCGAGCGGACTTTTGATTTCCAAGTCGCTCCAGAACTACGTCAAGGCAGATCCAAAATTTATCGGTAAAGTGAAGACTTTCCTATCAGCTGGCCTGTCGGATTCACCCAGGAATATCTTCGGGAAGCTGGGCATCGATATTGGTGACGCTGGATTTTGGAGCAGGGGGCTCGGGGAAATCGAAGCCCTTCTTGATGAAACAATCGTGTTGGCTAAGAAGCTGAAGAAGATCAAGTGACGCCTATTTTGAGTAAGTGTTATCGATCGGTTAACTTTTTACGTTGGGGAAATCAAACGTAGTGCTGTCTGCAAGATCCCCCTTCTGTACTGTAATCTTCAGTTCCCAATGCCCGGTCATTGTAAGAGCTATAACCGATCGGTACACGCCGTTCCCTTGTTCAATCGTGGCGGGAGGCCACATGGCGCCATGGTGGTGCTCAGGCATCCAGGGAACGATTTCGATCTGGGCATGTTCTACTCCATGACCTTTATCATCGGTTAGACGTATAACGATTTCATTTCTACCGTACTTCAGGAGTTCTTCCGTGGAGCTGAGTTTAATGTGAAATAATCCCTTGTCGGTAGTTTTTACGGCCTCGGAAGTGCAACCGGCTAAGAGTACGAGATATGTCATGGCAAACAACATCAGAGTTATAATAGGTTTCCCCGAAGAACAATTTCGCCGCATCTTTTACAGTCCTCTCATCTCCTTAAATGCCGAGTCCGTTAGATCCTCTATCTTTTTAGTAAAAGCAGACGAGCCGAAATCTGTCCGCCCGACGACCCTTGCAGAGATAATACCATTGCTGTCTATTACAATGGTGGATGGCAATCCGATAACCTTGTATTGTCGTAGCAATGTGCTGCCGGTCCTATTGAGGAGTATAGGATAAGTCACATGGGTCTGCTTGAGAAGGGGGTCGATGGCATCACGGTTTTGGTCGATAGCTATGCCGAGTACTACCAAACCTCTCCCTTTGAACTTCTCATAGAGGGTGTTTAGCGATGGCATCTCTTCGACGCACTCAGGGCACCAGCTTGCCCAGAAATTTATAACGACAACCTTCCCGCGATAATAGGAAAGACTGTGATTAACTCCCTGAAGGTCGTTCAGTGAGAATTCCGGAGCTGCCTCATGTTGCTGTGCACTCGCACAGCGAGGGCGTTCGGTGATCAGAAGAATCATCGCGAAGACAATACAGGCGCAGCATGCAATAATTCGCTTCATATCACAGCACTCAGTTGTCTTCATGCTATTAGCATATCACCTATTCCAAAATAGTACAATTTGTTTGCCAGACTTGTTTATGGCGGCCTCCCCTCGCAGATTTGCTATTTGCCAATGTCGTACTATTAGATCAGACTTCCTTGGTTACTGGTAACCTGGTAGCTCAATTCCGCAGTGTGGTTGTCAGGCTGGAAATAGGCAGAATGGATTTTCAATGAGGCAACTCATAATGAGGCAATTTACCTCTTGACATTAGCATGCATAGAAATTATACTGTAAATAACCTATCGGAATAGTAGGATAAATGAAACTCTCTAAAAGAACTCGTTATGGCTTCAGGCTCATGGTGGAACTGGCAAACAGTTTCGCTCAGGGTACAATATCTCTTAGGGAAATCGCGGAGAGACAGAGCCTCTCTGTTAAGTATCTAGAACAGATTATCATGCATCTTAAAACGGTTGGTCTCGTTAAGGCCGTTCGTGGGCCAAAGGGCGGATATATTCTCTCTTTGCCTCCCTCCAAGATAAATCTAAAATCGCTTTTTGAAATATTTGAAGGCTCAGCCGGAATTGTTGAATGCGTGCAGAACCCCTCCGAGTGTAAAAGAGTGGACTATTGTTTAAACCGAAAGCTGTGGGTTACATTAGATGAGAAAATTTCTGAGACACTTAGCTCTAAAACGCTGGAGGATTTGATGGCAGGAGATCCGGCAGAATTAATCCCCTTGAAATACGGACCAAGTGGATCTGCCAAGTCTATTAATCGCAGTTGCAAGCGCACGACAGGAGGTGGATCGAAAACATTACATTAGGGGAAGGAAGGGATTGTCGGCAGCAAAACCGCTAAAAAAACATTATAATAAAGCAATACTGCGATGATCTCAAGTATTATTAATGAAGAGTTCAGGAGGATATTATGAAAAGGCTGATAATTGTAATGACGTTCTTAAGTCTGGCCGCCATAACAGGGTTTACGCTCTACGGTCCCAGCGGATACAGCTTTGCAAAGGATATGTCTGCAGATGACTGTTATTCTGGGCCGAACCCGACCGTCGACGTTAAGGTTATAGAACCACCCCAGAAAGTCACTTTCGATGGTATCGCATATATAGCAGGCCATGGTGGGCATATAGCTATTATCGATATGAGGACCATGAAGTCGCCGACGGATATCGATAAAGACAGGATCGTTCTCACAGAGGCCGGATCCGAAATGGAAGGCAAAATTGCCGGCATGAGCTTCGAACAGGTTAAGAAGTCAGGCGGGACCCACGGTCAGGCTATCGTGACGGAAAAGGGACATAAAGTACTTGTAGCAGGCACACTGGCGGGGAACGTCTATAAGATCGATCTCACAACAGGCAAAAAGCAGGGTCCCTTTAAGGTCGGTGAAAAGTTTTGCGGCGCCATTGTCGGTCCGGATGGGAAGCTGTACTTCGAAGATATGGCAGATGGGAATGTATATGTCTGGGATGCTGATAAACTTAAGACCGTTGACAAGATGCCTGTTGGCAAGGCGGTATGCGGCATACAATGGACCAAAAATGCCAAGAAGGCATATATAACCGACATGCCGACTGGCATCGTATATGTTTATGACTGGACAACTAAGAAAAAGATAAAAGAGATAACTAGTCCTGAGATGACGTTTATACATCAGGCAAGGATGACCCCTGACGGCAAGTATCTATGGGTGAGCGCTCCCAATGAATTTGATCCCGGGCTGAAACCTGGGACGCACGACAGCCAGATTGTTGTCATCAGCACCGCAACGGATGAGATAATCAAGCGTTTCATTCTGCCAGATGACATAAGACCTCATGACTTTGCGTTTTCACCGGACGGGAAATATGCTTTAATTTCGTCCAGGACATATGGCGATGACAGCATAATAGCAGTAATGGACCTCAAAAATGCTAATATAGTAGAGAAGGTTTCTGCCTGTGCATCATGCCATAAGGCATACGGTGTGGAGGTAAAAATGGATAAGGGTTCTCCGCTTTTGTGCGGTATCGAAGTGAATTGGTTGGCAAAGAAATAGGCTGACAATTTTCTGTTGGTAAGTTAAAATACGAAGCATGGGAAGGGGGGGGCAGCAAACAATCTATGCCCCCCTTCCTATGTGACCAGCTGGCGAATATGCGTCTGACGCACCACTGAGGCCTGAAACTGATTATGGTATCTCGATTGAGCATAACATCTTTAGCAGTTAGAAACCTGAGAAGAAAATTAATACGCTCGCTTCTGCTTTTTTTATCCGTGACGGTAGTAACCGGCACTCTCTTTTCGGCCACTATTTTTATATCGAGCATGCAGAATGCATTGAAAATAGGGACGTACAGGCTGGGGGCCGATGTCTTGGTTGTTCCGGAGAAATATGCGGCAGATGCCCGCTCAGCCTTACTTGCCGGTGAGCCCACTAGCTTTTATATGAGCAGGGATATTCTTGAGAAGGTGAAAAAGGTGGAAGGCGTCAAACAGGTCACCCCTCAGCTCTTCATAAAACCGACTTCTTTCACTTGTTGTTACAACGTGAATGCGTTTCTCGTAGGTTTCGATCCGGCATCGGACTTTACGATAACTCCATGGCTCGAAAAAAATCTAAAAAAGCCTCTGTCCGACAATGAAGTAATAACGGGGCGCGGCATGCCGGTAATCGCAGGAGATCAGATTTCATTTTTTGGCACACTATTTAAGGTGGTAGGGACGATGGAGCCTACGGGGATTAAGTTTTTTGATCAATCCATATTCATGACCATGGATGCAGCATATAAGATGGCCGAGGATTCCAAAACCAAGTCGATGCAGCCGATCAGCCTCAATAAAGATCAGATATCCACGGTACTTGTCCGAATCGAGGATGGCATTACACCGGATAGGGTCGCCATACGGATAGAACATGACGTTGCTGGGGTGAAAGCCATAGCTTCCGATGAGGTTATCAGCACAGTGAGAACACAGTTGATGGGTCTTCTGAAAGGGATTCTTATTATATGCTCCTTGCTGTGGATACTATCTCTGCTGATGATGGGTTTTGTTTTCTATATGATAGTTAACGAGCGCCAGAGGGAACTTGGTCTCCTGCGCTCGATGGGAGCTAAAAAAAGGCATGTCTTCGGACTCATTATAACCGAGGCTGTTATCATTTCGGGCCTCGGCGGGATGGCTGGCCTGATAGGTGGTTCAGCTCTTCTGATGATCTTCAAGGATGCGATATTGGCACACCTGAAATTACCATATTTGTTGCCGCATATGATGTTTCTGGTCGAACTGGTTTTCGGTGCCATCATTTTTTCTTTGCTGACAGGTATTCTCTCGTCCTTGTTTCCTGCAGTGCTGGCAAGTAATATGGAACCATATGAAGCAATCAGGAAAGGGGAGTAAAAGGGTGAATAAAGTGTTTTGCATTATATGGGAGGGCTAAGAGTGAGAAATATCCATTGGTTTATGCGTCGAAAGTTGTTATTGTTGCTGGCTTTTGTCGTTCTGGCGACCATATCGTGCAAGAAAGAGGAGCCGCGAAGCAATACTGCCTCAACCCCGGTAGTAAACTCGCAGTCGAACGAATCGGTTTTCGATGAGGTAAAGAAAAAAGTCGATCAGAACCCTAAAGACGCAGATGAACTCTATCACCTCGCGGACCTATACGACCGGAATGAACAATATGCGGAAGCTGTCGCAACATATAAGAAAGTTGTAGCACTGAGACCTGACATGGGCTATGCCTATTTCAAGATGGGTACCGCATATGATCGCATAAATCAGGCCGCAGAGGCAGTCGATGCCTTTAAAAGGGCCGTGAGTTTAATGCCTCAAAATGCTTTTGCCTACAATAATCTAGGCGTCGCATATGGAAAGCTGGGCAAGTTAGACGATGAGATAGCAGCCTTGCAAAAAGCTGTTAAGGTCAGACCGAAATATTCTTCTGCCAGGTATAATTTGGGCGTTACTTATTTGAAAGTAGGCCGCAAGCAAGCCGCAATGAAGGAATATGAGGCTCTCAAAACCTTCGACGAAAGTGTCGCTGAGGCATTGCTGCAGGAGATAAACCGCGGATCCTAACAACTGCGGAGGATACCGATGATTAAAGTTAAGGACCTTACAAAGGGCTACTCCATCGATGGTCAGACATTTAAGGCTGTTGATAATGTCTCCCTTGCAATCGGGAAGGGAGACATGACATCGATAGTCGGACATTCCGGCAGCGGCAAGACCACTTTACTCAGCCTCATAGGCGGGCTAACAAAGCCCGATGCTGGAAATATAGTCATAGATAACGAAAATATACTTTCCATGACCGATGATGACCTATCCGAGTTCAGGAACCGAAAGATCAGCTTTATATACCAATTTTCGAGTCTTATCCCTACTCTTACGGTCTTGGAAAATGTGATATTGCCGGCCGTCTTTGGTACGCAACAACTTGATATCGTTGCTTATGCCCGTGAACTGCTGGGCATAGTCGGCCTTGAGAATAAAATGAAAGTTTATCCGTCTCAACTCTCAGGGGGGCAGCAGCGCCGCGTCGCAATCGCGCGAGCTTTTGTAAACGTACCGGAACTGGTCTTGGCCGACGAACCTACCGGAGACCTCGATGAAGAGACAGAGGAAGAGATGATCCAATTTTTCTCAGCTATGAATCGCGATAAAGGTGTGACCTTTCTTGTGGTCACTCATAACACGGAACTCGCAAGAAGGCTCGGCAGACAATACAAGATGTATAATGGAGTGATAGCGGAAATAATTTGATACGGATGCAGAGGTAATTGCCTCTCGAAGGTTAAGTTAGGAGCCATTCGGTATTTATAAAACCTCTTCCGGGAAAACTAAACTTTATTGTGCCGCCATTCAGTCCCACTGTAGTTAATTGGTTGCGCTTTCAAAGTGCCGTAAAACATAATTCTATTTAAAGTGAACTAACGGTTATCGATCAAAAACTTGCCTAAAAAGTGCCGTAAATCTGTATGGCGGTGAACTCCGCCAGTGTCGCATGAGACACGCTGCTTCTGACCGCAAGTCATCGAGTATCTCCAAGTCATACTGCGAGTAGGTGAGGCCATGGTATCGGCTTTGCCTTGGGTCTGGATGAGAGACCGAGTGGTGGTTATTGAGGCACGCGCGACAATATCCAAGTGAGAATAATGGGTACAAGTTTCTGGCCTGTAAGGATATGAAGTCGCTCATTGGGGTGCTTGGTTCTTTGTCCTTCCTGCCCCCCCGGTTTTTAACCCTGGGGAGCAGGCAACTTTCTGGATGATGGCACAATTGGCCTAATAACCACGTATCCGCGGTACGGTTTGGCATTCCTCAGCCAGACATCCGAAAGCATTAACAACTATCGGGCATCAGAGCGCAGTAGTAGCCACGACACGGGCTATGTTGTATGGGCCCGCCGCCCAATTATTGGACAAGTAAGGGGTTAACCGGGGACTTTTCAGGGCAGTGGCCTCAGTCTGGAGGTTCATCTCAATCAGGGGTATAGAGCGTTGCGGCTGCAAAATGTGCATAAGACGTTTTCCTACAAATACATTAGCATAATATCTTACAAAAGAATCAGGTTATTCCTGATAACAAATTTACGAAAAATCCCTTAATCTAGATAGTAATGATATGGTGGGATTTATAAAAATAAATATGTCTTATTAAGGGGTGACGATAAATGCTTCGTTGTCTAAGGAAAGGAGGAGTTTATGTTTAGCGTAAGGGAGAGGCAGCCAGTAGATAAATCAATTAATTTATTTTATAGGCAACAGGAAATAGACGTATTTAGAAACATCCGGAGCATTCTTATTGTAGATGAAGACAGTGATGTGTTGAAACAGCTCTCTCAGAGTTTCGCCATTTGCGCAAAGCAATATAATATTTACATAGCCAAAAACGGCAGTGATGCCTTAAAAATTCTAAAAACCTCTGCTGTGAACATCTTGCTGACTGCCCTTAACATACCCGTCATGAACGACTTTGATCTCTTGGATTACACAAAAATATATTATCCTGACACTCGGATATTCGTCATGTCGGAAGAAGTGCCATCTTCACAAAAAAATAGGTTGGATGATTTGAGAGTTTACGGATACATCAGAAAACCGTTGCGGATTGAAATGGTATATAGCATATTATGCGTTTGATGGTTCTGCCCCGCTGGATTAAGGAGCAACTGATAAAAAAGATATTCTATTTCCAAAACAAAGCAATCTGCCTGATTTCTTTGGACCCGCATTAGTCAATGAAATATTGAGTAAATTCTGACTTGTTCAGATGGCGATATTAAGAAGAGTCCATTATGAACCGCAAACGAATTATAAAAATATTACTAATAGAAGACGACATGGCAGATGCCGAGTTAATTCGGGAAGTGCTATCTGTAGATACTGACATAAAAATAGATATCAGACATGCCGATAGACTGTCATTAGCATTTGACCTCCTAAAAAAAATGGATTTTGATGTCATTCTATCTGATCTGTCGTTGCCTGACAGCCAAGGTATTGAAACCTTCGTTAGTATCCGCAATCATGTCCCCAATATTCCGACAATAGTTTTGACTGGGCTTGACGATAAGAAAATAGCATTGAAAGCAGTCCGTGAAGGAGCCCAAGACTATATTTTGAAAGGACAGATCAATAACAGGTATTTTTTAAATCAGGTAATACTCCACTCCATTGAGCGGCATAAATTGCTAATAGAACTTGAAAAGAAGATAAAAGAAATAAAAACCCTGAGGGGCCTAATACCAATGTGTGCCTGGTGCAGGAAGATACGTGACGATAATGGATATTGGAAAAAAGTTGAGGAATACATCTCGGAACATACTGACGCTGCATTTACACACGGCATGTGCGAGGAGTGCGGCGAGAAGGCTATTGCCCAATTAGATGAAGTAAAGAAGTTGAGGGTCAGTTCACTAAAAATAATGGGTCAAGGATAACCCTAACAGAATTTACCTGGCACTTTTAGAGAATCAAACAAGGCTGCGATACCTATTGGAACGATATTATTATGCAGTTGCCTGAGTATTGTCTTGCGCCCATGAATTCCACTTAAGTGTTGTATAGTGATCCATATACCAGGGAGCATTGGTAATGGCTGCTGCAGTTGCGTACTTGCACAGGTCAGGAGAGCCTCGGAGCGGTTGTTGGAGCTTCCATCTCCTAGACGTGGAAGGTCGGAATAGAGAGAGTACGGGCTTTATGTAATTTTCGCTCCTAGCACATTCGTCATTATCCTGAGCCCCGCCTCGTGGTCTTCTTGCGCAATACCTGCAACTGCATCGGCAGGTACCGTGATCGAAAACCCGCGTGGCACGGCCTCCACGGCCGTGAAAAGTATGCAGATATGCGTAACGCATCCTGTAAGTATAAGGGAATCGACACCAAGCTTCTTCAGTGTCGATTCCAGGTCTGTCTTGTAGAAGGCTAAATAGGTCTTCTTCTTGATGACAATATCATCTTTCTTAGGGGCCAGGTCCTTGACGACTTTTGACCCTTCCGTGCCGGCGACCGCATGGGCCGGCCATCCGAACCTTGAAAATTCCTTATCGTCCGAATCGTGACTGTCGCATAGATAGATGATCGGTTTTCCGTCTTTGCGCGCGGAGGCAATTTCTCTTTTAATGGCAGGGATTACCTGCTGAATATGGGGCACTTGGAGGGGTGCTCCTTCAAGTACAAAATCGTTGAGCATATCGATTATCATGAGGGCTTCTTTCGGCATGGTACACTCCTGCGATGCTGATTCATCAATCCGACCTATGTCTAGAACACTCCTTGTTTCAAAGGGCTTTCCGAACTTGCGTATTAATCAATCATATCTTCAAGTATATTGAACTTTTTGCGCAACGCGATCGTGACCGCCTCCGGCACTAGATTCTTTATCGATCCTCCGAAGGATGCGACCTCTTTAACTATTGTGGAACTCAGGAAAGAGTACTCTTCAGAAGGCACCAGAAATACCGTCTCGATGTTCATGTCAAGCCTGCGGTTCATAAGTGCCATCTGGAATTCATTTTCGAAGTCTGAAACGGCCCTCATCCCTCTAATAACCGCAATGCCGTTTCTTGACCGTGCATATTTAACAAGCAGGCCGTGAAAAGACTCAACCCTGACATTCTTATATTTTCCGACCGCGTTTTCGATCATAGCAATCCTCTCCGAAAGGTCAAAGAGAGGATGCTTCTTGGTGCTCGAAGCAACCGCTATAATAAGATCATCGAAGATGCGAAGCCCCCTTTCAACGAGATCTAGGTGCCCATTGGTGATCGGATCAAAAGTACCTGGATAGATAGCAAGCTTTTTTTTCATGAGAACTCCTTAGGCGCGGATACTCGGTAATGCATTGCCGAGAGGAGCGCCTGTCTTTGATTGATACGAATAGCCATCAGCCCTTTGAATCACAGAGCAGTGTTTATAGCTGATACCCTGAACAACACCAGCAGTACTCGACACATTGAAATAACCAGACGTTCTCACTGCTACCTTGCCGACATGTATGCCTGTCTTTTTGCCGGTCGGGACACTAGCCTTAACTAAATCCCCCGTTCTAAACCCCTCGACCTCACGAGTCGACTTGGCTGAAGTCCGTGAGAACCCAAACTTGTCCATACGGCACATTTGCCGACAGCCATGACCACAAGACTTCACCTGCAGCACAGCCATATTCGAATCGAGCTTTACATGCGCCCCGGACTCCCCAACGCAGGCCGCATCTATCCAGTGAGCCTTCGGATAACCCTGTTGATTACGGTTGAACTTAGTGCGCCCACCGGACCAGAATGTCACCGGCGATCCAAGAGACTTCAGAGTATTGCCGATCGCATATCGGGTAGCGTTAACCGCTGCCGCGTCTTTGAGCGGCATAAGAGCTTGTTTCTGCACCTCCGGATGCCCAAACTCCACAGCAGTAAGATTGTTCTTTCTCTGATTGCAATCCTCACAGGACAGAGTGAGGTTTGAAACACGATCAGTACCCCCTCTGGACTTGGGAATTATGTGCTCGATTTGCAATGGAATATTGCCTGTACCGCAATACGCACACCTATGGCCCCATTTTTGGAGCAGGTACTGCTTGACCTCAAATCCAGCAAGTGTCCCCTGCTGGTATTCGACACCAGATATTTCAGGGTTGGCCATCTTCTGCATATCAAACCTGACAGTCTCCACCGCAACAGACGTCATCGGAGCAAGCCGTTGCAACCTCTGCGCCCAAGTCATCATGTTGTAAACGCGAGACATGAGAGAGGGCGGTAACCACCCCTCTGGCCTGGTCCGATTGTCAAAACGTGGAGCACGATATCTGGTCTTGCGGTTGCGCCTGCTTCTGCGAATAGCACGTCTTGAATCAAGAGCTTTTTTGACTGCCTGCCCTCTGTGGTGAATCTCTGCGGCAAAGACTACCGTCTTCCCTCGCTTGGCGTACTCGGCAACAAGTGCTACTCCGGTCAACTTGCTGCCTGGATAGGCCTTTAGTTCAATTAGCTGAGTGTCTCCGTCTGCTCGATCTTTAAGAATGATCGTAAACGGATACCGGTTTAGCACAGCAGCCTTCTTCTCCGTTAATAACATCCTGGCCCTAGCCGGAGTGCAGGGCATAAGCTGTTGTCTGGTACTGCTTACTACTAAAACACGTTGCATCGAATTACTCCTTTAATCTCCGCTTCCGCGGGTAATGTGTGCCTCGGCAATGTTATCCGGCGGTTTCGCTTAAAGCGCCTACTGTTGGATTTGCAGACAGCACTGGCTTAACCCTTACACCTGTTTAACTGTCTGCCGCAGAGCTTGGGACTGGCAAGCATCCCGAGGTGCCTATGTATTCGCCGATAACGTAGTTAATACAACACTGAGCCTGGTCAACTAGAGCATGCTTGAATTAACTCATGCTCGGGGTTTTAACCCCGAGTGGTTGACTGTTCCTTCTCCACAGTTACGGGATTGTCTTCAGATCTGGGATATTCGTATAGTGTTATGGTCGTGTCTCCATAGCGATAGATCTTCTTGACTCTAAGGTTTTTGAGGGGATAGTTCATGATCTTTTTTGATGAATGCTCGGCTATCACGCAACCATCTTTTCTCAGGAGCAGTGATTCATCGATTACCGGAAGTGACAGTGCTAATTCATCTGTTGCATAGGGCGGATCCAGAAATATAATGTCGAATGATCCTTGCGGACTTTTATTTAGAAATGAAATGGCTCGAGCTTTTACCACCGAGGCCCGTCTGATGAATCCGAATTTCTCTACGAGGTTTTTGATGATCCTTACGCGATCATGGCTTTCCTCCACAAAGACCACATGGCCCGCTCCCCGGCTAAGAGCCTCGATCCCTACAGCGCCAGTTCCGGCGTAAAGATCTACAAAACGGCTTCCCTCGATCTTTCCGGTTAGAATATTGAATATTGCCTGTCTGACTTTTGCCGCAGTCGGCCTTAGTTCTTCGCTCTCACCCTTGGTGATAAAGGCTTTTCTCGACCCGACCTTTCTCCCTTTTGCAGAGCCGCCCGTTATCCTCATTCTTTATATAGGTGGGTTGATGAAAAACTCTTCCCTAAGTTCATAGCCTTTGATTTTAACGAGTCCTTTTTCAACTGAAAGCATGCCCTCAGAATATAGCCTTATAGCATAGGGGAAAATCTTGTGTTCCAGCTGAAGAATGCGTTCCGATAGGGTGTCCTCGGTATCGTCCGGCGAGACCGGAACGGCCGCCTGTACGATGATTGGGCCTGTGTCCATGCCGGCATCGACAAAGTGCACAGTGCACCCGCTGATTCGAACCCCGGAGTCGATGGCCTGCTTCTGGCTGTGGAGCCCCGGGAATGACGGCAGCAAGGCAGGATGAATGTTCATAATCCTGCTTGAAAAGGACTCGATTAGCGGCTTTCTTACGATCCGCATGAACCCAGCAAGTATGACAAGCTCCACGTCTCGTTTCACAAGCTCATCGGCGATCTTGGCATAGAAATCGTCCTTCGATTTGAAATCGCCGGGATGGAGATGCAGCCATTTTATGAAATGTTTTTTCGCGCGTTCGATAGCATAAGCATCGGGGTTGTCTGTGATCAAGAGTCTGATCGAGGCATTGAGTCGGCCCGCCTCTATTTCATTAATGATGGATTGGAAATTGGAACCGCGGCCCGATGCGAGAACGCCGAGTTTCAACATTACAGTATTATCTCACTTTTGAGCTTAATTCGTGTACGGCCTCAACCATGGCGATGGCGCTTTCCACAGGTGTTTCAGGCAAGATGCCGTGGCCGAGGTTGAAAATATGGCCCCGAGCTCCTTCCCCGCCTTTGAGAACAAGCGATACGCGTTCTTTGATGAGAGCGTGAGTGCCAAAGAGTACGCAGGGATCTAAATTGCCCTGGATCGAGCAGCCTGTACCTAGCGCTTTGACCGCATCGGCAGTTTCGATTCGCCAATCTAGGCCGATTACATCTGCCCCACTTTCTTTTACGAGCGGCAGCATTGCACTGCCGTTGAAAGCAAAATAAATAACCGGCAACTTCGCATTTACGGCCCCTATAATCTTTTGTACGTATGGCAATGCATAGATATTGAAGTCGCAGGGTGAGAGCGAGCCGACCCAAGAATCGAATATCTGTATGGCATTGACGCCAGCATCTATCTGCGCGTGTACATAGCGGATTACTGCCTTAGTAAGCTTCTCCATGAGTTTATGGAAGAGTGCAGGATTTTGGTACATCATCTTTTTCGAGTTTACGAAATTCTTCGTGCTGCCACCTTCGATCATATATGTTGCAAGCGTAAATGGTGCACCCGAAAAGCCAATGAGCGGGACATCAAGTTGCTCCAGCAGAAGCTTGATCGCATCAGCTACGAAGGGTACGTCCTCATCCGGATTAAGGTCTCTAAGTCGCAGGAGCGATGCCTCGTCACGAATCGGATTGTAGAGTATAGGGCCTTTCGATTCTGAGAATTCGAGCTTCATGCCCATCGCTTCCACAGGGATGAGAATATCCGAGAAGAGGATAGCGGCATCGACTTTCAGCTTATTCACAGGCTGGAGAGTGACCTCTGCAGCAAGCTCTGGCGTTTTGCAGAGCGAGAGAAAGTCTACTCTCTCCCTGACCTTGCGGTATTCAGGCAGGTATCTTCCTGCCTGCCGCATTATCCAAACTGGTGTATAATCCGACTTTTCTCCACGACAGGCATTAAGAAATGTATTGTTCATTTCGATTCCTCTTTCAATCGGCTTGGCATATAGTTGCAAAACGGTTCTTCAGCGAGGTAGTCGCCATGCACGGCATAGGCCCGTGCCCGGCAGCCGCCGCAGACATTCAGATATTCGCACTTGCCGCATTTGCCTTTGTAGCTTTTGAAGTCTCTTAGCTCCTTGAAGAGTTCGGAATTCTCCCAGATGTCCCGGAAGGATTGTGTTCTCAAGTTCCCAGCGGGCTTCGGGAAGTAACTGCAAGGAAGCACATTACCGTCAACATCGATAAGGCAGATAAGCTGGCCGGCGAGACATCCCTTCGAGCCTCCGGTCGAAAATTTAAGTGTTCGTCTTTCGACTTTTACGCCTTCTTTTTTTGCTTTCTGAAGCACGATGCGGTAATAATGGGGCGCACAGGTTGGCCGCACCAGCATGTCGAGCTCGTCTTTCTCCATCTCGTAATGCCAATCAAGTATATCTTCGTATCGTTCTTTCGAGATAAGCTCGCCCATGATCTCCTCGCCTCTTCCGGTGGGCACGATCATGAAAAGATACCATGCAGTAGCGCCGATCTTCTTGGCGAGTTTGTAGACTTTCGGGATTTCTTCTTCGTTCCTCTTTGTGAATGAAGAATTGATGATGAACTCGATGCCATAGCTTTTGAAGAGAGCGGCGGCGCGCATTACGCTTTCAAAGGCTCCTTTTTCGTTCCTGAAGTCGTCATGGACCTCAGGCGATGCACCATCGAGACTCATCGATACGATCTTCATTCCGGATGCTTTAATCTTTGTGCAGATGTCATCAGTGACGAGACTTCCGTTAGTAGCCATGCACATCCTGAGACCTTTGTCGGTGCCGTGTCTGGCAATGTCGAAGACATCGCTTCTCAACAGCGGCTCGCCTCCTGAAAGGACTACAACGGGTTTGGCGTAGCTGGAAATATTATCCAGTATGCGAAAGGCCTCTTCCGTCGGAAAATCAGGATGCTCTTTAATGACCATCTCCGACGAAGAACGACAATGAACACAGCGCAGGTTGCACCTTCTTGTAATTTCCCATGCTATCCATTTCGGTGTAAATTCCATAGTTCCTATTATAACCTAATATCGGCATTAGAATGAATTACCATAGTAATACATTGAAAATGTGTTGAAAATCCTCCAGCCTGTGCCATACATCCTGCGAAGTTTTGTGTTTTCGGTAGTAAGGCTGAAGCCCTACCATGGAGGTTATATTCTTTGGCTCCGAAATAGTCGAGTCATCAATTGAATCGCTGTCTATGACACCGCCTAATTGATATACTTAAGAGGAGGTTGAGCGTGAATGAAAAAAAAATTCATGTCGTAACGGGCGCATTCGGTTTTTCCGGGAAATACATTGCAAAGCGCCTGCTGGACGCAGGGTTAGAAGTAAGGACGCTGACCAATTCGCCGCAACGCGAAAATCCCTTTGGGGGACTGGTGAAGGCCTATCACTTCAACTTCAACGACCCTGAAAAACTCGGTGAGTCGTTGCGCGGTGCTACAGTTCTTTACAACACCTATTGGGTCAGATTCAATTACGATGGATTTTCTTTTTCTCTCGCTGTCGCAAACACTATTAAGTTATTCGAGGCAGCGAAGAAGGAAGGCATTCGCAGGATAGTCCATATCAGCATCCTTAATGCTTCGGAGAGTTCATCGTTCGAATACTTTAAGGATAAGGCCGTAGTCGAGAGTTTACTGAAGCAATCCGGGTTGTCTTACGCTATTCTCAGGCCAGCCGCATTGTTCGGAAAGGAGGATATTCTCATTAACAACATCGCTTGGTTTCTCAGGCATTTCCCGGTCTTCGATATTTTCGGCAACGGGAATTACAAATTACAGCCGATATATGTGGATGACATGGCTTGCATGGCAGTCGAAGAAGGACTTAAGGAAGAGAACCACATCATAGATGCTATCGGACCTGAAACGTTTACTTACAAGGAGCTTGTAAGGGCCATCGGCAGAGCCATAGGCAAAGAAAGGCTGATTATGAACGTATCTCCAGAAATAGGTTACATAGCCAGCACGGTTGTTGGGAAGCTCTTTGGTGATGTCACAATTACTTGGGATGAGATAAGGGGACTCATGGTTAACCTCTTATATACAGATTCGCCTGCGACCGGTACAACGAAGTTGTCCGATTATCTGAAAGAAAATGCATCCACCATAGGACTCAGATATGCGAGTGAGCTGGCACGAAGGAAGAACAGGCTGCTTTCATACGAACACTTATAGCTGACACCTTCCATGATACGGCCGCTAGTGAAACCAAAGCGGTTTCTCCTTCCCAAAGCAGCTTCATACCTGCTACTCTCAAGGAGGCAACTAATCGGGAAAGGAACATGTGAGATGAAGAAACCGCCACTTAAGACTATTCGTGATATAGCAGATATTCTGAAAAACCCGCCATACAGGGACGTTGCAATAATGTGCGATACGATTGTCAGGATGTGCGAGGACTTTTTGGATACTCCTTATGCGAAGCCTTTCGCCAAACTAAGTGTTGTTGCAAACGCCCTCAGGGGGAAGAGCGTGTTTGAATTGAAAAGCATCACCGATACCATGCTGAAGCAGTGCGCCAATACAGCTCAGGACGTGGCTGATATAACGAAACAGACAAATGATCCGGCTAAGGAAAGTTAATCCTAACGCAGCAAAATGGGCTTACTGCAAGGGGCATGCACTCAACGCTTAACGCATTAGATATGAGCCGATATGGTGTTTGGCAGTCCCTGAGCTCACTCGCAAGCCTCTATATTGACCGACTCCGGATAAATCTCTATCGGGCTAAAACAAAGAACCGCAATCCGGTCTGTTGTCCTGCATTCCCATGGTGCTCTCCGTCTCTTACTGGTCACCACCTGGCCTGGTGCTTTGTTGATTCTGATGCCGTCCATTGCGTGACTCCCATATGAAGGTCTCTATGGCCCAGAGGAGGGGCCGTAGGCTTTCCGGACTTATTGCTGAAATAGCTGTTGCATCGTAACGTGGCATGATATTGGCTGCAGTACTTGCGGGGACCTTGTCGACTTTGTTGAATACAAGAATCTTTGGTTTGTCGGCCAGTTTAAGCTCCTTGAGAATGGATTCGACCGATTCAATATGCTGCTCGAAGCGAGGATTAGAGATATCCACAAGATGTATAAGGAGGTCCGCATCTTCCAACTCCTCAAGGGTTGAATTGAATGCAGCCATCAGGTCTTTAGGGAGGTCTCGGATAAAGCCGACGGTGTCCGTTATGATCACCTCTAGCTCTCTGGGAAAGCGGAGGCGCCGACTGGCCGTATCCAGTGTGGCGAACATTTTATCCTCGACGACGGTGGTGCTTTTTGTAAGAGTATTCAGCAGCGTTGACTTTCCCGCATTCGTATATCCGACGATTGAGACGATCGGCAGTTTTGCGGCCACCCGACGCTGTTTTCTCTGTTTACGGGCCTCACTAAGCGTCTTCAGCTCCTTTTCGAGATGAGAAAGTTTCTCTCGAATGCGTCGCCTATCGACCTCCAGCTTCGTTTCTCCCGGGCCTCTTCCGCCGATTCCTCCCATTAGCCTGGACATTGCTGTCCCCTTACCTGCAAGTCGAGGGAGCATGTATTTAAGCTGGGCCAATTCAACCTGCACTTTGCCGTCCCTACTGTGAGCCCTTCTGGCGAAGATATCCAGGATAAGTTGAGAGCGGTCTATGACCTTTAGCTCGGTTTTTTCGGTGATGGCTCGAATTTGAGAAGGAGAAAGATCCTGATCGAAAATGAGTAGGGTGGCTCCTTTATCCATGCCGTTCATGATGATTTCTTTCAGTTTGCCTTCGCCCATTAGATATTTAGGGTTGACTTCCTTCAGACGCTGGATGACGGTATCAATGACTATGACATCGCTAGACTCTGCCAGTTCATTCAGTTCCCCTATCGATTCCTCGATCTCGTAACGCGGCTTCGCAGAGGCGCTGACGAGGATGGCTCTCTCACGTTTGTCTTTCTGGCTTATGGTCCTGCGCCGTTCCATCTCTGCCTCGAGGTTCTCTATGAATTCGGCGAAGTTCATATCTAGCCTGTAGAAATCTGAGGAGATGAATTCATATTTTTGTTCGGAACCCTGAGGCAATAGGTGCGCTGCATGTATTTTGTCGGGCAGCCCATCTCTTACCGTCAGCGCGGCGATCAGATCAAAACGCAGGAGAGCCAAGTCCGTAATATCTTCATTGTTGATCGATTCACTCCTGAGATGGGTATGAATGAATCTCAATCCTCTGAGTGCTTTTCTGCCGAGTGGCAAGTTGTCTAGTTCTGGGATGAATACGCTGTGGGCGTCTCCAACGACCACATGCGTGATAGCTCCGCTTCTGTTGACGATAATTCCGAGTTGCTTTCCGATTTCCGAGGAAATGCCAGCCAGATAACGGGCGAGTTCCTGAGTGATTAGTTTATCGGGCGGGATTCTGCGACGATAGATCTTCTCGATTAGATTGAGAATGCCCTTTTTTAGACCGGCCGTATGTCCGTAAATTGTCCCTATTTGACTAACCTCTGATAGTCTATTCTAACAGACGCCACAGTTCTTGACAAGACATTCCAAGTTGCTACAATTAATATAGACTTTGAATAATCCAAGGAGGAAACATGGGATATACGCAAGTTGCACTTGAACAGAAGATTCTGGAGATGTATCCGGAAATCTCGGAGCAGGGAATCTCTATTAGAATGAGTTACGACGAAGGCAAGAATGCCTGGATCATAAAATTCAAGAAGGATCGCAATGAACTAACAACTCACCTTGATAAAAAGGATGCTGATGACTGTATGAACAACGTCAAATGCGTCTATCTTGGGGTCCAAGTGGAGCAGTTCATCAAGAACTTTCAGATGAGGAAATAAGCCGGGAGATGACCCTATAAAGCAAAGCCCGCCTAATTGGCCGTTGCCTTCAAAGGCGGCTGATGAAATTTGAATACGTATTCCTAAGCATTCTCCTTGCGCTGAAATTAGAGCGCATTGCTCTTGATTGCCTCTTTCACGACAACCGCGACGGTAGATTGTAGATCTTTATTTCAATCTGTCCATGCAGTTATGCCAGCTCTAAGTCTTTGTGTGCAGCGAGTGCATGGTGCGTTTTTATGATTCTCCGATTTTGATGCTTACGGTCATTTCATTATCTTTCCTGAGCACTTTTAGCGATACATCTTTCCCCGGAGGCGCCTGCGCAACGAGAGCCGAGAGGTCAGCCGCCCTCTTGATTGAGCTTCCATCAAAAGCGGTTATGATATCGCCCCTCTTGATCCCAGCTTTGTCCGCCGGACCTCCTCGGACAACATCGGCGATGAGGGCACCTTCTGCCGCTTTAAGGCCTAACGCAGTTGCGACTTCCGGCGTAACCGTCTGTATCGATACCCCCATCCAGCCGCGGATAATCTTCCCTTTTTCCTTCAATACCGGGATTATTTTTTTTGCGATATTGCTTGGGATGGCAAAGCCGATGCCTTGACCAGAAGAGATTATTGCAGTATCTATACCTATTACCTCACCCTTGATATTTACGAGCGGCCCTCCGCTGTTGCCTGGATTGATAGGGGCGTCGGTTTGAAGAAAGGTATCGAACGGACCTTCTCCTAGTTCCCTTCCCTTGGCGCTCAAGATCCCCTGCGTGACCGTATTTTCCAGTCCAAAGGGATTGCCTGCTGCGAGTACCCAATCCCCTACCCGAATCTGGTCCGAATCGCCCAGGGGCAGCACAGGAAGATCTTTGAAGAGAGAAAGTATTTTGATCAGGGCAAGATCGGTCTTCTGGTCACGGCCGACGACCTTTGCCTTGAACTCTCTGCCGTCTGCGAGTCTAACCTTGATATCATCGGCGCCGTCGACGACATGATTGTTAGTTATGATATACCCATCCTTGTCGATAATGAATCCAGAGCCAAGACTGCTCTGCTTCAATTCTCTGTCCGGTAGATCACCGAATTGATGTCTGAAAAGTTCTTCGAAGGGGCTACCCTTTTCATCTGGACCGAAAAACTGACGGAAGGGATTCCCCGGGATTCTTACCGTTGTTGTAGTAGCAATGTTGACCACAGCGGGGTTGACTTTTGCTGCCAAGTCGGCAAATGACTGCGGAAATCCTATGACCTCTGTCTGACCGCCTTCCTTTTGACACGATACTATAAAATAAGTGAGCACTACTGTCAATGAGACAGTGATTAAAAGCCCGAGAGATTTTCTCAAAAGCATTCTGTCCATCATATCCTCCGCAATATTGTTAAGAAGTGATTAGCCGATCATTTCTTTTAATACTAATGCATTGTTGTGGCGATTATCCTTAGCTGCATATAAAAGGGTCACGGTCCCTTCCTTTGATTCCGCCTTCAGCTTTGCTATAAGCTCCGGTTTTGATCGCAGCTCATCTTTATATTTTTCCCTGAAATCCTGCCATCTGACAGGGTCATGTCCGAACCATTTTCTCAACCCTTCGCTAGGTGCGATCTCCTTCATCCATTCCTTGATTGCCGCAGCCTCTTTTGATAGACCCCGAGGCCAGAGCCGATCGACAAGGACCCTTTTGCCATCATCCGCAGAAGGCAGTTCATAGACTCTTTTAGTTTTTATCATCGCGGGTCTCCCGGTTGGGTCAAAGTTCTATTTCAAACTGCATTTCTTTTGCCGTAAGACTGACTCCTCTCGATATGATGACTCTGATTTTTTCCCCTTTATGTTTCTCGATCAGACAAATCTTGACATCATCGATGCTGTTGATCGGGACTCCGTCGATAGACATGATGATGTCTCCCTCTGCGAGCCCAGCCTTCTGAGAGATGCTGTTTTCAGGGAATCCTTTAATCTTTACCTGGCCCTTTTCTTCTTCAAGCAGGACCATCATGCGCACCGGCTTCGTGGCTTCGATATGCTTAGGAAACACAACATAATCGGCTATGCCCTTTTCGAGTTCAGCATCATTCAGAACAACAGCGTAGCTTAGTCCGTTTCTCCTTGCAGTCCTCTTCGGTATGCCGCTACAGTATGTCAGGTGTCCGTTTCCTGCCAGCACGATCATCCGCCGGTCAGGATGTGCAGAAAGATAATCGGCGATCGATTGTGACATGGATTCATCCCACAGAATTTGGGCCTGGTAGAAAAAGTCGAAATTATGTCCCTTCAGCGACTCGTGAGACTCAAACACCTTTTCCATTCTCTCTTTGTATTGAACGTCTGATAAATCGATTTCTGACGGGATCTTCGCACGGAGATCACGGGGAAGGGCATCGATGCCTGTTTTTGACACCTGTTCTACAATCTCTTTTTCGATATTGAGGGCTATGACCGGAATTCGATTATCCCTGGCATAATCGAGGATCGGCTTGTAGAGGTCGTAATCGAATCCCCATCTCTTGAAGTATTCCGTTTTCTTGAGGAAGGTTTTCTGGTCGATGGCGCTTCTTATGAAATCGTCGATTACGGACTGAAAAGGCTTCTGGAACATCTCCATGCCGATGGCGATCTGCACGCCCGATCTACTCAACTCCTTTATGAATTCGAGCTGGACGGCGTGATTGGCATAGTTGTCATGGTTTTCACCCACATAGACGACCTGCTTGTCGCTGACATCTTTTATCACCTGTGAGAGGCCTTTTAAGTCCGACATCTTAACTGCAGTTGCTTCCGCTTCCATTTCCACTGGGAGCCCTTTCTGTGATACGTTAGTTTCTTTAAGTATATTCTTCCCTTTGTTGAAAGCCAGACGGCTGTATTTGCCGTAATGGAATATTTTTGGAAAAGCAGCATCGGCCTCTTCGATGGATTCGGTGTTAATGATCGCGAGTACCTTAGTAGGATTGAAGGGATTTTTTCTGACGTCCATAGTGAAGCCACCCAGGATCGCGTTTTTAGCTACTACAGCGCTGAAACGGTCTATTATAGAATTGCTGGCACCAAGTATGATAAAGGAATTTGTAGTGATAAGTGAATCATTAATATCGGAGGCTTCTTTAATTAAAATTCCCATCTCGCTGAAGGTTTTAATTATGTTTTGGTACCGCTCTCTTGCTGATTGCGGCAGGATAAGTATGGGGCTAGCCTCTCCAAGTATGCGTGCAATGACCACAGGAAACTCTTCAGCTGAAAGGCTTCTCATGATATCATAATCTTCATCGATTACAATTCTTGCAGGCAGTTCTCGGGAATATAGCGTTACGGGATTCACTTCCTTATCGATTTTCCAGGGTATGGTTTCTTTCTTTTCTGCCGAGTAGATTGTTATCGGGGCCATGAGTGCATATGGCCTTCCGACTTGTTGAATACTGAATGATATCTCATAACCTTCTCCTTTTTGCCGCACAATTGCGCTCCCAGCCTTTAGCTCGGGGACAGTTGTTCTGTCTAGCCATTGGTCAAAGAAATCGGTGAGTTTGATCCCGTAGGTCGCTGCGAAGGATGACATCAGATTGGCCCATGAAGCTTTCTTGAAGTCATTTTCAATGATAAAATTGCGAAGCGCCTGTTGGAACAGGTCCTCTCCGATTAACTTGTTCAGCATATGAAAAAACATTGCCCCCTTGCCGTATCCTATGGCTTTCGAGGAAGAATCTGTCCTCCCCCTGAATTCCCGGAGTGGGAAAACATTATCTTTATTCACGTAGCTCTGGTAATCGATCAGAATCTGCTTCCGGTAGTCAGCTCCTTCTCCTTTTTGGGCCGCATAAAGATGATCAGCCAGATAAGTTGTCAAGCCTTCGGCCCAGTTGCCTTTTTCGTAGTCGATGTAAACAGAATTGCCAAACCATTGGTGGAGTATTTCGTGGCCAAGTGAAGTCCTGACAATGAAGGGCAATCGCACAACGTCCTGTCCAAGCACTGTGAAGGTCGGCATGGAATATCCGGTAGGCAGGATATTTTCAACGATCGAAAATCTCCGGTACGGATATGGGGTAAGCTTTTTTTGATACAGTCCGAAATATCTCTTTGCGTGTTCGAGATACTCTTTTGCCAGCCCCATGTCTTCACTGAAGAAGTAAGCGTATATGTCGATGTTATCGAAATTATCCTTGATGATATTGAATCGGTTCGATGCGATAAAGTTCAAATGATCATTGGGGTGGTCGAAAAAGAAAGTGAACTCTCGTTTCCCACCCCTGGTGGTTAAGTTGATCTGGTCGGCTTCAGACACGGCCTCATAGTCATTCGGCAAAACAGCGGATAGCCTGTATGACATCATGTTATGCGGCCGTGGATACCAGATACCGGTTAGAAAGATGCCCCTTTCGGAGATTGCATCGTCAGCCATATCTGTCACTCCGGCCACTAAATTATCCGACCCGGATGGGCTGAAGGCCCCTTTAAAGGTGATCTCGAGCACTCCCATTCTGTCTGTCAGGACGTTCATAACGCCGCGTTTATTTTCAAAAGCGATTTTCACGCCATTGAGCATCACATCAACTATTGACAGATCAGAGACATCGAAGACGAATCGTTCATACTTTTGCGCGTCGATTTTTACAATTCCTGCCAGTCTGGAGTGAGGGATGTCGAACGATACGGAAAGATTGTATTCAGGCGGCGCAGAGTTGGTATAAGCAGATGCAGTAGACCAGGCAGCAGAGCAGAACAGCAGCAGACAGATCAATGCCATAATATTCCGCATTTTCCCCTCTTGATGGAAATTTGAAAAGTATACTATACAATATACAAAGAAATCGGCTTAGAGGAGAGGTCTATGTCTAAGGTTTATTTTGCCGCGGCAAGGGTGAGAAAATGGAAGTATACCGAAAGCATGCCTGGTAAGCTTGAAAGACTCTTGCAGAAGATCGATCTTTCCGGCTATTTTGAGTCGAAAGAATGGGTTGCCGTAAAGACCCATTTTGGGTCAGAAGGCGCTCACAGAATAGTGAGGCCGGTATTTTTGAGGAAAGTTATGGATGCCCTGAAGATAGCTGGTGCAAAACCATTCGTTACCGATACCGTAAGAATAAAGGGCCTGGATTATCTCGAAGTTGCCAATCAAAACGGGATCAATCATCTTTCGGTAGGAGGTCCGGTGATACTTGCCGACGGTCTTTACGGTAATGACAATATCATGGTGAAGGCAGGAGAGATTCTGGGGGAAATAGCCGTCGCCTCGGTGATCCATGATGTGCAAGCAATGGTGGTCTGTTCCCATATCAAGGGTCATATTAATGCCGGCTATGCGGGCGCCATCAAGAACCTGGCTATGGGCGGAGTCAGTTCAGCCCATAGGCATTGCGGCTGGAAATGTGGCAGGGGTGCAATGCATACCATTGGAGAGGGAAAGCTTGTTTGGGATGAGCAGAAGTGCTCCTTTTGCTATCAATGCGAAGAGGTCTGTCCTCTCGATTGTATAGAGTTTAAGGAAGGATCCATGACCTATGATAATGAGCGCTGCTGGCGCTGCGGGAGGTGCACAAGGGTTTGCCCGGAAGGAGGGCTGACTATTCCCGGTGATGACGAGCTCTTTATGAAATCACTCTCTGAGGGCGCAGCTGCCGTTCTCAGTACTTTCAAATCAAGAAAGGTCTTGTATATCAATTTCCTGACCGAGATACAGCCTGAGTGCGACTGCATGCCTGCCGCCGATGTGCCGGTAATTCAGGATCTGGGCATTTTAATTTCCGACGATCTTGTTGCTGTCGAGCAGGCGTCGATCGAAATGCTCCTTGCTGCTAAACCTCTAGCGGGTTCTCTGGCAGCCGACGAGAATATCGGGGATGGGGACGATATCCTTGCAAAGATTCATCACAAACCGTATCTTCTGCAGATCGATGAGGCTGAACGTCTAGGGCTGGGGAGCAGGACTTACGAATTGGAAGCACTTGACTGAACGTATGAAATCGCCATGAGTTAATATTTGGTGTCTCTGTAACACCGCTATTTCCTGGGCATGGATGGCTCAAAGGCCTTTAAAAGTGCGGGATCCAGAGTAGCACGCTTAGGCAAATAATAATCCAACCACGTCGATTTCAGCGATCCCTGGTTGTCCCTTAATACGTCAGAGGCTTCCGTGCGTTCGATAGGGTATGCCGATCCCCAACCTGAGAAATCATTTGCCAGAATTTCAAGGCTCAATAGGACAGTGGACAGGAAGGTCCATCCCTTCTTTTCGCGATATGCAAGGGTTCTGTCGGCTATAAATAAGAGGACCAATATCGGAAGGCTCCAAAACGGGATTAATACAGATAGGCAAACAAAACCAATGCTGACTAGAAAACACCATTTGCGGATTTTATAATAGCGGTTGTTAGCTTTCAATACATCAGAAGCTTCCTGGATTAGGCTGAGGGTATTTATGTTGCCGGATGTTTCGATATTTGCGGGGAGATTGCCTAAGCCATGTTTGCCATGATGTTTTTCGACAATTTGTTTGCAGATACTGAAGAGTTCAGACGGTATAGCATTAATTTTCATCTGATAGCCCCAAATTATTTTCTTCTAAGAACAATAACAGATTGTATGCCGATTTTAAAACATGCTGCCGGAATTCCCTCTCTCTTAGGGGATATGTGTGCGAATATAATCTGCTGCTTCAGTAGTTTGCCGCGAAAATTCGTGCACCCATATTCTCTAGTCGGTCGACGATGACAGACTCAGGAATGCGCATTTGAGGTATTCAGTCTCCGGTACGGACAGGAGGACCGGATGGTCTTTTCCCTGAGATCGGTATTCGACAAGCCTGAACAGTTTACGGGCATTTCTCGCAGAATCGCGCAGCATATCGATAAAGACCGAATTCTCTATGTGGTAAGAACAGGACGATGTCGCTAGAATGCCATCTTCCTTGAGGAGCTTCATGGCCAAGGTATTTATTTCTCTGTAGCCTTTAAGGGCCTCTTTGATTTTTAGCCGACTCTTCACAAAGGCTGGGGGATCCAGGACGATGAAGTCATAACAGTTCCCTGATTTGACCTCCTCTTTCAGAAATGCGAAAACATCGGCCTTTTTGTAAACACACTTTTGTTCAATCCCGTTACGCACGGCGTTTGCCTCAACCTGCGACAGCGCCGATTCCGAATCATCTACAAAGGTGACATCTGCACCCTTGTACGCCAGCTGCAATCCCCACGCCCCCGAATAGCAGAAAAGATCGAGGCCTTTGCCTTCATGCACGAGTTTCCCGAGAGCCAACCTGTTTTCCTTCTGGTCGAGAAAAAAGCCGGTCTTCTGTCCTGCGAGAGGATTAACCTCGAAGGCGATATCGCCCTCGTAAATTATCGGTAGCGGGGGCAGATACCCCTTGACCACCTCCTTGGAAAGAGTGAGACCTTCGAGCGTCCTGCTCGGGCTGTCATTTCTCAAGACAATTTTTGCTGGAGAGAAAATTTCATCGAATATCGGGACGATGACATCTTTCATCTTCTCCATGCCGAGCGTCAGGAACTGCAGGGCGAGGCAATCGCCGTATTTGTCTGCAATCAGGCCTGGCAGCGAATCGCCTTCGCTGAATACAGCTCTAAATGAGTTGCCACTAATCCCGATCAAGCTTCTGTAATGCAGCGCGCTGCGTATTCGCTTCCGGAAGAAGTCAGCGTCGATGTGCTCCTTTTCTCTTGTCAGGAGCCTCACTGCTATCAGGGAACTTGAGTTGATGTAGCCGATGCCAATGAAATCCTTTTTCATATCGTAGACTTCGACCAGCGAGCCCGGCTCGTAATTCTTGGGGCTTGCAGCCAATTCGTTGGAGAATATCCAGCTGTGGCCCGCGATAACCCTGGCGGTGCGGCGGAGAAGTATCTTGTCCACGTTTCATTATATAATAAAAATAAATCGGAATGCTGATGTTACGGGCGAGGTGCTGCCTCACCACGGAATGACCCTAAGGAGCAGTGCGATGGAACAGCGGAGCGAGACGATTGAAAGGATAATAGATTTCCTCTCTGGTTATCTTCACGGAAAGGCAAACGCACTGAAGCTTTCACTGCTTACATTTTTTTCCAGGGGACATCTTCTTATCGAGGACCTGCCGGGGCTCGGAAAGACAACCCTTGCCATCGCGATTGCAAAGGCTCTCGGGCTGAGCTTCGGACGGATACAATGCACTAACGATTTACTTCCGACCGACATCTCAGGTCTCTCCATTTTCAACAAAAATACAGGGGTTTTCGAGTTCCATCAGGGCCCGGTATTCAATAACATCGTCCTTGTCGATGAGATTAACAGGGCTACACCGAGGACCCAGAGCGCGCTACTCGAGGCGATGGGAGAGAAACAGGCCACCATTGAAGGGAAGACGCATAAGCTCGTAAGACCTTTTTTCGTTATCGCTACCCAAAACCCTGTAGAGCAGTTCGGAACCTTTCCGCTGCCAGAATCACAGCTCGACCGCTTTACTATGAAGATAAGCGTTGGGTATGCGTCCAGGGAATCGGAAAAAGAAATCCTCAAGTTCGGAAGTAAGCGGGAGGAGCTATATTCTATCCAACCGATGATGACGAGGGATGAGGTTATCGCTATCCAGGATGAGATAAGAAAAAAAGTGTACATGTCCGATAAAGTACTCGATTATGTGCTAAATATTGTTGAGGCAACTCGAAACAACAAATATATACTCGCCGGGGTTTCGACCCGGGGTGTGCTTGCAATAACATCAACGGCCAAGGCAAAAGCCTATTTCAACGGCAGGGATTATGTGATACCGGAAGACATCAAGGAACTTTCTGAGTTCACTATTCCGCACAGGATTATTTTTAGGGATGAGTACGAGCATGTCGATAAAAAGGAGGTCGTAAAATCGGTCATCGAAGGAATACCGGTCCCGGTGTAATCAAAATCACGAAGGCCGGCTGGATTTATATCCTCATAACTATTTTTCTCGGCTTTTCTGCGGTCAACACTGGCAACAATTTAGTCTATCTCATCGTCTCGGTCCTCCTCAGCTTCATGGGCATTTCAGGTTTTTTTGGCAGGCTCAACATTATGAGGCTTCGGGTTGAGATCGCAACGCCCGGAGAAATCTACGCAGGGACTGCAATCCCCGTGAAGGTCATCCTTGAAAATGAAAAACGTTTTATGCCGTCCTTTCTTATAAAGGTAAAGATCGGAGATAATGACGCGCTTTTTCCGGTAATAGACAAGAAGGGAAAGTCTGCAAGTCTTGCCACTGTGGCTTTCCCGCACCGGGGCCGCCATCGAATCAACGATGTGTACATCTCATCTGTATTCCCGTTTAATTTCTTCATTCGTTGCAGGCATGTAGGTCTGTGTCACGATTTCATCGTCTTTCCTGCTCCACAAAAGTGCTCTATAGGTAGTCTAATTGGGCGTGAAAAGAGATATAAGGGCGACAGGATCCTTGATAAGAGTGGCTTCGAGGCCGAGATGCTTTCGATCAGGAAATATCAGTACGGCGACCCGCAGAAATACATTCATTGGAAGGCTAGCGCGCGGACCGGAGAATTGAAAACCAAGGAACTTTCGTCCCCAGCGCATCGTCCTCTAATCTTGGAGCTGGATAAAATTGCAATAGCTGACCTGGAAGAAAAATTATCATGTGTTACATACATAATAATGAAAAGTTTTCATCTCAATATTCCGGTAGGACTTAAAATCGGCAGTAGTGTCTTTAGTCCTGATGCGCGGATGCCAGCTGAAGCTGGGAAGGCTGGTACCGGCAAAGCTGCCATGTTGAGGAAGCTTGCTCTATATGGGAGTGAATGATGATTGTACTAAATAGGGGTGGATATAAGATAAGTATACGGACTGTCCTGAACGGCCTTACCTATGTTGTCGGAGGTATCAGCCTTTTGTCGGTGATTAAATATGTCGGCATGCTTTTTTCACTCGGCTTTGTCTTTATATTTATTACGGCCGTCTATTTCGATTATCGCAGAAGATACGAAATTTCCAGAAAGGTCCTCAATATAGTTCTTGTCATCTTTATCATCATCAATTTCTTCAGGATAACACTCGATAATTTTGCCGCACCGGTTGTTGAGACAATCCTGATACTGATGGCCGTCAAGTTTCTCGAAGATAAAAGGGCGCGGGATTATATGCAGATATACGCGCTCTCTACCTTTTTGCTCGCTGGCTCCGCACTTTTGAGTATGGACCTCCAGTTCCTTGTAACCCTTGTTTTGCTGGCGTTTTTGTCGCCGCTCTGCTTTGTGCTCCTGACCTTCTATTCGCAGCAGGACGATATGAGTCTTACTAGAGCTGAACTCCAAAGTGTGGTATCGAAGGGCATGCTTATCCCGCTTGTCTCGATACCACTGACGGCTCTCATGTTTGTCATTCTACCAAGAACAGGGTTGCCGCTCCTTAGCTTTCTTAATGCGGGCGGAGTAACTGCTGGATTTTCCGATCATGTGACGCTCGGAGATATATCCAGTATCCAGGAAAACGCAACTGTAATTCTCCGTGTACGGACGGAGCCAGTGGCTGAGGACATGCTCTATTGGAGGGGTATAGTGCTCGACTATTTCGATGGAACATCGTGGAAGAGACTTGATACGGACCCGGAGCATCGCAGCAATTTAAAGCTGACGGGCAAAAAAGTGTACCAGACTGTCTATCTTGAGCCATATGGCAATAAATTTATTTTTGCTCTGGACAAGCCTGTATCCGTGAATTATCGAGACGTGCTATTTTCCGATGACCTGACACTGAGATCTCGGTGGGATATAAACGGGCGGGTCAGGTATGGCGCTGTATCGGTTCTTTCCAACAATGTCGACGGGCAGGAAGGTGTCGATACTAAAAAATATCTTCAACTTCCTCGTGGGGATTTTGGAAAAATCGTGAATCTGGTCAGGGAACTTAGTGTCGGCAAAAGCGAAGAAGAGACGGCCCAGGCTGTCCTTCAGTACTTGAGTGGCGGGCGATTCGCTTATTCCATCAGGAATTTGCCGGTGACTGCTAAGCCTATTGAAGATTTTCTGTTCACGTATAGATACGGCAACTGCGAGTTCTTCGCTTCAACGTTGGCGGTAATGCTGCGTACTGCAGGTATCCCATCGCGTCTTGTTTGTGGCTACCGAGGAGGCTACTACAATACCCTCGGAGGCTATTACCTCGTAACGCAGAATAATGCTCATGTTTGGGTGGAGGCATATTTGCGCAATAAGGGCTGGGTACGGATGGACCCAACACCTGCTGTCATTAGCGCATCTACAGGCAGCAATCGAAAAGGTAACTTATCACGTATCGGGCTCTTTTTCGATACGATTAACTATTTCTGGAATTCCATGATTATAGGCTATGATCTGAACAGGCAGATATCCCTCTTTACAAGCTTCAAAAATGTGTTCAGGAGTGCATGGATAGATGTGACGGCGCTGAAGTTTCTTGCCGCTAGAGCATTTGTCTTGCTTGCGGTATCATTTGGTGCTGTGGCGCTCCTTTACCGTCTAATCCGGAGAAAGGCTCCCGAAAGACGAATGATCGATAAATTCACTAAAAAAATGAGAAAATACGGCTACTCACGGAGCATGTCCGAAGGACTGCAGGAATTTACAGCGAAAATAGAAGAACCTGGCTTACGCGAGAAAGTCCATGTTTTTACAACGGAATTAGAGGGTCTTTATTACCGTGACAAGGGCATGACAAGAGACAATCTGGCCCGCTTGAGGCGTTTGCTGGACGATATCTGACAAGAGGCGGGAACT
Organism: uncultured Nitrospiraceae bacterium; assembly: GCA_963736105.1. Classification (GTDB taxonomy): domain Bacteria; phylum Nitrospirota; class Thermodesulfovibrionia; order Thermodesulfovibrionales; family Dissulfurispiraceae; genus Fen-1308. Next base: position 2,662,822 of record CAVTNL010000002.1, on the reverse strand, counting down.
GTTAATATATGCAGGCATGGACATATTTAGCTGGATATCACTGTCGGGAGAAATGCGACATCTTCGTATCGGCAGTAAACTATCGCTTACTTTATACTAAGTGAAATTAACATCATGTACTGCTTGTCGATATAAGACTTCTCCGTTAAGGAATCGGAGCAGGCACATAAGGAACATTACCGCCTTGGCTGGGAATCGGCGGCTCCTACAGTACTAACTGGGAATCTATAAGGACTTGTGAGATACAGGGCGAAACTTCTGACGATTATTCGGAGCCAACACTGTTCAGGCTCCGTTGGAGTACTTGTTAATAGTTTTAAGACCGGTATTTTTTTGCCGTCCATTTGTAGTAAAATTATTCAGAAATAACATTCTACATCGAGGGAGGTTGCGATGACCGACGAAGAGATCGTAGAAGCGCTAAAGAAGGTGAATGACGATTTCAAGAAGCTTTGCGAGGAACACAAGGAATTGAATGTCCAGCTCGATGAGCTGAACAAGAAGCATTACCTCTCTCCCGAAGAGGAGATAGAGAAGAAAAGAATGCAGAAAGAAAAGCTCCACAAAAAGGACAAAATAGCTGAACTAGTCCGAGAATACAAAAAAGGACCACGATAATTAGTCTATATTAATAAATTATAGTAATCTGCGGCTGAGGCCGATCAAGAAAGACAAGGGGATATTTTTTATGAGAAGAAGTGACACGATCAAATGCGGACTTGAGCGAATGCCTCATAGGGCCCTTCTTTATGCCACAGGAATGCCGCGCAGCGAGATGAACAAACCCTTCATAGGGGTAGCCACCAGCTTTACCGATCTTATCCCTGGCCACATCGGCATGCGTGATCTTGAGAGATTCATCGAAAAAGGGATTCATACAGGTGGCGGGTATCCCTTTTTCTTCGGTATCCCGGGCATATGCGATGGCATTGCAATGGGACACAAAGGCATGCACTACTCTCTCGCCTCGAGGGAACTCATAGCTGACATGGTCGAGACGGTCACCGAGGCGCATCAACTTGACGGACTTGTTCTTCTTACTAACTGCGATAAGATAACCCCTGGCATGCTGATGGCCGCTGCCAGACTGAATGTCCCCAGTATTGTTGTGACAGCCGGGCCTATGCTGGGAGGCAGATACAGAGGGCGTCGCCTCAATCTCACAAGCGATACATTCGAGGCTGTTGGCAAATTCAAGAAAGGTCTTATTAAGTCGGATGAATTGCAATCACTGGAAATGTGCGCATGCCCTGGAGCGGGGTCTTGTCAGGGCATGTATACCGCTAACACGATGGCTTGCGTAGCCGAGGCTCTCGGAATGAGTCTGCCGGGCTGTGCAACTGCCCCGGCAGTGCTTGCACAGAAGAAGCGGATCGCCTTCGAGAGTGGGATGAGGATAGTTGAACTTGTCAAAAAGAATGTAACTCCGCGGAAAATCATGACTAAAGAGGCTTTTGAAAACGCTATCAGGGTCGATTTATCTCTCGGAGGCTCTACTAATACCGCGCTCCATATTCCAGCGATAGCTCATGATGCGGAGGTCGATCTTCAACTGGAGACCTTCGACTTCATCAGCAAACAGACTCCCCACATCACTAATATGATTCCAGGCGGACAATATTACATGGAAGACCTCGATGCCGCAGGGGGCATTCCGGCGGTCTTCAACAGATTGAAGGACATGCTTAAGGATAACCCAACGGTTTCTGGTGCAAGTGTACTACAGATTGCCAATGCTGCGGAAGTCTTCGACGAAGATGTAATCCGGCCGCTGAACAGGGCCTTTCACAAAGAAGGCGGGATAGCGGTGCTTAAGGGTAATCTTGCTCCTGATGGCGCGGTTGTAAAACAGACTGCGGTGAGTAAAAATATGATGAAGTTCGAAGGTACGGCAAAGGTATATGACTCAGAAGAAGCCGCTATGAAATCCATCCTCGCAGGCGAAATAAAGTCCGGCGATGTTGTTGTAATACGGTACGAAGGCCCCAAAGGCGGCCCTGGTATGAGGGAAATGCTCTCTCCTACTTCGACTATTGCTGGTATGGGTCTTTCCGAATCCGTGGCGCTTATTACTGATGGGCGATTCTCTGGAGGCACTCGCGGTCCCTGCATCGGCCATATTTCACCCGAGGCGATGGAAGGCGGACCAATTGCTATCGTCAAGAACGGGGACAAGATTCGGATAGACATTCCCAAAAGAATAATCACAATAGTCATTTCCGAACAGGAAACTAAGGAAAGGATGTCCGCCTGGAAAAAGCCGCAGCCGAAGATAAAAAAGGGCTATCTTTCAAGGTATTCCAAGCTGGTAAGTTCGGCTGCGCGCGGCGCGATAATGCTCGATTAATAAAGCCTTTTGGTGTTAAAATGTTGATCTTCACGCGGGCGTAACTCAGTGGTAGAGTGCTAGCTTCCCAAGCTGGAAGTCGCGGGTTCGAATCCCGTCGCCCGCTCCATCATATCGACTTTTCTGATGATTGAATTGTTTGTCTTGGGTTTCTCAAAAACTGGTTACACCACAAAGATCGTCGTATATGGATTTGCTTGTAGTTCCAATCGACATCACCCGGAACTGTACAGGTATTATTTGAGAATTTAGCGTCGATGATAGCCAGAATTAGGAAGTCAGGGCCCCTATAGGTGGGCTGGTCGGGATCATTGCAACCACCTCCAGAGCCAATGCCTAAACATACTGCGTAAAGCCCGTGAAAGCAACGGCAATTGCGGACACAACGACTACTGTCATGATAATTCTTCTGAACATAACCTTATCGTCCTTTCTGGTGAAAGAGAGCCTTCTTATCATTAAGATAAGACCAAATTTAGCAAATCATATGCCAGAAACTCAATTAGAGATGCGAAGGTGGGATTAGTTGATTTATAAGGAAATAATGTGTAAAAAGCCACTTGATACATTTCGCATCTATTTTTATCGGTGATATCACCAGTCATTTGTTGTCCTTTTACCATTTTGGGATCACTGTGTTGAACACAAGGTGAATCTTAGCCGGTTTGCCCCGGTCTCTTCATTGCGTTTATGCACAATTGTAGGAAGAGCGCGGAGCAGACCCATTACACCACCGGCTTACTGTCGAAAGGAAAAGCTTCGGTCCCCCGGAGCCTTCTAACGGTTTTTCTAACGTAACACCATCAACAAGCTAAAACTTCACAAAGATTAATCATTCTATGTCCCGTCTAGCCTTGATAGCCCTATGCATGGTATAATGAAAACATGGTAGTCGATACTTAGAAACATTTTCTCAAGTCGGAAGTCGCAGGTTAGAATCCAGTCGCTAGCTCCATTTGTCTATACAATCCCGCGCATTTAGCCGAACTGTCGAGATGGATGTGCCATAGGCTCTAGGGATATCGTTTCAGATTTGCTGCCCAGCCTATTGAATTGCGAACGGGTTAACCCTATCAATTCCACATGAATACAAGTTCTCATTGCAATGTGAAGACTTCGGGGAATTCTTCCATTCCTGATTAGGCGACGATAGGACAGATGCTGCATGCCGCATGATTCCTTGACACGCATGATTCCTGCGCCTTGATTTCAGGGTTGATAATGATAAACTTTAAATAGGAATCCGATCGGTCAAACTTTCGGAAAGGAGTGACATCATGAAGACAAGTTTTATAATAATATGGTTTTTATCAGTTACCTTTGCGTTTGTCTTGGGGTATAGCCTCGGTATCGGCGAACGGTATGAATCGGTAGAAAAAGTCGTCCTTTTTGACTATAGTCAGCAACTCAAGGAAGCTATCAGGGACGGAGTCCCATTTAAACTCAAAGGATCGGACATTAATTTACTGCCTCGAAGCGACGGACAGATATGCGTATCCGCCGTCCGGCTGGAAAAGGATATTAATAAGGTCGGGCAAACAAGTGAATAAAAAGTCTGCTGATTTTATACATTCGTCTGGGCCGGTTCTGTTATTTTGCACCCTGAGTCTTTAACACGCCATCTGAAATCAACTATACTAACGTGTACACACATTGTAAGGGGAGTCCGCGAATGTCAGGCAAAAGAACCTTCTCTCTTCTGGCGGTATTGCATGAATTGAATGATAGAGAATTCAGACGCACATTAGACTTGTTTCCAGCTGACCTGCGCTACTATGTCATACTCGCCGGTAGTATCGTCGGTGCCGAAATTTCAAAAAGAGTCCAGGAGACCCCTGCTGCGGTGGTAAGGAGCGGAGGTGCTTTCGTATCAGATATGCTGAGTATTTCAGCTCCTCGTGAGGATCAGGTTTTTAAGGGTGTTCTGGAAGCTTCGCTGGTTGAGATGCTGAAATATGAGCTCAGGTTTTCATGCATGAACTGCAGAAATTTCAATCATTGCGTCGATCTTGATAATCTATCGGTCGGGGAACTTTTCGAGAGACGCGTTAACGGTGATGAGAGGCAGGAACTGAAAGATGAAATATCTGCACAGGCTTGCAGAGCTTTGTGCCGAACTCGTTACCTGGACATAGATGACGCTCATAAACGGTGCAAGGATTTTGTTCATCAATATAGCACTAGCAGCCTCGGTGAGGTCTTTGGGCGGTATTCCGATATTGCCGCGGCACTGCAAAGGGAATACGGCATCGATCATAGGACTGTGCTTCAGCGAATGGTTGCGGTCAATATGGATTTTTGCGAGAAGATCAAGGAACAATCTTTGTATTACTGATCAGATAGGCAGACCACCGGAAGGCTTTCCACCGACCTTGAACTGATAACTGAGCATTCCCCATGTCAGGCGGTAGCCAGGAAGTGAAATGCAGTGCTGTCGACTTTTCCGCGACAGAAGGTCTTTAGCGGCAATCGTATACAAAGCGAGGCCAGATTCCGGTATTATCCTGATAGTATCTTGTAGACGCCACTCAAAATGCCGTTTTACGGCACTTCGCCAGGGTGTTAGCAGTGCGGGCACACTCACAATAGGACAGGGACTGTCAGAATCAAAGCGCGCATTCTATGGATGTTGGTAGTATCTATGGATGGCCCGAGTGTCGCCGGGTAGGTTACGACTGTAAGACGCACTACGGGCATCCCTCGCAGTATGCGAGTGTCTTCGAATCGCGACGCTCCTACTTCAACCGCTTGCTGCAGTTAATGGGTGAGCAGTTCACTACTGCCTATGCATATCTTGCTCGGAAGTCCGCTATTCCACTATGCACAATGCTATGCCTGCGCCTTGCTTTATAAGCCTTTCCGTAACCGTGCCCATCCGGTTTTTGACATCGCTATGACCGCACCTGCCAACGACGAGGGTTCGGTAGTCGCCTGTTCGGGCTTCCTCTAGGATGCTGTCAGCGATATCGGTCGAATCCGATATCCATTTTGTGCTTATCCTTTCCTCCTTGATACCTGAGTCGGTCAGAACCTTCTTGGCGGCGCTGAAAATAGGATCGAGTTGCAATCTCTTGTTGGATAGCCATTTGTCGATAACGACTTTCCTGGCTTTTTTTTCCTCCTCAGTGAGAATATGCCCATCGTCCCAAAACTCAGTTGGCAAAAACGGTAGCACATGAAAAAGGGTTGTCTGGACATCTTCACCGCAAAACTGTTTGCTGACATAATCAACTGCCTTCAATGCATAGTCCGAACCATCGATTGCAATTAACAGTTTTCTCATTTCTTGGCCTTCCCTTTTGCTGATTTATTTTGGTGTCCTGGCGATAAAAGTCAGGGTTTAAGTACTATCTTTCCATGTGCGCTCGCCTCCATGACTTCGTGGTGCGCCATGGATGCGTTTGCCAGCGGCATGATCTTTCCTACAATCGGGGTCAATGTCCTATTATCCAAGCCGGCACCCAGAGCCGAATAGATAGCCTCTCTTTCCTGCTCCGGAGCCATCAATACGGCCATGCCAAGAATCGAGCCGTTGCGGCTCATAAGGTCGCGAGGATCGATATCGACCTTGCCGCGGCTACCTATGACCACTACACGGCCATTTTCCGCGAGAACAGGTAGATCGCTGCCGAGATTGACGTTTGCCAGCATTTCGAGAATTACATCAACTCCGCGGCCTCCTGTAATGGCTAGGGTCTCTTTCAGATGCAAAGGATCGCGGTGATCGACCGCATAGAGTGCACCCTGCTCAATGGCAGACTTGCGACCTTCAGCAGTACCAGCGGTCGCGATGACCTTCATGCCTGAAGCCCGAGCAAGCTGGACGGCAGCCGTACCAACCCCGCCGCTGGCGCCGTGCACAAGGATGAAATTTCCGGGAACCGCACGCGCGCGATGGAAGAGGGCGTGATAAGCTGTCGAGTATGGCACGCCGACCCCAGCTCCCTGCTCGAAAGACAGATGTGTTGCAAGAGGATGCACCTGAGACTCAAGACATTTGGTCTTTTCGGCATAAGAACCGGTGATTGATCCCCAGATGTATACACGATCGCCGACCGCGACTTTGGTTATCTTTTCTCCCACAGATTCTATTAAGCCGGCTCCGTCCATTCCGGGTGTATAGGGCAAGTCAGGCCTGGTAGTATAAAGCCCTGATCGTATATAAGTGTCGACAGGGTTGACACCGACGGCGAATAGCTTCACGACCACTTCCCCTCTGTCGGGACGCGGGTCAGCGGCTTCTTCAAGCTTCATTATCTCAGGCGGTCCGAATTGATGAACACGTATTGCTTTCATAAATTCCCCCTTTAATGATTATGGGCAGGTCTAACAATCATAGTCTGTACAAGCTTTATCAAAGAATATCACTCCGCAAAGTGTCCCGCAAGGGAACGGCAGACAAACATGAATCAGAGAGTTTTTTTGCACGGTGGTAGTGTACAATGTAAAATATAAGAAAAAACCCCGCTTTAATACGCTTCAGTGGGGACATAAAGCTAAAGGTGGAATTTATACGCAAATGATCGAACATAATGAATCAATCAGCAACCCAGAAATAGAATCTTCACAAGTACAACAGGAACCTTCCGAGGGAAATGCAGTACCGCATGCAAAATCCAGAAGGCGGAGACCGAGGTACCGCAAAGTAAAACGCGATCAAGCACAGCAGCATAGGCCTGATTCTGTAGAGGCTGAGCCTTCAGAGACAATTGATCAGGAACCTTCTCAATCTCAACTTTCCTCCATAGGCGATGATAACCTCGTCGTTGTCATGCCGGAAGCTTCTGCCGAAGGCGTCAAGGAAGAAGCTCCATTGGTCGGAAATGGCAAACCCAGGCGCCGCCGCAGACGATCGCGGAAAGGCAAGCGTCCGGAAATGGCCGAATCATCTGAAACAGAGACATCTGCGGAGAAGCCGCAAAAGGACCGGACTAAGCGCATTCTTATCAATGCTCGCTACCCCGAGGAAAAACGTGTTGCTATCGTAGAGGGCGACATGCTCGTGGACTTTTATGTTGAAGTCGCTTCCCGTGAGCATCTAAAGGGGAACATCTATAAAGGTGTGGTTGCATCACTTATGCCGGGATTGCAAGCTGCATTCATTGATTTTGGCCAGAAGAAGCATGGGTTTCTTCAATACCGTGAGGTCATGCCTGAGCTTCTTCAAGCCAGGAAAGAAGATGATCAGAGTGGCAAGCAGAATGGTCTTGTCAAGGGACAGGAGATTCTTGTTCAGGTGGAAAAAGATGAGCATGGGACCAAAGGAGCCAGCCTGACCACGTTTATCTCCATACCCGGACGGTATATTGTCATGATGCCCGGTCAGAAGCGAGTAGGTATTTCCCGCAAGATAGAATGCCGGGAGGACCGGGACCGCCTGAAGGAGACCTTCAATTCTCTTAAGCTACCGAAGGATACTGGTTTCATCCTGAGAACGGCATGCAGCGATTCCCTCGAGAAAGAGCTTGGGTTGGACCTGAAATACCTGATTAAGCTCTGGGACCGCATCAAAGATGAAGCCGGCAAGGCAAAGGCGCCTGCGCTTATTTACAAGGAGCAGGATATAGCAATGAGGACCGTGCGCGACTATCTCACCTCGGATGTGGCTGAGATTCTTATTGACGATGCAGCTACCTATACGGCCACAAAAGCTTTTCTGCGCAAGATTATGCCCTGGCGCAAGATCAATGTCACCCATTATAAGGACAAAAAGCCACTCTTAGGTTTATACAATGTTGAAGCGCAGATAGCTAGACTTTCACAGCGGGAAGTACGACTACCGTCCAAGGGCTATCTTGTATTTGACAGGGCAGAAGCTCTGACTGCCATTGATGTCAATTCCGGCAGAAGCCGCAGGGAGGACAACGTAGAATCAACTGCACTTACTACCAATCTAGAAGCGGCTGACGAGGTTGCTCGGCAGTTAAGACTCCGCGATATCGGCGGACTGGTGGTCATTGACTTTATCGATATGGAATCAAGCAAGAATCGCCGGCTTGTTGAAGCACGAATAAGAGAGGCGCTGAGCTCCGATAAAGCCAACACCGAAATTGCTGGCCTGTCGAAATTCTTCATACTCGAAATGACCCGTGAGCGTATCAGGCCTGCATATGCGGAAGCCATAACACACAAATGCCCGCTTTGTGACGGAATAGGGGCGGTGAATTCTGATGATTTTGTGGCACTTAGTGCGGTTCGCGAAATGCATGCCCTGGCAGCCGGCGGTGAGGTGGCGGAGATTATCTGCCGCTTGTCAGTCGCGAGTGCCAACATACTCCTAAACACGAGGAGGCGTGAGTTGGCGTCTCTGGAGAAGGACTATGAAATCGCCATAACGGTCGAAGCAGACCCTGCTGTGCCTGCGGGCCGTTACGACATCGGAGCCCGGAAGCCTAAATAGTGCAGGACACCAATTGAGCCCTTTGGCTCAGTGAAATTTTCAGTTATGATAAGAGGACGCATGAGAAAGGACATTTTTTTAGCCGCAATCGGATTGGTTTTGTTCGTGGCGGGGGTTCCGTTGCAGTCCTCTGCTCAGGGGGATTCAGGGTACACATTCTTAACAGGTACTTCTGTCCCGATGGTTTGCGTGGGTAGATGGGTGCCTTCAACGGATCGTGCTTTGCCAGGTAATTGTGAAGGACAGTTGATGGACCTGGGTCAGTTCTCCGCCGCATCCGCCAAGGCAAGTGCCGACAGGCTGGATCAGGCAATCGATATTCTTATGTCGATAGATCAGAGACTGGCCATAAACAATAACAATCTGCAGAGTTTGAGCGGAGTTATCGTAAACCTTCAAAAGTTAATAGACAGACAAGCGGCAGAAGTCAGTCTGAGTGAGACCATTGCGAGGAGATTTGACTCACTGCCCGGGGAAGTTTTATCCAACGATCTATTTAGGCAGGAGATCACTAAACTCAAAGAGGACATTCTGAAAGAAGTAGAGCGGCGCTATCCAGCGAAGCCGTCGACACCCGCGAAGTAACCCGTAACAAGTCAACCATACATGGTTGTTGCTACGGTTCCTTCGGGGAAAAAGCTGGAGTCCTTGCAGGGCCAGTTGACCTAAGAGCTTCTGTCAGTTTCAACTTTCAGACTTCCATGAGTGTTATCCGTAGGGTCTCCTATCGGCACTGCCCCATTGTTCAGCGTGGCGATGGGTATGGCTATCACTACACAAGGCAGGAGCGTTCTTACATCCAGTGAAGTGGGTGGGCATGCATGCGGATGTTTCTATAAATATCTTCTTAGTTAACTGTTTGCAGGGTTGCGAAACACAGGCTAAATACTTTCAGTTGCGGGACCAGTGTCATGAAAAATATTATAAGGGCTGAAATTTGTAGGCAGCGTATAAAGAAATTTCAATTCGGACTATGATACACTGTACGAGAAGTTCATCAATATCCGCTATAAGTTGCGTAGCTGTATAGAAAGAGCAGAGCAGCACGAGCATGAAACTGACCCGGCAACCTGCCGATCTTGCTTAACCTCCGCAGGAAAGCAGGTTCAAGGGAATAGGGCTGCAGTCCCTAGTCATTAGATTGAAAGGGGAGGGGCAACATGCCACTGGAAAGTCTATACTCTATGATAAAAAATAGGGGCGTTGAGGAGAGTCACGCATATATTATTACCGGTAGCAAGCATCTTATTGAGGCGGACATATATGCAGCCCTGATAGTTCACGTGAAATCGCGAACCCTTTCGCAGCAGCAGATAATCGACGCCCTGTTGGCTGGAGACATTAGCAGGGTCAACGAATCTCCTAGCAGTCTGAAAATGGAAGAATTTCAGACTGCTACAATCAAGCAGCTATTTCACATCTCCGCTCCCTTTGTTCTTGCCCCTGACGATGCTTCGCCACAGCGGCTTTTCAATATACTCAAAGTCATGGGTCACCTGGCGAAATCTGGCGCTGACGGTCTGGAAACTTTCGATATTATAGCCGACGAAATCACGAAGATATATTACAATTTTTCTCTCGAAAGAGTGAATGTCAAGAAAAGGATTTACGATTTCGCTAATGAGTATCTTGCTTCTTCCCCATTTCTCAACAGCGATACTATCCCTCACAGCCGACGCGAGATAATAGATTGGGTCTTCAACAGCATCGTATTGAATGACAGTATCCTTAAGGATGTCGTCCTTTACTTCATATTTTTCGGAGAAATGCTGCGACCTGTAGTCAGAACTTTTGCAAAAAAGGAATCCGGTCTGGCTGCCAAAGTCGGCTCGGCTCGTTTATCCAAACTTGTTTACAAGGATGCTCAGGACAGCAACCTGGTCACCGTATTTAAGGGCACTACCGGAATGGGGGAGTTGAAGCTAAGCTGGAATACTGAAAACAAACCTGCAATACTTATCACGAAAGCCGACCTGGATAAGTTAAATATTAAGGATGGGGATATTTTAAGCCTGGTGCTTAATAAAAAATAGGAGGGGAATATGGACTTCACTACGGTGCTAAACTTGATTCTAAGTCTGACGATTCTTGTTTTGGGCATCAAACGGTATTTTCAGTCCGGCGTTAAGGCCTTTGCTTTCATCGGCATAGGGTTTTTCATGTTTGCTATTTCGCATTTTGCTTTGCTCATGGGTTGGGCAGCTGACCTGAAATCAGTCCTACCAGTCGTCAGGGCTGCCGGATATATCTTTGTCATCTTAGGGCTTGTAATGTAGGCAGCGGCTCATGCTGACCAGATTGAATATTGGTCTCAACCGGATTCAGACGACGTTTATGGAGACCTTCGGACTTGGAAAGGCGGCTGCGCTTGCTGCTATCCTTCTAGTCATCTCTGTTTCATCCTTTGCTGCATATTGGTTTTTTCATTCCGCGCCTCCGGACACTATTACCATTACGAGTGGCCCCGAGGGTAGCGTGTCTCAAATGAATGCTGAAAAGTACAGCAAGATTCTGGCACGCAATGGAGTGAAGCTGAAAATCCTGCCATCCGAGGGCTCTCAGGAAAATCTCAAGAGGCTGAACGATCCTTCAATTCATGTCGACATAGGTTTTGTTCAGAGTGGAGTGACCGGCGGATTGAAGGTCGATAGACTAGTATCTCTTGGCAGTATATCCTATCAGCCACTCCTTATTTTCTATCGGGGTGACCAGCTCATCAGTCTGCTTTCCGGTTTCGCCGGTAAGCGACTGGCTGTCGGCCCCGAAGGCAGCGGTTCAAGAACATTGACGTTAACGCTGCTAGCTGCCAATGGTATCGAGCCAGGGGGCGAGACGGCGCTGCTGAATCTGGAAGCGGACGATGCGACAAAGGCACTAATCGAAGGTAAAGTAGATGCGGTGTTCCTTATGGGAGATTCAGCCTCAGTTCAGAATATGCGTATGCTTCTTCGGACTGAAAGGATCCATCTTTTCGACTTTACACAAGCCGATGGATATACTCGTCGCATCGACTATTTAAACAAGCTGGTACTTCCTAAAGGGTCAATCGATTTTGGCAAGGATATTCCGTCTCACGATGTAACACTGATTGGACCTACCATACAGATTATTGCGCGGCCTGACCTGCATCCGGCGCTATCGGATCTGTTGATCGAGGCAGCGCAAGAAGTGCATGGGAGTGCGAGTCTGCTAAGGCGGCGGGGCGAGTTTCCATCTCCGCTGGAATATGAATTCCGGCTTAGCAGCGATGCGAGTCGCTACTATAAATCCGGGAAAAGCTTTCTTTATCGATATCTGCCATTTTGGATGGCCAGTCTTGTAAACCGCATAATTGTAGTTTTTGTGCCGCTGATTGTGGTCTTAATCCCGGGACTGAAATTTATTCCTGTGATATTCAGATGGCGGATCAGGCTTCGCATCGTCCGATGGTATCGGGCATTGCTCGCACTCGAACAGGATTTGGTAGTTGAGATGTCGCCGAAATTACGTGAGGAATTGCTTGCCCGCCTCGATCGTATCGAAGAAGCAGTGAATAAAATGAAAATTCCGGCATCCTTCGCCGAACAATTCTATGTGCTGCGGGGTGACATCGCTTTTGTTCGAGGCCGCCTTGCAAACAGCGGGCAACGCAATGTTCAGGGGTAAGGTCTATTAAGTGATCGACGTGCCGGTCCGCGTATGGGTGTGCGTTGAGATTGCCCGCTTCGAAGCAGTTCCGCGCAGTGAGATAAAGCGCCGGGAAGCGCCGTAAAGCCACAGTCTTTAGGCATGACCAACAGTAGGTGGCCTCCAGGCAGGATATCAGGCATAACTTTAGGTTGATTGTTAGTGAGGTTAAACAGTGTCTTGAAATTAACCCGGATGATTTAAAACTCTCCCGCAAGATATTCAACCGTATCCTCCTAACATTGCAAGTCCTCGTTACGGCTGGTGAATATGAACCTTGATAATAAGGTGGCGGTGATTTCAGAGAAAATGCCCGATAAGAAACGGAGTTTGACTACTGGGTGTGGCTCACCACTTATGAGAAAGGCAAGCCGGCGTATCTGCCTATCAAATTCAACGAGTATTTTGACGGCATCCCTGGCAGATGGAGGAATGTTCAGTAAGATGTTTGACTATGAAAATCATGCTCTCACCTCAAGCCTACGAACATATAAAACTTTCTGTAAAAATCTATTGATCTTTTGCTACGTATATGTCAGAATTATGACATGGGTAACGATGAGCCGTTGGTCCATCCTAAGGTTCCCCCGATAGTTGGCGCTTCGCTGTCGATTAAGCATATATATAATTTAATTTCAAAAGTTTCGCAGTCAAACAGCACCGTTCTGGTACTCGGTGAAAGCGGCACCGGCAAAGAGCTGGTTGCCAAGACGATCCATTACAGCAGCAAGAGAGCTGATAAAACCTTCATCCCCGTTAATTGCGGCGCAATCCCAGCAGAACTTCTTGAATCTGAGCTTTTCGGGCATGAAAAGGGTGCATTTACCGGCGCCATAGCATCTCGCATCGGTCGTTTCGAGCTTGCCGACGGTGGTACTGTATTCCTTGACGAAATTGGTGAGATGTCGCCAATGCTCCAGGTAAAGCTTCTAAGGGTCCTTCAGGAAAGGTCTTTTGAGAGAATAGGGGGGAGCAGGACCGTAAATGTCGATGTGCGAGTCGTCTCGGCAACAAACCAGAACCTCGAAGAGGCCGTGAGGGCGGGGAGGTTCAGGGAAGACCTCTATTACCGCATAAATGTCATACCTATAGAGATACCGCCGCTGCGGGAAAGGACCGAAGACCTACCGCTTCTGTGCAATTTTTTCATGGAGAAGCATGCAAAGCGGTTCGAACGCAATCCGCTTAAAATTTCGGGTGAGGCGCTTCAGGCGTTTAAGGATTATCGGTGGCCTGGAAATGTAAGGGAACTTGAAAATACGCTCGAAAGGCTGTTGGTACTCAAGGACGATGACGTTGTCACGCCGTATGATCTTTCGGAAAAGATGACAGGTAAGAAACTTCCAGCTCTGCCGGAGATTAATGACCCTAACGATGATCCGGATGTTAATCCCTTTGTCCAAGGGATTGACCTCAATTCGGCGCTGGTGGAATATGAAAAGAGGCTTTTGCTTCATGCCCTTCAGATCCATGGTGGTGTGAAGAGCCAAGCTGCGAAATACCTGAATGTCAACAGGACTACTCTTATCGAAAAGATGAAGAGGCTTGGCCTTTAATCTTGGATATGAGGATGTTTTCATGTATCAGTCATAAAATTGACTAAATTATCCTTATCAATCTGTCCTGGGGTATCACGATATGAAAAATCACTGATAAAACAATTTGATACGATTAGTGGCATATTTTTTTCAATATATATTGGAAAACGTGCGCCTTATGGAGGGCCTGTGTGAAAAAGGGGGTCGCAGTCGTTCTTTTTTTATTGATGCTCCTTTTATCTTCCGCTAAAATGGTTTCAGCTGCTGAGGATGTTTTTACTCCTGCGGATGCCGCAATGACTGCAAAGCAGTACCCCCAAGCCAAAGAACTCTATCGCCAGATTTTTATATCTTCCACGAAAGACTCAGATGCTGCAAGGGCGTTGCTGGGGATCGCCAAGGCCGACTATCATCTCAAGAATTATTACGAGTCCGACATAAATCTGAAGCGTTTCTTTAAGTCATTCAAAAACACGGTGCACGACGACGAGGCCCATCTCGTATTGGGGCTCGATCGAATGAATATCCACAATTACAAAGAAGCTGAAGTGCAGCTGGATCTTGTGAAAGGTGATTTTCAGGAGAAGGCGACAATCGCAAAGGCCGAAATTGCATTCATCCAAGGGGGAACTGACAAGGCTGAAAAGCTTCTTGCAAAGTTAGATCGCAATGCTTATGAAAACGACAATCGGGTCCTTTATATCAGGGCCATGATTCTAAGCCGGCAGGAAAAGCATGAGCAGGCAATCCAGACGATAAACAAAATCCCGGACCAAGTGTTGAAGGCGGAGAACATTGCTGTCAGCAAGGCCATCATTTATTACAATGCCCGCAAATATATCGATTCCAAGGATATGCTGATAGCTATCATCAATGCACCATCATCGCGTATCGAGGCTATTGAGGCCAAGAGGACTTTATTCCAGATTTATGAAGCGGAAAACAACCAGGATGAGGCGCTTAAACTAGCGGCGGAACTGATCTTGTTTGAACCAACGGATGAGCTGAGGCTGAAAGCTGTTTCGCTCTTTGAAAAAAAGGGAGACCTCGATGACGCATTTCTCTATCTGACATATCTCAATAACAAAAAGACCTTATCCGAAGAACTCGAAAAAAGACTTAAAAAATTGCAGGATGACAAGGACCCGAAGGCCGACAATTACTTGTTGAAATATTTCAACTATCTGAGCATCGATAGCCCATATACTATAGAGGCGGCAAAATATATGGACCAGAAAGGATACAAAGAACAGGCGAAACGACTGCTTCAGAAGGCGGCAAGAGGCAGGAACCGCGCCGAGGCTTCTATGGTCCTTGCGCAGATGTTTATGCGTGAAAGGAAGTTTACTGAAGCAAAAAGATTGCTGACCCCCATTACGACTGATGCTAACTATTCAGGGCAGGCTGCGGTCCTTTTATACGAAATCTTCGAAAATGAAGGGAACGTTTCTGCAGCAGCGGAGTATAGGGCACGTGCCATAAGGGTGCTGGAAACGCAGAAAGATTATTCGAGGGTCGGAGATCTCTATGTTAGATCAGGAAACAATGCGGAGGCCCTGAAGAATTACATCAGGGCTGCCCATAAGGACGATGCAATTTCGATATTGAAAGCGGCGGACTTATACTATCTTTCCGGCAAGCATGATGCGGCAAAGGTATATTATAAAAAGGCGATTGACAGCGGCATAAAAGACCCCAAAAGTCTTCAATGGGCTGACTATCAATATGGGAAACTTGCAAAAGACAACGAATATCTGAAAAAGGCTGAGGGCGGCGGCGGTGCAGTCGCCGAGGCAGCCGGCCTGCTGCGATCGGAATAATAACGGTGTTACAATTGGACAAGATGGAACAGAATGAACAGGACATAGGTCTTTTAAGCAAGGCGATTGAGAGCATCAATTCGGTTTCATCGACGTTGATGCAGTATTACCAAAACCTTGAAGACAGAGTCAAGGTTCTTACGGACGAGGTAGACCAGAAGAAACAGCTTCTCGACAGCATCCTCGACAGCATTGATGTCGGAGTTGTTTTCTTTGATAAAGGCGGCGTTATCAGATTGATTAACAAAGCGGCCGAAGGCTTACTGGGAGTCGATTCGGGTACTGTAATAGGGGGCTTGTCCATTTATGCTGAGATAAAGGATGATATTGTCACACCTGAGAACGCAAGGACCTTTCATGCTTTGGTTTCGAACTCTGAGGTCAGCGGCGGTGCTGGCAGCACTATCGGGAAGGTACTTATCTTCAAGGATATAACAAGACTTAAGCGCCTCGAAGCGGAAAACGAAAGGAACCGGAGACTTTCTGCCATGGGTGAATTGGTCATGAAGATTGCCCACGAAATCCGCAACCCACTCGGGAGCATAGAACTCTTTGCAAATCTTCTGGCTAATGATCTGAAGGGGACAGAGCAAGTCGATTATGCCAGACGTATTTCTAATTCCGTGCGCTCACTGGTCAGTACCCTGGACAACATGCTTAGATTTTCGGGCGAGATCAGGCCGAAAATGGAATTCAGCTGTATCAACGATATCGTCCGCGAGACGTGTGATGAGTTCAGGGAAGTTCTGGCGGCAGGCGGCGTAGAGATTGAACTTTCCGATGACGATAGATACTCTTTTCATCTGGACAAGAACCTTATTCGGCAGGCGCTAATCAACATGATCTTGAATGCGGTTCAGGCCATGCAAGACGGGGGAAAGATAACGATGCGCGTGGAGAGGGAGCTGCCTCAAAAGGAAAAGCCTTCCCATATCCGAATAGCAATAAGGGACAGCGGCTCTGGTATGAATGAGGAAACGAAGGCGAGGCTGTTTGAGCCATTTTTTTCTACAAAGGACAGGGGCACTGGCCTCGGGATGTCTATAACCCTGGGCATCGTTGCCGCGCATCAGGGACACATAGATGTGGACAGCTTTCCTGGCAAGGGTACCGAATTTATTATTTCGCTGCCGACTGAAAAAAGGACTGATACGAGGGTACAATGAAATCGGTTTTGATTATTGATGATGAGATTGATATGGCTACAGCTTTGAAGGAGACGATGAAGCGCTTCGGATTCAATCCCATGGTCTACAACAATCCCATTGACGCTCTCTCCAAAGAGAATATAGCGGACTACTCACTTGTAATTACCGACATGCAGATGCCGAAGATGAACGGCATTGAATTCCTCCAGGAGATACGCAAAAAGGGTCTTTTCATCCCAGTCATAGTCATTACAGGGTATGGCACGGTGGAGAGTGCGGTTGATGCCATGAAGCTGGGGGCGACCGATTATATCATGAAGCCTGTCTCTTTCGATGCGCTCAAAAGAACCGTGGACAGAATACTGCCGCTAGATGATAGTGATTTGGTAGCCGAGTCTCCAGTCATGAAGAACCTCATGTCGATCATCTGGGAGGTTGCAAAGAGCGACATTACGGTTCTGCTTACCGGAGAGAGTGGCACTGGCAAAGAGATTATAGCCCGGACTGTACATAAACACAGCAACAGGAATATCAAACCCTTTGTTGCTGTCAATTGTGCTGCAATTTCGGAAAGTCTCCTGGAATCCGAGCTCTTCGGTCATGAAAGGGGCTCTTTTACCGGGGCAGTGGAAAGGAGGCTAGGCAGGTTCGAGTTGGCCAACGGTGGTACATTGCTTCTTGATGAAATAAGCGAGATGGCTTTTTCGCTCCAAGCAAAACTCCTGAGGGCCATACAGGAGCGCGAGATTGATCGAATTGGAGGCAAGACCCCGGTCAAGCTTGATGTCAGAATAATAGCGACGACCAATAAGGACTTGATGACCGAGGTCAAAAAAGGGACCTTCAGGGAAGACCTGTATTATCGGCTGAATGTTTTCCCGGTGAGGATACCACCGCTGCGGGAACGCCCGGAAGATATACTTCCGCTGGCGGAATTTTTTCTCCAGCGTCTTTCCCAAAAGATGGGAAAAGTTTTCTCTATTTCTGGGGAATTGAGAAATTATCTGCTTAACTGCGAATGGGCAGGCAATGTGCGAGAGCTCGAAAACTTTATGTATCGGACCGCTGTAATTTCAGGTACCGACAACCTGATGCCCCCAGCTGACTGCACGGCTTCTGAAGCGGGGACAGCTCAGGCACCTTACACAGCCAAGATAGGCCGCATGAAGGATGTTGAAAGGGACCTAATCATCAAGACCCTCAGGGAGACGGCAAACAACAGGACAAAGGCTGCCGGCGTTCTCGGTGTGAGTGTAAGGACGATCAGGAACAAATTAAAGGATTACAACATAAC
This sequence comes from uncultured Nitrospiraceae bacterium, assembly GCA_963736105.1. GTDB lineage: Bacteria > Nitrospirota > Thermodesulfovibrionia > Thermodesulfovibrionales > Dissulfurispiraceae > Fen-1308. The sequence continues at coordinate 2,644,609 of CAVTNL010000002.1, read as the reverse complement.
GGACGATGAGATTAAAGGGGTATCATCTTAGTGTTAGGTATATAACTTGCATTAGAATTAGGAAGGGAAAAGCTTATTCTCGTAACTTTCTTCATTGCGGAGGAGCAATATGCCAGACAATACATTTAATACGCTCGAAAATATCATGAATGTGGCTTCTTTCAGGAATAAGATATTGACTTCTAATGTAGCCAATGCTGATACCCCCGGATACAGGGCCAAGGACATCTCTTTTCAATCGGAGCTCAATAAGTCCCTTAACGGGGCAAGTGGGGATTACACAGTCTTTGAAACAGTACCGACAATGGTTACCCGTGATGGCAACACTGTGAGCATCGACAGCGAAATGACGAAGGTGGCTGAAAACCAGCTCCTGTACAATAGCGCCACCCAGATATTATCCATGAAATTCAGGATGATGAAAGATGTGGCGAAATCAGGAGGCCAATAATGGATGAAATGTTTTTGCCCATGCAGATAAGCTCAACGGCGCTTGAGGCCCAGAAGACCAGGCTGAATGTCATAGCCTCGAATATTGCCAATGCCTCTTCCACGCAGACCCCGGAAGGAGGCCCTTACCGTCGCAAAGATGTTATTTTCAGGACGGTCATGTTTGGAGAAACTGCGGCTGGCGTCGAGGTCCCGCAGGTTGTGGAGGACCAGTCACCATTCAGAACGGTATACGATCCTAGTCATCCAGATGCTGACAAAAAAGGTTATGTTTCTTATCCAAATATCAATGTTCTGACAGAAATGGTCAATTTAATGACAGCTCAGAGGTCCTACGAGGCCAATCTGACCATGATAGCTTCGTATAAAGATATGTATAACAGAACGCTCGCGATCTTGCAGGTATAGACTGCTAGGGGAGGCTCCGATGAACGAGATCCAAATAATAGGTGACATCAGCCAAAATATAGCCGAACCTCAGCAGGTCGGCAAAAAGCCTGGCACTTCCTTTGAAGACGCGATAAAGGACGCCCTCAAGGATGTCTCTCAGATCCAGAATGATGCTGAAAAGGCGATCGCCGGTTTTGCGAATGGCGATGTAAAGGATATTCAGACGGTCGTCGTAGCCATGGAAAAGGCAGATCTCTCGCTGCAGACGCTTCTGTCGGTAAGAAACAGGCTAATTAGCGCATATCAGCAGATTTCGAGCATGCAGGTATAGTGGCGTTTAATTTAACCTAAAAGAGGATAGAATGGCACCAAAAGACATCGTTGATCGATTCCTGGCATGGCCTTTGAAACAAAAGCTGGCCCTCTTGTCGGTTATAGCCCTCTGTATCGCAATAGTTGCCGGCATGATGATGTGGAGCCAGAGGGTTGACTATCAGATCCTGTACAGCAATCTTACCCAGGAGGACGCTGGACAGGCAATCGCTAAGTTGAAGGAGATGAAGGTTTCATACAAGGTTGAAGGGAATTCTATTTCTGTTCCATCCGACAAAGTCTATGAACTCAGGCTCGAACTGGCCTCTCAGGGTATTCCCCAGGGAGGTGGTGTTGGCTTTGAGATTTTCGATAAAAATCAGTTTGGCGTTACCGAATTCGTTCAGAGGCTTAATTATATACGGGCGCTTCAGGGAGAACTTGCACGGACGATTAGGCAGCTCGCAGAGGTGGATCAGGCGAGGGTGCACATAGCCATACCCGAAAAGACGATCTTTACGGACAAGGAAGACAAGCCCACTGCTTCCGTTGTGTTGAAACTGAAGGCCGGAAGGGCGCTGAATCAGGGACAGATTGGCGGTATTGTTCACCTTGTTTCGAGCAGTGTCGAAGGTTTGCCGCCCGGTAATGTTTCGGTTATAGACAATCTGGGTAATCTCCTTTCCAGTCCGTCCGACGGCAGCGACATGGTCGCAGACGCAAAACAACTGGAATACCAAAAGACAATGGACCGTGAATACGAATCCAAACTCCAGAGCATGCTCGAAGGCATTATAGGACGGGGTAAGGCGATAGTAAGGGTTTCTACAAAGATAGATTTTTCCAAGGTTGAGAGGACAGAAGAGAAATTTGACCCCGACACAATAGCGATCAGGGGCGAACAGAGAAGTCAGGAAAAAACGGTTGGCGGTACTCAGGGTGGTGTGCCTGGAGTGGCATCGAACCAGCCTGGCCAGCAGCCTGCGCCAGCAGCTGCCTCGCCTTCGGCTTCGCAGAAGCAGACAGAAAGCATCAATTATGAAGTTAGCCGGGTTGTAAGCAAGATTATTGAGCCGAGGGGGGTTGTCAAGAGCATCTCGGTGGCAGTTCTGGTCGATGGTACGTATGGCAAGGCCGAGGGCGCCCAGAAGGGCACCTTTGTAGCCAGGAATGAGCAGGAGATGAAAAAATACGAAGATATAGTTAAGGCCGCCATCGGTTTTGAGAAGGACCGCGGTGATCAGGTCATTGTAGAGAACATCCCTTTTGAGACGCCGCTTGAAGAGATGGTGTCAGAAAAAACGGACTACCTGAAACTTGGCGTGTCATTACTGAAATATATAATACCCATAGTTATCGTACTGCTGTTGTTCACTATGGTCATCAAGCCATTGCTGAAAACCCTAAGCGCTCCTGTGACCTACAGGATGCCGGAAGGTGTGCCCGGCCCCGGGGCGTCTGCCGGGCCCGGAGGTCTCGCATATGCGCCTCCGCCTGCTCCTGAGGATGTTTCCAAGGAAAAGGCGCTTGGCATAGTTAACGCCAATCCGAAGCAAGCCGCTAACGTCGTCAAGGAATGGTTGCAGGAATAGAGCAATGAGAAAGCTCTCGGGGGTCGAAAAGGCCGCAGCCTTTCTTTCGCTGATCGGTGAAGATGCCGCAACACAGGTGTTCAAGCACCTGGACCCGCTTGATCTGGCCCGCGTAATCCCCATGATGGCAAAGGTTAAAATCCCACAGGATCTTGCCGATTCAGTCCTTAGGGATTTCTGTGAAAAGACGGGAAACGTCATGCAGGGAGTTGACGAAGAATATATCAAGGATGTCCTCCTGAAGGCCTTCGGCCCTGAGACGGCAAAAAAACTTTTTGACAAGATTGAGAGTGGAGCGAGTGCCTTCGATGTGTTGAGGTGGCTTGACACGGGCGCGATTGCCAATATGCTTTCAAGGGAACATCCACAGACGATTGCCATCATACTGGCCCATCTGGAACCGACTCAGGCTGCTGAAGTCCTCGCAAAGCTTCCTGAAAATCTGAAGATCGACGTTTCTCTGAGGATTGCGAGTCTTGACCAGATATCACCCTCTATCCTCGGCGACCTCGAAGATGTTCTTCAGTCTCAACTTCAAAGTTATACCCGTGGCAAGAAGATCGGCGGTATCAGGACTGTTTCGGAGATCCTGAACCAGATGGACAGGGCCTCTGAAGACCTCATACTGAAGAATATCGAAGAGAAGGACCAGATACTTGCAGACGAGATAAGAAAGCTGATGTTCACGTTCGACGATCTCATCGCTGTCGACGACAAAGGCATCCAGATGGTGCTCAAGGAGATTACTACCGACGATCTTTCTCTTGCGCTCAAGATGGCTGCCGACGAACTGAAGGCGAAGATTTTCAAAAATATGTCCCAGAGAGCTGTGCAAATACTCAAGGAAGAGATTGAGGCCAAGGGCGCCGTTAAGGTATCGGATGTTGAAAAAGCCCAGATGAACGTCGTAAGAGTTGCCAGGAGGCTGGAAGAAGAAGGCAAGATTGTGATCGGAGGTAAGGGTGGCGAAGAACTCATCGGCTAATCAAAAGAAGGGAGATACTGTCACACTTTATGAGCCCGCCCGATTTGACCATCTACGTGCTGAAATAAGCAGTGTCGATGACGCTAAAAATAAGGCCGAAATGCTCAAGAAGTCTCAATCTGAAGGTTTTGATAAGGGGTTTTCCGAAGGGCTTGAACAGGGAATCAGGGCTGGGCAGAAAGAGATCGTCGGAAGACTCAGGCGGCTTGATTCAATCATTTATGAACTGGACCATGTAAAGGAGAAGAAAATCCAGGAGATACTGCCTGAGATCGTTGATTTGTCACTCGAAATCGCTAAAAAACTAGTACACAAAAAGATCGAACAGGACAGGGATATTATCATTGCGGTTGTCCGCGAGGCTGTCAGAAAACTCGGCAGGGAAGATAAGATGGTTATCAGAGTGAACCCAGTCGATTACGATACAATGCTATCGAATCTCGAAGTGCTAAGGGAAGAGGCAAGACTAAAGGACATTATCATTGAGCCAGCTGAAGCCATCTCGCCGGGAGGCTGTTATATCGAGAGTCCGACGGCTGAAGTGGATGCGAGAATTGAAGAGCAGATTAGGGAGCTGCGCGATGCAATCACCACAGCACTTGATAGCTAAGTGTAAAAATTTTGTCAGGGATGCTGACCCGATAAAGGTCTACGGGCGTGTTGACAAAGGGGTTGGCCTCGTGATTGAAGGCCTTGGCCCGAGGGCTAACATAGGGGATATATGTCTCATACAGCCCAACGATTCGGCAAGAGATGAATTCGTCGAAGCCGAGGTCATCGGATTCAGGGAAGACCGGATACTGCTGATGCCGTTGCAGGAAATGAGGGGCATCGGCCCAGGATCGAGGGTCATCGCCAGGGGAAGACAGAGGTACGTCAGGGTGGGAGAGGATATCCTCGGCCGCGTCATCGATGGGCTTGGCAATCCGATGGACGGCAAAGGGCATATCAACGGACAATTGTATCCCATCTACCAGGACCCGATCAATCCACTCCTGCGAAGACGCATCACGGAGCCGCTTGATCTGGGCATCAGGGCTATCAATTCGCTCCTTACGTGCGGCAAAGGTCAGAGGATCGGGATAATGGCCGGCAGCGGCGTTGGGAAAAGCGTGCTGCTAGGCATGATGGCGCGCAACACGGAGGCCGACGTTAACGTAATTGCGCTGATCGGCGAACGTGGCAGAGAGGTTAGGGAGTTCATAGAAAAAGACCTCGGCGAAGAAGGTTTGAAGCGCTCTGTTCTCGTGGTTGCCACTTCGGATATGTCTCCTCTTGCGCGTCTAAGGGGTGCATTTCTGGCGATAGCCGTAGCCGAGTATTTCAGGTCCATCGGCAAGAACGTGCTTTTTATGATGGACTCGCTTACGAGGTTCGCCATGGCTCAAAGGGAAATAGGCTTGGCGGCCGGTGAGCCGCCCACCACCAAGGGATATCCACCGTCGGCATTCAATCTCCTGCCCAAACTGTTGGAAAGGGCTGGAAACAGCGATGGAGAAGGGACGATAACCGGACTCTTCACTGTTCTCGTTGAAAGCGATGACATGAACGATCCCATAGCGGATGCCGCGCGGGCCATTTTGGACGGGCATATAGTTCTTTCGCGGGAGCTGGCAAATCATAACCATTATCCTGCTATTGATGTCCTGCAGAGCGTCAGTAGGTTGATGAAGGACATTGTCGATGACGAACAGCGTCTTTATGTCGAGAAAACACTTGATATCATGGCCACATATAAACGATACGAGGATGTTATTACTATAGGGGCGTATAAAGAAGGTACAAATCCCAAGCTTGATTTAGCCATCCGGAAGATGGAGAAGATTAGGCCGTTCCTGAAACAACGCATTGCTGAAAAGGTTATATTTGGAGACGGGCTTGCGCAGCTTCGCGCCATATTTGGAGAAGTTGCATGAAGACTCCGCTTGAGAACCTGCTTTCCCTCAAGAGATGGGAGGAGGATGAAGCGAAAAACCTGTTTGCGGTCGCCAGGAAAGACCTTGACGAACACGAGAAACGCCTTGCACAACTCGAGGATAATTTCAGAGTGCTTCGTGAAAGAATGCAGTATGCGGATGAAGGCGCTGTGACTATCGACGAGATACAGAAGCTGAACTGGCATATGGAGCATCTACTTGCGCTTTTGCAAAGCCAGAAGGTATCCGTGGCTGCAAGCGAAAAAAGGCTGGACGAGGCCATGAGAATTCTGGCCGAGGCCGCAACGGAGCGCAAAACTTACGAAAAGGTCGATGAACGGCATAAAGATGCCGAGCGCGGCGAAATGAAGAAAAAAGAACAGAGAGGGATTGATGAACACGCTGTCATGCGTCACAACAAACATTATGGCGAATAAAAGAGCGGGAATTATTCTGCATCTGCTGTGCAGCTCTCTCATTGTTTTTATGCTCACTATGATGGTGACCCCAAGCATTGCTGCAACGGCTGAGGATACGAAGCCGGAGGCCAAGTCAGGGACCTCGCTGGAGGAAGAAAGACTTAAGATCCTCAAGGCCGACTTGCAGGCCCAGATAGAGCAATTGAAAAAGTTGAAACAGGAACTGGAGGTCATGCAGAAGGGGTTCGAGGGTAAAAGGCAGGAACAGCTAACCAAGGTTGTAAAGATGTACGAGGCCATGGCAGCTGAAGACGCGGCTAAGGCACTCGATAAGCTTGACGATGATACAGCAGTACAGATTCTATCTTCATTGAAGGCTCGCTCTGCCGGAAAGATCATGGGACAGCTGGATCCAGCCAGAGCAGCGGCACTCTCCAAGAAAGTTCTTGCCAGAGGAAAAGTTCTGCCGGAAAAATCTTCCCCGTAGCTGGGAAAATAATTCCCCGGCTGCCGTCTAAAATCCCGGAATCTTTTCCAACCGCCCGGAAGGGCATAGCTTCGGATTATCGACGCTTCGTCTGGGGGTTCATGGCTAGGCGGGTAGCAAGGCAAATATCCTAATATATACAACGCATCTATTCATTACCTTAAGGCGTCTATTTTTTTCATGTGGCCAGTTTATCGCTCTGGAATCTGAAGCTTCCGCTAATAATATACGCACATCATTGAATCTCCAAATTCTGGCATAACTATTGCTTTGTTTCTCCTGAACAAAGGAGGGCAATGCATGATTCAGGGTTTAACCCTTGCAACAGCGTCGGCACCGGAAATCTCATCCGCTGCAGCATCTTCGCCGGCTTCTGACAAAGGATTTATCTCCGTCTTAAAGTCATCGGTTCAGGATGCCGCCAAGGTAGACAACGGAGTGAAACCTGCATCCGTTGCCGATACTAGTACAAGAGATGCTGCCGCTTCATCGAATCCCTCACAGGAGAAGGTTTCGACAGGACTGCGGAATACGACCTCTGCCGAGGATTCTGCTGTCGTAAAGGAGACAAACGAGAAACAACTGCAGGACTCTAATGGAATATTGCAGCAGTTGTTGCCTCAGATTTCCGCGATCGCACAGCAGGTGGCCCAACTGCCGGTGCCGAAGGATGCATCTGCAACAGGTGAGTCCTTGGCGACTCAAGGAGCTCAAACAATACAAGCTGCGCTAATAGCTGGGACTACGAATGTCGTCAGTGATAACGGACAGTCGTCTTCTGCTGCACAGACTGGTACCGAAACCACAGCAACAAGCCAGGGAGAAAACTTCCTGGCTGCACTTGCTACAAGCCAGGCTACGACTTTAAACAAGATCGACCTTAAGTCAGAAGATAAGATTTCTGCTAACACTGGGACGGCTCTCTCTAATGCTGAGAAAATAGCTCTTCAGAATTACTCAGCGGATGCGGCGCAGGGGACTGCTGATTCCGCAAAGGCTGAAGCAGAGACTAAAACTCTCGGCCAGGATGGGAAGGATGCTGCTATACTGTCAAAGACGTCAGGGTCATCCAATAATCCCTTCTCGCAGTTAAATATTGAGAGCGGCACGGGACAGGGTGCAGGTCAGACAGCGGGTGACCAGAATTTTGTAATGAGGTCGTCCGGACTTTATGCTCAGACGAACCAGATCCAGACGGTATCGGGTCATGATCAATCTCCCGTCCAGCAAACAGTTCCAGCAAGTCAGCTGTCGTCTTTGGATACAGTTATTTCAAAGGCGGTGAACGCCGGGCAGGGAAACCTGGTAATAAGGATAGATCCTCCGGACCTTGGCAGCATGCAGATCAAGCTAAGTCTTGATAATGGAGTGCTGAAGGCAAATGTAAGCGTCGATTCTAATGCAGTCAAGGATTCATTCAACCTTGCGATGCCCCAGATAAGGGCATCCCTTGAAAATGCCGGCATAAAAGTCAGCGATTTTCAGGTCGACGTCAGGGAAGACCAATACAGGAACGGACAGGAACGTAACAACCAGGGACAGCAGCAAAGGCAAGGCAAGGAATCCAAAAATGGGTTCTCTGACTTCTTTGCATAGAGAAAGAGGAGGGATAACCATGACATCAGCTATCAGTGGCATCAGTAATTTGAGCAATCTTTTTTCTGCGAGTTCAACGCCTAGCGCAACTACGAGCGCAAGCACTGGTGCTAACACAAGCACGAGCACGAGCACGAGCACGAGCGGCACTATGACAGAGGCTGATTTCCTGAAGCTACTTACTTCGCAACTTCAAAATCAGGATCCCCTCAACCCGGATTCAAACACAGATTTTGTCTCGGATCTTTCGACCTTCAGCAATATGCAGGCGATGAGCAGCATGAACACCAACATAGGCAGCATGCTCTCCCAGCAGAGCTATACGACTGCGATTGGCATGATTGGAAAACAGGTAACTACTTCCGACAACCAGACTGGGGTGGTAAGTCAAGTGGGTATGGAGCAAGGGACACCATATTTATATGTGGGTAATAACCAATATCAGCTGAGCGATATCACATCCATCAGCAATGTGTCTGAGTAAAGGAGGCAAGTCATGTCTTTATTATCATCGCTTAACACAGGGGTTAGCGGACTTAATGCAAGCGGGCAGGAGCTATCCGTTATAGGCAATAATATCGCCAACATGAACACCACAGGATTTAAAGGCAGTACGATATCATTCGGCGACCTTCTGGACCAGACAATCAGCGGGCTCTCCGGCACATCTCAGGTCGGGCTCGGCGTCTCGGTGGGCGCAATAACGCCAGAGCTGACACAGGGGTCCCTTCAAACCACTTCGAACCCCCTGGACATTGCCGTAGATGGACAGGGTTTCTTCATGGTGGACAACAACGGCGTCACCGACTACACAAGGGACGGTGAATTCCAAACAAACGCGGCTGGTGACATCACAACTGCTTCGGGGCAGATACTGCAGGGATATTTGGCCAACGCAACAGGCACCATAACCGGACAGCTCGGTGATATTCAGCTCCAGGCCAATACCAGTCTGCCGAAGGCGACAACAACAGCCAACCTAGACGTCAATCTCGATTCCGGATCGGCAGCACCAGCTGCAGCATGGAACGCTGCTTGGGAAGGTACAGCTACGCCCCCGGCAACTGATACGTATAACAATATGACATCAGTGACAGCCTATGATTCAGAGGGGAATGCTCATTCGGTAGATGTATATTTTATAAATACTAGTACAGCTGCGAATCCTAATACCTGGACAGCTAATTACGTGTATCAGGATTCTAGTGGCAATTATCAGTCTGCTGGCACTCAAAATCTTGGATTCAATAGCTCGGGAGATCTTACTTCACTGCCGACATCAGCACTCGCTTTAAACTGGGGCGGCGGTGTCGCAAACGGGGCCGTGACTATTGATTTAACTGGTACTACCCAGGTGGCTGGTAGCTTCGACGTATCAAATGTAAACGCGAGTGGATATGCTGCTGGTTCGCTGCAGAGCGTCGCTATTGGCACTAATGGATTAATCACAGGGACTTACAGCAATGGTCAGACTCAGAATATTGCTCAGCTCGCTCTCGCGAATTTTAATGCTCCAACGCAATTGACAGCGGTAGGAAACAACATGTTTGCTCAATCAGGCAGTTCAGGGCAGCCAATCGTCGGCACTCCCCAAACAGCAGGATTCGGCACTACGCAATCCGATGCGCTGGAGCAAAGCAACGTCGATGTCTCCCAGGAATTCACCAACATGATTTCAGCCCAGAGCGCTTTTGAGGCCAATTCCAAGGTAATCTCGACGACCGACACTCTTCTTAACGATCTGATGCAGATGACCAATGGGGCTTAATTACACAAAATAGCAATCAAGAGTTAATTGTTTGACGGTTGGGCAGGCTATCAAGCTGCCCAACCGTCATCTTCTTGACCCACCTCTTCTAATAAAGACATAAAATCAATCAGTTATTCGCTGGCATAATCCATGCTAAAACTTAGCAATGGACTACGTATATCTATGCCTGAACAACATGCAGGCTCGAGGAGGATCATATGGCGGATAAGGACGCTGAACAGGAAGGAGGCGTGGAAGAGGTAGCCCCCAAAAAAAACAACAAGAAGATGCTTATGATCATAATTGTAGCGGTCGTGGCGGTAGCGCTTGCCGCAGGAGGCTTTTTCCTGGTGCCAAAATTGATCGGTGGAAAAGAGAAGAAAGAAGAGGCTAAGTCCGAAGAAGGCGCAATGTTCCCTCTGGAGCCCTTTGTCGTTAATCTTAACGATCCTGGTGGCCCCAAGTTTCTCAAGGTCTCGATACAACTGGAACTGGCAGGCCCCTCGTTGATGGAAAAGGCGAAACAGAAATCTCCTCAGTTGAGGGATGCTGTTATCACACTCCTCACGAGCAAATCATCAGAGTCGCTCTTCCCGCCGGAAGGTAAATTACAGCTTAAGGATGAGATAAATGCGCGCATGAACCAGATCCTGGGTGCAAATACGGTTAAGAATGTCTATCTTACCGACTTTGTCATGCAATAGGACACAGGTAAAAGGGAATGGACGAGATACTCTCTCAGGAAGAAGTCGATGCCCTGTTAAAGGGAATCCAACAGGGTGATGTCGAAACCGAAAAGAATGTCGAGCCTACCGGCGTAAAGTCCTATGACTTTACCGGACAGGAAAAGATCGTCAGGGGCAGGATGCCGACCCTCGATATTGCCAATGAGAAGCTGGCGAGGAACTTCAGACTCTCCCTTTCGGCCGCGATAAGGCGCATGGTAGACATCACCAATGTCAACGTGAGCATCACCAAGTTCTACGATTTTATGCGTGGCATCCCGTTCCCCTCGAGTATCAATATCTTCAAGATGGAACCGTTGAGGGGCTTCGGCCTCCTGGTTTTCGACGCCCAGATGATCTTCAGCCTCATCGAATTCTTTTTCGGAGGCACCGGCAAGGCATATTACAAGCCTGAAGGTAGGGAATTTACTCCAATCGAACAGAAGATAATCCACAAGGTTGTAATGATGTTCTTTGACGATATGGAAGAGTCCTGGCGCGCAATATATCCTATGAAACCGGTCTATGTTCGGGCTGAGATGAATCCACAGTTCGTGAATATAGTGACACCTGTAGATGTTGTGATAAAGGTAGAATTCATTTTGGAGGTAGAGGGAAAACAGTGCAAGATTTATCTCTGCATCCCTTACGGCACCGTCGAGCCGATCAAAGAAAAACTGTATAGTGCTTTCTCGGCCGATAGGGACGAACTCGATATGAAATGGCTCGAAAGATTGAAAAAACGTCTCATAGAAATCCCAGTGACTATCACTGGCGAGCTCGGCAAGGCTAAGCTGGACGTCAGCCGTGTCGTTGACCTGAAGGTCAACGACCTTATTACACTCGACCGGCGTGTCGACGAAGATATCGATATACTTGTTGAGGGCTTCCCAAAATTCACAGGAAAGTTCGGAGTTTACCGGGGATCCATGGCCTTGAAGGTCAATAAGGTTCTATGAGAAAAATCGTTTATGCAGCAATAAGGAGGAATAGAAAATGGCAGACGAGATAAAAGATCTTGAAGTCACTGAATTCCAGGACCAGGGTAAAGCGGCTCAGAATACGACAAAGGACATCAACTTTATCCTCGACATTCCGCTGGAGGTGACCGTTGTGATCGGAAGGACAAAGATTCTGGTGCAAGAGCTGCTCCAATTAGGCCAGGGGTCGGTAGTCGCTCTTGAGAAGCTGGCTGGAGAGCCAATGGAGGTCTACGTTAACGACCGTCTCATCGGAAGAGGGGAGGTTGTCGTAGTGAACGAGCGGTTCGGTATCAGGCTTACGGATATCATCAGCCCGGCCGAAAGAGTAAGGCAGCTGCGGTAACGGTATAACCCGTTAAAGCTGATCGAAAGAGGGAGGAAACGTGGAGTTCGAGTTGATCAAGGCCCTGGTAGTCCTTCTGGCGCTCCTCGGAGGGCTTTATCTTTTCCTTAAATTTCTGAGGGGAAGGATCATTACCGGCAAAGGGATCATCGAAATGGTTCACTATCAGTCTTTCGGACCCAAGAAAGGTGTAGCGATAGTCAAGATAGTAAAGGACTATGTTGTCCTTGGCATTGCCGATGAAAATATCTCACTCCTCGGAAAACTTAATCCCGCCGATGTCGAAGAGGCAAGGAAGCTTATGGAGGCAAAAACTGTCATGCCGGCTGCAGGGATCAAGGGCCTCTTCGGAGGACTGTTCAAGGGAAAATTACCGAAATTCTTATCACTGGCTGTAACGGCGTTATTGATCCTTCCTTCAATCTCATTCGCTCAGCCCGCTTCAGCTGCAGCGGCGCCGAATTTTTTCGGATTGAGCTCTCCTGTTGAACTCCTCCTATTTTTGACGATACTTGCTTTCTTGCCGGCGTTGCTTGTTATGACGACCTGTTTTACTAGGATAGTCATCGTTCTTTCTTTTTTACGGCAGGCGCTCGGAACAGCTCAAGCCCCTCCGAACCAGGTGATCATCGGTCTGTCGCTGTTCATCACCTTTTTCGTCATGTCTCCGGTATTTGACAATATTTATGCGAATGCTTATGTCCCTTATACGAAGAAAGAGATTAAGGCTGAAGAGGCACTCTCGAAAGCTTCCGACCCGTTGAAGGAGTTCATGCTCAAACAGACTAGAGAAAAGGACCTCGCGCTATTCCTGAAGATGGCGAAGGCTGAACGGCCCGCTAAGCCTATGGATCTTCAGATGAGGGTGGTGATCCCGGCGTTTGCTATTGGGGAACTCAAACGGGCATTTGAGATAGGGTTCCTCGTTTATCTGCCATTCCTTGTGATAGATATGGTTGTTGCGAGCGTGCTGCTGTCGATGGGCATGATGATGCTGCCGCCCGTCATGGTGTCGATGCCTTTCAAAATCCTGCTGTTCGTGCTCGTAGACGGCTGGGGACTATTGATCGGATCGTTGATAGCGGGTTTCCGATGACAATCGAACTTCTGAACCAGATAGCGCGCCAGACCTTCGAGACGGTCCTACTTGTTGGAGGGCCGGTGCTCGTTGTAAGCCTCGTTGTTGGAGTGCTCATAAGCATATTCCAGGCTATCACGCAACTGCAGGAAGTTACGCTCACTTTTGTTCCCAAGATAGTGGCGGTCTTCCTGACGCTTCTCCTGACACTACCGTGGACTGTTAAGATTCTCGTTGGCTTCACTAGAAGTCTTTATGAAAATATCCCGCTTTATGTGAAATGATATGGAATTTTATAACATAGCCAATATATATGCCGACAAGTTTATCCCGATATTTATAAGAGTCATGGTGATGCTCGCGTTCATCCCCTTTATAGGCTCCACTACGACACCTGTAATCGTGAGAACCGGAATCGGTCTTGCACTTACGCTGCTTCTCGTGCCTATAGTCAACGTGCATCTCGATGACCCGCTCAAGGCTGTTTTCGAGGCCTTTTTTGTGGGCTCAGCGCTGGGGTTGATAGTGAGGATCATAATCGGTGCACTCGAGACCGCAGGCCAGTGGATGAGCATATCTATGGGCATGGGAATGGCTGCTGTCTTCAATCCTCAATTCAGCGAAGAGGTCAGCCCTTTGAGCCTCTTCTATAGTCTGATGGGCATGGGACTCTTTTTCATCTTAGACATCCATCACTTCTTCATCGAGGCGATAGTACGCAGTTTCGACTTAACGACTGTGCAGTACCAGGGAATTTTCTCAGCGGTCCTGAAGTTGAATGATATGCTCTTCCCGCTCGCTTTCAAGATTGCAGCGCCCATATTCCTGGTTCAGGTACTTGTGAATCTTTCGATGGGTTTTCTTTCCAGGGCAATGCCCCAGGCGAATATATTCTTTGTCAGTTTCCCATTGCTTTTGGGTGTAGGCATTATTTTCATGGCGCTTACGCTGGGACTTACTTTCATGGTGATGACCAAGTCCTTCGTATACATTAAAGATGCAATGACGTTCCTGGTGAGATAACATGCCGGAGCAGTTCGAAGAAAAAACCGAACAAGCGACGCCGCGACGGCGTGAAAAGGCGCGGGAAAAGGGCGATGTCCCCAAGAGCCGAGAACTTACATCGCTCTTTCCGGTCTGGACCATCTTTCTTTACCTTCTCTTTGGAGGGACTCTGTTTGCGTCACTACTGAACTACTTCAGCAGTTCGCTGCGGCGCGGTGTTACGATGAGGCTGACAGAGACTGCGCTTATGGATGTCTTCAAGGCAGACACGATGCAGGTAGGTATGATGATGCTTCCGCTTTTTCTGCTGATGGTTATAGGGGTGCTGATTGTGCACTTTCTTCAGACAGGCTTCCTTCTCTCTGCCGAACCCCTGAGTCCCGATTTCACCAAGCTCGATCCGCTTAAGGGAATCAAGCGCATATTCAGCATCAATACTCTGTATGAAACGGTCAAGGGCATTTTTAAGATAGTGGTACTTGGTTCGATCCTGTACTTCATGCTCAAGAAGGAGGTTTTCACATTACCGCTTCTCGTTGATATGGATGTCAAATCTATCATGGATTTCGCTTTCGGGCAGATCAAAAAAATCGTCATGATCTCGGTACTTGTCCTTACGGTCTTCTCAGCTATTGATTACGCCTTTCAGCGCTGGCAATATTCCCGCAATCTGAGGATGACCAAACAGGAGGTCAAGGAAGAGTATAAGGAAATCGAAGGTTCTCCTTTGATTAAAGCACGCCTGAAGAGCATACAGCGCGAGATGGCTCGCAGGAGGATGATGCAGGAGGTGCCGCGGGCTGATGTTGTAATCACGAACCCGACTCACTTTGCGGTGGCCTTAAAATACGACGTCGGCAAAGCTGGAGCACCCAAGGTTGTTGCCAAAGGGGCTAATCTCATAGCCGCCAAGATAAAGGAAATTGCCAGGCAGAGCGGAGTACCGGTATTTGAGGACAAGCCCCTTGCCCGCACGCTCTATTCGACCCTCGGTATAAACCAGGAAATACCAGAAGCATTTTACAAGGCAGTAGCAGCCATACTCGCTCAAGTCTACCGGATGAAAGGCAAGGGAGTCAGGGGATAAGTCATGCTGGAAAGATTATTAAAAAGAAGCGACCTTCTGCTGGCTGTCGGGATTATGACCATACTGGGACTCATGATTATCCCGATACCTCCGATGATGCTCGACATGGCACTGTCGTTCAGCATCACCTTTGCGATTGTGGTCATTCTCGTTTCTTCTTATATTTCAAAGCCTCTCGACTTTTCGGTCTTCCCGTCCGTACTCCTTATAACGACGCTACTCAGGCTTTCATTGAACATCGCATCAACCCGGCTGATTCTCACGCACGGCGACACGGGCACCGAGGCCGCAGGAAGAGTAATTCAGTCCTTTGGAGAGTTTGTCGTCGGAGGCAATTTCGTTGTCGGATTCGTTGTCTTCATGATACTGGTCATTATCAACTTTGTGGTTATTACAAAGGGTTCCGGCAGGATCGCGGAAGTATCGGCACGGTTTACTCTCGATGCAATGCCTGGCAAACAGATGAGCATCGATGCAGATCTCAATGCTGGTATCATTGATGAGCGTGAGGCCAGAAAGCGCAGGCAGGATATAAGCAGGGAGGCTGATTTTTATGGCTCTATGGACGGTGCCAGTAAGTTTATACGTGGCGATGCGATTGCCGGGATCATCATTATGGTTATCAATATCATCGGAGGCTTTCTGATCGGAGTTCTCCAGAAAGGCATGGCAGTCTCAGATGCAGTGCAAACCTATACTACACTAACGGTCGGTGAAGGTTTAGTTGCTCAAATACCTGCTCTAGTAACATCTACGGCTGCAGGTCTGGTCGTATCGAGAGCGGCTACTGCGGAGAATCTTGGCGCCGAGTTTACAAAACAGCTGCTCGGCAATCCCAAGGCACTAGGTTCTGCTGCCGGTGTGCTCGGAGTTCTCGGATTGATTCCTGGCTTGCCGCATATTCCCTTCCTAATGATTGCCGCAATCACGGGGACCGGCGCGTATTTTGTGAATCAAAGCATCAAGAAGGATGAAGAGCAGAAGGCACCTGTGGAGGTTGAAGCGGTTAAACCAGCGGAGGACCTCGAAGCACTCCTCCAACTCGATCCGTTTACACTCGAGATAGGGTACGCGCTAATTCCTCTTGTCGAAGCGGGCGCTCCGCTTCTTGCACGAATCAAGGCGATCAGGAGGCAGATGGTATCGGATATGGGCTTTATAGTCCCACCCGTACATATCAAAGACAATCTTTCTTTGAAGTCGACAGCATATTCGATCCTGATAAAAGGTGTTGAAGTGGCGTCGGGAGAGGTGATTCTGAAGAAACATCTGGCCATCTCACCGGGAACGGAGAAGGAGAAGATCGATGGCATTCCCACCAAGGATCCCGCATTCGGTCTCCAAGCGCTCTGGATTGACGAAGGTAAAGTCGACAAGGCGCAACTAGCCGGCTATACGGTTGTCGATGTTCCCTCTGTCATTACGACACATCTTACCGAGGTGATAAAGAACTATTCGCATGAACTGCTCGGAAAGCAGGATGTCCAGAAACTGCTGGACACGCTTGCTAAGACTCATCCGAAAGTTGTTGAAGACCTTGTCCCTGGGCAACTGAACCTGGGTGCGGTGCAAAGAGTGCTCCAGAACCTTTTGAAAGAGCGCATATCAATAAGGGATTTGCAGACGATTCTGGAAACACTTTCTGATTATGCGGCGATCATAAAGGATCCAGACATGCTCACTGAGTATGTGAGGCAGTCATTGGGCCGAAGCATCACGAAGCAGATCCAGAACCCAGACAGTTCGGTATCGGTAGTCGTCATCGACCCGCAGGTTGAAAGACTAATGGTTGAGGCGATACAGACAAGCCCCCAGGGTGCGCAATTTTTCAATCTTGATCCGTCCACGATGGAGAAGGTCGTGGCGAGCATGAAAGATAATTTTGAAAAAGGCCTGACAAAGGGATACCAGCCGGTAGTACTCTGCTCCCCTGCTACGCGGAGGTTCGTAAAAAAGATGGCTGAAAGGATTTCCGGCAGCCTGATGGTAGTCTCTAATGCAGAGATCGCTCCAAATACGAAAGTCTATTCCATTGGCATGATAAGGACTGATTAGCATGACTTATAATCGACAGGAGGACAAGGGATGAGGATTAAAAAGTTTGTCGGTAGAAACTTCAAAGAAGCTCTCGAAGCGGTAAAGAAGGAGCTCGGAGCAGATGCCGTCATCCTTTCGAGTAGGACGCTTAAGACGGGTCCCCCTGGACTTCTGAACAAGGAATCTGTTGAGGTGACCGCTGCACTTGACGAAAATGCCGATGAAGGAGCATTCAGACAGGAAACGGCCGCAGATGGTTCCTCATCGCTGAGCGAAGACATCTTGCGGGAGCTGCGCAGCCTCAGGGAGGAGATCTGCTTCCTTAAGGAAACATTGAGGCCGGTCGTTCCGACCCTAAGGGTCGGCAAGGACAAAAAAGGCCTGTACAATATGCTGATCAAACAGGGAGTAGATGCCCAGTTTGCCATCATGCTGATCGAACGGTCGGGTGAGACTGTCGGGAGCCTTTTGAACGCTATAAAACAGGAGGTCAGGGTCAAGAAACTTGTCCCCTCAGATGAAAGGGGATACATGTTCTTTGGACCTCCAGGTATCGGAAAGACAACAACGATGTCCAAGGTTGCTTATATGCTTTCGACACCGAGACGGCCTGTAACCCTTGTCTCCCTGGATTCGCTAAGAATAAGCTCTGTTGCATATATAAAGGAACTCTCCCGCCAGTTGAAGTGCGATATCAGGCTTGTGAAAACCGTGAGCGAACTGCCGAAGATCATCTACAAAGAATCCGAAAAGGGACCGGTCCTTATCGATACTCCGGGCAATGACTGCGAGCAAGTTCTCAGACAGACTAAGGAGGTTTTCTCTTCAGGATTTCCCCTAGATAAATGCTTTCTTATGGATGCTTCCATGGACTTGCCGGCCTCGATGAAGTCGTGGCAGCAGGCAGCGCCGTACGAAATAGACACAATTGGTTTTACTAGGCTTGACCTTGCCACAAAATACGGCAATCTGTGCAATCTGTCGATGCTAACGGGACGGCCGCTTTCATTTCTGACGAATGGGCCTGATGTTCCTGATGATATCAAAATACCGACACCAGATTACATTGCAGGGCTGATCACCGGAGGTGTTTGTGAAAACTAGTGGACTCAGGACCATCGCCGTGTCGAGCGGAAAGGGCGGTGTCGGAAAGACGAACTTTGTAGCCAATATGGCTCTTTATTTTGCGGGTATGAACAAAAAGGTGCTCATCATGGATGCGGATCTCGGGTTGAGCAATATAGATGTCCTGCTCGGTATATCGCCCAAGTATAACCTGAAACATGTGCTGAACGGATCGAAAAGCCTGAAGGAAGTCATCGCAGAAGGGCCAATGGGCATACAGGTCATTCCAGCGAGTTCGGGAGTGAGGGAACTCACCAGGCTAACCGATGCCCAGAGATTGAAGCTCTTGTCGGAGCTGGATCATTTCGATATACCTGTTGATATTCTGCTCATCGATACGGGTGCTGGAATATCGGACAATGTCCTGTTTTTCTGCAGCGCCGCACAGGAGACGATTGTTGTAGTGACACCCGAACCGACTTCGATAGCCGATGCTTATGCTCTTATAAAAGTGCTCTCGAGGGATTTCGGCGAAAAATGCTTCAGGGTACTAGTCAACACGGCCCGAAGCGAAAAGGAAGCCTTTGATACGTTCAGAAAACTCGCGCTAGTTGCAGATAGGTTTTTGTCACTCTCGATAGACTACCTGGGTTATCTGCCATTCGAACCCAACGTCAAGGATGCGATAATAGCCCAAAAAGGATATATATCCATGTATCCTAACGGCAGTTTTGCGAAGAAAATTGCCATTGTGGCAAACAAGATTCTCGATAATCCCATCGGGGAGATAAAAGGGGGGGTTCAGTTCTTTTTGAAACAGGCTCTGAGGGTCGGTTGAGAATCGAAAAAGCACGCACCGTATGTTGTACAATATGATCAGCTTTGCATGTATATTTATTATTTCCCGGAGGCCAGGGCATTGCCATGATTGAATCCTATGCTACAATGGGATCACCTGAATATTCTGCACAGAAAGAGGAAATCGTCCTTCGGTTTCTTCCTAGAGTGAAGTTCTATGCTCATAAATACGCTTTCGGCCTGCCTCCTGAACTCGACGTAGAAGACCTCGTCTCGGCGGGAATCATCGGTCTTCTTGAAGCTGTAAACAGGTTTGACCCCGACATGAACACAACCCTCAGTACGTTTGCCGACTTCAGGATCAGAGGCGCTATCATCGATGAAGTGCGTTCGATGCAGTGGGCCTCAAAAGATGTCAAAAAGAAGATTGAAGATGTACGGCGGGCCTACGCTGAAATAGAAAGGGAAAAACAGAGCAGTGCAGACGACGAGGAAGTCGCTGAGAGGTTGAACATTTCATTGGAGGAACTCCATAAGGTGTTGTCTAAAGTCAACACTGTGCGGATGGTGCGCCTCGAGGATCTGGGCATTAACCGGGAGGGTGACCCCATAGACATCCTTGAATGCATAGCGGCAGAAGGATCCAGGGATATGCTTGCGGAACTCGGCGTGAAAGAACTCCAGACCGCTCTTGGTAAGGCGATCGACGAACTTCCCGAGAAGGAACGCCTCGTAATGTCGCTCTATTATTACGAAGAGCTGAATATGAAAGAGATCGGCAAGGTCCTTAACGTCAGCGAGTCGAGGGTATGCCAGCTTCATGGTAAAGCCCTGATTAGGCTGAGAGGGGCAATGGATGCATTTAGAAGCTGAAAATAATTGCGCTATAAATAACTGTGAAAACGGTCCTTTTTAATTTATAATACCTTGACGCTACCACCTGACAGGGCGATACGGAGGAACAATGATCCGGGACATAAAAAAAATTATCAATAAGCTGCATGCAAAGGATCCCTCAGTGCGCAGAAAGGCAGCAGAGGACCTGGCCGATGGTGACGAAAGAGGTATCTATCCTCTCATTAAGGCTTTAAGCGACGAAAATGGAGGAGTCCAAGACGCCGCCATGAGGGCACTAATAGCGCTCGGCGGGGAAATAGCAGCCTATATGGCACTTCCTCTGCTGCGCGAAAATTCTTACCTGCGCAACACAGGCCTGATTATTTTAAAGCAGCTTGGCGCCGTATCAGTACCATTACTTTATCCGTTGCTCAAAGACAAGGATGATGATATAAGAAAATTTGCAGTCGATCTTTTGAGCGAGATAAGGACTGATGTCGAGCCTTCTATAATCGTTCCTTCCATAACAGATCCAAACGCCAATGTCAGGGCTGCGGCTGCGAAGGCGCTCGGAGAACTGGGATATGCAGGCGCTGTGCCCCAGCTTATCAACGCTTTAAGCGACGAAGAATGGGTCTGTTTTTATGCCCTGCAATCTCTGGGGGAACTGAAGGCTAAGGAGGCTATACCTACAATGGTGACACTCCTGGAAAGTCCCTCATTGGCCATCCGGTTCTCAGCCATAGAGACCATGGGGAGGCTTGGATCATCATTAGCCCTGAGCGCGCTGATGTCCTACCTGCCGAAGACTAGTCAAGATGAAAAACTCGCTGTCGTCAAGAGCATTATCCAGATTGGAGCTACTCCGGATATGAGTGAACTGACGGAACACATCATCAACCTCTATCGGGAGGGAGACTGGGAAGACAAGGGAATCGCCATCCATGGATTTAGCGCGCTGAAATGTGCCCGAGCCATACCGCTTCTGATAGAAACGGCAGGGCAACTCGATCCGTTCAATCCGGAGAGTGAAGAAAAAATGGAATTGCTTAAGCAGTCCATTCTTGCGATAGGCGGGGAGAACGAATTGCTCAGCATGCTCGATTCTCCGGACCTCAAATACCGCGGCAAGTCATTTGTCATTAATCTTCTTGGGGAACTGAAGAGCAGGAAGGCAGCGGGCAGGCTTTCAGTGTATCTGAAGGATGTAAGCCGCGATCTTCGGATGGTATCAGCGGAGGCACTGGGGGAAATCGGTGAACAGGCTTCTGTCGAAGAGCTTGTGGAAGCTTCCCAATCAGATGCCGACGCGCATGTCCGGAGGTCGGCAATCGAGGCCCTGGGGACAATCGGCGCCAAGGATGCCTATACTGTCCTGAAGGGCCTGCTCGAAGTTGAAAAGTATCCAGACCTGCTTGAGAAGATAGTCGAGTCTCTGATGAAAATAGATTCAAAGGTTTTTTTATCCGACATCTCCGGATACCGTAGCGAGATAAGACAGCTTATTGCGAGGTCGGCATCTGATATCAAGACTTTGAGCAGTCTGTCCGAGGATGCTGATCCCGTAGTGAAGATATCTGCGATCAATGGTCTGGGCCGTATAGGCTCTGAAGAGGCTATAGATCTGGTCGAATCTTATCTGAGACATGATGATCCAAATATTAGGAAGGCTTCTGTCGTATCTCTCGGCGATGCGCAAAGGTGTTCTGAGCAGCTGTTTCAAGCCCTCCATGATGTAGACCCCTGGGTCCGTTTCTATGCTGTAAAGTCTGTGGCGTCTGCATGCGATAGCGAGATGGTTATAGACAAGATCAGGGAAATGCTGAACGACAGCTATGTACCTGTTATTATGGCTGCCATCGATGTAATACGTGAAATCGGAGGCAGAGTGGCATTTGAGGCGCTGGCCCCTCATGAAGAGCATGCAAATCCGGATGTCCGCGAGAAAGTAAGGGAGGTACTTGAAACCTTATGACGCCGCTGTTATTGAGTGATGAAACATTCCGGCAGATCCGGGATTTTATTTATGAAAAGAGCGGCATATTCATCCCCGACAACAAGAAATATTTCATAGAGAACCGGCTGGGCAAGAAGATTCAGGAGAAAAACCTGAAGGGTTACGAGGACTATCTGTATGTCCTTAAATTCGGCGGCGACCGCAACGAACTGACTACGCTTTTCGATCTTGTGACAACGAATGAGACCTTCTTTTTCAGGGAACCCCAGCAATTTGATGTGTTGGGCGGTGAACTCCTTTCACGGATCATTGCAGAGAACGGAAAAGCCGGACGGAAGGATATAAGGGTCTGGTCGGCCGCCAGCTCCACCGGAGAGGAACCATACACCATCGGCATGGTGCTTGCGGAAAAACCCGAGACCGCATTGTTGAGAAAGGAAATATATGCATCTGACCTTAGTGAATCAGTCCTGTCATCGGCCAAGGCTGCCATTTATGGATCATATTCAATTAGGAACGTTCCCGAATTCTATATGAAGAAGTATTTCACTTCCTCGAATGCCAATCAGCAGTATCAGTTGTCCTCAGTGATCAAGTCGATGGTGAAATTTATGAAGGTCAATCTTATCGAAGATAAAGACAGCAGGCTTATCAGGGGCATGGATGTGATTTTCTGCAGGAACGTTCTTATCTACTTTGATGAGAAGGCCAAGCAGAAGGCGGTCTCTCTGCTCTACGACGCGTTGAGGCCGAACGGGTATTTGCTTATCGGAACGTCGGAGAGTCTCCACAACATCACCCGGGCATTCAAGCCGACGGTTATCAATAAAGTTATCGTTTATCAAAAAATGTAGAGCAACATAAGTACTACAGGGAGCCAAGGTATGAAAATTCTGCTAGTCGATGATGACAAAACAACGCGAAAGTTGCTCAGCCTGTATCTGAAGGCAAAAGGATATGAAGTGCTTACTGCTGAAAACGGGCTCGATGCGATGGAAAAGTTAGGGACTGAAAATATCAATCTCATTGTGACTGATATGAACATGCCCTATATGGACGGGATCGAGTTGACTAAGAACATAAGGGCTGACGATAACTGGAAGAATTTACCGATTGTTATGGTGACTACGGAGGCTGATGAGGATGAGAGGAAAAAAGCCTATGAAATAGGCGTAGATGACTATCTCGTCAAACCTGCCAACGCTGAACAGATCAGCGACAGTATAAAGAAGATTCTAAAAAAGATATTTAAAGGTGCGTGATGATGTTTAACTTGAAAATTAAGGTGCTCGTTGTAGATGACTTTCCGACCATGAGAAGGATTGTAAAAAACCTTCTTAAGCAACTCGGCTTCGAAGACATCGATGAAGCCGAAGACGGTGCGCAGGCCCTCATTAAGCTTAGGGGTGGTGGTTATGGCCTGATCGTGTCTGACTGGAATATGCCTGTTATGGAAGGCATTGATTTGCTTAAGCATGTGAGAGAGGACGGAGCCCTCAAGGCCATTCCGTTTTTGATGGTTACGGCCGAGGCTGAAAAGGACAAGGTAATAACCGCAATAAAGGCGGGTGTAGACAACTATGTTGTCAAACCTTTTACGGCTGAAGTGCTTAAGGAGAAGCTTGAGAAAATTGCAGATAAAAAGCCGTCCCTGAAAGCCGGAGGATAGACAATATATGGCCGATGAGATGGAAGAAATCATAAGCGAGTTTGTTACCGAGGCCGAAGAGACACTCGAAAAAATCGACCCGATGTTCGTAGATCTTGAAACGCGGGGTTACGATAAAGACATTCTCAATGAAATCTTCCGCGGAATGCATACATTGAAAGGCGCCGCTGGATTCCTTGGTTTTCAGCAGATCGTTGATGTCGCTCACAGGGCCGAAAGCATTATGAAGAGGCTCCGTGACGGCGAAATGACCCTCACACGTGACATCATGGATGTAATCCTAAAGAGCGTCGACATGCTGCGGCTTCTTATCTCCCACATTAGCGCCAAGGACAATGTCGAGGAGAATATGTCCGTTCTGCTGTTGAATCTGGACTCGGTGATCACCTCTCAGGAGCCCGCCGGTACGGGAATTGACCTGCAAAAAGGTGCAGGGATAACTCTAGAGAGCGATTCTCAGCATGAAGAAGGCGACGAGCTCATCTCTGAAATAGCGGAGTTGCCGCCGCAAGCAGACGAATCTCCGGTAGCTCAGGCATTGACTGCACCGGCTGCAGTTGTTGCTGAAGAGCAGGTGCAGCAGGTAAGCAAGGAAAAGGAGGTTGTCTCTACTCTCAGGGTCGACGTATCTAGGATCGATAAGGTTATGGATCTTGCAGGAGAGATAGTGCTTGCGCGAAATCGGATACTTAACCTTGCTACGAAATTGGAAATGACTCATTCAGATGACCCCAATGTTGAGAGTCTGTTAGAAACTACGAGCTTTCTAGACAGGGTCACTTCCGATCTGCAGTTGGCAGTCATGAAGATTAGGATGCAGCCCATACAGAAGGTATTTTCTAAGTTCCCCAGGATGGCTAGAGACCTGTCGAGGAGTCTGGGCAAGGAGATAAACCTTGAAATATTCGGCGAAGACACCGAAGTGGATAAAAGCGTAATTGAGAACATCGGTGACCCGCTCATTCATATTATCAGGAACTCAGTCGACCACGGCATCGAGCATACAGATGAACGCATAGCTAAAGGCAAGCACGCCAAAGGTCGGATTATCATCAGCGCGTACCAGAAGGGAACACAGATAGTTATAGAAGTATCGGATGACGGCAAGGGAATAGATGTCGAGGCTGTGAAGCGGAAGGCACTGGCCCAGGGCATCGTTACGGAAGAAGAGATCCAGAAAATGCCGGATGAAACGGCTATCAACCTCATTTTCCTGCCCGGCTTTTCTACCAAAGAGGTTTCTACTGAACTAAGCGGGCGCGGGGTAGGCATGGACGTGGTCAAGACTAACGTCGGCAAACTCAATGGGTATGTTGAAGTTGTGACCAAGAAAGACGAGGGAAGTACCTTTAGGATCAGCTTGCCGCTGACACTCGCCATTATACAGGCGATGATGGTCAGGATCGGAAACGAGTATTACGCGCTGCCACAATCGATGATTGAAGAGACTTTGAGGGTCAGGCGCAGTGATATCAAGGATGTAACGGGTCAAAATGTTTTGACTATCAGAGGTAAAGTCCTGCCGGTCTTCAGCATGTCTGAAACACTCGGTGTGAGGACCGGCTCCTCTAAGGAGCAGGATAATCGCTATGTTCTGGTGGTTTCGGTTGCGGACAGAAGGTTCTGCATTACGGTTGATGAACTGCTCGGACAGGAAGAGATCGTTATTAAGACTATCAGTGGTGTCGATTCAGAAGAGTGTGGAATACTGGGGGCGACTATTACTGGTGACGGAAGGGTTGTACTGATCCTGGATCTTGCGGTCATGGCTAGAAAAATATTTATGTCCAAGGCAGCAAGAAAGGCTTAACGAATACAGAGGTACCTTAGGGAGGAAATAGGACAGTATGCAATATATTGGTTTTTTTATGAACGGGAATGAATATACCATTCCCATACTGAAGGTTCAGGAGATTGTGAATCTCCCCAATGTGACGAAGCTTCCGCAAACCTCTGATTACCTGGAGGGTGTGACCAACCTGAGGGGCAAGATCATACCAATCATAAACCTGAAGAAAATGGTTGGACTGCCGAGCGAAAGCTCCGGAGAAAAGGTGATAGTCATATCTAGCGGTCGTATTACGTTCGGCATTCTTGTAGATGGCATCACCGGGGTTATCTCGATAGAAGAGGATGAGATAGAGCCGGCGGCTAATTTCATGCATACGCAGATTGATCAGATTGAGGGCGTGGCGAGGCTCAATGACAGGCTTGTGGTTCTTCTGGACACCAAGAAACTGATTCCCCTAGAGGATATGGACATGTTCGAAGACAACGTCTTCGAGGTCAAGGAGTCCGGCGACGACAAGGTCGAAGTAGTGAAGAGCGTTCAGGGAATGGGAGGTCAGATGCTTGTGACCGAGGTTGTCGATGCAAAGGGTTTTTTCGAAAAAAAGAGCCTTGCTGCTGGTGATCAACGGCATGAAATATATGGTAGAGTCATGGAGTTCATGGATGCGGTTGCCGGTCAGGATTATGAAAAGGCCGATGAACTGATCCAGAGCATCGCGCAATTCGGACAGACAGGGCAAGACCGGACAGGCCAGGATGAGCTTTTCAAGGAGGTCGGCAAGGTTACGCGGAAGCTCCACGACTCGATCAAGAGCTTCAAGGAGGCCCTTGATCCCAGACTAAAGGATATGGCGATGACCGAAATGCCGAGTGCTATAGATAAACTGCAGTTCGTCATCGAAAAGACTGAGGAAGCAGCCAACAAGACCATGGGAATTGTCGAAAAATATATTCTGAGTATGGATGATCTTTCGGACCACGTTCGAAATATCAAGGAACCGCCGGAATCGGCAGAGTATCTGAAGAAATTTAAAAACGAGCTTGAAGACGATCTCACGGAAGTATTGACTACACAGTCGTTCCAGGATCTGACGGGGCAGACACTCAAGAAGGTGATTACCCTGGTGGGTGATATTGAAGAGGAGCTCGTCGGTCTTATAGCGTCATTTGGAGTAAAGACTGACCAGGCGGGAAAGAGTGAAACGGTGCCCGCCGAAAGCGTCTCACAAGAGGGCGTAGACGACCTGTTAAAGGAATTCGGATTTTAGAGTGAATTATTTCAGAAACGGGAGCTCGGTTATATGGTGAAAGTTCTTATTGTAGATGATTCCGCATTCATGAGAAATGCCCTCACCAGCATGCTGGCATCGGACCCCGATATTTCCATAATTGGGACGGCGCGCGACGGTCTGGAGGCCATTGAAAAGATCGTCAGTCTGCGACCAGATGTGGTTACCATGGATGTTGAAATGCCGCGCATGGATGGCATCACTGCTTTGAAGCATATTATGGCGAAGACCCCGGTGCCGGTAATCATGGTTAGTTCGCTGACCAATGAAGGGGCGAAGGTCACTCTTGATGCTCTGGATCTTGGGGCCGTTGATTTTATTCCGAAGAACCTTTCCGAACTTTCTGTCAACATCGTCAAGATCAAGCAGGTATTACTGGATAAGATCAAGCAGATAGCCAGACGTGGACCTGTTATGAGAATCACCAGACCCATTGACAAGGCGGCTATTGAGTCCAGGATCCGCGAGCTGCATCTGACTGTTCCACACAGGGCCACAGGAGAAAGGAAGACAAGTGTTGTGGCTATCGGGACTTCGACTGGCGGGCCCAGGGCACTGCAGGAAATTATAACTATACTGCCGCAAGATTTTCCGGTGCCGATCGTTATTGCCCAGCATATGCCTCCTAATTTTACAGGACCGTTTGCAGAAAGGCTGAACCAGCTCAGCAAGATCGAAGTCAGGGAAGCTAAAGAAGGCGATCAGCTAAAGCCGGGCCTGGCTCTGTTGGCGCCTGGACGTGGACATATGAAAATCGTGAAAAAACGCACACTGGAGTCGGTTGTAACCATTTCCGAAAACAGGGAAGAGTTCATTTACAGGCCTTCTGTCGATGCCCTGATGCTCTCCACAGCTGAATGCTATCCTGGAAGGGCACTTGGTGTCATCCTGACAGGCATGGGTAACGACGGTCTAAAGGGGTTGACCGAATTAAAGCGGACAGGCGGCAGGGTATTCGCCCAGAACGAACAGACATGCGTTGTCTATGGAATGCCGAAGGCAGTGGTCGATGCAGGCATAGCTGACAAAGTCCTCTCGCTGGAGGAGATGGCGGGCGAAATAATAAATGCCGTATAATGTATTAGAAGCTTATATAGGTCTTTATCTCAAATGGTGGGCGAGATGGTACATGACTAAAGGGGGCGGAAAAGAATGAAGAGCGATTTAGAGAGAATCATCCTTGATACGATAGACATACCGAGTCTGCCTACGGTTGCTATGAAAGCGCTGGATCTCATAAATAACGACGGCTCGTCGATAGATGAGCTAGAAAAGATTATCTCGCAGGACCAGTCTTTTTCCGCAAGACTCCTTAGAATAGCTAATTCTCCATATTATGGAATGAACCGGCGGATAGACACGATATCAAGCGGTGTTATGTTGATCGGCTTCAATACAATGAGATCCCTCGTTGTTGCTGCCTCGTTGAAAGATATGCACCGCAAGTTCGGACTTTTTGAGCAGAGACTTTGGGAGCACAGTCTTGGGGTCTCAGTGGCGTCGTCACTGCTTGCCAAGGTGACTAAAATGGTGAAACCAGAAGAGGCACTCGTCTCCGGGTTGATCCATGATGTGGGAAAGACTATTCTCAACAACAGCATTCCTGACAAGTATACCCTGATCTCGCAGAAGGTTTATGAGGAAGGCGCATTTTTCAGGGATGTGGAGGCTGAATTCCTAGGATATACCCATTGCGATGTAGGTGGCTTGATAGCACGGAAATGGAAGCTTCCAAAGAACCTGGAAATCGTAATCGAGTACCACCATTCTGAATCCCTTCCTGTATTTGAGGACAGCGAGTACGAAGCGCTCTGCCAGATCGTCAATGTTGCTGACGCGATATGTATAAGCCAGTCGATAGGACTCAAAGGCCCTGAGAACGTTAAAGTCCCTTATCATATGGTTGGTCTCAGCACAGCTGGATACGATAAGTTTCTGGAGCTTTTCAAGGCGAACTATGCGGAACAGAAGGCAAAACTTACTGAATAGTCTCGTGCCCTGAAGCAAGCTCTCAGTCGGCAGGATAAAGTATATTGTCTTCACCACGATAAGATATTATGGCAGATGACGATGGGTTAAGACAGATTTACGGCATTTCAGGACCGTCTGCGATACGGCAGGGATATATGTTTGCGAGGATGCGCGTCAGGAAAAGGCCGGAAAAGAGGAAGGAATTCGCCGAAGAGGTCGAGAAAGCAAAAGAAGAAGGCGGCGAAGAAGAAAAAAAGGGAATCGACATAAAGGTATAAATTTCCCACCCCGGAATTTTTTTCCGGTGAATTCAATCGCAGGGGCTCAGTTTACTGGGCCCCTGCTTCTATTTTGACCATTTCGCGTAATTATTCAGTAAATTACAGACTCTGCGTTCCATGGCATCAATATTGCTCTATCACTTTGGATACGAAGGAGGTTCAGACATGTATAAAGGGATTTACACGGCAATAACAGGTTCCAATCTCAAGTTAATGGAGTTGGACAATGTCGCCAATAACCTTGCCAATGTGAGTACTAACGGCTTCAAAAGGACGTCCTTCTCCTCGCGCCTCTATCCGATGATGGAGGGGCTTTCACAGGCTGCGCCTTCGACACTTCCTAATGCCAGGGCGATGGCCTGGATCGGAAAAGATGCCATCGACACCTCCCAAGGAACGCTCCAGACAACCGGCCATCCGCTAGATACGGCAATTAATGGAGAGGGCTTTTTTGTGGTAGATGCGAACGGACAGACCAATTTTACTAGGAATGGCTCATTTACTGTCGATAAGGACGGGTTTCTCACAACTAGTGGCGGGAACAAGGTGCTTGGCATTACGGATAAACCCATCAACATAGGGAAAGACATCACGGCATCTCCTGTAATCTCCAGCGATGGAAGTATTTCCGTTGATGGAAACAACGTAGGGCAGCTAAAGGTTGTCAAGGTTACTGACATTAAGTATTTGGCTGAGTCATTGTTCTCTGGCAAGAGCGCCGGACCGGCCAGTGGCCAGATTAAGCAGGGAAGCATAGAACGATCAAACGTCAACCCGCTGCGTGAACTTGTCAACATGGTGACCACACAAAGGCAGTTCGACTCTATACAGCAGGTAATAAAGAGTTTCGACCAGCTGACTGAAAGGGCTGTGACAGAAATTGCGAAGGTCTAAGAATGCAATGAGTAATAACCAAGTTACAACAGACGAGGAGGGCACAAAATGATCAGGTCACTCTTCACTGCGGCCAGTGGCATGGCGGCCCAGCAGATGAACGTAGATGTAATTTCGAACAATATAGCCAACGTCAATACAGCCGGCTTTAAGGCAAGCAGGCCTGATTTCCAGGACATGTTATACTCGACGATGTCGACGCCAGGGGCCGCATCGACAGCGAGTACGACTGTTCCTACAGGTATGCAGCTGGGCCTTGGCGTCAAGCCGGTATCGATCAAGAAGCTTTTCACGCAGGGAGACTTCCAGAACACCGGCAACAGCCTTGATTTGGCAATCCAGGGTGATGGTTTCTTTCAGGTCACGATGCCTGACGGCACAACAAATTATACAAGGGCAGGCAACTTACAGCTGAATCAGAGCGGTCAGGTGGTCACTTCTGACGGCTATGCTCTTGATCCTGCGATCACCATCCCTTCAAACACGACGAGTATTACTGTGGGTTCGGACGGAACGGTATCGGTCATGCAGGGGGGCAATACGGCATCCACGCAGGTGGGCCAAATTCAGCTCGCTACTTTTATGAATCCGGGAGGCCTGCAGGCTAACGGTTCAAATCTCTTTATCAATACTGATGCTTCGGGCGAGGCCACGACCGGTACTCCAGGACTAAAAGGTCTGGGAACGATTCAGCAGGGGTACGTGGAAATGTCCAACGTCAATATCGTTCAGGAGCTTGCCAATCTCATAACCGCCCAGAGGGCTTTTGAGATGAATTCCAAGACGGTCCAGACGGCAGACCAGATGCTTCAGAACATCAACTCCATGAAACAATAAAACTATGAAAAGCTATAATCTCAAATTGACATTCTTCACCCTGCTTTTCACCCTTTCAGGCATTTGCACGGGAGCATGGGCGGGCTCCGATGTCCTGTTTGATAAGGTTCAGAAGGCGGTGAAGGAGAACCTGGCAAGTGCGGTGTCCGACAAGGTCGAGCTCGAGGAACTGAGGATCGTCAAGGGGGCTGAGTTTTTTGGCGGAGCTGATAGGGATATGACGATTCAGAATCTTTACATGGACGGTTACAGCGGCCACAACAAGATCATCTACGCCATATACCTGCAAGACAAATCTTTGCATTCGTCAAATGTTGTGGTTGAGGCTTCTTACGACGTTTTTGCGGATGTATATGTTACGGCAAGGGCACTATCTAAGGGAGAGGTACTTTCAAAAGACGATTACTATATAGTCAGGCAGAAGCTCTCAAAACTACCTGCTGGGGCGATTACCGACAAGCAAGAGATAGAAGGGAAATTCCTTAAGACCACTATTGCCGACGGAGTAATCATAAAGTCCAGCAATCTTCTGTCTTCGGCAATGATCAAAAGAGGCCAAAAGGTGAACGTTATAGTGTCCGGCGAAAATGTTATGGTATCGGCTCAAGGCACGCTTCGGAGCGATACTATGGTCGGGGAGTCTGCACATGTTATATGCGACCTGACAAAAAAAGAGGTGAGCGGCATTCTTGTTTCGCCAACATTGGTCCAGGTGCAGATATGATCGGAACGATAAATCATTCAGCTGACAGAGGGCATTTTATGCAAGACAAAAAATATCCTTTACTCATCATTTTTTGCTCAATACTTCTTTCTTTTATGACAGGCTGTCAGGGGTTGAAAGATGCGAGGGAAATAAAAAGTGGGACTATGCCGCCGAAATATTATGCGACCAAGGAAAATGAGCCTGCCCTTGCGGATGGTCAACTCTGGAAGGATCCACCTTCACTTTATGAAGACAGGAGAGCACGAAGAGTTAACGACCTATTGACCATTCTGATTGTTGAAAATGTTAATGCTACAAATGCTGCAAATACGGATGCCAATGCTGCTTCGTCAGCCACTTACGATGTAGCCAACCTCTTCGGAGCAAATACCAATTTTGGCATACAGTCCTGGCCCCTGATAAAAGGATTATATGCCGGTGGTCTGCAGTTTACGCCTACTGTTTCTGGAAGC
Source organism: uncultured Nitrospiraceae bacterium (assembly GCA_963736105.1). GTDB lineage: Bacteria > Nitrospirota > Thermodesulfovibrionia > Thermodesulfovibrionales > Dissulfurispiraceae > Fen-1308. The sequence continues at coordinate 2,612,886 of CAVTNL010000002.1, read as the reverse complement.
TCAACATCGGCCTATAAAGGTGCGGGAGATACAACAAGGACTGGAACTGTAACAGCTAGTATAGCTGTAAAAGTGGTTGATGTGCTGCCAAATTCCAACCTGGTAATCGAGTCCAGAAAAGAGGTCGTTGTGAATAATGACAAGCAGATCATTGTCCTCAAGGGCATAGTGAGGCCGGATGATATCTCGACCAGCAATACAATTGCCTCCACTTTGGTTGCTGACGCACAAATATATATAGTCGGAGACGGAGTGCTCGATGACAAGCAGTCGCAGGGATGGCTGGTGCGAGCCATGGACAAAGTCTGGCCTTTTTAATTGATGTAACGAAAACTTTATCTTCTTAGGCAGTCAGCTGTTGGCAGGATAATTGCTTACAAAAAAGGTAATAGAGCTTTTGGGCATAGCGACGAGGGAAAATGCAGAAGGAGGATCACAGTTCATGAGAGGGTCAATGAGAAAATTATGTTATGAAGTCGGAGCGATGACAGTGCTTCTGACACTGCTCATGGCTTCGTTTACGGTTTCCCACGTTTGCGCAGAACGCATAAAGGATATAGCTTCGTTTTCAGGCGTCAGGGACAACGAGATTGTGGGCTATGGAATCGTGGTCGGACTGAACGGTTCCGGAGATTCAAATGCGACAACGTACCTTTTTCAGGCTTTTGCCAATATGCTAAACCGGATGGGCATCAATGTGAACGAAATCGATCTCCAGCAAAAGACGAAAAATATTGCTGCCGCAATAGTTACTGCAAAGTTGCCGACTATGGTAAGGCCTGGTGCTACAGTCGATGTGCAGGTCTCCTCTATCGGAGATGCAAAAAGTCTGCAGGGCGGAACGCTCATTATGGCTCCTCTCAAAGGCCCGGACGGCAATGTCTATGCCGTAGCTCAGGGTCCCATTTCAATCGGGGGCTTTGCTGCCGGCGGAGGAGGGACAACAACAGTAAAGAACCATCCGACTATGGGAGTGATTCCTAATGGAGCCATAGTGGAAAAGGAAGTACCGGTGCAGTTTAACCGTAAAAACAGGCTTGAGTTGCTCCTCGGGGCCCAGGACATTACGACGTCCGAACGGATTGCGGATAAAATAAACCAGCAATTTCAAGCCAATATAGCTCAGGCTGAAACGCCCTCGATGATCTCTGTTAACGTGCCACAGGACTATTCAGGTAAAGTTATTGATTTCATGTCTAAAATAGAGCTTCTGGACGTGGCGGTCGACCTGCCTGCAAGGGTAATTATCAATGAGCGGACAGGCACCGTGGTCATCGGGGATAATGTTAGGATAAGTCCGATAGCGCTTGCCAACGGAGGCCTCACTGTGGAGATAAAGACAACGTATCAGGTGTCTCAGCCTGCGCCATTTGCGCCTAAGGGGGCCAAAACAGTAGTAACCCCTAATGAAAATATCAAAACGGAAGAAAAGAAGGGGTATCTCATGGAAGTACAGGGTGCAACAATAGGCGAATTGATTAAGGCTCTAAATGCACTCGGCGTGACCCCGAGAGACCTTGTTGCAATACTTCAGGCGATTAAGGCCTCTGGAAGCCTTAAGGCTGAACTGGTGCTAATGTAATGAGTACTATCACTGACACAATGTATTACCCTAAGCTTAATGAGTCGGTACAGGCTGGTCTCGGTAATAAGTCAGATCCGGATACGGCTGCAAAGCAGGTGGAACAGGTCTTTCTGAGCGAGCTGCTCAAAAACATGCTTGAAAATACCGACTTCGGCAAGGATAAGATGGTGTCAGCCTATATGCCTTACATCACATCGGAAATAGCCAAAAACCTGACCGAAAGGGGCATAGGCGTACATGATTTCCTTATGAGAAGTCAGTCATTCAGGGACATGGTGTCCGAAAGGAATACTTCTACAGACATCGACAATGAGGTGAGTGTGGAAGGTGAGGACAACGGGGAATTGAAGATGCCGGGTGGCAGAAGGATTTCTCACAGTTACGGACAGGTGATGGAGTGATAGGGTCTAAGGGCGGTAGACCCCGCCGGCAGGATCATTTAGGTTTTATTTTGAACCTCCGATAACTAAGTATAATACTATGGCCATAGGATTATACGAAAAGGAGGACAGGAAAAATGCAGATTACAGATAAGGTCGATGTCGGCGGGGTCAACTTTCAAAAACCTGAAAAAACAACTGGAAAGGCCAGTGAGGGAAAAACGGCAGAGGGCACATCGCAAGATGACCAGATAACCCTCTCCGGAACGGCCAAGGAAATAGGGCGGCTCCAAGCGGAAGTGAGCAAGCTGCCGGATGTGAGGACCGACCGGGTAGAAGAGTTACAAAATGCCATCAACTCAGGAACTTATAATGTGAAGGGAGAAGCCGTCGCCGGCAAGGTTATAAAAAATGCAATCATCGACAACCTCATATGACGATCTGATAACCATTCTTGAACAGGAGTTTTCTCTATGTTCAGATATGGTAACCATCCTTCAGAAGGAAAAGGATGTTATTACGGGCCTCAACACTGAGGCCCTCGATAATCACCTAAGGGACAAGGAGCTGGTAGCCGCCAAGATTACAGTATATGAAGAAGTGAGGGTAAAGACTTTGGAATCCCTCGGTATGCCGAATAAAACACTGACCGAAGTTGCCGCCGCTGCCGGGCCTGATTATTCAGAGCGCCTTTCATCCATCGCGTCCAGGTTCAAATCCATAACTCACAGTATTACCGAGTTGCATACTCTGAACAGCTTACTTATAGGGAAGTCGCTTTTTTATGTCAGGGCTTCGAGGAACTTTCTGAAGGCGTTCGGCATAGAACCCAGCAGCAGGGTGTCAATGGAGGCATAATGTCACTCACGAGCATATTAAACATAGGCAATTCAGCTCTTATGGCAACACAAAGCGCGTTGAATACGACTTCGAACAATATTGCAAACGCATCCACTCCTGGATATGCAAATGAGGATGTTGTGCTGGAAGGTATTTCTTCTGGTGCGAGTGGCAGCACCGGAAGCAGTGGCAATGGTGTAACGGTAGCCGATGTGACACGCATGTACAACTCATTCAATACCCAGCAGCTAAACAGCGCGGAATCTTCTTCTTCGTATTGGAGCACATATTCGAATTATGCCAGCTCTATGGAAAATATATTCAATGAAGCCTCCACCTCTACTACTGGCACTATAGGCGATGCAATAACCGGCTTTTTCAGTGCCTGGCAGCAGGTCGCCCAGGACCCCGGAGACACTGCGTCCAGGACTTCCCTTATCGATGCGGGACAAACACTGGCTTCATCTATCAGTGGCGCTGCTAATTCACTTACAAGTCAGCAGACGCAGATTTACCAGGACAGTCAGAATCTTGTGACACAGGTCAACAACCTTACCTCACAGATATCCAGTCTGAACCAGCAGATAGTTTCCAATCCGGGTGCGCTCGGCCTGCAGGATCAGCGCGACTCACTTATCACGCAGCTCAGCCAGCTCACCAATGTCAGCACTGTTCAAAACAGCAACGGGAGTCTAAATATATACTTAGGCGGGACTGCACTCGTGGACGCTTCAGGTTCGCATAGCATGTTCTGTTGCGCTAGACACCAGTAACGATATGCAATTCAGCGTTGGAACCGGCACCGATATCGTCTATGTCAACGACGAGATGGCGGGCGGACAGCTTGGGGCTAACCTCACTGCAGCCAACACTACCATCCCCAATTATCTAAGCCAATTGAATACATTTGCAACTGACTTCAGTAATGCAATCAACACACAACAAGGTGATGGTTACGATTTGAACGGAAATCAAGGGACTAATTTCTTTTCTTCCCCGACGCCGACGGACGCTGCGCAGAGCATGCAGGTAGCTATCACAGATCCAAGTGACATTGCAGCTTCAGCTACGGCCGCAGGGGTACCTGGTGACGGCTCGAATGCCACGGCTATGGCGACCATCGCAAATTCTGAGATAATCGACGGCAACAGTAGCACAGCTACCGACTATTATAGTAACATTGTCGCAGAGGCCGGCAATGACGCACAGTCGGCCAGCACAAATAATACATCCCAGACAGCTCTGGTGACTCAGCTTCAAACACAGCAGCAATCAGTATCAGGAGTGAGCCTCGACCAGCAGGCAGTCAACCTCACTCAGTACGAGAACTCGTACGAGGCTGCTGCCAAAGTGATAAGCACAATCAGCACTCTTTTTGACTCTTTAATTGGAATGATTCAATCGTAGGAGGTATATGAATGAGAATTACAACTCAGGCAATGTTTTCGCAGTATAACGCCAACATACAGAACCTGATGAATTCCCTGGATCAGACAGAGGAGCAGATAGGCACTGGGCTAAAATTGAACGAACCTTCAGATAATCCGGCAGTGGTTGCGGAAATCACAACTGAAAAGGCTCAGTTGAGCTCTATCGCCGGTTATCAGACTGCTTGTACCGATGCCACAACGCTGCTAAATGCCACTAACACTGCTCTCAGCAGCATGAGCTCTCTTATCTCAAGTGCACAGGAAATTGGTAATGCCGCTGCTTCTGGATCAACTTCGGCCCAGTCGACGGATGCATCTGAGTTGAATAACATAATCCAGAGCACTATAGGTATTGCAAATACGCAGGTTGGTGATACGTATATTTTTTCCGGATATGGAACAAACAATCCCGCTGTGGATGCGGATGGTACTTTGAACGCAACAGCGACAGCCAACAATATCTCTATGCAGATCAATACTGGGACATCAGTCAACGTGAATGTCACGGCTGCGGGATTGATTGCCTATAACACGACTGCTACTTCAGCTTCAAGCCCCAATTCAGGACTGATTACCGATACCGGCGCATTCACGGCTCCTAATGATATTTTTTCTGCAAATGGCGGAACCCTGGCCATAACCCTGAACGGAGGCGCAGCCAGCACCGTGACCATACCCGCCAATGCGACGTTGTCTCAGGTTAGCGATGCCATCAATGCAGCAAATACCGGTGTAAGGGCGGCAGTAATTAATGCCAACGGAACCGGCACTCCCGCAGATTACCGGATTATGCTCTCTTCAGCGTCGGCTTCGCCTGCTGATGCAATTACGGTTGCTGTGACAAGTACAGATGCGGCCGGATCCGGGCTAAATACGCTGTCTGTTTCATCTGGGGTGGGTGCTAAGGTGACTTCAGTGGTAAGTCCTGATACGACCGTAATCGGTGCGATGAGTATCCTTCAAACTGCGATAGAGCAGGGAGATAGTGCAGCTATCCAGACGGCACTTACGGCACTCAATAGTGTCTCGGCGAGCGTTTTGTCCACGCAGTCCAACGTTGGAGCGAGCATCGGCATGATTAACCAGGCGAGTCAAAATCTTACTTCCCAAAATACGGAAGTCACCAGCACCCTCTCTGGTCAACTTGTGCTTTCCAGTACTGACATTGCAGCACTGTCAGCTGAGCAACAGCAACAGCAGACCTCGCTGCAAAGCCTCGAGAGCATTTCGACATCGTTTCTCAACACAAATCTTTTCGATTTTCTGTTCCCAGCGTCGAGTAGCTCTTAGCGCTTGGTAACTCAATTCGCTTTCACAACATCCTCTGAATGAAACAGATTCCCCAGCTCTCGCTATAGGGTAACTCGGAAGGCAATTGGAAACACCGCTATGGCCAGGCGGTCGCTTGGCAATTGGAAAATCCAGATCAATATGGAAGCAGTCTCTGAGAGGCTACTTCCATGTCTTGAGACGTTCACACTATTTAGATGGGTAGTGTGCGATGTCGCCCCACTGCTTCTTAGTTGCGCCGCAATCCTGCTGCGATGCCGAGGTTGATGTTGATAAGAAGGTCTAGCTTCTCCTTGTCCGGAGCCATCTTGATCTGCCAGGTCTGTTTTTCCACGATTATTGCAAGTTTCGTGATGTTCAAGCGAATGTCTTGTGGTAATTGGCAGCTCTCCTTTGAAACTTCTAACCGAAATATCGCCCAGACCTGCCGGTTGATATTGAGCGTCTCGAATAGCTTTGCTATGAATCCTGGATGGTCCCATTCGTCGTCACGACAATCCTTCAGTTTCACAGCATAATTGGTCAGAACGTGCGCTTCAAGGTCTCTGCCGCTCGCTGTGGTCTTATGGACATGTTGGTATGCATTGGAGTAGGTGCTAAGCATAAGAGACCTCCTCCACCCGGCAATCCGCTCCAAGCAATACTTTTTCCGCCTCGATGAGTTTAATGGTGAGCCTCATGGCTCTGTAATAGAATTGGTCACCATCAAGACATTTTTCGACGGTATCGACCAGGTCGATAAGGCTCGGAGAAGCTATTTTTATGCTTTGAATCATCGACATATAAGTTTTGCGATGCAAATCCCTTTTTTCAGGGTCGATGTACGCAAGCTGCAAAGCGAAATATAGGCCTTTGCATGGTGTATCCACTTGGTCTGCGGACATGATTGCTTTTTCTCTCAGTATGCAAACCTTTTCAGCGTTTTCAACGGTGAACTTAATATGCATGTCCTTGTCATTTTTTATCACTGCTCCGCCTATTATGCATTTTTCTCCTGGTTTCAAGTCGATATAGACTGACATGTGAATTACCCTCCCTGGGTCTGTTTTTCTTTCTGAAATATCTTTTAACGGAGCTTTGTTCCGGTGAATTCAAGTTTTGCAATCTTTAATTGAATTCAGTCCCTTTGTAAGTCAGAATTCAAACTTTAATCCTTACTAAATTCCCCGTTGGCTGAGGTCCTTGATTCACCCCATGCTGAACCAAGGTGTCTCTTAGATTGAAAAGCTTTCCAAGAGCCGATGATATCTCCTGATCGCTCGCATTGTCCGGCAGCGTTTCCCCTGACAATGCTGCTTTTTTAATGGTTGGATCTATGGAGGAAGTTTTTATGGTGTCAGATACCGACTTAATCCCTTTAACTAGATCCGGCCTCGATGGATGACCAGCCGGAAAGAAAGGCGGCCATGAAAACATATAATCTTTTATCTGCTCTTCAATGTAGTTCACGCCAGCTATTATGCTCTGTGTCTGTCCTCCCGCCGTCGGCTGGCTACCTTGTTCGCCTGCTGCCGAAGAAGACGCCTGTGACAAGGCGTTGGAATAATTCTCCTGGGTATTGGCTCCTGACGCATATGCAGTGCTTATAAATTGGCTCGTAATGTTAGATAGCTGCATATAGTTTTCCTCTTATTGAACATTGTTTAAGTAGGGGGAATAACTTCCCCCCTACCTTTCGTACAAATCTACAAAAGATCCGACAAGAACTACGAGAACAATTTTAGCACTGACTGTGCTGACTGCGACGCCAGACTGAGTGCTGTGGTGCCGAGAGACTGCTGTGTCTGGAGCATCAGCATATCTGCGCCTTCCTCGTTAGTATCGGCGTTTACGAGGTTTCCTGAACCGGTCTGTAGAACGTTCTCCATGCTTGTCGAGAAAGTCTGTCTCGCCGTGATGATGGCAAGGTTATCTGACAGGCCTGCGGAATAGTTCTTTAAGTTGCCAATAGCGGTACTGATCGTATTGTAGTCGCCCTGGGCATCGCCTGCGGCAGCCCAACCGTCAGTTGCAGTGGCCGCGACGCCCAAACCTGCAGCAGTCGTCGCGGTATAGGTATTCAGAGACAGGCTTGAGTCTCCGGTAAATGAAACAGTGAGGGCCGCTCCACCAGCTAATAGGTTCTGACCTTGGAATCCCGAATCCTGTGCCATCTGCTCTGCCTGCGTTATAATGCTCTGGTACTGGCTAGTCAAGCTAGCCAGCTGATTGTTGGCTGGAACAAAATTAACCGATGCATCATTTGCTCCAGTTGCAGGGGTTTTGGCGGTGAAAGAGAGATTTCCCGCATTAACGTCTGCAGCCGTGTCGGCGATATCAACGGTTGAACCTTGAACACTTGAAGCAGTAATGCTGGCAATTCCAGCTTTGTTGATGGCTCCCGCCAAGTTCTCGGCCGATATATCACTGTTTGCCCCTATTACAAAATCGCCAGCTACAGCATAAGTAGTCGTAGCAGTAAAAGCTGTGCCACCTACAGTGATTTTGTCTCCGGAAACGAGGCTGTTTAGGTTAATCTGACCCGTCTGAAAGCCGGTGCCAGCTGACACTCCGATTGCTGACTGAGCTATGGACTGGGCAGACTGGAGAAGGCTGGTAATGCCAGTAATGCCAGAGTTGGCAGCCTGAATCGTCTGAACCATATTGCTCATACCGTCACCGTAGCCCGCGAGACTGTTAGCCTCGGAGAGCATATTCTGCGACGCGAAAAACTCAACGGGGTTATCAATAGCAGAGTTGACCTTTTTGCCCGTCGACAATGCTTCCTGAGTAGTGTTTACGAGTGAAGCTGTGTTCTGAAGTGCTACCAGGTTGTTCAACATTCCTGAGGTAAGTGTGATGTCTCCGATTTGCATGATATTTCTCCTTACTGTTTTATGATCTGCCTATACTGGCAGTTTTGGCTAAGCTTGCTTCATCCGGCTTGAAGATTGCTTCGCTCTTATTTAAGTTCTCGGCGGCAAATTTAGAAACTTGAGTGCCTCCATTAAAATTATTTTCGAGGAAACTGGTAAGAGGGGGAAAACTACCTGCGATCGCAGCTAGATATCTGAATCAAGCTATACTTGAAAAGCCACTAAAGCTATCAGCCTGTGAGTCCATATTGTTGCCGTAGGTGTCCTGGCCGGAAAACTGAAACTGGATGTGCATTGGATCTATAGTGCCGTTGCCCTGGGCATTTTGTGTTAACTGGAAATTAACTGTAGCCGTGTTAGTATTAGAATCGTAGGAGACGCTAGTTGGACCAGCTGGGATACTTACATCAGTGCTTTCCAACATCCCACAATCATATGACCCGCCCAAATTACTGTTGCCAGCCTTGCTAATTTTCCAATTGGATAGATTAAGCACAGAAGTCTGATTCATGGCTTTGCTAAACGTAATATTTATAGAGAATGTTGCCGTGGAATTAGGGGCAGCAAGCGAGGGATCCATAGTCGCAAGTAATGTTCCCATCGAAAGAGAAGGGTTGAAAGAAGAATTAGAAGATACTGAGGATATCTCCGGCAGAGACGCCTTACTTATGTAAGCCTGAAGCAGTGACGCGGATTGTGTTTGATTAAGCTGGGTGAGGGTTGCAAGCATTGAATTAGCTTGCTCTGTATTGTTCATATCCGCATCAACTTCGCCCATAGACAGGATTGAGGTCGGATCCTGTGGGCTAATACTCAGAGCCTTGTTCAGCTCTATAATGGCGTCTCCAAACTTGCCCATCTTGTCGTAGAGTTGTCCAAGGGCACTATATCCGCTGGAATCTGTCGGATTCAACTGTATGACTTTCTTGAATGCTGTTTCAGCAGCTGAGTCGTTCCCCTGGGACATGTATGCCTGTCCTAGAGAGTAGATGTCAGTGTTGTTGCTCGGATTATTTTCTACCGCTTTGGCATATTCCACCGCAGCATCCGCATAGTCGTTTTCGCTGTAATAGATGTTCCCGAGGGCAGACTCTATAGCGTCGCTTTGAGGGAAAGACTTCTCCGCCTGTTTCAGCAGACTGATCGCAGCGTTGTTGTTATTCTGGCTCTCGTAAAGCTGTCCAAGAAGTTGGTACGCTTGAACTGCATTGTTCGATTGTGGGGATAATCCTATTGCTAGTTTATAATTGGTGATAGCTTCTGCAGTGTTGCCACTTTGCTGGTCTTGCGTGGCAATAGACAAAGCAGAGGAGGATATGGTATCCATCATATCCTGTGTCGAGTATTCCTCTGAAAACAGCTCGCTTATCTGCGTGTATCCTACGCCAATCGTATTATTTAGAAAATCCGCCATCGGCGATATAGTCTGGCTATCCAAAACTGACCCTAACCAATTGGGCTCGGCCTGGGGACTTGGGGCCGCCGTAGAAATCGAAGTTAACGTTGATTGATTTGCAGCAGATGTCGTCTGACTGGTAGTAGATGTTATCGGGTTAATAGTCGACATGTTTTGTTGTCGGCGTTCTATCAAAAAACTTAACTAGTTCTTATTTTTTCTCTAATAAATACACAGCACAAATGTCCTCCCCTGCTGAGTTTTTTATGGCGTAGTCCCTGATGAATCTGAACATTCTGAGCCGCTCGTCCCACCAGCCCTTCGGTTTCACAGTGAGGTGCAGTGATTCGCCTATCAACTGTCCGAAGTTATCCGGTAACAGTGCGATTTGGAGAAAAACGTATTTCTTTGTCCATATGCTAAAATTACCAATTATCCTATTTATATAGCTTTCCTGAATATGTTCCATCACATCCGTGCATACGACAGCATCAAACGAACCGCTTTCGAATAAAGATACATCCCATAGCGGACCGACCGTGAGGATTTTGTCTTTAAGATAAGCCATATCCGGGTCTAGGCAGTTGTCTGCAATATCAAGGCCGTGGCAGTCAAAACCCAAGTCGAGCATCTTCTTGCATAGTTTTCCTGACCCTATGCCTGCATCAAGGATGGTTTTAACCCCGTTCTCTTGAAAGAAATCCAAAAAATTGTTTGAGCCAGAGTGATCCAGTCCTGGGGAGTATGACGCATACTCACGCTTTTCGGTACCCCAAGCCTTTCTGTACTTACATGCCTCTATCTCCTCCATCTCGGCATCGGACAGCTGCACGTCACTAGGAGCATTTGTCTGTTGCTCTTGCACAATCATCCTTCTATAGGAGTCTCTAACTTGATCAGATTCAGTTATAACCATCCCAGACTGCACAGCTCTCCCCAACTCCATTGCCACCGATTCAAACACCGAACCCCAGTCCGGATATTCCTTCTGGCGAAACAGTCTGACTGATGAATACCACGGAGAGTCTTCTACTGCGGTTAGCCACCGCCAACTGCTACCGATAGGAAGAATAACCCAGGTCGGCACCCCGAACGCCCCAGAGAGATGGACCGTTGAATTATCGATTGATATCATGAGGTCGAGAGCCGAAACCTGCGCTCCGAAATCGTCAATATCCTTCAGGGGGTCGCTGTCTTCCCAATGATGTATTGTCACACCAAGACGTTTTTTTGCGTCTTCAAGCTCTAGCGATGAGTCACCATATTGCAGGTTAACGAACTGCACGTCCTTGACGTTCAGAATGACATCCCATTGCCAAAACGGGGCGGAACGTGACCTTCTCTCCTGTTCGTTCTTACCGCCTTTCCATGATATCCCCACCTTCAATCCCGAACCGAGTTTTTGAAAACGATCCTTCCATTTCCGGACAGCAATAGAATCTGGTATAAGAAATGCTGTTTTCCGTGGGAAGCTTGCTAAGTCTTTCCTCAAGAGGCCCGGAAGGCTCCCCATAGCTATTTTCACATCGATGCTCCTTCCGTTCAGGTTATCGAAAGCCTCCGGCCTTTCCACGACCGGAATTGCTTCGATACAGGGAAAGGAGCGTTTGAAAAGCGGCACCAGTCTTGGATCGCATTCGACTATGCACAACCCGCTCTGTCGAGCTACCTCGTCTATCATGGACGCAAACATGATATGGTCGCCTATCCCCTGCTCGCAGTGGATTATGATGGTTTTGCCTTCCAAAGGCGAGCCATCCCAACTGGGTTGTGGGAAAGGCCTATGCAGTATGCCCCCATGTATCCGCCACTCGTATTCCTTCCAGCCTTCTGAAAAGAGGCCCTTTGTCAACAGCGCCAGTGACAGCCCCCAATGTGCATCGGAGAAGTTAGGACGGAGCTGGATGGCGGTTCTGAACATATCGATGGCGCCGTCAACGAATCCAAGGTTCACAATTGCTATGGCAAAGTTATGGTATGATTTCGGAGACTCTGGGTCTAGCTCCATAGATTTGTGGTATTCTTCTGCGGCTGAAATGAAATAAGCCTGCTCCTGCAGGGCGATTCCAAGCGACAGGTGATATTGCGCAGCCTTTGGGTTTATACTTATAGCTTGTCTGATAAGACGTTCCGCTTCCACTGGGTTTCCGCGTTTAAGTGATATTCTTCCAAGAACATGGAAAGCATCCGCGGAATACTGTGGATATTCCTTTAGTATCAGCTTACATATCGCTTCGGCTTCATTGAAAAACTCAGCGTCAAAAGATTTTCGCAGGTTCTCAAGCAACGTCTGTGCGTCTGGGATCGGCTTATCCAAAAGCTGTTTTTGCCCACAGCATTTTCTGTATTTCTTCCCACTTCCGCAGTGGCAGGGGTTATTTCTTTCAGTCAAATCGCCCTCCAAGGTGGTAATTGTTCATTTTATCATATTCGTGTGCTTACGAAGAACCATTGAAACTTTGTATGATAGAGACAATAATAGTTCAGAGCGTCAAACTTTTAACAATAGTGACTATAAAGTAAACTCAATCTTATGCTTTGTACCATCGCTTTATTAGATGACACTTTGTCGAGGTGGGCAACACGTTACTTCCCTGGCAGCGAAAGATTTTATAGTGATGAAGAACCGTGCTGCTTAGAAGGGCACAAATATATGCAAATTTATCGGTGGAAAGGGACTGAGTTTGCGCGGATATCTTGCAAGCGTTAAGACGATAAATTCAGTCTATGTTGAACACTTATAATCTTTTTGCACGAGGCTCACTAGGCAACGCTTTTTTCTTCTCGACTAAGATATGCATGCATATCTTAGCCTATACAGCTTTTTGTTGAAAAGTCTTTGATACCCCGAAATTTTCCTGATCACTCATACGACTATTCATTTGGTTTAATTGGAACCCTTGCAGAGTGCCCCTCGGCTTGCAGGCTGTCCTACAATTATCAAGTTATTCGGTGGTGGAATGTATTTATTAACAATATCCAGGAGTGCACCAGATGGCATATATTAAGTCGCACGAAGGTCAATCTAGGCTGCCGCCAGCGAGTTTTAGAAATGGCGGCCTTGCTGGGAGTATTACTTGGAGTTTCGATGTTGGGTATTCTGGCGGTCAAAACATTGCGTCCTATCAGACAGGAAGATAGACGCCTGCGGGCCCGACAATAGTCGGACGCCCGTAAACAACCCTTACGACAAAAAGGACCTTTTGTACAATGAACAAAGGGATGATTTATATTTGCCTGCCAATCACCTGCTAAAATATTAGGCTAACATTTCGACCGATGGAAGGACATGATGTCTAGGAGAGAGCTAAGCGCCGGCGACAAAATATGGATTGCTAAGGAAGTGCTGCACTTTGAAAAATATTATGAAAAGTGCTAATTTATAAGGTATTAATGCGGTATAATTTAGTTTGTCGGGCGACAAGGAGGTATCTCACCGGTTATGAAACGTGTGCCAATGACGCCTGAAGGGCATCAGAAGATAAAGGAAGAACTCGACAGGCTGGTGAAGGTCGAAAGGCCGAAAAATATTAAGGATATCGCTGAAGCGCGGGCCCACGGTGATCTATCGGAGAATGCCGAATATCATGCTGCAAGGGAAAAACAATCTTTTATGGAGGGGCGCATACAGGAACTCCAGTCCATGCTTTCACTAGCCGAGGTGATAGACCCATCAAAGATCAACCAGTCGAGAGTGGCCTTTGGGGCAAAGGTCAAGGTGGTAGATGTGGAAGCTGAAGAGGAATATGAATTTACTCTCGTAGGCACCGAAGAGGCTGATGTCAAAAGTGGCAAGATATCTATTACTTCTCCCGTAGCTCGTGCATTGATAGGCAAGGAAGTGGGTGACGTCGCGATTGTTAAAGCGCCAGCCAGAACCATAGAATATGAGGTCGTCGAGATAAGTTTTGAATAGGCTTTTTGATGCGCAGGTAGTAGATAATGTTTTGGTCAATGGACCTTTCAAGATTCTGTCCGTGCGTCCTGTATCGGATATATTTCCACCTGAGCCGGGCCAGTTTTTCATGCTTAAGACTGCTAGGGCCAATGATCCGCTTTTAAAAAGACCGTTCAGTCTCTTCAGGTATGAAAACGGCATTCTTCAATTCCTCTACCGGATTAGGGGTAAGGGCACGATCTGTCTTTCAGATATGAAAACAGGCGATGCCATTCAGTTACTTGGGCCGCTCGGAAATGCTTATCCACCTCCTGAGGGTGATTTCATTGTTGTAGCAGGTGGCATCGGTATTGCCTCACTTTTCATGCTGCTTGAAAAATATAAAAGTAAGGCTTATCTTTTCTGCGGCGCGAGAAACTGTGACGAGCTGCTAATGCTTGATAAAGCGAAGTCGTTGGCAAAGGATGTCTGTATAACCACCGACGACGGGACAGCATGCAGAAAGGGTCTCATAACCGAACCATTTAAGGACTTCATCAGATCATCATCTTTCATGAAAAATCCACTTCCGATTTATTCTTGCGGTCCCAGCCCGATGTTGAAGGAACTAGCTGCTATTGTCCATGGCAGAGGGCTGACATGTTATGCCTCTCTCGAAGAAGTCATGGCATGCGGGGTAGGAGCCTGTCTTGGCTGCGTTACTAAAACTGCAGAAGGCTATAAAAGGGTCTGCAAGGAAGGACCTATTTTTAAAATAGAGGACATAGTATGGGGATGATAAAAAAAGAAGGTGAGGGGGACGCGGTATCGCATCCAAATGATGCAACCAGACCTAGACTTTCAGTAGAAATAGCCGGCCTCAAGCTTAAGAATCCCGTTATGACCGCATCTGGGACTTTCGGCTATGGTGAGGAATACTCCGAATTCATCGACTTGAACAGACTCGGGGCCATAGTAGTGAAAGGTCTGTCGATTACTCCTAAGCAAGGTAATCCTACTCCGCGGATTGTTGAGACACCATCAGGCATGCTTAACGCAATCGGTCTTCAGAATATCGGAGTGGCTGCTTTTATAAAAGACAAGCTGCCTTTCTTGCGACAATTCGATACGCCGGTTATCGTGAACTTTTTTGGCGATAGCGTTGATGAATTTGTTCGTGCCGCTGGAGCATTGAGCAATGTTGAAGGTGTTCACGCACTGGAAATGAACATTTCATGTCCGAATAAACAGGCCGGCTGGTGCATATTCGGCACTGATCCGCGCACGATGAGTGAGGTCGTGACCGCAGTCAGAAAGAGTACGCGACTACCCCTGATTGTTAAGCTTTCTCCTAATGTTACGGATATTGCGGCTATGGCAAAGGTTGCTGAAGACGCTGGTGCCGATGCAGTTTCCCTTATAAACACGCTTACAGGGATGGTTATCGATATCAGGCGGCGCAGCCCTGTCCTTGCAAACAGGATTGGAGGACTTTCGGGCCCGGCCGTAAGGCCAGTGGCCGTAAGAATGGTATGGGAAACGTGCAAGGCTGTCAAGATTCCTGTCATCGGCTTGGGCGGAATAATGAAAGCAGATGACGCTCTCGAATTCCTGATCGCCGGAGCCAGGGCCGTTGCTGTAGGTACAGCCAATTTCGTCAACCCTTTAGCTGCGGTCCAGATTATCGAGGGCATTGAAAAATTCCTTTGCGAGGAAGGGATTTCAGACATTAACGATATTATAGGGAGCATTCAGACTTAGGTGCACGGCCTGCCGTGTTCTTACAATAGTAATGTGAGTCAGACACCCGCCATAATAACTCTTACCACGGATTTCGGCTATAAAGACCCATTCATTTCCGAAATGAAAGGGGTAATCCTTTCGATCAACCCTTATGCGGCAATCGTAGATATTACTCATGACATCGAGCCATTCAATATACTCGAAGCGGGCTTCGTTATAGGCTCATCACATAGATACTTTCCGTCCGGCACTATACATGTCGTTGTAGTAGATCCTGGGGTCGGGTCAACAAGACTGCCTCTTATTATAGAAACAAGCGGGCATATGTTTGTGGGACCAGATAATGGCGTATTTTCATGCATACTGCAGGAAACGCGATTGGCTGAATGCGTTGAAATCTCAAATGATAAATATGTGATTCGGAAAGAGAGCCCGACATTCCAGGGAAGGGATGTTTTTGCTCCGGCTGCAGCATGGTTGTCTCGTGGCGTCCGCATTTCGGAGTTTGGCCCCAAACTTACTGCGACTAAAACTATTGGTATTACAAGACCTCAAGTGACGGAGAGCGAATTGACGGGTGAAGTCTTGTATATTGACCGGTTTGGAAACGCTATAACCAATATTACCGAAAAAGATCTGGCACCTATAGGTAGGGACTACCGGTTAGGGATTAAAGGGTATTCAGTCAGTCCTATAACGCATTATGCCCAGGCTGCATCAGGCGGCTTGAGCTGTCTTGTCAACAGTTCAGGTTATCTGGAGATTTTCTCTTATCTCGATAACGCAGCTCGACTTTTTGAAATCATGAAGGGTGATGTTGTTACTGTATCGAACCGCAGAGATTGAGAACAGTTTCTCCCTGCAGCTTTGGCCGATCATTGGTGTCGTTATGTGATATGGCCGCACCAGCAAATCCCGGTTGGATGTTTTTTGCATAATACTTGACAAAATAACTCCAGTATTTTAGCATGTACATATGCTGCGGTTATCTACTAAGGGACAGTATGGTGTGCGCGCTATGTTTGAGATCGCCTGTGGCTATCCGAATAGTCCGGTCACGATAAGGGAGATATCAGAGCGCCAAGACGTATCGGTGGCATATCTTGAACAGATATTGAACCGACTCCGCAAGGCTGGACTGATTAAGAGCATCAAGGGCCCCGGTGGAGGATACCTTTTAAGCAGAAAGCCCGAAGAAATAAGTATTGCCGCCATCCTTAACGAACTGGAAGGGCCAGTCGCCATTACTTCCTGCCTCAATCCAGAGGAAGGATGCGTACGCGTAGATTCATGCGTTACGCATCTGCTTTGGAAGGCACTGGGAGAGCAGGTCGAGGCCTTTTTGCAAACCATCACGCTTCGCAATCTTGCCGCAGGTGATTTTATTAAGAATAAAAGGAAAAAGAGAAAAAAGAAAGAGAGTAGTTGACAAAATAGATCAACTACTTTAACCTGTTATTATGAAATTCGTAGAAAATGTTAGGGCCGATGTTACTGCGGACATTGTCTATATGATGTGTCCCATGCATTTGCTCAAGCTGGATGAAATGATCAAGGACCTGGAGGTCGGGCAGGTCCTCGAAGTCCTTACTGATTACGACGGGGCTATCGAAGACATACCTCAATGGTGCAGCAGGACGGGGAATGAGTTCATAGGTATGAACGAGACAGAGCATTTCTTCAAGTTCTACATACGCAAAACAGTCAAAATGTAAGCATCACAAGTTTGAGCTTTCATCGGAACACGGAAAGGCGTACGAATCAAAGCTTGAAAAGGAGACGGTATGAGAAAGTGTTATTTTGACCACGCTGCTACCAACCCCCTGCATCCAGCGGTTTTAGAAGCCATGATGCCTTATTTCAAGGAGGATTTTGGCAATGCCCTGAGCGTATATGACCTCGGCACGAGGGCCAGAGATGCTATAGAGAAGGCGCGTCTGGAGGTTGCCTCCCTGATAAACGCTAAACCTTCAGGGATCATATTTACTTCCTGTGGTGTTGAGGCAAATAATACGGCACTCAGGGGGATCGCACTTGCAAAGCAGCCAAAGGGCAATCATATCATTGTGTGCAAGGCCGAACACCATTCCGTTCTCAATAGTGCCAGGTTTCTCGAAAAGGGCGGGTTTGTCGTCACCTATCTGCCGGTCGACAAGCACGGCATTGTGGATCCTGAGACTCTAAAAAAAGCGATAACTAAAGAGACTATACTTATTTCCATTACGCATGCAAGCCGTGAGATCGGCACGCTGGAGCCGATCAAGGAACTTGCGGCGATAGCAAAACAGTACGGCATCATTTTTCATACCGATGCAGTTTCAACAACCGGCAACATCCCCGTGGATGTCAACGAACTCGGTGTGGATCTGCTAAGCATGACGGCACATCAGTTTTACGGGCCCAAAGGGGTTGGCGCCCTCTATGTGCGCGAAGGTATCCGTCTCGTGCCGCTCATGTATGGAGGCATACAGGAAGGTGGCAGAAGGGCGGGCACTGAAAATGTGGCAGCTATCGCCGGCATGGGCAAGGCTGCCGCCCTGGCACGAGATGAGATGACTTCCAGGTCAGAACATAGCCTTAAATTAAGAAACAAGTTGATTGAGGGGGTCTTGAAGATACCTAAAGTATATTTGACCGGGCATCCCGAAGAAAGACTACCAAACCATGCGAGCTTTGTGGTTGAGTTCATAGAAGGCGAGGCGATGCTGCTGCTGCTCTCAATGAAGGGAATATACGCGGCCAGCGGATCGGCCTGCTCTTCGAAGGCGTTGAAATCATCACCGGTATTGATGTCCTTAGGCATACCGTCTGCATTGGCTCAAGGGTCGATCGTATTTACACTTGGAGAAGGTAATTCGGAAGAGGATGTGGATTATTTCCTTAATGAGTTCCCGGCTATAATTAAAAGACTTAGAGAGATGTCCCCCTTCGCTAAAGGATGGGGAGAAGAAGGCCAGGGCGAAAAATGCTACGTGGGAGGTTAATACAATGTATTCAGAAAAAGTAATGGACCATTTCATGAACCCAAGGAACGTGGGCGAAATACCGGACGCCGATGGCGTAGGCATGGAAGGCAATCCGACATGCGGAGATGCCATGCAATTATTCATAAAGGTCGAAAACGACCGGATAGTTGACGCAAAGTTCAGGACATTTGGCTGCGGCGCGGCAATTGCCGTCAGCAGTATGATCACAGAAATGGTGAAGGGCAAGACTCTGGACGAAGCCATGAGCATGTCGAAAGAGGCGGTCGCAAATGAGCTGGGGGGCCTTCCTCCACAAAAGATGCACTGTTCCAATCTTGGGGCTGATGCGCTTAAGAAGGCCATTGAAGACTATCGAAGCAAGAAAAAATCTTGACAAATTTCGGCGGTCACTCTAAAATCTGACAAAGCCTTATTTCCGACGAAAGGGACTGAAAATGGCATATAAGCTCTTATTAGCTGACGACAGTCAGACTATTCAAAAGGTAGTGGAGCTCATCCTTAACCGCGAAGAGTTTGATATCCTGGCTTGTAGCGATGGGGAAGAGGCCGTGAAAGCTATTGAATCTGGTATGCCCGACATTGTCCTTGCCGATATAGAAATGCCTAAAGTAAACGGATATCAGCTGTGTGAGCAGATAAAGGGGAGCCCGGCCACTGACCATATTCCCGTAATCCTTCTTGCGGGTGCGTTCGAGCCATTTGACGAGGATTATGCCCGCTCGGTCGGCGCTGACGATTTTATTATGAAGCCCTTTGAGTCCAACGAACTTGTGAGCAAAGTCAAGTCATTGCTTGTTAGTCCCAGGATTATCGAAATGCCGGCAGCCACGGCTGACGAACCTGTTGCAGAAGAACCTGCTGCAACTGCAGTAACAGCCGTAGCAACTGAGCAGGCGACAGAATGGTTCGAGAGCTATCCGTTTGATCAGCAAGAAACCATAAAAGCGGAAGAACCCGTCGAAGTTTTATCAACAACAACTGGTTCTTCCGAAGAGATTAAGGCTTTTGACGATGAGTTGCGGGAGAGTCTTCAGAAACTCGAGGAAGAAGACTTCGTGGAAATTGCGGCGACTGAAGAAGACATACATGAAGAGATCTCACTCGAAGAGATCTCTAAAATGGTTAAAGAGGCCATCGGGGAACCGCCAGTTCCGGCAAAAGAGGAAAGCGTTGCAGATCTTTATATTGATGCCTCAAAGGCCGAGGTTTACGAGCCCAGCCCACTTGAGTTTGAACGTCTTGCGCCGGAACCGGTGCAGCCTTCCGCTGTTATCTCCAAAGAGGAAATCAAGGCTGCCGTTCTGGAAAGCATAAGCGCTATCCTGCCCTCCGTTGTCAAGGAATCCGTAGAACGTGCGGTATCCGATACCGTACCTAATCTGCTTGAAGAGGCTCTGAGGGAATCGATTAACGAGATGTCCGGTTATCTTCACAATGCTGTCAATGCCGAGATCAAGAAAGTCGTGCCCGGTATTGCGGACGCTATCATAAAGCGAGAAATAGAGAAGATAACTTCCGAGCTTATGTAGCGGGCTGGCTTGATACGGTCCTGTTGCTCTTGCAGACTCCTTCTATTTCAGACTGATAAATAATGGGAATACAATGGAATTGAAAAAAAGTTATAGTCCTGAAGAGATTGAAGACAGATGGTACGCTTCGTGGGAACGGAACGGTTATTTCAAGCCAGATCAAGAGGCTGAGGGATCGCCGTTCTGCATTGTCATCCCGCCGCCCAATGTGACAGGTTCACTACATATGGGACATGCCCTGAATGCAACGCTGCAGGACATTCTGTCACGCTGGAAGCGTTTAGGTGGGCATAAGGTCCTCTGGCTTCCAGGCACTGATCATGCAGGCATAGCAACCCAGAATGTAGTTGAAAGGGAATTGTCCAAGGAAGGGCTTGACCGTCACCGACTTGGCAGGGAAGAATTCATTGAGAGGGTCTGGAAGTGGAAGGCTGAGTATGGTGGCAGAATAATCCACCAGCTTAAGAAAATAGGGGCCTCATGCGACTGGTCGCGTGAGAGGTTTACTCTTGATAAGGGATTGTCTCAGGCCGTCCGGGAAGTTTTTGTCAGGCTCTTCGAGGAGGGACTGATTTACCGTGACAACAGGCTTATTAACTGGTGTCCGCGCTGCCACACGGCTCTTTCTGACCTCGAAGTTGAGTATGAAGACCTCGAAGGCAAGCTGTATTACATAAAATATCCGCTGGGAGACAACATTCATTTTCTGACCGTTGCGACAACCCGGCCAGAGACGTTGCTGGGCGATACGGCGATCGCTGTCCACCCTGAAGATGACAGATATAAACGATTCATAAATAAAGTGGTTCAGCTGCCGCTTACGGGCAGGAAGATACCGGTTGTAGCCGATACAATGGTTGATCCGGCTTTTGGCACCGGTGTTGTGAAGGTGACACCTGCCCATGACTTCAATGACGAGGCCACGGGGAAGCGCCATAATCTTCCTTTTATAAACGTGATCACCGAGGATGGCCGCATGAGTCCAGACGCAGGAGAGCGTTACAGCGGGCTTGACCGTTACGCCTGCCGAAAGAAGGTGCTGGAAGACCTCAAGGAACTCGGACTCATGGAGGGCGACATGAAGCATCGTCATGCAGTAGGTCACTGCTATCGCTGCAAGACGATCATTGAGCCGTTGCTAACGATTCAATGGTATGTTCGGGTGGAGACTCTGGCGGCCGAGGCTGTTGAGGCTGTATCGGGAAAAAGAATAAATATTATTCCAGATTCGTGGGAAAATAACTATTTCGCCTGGATGCGAGATATTAGAGACTGGTGCATATCACGTCAGATATGGTGGGGACACCGGATACCTGTCTGGTACTGTCCCGATTGCAAGACCGACGATGGTATTTCACAAGGGGACCTGATCGAGCATATTTTTTTTGAACCGGTAAAGCTTGCGGACGGTACGATGATTCAGTCCGGCACTTATGCGGAACTGAGAAAGTCAGGTCTGTCGATAGAAGACATAATCAACAATTCTAAGGTTATCCGGGTTCCGAAGAATGTAGTTCCGGTATGCAGCCGTGAGGATCTCAAGGTCTGCCCAAAATGCGGAGGAGAAGTCATCCGTGATCCCGACGTTCTAGATACTTGGTTCTCTTCGGCGCTGTGGCCTTTTTCGACGCTGGGTTGGCCGGAGAAAACGGACGATCTCAGGAACTTCTATCCGACGAACGTACTCGTCACAGGGTTCGACATTCTCTTTTTCTGGGTAGCACGCATGATCATGATGGGCCTGAAGTTTATGGAAGAAGTGCCCTTCAGGGACGTATACATTCATGCTCTGGTGCGTGATGCAAGGGGCCAAAAGATGAGCAAGTCGAAAGGCAATGTGATTGATCCTCTGGTGATGATCGACAAATACGGCGCAGATGCTTTCAGATTTTCCCTTGCTGCATTTGCCGCACAGGGGCGGGATGTGCGTTTTTCCGAAGAGCGTGTAGAAGGTTATCGGCATTTCATCAATAAGATCTGGAATGCCTCGAAATTCATGCTGATGTATAGAAGCTCATGGACAAGACAACCGGTAACTGTCGGTGATGCTGGCCTCGATCTTGGGAGCAGATGGGTTTTGAGCAGGCTTGCTGCGGCTGCCGAAGAGGTGCACCGCAACCTCGAAATCTACCGTTTCAACGACGCCGCCAATACGATATACCAGTTCCTGTGGCATGAATTCTGCGACTGGTACCTCGAGATGTCGAAGCCTCTGCTCTATAACGAAGAGAGCGAAGGCCGGACGGGTGTCATCAACTGTCTTTATTTTGTCTTGGAGAAGGTGCTGCAACTCCTTCATCCCATGATGCCGTTCGTGACGGAGGAACTCTGGCACGCAGTCCTAGACAAGGATATAAGCATTATGGCGTCTCGGTATGGCTACGACATGCCCAGGGATTTCGATGCTGAAGCGAAAATGGGCTACCTCAGCGACGCAGTAAATGGAATAAGGAGTATCAGAGGAGAATTGAACATATCCCCATCTATCGAGGTCCGGGCCGATATCAGGACTGTTTCAGCAGAAGTGGAGGCTCTTTTCATGGATAACAGCGAGATGTTCAGGAAGATGGCGAGATGCAAAGAGGTCAATATAGGACCCGGTATCAAGCGGCTTAAGGGATCAGCTGTTTCCATCAAGAACGGAATGGAGATTTACATACCGATGGAGGGACTTCTGGATGTGGCATCAGAAATGGCACGCCTCGGAAAAGAGATCGCAAAGGTGGAAAGCTCTCTTGCCTTTATAAATAAGAAGCTGCAAAACGACGATTTTATGAGCAATGCCCCGAAGGAGGTCGTCGAGAAAGAGCGGGTCAAATTCGATGATCTAGTACGAAAAGAGCAGAAGATCGAAGAGAATTTGAAACTTCTGCGGTCGATCGACCGTTAATTAAGGAGACGCGCACTATGGAAAAAAATGCAATGGATATTGAGTGTAAAGATCTTGACTTCATAGAAGCCGAATTCGTAAAAGTCCGGCAGAGCACTATCAGGGCGGTCGAGGGAGGTCATATCGAACTGCAGCAGGTTGGGGCGCTCAGTATAGACGGCGAACGAGTGGAGGTTACTCAGGGCGCATCGCTGATGATGAGGGGCACCACTTTGTCACTTAATCAGAGCATAGGGCTTATTGCTGCAGGCAACGAAACGAACCTGAATTTTTCATGCGCGCCGGTTTCAGTTGCGGCCGGGGATTCGACAGCGAACAGGAGTGCCATTGGTATTATGGCGGCAAAGGAGATTAACTCCAATAACAGCTCCTCCATTCTCATGATAGCAAGAAATGTAAACGGCAATGTGACAACTTTGCTTGACTACCGTTCCGCGCTTGCCATCGGAGCTGTTGCTGGTGGTATATTCGGTCTGTTTTCACTCCTCAGGAAGAAATAGCGGTGCGCGTTTCGCGCTAAGGCATAGTGCTCACAAATGTGGACAAGTTCAAAAGAGTTTATTCGTACTGCCCTTGCCGAGGACATCGGCCACGGCGATGTAACTTCCTCGCTCATAATCGGTGATGAGACGGCACGTGCAGACATCATTGCCAAAGAAGCCTTTATTCTCGCTGGAATGCCCTTTGTTGCCGAGGTTTTTGAACTTGTAGACTCGGGAATATCGGTAGAAATCCTTTGCGATGAGGGGGGGCGTGTCAAGCGGGGAGATATCATTGCGCACATTTCGGGAAGGGCGAAAAGCCTGCTTGCCGGAGAGAGGGTTGCGCTCAATATACTCCAGCACCTTTCAGGAATCGCTGCGACGGCAGGCGCATTTGTCGAAAAGGTAAAAGGCTTGCCAGTGAAGATAGTCGATACGAGGAAGACAAAGCCTGGTATGCGGATTATGGAAAAATATGCTGTAACTATGGGCGGTGCTACGAATCACAGGTTCGGACTTTACGATGGCATCCTGATCAAGGATAACCACATCGAGATTGCCGGAGGCATAAAAAAGGCGATAGGCCATGCAAGGAAGGCACACCATCTTCTTAAAATCGAGGTCGAAGTAAAAGACATGGACGAGTTAATGGACGCTCTGGAGGCCGGAGCAGATGTTATAATGCTCGACAACATGTCTGTAGAGGAAATGAAGAAAGCCGTAAAGAAAATACGCTTACGTGACAGGAAGATAGTGATCGAGGCATCTGGGAATGTGAATCTGAAGAATGTCAGGGCCATAGCGGAGACTGGTGTCGACATCGTGTCTGTGGGCGCGATTACCCATTCTGCAAGGGCTGTAGATATCAGCATGAAGATCAACGATATGCACCAATAACAAATCCGATCCTAACCCCTGGGGTCGAGTGTGACCTGTGTCACTGGAATCATTGGTTTTATTTCGCTATAGTTAACAGGGAGGAAAATGGACAAATTGACCTATAAAGAAGCGGGTGTGGATATCGATGAGGGCGATCGGTTTGTCAGGCTGATATCCCCCCTTGTGAAAAAGACTTTCAGACCTGAAGTTATGACCGACATAGGCTCTTTCGGTGCTCTGTTCGCACTCAAGAAATACAAGAACCCTGTCCTCGTCAGCGGTACCGACGGTGTGGGAACGAAGCTTAAGATCGCTTTCATGTCAGACTGCCATGGCAGCGTCGGCATCGATCTCGTGGCAATGTGTGTCAACGACATCCTTACCTCAGGGGCTGAACCTCTTTTTTTTCTCGACTATTTTGCCACCGGAAAACTGCGCTCCGATAAGGCGAAGGAAGTCGTCAGCGGTATCGCCAGGGGATGCAGGGAGGCCGGTTGCGCCCTTATCGGAGGTGAAACTGCTGAAATGCCCGGCTTCTATGAAGAGGACGAATATGACCTGGCAGGATTTTCCGTAGGCGTTGTCGAAAAGAAGGAGATCATCGACGGCTCTACGATAAAAGAGGGAGATGCAATAATAGGTATTGCATCAAGTGGTCTTCACAGTAACGGATATTCATTGGCTCGAAAGGTCTTTTTCGAAAAAAAAGGTTTGAAGATAGACAGCCATGTCCCGGAACTTAAGGTAACGGCAGGCGCGGAGTTAATCAAGCCGACCCGTATCTATGTTAAGGCTTTTCAGGCAATCAAGGACAAGGTTCGCATAAAAGGCATGGCTCATATAACTGGCGGAGGCATTCCCGGAAATCTGACCAGGATCTTCAACAAAAAACTAACTGCAGTTATACGTGAAGGCTCATGGCCGGTCCCCACTGTCTTTGAACTGATACAGAAATGGGGAGGAGTGCCGGAAACCGATATGAAAAAGACCTTCAACATGGGAATCGGATATGTTATAGTACTGGGTAGGAAAAGTGTCACCCCTGCTATGGACGTACTTAATGAAGCCGGTTACCCCGCTTATCTCATCGGATTCATAGAGAAGGGAGGTAAAGATAAAATTCGCTATGTATAGGGTAAGAAGCTTCATAAAAAACCTCTTCACGCCTGTTTCGATCATGATGGTCCCCCATGACAGCAAAAAAACGATCAATATCAAGGTTCCGTCAATTGGCATTGGCATCTCGATTTTATTATGGATGGTCGGTTCTGTCTATGTTGCATCCATCGCTATCGACGCTTTTGAATATCAGAGGATGAAAACCTCGCTGAATTATTATGCTGCTCAGTTCACAGAAATGAGATCCACCATGGATATGCTGAGGCAGACTGAAGCGCAGTTCAAGGGTCTGTTGTCCAGCGGCGACAAGAAAGAAATCCTGGAGAACATTAACCCGAAAATGGTTATTGCGGACACTGGCTCGATAGATGTGGAAGAGTTGAAGGCGCAGTTAAGAAAAAGCGCCGAGTCGGTATCGTCAATCAAGGAATACCTGAGAGAACAGAGGGACCTTTATGTCTCAACTCCTAGTGGGTGGCCTGTTACAGGAGCTATAACCTCTCCGTTCGGCGAAAGGGAAGCTCCGATTGGCGGAGGTATGCAATTCCATACGGGCATCGACATCTCGGTCCCGACTGGTACGCCCGTTAAGTCGACTGCCGAGGGTATTGTTAGCTTTGCGGGATTGAGCGCTGGAAGCGGCAACCTTGTGGTCATCGAACATGGTCTGGGATATACCACTGCTTATGCACATAATAGTTCGATTACTGTGAAGGTTGGGCAGCGAGTCAAACGGGGTGATATTATCTCTTATTCTGGTTCGACCGGCAATTCTACCGGCCCCCATGTGCATTACGAAGTTTGGAAGCAGGGCAAGGCCGTAAATCCGCAGCCCTATCTGGAGGTGGCGATCAATGTTTCTAAAAAAAAGTGATAAACTCGAGTCATTCATCGGAATAAACTCCGAACTCAAAGGAGATATCACTGTTTCCGGAACCCTTAGGATCGACGGCAAGTTGACCGGCAACATAACCGCTGGATGGATTGTAGTTGGAGAGCAGGCTTTCGTTAAGGGAGACCTGGTTGCAAGCGGGATTGTTGTGGGCGGACGCATTGAAGGCATACTTAAGGCAGATGATGTTGTCGAACTCAAACCGACGTCCCACCTTTACGGTGATATCTATTCAAAAAAGCTTGTCATTGCGGAAGGTGGCGTATTTATGGGGAGATCGTTCACTCAGGGTAACGATGCCAAGCTCATCGATTTTTCCGGAGAAGCCCCGGCGCAATAACAAGAGGTTTGCCGTCAATGAAGAAGGTCTTTCTCGAAAGCCGCTCCCTTGAGGAATCGTTGAAGATGTATTTTGAACGGCTCGATGCAATCGGTGTCGGGCGACTTCCTGCTGAAATATTACCTACGACGTGTTCCCTTGGAAGAATAACTGCCGCACCGGTTTTTGCACGATATTCGTCGCCCTTTTACCATTCCGCAGCCATGGATGGTTATGCTGTGCGGTTTGCCGAAACACTTATTGCCTCTGAACAGTCGCCTGCGATGCTTGAAATCGGGGCACGGGCGATTCCTGTGGATACTGGAGATCCCATGCCTGAGGGATTCAATGCAGTCATTATGATAGAAGATGTCAACCGCTCGGCAGAGTTTATCGAAATATACGCTCCGGTTACACCATATCAGCACGTGAGACCTATCGGCGAAGATATCGTAGCTACGGAGTTGATTGTTTCTGAAAACCATGTACTTCGCCCTGTTGATATCGGTGCACTGCTTGCAAGCGGTCATTTGGAAGTTTCGGTCCTGAAGAGGCCGAGGATCGCCATAATCCCAACTGGAACCGAACTGGTTGATCCAGAGACTGTTAAGCATCGTGCGCCGATTCCGCCTGAGATAATAGAATACAATTCTGCGATGCTGTCAGGGCTTGCCTCTGAACTTGGGGCGGAAGCCTTCAGTTATCCCATTATCAGCGATGATTTCGATAAGATTAAGAATAATATCTCGGAAGCCTCCGGAGAATCGGACATTGTAATCGTCAATGCAGGATCCGGAAGAGGATCGGAAGACTTCACAGCGGCGGCTATTGCTGATCTTGGAGAGGTGGTTATAAACAGTGTATCAATCAAGCCAGGCAAGCCGTTTATTGCTGGCATAGTGAATGGCGTCCCTGTTCTTGGTATCCCGGGCTATCCGGTATCGGCATTTGTCACCTTTCGGCTTTATGCGCTGCCGCTGATCGAGAGGCTCCGTTCGGTGCGGGCGGACAGGGGTGAAGTTATTAAGGCGACCATATCCAGACAGATTGCATCTGCCTTGGGAGTGGATGAATTCATTCGGGTGAAGATCGGCGTGGTGGGGGGGAAGTATATTGCGACGCCTTCAGGCCGCGGCGCAGGCTTGCTGATGTCGCTTGTGCGATCCGATGGCATGATGAAGGTGCCTGCGAGTTCAGAGGGTCTGGCAGGCGGCTCTGAAGTCGAAGTGGAACTATTTAGGGGAAAAGAAGAGCTGAAGAATACCATCGTATGTATAGGCAGTCATGATAACACGCTGGATATTCTTGCAAACGCTATAAAGAAGAGCTATCCGGGATACGCCTTGTCATCGGCACATGTTGGTTCGATGGGAGGCCTGATGGCACTTAAGAAAGGCGAGGCCCACATGGCGGGTACGCATCTCTTGGATGAGACGACGGGTGAATACAATATAGCCGATATTAAAAAGTATATTCCCGAAAAGAAGGTCGTCCTTATTAACCTTGTCTACCGGCAGCAAGGCCTGCTTGTGAAGAGGGGCAATCCGAAGAATATCAAAGGATTTGCTGATCTTATCAGGGATGATGTTGTATATATCAACCGGCAGGCAGGGTCTGGCACCAGGCTCCTGCTCGATAAATATGTCAGGGAACAGGGCATTAATGCGCAGCTTATCAAGGGGTACGATCGCGACGAATATACACACATGGCTGTTGCTTCTGCCGTGCTCACGGGGTTGGCTGATACAGGGTTAGCCGTTTATTCGTCGGCCAAGGCGCTGGACCTGGATTTTATCCCTGTGGCTGAAGAGCGGTATGACATTGCCATCCCTGCTGAATTTATGGATACCGAAAAAATCAGAATACTCCTTAGGATCATAAGAGCGGACAAGGAATTCATCGAGACTGTTAAATCACTCGGCGGGTATGATACAAAAGATATGGGAAAAGTACTGTACGAAAGTTGAACTCTCTGGCATTCCCCATCGAAATAATTTTAAAGGAACCGTCGGACCTGGATAAAAAGGCCGACCGCGAAAGAGTTCTTGACTCGCTCTCGCAGGCAATAGATACCGGATTACCCATCGATATTGATCTGGATGTTCTCAGACAACTCCCTTCGGTCCTTAGACTGGGTCACTATAGTCTCCGGGTCGTAATCGCTGTGCTCAGGAAGCGCATGGAGGTGGTTGCCACGGGACAGACCGGATGCTACGGATTAGCTCTCGATCTGGGGACTACCAACCTTGTCGCATCACTCATCGATCTTAATACTTCCATGGAAATTGATGTACTGGAAGCCGTGAACCCCCAGACGCGAGTTGCCGCAGACGTGTTGTCGCGTATCCACAAATCAATGATGGGGTTTGGCGGAGAGCTGCATCGCCTGCTGATCGAGGGAGTCAATGAACTGATCCGACGGCTCTGCGCCGCAAACGGTATCGATCAGACTCAGGTATTTGCAGTTACAGTAGCCGGCAATACCATAATGACGCATTACTTTCTGGAGCTGCCGGTCGAAAACATACCCATGGCGCCGTATATCCCGGCGGCGCACAATATTGGTATTATCAGGCCCAGCCAGATTGGAGTGGTAACTAATCCTAAGGGTTCGCTCTATGTGTTCCCTAATGCAGGCAGTTATGTTGGCGGAGACATTATATCCGGAATACTCGTTTCAGGGCTGTATAAGGCAAAGCAGCCTTCGTTGCTCATTGATGTTGGGACCAATGTTGAGATAGTACTCGGATGCGATGAATGGATCATTGTCGGGGCAGGCGCTGCAGGTCCGGCGCTCGAGGGAGACATAGCAGGAATTGGCATGAGGGCTGCAGAAGGGGCCATATATGGATTTGAGATGAGCGGAGGAGTAAAAAGCCGGGGAATGGTGAAATATGAAACCGTGGGGGGTAAGGAACCTGCAGGTATCTGTGGATCTGGAATGATCGAACTCGTTTCTGAACTTTTCGAGAACGGAGTAATAGATCAGCGCGGTAAATTTACGGCGTCACCGGGATGGGCCGACAGAATAATCGTGGATGAAGGCAATAAAGCATTTGTAATGGAAGACAAGGGCGGCAAGAACCTTGTGATCAAAGAGACCGAGATTAATAATTTCCTGAGGTCCAAGGCGGCATTGTTTGCCTCAATTCATCTTCTGGTTAAGTCTGTCGGCCTCTGTTTCCGGGATCTTGGGATGATTTATGTTTGCGGCGCATTTGGCGCGCATATTAATGTTGATAAGGCGATCAGTATCGGCATGCTTCCCGACATCGAACGAGACAGGTTCCAGGTCCTGGGCAACAGCTCGCTTGCCGGAGCAGAAGAGATTTTGCTGAACAGCGAACTTCTCTCTGAAATAGACAGGATAACAGCTAAGATAACATACCGTGAAATGAATACCGAAGGCGATTTTCTAAAAGAGTTCCCGGCGGCTATGTTCCTGCCCCATACAAGCCCTGAAGTGCTTAGGGATTGAGCTCCTCCGCGGCGGCGCCTGGGTTCCCCGTGTCGGATTCCATTGCGGGCAACAGGCGCTTAGCGCCGATAAAGCGTTTGACGTAATAGGGCGTATCGAGATTTTCTATCATGACCTTCTTCGAACGGTATGATGCATGGATAAACAGATTGTTGCCGATATAAATTCCGACATGAGACGGGAATGATGCGTAAGTCCTGAAAAAGAGAAGGTCTCCGGACTGCAGATCATCCTTGTCTATGGCCTCTCCGACAGTATATTGCTCTCTTGCGCTTCTGGGTAGCGTATGACCTACGAAGCCGTATACTTTTTGAACGAACGATGAGCAATCAAGTGCGAAGGTCCCGTTGCCACCGAATTTATACGGAAGGTTGATCATTTTTTTTGCGAAGAGGATAAGTCGTTCATTCACTGAAAGATTCGAAAGTTCATCTGATTGCGATAATGCCTTGACCTCGGCTATCTTTTCTGAAACATTGATGCGATTGCCCTGAGTTGACACATTTGGAGTCTTATCGTCATCGGCTATGGATTTTCCTACTATGAGCTTGCGGCCCGTCTTAAGCCTGTTGCTGCTCAGGTTATTAAGCTCCTTCAGTTCAGCCACCGACAAGCCGTATCTTCTGGCTATTTTGGCGATGGTATCTTTTTTCTGCACTGTATGATATTTGTTTTCGAGAATTGCGGGTGTATCCGCATCACTGTTGGCTGACTGTTGCTTCTCATTGACTTCAGCAGGCTGTTCCACTTTTTCGGTTTTTTCCGCCTTCGCGACTTTCGCTGCCTTAGAGGGGTTCTTAGTCTTTTTCGCTTTGGCAGAAGCCTTCTTCGGGATGACTAACTTCCTGCCGATCGAAAGATCGCCCGACTCCAGATGATTGGCCGCTTTCAGTTCATCGACAGGGACTCTGAACTTTTTTGCAATCTTTGCAAGGTTGTCGCCTTTTCTGACTTTATAATGAGTATTGGCTTCAGCCAGTGTGAAAGTTAAAAGGTAAAAAATGAGGGTTAGGATAACGGCACAAGCAAAGTTTCCATTCGTAAGATTTCTTCTCATCAGCCGTTTCTCCGCATTGGTAAATTTACTCGGCGACAGGCTAACGCCGGACATCATGCAGCTTCAGTATTGAAAAAATCGTGTATAGCCGGTAATTCTGTCAGGTTCTTCAGTCCGAAATATTGCAAAAATTCATTTGTTGTACCGTATAAAAACGGGCGTCCGGGTGCTTCTTTTTTCCCGATGATCTTGATAAGCCTCTTGTCCAGCAGACTTTTGACCGCTGCATCGGAATTGACACCCCTCAACTGGTCGATCTCTAACTTAGTTATCGGCTGCTTATAGGCTATAATTGAGAGCGTCTCTATCGAAGGCTGGGAAAGCTTGTTTGATACATGGATATTCTTCATGCGCCTTATCCATGCAGCCAGTTCCGGATCTGTAACCATCTCGTATCCATCTGCAATTTCGGCAATGACGATGCCGGCATTCCTGTTTCTGTAATCGGCAGTTAGCTGTCGCATTATCTCCCTGATATCCTGTTCGTTCAGGGAAGTCGCCTTTGAGATTGTGCTAATGGCAATGGGCTCTCCGCTTGCAAAAAGCAGAGCCTCAAGGATTGCCTTGTTTCTGTTGGCTTCGGAAGGATAGGTCTCGATATCAGCCTGCAGATCCGCCGAAACAGTTTCTGAAGCGGGCATACCTATACCATCGGCATTTTCCATGTCCGGTAATTATAGCAAAACGGAAAATAAATTGCAAAAAATGTTATATTTACAAAGGTATATCGTAACCTTGTAAAATGAAACGAATGATTAGGAGAGACTTTATGACCATTATAAGTAAAAAAATCAGACCTATAGCTTCTGCATTTTGGGTGCCAATAATACTAGTCGTCCTCTGCCTGTTTTGCGGAGGCAATGCTTTTGCTTTTGGTGAAGGCGGCTGTGATGGGGATTGCAATAAATGCCATACGATCAATAAGGCGGAAGCCCTGGATATAATGAATAAGCTTAAGGTGCCGGATGTCAAAGTGCTTGGGGTCAGCATGAGCCCGATCAAGGGCATTTGGGAGGTTTCTGTTGATTCTCAGGGCAAGCGAGGTATTTTTTACGTTCCTTTTTCAAAGCATTACGTGATACAGGGTTCGATTATCGAGGTAGCCACTGGAGCAGACAAGACGAGCGAGCAATACAGGGTCTTGCAGGAGAGCAGGAAGATTGACGTTTCTAAGATTTCCTTAAAAAATGCCCTGGTACTCGGTGATAAGAAGGCTAAAAAGAGGGTGATAATATTTACGGATCCGGAATGCCCTTTCTGCGAGCGCCTGCATGAAGAAATGAAAAAGGTTGTAGAAATGCGCAAAGACATTGTTTTTTATATAAGACTGTTTCCGTTGAAAATGCATCCTGATGCGTACTGGAAAGCCAAGAGTATCATGTGCAACAAGTCTCTGCAGATGCTCGATGACAACTTCGCAAAGAAGCCGATTCAGCGTACTGAATGTGAAACCAACGAGGTCGACAATACTATTAAGCTGGCTGAAAAACTCGGCATTACCGGTACGCCGACAATAATACTTTCCAATGGCAAGATGCACTCCGGTGCAATGAGCGCAGAGCAGTTGATCGAATTTATTGATGGAAAAAACAAGAAGTAGAGAACGGGGATTCAGAGCAGAATGACGCTGACCCATGCGAATTTGTTGTCTGCCGTTGTGCTTGTTTTTTTATTTGCCATCCTTGCCGCCTTTGTAGTTCTCCTGCCCCGGTTGCTTAAGAAAAAAGAGCAGCAGCAGGCGCGCAGGACCGAAGCCGATATAATCTCTGAATCTTTTCAGATGCTCGGGGATGAATTAAAATCACTCAAGGAGCAGCTGATAATGAAAGAGCGGCTGGCAACCCTCGGCGAGATTTCAGCAGGCATAGCTCACGAATTCAGGAACCCTATGGGTGTCATAATGGGTTATGCAAAACTGATCCTTAAGAGTCTTGACGAGGAAGACAGCAGGAGAGAGGTTGTACAATCTATTATCAGGGAAATCGATGGAATGAACAGGGTGATGGATGAACTCCTGAAATTCTCGAAATCCGAGCCGCTAAACAAAACTGAAGTCGATCTTGCCCGGATGGTGGGCGAGGCTACAAGGGAATCTGTCAGGCCCGAGGATACTGTTTTTGAGAGTCAGGGTATCTTCGTGATCAATGGAGACGAGACGCTGCTCAAACAGGCGGTAAAGAACCTTCTGAACAATGCTCTGTATGCAGGGCAAAAGGCGAGAGTGGACCTTAAGAATGTGCAGCTTTCAGGCAAGAAAGGTGTATCCATTGAGGTATCAGATACCGGCAGGGGGATGGCACCCGGGGATTTGAAAAAGGTGTTCTTTCCCTTCTATTCAACGAAACCGGACGGGTTGGGAATCGGTCTTTCGCTGGTCCAGAAAATCGCTATGGCCCACGGAGGCTCTGTCGATGCATCTAGCATTGAAGGGAAAGGCAGTACGTTCCGGATTTTTGTGCCTTATTAGCGGATTATGAATACTGTTCTTATCATAGACGACAAGAAGAGCATGGTGGACATGCTTTCTAAAACCTTTGATTATGAGGGGTTTACTGTTCTTACCGCATACAGCGTTAAAGAGGGTAAGAAGCTGGTTCGGCAAGGAGAAGTGGATATCGTAGTTACCGATCTTATGCTTCCCGATGGCGATGGAATCGAAATCCTAAAAACAGTGAAAGAAAACTCGCCGTTTGTGCCAGTTGTCCTCATGACTGCCCATGGCAGCATAGAGACTGCGGTCAAGGCTGTTAAGGAAGGCGCGTATGATTTTATCGCAAAGCCTTTCGACCCTGAGCATTTGCTGATAATAGTTAAGCGTGCTCTGACTGAAGGAGCATCCAGGAAAGAGAATATCATTTTCAAAAAGGAGTTTTCCAGATTTCTCGAAATACCGGATATTATCGGTATCAGTAAAGCGTGGAACCAGGTAATGGCAAAAGTTCACAAGGTCGCCCCCATGAAAACGACTACTCTGATTCTTGGAGAAAGCGGAACCGGAAAGGAATTGATTGCCCGTTCAATCCATCATCTAAGCACGAGATCCAAAGAACCCTTTGTCGCTGTGAATTGTGCAGCAATCCCAAAAGAACTTATAGAAAACGAGCTGTTTGGTCATGAAAAGGGAGCATACACCGGAGCCCAGGAAATCAAGCCGGGTCGATTCGAGT
Organism: uncultured Nitrospiraceae bacterium; assembly: GCA_963736105.1. Taxonomy (GTDB): domain Bacteria; phylum Nitrospirota; class Thermodesulfovibrionia; order Thermodesulfovibrionales; family Dissulfurispiraceae; genus Fen-1308. The sequence goes on along the minus strand of CAVTNL010000002.1, from coordinate 2,578,691 downwards.
TGGCCGACAAAGGCACGATATTCCTGGATGAGATCGGCGACATGGACTTGCCGCTTCAGTCGAAGCTCCTTAGGGTGTTGCAGGAACGCGAAGTAGAGAGAGTAGGAGGAACAAGGACCATAAAGGTCGACCTCAGGGTCATTGCTGCAAGCAACAAGAACCTGAGAAAGGAAGTCGCTGAAGGGCGCTTCAGGGAAGACCTTTTTTACCGGCTCAATGTATTCCCTATCGTGATTCCCCCCCTTCGTGAAAGAAGCGAAGACATCTTAATGTTGGTAAATCACTTCATCGAGCTGTTCTCAAAAGACATGAATAAAACACCCCCTTATCTGACAGGGGGGGCGGAAAAGCTGCTTAAGGATTATGACTGGAAGGGCAACGTACGCGAGTTAAAAAATGTGGTCGAAAGGGCCATTATCATGTGCGAAGGGCAATCCCTGCGCGCCGAGCATTTCAATATCGCCGAGATACCACACGAAACAGTCTCATCAGATGCCCCTCTGCATGAAGTATCCGGAGCCGCCGTCCGCACCGCCGAAAAAGCCAGGATTGAAGATGCTCTGCGTGAAACCGGAGGGAACAAAACCAGGGCTGCAGAGATCCTTCAGGTGAGCTATAAAACACTCTTAACCAAGATCAAAGAATACGAGATAGAAAGCAAGCGTAAATAAAAGATGCCCCCCCCTCAGTCTATTGTGTAATTGATTACATATTTTATATGTAATCAATTACACAATAGAACCTTTCTTTCGATTTATATCCTGAAAAAACAATGCAAATCAAATATATTTTTTTGGCATTGTATTTGCATATTGTTATGTGCATATGAAAATTCGCTCAAAATCAAACAGCCAGCACGGATTCACTCTTATCGAGGTGATGATGGTTATCACCATGATTGCCATTCTCGCAACGGTTGCCTTTCCTTATTATGGCGGGTTCTTAGACAACAGAAACCTTAAATCGGCAGCGGAAGATATTGCCGGAGACATATATTTAATGAGTCAAAGTGCCAGTGCCGGAAGTACTGCCGCAAATACTAGCGGCTGGTATCAGATTACCTTCACTCAAGCTACAAACAGCTACCAGATGGTGCAATGCGCTGATACTGCGACGCCTTCCTGCAATAGTAACTCTACTATAGCCATCAAGTCACCGTCGGCTTTTTCAAGCGATATTACCATAACAGGCGTTAATTTTAATAATGGAAACATTATCCAGATGCAGCCGCGTGGCATTGTTAATCCTGCATCCGGAGGAACCATTACACTTCAAAATGGCAGACAATCCACAGCAACTATTTCAATCAATCTTACGGGGAGAGCTTATGTTTCATGGAATCTTAAATAAGAACGGCTTCACCATGATTGATGCTTTAATGGCACTCTGCATAACTCTAGTCGGGGTTGCAGGACTGCTTGCGACCATGCCCATAGGGTGGGGTCTGGCTGGAACGGCGGACATGCGTACGAGAGCTTTAGAAATAATGCACTCGCAGCTTGAAAACGACGAGATGCTTATCATGGATCCTTGTAATACTTTTGCGGCTGGCGGCGCTTTACCGCCGGTTCCAGTTACTTCAAGCGGTGCTGCTGCGGCTTTGCCGGGTGATTTAACCTTTACAGTCAACAAGTGGGTTAACCAGGACACAAGTGGATGGCAGATAACGGTTAAAGTAACGTGGCCGGGAACGAGCACTGGCGTCAGTGAAACCCGCATAGTAAACAGGCAGTATGATTATCAGGATAACGCTAATTGTGCCACCACGCGTGCCGTGAATTTGTAAAAAAAATTGGTTGGTGAGGATATGGGAAAAGTTTTCAGTCAGAAAGGTTTTACCTTTGTGGAACTTCTTTTAGCTATGGTCATTGGAACGATTGTCATGGGTGGTATTTATGCCGCGACACTTGGAGGACACATCGCTTCTACCGGCATAGAACAGAAGATAAGCGTTCAGGAAGAAGTAAGAGCAGCAATCGACGTAATGGCGATGGAGATCAGCATGGCATCGTATAATCCTACGATGACTACTGCAAACCTGTGGGCTAGCACCACATGCGGGGCAGCTGGAACAGGCACCATTGCTTATAGGGGAATACAGGCTGCTACACCAAATAGCATAACGATTGAGATGGATACCAATCAAAACGGGCTTATCGGCGACCCCAATGAAATAGTGACTTACACTTACGATACCGTCAATCAGCGAATCACAAGAAGCGCAAATTGCCTCCTACCTGCACCTTCTTTCATAGGAGATTTAGCTACCGCTCCAAACGTGCAGAGAAATGTCTTGGTAATTAATGATCAGTTGGGCATAAACGTTTTTACATATTATGACAGTACCGGCACCGACATTACGGCAAATCTGCCTGCAGCGATACCAAATATACGCAGGATAGAAATGACGCTTGCTGTTGTAGCCATTAACCCTGACATGCAGGGGCAGAAGCGTCAGATGATTCATTCGACGAGTGTCATCCCAAGAAATCATGCAATTCAATTCGATTGATACGAGGGGGATTCGTATGATTTTATTTAAAAAATCGACCATAAATGATGAGCAAGGGTTTGTGTTCATTGTATCACTTCTTGCCATGTTGATCCTGATATCGCTCAGCGTACTTATGTTTGCACTTACTACCCGTGATGTAAGGGTTACTATAAAGCTAATGGGCGAGAAAACGGCATTCTCCGCCGCTGAAAATGGGATCCAGGCACTGATGCAGAGTTTTGACCCGTTACAAGGTGTGAACGATCAAGATGCAGTATGCCCCGGACTGCCCGGCTACCTTCAGGTGAGTACTGGTGTTTCTGGTCTGACCACTGCCTCCTGCTACAATTATACGTCGCCTGCCCCCTTGGCATCAGGATCGTCAACTATCCCCATGGCTGGGTATAGCATTACCGGATCGCAGCAATTTGGACGGGCACCGTATTTTTCAGAACTTACGGGGGCGAATACGAATTATATGAGTCAGGTTGTAATGGATGTCGGCATCGGATACGGGCCTGTTAATGCATCATTGCCCAGTTACCAATAAATTGCAGAAAGAAGGAGAAAATACATGATTATATCAAGGGCTATATCAATACTTGCGATTATATGCATTATGCTTTGTTACCCTGGTATCTCCTGTGCGGTGACTCTATCCGGAAAAGGTGCCTTACAAACGCCGACTCAGGGTGCGGGTACAAGCTCTGCGAGTGGGAGTACAGTTAGCAGGTTCACTACATTCGTTAAAACAATGGATGGTGACACGCTGGTAACAACGGACAATAAGCAATATGATCTTTCAGGAGTCACGGTAATAACAAAATCGGATAATCATACAACCGGGAGCAAAGCGGTGGAAATGGTGTTTATCAACGGCACATTGAATCAGGTCATCGTTCATTAAGCGGTACATGGGGGAATTAAATATGAAATACATGAAGGCAGTTTTAACTGTTATCACTATATTGGGATGTTTTCTATTTTCATCCGCCCTTGTCTCTGCTGATGAAACAAGTATTTTCATGTCGACGCTGCAGCCCAATGTTCTTTTTATCCTTGGCAATTCAAACAGCATGGATGAGGACTTCTTCGGCAACGCCCTCCCTTCCTACTGCCCTGGCGGTAAATCGGTAGTAGCAAAGCAGGCGCTGACAAATATTGTCAACGCATATGGAGACGGTATGAGACTCGGGTTAATGACCTATAATATTGACGGGGGGGCAAGTGCCTATTCTTTAGCCAACTCTCCATATTTTGCATCATTCAACCCCGCATCGTATTGCCCAAATCCTCCGGTCAATGCTACCACTGGGTTTGACTACTGCAACGACTATTGTATCAACGGTACTCTTAGCAGCATGAATCAATGCAACTCAGCATGCCAAGCCGAGAATTCACAATTCAACGCTACTTCAGCATTAATTGAACTTTCAGATTGGGTCAGCTTCCCCCCCAATAGCTATGAAAGACAGAATTATTGTCCTCTTATCTATCCCAAAACACAGTCTGTCCCTAATCCTTCATACAATCCTATAAACACTTCTTTTAACATGTATTATAAGTCAGCCTGGCCATGCTACGGCTGCGGAACATATGATATGTTTGCCTTTTCGTCTCCTTATAATCTTCATGCCCAGGCCGATGGCCCTTATCCTCCGTATATAACTTGTCATGTAGACAATACTCCTCAGCCTGTGGCTTGTAATACCTACACTGCCTATTATGACAAGTATGGGAGTGTGGATACTGCAGCTGGCCTTACTAATTATGATGGGTCGGATAGTGGGCAATATGTCCCGACTGATTCGGACATAGGCAATGGGTTCAGGACCTTTGGGCAAAACATGACCGCGCAGTTTGTTGGCTATGCGTGGTTCGTCAATACCTCACCAGGCAACGGTTATCTTCATACAGCCTGTCAAACCAACGATACAAACAATGACCAGGTGAATGCACTTGTTGCTATGCTGAATCCCGAAGTAGCTGCTTGTACGAACATTAACAATGCCTGGAATGATGCATCTGCATATCTGAACTGTGGTGGCAATCTCAATACTTGTGGACATATAGTAAATGCAGGACTGACGCCTACAGCCGGCACCTTGCAGTCTGCAATTACCTATTTTCAAAGCGGACTGCAGGGTTCCCCCAGTCCTATAACCAACCATTGCCAGCAGAACTTCATTGTTTACACGACTGATGGCGTGCCGAGCGTTGATCCAAGCGGTAATGTAAACCTGAATGATGATGGTGTTTCACTAATGCCTGCTGCACTGGCAAATATAAAGACACTGCAAAACCTGCCTGTTACCGTTGGCGGCTTGTCGTATAATTTTGAAATCCCTGTGTATGTGCTTGGGATGGGGCTTACAGGACTTAGTCAGACGTTATTAAACGAGATGGCAGTAGCCGGAAACACTGCAGTCAATGGGCAGGCATACTTCGCCAATAATGCTGCGCAGTTAACCTCTTCACTCCAAAGTACATTGGCCGATATAGTGCAGCGGGCCTTTTCCTTCACTACTACGTCCGTGGCATCTTCTCGCTTGGCGGATGAAAACTATCTTTATGCGGCATCTTTCGATCCGGTCAACTTCGATTCGTTCTGGGATGGACACATAACCAAATACAATGTTAACGCAAACGGTTCAATTGGCAGCGCGATCTGGGATGCCGGCTCTGTTCTACAGGGACAGACGTGGTCTAGCCGAAATATATTTACATATAAGGGTGGAAATCTGGTTGCATTTAATACTGGGAATATCACTATTTCTGACCTGGGAGTTTCAAATGTTTCTCAGGTCGCTCCTATCGTAGGCTATATCCAGGGCAATCCGACTTATAATCCTGAAAACTGGAAGTTGGGAGATACGTTCCATTCAAATATACTCTCTATCGGGTCGCCCTCACCCTATTTCAATGATACGCGGGATTCCAATGTCAATTCCAGCGGACTGAACGCATTTGCACAATTCAGGGCAAATAATCAAAGAACATCGGCTAATGGGCTAAGAGTACTGATAGCGGGTGCCAACGATGGGCAATTCCATTCCTTTATAGCACAAGGTGGCAATGAGTATTTCAGCTTTGTTCCACCCAATCTTATGCCTAAGCTTCAGTATTTGACGCATACTACCAATCCAACCAATCAAAGCCATCAATACCTTGCCGATGGTCCTGTAGTAGCTTCTGATGTTTGGCTTGGCAGTGGAAATGGCACCTCAAAACTGGCCAGCGATTGGCATACGCTAGCCGTATTATCCGTAGGCAGAAATGACAATATATATAATAATACTGTAGCCGTTGGCAGCACGCCGCCCACCGGTCAATTTTCTACGGGATACTGGAGTTCATCACCTAACTGCGACTCCGGATTCGCTAACTATTATAACAGCACAAACTCGCCCTATTTTTGTGGTTATTACGCTTTCGATTACACAAACACGCTAAATCCTAAAATGAAGTGGACTTTAAACGGGTTAACAACCACAACGTCTACCTATCTGGGAGAACCGTGGGGTAAGATGGCTATCGGCAAAGTAATTATCAATGGCAACGAGAAATGGGTCGGGTTCATCGGTGGCGGCTATAATTACTGCAATGGCTCTAATGGTTGCAGTGATAATCGTGGCAAGGGATTTTTCGTTATAGACATGAGCAATGGTAATGTTCTGTGGAGTTATACAGGTACTACTTTTAGTGTTCCTGCGTCTATTGCCATAGTTGACACCGATGGCGATGGATTCATTGACACTGCTTATGTAGGAGATATGGGTGGCAATGTCTGGAGACTTAAGTTTTGCTACCAGTCACAGGGGACCACATGTAACACATCAAACTGGACCGTAGGGAAACTTTATAGTGCGGGTGCTACAGAAGGGCCTATCTATACCACTGTAACTGGGGCAATAGACCCATCTGGGAATAGATGGATATATTGGGGAACGGGCGACGTGGTTAATCCGACATCGTTCGGACCGAACCCAGGCGGACCGAACACCACCGGGAATTTATATGCAGTCAAAGACAATGATCTCGTCACAACTTATAATATTGCTAACTTAACAAATGTCTCTTCCACCACGTATAATACTGTCACCGCTACAAATGACGGCTGGTATCTTGTTCTGCCCAACTCTGGCGAGAAAATGTTATCAGACCCTGTGGTATTCGGAGGCGTTCTCTATTACACCACATATGCCCCATATACCGGGACCGATCAATGTTTAGCAGCCGGTACTGGGTATCTGTACGGCGTGAACTTTACGACCAGCGCTTCTGTTCCAGGGACTGGTCAGACAACTGGTACCGGTTCAAGTGCGAGTACCAGTCGGGTCGTGGATTCAGGAATAGGTCTAGCAACCACCCCAATTGTTTCTATGGCCCCCACTTCGCAGGGCGGGGCAGCCGATCTATATGTTACATTCAGTGGGGGAGGAATGGCAGGACAGGGTGGTAATGATCAGATAAAGAGCGAGGGAAATCTTCCCAGTCAGCCAATAGGGAACAAGCTGCTCTATTGGAGAGATAAAAGGGTGCAATAAATTATTCCTATGAAAGAAGTACGAAATAACAGAACTATTATGTATGTGGTGGCAACAGCTATTTTGGGTGGTCTGTTGCTCATCACATACTGGGTACTGGGAAGCTCCCCGTCAGGCGGAAAGAATCAGGCTGTGACTTCTCCAGGGTTGCTTGAACAGTTAATGCCCGGGCAACAGACAATTAATGCTAATGCTCGTGATACTAAAATGCAAAGTGAGATCAACAGTCTTATTGAAGGACTGACAATCATCCCTAAACGCCCTACGGTGCTGGATAATTTGAAAGTGGAGGTTAAGGCACACAATCCCGAAAAGGGCCAGCTATCATATCTGTATCAATGGCAAATTAATGGGAAGACTGTCGACGGCATCACTGGCGCTTTATTGCCTGCAGGGCTTGCTAAGAAAAATGATAGAATAACCGTAACTGCTGTTCCTCTTGTAGATGGCGTTGAATACAGGAAGTTTCAGTACGCGGCTAATACCTTGGTCTACAACGTTGTACCTACATTTGTCCTTAAAGAAGATACCCGTACCGAGGGCGATTTTATTGAATTGCAGCTTAAGGCTGAGGACCCTGATGGTGACGTATTTCACTATGCGCTTGCAGAACCCTTTATTGAAGGCATGACTATTGATAAGAATACCGGCAAAATAACATGGAAGCCCGCCAGGCAGCAAGTAGGGATTAATCGTTTCGGGGCTTCTGTGACCGATCAGGATGGCATAAAGTCGACTAAAATATTTGAGTTTGCTCTTAATAAGAAGTAAGCATAAGCGTATCGTTTGCTCTTAATGGTAGTGTCCAGCCATTTGGATGATTCAACTAAACTCGTCACTAAAATCAGAGATAGTTAGATAATGCGCGAAAATAGTCAAATTCCAGTATATGCGATTGTTATCTGTTTGCTGATTTTAGCGATAATATGCCTGCATTACATGGCAGATGGTATATCCAGCTCCATTAAATCAAAAGTTGGTATAAATAAGTCTATGACAGAAGAGGGTGCTGCAGTAGCAATACCCGATACATCTGTTGCCATGGAAGTAAAACCGGTCACTTCACAGGCTCTTACTGCCGCAGATTCTAGCAGACCAATACCCATAAAGTCTGTTGCGTTGACACCAGAACATCCGACAACCCGAGATGATATTAAGGCGGTATTGTCTTTTGATTCCGAACTATTTATGCCTCAACAATATGAATACCGCTGGTATGTCAATAATGTTCTTGTGCCGGATGTCGATGGAGACACCTTGTCAGCAGCATGCTTCAAAAATAAAGATTCTATTTTTGTGGATGTAACCCCCATTGTAGACGGCAAGAGAGGAAAGATCTGCCGGAGCATATCTCGGATAATATACAATTTATACCCTTCCCTGATGATGAAAGAGGGCATCAATAAAGTTGCTGATAAAGTCATAGAGATCCAACTCATAGGAAGTGACCCTGCCGGCAGTAAAATTACTTATGCGCTTGAGGCCCCCTTCTTAGATGGGATGACTATTGACAAAAACACTGGGAAAATTATTTGGGAGCCTGCCAATGTTGTACCAGGCCAATATAATTTTGGAGCATCAGCCACTAATTCTGATGGGTCTAAAGTGACCACTACGTTTCAGTTTAGTATCGGCGGGCAGCCGCAAGATTAAAAGAGACTTAGAACAAATTATCTGTTATCCTGCTCACAGGTTAATTTTATTGATATCGTCAAACGTTTGTTGATTATTATTGATGGTAAGTGTTCGAGTAACTTGCTTGGTCAGTGGCCGGCTATGAGCCGCTGGTCATGTGTGATGTTGTGGAATTATACTTTTTTGCGCGTGCGGCTAAAGTGCTCTTATCGCTTTTTCTGACGTTATATAATAGTGACAATATCATATGAGAGGAGAGCACAGACACTCTTCAGCTTGAGCGCATTCGCTCTCCCCGCAAGATGATCTTAGAAAAAATTAAAGCGAACCCCGCCTCTGACGCCATACATATCAGTATGGCTTTTTGGCTCGAAAGCCTCAGTCACTGGAATTCCACTCTGTGTAAGGGTGATCGTCGGTGACCGTCCGATTCTCCACATCTCGTAATACGGCGTGCCGAATACAAACATTTTCATCGACTTATTTGAGTAAACTTGATAACTGATTGGCAATGAAGCCTCACACCCCAACTCCGATTTTATCCTGAATGTGGCACTGTCAACCGTACCGCCCACATTGGTATTCATTTTCTGACTGAAAGGTATCAGGAGTGCTGCATCAAGCCCTAAGGTTAACTTGTGGATTTTATAGGCTATGTTTCCACCGGCAGCGCCAAATCCCCAATTATATTGCTCTTTGTAATCCGGCAGCGTATTGCCGCCTCTTTCCCAGTTGCGATATCCTATGCCGAGGTAGGGGGATAACGTGGCTGTGCTTAGATTTAACGCCTTATACCCGGCATCAAATTCTGTGGTGTAAATACGCTCGCTTGTAGCCATGGATAACGGAGTTCCGTTTTGTAAAGCACCCTTATATTGGGCACTATTGGAACCGACAGCATCGAAATTGCCCCTTAGAAATAAGTTGTCATTGTCATACCTTGCCTCTATAAAGCCACCATTTTGCCATCCGGTGTCCTGGTCGACGACACGGCCACTCACATATTCCTTATAATTCAGATGCACCCCATCGTAGCCGATAGCTACGGATGGTCCGGACTGCCCAGCACCCTCATCGGCGAATGCAATGCCACCGAACATAAACATTAAAATGCCTACTGCACAGACTATTTTCTTCATTGCTTAGGTTCTGCTCCTTATGGTGCCGGGGTTTTTCAGCCAAAGGCTGAAATGAAACAAAGACCTTGCTAAACGATACCTCTCTGTCTGCTTCTCTGTCAATAGCGATGCAATCCCTCCGCAGCCTTTTCTATAATTGCCACGGTATCCGGGAAGGCGCGGGTCAGCAAAACTGATACAGTAAATGCCTAAGAAGGCTAACCCTCTCATTAAACTTTCTTTTTCGAAGGTAGATCTTGTATAAGCATGAGACGAGAAAGATAGGCAAAAGGTTACAGGTCGTGGAGGCACTGGAATGGCGGCATAATGTGCGATCTTTTAAAATTGCGGTACTTAATAGCATGGAATTTATACTCATCCTTACTTGGCACACACTTGCTGCAGATATATGCTGCGGTTTGCATGGAGTTAGCGGAAGATAGCTCAATATGGCCTGCATTTTCCGAGGCGGAAGAGCTCATGGGAACTTTCCGCCTCAGAGGGAAACCATTAAAACTTTAAGCCGAGAGATTTAAACTGCCGCTGCTGGCGCTGCTTTGAGTTTGCCCCTGTGTTGAATAAGCAGATGACGCTGTCAAAGCGGAAGAAGCGCTGCCACTAGTCGTGCTGGAGTTGCCAGCATTCATGTGGTGATGATGATGGTGATGATGACCATGTCCCTGGGTGAGGCTGGCAAGGTCGCTTTGAACTTGATTCAACGCCTGTTTCAGGGCATTTTGCGCCGACGTGCTACTTGACGTGCCCGATGTGCCCCCAGAATTAAGAGCACTCTGAAGAGCTTGAAGGTCTTTCTGAAAATTATTCTGATTGACATTTCCACTGCTCTGAACCTGGTTACTGCTAATTGAAGACAGTCCCTGGATGAGATTCTGGATCTGGAAGTTGCTGTTGACTGATTGCACAGACACGATTACACCTCCTTTCAATAGTTAAAACTCCTCAGTGTGATCAAGCAACTTCTATACCAAAAACAGGAACACCGAGATGTACTGAAATTTGAATGAATATGCCGGTTAGCAGCGCTACCGCATATGGCAACATTTCAACCCAGTAGGCAGTATTTTCCTCTCCGTGATCAATCGAGGGAAATATTTTCTCACCCTGTCTATGTCAAACTATGATTATTCTTCAAACATACAAATTCAAACATACAAAATTGTTCTGTTGCGATTTTTTCCCCTGAATGTAACCTTTTGCTTTCAGCATTGTCTATAGATAGGACGTACGTTAAAGATATGGGGAAACCCTGTCCAGAAGCAATTGAAGTATACTGATGACATAATTAATTGCGATAAGAAAGCGCACTTTGAAACGATATTTAATTATTTCAATAATCATTCACATTTTAATTATAGTAATTGCCCTTTTTATGATATCGAATAAAAAACAAGAGCGGCAGAAGGCGTTTGTTGCGCGGATTGTCACCCCGGAAGAATCAGCAAATGTAGAAAAGACAGAGAACAATATTATCAAGAAAGAAGACCGAAAGAGCAAAAGCGTTAACACCAGTAGGATACATAGTATAGAGCGAGAAGCCCCGAAAGTTTTATCAGCTATCCCCTCAAGCCCTTCGGCAAAAAAGGCTCCTCTAGGACCGCCTGCTTCAGCGAGAGGGCTTCCATCAAAGGGCGGAGCGGTAAAAAAACTCCCCGATTTTGGAGGCGACAAAGGATACAGAGAAGGGAGCGGCGAACAACTTTCGGGGAAAGCACCTCAGCCCGGAGTTCCGCAATCCACAATGAGGGACCGCCTTTTTGATAGGGACATTGTCGCTAAATTGTCTAAACAGGAGGAAGAGGGCGTTAAGAATGGCAGTTCTATTACTTTCGATACCACGGAATTCAAATATTACGGATATATGCAACGACTGAAAGAAAAGATCGAAAGCGTATGGAAATATCCTCTTGATGCCGCTACGCGGCGGGAGTTTGGCGATCTGTATATACAGTTTACGATCAAGAAAAATGGAAAGCTTGGGGCGGTGGAACTAGTTAAGACATCCGGGCATCCCAGCTTGGACACTGCAGCGATGAAAGCTCTAAAGGATGCAGACCCATATTGGCCGCTTCCCGATGCCATGGGCAAGGAGAGTCTGACGATCACTGGCCGTTTTGTCTACATCAATGGATCAAACTACGTCAGATAACAATTCATGCACTTTAGTAGTGATAATACTTGTGGCAAGGAAGCATGTTATTTATCTAAGTGCCAGTAGCTCAACCACTGTGGATTTAACGTAGTAGTTTTTGGATGCATTTATTCTGTTAAGGAGGTCATATGGAACAGTCAGCCTTGCAAATGATTTTACAGGCGGGATACGTAGTCAAGGGGGTACTGATCATTCTCCTGATGTTCTCGGTAACTTCGTGGACAATCATATTCTATAAATGGCGGCTCTTCGCAAAAGCGGACAATGAGAGTTCCGCTTTTTTGAAGATCTACAATGTGTCAAAGAATCCGAAGGACCTCTACACATCTTCAAAGAAGTTCGAGCTGAGCCCACTTGCTCGACTCTTCAAGTCGGTCTACTCTGAAAAGGCCTATACTGATAAGCAGGAACTGAGGAGGGTTCTCAAGAGGTACGGGGCGCTTGAGTCCGCGCGGCTTGAGCGGTACCTGCATTTTCTCGCTACAACCGGTTCGACAACCCCATTTATTGGACTCTTTGGAACGGTGTGGGGGATCATGAACGCCTTCACTGGCATTGGAGCTGCGGGGTCAGCCTCACTTGCTGTTGTTGCTCCGGGAATAGCCGAGGCTCTTGTAACTACGGCAATGGGGCTTGCCGCTGCCATTCCCGCCGTAATTGCATTCAATTACAATCTGAGTCGGGTGAATCGCATGATCATCAACATGGAGGACTATTCCGAGGAGCTCGTTGACTACATTCAAGGTGGAAGCTTGTGAAGACCAGCCACAACAGAACCGCTCTAGCTGAAATTAACGTGACCCCATTGGTCGATGTTATGCTGGTATTGCTGATAATTTTTATGGTGACGGCACCTCTTATGCAGCAAGGGATAGATGTAAATCTCCCTAAGGCCAAAGGCAAAGAGATGCCTCCCGAAGAGAGAGTTTCTATTGTCGTCAAAAGTGGTGGGCTGATCTATCTGGATGATAATCCTATATCGAAACAGGATATGATAAGCAAACTCTCTGCGATTAGCAAACGAAACCCGGATGTATTCCTTAAGGCGGACCAGGACGTTCCGTATGGGACTGTGGTTGAGATCATTGGTGACATAAAGGATGCAGGGATAGAGAAACTCGGAATGGTCACTGAGCCAAAGATTTCGTTAAAATGAGAGCCTCAAATATTGCCGCCCACTGTCAGAAAACCCCAAGGTTGACCTGATACCTGCAACCTCCCCCTGCCAGGCGGTGGCCAAGAGGGGGGACAAGCAGAGTTGTTTGCTTTCTTAGAGTGATTAGAGTTTGTCACTCTGGGTTTGGGCCGATGGTAATCTGAACAAGATCGTCGGTTCGTATCCAACTGCTAAACGCAGCTCTCAGTTCTGAAGTTGTCATTAATCTGTAACGCTTCGCCGCAAGCAATGACTCATCAAGAGGGAGGTCCTCCAGTGCATAGTCCAGTAATTTCGCGGCGATGCTCTCCACGCTCGCTTCCGAAAGGGGAATCTGGCGTATCAAAAGTGTCTTGGCCTGTAGAAGTTCCCTTTGAGTTACCGGGTTCCTTTTCATCTCCTTGAGGTCACCCTCGACAATTGACCGGGCCTTTGAGACATTCGGGGGATCGCAGGCATATACAACGCCAAAGAAGGACCTGTTTTTTCTAGCTTCAAGCAGGGCCTCCACGCTGTAGACCAGTCCAGTATGTTCCCTTAAATCCTGATAAAGTCGACTGGCATAAAATGCTCCCGACAATATATGGCGACCAATCTGCAACGTATAATAATCCGGATCTGAACGCCCAAGGCCGATCGTTTCGCCAAGTATCACCTGATCCTGGACTCGACTTGCGTTTGGTATTACTGAAGACGACGATTTATTCGGTGGAACCGAAGGGAAATCTGTTTTTGGTTTCGGACCTTCTGCCTTCCAATCACCAAAATACTTCTCCATGACTGCCTTTGCCTTATCGGGTGTAACCTGTCCTATGATGACAACGGTTGTCATATCAGGCCGGAACACCGCACGATAATAATTTCTGACGTCATCAAGTGTTAGCTTTGCAACGGTGTCCGGAGTAGCTTGGCGTAATGCCGGGTCGTCTTTGGGATAGAGTGCCGTGCGCAGCGCATACTTGGCCAGGTAGGAGGGACTTTGGATAAGTCCGGAAAGCTCTCCACTAGTCTCTTGCTGCACTACCTTAAAGTCGCTCTCCAGCATCGCCGGATGGAGCATATTATCAGCCAGCAGCTGGATGCCTCTATTGAGGTTTTCAGTCAGAACCTGCAAAGAAAAGTTGGTACCGGCAGTTTCCCTTGCAGCAATATCATCCAATGCTTTCTGAAAAGAAATGCGATCTAACGTTTTTGTGCCATAAGGGAACAGACCGCTAAGCACCTGCTCCACTCCTTCTTGTCCCTTTGGAGCTTGCAGTTCCGGTTGATTTTTGATTCTTCCAAAGATGCTGACAGTGTTGCTTACATTCTGAGGCAGAATTATCAGTCGTAATCCGTTTGGCAGAATGGTGTCTACGGGGGTCACAAGCGAAGTCGGCACAGGTGGTAATGAGGCAGCTTTCTTAGCCCAGATGGGGAACTCAACCTGTTTCGTCTGTTTTTGAGCGAACGATTCTTTGCCCATGCCACCCTCTGATGAAATTGCCTTTCCGGAGGACTGCGGTTCTAGTATCGCTGTTACAACTGTGTCTTTGATAAGATACTTGCGCGCAACTCGGTTAACATCTTCAACGGTAACCTTCCTGATAGCATCGACATCTTCGTCGGGAGACTTACGGCCTTCTACAGCAAGAGCCTGCGACCATAATGTGGCGAGATCTTCCACAGAGTTCTTCTGGAATTCATAGTCTGCAATCTCCCGATTTTTTGCTGCCTCCACCAACTCAGCGGAGAAACCATTTTTCAGGTAATCATCTATGATGCCTTTCATTTCAGAGAGAAGAGTTGCTCCATCGCCTCCCTTTGGAAATGCGGCCGCTAAGTATCCAAGCGCAGCCTTGGGAAGGGCATCGATGTTTACATTGATGGACAGCGCTTTACCCTGTGGTACTAAAGCAAAAAGATTGCCGCGCTTGCTTTCCAATACGTCACCCAGTATCTGACCGGCTGCAAAGTCCGGGCTGTCGAAGCCTGGCAGACGGTATGCCAAAACTGACATCCCATAAGACAAGTCAGTTTCGAGACTTATCTTTGCGGCTTGCAGAGGCTTCAATTCAACAGAAGGTCGGGACGGCGTAGGTCTTGCAGGAATTGCCTCGAACATCTGCCTCACCGCAGCGAGCGTTTTCTTAGGGTCAACGTTGCCGGCGATGACCATTATGGCGTTGTTCGGCGCATACCAATCGTTATAAAATTTCTTGAGCATTTTCCCCGTTAACTTGTCGAAGGACGCGCGAGTACCAAGAGCATCCTGAGCATACGGAGTATCGTGAAACAGCTCCGAGAGGAGTTTTGTGTAAAAAACATACCGAGGGTTAGACAGATCCTGTGCAACCTCCTGCTCAATTGCGCCGCGTTCCTGCTGCCAGAGTTTCTGTGAATCCAGTACACCTTGCATGCGGATTGACTCAATATGAAGTGCGATGTCAAGGTCGACGCTAGGGACTGTCAGGATATACTGCGTTATCGTTTGCTGAGTGTCGGCATTGAATTTTCCGCCCAAGCTTGCAATGATGGCAGATAGCTGACTCGCCGACAGGCCCGGATTGCCCCGGAACATCATATGTTCCTGGGCATGAGCCGTTCCGGGAAACCCCGGAGGGCACTCATTTGCGCCAACAAGATAATTCACCTGCACAGTTACCACAGGTGCAAGCCCGTTTGGAATGATTACGACCTTAAGTCCGTTTCTCAGGGTAGCACGTACAATGCTCGCGCCCGTTACGGCTTCAACAGAAGTTACGGAAGTCACGTGAAGCGAAAATATTAAAAGCAGTACTATAAAAAATCTCTGTCGCATTATTTAATCCTCTCATTAGTATTGTGTGGTAAATGCTTATAAATATATAAGGTCTGTTTTTATTCTTTAATCTAGATAGCAGAATTGCAAAACCCACACCATCAAGGAAAGACAGACTACTAACAGTATAAGCATAATAATTCCGTTAAGGAATTTATGACGATATCTGCATTACGAACGCATGATAAGTCCAAGTGTTGGAATCCGCAAACAATGCACCGTTTCATCAGTCTCTTGCCAAAAAATCAGTATAAACTATAAGGGAATGTTATCAGAAGCACGAAGTTTTGGCAAGGAGCGAGATTGTAGAAATGGATCAGTAATCCGGAGATTAAATTGTTTTGGCACTAATAAAAATGCCGTCCAATCAAATCTGAGTGGCAATGTGCTTTTATCGTTGATGACTTACATCAAGTGCCGTACGAAGCATGGCTCTTCTTTGAAATAGCTGAGCTGGCTTATTAGGAAACTGATCCTTGAGAGCAAGATTCTGATCATATCCTTATGTTCAACTTGGATCACCCTGTTGCAGCACGCAGACTCGCTGCAAGAGGATTTATTTTGACAGGAAGAGGGCTAACCAGAAAATGATTCATGCCATGACACTATGGTTCGCAGGACTGATTCTCTGTGCCTCATTAATCGCAGGGGCGACGGCTTCTGTCGTTGGATTCGGGATCGGCAGCCTGCTGACACCGCTCATCGCCCTGAGATTTGGCACCCACACCGCAATCGTTGTAGTCGCATTGCCCCGCATGGTCGGCAGCCTCTTACGATGGTGGCGACTTCGTCATTCCGTCGACCGGTCGGTCCTTGTCCATTTTGGCATTTTTAGGATAGTGCGCTGGAATCCTCGGGTATTTTAATCCCGAGATGAAAGCGTGCTTTCGCCGTGGCCCTTCCCTTTGGTGAACATCAGTTCACTATGGTATAATATACATATGGAGAGTAATCCTTGTATCTAACGCATCGAGTGCAGATTCAACCGCCATCCAGTGCTATAGCAACACTGTGGCAGACTTCTTACATCTGCAAGGATGTCTGGAACATTCTGAACGATGAAAAGCAGCGCAATGGCCTGGGCTACTATGACCTCAAAAAGATGCTGCCGGAACTCAAGAAAGACTGTCCACGGCTCAAAGAGCCTTGCTCACAGACCTTGCAGGAAGTGGTCAAGTCGCTTACCGGAGCGTGGCGTATGTACTTTACGAAGAAGAAGCAGGGAGATGCTGAAGTCCGCCCACCCCGCTTCAAATCGTACAAGTATTTCTTCACGCAGAAGTATCCCCAGCAGGGTGTTTCTTTTGAGATCGTCGGCAACACTCTGCGACTTGCGCATGGCAAGAACAAGGCCGAGTGGATCGAGATCGAACTGCCGAAGTTTGATTACGCGGCGGATACTATCAAAACAGTCACTATTGCCTATGACAAAGTATCCAAAACATGGAGCGCAAGCTTCACGCATGAGGTGTCTTGTGCGGATGCGGTGGCTGTCAGTAGGGAGATGTCCGAAAAAGAATCTCCGCGATCGCCGGAATTCTTTTGCCCTCTTCCAATCGCTTACAACCCGTTCACGAGGAAGCCTGTTCACTTGCTTTACTTCGATCCAGGCTGCAAGACTGCACTGAGTGGCATTAAAACAGACGGGACGATCTGGGAATACGACATCAATCCGCTGCGGCAGTTGAATCTCAATCACTATGTCCTGCTTGACCAGCTTAAATCCAGGCGTGACAAGAAGAAGCGTGGATCAAAACAGTGGCGCAGACTGAACTCGAAAATACGGAACATCTATGCACGGATTGAAGGGCAAACCAAGCATTATCTTCACAAGATCGCAAACCGCATTCTGGCCGACCACCCGGATGTGATTGGTTTTAATGTCGGGGACTGGGATAAGAGTCAGACACTGGCAGACACCGGCTACAAATTCATTGACAAGCGCATCAACAGACAAGTCCAGAACAACAACCCCATTATGACACTCGTTGGATACCTCTCTTACAAAGCCGCATTGCGTTGTAAAGAGGTCAGGAAATTCAACGAGCGGGGTACTACAAGGACCTGTTCTTGTTGCGGACATGTCATATCAGGGGGTTTATCGCCCTCAGTACGAACTTTTGCATGTCCCTTGTGTGGTTTTACCATAGCCAGGGACATCAACTCGACGCTTAATTTTCTGAACATCTACCAGTTTGCTGTGTGGTACAGTCTGAGGGCACTTCAATGCCTCAGTATTGCCCGACTCCTGTTGAATCCTTCGTCGGGCAAAAACCGAAGGGTGTCCTTACGAACCTGTGTCCTGAACTACCAGGATGCTCGTAGTCTCTGACTACGAGAGGATATCACGCTGTTGTAACTTTTATTCTTTTCCGCCGTCTCCTGTTATATAAATGCGCATGCGGTTAACAATTAGAAGAGCAATTCTGATAGCTGTTTTACTGCTCGTGATCAGTGCTGGCGCATGGTGGCTTCTTGCTAAAGGGGATAATGCGTCGACTTTTCGCACGGTAGCGGTTAAACGAGGTGACCTGGAAGCCACTATTAGTGCATCAGGCACGATAGAGCCGGAACAAGTGGTGGATGTAGGCGCTCAGGTTTCGGGCATTATAAGCAGCTTCGGTAAAGATAAATATGGGAAGATGATCGATTACGCTTCGCCTGTTGAAGCCGGCACAGTACTGGCTAGAATTGATGATTCGCTTTATTCGGCCGCTGTGGAAGCTGCCAGGGCCCAGTTACAGCAATCCTTGGCTAACAAGATGAGCGCCGATGCCAACGTTCTTCAGATGAAGGCTAAATTGCTGCAGGCACAGCAAGACTGGGATAGGGCACAGAAGCTGGGCCCATCCGACGCGTTGGCGAAAAGCGCTTATGACCAATATCAGACAAATTATGAAGTTGCTAAGGCTAATCTGGCCGCTGCTGAGGCAGCAGTGGAGCAAATGAAGGCGGCAGTGGCGCAAGCGAAGGCCACTCTCAACAGCGCGCAGGTGAATCTGGGTTACTGTACCATCAAATCTCCAGTCAAGGGTGTGATTGTTGACCGGCGGGTAAATATCGGCCAGACGGTTGTGTCTAGTATGTCTGCCACGAGTCTTTTCCTCATTGCGAAGGACTTGAGGCGCATTCAGGTTTGGCTTACGGTAAATGAAGCCGATGTCGGCAATATTTCGGTAGGTCAGCCGGCGACTTTTACGGTGGATGCGTTTCCTAAGCAAGTATTCCATGGGCAGGTCGGCAAAATCAGACTCAACGCTACAATGACGCAGAATGTTGTCACGTATACTGTTGAGGTTGAAACAAATGACAATGATGGCAGACTGTTGCCCTATTTAACTGCCAATGCAAAGTTCAAGATCGGCCGCAGGAACGGCGTGCTGCTAGTTCCAAATGCGGCATTGCGCTGGTCCCCCCTGCCAAACCAGGTGGCGCCTGAAGCCAGGAGTAAGCGCCATGATAATACCGGGCAATCGACTCCTGACAGGGAAGGAGTGAGTGGCGATGGCGGTGCTAAGCAGATTCGAGGGACTATTTGGGTGGCGCAAGGCAAATTTGTCCGGCCGGTCTGTGTTAAGGTTGGTATGACTAACGGCATAGTAACTGAAGTCGAAGGCAGGGATTTGTCCGATGGCCTGCAAATCGTTATTGGCGATACAACTGCAGTAAGTACCGTCAGTCCAGGTGCTGATCGGCAGCGAGGGTTATAAAATCAGCATGGCAAAGAAAGAAACATGTTTAGGGCGGTGTGGCGGGTGAATGCTGATTTCGGATCACGCTTAACGCTCATCTCTGATCAAAGCAAACACAGATTTTGGAGTAATGCCGAACAGCCAAATCCGGATAAATTACGCCCAAATCATCCATTATTCAGTCTTGTCGTTACAAAGCACCGACAAGATTCGAGGTAGCCTAACTGTATTCATACCGTTAGGAATCGTTTCATGCCATATTGTATTATACTGCTGTAACTTTTATTTTTTTCTGACGTCTTAAAGATTATAAATGCGCATGCGACTAACAATTCGAACCGCAATTCTAATAGCTGTTGCACTGTCCGTGATCATCGCTGGAGCGTGGTGGCTACTAGCCAAAGGAGAGAAAGGGCCGACTTTTCGAACTGTGGCAGTTAAGCGGGGTAACATCGCGGCCACTATCAGCGCAACTGGCACGGTAGAGCCGGTGGTAGTAGTGGATGTAGGCGCCCAGGTTTCGGGCATTATCAGCAGGTTTGGTAAAGATAAAAATGGGAAGATGATCGATTACCGGTCGCCTGTGGAAGCCGGCACGGTATTGGCGATAATTGATGATTCGATTTATGCCGCCGCGGTGGAAGCTGCTAAGGCCCAATTGCAGCAGACCATGGCTAACAAGATGAGCGCTGATGCCAATGTCCTTCAGGTTAAGGCGAACTTGGCCCTTGCTCAGTTGAACTGGGACAGGGCGCAGAAGCTCGGCCCATCCGACGCGCTTGCGAAAAGCACTTATGACCAGTACCACGCAAATTATGAGGTTGCCAAGGCCAACCTGGCCGCCGCTGAGGCGACAGTGGAGCAAACGAAAGCGGCAGTGGCCCAGGCCAAGGCCAACCTCGACACCGCGCAGGTGAATCTGGGTTACTGTACCATCAAGTCTCCGGTCAAGGGAGTGATTGTTGACCGGCAGGTAAATATAGGCCAGACGGTTGTATCCACTATGAGTGCCACCAGCCTGTTCCTCATTGCAAAAGACTTAAAGAACATTCAGGTCTGGCTCTCGGTTAATGAAGCCGATATCGGAGGCATTTCGATAGGTCTGCCGGTGACTTTTACTGTGGATGCGTATCCTAATCAGGTATTCCACGGGCAGGTCGGCAAAATCAGACTCAACGCTACTATGGTTCAGAATGTTGTCACTTATACTGTTGAGGTTAACACACAAAACGACGACGGCAAACTCTTGCCCTACCTGACTGCCAATGCGAAGTTCAATATCGGTCTCAGGAACGGTGTGCTGGTAGTTCCAAATGCGGCGTTGCACTGGTCCCCTCAGCCAACCCAGATCGCGCCGGAAGCAAGGAGCAAATCCCGCGACCATACCGAACCATCTACTCCGGATAGGGAAGGAGTGAGTGGCGATGGTGGCACTATGCAGGTTCATGGAACGATCTGGGTAGCAGAAGGTAAATTTGTCAGACCTGTCCATGTTAATGTTGGGATGACTGACGGCGTATTAACTGAAATCGAAGGCAGAGATGTGACCGAAGGCCTGCAGGCCGTTGTAGGCGAAATGACAGCGGAAAGCCAGACCGCTTCCGGTGCAGAGCGGAATCCGTTTGCGCCCCAAATGGGCCGGGGCAAGCGCTAAAAGATTTATGGATTTGATCGAAATACACGATATTCGCAAGACTTACCGTCTTGGCGAAGTTGATCTGCCGGTTCTTATGGGAGTGTCGTTGAACGTATCACGCGGCGAATTCCTGGCTTTAATGGGTTCCAGTGGCTCCGGCAAAAGTACGCTGATGAACATTATCGGCTGTCTGGACCGCCCGACTGCAGGCGCATACTGGCTTGACGGCAAGGAGATTTCGAGGCTTGATGCAAGTGAAAGGGCAAGGCTGCGCAATCGTATGATCGGCTTCGTTTTCCAAACTTTCAATTTGCTGCCCCGCACGACGGCGTTGGAGAACGTCATGATGCCCCTGATCTATGCTCAAGAGATACTCTCTGAGCACCAGAAGAGGCAGCGTGCTGCCACGCTGCTGGAAAAAGTCGGCTTAGCCGACCGTCTTGATCACCTGCCGTCTCAGCTCTCAGGCGGCCAACAGCAGCGGGTGGCTATTGCACGGGCGCTGATCAACCATCCTCAGGTGCTCCTTGCCGATGAACCTACCGGCAATCTCGACTCGCGCACCAACGAGGAACTCTTGCAGATGTTTCAGCAGCTTAACACCTCCGATGGCATCACTATCATCCTTGTCACCCACGATCCGGGCGTGGCGCAACATGCAAAGCGGACCGTTTACATCAAGGACGGACTGATAGAAAAAAGTGCAGGTCTAAGTGAACTTAGGGATAACTCATGAATTGGTATGGCATCCTGAAAACGGCCCTGAATGCACTGCGACGCAATGTAATGCGGACGATGCTTACTACCCTTGGCATTGTCATAGGCGTAGCGGCGGTCATCACGATGACGGAGATAGGCAACGGCGCAACCATCTCAATCCAGCGGACAATGGCAAGCATGGGCGCCAACACTCTTGTGGTAATTCCAGGGGCTGCCAACACCGGTGGCATCAATTTCGGAATCGGCAGCATGATGACTTTGACTCCGCAGGATGCCGATACAATCAGCAAAGAGTGCCCCTCTGTCCGCAGTGTGGCGCCGATAGTGCGAGCCCGGACACAGTTGGTCTACGGCAACCGCAATTATGTCCCGACTTATCTGTACGGCACAACCCCTTCATTCCTCGATATCAGGGACTGGACAGAGCTGGATGAAGGTGAAGCTTTCACCGATCACGATGTACTCAATGTGAATAAAGTTTGCCTTATTGGGCAGACAATAGTAAGGCAATTGTTCGGTGGAGAATCGCCGATAGGCAAGGAAATCCGCATTCGGAATGTGGCGTTCAAAGTCGTTGGCGTGTTACGAGCAAAGGGAGCGAACATGATGGGTATGGACCAGGACGATGTGCTGCTGGCGCCATGGACTACTATTAAATACCGGGTAGTGGCTACGTCGCTTTCCGCTGCCAATCAAAGCAGTACGAACACGACGAATACCACCGAAGTCACTTCGCTAAATCAGGTATATCCTAATCTCCAGCAGAACCTCTACCCGGTTGCCTCTGCCACTGAACAAGCCGACTCGCCTCAGCCCATCCGGTTTACCAATGTGGACCAGATACTGACTGCCGCACGTTCTTCCGCACAAATTCCTGCTGCCATGCAAGAGATGAAAGCGCTGATTCGCGAGAATCATCACCTCCTGCCCTCGGATCCGGATGATTTCAACATACGCGATATGACCGAAATTACCAAGGCGATGAGTTCTACGACGGAGTTGATAACCAAACTGCTGTTATGTGTTGCGATGATCTCTCTCGTTGTCGGCGGGATTGGCATCATGAACATCATGCTTGTTTCGGTTACCGAACGGACGCGCGAGATCGGCCTCCGCATGGCGGTAGGTGCAGCACCGGCTGACATCCTGAGACAGTTTTTGACGGAGGCTGTAGTTCTGTGTCTCATAGGTGGCACTATGGGTATAGTACTGGGACGTGGTGCTTCGCATATAATAACGTCAGTACTGCATTGGCCCACAGCAGCCTCGGTTGGGGCGATCGTGGTTTCGGTGGTTGTATCGGCCAGCGTGGGGGTTATTTTTGGCTTCTATCCCGCGTGGAAAGCTTCCCGACTTGATCCCATCGATGCTCTCAGGTATGAGTGACGGCACAAGTATGAATGTAAACAAACAACGACCTTCTGTTGCTGTCTTGATTGTCACCGGGTTAGCTCTCGTTATGATCAGTGGATGCATGGTTGGGCCGGAATATCGCCAGCCACAACCACCTGCGGTCCCGTCTGCATGGGTTGGAGTGTCAAAGATTCCCACGGATCAACCTTATGTAGCCACTGCGCAGCCCGTTGACCTTACTCAATGGTGGAAGCAGTTTAACGATCCCATATTGAATGAACTGGTTGAAGAAGCCGTTAAGACTAACCTGGACCTGCAAACTGCCGAGGCGAACTTACGCCAGGCCCGCGCTTTGCGCGGCGTAGCCATTGGAGGGCTGTGGCCTTCCGTTACCGCATCAGGAGCTTACCAGCGATTGCACTCGGCAAGCACTATGCCTGACAACCTGCAAATGGTAAATCTTTATCAGGCCGGATTGGACGCTGTGTGGGAACTCGACCTGTTCGGCGGCATACGCCGCAATGTAGAGTCGGCAGGAGCCAACGTACAGGCCGCAATTGAGAATATTCGCGATGTCCAAGTCAGCCTCATTGCCGAAGTGGCGCTTGATTACATCCAGCTACGCTGTTACCAGCAGGAAATTGTGATCGCACAAAATAATCTTAAAGCCCAGCGGCATACCGCCGCTATAACCCATAAACTGCTGGAGGTAGGTTTCGACAGCGCCCTTGATGTTGCCAACGCAGAATCTGCTGTTGCTACGACGGAATCTCAGATCCCAGTTTTTGAAACGTCTGCACAGCAGTCCATTTATGCTTTAAGCGTGCTGTTGGCGCAGCCGCCGGCTGCTTTGCTCGAGAAGTTGTCACCCGTGGGTAGTCTCCCTAAGGTGCCTGCTAGAATACCTGCTGGTCTGCCATCGGAATTGCTACGACGTCGGCCTGACATCCGCCAGTCTGAGGCGCAGCTCCATGCCGCAACTGCCCAAGTTGGTGTAGCTGTCGCACAGCTTTTTCCATCTTTTTCTTTGACCGGCACGGTGAACTGGCAGAGTAACATGCTGCGCACCTGGTGGACTGATGCAAGCCGCTCGTTCTCCTTTGGTCCGTCAGTGAATTGGCCGGTTTTCCAGGGCGGCGCAATTATATCCAACGTACATTTGCAGGAGGCGTTGCGTGATCAGGCATTCATTACGTACCAGAAAACGGTCCTGGCAGCGTTTCAGGATGTCGAGAATGCTTTAATTGCATTTAATAAAGAGCAGGAGCACCGCAAGTCGCTCAATGATGCTGTGATTGCCAACCAAAAGGCCGTGGACTTGTCCTTGCAGCTTTATACCGAGGGCCAGATTGAGTTCCTAAACGTGCTTGTGGCTGAGCTTCAGCTGTACTCCTCAGAAAACGCTTTAGTGCAAAGTGAGAGTAATATCGTAACTGACCTTATCGCCCTCTACAAAGCCCTTGGTGGCGGATGGGAATCCATGCAGTCGCCTGTTGGTCTGGATTAGGCGCAATAGCTTAACCGAGGCGCTGCTTCATAGATTGAAAATAATTCTGCCCAACAGACCATAGATTATTGAAAATGTAGTGCAGAAAATCGCCTGATTTTGGCTGTAACTAATTGAACTTATGGGTTTGCAGTTTTTGAACTGCGGAAGATGGGTTAGGAAGCCAAAAGAGT
This sequence comes from uncultured Nitrospiraceae bacterium, assembly GCA_963736105.1. GTDB lineage: Bacteria > Nitrospirota > Thermodesulfovibrionia > Thermodesulfovibrionales > Dissulfurispiraceae > Fen-1308. Next base: position 2,553,690 of record CAVTNL010000002.1, on the reverse strand, counting down.
GTGCGCGGATATACCCTGGAGACCTCGTGCATTTAGATATGCTTGATATACGGCTTGTCACAGGGATAATCCTGAAGCAGTTTACTGCCCGTGATGTCATATCAAAATGGGATGTCATAGGGCTGGGTACCGGTCAACCGCAAAAAACGCAAATGAGTTCATCGATACCCTGCACAGACGAATGCCCTTTCCAATAAAGGCGATACAGGTGGATGGTGATTCAGCATTCTATGCGGAATTTGAAATGGCCTGTAAGGAATAAGGTATAAAGCTATTTGTGTTGCCTCCGAAGAGTCCAAAACTCAACGGCTCAGCGGAACGTGCAAATAGAACACATGCGGGAAAATTCTATGAAGTGAATGATTGTGCCTGGACCATCCCTGAACTGAACAAAAATTATTGAATGAGAGCATGTTTATAACTGCATCGGATCGCATCACGCCTCAGGAAACAGAACCCCCTTGCAATTCCTCAAGGACAATGGCATTATCCATGATTATAAACTCCTGTCTTGTCTCATATGTAGTGAACCCATACATCAACTTGAAATTTATTTTAATATGTTGTACAATAACTTGTACAACATATTAAGGAGTAAAGCAATGGACAGCATTACATATTCCAAAGCCCGTACCAACCTCGCATCGACAATGAAGAAAGTCTGCGAAAGCCACGATCCGATTATCATCACACGTCAGAAGGAAGAATCAGTAGTGATGCTTTCCCTTGAAGACTTCAAGGCACTTGAGGAGACTTCATATCTGCTGCGCGTACCGGCTAATGCAAGGCGGCTTCTTGAATCAATAGCGGAGCTTGAGAAGGGCGGTGGCAGCGAAAAACCTTTGGCAGAATGAAGCTGATTTTAGCAGAGCACGCCTGGGAAGACTATCTGTACTGGCAACAAGCCGACAGGCAGATTCTCAAACGCATAAATACACTGATCAAGGACATCATGCGCGATCCCTTCTCTGGTCCCGGTAAACCGGAACCTCTCAAACATGGATTATCGGGCTATTGCTCCCGACGCATCAACGATGAGCATAGAATCGCATATAGGTTCGCAGAAGACTCTATACTTATAGCACAGTTGAGATATCACTATTAGACCGCTAGACCGCTGACAGTCTGAAAATTATCTTGATAATCCATTATGTGTGATTGATTTTAAGTCACGGCTCGATCACCTCTAATGCTTCTTTTCCGATTCTCGAAGGCGAGCATCTTCTCCGATAATACAATCCAATCGGCATGAATTTTACAAAAGCGTGTCGGCCTGTTCGGCAAGGCGCGATCGGCACGACTGACAAAGGTGAAGATAACAAAAATTGTCTTCTTTGATAAAGCCTTCGATTGTCAATGCCAATCCGCTGCTGCGCTCATCCATGAAGGGATTGTCTATTTGGCCTAAATCCCCAGTAAAAACCAGCTTTGCGCCAGCGCCCATACGTGCAATAATGGTCTTGGCCTCTAAACGTGATAACTGCTGGGCTTCGTCTATTATGTAGTAGATTCTTGGCCGGGAACGTCCCCTTATAAAGGTGAGAGGTTCCATGGAGAGCTTCCCTTGGTCGATAAGCAGTTTAGCATTGGGATAGCTTGTGTATGAGACTCCATCTTTTTCACCCTTTGCAGTCGGAAGGAGCATTTCAAAAGCATCCCAAACGGCCGACATATGTGGACCTATTTTCGCATCTATGTCGCCAGGCAGGTATCCGAGATCATTTCCCCTGAGAGGAGTCACAGGGCGTGCGACAACCAGTTGGTCATAAAGAGGGGACCTCTTCTGGGTCTGGAGAAGTCCGCAGGCAAGTGCAAGCAAGGTTTTTCCGCCGCCTGGCACGCCCGTGACACAAACAAATTCTATCTCAGGGTCTGTAAGCGCATCAATGAGTGCATCCTGTTCGGGTGTTTTAGCGGTTATTCCGTATACTTCGCGTGAACGTCGGGCTTTTTTCTCGTTGATTCCTCGTATCTTCCAGATGCTGTCTCCTGCGAGGCGGTACCGAACCGATTTAATACCGTTAACCGGCTCATCTTCCACAAGAAGACGGCCGTATTTTTCATGCAGTCGAGCCTGGTCATGCCGATAGTCATCAGTAAGCAGACCTCTCGCACTGGCTTTAAGGCGGACGGCCGTATCTTTGCTTATAAGCCAGACATCCGGCTTCCTCTGCCTTGTTAGTTCTTCTGCCACCGCTATAATCTGGTCGTCGGGCGTAAGCGATGAATCATCGCCAATAGCACAAGAGTCAATGCTGAGTTCGCCGCCACCTGGCAGCGGTACGTTAACGCTTCGATTCACTCCATCCTGCTCCACCAGGGATGCGAGCACACGCAAGGCTGCTCGCGCACTGTATGATACCGAGGAAGTGCCTTTTTTCATCTGGTCCAACTCTCTAATCACTGTCATAGGTACTATCACATCATGCTCTTGGAATGTCTTCACAGCGTTTGGGTTTTGAACAATAACGTTTGTGTCCAACACGTAGGTTTTTTTCATTGGATAGCCCCTTTCAGTTTCGATGGACGATGTATTTTAAGGACAGGCAATTTCTGACAATGATGGTATTTCTGGAGAGTTACTAATTTCTGACGATTATGCAATTGAAAGAAGATTGGGGTTGTGATGTCGTTGTCTTCGAATATGAAGGTGCACGCCGGGTTGTGAACCATGACGTTGGTATTCAAGACACGGAATTTTCTCACAATAAGTCCTCCTCGAATGTTGGTATCGGCCCATGCCGGAGACTGATGAAACGGCTATATCAGGGGATAATGTTATATATGGAAAGAAGCAGATGCGCTGTGAAGAAGAACAAGGGAAAGAAGGAAAAAAAGGGAAAGAAGTGGTACAGAGTGTGATGATGGGAAGCAAGTCAGCAGCGTCGGGTCTATTCAAAGAGCTGACCTTGGTCCTTTATTTCTTTCTCAAGGTTTTAGCCAGAAACAGGGCACAATTATCGTAGTTGTCGGTGGAGCAATAGCCACTGTTTCTATCCATGTCTACGGTAATTGACGATAACGAAGCGTTGCATATGTTAGACACTGCATCGTGATACGGGCACAGCTCAGGCTGCTGCGAATCCAGGACATGCAACAGGCTGCATGTATCCATAACCATGGTTTCCATTGTTGACCTCACTTTCTTTAAATTATGTTCCATGTAATATTCTAACCTGCTGGTATTACCTGATTATGAACTGCGTGTTAAGGTTTGGTTACATGAGGCGATCATGCAAACCGAGCTTTTATGGTGTCGAATATCTTATATTTAAAGGACCACAGTCCGGTTTCGGGGCAGGGTGAGAGCATCGAATCCTTGCCGATAATGTACCTGTTGCCTCTCCAGACAACTGTATTGCTCAGGATGGGCACAAACCAGATGACTCCGATCAGTATATCCTTCAAGGGAGCCAGTACATATGATGATGCTGTCATGTCCGTCCCTATCTTTCGCCCAACGAAAAAGTCTCCTGCAGATTTACAGAGACTGACACCGGCCGTAAAGACTACTGTCCGCAATGAAGGTCCCAGCAATACCAGGGGCATAAACGACATGAACACTGGATTGCCGATCAACTCGGAAAGGTATTTGATCCCGCCTATATGCCATCTCAGTTTTCCCCAGCGTGTGTGCCTGTTAAGGAATTTTCTGAATCCCCAGTACTCGTTCACGTTGTCGATCACATGTCTGGAAAGTACGACCTTTTTGCAGCTAGCATGCATGCGCTTACCTAAAAGGTAATCTTCTGCCAGCACATCCTTGACTGCCGCAAACCCGCCGATGGCATCGAGGTCGCTCTTTCTCATGAGCATCGATTTGCCGACGACGCAGGGCATCTTCAGGAACCTGTCCAGGAAGCTCACGCCTCCCATGACGAAGGAGTTGAGGTGCAGATTCTCAAAGACGGCGCCCACAGAATGCCCGCCCATCCCCCGTATGAGATTGCTCACCAATCCTACGCCGGGATCCCTCATGTCCTGGATGATCTCCGTCAGATAATTCTTGCGGACCATGACGTTGCTGTCGCTGATGAGAATATAGGGATGCCTGGCTATCCGGTACGCCGGTATCAGGTTGTTCACTTTGGGGTTGAGGCCTGCCGAGCACCTTTCGACATGAACGGTGATGGCTTTGTCCGGATATTTATCCTTTATCATTCGCGCGACCTTGCAGGCCGGGTCGTTTTCGTTTTGCAGCGAAAAGATAACTTCATATTGGGGATAATCCTGGTGACAGAAGCTATCAAGGTTATCGAACAGGTTGTCGTCCAACCCCTTCAGCGGTTTCAGAATAGAGATTGGGGGAGCAAACGCGGGTGAAGTATTTTCCTCCACCGAACACGGGGTGACAGTGATGTTACGGCATGCTCGGACCGACCACATCTGAAGGGCATAAGCCAAAAGGCCTATGACGCTTAAGGCAACGAATATAAGGAATAATGGTTCCATTGCATTCTCCTTTCAGCTCAGTTTCGGAATAATGTTATGGCAACGCCTTTGTTGTGGCGTATGCACTGCTTTATCGCGCCTGTTTCCTTCTTACAGTTGAGAAGTGTTTTCCATGAGTAGAGGTGCCGGGCCTTGTGAAAATCGCTGTTTGCGATATAGGGGTATTTCTTCAGGCTTACAACGTTGAACACGTCGTCACGGTTTGCAATCTCCCAGGCGTCGATGTATTTTGCATAACGATCCCGGTTGTTCCACAGATGGTAGGTGTCCTTGCTCATATCTGACATGGTGTCCGGATGGCATGCTACGACAAGGGCGTCCTGTTTTTTGGCTTCACTGAATATTCTTTCATAATCCCAAGAAGCTGAAATGAACTCTTTGAGGTCAAGGAGTAAAATGTGTGCGGAGCGGTCCGAGGAAATGTAGTTCTTGCTTATCTCTATTCCGGATATAACGAGCATCCCGTATTTCGACCAGGCTCTGGCTGCCTCCAACTCTATCGCATCCATGTATTGCTGGAAGTTCTCTTCCTTTACGGTGTATTGGAATTGGTGGGCAAGTTTCCCTATAGAACTGTCTACGTTGACTACATGATCGGTGATGGCAATGACATCAAAACCGGCCTGACCGTAAATGTCGACAACTTTCTGCAGCTCGATCGAGCCGTCCGAGTACGTCGTGTGGATGTGAAAGTCGCAGAGCAACATTAGTTGCTTAATATTAATAGGTTTTCTGTTACATGATTATTAAGGGAGAGTTACGTTAGGGTTAAGACTGAGTATAGGGAAAGGTGACTAGAGAGCCGTTTCTACGCTGCAGAAACTGTAACCGTATCTTAATCTAGCTGTCAAGCGGTTTTAATAAAATGTTTTTATAGTTATAGAGCGCAGTATCAGATAAGTGAGGAGGGATCAATGCTGACAGAGACGAACCGCAAGGAATTCTCAAAGAGACTCCGTCAAAAGAAAGAAGAAATCATATGCCGCTCAACGAGCGAGATGAAAAAACGGATTTCCGCAGACAACAGGCAGACCATGGGCGCCGGTCTGGAAGAAGGCGACTGTGCATTTTCCTGTCACTCTGACTACCTTCATTTCAGAAATCTTGAAAGCCAGCGTGCGGTCATACTGCAAATCGACATGGCTCTGGATAAAATCCGCGATGGCAACTTCGGCATATGTGAAGAGTGCGGCGGAGAAATCGAAGAGAAAAGATTGAAAGTGGTCCCCTTCGCCCGCTACTGCAGGGACTGTCAGGAGACATCTGAAGAGGTGCATAAAGTCCGGCGACAGGAAGTTTGATGGATCCGCTTCGCGGTTCTTATGAAAAGATAACGCTTGTTCTGATTATATTCTTTTGTTCTTTTGCAGTACCTGTGCTTCCGCAAATATCGGAAGGCAAGGACGGCCCCCATATAATAATTGATTTTGGAGGCCCTGTCGAAAAGCAGGGCGTGCCGCTCCCCTGGAAATTGCGTGTTAACGCAGGGGCGGCCGATACAAGGATCTTAATGGAAGGAGGCGAGCCGGCGCTTTATCTGCGCTCACTGAATGCGTCCTTCTCACTCGAACGAGAGCTGTCGGTAAGCATAATGGATTATCCATATCTCAACTGGACATGGAAGGCCCTGACAATTCCCCCAAGGGGCGACCTCCGAAAAAGATCGCAAAACGATCAAGCTCTCCAACTGCTCGTCGCATTTGAAGGCGGGAAAATTCTTAGTTACGTGTGGGATGCCAATGCTCCTGAAGGAACCGTTACTGACGAATCCATTGGTCTTCCTTTCTTCATTACTGTTAAGGTGATCGTAGTTAAAAGCGGGACCTCCGATAGGGGAAGATGGCTTAATATATCGCGGAACCTCTATGAAGATTATAGAAAGATGTTCGGAGAGGAACCTCATAGGGTCAGAGGCATAAGGGTTCAGAGCAACTCGCAATATACAGGAGACTGCGCCGAAGGGCTGTTCAAAAGGATCGTATTCAGCAGGGATTTATGAAAAGAGGGTCTTTTTATCCGGTACCACATACGATTGGCTTGATCATTCCTTAAGTTTCGTAACAGAACAAACTTTCCGGGCTATTGCAACGACCACAGTTTTCCGGAAACCATGAAAATCGCATTGACCGGTGCTCATTTCAGGTGTTATTATTTTTGGCTGTGAACCCCATATTCCTGGTGTAAGGAGTGCGTATGGCATCGCGAAAGAAAAGAGTACGTAGCGCCCCGCCACCCCAAGCCCCTCATTCGCGTGTAAGCCCTAATGCAGCGCCTGTGCCTGCAGCAGGACACCAAGATCATCAGTTAGGGAACAAATCCAACAGAAAATCAGTTTTTCAGCACATCTGGAGCATTCCCACTGTTTTGCTGATACTGGTGCTCTTGATTGGCTTTTATGTCCGCATCGAAACGCTCCAGGTCTGGCGCAAAATGCCGCAGAATACTTTCTTTCAGGACCAACCTCTGCTCATGGAGAGTGACGGCTATTACTACCTCCGGATAGGTCGTGATTTGGTCAGAGGATTGCCGGACGCGGGCATAGCACGCCCCTCCTTTCCGCCTCTGCTCTCTGTCCTCACGGCTGCAATTGCCAGGATTTCAGGAATCTCCTTTATGTGGATAGGCGCACTGCTGGCGCCTATTATCGGCATCCTTGCCTCCTTCCCAGTTTATTTTACAGGAAGGAGATTCGGTGGTCCCGTCGTCGGGCTTGTGGCCGCCCTAGCCACTCTGTTGGCACCCTTCTACTCTTACCGCACAAACTTTGCCTATTTCAGCACCGACGGTCTAGTAGTTTTGCTATCAATGTCAGCATGTTACTTCGCCCTGCGTTTTGGTACTGCCAAATCACGGATAAGGTATCTGGATCTTGCCGGCTGGGGGTCTAGCTATTTGCTTCTCCTCTGGGCTTGGGGAAATACGATTGCTAACGCCACTCTTTTCTGTCTGCCTCCGTTTTGTGTGGCAGTGGCTCTCTTCTACCGGCCGCATCGCAAGGAAGCTGTGGTTTTTTTTGGTGCACTCGCAACAGCTGTTGCAATGGCGGCTTTGCTGAAAGGGCGGCAACTGCTCTCAGGTTTTCGCACTCTTGTTGAACTTTACGTTCTGCCTGGGAACCCTAAGGATGACTTTTTCCCTACATCCGGGTTCTCTGTTTCAGAGATTCAGCGGTTTCCGTTTGCCGAGTTCGCTCATTTTGCCTCGGGCAACGTGCTGCTTTTGGCGGCTTCCTTTGCGGGGCTAGTTCTCCTGCTCCGCAGATATCCAAAGGAGTTAGCTATTTTTGCCGCTCCGATCATCCTCGGTTTCTCCTCCTATTTCCTCGGCGCACGTTTTATCATTTTTCTTACACCGATGATGGCTCTCGGATTGGGATATCTGGTTCATGTGATCATCTCCCGGTTTGGGGATAAAAGTAAAATGGTTTTAGCAGGAGTGGCTGCCGTTTTGATCGGAGTCATGCTTTATTTAGCTGCTGTTCCCCGGATACTTTTCCAACCTACCGTGCACCCTGCGGTAGTGGCGGGAATGAGGTTAGCTGGAGAAAAAACTCCCGCTGACGCGATTCTGTGGGCTTTGTGGGACCAAGGGTATCCACTGCAGTACTGGGCGGAACGGGATGTCGTGGCGCATGGGGGGGCAGGCATTCTGGCAGACCTTGCTGTCTATAATTCGCTTCCCTTAGCAACGAACAATTTCCGACTGTCGGCCAATTTCATGAAGTTCTATGAGGCCCACGGAGCCGACGGCATGGAACAGATATACCGGGCCGTGGGTGGGGATCGGAAAAATGGCTTCGAACTCATCAAGGAAGTGCTGGGCGCCGGACCGGAACAGGGGAAGACCATCCTGGCGTCGGTAGCTTTGAGTCCGGAGGGTGCAGTCAAGACCACGGACGAATGGCTACACTACCTCTTTCCTTCAGCGGGCCGACCTCTCTACCTCTTTCTAGATTTTACTCTGACGCGAACGGCAGATATCTGGTACTGGTCCGGGACGTGGCGGGGTAGGCAAGAAGAGGGCAGGCATCCGCTATACATGTCGTTTCAAGGCATACGGAAGGAAAACGATGAACTACTGTCCGCTGATGGGCTGCAAGTAAACCTTGCGACTGGAGAAGGAACCGCGCGGGGCAAAGCATTCAGAGTGGCAGAGTTTCTCATCAAGGAAAACGACAAAATTGTCAGTCATAGCTATGGAGTGCCAGGCAGCCATTTAGAGATTTTGGCACCTATGCATTTTGGCGCTGTAATGGACGAACAGATCGCAGAATCGGTCTTCAATGTGCTTTTCGTCAGACAAGAAGCACCAACGCGCTATTTCGTGCCGGTAGCCCTCGATGCTCCCTTCTATCAGATTTGGGAAGTGCATGGGGACGCGATATAACACTAACCGAACAGGCTGGTCGATGGCCTGGCTGTCGGAGATGAGGGGGGACAAGCGGATGAAAAGACTTTTTCGGCCCTGCAGGCCCGGGCTTCCTACTTCAGGGGCCGATTCAGGATTTATTACAGCTGTTTTAACACAGAATTGTCATTGGAAGAGGTGAGAATGGCAGGACACGGGCGAGTTGACATCCTTATGATTTGCACCGGAGTCATTAAAACCACCACTTTTACGCAAAGCTCGACAAATCTCGATATACTCTGTTGCTATCTTTGACCGGATAACCACCGACAGAAAACCCATTGTATCTCTTTCTTTTAGCGTTGTTTGAACCTTGTTGTACAAGGCCTACCGTCAGGAAAGCTCATCAGGTTATGGGTTGCAGGGCGTAATGTATTACCGTTTCAGTAGCTCCGTGCGCGGAAAAGCTGTATCTGTTTATAGAAATTATCAGCACCGACATCTCACTTCAGTTCCTCAAACCTGTTTTCAGCATCTGCCCTCATTCGGTAGATTTTACCGACACGTTGAACTGTAAGCGCAAGATTTGTAACAAAAAGCAATATGGGTGGCTCTTGATCTACACATCCTCAACATTTAACATAAAATGAGCGGGGATTCCGGAGGGTTTGCCTCCCCGCATTGGGAGGGGTACAAACTTTAATACCATATCGCTCCTACGACTGCTTTATAATGGCAGAACAATGACGATTGTATTAAAAAATCAAAGTGCTTCCGCCAGACTTTCTTAATTCATTAGTCCAATAAGGAGGCATTGCACCAAATGACCGCAAAAAATGCATGTGGCGATGGTCCCATCCGGACCGGTTTTCTCCCAGCAATTTAGTTGCGTTTTGTATTTAATTTCAGCAGCTGCGGTAGAGACAGTCCGACTGTTACGGTTAACAATTGAATACGTATATGATAAGATTGTAAGTTATTGATTTAATACAATATTAAAAAAAACAAGATTGTCATTTTACTGTCATCAAGCTGTAACATTTAACTGTTACAATTTTTTTAAGAAAACGATTATTTTGGAAGGCCAAATAGGATTATCCGGGGTAACAATAACGATATGATGGAGAAGTTGCAGAAGATTGTTGATATCATAAAATACCTCATGGATAAGAAATTCACCGGCTACATAAAAATTAATTTTGCCGGGGGAGCCGTACAGAGGGTGGAGAAGTTTGAAGAGATACTGAAGAAGTAAGGAAGTTGCAGTCTTAGAGCATTACTGATTCACTGAAGCGTAAGGGTCCTTTGCTGACCGACAGAAATATCTGTTTCGGTACCAGAAAGCCCGGATCTACGATGGGTTGTTCCATGTCGATCCGGGCTTTTTTTATCGGTTATATAGGGTACTTGGCTGACCGTGAAGGTAACAGGAAGCCCAGAAATAGGGGCTCGTGGAGCTCGGAAAGTCTGGATGATAAGGGAGGTGATAGACAGGACAAGGCAGAGTTGCAAATTAGGTAGGATGGCGGCATCGCCGTCATCCGGCTTCAGCACAAGGCCAAAGTCCGGGCAACCGGATGACGGAAAGCCAACGGGTCCATTCAGTTAGCGGCTGTGGACGGCTGGGTTGCCTGGGGGGAAGAAACAATCCTCGAACTTGGGAGAAAAATTTAATGAAGAAAATAATCATGCTTCTTGCAGTTGCCGTGCTTATGTTCGGCTTCAGCGGACAGGCTATGGCGGCTTTTGCGGATGGCGATCTGATTCAGGTTATCTATCAGACCGGCGTAAATAACGGAAATGAATACATAACCGACCTCGGATCTTTCGGAGCTTTGACGTCCTTGACCACGGCTACTCAATTGTTTTCTAATAACAATTTATTTAGCCTTGGCGCGTTAAACACCCCCAACACTTACCAGGTTGCCTATTTTTCATATGATAGCGCCATAGGAACTAGTGGTGCGTATTGGGTAAGCGGAAGCAGTGTTGTCCCATCGAATGCTCGTAGCGGCGGGAATAAAATCTTTAATGGTTTAACGTCAGTTCAAGCTGGTTTTGGTACAGGCACGACGGCAGGCGCATACACTATTGCCACTGTAAGCCAAGGCAACAGCAACTCTTATATGCAGGGAATGGACGGCGGCGTTGCTGGGAGCGCCAACTTCAATGGGTTTACAAATAATACGAGTACTGGAGAAGCAACCATAACAGGATCTTACGTGGATCAGTACTTATATTATTTCGCAACACCCAACACAGCGGGCAGCGCAGTAGAGGTCGCCGATATCAGGACGTATTCAGACGGCCATACCGTGATAAATCCTAGTGTTGCCACGACGCCTATTCCGCCTTCGGTGCTGCTGATGGGATCGAGCCTTATCGGCCTCGTGGGCATCAGACGGAAGATGGTTGCTTAGTCAACCGCGATATTGAACCAAGAATAAATTAAGGAGAAAAACATGAATATCAAAAAGCTTATTGCAACACTTGTAAGTGGTGTGCTTATGTTTGGTTTCGCCGCCTCGGCATCCGCAGACAACCAGTTCCTTTACGGTGCTTCTGCACAGTTCGCATACTGGAAGGCAGAAGCTGGTCCTTTTCTGCAATCTGTATATGGAGGCAATTATTGGCTTGGATGTGATAGCAGCGGTAAGTATTGCGTTGCTCAGTCTGATACTGCTGGTAACCCACAGATAGCTATCGCTAACAAGGCTTCTTTTGACGGTATCTGTGCTATTCAGGGGGAATTCATTAGCCAGCTGGGCCACCCTCACCCGCTTTGTGTACCGCCTAGCGGAGGTGCAGGAGTGACAGACGGCTACGGCAATACTTGCGCGCCGGGCCAGCGTCCATCGGTGGATCCCACAACATGTAACTTTGGCACTTTGAAGGGCAACTCAAATCCTTACTCTTGCTCCAAGACAATATGTACAGCGGTGACTGCAGGACTCTCAGATGTGCAGGCTCAGTCCTTTGTCCAGTATTCCCAGGGTATGGATATTGGTCCTCTCGGATGCGCCACACAAAACGGTGTGTTAGCATGCAAAATCACTCGTGACTTCAAATCAAATCCGATGAACGCGACCGGCTTGGTTGACAACACCCCAATAGTTGTGCCATTCGCATTTTATGTTAACAATAGCGTAACTGATAATTCCGGCAATCCCATTGAAACTCTGACCCCTGCTCAGATTAAACTAATCTTCAGCGGTGCGGTAGAGGACTGGGCAGACCTGGGTAGCGGATTTCTAGATCAGCCGATCACGGTCTGCTTTCGCCATGCCGGATCGGGAACCCATGCCACACTTGACCTTACCCAGTTCAGACCAGGTCAAGTACTGGAAAAGGAAGACTTATCAAACTATAGTGGTTACAATGAAACTACGGGTGCAGGTTTCCCATTTACGAGCGTCGCAGGCTACGGATATTTCTTCAATGATGGAACTGGCGACACTATTAATTGTGTGAACGGCAAAGGGGCGGGATCATGGCCTCATTCAAATGGCGCTATAGCATATGCTGACGCAGATTATCTTTATGAAAATACCACCTCCTCCTCAACATTCTATTTTCACCAGGTTAATTATGAAATCCCCAACTCTACCAATCCTTCTGCCCTTGTACCAGCCATTCAGACCGGCGGATATGACTTCTGGAGTATAGAGAACTTCTATACCGTTGGTAGTGCTACCGCATTTCAGCAACAACTACTCACTTGGGCAGCGGAGAGAACCAATGAAATTGACCCATATTATGCTCAGAATTGTGAGATGGTTTTCTGGAAGGCAAATGACTCAGATGTTCCGTATTTCCGTGGCAGCGCCACTTATGGCGGCGGCCCTGCCTGCCCGAATTACCAGAGATAATCAGAGAGAAGATGTCTTTTGATTTTTGATTATTGATTCCAGTTGTGATCGAGGCGGGACCTAAAGCTTAAGAGCGGGTCCCGCCTCGCTTTCTCCCGGCAAAAAGGCTGTGTGACTCAAGTTATCTGGCGGTAAAATATTGTTAACAACAATATCAAGTAGTGCAGTCAATGGCATGCATTGAGTCGCACAGAGGTCAAATCCTGTCTACTGCCGCCGAGTTTGGCAGATCTGATACCCGAAGATCATCTTTGTTTTCTCATCGAGGGCTTTTTGGCAACTCCACGGATTACAGTTGCTTTGATATCCGATATCCAGAGGCCGGGCATCCTGCGCATCATCCTAAAGTACTGTTGAAGTTGCTGATCATGTTCAGCTATGAAATGGTCAATAGTGCAGTATGGGTGAGAATTCGCAGAAAGTAGTAAACAGCTAGCTGCTCCCTTTTGTTCCTCGCTGTGGCTGTCGCCCGTTGTCACTTTTTCTATTCGTCTACAGGTCTCAATGTGCATTATGAAAATGCATTCATAATTCATACGTCTGTAATATTTGTGTAACATCTGAACTGTTAGCATAGAACGATATATTTTTGAGAGGTTGTATGTGGCTTCCGACCACTGGCATTCGGATCGGTGTTGTCAGTGTGAACTATAAACCAGCAATGGAGTAACTGTTAAGCTTTCGAGAGACCATTGCCAAGAGGCATGTGTAATGAAAAAGGGATAAAGGAGACGAAGAAAGTGACCAAACATATCTGCGGTTTAATGTTCGTTGTAGTAATTTCTTTCTTTGCCGGATGCGCCGCTGCTGAAACTGTAAAGCACGATGAAAACAGGCTCGAAGATAAGAATATTGTTCAGTCCGGTGATACAGTAGATATCAATTACCTGTGCAAGCTGAAGACCGGAGAGGCCGTGGCCTCTACCGAGAAACTTGCTGATAATCAGCCAAAATCATCGATTTTTGTGCTCGCCCAACCAGCGGTCCCGGTTCCAGTTACAGCCGGCTCACCATTTCCTAAATTGGCGGCAGGAAAGGAGTTGCTTATCGAGGATGAGATCAAGTATCGCCTGGCGGATATTGTGACCGGGATGAAGGAGGGGGAGATTCGCATCGTGGAGCTGTCTGCTGAGGATGTGGATACCAGGACAGAGGGGAATTATGTGGTGCATCTTGCAAGGGTACGCAAGAGACCCAAGGAGATGAGAATACCCATCGATGCGTACAAAGACAGATTAGGGCATCCAGCCGAAGTGGGACAGGTTTTTATTTACGATCCGGCGATACCTGGAAGGGTAGATGCAGTGGGAGATAAGGAAGTTATCGTCCGTTTTTCCGCCAAAACGGGTGACATAGTTCGCACCCCGTTTGGTCTAGGAAGAGTTCGCGAGACGGAAAAGGAATATGAAATTGTTATCGATGCTACTGTGGGTTCGCTTATCCGGACAGCACGGCTTGTGGGCCGCGTTACGGCTGTGGATGACAAGAATATAACGGTTGACTACCGGAATCCATTTGGTCGCGAACCCCTGACATGCGATGTGAAAGTCGAAAAGTTTGAGGCAAGGAAGGGGGACGGGGAAAAGAAAAAAACGGAGGCAAAGAACAACCAGGCCACAGAGACACAAAGTCGGTAATACGCTAACTTGTTACCATGAGAGTCTCTGGCGCGACACATAGGCCATTAACCCTGTAATTATGCAAGCGTCTCCGGTCGCTCTGATGCACTGCAATACCACAGCACGAGTGTCCCGCGGCAGAGACCACGGGGCGTTTCAATAATAAAACAGTGACCGCATTGACAAAGACGCACCGAGAAGGATAATGCAAAGGAATTAAATAGGCAGAAATATAACAGCGACAGAAACACAGAAGCAGCGTATGTGAAACTACTTTAGGTCCAATGAGTTTTAGTTCTATAAGAACGAGACATAACTCCTTATTAAAAAGGAAAGTGTAATAGATCAATAATTTATTAATAACATTATTGTAACAGTAATTAAACTCATATACACCGCGGTCTCTGCTGCGGGACCCTTGCGATGTCGGGGTGCAGGGCGTCGGAGCGTAGCGTAGACCCTTGCCGACCCACGGGGCATAATGACCCGTGGTGTCGTGGCTTGACAGGCTTGTTTTATTTATTTGTCATAGAAAAAGAATAGATGCTATAATTAGTCAATGTCGCCAGAAATCTCTAGGTTGTTAAACTGCAGACTGATCGCTGCCTGGAGCGGAGCAGGTTTTTAGTTTGCAGCGAAGGCGCCTTTTGGCGCATGCCGGGCTAGCCGGAGGTTAGTGCCGGGTTGTGCGGGAGTCCTGAAAGCCCAGGCTTTTAGCTCTGGTGAGAGGGTTCATCAGTTTCTGAGAGGGAACTTTGCTGACCGGCATATACGCATGTATGCTTAGGAAACAGAAAGCCCGAATCGATAAGGATATATTATTCTCTAGATTCGGGCTTTCCTTTTTTTTGTGTGAAGTCAGAGTGTAATGGAATCAAAGCGAAGGTAGAAAATGAGCCAATACCGCGCAGCTTGGAATCCACTTTTGATCCTTTGATGTTTTTCGTTTTGACTTGCCGTTAGGGCACTTTTTAGCAGGGAGGCGAGACTTTGACAGTCAGGTCTTTTAGTGTGATATTTATGCTGTTTGTTATGGGCTTGGCAATGTCTCCATGCGTATGCCAGGCTGGCCCGGCCAATAGCAATCTGCACATCCCCGGCTTTTACGGCAATACTTTCAACATCAATGCGCTTCCATCAGTTCAGCCCAATGCGATCCCACAGTTAAAACAGATCATCACCGGTATAAGCGGGATTTCTTCGACGAATAATCCAAACGCGAACGGAAGCAACACGATGACTATTTATCAGAGTGCTAGTAAGGCTATAATTGATTGGAGTTCCTTCAATATAGGTAGTAATTCGTCCGTCTATTTTGATGCTCATACCAACGGGGGGAATTCAACCTGGACATGCCTGAACCGAATCTGGGATTTGAATCCCAGCCAGATTTACGGCAATCTCAGGTCTGACGGGCAGATATATCTTATAAACCAGAACGGTATATTATTTGGTCCTGGCTCGCAGATTAATGTTAACAGTCTGGTAGCTTCGGCTCTTAATATTAGGAATTTGGATTTCCTGGGTGCAATAGGCACATACACCTCTCAATGTTCTTCCGGCTTGTGCTTCTATTTGGAAAGCGGTGCAACAGGACTTAATGCAACAACTGATTATGACGCTCAGGGCAATCCCTATTCATACAGCGGATTCGCACCATCATTTTCTACTCCGACAGTCGCGAATTATGGCACTATAGTGGCGACGTCCGACACCAATTCCCTTGGCTCAGTATTCCTTATAGGCCCGAATGTTGAAAATTGGGGAACAATAACCGCGCACCTGGGGCAGATTGCTCTTATTGGCGCTATCGGGCCGATGACACTTGCCAAGGGTGTTTCCTGTGATTCAGCCGGAAATAATTGTACGAGCAGGCCCGGTCTCGTGCCCTCGATGCCTGATTATTCCGGTGGTGCGGCATGGAACGGGAATCAGGGCGGTTACACCGGACAATTGATTGCAGATGAGGGTGTGATCGGTATGTACGGCCAGCTTGTAAGGCAGGATGGAATCATAACTGCTGTGACAGCTGTGAGGCAGAATGGCCAGATTGAGCTGCGCGCAACAACGGGAATGAATTGTGCATCATCTGCCCAGTGCGGAATCTTCACCGGTCCCAACAGCCAGATAATATCCGATATTGCTGAGTCGACCGATACCGCGGAATTCGGGTTCCCTTTTAACGGAGGCGTGGTCAATATAGGCCCGATGGAGACGCTTAATTCTTCGAACCAGCAGGTTATACAACTTCAGCCGCCTCAATATATCTCGCTTGCAGGTTATATATACGCGCCTTCCGGCTATGTGAACATCAATGCAGGCGGGTGGACTACGACTGCCGGGACAACCACCGCACCTGGCCGGGTCTTTATAGATTCAACCGCTACTATCGACGTCAGCGGGAAATGGAGCACCGAGCCTGCGAGTGATATCCTGCTCCAGGCCCAATTGAACAGTATCGAAATGCAGGATGCATATGCGCAGCAGGGCGGCGTGCTAAAGGGACAGTATATTACATTTAATCCAATGACATGGCCTTTGAGCAGCGGTTCCGGCAGCCTGCTTGCACAGCAACTTAATGTCACCGGCACAATCGCCAGCCAACTGCAGACAGGGCTCGAAAAAGCGATCAACGGAGGTTATATCTGGATCACGTCTGGGTATGATGATTGGAACTACGATTCCAGTCAATCGCGATATGTCGCTCAATCAATCACTGGGGACATAATTGTGAAGCAGGGGGCGGTGCTCAATATTTCAGGCGGCGGAATACATTACAGCGCTGGCGATCTCGACACAACGCAGCTGGTGGCGGTAGGCGGCAAGATATACAACATTAACAATGCACCGGCTAATTTGTCATATAGTGCTATAGTGGGCACGTACACCGAGCAGTTTAGTGGCGCATCGTTCAATACCGCAGAAACATGGACAGGACTATACTATGGCGGCGGATCTCCGATGAATACATATGTAAACGGGTTCGACAAGGGTGGCAATGCCGGTTCACTGAATCTCGATGCCGCTACGGTGGTGCTGGAGGGGCAGATTGTCAGCGCTGTGACGCAAGGCCAGTATCAGTCTGTCCATACGAATCCATCCCAATTCCCTTATAATTTTCAAGGAGACATATACGACGCTGTAAATCTTTCCTATTTGCAGGGGACTGAAGTCCCATCAGCAGGGGAGGTTATTATAGATACCGGCGTGCAGGCTGTCTCGCAGGCAAGCGGTTATGTCGCCACCTCCATCAGTGTTGTGCCGGACTCGTTATATGTGTCGCCTTTAGCGGCGGGATTCAATTACCAGAGCACACTGCCTAGCTCAAACCTCTACCAGACCGTCATTTCCGCTAAAACTTTCAACGGGACCTCTCTGAGCAATCTGACTCTCAATGCAAACAGCAGCGTTACGATAGCGTCCGATGTGAATATTAACCTTCAACCCGGAGGCTATATCACAAATCAGTACTCTCCGCTGCAGAGGGGTATACCAAATGATAACAACCTGGATCATTTTTGGCTAAATATTACCTACTCCAATCAACCGGGCTCTTCAGTTGCTGCCTCTACAGTGTATTATACTAACATTGGACTTTACAGTCTGCCTCTGAACACATTGCAGATTGTCGAGAGTGCGATCAACGATAATAGTGCATTTACATCGGCGTATATCTCAGGATTGCGCGGTCAATTCAATGCTCAGGCCGACCTGATCGAGGTTTACGGCGGGGTGACGCTCCATTCAGGATTAATAAATCTTGGTAATTCTGCCACAACTAGCATCTTTCTGGGAGCGGGTAGTACGCTTGATGTTTCGGGCATGAAGATCGACAACTCACTGGTTGGAAAGGCTGCCGGGATATCGATGCAGGCGGCCCAATTCTACCAGGGTGGTAATATAATACTTGATGCGGAAGCCTCGGAGGACAGCGGCATCTATATTCAACCCGGGGCTGTTCTTGACGTGAGCGGAGGCTACGCGATCGGCACAACTGGCAAAATCACAGGAGGCAATGCCGGCTCCCTGTCGATCACCGCGCCTACAGTAATGCTTAACGGTGACATCAGGGGTTATGCACTGCCTGACAGCAAGGGTGGTATTAATGGCGGAACGATTCAAATTCAGGCTTTTACAGTAGATATTCTGGCAAATGGCTCTCCGTCTCCTTGGCCTGCCAATTTTGGAGCCGGCGATGTTGTGCCGCAAAGCTTGCTAGGAACTCTTGTTTTGCCCGGTGATTATTTCACAAATACCGGCTTTACATCAATTGCATTACTTAGTACCGGGCCTGACATCACAAGCCCGAATGAAACCGGTCCCAATCCTGCACTGACTATAGAGCCTGGCGCTCAAATATCCACATCACTCGTAAGACTGCGGACGCCGCTCCCTGCCGCGGAAGCATCGCTATATGGTGCGGCAGTCAGTAACATTTCCGGTTTATTATCGACCTATTTAGAAACTCCTGTGCCTGGCAATCCGAACCTTGTTGTTCTCGATGCCCCAATAGCTTATCAGGCGGGGGCATCATCATTTACCGCTGGTACGGCAAAAAGCTTCTATTATCTGAGCTCGGGGGGGGTTGCAATCGGTGGCAATATTTTACTCTCAGCCGGCGCCTCAATAATGACAGGCCCTGGTGGCGCAATCAGTTTTTCTACTAATTCTGGATCATGGGGAGATATTACCGTTGCCGGTGTCCTGAATGCGCCCGGTGGCGCGATCAGTCTTACCTGTAAAGGCGGCACGCTTGACGTCACAGGCTCCGGCCAGATTCTGGCGCCTGGATATACATATTTAAATACATCATCCTTGATTAAGGGTTATGGATATAACTATGGTACACATGGCGGAGGGACGGTTTCCCTGAACGCTGGAGATATTGTTAATCTTGAGGCAGGGTCGGTTATAGATATCTCGGGATCGCACCCGGTCACAGACAGCGTGTTGTCGGACATGGGTACTGTAACGAGCTACACGACAGCAGGAGGGGCTGGCACTCTTAATCTTACATATGCTACCTTGTCGTTGGACGGCACTTTAAATGCAGGGGTTAAAATACCTGGCGTGCAGGGAGGAACCTTGAGCCTGACCTCCAACTATAACGCAGCTAATATTCAGACGGCTAATCCTTCGTTGAGCCCTACAGATATCGTGAACCAATATTCGTTGTCTGTCAACGCGGGCTTACTGAATCAATATTTGAGTGCCGGGTTCGATGCTTTGACCTTTACGAGCGATGTTGGAATCCAGTTCACAAGCAGTATCGGCAGTCCGAATAGCCCGGTTGTCATACCAAGGCAACTGACTCTCAATTCATCCACTATATCTGTTCCATCCAATACAAACTATGAAATGTACCTGCAGTCGCCCTGGATCGTTTTGAGCTCAGCAGGATTATCCGATCCACCATTATCTGCACCCTCGACTGGGGGAGGACAGCTTACGATTACGGCAGCTTCTTCCATTACGGGCAGTTCCACCGGTTTTATCGATCTTGCTGGGCCTGTATTTATGAGCGGATTTAAGACAGTCACTCTTGCGGCATTCAACGATATAAGGTCGACTGATGTGATATATAATAGTAATCAATATGCCAGATATAGCAGTGCATCTGGTGCGCCTGTCTTGAATGTACCAGGTAGTGACCAAATCCAAATACCGGTCGGCATTCTATGGACAGCTGGAGACTTGGTGCTTCAGGCCGACCGCATATACCCTGCTATGATGGTCTCGCTTCCGGTTTACAGCCCTGTGGATGGGACCACTCAGTACTCTTTTTCACCGTCCACATACACATTCCAGGCCGGAGTTTTCAACAGTCAAAACCAGTCGAATAGCTCACTGGGCACTGTCTTCATCAAGCAGTCTGCTGAGCATGTAACCGCACCAGTCTATTCGGCTGGTGGCCAACTGATCGTTGTTGCAACTCAAGGGATTGACATAGAAGGCACTCTTGCAGCGCCCATGGGGCAGATCATTCTATCAACCGCTCCGGTGATGCCGCAGTACAATCTTTCTACCGGGATCACTAATTACACATATGGCAATTATGCTGCTGCCGACAGCACTATCTATATCGGTAACAGCGGCATGGTGACGACAGCGGGCAGCGCCATGGTGCCTTATGGCACTATCGACACCAATGGTAACTGGACAGTGACAAGCTGTACGACACCTGCACTTTGGATCACTTCCCCTATCACTGACTTGCCTGTGCTGCAGCAACCTGTTGTCGTTCCGGACAATATTTCAACGCTTTTTCCGGGCAGCGTTAACGTTAACTCCAGCACGATAGTAATTAGCAACACAGGCCGGATCGACACTTCCGGGACTAACGGCGGCTCTGTCTTCCCTTTGTTGTGGCGTGCGGATATAACGGGTTCGCAAGACCCGCTGCTATCGACTAACTTGACGAAGATATCTGCCTATGACGGCAATACTGCGTATATAATTAAGCCCGGCGTGCAGTTGCCGGGCCCGCAGGTTTATTTGACAGGAGGAGGGGGTCTAAGCGCTGGATACTATTCCCTCCTGCCGGTCCAGTATGCATTCCAGCCAGGGGCGTATATGATCGAGTTGCAGTCAAACCAGACCCTTCCAGGGCTGACGTCAGCTACAAGTGATGGGTATCCGCTTGTAACAGGCTATTACAATCCTCAAGCTGGCACGGCTAACATGGGCACAGCTCCGCAGGTCTACAGCATTAAACCTGTGAGCCTGAATACGGCTTCAGACTATCTGATAGTAGGGCACTATGCCGTGGGCCATTATGATGGGTTGGACCAAGTGACAGAGATCGGCAATTCTGGGAACATAACAATTACAGCGGACACCGCTGTTATCAGCGGCAGTCTCATTCAGAACGCACTGAGCGGCATAAATCCTGCGACAGGGAGCAATTATACGACCGGCAGCCTCAATCTCAGCGGGCAGAACGTTGTTATTCAACCGACGGTGGGCGATATCCTGGGTTCTTCATATCAATATGGTGACCCTCTTCCCGCCTCGGTGGAGGCCAATTATTTGTTTGTTTCGGCTGACAGCCTTTCGGGTGGTGGCAACATCTATATTGGCGGGCAATACGATCCGGTAAACAATCCAACTACGATTACCAATCAAATAGTTGTGATGGAAGGCTCAACAGTTATTGCGCCGCTGATTTCTCTCTGGGCAAATAATTACATAGATGTTCAGGGCGGGCAGACCGGGACGCTGCTACATGCAACCACGTCAACCGGTACAGGCGAGATAGACCTAGCAACGTCGCAATCTGGATCCACTATCGTCGAAGCCGGCGCTACGCTTTATGCCGATCATATATTTAGTTTCGATACGGCTAGCCTGACTATGAATGGAACGCTAAAGGTTGATAATGGCGCTATGACGCTGAAAGGCACCAACATATATTTAGGCGGTGCTTTGCCTACCGGAAACGCGAATTATATTGGGTCACAGAGTTTATGGGACAACCTTGCAAGCGCCGCTGCGGACATAACTCTTCTTAGCAGCAACGCCATTTATTTTCAGGAATCATTCGGGCTTTGGGCCAAGAACAGCCTTACGTTGGATACCAGCGAACTGGTCAACCAGAATGGCAACGGTACCCGGGTTATTTTGGCTGCGCCAACTGTTAACCTAATGAATGCGGGAGCCTCTGCACTGGGTAATCCTGGCATACCTGGCACAGGCAATACAAGCTCATTTATAATAGGCGCATATACTGTAACTGGCACTGGCACTACCTACACTACAACTAATATCGCCATCGGCGGCAGTGCGGCCAGCGGTGCCTCCAACAATGTGCTGTTTGCAAATTTTGGCGCTGTCAACCTTAATGCAACTGGCGATCTGACCCTTATGGGAATGGGCAGCCTAACGACCGGCAATGCCCCTCTTAATATTGTTGCCGCGCGTATAGCTACCTCCGGCGTCACCACTGGCTCGACGAATATCGTTTATAACAGCCAGAATTCAACCACGGCATCATTTATCGCTCCCAATTTCAATCTGTATACGGGATCAAACTATTCACAAGATTCTTCCAGTGCTACAGGCCTTAACCCCCAGGCTTCGATAACGATAAGCGGCAGTGGTGCAACCCCGTCTACGTCCCCTGCGGACGGAGGGACGCTTGCATTTTGGGGCACGTCGATAAATGTTCAGGGATTCACTGATAATAGCGGAAAGGTGTGGCCGGTGGTCATACAATCCGATGGCGGGACTATCAGTCTCAATGCCACAGGCCCTATAAATAAAGGTAATATGACAGGCAGCGGCGGTATTTATATAAGCAATGGCGGTCAGATCCTTGTTAGAGGGAATGCCGATGCGCCGGGAGGACAGGTTACACTGCAGACCGATAACGGCGGCATTACTCTGGGCGCAGGGTCTATGATCGATGTGTCGGCGGGCAGCCAGGGTGATGCTGGTACTGTCAGCCTTTTGGCGACAGGTGGAACCGGGACGGTTAATATCGCTGGTAATACGTTAAATGGAACTGGTAATGGCGGGTTCGGCGGGTCGTTTGTCATGAATGCTAATCAGATCGTGGATGCCAATGGGGATATTACGAACCTGATCAATACGCTTGCAGCAGGAGGTTTCACGGAATCCGTGAATATCCGTACCAGGACAGGTAATCTGACTGTTGCATCGAACGCCGATCTTACCGCATATAATGTAAGTCTGACCGCCGATGGTAACGACGGCAATGGTTACATTTATGTCAATGGAATGATCGACGCCTCAGCATATGGCTCGAATACTAATGGGGGTTCGGTTGAGTTATGTGCAAATAATGACATCAACATCAATGGGACGATTTTAGCCAGGGCATCAGGAGTTCAACCTGGAGTGTCGAATTCCGGAGTAGCTGGTGCGATTGGTGGAAGTGTCCTTCTTAACTCCGAAAACGGATTTGTCAATGTAAATGCTGGGGGATCAATCGATGTATCCGGTGGCCCAGCCACTGCTGCCGGTAACAGCAATACAGGAGGTACTGTCTATCTGCGCGCGCAGCAAGACAATTACGACGTGCATATTAATGTTACTAGTATTAATACAACTATCGTGGGCGCCTCTGCAATATACGCGGAAGCATTCAAGCTTTACAATGTAGCCACATTGGGGCTTACTGATAGTAGTGGCAACTTTATTTTTTCCGGCAACTCCAATACCAATTTTATCAGTAATTGTCTCACCGGTGCTCAGAACTACTTATCCAACAACATTGCATCTGCCCGGCTCAACCCTCAAGCTTTGTCTACTTTCCATCTGATCCCAGGGATCGAAGTGGTTAACCCTGACGGCGATATCAACATCAATGCGGCGCTGGATCTGACGAACGTACATGTCGTCCCCGGCGCTCTGACCCTCCGTGCTTATGGAAACCTCAATATCAACGCAAATCTGGTAGACTATCCCAGTTATAACACTAACTCTTACAATTATATCGTGACATCTCAAGTCAGAGATTCATGGGGCTTCAATCTTGTTGCGGGCTCTGACCTTTCCAGTGCAAATTATATGGCTGCGCAGAAGAGTATCACGGGGACCCTGTCGTCGGGAAACCTGAACATTAACAATAATGCGGAGATTTACACTGAAAACGCGCCGATCAACTTTGCCTCTGCTGGCGACACGGTTATCAATATCGGCCAATCCAATCCGCAACCCAGTTACATGATCAATAACATGATGCGATACAATATCGGCTCTTACGCGGGCTCCATTCAGGGCGCAGTAGGCCGCGACCTTGTACTTACTGGCGGCTCAATACAGACAGCGACGGGGGACATCAATATATCTGTCGGCGGGGACCTTTACCTAAATACGGCGCAGAATGCGGTAACCTTATATTCCTTTAACGGTACTACCCTGAATTCAATTTCGACCATATTTCCCACTCTTGGCTCCATACGCACGACAGGCCAGACAGCAATGGGGACAGGCAGTGACGTATCGCAATACTGGACCTATGCTGATGGCGGGAGCATTACCCTTAATGTGGGCGGTGCCGTCACTACGACTGACGGCCAGATTGATCAGTACTCCTCCGGGTCCCCGATATATGCTACCAGCCAAAAAGTAATGAAAGGGCTGTCGGTGCATACATGGAAGGACTCAGATGCATGGGATTATTATTATTATCCGGTGAAGGCATATAGCTATAATTTTGGCATATGGGGCGCCGATTATGTAAGACAGACGGGAGCGTTTACAAATTTTTCGAGTATTCAAGGCAACCCGCCGATTGTGAATGAAGACGTTACGGAGGGGTTGGCCACTATGGCCGGCGGTAACCTTTATGTTCGTGTGGCAGGGGATTTTCTGGCACAGGCCGGTACCTTCGGCACAGGAAATCTGGCGATTTATTCAAGCGGTAATGTGAAGGGCAGATTCTTGAGCAACTCCGGGAAGGCCAATATAAACGCAATGGGAAATTTCGGGTACGACTACTATTCGTCCGTCTATGGCAAGCTTGTAGGCCAGGACATTGAGCTCTTCAGCAGCCAAATGACAGTGACTGCGGGCGGAGACATTCTGCTCGGCGCTGTTGTCAATCCAACTTTTTCGACCAATCTGCAACCTAATAACGCTAGTGGCCCAGGGTGGAACCTCCAGTATACGCAGAACACAGGCATCTATATTACTGCAGGTTCTAATATTACATATTTTGGGAGTCCTGACCTGTTTGAATATAACACGGTACTGGTGTCACAAGGCACGCTGACGCCAGGCTATTCCGATGTCATGCCGCAAATGGTGTCTATGAATGCAAAGAATGGATCCCTGCAGCTGCTTAACTCATTCTATCTTGCGCCATCATCCAGTGGAGGCCTGAGTCTTAATGCAGGGGGCAGTATCGACGGATATGAAAACGGAGGTCAGGCAGATATCACAATGTCTGATATAGCGCCAGAATACGTATATGCACTTAACTGCCCTGCCGGCAACTGTTTGTCATTGGCAGCATTTCATTCTAGCTCTAGATCTAATGCAGGTTCCGTGGTCGGCCAAGGTGGAGTTCTAAATCTATCGCAATCCATAGACGACACAACTGCGATAGGGAATGCCAGCGCATTACATATGTTCCTGATAACCAACTACTTAGTGAATGGGCGCGGAAACTACGATACAACTTACGATTCTCACGTTAATCACTTGTTATACAGTGGGGATGCCAATCCTGTTACTATCACCACCACCAATGGCGATATCGAGAGCCTGAACATTCAGGTGCCGGAAAAGGCTACAATCAGCGCTGGACGGGATATCATGGATGTGTGGTATTACGGGCAAAACCTGAATCCTGCGGATGTTTCCTTAATCAGTGCAGGTCGGAACATTGAGTTGCTGTACAGTGGTGCGTCACCATCTTCAGGCCAGCTGACCGGTGCGACGTATGGTGAGTCCGGGCTGTGGCAGGCCGGTCCCGGGACTTTTATTGTGCAGGCAGGCGGGTATATCGATCTTGGCACGGAAGCAGCAGGGAGCCGCTATTCTGGCATTGTGACGGTAGGCAATTCATTCGCTCCGGGTAATGCTCTCTATGCCGGACTCGGAGACCAGGGGAGCCAACTTGTGGTTATCTCTGGGTACAATGTAATAGACCAGGCTGCAGCCAGAAACCTGTTTAATGCACTGAGTACTTACGGGAGCAGTTACGCTTCGGATAAAGCTAGTGGCAACACAGCTCAGGCAGCACTTGACCTTCAGAATGCTGAGTCCGCTGTATCAAATACCCTGCAGGCAAGCGGTCAGCCTACTGATGTGGTCGGCACCAACGCAGGCGACATCGACATGGACTACAACATAATTCAGACGATATCAGGAGTGTCCGACATATTCATCTTTGCGGCGAATAACCTGAATATCGGCAAGACGGCTATTACGCCGGCTGGCAGCAGCGCGGCTACGGCTACTGGTATCATAACTACGGCAGGCGGATCAATCAATATCTTCGCCAAACGCGATGTCAATGTGAACGAGTCCCGCGTAATAACCGATTACGGTGGCAATATCACTGTCTGGAGCGACCAGGGCAATATCAATGCGGGCCGCGGGTCAAAGACACAGATATACGTAGCGCCGCTTGGATCTGGAGAAAAGGCAAATGTTACTCCTGGAGCTGAGGGGAGTGGTATCCGTGCTCTGACATACGACCCCGACGGGCCAGGTCCTCTGCAGGCGCCGCCGATAGGGGACATACTTCTTGTGGCGCCCACAGGGATAGTGAACGCTGGCGAGGCTGGTATTTCCGGAGGAAATGTTATTATCGCGGCAACGCAAGTGCTCAACTCCCAGAATATCACATTTTCTGCAGGTTCTGTCGGGGTGCCGCAGGCAGCTTCGGCACCCACAACGATAGGTTCACTTTCTGGAGTTAACAGTACGACTCAGAGCAGCCAGACTATGATTGATGCAAGTGGGGCTGCTACAAACGGCGGAAGAACGGCACAGGTTGCGCAGATGATCGATGACTTCATCATGAAGTGGCTGGATGTAAAAGTTATCGATTTTGTGCAGGATAACTCGGGCTCAACCGGGTCATAGAGTTCCGCGTCGTAGCAAAAAGGACTTAAAGTAATAAAATTCCCTCTTTGTCATTCCTACAATCCGATGGAGGCGGAGCATCGGGAATTATTCAGCAATTAGTGGCCGCTTCGATGGGTCCGTGGATATAACGGCAAACCAGGTAGATACGGACACTTCCTCCCTGATTGACAAAAAATTAAAGATTCCACAAAGTATGGCAATCATCTATTTCAGTAAGACGCTACCTGCCCCGCAAACTGCCTGGCTCAAATAACCTGAAAAAATTATTTTGATAGAATAAAATTATCTAACCTTTCATTTAGCCGCTTTTAATTGACATTTACCAGGTAGCTTCCTTACTTTTGTGAATCAGCAGGTGTTTGTCATGCACCCTTTTATTTGTGTGCAGGGCATGGCGCACTTATGTGGTGATGCAAAGTCCACAACTGACTCTAATGCGACAATCTTTCATGCAGTCATTCTGAATGGTTCTGATTTTGAGGTGGTGAGACGGAATGACAACGGCTGAAGAAAAGATTTCAGACAAGCTGGAATGACGTTCTCGCATGGTTTGCCGCATGCTGATTGCTTCTATTTATTTTGAGCGCAGTAGGTATGTAATGAAAAGTATCCATATCCAGATTGTTGTCGTAATATTAGTGTAACAAACTAATTGTAAGATGATAAACGGCTTTATGCTTCTGCAGCCGTATAACGCTTTATTGAGACAAGGCTTGGACCAAATAGTAATAACTGGGCACAGACTCTATGTGGAGGAGTTGCATGCCGTTCTTGTCGGACTGCACAAAGTGTTTGTATTTTTAAGGGGCTTTTGGAACTTTGGAACTTAGCTTTTCGTAAATGCGTTCTGCAACTTGCGTTGTGCGATTTCTTGGAAGGAGTTAATCATGAGTAGAGTGAAGCAGCTCATCGAAACGATACGTTCGCTTATTGAAGGGGAATTCAGCGGCTATATAAAAATTAATTTCAGCCAGGGAAGCTTGGGCAGGGTTGAACAGTCAGAGGAATTGGATGAAACAATAGCTCATTCAGGAAGCAGAAAAGGCAACAATAAGAGTGAGGACAAGGCTTTCCTTTATGACAATGTAATTGACATCAGAAACTGCACAGACAATAAGGGTCGTTCCGTGAAGGCCCAACGTTCTGAGTACGATCGCCGTTTCGGTGATAACCATTATGCCGGTCCAGAGCGCCGTTGCTGTGTGGACCGTCGTTCCAGCCAAGACCGTCGCTCCAGCCGAGACCGAAAAAATGAGATCCATGACATCAACCGAAAAAAACAGTCAGAAACAAAAAATCTAAAAGACAAGCAAAAGAATGAAGACATAAATCGGAGAGACGCGGAGAAATAAAATGCAAAGAAAAACGCGGATGACACAGTATTGATATGCAGGTCATGCAGCATTATTCTTGAAAAAGTTGCCATTTGCTTTTCTCAGAGTTTCAATGCCTTCGTGGTTATTTTTTACCATGGCCGGCTGCGAAGGGTCCAGAGGGGTAAGACTTGAGCGTTAAGAATTCAACCCGGTGATACTGTTGATATCCATTTCCTCTGCCAGCTGCAAGTAAGAGAGACATTGGCTGCTTCATGCACGTGGCCAATAACCGGCGGAAGTGAACAGCATTTTTGTTGAGAGTATGCCGAGACCATATTCATGACCTGCCGTAAATCCCTTCGGCGGTGAAATTCTGGCTGTGATGTAAAAGCGGGAAAAATTACATAGTCAAAACTGATCACAGATAAAAAAGACGATTTGACGGAGCGACGCGGAAGCGCAGAAAAACAGATGCTAAATAAATCGCGGTATATGGAAGGCAAAGGGCATAAAAATTTTATGAGAAAAATGAAGTATCTTGTTTCTATTCTTTCTTGGTGTCTCGGTGCCTCTATGGGCAAGACGTTGGTGTGATAGCGCATGGTATTTAGAGACTTGTCTTTTAACTCAGGGTCCAGGTGCCCCTGTGGTCGGGCTTGTATCTGGCCAAGTATATTATTTGGGATAGCGATCGTAATACTTCTTGCCTTGATGACCGCAATATGCGCTTCAGCGGATAGTGGTGAAACTAATTTTGAGATCAGGTCTTTTGATGTGAAGGGGAATACCATATTGCCGAAGAACCGAGTTATGTCTGCGGTCGGGCTTTTCATCGGTCCCCGAAAAACAGCGTCTGATGTCGAGAAAGCCAGAGACGCTCTCGAAAAACTTTATCACGATTCCGGGTATCCTGCTGTTATGGTGAATATACCGGAACAGACTCTTAAGGACGGGATTGTGAAACTTGAGGTTATCGAGACTCGAATAGGCAAGGTTAGAGTAACGGGAAACCGCTATTTCACTATGGAGAAAATCCTGCATGACCTGCCGGCTTTTGCGCCTGGAGAGATACTTTATCTGCCGAAAGTCCAGGAAGAGGTAGGCAGGCTTAACAGAAACCCAGATTTTAAGGTTGACCCAGCCATAACACCAGGAACGGAATTCGGAACAGTCGATGCAGAGTTGAAGGTGGAGGACCAACTTCCACTGCACGGGTATCTTGAACTCAATGACAGGAACAATCATGATACGACCGAACTGCGCTTGAACGCAATGATACGCTACGATAATCTGTGGCAGAAGGAGCATTCAATTTCGTTTCAGTACCAGACTTCGCCACAGGATACGAATCAAGTGGAGGTATTCAGTTTTTCATACGTGCTTCCGGCACCATGGAATGTTGACCACCAGTTAGTCTTTTATGGTATCTGGTCGGATAGTAATACCGCATTTGGTGAAGGATTCTCAGTTGTCGGCAAGGGGCAGATATTCGGGATGCGCTATGTGGTACCACTACCCCAGTATAAGCAGTATTCGCATAATATAACGTTGGGCATTGATTATAAGCATTTCGACCAGGCTTTTGGTTTCACTAATCCGGCAACCGGCCAGTCAACTGAGACACCGATCAATTACACCCCGCTCTCTGCCTCATACAGCGCTTCCCTGCCCGACGAATGGGGAGGCGTGTCACAGTTCAGCGCAGGACTGAACATGAACTTCCGGCAGAACGAAATGGAATTTGAATACAAGCGTTTCATGGCCGAGGCAAACTATCTTTACGCCACTGCAGGCATCCAACGTATGCAGAAACTACCACTTGGAATGAATCTATTGGTGAAACTCGATGGACAGATTGCCAGCGAGCCGCTCATTGCCAACGAGGAATATAGCGCTGGTGGTATGGAAAATGTCCGGGGATATCTGGAGAACGAGGCGATGGGAGATAATGCTCTCCATGCTACGGTAGAAGTCTCCTTTCCCGACCAGTTTGAGTGGTTAGGGATTGGCAAGAAAGTTCAAATGACTCCTTTTATATTCTATGATATGGTAAGACTAACATCTAAAGACCCTCTCCCGGATCAGGTGAGTACTGTCGAACTCCAGGGTACTGGTGCTGGAATGCGAGGCTCAGCGACTAAGAACGTTGAATACGAAATTGACTGGGCGATCGCGCTTCAATCTTCTGCCCAGATAAGGAGGTATGATGAGAGGGTCTATTTTAAAGTCAGGGGTCTTTTTTAACCGCCCTTAAACTCATTACTAGTGTTCCAGGCAGAGACACGTTCTCACAAAGCGTATTTGACAAATTAGCACTCTTACCCGGGATGCGGCCAAGTATGTAAGTAATGAAGGGAGCTGAAAGTCGGCCTCGCGTAATATTGCTGTAACAAATGAAGTTGTACAATGAAAGTGCTAATTTTGTGTTTTTCTATTTCGCAGTTATGTAATTAGGAGGTATAAAGTAAGATCGTGCAAATAAACAGGCGAGATATATTAACAAGGATTATAGTGGCGGCAATGGGATTAGTGTTTTTTGTGAGTGTGCCTGTTCAGAACGCGCATGCCTGGTGGGACGGGAAGTGGCAGCAGAGGAAGAAGATTCAATTTGATGCCTCGACTAAGGGTGCCGATATTAAGGAAAACCTCACAGACGTTCCAGTGCTCGTTCGGCTGCATACCGGCAACTTCAGTTTCTCCAATGCCAAGGCCGACGGGGCGGACCTGCGGTTTGTCAGCGCGGACGATAAATCCCCATTGAAGTATCACATAGAGAAGTTCGATCCCAAAGAAGAGATTGCCTTGATATGGGTTAAGGTCCCCAGGATCTCCGGAGGGTCCAACCAGGATTCCATCTGGATGTATTACGGCAACTCCTCCGCGCCGGACGGCCAAGACAGCGGTGGCACGTATGATGTCAACCAGGTAGCAGTCTATCACTTTGGCGAGAAAGAGGGCAATCCGCGGGATGCTACGGCTTACGGTAACCATGCGGCTTCATTTTCAGGCAAGCTCGGGCTGCCCTCAGTGGTGGGAAATGGCGCCCAGTTTGGCGGTTCCGGCCAACAGATGACTATTGCAAGGGCTACCTCACTCAATTTTGCCAAAGGGTTTACTTTCTCTACGTGGGTCCGGTTCAACCAGTCCAGTGGAAACGCACATCTTTTCTCTTGGGATGACGGGAATCAGTCCATCGTTATCGGCATGGACGATGCGAAGCCTTATTGTACTCTGAGCATGGGTAAGGGGAAGACGCTGGAAACCCCAAGAACGGCTGCTCTAAAACCGGCACACTGGTATCACCTCGCTGTGACTGTGGAGCCAGACAAGCAAGTTGTCATGTATATCGATGGCAATGAGGCTGCATCCGCAAAGATAAAGGGGACAGTGCCGGCACCCTCCTCTGAGATTGTAATCGGAGCAGCTTCCAAGGGTGGCAACATTTTCATGGGGGATCTGGATGAGTTGGAGCTATCGAATACGGTCAGATCGGCAAGCTGGCTGAAAGAGACCGTGCAGAGCCAGGGGCCCGACGGTGTCCTGACCTCCGTACTGGAGGAAGAATCCGGAGGGGGTAACGGTGGCGAATCGCTGACTATCCAGCTAATGAAGGTCATTATCCGGACTATAACCCTGGACGGGTGGCTGATTATCGGATTCCTGTTCCTCATGGGGTGCACGTCTCTGTATATTTTCAGGCAGAAGCTGGTAATGCTCGGAAAGGCGGGTAAGGGCAACGATGCATTTTTAAAGTCCTTTCGCGATCTGGAGAATCCCTTGGACCTGCTTGAAAAAGACGAGGAATTTCCGGCATCATCAATCTATACGGTGTATAAAGTCGGATGCGAGGAACTGAATATTTGTATGAAGAGGAAAGGAGAATCTTTAAAAGAAGGGACGCTGCTATCCGATAAAGTTATGAACAGTTTCAAGGCAGCCATTGAGAAGGCGGCTATGTATGAAAGCAGAAAGCTGTCGGCCGGTATGGTCATCCTGAATATGAGTGTTGCGGGTGCACCTTTTCTTGGCCTTCTGGGGACGGTTTGGGGGGTTATGAACACCTTTGCAGGCTTGGCGGAGGCCGGCGAAGCAAATCTAACGGCTATTGCGCCTGGCGTTGCATCTGCACTTGCCTGCACATTGGCGGGACTTCTGGTTGCAATCCCTTCCCTGTTTGCCAGCAGTTACGTTACCAGTAAAATTAAAGATATGAATGCTGATGTGAATGTGTTTATTGATGATTTCATCCTTAAGTTGGAAGAGTAAATAATGAGACGCTCTCTGAGAAAAAATCCCTACGACGACCATGAGATATACGATCAGATCAATGTGGTACCTATGCTGGATCTGGCTTGGAACCTTCTGCTGGTATTCATGATAGTTGTGACGGCATCTGTACAAGGGATCAGCGTCAATCTTCCCAAGGCAAGCGCTGCAGTCAGCAATATAAAGCCGACTACTAAGGCGATCACTATTTCCGCTGAGGGGACAATTTATCTGGACAGTTTTCCCGTCACACTGGGAGAACTGGAGGACAGGCTGCGGCAATATAAGGCGGCAGACCCTAATTTCCCAGTGGTGGTCCGGGGTGATGAAAAGATATCGTACAAAAGCGTCATAGAGGTTCTGGATATCCTGCAGAAGCTTGAGATCACTCAGCTTGGACTCGTGACGCAGAAGCTCGTCAAGTAATGTAGGTTGTTCTGTCCGGATTTGCGGACCGCAGCGAGACGGCGGTCTCAGAATAGGGACAAACCCTGGAAGGAAGGCCATGTCCGACACGCAAGATAAAAAGTCTTCTCCCAAGCCATGGGGCCTCATAGCCGTAATGGTTGTTTTTTTGGTAGTAGCAATCTATATCGTGAAGATAGTCCTTTCCGAAGACGGCCCGCATAAGAAAAGTTCAGTCACTACGGTAACCTTATTAAAACCTCCACCGCCGGTGCAAGTTAAGGAAAAACCGCCGGAGGTCAAGCCGATAGAGAAAAAAGAAGAGATCATTCAGAAGATCCCGCAAGACCAGCCAAAAAGTGCGGAAAATGATAACAAGCCCGCTGGGGACAAACTTGGTCTGGATGCCGAGGGAAAGGCCGGGAGCGACGCTTTTGGACTTGCGGGCAACAAAGGTGGAAGAAGCCTGCTTGCCGGAGGCGACGGCATGGGAAGACTTTCTCTGCTGAGTAAATTCGCCGGCTATACTCAGATAGTGGAGACAGAAATCAGAAAAAAAATCATGAAGCGCCTGGATGAAGAGGGCGGGATACCAAAAGGAAAGCTGCAAACCATAGTCAGGATAAGCGTGGATAATAATGGCGCCGTAATTTCCTCCAAGATTATAGGCTCTTCCGGCAATAACAAGCTGGACGAAACGGTAAAGTCATCCCTTGTGCACATAAAAATCAGCGAACCACCTCCTGACGGGATGCCACGGACGATGGACATTAAGATTAGTTCACAAGGCTGATTTCATTCCAATCTGAGCGCTAAGAGCAAAACCCGAGCCGTCTTCAGGGATGCCCCAGGGTTTATTCTGCGGAGGATGTCACCAACATGTAATGCTGCTTTAATGGCATTGTAATAGAAAATGAGTTAATATCGCAACATTGGGCATTTTGCTGTCCTCTTAGAGGTAACAGAAAACCCGGAAAGATACCACGTGATCGGTCCGGGTTTTTTTGTTAGTTAAGGATTGCATGACCGGGTGTACTGGATGAAGGCAGTGAAAACAGCGAGTGTTTCTATCAAGTGATTACAAAATTAGTAGCTTGTTTAAACGGCATTCATTAAAATCCCGGCGTTGCTGGTTCGAATCGTATGAAGAATATAATCAAACAAATCCACTTTGCAATCGTGATCGCGATGGTTTCTGCAATGCTGTTTGCAGTGATGCCTGCATCTGCGAGTTCGCCCCTCCTTATCGACGACAATGACACCGTGATGTTGCATGGCAACGTAAATGCGCGCGCCCGCCCTGAATTTGACCACGGAGAGGCGAGTGCATCATTGCCGATGGAGCGGATGATCCTAACCCTGAAGCTGAGCTCAGAAAAGCAGGCCCAATTGGATAGTTTCCTTGCTAAACTTCATGATCCGGCCTCTTCTAATTATCATAATTGGATTACTCCGGAGGAATTCGGCGCGCGATTCGGGCCGGACCCTGATGATATTAGTGCGATCACCCGGTGGCTTGCTTCGCACGGATTTGTTGTCGAAGAAGTTGCTAAAGGGCGAACATGGATTAATTTCTCCGGTACAGTGGCTGACGTCGAGAGCACTTTCCATACTAAAATCCATGAGTTTTATGTAAATAGTCGACTCTACCACGCGAACGTTCAGGACCCGTCTATTCCCCGCGGATTGGTGGATTTGGTTGCTGGAATAGTGTCACTTAATGATTTTCCGCGCAAGTCGATGATCAACGGTGTCCATTTGCTGACTCAAACAGGGGTATTGCCAAATTACACCTCTGGGTCTACCAATTACTTGTCCCCCGGCGATTTTGCAACTATCTACAATGTCAATGCACTTTACAGCGCGGGAATCGATGGCATGGGCCAAAGTATAGCTATAGTGGGCCGCACCCATCCATCCAGCTCAGACTGGACAACCTTTCGCAGCATAATGGGGCTGCCGAGCAATCCTCCACAGGTGATCGTTAATGGTCGCGACCCCGGAGACCTCGGGGGGGACGAGGATATTGAAGCTGATCTGGATGTTGAATGGTCGGGTGCAGTTGCACAGAATGCTACCATCTTGTTTGTAGTATCTAAATCGACCCACTCAACCGACGGCGTGGACTTGTCAGCCCAGTACATAGTAAACAATAAAGTGGCTCCGGTGATGAGTACAAGTTTCGGCGAATGCGAGGCAGATTTGGGCTCGGCTGAGAATAGTTTCTACAATAATCTTTGGCAAGAGGCAGTTACCTATGGCATCACCTCTTTCGTAGCAGCGGGCGATGCTGGAGCTGCAGGATGCAATGGCGGAAGCGACTCCAGTGGTTCAGGCCTCGGGGTCAACGGGCTGGCTTCCACCCAATACAATGTTGCGGTAGGCGGAACAGAGTTCAACGAAGGGTCCGGCACCTATTGGAATACTAATAACGGAGGGTCGGGGTACACTTCTGCCATCAGTTACATATCTGAGATCGTTTGGAACCAGAGTGGCACTGTTTCCGGCGGCTCTGACCTTTGGGCTACCGGTGGTGGAGTCTCTTCACTTTATAGCAAGCCTGCCTGGCAGGTGGCGCCGGGTGTTCCAGCAGATGGACAGCGCGACATACCCGATGTCGCACTGAGTGCGGCTACCCACGATGCCTACCTCATCGAGTCTCAGGGAGCGCTTTATTCGGTGGGTGGCACATCGGCATCCACTCCTTCTTTTGCTGGTCTTATGGCGCTCGTCGTGCAGAAGACGGGGCTGCCCCAGGGAAATGCCAATACACGCTTCTACCAACTCGGCAATGCACAGTACGGCGCCGGTGGAGTCGCGGTGTTTCACGACATTACCTCCGGGAACAACACTGTTCCTGGCGTGACAGGATACTCTGCTACTACGGGATATGACCTCTGCACAGGCCTGGGTTCGGTGGATGCCAACGCGCTCATTAATAACTGGACCCCGGATTTCACTATTGCAGCATCCCCTGCAGCCATATCCGTTGCCCAAGGCGTAATGGGCACATCAACCATAAGCACTGCGGTCCTTGGCAACTTCAGCAATGCTATCTCACTATCTGCTTCTGGCTTACCGGCAGGGGTAACAGCAACGTTCAGTCCATCTTCAATCGCAGCACCCGGTGCCGGCAGCTCTACACTTACGATTACCGTCGGTGCGTCAGCCGCTGCCGGCACTTATACTGTAACGGTTAGCGGTATTGGCGGTAGCACTACCCACAATACACCAATCACTCTCACCATTGTACAAGTGTTTACCATAACTGCGTCGGTATCCAATGGAATCGGTGGCACTATAACTCCAGTTAGCACAACTGATGAATACGGAACATCCGTTACATTCACAATGACCCCGGATAGCGGTTACACCTTGAGCAGCCTTACTGACAATGGAGTAGTAGTAACCGCCATTCAGAATCCACCAGGGATTTTTACTTACACGATAACCGATGTCACAGCCAATCAAACTGTTCAGGCCACATTTTCACCGATCGCCGCCGGACCTGCCATTGGACCGTGGGGGATTGTGGTTGCGGCTTGTGGGATGCTCGGCTTGGCTCTGCAACGCAGGGAAAGAAAACAATGACCTGTGAAAAGTGATAGCACTCTCTTATGTGAAGATGTTGTAGTTGTGGCTTCAATTGTTGACATCCATGGCTAAACACAAATCGAAACGTAGAGCATACAAAAGGCAAGACAACGCCGACAAAAAACCTCAAGACAAAATCACCTTATCAGCGCTGGCTAGATCTGAACGGCTGCGTTTTGTTGCAGCGTTCACGCTATCTTGCATCGGACTCTATGCTTGTATTTACGCGTTGCCGCCTTCAATCACAAGACCGCTTAACGAGCATACCGCCATGACCATGGGCCTGGTACTCAATACGATTGGCTTACCAGTCTCTACAGTTAACGACATCATCTCGGGAGGCGGATTTGCGTTTAGAATCATTCCTGAGTGTACAGTGCTTTTCATGGCTGGCCTTTTTCTCTGCTTCGTAGTATTCTATCCTGCCACTGTCTATCAGAAGGCAGCCGGTCTCGCAATGGGCATTCCGGGACTGTATCTGGGCAACCTTCTCAGGCTTACAGCCACCTTTATAGTTGGCCGATATTACCGGCAACTCTTCGAAGTTGTCCATGTTTATTTGGGGCAGGTATTTACTATATTCCTGATAATGATGGCCTGTTTTTTGTGGCTGAAATGGCTCAACAAGGCAGAGTCGAAGTGGATTAAGACTGTAGGTTTTCTGATTCGTTTTGCCCTGATCTCAGGGTTATTGTTCCTTGTGTGGATGAAGATTCACTACTGGTATATCTGGTTCCTGGACCGGTTCATGATTTTCGGCTTCTCATTGTTCAATTACCACATCGCCATAGCGCGTGATACTATAGTCTACTATGAAACGTTTAGCATCGCTACTCTAATATCCCTGGCCTTTGCGGATCTGTCGGCATCGTGGCGGACAAAGAGCAAGGGACTCTGCGCGGGGCTGGCGCTACTTTTTTCAATCCATCTCTTTCACAGAATCGATAATGCCTTAATCGATGCATTTCATTTCACCGCTGTAGCAGATGTAGACTTGACCCTAGTGCTCATCGGGCAGTACCTGGTCCCAGTTCTTTTTCTTTTTCTGCTGGGTTACTGCAATAAAAAGAAGGAATCAGGTGTAGCGGTGAAGGAATAGCCTGCAACTGGAAAGAGATTTTTATGAAGTAACAAGGCGCGATTTAACTTCAAACGATGATGCTAATTTATCAGATTAACCGTGGGGTTTCAAGGATCTTTAAAAAGACTGGATAGCTGCCCAATGTTTTAAATGTCTTGATAAAACAAAGGCTTTTCATTTCAATATCTCGCTGCTATTTCGTTAATCAAATCTTAAATAAATTGTAACACCATTGTAATAAGAAATTCGATAATGCCGTGGTAACATACTCGGTAGCCGAAAACGCAAACAGCACGCTTTTCCAAAACAATCAAAGGCAAGAGGGGTCGGGTGGGTATATTATGAATCCATATGACGACAAGGGGGCAGCATCATTTGCAGGAACAAGAAGACATTTATGTGCGGGTATTCTGGCATTATACCTTCTGAGTCTATCCGCATGTGCAAGCATGCCTGGATCTCAGTCGACCCTCAATCACGAGACTACACCTCCCGGTATTGCCGATGCATCAAAGCATGAGTTCCAACCCGGAACCGATTACGGGAGAGGACCTTCCGATCCTGGCATTGCAGCCCTTGTAGATATCTTGAAAAAGAAGAACGTTATTAGTGCCGACGAAGCCGCGCGCTTTACTGAGCAATCTCTGGTGCGGACCTCCGGACAGAAGGGAGTTGCCTCGTCGTCTGAGGAGCTCAAGGCCCTGGTGGCCCTGTTGGAGAGCAAAAAAATCATCGGAGCCGACGAAGCCGCCCAAATCTCAAAGCAGTATGGGGCTCCGACCGGGGAAGAGAAAGGCTATGTTATCACGCCAGACATAAATAACAGGGAGCAGGCCGCGCAGATTGCTGCCGATGTAACCGCGGAAATAAAGCAGGGCGTTCACGAGCAGGTAGAACAGCAGGTCCACGAAGAGTTGCCAGTGGAAGTCCAGAAAGCCGGACTGGCCGCTGCTGCTCCTGAGTGGGTCAAGCGAATCCGCTTTGGAGGTGATGTGCGCCTGCGTTATGAAAAAGATCTCTTCGGCCAGAATAACGACAGCCAGCTTCCTGCAATAAGCCAAGGCATGCTCACGCAATCCTTTAGAAACACGACGAATAACACAGACCGGTTCAAGTACCGGATTCGCGTTGGAGCTGCAGTGGACGTTAACGACCAACTGGAAGCAGTCGTCCGTCTTTCCTCTGGCAACACGTCAACTCCCGTTTCGACGAATGACATAATGGGTACCTACCTGAACAAGGACATTGTCTTGTTCGACCTTGCATATCTCAGGTGGCATCCCGATGAAAACTTTTCTGTATACGGTGGACGGATACCCAACCTTTTTTACTCGTCAGATCTTGTCTGGGCTCCGGATCTGAACTTTGAAGGTCTCGCCTTCAATTTCAAAAAACCCGTTTCTGAATCGTTGACACCCTTTCTTACCGGCGGAGTGTTTCCGTTGGAGCAGAATGATTTTACCCAGCACGATAAGTGGCTAGTAGGTGGACAGCTGGGCCTGGAAGAGAAAAACCAGAAAGGCGTTGGCGGTACGATTGCTGCAGCATATTATTATTACAGCAACGTTACCGGGGTTCTCAATACTACCAACGTGCCAAACTCAACCACTTGGTCGGCCCCTCTGTATGAACAGTACGGGAACACCCTGTTTTTAATTGACCCGACCAACAATTTATATGTGGGTCTCGCTTCAAAGTTTGAGGAACTGAACATTAATGGAGACATTGATGTCGGCTTTTGGGACCCAGTTCATATAATCCTAATGGGCGACTACGTAAAGAACCTCGGGTTTAATAACGCTGCCGTGCAGCAGCTAGTCGGCCCTGGTGTCACAGAAAAGACAGTAGGTTATCAAGTCGGGTTAACAGTTGGCTATCCGGTAATTGAGAAGTTTGCCCAGTGGAATGTGAGCCTCAACTATAAGTTCTTGGGGGGCGACGCAGTTATTGATGCTTTTACGGATCCCGATTTCCATCTCGGTGGGACCAACGCGAAGGGTTGGATCCTGGGGGCACAATTCGGGTTGGCAAAGAACGCTTGGCTTCGGCTTCGATACCTGACTGCTGACCAGATCGCCGGGCCCCCGCTGGCAATCGATGTACTTCAGTTGGATTTCAACGCAAGATTTTAGGTGCGGGGATAGAAAATGATCAAGCTGCCTGAAATGCACAAAATCATAGTACCGGCAGTTGCACTGGCGGTCGGCCTGAGCATCGGCTTGGGAATCTGCTATTTTCAAATTCAGAAGGAACAGAAAATTTCCCAGGGCAAGATTGCAGAGGCTAGCAAGAAAGTCGCCTTTATGCAGAAAAAAATGGCAGAGGAAAAGAGCGAGACCCTAGCTTCCATGGAACAGCAATATAATAGTGACGTGGAGAAGCTACATAAAGAGAATGCTGCCCTTGGAGGGCAAGTGGGAAAATATAAGGAGCAGGTACAGACGATGGAGGCTAAAATCCTGGCATCTGACAAGGAGGCCGCCAAGATGAAAAAGGAGCTTCAGGAGTGTGAGAGTAAATATGCGCTTGCCGCCCAACAGAATAAGGATTTGGACGGTTCACTGAAAAAGGTGACGGGAGAGAGACAGGCACTTCAAGCAGAGTGGCAAAAGACGACCAAAGACCTCAGCCAGTGCTCGGCAAATAATGCCAGGCTAATCATACTGTCGCAGGAACTTTTGAAAAAATACTGGGACAAGGGGTTGGGCACAATCATTCTTCAGAATGAGCCACTGACACAACTCAAAAAGGTTGAGCTGGAAAAGCTTACCCAGCAATATCGGGAAGAGATCGAAAAACAGAAAATAAAAACAAGTGCAGTGCGGGGGAAAAATGCTTCTGACTAGATTTCCAGGTCTCAAGATAATGGTAATAGTTATAGGCCTCATGGCCACGGTTTTGCCGTCCCGGGGCGAAGTGAAGCAAATAGAGTCGGCTGACAGGGTGGCAATAGTGAACGGGGTGCCGATTGACCGGGGAGAATTCGATGAAAATTTATTGATAATCCAGAAGAACCTGTTAGGATTTGGAAAACCCCTTAACTGTAAGCAATTGGCATCTATTCAGAGTGAGGTGCTCGAAAGTATGGTGCGTGCGGAACTGCTCTACCAGGAAAGCCGCAAATTGGGGATCAAGCCTGATGAAAAAGTTGTCGAGCAGCAGATAAAGGCGATCAAACAACAGTCACCGAACGAGACTGAATTTCAAAACGAGCTGAAGAGGAGGAATATCTCGGAGGAGATATTGCGCTCCCGTATCGAAAAGAACAGCTCAGTTCAGCAATACGTTGAGCGGCAATTTGCAGCAAAGGCAACAGTGACGGACAACGACATGGTCGCCTATTACAGTGGCCATCTGGATCTCTTCAGGCAGCCGCTTCAGGTTAGGGTCAGCCACATTCTTATCCAGTCAGATCCCAAATGGGATGCCGCCCGCAAGCAAGAGGCGCGTCAGAAGGTCGAGCAGATTTTGAAGGACCTGAAGAAAGGCCAGGATTTCGGGGCTCTTGCGAGGGAGCGGTCTGACGGCCCCACAAAAACGAGTGGCGGCGATCTTGGGTATATAAGGATGGGGCAGCTCGATAAGCAACTTGAAAGTGTAGTCTTCAGTCTGAAAGCCGGGGAAATAAGTGAAGTTGTTGAAACGGACTATGGGTTTCACATCTTCAAGGTGGTCGATGTGAAGCCTGAAACTATCCTGGCATATGACAGTGTCAAGGAGAGGATAAAACAGTACCTGGTGCAGGAAAAAGCAAAGCAGGCGGCGGATCTCTATGCCAAGACACTGCGGGAAAAGGCTGCTGTTGAGATCCTGCTGAAAGAAGATAGCAACAACAGTACAGCGAAGCGGCCCTGATAGTAACTCTGATCATTTCGGCTGGGCCATAGTAGGGCCCTGATATAGCAAGTCAAAGCATGCCGCTGCAACCGGTGAATTTCATTGGACTCTCTTGGGAAAGGGTCATGTAATTCAAAGAGCGGAGCTATGCAATTGGTTCTGGCTCTATTTCTCTTGTAACACCTGCCTTCACTCCAGAAATGAATTTAGTGCAGAACAAGAACTCGTTATCGCTTACTGCTTCAGATAAGACTGAATAATGGAACATGAATGTGAAAAAACGTGTCGTTATCATATCAGTTGCATTAATACTACTGGTCGGGAGTGCGGCATGTTATGCCCCCCGCTTGCTTGCCTATGCCGACAAACCGTTTAAGTCTGATGCAATCATTCTTTTCTTGGGTCCAAGCCAAACAGCCAGGGGAAAAGAGGCCAATCTTCTCCTTAATGAAGGTTACGCCAGGTTCCTTCTTGTGCCTGGCTTACATCAAGTGATTGCCCCAGCTGGCATCCCTCAAGAACTCGCTGGTGCCATGCAACACACAGCCTTAAGCGGCGCGCGAGGATATCCAAGTTACTATGAAAAAACTCACCTCGAAGTATTGTTCGCAAAAAGAATGATGGATGTTATGGAATTAAAATCCGCCATTATGGTCAGCTCTCCATATCATATGAAGCGGATCAAAACTATCTGCGAGAAAGTCTTCGGTGAGCAAGCTTACTACATTTCTTATGTTCCAACGAGATATGAACGCGGCATGACTGATTTGTTGAATATCGACAAGGCGGATATACGTCCAATGATGCTGGAATTTGCAAAGATATTCTGGTTTTATCTGTATTCCTCTTTTTCAGACTGGGTTTAATCAGGGGGTTTATTATGAATCAGCTGACACAAAAGTTAATGGACGGGACAATGGAAATATCGGAAGTGCCTGTTCCCGCTTTATTAAAAGGGCATATACTGGTCAGGAACCATTATTCTCTTATAAGTGCCGGAACCGAAGGCAGCACAGTGCAGACAGCGAGAAAGAGCCTTATCGGAAAAGCAAAGGAACGTCCACAGCAAGTCAGGCAGGTCCTTGATACCCTCAAGACGCAGGGACCGGTTCAAACTTACAGAGCTGTGATGAAGAAATTGGATGCCTACTCTCCTTTAGGGTATTCGTGTACAGGTGAGGTTATCGAGGTTGCTGCCGATGTAAGCGGTTTTGAGCCTGGCGATCTGGTTGCTTGCGGGGGACTCAGTGCTTCACACGCCGAGGTCGTGAGTGTTCCGGTTAATCTGAGCGTCAAGCTGAATAATATGACCGATCTCAAACAAGCGGCATACAATACACTTGGAGCCATTGCCATGCAAGGGGTGAGACAGGCCGACCTCAGGATTGGAGAAACTTGCGCGGTTGTCGGACTTGGTCTCCTGGGGCAGCTTTCATCGTTGCTTTTACGGGCAGCTGGCGTCAGGGTTATAGGCATCGATATCGATCCTGTCATGGTGGAAATAGCGGGTAAGAACTGCACAGAC
The DNA here is from genome assembly GCA_963736105.1 of uncultured Nitrospiraceae bacterium. GTDB lineage: Bacteria > Nitrospirota > Thermodesulfovibrionia > Thermodesulfovibrionales > Dissulfurispiraceae > Fen-1308. Next base: position 2,510,815 of record CAVTNL010000002.1, on the reverse strand, counting down.
CTTGCCATCCATAGAAATACTGACGGTATTGAAAAGGCAATATTCGAGTTCTCCAGAGGGATTGGATGCGATGCTGTAATCATAACGGCCGCTACAAATAACCTCGATCCGATCAATTTTGCAGGAGCGATTGCGCGCAAGAGAGGTACAATTGTCATTGTTGGTTCGGTGCCCACTGGATTTAATCGCGATCCGCACTTTTACAGAAAAGAGTTGCAGGTGAGGATGTCCTGCTCTTACGGTCCGGGGCGGTATGATCCGCAGTACGAGGAGAAAGGAATTGATTATCCCGCAGCATACGTTCGATGGACTGAAAAGCGCAACATGGAGGCTTTCCAGGAATTGATTTATTCGAAAAAGATAGATGTTAGTTACCTGACCACTCACACCTTCAAACTTGATTCAGCAACAAATGCTTATGAAATGATGATGTCGAGGTCGCAATTCTATATCGGCATAATCATTGAATATGATAAAAAGAGCGATTGCAGCCGGGCGAAGATCATGCTGAAATCGGGGCCTGCCGTAAAGGCGCCGGCATCGATCGGTATCGGCTTTATCGGCTCCGGGTCTTACGCACAAAGCCACCTATTGCCCAATATACCGAAAGACCCACGTATTTCACTTAAAGGTGTCGTGACGACCACTGGCGTAACGGCAAAGTCAGTAGGGGACCGATTCGGTTTTGGAATGTGTTCCACCAGTGCCATGGATATCCTGGAAAACCCGGAGATAAATACTGTCTTTGTGGCTACCAGGCACGATTCGCACGCCGGGTTCGTAGTGAAGGCCCTTAAGGCGGGGAAACATGTTTTTGTAGAGAAGCCCCTCTGCCTTACCGAGGAGGAACTCCAGGAAATTAAGGACGCCTGTTCGTACGCAAAAATACCATCATTGCTTGTGGTAGGGTACAACAGGCGTTTTGCTCCGCTTGCCGAGATCTTGAAACGGGAGTTCTTTATGGCCCCTATGTCTATTCTGTACCGCGTCAATGCCGGCGCAATACCGGCAGAATCATGGATTCAGGATATGGAAATCGGAGGCGGCCGCATAATAGGTGAGGTATGCCATTTTGTCGATTTCCTCACTTTCCTTAATGGCTCTTTACCGGTGTCAGTTTATGCCGCCTCGATGCAAACGGCAGATAATCTTAATGACACACTAGTGATCACGCTTACATTTGAGAATGGTTCAGTAGGCACAATTTCATATTTCGCCAATGGAGACAAAAGCATGCCTAAGGAACGGATCGAAGTCTTCACTAACGGGAAAACCGCAGTTTTGGATGATTTTCGGACGCTTTCCACATATGCGTCGGGGAAGAAAAAAGAGAAGAAGCTGATAACCCAGGACAAAGGGCAGAAGAAAGAAATCCGGCTTTTCGTGGATGCCATCATTTGTGGAAAATCTGAGCTTATCCCCTTTGCGGAATTGTACAGTACGTCGAGAGTTACCTTTGCCATACTGGAGTCACTTCGCACAGCAACCAGTATATCACTCTCACAGTCAGTATCGATGCTATCGCCAAGCCATATTTTGCAGTCTGACCCTGTAGTTAACTGAACGGATGCTGCCCGGCAGAAACCTTAAAGCCTATTTGGTGCGCCTCCGAAGCGCTTCTGCTGCCGAAGTCATATACCGGATACGGCAGAATTTTCTGATTGCTAAAATGAGGCACGCCTTCACCCGAAGGCATTTGTTAGATGTGCCGCGTATCGATGAGCGGGAAATCGAGCAGCTTCAATTGCCGGATCTTCTCTTTAGCTTGGACGACAGCGTGTTAATCAAGCTACTCGCCGGCGATGTTTTTTCAATTGGCGGCGACAAAGAAGCCATAGCGCATTTCGAAAAGGAGTCACGTGTGAAATTTTTTGGAGATATCAAATGCGACTCATCAACTCCGGATATCCGAACTGTTTGGGAGCCGGCGCGGCTACAGCATATCACCGCTCTGCTTTTCTGTCCGTTCTCAACGATAGCACGTGATGTAGCCAAGAAGGAACTTTTTCAGTGGGTGCGAAACAATCCTTTTTTGTCAGGTCCGCACTATATGTCAGCCATGGAATGCGGCTTGAGGATTCCTGTATTTTTTTATGCACTGAAAGTCCTGGATGATCTGGCAGCCGAGCAGCGGCAGGTACTTCTTGAAACTATTTACAGGCATGCGTGGTTGGTTGCAAACAGATTGTCTCTCTATTCGTCACTGGGTAACCACACGATTTGTGAGTGCATAGGCTTGATCTTTGCCGGGAGCATCTTCAAGTCACTGTCAACTGGACGCGATTGGCTAAACAGGGGACTGGATTTGCTGTCCGAAGAACTCCATCACCAAATACTCGGTGACGGAGGACCGGCAGAACAGTCACTGGCATATCATCGATTTATGCTTGATCTTTACTGGCTTGCTGTCGGGTTTCTGACAAATAATGGAATGCACCCATGTGAAAGTTTTATTCCGCGCCTTATACTTGGAGAACAGTTCCTGGAAGCTTTCCGTGATGACCGGGGTCAATCGCCGGCCATAGGAGACAGCGATGACGGAATGGCAGTAGCTCCGGGCATTCATCCCAGGATATATTATGAAACCTGCCACTGTCGTGTATAAAAGCTTTCCAGAGGCTGGTTATGCGGTCATCAGAACGCCGGAAATTCTTTTCACTTTTGATCACGGCCCGTTGGGCATGGCGCCTCTTTACAATCATGGGCACGCCGATGCGCTGTCGATAACACTGTCTGTAAACGGTGACTTATTGATCGTGGACCCGGGAACATACGCTTATAACGGAGTGCCCGAATTCAGAAGGTATTTTAAGGGCACTCGGGCGCACAACACGGTAACCATAGACAAAGAGGACCAGGCGTTACAGGAAACAGAATTTATTTGGCGCCACCCTTACATGGCCCGCCTTTCCGGGGTTTCCGAACTGAACGAAGGTCTGCGACTGGAAGGCACTCATAACGGATATGAGCGTCTTAAGGATCCCGTGACTCATATCCGGAAAATATTGTTTTCCGATGGGGAACTTTTTTTAATACAGGACAATTTTCGCGGCAATGGTCTGCACGAGTTTGAGCTCAATTACCATCTGCATCCTGATACCATGACTGAGGAGCAGACAGACGGATGGTGGTTGATAGCCCATAAGAGAACGCGGCTCTATCTTCGGCTTTTAGACGGTTCATGTTTTAATTATTTCGAGGGGCAAGACAATCCAGTGTTTGGCTGGTATTCCCCGTCTTACGGCGTCAGGCTGAAAAGTGGTGTTCTTAGTCATAATAAGAGAGGATATTCAAATGATGTCTCGTTTGTAACTGCTATATGCATAAACCGGCCGAGGCAGATGCAGGAGCTTCTGAAAAAGAGGTAATTGTTATGAAAGAAAGACTAAAAATTCTGGATATCTGGGTCGATCCTGTGACTCGTGATGAAGCAATTGGGCGCGTCAGAGACTTTCTTAAATATGGCAATCGGCCTAATTCAGTATTTGCGTCAAATCCCGAAAAGAACTTTTCCGTGCCGAAAGATGCCGAGCTATACGAGGTTTTCAGAGACGCAGATCTGCTAATCCCAGATGGTATCGGGATAGTCCTGGCTGCCCGGATACTGCACAGAGCCATACTCGAACGGGTTCCAGGGTCGGAATTTATATTTGATATATGCAGTCTTGCAGAGAAAGAAGGTTACAGGATCTTTTTTTACGGGGCCAGCGAGGATGTAAATAAAAAATCGGCCGAGATACTTGGCGAACGGTATCCACATCTTTTAATCGCCGGCAGGGCGCATGGGTACGTCGGCAAAGCTGAAATGCCGCAACTCATCAGGCGAATTAATGAATCGCGGGCGGAAATTCTCTTTGTCGCCCTGGGGTCGCCAAAACAGGAAAAATGGTTCGCCGAACATAAGGCTTCCCTCGAGCATGTCAGGGTTGTGCAGGGGATTGGCGGTACCCTGGACACTATAGGCGGGACGGTAAAGCGTGCACCAACAATCTGGCGGAAGTACTGGGCCGAGTGGCTTTACAGGCTCCTTTCGGAACCCTGGCGCATCAAAAGACAAAAATGGCTGCCCCTGTTTGCGTTGATGGTTTTGTCAGCCAAAATTAGTTATATCAGCGGGAGAGGCGGTAAGGCAGTATGAAGGTACTCCTGATTGCTGGCGCCCGTCCAAATTTCATGAAAATAGCGCCGATTCAGAGGGCCGCAAAACAAATTGAGGGGTTGGACTGTCGGATCGTCCATACCGGGCAACATTACGATTATGAAATGTCTTCGTCTTTTTTTGAGGATTTGGGAATTGGACATCCGGATTTTTTCCTTGAGGCCGGTTCTGGGTCTCACGCTGTCCAGACTGCGAAAATCATGGTTGCCTTCGAGGAAGTATGTTTAAGGGAAACGCCGGACTGGGTCATAGTGGTAGGAGACGTAAATTCCACGATAGCATGCAGTATTACTGCCAAGAAACTAATGGTCAAGGTGGCACACGTGGAGGCCGGGCTAAGAAGTTTCGATCTGTGTATGCCTGAAGAGATAAACCGTATGGTCACGGATAGCATTACGGACTGTTTCTTTGTCACAGAGGAGAGCGGTGCAGCAAATTTGATCCGTGAAGGCAAGCGTGCAGAGCAAATTCATTTTGTCGGCAATGTGATGATCGATAACCTTTTCCATCAGCTCGAGGTGCTCAAGTGTGAAAATCCGGAGCAATATCCGGTTTGCAGATTAAAGAAAGAAAGGAATCCGTATATATTTTTAACTTTACACAGACCTTCCAACGTAGACAACAGAGAAATATTACAGGGCATTGTTTCCGCGCTCAATGAGATTGCCGCAGAACAGCCGATACTTTTCCCAGTCCATCCGCGCACTCAAAAAATGATCGATAAGTTCGGCATCGCTTTTTCTGAAAATATCGTCCTTCTGCCGCCATTGGGCTTCAGAGAGTCTTTATTGTTGTGGAAGGATGCGCGCGCGGTGATGACTGACAGCGGAGGCCTTCAGGAGGAGACAACCGCTCTTGGTGTGCCTTGCATAACGATCCGCGAAAACACAGAGCGACCTATTACGATAACCTCTGGTACTAATATTCTTGCCGGGACAAAAAAGGACACCATTTTGAGCGCATACCAGTCCATTCCTGAGAAAGGAATAAATTATTCCGTCCCGTCAAAATGGGATGGCCGGTCCGCTGAACGCATTTGGTCTGTCCTGACAGGTCAGGCATCTCTACGTACACGCAAGGGGCAAGAGGGGTAGAACAGTGAAAATAATGTCTATGCCGCGGTCTCAAACAGCCTGCTACAGTGCTTTATACGGGCTCTTACTGTCTGCAATGTATTATTCTTCTTATGACTGGCTGATAAGAAATGATTGGTCAAGGGATGATTATAATTATTGCTATCTAATTCCGTTTGTAGTTATTTATGTGATCTGGGAGAAGTGGAACAAATGGATTAAAAAAACATCGGTCCCTTCATGGAGCGGGCTGCTTCTGCTGCTGCCAGGCATTCTCCTGTATTGGATCGGCGAACTGGCGGGCGAGTTTTACTCCATCTATATCTCTTCATGGTTAGTGGTTGCGGGTCTGTTATGGATGCATGTGGGATGGAAGAAATTAAGTACCATGACCTTCCCGCTTTTTGTTGCTCTTTTTCTGTTTCCGCTACCGCACTTCATCAATACAAAACTCACTTTCAATCTAAAGCTGGTCTCATCAGAGCTCGGCATCAAAATTATTCAACTCTGCGGGATGTCGGGATACCGGGAAGGAAATATAATAGATTTAGGGTTTACACAACTGCAGGTGGTTGATGCATGCAGCGGGCTTCGTTATTTGATGCCGCTTTTCTTAATGGCCCTACTGATGGCCTATCTATACCGCGCAGCATATTGGAAAAAAATCATCATCGTCCTATCGTCAATTCCTTTATCTATAGTGACCAACGGTCTCCGTATTGCTTTGACTGCTTTTCTCTATCAGGCTGTCGGCCGTGCTGCAGCTGAGGGGTTCCTTCACGATTTTTCAGGTTGGGCTATTTTTATGGTATCGTTCGCGATACTATTGGCCGAGATATGGGTCCTGAGTAAAATTGTGCCTCGGCCCGATGAAAGTTTCTTGAAGAAGAAAGAGACTGCCAAAAGCGGTGATAATACAAATTTGGAAAATGTTAAGGAAGATGCTTCAGAAGCGGCAGCTAAAAAGGTTGGTATCCGGCTTTCACAACCGCAAATCATAACGGCTGTTGCAATTCTGGCTGCCACCCTTGCGATACATTCACTAGTCGATTTCCGGGAAAAAACACCCATCAGCCGGCCCTTCAGCAAATTCCCTCTTGTCGTGGGAGCATGGGAGGGAAAACACGAGTTTCTTGAGCAGCAAATTGTCGATGCTCTTGAGTTTAGCGACTACACGTCTATCAATTATTCGAAACCCGGCAGTCCGCCCGTAAATATTTATGTGGCCTACTATGAAAGCCAGGGGAAGGGCAAGTCAATCCATTCTCCCGAAACCTGCCTGCCCGGCAGTGGCTGGTTATTTAGGCAAGCCGGAACTGTAAGCATACCTTTGTCCGGGAAAAGTGCATCGTCCGTGGCAGTGATGCGTGCCCTGATGGAAAAAGGAGATAGCAGACAATTGGTATACTTCTGGTTCGATCAACGCGGTCGTATTCTTACGAATGCTTATGAAATGAAGATTTATAACCTGTGGGACGCGTTAGGGAAAAAGAGAACTGATGGGGCGTTGGTAAGGATTATTACCCCCATTGCACCATCCGAGAAAATCGATGATGCAGACCGAAGGCTTCAGGTTTTTATCAAAGACATTATGCCGACTTTAAATGAGTTCATACCTGGATAGACAAACATTCACCATCACCTTAATGAAAACAGTTATGAACGTGCTATTAAGAAACATATCAGCTATCACGTTGGATTGCAGGAGTTCTCAGGTATGACGATTCTTGAACTGATCAGAATGAAAGAGGCTCGTATCGGTGTCATCGAACCAAGCTACGTTTGGCCTCCCCCTTGTCATAGAGTTTTGCAGGGCCAGTTTCACTGTTATGGGTTTTAACAACGACGAACCTAAGGTGGCGATGCTTAATCAGGGCAGAAGTTATATTAAACATATAAATTCATCCGCACGCATATAGGCCTGCCCGAATGCTGGTACCAGGGTTGGCTTACAAGGCAAGATGAACCATGATCGGGAGTCTCTGTTTTATTGACTTATGAAAAATATAGGCAAAATGGTAAAGAAGATAAGGTTCATGATTATCAATTATATTCTCTTTGATATTCTTATCATTTTTTTTATTAATTGTCTTTTTCTACCCGGATGGAATTCGAGTGCGAATGCTAATATTCTTGAGGACATGAAAGCGGATTTTATAGCCCACTTTGACAGAGGCATAAAGGTGGACAGCCCCGCTAATGTGAGATTTAACCACACCGGGGGTAGAATTATCGCAGACGGCATATCAGGGAGAGCGCTTTCCCTGACAAAGGGGCAGTACCTTGCCGTACCAACGAAGGATATTATAAACGCATCCGAGGGAACCATAACGCTTTGGGTGAGACCACACTGGGTATCCGACTCTACTGGGTCACACACATTTGTATCTTTTCAGTGGACCTACCCAAAGTCGGCTTATTTTGTACTCTCAAGGGGATGGTGGGAGTCTGATGGAGGGACGGGTCTAACCTATTTTATTGGAAACAACCAGGAAGCCACAAATACGGCTAGGCAGATCTTTTATAACCCGGAGAAGTGGGTACATCTTGCATGCACGTGGAAAACTGGTTTACATGGTTTTACTAAGCTTTACGTAAATGGGTATTTGGTTGAACGACGAACTCCAGCATCTGAAGGAGAACAGCTATGGCTCCCTTACGTAACGGATGCAAATCTGTTGATAGGGTCTGATAAGGGTGCAGGCAACGCGGAAAACGGTCGTTGGGCAGATAGTGATATTGATGAGTTTGCCATATTTAAGAGAGCCCTGAAGGATGACGAGATTGCCAGGATTTATGAATCTATCGGTATGCCAACTTATATGCCGATCAGAACCGCGGATGGCACAATTATGCAAACTAGAGTAATGTTTGATGAGGGAAGGGGTTGGATGACTTCTGAAGGGGCAGCTGAGATCATATCGCGTATAAAAAGAGCAGGATTCAACGTATATGTGCCTTGCATTTGGCATGGACAAGGCACGCGATATCCATCTGCAGTGGCGGTGCCGGAGTTGGGCAAAATATTCACTGACGATCCGCTAAGCAGGCTGATCGATCTTGCTCACAGAAACGGCATTGAAGTCCACCCGTGGTTTACCATTACTTTGCGTCAGCGAAACTTCTATAAGAAATATTATGATTTTGGAACCCCTGCGGATGCCTTTGATGTGCATAATCCTGATTTTCGAAAATTCATAGTTGACCTTATCATCGATGTTGTTAAGAGATACGATGTGGATGGTGTTAATCTTGACTATATAAGAACCATGGGTATATGCACTAGTATGTATTGTCAAAACGATTATTTGCGGCAATTTGGCCGAGACTTGCTCAGTGATACCAATCATCGAAATCCAGATGGGTTGCTTGAACCGCATTTGCAAAGGTGGCAGGATGAGACCATTACAGCAATTGTCCGTGACATTGGAAATAAAACGAAAGCTATTCGCTCCAGGATTATTATCAGTGTTGATGGACACCCCGCCCTCGGCTCAAGTGAGGAAGGCAGGGAGGATCTTAGCTGGGCCAATTCGGGGTTGATAGATATTGTCTTCAATATGGACTACCATGTGCTTCCTGATTACGAATACCTTAATTACATAATCAGTAGGTTTACTGAGCCGCAAAAGCTGATCCAGCTCCTTGGCAACTACGAAGTAAACTTTCCAGAGATAATAGAACCGAGGGATCCGGAACTCATCGCAAAATCGATTGAGTACACATTAAGTCGTTGGCCTCACGGTGTCGGACTGTATCTCTATCAATTGCTGACAGAGGATCAGGTCAGAGTGATTTCTGGTGGACCTTTCAAAGAGAGGGCTAAACCGTATTGGACGCTGAGGGTTCATTGAGAGCACGGCTGAGATTCATAGAGGGGCTGCAAAACGTGGCGAGATACCTTTAAGAACTCGTTCATGATTCCATTGGGACGATCATTTCTAAATTCTTCTTCCTCTGCATGGTAATCGTCATCAGGGTGCTGAGTGTAGAGCATTATGGCGTATACGTATTTCTGATATACCTTCACATATACTTTCACACTTTGCTTTGTGCCTGTGTTTTTTGGGAGTGGGAGACCATCCTGTCGTGTTACGATATAATGCCTGCCCTGTTGAGTGATCATGCACAACGGTTAGATCAGAATGGTGTCGATGTTTATTTGTATAAATCCTTGATCAATGAGCAAATCAAATGGCTTTCCAAAGGTGCATTTCAAGAATTAGTAATTACTGCGTGGCGGAAGGGGTCATGCGGAAATAAAGGCTTCATATTTAGGTGTCAGTTAGGGCTGAATGACCACAGCTTTTGGAGTATTGCATAGTCCTATGTGGAAGAAAATAATCAGAAATTCTGCGATTATCTTTGCTGGTGTAATATTTTCTAGGTTTTTCATTTTTCTTAGCAATACCATTATTATTCGACAATTAAGCATCTCTGAATATGCAACTTTTTCTTTATTGACTTCTATATTAACTTGGATCCTTGTATTTTCTCATTTGGATCTCTATGCCGCTGTGTCACGATTCGTCAGTGAGAGTAACGCTTACAATGACTCCGAATCGATCAGATCCTATTACAAAAATGCTATTCTAATGGGGATAGCACTATCGATGGTTGGTATTGTAATTAGCATTATGCTCTCATATGACCAAAAAGTGCTGGCTTTTCCCCGGATTATTTTCATGATGAGCCTTGCACCTCTGGCTTTGATGACAATCAATGACGGATTCTTAAAAGGTTTTCACCATTTCAAATTGTCAGCGGTAATCGATTCGTCAAACGGTTTCGCACGCTTCTTGATCCTCGCGCCCGCACTGTTTATCTTGGGTAGACTCAATTTGGACAAGATTCTCATCCTTAGCGCAATTGCGACCTTGGTGCCTTTTCTACTTTCTTACCTGTTCGTATTTAGTACAGTACGAGAACCGTTCCATGGCAGCCGGGTGATGCTGGACACAACGGTGATGTCTAAACTTTTCCATTATTCAAAGTGGGTATGTTTAACGGATCTCCTCAGTGCGGGGTTGTTTCTTTTTGCAAATTTTGTTATATGTGCCTCCTCTCAAGAAGACCTAGCGCGATTCAATATTATCATTCTGTTATATAGTGTCTTTCAGATGTTTTTTGGCGCCATCACAACAGTGATGATTCCACATATATCTCACGCAGTTGCAAAAAATCGCACCATTAAGATTCTAGGAATCAGGGAGATCATTTTTCTTGTCATCCTTGCGTCCTTTTTTATCGCCTTCATTTTTATCATACCTTCCAAAGAAAAAATACTGACTCTGCTCTTCGGAAAATCCCAATATTCGGATGCCTTGAACTATGTGGCACTCCTCTTGATTTCGTTTCCATTCAGGATTGCATCAACAACCAATAGAGGAATTGTGCAGGGCCTAAATAGACCAAGATCTATCGCCATTGCATCTGTATTGACGTTTATCGCAAGCGCTCTCATTTTCATTGTATCTTACCAAAGATACGGGCTGCTAGGTTCGATAATGGCGATTAACGTTTCACACCTCATCGAGTATTTTCTCACGAATAGAGCAGCAAGGCGAGTACTGGAGACTTACAAGTATGATATTTCAAGACGAGCAGCGAGCCTGATATGAACTACTCGGTTGATAACGCCGTCCCCTCTCACTACCGGGCAGAGAATGAGGTAAAGTCTACGACAGTGAGCGTCGGCTTGTCGGGAGGTCTCCTATTTGCATTCGCCTTCTTTCGCCCACTCTCCCTTGCCTTTAGCGATGTGGCGATAGGACCACTAAACATTTTAGAGCTTTTCGCCATCGCAATCACTTATCCGCTTGTATTGATCTTACTTTACAGAAGTAGACGAATCCAAATCGAGTCGACATCACTTATAATAATATTCTATTGTGGGTATTGTCTCCTAAGCTTTCTTTGGGGATCGCATTTCCGAGAAACGACCCGGATGGTCCTTCCTTTTTTTATGTACTTCGTGGCCATAGCATGCATCGAGGATATCAAAAAGCTACGGTTTATAACTAAGGGCTTCATTCTAGGGTACGTTTATCCGATTGTCGGAAGTGTTATCTTCATCTTATTGGGTTTAGATAAAGTATTCGTCGTCTTTCAAACTGGGGTTGTCAAGTCGCAAGGCGTTTTCTCCAGCAACCATCCGTTCGGGCACGCTATGCTGTTCTTTTCTTTCATATATGTTTTCGCCCGCGAAATCGGAATTGCTAATAGTCGGTTCTGGAAAATATTACTGAATGTGCTGCTTCTAATGTCAGTATATTGCCTATACAAAGGCGGGTCTCGTACGACCTTACTAGGATTCATTGTGTTCTGGGCAGTCTACCTCTGGCATTTCCGAAAAATATATTTCATAGTTTTTTTTGCTGGAATGGTCTTGATAACTGCCTTCAATTTGGACAAGGTTAATTCTCTCATTTTCCAGCAAGGTGAGGAATCGACGCGATACAATCTGAACGCTACCAGTAGCGGCCGGGTGAATCTTTGGGAGCACGATCTGAATGTCTTACTAACTTCTAACTCAGAGCAGGTGATGATCGGTTATGGCATAGGAGTTGAGGGGAAACCGATTGTCGGGAGGGGGAATTCTTTTGTCGCAGCTCACAATGATTATCTGTCACTTCTTGTCACACTAGGAATTTTCGGACTGGTCATCTATCTCCTGATTTATCTTTCTCTGATCTGGAAAATTGCCTTCTCGCGAATAGGAAAAAGTCTTTGTGGCATGTTCATGGGCGTTTTGCTTGCTGTGATCATCATGAATTTCGTAAGCAACAGCTATTTGCTTAGGGTAGAGCTTGCCCAGATGTTGTGGTTTTTTTCTGGAGTGTTCATGCTTCTGAGGAAATGGTGCAACATGAAAGTTTCTTTGGAGGGAAATCTCTGTCGAGTGCTGATCGGTGAATCCCATGACTGAACTCAAAGTTGGCATAATCGCAGCCGCTGACTTTGTAAAGAGGGAGCCGTTCGGTGGTGCGAGTGGATTTGTAGAGAACATTGTGCGTAGTTTGACGGCTCGGGTGGTGATCTACGGAATCGGAGTAAACGGGACAGAATCCTGCAACCCGATCCAATTGGCAGACAATGTCATCTTTATCGCTGTTGCAGACTATACCCACCCATCTAGGGTCCCAATGCGTCTCAAGACGCTGGTCGGGTATATTCGGTACCGCCGGCGTATTCTAAGGAGCGGAGCAGACCTGCTGTACATCCATTCTCCTGAGATTGCGCTCCCATTTCTTGTCGGTCGCAACCGTCTTCCTGTGGTGTACCATCAGCATGGGTCTGGGAACCCGATGGAGAAGGCTAAGTTTGTCTGGGCGAGGGGGCCCTTGTTCCGCTTGTTGTTTGATCGGATGCATCGATTCATCAGGAGGCGGGCGGCCTGGAACATAGTAATCGACCGGCAGTGTTACTGCCAGGCGAAGCAGGATGGCGTTGCGGGTAAAACCTCACTCTTGATGAATGCGGTGAATTTAGACGTCTTTTACCCGAGTTCTAAAAGCCGGCAATCCTTCAGAGCCCGATACGGGATTCCCGAAGATGTCTGCGTAATTCTTTTCTCCGGCAGGCTGGAGGAAATTAAACGAGTCGACCGGATCATTGGGGCCTTGCGACATTTGGGCGGAGGAGGAGGGCATTTCAGGTTGTTCATCGCTGGTGACGGTTCGTTGCGACCGACCCTCGAGAGTCAGGCGGCGCGGGAAGGATTGATTGCAGAAGTCACTTTTTTGGGTGCGATCGCCCACCAACAGATGCCAGCGTATTACAACATGGCTGATCTGCTCGTGCTCCCTTCCGAAATGGAGGGGACTCCGATGGTGCTTCTGGAGGCATTGGCGTGCGGTACACCTGTCGTTGCTACTGAAGTGGGAGGCATTCCGGATATCATCCGCAACTATGTTAATGGTTTTGCAATCGTCGATCCAGATCCAGCGAAGTTGGCGGATGTAATTCGCCGGATTACAAGCTTAAATCTAGGTCGGAAGGACATTGCACTGTCGGTTAGCCATCTGGGATCTGTCGGCTTTATCGACGAACTCAATGCGATTTTCCATTCGGTTGTTGAATCCGGAAAAGAGGTGTGGTAATCATGGAAATTCTTGTTATCGGCCAATTGCCTCCCCCGGTACACGGATCTAATGTAATGACAGAAAGATTGATATCTACGCTCGAGCGTATCGGATATAAGCCCCTGATAGTTCAGAAATCTTTCTCCTTGAGGGTGGAGGACGTCGATCGGTTTTCATTCAAGAAGGTTATTCAGGTCCCCTTGATCCTGAATAGGCTTATCCGCCAGACGAGGGGAAACAACGTTAAACTTTGCGTCTTCTTCTTGTCTCTTGGTCCGATGTCGTTCCTTTTCGACGCCAGCATATTGATGATCCTTCGTTTATGGAAAATTCCCTACCTGCTTTATATCCATGGTATTGGCGTTCACAAGCTCGGAACCGTCTCGGGAAGACTTTGCAAGTGGATGGTAAATGCTTCTATTCCGTTTGCCAGTGGAGCATTCATCCTCGGAGAACTTATCAAGCCGGACATTCTTCCGTATGTCTCCGAAGATCGTCTCTATGTCTTGCCGAATACGCTTGATGTCGAGAAATGTGGAGGTATTCCAATAAGATCAGTTCCCGAAAAGACGAAGATCCTATTTCTGTCCAACATCCGGCAGGAAAAGGGGGTGTGGGAATATCTTCGGGTAGCAAAAGAAATCGCCAACAAATGTCCGGAGGTGGAGTTTTTATTGGCAGGCCCCTGCCAGTCTCGGCAAATGCAGGGAGATATCCGCCATTTTATTGAACGTCATAGACTTAGCGGTCAAGTGCAAATTATCGGTCCTATCTACGGCGATGAGAAGGAAAAGCTGTTTCGAAATAGCGATATCTTTCTATTCCCGAGTCATCAGGAAGCGTTTCCGCTTGTGGTGCTTGAAGCGATGCAATGGGGTCTACCTGTGGTAGCTTCAGACGTAGGATGCATTCCGGAGATTGTTGTCAATGGGGAGACCGGTTACATCGTAGATCACACTAATATCGGCAGAATGTCAGAGTGTGTGGCGGAGCTAGTGAGCGATCCCTGGAAGCGCAGGGCTATGGGGAACGCGGGTCACGAGCGAGTGTCTCGTTTGTATACCCTGAGTACTTATCGGGCCGAACTCACTAGAGGACTTAGCCGCTTCCTCGAACGTACTACAACTCCAGAAGGTTATTGAGTTCAATGTGTGCATCCACCTCCTTATTGTCTTGCTGCTTAGTCTCTCATCGATGTATCCAACATCGGCTAATGCCCAGTGCCCATCAATAAAACCTCTTAAGTCTCTCTTGTTTAGAAATGGTGCAGGCTAGTGGTGGAGAATCAATGGTGGTTATTGTGGAACCTAAAGGAGAACGATACTGGCAGGACTGTAAGTTTATGGTTTGCGACTATGATGTGGTTCTGGGGAAATGGAACGTTATTAGCAATGGACATGATATCGATACTACATCAATTCTTGCTGTTAATGATTCGGTGGGTGATGGTGTAAATTGTCAAAGGTTATTTGCAAACAGACAATGGGTCCATTCTTGATTTTTTACAGAAGGGGAAGGGCTAGTTTAAATGAAAGACAATAAGTCCATGCTTAATTCGATGCATAAGGGATATGGGAACACTTCGTTTTGCGTAGGAGTCCGGTTATGTGCGGCATAGTCGGGGTGTTTTCCACACGGCCGAGTTGGTCACTCTCCGTCGCTGAACTCTGTGAGATGCGAGATACAATGCATCACCGAGGGCCTGACGATGCCGGTATCTATGTAGACAACATAGAAGGATGCTATATCGGTCTCGGCCATCGCAGGCTGTCTATAATTGATCTCTCTCCTCTCGGACGCCAACCCATGAGTACGGCTGACGGGCGGCTATGGGTGACGTTCAACGGTGAAATCTTCAACTTTCTCTCTCTTCGCGACGAACTGGTGAAAACAGGAAAATATTTGTTCAAATCTAAGACTGATACGGAGGTTATCCTTTACGCAGTCCTCGAATGGGGGTTAGAGGGAGCGCTCAAACGCTTCAGGGGCATGTTTGCTTTTGCGCTCTATGATAAACTCGATCGTTCACTGACCGTGGTGCGAGATCCTCTCGGCATCAAACCCCTTTATTACTGTGATAAGGACGGTGTTGTCGCATTCGCCTCTGAAATCAAGGCCATCCTTGCCCTCCCAAGGTTTGAAAAACAGATCGATCAACAGTCCCTTTTTTATTACCTGACCTTTGCGAACAGTCCGGCGCCGGGGACGCTCTTCAAAGGTGTTAAGAAGTTGGAGGCGGGTACGTATATTACATTCGGTCAAAAAGGTAATTCCAGAGCAGTGCGCTATTGGGATCCTACTCAGTTTTGGCCGGGCTATTCTAGGCCGACAGAGGAGGATTGCGTGCACGAGATTAGGAGGCTGCTCAGGCAGTCTGTTGCGCGCCGCATGGTCTCCGATGTTCCCTTTGGTGTATTTCTGAGCGGAGGGCTCGATTCTTCGCTCAATGTTGCCCTGATGGCCGAGATGATGGACAAGCCAGTCCAGACGTTTACGGTAGGAATTGAAGGAGATACCTCGAATGAATTTGCCTCTGCGCACAGGACGGCTCAACATTTCAACGCCAATCACCATGAACTCTTTATAAATGATCTCGACTTTGTCTCTTTCCTGCCGAAGATGCCTTATTATCAGGATGAGCCGCTTGCCGATCCAGTATGTGTTCCACTGTATTACGTATCAAAGCTCGCCCGTAATGCAGGGACACCGGTGATCCAGATCGGCGAGGGTAGTGATGAGATATTCGCCGGCTACAGTATGTATCATCGATTTGACAAGGTGAACAGATATTTCTATAATTACTTTCTGAAAACCCCGGCGGTGTTGAGATCACTGCTCTACATGACTACCCGCGATTGGCTGCCTCCCTATGCAGCAGACATGCTTCGCCGCGCCAAATGCGGTGAGCCTCTTTTTACCGGTAATGCCATCGCCTTTTGGGACGAAGAAAAGAGACATCTGCTTAAATTCGGAAACGGCGAGGCATTGTCCAGTGCATATATAAAGCAGTTGAAGCAGGGTCTCGGTGCATCCGATCACCTTGCATCAATCATACAGGTCGAGCTCAAGAACCGCCTTGCCGAACTGCTACTTATGAGGGTGGACAAGATGAGCATGGCCCATGCGATCGAAACCCGAGTTCCATTCTTGGATCAGGACCTCGTGGAGTATGCCCTCACTATTCCGTCGTCGCTGAAGTACAAAAATGGTACATCTAAATATGTACTGAAGAAAGCGGCTGAGGGTATTCTGCCAAATGAAATTATATACCAGAGTAAATGGGGCTTCTGTGGTTCCGCAACTAATATGATGACTCCGAGGATAGTCAAATTTGCCAGAGAGGCAATCTTTGACAGCATACTTATAAAGGAGCTTTTCAATGCAGCTTATGTCGAGAAGATATTCAAAATGCACGACAGCCATAAACGGTTCAACAGTTTCAAGATATGGAACCTTATGAACCTAGCGCTATGGCATTCCGTGTGGTTTAAGTAGCACTAGGTAAAACATGGTTTATTTTTCTACACTTCTTATATCTATATTCATTACAGTCAGTCTGATTCCTATCATGATCAAGCTTGCTGATAGGTATCAAATGGTTGATCTCCCGAACTCAAGGAAGGTCCATATTAGGCCTATTCCCAGGGTAGGCGGATTGGCTATGGCTATAGCTGTGATTATTCCTGTCATCCTTTGGGCTGGAGCTGATGATTTTGTTAAGGCTTATCTGGTTGGGACAGGCATATTGGCTTTATTCGGGTTCATCGATGATATGAAGGGACTTGGATATAAGGCAAAATTTACCGGGCAAATTCTTGCTGCCCTTGTTGTCATTTTCTACGGAGGCGCTAGAATCAGTTCCCTTGGGACTCTGCTACCAGGGTCGGAACATCTTGCCGAATGGCTGGCGGTATCTCTTAGTCTGATAGCGATAGTTGGCGTCACAAACGCCATCAATCTCGCTGATGGACTGGACGGTCTTGCAGGAGGGATTTCTCTTCTGAGCTTCTGCTGTATCGGGTATCTTGCTTATCTTGACGGCAGCAGTGAGATTATTTTGATAACCATGGCCGTAGCGGGGGCGATATTCGGATTTCTGCGATTCAATACCCATCCAGCCAGTCTCTTCATGGGAGATACTGGTAGTCAGCTCCTGGGGTTTTCGGCTGTTGTATTGGCTATCAAAACCACTCAGGGGGATAATCCGCTGAGTCCAGTATTGCCTCTGATCATACTTGGATTTCCCATTCTTGATACTTTAAACGTTATGGTTCAGAGGATCTGTAAGGGGGGGTCTCCGTTTTTGCCAGACAAAAACCACTTCCATCACCGGCTCATCAACTTCGGGCTGTCCCATGCCGAGGCTGTTTTCGTCATATATTTAATACAATCCGTGATGGTCCTGTCAGCCATTTTCCTCAAGTACAATGCAGATTGGCTTCTCATGGCAGGCTATATTGGGTTTTCGGTTGTCACAATCGGTGTATTTACCTTCATGGACCACAAGAAAGTAAGATACCACCACCGCTATTCCATCATTGAAAATACAGTCAAAGGCGAATTGAGAAGAATAAGAGACAATAACTTGACTATCAGAGTTGCCTTTGGGGTATCGAAAATAATCATCCCCTTGCTATTCATATTTTCCTGTGTTCTTCCAGCAAGGATTCCGACATATATTTCTGTCATATCTTTATGCCTCAGTCTGCTGATCTCAGGGACGCTTATATTTAGAAAAAAATATCTCGGTGGATGTCTAAGGTTAACTCTCTATCTCACAATTCCGTTTGTTCTCTATCTTACAGAGGAAGGAAGATCGATGTGGATAAGCGATCAACTGTTATTCCTGTATCATTTGTGCTTCGGTATAGTTACGTTGCTCGTAATTCTTACGGTAAGGTTTTCCAGGAGAACTAAAGGATTCAAGATGACGACGATGGATTTCCTTATAATCTTCATTGCCGTTATCGTTCCGAATCTGACAGTGCGGTCACTACAGAGCCAAGACCTGAGACTGTTGGCAGTGGAAATTATCGTTTTATTCTTCAGCTACGAAGTCCTGATCAACGAACTGCGCGAAAAGTTTAATTTCCTTGCCTTAACAACCCTTGCCGCTTCATTACTGCTTGCTGTGAGGGGATTTACGGGATTCTGAATGCTGCAAAATTTATAGCAGTCTTCAAATTTCACAGAAATTTAACCTTCCCTTCATCTTGCCGTAATATTAGCCCCGCAATAATACTGCTGATTTAGAAAGGCTCTTCTGCCGAGATGGGCTTGCACGTAATCAATGTTGTACCCAACAAATTCAACGGAGTGGAGGTATCCTGGTGTTCATAAAAAATAGGATATTTATAGGCATCGTGATGCTATTGATCATCGCGATCTTGGCGGGTTGCAGTGGGCCAGAAGAAAAAAAGCTGGCTTTTTACAATAAAGGCAAAGAGTTGTATGAAAAAGGAGATTATGTAAAAGCCAAACTGGAGTTCAAAAATGCCGTCCAGATAGACCCTAAGTATGCCGACGCACAGTTCATGCTCGGAATGATAGCGCTGAAAACGGGAGACCCAAGGGCAGCCTACGGGACTTTTTCCAAAGTTGTGGAGCTGGCGCCCCAGCATTGGAATGCCCAAATTCAGTTGGGCAAATTTCTGCTGAGCGCTGGTAAGACTGATGAGGCAATGCAAAAAGTGGAACTTGTTTTGAAAGCTGAACCTAAGCAAGAAGATGCTCTTATCTTGAAGGCAGCCGTTCTGATAAAAAAGAAAGATATAGATGGCGCACAACAATTCCTGGAATCGGTTGTGGGCAAGGATGTCCATAAGCCCGACGCCTATCTGCTTCTGACTTCAATATACGCATATAAGGGCGACATGCAAAAAGCGGAAAATACCCTGCGTGAAGGCATCAATGCCAATGATAAGGCTATTCCGCTATATCTTGCATTGGCTGATTTTTATTTGAAGAACAAAAGGACCGATGACGCTGTGAACCTGATGCAAAAGGTTGTTGAAATAGAGCCTGATGTAAGTCAGTACCGTCTGGCTCTGGCGGGTATTTACTGGGGATTGGGGAAAGAGCAGCAGGCAGGTGATGTCCTGAAATCACTGGTATCTGCTGATCCGAAAAAAGAGGATCGGTGGATAGAGGCCGCGTCTTTCTATGCTTCAAGAAACAAGGCAGGAGAAGCTGAGCAGCAGTTGAAGGAAGGGATACGTCAGAATGCAAAAAGCTTCCAAATACGATTTGCCCTCACTTCTTTTTATTTAAGTACAAACCGTCCGGATCAGGCTGAGGCCATGCTGCAGGAATGCCTGGGATTGGAGAGGGATTCGGCGAATCCGAACATTCTTCATGCAAAAAATTCTCTGGCGCAATTCTATCTTTCTCGGCAGGAGATCGACAAGGCACAGAAGTATGTGGATGAGGTTCTGAAGGAAAGTCCAAAGAATGTGGATGCCAATTTAATTGCTGGAACTATCCATCTCAGGAAGCGTGAGGGCGTTCAGGCAGTTTCATCATTTAGGACTGTGATCAACGAAAGACAGGAATTCATCCCGGGTTACATAGGCCTTGCCGATGCCCATGCTTTGAATAACGAAATGAACCTCGCCTTCGACACTCTGCAGAATGCTCTTAAAATTGCACCAGATTCAAGGGACGTAATTAGGGCCATGGCCCATTTATATGCAGAGCAGAAAGATTTCAAGAATGCCGAATCCAGGTATCGCAGCATTCTGGCTAAGAACCCGAACGATCTGGAGGTGCTGGCGGATTTGGGAGACCTTATGATACTTGCAGGCGACTTCAAGGGGGCTGAAGGAGAGTACGCTGATATCAAGAAACGTGCTCCGAATCAGCCTTTGAGCTATATTAAACTGAGCGCTCTGTATGCCGCGCAGAAAAAATGGGACAGGGCCATTGCCGAAATGGAGCAGGTGGTTCGAATTCATCCCGACATGTGGTCGACTACGAATGACCTGGCTTATCTTCTAAGTGAATACGGCAAGGGGAAAAAGGACCTTGACAGGGCGCTTGTTTTTGCCGAAAAGGCTAAATCTCTCAGCCCGGATAATCCAGCTATATTTGATACTGAAGGCTGGATCGATTACCGAAAGGGTGATATGAATCAAGCCCTTGATTTGCTGGTAAAGGCACAGACGAAGGCCTCCAAGAACCCCGTGATCAATTATCATCTGGGGATGGCTTACTACCGGGCGGGCAATACTGGCAAGGCAAAGGAATATCTCCAGGTTGCCCTGGCGTCCAAAGTCAGTTTCCCTGGCAAGGACGAGGCGGAGAAAACCGTGGCAGGGATCCACTAGAAGCTGAAAGTGCTGCGACTGCAGAGGTGGGTCGCTTATCGCTTTACGTAAATTTATGAGGGGTGAAATAAATATGCTTAGAAACATGTTACTACTGTTGATAGCCGGGATGCTTGAAGTTTCCTCACCAGTCATTTCATGGGCTGTAAGCGGGGATATTGTGCAACCTGCAGCGAAAGTATCTGTGTCCGAAATGAAAGCTGCTGTTCCTGATGCAAAGTTACCGGCAGTAAAGGCAGTAATTGAAGAGGGTTACCTCATAGGACCGGGGGATGTTCTGGATATTGCTGTCTGGAAGGATGAAGCCTTAACCCGTTCATGCACCGTACGGCCGGATGGCTTGATCTCGTTCCCCCTCATTGGTGATATACAGGCTGCTGGCAGGACAGCTTCCCAACTTAAAGATGATATTGCACAAAAACTCGAACGTTATGCCCCGGATGCCACCTTATATTTGGATATAAAACAGGTAAACAGTCTGATTATTTACGTCATTGGAAGAGTCAATGCGCCCGGCCGATTCATCATGAATACCGATGTGGATGTACTGCAGGCCCTTGCCACCGCCGGCGGTCTTAATGTCTATGCAAAAAGGGGCAGGATCAAGATATTCAGGCATGAAAAAAATGGAACCACTATACTCCTCTTTGATTATGACGATGTCATCGACGGTAAGCATCTTGAGCAGAATATCACGCTCAAACGGGGCGACGTAGTTGTCATTCCCTGATGAGTTATCGGTCCATACTTCTCATTATATTTTTACTGGCTGTTTGTCCGGCGTTTGCATGGGGCGATGAATTTCGCATTGTGCCTTCACTTTCCGTAAAAGAGGAATACAACAGTAACATTTTTTTTTCAACAAATGATAAGAAAGACGATTTTACTACTACTCTTTCCCCTGGTTTCGAGATGGTGAACAACACTGAGCTGCTCAACATGGATGTGCTCGCTAGACTGGATCGCCTTGAATACGTAAATAACAAGGACCTTGATGCGACGGATCAGACATTAAACGGCAGCTTACGATATTCCTTCACTCCCCTGCTCAGCGTCTCAGCTGCAGGAGGTTATGTAAAAGATTCGCGGCCTGACCGATACATAGAAACCACGGGCATTGTCTTGTCGTCGGCACCTGGAGAGCACCCCAACGCATCGTTGTCGGCGAATTATCAGTTTACCGAAAAGACATTGGGAAGCATATCCTATGCATACTTAAGGGATCATTTTGTTGGTCAATCTTATCTTGACGATATATCCCATGATGTCAATGCAGGGCTTGTCTATGACCTGGGCACATACTTCCCTGCTGTGAAGGGCAGGATAAATACAGAGTACAATTATTATTCTTTCCCTGGTTCCCATATCGGCAGTGTTATGGGTACTGTTGGCTTTTCGCGAGATTTTAGTGAAGTGTGGAGCATTCAGATTGATGGTGGAGCCCAGCATACCCAATCTGATATAGCTGTCTCACAGCTGGAGCCTGTCTTCGTCTTGTTCCCTGGATTTCCACCAATTCAGATTGGTAACCAGCTGGTGAGTGAGCAAGTGAAGAATACCGGCTGGGGGTGGGTAGGACGGGCTTCACTTAACTTCAAGGGTGAAGTCGGAACAGGTAGCCTCTCTTACAGCAGAAACGTTCAGCCAGCAGTGGGCTTGGGCGGAGCAGCGGTGCGAGACTCCATTGTTTTTTCGGGGCAGCATAGACTCTCATACGAGTGGTTGCTCCTGTTCAATGCCGGCTATTTTACGAATAATTCGAACTCACAGGAATTTTCTTCACAGACCATTAATCAGCGGAGTTTCGACATTAATACAGTGCTTCGCTACGAATTCTCAAGGAATGTTTATGTTGAAGGTTCTTTAGACTATGTTATGTTCGACGATCTGGTCGCGAGAACGAATATAAACAGGTATCTCTGCTCTCTCCGCCTGTACATCCAGCATCCAGTATTAGAGTAGTTGCAGGAATAAAAATTTCAAAGGACTCTGAATGGAACAAAATAAAGAAATCGCATTCGAAGATGTAATCAAAATAATCAAACGGCGGCGGTGGTCGCTGATAATACCGGTATTTGCTACGGTAATTCTTTCGGTGTTGGTCCTTCTGATATGGGATCCTGTTTATCGTTCCACATCAACAATCCTTATTGAGGAACAGGAAATTCCGCGTGACTATGTCATGTCAACAGTCACAAGCTTTGCCGAACAGCGCCTGCAGACGATCAATCAGAGGATCATGAGCTCGGCGCGTCTCATCCAGATAATCAACCAGTTCAATCTATATGCGGACAAACGCAAAAGTTTGACTACCGAAGAAATAGTTGAGAACATGCGGAAAAAAGATATCAAGTTTGAAACCGTAATGGCAGACGTAATAGACCGGCGGACAGGTCAGAAAACAGCTGCGACTATAGCATTTACCGTTTCATATGAGGGGAAAAATCCTGCGGTGGTCCAACAGGTAGATAACGTCCTGGCATCTCTTTATCTCGAAGAGAACATTAAGGTTACGAATCAGCAGGCATCGGGCACCACAAAATTTCTGGACGATGAAATGAAGTCCGTACAGACTAGACTCCAGGAATTAGAAAAGGATATAGCCATTTATAAAGAGAAGAATCCACTCGCTTTACCCGAACTGTTCCAGTTTA
This sequence comes from uncultured Nitrospiraceae bacterium, assembly GCA_963736105.1. Classification (GTDB taxonomy): domain Bacteria; phylum Nitrospirota; class Thermodesulfovibrionia; order Thermodesulfovibrionales; family Dissulfurispiraceae; genus Fen-1308. Next base: position 2,487,520 of record CAVTNL010000002.1, on the reverse strand, counting down.
ACCTCCAGACCCTCGACGCTAATAATAGGACCTATGATCAGCTTATCGATCAGCTGCGCACTCTCAGGGAGAAGGAAAGCTATCTGCAGACTCAGCTTGCAACCATGGTTCCTGATACGGAAAATCAGGACAAGGATCGTTTAAAGGAGTTAAGGGTAGAACTATCGGCTCTCAAGACCCGCTATTCCGATGCATATCCCGACGTGATCAAGACAAAAAAAGAAATTGCCACACTTGAACAAAGACTGAACTCTCCTGATAAGCAAGAAGCCATAGCGAAGAAACCGGACAATCCTGCATACATAGCGCTCGATTCTCAACTGGCAAGCACACAGTCCGAGATAAGCTCTGTAGAGAGACAAATCAGTCAGATCGACAAAAATAAAAAAGAATACACGCGAAGGATGGAAATGTCACCGCGGGTGGAAGAAGGATACAAAAAATTGCTGGAGGACAGAAACAATACTCAGGCCAAGTATGAAGATCTTACTAAAAAATATATGGAAGCAAAGGTGGCCCAGGGGCTGGAAAAGGAGGATATTGGTGAGCGATTTACATTGATCGACCCGGCTAGACTGCCCGAGAAGCCCGTAAGCCCAAATCGCCCCGCTATCCTACTGATTGGACTCATTCTAGGTATTGGCGCCGGCGTTGCAACGGCCGCCTTGAGAGAGGCTAGTGATCATTCGGCGCGCCGATCCGAAGACTTAGCAACAGTTGGTCCTTTTCCCGTCCTAGCTGAAATACCGGAGATTGTCACATTTGAGGATGAACGTGGGAAGAAGCAGCGCCGGAAGGTATTTGCGGGCATAGCGGTTCTCTCCGTGGTGATTGCAGTCCTGGTTATTCATTTCTTCGTGATGGACATGGATGTCCTTTGGGCGCGCATTGGCAGATATTTAGCCCAGTACAGTATTTAAAAAGAGGCTTATGATAGGGAGCGGTTCTAATGATAAATAAGATCAGGGCAGCTAAGAAGTTATTTGGGAAAAAGCAAGGGACTGTGCAGAAAGAAATCTCGGTGCCCGCCATGCAAAACAGTTCCGAGGAGAAGGACAAGGAAAAGACCGGATGGATATCGCCAACGTACTCTCAGTCGCGGACCGTTCAACTAGACCCGGGCTTAATAGCTTGTAACCGATGCCTGGCTTACCTTGAAAATGTTCCAGAAGCAGAGGCCTTCAGGGTCCTTCGGACACAGATTCTGAGGCGGCGCCATGAAAACGGGGGCAACACGATTATGATAACAAGCGCCTTGCCTGGCGAAGGTAAAACAATTACGGCTATTAATCTGGCTTTCACCTTTGCGCGGGAGTTTCAACATACAGTCCTGCTGGTAGATGGTGATTTGAGGAAACAGAGTATTCATAAATACCTCGGATGTGTAGGTGGAAAGGGACTTATAGATTATCTTGCTGATGGATCGCCCGTTTCAGAACTGATCACCTGGCCGGGTATCGAGAAGATGACACTCATTTCCGGAGGGCGTGCTATTCAGGAAAGTGCCGAGATGCTGGGGTCCCCGCGCATGAAAGAACTGATATCCGACATGAAAGGACGTTATCCAGAACGATATATTCTTTTTGATGTTCCCCCAATTCTTACCGGGGCGGATGTTCTGACTTTCGCCCCTCTCGTCGACTATGTGATTGTCGTTGTACAGGCGGGAAAAACTTCGATGGATGATGTCAAGAAAGCTCTCCGATTTCTTCCGAAGGAGAAAATCCTGGGGTTTGTTCTGAACCGCTGTTAATTGTGAGGAACAAAAAAGGCGACACGGAAAACGAAGTGTCTTCGAACAATGCTGGTAGGGTGCAGGCTGTGCCTAATCCGGCCTTCAGCACAAGGCCAAAGCCCGGGCAACCTGGTTACGGAAAGTTACGTATTCACGCAAGTGTATGGCCGGGTTGCCTGATGGGAAGAATTAATCCAAAATAACTCAGGAGAAAAGACTAATGAAAAAAATCATGATTATTCTTGCAGCGGCTGCGCTCCTGTTCGGATGCGGTGGACAGGCCATGGCGAACTTCGCTGATGGCGATCTGATCCAGGTTATCTATCAGACCGGCGTAACGACCGGAAATGAATATATAACCGACCTCGGACAGTTTGGAACTCTGACCGCCCCAACCACAACTGATCAAGTGTTTGCAAATATCAATTTATTTGGCCTTGGTGCGTTAAATATTCCGGGCAGCACTTACCAGGTTGCCTATTTTTCATATGATAGCGCCATGGGCTCTAATGGAACGATATGGGTTAGCGGAAGCAGTGTTGTCCCGTCAACTCCGCGTAGCGGCGGGAATAAATTCTTTAGTGGTTTTACATCAGTTGAAGGGGCGTTTAATCAAAACAGCATTACAGCAAGCGGATTCACTGTTGCAACTGTAAGCCAAGGTAACGCATTCTCTTATATGCAGGCAATGGACAATGGTGTTGCTGGTGAAGGCACCTTCAATGGGTTTCTAACTAAGGGTAACGGAGAAGCGACCATCACAGGATCTTATGTGGACCAGTATCTATATTATTTCGCAACTCCCAACACAGCGAGCAGCGCATTAGAGGTCGCTGATATCAGGACGTATTCCGACGGCCATACCGAAATATTAAATCCTAATACTGCTCAGCCTGTTCCGCCGGTTATTTCAAAGCAGTTTGGCTTGGCAAGTATTTCACTGAACGGTTCGACAAGTTTGAGCTTCACAGTGCAAAACAACAACGCTTCCTCCCAGCTTAGTCAGGTCGGCTTTAGCGACACCCTGCCAGCAGGACTGGTGGTGTCCACGCCCAACGGTCTCATTGGCAGTTGCGGCAGTGGGTCGATCACAGCGACTCAAGGAACAAATGTCATCAGCCTGTCGGGGGCGACTCTTGCAGCCAGCAACGGCACGTCTTGCAATTTTTCAGTGAATGTGACAGGTATTGCTGCTGGAAACCAGCAAAACACGACTGGCAATGTGACCTCAATGGAAGGCGGAAGCGGTAACACGGCCTCTGCCAGTATCCAAGTGATTGCACCACCGACACTCGCCGAGTCGTTCAACCCAATATCCATTCCCCTTCAAACTACGACCTCGCTGACATTCAACATTACTAATCCCGCAGCGAACGCGGTTGCACTCACAGGTGTGGCATTCTCTGATACACTGCCAACCGGCACTACCGTAGTCGATTCCTCATCTACTGTCTGCGGCGGAACTCTGACTACAACAGCTGCCACGGGCTTAATAAACCTTTCAGGAGCAAGCATAGCCGTTAATAGCCAATGCCAGTTCCCTGTAACGACGACCGGTGCAGCTGTCGGCTATTACACCAACACTACAGGCACTGTTACATCCAGCAACGGAGGAAACGGTAACGCTGCGGTTGCAAACCTGACGGTCAATGACGGTACAGACTTTATCGGCACACCGACGTCCGGTTCGATACCGCTCTATGTGAGTTTTACCGATGAATCGACTGACAGCCCGACATCGTGGCTGTGGGATTTTGGGGACGGCAGCAACAGCAAATTGCAGAATCCTGGTCACAACTATACACAACAAGGTAGCTTCACTGTAACCCTGACTGCTACCGGTACTGGCGGGCCGGTAATCATGCCAAAGACAGGCTATATCAGCGTATCTCCATGTGGTAACCAGCCCGTTATGGTTGACGGTACTCCTGCCTATTTTTCAACCATTCAGGATGCCTTTAATTCTGCATTGACGTCGGGAGAGACAGTACAGGTGCAAGCATTGGATATGCCAGAGAATTCATTGACCTGGGATCAAAATATTTCCGTTGTTTTATCAGGTGGTTATGGATGTGATTATACAGCTAACCCTGGGTTCACGACCGTACTTGGCACATTGACCATTAAGGCTGGCACGATGAATGTATACAATGTAATCCTTCGGTAAGCAAGTAAAGGCAAAAAAAGAGGTGGAATGTTCCAGACCAACATGCTCAGACCATCGTACTTAATTATACGATGGTCTGAGATCCCCGAGTTGATGAACAATATACAACGAAATAGTGCTAATCTGACTTGAAAACACAGCGTATAGAGACACAACATGTAACGTGCAGAACTGGCTTTTAGTGTGAGGTAAAAGCCGATTTACGCTGACGGAAAGCCACGAATAAATATAAGTAAATACAGACGGGCGATGGATGGTTGAGTTGCCAGCAGAGCATTTCTATTATTGTGGGCCGCCATTTTGAGGGCTGCGATCCACGGCAGCATATGTGCAATATGGTTAACGTAAAGTCACCTGGCGGTTTTTCTAGCTTATTTCATGCAGCCTTGACACGGTCTTGCAGTAGCGGTTGCTTTTTGTATCCCGTTGCGACACACTCTTCTGAGTGACCTTTATCTCCAGCCATAAAATATTCTGCTCCGCTAACTAAGCTTCTCCCGAATCCTCCTCCAGTTATTATCTGCACAACCCATTACTTTTGCTGGCACAGACAAACTTACATCTCCAAAGATATAAACGATAGACTCTCTGATCCTTTATCAGGCATTCCACTTCGTCGATGAAATTCCGCGCTATCCCCGGTAGCCCGTTCTAAAGACCCTCCCTATCCCGCCACAATCATAAAGTAGCTCGTCTAATTCATAACTTTTATTTTCTGGTGAACGTCCATACATTTGTAATACTTTTGTAATGCGTTTGTCACTTTTTGGTAATACTAAGATGATACAATTTTTTTATTCGCAGTGTTAGGGTCCTTTGCTGACCGCAGAATTATCTGCCTTGGCACCAGAAAGCCCCGAATCGAGAAAAGAAGTCTGTTCTTATCGATTCGGGTTTTTTTATGGGCTAGATTGGGTTGACATTATGGAGGAGGGGAGGATTATGAATGTTTAAAACAGCGACAGTATCTTTCCGGACAAAGCAGGAACTGTTGGAATTACTCGATGAAGTCAGCCGGGAGTCCGGATGCTCCCGCTCATCTTTGATCGAAATGATTCTGCAGAAATTCCTTGCTGACAATGGCGGAAACGGCATCCACGTTGACAAGCTGCCTGAAATCAAGGGAGGCGCTTCGGAGGTTGATGTGGGTGAACTATCAGACGGCAGTGTTTATCTCTCATTGGGGAAGTTGAGAATTGGTCTATCTAAGGCCCTTGGTTACAAGATTAGCTTTGACGAAAAGAAGTCTGCATTCCAACTGGATTTGTTGCCAAGCAGTGAAAATGCGTCAGGCTTTACGGCATTGCAGGGGGCAGCGGGTATGGAATCGTCGTAATCCATTTTGATTAGCAATAAGGGAGTGAAAGACATCTATTTTATGCATGGTGTATAAAACGAATGCCAGCTCTTTTTTTCTGCTTGAAATATTATAAGAAAGCGAAGTGCTGGAGAAGATCAGAAAGGAGATACTATGAAAGCTGTCGTGAAAAAAAGTATTATAAATGCTATCGCATTAATCGGTATACTTAGTATCAGTGCCTCAGCCCAGGCCTACCTCAGCGGAGACCAGGAGTTCCTCGGTGTGTTTCAACCCAGTATCACGCCGGAGCAGAAAGAGCCCCTGCAGTATGATAGCTGGACGAAGGGGGAACAAGGCGATCCATATGAGGAACTATCTGACTATATAACGGTACTGCGAGCCTTGAGGGGCGATCATTGGATCGGAGGATATGAAAATGCACACAACAATAAGTGGCAATGGGAGACAAAAGAGCCCTGGCAGAATAGACACTGGGCAAAGGCAGACCCCTACCCAGACCCCGCTACGACTCCTATTCCGTCTACAGCGTTACTCTTAGGATCTGGACTGTCCATTTTTGGTGCGATGAACCTAATCGGAAGAAAGAGCGAAGATTCTAAAGGAAAACAGCAAGGGGTTTCGTGTTAGTTATGACCTTTACGCTGCCACAGGAGTAGAACTAGACTTATGAAAAACAATCGCGAGTCGCAAGGGGGGGTAATCTGCACTAGTTGAGAAAAGCGTTTACAAGTAAAGACTCATAGAAGTGAAAGAGTCATGGCCTTCCGGTTAAGATAAGTCACCAAACAAAACTTAACCATAGGAGGAAGAACCATGACTCAAAGACAGTATATCATTACTCGCAAGCTCAATATCCTAGAGCTTGGCCAAACCCTTGGAAACATCAGCGATGCATGCCGGAAACTTGGTGTGAGTCGCCAACACTATTACGACATCAAGCAGGCAATAGAAGAAGATGGCCTGGAAGGGCTCCTGGAGAAATCGCGGAAAGCACCGCGGATCGGCAATAGAGTGGCGCCTGAGATTGAGCAAAGGCTGCTGGATTACTCCCTGGAGTTTCCTACACACGGACAGACACGCACAGCTAATGAGTTGAAGAAGATAGGTGTCGTACTCAGTGCTGGCGGAGTTCGGAGCATTTGGCTCAGGCACAAGCTTCATATTAAGGGCTTGAGGTTGAAAAGGCTGGAGCAGTGGGCAGCTGACAATGCGAATATATTGACAGAGTCTCAGGTTCAAGCTCTTGAAACAGCCAAGGAACAGAGGGAGATGTGCGGGGAAGTGGAGAGCCACCACCCTGGTTTTCTCTTTGCACAAGACACCTGTTATATCGGCTATATCAAGGGTGTAGGGAAGATCTACCAGCAAACAGGCATCGACACTCACAGCAATGTCGGATTTGCCAAAATCTATCTTGAGAAAACGTCCTTGACCGCAGCAGACTTTTTAAATGACAAGGTGTTGCCATTTTTCGATGAGTACGGAATTAAGATACTCCGACTCCTCAGCGATAATGGAGCAGAGTATTGCGGTCGTCCAGAAAGCCATCCTTACGAACTGTTCCTTCATCTGAATGATATTGAACACACGAGGATAAAGGTCAGGCATCCCCAGACTAACGGATGTGTGGAGAAACTGAATCAGACCGTTCAGGATGAGTTTTACAAAGTGGCGTTTAGAAAGAAACTCTATCGTACCATCGAAGAGATCCAGGCTGACCTGGACGCGTTTATGGTGTGGTACAACACCGAGCGGACCAATCAGGGCCGGTACTGTCAGGGCAGAACGCCGCTACAGACTCTTATCGACGGTCTTGCCCTGTATAACGAATTAGTCTATGATAATCACGAAGGAGAGGAGGCTGCGTAGCATCGGCTAAGGCGCTTAACCGGAAGGCCAACTGTAAACGCAACTAGCGATTAGTGCAGGTAATCTTCCCTCCCTGCGACATCGCACAATCCTTTACCGGAGACTTATCAGTTTGAGGGCTTAGCTGATGTCGATTTCGGTGCGGCCTTCTTCGTAGTCTTCTTCAATGCGACCTTCTGTGTTTTCGGTTTAACCGTTTTGGGAGCTGGCTTTTTGGGAGTTGAAGCAGCTTCTTTCCCTTCCAATTTCGCCAAAGCGTCGTCCGTCTTATCAATAGCTGATAAGAGTTTCGTTAGTTCTTCATTAGAGACTTTCATCTTTTTAGTTTTTACCAATTCGCGAAATTTTTCGCCTAACGACGCACGCTGCTTTTGCCCCTTGTTCTTGAGTTCATAAATGCGATACTGTGTTTTACCCTTTTCGGTCAGTTCTTCAGCCTTTTCCTTCACCATGGTCGCCGTTGATTTGACAGCGTCGACGCCTTGCTTTATGCCATCTTCGATGTCCTTCTTGAGTCCGCTCAAAATATCCATTTTTAGCCTCCTGTAACATTATCTACCGCCACTGTCGGCTTCGGTAGCTTACTTCTTGGGAAATACTGTGTAGTATAATTTCAGCACTGCCATTACGAACGCCTTTATTCCATTCGTCCCCGATCGCATCTGATTAGTGTTAGAGGGCGACATCGCTCTCTTTAATTCCCTCCATCCCCGCCCAAGGCCTGTTCCAATGAAAGGCAATTTACCGGGGCCAAGCACTATGAGAACGACAATAAGTATGACTAGAAGATGCAGTGGCCGGAAAAGCCCCCCGAACAAGGCAATGACCTCCTCTGACGCCTTAACATTGTCTCATTATAACATGAACGAAGCCTGTTGAATACCATTGTTAATCCGAGTTTATTACGTCATTGAGCGCATCAGATTGTAACATAACTGTAACAAAGCCTTCATACTGCTGTAACGTAGATTTGGTTTAATTAGAGGAAGAACTAGTAAGGAGGCATTCTGAATGAGCTTTTACATTCACAATACACCCGGACGGCTCAGGATTAAAAGCCCGATCATCAGACGCAATGAGAACGCATCCTACGAAGTGCGCAAGATCCTCGGCGCCACAAACGGCATCGCTACCGTTGATGCCAATCTTACTACCGGCAGTCTGCTGATCAATTACAATCCGAAAGTTATCAAACATGATGACATCATAGATCTTCTGCAGCGGAAAGGCTATTTCGATAAAGACAAGGCTGTGACTCATGACCAGTATATTAAGGGCGCCGCATCCAAGGCTGGGAGTTTTATCGGCAGGTCAGTCCTCGGGTCGGTTGTTGGTATGGCACTTGAGGGCACTCCGCTTGCAGTTTTAGCATTGCTTATCTAAAGTCAGTCCCGCTGACTTTGCCTGCCACCGGTCAGGTCGAGTTTATTTTGAATTTCCAACTTCTTCCGCATTAAATTCCTAACTTTTTTTGTTACCAGAATGGGCAGATAATCCCTAATTCTTGCATCTTTAGAGAATTTTTCGAGAACAATACAATATATTTTATGCACTCGGTCAACTGGAATTCGCATGTCATCTGCAATCGTATTTACCGCCTCGCGATGTACAGGAGGGATGGAATCGGAATCCACCGTGTTGTCGGAGGGCTCTTGGTTACTACCTAATGGGTGGTCTAGTTTCGGGTCAGCAATTTTTGCCATAGTGAGTTATCTTAAAAGAGATGCCTTGTCGGTCAGTTCCCACGGCACGCCTATATCCATGCGTCCCATATGGCCATAAGCCGAGAGTTTTCTGTAAAAACCGCCTTTTACTATGGAAGGCAGAAGGCGAAGGCTGAACTGTTTCACTATCGCGGCAAGCCGGAAATCAAAATGCCTTTCGACGAGAGCTGCAATTTTATCATCAGAAACCTTGCCTGTCCCGAAAGTCTCAATCTGGATGCTGACAGGGCGAGACATACCGATCGAGTAGCTGAGCTGCACCTCACACTGTTCGGCAAGGCCGGCCACCACTATGTTCTTTGCTGCATAGCGGGCAGCGTAAGCCCCTACGCGGTCTATTCTCATCGGGTCTTTGCCGCTGAGGGCAGCGCCGCTGTGACGGGAGTACTCCCCGTATGTATCTATGGCGTTTTTTCTCCCTGTTAACCCTGAATGTACGGAAGGCCCGCCGATTATGAAGGGCCCGTCTGGATTGACGAAAATCCTTGTGCCGGCATCTGGTTTCACTTCTTCGTCCAGAAATACCTGTTCGATCACGGCCTGCCGTAAATCGTCCCTCAGTTGCCTGAGATTCGGAGTTGCTTCCTGGGTTTGGCTTGCAATGACTGTAATACTATGGATTCGATTGGGTTTGCGGTCGCGATATTCGATCCCGACCTGTGTCTTGCCGTCAGGCGACAGATATGGAAGTATTTTCTGGAGTCTTGCCGATGAGAGTCTTCTTGCTAGTTTCCTTGCCAGCCATATCGGCAAAGGCATGAGGGCAGCTGTCTGGTTGCATGCGAAGCCAAAGACGTTAACCTGGTTCTTCACCGTGATTCTTTCTATAGCTTCGTCGTCAAGGCTCTGCTCGTCGAAGGAGCATTTTTCGGCAGGCAGTTCCTTGAGGCTAGTAAGGATACTGCAGGTTTTTGCATTGAATGTATTTTGATCGTACCCGACCTGGCTTATGACCTGCCTGGCGATGTTGGAAAAGTCGATCGACACCCCTGAACTGAAACGGGCAGCTATGAACACTATGGCTGTCGAAACAGCACATTCGGCAATGACTCTCGAACAGGGGTCTTGCTGCAGGAAATGATCGACAATAGCGTCGCTTATCTGGTCGCAAAGCTTGTCGGGATGACCCTCCGTCACCGATTCAGATGTAAACATAAAATCTTTTTTCATCCAGGAGGTCTCCTTAACGAGGTATATGTTCCACCGTTTTATAATCTCTTGCCAATCTTAATGGGCATCGGCAGTCCTTGTCTGTACCACTGCGGGCATAGACAACCGCCTATTATCGGCGGCTTTCTTTTGTGTCTTTGTAGCTTCGTTTACGATCAACGGAACGACGGCACTGCCGCCCACAACTAGCCAGTCGATAAAGCCGATAGGGGTAATGCCGAGGAGCGTCCGCAGGCCAGGCACAACCATGGCGAGCATCTGGAGACCAATAGAGCCTGCTATAGCTGCATTAAGATAAGGGTTGGGCGGTAAATGCGCTTTGTCGAAGATGCCGTGCGTTTCGGAACGGCAGCTATAGGCGTGCAGCAGCTGACCCAGGGTGAGACTCGCAAAAGCCATCGTGCCGGCGCTGGGTCCTATGCCGTAGCGGGATATACCGTAGAGATAGGCCGACATGGAGCCGGCCGACAGCACTGCTGATTCGAAGCCTATCCGCTTGAAGTCAGATGTCTTTATGATTGGTTCTCCCGGGTCCCTCGGCGGTCTTGCCAGCACATCGGGCTCCGGCTGTTCGAGAGCAAGGGCAAGTCCGGGGGCTATATCGGAAAGAAGGTTTATCCAGAGAAGCTGCATGGCGTTCAGAGGGTGACCCATTCCGCCTGCAATTGCCGTGAACATGACAATGATTTCGCTCATGTTAGTGGACAGTAAGAAGTGGACCGACTTTCTGATGTTGTTGTAGATTGTTCGTCCCTGGCTTATGGCGATGATCATCGTTTCGAGATTGTCATCTTCCAGGACAACATCGGCAACTTCACGCGCTACGTCAGTCCCGGTATGCCCCATGGCGATACCGATATCGGCAGCCTTGAGAGCTGGGCCGTCATTAATGCCGTCACCGGTCATGGCCACTATCTTACCGACCGATTGCAGAGACTGGACGATCTGAAGTTTATTCGCAGGGCTTACGCGAGCGAAGACGTGGACTTTTTCACACAATGCCTTAAGCACCTCAGGCTCTATGTCGGTGAGGTGAGTAGAGTCGAGTATTTCCAGCTGCTCACCCCTGCTTAGATTTAGTTCCTTTCCGATAGCATATGCCGTCGCACTCTGATCGCCTGTGATCATAACGGTATCAATACCAGCGCTGTGAAATACGTCTATGACTTCACCCACTCCATTTCTCACGGGATCGGCCATACCCGTAAGGCCGAGCCAAATGAAGTCCTCGCGGGTATCTACATCGTTATCTCCGTTTTCAATAATATTATAGGCCAGGCCGAGAACCCTAAGGGCATTTCCAGCCATCCGTTCATTCTCGATCTCAACATTCATCCTGTCGTCATCCGAGAGAGGGATCAACTCCCCGTCCACTATATGTCGGTTGCACATCTGAAGCACTTCAGCTGGGCTCCCCTTCAGCGCGATAAGCTTTCCGTTGTTAGCAACAGAGTGTGTAGTGGTCATAAAATTGCGCATCTCGGCACGGTGGCCTATCCCGGAACGCGGAAATTTATTTCTTATCAGGATGACATCTATGCCGGCCGCCAGTGCCATGTGGATCAAGGCATTTTCTGTCGATGAGCCGCTGACAATGTGTTGTTCCGTCAATCCGACCGACAGACCCGTGCCCTTGACGTCGACTACCAGCCCATCACATGGTTTTTGAGGCGTGCAGCGCTGGACTTCACTCTCGTTGCAAAGGACGGCGACATGTATAAGCCTGAGCAGTTCATCACATTCATAGGGGTTCAGCGTTCTGCCGCCATGGTAAAATATACCGTCGGATATCCTGACCTGTTTTTTCCCTGTATGCAGCGCTACGATGGACATACGGTTCAGGGTTATCGTCCCCGTCTTGTCCATGCATATCGTCTGGAGGGAACCGAGGGTCTCTACCGCATCGAGGTGGCGGATAAGAACGTTGTGCTTTCGCATTCTTCGTATGCCTAGCGAGAGTGTTGTCGTTGCGACTGTAGGCAGTCCTTCGGGAACAGCTGCAACCGCGAGGGAAATCGATATTTTAAGCATCTGCAGGAAGCCGTATCCCCGCAGCAGGCCGATCAAAAAGACAATTCCGCAGACAGCACCGCTGATGAGCACGAGTTGCCGGCCCATAGTATCGAGCTGTCTCTCCATCGGAGTTTGAGGCGGTCTGGCGGACCCCACAAGAGTCTGTATATGGCCGATTTCGGTGTACTTCCCGGTGGCTGTCACAACAGCCGCACCCTGACCACCTGTGACGATCGTACCCATATATACCATGTTTGTGCGGTCGCCGAGAGGAATTTCTTTCTTGCCAGTTGTATCATCTTCCGGGGGTCTCAGTGCTGTAGTGATCTTCAGTACCGGGAGGCTTTCCCCCGTGAGAGTTGACTCGTCCACGCTGAGACGGTTTGCGTCTATGAGTCGCGCGTCTGCAGGTACATACGTTCCGGGCCTCAGTGCGAGAATGTCGCCGGGGACGACTCCTTCAGCGCCGATCTCTCGGATTTCTCCGTTTCTGATAACAAATGCAGTAGGTCTTACCAAGCTTTTCAGAGAATTGATGGTCTTTTCTGACTGGCTCTCGGTTGCATAACCGATCCCTGCATTTGTAACAACAACCGCCATGATTACGATGGCATCTGCTACTCCGCCGGTCACCACGGATACAGCGGCAGCGACGCCTAGCAGTGCGACGGGAAGTGACTTGAATTGCTCAATGAAGATGCTGAATCCCGAGCGGGGGACTGATTCTGGAAGCATGTTTGGGCCGTATTGCTTCAGGCGTTGCTTTACTATATCGTCGGTTAGTCCGAATGCTCCATCGGTAGCAACAAAACGCAGAACAGTACCGGCATCAAGAAGATGCCACTTTTCCACTGGCTGCTCTTGCGCATCTACGACTAGCTTCCTGAGTTTTCTCCTGCTTTGCAAAGTAGCGGAGTCTAATGATTTTGACTGCCGCTGCGACTCTGTTGGTACTGATGTGCTTTTCTTTCCATTGCCGCCATCACCAGTCTGCGGCACTGCAGTTGCCGATTTGTATACAGCTACAATCTCTTCAATGAGCGGGACGATAGACTGCCAGGTATTGCCACCCTTATAAGAGACCAGGAGGCTGCCGGTAGTCGTGCTGATGGAAAGGACGGTAATCCCGTCCAGTCCGTCAAGACCGTTTTCGATGTGGCGCTTTAGTGCCTCAGAGCGGTGCAGGCCGTCCACCTTGAAGCGGACCCTGCCGTTGATAGCTGAATGGACGGCCCGAACCACCGCTTGCTAGTTTCCTTTATGCTGACTTTTCTTTGTAGTCACACCGGCTGCTGGTGTCGCTTTAGGTGCGGAGACACTTTCCTTGCTCTTCGGCAGAGCTGCGGAAGCGACTTCTTTGACTCCTTCTACCACGCCTACCAGCATTTCCCTGACCGTCTTAACCGCTGAATTGCCGATAGTCCCAGCAGCCTCAATCGCGCCGCCCACGGCTACTTTTGCAACTTCTTCGACATTGCCGCCAGTCTCTTTCGCAGCTTCAATGACGCCGTCCACAGCCCTTCTGGCAACAAGGCCGACATCTGCGCCAATCTCAGCAGCGCCTTTAACTGCACCCTTGACGGTCTGGGCTGCGACGTTTACTACATCGCCACCAACGTCACTTACTCCCATAACCACTCCCTTGGCCACATTTTTGGTGCTGAGAATGAGGCCGGTGCCGACTTCTTCGGTAGCCTGAATGGCACCCTTGATGACATCCTTGGTAATCACAACTCCTTCGCTTGCAACAGAGCCGGTGGCCCGGAAGGCGTTGGAAACTATGTTTCTGACAAGGCTGACTATCTCAGCTTCTATCTCATTGATCCCTTTGAGACTGCTGATAATGCCTGCCTTTACGCTTGCGCCTGCTTTCCCGACGTCCTCTTTAACACTTCCTGCTGCTGCCTTTACATTCTCTTTGCTGTTGCCCTTACTTGCCATGACTTTCCTCCTTGCTGTCACCTACACCCATGCGAACAATTAATAAATGTATCATCACCAATGGTGGCTTCTCACGATATCATCGGGTTGTTACGGTCGTATTATCTTGAAATTACATGTGAGTTACATCAGCTAGCTTCGATATCGGGGGTTATTTCTCCGGGCTGCGATTTTAGGAATATGTTAAGCGCGTACCAGAAGGCTGTATACCAGGCGGGACCTGCAATGTTCCCGCGGCTAATCTGAAGCACGCCATACGAGAGAAGGGCGATAAAAGCAAGTCCGCCGGTATTTGTGGAACCGTTTGAAACGGCATTTACCAGGCTATCGAGATTCTGGTAGATAGATGAAACCCCATTGTGCACAGAGGGCGGACGTACCGGTTTAACCGCGATCTCGAAAATGCCATGCTTTTTTATGAAATCAATCATCTCTTCTCCGTTTCCCCCATGCTTAAAAAGGACGCTTCCAGTAAGGGGATTAATTGCAATTTCATCAATTCCAGAGAAGCCCGCAAACTTCTCGGGCAGAGACCTCAAGTACCCTTCATGGTCTCCCTTCGAAACAACCTTGAGTCGCAGTCGGGTAGGGGTACGATGAACTATATGGACTTTCGGTATCATGCTTGTGGTGGTTCGGGATTGTCAGCAGACTCGGCAAGTTCAGCTTTTACCTCTGCAACGAGGTCTTCCACAACCTCACCTACTTCTGCAAAGCTTTCCTTCCCCCTGTCGTAAAGGACGATGCCTCCCTTGATGGCTGCCTTTACCAACGGTTTCGCCGCTCCAACGATAATAGGCAGCACGGTCGGCCCAAGCACTGAAACTCCAATCCCTATTGCTAATCCTGTCAAAATATTACCCTTAAGACCATTATCAAGAAGTCCCATAAAAAACCCCCTCTTTTGATGCCACTGTTTGATTATAGTATAGCTAAAAATAGTATGTAGGCATAATCGTTGTCCAATACTTCAGTCATTACTTGCCTACTGTCTGCAAAGATATAGAAATATCTCTCGGCCAAATTAGGTGAGTAAATCAGGCAAATTAGGAAGAGCAGAATAAATATACTGGATGTTAATAATTTAAGATTGGCCTTATCGAAACCTATGGAAACGCTACATACACAAAATTAATCGTGTCATGATTTAATCCTGACGGAGAGATGACGAAAGCGCATACATGGTCGAGTCAGCCCAATGCGCAAGTATACTGATAGCGTTTGAAGCATCTGACCTTGACAGCCGGAAGTCCGAAAGGTAGTAAATAGTTCTCCGGCAGTCTTGCACTTCCAAAAACGTTAGAGGTCAGTTACTTTTTATCTGCTTGAAAACAGGAAGTCATTGGCCTTCCGGTCGGAGTGGCAGCTGATGCATGACTCTACTTTCCCTGATGCGACGACATATCCACCAGGGGCTGCATAATTCACCCAAAACCAGTCACCCGCCTGTGGGTTATAACCACTTATCTTGTACATCACGGTACAACCTTCAAGTTTCTTGTTAGAATCGTAATTCTCCATGACAATAATAGAGCCATCCGCCATGCCTTTTGTATTCTTCATAGAATCCATCGCAATTTTGTTTACGTAGGTTGACTCAAATGCGCCGTGCGGTTCTTTTGAAGCAGAAAGTTCGCTTGTCCCTGGCAGGTGGTTCCAATGTGAGTAATTGGGTTGCGCCTCGGTAATGAAATCATACAGTTTGCTGGCATCGGCGCCTGCCAGTGGGAACTTTTGGCCGTCAGCAGGCGTTTCGTGGATTGCGTAAGCGGACATGGCAAAGCAAACGGCGACTGCAGCAACCATGATAACTAAGAGGTTCTTTTTCATTTGTGCCTCCCGTGTAGCGATATGTTCTGTTTACTACTGGCGCCACTCGGTAGCCCATTTGTGGTTCTATCATCGACGCGTTCCATGACTACTTAAGGAATCTGAGGATTCTGCCCGCCGTTTCTCTGACTCGGAGAAATCTTTTACAGGCTATCAATGGATTGTTACGGGACTGTTACAATACGGTTAAAAAAATATTAAATTAGGAAGATGTGTAAAAAGTTAGCTCTTTATTGCAGTCATACATGCTCATGAACTGATATAATCCAGAATGGATGCGCTTACATGCAATATTACGAATTCTTCACAAATTTGCTACGCCAAATTAATGCAGCATCGACAAAGGGTAACATGAAATCGATCGTCACTATAGTGCAGCACGTCTGCCAAGACATCCTCTCTGTCGAAAATGACCATCCTGCCGTATGAGAGGCCACTACAGCACACGGAATTATCAGCACGTGGCTAGGCAGCGTATAGATACGATGCTAGATGAATTGATAAAAAATGGTGCTAAAATAACTGGAAACAATCCATGGTTCATAGACACACAACAATCCGGAGTCAAATTAAGGGGAGAGTGGTGCGAAGCCACTTTAATCCTGTCGGTAACTCTTACCAAGAAAGACTGGTACGTTCCAAGCTCAATGATATGGGAGACAATTGAAAGCTTAATGCAACAAATCTGCGGGCAGCCGGATGCGGATAAATCGACTGCCTGCGGCGCTCACACAGGATAGCAAAAATAGAGTACGCGAGTTATAGTGGAGTGATAGGTGTTTCTTAAAGCCGATCCCTCTCTTACAGTCCTAAGACAAGATTCATGCTTAAGGTTATTGTGCACTGGTTTTTCAACTTGCACAAGTTTTAGGTGCAATTATTTCACAGATAGATATCCTTTCAAACGCGTGTTGTGTATTAACTAATAGATCCGTTTATTTCAGTTAACACAACGCTCGTGGGGTCTCGAAAGCTATCATGGTGGTGGGCTCGCCTCCAGTCGTAGGTCGACCATGTTGCTTATGCGCGGTAAGGTCACCCAACTGGATAGGCGAGCCATCTTTTCATAATACGAGGTTTGTTCTGGTGTAGTTATATCTATTGCACCCATCCTAGAAAAGCTTTCAGTATATAAATATTAGCGAAGTATCCAACAGCATCATCCTTGGTCATAAATCCCGTTAAAGCCAGAAGATTGCTTCCAATGATCAACGCGGTTATCTTACCAATTGTCATTTTTTCTTTTTCAATCTTGAATTAGAACATTTTAAAAGAAACTTTTCTTCATGCTTATAAAGTACTAAATAATTGTGCATGGAAGATGAAGATATTATGAAGAATTATGAATCACTCAGACCGTAGCAGTTTTGGAGTGCAATTACATTGTGCACGGGCAAGGTCACTTGCCTGGGTTAAGGAGAATAATCCTAAAAACGGCAGTTGAAAGCCCTCAATTATAAAATTGAGGGAGAAGATACACTGTTTTTAACTTCAAAGGGCCTAGCATTTTCCTAAAAGCATACAGTGCGATGAACCTTACACGCTCAGAGATATTCAACTGCTCCGCAGTCGCCTTAACCCGCCCGAGAAACCGTGATAGATTTCGCAATGCGTTTTTTACCTTCTCTGCCCTAGCATGATGACTTGTAATAGTCAAAAAAGTCTGTCCGCTATGACTTGTCTTTTTAGCTACTGCATGTAAAAGCAATGGACGACTGGTGATCGCCTCATGATGTTTGTTCGGATTTGCAAGACGTACATATAAAGACCACCAGTTATATATGATGGCAACCATACGGCTGATAAACCTACACCGCTTCATATCTTTCGTCGTATAGCCACCCCAGCCCCACTGGTTTTTTAATTCATCAAAACTGTTTTCACAGTCTGCACGATCCCGGTAATGCTGCGCTACAGATAAAACATCATCAGGCAGCGATGTTACAAGAACCACGTATTCATACTTCCCAATTAGTCCCTCCGTTTCTATGAATGCCATATCCAATTGATTCTTCGCTGTCTTCTTATTAAGCAGTATATCTCCTGTAATGAGTCGACGCAGCACGATTACACGTCGCCTGCGGCTCCAGCCGCTTAGTTGCAATGTTGATCCTATTCCTTTGTATCTTTGTCCGGCATCCTCCCAATCATCATTCTCAAAAAGCTTCTCGATCAGCCGTCTGACATTTTTTGTGAGCCTAAGCTTAGTAAGATAATGAATTCCCCTTGCTTCTGCTTCTGATAATACACCCTCCACTCCAAATGCTACGTCTCCACGTATAAATGCCGGCCAATTCCCTTTTGGTATGTTTTCCAGTAACTGCCACAAACCAGCAGTGGTGTGATTCGATGCAGTCTCATTACCTGGCTTCACTTCTACATTTAAGGCCAATCTGGTATTTGCCATGAAATAACTATGGTAGCTATGTGAAGGGCGCCCAGGTTTCTTGGGATTGTATCCCACAACTGCACCTTCCTGTTTCCCATACAAACACTTCACTGTCGTATCTGTGTCAAGTATCCATGAAGGCCCCGATACCGCCGATAATACCGGCATCGTGCAGCGGGCAAGCTGTGCTTCAAGCCACTGTATTCCATCTTCTTCCTCTATGTGTATCAGTGCCCGGCGTGCTGCATCTTCGCTGATGATCTTCTGCATGCCCAAAAGCTCAGGATTCACGCCATCACATCGAATAGCAGATATATGAGCATAGCGCTTGTGTCCGGCAAGAATGGAAAGCATCAGGGTCCCCAATACAGACCGCTTATCAGGAGCATTGGGACTGCTATACTGAAGGGGACACTCATCTACAAATGCATCGAACAACCCGCTGACTTTCAAAAACTCTATGAAAAAAGGAAGCTGCCCTAAGGGTGTTACTGCTGCTTGGGGATCCCATTCAACGTGTATCTTTCCGGCATATGTGTCCAGTCCTATACTCTCATTCCGTCTTGCTAATGCTCTCCGTTTCGCTTCACCCATTGGGTGAGTCCTCCCTAAACATAATTTCGCACTTTCCCCTATATTATCAAAGTGTTTCTGCAATAGGAAGATCTGATCTGATTTTTATAGGATAATAAGAATGCTTTATAAAAGACGGAACATATTTCTTTGTTCTACCCGTTGTTCCCTGATTCGCATGGAGGGGCCTTGTAATTATATATTGTCTACATCGCACGGGTCACTTTTGGGGAACAAGTCCTTTCAGATGATTGTTTGAGGCAGTTCAAGTAGATGAAACGACGCGAGTTGCCCATTTAACCTAAATGTAATACCTCTTTAATTTTCTCGTAACGACTTCCGGATTAAAATTAATGCGTCAATGATGACCAATACCGGCTGCGATTCATGGCTTTCAGCATACACAGGTATCCCTTTCAGGATATGCGCTCTACTTCAATTTTTACGAGATTATCGACTACACATTAGACTGAGAATGTATTTCTGTTCCGGTAGTTGGGTCAGCCGCTAAAAATCTTCAGGAGGTAAAGAGAAATGAACATCAATATAAGGGAAGCGTTTCGCAATGATCTGCCATCTGTTCTCAGACTTTATTCCCAGTTCGGTATGGATGACGGTGATGTGCTGGACCTCGAAAAAGCCGAATATATTTTCGACAAGATGAAGTTCTATCCGGACTACAAGCTCCATATCGCATCCATAGACGACTGTGTAGTGGGAATCTTCGCACTGCTGATAATGGACAATCTCGGGCACATGGGTGCTCGCTCCGGTGTTATCGAGGATGTGGTTGTCCGCAAAGACCTGCGCGGACAGGGGATTGGCAGGAGAATGATGGAATTTGCTATGGAGAGGTGCCGGGACAAGGGGTGCTATAAGATAACGATGTCCAGCAACCTGTTACGCGGCGGGACCCACAGGTTCTACGAATCGCTGGGATATAAAAAGCATGGATTCAGCTTTCTGGTGGAGACCCGGCAAGAGACCGTTTGTCGATGATCACATTTGATAAGACGGTTCCGAACATGAGGTACCTCGCTGGGATGTATCGCGCGGGATACAGTCTACAGCTGCATTCAACGAGGCCGCGTAAATGTGATTACCAGCTCAAATATAAACTTTAAAGACTGGAAAGGGAATTTATTATGAGTGATATATCTGGTTGCAACCGCGACACCGAAACGGCCTACAAGTCACTGGACCGTCGATGGGGTAATGAAAAGGGGAGGTGGGATCGGATCGTATCCGAGAAGGACGTACGGCTGCTTTTAGGCGAACTGAAAAAGAAGAAAACAAAGAATGTCCTCGATCTCGGTTGCGGCCTGGGCAGACATGCTTTGTTGCTTGCATCCCAAGGATTCAGTGTATTTGCTGTGGATGCAAGCTACGAGGCGCTCGAATTGACTGAAAAGGCTGCTGCTGAAGCTGGATTTGCTGTCGATGTGCAGTATTCGCTTATGACTGAGCTGCCGTATGAGGATGGGTTTTTCGATTATGTGCTCGCGTGGAACGTGGTTTACCACGGCACACCGGACATCGTAAAAAAGTCGGTATCTGAAATAAAGAGGGTAGTTCGAACTGGTGGTATTTTCCAGTGCACTATGCTTTCCAAAAGGAATAGCTTTTACGGCACAGGGCGCCGAATAGATGCTGACACCTATATCACCGAGATCGATGACAACGAGCAACGCCACCCTCATTTTTATTGTAACGCAGAAGAGCTTGTCGATCTTTTCAGGGGCTTTGAGATTGTTTCCCTCCGTCTTTGCGAGCAGAAAAGGCCCGGTTCGTTTTATTGGAATATCGTAATGGAGAGATGCTAGATTTTCTCCTGAATCTCAGAGAAACAGTAATATAGACATAATTTTCTATTAACAGTGAACATGATAACTTTATGGCGTTGAAATCGCACTTGACATTGATCCTTGGGGATGCCAGAAGCCTAAAATCCAGGCCTTCTACGAAGGAGAGCGTTTCAAAGCGTCCCTGAACAATATCACTGAGTTGAATGCCGACAGCAGTAAGACTCTTCGAAGGCCCAACCTCCCAAAGGGTAACATACCTTTCTTTTCCTCCACGCATGGCAGCAGAAATCAGCATTACCACAATAATGTGTCAATGACCGGGCAGTTGACTGGACCAAACGTCCTTACTATGGCACGACTGTCAAGTTTGAGATGAAACATACGATAAAGGTAATGTGGGCGCTAACGTCAAAAAAGCGTTGAAAAAACCAAACAACTCGCAGGGATCTGATGTCAGCCTTCAAGGGGCTCTTTTATTTAGATCCACCACAGATTTTAAGAGAGCCAAGAAAATAAAGCTATAAATGAAAAATATCAAGTTCAAATTGCTCATTCCGACCTTATTGATGGTCGCGCTTGCGATTACGGGCACTATATACGTTTCTTTTCTGCAATACTCCACTTTTCAACAACAGGAAAAGGATACAACCGGGAAACATACTTCGAGGCTGATCAACCTTCTACAATCCCGACGTCAAAAAAATATCGAGTTGATACATTTATTGAGTCATAAGGAGCGTTTTATCAAAAGTGCCATCATGAGGGACAGAAAGACCTTACTGGACGAAATAACGCCGTATTTCGAGCAAATGGAGTATGGCTTTGTCAATCTGTACGATTTACATGGTTCGGTTATTGTACGGGCCGATCTTCCGGATATGCTCGGGCAAACTGATGAGTTATCGCCAATGGCACGGGAGGCGCTTAAGGCGAAGAAAACCGTATCTTCGGTAGCGGTATATAACGGGTTATTGGCAATCTTCTCCGTAGAGACATTAATGGGGCCGTCTTCACCTATCGGGATCCTAATAGTCGGAAATTACCTTGATCAGCCCAGTGTAGATAATATTGCCCGGGCTAACAACCTGGATATTAAATTTTATCTCAATGGCGATGAGATCGTTTCTTCGAGCAAATATAACAGGGTGATTGCTCCCAACTCGGAACGAAATACATTAATCGATGTTTCCGAGGCCGGCGGCGGGAAAGAGTCTTTAACGGCAGTTTTAACAGAGGATGTTTCTGAAGCTAAGAAGAAATTCTGGTCGAGTCTTTTCAGCATCATGTTTTCGATGGCGGCCGTCAGTGCCTTCATAATATTATTGTCTAGACGGACAATATTGTCCGCAGCTGATTCATTGGATAATGCGCGCATTTCCGCCGAGCAGAAAACCAGCGCGCTTAAGTCTGTCAATGAGAAACTGAAAAATGAAATTGCTGAGCGCCGACTGGCTGAAGAAAGGCTTAAGAGGAGAGACAGCATTCTGCAAGCGCTCAGTTTCATTGGCGAGAGATTTCTGCAGACCTCCGATATAGACGATAATATCAATACCTGTCTCGAGCGGCTCGGAGCCGCAACAGACGTGAACAGGATAGCGATTCGAGAAAATTATAGGGATGCCGAGGGTGATCTGCGGGGCAGGAGAAAATATGAATGGGTTGCGCCAGGGGTCGCTTCACAATCAGCAAATAGGGATTACAATGATATATCTTATCTTGCTACAGACTTCGACAGTGAAGCATTATCTGGCAAACAGGCGTTTCATGGCAACGTAAGTAATTTTCCGGAAGCACTTCGTACATTCTTTGAAAAGGGTGGTGTGAGGAGCGTTCTCGTGATCCCTATCTTCGTAGATAGTCGCTGGTGGGGGTACATTGGCTTTTCCGAATGTGCGCAGGAGCGGTCTTGGGATGCAGCCGAAATTGGAGTCTTGGGCACTGCCGCAGACATCATAGGCGCAGCGATATATCGCAAGCGGTCGGACGAAGAATTATTGCAGGCACGGGATAGCGCAATGGATGCTTCCAACGCCAAGAGTCTGTTTCTGGCAAACATGAGCCACGAGATAAGAACACCTATGAACTCGATAATTGGGTTTACCCAGCTAATCGAAAAAACTTCGGTTAACAAAACACAAAAAGAGTATCTGCAAATTATAGGCAAAAGCGCAAATAACCTGCTTGGTATTATCAATTCAATTCTTGACTTTTCCAAAATAGAAAGCGGTAATTTCGAACTGGAGAAAGCAGGGTTCGATATTTTCAAGGAGATCGAGGGAATGATCGAAACACTGTCTTTCAAGGCGAACGAGAAGAATATAGACCTCATATTTTTCCTCGACCCAACGCTGCCTCGGTTTCTGTCTGGCGATCCGCTCAGAATAAAACAGGTGCTCACAAACCTTATCGGCAACGCGATTAAATTTACCGCTCGAGGCGGGTATGTTTATATAAGAATAGTATGCGAATCAGCCGATGAAGGTACAAGGAGCGTTAATATTGCGTTTTCGGTCGAAGACAACGGTGTCGGGATTCCAAAAGATAAACAAGCGTCCATACTGGAACCCTTTACACAAGCCGACTACTCTATAAGCAGAGAATACGGTGGTACCGGCCTTGGGTTGGCAATTTCCGACAACATAGTTGCCAAGATGGGAGGTCGACTCTCATTCAACAGCGAACCCGGAAAATGCACCGAGTTCTTCTTTACAGTGGGATTCGACGTGCTTGACGAAGAAGACAGTAGGGTGATGCCATGCGCGGACCTGAATTTTAAGGTCGCCTTTTATGGCGCCAGGAGGGAAGGGCCTTCACAAGAGAGCAGCATAAGCAAATACCTGGAACACCTTGGATGCTCTATCCATATTCTCGATGAGATCAGCGATTTGATAGACATTGATGATGTAGGTGTATTGGTCATGTCGATCCCGCCAATAGATGTTGAGGCGATCAGGACCGCCAGGGTAATCACCAACGCCCCGATTATAGCGGTAGCCAGGGAGTATGCTGCGGAAATCATGGAGGGCTCATTCGACAAGGTCATATATCAGCCCGTTTACATGTCAAAACTGATAGATGCCGTTAGCGAGGTGACGGGAACAGAAATGAAAGTTGCTGCTGGAAGGATCGTTTGCAACGATGACGATAGTATCCGATTCAACGCGAAGGTGCTTGTCGCAGAAGACGTTCCGACTAACCAGATGCTGATAAAGCTAATAATGGGAGAGTCCGGAATTGATGTGGACATTGCAAGCAACGGACTGGAGGCTGTCGAAAAATATCGGCTTGGAAGTTATGACGCTGTTTTTATGGATATCCATATGCCCGTCTGTAACGGGCGCGATGCGACGAAACTGATCAGAGAATTTGAGAATAGCATCATGCAGCAGCATCGCACCCCGATAATCGCCCTCACGGCGGACGCAATAAAGGGCGGAAAAGAACGTCTTTTGGCTGAAGGGATGGACGATTTTGTAACCAAGCCGATTGACAGAGAGGCATTGACCGCAGTACTTAGGAAGTATATCCACGTGAAGAAAGTTGGCGATGTGTCCCAGAATTCTACGGAGCCTGGAAATCGCGACTTCGATATATCTGGCATGGCAAAAAGCCTTGGCATCACTGAGGACATGGCCAGACTTTGCCTGCAGGAGTTCTTTTCTTCGGTGGAAGGTGATCTTGACGAACTCCGGACCAATATAGAAGTCCGTAACCGCTTGGGGATCCGCGAGGTTGCTCATAAGATAAAAGGGACAGCGGCAAATCTGCGGATAGATGAAATTGCTTCTCTGTGCAGAGAAATTGAGAGCATTGAAAAACGCGGTCTCACTGCCGATGACATTGAAGGTTTGAATGATACCATAACCAGGATCGCCGCGCTGAGAAACAGCCTCCAGGACAAGGTGGGACTGCCATGAACCATTTGGCAATGAAGGCAGTTGTTGTAGACGATTCTAGGCCCAACCTGTTGCTGGTAGAAGCTATGGCGAAAACCATTGGACTGGAAGTAAGTAGCTTTATCAATCCGGTCGAAGCATTGGCACACGTCAGAAAACATGGCGCAGACATGATCTTGACTGACTACAGCATGCCCCAGATGGACGGCATAACGCTATTGAAAGAGATAAGGCGGACTCATAAGGATGTACCGATAATAATGATTACGGCAGCGGACAATGATACTTCATTGGAACTCGATGCATTGGAAAGCGGCGTCACCGATTTTCTGACGAAGCCGATCAATACGGCAAAATTCACTGCCAAGGTAAAAAATCTGGCAACCCTTCGGCACTACCAGCGTTTGCATGGAGACAGGGCAGCCCTCCTTGAGGATGAAGTAAGGACGGCTACAAATGTAATCGTCGAGAGGGAACTTGAAACCCTGCAAATATTGGGAAAGGCTGCAGAATTCAGGGACCCAAATACAAGAAATCACGAGGAGCGGATTGGAAAATACACGAGGCTGATAGCAAAGAGTCTGGGATTGGACGAAGAAGAACAGAATCTTATCTGTCAGGCCTCTCAGCTGCATGATATAGGAAAGATAGGGATCCCCGACAATATTCTTTTGAAGCCAGGAAGATTGACGCAGGAAGAAACTGAAGTCGTAAGGTCGCATGCGATCATCGGGTACAATATCCTTAAAGACAGGAAGAGTCATTATCTGAAGGCGGCGGCGACAATTGCACTTACGCACCATGAGAAATTCGACGGGTCAGGTTATCCCAGCGGGCTCAGCAGTGGGAATATACCGCTTTGGGGGAGAATTACAGCTATTGCAGATGTCTTTGATGTTCTTACTTCCAAAAGGTCGTATAAGGAGCCATGGTCACTTGATGATGCCATCACGTACCTGACAGATAATAAAAATTCACATTTCGACCCGGAACTCGTTGATTTGTTCATCGAGAGTGACTGCGGCATCATTACAATAGAGAGCGGAAAGGCCGTCTTATCGATGCCCGAACCGCCCTGGCTTAAATATGCCCCAAGGGTTGGATCGCTAGAATGATCGCTGAAGATATCGGAATAATAATCAACCTTAGAAACGATGCAGTCAATGCTGCCGTGAGGAATGCGCTGTCGGATGTGGGGTTTTGCAATATTAAAGAGATCGATAATGAAGCCGGTGAGCATCACCCGATAGAATCGAAAGATTACCATCTGCTTATTACTGACTTGAACCTGCATTCAGCATCTTCAGTAGATTTCGTCATGATGTTGAAAAAAAACATTTACCCGAAACGGCTTCCTATTTTATTGATCGCACAGGAAAGTGAAAGAGAATATTACAGTTTTGCGCTGGGCACCGGCATGGTCGATGAATTCTTAGTGCACCCTTTTACCTTAAGGTCTCTGAAAAAAAGAATATTCAAATGCGTCTTCAAAACAGTGTCCGAACAGATCCGCGTATTGGTCGTTGACGATGCCGCTCCTATGAGAAACAGTATAAGGTATTCACTTCAGCAAATGGGCTTCAATGATATTGATATGGCTAATTCAGGACAGGATGCATTAGCTGTCATGAGATTGAAATCCTTCGATATAGTGATAACAGATCTTAACATGCCTAAAATGACGGGCATGGAGCTTGTCGAAATTATGAAGAAAGATGAGGCACTAAGCCATATCCCGGTGCTTGTTTTGACGGCTGAAAATGACAAAAAACGGGTCGCTGCACTTATTAAGGCCGGGGTGAGCGGGTATATTATCAAGCCCTATACAACGAAGGCGCTGGAGGACAGGATAATGGGTCTTTCCTCGTATCTGTTATAACCTTACAGCTTAGAACGGCTCACGTCAGCCGTATATCGCATGAGAATCCATGATTTAAAAAAGACTTTCAATTCCCGTAATGCGCCTGAAGTCCCATATGTTCAAATAGAAGGCATCGAAACGGCTGTTCCTGATCTGTTCCTCTTCACGCCACCAGAATAAAAGATTACTTGCCGGGTAGAGATATCCGAACTCGTAGGCAGTAAAGCTCTTTCTCCGTCTTGCAAGCTGATCCACCGGATAACGATATATTGCCTCCTGAGAAAGTACTGTGCTTTGAGCCTCGCCACGCACCTTTGCAGCCTCTTGAAGTAAGGCTTCAGCTTTATCGTTCTGCGAGCCTTTCAATATCTGTTGACGCTTGGCGATCAATGCCTCTATGGTCAGTGCGCGGTGTCTGGCACGCAGGGCCGTAACTTGAAGGCCTCTTGTAAGTTCATCCATGAGAAGTTTGAGTTCCGGAGCATTGTGTTCTTTTTTCATAAAGAAGTGCTTCGACTCAGCCTTGAGTCTTATAACCAGTTGGTCGATTTTCCTATCATATTCTATTAGTGACGCTAAAGGGCCGTTAAGTACCCTGTATACGTCGGAGTCCGCAGATTTTTTGAGGAGCCATTCATACGTAAAGTCGGACCGGGGCTGAAAAGGTTTGTTGAAAGGCCACGGCATTTCTGACGCTGGGTCGAGGGCAGACATTAATGGCATCAATCCTTGATCCTTTAGATAATAATTCTGGAGGAAAAGCGCATCTCTCCATGCGCGTTGAATGCCTGCATCGTGGAACAGATCGAAAAGGACGCTGAGTGGATGGGATGCCTTCACGTGGCCATTTTCTCTGTACATCCATGACCACCTGGCGACGCTCCAGTCTGTAAGCCAATAACCCCATTCCCACCCGGAGCTGAAGGTTAGATGATTGTCTACCCCGATACGTTTCATAGTCCTCATATCCTCCCATCGGGCAGTGAGGTAAGGAAGAAGCAGAAGCGGGACAGAGTTGTCAAAGGTGACCCAGTATGCCGATTCGGGCCAGTACCATGTTTCTCTGATCTTGGCCATATCAGCCGCCCGGCGGAGCATGAAGCGTTCATTGGCGTTGCCATAGACAGGGGCCTTTGCTTGGTCGATGGAATAACACATTACGGTGTGGATCAGAATCCCTGCATTTTGAGTTATCTTTATGCCGGTTTCACAGTTCGGGCTAAGCAGTCCGGAGACTCTAACACAATCTTTTGGTTGAATGACGTGCGTTGCATACAGTACTTTAGTCTTGTATTTTCCCGTGATGGTGCCGATAAGATAGTTTCGCGATTCCGGCATCACCTCGCCCAGATCTGGCATGTATTCGCCCATGGAAAAATCGACGGTGACAAAATCCCATTTGGCTCGGAATAGCCACGCAAGTGTATTGTCGATCTGTGTCCTGTAGGGGGTCAGAAAATTGAGCAGCCTGATTACCTGGAAGGCCTTTTGCTGCAGGCAGGCAAGTGAAAATTCCACACCGATAAGAATACCCCTATCATGCGCGTATGCGACGATCTCATCAGCACGTACAATCCATCGATCACGATCTACATCTCTCAGCAGATAGAATTGGAACAGGTTTTGCTGGTTACGGGCAAGCCAATCGATATATTCCTTCACATCGGAAAGAGATCCGGGTGCCTCCGGATTATTAAGTTGCTCTGCAAGTTCCGTCGGATGAAGTGTATGGATATGAAAGCCCTTCTTGTCGAAGCGCGGTGTTGCACTCCAGCTAAAATCTGGCGTGAGGGGCCAGACCTTGTATGATGGTATAATGGTTTTTCGAGGATGGTAGAACTTGAAACCGAGTTTTTCCTGGAGAAGACCGTAAAGGCCGAAGGCAGTTCCTTCAAAAGAAGGGCTGAGGAGCTTGAGCGTGATGGAGCTACCCCCTCGGTGCGTCGACTGCCACTCATAAGCATGGTTCGGATAGTATAGATAGTCATAATGTTTGTCTCTGGAAAAGCTCGATCCATCTCTTTTTTCGAACTGTTCTGCATCTGGCAGGATGATTGCAACCTGTGCATTGCGGCCATTGAGATAGACGGAGGCGCCGGGGAATCCCTTTCGCAGTAGATTCACAGTATCTTCGATAGCAGACCTGGTGATAACGTTTTTGAGAATTGCCCTTGAAGCCTTGATCGTAATAGATTTGATTGGTGAGTTGTGAATATCGGCAAATATTTTTACGGGAGATACTAGGGAAATGGTGAGGAGGAGCGGAACGGACAGCAGCATGTGACATCTTGCTGCAAGGATCTGGAATAGTAGCCCAGTGACTACACTTTGGATCAGTGCCAAAAGATGGGTGTCCTCAATTATCGATCATGGAATGTCCTTGCACCTGTGAAGGTCTGGCGTCGTTCGCAGGGCATTTCTTTTTAAAGGATGCGAGATGCCTGAAAAAAATGAACACTGAAGCAAGGACTAAAAGTGCGATTGCTATCGGATATGCCGATGACTGGTTTTCTGGCATGGAACTTTGTATCCAGTTTCCTCCTGCGTAACCTATTAAGACCATAACGGCGACGCTTATTGTTGCGGCGATGGAATCGATCAGAAAGAATCTATGCGGCGGTATCCCCATGACCGAGGACATGTAGATTATCTTCGTTTTCAACCCAAATAGGTGTCGTCCGAAGATAATTAGAAATGGAGCTATTTTAGTGAATCCGTCCTCAAGGCAGGATAGCCTATCGATAGAAAACACATGGTAGAAGAATCTGTGGCACAGTAGTCGGCGGCCGTAAAGCCTCCCTAATATGAATATGATAGAGTCACTTGCAAGGACGGCAGTGAATACGACAAGTATTCCAGGGGCGGGTAATATCGCGCCTCGCGAAATGAAGTACCCACAGAGAAGAAGCGTAGCCTCCTCAGGCAGCGGCAGTCCGAGGCTGCCAAGAATGATCGCCACGAAAAGGCCGGGATAGGGCAATATAGCGATCAAGTGGTTAGCGTCTGTCATCGGCCAGCTCCAGAAGGTTTTGGCAAGAATGCCGCCATTTTATTGTAATCGGGCGGCTTACTCGCATCGAAGAAACTGCAGGCCCTGAAATAAGATATGTCATTCAACCAAAGTCTTGCAAAGGACTTATCTTTAATGAACTTTTCGATGGCAGTAAGAGGTTCTGAAAAAAGTGACGCGACAGGCCCCATCAATTCAGACGGATCCCTGAAGCATTCCCAGTCGCATCTCTTGCAAGAGGCGGATGGGTCAAGTTCTTTAATGTCGATCTCCCAATATTTCCCCAGCCGTTCATCTCCCCTGTAGCCGCACGGATAGGCAGCTCCCTCTTTTGCGTCGACGAAAAAGAAATCCTTGCCACCCCTGCATGGATAGCAGTATTCCTCGCCGACAGTATATTGCCTGATGAGGGAGTAAAGTGAACTCCTGGGGGAAAATATTCTGATCTTTGACCTGAAGAGAGGAATGGTATCGAAAAGTGCCTTGAAGAGCAGAGGTTTCTCATCATTGGTAAACTGCACCAGGTGCGCGTCCGAAGTTGCACCATACGCCGCGCTAAGTCCGTTGTCTTTATCAGTTCCGATACTCATAGGATAACAGGCATTGGCTATGGTGAAGCCCATATCGATCACGAAGGCATAGAATCTGCCGAAGGCTTCTCTAAAGGACTCATAGAATTCCGATGGATGCGCAATCGAGGGCGAACCATTTCCTGCTGAGTCATGAACGATATTTCTATTGATCCCGAGATTCGCGGAGGGATAGATGCCGTGATCGTGCATTATAGGGAGGGCCTTCTCTATTCCGGGTATGACCCCTGGAAGGCCGCGCATTCTTTCATGAATTGCAGGGATGCAGGAATCGATGCTGATCCAGAACGCATAGAGTCCGCTCCGGGCGAGGGTTTCTGCAATCTTCGAAACCCGCTTCTGATAATCCGGTCTGTTGTGGTTCATGAAAAGAAAGCCGTTCGTCCCGGTTCGCGTGTAAGTGATGCCTGCGTCGCCGGCATATCTTATAAGATCAGCGACCTTATCGATATATAGCAGGGGTTCACCGCCCGTCAAGGACAGCGCAGTTACGCCGTTTGATGCGGCTCGGTCTATGATCTTTTTCGCGGTGTCTAGATCGAGCGTCGATCTCTTGAAGGACTCGGTGATTCTCATACCGCACTGGGGGCAACTGGCATTGCACATGTCGGTGTATTGAATTATAAGCTGGCCGGGAAGATGGTTTCGGCAAAGAGGGGCGAGTTGCTTCAGTCTCTTCAGGAGCGTGCGGCATGCCTTCATGCCGGCACTGAGGCAGTTTCAGATGTCTGTAGATCCGATTGCTTCAGCGGGCAGGAGGTTTGTCCTGTCTTATGGACATCATTTTTCAGGATGGTGCTGTAAGCATTATGAGCGTCTATCCCGTTAATTTCGGCGAAATGACGAGCGTTTTGCCCCATTATGCTGATGAGGTTGCGGTCTTCCACGAAGAATCTCATGGCATCGGTAAGGGCCTGTCGACTGTGTGCTGTAATCGTCAGGCCGGTAATGCCATCTTGCATCAACTCCTTCGGACCTCCTTCACTAGAAACTATGACAGGTATTCCGGAGGCCTGTGCCTCCAGTACCACGTTCCCGAAGGTATCGGTCGTGCTCGGGAAGATGAAAACATCAGACGATGCATATGCGGCGCAAAGCTCTTCGCCGGCAAGAAAGCCTGTGAAGACTACCGGATATCCCTTCAACTCGGCCTCCATCTCCTTGCGGTACGGTCCGTCCCCCACTACTATCAGGTTGCCGGCCATTCCAGAATCGATGAAGGCTGTGAAAGCCTGCGAAAGGTACTCAAGATTTTTTTCACGTGAAACCCTTCCGACGTAAAGAAACCGCACTGACCCATCCAGCCCGTGGCGCGTCCATAGATAGGGATCTCTCTTTACAGGCGTAAACACTTCAGTATCGACCCATCGTGGAAGCGGGCGCACCTTGTCTGCTACAAGTCCCCTGTCGATTAGCTGTTTCTGAGTGCTCGCGGAAGGGACCATCACCTCTTCCATGAGGTTGTAGAACCAGATCATATAATTCCATGCGATGCTTTCGAGGAACGCATCATTGGTGAGACTACTGACATACTGCGGAATATCCGTGTGATAAGTGCCGGATATGGGAATGTCCATCAGTTTGGCTATCAATAGGGACACGATGCCGATAGTGCCGGGTGTGCTTACGTGAAACCGCGTGAACCCTTCTCTTTCGACGTAGTCCATAATATCCAGTATGGGAGGGAAATGCAGCTTCAGGTCTGGATATTCGGGCAATGCAAACATGCCGAAGGATTTGAAATTCATTATGCCGTCTTTAAATGAGGTTTCTTCTGAGCTTGACGTTATTACTACCAGTTCCACGCCTTCCCTTTTGGCCCTTTCCATGAGCCGTTTGATAGTGATGGCTACACCATTTATCTCGTGAAGGGTATCGGTAAACAGTGCGACTTTTTGAGGTTGGTGAGACTCGTTTGCTGACAGGAAGCGTTTTTCCAATTCCGCCAACAGATCTTTGCTTCTGTGCTGATGATGAAAGGCAAGGTAATACGGGGATGCAAGAAGATGGATGAAGCCGATGCCGCTGAGTGAATAGGCCAGGTTCATGACGCTCATGGCCGAAAGGGTCTTTATCGCGCGGTCGGTATATACGTATGAGAGCCGATTTAAAAGGCAGCTCGTTACTGTAAAGATCCTTCTGTTGATACTTTCGGAGCTGATGTCTGCTAGGAAACGGGAGTCGTTGAGAAGCATCCGCGCCTCCCTGTCGATTATCTCCTCGAAAGTCCTGCCCTCATATCCCGTATAGATCTCCGGGATGTTCTTTCTTACAAAAAGCTGTAGCCGGTCGAAGAGCGGAAGCCCGCCCTGGTTTGTGTTCATGACCTGCTTCATCAGCGCGCTGATGAACGGCAGAGAACTGCTCTTTTTCATATCGATTTTTTCTTTCAAAAAGTGGTAACCGATACCGTATATACTGTGAGCTAATGTCATAACGTCGCCGTCATCTCCACTGGCACGCGTCAAACGGTCCGATATGGAACTGACAAATTCCGAAACCGAGGCGCCGCATGGAGATACTGTGTAAGCTCTGGCGATAAAAAAACCACTATGGTCATCTGATCCTCCAACGGAACCCTTGATCCATGGAGATTCTCCTTGCGGCGTAATACCGTGTCGATCGGCGAGTGAGGCGATCTTTTCGGGCGTCAGAGAAGCGATGATGCCTGATATCATGTTGCCGTATCGGTGAGATCTCGATCCGTTTTTTACCTCGAAGACCTCAAAAAGCAATACCAGCTTCTCGATAGTATCGGCTGATATTCTGCTGTTCATATCATAAAGCGGGTGTGCTATATAATGCGCAATCTGGTTGCTCCGGAGATAGGCGGCCAGTTCATAGATGTTTTTCCTGAGATGCATGATGTCATTGAAGACATGCTCCGAGATGCCAAGCGCAACAACATGCATCTTGCAGCCGTCCTCGGGCAAATAGGTTGTAATTTCAGAGCTGATGAAAGTCTTCGGCAGATGGGCTATCTCAAGAGCACCGTTTATCGTGTTATGATCCGTAATCGTCACGAAATCCATCCCATTTTTCAATGCGGCCTTGTAAATGCTTTCGGGTGTCGTATAGCTTTCTGGACAATTCAGTTTCCTAAGCGCCCAGATGGAAGGCTTGTTTGAGAACCTGGAATGCACGTGAAGGTCGGCTTTGAACAGGTTTGTCATTAACTTAATTCTATACCGGATGCATTACAGTAGCGTTAAGAAAATATTATGAAAATGTGACAAATGAGTTTCGGAAAAAGGTGGGGAAGACCGAGGGGGCGGTCTTCCCCATGAGGGAACAGCTATGACCACCCATAGCATACCAAAAAATTATGACAGGATTATTACGACTATAAGACAAAATATTTATCGTTGGAAGGCTCCAATTTAAACGTTTTCGTGTGCACTTGTTGCATCATGCTCAGACTCGATTCGGAGGCATTCACAGTCAAAGGCAGGTCTCACGGTTTGTACCTTGAAGTGCGTAACAATTAACAGTGGTATTGCTCATGGGCACCATACAAGGTTATAGCGAATATACTGTTGCCGATGATTAATCAAGCGGCAAACTTATAATGATCTATGGCGGTTGCTTCCATCCATCATATACACAAAAAAGGGTATTCCCGTTCCGTTTCTTAACGTTCCTGTAACGGCAGTGTAACACTGTATCATTATAATTAGGCATGGCATGGATGTACATTCTTATAGCCGGTGCATTTGAGATAGGGTGGGTATTCAGCCTCAAGGGTATGGATGGCTTCACGAAGCTTTTCCCTTTTATCTTTTCCTATATTCTATGTGGCCTCGGTGCCGCCTCATTCCTGTCACTTGCGATGAAGCAGCTCCCAACCGGATCGTCATACGCCGTATGGGTAGGGATAGCCGTGGCGGGTACCAACCTGATTGGCATGTTCTTTCTCGGAGAGCCTTGCAAACTGTCACGGCTAGCCTTCGTATGTCTTATAATGGTCGGTGTCATAGGGTTGAAGCTCACAGCCGGCGAATAGTTATTCGAATATTTATTTCAAAATCCCAGCCTGCCGGCTGATATTTCATCTCACATATTAAATGGTGGTTTTTTTTTACTGCCGCATATGTACCTGAAAGCTGTTTGTGATTACTTGACGGTTTGAACGGACATGCACATCCGAATGAAGCATTAGTTCGTACGTTATTACTTGTTTAACCGGGTTCAATATTTAATTTTTAATCTTATCGTAAAGTTGTCTTAACATTCTCGTAATCATTGATAGCTTAGACTGTAGTAACAGAGTTGCAGTGAATCAAATCAATCTATGACAAAGAAAAAAATATTATTCATCGGCGGCTCTCTCAACCAGACTACTATAATGCATCAGATTTCCCTTCACCTCTCAGACCACGATTGTTATTTCACTCCATTTTACGGCGATGGGTTGATTAAGTGGATGAGCGATAAAGGTATGCTTGATTTCACCGTTTTTGGAGGGAATTTCAGGAGGCAGACAGATAACCATTTCAATAAGCACCGGCTCAAGGTCGACTTTCGTGGAAGCACGCATCAGTATGATCTGGTTGTCACCAGCCAGGACCTGATAGTTCCAAAAAACATAAGAAATAAGAAAGTAGTGCTCGTCCAGGAGGGCATGACGGATCCGGAAAATTTCATGTATCACTTGGTTAAGTATCTTAAACTGCCGCGCTACCTGGCCAGCACGTCTACCACCGGCCTGTCGCATTGTTACAACCGTTTTTGCGTAGCTTCCGATGGTTACCGCGACCTATTCATCAAGAAGGGGGTCAGGCCGGAACGCCTTGTTGTCACGGGCATTCCAAATTTCGACAATGTCGCAGTACACCTGGATAATGATTTCCCTTACCACAACTTCGCCTTGGTTGCCACATCTGATGCCAGAGAGACTTTTAAATGTGACAACAGGATGCGATTCCTAAAGCAGGCGATAGCGTACGCCGGCGGCAAACCACTGATCTTTAAGCTTCACCCTAACGAACGTTACTCACGGGCAGTTGCAGAGATTAGGAAATATGCACCTGAAGCACTCATTTTCCAGGAAGGAGATATAAACCCGATGATAGCCAATTGCGATGTTTTAATTACACAGTATTCCTCGGTTTCATATATAGGACTGGCCTTGGGCAAAAAGGTCCATTCCTATTTCGACCCGGATGAACTGAAACGGTTGCTGCCAATGCAGAACAAGGGTCAATCCTCGCGAAATATCGCGGAGGTCTGCAGAGGGTTTTTGGACTGAAAATGAATATTGTAATCATAATTCAGGCACGATGCAGCTCCACGAGATTGCCCAATAAGGTCATGCTTCCCCTGACTGGAAGGACGGTTTTGGGACACATGATTGAGCGTGTTAGAAGATCCCGGTTCGGGACGAATCTTGTCATTGCCACGACAACAGATCCCGAGGATGCCCTGATAGAAAGCATCTGCCGCTATGAAGGGGTGCGGTGCTTTCGCGGACATCCCTATGATCTGATCGACCGTCACTACATGGCCGGCATCAGATACAGCGCCGATGCAGTGGTCAAAATCCCATCGGATTGCCCGCTTATAGACCCGGCGGTTATAGATTGCGTCATTGATGCTTATTTAGCGCACGACACCGAGTTGGATTATATGAGTAATTTGCATCCGGCCTCTCATCCTGACGGCAACGACGTCGAAGTAGTAGGCATGCGAGCCTTGGAGACTGCATGGAAGGATGCTGCCAAACCCTTCGAGCGTGAGCATACCACACCGTTCATCTGGGACAATCCTGACCGCTTTCGGATAGGGAATATTTTATGGGATAGGGGACTGGATTATTCCATGACTCATCGCTGGGTGCTTGATTACACAGAGGACTATGAATTCATTCGCGCTGTCTACAAGGAACTCTATCCTGATAATCCCTCGTTCGCCATGCAGGACATACTGGATCTGGTTGAAAGGCGGCCTGAACTGAAGGAGCTAAACCGGCAACATATAGGGACGAGTTGGTATTACAATCATTTGGATGATTTGCAAACATCAAATTCTTTGAGGATAGAAACATGCTCGATATGACCCAACAGTTGGAACCTCTCGATGTTGGCACACTCCGAGCGCGTGCTAGAAAGGTAAGGGAGCATATACTTCGACTCACCGCCCTTGGGGGCTGTTTCATAGGTGCGGCCTATTCATGTACCGATTTGGTGGTCTATCTCTATTCGCGCTTTCTCAATATTGATAAAAGGTCGCTCGATAATTCACATCGTGACTACCTTTTTCTTTCCAAGGGTCATGCAGTGCCGGCCTTATACGGTACTTTGGTCGAATGCGGAATACTTGAGGCGAGCCGGCTGGAGAATCATCTCACGACCAGGGATGACCTGTACTGGCATCCAAACAGGGCTATCCCTGGCATTGAGTTTCACGCCGGTTCGCTTGGCCACCAGATGTCCGTGGCTGCAGGAGTTGCACTTGACTGCAAGATGAAAGGGACCAATAACAGGGTAGTTGTCATCGCGGGTGATGGGGAGCTGAACGAAGGTTCCATGTGGGAGGCGATGCTGGTTGCTGCCGCCTATAAATTGGACAACCTGATTACAATTGTGGACAGGAATCGCCTCCAGGCGAATCTTGAAACGGAGGATCTCATCCCCCTGGAACCGCTGGCGCAAAAATTCATTTCTTTCGGACATGCTGTCCGAACCATAGATGGGCATAATTTCCCCGATATGGAAGATGTATTCCTTAACGTACCTTTTGAGCAGGGAAAGCCGAATATCGTCATCGCAAATACCGTACGGGGGAGGGGTTTAGCGGATATCGAGAACCGTGCGGACCGCTGGTTCTGCTCTTTTTCTGCCGATGAGGTTGAGGTGCTACAAAAAAAACTTCAGGGGAAAAGCTGAATCCATGGAGATCAAACAGATGAATTATGAGAGCCTGTTGAAAGATATTTTGAACGAGGATGAGCGTTTTGTGGTGACTACAGCTGAAAACAGGGCAGCCTTGAGGTCCCTGCCGGCTCATATTGGTAACCGGTTTATCGATGTCGGTATCGCTGAGCAAACATTGATAGGGATGTCTGCAGGGCTTGCTCTTCGGGGGAGAATTCCAATAGTTCATGCGCTTGCAGCATTTCTTACTATGCGGGCTTTTGAATTCGTAAGGACAGACATAGGCATCGCCGAGCTTCCGGTAAAGCTTGTCGGAGGAGTGCCGGGCTTTCTCTCTGAAGCTAATGGCCCGACCCACCAGGCACTCGAGGATATCTCCCTGATGAGGGGAATACCTTCCATGAATATCTTCTGTCCAGCCGATGCCGACGACCTGATGATCGGGCTTCGTACCGTGCTCTACGATGATTCCCCATTTTATATCCGCTTCAATGCACTGGATGCTGTTGTTCAGCATGACCGCAATTTTGAAGTTGGAAAGGCCGAGATAATCGCCGAAGGCCCGGATGCGACTATTATCACTTACGGCCCGTTACTGAAAGAAGCTTATAATGCGATAAACATTCTGGAGGAGCACGATATTTATGCAGGCTTGATCAATCTTCGCACCGTAAAACCTCTTGACGAGGAGGCCGTGCTTGAAGCTGCCGAAAATAGCAGATTTCTTGTAACTCTGGAAGACCATTTCATCACCGGAGGTCTCTTTTCATCCATCGCCGAACTCTTCCTACGCCGACATATAACGTACCGGGTGCTCCCCATTGCCATGGATAACCGCTGGTTCAAACCGGCCCGGTTAGAGGATGTCCTGACTCACGAGGGTTTCGGCGCTCAGCAAATTGCAGAGAAAATAACGGAGGAACTTAATGCCTAATAAAGTACAATTCAACCAATCTTACCCGGACATTGCTGAATCAGACCGCTTGTACAGACGCGCCCTTCAACTAATCCCCAGCGTCACACAGACACTCGCCAAAGGACCTACACAGTATATAAAGGGAGTAGCTCCAAAATATCTCGTGTGCGGAAAGGGGTCCAGGGTCTGGGATGTGGACGGCAATGAATATGTCGATTACAGTATGGCCGTCGGTCCCCTCTCGCTCGGCTACTGTTATGACAAGGTTGATTTTGCTATCATGGAGCAACTGCACAGCGGTATTACTTTCTCGCTGATGCATCCTATTGAAGTTGAGGTTGCCGAGATCATAAGTGGCATTGTCCCCAATGCTGAAAATGTGAGATTCGGCAAAACCGGCGCCGAAGTGACGAGTGCAGCAGTACGTCTCGCTCGAGCGTATACAGGGAGAAATAAAGTACTTTGCTGCGGATATCACGGATGGCACGACTGGTATATAGGCATAACTGACCGCAGCGCAGGCGTACCTGTTCAGGTCCGCGACATGACCTTCACATTCGCCTATAACGACAACGACTCTCTTGAAAATGCCCTTGATGATGACACCGCATGTGTAATTATGGAGCCGGTGGCCTTCGAAGCCCCAAGGGATGGATTTTTGGAAACTGTAAGGGAACTGTGCAGCAGAAACGGCTCGCTCCTGATCTTCGACGAGATGTGGACTGGATTCAGGCTTGCCCTTGGCGGAGCTCAGGAATACTTTTCCGTTGTTCCCGACCTTGCCTGCTATTCAAAGGCTATCGCTAACGGAATGCCTCTTGCAGCACTTACAGGCCGCAGAGAAATTATGACCCTTTTGGATAGAGACGTTTTTTTCTTTACCACGTTCGGCGGTGAAGCATTGTCTCTGGTTGCGGCTAAAGCGACGATCAATGAAATGAAGGACAAAAACGTACAATCCTATCTATCTGGGCAGGGTAAAAAACTGAAGGATGGTTACAATGAGCTGGCCCGAGAACTCGGCATGCAATATACGCGTTGTTCCGGATATGACTGCCGCAGCATAGTACTTTTCGACGCATCTGCCGGTAATCCTCTGGAACTGAAATCACTTGTCCAGCAAGAGATGCTCAAAAGAGGTATTCTCTGGTCGGGATTCCATAATGTAAGCTTCAGTCATTCCGATGAGGATATTGCATATACCCTTGACGTTTACCGTGAGGTGTTAAAAATTCTTGGATCCGCGGTATCGGAGGGCAATGTGCGCGGTCATCTGAGGGGAGAGCCTGTGCAACCCGTATTTCGGAAAACAGGCAATTTTCATATAAAGCCGGTGCCAAGGTAAAAGGGACATGATGACGGAACTGTTCTCACTCCGCGGTAGAACAGCAGTGGTAACCGGGGCGCTGGGACTGCTCGGCAGGGAGCATTGTCGTTGTCTGGCCGAAGCTGGAGCCAATGTAATAGTTGCCGATCTGGCCGAAGCCGCCTGCTCTGAAATGTCTGAGACACTTCCCTCCAAGTCATGCGGCTTGGCGCTTGATGTTACAAGCCTGGAATCGGTCCAGACCTTGCACTCTGAGGTATTAAAACGGTTCGGAAGCGTAGACATACTCATTAATAACGCCGCTGCAAATGACATGTTCGAAAATCCTTTGCTAGCCGCAGAACAGTCGCGGTTCGAAAATTATCCGATCGAGTCGTGGAGAAGGATGATGGATGTAAATGTTACCGGTATGTTTATCTGCTCCCAGGTTATCGGATCTGCAATGGCAAGACGGGGTACGGGAAGCATTATCAATATTGCCTCCACTTACGGTGTTGTCGCCCCTGACCAGTCAATATATCGCAGGCCGGACGGAGAACAGCAATTTTTTAAATCGCCTGCGTATCCTGCAAGCAAGGGAGCTGTAATAACATTTACGAAGTTCCTAGCATCGTATTGGGGACGCGCAGGAGTGCGCGTGAATGTCCTGTCCCCCGGTGGTGTCGAAAATG
This sequence comes from uncultured Nitrospiraceae bacterium, assembly GCA_963736105.1. Lineage (GTDB taxonomy): Bacteria > Nitrospirota > Thermodesulfovibrionia > Thermodesulfovibrionales > Dissulfurispiraceae > Fen-1308. The sequence continues at coordinate 2,447,840 of CAVTNL010000002.1, read as the reverse complement.
GGCAGCAGGAATTTTTCAAGGAAAACTATGCAAGGAAGACTCCGATGGGAAGAATGGCTGGCAGGACTGACTACCATGGAGCGATCCTGTTTCTTGCGAGTGACGCATCTTGTTACATGACCGGCGCCAACCTGATTGTTGATGGCGGATGGACTATCATATGACCAACCAGGTGATCTCAAAGGCTCGGAAGATAAAGCTGCTTCTGACTGATATCGACGGTGTATGGACGGATACCGGTGTTTACTATTCGGCGCGTGGTGAGGAGTTGAAGCGTTTTTCAATTCGAGACGGCATGGGAGTTGAGCGCCTGAGGGAACTTGTCGGAGTGGAGACGGGAATAATCACGGGTGAGAATTCGGCAGCTGTTGTCAAAAGGGCCGAGAAGCTTGGTATTGGGGAGGTGCACCTGAATGTCAGGCACAAGGCCTCTGTCATCACTGCAATCATGGAAAAAAGGCTGTTTGCTCCGGAGGAAGTGGCATATATCGGCGACGACACCAATGACTTGGAAGCGCTGAGTATAGTGGGATTATCAGCCTGCCCTGCAGATGCTGTATCTGCCGTAAGGGAAGTCGTTGATCATGTGTGCGAGCGTGCCGGAGGTCACGGTGCGTTCAGAGATTGTGCAGAACTAATCATACTATCAAAGAAAGAGGAGACAACATGAACAAGAAACGAAAGATAAGAACGAGAGACAGGTTCATAGGCGATGGCGAACCAGCGTATATAATTGCTGAAATCGGTATCAACCACAATGGTTCCATGGATGTTGCCAAAATGCTGATCGACGGAGCGGCCTTCGCCGGATGCAGCGCCGTCAAGTTCCAGAAGCGAACCCCTGAGATGTGTGTCCCCAAAGACCAGTGGTATATCGAGCGCGATACTCCATGGGGAAGGATGTCCTATATCGACTATCGTCATAAGGTGGAATTCAATCAGGACCAGTATGCAGAGCTCGATGCATATTGCAAGTCAAAGGGGATAGACTGGTTCGTCTCATGCTGGGATGAGGAATCGGTCGATTTTATCGAGCAGTTTGCGCCCCCCCTCTATAAGGCGCCGTCTGCGTCGCTGACGGACATCTCCCTTTTGGTCAAAATGAAATCGACCGGAAAACCCCTGATCATCTCCACTGGCATGTCGTCCATGGAAGAGATCGAAAAGGCAGTTGATGCAATCGGGACTGATAACCTGCTCATAGCCCATTCAACGTCTGTTTATCCTTGTGACACTAAAGAACTCAATTTGCGTATGATTAAAACGTTGAGGGAACGCTTTCCCTATGTTCCTATTGGTTACTCAGGGCATGAGACAGGACTGGCGCCAACATGGTCGGCAGTCAGCCTCGGGGCCTCCTTTGTAGAGAGACATGTTACCCTTGACCGGGCTATGTGGGGGACGGATCAGGCCGCTTCCGTGGAGATAATCGGAATGCATAGACTTGTAAGAAATATACGGGATATCGAAAAGGCCATGGGCGATGGAATCAAGAAAGTATATGCGAGCGAAATGAGCGCCCGGAAAAAGTTGCGCCGAGAGTCCGCAGTCCTCTGAAATTGCTGCGGCTGAAAGAAAAAGCGCCGGTGCGTCGACTGAGGCGGGGTTGTTGACCGCCTCTGTTACTCAATGGTTCGACTAAGAAAATACGGGTATTCGGATTATCATGTTGATATGGCACAATTTCGAATATCGCCGAACCGTGTTGATATTAGTCCACAAGCATTTCTTGTATGACCGTCTTAACTTTGTTAATGGTTCTTCCGTCAATTACCCCTAAATTTTTTACAAGACGCCTTTTATCGACAGTGCGAATCTGGTCAAGCACAATCCAACCCTTCTTGCCTTGAAACGACACATCAACCCTGGATGGATAAGCGTGGGATTTTGTCGTCATAGGAGCTATGATCACAGTCTGTAAATTATCGTTCATCTCATCAGGCGAAATAACAAGACATGGCCGCGTTTTCTTGATTTCATGCCCCATTGTAGGGTCCAGGTTTATAATGTAGACATTGTATTGCAATGCTACCATTCCCAATTCTTCATCTCGGGGGTTATTGAATCGTCTATAAGCAGGGCATCCTCTTTCTTTGCATGCATTGATTTGAAAGCCCGAATCCAGCCTTCCCTTGCTTTTTTGATAGGACGTATGATAAGTTTGGTTCCCTCAACGACAAGATCAGCCTCTTTATTTAAATGAACCTGTTCAAGAAGCGCTTTGGGGATTCTGATACCCTTTGAATTGCCTATTGATATTATATTCACTTTCATTTTCCAAACTCGCTTTAGACTATTTAATGTAATTATAATGTAATCACATTAAAATTGCAAATCAACACGATATTCCGATTCCGGAATGTATCTCGCAGAGGGTTCAAGACACCGAAATCAGCAAAGTAATCCACATACTCTAAAATCCACACGGTGGTCAGTTCCATAATTTATGGGCTCAAGATAAACATCGATGCTAGAAGTAAACGGTTATAACAGGACCACACTTACACATTCAATATCGTCAGTGTCTTATAGTTGTCACCAAGCTTTCTTTGATGCCGGACTACCACCGCGGTCTTCAGCTTAGGCAACTGAGTAATTGTTCCTCGGGTTGCCGTCTGATTATGTGAGAATCCAGGGTTTCTGCGCGTGAGAGGCCAATCTATATTAACCTTTTACCCTGAGAATCCCGACCTGCTTCTAATGAGATAGGAGTAGTAGGCAGCGGCATTGGTTGGTTTGCGTTTGAGGGTTTTGAAATCAACCCTGTAGAGGCCGAAGCGGGCGTCGAGACCCTGAAGCCATTCATAATTATCGATAAGGGACCAATAGAAATATCCCCTCACATCTATTCCTTTTTTTATGCTCCGCTCTACGGCATCAACATGTTTTCGCATGAAATCGATCTTCTTTTCGGCGCTCCTAGTGGCTATACCGTTTTCCGTGATGATCAGCGGCACGTTGAGGCGGGAAGCGTAGCGCAGGACCTTTTCCAGGCCGTAAGGATGTATTTCCCATCCGAGATCACTTAGACCGTATCCATCGATATCAAGGTGGCGCAATTCCACACACATTTTTTTGAATGGATTAAAGCGTATATGGACCCTGGTGTAGTAGTTGACACCGAAAAAGTCGAGCTTGTCTTTTATCGGGACTTCTATCATTACTTCTTTTCGAAGGGGAAATTTCACTTTCAGCTGCCCCGTCAGAAAGGCAGAGGTAAGGGAATGGTTATAAAAACGTTTTGCTATTTTCGCAAGGGCTTTGTCCAGGGGGTTCCAGCGACTCCAGGGGGCAAGAGCAGCCATGTTGTGTGCTACGCTTACCATCGCTTCCGTGTTGTATTTGTGTATGATATCGTAGGCTTTTGCATGACAGACGAGCATGTTCTTCAATGCTTTAAGGGCCAGTCCGGCATTCTTGATGCCCGGTGGCATACAGCCTTCGAGGTAGCCCCCGAGCAGCAGTACATAGGGCTCATTGAAAGTTATCCAGTAAGATACTCCCTTAATTGTCGAAACGATTCGTTCTACATATTCAAGGAATCTCGGCACCGATTCATCTTCATGCCACGGGTATTTCTTGATGAACCAGAGGGGATGGGTGAAGTGGTGCAGGGTAACCATAGGCTCGACAGAATAACTCCTGAGAATCTCGATTATATCCTGATAATGAGCGACGGCTGACGCATCCCAGACGTTTTCCTTGGGCTGGATTCTGCTCCATTCCAGAGAAAAGCGGTATGCGTTAACACCGAGATCCTTGAGAAGCGAGAGGTCTTCTTTATAAAGGGCATAGTGATTGGTTACTTCGGGATTCTCACTGAGGATTGAATCCCAGGATGACCAGTCTGCGTTTGGTGACCCTTCGAGTTGGAATGCCGAGGTGGCGACCCCCCAGAGAAAACCATTCCTCATCGAAAAGCCTCTGCATTTCCCATGAGACGCAGGCTTTTCCACCTTTTTTCGAAGATGGTCTTTTCTTCTGGGAGCCGCCATCCTTCAGTTAGCCCAGTGGTTATCCACATGCTATTCTGTATGTTCAGATTGTCCCATTTTATGAGCATAGTAATAAGATTGCCTCCCCGCAGATTGGAATGAGCCGTTGAGACTTAAAGTTCATTCCGATATCACTGCGTCTCAGATAAGTGGACTCAATTCGAGAAAGCTGACCCGTCAGGTAAATCATCTTGCAGTTGAGATCCTAATTGACATTATAAGCATTATAGGCATCTTATGTTACAGGATTGTGACGTGAGGTTGAATATTATGCTCTAGACTGTGTACCTGGCGTTCGACATTAGGGGTAAGTCAACAACAGTCTGGCAGGAGCCTAGCCTTAGGTAAGTAATGACTGAAGTAATGGACAATGGCAATGTGGACATACTATTGTTACTATTCTAAGTTATACTTTAATCAGGTATTAGCACCACAAGTATATGTATATTGCGCCTGATTAAGAAATAGGTGAGATACGCGAAGGACTGACCTCTTAGCAAGGAGGAAAGTAATGATGCGCAAGGATGCCAGTCAAAGAGAACGTAATGGAATGTGCTTGGCAGCATTGAAGAGGTTGTGGCGGAGATGCGGTTGAGGTTTGTTGCAGCAACGTCACATAAAACTGTTCGAGGCCGCGACAGGAATAAAACATTCATAAATGCAATCAGCTAGTATTTATGCCGCGCGCGTATTTTCATCTCATAAAAATAATAATGTCATTGGAGTGCGTGTCTTTGCACTGAAAGGATCAAGAGGATGCACCATTTTTTATATACTTTTTTCATTGCCTTAACAAATAACGTTGACAATGTGGGCGTTAGGATTGCATACAGCATTCGAGGGATAAGAATTAGCACGCTGATAAACCTTTGGATTTCTGTCATTACGTTTGTTATCTCCTTCTTTGCGGCCTATTCAGGGACAATAATATCAGGATTGATGAGTAAAGAACTATCTTCGCTGATAGCGATGTTGCTCCTCTCAGCTATCGGGATGTGGATGATTTTAGAACCATATCTTAAGAAACGCAATGAGCAACATACAGGTGAGTCTATCCAACAAAACAAGCAGAGCATCGGTCATGTCTTGGTGAATCCCCAAAATGCTGATATGGATGATTCAAAGCATATTGATTTTAAAGAGGCTACTCTGCTTGGCATTGCACTGTCGATAAACAATGTAGGAGGCGGAGTAAGTGCCGGCATTATTGGCCTGAACTCATTCTGGGTGGGATTCTTGTCAGCAGTGCTCAGCTTCTTAGCGCTTTGGGCAGGTAACTACGTTGCAGAATTCTTTGTGAAATGGAATCTATCCAGTAAAGCAGCGGTCATTTCAGGTCTGTTATTAATTGCCATAGGGGTAGAACAGATTATGTAATTGCATTATTCATATGCGTCCAGTGACGGTGATAATCACCAGCAATGTATGCATATCAGACTGGCTTCAATCTAAACGCCGATTCCACCTTCAATAGTATCGATGACAACCGACTCAGCGACTTCGTAAGCCTTTTTTGTTATTTTTTCTATAAGATTATCTACTGTTTCTGCTTCAGATAAGGAGAAATAGTTATTCTTTTCAAGAACACCAATGATCTGCTCACAATTAATTTCTCTTTCGTCGAAGTGAATTACGGCACTACCCGTGGTAGTATGAATATCAACGTCTGATATTCCCTTGACCTTTTTGATAACGGCTTCAAACTCTACTGCCTTTTGGGAATTGTCGTGAATTATCGGTGTCTGAATCCTTATCCTGCCTGGTACGTAATGAATATAATATTTCATAACTATATTATATCATGCTGATACCGCACGTTTATTATGTATCGATTCTTCCTCAGAGGGAATGAGCGCTTCACTCTCAAACCACATAATCAATTCGATATTCGCCTAACCATGACCCGCCAGGCAATAAGACCACATCAGGACAATGATGCACCCCATAGTTAGTGATTCCCAACAAAGGCCTCGCATGTGCAGGTCTGGCCGTCGCCGATGACGCTCAGCATATTTTTCTCGCCATTGTTTCTATCCGCACGTATTCGTATCCGTCCGGATTTTCAATAGCTGGCATCCCACTTTTTGTGATTTTTGTCACACGCTTTGTTAAGAAAGAATCATTATTTCTTCATTTTCTCTTAACTAAGTCGCTTTAAGATAGTTATTAAGCATCAGATGATCAGTCTGGATTTCAGAAACTTTAGTTTCTGAAAAGGGCTATCTGTCCGCAAGGATAGGGCGCAATCATGTCGGGCTAAGAGTAAAAAATATTTGGTTTGGATCGCAAAGGGGGGATAATGAAAAAAATCAAAAAACTAGGCAATGGTTTATTTCTGGCTGCGCTGTGCGTACTTATATTCAATGGAGGTACATTGGCAGTGGCAGATACTGTCACAGTATCGTGGAATCCGGTTACGACAGGTACAAACGGCGCAGCGATTACCGTTCCACTCGGCTACATCATATCTTACGGCACGCAGTCAGGAGTCTACACTAACTCTGCGGATGTTGGATCGGCGCTCACTTACTCTATCACTGCATCATGTGGCGTCAATTATTACATTGCTGGTCAGGCATATGTTGCCGGAGATTCTAGCGACATTAGTGCGGATTCAGGTGAAGTAGTTAAAAATACACCGTGTGCGGCACCTCCTGCATGTGCCTATACATATTCGCCATGGAGCGCATGTCAACCGAACGGTACACAGACCATGACTATCCTATCAACTTCTCCTTCCGGCTGTGTTGGAACTCCGCTGCCATTGACTCAGACATGCACCTATGATCCTCCAACGCCTCAGTGCACGTCCTATACCTATACTCTCGGGACTTGCCAATCGACAGGGACTGCTTCTGTCATAAGTTATGTGGGAATCCCATCTGGGTGTTCAGGTGGTGCAACTCCTGCAACGACCCAACCGTGTACTTACGTGCCTTCAACATGCTCATCATTCACATATTCATCGTGGGGTGCGTGCCAGTCAAACAATACACAGACGAGGACGGTAATGACATCGACTCCTTCCGGATGCACTGGTGGTTCCCCTGTGACTTCACAATCCTGCACCTATGTGCCTCCGACGCCTCAGTGCACGTCCTATACCTATACTCTCGGGGCTTGTCAGTCGACAGGGACTGCTTCTGTTATAAGTTATGTGGGAATCCCATCTGGGTGTTCAGGTGGTGCAACTCCTGCAACGACCCAACCGTGTACTTACGTGCCTTCAACATGTTCATCATTCACATATACGGCCTGGGGTGTGTGCCAGTCAAACAATACACAGACGAGGACGGTAATGACATCGACTCCTTCCGGATGTACTGGCGGTTCCCCTGTGACTTCACAATCCTGCACCTATGTGCCTCAAGCTAATAGCACCCTCACAGTCCACAGGACCACATACGGCACAGTGACAGGTAACGGGATCCACTGTGGAAACGGTAACAGCGCCTGCAAGGGCACATATCCAAACGGGACGCAAATCACCTTAACGGCCAAGCCGATGACGGGGAATCAATTCCACGAATGGGGCGGAGGTGTATGCTCAGGAACGAATCCTGTATGCACATTCATTATCAACGGTAACAGTTCTGTGAGTGGGATATTTTGGAGGTAAGGCACCAGCCGAGTAAAAAGTAAATCGCAGAGCCTTGCAGATGGTGGGGTTGTTTATATAACAATTTAAGATGTGAGTGACGGATCAATAATATAAAGAGCAAAAAAATTGTTTATATATAACAGCTCCACCGGATATTTGAAGTTGCTTACGCTACCTCCCTGCACACATCCATAAGCTTTTCGTATGCATGTTTCTTTAACCTGATATCCCCGTGGTTTTGCCACGGGGATTCCTTGTAGTATGAATGTGTGGGCAAAAAAGAGGTAAAAGTGATATAGCTGTACATGGCCAATACACCATGCTGTTGTCTTGCCGTTGAAGTTGAGGGTAGCACTGTTGGACAAAGAAGTAGTGCAGATCATTGTGGAGACGGCGAGAAAGACAGAATAGAGATACGAGATCGGGACAGAAGGGTTGGGGTGTGCAAGGATCATATAGAAATCTTGTGCTCAACTTACCCGAAATTGGCTCTGTGCAGGTAGTGTGGCTTTTCTCGAATGTGACGGCAAAGGAAACATTTCCTATAAAGGCAGAAGTGAACAAGGCGCTATGAGGAGGTTCTTCCCGAGCTCGAATTAACATCTCGCAAGCCCTGTCCCTTTCGGGGCAGGGTAGTTGCCGTATTTGCCCTGTATGAAAAAGTATTTTCGTCAATCGACAGGAGCAGATTCAATGGCCATTGCTTTGACACGCAAATTCTCCGGGATAAAGAAATAGGTCAAAGCAGCTCCGAACATTAAAATGCCTGCAATGATATACAATGCTGCGGATGGATCTGCAGAAACAAGTTTCGCCCACACCGGGATATTTGGTCCGAAATAACCACCCAAATTGCCTACTGAATTCACTATGCCAATGCCAGTCGCTGCGGTGCCGGCTAAAAATGCAGACGGCAATGGCCAAAATAATGGCATGGATCCGATAACCCCAAGTGTGCTGATAGACAAAAAGAATATAGCCAGAATAAACGCAGATAAACCTTGTGGTAAGTCTTGGTTTCAAAGCTTTCATCGGCTTTCATTCTCTTTACCCCTCCCTCTTTTTGAGTGTTGTTAAAAAACACTACAGAGAACTTAGAGAAAGCATTGTATCTTGAATAAATGACAAATAATTAAATACCTCCTTTCCTAGCCCTGCCGGCTTCGTCTATGCCCATCTCACGAACAGATAATGATCTAGTTGTAGCTATCCCCTTGAATTCTATTATCCCCCCGCGGGTTTTTTATATGCAGCCGCCTCTTCTATAACGCCGGGACCAGATGCACTATCTCTGCATAGCAGTTCAATAGCGTCATTTATGATGCGATAAGTGTTGAACGCGACTCTGCATTTAGGATAGTGCGCGGGAATCCTCGGGTATTTTAATCCCGAGATGAAAGCGTGCTTTCGCCGTGGCCCTTCCCTTTGGTGAACATCAGTTCACTATGGTATAATATACATATGGAGAGTAATCCTTGTATCTAACGCATCGAGTGCAGATTCAACCGCCATCCAGTGCTATAGCAACACTGTGGCAGACTTCTTACATCTGCAAGGATGTCTGGAACATTCTGAACGATGAAAAGCAGCGCAATGGCCTGGGCTACTATGACCTCAAAAAGATGCTGCCGGAACTCAAGAAAGACTGTCCACGGCTCAAAGAGCCTTGCTCACAGACCTTGCAGGAAGTGGTCAAGTCGCTTACCGGAGCGTGGCGTATGTACTTTACGAAGAAGAAGCAGGGAGATGCTGAAGTCCGCCCACCCCGCTTCAAATCGTACAAGTATTTCTTCACGCAGAAGTATCCCCAGCAGGGTGTTTCTTTTGAGATCGTCGGCAACACTCTGCGACTTGCGCATGGCAAGAACAAGGCCGAGTGGATCGAGATCGAACTGCCGAAGTTTGATTACGCGGCGGATACTATCAAAACAGTCACTATTGCCTATGACAAAGTATCCAAAACATGGAGCGCAAGCTTCACGCATGAGGTGTCTTGTGCGGATGCGGTGGCTGTCAGTAGGGAGATGTCCGAAAAAGAATCTCCGCGATCGCCGGAATTTTTTTGCCCTCTTCCAATCGCTTACAACCCGTTCACGAGGAAGCCTGTTCACTTGCTTTACTTCGATCCAGGCTGCAAGACTGCACTGAGTGGCATTAAAACAGACGGGACGATCTGGGAATACGACATCAATCCGCTGCGGCAGTTGAATCTCAATCACTATGTCCTGCTTGACCAGCTTAAATCCAGGCGTGACAAGAAGAAGCGTGGATCAAAACAGTGGCGCAGACTGAACTCGAAAATACGGAACATCTATGCACGGATTGAAGGGCAAACCAAGCATTATCTTCACAAGATCGCAAACCGCATTCTGGCCGACCACCCGGATGTGATTGGTTTTAATGTCGGGGACTGGGATAAGAGTCAGACACTGGCAGACACCGGCTACAAATTCATTGACAAGCGCATCAACAGACAAGTCCAGAACAACAACCCCATTATGACACTCGTTGGATACCTCTCTTACAAAGCCGCATTGCGTTGTAAAGAGGTCAGGAAATTCAACGAGCGGGGTACTACAAGGATCTGTTCTTGTTGCGGACATGTCATATCAGGGGGTTTATCGCCCTCAGTACGAACTTTTGCATGTCCCTTGTGTGGTTTTACCATAGCCAGGGACATCAACTCGACGCTTAATTTTCTGAACATCTACCAGTTTGCTGTGTGGTACAGTCTGAGGGCACTTCAATGCCTCAGTATTGCCCGACTCCTGTTGAATCCTTCGTCGGGCAAAAACCGAAGGGTGTCCTTACGAACCTGTGTCCTGAACTACCAGGATGCTCGTAGTCTCTGACTACGAGAGGATATCACAGACAAGACACCATTTGGCAACAGGGAGATATTCAGCCTTGTTCTCAACACATCGCAGAAAGCGCTGACGTGCCTCTTCGTCAGTGTTTGGTATTAAAGCTATTTTATTGGTCATCGTTGCTAAACTATAAAGATGCTATACTGAGTCTGTTTTTACCGGTACTTTTAGAATTATAGAGGGCTCTGTCAGCTGCCTTGATGAACTCATCTTCTTTGAGCTGGTTTCCCTTTGGATCGTAAACGCAAATTCCCAAACTTACGGTGACTCCTATCTTCATACCATTTATATCAACCGAATTAGCCTCTATCGTCTTGCGCAACTTTTCAGCAACAACAACTGCTCCCCTCACATCGGTCTCCGGCAGTATTAGTGAGAATTCTTCGCCGCCATATCGTGCCACGGTGTCTATATTCCTTGTTGACTCCCATATGAGGTTTGCTACCGATTTTAGGACTATATCTCCACTGAGATGGCCATAGGTATCATTGATTTGTTTGAAGTTATCCATATCAAGCATAATAAGAGCAACACTGTGCATATGCCTCCGCGCCCGCGCCATTTCTTTTTGCAACTCCGTGTGAAAGTATCTAAAGTTATGTAAGCCAGTGAGTCCGTCAGTTATTGCAAGCTCTTGAAGCTTCAGATTCACTTCTTTGAGCTCATCTGCCAGCCTCGCTGCCTTCTCCTTTTCGTCCGCGTATCTGCGCAGGAGTTGATCATAGGTAAGGTTGAGTCTAAACATCTCTTCATTTGCTTCCTGAAGCAGCTGACTGTATGGTCTAAGTTGTTCTGATGGGATATCAAAGCTCTCCAACATAGAAGATCCCACATCAGCAGCAACATCAACAAACGATAGCACTTTATCCTCATTTATGCCGTATTTGTTCTTCATCAGCGCACACAAACTCTCCATGGTCTCTTCATGCGTTCTGTCGAAATAGATATCCGACACCATATCGCCGATGCCGATGAGTATTATTAGGTCAGAATACTTTCCGTTGCTGCCCGTTTCTTTGTGATGGAGGGCTATCGGCTCATAAATTACCTCCGGAATCCCCCAAATTCTGAGCGTATTACTACCAATGTCCTCATGACTGTATGAAAATATTCGGCGTTCGCTTGCATAATCTTTAGCTCCAGTAAAACGAACCTCTCTTAAAACTTCGAGGTAGTCATTTGGCCGGACTAGAGACATAAGCATTTTACCAATATCGGCCAGCAACCCGACTATGAATACTTCATCTGAATACCGGCTTAGAAGCTTTGCTGCAGAGGTGGCTGCTACCGCTCTGATAACCGACTGCTTCCAGAATTTAGTGTAATCAAATCCTCCAGTGCCGTCATTTTTTAGGCTATCAATAATACAGAAGGACAAAGCTAAATTTCTGACAACATTAATGCCAAGAACACCAATGGCACGATAAACAGTATCTATTGCCTCCTGTAAGGAATAAAAAGGTGAATTTGCCAGACTAAGAATTTTGATCGTGAGGGCAGGATCGATCGATATCAGATCAGCAAGCTCTTTTGAGGTAAAGCTTTCCTTCCTCAACGTATCGAGGATTCTTGCTGCTACAACAGGCAGAGTCGGCAGCTTAGCGGTCGCTTCAAAATGTTTATCAGGCATGCTTCTGGAGTTAATGACTTTATTCATGGAATAGAGAATTTCCCCTATATCTATGGTATAGACCAGCTGTGCTCAGTCTCTAACGAATTCAAATAATGCACATCGATGTTACATCTCTTTCTTTAAATAATCTCAATGATATCACCACATGTGCTCTGTTTCGACGTCGCTACACTACCATAAAAAGCCACGATAGGTAAACTGTTGCATAGTGTAACGCCCGGCCTCAGAGGCGTCCTCAGCACTTTGATTCCGGAAAGCACGTCTCGGCTCTCAAAAATAGCCTGGAAATAATTTATCTGCAAGGCGCCGCAAAACTTCGGCATTAATGCTGGTAGACATTATACGTTTCTGTTTTATAATAAATTCATGCTGATACGCAAGGGGGTCAAGTTTAGATTGGAAACAGACCGATTCCTGGGCGCAATTTTCCTGAAGTTCACCGGATGTGCCCGGTTTGTGTGGAATACGACGCTTTCGATCCAGAAAAAAAGAATCTTGAGGGATATCATTGATGCTTTTGATAAAGGTTGAGGACTTGTCATGTGCGAATTGCCATGGTAGTGATAACGACTTTGGGCTGAAAGCTTTGTACTTGAAAATGCGAGACGGAGGAAAATATGGACCGAATCTCAACTAGGAATGAAAAAGGGATGGACTCTCAATGAACGCTTCGGAAGATCACTTAGAACAGGGAATCGAAGAATTCCACTTGTGATATCATAGATTAACAACGCATGGAGATGTCCATATGAAAAAGACAATGGTAATTGTGTTCCTTTCACTTTTTGCTGTAGTCACCTTTTTCGCAATTGCCACCGTCGAGCAGCCTAAGGAGTTAATGTATCGGTGGCAATCAGTCTGAAGAACGCCTTAAAAAAAATCTGGAAACTGTATGAGGTTGAGCATGCAGGAATAGGGGTGCTTTTCAACTTTGAAGCCTTGCTATGCAGCAGAGGTCTTTGACTACTACAAGATTGATGGACCCATTAAGGACAAGCTTACTTATGCGGAAAATGTCCGACAGGTGTTGGACCATGTTGCACGTGGCGGAGTGGATGCAGTGATTGTATATGCTACTGAGACTGCGATTCGCAGTGAAGAAATGCACGTTATAGTTGCAGCGAGAGAGGCGAGCCACAAGCCAGTGGTATATCCAGTAGCCGTGGTAAAAGGAACCAAGAATGAATCGACCGCTAATTCGTTCATTAATATAATGTGGTCAAAGGAGGGAAATGCGATCCTGAATAAATACGGATTCCGCATCCCATAGCCATGGACAGTGCTGCCTTATTCTCCATGAGACTGTCACTGCAGGTAGCCGTCGTATCAACGTTCTTTATCGTTGTTATCGGAGTGCCGATTGCATATCTCCTTGCCCGGAAGACCTTCTTGGGGAAAGAGGTTCTCGACATCATGCTGACGTTGCCGCTCGTTCTGCCACCTACAGTGACCGGCTATTATCTGATTGTTGCTTTTGGCAAAAATGGTTTTATAGGCAGATATCTCTATGAATGGACGGGGTGGAGCATCATGTTTACATGGTACGCAGCGGTGCTCGCCTCTTTTGTTGTCGCTTTGCCGCTCATGATTAAAACAGGGCGTGCCGCACTGGAGGCAGTCGACAGAAACCTTATCAATGCCGCCTATACACTGGGACATTCCGAGTTAGAGACTGCTCTCAGGGTGACGATTCCCCTTGCAAAGCGTGGTCTTCTAGCGGGTGGTGTGCTGTCATTTGCACGTGCGCTGGGAGAGTTTGGTGCAACACTCATGTTAGCGGGCAACATTACCGGCAAGACTGACACTATGCCGCTTGCAATATACTCGCTGGCCGGAAGCGGAGACTGGGGTGAGGCGACTGTTATGGTTATCCTGCTTACTTTTATGGCTGCAATATTTCTCTACCTTGCCAATTATTACAGCAAAAGGATTTTCTGATGGGTTTGGTGTTTTCGGTTAAGAAAGCAATTAAAGATTTCACGCTTGATGTCTCGTGGGAAATAGGCAATGAGCTTGCCGTGCTCTTCGGGTTTTCAGGTTCTGGCAAATCACTTACACTGCAACTCATTGCCGGACTGATAAAACCCGATAGCGGTGTTATTACCGCCAATGGGTCAACCTATTTCGATAGCTCGCGCAATATCAATACCACTCCGCAGCAACGGTCACTCGGATATGTATTTCAGGATCTGGCGCTTTTCCCGCACATGACAGTCAAACAAAACATTCTCTTTGGTGCCAAGGGAGTGACAGAGAGGGACACTACTGCACGATATCGGGAAATGATAGATGCTTTTTACCTCAATACGCTCGAAAAAAAGCGTCCTTCTGAAATTTCCGGGGGGCAGAAACAGCGTGTCGCGTTTGCCAGAGCTCTCATGAGGAGACCAGACGTATTATTGCTGGATGAGCCATTTTCAGCTTTGGATACACCTCTCAGAATCGAGATGCGTACTTTCTTGAAGGACTTACGTAGAACGTTCCAGGTGCCGGTAGTGCTTGTAACACATGATGCAAGCGAAGCGGCGACTTTGGCAGACTCAATCGTAGTCTATTCTGAGGGTTCTGTCATTCAGAGCGGTACGGCAGCCGATGTTTTCGGCTGTCCGAAAGATGAACGCGTCAAGCGTTTGCTGATAGGGCAGGAACATGCTATCCGCTCTTTATTCGAACGTACTAACTGACAGACAAATTGATCTGAAGCTGGAGATCTTGACATTCTCCCAACAACACACTGCGAGTATTCCCAGCTTCCGGCGCCCCCAGGGGCAGAATCGTGAAGTTTTCTAAGAACTGGCACAAACAGGCTCTAAGGATAATGTCCCTGGTGCACATATTATGTGACGTAAGTAGCCTGAAGGTTGTTCATTCATAATTTTTATATCATACTATAAATAATTGGGTGCTTCTTTGTGATGATCGGCTTGAGGTGGCGTAAAGATGAAAATCCTGCTAAATTTACTAATCATATTAGTAATGGCATTTGCCATGATCCCTATCGTAGTGAATGCTCAGACAGGCCCGCCACTGCCGACAATCGGTTTCCGATATCGCAGCCTCTGATTAGGGAAGGAACCCTGGCAGTCAAACTGGCCAGCGATCTTGAGCTAGGTATAACGGGAAACGAGGCTGAAGCTGAAGACCTATTAGGCGCAGCTGGCATGACGCCGCGCAATGGTTACTATACGGGCACTTCAACTGTATGAAAACCTTCAGAAACCTGACATCTAATTTGATCGAAGGGGTATTTTTATATGTAGCGCATATTAAAGCACTGAGATATAGGTGGTATTTTATGTATGAATCATATCGGGTTGATGAAAACTTTGTGTGCTCTGACCACTTACTTAAAATGCAATTGTTAGTATTTCCCCTTTCTATATCCGATAAGCGAGGCTACAGATGAAGATAATTCCTTATGTTCTATTGGTTATGCTGATATTTTTCTCGGTGATTACGGTTATCGCCTACTCACAGACAACACTGTCTCCCCCGACCGCTTCTCCCCTGTCACAGCCTCTGATTAGAGAAGGGACGCTTGCCGTAAAGCTGGTTGCAGATCTTAAACTGAGTAACACTGATAATGAGGCGGAAGCCGAAGATCTGTTAAGTTCAGTTGACATCCTACCCAAAAATGGTTGGATAGCGGACTATCCTGTTACTCCTGACATTGTAGGAGAATTGGAAGTGGGTATAACTGCAGCGGCAAATGGCGGAAAAATCAATTTGACTGCAAATGCTGCATTGCAGATATTGCAAACTGATGTCATGAGCTACGGGATGCCTGTTGCTCCCGATACATCAGGAAACTATGCTGGCGATACCTTAGCGCCAAGTTATCCTGATGAAAGCACCGAAAACGATTATTACCAGAATGAAGGCCCACCGACCGTCACATATTATGCCCCGCCAGAGGATTATGCATATTTATATGACTGGGTTCCATATCCGTTTTGGTGGTCGAATTTCTGGTTTCCTGGCTTCTTTGTATTGACAGATTTTCACTTAAGAGTGCATTGGCATGATCATGGACATGATTACGAAGGATTTGTCAGCAATCATTTCCGTGACCCCGGAACAGGAGTGGTATCACGCGTCGATCCCGCAAACAGGTTTCGCAGTGGAACTGGGCCTGCCGTAGGTGGCAGAACACAGGCAGGTTACTATGGAAACCGGGGTACTACCGGGCCAGTGCCGCTCAGAGAATATCGGGGTTATGGATCACCCTCAAGCCATGAGGGACCTCGGCCAAGCGTCTTTGAACATTCTGTTAACGAACAGGTTGAGCATGCCGCAAGCGATCGTGGGTTCCAAAGCCGTTCGAGTGCCGGTCAGATCCCTGTTGCAAGCCATGGTGGCGAAGGAGGCCCCCGTGGTGGTGGGGGAGCACCAAGTGCTGGAGGTGCTGTATCTCCTAGAGGTGGCGGTTCTGGTGGAGGATTCCATGGCGGAGGGCATCGATAATAACATCAGCTCTGCAGTCATCAGTGAGGGAGCATTTGATACAAACGATATATGGAGGAAGGAACCATGTCTAAATATAAAACAAGGCCGGAATACCTTTGCAGCAATTGGTTAGCCGGTTTTATCACCCTAATTATTGCGGTGATTGCATGTAGTTTAAGCGTATCTGCTCAAGACGCAAAGCAGGAGAAATTTAAATCGCCTGAAGATGCGTTTGAAGCACTCATAGATGCCGCTAAGACTAATGACACAATGAAATTATTGGCTATTTTGGGTCCTCAAGGTAAAGATATCATATCCTCTGGCGATGCGGTCGCAGACAGCAATGCTCGTAAACGTTTCGTTGCAGCGGCTGAAGAGTGTGTGAAATATTCAAAGTTAGACGACAATACTATATTAGCCGCCACTGGGAAGGATGCGTGTTCTTTTCCCATCCCTATTGTTAAGTCGGGTCAAGAATGGGTATTTTCAACAGAAGAGGGCAAGCAGGAGATACTTAACAGAAGAATCGGCAAAAATGAATTAAGCACTATTGATGTTGTGCAATCATATGTGCAGGCGCAGCATGAATATGCCAGCAAGGATCGTGACGGAAGCGGTGTGAAACAGTATGCACAAAGATTTATGAGCCATGCTGGTAAAAAAGATGGACTTATCTGGCATGCTGAGGCAGGTCAGGAGAGCAGCCCTTTAGGGCCCTTGTTTGCCAAAGCTTCGGATGAGGGGTATACACCCAGAAAACCCAGGGAGAAGCACAAGCCTTATCATGGCTATTATTTCAGGATACTGAAGAGCCAAGGCAGCAAAGCTCCAGGAGGGCAACTTGATTATATAATCAACGGCAAGATGACAGCCGGATTTGGCCTGCTGGCATACCCTGCGCAATACGGTGTGTCCGGCATTATGACCTTCATAGTCAACCAACAGGGGATAGTCTACGAGAAAGACTTGGGGCCAAAAACGGGAGAGATTGCTAAGTCTGCGACAAAGTATGACCCTGACGGGACATGGAAACCGGTAAAATAGGAAGCAGAGGAATTTGGATTCTCTAGCATATAGGAGTAAAGAAAATAGGTGATTTTCGGGCTATAGGCTTCTATAGCAGGGATTTCTCTGTGACAACCTCTTTAGGTAGCGGCTGAAGTTCCTCCGGTTGCCTGTCGACTGCTGAACTATCATCTTCATTCTGCGCAGGCTGTTGGAAAGTATCCGCCTTGGAGTTTTTCGGTTGCTTCAAATTTTCTTTTGTTTGCGGCAGTTCTGATGCGGTAGATTCATTCGGTAGATTCTTCAGAATAGATGTGAGTATGGAGCGTGAACGCGACTCGTCGGCAAATACATCAACACTGACAGTTACCCTACAAGAGACTGCACTGATGGAAGTGATTTCTACCCAGGCTACGTTGTTATCTGCAAATTTGGATTTAATTTCCACTGATGCGCCTTCACCATACTCGCCAGTAATTGACAGGTTAAGTTCCCTAAGGGCAGCTACTGTTGCATTATAGGCGGCACTCGCAGATACAGATACCGTTTTCTCAATTTGCTTGTTGGCATTGAAGATCTTTCCGACGTCCATACCGCTCCCACTTGTATTAGCACATCCTACCTGAACCAGAAGAAGCCCGCATAGAAGAAATCTGATTAGATGCAGTACGGATATTTTATCATTCATGATTACCTCATCAGATTAGTTTGTCGTCACGGGAAAAGTAGCTGCATAATTATAGCAGATTTGCGGGTCAGGGTTGAGTAATTGTGGCTGGAGGGGTAACATATCATATATACCATTTTAGGTTATGCTAATGGGTAGTGAGCATTATCCAACGCCGACCCCAAAGCAAGCAGGACAGCCAAAGGAACTAATTGTAAAGCTTATCCGCCCAGACACAGATACTTATATGCTTCAGTAGCTTTGTCACGAAACTCGCGAAAGAAGCGTTCGTGCCCTCTTTCCCAATCGGACAACATTTTAAATGCCTCCCTGGCCTCTCCATCGGTTTGACATGCCATCTTATCATAAAACTCACTCAAATCCTTCTCAATAAGCCAAGCTACATTGAAAACGGTCACGTCTGGAACCATTGTTTCATATAATTGCTGCTGAAAGAACTCAGATTTAGCCCGTTCATCAAAATAATTGGCTTTTTCCACCGCAAATTCTTTTACGATTTGTAATTCATTCGAATTCTTCTGTTTTAATTCCTGTAGGATCTTTTTGATAAAAACAATATGCTGCTCTTCTTCCTTAATTAGTTGACTAAATGCACTCAATGCCGCTCCCCATCCCATTCTACTTAGAGAAGCCTGGAAAAAGCTCTTCCCAGTCTCCTCCTGGCTTAAGGCGTATTCAAAGATCTTAATCAAATCTTGATTGGTCGCCATTGCGTCCTCCTTATTAATTCGCTGACATTACACGTCAAATGCACATTTTCCTATAGTATACTGTCTTTATAAACAAAGTGAAAACACGCACCTGAAAGTTATCGGGCAAAAGCTGAATACACCTGTAATTCAGAATTTTAGCATATTAACTATAAGTTGCCGTTAAATCTCATTTATTGCATGACTACTAACCAGAACCATTTTTAGCCCGATCCGGTCAATGAATCGCGAAACTCCCACTGTCAACCGTTTCCTGTCAAAATGAGTAAATCACTATGACATGCTGCTAAAAAATGGCTGACCGCGTTGCCTCACGTGGAAATCTATTCGAAAGGTTATCGCTATTGCAGGCGTTTCTTGTGTCTGTTCGAGGCAACTTGAATCAATCGCTGTTGAAGGTTTTCGATTTTACGTTTCAGTTCGGCGGGGTTGAGTTTCCGGTATTGACTGCGAAGCTGTTTCTTGGTTTCTTTGGGTACGTCAGGAGAAGCCAGGACTCGTTGATACGGTGTTTGTGCCTTGTCGTATTTTTTCTTCACTTTACTGCCGATTCTGGTTTTCTCCAGCAGTTTCATTACCGGCTGGAAAAAGTTGCTGTAGAGTCTTAAGAAGCCGTAGAGTTCATTCAGGATCTCCAGTTCCAGCTGGGTATCATGCCGCATATAACCTACTGCTCTTCTTACAACAGAGTAGTTCTTTTGCTCTATAAAGCAGTTGTCGTTTTTCCTTGAACTGCGAGCACGAGTGAAGGTTATCTTTTCTTCTTTGCAATATTGGTAAAGATGATTGTTGATGAATTCGGCACCGTTGTCAGAATCAATGCCCAAAATGTCAAAAGGAAATCGGACACGCATATCGGTGATAGCTTCAAACACCCACTGTTGTGCTTTATTCTTAACTGCCTGTGCCTCTGTCCATCCTGTAGCAATATCCGTAACATTCAGCGTCTGCGCAAAATCTCCACTGGGATCTCCTCCGTCGTGCCCTACAAGGTCTATTTCAACAAAGCCGGGTCTTTTATCATCCCACTGGGCAAATGTACGGATAGGAATCTGGTGTTTAAGCAATGTTCCTGGCTTTGTATGAGATCTGCCTTTCAGCTGCTGCTTCTTTCTCTCCGCTCTCAGCATTCTGTCTATCGTAGCCGCGCTTATAGTCAACAGCTTTCCCTTGGTAGCGGCATCAAGCGTGATTTCACGGTGTTTTTGCAATAACGGCACCAATTCCTTAAGCATCGGGGCAAGGCGTTTCCCGCAAATGCAGTCCATAATGGACCAGATATTCAGCAGTGCAGTGAACACCAACTTGTCATAGACTCGGTTGCGAGGTTTTGTTGCCTTTGTACCCACATCTGCGACAAAGATGGTGTTACCGCCGGCATACACCTTCTTGCCATGAGTTCTGAGCAGATAGGCAGCGTAACAACGGTCATACCCGGTGAGAGCTGCAAACTCCTCAAGAATGATCCCCT
Organism: uncultured Nitrospiraceae bacterium; assembly: GCA_963736105.1. Classification (GTDB taxonomy): domain Bacteria; phylum Nitrospirota; class Thermodesulfovibrionia; order Thermodesulfovibrionales; family Dissulfurispiraceae; genus Fen-1308. Next base: position 2,427,424 of record CAVTNL010000002.1, on the reverse strand, counting down.
TCAGCTTTTTCGTTGCCTTCTGATATCTCGCTGCGGTGACCTTCGTTGCTGAACGCCGCTCTTTTGCCGTTAACCCCATCTCTGCCTCCCATAATCATTCTTCTGAGAGACAGTATGAAATTATTTCGAATAGATTCCTTCATGAGGCAACGAATCACTTTCGAATAGATTTGCGATGAGGCAATTCGCTGACTGTAACAGCAAAGTGATAATGTCCTATTAGAGGAAAGCAGAAATGTCCTGTTATCAGGATTGCTATACTGTCTTTTTTATATGGAGGCGGTATGGCGGTAAAGGACATTATCATGGTGCGGCAGAGAGATATCAGGCGACTGCATGTTATTCACAAAATTATTGAAGGTGAACTAACCCAGGTTCAGGCAGCAGAAATCATTGCCTTAAGTGAGCGTCAGGTGCGGCGTATTGTAAAACTTATTCGCGATGAAGGGGATGGTGCGATACAGCATCGATCACGAGGACGAAGGCCTAACAATAAATTACCACAGAAGATAGCGAAGCGGTTTGTTGAACTGTATCGGCAGAAGTACCAAGGATTCGGACCGACCCTAACAGCAGAGAAGCTCTTTGAAATAGACGGTATGAAAGTAAGCAAAGAGACCGTGCGGACCTTGCTGATTGAATCGGGAGACTGGCAGAAGGGGCGAAAGCGCCGGGAACATCGGCAGTGGCGACAACGCAAAGCGCATCGAGGAGAGATGGTGCAGTTGGACGGTTCCCATCATGATTGGTTTGAGGGGCGAGGTCCCTGGTGCGTCTTGATGGGCTATATCGATGATGCAACGAGCCGTGTCCACGGGAGGTTTTACGAGTACGAGGGAACCATTCCTGCGATGGACGGTTTTAGGAGATACATTCGAAGGCATGGGATACCGCTCAGTATCTATCTGGATAAGCATACGACTTATAAATCGACAGCTAACCCGACAATCGAAGAGGAACTCCATGGTATAGAGCCTATGAGCCAATTTGAGCGAGCCATGAAGGAATTGGGAGTCAAGGTGATTCATGCGCACAGTCCTCAGGCCAAGGGGCGCATCGAAAGGCTTTTTGGTACTCTGCAGGATCGGTTAGTAAAGGAGATGAGGTTACGGGGAATCAGCACCATCGAGGAAGCGAATCGGTTTCTACAAGAGTATTTGCCTGTCTACAACAAAAGGTTCATGGTTGCTCCAGAGAGCAAGGAGGATTTGCATCGTATTGTCCCCAAGGATATCGACTTGGAAAAGATTTTGTGTATCAGGACAGAGCGTACGGTGAGGAACGATCACACGATTGCCCATGATCGGAAGCTGTATCAAATCGATGAGTCCAGCTTAAGCAAGAAAGTGACGGTTGAGCAGCGAATAAACGGCAAGTTGCTGATAGTTTGTAAGGGCAAGTCCCTTCGGTATCATCAGATCACCACACGTCCAGAAGTAATAAAACGGCCTGTAATCGGAACGGGGAGGACACGGTATGTTCCTCCTCGCAATCATCCATGGAGGAAGTTCAGTATTATGAACCACAAACAAAACCCCCCGCAGACGGCGGTGGTATAGAACCGGACATTTCTGCTTTGCCTTGACATGAGGCAATTCGCTGACTTGACAGTTTGACATAAAAGAATTATCATTCATTTGTATTTTGTAACGATATATTCTTATCATGGTGAATCTTGGAGGTACAATGGGACCTCTGTCCGATTTTTCCCAACGCATCTCTAAGTCAAATCGTAGTGTCAGCGGAACCAAAGCCCGTCATTCATGGCGGGGATATACCAACATTAGCGCTCTAAGCGAGGCGTGCCGTAGTTGACAAAATAAAGGTAATGACTTATATGTTGGCATGATAATCCGCTTGGGAGTGTCGGAAGCTTGGAATCTTCGGCCTTTATGCCGGAGAGAATGTCAAGAGCTTGCATCGGGGGAATCACCAAAAAGAAGTCAATTCACCGCATGCAGCTTATTTTTGCTGTCATACATTTTCTGTGAAGAAAGCTTTCATCATCACTATGACACCCATTATATCAATGGCTTAGTTCCTTCCTTACTCTAACCCATTGATAGTAGGCTGAACTGGTATGTTTATTGCTACCTAACGTCACCGTATGGACCTATGACAACAGGGCAGCACGAGGACTTAAGCCGTATTATGACAATACCGCCTTCGAACCTGAGTACAAAAGATCTAACGTTAAGCATGGGTCCTCAGCACCCGGCAACCCATGGTGTGCTGAAACTGATACTCGAGCTTGACGGTGAGACAATCATAAAATGTTCGCCAGTTATCGGTTTTTTGCACCGGGGTACAGAGAAACTGGCGGAGCAAAGGACTTACCTCTCAGCTCTCCCCCTTACCGATAGGCTCGATTATATAGCAGGCATGCTGAATAACCAGGGTTACTGCTTGGCTGTAGAGCGGTTGATCGGGGTAGAGGCGCCTGATAGGGCAAAGTATATCCGAACTATGACGGCAGAAATGGCCCGCATTTCTAGTCATCTGCTCTGGCTTGGCACTCATGCACTCGACATAGGCGCCATGACTGTTCTATTCCTCGCATTCCGGGATCGCGAACGCCTTCTTGATCTTTTTGAAATACTATGCGGAGCAAGACTCACAACAAGCTATCCAAGAATAGGCGGGGTTAAAAACGACATTTCCCAAGGGTTCGTCGATGCCCTTCAGCTCTTTACTGAGGAATTCCCTCAGAAGATTAAAGAGTATGAAACGCTTATCGATACAAACAGGGTCTGGCTGAAGAGAACCAAAGGCGTAGGAATAATAAATGCCAGGGACGCTGTGAACTGGGGATTGACAGGACCGACTCTTCGCGGCTCCGGAGTGTCATATGACGTGAGAAAGTCCCAACCATACGATGCATATAAGCAGATGGACTTCGAGGTGCCGGTCGGCAGCAATGGCGATGTTTATGACAGGTATCGCTGCAGGATGCTGGAGCTGACTCAATCAAACAGAATCATCGCTCAATGCTTGGAAAAACTTCCCGATGGACCTATTTTGTCGCCGGATATGCCGAAATATACTCTTCCACCCAAGGAAGATATTCTCTCAAGCATGGAAACAATGATCCGTCATTTTGTTCTCATAACTAAAGGACCCATCGGCATGCCCGAAGGCGAGATATATTCGGCTATTGAAGGAGCCAAGGGAGAATTGGGTTTCTATATCGTCAGTGATGGTTCGGGGAAGCCTTACAGGATAAGGATCCGTGCACCGTCTTTTGTACATGCGTCATATCTGCCGAAGTTGTGCGAGGCCGGTCTTATAGCTGATGCCATAGCCAATATAGGTACTATAGATATCGTAATGGGTGAGTGTGATAGATAGCATGGCGGTCGGATGGAAAGAATGTTTGGCGACGTTATGGATGGGGTGACTCGATGATTAAACTGCGTGAGCTTGCCAGGAAGGTTTTCTTTATCGATATAATTAGAGGCTTGAGTCTGACCATCGGAAAGATCTCAGACAAACCGGTGACGAGACGATATCCTGAGGAAAAAAGAAAGCTCCCTGTCGGCTTTAGGGGTCTCCATGCTCTTACCAGAAATCCCGCTACCGGAGAAGCCAGATGTGTGGGATGTGGACTCTGCGCGGCAATATGCCCCTCTGAATGCATTCATATTTACACAAGCGACGGACCGGATAACGCAAAGATTGTCGACCGCTACGAAATCGAGGTGTTGAGATGCGTATATTGCGGCTTTTGCGTGGAGGCATGTCCTTTCAGTGCTGTAGTGCTCACCGAACATTACGAGTACGCTGATATAAGTAGGCAAGCACTTTATATGAATAAGGAGAGGCTGCTCACAAACTTCGATTCTTATATGGGGCATGAAAAGGAAGGAGCGTATTTCAAGCTTTTCTGGCATCCGCGAAAGGCTGACTTCAGCACATCGCCGTTCCAGGCAAAGCTCGGCGGCGCCGGAAAGAGATTACCATGACAAGGGCAAACTCCCTGGGATTTCTTGTTTTGGGAGGACAGGCGGTTTAAAAGCAGCGGTATTCAGCCTAAAAGCTTCGGGGGTCCGCTATGACAGTACAGTTTCTAATCGGTATTTTGGTGGCAGTGATTACAGTAGTAACAATTGGCTTGGTCGCAGTTTTGTGGATGCTGCGAGATTACGCAAGGAAGTATAAAATGGCAGTGGAGGGACGGTACAAACCTGATGCCAAACATCCGGTTCACACCGTTATCGCTCCGGTCTTGGGATCCGTCGTAATATATCATGACCCATCAGGTACAGCTCATGATGCGCTGGTAACAACTGTCCATAATGCTAGGATGGTCAATCTGGTTATAGTAAGCAAAGACGACTCCAAGACCGATGGATATGGCAGGGAACTCGAAAGGGCGACTTCAGTTCCCCATCGGAGTATGACACAGGACTATAGTTACTGCTTCAGGTTCACGGACGAGGAGACGAATCCATACGAATCTTCGACCTAGCGGGGGGGAATGTCACAAAGGTGAAATCATCCAAAACGGCTTTAAGTGGGAAACATATTGAGCGGAATGGAGACTAATGAGTTCTAAAATCCTTGTAATTGACGAGCGGATGACGGCATCCCGTGATCTCCGGATTGTACTGACTTCCAAAGGTCACGTTGTCGACAGTGCGGGCACGATTGATGAGGCGCTGGAGAATCTTGGACTGAAGAAGTACGATATTATCATCATTGACATAGGCCGTTCCCGTGAAGATGATATTGGATTTATCAAGTCCCTGAAGATGGCTTCTCCTGAAACCCCTATTATTCTCATGGCGCACTCGCCGTCCCCTGAGCAGTACATCAAAGCCCTGGAGTTGAAGATCGAACATTATATCCCTGGCTATTCCCCGGCACATGTTTTATTCAGGACGATCGACCGGGCACTTCGGAAGGACTCTGATGAAAAGCACGCTGAAGGCGAATCGCAAGACGAGTTTAATCCTGAAATGCTTCGGAAGCTTGACTCAGTCATAAGCAGATACCGGAAGAAACCGGGAAGCCTGATTCCAGTGCTCCAGGCGGCACAGGAGATCGTCGGGTACCTTCCGCCGGTCATACTCAAACGCATAGCAAAAGGCATGAGGGTCTCCGAAAGCGAGGTCCACGGCGTCGTATCGTTTTATTCTTACTTCACCATGAAACCAAGAGGCAAACACAACATAAGAGTCTGTCTCGGCACGGCCTGTTATGTAAAGTCTGCGGAAGAGATAGTCCGATACCTGAGCGAAGGCTTGAATGTGGCAGTTGGAGGCATGACTTCGGACAAGAAATTTTCTTTGGAGACAGTGAGATGCCTCGGTGCTTGCGGTCTGGCTCCGGTTGTTGTAATCGATAAGGAAACCCATGGTCCTATCAACCCTGTGAAGGCGTTGGATATATTGAAGGACTACGAGTAGGACCGTCGGATGAAACAGATTGAACGTCCGAAACGACTGCTGCTATATTGGAGGGCATCTCAGTGAAACGTCTCACACTCGATAGTTTCAGGGCGTTAGCGGCATCGCTTAAGGGCGAGCAAGAACCGGATCAGGGCCGCCGTGCAAGCATTATGCTTTGCGGCGGGACCGGCTGTGTGGCAGGCCGAAGCCCAAAAATCAGGGATGCATTCAGGAAAGAGCTCAGGAGCAAATGGCTTGACAAGGAGATCGGGGTTGTCCTGACAGGCTGCAACGGATTCTGTGCTAATGGACCGGTCCTCATTATACAACCCGAAGATAGTTTCTATCAGAAAATTACGGCTGCAGATGTCCCAACGATTGTCGAAGAACACTTTATAAAGCACAATCCAGTGACTAGACTTATGTACAAAGACCCTGCTAGTAAAGAGCCGATCCCGCTGGCACGCGATATCCCGTTCTTCAACCGCCAGGTGCTCCGGGTATTGAAAAACAAGGGGCTTATAGATCCCGAAAATATAGAAGATTATATAGCGCATGATGGCTACATTGCAGCAGCAAAAGCTCTTTCGGAAATGACGTCGGGTGAGATAGTCGACGAGATGAAACGCTCAGGGTTGAGGGGGAGGGGCGGAGCTGGGTTCCCGACAGGTCGCAAATGGGAGGAGGCGGCCGCTGTCAGTGAAGATCTGAAATATATACTGTGCAATGGCGATGAAGGTGATCCGGGCGCATTCATGGACAGGAGTGTCATGGAAGGAGATCCGCATGTTGTCCTTGAAGGCATGCTAATAGGTGCAAAAGCTATCGGGTCGAGGAAGGGGTATATTTATGTCCGAGCAGAATATCCTCTGGCTGTAAAACATCTGAGACTCGCCATTGCTCATGCTAATGAATACGGGTTGCTTGGTAAGGACATTCTGGGAACGGGCTTCGATTTTGATATCGAGATTTATCAGGGAGCAGGTGCTTTTGTATGCGGAGAATCGACAGCTCTAATGACATCCATCGAGGGCAAACGCGGTATGCCGAGAACGAGGCCGCCCCAGTCTGTGCATAAGGGGCTATTCGGCAAGCCTTCCGTACTGAATAATGTCGAGACTTTCGCCAATGTGCCGCTAATAATTAGATATGGGGCAGATTGGTTCAAAAGTGTCGGCACAGAGAAATCTACCGGCACTAAGGTCTTTGCTCTGAGCGGCGCAGTCAATAACATAGGGCTGATAGAGGTCCCGATGGGAACGCCGTTGCGAGAAATCATTTATGACATAGGCGGCGGCATTCCGAAAGGCAGGAAATTTAAGGCAGTGCAGCTTGGCGGGCCGTCTGGCGGATGCATCCCGGAAACCCTGCTGGATACGCCGGTGACGTTCGAGGACATAGTGAAGACCGGCGCTATAATGGGCTCCGGAGGCATGGTAGTAATGGACAATCTCAACTGCATGGTGAGTGTTGCCAAATTCTTCCTTGAATTCACTGCAGATGAGTCTTGCGGGAAGTGCACTCCTTGCAGGATTGGAACCACTGTGCTGCATGAATTGGTTAAAGATATCACGGAAGGCAGGGGCAAAGAGGGAGACATTGAACTCATTGAAGACCTTTCGAAGGATATCATAGATTCCTCTCTCTGCGGTCTCGGGCAAAGTGCACCAAACCCGGTTCTTACTACCATCCGTTATTTCAGAGATGAATTCGACGCACATATCAGGCTCAAGTGGTGTCCGGCCGGAGTTTGTAGGGAACTCAGCACTTTTTATATTTCAGAGGAGACATGCACAGGCTGTGGCGCATGCGCAAGGGTATGTGCAAAGAAGGCAATCGCCGGAGAGAAGAAGAAGCCACACACTATTTCCCAGGAACTCTGTATACAGTGCCGCTCCTGCTATCAGGCATGCCGTTTCAATTCGGTAAAGATCGGACCCAGAAGCATGCGTGATGACTCTACGGCAAAGTGCCTACCCGAAACAATATCTGCGACGGCCCCCATCGGAGAGGAGTGAAATATGCTTGAACTGACCATTGATAGCCGGAAGGTTACTGCTAATCCTGGAACGTCCATCCTGGAGGCGGCGATGAGTCATGGAATCTTTATTCCCAATCTCTGCTACGACAAGAGACTGAAACCTTACGGAGGATGCAGACTATGCATAGTCGAAGTCCAGGGGCAGCGCAAGCTGATCACAGCCTGTTCAACTCCTGTCAAGGACGGGATGGTCGTATCCACGGATACACCCAGGGTGGCAAAGATAAGGAAAACGCTGCTGGAATTGATATTGCTTCACCACCCCCTTGATTGTCCTGTATGCGACAAGGCTGGCGAATGTACTCTGCAGGATCTTGCCTTCAGGTATGGTGCCTTAGAAAGCAGGTTTTCGACAGTCAGGAAACATGAGCCTGCTCGATCCAGAGAAACTCTCATCTCCAGGTCGATGAGCCGGTGCATACTATGCGGGAAGTGCGTTAATCTTTGTCATCAATACCAGGGCACCCAAGCCATCAACTTCATAGGCCGTGGTTTCAAGACCAAGGTGAGTCCTGCTTTTGAAGAATCATTGGACTGCGAGTTCTGCGGGCAGTGCATAGACATCTGCCCAGTTGGTGCCCTCGGGAGCGCCACATATCGCTCAAAATCAAGAAGCTGGTACGAGGAAGAGCATCCTACAATCTGTCCGTATTGCGGATGCGGTTGCACGACGAATTTGTTCGTCAGGGAAAACAGGATATTAAGGGCTCGCGGCAAGGCTGGCCAAGGTGTCAATAAGGGCGATCTTTGCGCCAAGGGAAGGTTCGGCTTCGACTTCCTCTATGGAGAAAACAGACTTACAACACCGCTCATCCGCAAAGAGGGCAGGCAGGTGCCGGCCGGTTGGGATGAGGCGCTAGCCCTTATCGCCAAAAGGCTAGATATCATTAAGCAGGAACATGGATCATCGGCCATCGGCGCAATCGGCTCGCAGCGGTGCACCATCGAAGACAACTATATGCTTCAACGCTTTATGCGCGAGGTAATCGGCAGCGACAATATAGATTCTGGCGCGCGTTTCGGCTATGCAATTACGCACGACGCCGTAAGGCGTGTTCTCGGTCGCGATTACCATCCAATCCGGTGGGATGTCCAGCCTGAGACTGATTTCATATTTGTACTGGAATCGGACATAACTTCCTCGCTTCCGGTATGGGGACTGAAATTCATCAAGGCAAAACATGAAGGGGCTAAACTAGTCGTTGCTGACGCACTCGATACGAAGCTTGCCAGAAACAGCACCTCGTGGTTGCAAATACGGCCAGGCTCAAGTGAAGCTCTCCTGAAATGCCTGATATTGTTGCTTAGTGAGGATCAATCTGTGAGAAAGGCGGCGGAGGCCATTCCGAATTTAGATGCGCTGCTCGGCAGCATTGAAAGATATACAGTAGCATATACCTCGTTGGTGACTGGGTTGACTGAGCGTGAGATTACGGATCTCGCTACCGATTATAGGCAGGCTCGGAAGCGGCTTCTTGCGATGACTATCGGAACGTCGGAAAATCGAAAGGGGCTGAACTCTCTTCTTCTGGCTGCAAATCTCGTCTTGCTCATGGGAGATGATCCCGCGACTCTTCAGGTCCCGGCTGAACTCTGCAACACTCTTGGCATGTGGTTGGCAGGAGTCCGCCCACTCTCCGACGGCAAAGATGTCCGTTCGATGCTCTACAAGACAGGTGGTATAAAGGCTTTTTATATTATGGGGGAGAATCCCCTTATAACCTTCAAGCAATCCGAGGCTGTCGAACTTCGTTTGAGGAGTTGTGATTTTTTAGTAGTGCAGGATATAAATCTCACAGAGACTGCCAAGTTGGCAAATGTGGTGTTGCCTGCCTGCAGTTGGGGTGAAAAAGAGGGCACGTTTATGAACGCGACTGGAACACTGCAGCAAATGCCTCGTCTACTTCCGACTGCAGGCCAATCACTGCCAGACTGGCAGATTCTGAGAGATCTCTCCGGTGTAATGAATAGTGAAATAGGTTCGCTAGATGTAAAACAGATCAGAAAAGAAATCTATGAACTTGCAACTAGCTGGGCCAATGCCGAAACTAATTTGCCTGCCTTTCATCCGGTGCCGGACAGTCCCCACGAGCTTCCGGACGAGATTTATCCGCTAGTCTTGATTACCTCCGATTTGTTTCAACATTCAGGCACTCTATCGGCTGAATCAAGAAACTTGGGAAGTGTAGTATCGGACGCTTATTTGAAAATTAATCCTGCTGATGCGGAAAGATACCATATAACAGACGATGATTATGTTCATATGAGTTCCAGAAGAGGAGAAGTATACATAAAGGCTAATGTCACGGTAGATGTCATGGAAGGGACAGTCGTCGCGCCGGTTCATTTCCAGCACGTTAGAATACACAATATTACACATTTGGCATTTGACGGCGAGGCGCCAGTGGACGCAGTGAAAGTCGAGCCGGCTTAAGCGAGCCTCTTATTTGCGGGACATCCTGTCGGTCGAACGATACGTCATTAACTGAAAGGTCGCATCTTTTTCACGCTCTTAGCTTGGCGACGATTTCGACCACGCATTGATCCAGGAACCTCTTGGTCCTGAGTCTGGGTAAGACCCACAGCGCTTTATCTGCAACTAACCTGAAAACGCTCATCGGTGAGCTCAGGATGCTTTCTCCCCGAGTCCCTGGATTTATCCAGGGAAGATGTCAAGACTGTGTGCGTGAAGCTACCACCTACAGAACATTTTTGTGGAGCAGAAAAACAGCAACTGATGCACAAAGGCAATATATTCCAAACAGATGCCAGCGTCCGCGCTCAAGCCAGTTGGAAAGCCACCGAAGAGCTAACATGCCGGAAATAAAGCTCAACACCATGCCCAGCAGGCTGGGATAAAAGAGACTCGCCATGCCTGTCAGGTTCTGCCCGGATGCGTGCTGCGCCTTCAGTAATCTTAAAACCTCTCGCAAAAGTATAGGTGGTGTAAGGACAACCGCAAGAGCGAAACTAAAATCCTCTACCTTGGCCTTTGCGATACCCAAAAGGAGTCCGGTGGATATGGTTGCACCGGAACGCGAAAATCCGCGAAACGGCAAACACATTCCCTGCACGGTTCCGATCCACAAAGCTTCCTTTAAGCCCAAAAGGTTATTCTCGATGGGTAAACGACGGCGTTTCCATTCTGCGAATATGATTAATACACCCACTGCTGCAAGTGCAGCTGAAATCAGATCTAAGTTACCAAAGAGAAGCTCAATCTCTGCGTGTGGAACATTCCCCAACATGAACTTCTCGATCAGGGACTTCAGCAATAATCCTACAACACCAGTCAAGAAGGTGGCTCCTAGAATAAGCTTTAATGAAACCCATAACGTATGTCGTGAAGAAAAAAAACTCATTTTCCATGACTTCCAAAAAAAAATGATGACAGCGAACATAGTGCCCGTATGGAGCATCACCAGAAGAAGCGTCATATCTGGACTGGTCGGATCCAGTCCCATCAATTTTTCTGCAATGATGACATGAGCTGAGCTTGATACTGGCAACAGTTCGGCAGCCCCTTGGACTAGAGCAAGGACAAAAATCTTTAATAGAGTCATGTAATTTCACCTCGATTCGCTCTCATTGAAATGTCTATTTGATGATTTGATAAATCTCTTTTTTCAATAGTATATCTCAGTTTCCGTCTATCGTGCTATCTTTTTCAATTTATAACTGTAATGAGCGGTGAGGCAAAAATCATTCGGAAGCTGCTGATTTAGTGGACTCCATCATTGAAAGGCTATTTAAGTCGCGGCTTCTCAGTTTGAAAAAAATCAGCGTTAAGGGTAAACTAACCTGCATTATAAACAATATCTTTTTAATAAGAAATGCATAATTTCGAATATCTTAAAAGGCTAAACTTGTTCTCTGGCCTCAACGAAGAAGAGATCGGAGAGATAGGTTCGTATGTAGAACGCAGGACTTACAGGAAGAAAGAGGTCATTTTTTCTGAAGGCGACCAATCCAACTGGTTCTATATACTTGTCGACGGAAAGGTGAAGATAACCAAATTATCCCATGAGGGTAAGGAAATCATAATAGAACTGATCTCTCCGGGTGATTTGTTTGGTGGCTTTGCTGTGCTGAAGGGTTTTCCATATCCTGCAAATGCCGTTGCAATGGAGGACTGTGAGGCTGTCCGTATATCGCGTCACAATCTTATGGGCATCATAGAACGCTTCCCCAATTTCATGTACGATATCATGGCAAATCTGGGTGAAAGAGTACGTGAGTTTTCCGACACGCTGAAAAGCATAGCGCTCGAACGGGTGGAATCGCGAATTGCAGCACTACTTCTCAAGCTTGCTGAAAAGACGGGTGAAAGGACGGCCGCAGGTGAAATCGAAATCGCGATGAGGCTTACTAAGCAGGATATCTCCGAAATGGTTGGCGCCACCATCGAGACCTCGATAAGGGTCATGAGCAGGTTCAGGAAATCGGGATATCTAAAGGATGTTGAAGGTAAGATAGTCATCAAGGACCTTGAAGCGCTGAAGTCGATAGTGAACCACGAATAAGCAGCCGGTTTCGGCAACTCCTTTTCATGGCGAGATTAACGCGGATACCTTAAACCCAGAATTGTCATTAGAGATGAGAAGTGAATGAAACGGGCAGATCAAAATCTTTTGATTTGCCCCAGAGCCCCTCAAACCATTGCCGTCGTCGCATCGCCAGGCAAAGCTTAAGAATACGTCTATTCCCATCTTTGACTAAGTAGCCGCCGGCAGCAAATATCTTGTATCGCATTGTCTTTAAAGTTGGTTGGACCTTACTGCACAAGACCACCTGGCGAAACAGACTCATCAGGTTATAGGCAAGCATTACGCAGTTCATAGCTGTTTCAGTGGCGCTGAAACTTTGCATATTGAAGCTGTCAGCACCAAAGTCATACTTCAGTTCCTTGATCCGGTTTTCAGCATCCGCTCGCAGCCGGTAGATTTTCCATACAAGATGAGCGGGAAGCTCCAGGCTAGTAACAAAACAGCCATATCGATAGTCCCTGATCTCCACTTCCTCTGCAAACAATCTCAACACTTTGCCAGTTGCCTTCGGCCTTCTGGAAATCCGCTGTCGCACCATGACCATTCTGCGCTCTTTACCCCAGCCATTGGCCCCGTAAAGAACTGAAGCCACTTCTATGCCCTCTTCAACCTCAAACCACTGCCGATGCGCCGCAAGCATGCGTTGCACAGGCGCATGTAGTCGTGTCGCAATAATATAGGGGATTGTATGCTGAGGTTCCTCAAGATACTCCAGTATTGTCTTTTGGCAAAATCCACTATCTGCACGCAACAGACCAACCTTCTTGCCGGCAAGGTGCTCCAGAGTGTCTTGCAAAAATCCCTCAAAGTTATTTGCCGTGTGGGCATCACCAGATCTCAGCCAGCAGTTGGCCACCATTCGACAATCTGCAACAAATGCTAGAAGTGGATGATGGGAGTTTCTCCCTGGCTTCTGAGGATTATAGCCACGCCGCCCTCCTTCCTGTTGCCCGTACCGACTCATAACCGTTGAGTCCAAATCCAAGGTGAAGTTATCAAAATGCAGGTGCTCAAAAAACCACTGATAGAGTTCCTGAAACACTCTCTGGTTCGTTGCTTGCCCAAACTTCCTGAAATATCTTTGAACTGACTTATGCCCGGCCATACGTCTGTAATCAAATATCTTCCGTATCGCTTCATCATGCCGAGTGACTTCCAAATGCTCAAATCGGTTGGCTCCGCACCACACGCTTACTAGAAACTGTTCTATCAGTTGTTCAGGTGCATACCCCCGATTGGAACCTTGCATTGGCAGTGCTGCCCGCTTTAATGCTCCCCGAAAGTCCATTTTCCCAAGCATCCGGTTCATTAGCGCCATGCCGCCCCATGGGGTTATTTCTTTGTCGCTAAAGCTCAGCTCAAGCTCTCGTGCCATGTATCGGTTCCTTACGCTATTTTCGCTTCCGATTGTGCCAAAGGCATTGAAATATCTTATCGCTTTTTCAGTAACTTATCCAGCACAATTCCTAATGGCGGCCATTAGAAATTCTTAGCTAATGACAATTCTGGGTTAAATGCTTTGTCCGATGGGTAAGTTATGTCTGTTAAATATGATTCTGTTGGTAAGAAGGATTAGTGCGTAAATAAAATTATGCATCTTTGTGCACTTTCGGAACATCAGCATGTCAACTATTCGGGACGAGCAACTTTAGTGCATTTTTCGCCACATCCATCTTGGCAGGGGTTTTCCCGACATAATCACCGTCTACCTGAATGTGGCTGTCACCCTCAATGCCGATACTGTCAGTCCTGAAATAGCTGATGTCTTTCAGGTCCGTGACCCTACCTCTAATTACTGCTGCCAGATAACGCATCAGGTCAAGTCTTTTCTTTTTATGCGATATGAATATATAGAGATATGGAGATGAAAGGCTTGCATCCGGGGTTATTTTCATATCTCCGCCATAACAGGCGGCTTTGCTCACAATGACAGTATATCCAGTTGATTGCATGGAATTGCCGGAGAATGAGCAGTATTGAGGATCCATGCGGAATCTTCCACTCTCAAAATCTCCACGGTCGAGCATCGCAGCGGTTATCTTCATGATTCCCGGATGGTAATTAATGATTGTTCCGATGCCGCTTATTATGTAGGCCATCTTACCAGAATATTTCTTTACACGCTCATTGACTCCATAAACCGACTCACCGTCGTAGCCTATTCCGGCCATAAGTAAAAAGTGTCTTGAAAAGATTGGAGTCGCACTGCTCAACGGAGAACTGACCATGGCATTTTGAAACCGGCAGGATATCCTGCCCATGTGGACCAACTCGACCCTGCCGTTGATCGCGATGTCGAGAGCCTTTTCGGTGTTAAGGGGAATGGCACATTCTCTTGCGAGTACTGAGGTTGTTCCAAGTGGAAGGATTGCAAGCGGAGTATCGGAATTCAGCAACCCGTTGGCTGTTTCATTGTATGTACCGTCCCCGCCCGCTGCAAGGACTATGGTATCCGCGCATCCCGATACCTCACGTGCGAAAGATTCCGCGTCCCCCTTACGGGCGGTGAATCTCAGTTCCGCATCAATCCCGGAGGCCTTCAGAATCGATGAGGCCCTTAATATCTCCTTCCCAGCACCGCCGCCGGCGATGGGATTACCGATAATAACGATTCTTTTACTCATGGCTGAATTCAATCATCACTGGCTTTCTTTCAAGCCAGGCAATGGTTTCTTCTGTGTCGCTGTTCTCATTTACGAAGAAGACTCTGCCGCCATGCATATCGCCTGAATGCTTGACGTGGGGGATCCTTAGGTAGCCTGATGACTGAGAGGCTAAATATCCCGTTGTATAGTCGGGATCATCGGAAAAACAGACCTCGGCCACTATATTTTTGCATGAAGCTACTTTTGAGGCTAAAATTAGGGCTTCTTTGACTGTGGGGTTATTTATATGAAGTCTTGATAATCTGCGCGCCAGTTTTCTTTCAGAAGACTTATCTATTCCAAGACGTGATACCCTTACTCCCCTCATATGGTCTGGTTCCATTCGGCGGCCTGATTGTGCTGCTATGAGTGCCGCCCCTCTCATGGGGTTACCCGATTTCAGCACATGCAGCGCTGCTCGCAAAGCTCTGGAAGATAACCCGAGTGTGGATAATTGGTCATTGATTAGTGATACCGCATCTTCAGGAGAGGAGCATTTAAGAGTCCTGATCGGCAACAGAGGGGCACTGACAGGAATATCCCTGATCTCTTCTATAGTGATGATTATCTTGTCCGGCTTACCCCTGGAGTGTGACATTGCGCGGTCGACGAATCTGCGGCTCATCTTCAATATCTCCGAATCTTCGCAGAAACCCTCAGCCCCAGAAATATGAGTCTCATCCCTTTGTTTGAGACGACGCAAAAGAGATATTCTGCTCTCTGTTCGCTTTGAAGCTCTCATACGTATATTCCACATGTTAAATATAATACAAAAAAATTGTACATTTACGCTCGGACGTTCTCGGCGGCTTACATGTATATCATCATTCATGCTCAGTATATCTGTTGCAATCTACGCGCACATATCGTCTTCCGATCAAAAATTGATCTTGAACAGCAACTTGGCCGGCCCGCCGCTTGAGCCAATGCATGTGATGGATCACATTCCACTGCGTAGCGGAGATTGCTTTTGGTGTCAATGTATTCTGAGCTAATATCGGTACAGCCTGACATTTCAGTAATTATCGTTGAGCCTAGGTATAGGCTTGCGAGGTGCGGGTCCAGTATGGTTCGTCGGGCGGCTTATGGACACAAGTTAATTAGCGCTTACAGCATACAGAAGGCCTCTGTCTTCGGGATGCTCTCGGTCACCTGACGCTAGAGCACTCCGTGTGATCAAACTGTCTGTTACTTCCGCGATTCGGGGTGCGAATCAACACTAGAGTTGTTTGCGTGACGTGCCGATGTAAGGAATATTTATCTATATTGTAGGAATGGCAGTTCAAGGGTCAGCTATTACAATGCAACAGTCTTTCGCGTAAAGGCTGGCTTTAAAACTATATCCTTATTTTCGAGCACCTCTATCTCTCCGTTCTTGGCGAAGCGGTTCATCAGTCTTGTGACAGTCTCCCTAGAGACAAATGAATAGTCGGCGATGTTCTGGTGCGTGAGTCTGGAACTGAGAACGGTGCCGCGTGCATCGCTAAAGCCATAAAAATCACTGACGATAGTGATGACAGCCCTGACCCGGTCTTCCGCATTTGGAAGACTCAGGACTTTAATCATCATCCATGCCTCTCTCAGTCTCGTGCAAAGGATTGAGATTGTCTGCCTCAATATCTTGTCATTTTGCAGCAGGTATTTCTCGAAGTCTTTGCTTGAAATGATGGCGATTAGAGTGTCTTCCAGCGCCACAACAGTGGCAGGAGAGGTCTTACCGTCCAGGAGTGCCATTTCTCCAAAAAAATCTCCTTTTTGGTGAATGGCGACGATGTGCTCCTTTCCGTCCAATCCTGAATGTATCACCTTGACCTTCCCAGACAGGATGATGTACATATAGTTAAGGGTGTCCTCTTCTAGAAAGATTGTCTTGTTTCTTGCATAGTGCCTCTCAATGAAAATATGCTGAAGGTCAGCGAATTCTTTATCGGAAAGACTTTTGAAGAAGGGGATGTTTCTCAACAGATGACTGTTCCTTGCATTCTTACTTGCTGGTTGAGGAGCTTTCAAGATTGGCCTCCCAATTTCAAGAATGATGGTTCTAGTTAATAATACCATAATTCGGATCGGAGAATGTTCAGGCGACCATATCCATGTGCATGTTTTATCGGGTATATACGTTCGCTTGTTCAAAAGGTCCGATGATCAAAACGGAGTCGAAGCCAAGCGGGGCCGAAACAATTGTGGTACAATTATAATGGTTATGATAAAATTATTCAGAATGGTCAAGAGGCATGACTAAGTGAAGGTTTTTTATAGCGGTTCGTTTCATTATAAAATAGGCCGTCTCGCTTCGAAAGAAGCCGCATTCTTCTGTGATCTCGACATCATTGAATATGACAACGGGATGCGGTGTGTGGTGCTTACTGAGCGCAACGATAACACGGCTTTGTCCATCAGTAATGTCAGCGACAGGATAGCCTCTCAGATATATGCCGATTATCTTGCCGGGGTGCCTGAGAACAAGATCATATGGCTCGAATATTATCCGCTATCAAGAGGCAACAAGGCTTACATCGACCTGGTCCAGTTTGACTTCGAGGTTGTCCCTGCACAGGGCACCCATCCTAGTACCACTGGTACGCTGAGATTTTATCATCCGCGGTGGCATAGGCTTTACGAATCGCGGCACCTCGACAGGAATGAGTTCCTGACTAACCATGCGAATTTAATACAGAATCTTTACCAGGCTCAGGTAATCCTGGAACTTACAGATAAGGAAGGGCACTGCTGGCGCGTGGTAACAGGACGGGAGATGCTTTTTCTCCTGACCTCAAATCCTGAAGCGAATTTGCTGGACAAGGGGTTTGATGTGCGCGGGATAAACGAAATATTGCGTGAAAAGAAACGATTCTTTAGCCCTGATATCAACTTGGAGCAGCGATTTACAGATGAACTTGTAAAGGGATTTCTCAACAAGGGACTTTAATTTTCTCCACGTAGTCTTA
Organism: uncultured Nitrospiraceae bacterium; assembly: GCA_963736105.1. GTDB lineage: Bacteria > Nitrospirota > Thermodesulfovibrionia > Thermodesulfovibrionales > Dissulfurispiraceae > Fen-1308. The sequence goes on along the minus strand of CAVTNL010000002.1, from coordinate 2,409,853 downwards.
GCAGACAAAAAATCCCTTCCGGGATTTAGGCAAGAAAGAGTAGTGGTTTGGTTGGAACTATCTGATCTTGGTCTTTTTCCCTGCCGGCATCACGGCATCAGCTTTAGCCATCTCATTCTGTGTCCCCGCAATTCTTTTGACCTGTTCTTTTGCTGCATCGGCCTGCTCTTTAATGCTATCTGCCTTGTCGGCTACGATGTTTATCGTCTTGCTTACAACCTTCTGCGTGCCAGCCTCCATGGCCCTGATCTTGTACCCGCCATCATTGGCCACAGCAATGAATGCAAAGACTATCCAGGCTGCTATCAACGCCTTAAGTATGGTCATTTCGATACCTCCTTCTTACAGTCCATCTGGTATTAGTCTAATATGTAATTCTATTTTTTAATGTGATAACGATCACAATAATGATGCATGATATTATTCATCGTCACACTATCAAGCAGGCTTCGTTATGAAACACAAGTGAGCTCCGCTAATTATCCCCATGATATTATCGGCTGAAAATTAGAAAAGCGTAGTGACAGGCTTACATGGATAAAAATGTTTGAATAAGCTTAAGACGCTGAAAAATAGGGTGAATATAAGCATATACTGCAAGTTTGAACTGTAGCAGCCAAGACCTCGCCGTTCAAGCGGGAGAAAGTCAACTGTTGCGTACCCGCAAGCCCTCGGTCTTCAGAAGCGTCAGATCATCTTCGTATGTCCGGCCCGCTGTAACCAGGTAATTCCCTGTCATAACTGAGTCTGCCCCAGCCTTGAAAATCAGCGCGTGCCTGTCACCCAGCGTCTGTATCCTGCCTCCGCAGACTCTGATCTCCTTCTTAGGAAGAATGAAGCGGAATATACTGATTACTTTAAGAGCCTCCTCAGGCATAAGCGGCGGAAGATGGTCCAGGCGGGTTCCTTTAATAGGGTTTAGGAAATTAATGGGTGCTGAATCTATCTCTAGGTCTCGTAGTGCAAAGGCCAGATCTATACGGTCCATCCATGATTCACCCATGCCGAAAATGCCGCCAGAACATACCGAGAGACCGACTGAACGGGCCGACTCAAGAGTCTGGATCTTTTCCCGGTAACTATGAGTCGAACAGATTGAAGGAAAGAAATGCTCCGAGGCCTCCAGATTATTGTGACATCTTTCGAGACCATAGTCCCGCAGATAGGATAGCTCATCCTTTTTGAGCAACCCCAGCGAAGCGCAGACACCCAGCCCCGCCTTCTTTATTTCCTGGAGTGTTTGTGCTATGGACTTTAGGTCTTTCTTGCTGGGCTTTTTGCCGCTGCTAACGATGCTGAACCTGCGTACCCCGCCTCTCTGGGCCTCGAGTGCCTGCCTCATTACGGCATCTTTGCCGATAAAAGGATATATTTCGACCCCGGTCCTGCTTTTAGAAGATTGTGCACAATATGCGCAGTCTTCAGGACAGGCTCCCGACTTTGCATTTACTATTGCGCAGAATTCTATATCGTTACCGATGAAGGTCTTGCGGATATTGTCTGCGGATGTGAAAAGTTCTGGCAAGGTTACGGTGCCTTCTGCTGCCAAGCGACACGCTTCCTCTCTTTCTAAGGGTATCCCTGAGATGATTTTTGATTCATACTCTTTGATCATGAATATCATTTTTGGGGACAAAGGCTGGAAAAGTCAAATCAATATTTAACGGGGTGACTCTAAAAAAACAGCAATCCATGACAATATTTTTTCCGACTTGAGGTGGGAGCAGAAATTAATATCTGATCATGAAGGTTGTATAGTCTTCCGAGCTATCTTCCCATTTGACGCGGATATTTTTCACGGCAGCTGATGGTATCCCCTCTGCACACTTTTTTATAGCTGTCTCGATAGATTTCTTCTCACCTTGAAAGACAGCCTCGATACGAGAGTTCGGGGTGTTCATTACATACCCGGTCAATTCGTGTGAGAGCGCGACTTCGCTCACAAATACCCTGTATCCGACTCCCTGTACCTTGCCCGATATAAACAGATGAGCTCGTACTTTCATGGGGAATATGATAGCACTTATTCAAAACCAAAAGTAAATACATATCACCAAATATGCCTATTAAACTCCCAAATAAGCCTTTTTGACATCTTCGTTGCCGAGCAGTTCTTCACCGCTACCGCTGAGTCTTATTGTACCGTTTTCAAGCACATACCCTCTGTGAGAGAGCCGCAGTGCAGCACGGGCATTCTGCTCGACTAGAAGAACCGTCATTCCTTCCTTGTTGATATCCTGAATAATCTTGAATATCCTGCTGACCATAATAGGCGCCAGCCCAAGGGAGGGCTCATCCAGAAGGAGCATCTTGGGGTTTGACATAAGCGACCTGCCCATGGCGAGCAATTGCTGTTCGCCTCCGCTCAAGGTACCTCCCAACTGGCGTGCCCGCTCCTTGAGTATTGGAAAAACAGCAAAGACTTTCTCAAGATTTTTACTCAGCTCGTTAATGGGAGTGCTGAACGCTCCCATCTCGAGGTTGTCGCGCACCGTCAGCTTCGGGAATATCCTTCTCCCCTCCGGGACTTGGCATATGCCTTTGCGTACAATTTCGCTCGGGGGCATCGTTGTCAATGACTCGCCCTCAAAGATGATGTCGCCCTTGTCTGGCCGGAGTATGCCCGAGACAGTCATTAGAGTCGTGGTCTTTCCAGCACCATTACTTCCTAACAGGCAGACGATTTCTCCAGAGTGAACCTCTATATCTATGCCTCTCAGAGCCCTGATTGCACCATATGATGTCTGCACAGAACGCAATGTAAGCATGTCAGTGGGCAGTCTCCTTTCCAAGGTAGGCCTCGATTACAAGAGGATCGGTTTTTACTGCACTGGGTGTCCCTTCTGCGATTTTGACTCCGTGATCCAGGACTATGATCCAGTCCGATATACCCATGACTAGGTGCATATCGTGTTCGATAAGGATCACGGTCTTGCCGAACTGCTGGATCGTTTTGATCAGCGACATCACATCTCCGGTCTCGGAAGGATTCATACCGGCAGTCGGTTCATCCAGTAGGAGAATTTCAGGTTCGGTCGCAAGTGCCCTGGCAATCTCGAGTCTCCTCTGACTCCCATAAGGTAATTCCCCCGCGTAAGTATCTGCATGCTCTTCGAGTCCGGCCAACGCCAGAAATTCGTAAGCCTTTTCCCTTATTGAGGCTTCACGAAGTCTGAATTGCTTGTCGCGCAGTACCGCGCCGAGTACACCGTAATGTATCCTGGTATGCTGGGCGACCATGACATTTTCTATTACAGTCATATCCGAGAAAAGCCTGATATTTTGGAATGTTCTGGCTATGCCAAGGTGTGCCACCCTGTAAGGGGGAAGACCTGAGATGTCACTGTCTCTGAAGTGGATCTGTCCTGCGGAAGGTTTGGTAATTCCGGTGAGACAGTTGAATAGGGTTGTCTTTCCAGCCCCGTTAGGACCGATAATGCTGGCGATAGAATTGTTGCTGATCCTGAAGCTTACCCCTTCAACAGCCTTAATACCGCCGAAATGCTTGCTCAGCTCTTTTGTAACAAGAATATACATGACACTCTATCTTACTCCCAAAAGCCCCTGAGGTCTGAAGCGCATAAGCAGTACGAGGCCGATTCCCAGGACCAGCATTCGGTATAACTGGACTTCACGCAGCACTTCGGGCAGCAGGACGAGCAGTACGGCGCCCAATACTGCGCCATAAGTATTGCCGAGCCCTCCGAGGATTACCATGCTCAGTATCAGGACCGATTCGATGAAAGTGAAGCTCTCCGGCGACACGAACTGCATTTTAGCGGCAAAGAGTATCCCCGCGATGCCAGCCCAGAAGGATCCAAATGCAAAGGCGAAAAGCTTGTATTTCATAGTATTGATCCCGACAGAGGAAGCTGCGATCTCATTTTCTTTAATGGCCTTCCATGCCCTGCCGAAGCGTGACAGTTCGACACGCCTGATTACCAGCAGCGACAAAAGCAGTATCACCAGTACCAGATAATAGAAATAGCTCAGGTCGCTCAGAGAGATATCAGCTATTGTGGGAGGAGCTATGCTTGTTATTCCGTTGGGACCATGTGTCAGACTGTCCCAGTTGTTCAGGATGAGGTGCATGATCTCACCGAATCCGAGCGTTACTATGGCTAGATAATCTCCCCGTAGTCTCAATGCAGGCACCGCTAGCAGAAAACCTACGCAAGACGTGAATAGTGCCGAAATCGGCAGACAGATCCAGAAACCCAGACCAAGTTTAGTGTTCAGAAGTGCGTAGGTGTAAGCGCCACACGCGTAAAATGCTGCGAAACCGAGGTTGAGAAGGCCTGTAAATCCTACAATCACATTCAGACCTATAGCGAGTATTGCATATATGCCTGCCATGATTAGCACGTCGATGAAATAATTATTTAGCGTTAAAGGGCAGACGGCAAATAGTGTTACCAGGAAGATTGTAAGAGGAACTTGATACCGGCTTGCGGTTGCAGGAATTACACCCCAGACTGCAGTCGGTATCTTTAACTTGCCTATGAGAAAAATTGTCGTCAGACCGATCGCAAGGCCTGCAAAAAGGCTGAGTGAAGACTCGATCCCTTTAAAGGGGAGAAACATGATCGCCCCCCAGAGAGCTGCAAGGACAATCTTCGATACAGGGGTTCTTAGTAAATGTGGGAGCTTCATGAGCTTCAGACTTTTTCCGGAAGATCCCTTCCGAAAATACCGGAAGGTCTTATCAAAAGCAGAACGATAAGAACAACAAATGCGATGGCATCTTTATATTCGGTCGAGACATACGCGGAACCCATGCTTTCCATGAGACCTAGAACAATCCCTCCGACCATTGCCCCCCTGATGCTGCCGATACCTCCCAGCACGGCGGCAGTGAAAGCTTTTATGCCTGCGATATAGCCCATAGTGTAATTAACGAGACCGTAATAAACGGCAACCATGACGCCGGCAACTGCAGCGAGAACAGCTCCTATCACAAAGGTGACGGAGATAATTGTGTCGACGTTTATGCCGACCAGGGCCGCCATTACTTTATCCTGCGATGTCGCCCTCATTGCCTTGCCGATACGCGTTTTCGATATGAAAAGGCGGAGAGATAACATCATCAGGGCGGATACAGCAATGATCATAACTTGGGTCACCGTCATCCTGACGTTTTGAAAAGTGAGGACCGTTTCACCCAGCTGATGAGGAAAGACCTTATCTGTTGCCCCTTGGGTAAGCATCACGTAATTCTGGAGAAAAATGGATACGCCGATAGCGCTGATAAGAGGGCTTAGGCGGGGAGCGGTCCGCAGCGGTTTATATGCGACCTTCTCCATCGTAAAGCCATACATGGCACAGAACAAAGCTGAGAGGACCGTTGTGAGAACAAGCGACAGAAGGGGACTCTGTACCGTGAGCCCTAATGCGGTAAAAAATCCTAACAGTATTATTCCAAGGTACGCACCTAGCATGTAGATTTCGCCATGGGCAAAGTTGATAAGCTCCAGAATACCGTATACCATCGTGTATCCAAGAGCGATTATTGCATAAACGCTGCCCACGGTAAGGCCGTTGATCAGCTGCTGAAAAAACATTAATCAGGTACGTCCGGTTTTTTTCATAAACGGTAATCCGGGAGTCCTGCCCTTTGGTGTCGACTTATGTATCACGGCGGCTATATTCTCGGCAGCACTCTTAATTGTGGGCCGATTAACGCGAGAGAGTCTGTTAATTATAGCTTTCAGGGAATCCTTGTGCAGACTTTGCAATGTGGATATATGCTTCTCCGGAGCAATCGGTTTACGAGATACAGCCGCTTTTGCGATAATCGTCGCCGGTACCTGGGTTGATGCTTGGGCGACTGCCGCACGCTTCGGCGTTTTAGTGGTAGCCAGCTGCTTTATGGGGGCTTTTGGGCGTGCTGGTTTTGGCGCAGGAGTTGATATATGTGCAGAGATCTTTATCGAAGAGCTCTTCTTAACGAGTGAGGGTTTTTTAGAAGTGACTGTCCTTGGTGCACTCTTCACAACTGCAGCACTTTTCTTGTTGGAGGTCTTTGCAGGCATTGACGCTTTCGATGGAACTTTCGCTGTGGCCACTTTCTTCGGTGAGGCTTTCTTTAATGCGGTTCTATCTGAGGGCTTCTTTTTAGCTACCCGTTTAGTGCTTGTTGCCATAATCTTCCTTGAAGGCTCCTTCTTGGCCACACTCTTTTCTTTAAATGCTTTCTTTGCGACAACTTTTTTTAAAGCGACTTTCCTGGGAGCAATCTTCTTAACTGCGGTTTTCTTAGAGACTACTTTTTTCGGAGAAGTTTTTTTGGGGGAGATCTTTTTTACAATCGGTTTTTTTGGGGCAGGTTTCTTAGCGATTGTTGTCTTCGATACGACTTTTTTTAGGGTGCTCTTTTTCGGTACGACTTTTTTGACTGTTATCTTTTTTGCAGTAGTTTTCTTTGCCGGCGCTTTTTTCTTGGCAGCAACCTTTTTATTATTCATCCGCAAAACCTCCAGAAATTGAATGTGATAAATTTTATCAGCATGCAAAAAGAAAAGTAAACAGCTTGATATTCCAACATAAACAACAAAAATAAGGTTTCGGATTATCTCGTCGGACTTATGTGTAACCGCCAGCAATCTTTGACACAAAACTTATTACTGTCTTCGTTACTTTGAGCATGAAGTTGAAATCGAGCGTATCGACCTTGTCATGCTCGGTATGGTAATAGGGGTTTCTGAACATGGCGGTATCGGTTAGCATGAGAGCCGAATACCCGTGATCCCAGAAGGGTGAATGGTCGCTGAACCTCGTTTCAGGCATCAGGTATCCGGAAAAGGGCGCCTTATACGAGCCGATTGGAAGATCGGGTACGTGTTCATTTGCAGTCTCCTGCAAGGCGATCATTAAGGGTTCCGATTTGTGGTTCGATACAATAGCGAGGAAATTCCCTATGTCCGGAGCATTTATCTTTACAAATGAAGGTATGATCTGGCTGCCTTTCTCATGGCTTGCATACCCGACCGATTCCAATATCAGTACGGCTTTGTAATTATCTCCAGTCCTCTTTGCTTCCTCAGCAAAATGCCTGCTTCCGATAAGGAAATGAACTGTCTGATGCTGAGGTTCTTCGAGCGTAAATGCTACGAATCTGATCTTTCGCGACATAGGTACATTATGTAATATTCTGGCTGTTTCTAATAGGACGGCAACTCCACTGGCATTGTCATCGGCACCGGGGCTGCCAGGTGCTGCATCGTAGTGGGCTCCGACAAGCAATGCATCACTTCCGTTAGAAGTCGCATCCTTGTCGGCAATTATATTACGGTAGTTTTTGTCGTGAAAAGAAAACGTCTGGTTGCTTACACTCAAATCCAGAGCTCGGAAGAACTTTTCGACGTATGCGGCCCGTTCATTCAGTGCATCATAATTATCCCACCCGTGACGAAGCCCTTCAAGTATTTGTACATGGGTCTTGAGATTGTTTATGTTTGCACTGGCAGTTAGGCTTGCAATGTTATCGATCGACATGCGGATATTGTATCACTTTTTATGCTTGATGGATATTGCGCCGTTCAAACAGACATCTATTTGCCTTGACATGGAAAAATATTTTTAAAGATATTTGGTTGACAAAAGCAAAAAGCTCTGATATCGTAAAAGCAGATTATTTGAGCCATGAAGGCCAAAAAGACCAGAAGGTCTAGGGAAGCCTTTGTGGCTTTTTCATTTGCGTTGGACAGAAGTTCGAATAATGGAAAAAATGAAGTATTTTTTAATATAGAGTTCCGACTCGAAAGAGGTGGAGTTCAGCAGGGAGAAGACAATTCGGCAAATCAAGCTACCGCGAATACTGCAAACAAAGTGACCTATAGAATAATCGACGACGTTGATGCAAGAATAGGCATCCCATGCCTATGATCAAATGTGAGAGATTCTTATGCTGTTTCAACGCAGGAGGGATTCAGAGATGCGCCGATATCGGTTAGGTGGAAATTCATAAAGTGCATATTCCGGACGGATACTTAAGTCCTCAAACCTATATACCCTTATATGGAGTGTCAGCTGCTTTCTGGGCTGTTGCCATTAAGAAAATTAAAAAAGAACTTTCGCATAAACACGTGCCATATCTGGCAATGGCTGCCGCCTTCTCATTTCTGATTATGATGTTTAACATCCCTATCCCTGGCGGAACTACTGGTCATGCAGTCGGAGCTGGGATCATTGCCATCCTGCTTGGACCATGGGCCGCCGTGCTTGCGGTATCGGTCGTTCTTATTATACAGGCTATCATCTTCGGGGACGGAGGCATAACTGCAATCGGGGCAAACTGCTTTAACATGGCGGTAGTGATTCCTTTCGTATCATACGGGGTTTTTATATTGCTGAAGGGAAAGGGTAAGAGTGCCAGATTCTACATAGCGGCATTTCTTGCCGGATATACGGGCATTTCGGCGGCCGCGATAATCACCGGAGTCGAATTTGGCATTCAGCCCCTGATTGCATCGGCTCCGGACGGGACCCCACTATATGCACCGTATCCATTGTCGATAACCGTTCCTGCCATGGCGATAGAGCATCTGGCATTGTTCGCCATTATCGAAGGCATTGTGACTGTCATAATTCTGAAATATTTCATCAGGAACGAACCTGAACTTGTCTATAGCCTGCGCGGAACAGTCCATGAGTCGATTCAGGACGCTTGATATGACTGCATTTCAGAAAAAGCTCTGGATCGGGTTGCTCATCATGGCGCTGTTGACGCCTCTGGGAATCTATCTGCCGAAGATGGTAGGATCCGGTGATGCATGGGGTGAATGGGGGACCGGCGCAATTGAGAAGATGTTGGGATATGTCCCGGAAGGGATGAGGAAAATTGCCGATATTTGGAAGGCACCGGCGCCTGATTATGGTTTTGGCGGAGAAGGGGCCTCTTTAGGCATTCAGGCAATCTGGTATGTTCTATCTGCACTAGTCGGCATTGCGGCTGTTGTTCTGGTGATTTTTATCGTTAGCAGGATGCTTTCCAGACATGAAAAGTAATATCCCACCATACCTGTTGTCATCATCAACTCCTGGCCATATGAGGGGGGGGGGATGTGTCGACATTTCTTATCTCGACAAGGGGACCCGCAGTTTTGCAAATCTTTTTACTGAGGGTTATGCTCAGTGGGAATTGTCGTCACAGAGGAGTTTCCTGCATAATCTTGATGCCCGAGTAAAGATCTTATTCTGGGCACTGTTGATCGTTATAATAAGCCTGAAAAGGGCCTTACTGCCTGAGGCTGTGATTTTTATTTTTATATTGGCGCTTGCTGCGATCTGCCGTTTAACACTGATTGCCTTTTATAAAAAGGTACTGCTGCTAGGGTTAGTATTCGGTTTTGCCGTAGCCGCGCCCTCGGCACTAAATGTAGTCGTCCCTGGCAAGGTCATCATTCACATGCTCACCTTGTCTCGCCCCTATGATTTCTGGATATATCATATTCCGCAAGTCATCGGGATTACGGAAGGTGGGTTCTCAGTGGTATCTATGCTGACGCTTAGAGTGCTGAACTCCCTTTCGGTCTCATTCCTTATTTTGTATACCACCCCTTTTGCAGAGATAGTCAAGGCATTGAAGGTTTTTAGGGTACCCGACACTTTCCTTATCATCATTTCCATGACCTACAAATACATCTTCACCTTTGCACACACTGTCTCCGATATGTATCTTGCAAAGAAAGCCAGACTGGTCAGTGGCAACGGCAGGAAAGAGGCAAGGGAGTGGATAGCTGGCAGGATAGCTTTTGTCTTCAAAAAGACACAGGTTGAGTGCGAAGAGGTTTTCAAGGCTATGAATGCGAGGGGATTTTCAGGAGAGATCAGACTTTATCACCACCGTAAACTGACAGGCAAGGATTTTACTTTGGGGTTATGTCTGCTTACGGCGTGCGTATTTTTTTTACTGATATAGAATATAAATTATTCACTCGGGTCAATATTAGGGGACAGGCAGTCATGATCGCAAAAGCGAGAGAGAATATGTCGAGGAAGAAGGATCCGGCAGATTGATAAAAATACAGAACATTCACTACTCTTATTACCAAAAGTTTGCTGCGCTCAACGATGTTAGCTTGGAGATAGGCAGCGCGGAGGAGGTAGCCATAATTGGCTCCAACGGCAGCGGCAAATCGACTCTCCTTCAGATTCTTGCCGGACTGCGATTCCCGGCGCTGGGAAAATATCTTTTTCATGATACCGCCGTCTCCGAAAGTGCGCTTAAGGAGAAAAACTTTCTCCGTTTCTTTCGCCAGAAGGTCGGCTATGTCTTTCAGGACTCCGACATCCAGCTTTTCTGTCCCACTGTAATCGACGAGCTGCTCTTCGGGCCTCTGCAGATCGGTTTGTCTCGTGAAGAGGCCATGGACAGGACTGGCGAAATCCTCAATATGCTAAAAATCGAGAACCTGAAAGATAGACCGACCTATATGCTTTCTGGCGGAGAGAAAAAGCGGGTTGCGCTCGGCTCTGTGCTTACAATGAACCCGGACGTGCTACTGCTGGACGAGCCGACCAACGGTCTCGATCCGAGGACCCAGGTCTTTCTCCTGGAGTTGATCCTCGCTTTGAACGAGGCCGGTAAAACTATCGTAATCGCAACTCATGACCTCTCACTCGTCTCGGAACTCCATTCCCGTGTCGTTGTACTCTCTGAAGAGCACCGTGTGGAAAAAATTGGCACGGCAGATGACATACTTTCCGACGAAGAACTCCTGCTGAAGGTGAACCTGATTCATGAACATGTCCATTACCACAACGGCAAGGCCCACAGCCATCTGCACTCTCACTACCTCTTTCACAAACACTGAGTACCCGCAATAAGCGCCGATAATAGGACGCTAATCATTGCCTTGCTTTTCCCAGAAATGGTATCGCAAGCATCCACGGCAAAGTGAGGTATTTGGGGTTCCTGAAATCGGCCAACCCGATAACCATTGCATCATGACCGTTTGAAGGCTGATCGCGATATGTCCCGAAGAGCCTGTCCCACCATGGAAAGTTGAAGCCGAAATTGCTGTTGGTTTCATTTATAATGACGGAGTGGTGCACCCGGTGCATGTCCGGGGTTACTATAATCTTTCGCAGGAATCCGTCAATCGCTGTTGGAATTCGGATGTTACTGTGATTGAACATAGATGTGGCGTTAAGCAGGATTTCAAATAGCAGAACTGACCAGGCCGGAGCGCCCAGGTTGATTACCACCGAAATCTTGATAACCATTGACACGACTATCTCAATGGTATGAAAACGGGCTCCGGTCGTAACATCTATATCCAGATCAGTATGGTGCATTCTGTGCAGACGCCAGAACGGCGCAACCTTGTGAAATACAAAATGTTGTGAGTATATGGTCAGATCAAGCAGGATAAGTGACAGAATTCCTGCCGGCAGGGAAGGCACTCTAAGCGTATTGAAAAGTCCCCACGAGCTTAATTCGCCTACCAAGGCAGTGCCTGTAGCAGCCGCAGGGAAAAGAATTCGTACGACGAAGGAGTTGAGGATAGTTAAGGAAAGGTTGTGGAACCATCTCAGTGGCTTGGACGCTGTGAGCCTCCGGCGCGGTGCGGCTATCTCCCATATGCTCATGACTGCAAAAACGGCAAGAAAACACCCAAGCCGGATGAGAAGTTCATTGCCAATAATGAACATGTTCATTTATGCTTTGTAACGTCCCATTTCTAATAAGTTCATATGTAAGAATACACGAAACCGATATCCCGACACATGGAAAATTCGTAATTAGGCGTCTGGCACTGATTTGAAAAATTGAACAGGGCACTGCATTCCCTCTGTGGGCTACAGCCAAGAGGGGGGTAAGTAGTGCTTCTACAGCAATTCAGTATCGCTGTGTGAATAGGGCGGGGCGCACGCGCATAATATTTTCAATAGGGCTGCGCCGGTATTTTTCACATTATGATAAGTGCCAGCGGGGATACAAACTGTATCGCGCTCTTTGATCTTAAATTGATCATCACCTAAAGTCATGATGCCTGACCCGGACAGGATGTGATAGATTTCTTCGCTGTTGAGATGCTTATGCATATAGGTTGTAGAGCCTTGAGGGATGCTCGCCTCGGAGAGGCTCTGATTCTGGTTCAGATGAACGAAAGGATGCATAAGCTCACGGATGATTAATACAGACCCATAATTAGGGCTACAATACATAATAATTGCGTACAATAATATAAATTGGTCTTGCAAAAACTCGATAAATTCATTACACTTTATAATGTAAGACGTACTATAATAATTAATAATTAACATGGGGAAGATGCCGATATGGAATTATACAAATTTCCGCTCCATTCACACCACACAATTTACTGGGTTTATTTTGATCGATACGGGCGGCGAGCAGTGCCACTAGTTATTTTGGCAAACGGCAAGCCGAGTTTTGTAATACAGCAGTGGATATTTTACTTAGTTGATGCACAAATTACCCCCGGCAAGCTTGAATTATATCTTAGAGCAGTCTGTAGGCTTTATGATTTGTGCGTGGCAGCTTTCGGCAATCGTGAGCTCGCTGATAAAGAATTTAACCAGTTGCTAGCACTTTATATCGATGCACATAAGCATGGGACGGACTGGAACTGCGTTCAGAAGGACAACAAACGACTTACGTCATTAGGACTTAACTGGAAGCCAACTAAGATTGACTCTATTAAGTTCTACCTCAAGGCGATAAATAAGTTTGATAAATTTCAGCAAGAGTTCCATGGCGCCAAAGCTATGAATCCCTCGGAAGAGGTCTTCCTGACCGCTTATGAAAAATATAGGAAGTTTGAACAGGAAACGGGATGGAACCCGATGTTACACCTTTTTAATAGCAGACAACATAAGAAAGAATTATCACGTACTACAATTCCAGATGAGAGTCACGCGCGTTTTAAGCGCAGCAAGATACAGATTCCTAAAGCGTTCCCTTTAGATCGTTACATAGAGCTTGTTGAAGAAGCTCCCAATGCCCGAGACAAAATGTTGATGCTGCTTATGGGCGGTGGAAGCCTAAGGATGAGCGAGCCGTTACATATCTTGTCCTGCGATATTGAGGGGTATGACGAATGGGGGCAGGCTCGGGTGCGTCTTGCTGATCCTGAGATTGGCATGGTCGAATGGTTCGATAGCAATGGGAAACAGTTCAGAGATAATAGGGAAGAATATTTTAATAAAAAATGGGGAAACCATGACTTTGACCCCGGTCACCCATTGCGGGATTTAATGCCAAGAACTAAATATGGCAGGCGACGACACGGATTGCACAGTGGATGGAAGGGCATGACATTTCATGATTCCGAGGGTACAGAAGCCTTTTTGAAAATGGATGGTCGCCCCTACGACATAAATCGTCTATTTTGGATCGACCCACAAGTAGGCGCATATTTCTTCTCCTGTTACGAGGAATATATGAATGAATATATATATAAGAACAGCTTCACTGGCAAACAGACTCCTAAGGGTTTTCCTTGGCATCCATGGCTGTTCATTAACATCTCTAAAGACGGGTATGGATTCCCTCTAAGCTATCAAGCAGTTGTGAAAATATGGGCTCGGCTGTTGGACAAATTGGGACTACGTGATTTGGCACTAGGCCTACACTCACTTCGACATTTTTTTGGCTATTATTGTGCGAATGTCCTAAAATTGCCCATAGAACAGACCCAGGTGCTAATGCACCACAGCTCAATGGAATCGACAAGGATCTACTATCAATTAGGCAGTTCAACAATGCGAGGGATGCTGGTGGATGGAGCTTTGCAGATGCAGGGTATCGATCCGAAATGCATCATAGCGCCGAAGACTCCGCGGATAGTATTCCCGGATCATTGGACCAATAAACAGTATCAAAGAGTTATCTGCGATTTAAAAAATGCTCAGGAGGATATTTTTGAATAAAAATAAAATTGTCATATCAGATCGATCAGTCCTCACTAAAACTAAAGGCTTCTGGTCTAAAAAAGAGGTGTTGATCAATAACACAAGCAACTTAGTATTGTTGAAAGAGCAAGCAACAACGGCGGATGCAATATCTTCAATCAAGAATTATATCGATGCCAACATGCGCAATGAAGTTCATGAAAAATTAACGTCACTATTAAGCTTGTTTCGTGAGAGAGAAGATAAAGATACAACAAAGTTTGAAAAGGCAAGCGGGCTTGTCTTAAGAGACATTCCCGCACTCACCAAAGCGGACTGGACGGCGAAGGGTCATACGGGGGAAGACATTTTTAGTGTAACTGCAATGTTAAATCATGCCAAAGCAGACGGCAAATTCAACCCTGATGAAACTGCAAACATCATAGAAAAAGCATGGTTTGAGCATTATGAGGGACGATATTGGACTGGGGTGAGCACATGTCATTTAAGTAGTGGCATAACATTGATGGTCACAGATTGGGATAAGCTGAAGTCTCTTTCGCTAACAGATTTGATTTTGCAGTTATACGATCTTATTACCATCGACATAAAAGCAAGGCGTTTTGACAGCAATATCAGAACGTACCATTCAAGCAGTAGGAAAAGATCGAAAACCATAAAAGTAATGGGGAGGAATTCCTCTGGCAAATTCTTGAAAAAACATCTTCCTGAGCAGGAAATTTCACTGTTTCAGCGGTTCAGCGGCAAACATTTGGGTGAGGTGCCTGATATTTATTTTTACCATTGGCTTCTGAACATAAAAAGAATGGCTGTCCATGCACTCACCATTCTGAAAAGCGAAGGGTACTGCCTCTGGCCTGTTGATGATCAATCTGATCAGCTCTTAACCGATGTCTTCGATAAATTCTTTAGCCAACCTATATACGGCATGAATATGGTTTCTAAATATGCGCCAAGTGATGCTGAGGTAAAGAAAACTCTCACAAAACTATTCAGAAAATTTCTGAGGCATCTATATTTGTCATCAACGCTAAACGGCATTGAAGATTTCCCTGTTGGCATTCGCAATAGCTTTAACTTTATTAACACTAAAGGGAGGGCTGGTTGGAGGCTACTCTACACACACTTGTTAGCCTATGCTAACACTAACGGATTGGAACCGTATCCGCATGATGACATGCTAAAGAACAGAGTTCAAAAAGATCAGATCGATGTGGAATACAGTGTCGAATGGTGTGAGGCAAATCTGCCTGAGGAATGGCAATTATTTTGTCGCATATATCGCGAATTTAACAGTGCCGGAGAAGAGAAACAACGAGATGTAATCGCTAGCTATATCAGATGGGCTTGGGAAACTCGTAAGTTCCAGTCTCCGAGGGATGTGAAAGGCTGCGACATAAGGAATCCGTTTATGGCAGGTGAATTGACGTACTTCGATTACGTGAAAGGCATGAATAATATTGAACAGACAAAGCAAGAAAGATGGAGCAGTACGAAATCAATGTGCGACTGTGTGTGGAACGCCTCAAAGCTTGACGGATCTATATTCCATGGTCAACTAGAAACCCCTTTCCCCTTTGGGTTAGCCGACAATCCGTTCAGAGGTAAGAGCAGAGATAAAACGCATAGGGCACGCATTCACACAGCGGTGTTAAATATGATGCTGGACATCCATCTTGAACCTGACGAGAACGGAATGCCATATAAATTTGCTCGTAGAGCATTCCCCAAAGATTTTATTAGTGTTCCTGATCCTCAAAACCCTGGCCGCATCGTGAAGGCGTGGAACGAAACGAGGGCAAGTTCTGTTGCTATGCACTTACTAACACCATTGAGGACCGTGCAGATCCGTTGGCTTGACCAGGGACTAATGGATGAGTACATATACGATACAAAGACAGGCGAGATGATTGAGAATACGCACCCTTTGAGAAACTTCAAATATGAAAACGGCAAAACGCATCTTGAGCAATACGGGCGGCCTAGTGGCATATTGCAGTATGATGACGATCCGTTCTCCCATAAGAAAGAATTAGGAATATTTATCTCCACAAACAAGACCGCGATGTGGAGGAAGGATGGTAAGAAGTCGGGCTATTATATTCCATGGCCTACAGGAGAAGACCTCATGGCACATGACGATCCCGCAATCAGAGATGCTGGCAAGTGGCTCAACCGCGTTTACAAAGTAATAACTTGGCAGCTAGAGTTCGTGCAGACATACGACCCTAATCCACATCCTTTATCCTTCTATAACAGCAACGCAGATAAGATGCGTGTGAATTTCAAGGACTACATTCAGACTGAGATGCCAATGTTTGTGCCCTTATTCAGGGATATGACGATGCCTTGCACATCGCAATACAATGGCGCAGAGTTTCAATCCTACGGTCCCTTAACGGACATGAAAATGTCCGCGATGTTTTCTGCCGTTGCTGTCGAGGCAGAGAGGCGTTTCAGGGAACAAGGCATCAATGTCACTCTCACAAAAGAGGCTGGCGTCAAGGCAAAGACTGGCGGCGGATCCGCCGGTACTTATCAAGGTCGCAGGTGCATATATGATCCTCACACTTTACGGGTGGCGTCTATATCTCAATTGTTGGACGACGGCGTGCCTCTCGCTGTTGTGCAGGCAATGGCTGGTCACAGCGGATATGCCATGACTGTTTATTACTGGAAGCACCTAAATGCGTCCATGCGCGAGATAATGATACAAATGGCTCAGCGACTAAATACTGACCCCAACCTGAACCTGGATGCTATGCTGGATAAGATACGAAATGGCAATTTGTCCATGGGAAAAATATTTGTCTTTAACGAACGAGCGGGTGCAACGGTTTCGGAAGAGTCTGAGGATTTAACAGACTTTCCCTTGGTTGAAGGCGGAATTTGTAGGATGGGCGGGAAAGGAAGCATGTGTCATGCAGGACAGCGTTACTTTGACAAAGACGGAAAGGAACAGTACGGGCAAGTGAAGAGCGGATGTGGCAATTGCCGCTTCTTTGCGACGAGCTATCTGTTCTCCATGGAACACACCGTATACTTCCATCATTTGCAATATACAATTAAGAAGCTCGGACAGAAAAGGCGTAAAAAGTACGAACAGCAGACAAAACTTGCAGAAGACAGCAGCCAGTGCAAAGACGGTACTAAGCTGCATAAATTCCAGATGGAAAGTATGCAATTATCAGCTGACATCCTGGATTATACCGAACGTATGAACGCCATGCTTGCGGAGTTAACGAACAGGTACGAGTTAATTAAGGCATGCGATCAGCTTCTTGCTGAACAGGTGGATGAAGACGATAAGACACCAATGATCACGGGGCCTTTCGACCAAGACCACTTTGACCTTAGTCAGTTACATCCAACTCAACATATGACAGTGATGGAAGAGACCACAGATTTCGGACTGGTAAGAAGAATAGCTGAGACTACACGGTTCTGCTCACGTAGGGTAATCTGTCCAGACGAAGTAGCCGATGATCTCCAGAGATACATGGATATAATACTTGAGTCCGAAGGCTTAGAGTACCGCATATTTCCTATTAGGGACCGAGAAGATCGCATCAACTTGTCGTCAATGCTAGCCAACTTTCTATCCGAACTTGCCGGAGATGAGGAACTGCAACGAGTAATCGATGAACGAGGAAGACTTCAGATATCCGAAGCCGACAGACGAAGATTGGAAGAAATACATAAGATTTTTGAGCGTAATGCTGAGGGAAGACAATTGAATGATAATACAGTGCAACTGCAATCTAATAAGAACCTAGATGCTATCGAAGAAGGGAGGAATTAATGATAGCGCCGCTTATCGAGGACAGTGAAAGTTGTTATAAGAGGTTGATAACGGAGGTAAAGAGTCCAAAATTCAAAACTGCTTTGAGGTCAATTAAGACAGCCTGTGACAATATCGAAGAAATAAATGGCAAGATGACCATCCAGGCAGTTGCGAGATTGGCAGACCTTGCTCCAGAGACGATCAGCAATGCTAAGTCGACCCATCGCGTATACGTAAAATTGCGAATTGAACAATACGAGCGAAAGTTGTCAAAGCCGCAGGAACCCAAGAAAGACCATGTCAAAAGTAGCGATACCCAGATGCCAAAATACCCTGCCGCAGATCTCGACGATAAGACAAGACGCTTTATCGATCGATTATGGCTTGAGATTAATAGTCTTAAGTCAGATCTTGATATGGAAGCCAAAGCAAAAAAAGAGTTACAGAAGGTACTCAACACTGAAACTCTAAAGAAGCCTCTTGCAGCCGAAGCAATGATACGGGCCGGGGCCGATGAAGAAGGAGCAATAGCAATCATAAAAAAAGAAGACAATAATTCAATGCCCGAGGATTTAAAGCATGCGTTATCCAAAATTCTTGATATACACAAGAGAATCGGCAAGCCTTTTTTACTGAGTGAACAGGGTTCTCTCTTAATTGACACTCCAAGTAGGCAAGCTATCATATTGCTGGCTAACGAGATGGCTGCAATTGAAAGAGCTCTTGTTAGTGTAGAAGATCAGGAGGTTAAGGAGGATAGATCGCGTGGGGTATAAAACAGACAATGCTAAGAAATATTTCGACTGGATGACCGATAGGACAATCGAGTCGTTCGTAGAGTTCATTAATGCCGAAGGCAATGATCTGAACCAGCGCATGCTGGCTAGGGCGATACCCTTGAACGAAACCACTCTGAGGCAAAACACGAAGATAGCTGAGCACCTGGCGAAGTTGAAAGAAGATATGCGTAACGCTGGGCTGCTGCCACCAAAGGCGGATGTTGGTGGCTCAAAGCAAGCAACGGATAGTCCAATCTGTAATAGTGTGCTTAACCGCAGGGAACGTAAGGAACTGCAAGATTTGCGAGTCTTGGTTGTCCAATTGAAGGAACAAAACAGATCTTTGACTCAGGCTCTTATGCGTTACGAAAAAATGGAACAGTACCTTGCAGAATTTGGGGTATTGCCACGATGAACGCTTTGCCTCAATGGTCAGGCATAGTGCAGGTCAGGAACATCATATCGTCAGACCCGCTGGGCTTTGGAGGTTGCATCTTCGGAGGTTATCACGTAAATGAAGTGGGAGCGCAGCTTTCCGACCTCTATTTAATTGTGAAGGCTGATGCGAAGATTCTATCTCGAGGGAGTGCGGTCAGTCAGTGGGAGCACTGGCAGGTATCTGGAGGCGCAGAAGAACATATTACTGTTGGGGATGGATACGCACGCAAGGAGTTGCGTGTAAAAGCCGACGAACTGTATATGGTCAGGCAGACCGGGGAAACGATAGTAAAGTACCTGTCTGAGAGCGACAAGTTCCGTGGAACAGGTGTTGGCGAGACAAAGTCAAGGCAGTTATATAACCGCTTTGGAGAAGCCCTATACGAAATCCTTGGGAACAACGACATTGACATGCTGTCGGAGGTCATTAATCGGGAATCTGCACTTAAACTGACAGCAATCTGGCGTGCAAATGCGTGCTCCCGCTTCTGCTCATTTTTGCAAAGCAGCCGACTGCCTTTTAAAATTGCGGCGCGTGTTATTGACTATTATGGCGAAGAGGCTGAAGCAAAAATAACAGTGGACCCTTATCGTCTGCTTTCTTTTTTCGTCAGATGGTCAGTAGTAGATTCCATTGCACAGAAGACATTCGGGTTATCGCCGGATGACCCTCGCCGCTTAAAAGGTGCCATTGAACTCGTGCTACAAAAGCAATTCCTCACATTAAAGCATACTTGCCTTCCCGTAGATGATTTGAGGCGTATCCTAAAGGCGATGCTGGCGCAGAACAGAAATGATACGGCTGATCTGCTGGATACAGCTTTAGGCATCGGAGCTAGTAATGGCTCCTTTGTGATACGACAAGGTGGTACCTATCACGGCCTGGGCCCTCTGCTCATGGAGCAACTGGTAGCATCAAGGATCGCTGCTATGATAAGGCAGCCTGAAGCTGCCCCGTCGCTACTGACAAGCAATGCCTTAGACAACGATATTAATGGCCTTATAGCTTCGTACGAAGACCAGGAACGCCAAGAACGCGATGATGGGGCATTTACTTTAAATGACGAACAACGGAGTGCCATACTGACCTCCTTTAAGAACCGGTTTTCAGTGATCACCGGCGGTGCCGGTACTGGTAAGACCACCACCCTTAAATGTTTGTTTAATGTTTTGAGAGCTTATGGATATAGGACTATTGGCCTGGCCCTTTCGGGTAAAGCCGTTAAGAGGTTGCGTGATGCGACGGGCAATGACGAGACGTATACCATAGCCAAGTTCTTGATTAAGTCAGAAATATTACCATCCTCTGCGGAGGGGCTTGTCTACATCGTCATAGATGAGGCAAGCATGCTTGACCTGACGTTAACGTACCAGATATTCAGGCGTCTGCCCGAATCGGCTCGCATCGTATTTGTTGGAGATTCTTTCCAACTCCCGCCTATTGGTCCCGGCCTGATCTTTCAGCAGATAATAGGACTTAAGCATGTTCCCCAAGTTCATCTGGCGGTTGTTAAACGACAAAACGATACAACCGGTATCCCTACGTTTGCAGGCGAGATTCGCAGTCACCGTTGGCAAGTGCCAAAATATCCGGGTGTGAAATTCGTAGAATGTCGAGATGCAGAGATCAAGGACAAGGTGATTGAGTTACTGGAGACTGGAGATGACGATACACAGGTACTATGCGCAACAAAACACAACATATCGGGTGTCGAGCAAATAAATATAATGTGTCAGGACAGGCTAAACCGTGACGGCAACCCAATACGCTTGATCGGCCCCAATGGCAATCTTTACGCTACGCAATTCAGGGCAGGAGACCGCATCATATTCCTTAAGAATGATTATAAAAGGGGTACTATGAACGGGACGACGGGCTACATTGTTAATGCATTCGATGAAGATGCCGCGACAGGCAAAGAGGATCCGATAGGCACGGTATCCATTGACGACGGTGAAGTGAACATTTATCGTGATGATCTTGACCGAGATGATATCGGCATTTCGCTTGCTTATGCCATAACTGTGCATAAGGCACAAGGGTCTCAGTGGAAGAGAATCATAGTCCCTCTTGTGAAAGGTCAGGGCTTGAGCATAATCGATGCCATGTGGCTATACACCGCAATTACAAGAGCTGAACAAGAAGTTGTCATGGTAGGCGATGTTAGTACATTTAAGCAGGCAGTGGAGTCACCATCTAAAGCGGGAAGGCGTCACGTTCAGTTCGGAAATATACTTGAAGATATGCTGAAGGCGTGAATTCTGTTTAGATGATAATCTGGTTCAATATATAAGTTGCATAACTCACTAACTGCGTATTACGGCGTTTGAGGACACCCATTCCGGGTCATCGCAGCACCTTATCTAGGACAATGCGGACACAGTATCCGGACCATAGCGGACAGTTTCTGGAGTCCCTAGTCAGTCAAGTCTAATTCTATCAGAAGCAACTTACTTTGAGCAGGGTCTCACTCTTGGGTTCACCCTGCTATACGTAACATAACCTGCTTTTTCTTAGGTTTTCAGTTAGTTAGTACGGGTTTCTGCAGCCCTCTTTTACCTGATTTAGAGACATTTTCACTTATTGGCAAGGTTCTTTGCAAGACAACATTGATCGCCTTATAGTAATCGCGCTGCACTTTGAGTGCACTAGTTGAGAAAAGCGTTTACAAGTAAAGACTCATAGAAGTGAAAGAGTCATGGCCTTCCGGTTAAGATAAGTCACCAAACAAAACTTAACCATAGGAGGAAGAACCATGACTCAAAGACAGTATATCATTACTCGCAAGCTCAATATCCTAGAGCTTGGCCAAACCCTTGGAAACATCAGCGATGCATGCCGGAAACTTGGTGTGAGTCGCCAACACTATTACGACATCAAGCAGGCAATAGAAGAAGATGGCCTGGAAGGGCTCCTGGAGAAATCGCGGAAAGCACCGCGGATCGGCAATAGAGTGGCGCCTGAGATTGAGCAAAGGCTGCTGGATTACTCCCTGGAGTTTCCTACACACGGACAGACACGCACAGCTAATGAGTTGAAGAAGATAGGTGTCGTACTCAGTGCTGGCGGAGTTCGGAGCATTTGGCTCAGGCACAAGCTTCATATTAAGGGCTTGAGGTTGAAAAGGCTGGAGCAGTGGGCAGCTGACAATGCGAATATATTGACAGAGTCTCAGGTTCAAGCTCTTGAAACAGCCAAGGAACAGAGGGAGATGTGCGGGGAAGTGGAGAGCCACCACCCTGGTTTTCTCTTTGCACAAGACACCTGTTATATCGGCTATATCAAGGGTGTAGGGAAGATCTACCAGCAAACAGGCATCGACACTCACAGCAATGTCGGATTTGCCAAAATCTATCTTGAGAAAACGTCCTTGACCGCAGCAGACTTTTTAAATGACAAGGTGTTGCCATTTTTCGATGAGTACGGAATTAAGATACTCCGACTCCTCAGCGATAATGGAGCAGAGTATTGCGGTCGTCCAGAAAGCCATCCTTACGAACTGTTCCTTCATCTGAATGATATTGAACACACGAGGATAAAGGTCAGGCATCCCCAGACTAACGGATGTGTGGAGAAACTGAATCAGACCGTTCAGGATGAGTTTTACAAAGTGGCGTTTAGAAAGAAACTCTATCGTACCATCGAAGAGATCCAGGCTGACCTGGACGCGTTTATGGTGTGGTACAACACCGAGCGGACCAATCAGGGCCGGTACTGTCAGGGCAGAACGCCGCTACAGACTCTTATCGACGGTCTTGCCCTGTATAACGAATTAGTCTATGATAATCACGAAGGAGAGGAGGCTGCGTAGCATCGGCTAAGGCGCTTAACCGGAAGGCCAACTGTAAACGCAACTAGCGATTAGTGCACTTTGAGATTGGAAACTCTACAGTAGCACTGGGTTGTTGTAATCTTGCTATGGCCCAAAATATCCTGAATAGTGACGAGAGCGGCATCCGCGTTTAACAGTTGCGTTGCCATGGTGTGTCTCAAATGATGACAGGACACTTGTATCCCAGTCTTCTGTGCATAGTATTCTATTCTCTTTTGGATTCCGCGCACTGATATCGGCTTTCCTCTCAGCGGCCCCTTTTGTACTAAGAACACTTTTTTCTCTTTAGAGAATTTCCGTTTCTGCATGTACGCCTGCAAGGCGCTCAGAGCATCTTCGCTGAGATAGACAACCCTATCCTTGCTGCCCTTCCCATTGAACACATAAAGCTGTCTGCTGCGATAATCTATCGCATCTGCAGTCAGGCGTGAAACCTCTTCAACACGCAGGCCACATCTGAGCATCAGCATGAACATGGCCCGATCCCTGGTATCATCAATTCTTTTGAATAGCGTCGCGACCTGCTCGTCCCTGAGATGTTTGGGCAGTGGTCTGGGTAGACGAAGTCTGTAATTCTTTCTCACCGGATTGATAAGAGGCAATCTCTCATCTTCGATCAGATATTCGTAAAAGGCATGGATGCAGCCCATATGACAGTTAACGGTCTTTGGTTTTTTTCTATGTCTCAACAGATGGTCCATATACGCATCGGTTTCCTTGATAGTCACCTCTTCTATAGGAACCTGGAGCGAGCCGCTGAAGTGAGCGAGGATATTCATGTAGTTTCTTACAGTGTGAGACGAACAGTTCCGTCGCTTCAGGAATCTCCGATACATGCCAATCGCATCAGTAAGCTCCATGAATGCCTCCCTGCTCGATGATTTCCATGGCGCGAAAGTATTCCTCTTCCCGGCTCTTATCAGTGAGACGGGCATACCTCCTGGTCATCTCCATCTCGCTATGACCCATCAGCACTTGCAGACATTCCAGACGCATGCCCGCATTGAGCAGCTCGCTTGCAAAGGTATGCCTAAGACTATGGATACTGTAGCCTTTGTGTTGGAGCTCTGTTTGTCGCAAATATTGTGCAAAGATATTCCAGGCCGAGCTGTAACATAGGCCACGCTTCAAGCCATGAAAGAGATATTCTTTTGTCTTGTCTCTCTTGCCCATCCAGAGCTTTAAGGCCATCAGAACATCGTCGCTCAGATAGACCACTCGCCCAAGACAGTTCTTTTCTCCCTCATAGATGTTTATCTTTCTCTCATTGATATCAAGGTCTATCATCTTGACGTCAAGCACTTCACCGATTCTCATGCCTGTTCGTAAAAGGACGAGAATCAGCGCACGGTCACGAGTCTCTTTAATGGCACCGAGAAGTTTTCTGATATCCTCTGGGGCAATGGCCCTCGGCAAGAATTCCGGAACACTCAGTTTGATTTTTCGTTTGAGTATACGAGCGTCAATGATATCCTCATCGATAAGATACCTTATGAAAGCCCACAGCTGATGAAGTCGTGTTCTGACCGTTGTGACTTTGAGTCCTCGATCCTGCTCGTGTTCGACAAACGCCTCGATATCACCACTGACTACATCTTGCAGATGGCTCTTCCCCATGTCGGCATAGAAAATGAGAAAGGAAACCACAGCTTTAAAGCTCCCCTTAAGAGTGCTTGGCTTGTGGTTCATTCTCGACTTGTGGCGTATGTAGCTCTCGAAGTGCTCCTTGCCGGGAAGGTCCAGTATGAGGATCTTTTTGAGAATACGATCGATAGGAGACTCTGCTACTTTAGGAGAGTCTGCGCTGTAAAAATCTACTGCTGCGATTTCACAGATGATTGCTCTGAGAATTGCACTCGACGGGGTCATTGCTCCTCCTCTTTCATATTGAAAAAGCAGGATTAATGATGACCCCTAGAGGTTCTAAGAATCAATGAATTTTGTTACGTATAGCACCTCCTAATTAACACTTGCAGAATATCCATCTGAGTGCGAATTACCGATAAAATCTGTTATTCACGATTAGAAAACCGTTGGGACAACTTTTTTATTGCAGGGCAATGTGCAAAGGAGTACAATTATGACTAGAGTTAGATCTTAATGATAACCAAGATTAATAAAATAAAGAATTTAGGCCTTCTCTTTTGTAATTACACCTGCACCTGCGAATTGCCAGAATTCAAGAGGTTTAACCTTATTTATGGCTGGAATGGCAGCGGCAAAACCACTTTTTCAGGTCTTTTCGATATTATTGGCGGCTCTAAATCTCAGGCATCTCTTGAATATGAAATTGAAGATGACCAAAGTAAGAAATATAAACAAGGAGAAGCATTTGCCCAGAAGATTCGTGTATTCAATCAAGATTATATTAAAGACAATATCAAAATTCTTGAGGGGCGAGCAAACCCTATAACGATTTTACTCGGGAGGGAAAACAAAGCGTTAGTCGAGGAAATAGAGGCTGACGAGATACTTCTTAGCGGCGATCCGAAGGATGCTAAAAAAATTGGGAAAATGGCCTTGCTCGTCGGAGCGCAAAAAGAAAAGAGACGTAAGGAAAATAGCCGAAGTCAGATATTTACCGCAATTGCCAGCACTATTGGTGCGGCTATAGGCGGTCAAGCTCTTCGTACTTACAGAAAACCTCAAGCCGAAACGGATTTCTCACATTTAACTGCCAAAAGCATACTTTCAGATCAGGAGTTAGATAGATGCTCTGTTTCCATAAAACAAAGCTCTTTGCCTAGTGTTGATTATATAGAATTGCCAAATATTATCGAAGCCGAAAAAGCCGTTGTCACCTCCGACGCCCTACGGGTAATCATACGTGACGCAAAGAGTGCTCTAAAGAAAACGGTTGAATCAGAAATTATCTCGCGCCTGACCGAAAACTCAGATATCTCTGAATGGGTAGAACAAGGCATCCAATTACATAAAAAGCATGATTCCACTATTTGTGAATATTGTTTACAAAAGGTGCCTCAGGAACGCCTTGAGCAATTAGCGCGATACTTCAATGAAGAAGATGATAAATTAAAAACTCTTATTAATGGATTAATTGCTCTAGTGCAGAAAATCTCATTATCCATCCAAACCGTAAACTCCCCAGATAGGGCAAATTTATATGATGAAATGAGAGAAAGATATTCTACATCGCAAAATCAATTATTGAATTTACAAAGAAAAATATTAGATGAAATATATTTACTGAGTGAGGAAATCAAGACCAAGAAAGCAAAAACAACCGAATCAATCGAATTGTTCCATTGCCCGGATATGAAAGCTTTCATTGAGGGAATCGCAGAACTTAACGAAATCATAGCGGAACATAATAAAAAAACATCTGACTTTAACAGCGTAAGGGATAATGCGACTGAGAGACTTAAAAATCATTATTTGAGTAGCATCTTTGATGATGCGAAGGCATTAGATTCCGAAATAACAAATCTTAATGATCAAATGTGTAAAATAGAAAATGGTGATTCGAGTATTCCGGGCGATCTAAGTATTAAGGATATAAAGAAGAGAATTGCGGAAAACAGGGCCAAAATATCGTCTACTCACAAAGCATGTGAAGAAATTAATGAAGGATTAATCAGGTTCTTGGGTCATGACGAGTTGCATTTCGTTCCGCATAAGGAAAGGGTAGTTGGCGAAAGAGGAGAGGAGCAAGAAACTGACGGTGGTTATCTGATCATGAGAGGAGAGGAACAGGCCATTTCTCTAAGTGAGGGCGAAAAGACCGCAATAGCCTTTGTTTATTTCACAGTTCACCTTAGAGATGCTGAGTTTAATTCCAAAAATGGAATAGTGATAATTGACGATCCAATTTCAAGCTTGGATGCCAACTTGCTTTTCAGAGTCTGTTCATACATTCAGACTCGGCTTAGGTCGGTCGGCCAACTCTTTCTTTTAACTCATAATTACGATTTCTTCAACCAAATGAAAAAATGGTTTATCAATGACCTGAACTCTGCTGACGATTATTCAAAGCATCTCGGAGAATTTTTCATGCTTACTAATAAATATGATACTGGCCAGAAGTGTAGAATAGCCATTTTATCAACGCTAGATAATTTACTTAGGGATTATGAGTCGGAATACCACTACTTATTCAAGAGACTATTGTCTTTTGAGGAGGATAACCCCGGAGATGGTCATCTTACAATTAAAGCGCTGTATGACTATCCCATCCTTGCTAGGAAGCTACTTGAATGCTTTCTATCATACAGAGTTCCGAAAAAAGGCAGTTTTTATTCTCGATTGATTAGCCTTAAAGATGTTAATAAGGAGATATCACCAGAAGATCTCAATTGCGTTTACGCATTTGTAAATTCACACTCACATCTTGATTCAAAAAATGGTCTGATTCAATTTGATCCTACGCTTTCAGTGAGTGGTCCGGAGTCTATAAAGACAATTCTAAAAATAGTTCAACAGGCCGACGAAGGTCATTATAAGCTGATGTTAAAGGCTGTTAAATAGATTGGATTTGGAGATTGACAAGAAGCGCCTCTCACGGGCAATGATCGCCTGCTTCGAAAATGGACAACGCCTTCATCAGGATGCCGAGTCGTTGGGAACTGACTGTAGCTGTTCAGCGACGGTGGTTGCGCTCTCCATCCTGGCACAAGAGGAATTTGCCAAAGCATTTTTGCTCCACCTAGTCTGTGAGGGGATCGTTCCTTGGACAGCTAAAGTGCGCGAATCACTGCGTAAACATAAGCACAAACAGCTTTTGGGGCTCATCATGGAGTGGCTCAGCCCTTCCGATGATGAGTTTTTCGCTAGGATAAGAATGAGACGGGGCACCGTCATATTGCCTGCACATGTCGCTGATGCAATGAAGATTTATGTTGAGCAGGTGCAGCCTCAATGGCACATCGTCTGCCCACCTCATGCCAGAGATCCTCTTGCAAAGGGTGTCGCCGATGGGGATCGCGACAAGAAGAAGCAAGATGCCATCTACGTGCGTCTCTCCGATGATGGAGATGTTATCAGCATTCCGACACAAGTTACTCCTGAGATGGCGCATGAAGAACTTGCCAGGACCACGAGGCTCAGCAATCTGGTTAGACCGGATCAAGAAGGTTGCATTAGCTGTCAAGGCTTGGATTACAGGCTGATGGTGCAAACGTTAACTTTTTTCTTGCTTGACAAGAGAGATCGACCTTTCTTGCTCCTGAGGGAGTCAGCTCTTGGTGGTCCTATATCGCAAGCTGGAACTACGTGGCCACATTCCATCACGACAATCATCGAAAATATCTCAGACGAACGAGCAACTATTATCAGTGGACATGCTACGGTGTTCCTTGATTTAAAAGCAGTAAGGCCAGGCTTCCGCTTCGATCAGTTCGTGCTTGAGCCGTACACAGCTATCCATTTTGGGTTTATTATTTCTGGAGAGACATATGCCAGCGCCGCATCCCATGAGCATACGCTCGATGTATATATCAAGCTAGAATATCACGGAATTACCGCTCAACCCAAATACTGTTTAAAGGCGTGGATTACTTTCGATCCGGAAACGGGAAGATTTAGAGAGGATCTTACACATGATCAAGAACCTTGAGTGCTGATCGGAGCAACTTCGCTCTGGGTTTGAAAGTATGCATATCGTTCAACATTACCGCTTGCAATCTCCACCGCTTACTGGTTCGGGAAAAGTGCGACTTCTGTGAGCAGTCAGTGAGCGTTGAGTAATTTCCGCATGCTTAGGGCACGGACCAGCTATATATTCCCTCGAAATAATATCTGGGCAAACTGGCAGCGATAAGGATGACAAGCCTCAAAATGCTACCACGTAGTTACTATAACTTATTAAAGAGTTTCGACAATGAAATACCCAAAGCAATAGAGATTTTCCTAAGAGAAGTAATTGTGGGATTCCTTTCGCCTCGCTCCATGCCGCCGATATAGTTTCTATGCAGGCCGGACAGCTCCGCCAGTCCTTCCTGAGAAAGACCTGCCGCGACCCTTAAAGCCCTGAGTTTTTCCCCAAAATGTTTCAAGAATGATTGATCCATGGTTGATGGTATTCTTATGGAATGGCCGTTTGTTGTCTACACACTATGAGTGTGATTTGTTATAATGGTGGAGGAGCTTACGGAGAACTATGATGAGATAATATTGGGCTCCCTAGTAAACGAGGATCTCAGGAGATATATGGGAGAAGGGAAGCACCTGTATGATGAAAATAAGGAGCTTAAGCGTATAAATGATGAACTTCTAATGCGCCGTGCTATAGCGAAGGCCGAAGCGATGAAACAATTCGGAGACGTCTTCCGCTCAATAGAATCATATATCATAAAAGGCGACTACGATCTAGCGAGACAACTGGCAATCAGTCTCTCTGAAACACCTTTATTCCCGGAAATCATAAGCCTCTTCCAGGAAAAGCCGGAAACTTTCGCGTGTAACAACTGCGGCAATGAGGTTGATGGATTAATGTTCAAAAGAGAAACTCTCACTTGGCTGCGACCGCGACTATGCCAGACATGCGAGCAAATGGAAATGGAAAGCGAAATAGAGAGACAAAATAAAGCATATGTGACGTTTGTTGAGCGGAATATGGTTCGACTGTTGAATTCAGTAGGAGTATATGGACGCCTACTTGATGGCTCGTACGCAGGGCATACATCAGAAATTATCCAGACATGCAAAAGGGCGGTTATGGGCAGTCACGGCATTTATATTTATGGTGACTTTGGGCGAGGAAAGTCATGCTTGTCAGTAGCCGTTCTAAAGGACGTAATACAGACAAGCAGGTTTAGCATAGAGATGCAACGACAACTAATGCGAGACATCGATAAGTTCCGTGAATTCTATCGCTTCATCCATGTCAAAAATCTACTAAATGAAATCAAGGCCACCTACGGTCACGGAGATTACCAAGGCGAACAGAGGATAATGGAGGAATACTCGATGCTTCAACTATTAATTATTGATGATATCGGCCTGGAGAAGCCAAGTGATTGGTTGCTTGAGCAATTGAATATGATTGTAGACTTTCGAAATAATAGACAATTGAAGACAATATACACTTCGAATAAGAACCCTGATGCACTGTCAGAACGCTTGGACGCGCGAATAATCTCGCGGATTTTTCAGCAATGTGAGATCATTCATTTAACTGGTCCAGATAGAAGAAGGCAGGATTCTCATATGGAGCAATCCACTTAAAAACAGCCATTGATAGCGAGCAATCTCAATCTTCGAGAAACGAAAAGAGCAGGATAAATCTGAAGGAGGACCACTATGATCGAGCGCAAGCGATTCACATTTAACGACAGGCCTGCCACCGGCCTTGAAACTACATTTCTGACTGTGGTGAATTCGCTGCTTGTCGTCCCGAATCTTATCCTTAGCGTGGTAATATTTGTACCCGCCTACGCTGTTGTAGCATGGTTAGTGAGTTTGACACCTCTGGGGGTGTGGGTAGCGACCGGGCTAAAGATGCTCTATATCAATGTCCAAAGTGGGGATTTATATAAACTAGGCGCCGCCCTCGGGTTCGCAAAAAGTTTTATTGTGTGCTCAGGCGTGATACCCAAAGAGAGGAACTACTAATAGTGATGGGTGGCTTCAAAGAAGGCTGACAGGTCTACAGATGAGGGACAGGAATGAGACATTATGGAAATATTATCTGATAAAACTAAAAAAGTAGTTGAGATGCAAGTTGAGTTTGAAGATGCCGAATACTTCGCGCTTTATGATTATGCAACAGTTAATATCCCAGAAGAGATTCTTAGTGGGTGGTTGATTAGTTGGGCTATTGAAGACCTGTTGCGCAAACATATAGATTCACACACGAAGAACCCTGGCATCACAAAAGAAAATGACGAAAAAAAGAAACAAGGCTCTACCTGAGATGATTGGAAATCCTCCAACCCCATCGAAAAAGGTCTATTGTTCAGTGAACCTGCAAGCAGGCTTGTTTCGCATTCAAGTTGAATGTTGTTGGATGGTGTTCTTTTCTCGCGTTACCCATTATGGGCATCTGTATCCTTTTTCTGATTTGCAAGAGGCAAAGGAGGCAACCCGAGCTCCTTTAGAAACTCATTGTGTTTCTGGGTGGCTTGAACAATATTCTTCTCCAAGACAACCAATTCGGTATGGACAGAACTCAGATCGACTTCCTCTTCCGCCTTGGCGATGCTGATATAACGAGAAATGTTGAGGTTATAGTCGTTCTTAACGATTTCATCCATCTCCACACGTCGGGAGTAGCGTTCTTCTTCCTTGCGAAACTGATAGGTGGAGACGATCTTTTCGATGTGCTCCGGCAGTAGAATATTTTGCCGCTTGCCCTTCTCGAAGTGCTCTGCGGCGTTGATGAACAGCACATCGTCCGGCTGCTTGCACTTCTTCAAAACGAGAATGCAAACCGGAATACCGGTTGAGAAAAACAGGTTGGCAGGCAGGCCGATCACAGTGTCGATATTGCCGTCGTTCAGCAACTTATGGCGGATTCTTTCCTCCGCACCGCCACGGAACAGTACTCCATGTGGCAGGACGATAGCCATGGTACCCTCTTTACCGAGGAAGTGAAAGCCGTGCAGCAGGAAAGCAAAATCGGCGGCGGATTTTGGGGCTAGACCGTAGCTTTTAAAGCGGAAGTCCTCACCCATCGACTCACTCGGTTCCCAGCGATAGCTGAATGGTGGATTGGCTACTACAGCGTCAAAATGGAGTTTCTTAGTTGGGTTTTGCTCGCTGAGGATGTCCCAGTCATTGCGCAGCGAATCACCGTGGTGAATTTCGAACTCCGAATCCTTCACTCCGTGCAGCAGCATGTTCATGCGCGCCAGGTTGTATGTAGTGATGTTAGATTCTTGGCCGTAGATCTTGCCAAAACCATGCGGGCCAAGCTGCTTGCGCACATTGAGCAGCAGGGAGCCAGAACCACAGGCAAAATCCAGCACTTTGTCCAGCTTTCTCTTTTTGCCGGTGGTCGGGTCCTGGCAGTCGAGTGTCACAATCTCGGAAAGGATGCTCGAAATCTGCTGCGGCGTATAAAACTCGCCCGCCTTCTTGCCCGAACCAGCGGCAAACTGGCCGATCAGGTACTCATAGGCATCGCCAAGAATATCACTACTTGTCGAAAATTTGGCAATGCCATCGGCGATCTTGGTGATGATGGTACACAACTTGGCATTACGATCCGTGTAAAGTTTGCCGAGTTTTTCCGAGTCCAAATTTATCTCCGAGAACAAGCCTTGGAATGTGCTTTGAAACGACTTCTCTTCAATGTACTTGAAACACTTGTGCAGCGTCTTCAGCAACTCTCCGTTCTGCGTTCGAGCCAGTTCGGCGATACTGCTCCACAAATATTCCGGCTTGATTACATAGTGCACCTTTCGGCGCATCTGAGTCTCGAAGTCGTCCATATCTTTCTCGTTGGCCTTGTACCAGATAGACAAGGGTGACCGCTTTTCGTCGTTCGCCACTTTCGGATAGTCAGCCCCCAACTCCTTCTTGGCGGCGGCTTCGTAATTATCCGAGAGATAACGCAAGAAGAGGAAGGAGAGCATGTAATCGCGGAAATCGTCCGCATCCATTGAGCCTCGTAGTTGATCGGCGATGGCCCAAAGGGTGGCTCCAAGTTGTTTTTGGTCTTGTTCGGTCATGGCTGGCTCCGTTGAGTTATTTCTTCAGGAAAGATATCTGGCAAAGCGAATTGATAGCGCTCCAGAAATGTCGTCAGTATATTTTTAAATAGCTGTTTATTGTCTTCCACCATTTCCTTTGGCTCGAAAACTGAATAATTGCCATGACTAAGTAGGTTCAAGGCGCGGGCATGCAAGGCTTCATCTTGTTCATTCAGACATGCTGAGAAATCATCATGGCCAAAAAAAGTGGCTGTTTTTTCCAGAATGTTGCGCAGCGAATTGAAATGGTGGGTATAGAGTCGCCCCGATTCAGATGCCTGTTGAAGCTCGCTCAGCATCGCCACATGATGAAAGAAGGGCGTGTCATCGGTAGCTTGCAAGACATAGCTTTCCGGCTCATTGCCGCGATGCAGGAAATAGGTCTTTGTTTTGGCTTTCTTAAGTTCATTATACATGACATTAAAAAAGAGACCGTGATGGGTTGAGATCACTGCCTTCAGCCGATCTTTTCCTCTCTTGAGAAGTTGCGCCAGGTCGCAGGACACTGCAATGGCGTTGTTGTCATCAAGTGAGGAGATCGGATCGTCAATATAGAATTTTTTCACCCATTCATAGGCTTGCGTCCCGTCGATGGTCAGCTCACAGATCGCCAGGAAAATGCACCAGATAAAAATGTTCTCTTCGCCACGGGATACCTTAATGTAGTTGGCGTCGCCACGCGAGAAAGTGATGCTCCATTTCTCATAATCGATTATGAACTCAAAATCGGCATATCGACGAAGGTAACGCCGAATCTTGTCTTCCAGCGCTAATTCCTTGAAACCTGAGAAGAAACGTGACGCCGAGTTGATCTGCAAAAAACGCTCGCTATCCTCCTCCAGATCGTTATCCCAATGAAAAAGGTCTTCCGTGAAGGCGTTGAAATAGAGTGTATCTCTCTCGATGCCAGTCCTCTTGCCAGCCTCCTTGAACGCCATTGATAGCCGCGTTTTCCCTGTGCCGTTGTATGCAAAGAGCAAGACAAAATCATGATTGTTTAGATCGTCCCTCAGCCGATGCACTAGCCTGTTCATAGACTTATATGAGTAAATCTTAGGCTTCCCACTCATCCATTCACCGCGCTAATAGAAGGGAATAGCTGCTGCATCAGCCCTTTTTTATGGGCCTTGAGGACTTCGACTTTTTGCGCTTGTACGGTGATGAGTGCGTCGATGGAAGAAAGGCACTCGGCGATTTTAATTTGCTCTTCCACCTTCTCTGGAAGGATGAGCTCTAACCTCTCGAATTCCTTTTGACCTAATGTTTTATTCCGCCCTGCTCCACCAGGAGATGCCACACCTAAAAGTTCTTTACCTTTTCTTGTCAGAAAATAATGCTTAATAAAGTTAACATCAGACTTGTTCAGCTTGGCTTTATACATCGGAAATCGATGTGAAGCGATCATTCCTATTTCCTTTTCAGATGTAATTGCGACGGCCTGCTCCCAAGCAAACACGATATTAACAATAAGAGCGTCTTCCTCAACCCAAAACACTCTTTTATTGCCAAGCTCTTTCCCATTTACAAGCTCTTTGTAAAAGATACCTTTCCCATGAGAGCGAATGCCTATCTGCCGATACGTTTCATTTAAATCAACATTTACCGGTTCTGATACTCTTGCCAATAGACTTGATACTTTTTGCTTTTTCCACGCCCCCGCACCCCGAAACTCAGGGAAACGCAGCTTTGGCAAGGTCTCACCTTCTGCCGGAAATAGCTGCTGCATCAGCCCTTTCTTATGGGCCTTGAGCGATTCTATTTTTTGGGCTTGCGCTGTGATCAGTTCGTCTATGCAAGAAAGACAGTCAGAGATTTTTTGTTGCTCTTTCTTATCGTTAGGGAAAGAGATTTTTATATTAGACAACCTTCCTGCCGATATACCAAAAACCTTCGCACCTTGCGCTTCTTTTTTTACTTGAGCTCGAATTGGACTTGACTTAAATAGATAACCACCAAACCCGACGACCAACTTTCTATCTTTTTGTCGAGCTAGTAATGTGTGCAATCCAGATAACAGCTTTTCATTATTCAAGCGGACAATTTCGATACTTTTTCCAACATCATCTAAATCTTCAGATGCATCAGCAAAGACAATGTCTCCCTCCATGCAGTAACAGTCTGACTTAATCTTTTCGAGGGATACGGAAGAATTTATAAACGGTACGATTTCATTTTCGATATCAAATAAAGTAGAGAACTTAGTGTGTATGTCGCCATAATGAATATTTTTAACTGAACCCTTTTTATAATTCAGCATATCCCTTGAGTATGAGTTTGTTGTTTTAAAAGAATACAGCTCTTCTAGCGGTTTATTGCTCCAATCACCAGTATCCCGAAACTCGGGAAAACGCAGCTTTGGCACCAGCGCTTTTGTTGTCTTCCTACTCATACGCCCTCAACCCCGAAATTTCGCGCCCTTGGGCAAGTTTTTTGAGCAATGGCATCAGGTCTGCCATCAAGGCTAGCTCTTTTTCTCTTCTCGCTTTCCAATTCAAATCCAGCGGGGTGAGCAAATCGGTCAATTGTTCGCCGTCGAAGATCATGCGGCCCATGATGCCATCAACAAAGGCTTGAAGTGCTGCGGTTTCCAGCCCGTGTTTTACGGCGGTGGCTGCCAGTTGGTTGGCGAATTTATTGGCTTTGAATTTTTCATAGCCCTCGCGGATCTCCTTTTCATTGAGCGCTTCGCCTGCCTTGAGGGTGTCGATGTACTCTTTGATCTCTTCGCGCTCGTCCACGAAATTGGAATAGGAGGCGATCAGGCCGATGAGTTGGTCGCGGTTCATCTTCTGCTTTTCTGGCTTGCTGTGGGTGTAGCGCGAGATCAGGCCCATGATGTAGTCGTAATCGACAATGGCAGAGGCAAAAAGCACAAATTCGAAATCGAGTTGATCGACCAGGCTGGCTTCATCACCGCCCTTGCCTTGCTGGGCCTTGAGCCGCTGGGCGGTCTCCAGATAGACACCACGGAAGGCACGCAGTTGATCTTCAGGGATCACCTGTTCGATCTTGCTGGTGTTTTCCGTGGTGAGGTCAGTGTATTGGTCAAGTTGTGTCTTAAGGCGCTGCACGTCCTTGAAGAGGTTGATGAACTGACCGCGCGCTTCATCGCCCTTGAGGTTGGTGACCTGTTCCGGGGCGTTTTGAAGCCCCTGGGATTCCATGAATTGATCCAGCGCCGCCACCGCCTGTTCCAGTTTGTCGATGACCACCGGAGCCGGGTCGACCAGCCATATCTCTTTGGCGCGGTCGGTGTTTTCACCGGAGAATAGGGTGATGGCCTCGTCCACCGCATTTTTTTGGTTGCGGAAATCTAGCACGTTGCCATAGGGCTTGGTGTCGTTGAGGATGCGGTTGGTGCGTGAGAAGGCCTGGATCAGGCCGTGGTATTTAAGGTTTTTGTCTACGTACAGTGTGTTGAGGTATTGAGAATCGAAGCCGGTGAGCAGCATGTCGACAACAATGACCACATCAATCTTCTTTGTGTGCGGGAAGTCCTTATTAGTGTATTTCTGGTCTTTAATGCGCTTTTGCACGTCCTGATAGTAAAGATCGAAGCTGTTGATGTCGTAGTTGGTGCCATATTGTGAGTTATAGTCGGTGATAATGGCCTCTAGCGCGGCCTTCTTTTTTTCTGGCTGTTCCTGGTTGTCCAGTCTTTCTTGGGGCAGGTCTTCCTGGAGCTGTCTGATGTCGGCGATGTTTTTGCTATTGGCCTCATCGTCCTTGGCAGTCGGCTGTGCCGGTGGCGAGAAGACGCAGGCAATGTTCAACGGCAAGAAGCTTGCGTCTTCTGCCGTACGCTGGGCTTGAATCTCCTTGAACAAGCGGTGGTACTCGATGGCATCATTTATGGAGGCCGTGGCGAGGATGGCATTGAACCTGCGACCGTTGGTTGCGGCGTTGTGCTTTTCGATAATGGCCTCGACGACGGCTTTTTGGGTTAGAGTCTCCCCTGCCTTGGGCGTTACCTTGTCATGGCCTTTACTTTCGCCTTTGAAGTAATCGATGTGGAAACGCAGGACGTTGCGGTCTTCGATGGCGTGGGTGATGGTATAGGCGTGCAGCTGCTTCTGAAAGAGGCTCTCGGTTGTTTTATAGGAGGCTTGCAGGCCTTCGACCTGCTGATAAGTGGCGTTGACCTCAAAGATCGGCGTGCCGGTAAAGCCGAAGAGCTGGGCGTTGGGGAAAAACTCCTTGATGCTCTGATGGTTCTCGCCAAATTGCGAACGCTGGCACTCGTCGAACATAAACACAATGCGCTTGTTGCGCAGTGACTCCAGTCGTTCCTTGTATTTGCGCTTGTTTGTGCCGTCGAGCGCTAACCCGAGCTTCTGGATAGTGGTAACGATCACCTTGTCGGCATAGTCATCGGACAGCATGCGCCGCACCAGGGTTTCGGTGTTGGTGTTCTCTTCGACGCAGCCTTCCTGGAATTTATTGAATTCTTCCCGAGTTTGTCGGTCGAGGTCCTTGCGGTCAACAACGAAGATGCATTTTTCGATGTCCGCGTTGTCCTTTAGCAGGGTCGATGCCTTGAAGGAGGTGAGCGTCTTGCCGCTGCCTGTGGTGTGCCAGATGTAGCCGTTGCCCCGGTTCTGATGGATGCAATCAACAATAGCCTGCACAGCATATATTTGATATGGTCGCATCATCATCAGCTTTTGCTCGCTGGCCACCAGCACCATGTAGCGGCTGACCATTTCTCCCAATGTGCATTTTGCGAGAAAGTGCTGAGCGAAATCGTCGAGATGGGCGAATTTCTTGTTGTCCTCCCCCGCAAACTGATAGACCGGCAAGAAGCGTTCGTCGGCGTCAAAGCTGAAGTGATGGCTGTGGTTGTTGGCGAAATACCAGGAATTGGCGCGGTTACTAACCACGAATAACTGTACAAAACAGAGCAGTTTGCTGGTGTAGCCGTTGCCTGGGTCGTTTTTGTAATCGACGATCTGCTGCATGGCGCGGCGTGGGCTAACGTCCAGCGCCTTGAGCTCGATCTGCACAACAGGCACGCCGTTGATAAGCAGAATTACATCATAGCGGTGATGACTGTTCTCCGTGTTGATACGCAACTGGTTGACCACCTCGAAAGTGTTCTTACACCAGTCCTTGATGTTGACTATGGTGAAGTACAGCGGCGTGCCGTCGTCGCGCGTGAAGCTATTGCGCTCGCGCAGGATTTTGGCAGCTGCATACACGTCAGCTGTAACAATCTCATCCCTTAGTCTGGAAAACTCAGACTCTGACAGCTTGACCCTGTTGAGCGCTTCGAATTTCTCACGGAAATTCATCTCAAGTGCCCCATTATCACGGATGTCAGGGCGGTAGGTGTATTTGAGATCGGTTAACTTCGCGATTAGTTGTTGCTCGATCTGGCTTTCTGTCGTCATAAGTACATTCCCAAAATCTTTACCTATTCCATTGCTATCTGCAATATAAATCCTAATCGTTCCTACAGTTTACTGAAAGCAGACAATGTATATTAGGCAATCTAGTTGCACCTGTCAACAGGGTTGAAAGTTTGGACCTCTAAGGATTCTTTCGGAAACTATCGGCAATAAACGGCCGACTCAATAAGGCCTTCGAAATCTTCCCGCTGCAAGAAATCCTGTGGGGACTATGATCCACTAGGTAAAGTGTTTCATATTGGGACAATATGAGTGCTGGTATATTTAACATGGAATGTTTCTCGACAAGTGTGTATTCATTCCAGTTGGACTGATCACGAGTTAGAAGAAGTATCATTTTGCTTGCTTCGATATCAATTTGCTTGACAATGATGCTATTTTCTGCTGTAATTTGAAAAAACTCGTTAATAAGATTGTTGCATTGGTCAAAGGCTTCAAGACTAGGAAGTTTCCGCATAAATAGATTGACAGGCAACCGTTTGGCAAAATATAATGCGGCAAACGTATATGCGAGATAAAAAATAATGTTGGCTTCTGAAATATGACAACCGACGTCCCCCCGAACTTTGGCGGCATGCTTGACCCGCCACCAAGCGAAGATCGGAACTTCCTAGATCATTACTTTTCTAGCGTCTACAATAAATTGGAAGCGGATGCTTTATTATTCAATCGTAAGCTTCCTCATTCCGGTCTCGTCGGCTCTGAGAATGAGAATGCGATTGCCGATGTCATCCGTCAATTCTTGCCGCCGAGATTTGGCGTCGAAGTCAATGCATTAGTTATCGATCGGTTTGGAAAGGTTAGCAGGCAGGCGGATATAGTTATCTATGACGCAGAGAGACAGGCCAGCTTTTTTCGTAAAGTATATCCAGTCGAAATTGTGTATGCGGTCATAGAGGTAAAGACCTCCATGTCCTCCTCAGAGGCAAAGGCCGCACTGGACAATCTTGCCTCGGTCTCCGAACTTGAGTTTCGGCCCGCTCTTACGCTCTACTGGGAAACCAAGACCCGAGCGCAAGAAATCCATTATAATCCACCAGCTCTGTATGTGTTTTCCTACCGAACCGATTGTCAGTCATTTGAAACTTTCGCTCGCTGGTTTGATTGGCAATTTTTATTTCGTGGCGTAACCTTGCGCGACGCAGCTCCAAGGTATCCGGAAATTAGGGTCATCCGTGTTTGTTCACTCGATCAGGGTGTGATTCACATGGAAAGCACGAATGGCTACGTTCAACGTTTCGTGGCAGTCGCCACAGATGCGGGAGTCACTAGGGCCTTCAACACAACAGTGCAGGGACAACCAGTCCTAGTTGACCCGGCGAAGTCATTATTCATGTTTCTTCAGCGACTGTGGTTCGATCTTGAGACGCACAAGCTGCATCCAGGATTCGAGATCCGGTCGTATATGAGCGCGGTACTCGGCACAGTTCTCGAAGTACCGAATGATCTGATTTATAACGACGGCTCACCATAAAGAGCGCTTACCGGTAAGGAGGACAATGAGTTCAAACGGCTGTTCCAGCGGGTAACCCACTGAACTGAGTGTTGGACCATGTGAAGAGAGAACAAAATACATTTAAGGGGGATGCGATTTGGAAGCAACATACTACTATGTAATAGCCGCTGCAATAACGTTCGTTGCACTCGTATTTTCATTAATTGTGTCGATTGTGTCGCTCAGAAAAGTTCATAAACAAATAGTGATTGCCAATCTCCGAGAATATAGCAAATCATACCGCGAGATACTGCAGAAGCTGCCCTTGGGAATGTTTGAGGAAAAACCGGCTATCGAATTAAAGTTTGATGAATGACGCACTATTTTCAATTTGGCATACCTGTCATTAAGGCGGTGTACTTGAGACCCGAGGGTCGCATTTTCTGGGGCGTAATGCGCTCGCGATATTAAATCATCCTGTCAGGCGTCCGAACTAAATCGGAACGGCTGTCCGAACCTTCCCGGAATTTCCATTCAAGAAAAGCTTAAATCAGCAATTTTGTAATTATTATACTTAAATAGCTAATTATTGGCATTAATAATCATAAAGCGTTTAAAATTAACGCACGCAGGGTATTATTAGCTAAAATAGTCTGACTTAGGTGTCAGAGCCGTCCTTGGTAATATAGGGCTGTATAATGTTGTATTCACTTTTCTTTATCATTGCAATCCCGTATGTCTTTTAGAAAAGGATATTCAGTCCTGATTCTGTCGACCTCAAAAGGGTCGAATTCGCATATGACATATTCGTCGCTTTCGTTGCCGTTGCATATCGCATTTCCCATCGGATCGATGATGCCAGATGATCCGGGATAACTGATTCCATTGCCGTCAGAGCCAGTCCTGTTAACTCCTATCATAAAGCACTGGTTCTCGATGGCACGGGCCTTGAGAAGAGCCTCCCAATGGTCCCTTCTTGAGGAAGGCCAGTTCGCTATAACGAAAATCATCTTAACCTGTGTCGACACCTGGCGAAAGACTTCAGGAAACCTGAGATCATAACAGATAAAGACGCTTGATGGCACTCCATCGATAACGAATGTTGAGACGTTATCTCCAGCTATGTAGTATTTCCCTTCTGCTGCAAGGCAAAAGGGATGCATCTTGGTGTAGGTAGCAGTTAGCATGCCTGTCCTGTCGAATACAACTGCGATGTTACGGCCTTTTTCTTCGACTGGCGATTTCATAGGAAATCCGGCGATGAGATTAATATTGTTGTTCTTTGCGACACCGGAAAGCATCGAGGTAGTCTCGCCTATTCCTTCATCGGCAACGGCGTTGAGGTCCATCGAGAACCCGGTATTAAACATCTCAGGGAACACGACGATATCGCACTTATCCGCAGCGGCCTGCCTAGCGAAGAACTCAGCCTTCGCGTAATTCTGTTGCGTGTCTTGCCATGCAATATTCAGTTGAATGAGTGCCGCTTTCATTTTTTCTCGGATTCCTCTTTGAACATCTTCGCCTTGATGTTATCGACCTTCTTGCGATATTGATCCTTGATGTCTTTCGGGACCATATTATCGATTATCTTGATTCCCTTCAGCACAAACGGTAGTGATGCGGAAGTGTTGACTAGCTGGCTGTCGCGAGGAAGGATAGCTAGGAGAAATATGACCATCATCGTGACAACTAGAAACCCCTTTATGAAGCCGACCACGCCCCCGCCGAAGCTGTTGA
This sequence comes from uncultured Nitrospiraceae bacterium, assembly GCA_963736105.1. Classification (GTDB taxonomy): domain Bacteria; phylum Nitrospirota; class Thermodesulfovibrionia; order Thermodesulfovibrionales; family Dissulfurispiraceae; genus Fen-1308. The sequence continues at coordinate 2,368,905 of CAVTNL010000002.1, read as the reverse complement.
TGAGGCCAAGTCCTGGCAATTTAAAAAACCTGCCTACGATCCAGGCTATGACCATTGCAGCAAAAATGCATAGAAAAAAAATGGAGATAAAGCTTAGTATTTTAGCTGCTGCGGCATCCATAAAGGTCAGGTGACTGGCGATAGGGGTATAATAGCGAACGGCTGCGAAATACCCGCCTACGATACCGGCAATGCTGAAAATCTGGCTTATCATGCCCTTCCAAATTCCGTATGCCGTTGTAAGGCTGATAATGACAAGGATGATGATATCCAGCGTATTAATGGTCGGCCTCTCCTTTAAAGTAGTCGTCGCGTTATTATACCGCAAAAGGCAGTGATACTTTACAGCTTGTTCTTTCTCCTTCTATGCTCCTTACCGTGATATCTCCGCATATCACCCGAGGCATGAAAGCTATGTTATAGTTATTATAAATGCTAAAAAAATTTATCGAAAGACAGCTCAGTCTCATTTTCGGTCATACCGAAAATTCTCTCAGTCGCTATTTTGAAAAATCTCTTGGCAGACCGGTCTCTCTTGTCCTCACCGATAATTCGACTAGCATGCTCTCAGTGAGGGTTAAGGATGCTGTCATGTGTGTTCGCCTGCACCGGATGTTTCTCAACGCAGACGAAGGAGTGATTGATGAAATCGTGTCGATGCTAAAAAACAGACGAGGAGAGATGGTACTATTCCGCCGTTTCGTGCATGACAACAGGGACGGATTATGCAAAAAGCCTCCACAAAAGGTTTCCGTAAAGACCACAGGCAGATATCATGATCTTCGGAAATTATTCGATGAAATCAATGCGGAACATTTCGACGCCGGAATCCAAGCCGTGATTACTTGGGGCTCAAGGTGTTCGCGGTATGCAGTGAGGAGACGAACCCTTGGAAGCTACAGCGCAAGTGCTAATATCATCAGGATAAATCCGGCATTGGACAAAAAGACGGTTCCGCGATATTTTGTAGCTTTTGTCGTGTATCACGAAATGCTTCACGCTGCCATTGGGGTGGAAAGGCAGGGTGGCAGGAGAATAGTCCATTCGAGGGAATTCAAAAAACGGGAAAGGCTCTTCAACGATTATGAAAGGGCTATTGCATGGGAAAAAAGATCGGCGGCATAAGTGTTACGAGAAGGCACGGGCTCTTAGCCCGCCCCCCCTCGTCAATGTCCAAACAAATACTATTCGATGTTGAAAGTCGCTACTTCTTTCATGCCTGGCAGATATTGACCGACGGGCACCAGCTTTTTACCTTCACTGACGCATCCGATGATAATAGTCCACAGCTGATTTAGTTCCTCTTGTTCCCGTTTGTTCTCCGGCGTCATCTTCAGGAGTGTCCCCTCAAGCTCGATTCTCATAATCTTCCTCCGTTTAATGGATATTTATCAGGCCGTACCGCTGCAATCTATAGCTAACGTTGCAGCGAATCAATGCTCAATCCGCACGCTTTTTTAATATACCAATTAATGGTAAGAATACAAAACAGAGGACAACCGGATCAGCTGCCTATATCTTTCTCCCGGATCATCCTGCCTGCTTCAGCGAGGGCCTCAGCGCGGGAGGTGATTCGGCCTTCAAGTGCAAGTAGTTCGATGGACGATAGGACCTTTTTGAAAAAAGGCGACGGGGAAAGTTCGAACTCGCAGATAAGGTCGTTTCCATCAATAAGAGGGAGCCTGCTGCGCCGAGGCATGAACTCGTCGTGATAGGCAGCCACAATCTCCCTGGTCAGAGAAGCAAGAGGGCTTCCAGACAGCTGACAGACACGTCCTGTCGCAAGGGCAAAGACTAGCAGCGCATAAACATCATCGCCGAGTTCTCTTAATAGGCCGATGACGACTTGCTTCCGCTCATCGCCGAGTGTTGTTATTACAGTATGATTTACATTCAGCATGTGCACTAAATCGATCTCGCGCCTGGAAAGTTTTAGCCGGCGCGCCATTTTATCGGCCGTCACGGAGTATTGGAAGAGGATTGCGAATTTGAGACAGAATGTTCTTGTCTCGTCAACAAAGTATTCCTGTATGGGAGCGCTCCTTTCGGGGAAATAAAGTGACAGGTTATGCAGTATATGTTCTGCATATCTGTATGACTGCTTCACTTGATGCCAAATATCAGTAGTAAGCTCTGCCAGCACTGGGAATAAATTGAAGAGTAGATCAGTCTCCTCCATATCTTTTATCGTCGAATAGGAATTATTCGCCCTTAAAATATGCCTGAGTTCCTCGGCTATCCTTTCAGCAGCCGGGCTTGAAATCATTGGGGCATGGGCTCTCACCGCCGAAGCGGTACTTACCTCTATGCTGAAATGTAATTCGGCAGCAAATCGATAGACACGGAGGAGCCTCAGAGGGTCACTAACAAGATTCGCCTCTGATACCATACGGATCATTTTGTATTTCAGGTCACGCTGTCCGTCGAAGGGATCTATGATTAAAGCTTGCAGTGTCTCTGCTATTTGCTTGGAATTGAGACTGCCAGCTTTCAACTGCTTACTTCTGAAGCGCTCCAACGGCATCGCCATTGAGTTGATAGTCAGGTCGCGGTTAGCAAGATCATCGAGTATCGAACTGCCGTGCATGGTGCAGATATCGATGAACTCGTTATTCCTGGCGACTCTAACAATTCCAAAATCCCTGTCCAACAAAGCGAAGGAAGCACCTGCAGCATCCGCGAACGAGCGGCCAATCTTTTCCGCATCGTCCTTTACAACGATATCGGCGTCCTTAATTTGCCTGTCCAGAAGAATGTCTCTGACGGTTCCACCGACTATAAAGGCCTCTTCGGCCAGGCGTTGGCTGCTTGCAAAGTCGCAAAAAAAATCTAGTAGTGTCAGCACGTCATCTCCGCGAGTCGATAAAAAAAGTCACAGGGCCATCATTCACCAGGTTGACCTTCATGCATGCGCCAAACCTGCCCGTTGCCATGGGAATCTGTAAGTCCCTAAGTTTAGTGACAAATAGCAAATATAGTTCTTTGGCTTTAGCTGGGGTTGCGGCGTTGTCGAATGATGGACGGTTTCCCTGCCTGATGTCAGCGGCAAGCGTGAATTGCGATACAACGAGGACCTCGCCACCGGTATCCCGAACTGACAAGTTCATCTTGCCGCGAGAATCTCTGAAAATCCTGAGATTTACGCACTTATTGGCGAGGAACTCCACATCTGACGGGTCATCTTCTTGTTCGACACCCAGGAAAACAAGCAATCCGTCACTAATGCTGCCTATGATCTCAGAGTCAACCTCGACAGACGCGTTGCACACCCTCTGTAGGAGAGCCTTCACTGCAAACAGAGCCTCCTTTGTGAGTTGTTGAAATATTCATATAATAAAACAACACCTGACTAAATGAAAGGAGAGAAGCTTGATGAAACGAGTTGCCGTACTGACAATTATAGGGATAATGGCGGTCACCGGAGTATTCTCAACGGTTGGTGCGCAATCTTATCAGGGATACCAAGTTTGCGTGCCGTGTCATAATGGCCGTACGGCACCAGACTTAAGGGGATTATTTTCGACAACCGAGGAGTTAATCAGGACGGCGAAAAGTGTGAAGGATCCGATGATGAGAAATATCCAGCAGAACGATGAACTTCTGAAGGCAGCAGCAAAAGACCTTGGACTGAAGTAACACTTATCATTCTAATCGGGATGCGGGGAATGTCCCGAAGTCTTTGACCCCTCAGTACATCCCAAGTGTTCTGGTTTGAAAAGTTGTTATGCAAACGCAATGCAAGAGTGGCTATGTCCATAAAGATACTTCTGTGGGTTAGTGCTGATAAAATTCAATATTTCAGCTTGATCATATGATGCGCTCAGTGCATCCGCTGCCTCCGTAATCGCCATTGAACCGCCGAGCAGTCTGCCGTGCATATCTGCCAACCCTTCAGTTGTAGAAACCGGAGTGGCCGCGACCTTAGCCTCCTTTATCGAGTCAGAGATGATAATTATCCGGTCATGGTTCTTTACCCGGAAGATCAGATCAAGAGTTCCGGCATGGAGATGATAAGGGTCCGCGATCACCTCCACGTAAATATCTGCGTTCAAAAGTCCATATCCGGCGATGCCTGGCTCACGGTGGTGATAGGAGCGCATGGCATTGAAGAGATGTGTAATGCCCTTGGCCCCAGCTTTATGACCTGCCTCGGTTTCTGCGTAAGTTGCATCGGAATGGCCCATGCTGGCTATTATTCCCTTATCAGCAATCCTCTTTATGAGTTGGCATGATCCGTCGAGTTCCGGTGAAATAGTGATGATCCTGATTATGTCTTCGAACCCTTCAGTCAATTGTGCCAGGTTATGCTCCGTCGGATTGATCAAGGTCATGGCGTTCAGGCTGCCGCATCGGGAGGGGTTTAGAAAGGGTCCTTCGAGATGTACTCCGAGGATCCTTGCTGGATTGCAGTTCTCTGCATCTCCGTATTTCGTACTGCAGAATTCGGTCTTGAGGACAGGCTCGGAGGCCTGGATTTCTATCGCTTTTCTTGCGAGCTCAAGGTTCTCCCTCATCACCCTGATGGGCGCAGGATAGACAGTCAGGATTATTTCGGTTACACCGTATGAGCCATGGATTTCTGCAATTTTCAAAAGGTGCTCCACGTCGGTTGTCCGCGTGTCATAACCTCCGATTCCATGGGTATGAACGTCGATGATCTTCATGAAAATATCATAGCATAGAGGCGCTATCTTGCAAACACGCTAGATTTTCCGATATCATGCTCCTTAGAAGAGAATTATGATGGCGAGAGAATCGATAAATATAGGCCGATTTACGCCTGATAGCTTGAACAAGCTCCTTATGAAGGCGGCATCTTTTGCCGATACCGGAGAACGCATAGGGTTTTTGTCCGAGCGTTTTAAGGGCACACCTTATGTGGAAAACACACTCATCGGAAGCGACGACACGAATGAAGTCTTTGTTATTGACTTCGAAGGCGTGGATTGTTTTACCTTCATCGATTATATCGAGGCGATGAGGCTATCTTCGTCATTTGCTGATTTCAGGGAATGTCTGAAAAAGATACGGTATCGCAGCGGTTCGATTTCATTTGTGAACCGCAACCACTTTTTTAACGACTGGCGTGAATTCAATGGTGCCTTTGTGGAGGATGTTACCGAGAAGGTAGGACTTCAAGATACGCGAACAATTCGCAAGGTTCTCAATCAGAGAGAAGACGGCTCCTTTATCGTGCCAGGAATCGGACCTGTTGAGCGAGACGTCAGATTTATAGCATCATCCTCCCTGGATGTTCAAATCATTAGCAGGATTAAAACCGGCGATTACATAGGCATATATTCCGACCGCCAAGGACTTGATGTGAGCCATGTTGGCATCTTCATCAGACAGGCAAATGTCGCATTTTTCAGACATGCTTCTTCTATCAAAGAAGTCAGAAAAGTAGTTGATCAGGATTTCGTAGAGTATGTGAAAAAAAAACCTGGCATAATCATATTGAGGCCGAAAGAAGCTTCAAAGTCATGCTGCGTTATTCCTCCCCATACTTGAGCGGAATGATATTCCCCTTGAGCTTCAATAGAAGCAGCAGACCGGGGACTGCCAGTGAAGCGCTGATAAGGAAGAATAGCGGCCAGCCCAAAGTGGTGGCGACAAAGCCTGATGTCGGAGCGATAACAATCCCGCCGAGCGCTGCAAGTGATGACAGAAGAGCATATTGGGTTGCACTGAAGCGATGGTTGCACATAGTCATCAGAAGTGCCATAAAAGCTGCTGTCCCCATACCGCTGCCGAAATTCTCGAAGGCGACTGCGAATATAAGCAAGCCATAGCTTTTACCGACTAGTGCAAGTGCTGAGAAGGTAAGGATGGTAAATGCCTGCACGATTCCAAAATACAGAAGAGAGCGGAAAAGACCGAGCTTGACCATGATGCTTCCTCCAATGAGTGCGCCTAGGATCGTGGATGCCAACCCCAGCCCCTTGTTGATGGCTCCGACATCTGTAGCTGAAAATCCTAGTCCCTTGATAAGAAAAGGAGTGGCGAGGGAAGATGCATAGGCATCAGCCAGTTTGTAGAGTATGATCAGAAGCAGGAATGCAACTGCAGCCGGCCTTGAGAAGTAATCTCTGAGTGGCCCCATTACTGCATCGCGGATGGTGTGCGGCACAGAAACGGTCTGGTCAGGTTCGGGCGACAATATAGTTATGAAAAAAAAGACACCCATAATGACCGCCATGACAAGATAGGTATTACGCCAACCGATCTGGTCGGAGAGCATGAGGGCGATTGAGCCCGAGACAATCATAGCTATGCGGTAGCCCATGACTGCAACGGCAGCCCCTGAACCTCGTTCATCCACATTCAAAATATCGGTGCGGTAGGCGTCTATGACGATGTCCTGAGACGCTGACAGGAAGGCTACTATGATCGCAAGTATTCCTGTTGTCATGGCTGATTGAGCAGGTGAACTGAAGGCTAGCGCGGCAATGCCTGCTACGAGCATTGCTTGTATAATGAGAATCCAACCTCTCCGTCTGCCGAAGAAAGGTGGAATGTATCTGTCCATGAGTGGCGACCAGAGAAACTTGAGGGTATAAGGCAATGCGACTATAGCAAAGATCCCAATGGTTTTGAGGTCGACGCCTTCAACGGCCATCCAGGCCTGCAGCGTGCTCACCGGCAGTGCGCGGGGCAAGCCGGATGCGAATCCCATGAGCAGGACGAAAGCTATCCTCCGGTTTGTAAAGGCCTGGATGTATGGTGAAAGATCAAACTTTATTGTTACACCTCCGGCATATGAACTGGAAGCCTCCCAGTGAAAGGATTGAATCCTCGGAGACAACTAATGGCCGCTTCCTGGGATTGCACAGTAGAGTCATAGACGGCAATTAGTACATTCGCATTCTTAAAATATCGTAGCACATAAGGACTTCCAAAGGAGACAACTATTGATTTTTTAGCCTCTGCAATAAGATGCGTCAGTCTGGTCCTCTCTTCATCACTGATTCCTGAAGAACCACTCCATGCAGCAACACTCGTAAAAACAGCAATCAGGATAACCTCATTACTTGATGCCTCGAAGTTTCCGCATGCCGAGGAATGACCTCTAAAACTCGTAAAGGCGGATGAGCTGAAATACTTGTCGTCTCCGGCAAAAATAATGCGGACAGCGTCTGCGTCCGCCAGCGGCAAAAGCCCTGAGGTATCCTTGATGAGTGTGACAGCCCTTTGAGATATTATTTTAGAAAGGGCTGCATTATTGTCGAGATCTATCTCTTCTGGCGCTCTCCGGATGAGTTTTTTCTTCCTTTCAAGAATTCTGTCCACGGCAGTATTGAGAATTCCAGGGTCGAGCCTCTTTTCTGATAGAGCTGAAAGCAGCACTGACGCCGTGGCATGAGGATCCGCTGGATGGAGCAGTATATCGGCCCCTGCTTTAAGGCATTCAAGTCCTGCATCTCCGAATTCCCTTAGGGCATGCATATTCAGAGCATCGGTGAGCACTAGCCCATCGAAGCCGAACTCCTCTTTCAGCAAGCCAGTTATTATCTTGTGTGAAAGACTCGCAGGTCTGGAATCTAAGGCTGGAACATTAAGGTGGCCCATCATGATACTGTCGACGCCGGCTTCAATTGCTCTGCTGAAAGGGGCGATATCGCAATCGAAAAGATCCTCTCTTGTCTTTCGGATTTCAGGAAGCGAAATATGAGAATCGGTCGCGGTGTCTCCATGGCCAGGAAAGTGCTTGGCACAGCTGATTAAGTTGGCCCGTTTAAGATTCTTAATATAGATGGAGCCGAACTGCGCGACTCTATCAGGCTCATCCGAGAAAGCGCGTGTGCAGATAATCGGATTGTCCGGGTTGCTGTTTACATCCAGGACAGGGATGAGGGGCATGTTGATGCCGATTTCAGCTGCCTCAGCAGCGATTGCCAGGATTGCCTGAATCAGGAGATCGGTATCGGACTTTTGTGACAGATCGAATCCTGCTGCAAATGCCATTTGGGAAGGGAAGGAGGTCAGGCCTTCGACCTGCTGTCCAACGCCGCGTTCAATATCGGAGGCAATGAACAGAGGGATGCCGGAACGCGCTTGCAGTTGATCAATAAAACTCTTCAATTCGTGCCGGCGACCGCCGAACAGAATGAACCCGCCTATACCGTTATCAACCAGCTCATATTGCCTTTTGCAATATGCAGGATCGACGATTCGCGCACCGTCTAGCCTGCTTATTATGACCTGATAAGCTTTTTGGAGAAGTGTGTCCGGCATTCTGATACTTTTAGCTGTCATGCGAAGATTTTATCAGATTCATGATCGACTGGACAATCAGTTGTGGTATATTATTTCAAGGAGGATGGCAATGATTGATTCGTTCCAGTTTTTCCATAAATCTATTTTGGATCACCTGACCTATTCGATCGGCAAGGATCGTTTTTCTGCTACCCAGAGGGACAAATTCGTAAGCTTTTCTCTTTCTGTAAGGGATCTTCTTGTCGAGCGTTGGATCAATACGCAACAACATTATTACACCTGCGATGCTAAGCGGGTCTACTACCTGTCCCTGGAATTTATGATGGGCAGACTGCTCGCAAGCAACATTACCAACCTCGGGCTGGTCGATGATTACCGGTATGCGGCAGAAGTATTGGGGATGACCTACGATGAGATAGCAGATCTGGAAGATGATGCAGGTCTGGGCAATGGCGGTTTGGGTAGGCTTGCTGCCTGTTTTCTGGACTCGATGGCTTCACTTGGCTATCCGGGGTACGGCTACGGCATCCGGTACGAATACGGAATATTTTCTCAGCGTATAAGGAACGGTTACCAGGTGGAGATGCCTGACAGCTGGCTCAGATATGGCACCCCATGGGAGATGCCTAAGCCTGATGTGCTTTATCCGGTTAAATTTTACGGGCATGTGGACGCCATCTTCGGACGGGACAGCAGGATGCGCATGCATTGGGCCGATGCTGAGGACGTTATGGCCATGGCATATGATTATCCGGTGCCGGGGTTCAACACTGACACTGTCAACAACCTCAGACTTTGGGCTGCGAAGTCATCACGGGAATTCAATCTAGAATACTTCAACAGTGGAGATTATGTTAAAGCTGTTGAGGACAAGACGATGAGCGAGAATATATCGAAGGTACTTTACCCTGACGATCAATCCTTTGCCGGCAAGGAGTTGCGATTGAAACAGCAATATTTCTTTGTGAGTGCAACGCTCAGGGACATCCTGCGGCGCTACAGGAAATATTACAAAAAATACGATGAATTCCCGGAAAAGGTTTCGATTCAACTCAATGACACTCATCCTTCCATCGCTATCCCTGAACTTATGCGCATTCTTGTCGATGAAGACGATCTCGAATGGGATGATGCCTGGAAGATAACTACAAAGAGTTTTGCGTATACGAACCACACAATCTTGCCTGAAGCCTTAGAGACTTGGTCCGAAGGATTGATTGGTCACCTGCTCCCGCGTCATCTTCAGATCATAAAGGAGATAGACAGAAGATTTTTAATACAAGTCAGAGAAACCTTCAAGGATGACCCCGAGAGTTCGATCAGGATGGCTATCATAACGGGCGACGGCGAGCGATGGGTAAATATGGCGCGCCTGGCTATAGTGGGTAGCCATACAGTTAACGGCGTGTCAGAGTTGCATTCTCAGATATTGAAAGAAAATGTATTCCACGACTTTCATGCCATTTTCCCGGGTAAGTTCCGTAATGTCACAAACGGTATCACGCCGCGCAAGTGGCTTGTTGAGAGCAACAGGCGTCTTTCGGGATTGATTACAGAGGCTATCGGAGAGGGCTGGATAAAAGATCTCAGCCTCCTGAAGAACCTTGAACCCCTTGCCGCTGATGCAGAGTTCAGACGGCGTTATCGGGCGATAAAAAAGGCCAATAAATACGATCTTTCCGCTTACCTCGAAAAGAAAACGGGGCTTACATTTCCCTCAGAATTTCTGCTTGACTGTCAGGTTAAGAGATTCCACGAATACAAGCGCCAGCTCCTAAACATATTCCACGTTATCACACTTTTCAACCGTATCGTGGAAGGCAGGGAGGGTGAATCTTTCACTCCGCGAACGGTTCTCTTTGCCGGGAAATCGGCACCCGGCTATTATCTATGCAAGCTGATAATCAAGCTGATCCATAACGTAGGCGAGGCGATAGAAAAGGATCCGCGGGTGCGCTCGCTGCTGAGGGTGGTATTCGTCCCAAATTACGGTGTTACTATCGCGCAGAAAATTATGCCGGCCTCTGAGCTTTCGGAACAGATATCGACGGCAGGCTTCGAGGCTTCCGGTACGGGTAACATGAAGTTTGCATTAAACGGGGCGCTGACAATCGGTACGCTCGACGGGGCAAATGTAGAGATACGTGAAGAAGTCTGCAAGGAAAACTTCTTCCTGTTTGGCCATACGGCAGGCGAGATCATGGAGATGAGGCGTGATTACAATCCGCATTATTACTATGAAAGGAATCCTGAATTGCATTTGATAATTAATCAGCTTCTGGAAGGATATTTCTCTGCTGAAGACCCTTCTCTCTTCCATCCAATTGCGCGGACATTGCTCGACTGCGACCGCTTTTTTGTGCTTGCCGATTATGCTTCGTACATTAGCTGCCAGCAGGAAGTTGGCCGTGCGTATCTTGACGAGGAGACGTGGACCGCGATGTCCATTCTGAATGTTGCCAGATCTGGGAAATTTTCCAGTGACAGGGCAATCAAGGAATATGCCGATGATATCTGGCATATCAAGCCCATCAAGCCTCTCTAATCAGTGAAGTATCAACTGTCTGGAAAGGTCGTGCTGAGATGGCTGGAGAGCCCTTCCGTCTACGATCCTGGCAATGATGAACTCTATGAACTCGATGACGACGGCTTTCGGTTTCTGCAATTCTGCTCGTCGGCAGAAGGATGCGATGCATCAGAGGCTGACTGTGAGTTCATAGATTATTGCCTTTCCGAGGGGATATTGGTGGTCGATTCAAGAGCTGCGAAAAGGCCCCCTGTAATCGAAGCCCCATTCCCATCATTACGCTATCTTGAACTGCAGATTACCGACAGATGCAATCTCAGGTGCAGACACTGCTATGTGGGCGCATCGAAGAATAAAGAGTTGTCCTTGATTCAGCTCAGGACTGTCCTTAATGAATTTGAGGCGATGCAGGGTCTCCGTCTGCTTATTACAGGAGGAGAACCCCTCATGTATTCTCATTTCGCTGAGTTCAACGAGATTCTGCCGTCATATTTTTTCAGGAAGATATTGCTTACCAATGGTCTACTGTTGGACAGAAAACTCCTTGGGACTCTGAACGTTGACGAGATTCAGTTCAGTGTCGATGGTATGGAGCATGGACATGACGCCCTCAGGGGAGCAGGCACATTTCGAAAAGTCATGAACAGCGTCGAAGCAGCACTAGGCGCGGGGCAGCAGGTCTCTATCTCTACCATGATTCATTATGAGAATCTTGGGGAATTCAACGAGATGGACCGATTGTTCAAGGGACTTGGTGTTAGGGATTGGACCGTGGATGTGCCTTGTTTGGAGGGAAACATGAAGGACAACCATATACTTGGAGTGCCGCCCGAGACAGCAGGCCGACTGCTGCATTACGGATTCGGGGGAGGTCTGCATGAAGGGGGAGAGGGGTTCGGCTGCGGTCTTCACCTGGCGGCAGTTTTAGCAGGAGGGGAGGTATGCAAATGCGCCTTTTTTTCTAAAGAGCCTGCAGGAACCATTGACGGAGGTATCAGAAAGGCCTGGACGAGGATTATGCCCGTGAAACTCAGTGACTTAGACTGCGCAGGACTGTCTTGCAGTGCGCTTGATGAATGCAGGGGAGGGTGCCGTCATCGTGCTTCCACAACGAGCGAGGTGCCTGATATAAATGGCAATGAGCGTGACCTTTACAAATGCTTTCATTATGGTATAATGAAATAAATTCGGGCAGATAGCCTGTGGCGGAATCAAAAAGCGCTGAGAAGGGGGATCCAAGAATGATTATCAAGAAAGTGTCGAAGAAAGGGTCGATGACCTGCAAATGTAAGGGCTCTTGCTAAGGCTGTTCAGATAGTGTTTTGTTAGTAATAAATGGGGTCCGACGGGACCCCGTTTATTTTTGATTTTACAACTTCGAAAGAGATGCAGGGGGCTAATTTGATTATTGAGAAACTTATCTCATCATTCCTTGCTGTGCTGATTATATCAATGACGTGTTTCGCTGCGGATAAACAGCCTGTATCCTCCGAGGATAAGGGTTCCTTGCCGATCTCAGTTAAGGAGAAGGCCGATATCGAATATATGCTCGGCTACGATAACGAGTTATATGGCAAATGGGAAGAAGCCATGACTAATTATTCGAACGCCCTCAAATACGATCCCTCCTCAGCATACCTGAGGACCCAGGTCGGACGCATGCTAGTGAAGCTCGACAGGATACCAGAGGCTACAATCAAAATGGAGGAAATACTCAAAGAAAATCCGGGGTATCTTCCTGCTATGATGTATCTTGCTGAGCTGTACAATTCTCAAAAAAAAGTTGATGATGCTATAGCAATATACCAGAGGGTATTGAAGGCCAATCCTGAAAATGCGGACGCACTAATCTCTCTCGGCGTTCTCTACGCTTCGAAGCACGAGTTTGAAAAGGCACAGGGGTTGTTTGAGGAAGTGCTGAAAAAGGACCCAGACAATCTGATGGCACTTTATTATCTTGGGACAATCTTCGTGGAGAGTAAGAAATATGACGCTGCCGAAGAACAGTTCAGGAAGCTTATAGATTTGAATCCATCCTTTGATGCAGCCTATCTGAATATGGGCTTGATTGAAGAAATCAGGGGACACTCTAAGGAAGCAGAGGACTATTATAAAAAGGCTCTTGAACTCAATCCGCAGAACATTTTTGTAAGAGAACGGCTAGCGCAGGTGTATATTTCGGACAAGTCTTACGACAAAGCTGTAAAAGAACTCGAGGAAATAGCTAAAAATATTCCAAATGTCGATATCCATAATAAACTGGGAATGCTCTATCTGCAGGAAAAGGAGTATGACAAGGCTGTATCTGAATTCAGGATCGTAACTACTGCAAAGCCCGATGATATTGCGTCGAGATATTATCTTGCCCTCGCACTTGATGAATTGATGCATTATGATGAGGCTATCATCGAACTTAAGAAGATACTTTCGCTGGATCCTAAGAACTTGAACGCATTTCTCAGCCTTGCCGTGATTTACGCTAAAAAGAACCAGCTTGACGATGCGGCAAAGGTCTATGAGGAAATACTGACATTCGATAAAGGTAAGGCAGAGATATTCAGCGAGCTCGGCAATATATACATACAGTTGAAGGACTACAAGAAAGCCGGGGAGGTCCTGTCGGAAGGGTTGCGGCTCTTTAAGGACAGTGATGAACTTTATTTCACGATGGCCGTGCTCTATGAAAAGACCAACAAGTTTGACGACATGGTAACAGCGCTGAAAAGTGCCATCAGGATAAACCCGAAAAATGCCGATGCATTGAACTATCTCGGTTACAGCTATGCTGACAAAGGCATTCTTTTGCAGGAGGCCTTTTCTCTCATCCAGCGTGCACATGATCTGAAGCCCGACAGCGGGTACATTCTGGACAGCCTTGGCTGGGTCTATTTCAAGCTTGGTAAGTATGATGAAGCTCTTAAATATCTAAAAAAGGCAGTTGAGGTAGTGAAGGATGATCCTGTGCTCTTAGAACATGTTGGCGATGTTTACAATGCTATGGGAAATTACAAGGAAGCACTAGATGCATGGGAGAACTCTTTGAAGTATCAGGAGAAGGAAGAAGGAGTCAAGGAACGAGTTGAAGAGAAGATGAGTAAGCTCAAGTCAAGACAAAAGATTAAATGATTCGTGATTTTCCGGAAGATTCCGCAGCGTTCTGATATGATCACGTTAAATCCTCCTGCAAAGATAAACTGGTCGTTATATGTGCTCGACAAGAGGAAAGATGGCTATCATAACATCATCTCTCTGATGCAATGCGTTGGCCTTTACGACTTTATGACCTTTGAGAAGGCCCCCGCGATTGAATTCCAGAGCGACATGCGGATACCAAAGGAGATGAATCTTGTCTTTAGGGCGGCTATTGCACTGAAAGAGGCTGCAGGGACCGGCCTGGGGGCCAGGATCGTGCTTAGGAAAGAAGTGCCGACCGGAGCAGGTCTAGGCGGCGGAAGTAGCGATGCGGCATTTACCCTTATCGGGTTAAACCGCCTGTGGGGTTTGGACATGGGGCTGGAAGAGTTACAGGGAATCGCTGCCTCTCTCGGGTCCGATGTGCCCTTCTTTCTGAACTGTCCTGCAGCATTGGTTCAGGGGAGAGGAGAGATGATGCTTCCCGTACACGTTTCAGGATTCCGCACATTGCTGCTGGTTAAGCCTGAGGCATCTATTCCGACGGCCTGGGCCTATGAGAAGGTGGCCGATTCGGAGGGTGTCCGGAACGGCATTTTTGATTTGACAAATACCGAAGAAAAGCTTAATAATATCAAGCTAATAATTAAAACCCTGAATGAAGGTCCGCTCTCGCTGCTTCGATCCGTTTTGCATAATGACTTTGAACAGATTGCGATCGAGAGGCATCCCGTCATAGGTGAGATTAGGAGCAAGATGCTTGCGGCAGGAGCTGCTGCGGCACTACTGAGCGGAAGCGGAGCAGCTGTTTTCGGCCTGTTCGAAGAAGAGAAGAGGGCAAGAGAGGTTGCGAACTCTTTCCCCTTGTTCTGGCACAGGGTAGTAAAGACACTTTAATGTTTGGTTGGGGATATAGTATGACTATTCCCTTTGGCCTGTTTTTTGGGGCGTAGACAAGCGGTAAGTCAGCAGATTTTGGATCTGCCATTCCCAGGTTCGAATCCTGGCGCCCCAGTAAGCATTTGCTGCTAAGGGTTTTTTAGCATTGAAATCATGGGGGGAAAGAAAGATGCCTAACGGTATTCAACTTATTACAGGCAATGCAAACCGTGAACTCGCGGGAAAGGTCAGTGAATATATCGGGATTCCTTTGACCGACACTACCGTGACTACTTTCAGCGACGGCGAACTGATGGTCCAGATAAATGAAAACGTTAGGGGTTCAGATGTCTTTGTAATACAATCCACCTGCACTCCGATAAACAATAATATCATGGAACTGCTCCTTATTATCGATGCGCTTAAGAGGGCATCGGCTAGCAGGATAACGGCGGTGATTCCGTATTACGGCTATGCCCGTCAGGACAGAAAAGTGCAGCCACGAGTGCCGATATCTTCGAAACTTGTTGCAGATCTGCTCACTGCTGCGGGGACTAATCGCGTCTTGACGATAGATCTTCATGCTGGCCAGATACAGGGCTTTTTCAATATCCCTGTCGATCATTTGTACGCGGCGCCGGTGCTTCACGAATACCTTAAAAAATGCGAATTCAATGATCTAGTGATAGTATCACCAGATGCGGGCGGAGTCGAAAGGGCCAGGTCCTTTGCCAGGAGGCTCGATGCCTCCCTTGCCATCATTGACAAGAGAAGGGAAGCTGCAAACGTCTCGAAGGTCATGCACGTCATTGGTGACGTCAGCGGCAAGGACACAATTATTCTTGATGACATGATAGACACTGCCGGGACCACGACCCAAGCTGCTCAGGCTTTGGTAGACAGCGGCGCTAGGAGGGTTATGGCGGCGTGCACGCATGCTGTGCTTTCAGGCCCTGCGATTGATCGTATCAATGCATCCCCGCTCGAAAAGGTTATCGCTACAGACACATTACCGCTAGGTGAAAAATTGAAGATATGCAGCAAGCTTCAAGTTCAATCTGTATCGACGATTCTAGGTGAAGCTATCAAGCGGATTCACGATGAGAGTTCCGTGAGTTCGCTTTTTTTATAATCGGAAAAAGAAGCGAGTTAAGCTATATTTGAGGAGGAATCATGGAAAAGTTCAGTCTTAATGTTGCAAAAAGGAATGCATTCGGCAAAGGTGGGGCGCGCGGACTCAGGAGAAGCGGTCTTATCCCGGGGATCGTATACCGCGGGGGCGACTCAGAATCGGTGCAGATAGGCGCAAAAGAACTGTCGCAATTCATCAGCAAGACAGCAGGCGAACAGGTGCTTGTTACCCTTGAATCTCAGAGTGGCTCCAAAATGGCCATCGTTAAGGATTATCAGATAGATCCCATCATGGGAGATTTGCTTCATGTCGACTTCCAGGAGATATCGGCAACCGAAGAGATCAAGATCTCAGTGCATATTTTAACGACCGGTGAGGCTATTGGTGTCAGGCGAGACAAGGGTATACTGCAGTTCGGCATCAGGGAAATTGAGATCGAATGCCTCCCCGACAAGATCCCTGGCCATATTACGGTGGATGTCAGTAATCTCGGCATCGGGCAGTCAATTCATGTCAGTGACCTTGAACTCGGCGAAGGGATCAAGGTGCTTTCCGATCTCGGTGAAATGATCGTTGCGGTTATAACTATCAAAGAGGAAGTCGTTGCAGCCCCAGAGGTCGTTGCTGCCGAGACTGTTGAGCCCGAAGTTATCAAGAAAGGCAAGAAAACAGAAGAAGGCGCAGAGAAATAATTCGAGAGGCGCCAGGTTCCTCGCACAGTATGGCAGTTCATCGTGCATGGCCGCCGGCGCCTTTTTCTTGTGAAGATAAGCAAATACAGATATGTGGGTTATCGCAGGTCTTGGCAATCCAGGTGAAAAGTACGCAGCAACGCGCCATAACATTGGATTTATGGTACTGGACAGGCTCTCCGAAACGTTATGCGCCCCGTTTATTATTAGGGAAGATTATTCTCTCGCTAAGGGATCGATAGATAATGTCAATGTAACTCTCCTCAAACCGCTCACCTATATGAATCTGAGCGGATTCGCTGTCAAGAAAGTCCTGAAAAAATCGAATCTGCTCCGGGACGGAGAGATCACTAATCTCATAGTAATCCACGATGATCTCGACCTTGAAACGGGTGTTGTCAAGATAAGGAGAGACGGGTCATCGGGCGGACACCGTGGTATCGAATCAATCATCAGGGAGACCGGGAGCAAGGATTTTATCAGGGTGAAGGTCGGGATAGGCAGAGACAGGGAAATCCCGGTCGAAGAGTATGTACTTCGCCGGTTCAAGTCTGCCGAGAAAAAGATGCTAGAAGATGGTATACTAAAAGCTATGCATGCGGTTGAAATCATTATCTCCGTGGGTATCGAAAAGGCGATGAACGTATGCAACAGGGCGGTCAAGGCATAGCATCCGATTACAGAATGAATATCTCTTTCAAAAACATTCAGGAAGAAGAGATTACTGCCGACATACTCATACTCCCCGTTCCAGAGGATTATTGGACAGACATCTATTCCAACCTCGACCTGCTGATCAACGGCCTTCTCTCTGTGGTAATCAATTCAAAGGACTTTACCGGTAAGTTGGGACAGACTGTGGTACTGCCTGTGAAGCAAATCAATTCAGCGAGAATAATGCTCTCAGGCATGGGAAAGAGGGACGAAATTTCGCAGGAGAGTATCAGGAAGGCGGGAGCGAAGGCATTCTCTGCCGTGAAGGAACTTGGAGTCCTGGAAATTGCTGTTTCCACTAAACTGCTGCACGATTTGCCCGAAGGCAAGTCTTTTGTTCAAAAACCGATTCTTTATTTTCTCGAAGGCGGAATTCTCGGTATGTACTGTTTCGAAAAGTACAAAACAGATGAGAAAATGAGAAAAGGCAAGAATGAAAAGTTATCGGTTACTGTACTGGGTGATGACAAAAGCATTGAGACCGCAGACCTGCTGAATATTACTTCAGCCACATGCTTTGCGAGAGATTTGATCAATACCCCCGCAAATGACCTGACACCGTCCACTCTGGCAGAACTGGCCGGATCGATCAAGGGGAAAGGCGTGAAGGTGAAGGTACTCGAAAGGCGAGACATTGAAAGAGAAGGTATGGGCGCCTATCTTGCAGTGACTAAGGGTTCTGACGAACCTCTTAAATTCATAGTCATGGAATATATCGGCGGGAAAGGCCGGCCGGTTGTACTTGTCGGGAAGTCGGTTACCTTCGACAGCGGAGGGCTCAATATCAAACCGGGCGAAGGTATGGAACGTATGAAATCAGATATGGCAGGGGGGGCCGTAGTCCTTGCCGTACTGAAAGCTGTTGTAGCAATGAAGATGCGCGTCAATGTTGTGGGGATACTCCCCGCTGTTGAAAACCTCATAGGAGGCAGCGCTACCCGACCGGGGGACATCGTAAAGACGATCACCGGTAAGACCGTCGAAATCATTAATACCGATGCCGAGGGAAGGCTGACACTTGCGGATGCCATAGGATATGCAATAAAATATAAGAAGCCCAGGGTGATTATAGATATAGCTACGCTCACCGGTGCATGCAGCATGGCATTCGGCAACGAGGCCATAGCAATGATGGGCACTGACGCTGAACTTATGGACCGCCTGAAGGCAGTTTCGGAAGAGGTATATGAACGGGTATGGCCCATGCCTCTTTTCGAAGAGTACAAGGACTACTTGAAGAGCGACATTGCAGATATTAAGAATGTTGGTGGCAGAAAAGGGGCGCTTGCTTCATCGGCTTCTTTTCTCAGTGAGTTTGCTGGAGATACACCGTGGGTGCACCTCGATATCGCAGGAGCAGCATGGAGTGACAAGGACAGGCCTTATGCACCGAAAGGAGCTACAGGGGTAGGGGTCCGGCTCCTGCTGAATTTTCTAAAGGAGATGCCATCATGATATATATATTTACCTTTTTATTTGTTCTTATCATACCTTCATTCGCTTTTGCCTGGGGGCCGATGACACACATGTATCTTGGTAACGAAATATTCTCATACACGCCTCTGATTCCGGCAGCCATTATGGCACTTATCCGCAAATACAGACAGGACTTTCTCTACGGCAACCTGATGGCCGACACGATCTTGGGGAAGAAATACCTTCCGGACGACAAGAGTTCGCACAGTTGGGACATGGCTTTCAATCTGCTTGAACAGGCAAAGACAGGGCCTGAAAAGGCATTTGTCTACGGATATCTCAGCCATCTGGCTGCTGATACGGTAGCCCACGAGACTCTGACAGAGGATTTGAAGGACATCGGGCATACATGGATAGAATTGAAGGCAGACAGTGTTATTGACAAGGTATACTGGCTCCAATATGTTACGATGAACAAGACGGTTAAGAAGAGGAACGAGAGGTTCCTCGAAGGTTCCATTGAGAGCTTTATATTTTCCTTCAAGACGAACAAAAGGATATATAAGGGGATGGTATTTCTCTCGTTTCTCAACAAAAAGAGAAAGAGAGGGATCGACACGGAGCAGATTGAACGCCTCCATAACGAATCCATTCTGAGGATACTCGACCTTATGAGGAACGGCAAGAAAGCGGCCGTTGTCCATAAAAGCCCCCTGTAGCCCGTCTCTTTATTGCATTGTAGAATATCCTGATGATAAATCCTGTATTCGAGATACATCTTTTCAGTGCAAAGTGCTGCCATGTTCGATAAGACTTATCTCACCCCGGCTGAAGCCGTCGCTATGATTCTTGACAAGCTTCCTTTACAGACAGCACATTGCGAGACGTTGACAATCGAGGAGTGCTATGGCAGAATTGCTGCATCCGATGTGGTTTCTGCCGAAGATCTGCCCGGTTTTGCTCGTTCTACGATGGATGGTTATGCCGTCAGATCATCCGATACATACGGGGCGAGAGAAACCCTGCCTGCATATATAACTGTTTTTCATGAAGTCTTCATGGGGGAAAAAATCAGCTTTGAGATCAAGGCCGGAGAGGCAGCTAAGATACCAACAGGAGGAATGCTTCCTGCTGGAGCCGATGCTGTTGTGATGTTGGAGCATGCCCAGGTCGTCTCAGATACTATGATAGAGATAATGAAATCAGTGGCCCCCGGAGAAAATGTCATCCAGAGGGATGAGGATATAAAGAAAGGATCCTCGATTATTCTTAAAGGGCGAAAACTCAGGGCACAGGATATCGGGGCCCTTGCAGGCCTGGGTATTACTTCTATAGAAGTATTCAAGCAACCAGCTGTGGCTCTCATATCAACCGGAGACGAAATCGTTTCATCCAGAGATTCTGTCAGTCCGGGACAAGTTAGAGACATCAACTCCTTTACTCTCGCGGGCTTGATAATGGACGTGGGAGGCATCCCGCACAAGATGGGTATCTTCAGGGATGATTATGATACGATCAGGAAGGCTGTTGACGAAGCTCTTATTGACTCCGATATGGTATTGATAATTGGCGGAACCTCTGCAGGCACCAGGGATATGACTGCAAAGATAATAGATGACATTGGAAAGCCTGGGGTTATATTTCATGGCGTAGCTGTGAAACCGGGGAAACCATTGATAGGCGGGCTCATAGGTGGAAAGCCGGTACTCGGTCTTCCCGGGCATCCTGCAGCTGCAGTCGTATCTTTCGATCTTTTTATCGGCCCTATAATAAGAAGATTAGCGGGAATCAACGTTAGCAAGGAATTCAAGAAGACCATCACGGCTGTTATGGGCAAAAGTATCGCTTCGGCGGCCGGCAGAGAAGACCATATCCGGGTTTATATCGAGGCGGCAAGTGGAGAAATGAAGGCCTATCCGATTCTGGGGAAATCAGGATTGATCAGGACCCTAGTGCAGGCAGACGGAATAGTTGTAATACCGGCCGCCAAACTTGGGATCGACCAGGGCGAGCTGGTAACTGTAAATTTGTTTTAAGGAGGTTTTTCCCGGACATGATAGACATAGTCAAGAATCTATATAAGCATGTCGGTCGTCCCCTTAATTTCATGGAAGTCTGTGGCACTCATACCGTCGCCATCTTCCGCCACGGCATCAGAAGTCTCCTGCCTGAAGGTCTCAAGCTGCTGAGCGGGCCCGGATGCCCCGTGTGCGTGACGTCGATAAGGGACATTGATACCGCTATCGCCATTGCCCGAAGAGATGATGCAATACTGACCACTTTTGGTGATATGATGAGGGTACCAGGAGGGAGACAGTCTCTCATGGAGGTGAGGGCTGAGGGCGCCGATATACGAATCGTCTATTCTCCGCTCGACTCATTGAAGATTGCCAGAGAAAACCTGAACAAGAAGGTTGTTTTCTTCTCTGCCGGATTCGAGACGACGGCTCCTTCTGCCGCGGCTACGGTCTGTGAAGCCGAGAGAATGGGAATTTCGAACTTTTATCTCTATTCGGTGCATAAGGTCGTACCTCCTGCTTTGGAGGCACTGCTGCTCTCTGACGACGTCAGGATAGATGGATTCATCCTGCCTGGACATGTAAGTACGATTATCGGAACAAAGCCTTACCATTTCATTGCTGAGAAATATTCTATCCCCTGCGCTGTAACCGGATTCGCGGCAAATGATATCCTTGGGGGTATTGCCATGCTGCTGAAACAGACCATCGAGGCCAAGGCATCTGTAGAGGTTGAATACAAGACGGTCGTCAAGGAGGAAGGTAATCCCAAAGCGGTCAAGTTCATCGAAGACGTTTTTGAACCCTCCGACAGCTATTGGCGTGGTATAGGTATGATCCCCGACAGCGGTCTCAAACTTAACAAGTCCTGGGGGCACAGAGATGCCGAGCGGGTTTTCACCCTCGAAGTCCCCGATATATCTGAACCCAAAGGCTGCATGTGCGGCCTTGTGCTAAGGGGGATCAAGATGCCTTCGGAATGCCCGCTTTTTGCCAAGGTGTGCAATCCAGACAAACCTGTGGGCGCATGCATGGTAAGTTCGGAAGGAAGCTGCGCTGCATATTACCGATATCTTGGAGTATTGGAAAGTTAAAAGAGCGACGTGGCGGCAAAACAAGAAGTGGCGGACAAGGCGGATATCCGCAGATATCCACCGAGATCAATCTGGATTTGCCCATATAACTATGAACGGACTGTTTATTTGACAATGCGATGAATTTAGACTCTTTCATCCTGGTAGTCAGGGAAATCATGGCAGAGTTTGCAGATCGGACCGGAATTGTATCCTCCTTGAAAAAGCCTCGCCGGTATTTGTGGACTGACTCTTTTGCGGTCTGTAATTTTCTGGAACTTGATCATCTAACAGGTGATCATCAATACCGGCAGCTGGCACTGAGCCTTGTCGGTCAGGTACATGATATTCTGGGCAGACATCGTGACGGAGACCTTTCTGCTGACTGTCGTCCAAGATGGATCAGTGATCTTGAAGAGGAAGCGGGAAGAAAGCACCCTACAATTGGTGGACTAAGGATAGGTAAGGAATTAAACGAGCGCAGACCGGATGAGCCATTTGATGAACATTTGGAATGGGATCGGGATGGGCAGTACTATCATTATCTGACAAAATGGATGCATGCCCTCAGTCGCGTGAGTCTTGCCAGCGGAGATCCAATCTACAGCCGGTGGGCTATAGAGTTGGCCAAGACAGCACATGCTAAGTTTACCTATTTCCCGTCGAGCGGCGGGCAGAAGCGGATGTACTGGAAAATGAGCGTTGACCTCTCTTATCCTCTTGTATCATCGATGGGGCATCACGACCCCCTTGACGGGTTCATCACATACATGCAGCTTCAGGCGGCAGCGGCCAAAGATTTAGGGAAATCCTCGCAGCACGAGCTCGGCGCAGAGATTGTTGACATTGCCCGTATTTGCGAGGGGAAAAATTGGGATACGGAGGATCCTCTGGGGCTGGGGGAGTTGTTGAGTAGCGCGTTTCGTCTGTCACAATTAATAATCAGAGGACATCATGAACAAAAAGGCTTGGTGAATGATCTGTTGGAGGCTGCTGCAGTCGGTCTGGAATCTTTTATGACGAGTGATCCTCTTAATCTTCCCGCCGACTACCGCCTTGCATTTCGAGAGCTGGGATTGTCTATCGGCTTACATGCTGTCGAGAAGATGCAGGGGCTGATCGGGCAGATCTCTGAAAAACATTACACACGGGGGCTCAAAAGATTGCAGCGTTTCATCCCCATAAGTGACATAATTGAAAAGTTTTGGCTCGACCCGGTACAAAGGAGCGCCCGGAGCTGGATAGAGCATCGCGACATAAACATGGTGATGCTGGCAACCAGCCTGGCCCCTGACGAATATCTCTCGCTCTGACCTTATATGTTGACGATCTTGTAGCTGTAGCTGATTTTAGCGGAACCCTCCAGAGTTGCTTTGACCGAGCAATATTTTTCCATTGAAAGCTCCACTGCTTTCTTAACCGCATCTTCTGAGATGTTCCTTCCGGTCACGTTATACTCAATCTTTATTTCCGTGAACTTTTGAGGATTCGTTCCGGCCTTTTCGCCGCTGACACTTACCTGGATGTCGATTACTTCCTGTCGCTTCTTTTTAAGAACTGATGCAACGTCCATTCCTGAACACCCACCGGTAGCAACCAGCAGCATTTCCATAGGGGTCATTCCAGTAGTGCTTTTTCCTGCATCCGGGCTTGCGTCCATTACGATCGCATGACCAGAACCCGATTCACCGACAAACTGAAATCCGTCAATCCATTTCACCTTGGCAGTTAGCATGAAGCCTCCTTTTTCATCACTTATCCGTTATCCCATTATAAAATGGGCGGCAGATGATACTATAAATACTCGCATCTACGGATTTGTCAGCTGTAATCGTTGAATTGCCGTCGCCCTGCCACTGTCGTCGTCAATCTCAATAACTACAGCCGATAATGTGGCTTTACCTTCCGCAACATTGAATTTTTTTGGCATATTGGTAAGAAATCTATCAATTATCTGCTCTTTCTCAATGCCGATAACCCCCGTATTCGGTCCGGTCATGCCGACATCCGTAATATAGGCCGTCCCTCCCAACAGGATCCTTTCATCGGCGGTCTGCACGTGGGTATGAGTGCCTATGACGGCGCTGACATGCCCATCGACATAGTACCCGAAAGCCAGCTTCTCAGAGGTGGCCTCGGCATGAAAATCTATAATGATTATCTTGGCCGACTCCTTAATCTTCTGAAGCGCGGCTTTTGTTGTCCTGAAGGGACAGTCGAGTGTATTCATGAAAATCCTGCCCGCCACATTGAGGACCGCTATGGGAATCTTTTTTTGCGTTGTGAAAATTATACTGCCTGATCCGGGGACTTCCGGAGGGTAATTGAGGGGTCTAAGTATGCGATGTTCCTTGACAAGATATGGAAGGGCCTCCTTCTTGTCCCATACGTGATTGCCGGTGGTGAGGATATCAATGCCATATGAGAAAAGTTCTGTCGCCGTAGGCTCCGTAATGCCAAACCCTCCGGCCGCATTTTCTCCATTGGCTAGAACCACATTTATTTTGTATCTGCTAATAATATTGGGGAGTAGGGCCCTTATGGCCTGTCTCCCCGGCTTACCTACGATGTCACCTATAAACAATATTTTCATCTGACAATTATTCTATTGCAGGACGGCCAAAGTATTAATCACAGCTATTTAGCATAGTCGACATGTCTCGATTCTCTTATGACCGTCACCTTGATCTGACCAGGATAAGTGAGTTCGGATTCGATCTTCTTGCCGAGGTCACGAGCCATCAGTGTGCACATCTCATCATTGACAGTTTCGGGCTTGACTATGATGCGGATTTCTCTTCCAGCCTGGATAGCGTAACATTTGTCCACGCCTGCGAATGACATGGCCATCTCTTCGAGCTTTTCCAGGCGCTTGAGATAAAGTTCGATACTTTCCCTCCTGACGCCCGGACGTGCTGCTGAGAGGGCGTCACCGGCCGCCACAAGGGCTGATTCGACCCAGCGTGCCTCGATATCACCATGGTGTGCCATGATAGCATTGATTACAGCCTCGGATTCCCCGTACTTTTTGGCAAGAGAAGCTCCTATTTCCTGATGCGAGCCCTCCATCTCATGGTCAACGGCCTTGCCAATATCGTGGAGAAGACCGCCGCGCTTTGCAAGCTTTGCGTCAACGCCTAGTTCTCCGGCCATCATGCCGGCAAAAAAGGCGACCTCTTTGGAATGCTGCAGGACATTCTGTCCATACGATGTCCTGTACCTGAGCCTGCCCAATATTCTTACAATCTCCGGGTGCACTCCGGAGACGCCGAGTTCGAAGACAGCCTTCTCGCCCTCTTCTCTGATCGTTGTCTCAACCTCTTTTCTAACTTTTTCGACGACCTCCTCTATCCTGGCCGGGTGAATCCTTCCATCCGTCACCAGTTTTCCGAGGGCCAGTCGGGCGATCTCTCTCCTAACGGGATCATGGGCTGAAAGAGTCACCATTTCAGGCGTATCGTCAACGATGATATCTACCCCGGTAGCAGCCTCAAAGGCACGTATGTTCCTTCCTTCGCGGCCTATGATTCGGCCTTTCATTTCATCTCCCGGCAGACTGACTGCCGAAACAGTCGCATCTGCCACATAATCGGCGGCATAGCGTTGAATGGCAAAGCTTATTACCTCGTTAGCTTTTTTTTCTGCATTCTCTTTTGCTTCGTCTTCAATCTTCTTGATTAGCTTTGCAGCTTCGAAACGCGACTCTTCCTCAATCCGTCTGAACAACTCTTGTTTGGCTTCATCAGGGCGCATACCGGAAATTTTTTCAAGTACCTGCATCTGTTCATTTATAAGTTGCTGGCTCTGGTTTTCTTTCTCGGTGATCTGCTTTTCCTTAGACACGACATCACGTTCTTTTTTGGCCAAATCATTTTCTTTTCTTTCGAGCTGATCGATCTTTTTCTCAAGAGATTCCTCTTTTTGTCTTAGCCTCTTGTCGAGATGATTCATTTCTCTGGTTCGTTCTCGTATTTCTCGTTCTGCCTCGGCCTTGGCTTGGTAAACAGCATCCTTTACCGAAACAGCAGCATCTTTTTTGATAACCTCAGCTTCTCTCTTTGCCTCTTCGAGCTGACGATCCCGCTCCTTTTCAAAAGCAACCTGCTGTGTTTTCGAGGTTTTCTTGTAATAGGACAAAAAGGCGAGACCGCTCAGGACTCCGGCAACGACGGCGACCAGGATGTACAAAAGCGTGTAAGTCATGCTTGGCAACCTCCTCTATGGTAATTAAAAGAGAGGCTTGAGCGGATAGCATTGCGAACAGGAACGACAACTTTAGGCATCGCTATTAAACCGCCCCTCTTTTACTTTCAGCAATTCTTGTACTGCGCGCAACTGCATGATGCTGGATGAGGGCAGATAGCGAAAAAAGAAGTGTTACCGGGAAATGCCTCGAAGGCATTTATAGAGTAGTGGGCGGGCTGGACAAAGCGGAAACGGCTCAAATCGTCCGGGACTATTAGATATCGCTCTGATTATTATGCTTATTTTCAATGCCCCACTCCTCTATATCTTCTTATGTAATTCGACTATCGACCAACTGCCACTGCATCAACAGCATCTATAACCTAAATAAATTTGAAATTAAGCTGCAAAATTTATTATGACCCACCCTGCCGTGTAGCAAAAAATTAGATCCCCGTTGTTATAAGTGGGTGCCTTGAAAGCATCTTAGGCTTTCTCCAACTGGGGAGACATGCACACCGAATACCTTACTCGGCTCCCTAAAGATCTAACTTGCCGGGATCAACTTTTTCGCTTAATCACGCACAGGGCAGGCAAGCTATCTATATTATTTATACCAAAATATACACTATATAGGCAACTATAATGTTTAAGGACCGCTTCGTCAAAGGCCCTCGTCTTTTGCCGGCTGGAAGAAATTGTGTATACTGATCTTAAAAAATGAGGGGGATTTTTATGGAAATCAGGAAAATTCTTTTCCCAACGGACTTCACTGAGGGGGCTCTTGCGGCACTGCCGTATGCAGTAGATTTGGCCAAATCATACAAAGCAAGACTTTATCTTCTGCACGTTATTTACGACATTGGCGCATCAACCGGACTGAATGTGCCAATTGTCTCCTTCGATGCTCTTTACGATGAGATGGAAAAGGGTGCCCAAGAGGAGCTCGAAAATTTCGGCTGCGGGACCAGAGAGGGATACGGGGATTGCGAATGTAGCGTCGCAAGGGGTGTCCCCTATGAAGTAATCCTGAAATTCGCGGCAGATAAGGGCATAGATCTGATTGTTATGGGCACTCACGGCCGCCGCGGCATAGACCGTATGATATTCGGTAGTACTGCAGAAAAAGTTGTTAGGTATGCCGACTGCCCAGTGTTGACGGTCAAGAGTCAAACAGGCAAGTAATGATATAGGGTCTCCGGGAAGTAAGCTTTTTCCATCGGGCGAAATTATAAAGCTCAAGAGTTGACAGGTTTAATATACACTGTTCAACTCTTGAGCTTTGGTTTGTTTAGAATAGGACTACTGATGGAATCAGTCCGATAACAAAGATCATGACAGCACTAAGGCAAAGCGCAGCCGCGAGGCCGAGAGAGGGTTTTATGCCTACGGTTTCGCCAATAGGCTTCATATACATGTTCATGATGATACGCAAATAGAAGTATGCCGACATAGCGCTGAATATGACTGCGATAATGACCAGCCACGTGTACCCTGCATTAATTGCCGCCATGAAGATGTAAAATTTTCCGATGAACCCTGCTGTCGGAGGGATGCCGGCAAGTGAAAACATGAAGACCAACATTAGGGCTGCCGTAAAAGGGTGGCTCTTTGCCAGACCGTTATAGTCAGAAATATTTTCTCCCTTTTCAAGAAGGATTACGATGCCGAAGGCCCCGAGATTCATGAAAGTATATACGAGGAGATAAAACATCATGCCATTCATGGCCTCGTTTGTACCTGCAATGATGGCTATGAGAATATATCCAGCATGTGCTATGGAAGAGAATGCAAGCATCCTCTTGATATTGGTCTGGACGATGGCCATCACAGTTCCGACTGCCATGGTGAGAATCGCGATAACGATGAGGATAGTTGTCCAGTAGGGCTCAAAAGCCTGGAAGGCAGTGAAGACTATCCTCCCCAAAACGGCAAAGGCGGCAGCTTTCGGGGCGGTGGACATGAAGGCCGTGATCGGAGTCGGCGCACCTTCGTATACATCCGGGGCCCACATGTGGAACGGAACGGCTGATATCTTGAATGAGAAGGCAACAATTATAAGTATCATGCTTAGCATGAGTGGCAGTGTCGCCGGCGTCTGACGCAGATAAGCGGCGATGCGATAAATATCTGTGCTTGTCGTCAGACCGTAAACCATCGAGATGCCATATAACAGCAGTGCCGAAGAAAAGGCTCCGAGCAGAAAGTATTTCATGGCAGCCTCTGTAGAGCGGGGATCATGTTTTTTGACCCCGCATAGAATGTACAGGCTCAGGGACATCAGTTCAATTCCCAGAAATATAATTATGAAATCCCTTGCCGAGGCCATAAGCATCATACCGGAGGTTGAAAAAAGCAGCAAGCTATAATATTCGCCGAAATCGGCGTGTTCGATCTGGAGGTATTTAAGTGAGATGAGGATCGTCAGGATGAGGCTTATGAGAAAGATAGTCTTGAAGTAAACACTGAAGGCGTCGTTGACAAACATGCCGCCGAAGGTCGTGCCCTTACACAAGGGCAAAAGGTAAATGGTGACTGCAGCACAGACGATGCCGATATACCCTAGAGGCTTCTTGTTTGAGGCCACCAATTCCAACAGGAGCAGGAAGCAGGCAACGATGATCATGAGTATCTCAGGGAGTATGGGGGTTAGATCAGGATAGGGGATGTTCATTTGACCACCTCTATGACCGCGGCGACGTTTGCCTGCCCGGCGCTATTCACTCTGTCCAGCAGGCCCTGGACCGATACATCCATGAAACTTAAAAATGTATTGGGATATACCCCTATCCAGAAGACAAGGACGACCAAGGGCAGTAAAGTTAGCATCTCTCTCATTCCGATATCGCTGTAGCCATGGCCCAGGAGCGCTGGATTGGTTTCGACAAAAAAGATATTCTGATAGAGCCAGAGCATGTAAGCGGCGCCGATGATAACACCGGTGGCTGCCAGTACTCCGAGTGTTTTTGATGCTGTAAATCCGCCCAGGAGGATCAGGAATTCACCAATAAACCCATTAGTCCCGGGCAATCCGATTGCTGCAAGTGTAAAGATCATGAAAAGAGCCGAGTAGACAGGCAGGACGTTTGCAGCTCCGCCATAATCGGCGATACGTCTTGTGTGAGTCCGCTCATAGACTATTCCTATGAGAAGGAATAGCGCCCCTGTTACAATACCGTGGTTTATCATTTGAAGGATGCCGCCCTGTACTCCCTGGGTATTAAGAGCAAAGATGCCAAGTGTTACGAAACCCATATGGCTGACTGAACTGTAGGCGATCAGCCGTTTCAGGTCTGTCTGCCCAAGGCAAATAACAGCACCATAAATAATGGCTATTACGGAGAGGATCATCATTGCAGGCGCCAGGGCCTTCGATGCTTCGGGAAGCATGGGCATGTTGAATCTCAAAAAACCGTAAGCACCCATTTTAATGAGGATTCCAGCAAGTATGACGCTACCAGCAGTAGGGGCTTCGGTATGGGCATCCGGAAGCCATGTGTGAACCGGAAACATCGGTACCTTTACAGCGAAAGCAGCAAAGAAAGCCCAGAAGAGGATTATCTGTAGATCATAAGGATAATGGGAAGACATCATACGGAGCATGTCAAATGACCTGTCCGTATGGAAGTAAAGCACTATTACGCCAACCAGCATCAGCACGCTTCCGACAAGAGTAAAGAGAAAGAACTTGATGGCGGCATATACCCTGTTCGGACCGCCCCAGACACCGATGAGAAGAAACATCGGTATGAGCATGGCCTCCCAGAAGATATAGAAAAGGAAGAGATCCAGGCTGCAGAAGACGCCGATCATCGAACCCTCAATGAGCAGCAATGATGCATAAAACTCCTTGGTCCGCTCAGTAATGCTGGTCCAGGAAACGGTCACGCAGAGGATCGTGAGTAAAGCGGAGAGCAGGACAAACAGGACGCTGATACCGTCAACTCCTATAAAGTACTCTATCGACCATGTTCGTATCCACGGCTGGCGTTCCACAAACTGCATTGCGGCAGTGCTCTTGTTGAAATTAGTATAGAGTGGCAGACTAAGCAAGAAAGTCGTTATGCTGACCAAAAGGGCGGTCCACCTTATTAGAGTTTCCTGCCGGCGTTTCGTCATAATTATTGCAACGGCACCAAATATTGGAAGAAAGATAATAGTAGAAAGCACCGGATAGTTCAGGCTTCCTGCCAGTTCAGCACCGAAAAAGATCAGCAGAGCGAGCATCGGAATCATAGCTGCTGTCCTCATGAGAGGATATTTTGATTTCGGCGCATCTGTCTCTACGGGGTGGCTCGCATGCCCCATTTAATTCCTCCTGTAATCAGTCAATTTCTGAAAGTCTAGCATTCTACTTGGTGAAAATGATCATAACAAAAGCTAGTATGGCGAAGAACCCAACGCACATGGCGATAGCATAATGCTGGAGGTTGCCGCTCTGGACCTTTCTGATTTGCTCTCCAAAAGCAGCTATCCTCTTCGGGACGCCGTTAACTATGCCCTCAATTATCTGACCGTCGGTGAACGCGACAAGAATATTAACAGCGATCCACTTCACGGGCCGCACAATGATGAAATCGTAGAGCTCATCGACATAATATTTGTTCCAAAGTACCGTATAAACGGCCTTATATTTAGATTCGATTGTAAGCGGTATGGCCGGCCACCACAGATAGCAAACCATGGATGCGATGATGCCGGTGAGGGCAACGACTATGGAAACACCCATTACCATTATTTCTTCAGAATACCCGGCATTTACATGGGGATGACCTACTGCCGGCTCGAGAAAATTAGCAACCCAGTTGTTACCGCCCAGTAACGGAGATATGCCAATCCAGCCTGCAGCGATAGCCCCGAGCGCAAGAGCTATGAGAGGGATGGTCATTGCGGCGGGTGATTCGTGGAGATGGTGTTTCTGTTCATGTGTGCCCCTAAACTTACCGAAAAAGGCAACCCATATTATTCTAAAACTGTAAAAGGCGGTCAGTCCCGCCACAACAGTGCCTATGACCCATACAAATTTTCCTATTGGACCGCCGTTGTACGCCAGCCACAATATCTCATCTTTGCTGAAGAAGCCAGCAAACGGGGGCAATCCGGAAATGCTTAAGGATGCCAAAAGGAATGTCCAGAAAGTGATAGGCATATGCTTTCTGAGGCCGCCCATCTTCTGGATGTCGAGTTCGCCCGACATTGCATGCATTACGCTGCCTGCTCCCAGGAAAAGCAGAGCCTTAAAAAATGCATGGGTATAAAGATGAAAAACACCTGCTCCATACGCGCCGACGCCGCAGGCAAGAAACATGTATCCGAGCTGGCTGCAGGTAGAGTAGGCGATGATTCTCTTAATATCGTTTTGGACGAGTGCGATGGTAGCTGCAAAGAGGCTTGTTAACGCCCCGGTTATCGCAACGACGGCCATGGCTGTTGGCGAGAGATTGAACAGTGGACTGAATCGCGCCACCATGAATACGCCTGCCGTTACCATTGTGGCAGCGTGGATGAGTGCGCTAACTGGTGTAGGACCTTCCATTGCATCCGGCAGCCACACATGAAGCGGTATCTGTGCCGACTTGCCGGCTGCGCCGCAGAAGAGCAGCAGAGCAATGAGTGTTATAAGGTCCACATTATATCCAAGCAAGTTTATAGTCTGTCCCTGAAGGGTGCCGATCTTTGCAAAAATTTCTGAATACTGAATGGAACCGAGAAAGAGGAAAATCATGATCACACCGATGCCAAAGCCGAAGTCGCCGAAACGGTTGACGATGAAGGCCTTCTTTCCCGCGTCTGCAGCGCTCTTTTTTTCATACCAGAAGCCGATCAGGAAATAAGAACATAGACCGACAGCTTCCCAGCCGAAATAGAGTTGCAGCAGGTTGTTGCCCAGGACCAGCATCAGCATCGAGAAGGTGAAGAGACTCAGATAAGAAAAGAAGCGATAGTAGCCAGGGTCGTCATGCATATACCCAGAAGAATATATATGTACCAAAAGGCTTACGGTAGTTACGACTATCAGCATGATCGCGCTGAGCGGATCGATTAGGAACCCGATGCTCACTTTGAATGAGCCTGAAAGGACCCAGGTATATACATCGTAGTTGAGGATCTTGCCGTTGACGACTTCAAAAAAAGTGATCAGCGAAATAACGAAAGACCCAAAAACCGCCAGGGTTGATATCCAGTGTGCCCGATCTTTTAAAACCTGCTTCCCGAAAAGTATATTGATGATAAAGGCGGCCAGCGGAAGAATAGGTATCAGTATATATTTGTCCATTTTCCGGGCCTTATCCTTTCATCTCTGTTATTTCATCGGTATGCACGGCGCCTTTGTTTCTGACAAGGACAACCAGTATCGCCAGGCCTATGGCGGCTTCAGCGGCAGCAACAGTGATGATGAAAAAGACGAATATCTGTCCCCGCAGGTCTTGCAGATAATGGCTGAAGGCCACGAGGCTTATATTGACGGCGTTAAGCATTAGCTCTACGCAAATAAGCATGACGATGAGGTTCCTTCTGATCATGAAGCCTACTGCGCCGATCACGAAAATTATCGAGCTTAATCCTATATACCATTCAAGCGGAATCATCAGTCATTACCCCTAACTCTTCTTTTTGGCGAGCACCATGGCCCCCACAATCGCGATCAAAAGGATTAGCGAAGCTATTTCGAACGGGAAAAGATACTCTGTGTACAGAATCCTTCCCAGAATCTTAGTATTAGTTTCTTGTTTTATTACCTCAATTGTATAAGGGCCGAGAGGACCTTTGAGAAAATCTCTTATAGAAAAAAAGATGAGGAGAAGCAAAGATGACCCGATTGCGAGACTGAGAGGCCATTCTCCTATAAATGGTTCGGTGAAAATCTCCGTCTTCAGGTTGAGCATAGTTATGACGAAAAGGAACAGAACCAGAATGGCACCAGCGTATAGAATAACCTGCACCGCCGCCAGAAATTCTGCATTCAGGAAGAGATACATGGCTGCAATCTGAAAGAACAGTGCCAGCATATAGATAATGCTGTGAATCGGGTTCCTCCTCGTGATAGCGAGTATGGACAAGGTGGTCGTAGCTATGGCGAAATAGATGAAGAAGATCACCGGCAGCATTTATGCACTCTCCCTTTTTTCCGCGGGTTTTTCTTCAGTCTTAGCCGCAATTTCCGGTGCCTTTTCGGGAACAGCATCTGACGGCGTTTCTGCAATGGGCCGTATCGGCACTGGCGCCTGCTCCCGCTTGGATTTTGG
Source organism: uncultured Nitrospiraceae bacterium (assembly GCA_963736105.1). Lineage (GTDB taxonomy): Bacteria > Nitrospirota > Thermodesulfovibrionia > Thermodesulfovibrionales > Dissulfurispiraceae > Fen-1308. Next base: position 2,335,673 of record CAVTNL010000002.1, on the reverse strand, counting down.
CATCTTTGATATGTCGACCCCACTTGGCCGCCAGAATTTGTTCCAATAGACATCACCGCTGAGGTTGGCTACAAAATCATCCCAATTCTTTAGCATCTTATTCTTGTCAAAAAAGATATCATCCTTCACATAGGAGCAATATCCGTACTCTTCAGTAAGGACGAGGGCGCATACGGGACAGACTTCAACGCAATAACCGCAGTATATGCATCTGAGAGCTTCTATATCATAGCTATCCAGGAAAGGTTTGTTATTCTCATCCCTTCCTTTTTTCAATGAAATACATTGTGAAGGGCAAATATTGACGCACTTCATGCACATGATGCACTTCTGCCTGCCGGTCTTAGGGTCCCTGACGAATGCGTGCCTCCCCCGGAAGCCGGGGTATATCTTCCGTTTCTCATCGGGATACTGTATCGTGACTGGCTTCGACAGCATCATTTTGAAAGTGAGCGTCATGCCCTTGAGAATTTCGATGAGCAGGACCTTATTTATCAGTTGTTTAACGGTCAATGTTCGCATCCCCTTAAAACGCGTACTTCACGATTGATGTTATTACGATATTTGCCAGGCACATAGGAATAAGGACCTTCCACCCGAGGTTCATTAAATGATCGTATCTGAATCTCGGCACAGTAGCGCGGACCCAGTAATAAAGGAATAGATGGCAGTACACCTTGAGCAGGAACCATACAATACCGGGCACTACGGCAAGGAATGGCAGCACCTTTATCACCACGGGAGGAAGGGTCCAGCCTCCCCAGAAGCAGGTGACCGCTATACATGACATGATTATCATAGCTATGTATTCACCCAGGAAGAAAAGGGCGAATCGCATACCGCTGTATTCGACAAAATACCCTGCCACGAGCTCACTTTCAGCCTCGGGAAGGTCGAACGGGGTTCTGTTGGTTTCAGCAAAGGCACATATGAGGAACAGTATGTAAGCCGGAAACTGTGGGATTATAAACATCCCATACCAATGCTTCTGCTGAGCTTCAACGATTTCAACAAGGTTGAGAGATCCGGAAAGCATCATGATGCCGACAAGACTGAGTGCGAGCGCGATTTCATAGCTGATGACCTGTGCTGAAGATCTCAGTCCGCCGAGGAACGCATATTTAGAATTCGAGGACCATCCGGCCAGGATGATCCCGTATGCGCTAAGCGACGACATGGCAAAAAGGTACAGGAGTCCGACATTTATATTTGCTATCACGAAGTTATCAAAAAATGGGATTACGGCCAGGGAACTCACAGTGGCGAAGAGGGCTATCATAGGAGCAAGTTGGAAGACCATGCGATCTCCGGTTGCCGGGATAATGTCCTCTTTGAAGAAGAGCTTAATAAAGTCGGCAAATGGCTGCAGCAACCCGTGAAATCCGACCTTCATAGGGCCGAGGCGAATCTGCATGTGGCCGATGATCTTTCTTTCGAACCATGTGCAGTAGGCGACATGGAGCATCGCGATAACGATGACGACAGCGATTTTTAAGATCATGACGAGCATCCGCAGGAGAAAATCTACAGTGTCGGGTCCCAAAATTCCATAGAATGAGCTAATATCCATTCATAACCACCTTATTATCTGTCGCACTCTCCAAGAACTATATCAATCGTCCCTATATTAGCGATCACGTCTGCAACAAGGGATCCTTCGCTCAATTTAGGCAAGACCGATGCATGGACGAAGGAAGGTGCTCTGATCCGCATCCTATAGGGTCTTGCGGAACCGTCATTGACGAAATAAAAGCCGAGTTCACCCTTGGGGACTTCGATCGCCGAATATAGTTCGTCAAAGGGGGGTTTTACCTCTTCGTCCTCACCTGGAAGGATAGCTCCCATGGGATGTCCTGGGATTACCCGAGGTTTGCCAGGGAGCACGTCATAAGGTATAGCTGATGGTGATAGTACGAGGCCATCAGGCATCTTGTCGAGACACTGTTTGATAATACTTACCGATTGTCTGAACTCCTCCATCCGGCATCTATACCTGTCGTAAACATCGCAATTTTTGCCTATCGGCACTTCGAAATCGACTTGATCATAGGCGTCGTAAGGAGCGGCTTTTCTAACATCGTATGCGACCCCTGATCCTCTGAGAGTAGGGCCAGTCAGTCCCCAGTTCACGGCATCTTCTGCAGATATGACGCCAATCCCAACAGTTCTCTGTAGCCATATCCTGTTCTGGTCTATAAGGGTCTCATATTCTGCTACCCTTTTGGGGTAGTCTTCGATGAATTTATAACAGCTGTCCATGAATTCCTGGTCGATGTCGCATCTTACACCGCCGATCCTTGGATAAGTGACTGTCAAACGTGCGCCGCAAACCATCTCGTAGAGGTCAAGTATCCATTCCCTGTCGCGCATCCCATACAGGAACACAGTCATTGCTCCGATATCGAGGGCGTGAGTAGCAATCCAGACGATATGGTTTGCTATCCTTGTGAGCTCAGCCATGATGGTCCTGATGTATTTGGCTCTGGCAGGCACTTCTATCCCGAGAAGTCTCTCGACTGCGATACAATACCCGATATTGTTTGACATGCTAGATACATAATCGAGTCTGTCAGTCAGCGGAAGCGCCATAGGATAAGTCCTGTTTTCACCGAGTTTCTCGGTCCCGCGGTGCAGATATCCAACGTGGGGAGTGCATTTCACGACGGTTTCGCCGTCAAGGTCAAGTACGAGTCTCAATACCCCGTGAGTAGCAGGGTGCTGCGGCCCCATGTTTATTGAAAGCTCTTTTTTCTTCAGCATGGCTCAGCGGATCTCATATTTCTTGTTTCTCTCGGCAGTCTCGATTACCTCTTTGAAGCCCTTCCATTCAGCTTCTCCGAGATCGCTCTTGAGTGGATAATCTTTTCTCAGGGGATGACCTTCCCAATCTTCCGGCATGAGAACTCTGCGGAGATCGGGATGTCCTGTAAATGATATGCCGTACATGTCGAAACACTCGCGTTCGTGCCAATTTGCGCCTGCCCATATGTCTACTACGCTGTCTATTTTGCAGTCATCTTCAGGGATGGCAGCCTTGATGCGGCAGCAGTGGTTATGGGTTAAGGAACGAAGGTTATAGACTACCTCGAAGCGGTGGTTTTTCCTCCCGAGATAATCAACCCCGCACAGATCCGTGAGATAATCGAAATAAAGCTCGGGGGTATTCCGGAGAAACGACATTATTTCGAGGATATTGTCTTTTTTAACCAGGACCGAGCTCTGATCGGCGAATTCCAGGACTTCCAGGATTTCGAGCTTGAATTGTGCCTCAATTAGATCGGCAATTGCATTGGGTGTCAAATTATCTCCACCTGCTCCATTTGAAATGTTCTTTATTTATCATTTCCTGCAGCTTGATCAGACCGTCCAGAAGCGCTTCAGGTCTAGGGGGACAGCCTGGAATATATACATCTACCGGCAGAATGGTATCTACTCCCTGGACAGTGCTGTATGTGTTATAAATACCTCCGCTGCATGCGCAACTTCCCATAGCTATAACATATCTCGGCGCCGGCATCTGATCGTAAACCGTCCTGACTACAGGCGCCATTTTTTTTGTCAACGTTCCCGCTATAATGATGGCATCGGACTGTCTGGGAGATCCTCTGAAGACCACTCCGAAACGGTCCAGATCGTAGTGTGAGGCACCGGTTGCCATCATCTCGATGGCGCAACAGGCCAGGCCGAAGGTCATGGGCCAGATTGAGGATTTTCTGCCCCAGTTTACAACTTTATCAAGTGCGCAGACAATTGTATTGGCGCCCGGTATTATCTTTATGCCCTCTTCGACTTCCACAAGGGTTGTAGTTCCGTCAACGATCATTAGAATTCCCTCCAAGCTACCATTTGAAAGCTTCCTTCTTCCAGGCATATATATAGCCGATGAGAAGCATGACAATGAAAAGCATCATCTCGATCAGCGCATACAATCCGATGCTGTCATATACCAACGCCCACGGATACAGGAACACTGCTTCAACATCGAATACCACAAACAGCATGGCGGTTATATAAAATTTAATGCTGAAGCGTTCTCTTGTTTCTCCGACGGGGGGGTTGCCTGATTCATAAATAAGAAGTTTCTCTGCGTAAGGCCTTTTGAGTCTGAAGATGCTGCCGACCAGAAGTACAACAACGGAAAACATGACTGAAATCATCATGGTAATCATGATTGGTAGATATTCGTAAGGTATATATGATCCCGGAGTTTGCATTAAGATTCTCCTTAAATCGTTCGGTGACTATAATGATAATTTTGGATATGAAATGTCAAGAAAATGGCCAGTTTATATGAATTTGAAATTATTATAAGCCTATAAATGAGCGGACATCGGAAAAAAACAAACCTGTTAAGTACTTATTCGTTCGGATGAAGTAAAAGATGCAATGCACAGCAAGACGCAGTTGCCAGTACTGCCTTGTCTTTCAGCGATCGAGGCCGGGGAAAATCGAAGGCCTTACATCTATAGGCTTGTCGGGCCTGATACCGGGATCTATAAACTTCTGTTTGTCCCGTTCGGGTGCTGCCCGACTAACTTGGGGAGGTATTTTGTAGGATTCAGTTTTGTTGGCAGCCGGTTGCTGAGCCGGAGCAGCTATGGCTGACGGGGGGATGATTGGAAGCGGCTGTGGCTGCTGTGAATCATCTGAAGCAGGCGCTGCCCCTGGAGACTGGACGGGTGTCGTGACGCGGCCAGCCAGAAGTATTACACTGATCCTTCTGTTCCGGGCATCCGTCGGATCTTCCTTAATAAGGGGTTCATTCTCGGCATAGCCCACCACTCTTGCCACCCGGCTCTGATCTATCCCGTCTCGTTCCAGCTCTTTCCTGGCTGCCGATGCTCTTGCCGTAGAGAGTTCCCAGTTTGAGATCTTTCCTTTCTTGAAAGGGGCTGCGTCAGTGTGTCCTTCAACGGCAATTCTGTTAGTGGAGTCTTTTATATTTTCAGCTACGACCTTTAAGATCTGTTTGCATTTGTCATTCGGTTCAGCATTGCCAGAAGGAAACATAGGGCGGCCTTCGAGGTCGACAATCTGAATTCTAACGCCTCCATCTACCACATCGATAATGATTTGATCTTTCAAGGTTTTTAACTGTTCTTCGATGGCAGTTTTCAGCTTTTCTTTCAAATCTTCAGCGTTCATTTCTCCAGTGACGACATCCGATGCGGATGTTTTGATTTCAGAGTGAATGCTCGAGGACTGTTCCATAAAGGAACGGCCTCCTTGTTGAAAAACATTGAAATTGCGGAAGTAGTCAGCGAGAACAGCTCTCTTTTCAGGTGTAACCATCGATATGAGCCAAAGAAGCAGGAAGAAGGCCATCATCGCGGTTACAAAATCGGCATAAGCAACCTTCCAGCTGCCGCCGTGAGCACTGCCATGACTTTTTTTAACCTTTCTGATTAGGATGGTCTTCGACTTGTCTGCCATTAGTTAATTATCGTCAGAAAGGATTATTTCTTCAGCGCCCTTAGAGCATCTTCGACTTCTATGAAAGACGGCTTCGCATGTCCCGGAATCGCCCGCCTCGCGAATTCAACGGCAATCTGAGGTGCAGCGCCACCAATGAACGATACCAATCCTACTTTTAGAACGCCCAGGTATTCCTTGTCATCATTGACCATTTGCTCAAGATTTCTGGACAGTGGACCGACAAAACCATAACAGAGCAGAACACCCAGAAAGGTCCCCACGAGTGCCGCTCCGATACTTTGCCCCAGGACTTCGGGGGGTTCCTTCATTTTACCCATAGTAAGGACTACGCCCAGAACCGCCGCAACAATACCGAGTCCGGGAAGAGCGTCGGCAACGTTGTTGAGGCTTTTTGCCGGGGCAGATCCTTCTTCATGATGAGCGTCCAGTTCATTGTCAAGCAATGATTCGAGTTCATAGGAAGATATGCTGGTGGTCATTACGGTCCTGAGGGTATCTGTAACGAGGTTTACAGCATGATGGTTCTTCAGGAACTTCGGATGAACGCTGAATATCTTGCTCTCTTCAGGATTATCGACATCCGCTTCGATGGAGACAAGACCTTCTTTGCGTATCTTGGAGAATATCTCGCTCAGCATTATTAGTGAATCCATGAAATCAGCTTTGGCATAACCCTTCCCTGTGAGTGCCTTGATGATGCTCTTTATAATATTTTTTATGACCGTCAACGGTGACGCGATGACCAGTGCACCTATTGAGGCGCCCCCGATGATTACAAGTTCTGAAGGCTGGAAAAGTACCGATAGGTTTCCGTGCTCCATGAGGTAGCCGCCGATGACGCTTGCCAGTACAATTATTGAACCGATAATTACGAACATAATGTTTCGGCATTACCTCCGTTGTTTCCGCAGAATATCTCGTTGGGCCTTGAAGACGAACTTGACGATTTCGTCTCTGATTTCGTCATCTATGGATATGAACTTTACTCCTGTATGATAGTAGTTGCCGATAATGCGGACATCGACCACCTCACCGTACGCATATAGAATGGAAACAGGTGAAATCGGCAGCATCATTTTCATTTCGAGAACATCGCCCGGCTGGTATTTTTCTTGTGAGTCGAAACTGAGGCCGCCCCCGCTGATATTGACCTTCTTCTGAGAAATGACCGGGACTCTATCATCTCGAGAGGCGAGAGAGGCAATGATGGCATCCAGCTTTGAGTTGAGCAATTTAAGCCACTCAGAAAGCACCACATCCTCTACCTCCGGTGGCACCTGATAATCAGGCAGCGTTGTTTCACCGACTAAAAGAGACCTGACATTATGTTTCTCCTCGGGTAAAATGAGGCGTACGTCGAGGGGTATTACTGCGTCTACACGGGAAAATTCCCTTAGGTTTTTTTCGCTGGAATCAGTCATAGTGCTCCTTCCCGTTCATTATAGCACTTCGGAATATTATGATCATAATAAACTAAAAGCTCCTATCTGAGTGATGCCGGGGCCATAACTATCTCTACCCTCCTGTTTATCGCCCGACCATCTTCGGTGGCGTTTGAGGCAAGCGGTCTGTATTCACCGTATCCGGCGATTATGAACCTGTTTGGGTCCAGCCCCTGCCGGATGAATACGGCAAGGACGCTTGAAGCCCTCGCCGTAGACAACTCCCAGTTGGATTGATATTTAGGCCCGGATACGGGTATGTTGTCGGTATGTCCCTCGATCACTATCCTGCCAGGATTTTTCTTAAGTATAGCTGCCAGTGTGTCAAGGGCAGCCGCTGTCTTGTCTTTAATGTCCGCAGATCCCGACATAAAGGCGGTATCATCTGAAAGGGTAACAACGAGCCCCCTGGGGTCGCTTTTTACCGAGATACCCTCGACATTAGCCAGGTTGTTGCGAATTTCAGCCAGTACTGGCTTCCGGCCATCTTCAAATCCTGCAACCGGCTTTTCGATAACGTTGAATGCCTGCCTAAGAGAGGTGGAGAACTGTCCGATTTTCTCCTTGTCCACAGTTGACAGGGCGTACAGTGCAGCAAAAAAAGTGAACATAAGGGTCAAAAAGTCAGCATAGGATATCAGCCATCTGTCCAGATGGTCGTGATCTTCTTCTCTTCTATTTCTTCTTCTCATATTTGATCCACGGGTCGGGCTGTCATTCTAATTTCCCTGCTCAGGTCTTTCACGGTTCTCAATGAAGGCATTGAGTTTCGATCTCAGAAAATAAGGGTTAATTCCGCTTTCGACTCCAAGCACCCCCTCGATGATGAGATCCATCATGTATATATCTTCATTCATTCGGGTGAATATTCTTCTGGCTATTGGCAGCAGGATGAGGTTAGCAGAGCCAACTCCGTAGATAGTCGCAACGAATGCTACTGATATTCCGGCACCTATCTTAGAAGGCTCAGCGACATTGCTCATGACTTGGATTAGTCCGAGGACGGCACCTAATATTCCGATTGTAGGCGCATAACCGCCGGCAGTTTCAAAGACTTTGGCCGAACGCCTCATCCTGGTCTCAAAGGTAGAGATCTCCTGATCGAGAATGTCCCGTATCATCTTGGGAGGCATGCCGTCTACAACTAGATTGAGCCCTTTCCTTAAAAAAGCATTTTTTATCTGCATGATCTGTGGCTGTAATGCGATCAGCCCCATGCGCCTGGCCTGAATCAGGATATTGATGGAATCCTCGATTATGAGATGAGGATCTGGGTCCTTTTTAGAAAAGATCATGCGCAGTGAGATGAAAGCGCTTACAAGGTCTTTCGGTGGAAAGCTGAGTATTGTCGCACCTGCAGTGCCACCAAACACTATCATGGCGGCAGCAACCTGGATAAGGTGTGCGGTTGTGCCACCTTCGATAACATTACCGACAATGATGGCCCCGATGCCGATAAGCAGACCTAGTATAGCGACTAAGTCCATATCAATGCCAAATCTTCAGCATAGACGGTCGGTCCGACATTTATTATAGAGGCAGTAAGTGAAATACTTATAGTCAGCATTCATCATTATAAGTGTTATATTGCCTTTTATCAAGATATCACAATGATAATTATCGGTAAATTATCGTCTGGGTTTAGCACTTGCGGTCTCTCTCGAAAAAGAAAGAGCACAGTGGTTTATGATTACCTTGTGTCGAATATGTCTTTGTTTTGCCGGATAAGATGATAGCGAACTGTGCAACCGTAACAGACTGTGACGAAGATTAAAGAATCTTGCAAAATAACCGGCGTTCTAATCATAATTAATTATTATGCGTGCCCGGAGAGTAAAGAATGAATGGCATCCTTGAAGGAGCATTTAGGATAGTGCGCGGGAATCCTCGGGTATTTTAATCCCGAGATGAAAGCGTGCTTTCGCCGTGGCCCTTCTCTTTGGTGAACATCAGTTCACTATGGTATAATATACATATGGAGAGTAATCCTTGTATCTAACGCATCGAGTGCAGATTCAACCGCCATCCAGTGCTATAGCAACACTGTGGCAGACGTCTTACATCTGCAAGGATGTCTGGAACATTCTGAACGATGAAAAGCAGCGCAATGGCCTGGGCTACTATGACCTCAAAAAGATGCTGCCGGAACTCAAGAAAGACTGTCCACGGCTCAAAGAGCCTTGCTCCCAGACCTTGCAGGAAGTGGTCAAGTCGCTTACCGGAGCGTGGCGTATGTACTTTACGAAGAAGAAGCAGGGAGATGCTGAAGTCCGCCCACCCCGCTTCAAATCGTACAAGTATTTCTTCACGCAGAAGTATCCCCAGCAGGGTGTTTCTTTTGAGATCGTCGGCAACACTCTGCGACTTGCGCATGGCAAGAACAAGGCCGAGTGGATCGAGATCGAACTGCCGAAGTTGGATTACGCGGCGGATACTATCAAAACAGTCACTATTGCCTATGACAAAGTATCCAAAACATGGAGCGCAAGCTTCACGCATGAGGTGTCTTGTGCGGATGCGGTGGCTGTCAGTAGGGAGATGTCCGAAAAAGAATCTCCGCGATCGCCGGAATTCTTTTGCCCTCTTCCAATCGCTTACAACCCGTTGACGAGGAAGCCTGTTCACTTGCTTTACTTCGATCCAGGCTGCAAGACTGCACTGAGTGGCATTAAAACAGACGGGACGATCTGGGAATACGACATCAATCCGCTGCGGCAGTTGAATGTCAATCACTATGTCCTGCTTGACCAGCTTAAATCCAGGCGTGACAAGAAGAAGCGTGGATCAAAACAGTGGCGCAGACTGAACTCGAAAATACGGAACATCTATGCACGGATTGAAGGGCAAACCAAGCATTATCTTCACAAGATCGCAAACCGCATTCTGGCCGACCACCCGGATGTGATTGGTTTTAATGTCGGGGACTGGGATAAGAGTCAGACACTGGCAGACACCGGCTACAAATTCATTGACAAGCGCATCAACAGACAAGTCCAGACCAACAACCCCATTATGACACTCGTTGGATACCTCTCTTACAAAGCCGCATTGCGTTGTAAAGAGGTCAGGAAATTCAACGAGCGGGGTACTACAAGGACCTGTTCTTGTTGCGGACATGTCATATCAGGGGGTTTATCGCCCTCAGTACGAACTTTTGCATGTCCCTTGTGTGGTTTTACCATAGCCAGGGACATCAACTCGACGCTTAATTTTCTGAACATCTACCAGTTTGCTGTGTGGTACAGTCTGAGGGCACTTCAATGCCTCAGTATTGCCCGACTCCTGTTGAATCCTTCGTCGGGCAAAAACCGAAGGGTGTCCTTACGAACCTGTGTCCTGAACTACCAGGATGCTCGTAGTCTCTGACTACGAGAGGATATCACAGTGGCAACCAGGTTCAGGACTGTCGACAGTAAGTGGTCTCTTCAATCTGACGGCAACAGCTTATAGTCGGGTCGAGACTGCAGCTCGATGTGTATATAAATTGGGGTGGAATGTTCTGGAATCTCTTTGATGCCGGCACCGACTATACTAAAAATAGTCAGGAGTTTCTCATGGAACATGGTCTCATTAACTTTATATCGTAGAATGAAGATAAGGAAATTGGATTCATATATGGCTAAGGGCATCGAGCCTGCACTAATTCCTTTTTATGCGCTTGCGGCTATCTCAAAGAAACGTAAATTATGACCTTGATTTTCTCGAGGCCTTTATGAAAATGCTTGGAAATATCTGAATATGGACCTTTTTGACTCAGAGCACGACATCAACCCAACCGAAAAGAAAGACGCACAGGTCGATCCGCTCGCTTACCGGATGGCCCCGCGCAGTGTCGATGAATACGTCGGGCAAGAGCATATAGTGGGCAAAGGCAAGCTGCTCAGGAGGGCGATAGAGGCTGATCGTATTACATCTCTGATCCTGTACGGCCCGCCCGGGACCGGTAAAACTGCGCTTGCAAAGGTTATTGCCTCAAAGACGGAGTCACGTTTTGAGTGGCTGAATGCTGCAACCGCCGGTCTCGACGATCTGCGAAAGGTAATACAGTCTGCTCGGAACCGAAAAGTTAAGGGGATGCGCACTATCCTTTTCTTGGATGAGATACATCGATTTAACAAGCTCCAGCAGGACGCACTCTTGCCGGATGTGGAAGAAGGCAACGTTGTTTTGATAGCCGCAACGGTCGAAAACCCTTTTTTCTACATAAATTCTGCACTTCTGTCGAGAAGCCAGGTCTTTGAGTTGAAGCCTCTCACTACTGAAAATATCTTGAAGATACTGGAAAACGCACTTGGCGATTCAGAGCGTGGACTTGGAAGAATGAAACTGGCGGCAGAACAAGATGCTCTCGAGCATATGGCAAGGATGTCTGATGGAGACGCCCGAAAGGCGCTCTCCGCTCTGGAGATAGCTGCTCTCACCACTCAACCTGATGCCGATGGGGCAATACGTATAACGCTTCAAGTTGCCGAGGAATCGATTCAGAAAAAGGTTATAGTATACGACAAGAAAGGCGATCAGCATTATGATACGATCTCGGCATTTATCAAGAGCATGCGGGGATCGGATCCCGATGCGGTTGTCTACTATCTTGCCAAAATGATCTACGCAGGTGAAGATCCCAGGTTCATTGCGCGGAGGATTGTGATATGCGCATCGGAGGATGTAGGTAATGCCGACCCGATGGCCCTTGTCGTCGCAACTTCGGCTCTGCGTGCCGTGGAATTCATAGGAATGCCTGAGGCCAGGATTCCTTTGGCCCAAGCCGCGATATACGTAGCGCTTGCCCCGAAGAGTAACGCATCTTACCGCGCAATCGAGGCCGCGCTTGAAGATATTAAGACTGAAGAGACTATGGAAGTCCCAGATCATCTCAAAGACGGCAGTTATCCGGGAGCTAAAAAACTCGGTCACGGTGAAGGCTATAAATATCCTCACGATTATGGCGGCCATGTCGAACAGGAGTACGTGCCGAAGCAAAAGAAGTACTACTACCCATAGCTTCCTTCTTCATCATTTCTTCACACTTTTACTGCTAAACTTGTAGCAGGAGGTGTCAAAATGTTCAAACAGAATAATATCGCATCACAATCTGGAATCATTCCACCGATAGATGCTGTTACCGCTAAACGCATCGCAACGGCGACATTTGCACTTGGCTGATTCTGGGGGCCAGACTCCCAGTTTGGGAGCATCCCGGGAGTAGTCCGCACGCGTGTGGGATATGCGGGTGGCAGCAAAAAGAACCCGACGTATCATAGTCTGGGCGATCATGCCGAAACATTGCAGCTTGACTATGACGCCTCTATCATAACTTACGAACAATTGCTTGAAATATTTTGGATGAGCCACGATCCCGCGGAGAGCACCTGGTCACGTCAATATATGGCCATAGCCTTTTTCCACGATGAAGAACAAAAGAAGCGTATCGGAAAAACACTGGAGCGCGAGGCAGCGGCAAGAAAAACAGAAATAAGGACCCTTGTCCTGCCGGCTGATACCTTTTATATAGCCGAGGATTATCATCAGAAGCATGCCCTTCAGCTGGATTATGACCTGATAGGAGAATTCAGAAAAATCTATCCGGATTTCAGGGATATCATCGATTCAACTGCAGCAGCCCGAGTCAATGGCATCATGGGTGCATTCGGAAAGCTTTCGGTCCATGCAAAGGAAATAGATAGCTATGGCTTGTCGGACAGAGGAAAAGAAAGGCTTATTGGATACCTGAGAGCAAGCCTACAGTGACAGGTTTTCGCCAGGGCTGTCGAGTGCCTTATGACCCTGCAAATTGTTGAAGAAGATAGCAGTCATGATAGCCCGGAGGTAGCAAGAGTCCGTACAGAGATTTTGGGCCGAGTTGGAAACATCCCCCGCGGCTTGCTTGCCGCGGGGGATGTTTTCAGTGTCTGAATGCCCGCTGACCGGTATAGACCATTGTCACTTGGGGCTTGGCTTCGTTGCATGCTTCAATGGACTCGAAGTCACGTTCAGAGCCGCCTGGCTGCACGATGGCCCTGATGCCTTCCTTGATGCCGACATCTGTACCATCACGGAAAGGGAAAAAGGCGTCCGAAACCATCGTTGCACCGTTAAGGCCACCCTTTTTCAGTTTCGTTTCATCGTCGATCGCCCTTAAGTCATCGGCGTCTCTCTTGCCCTGAGCAGCTTCTATTTCAAATGTTTTGTAAGGGACGCCGTGTTTTTTGAAACAGAGGGCGTCAGCAAATTTCGTATAGGCCTTGAAAACCGCGATTTCAGCAACACCCACGCGGTCTTGCTCGCCGGTGCCGATGCCCGCCGTGACGCCATCCTTCACATAAATAACGGAATTTGAAGTAATGCCCTGTTCCACGTTCCAACCGAAAAGCATATCACTGAACTCTTCGTCGGTCGGTTGCCGCGAGATAGCGTATTCAGTCCCTTTGTATACTGTCTTGGCAGGCAGGAAATCATCCTTGGTTCTGATTCGATTGACTGGAGATTGCTGGACGATGATGCCCCCATCGATCAGCGACTTGAAATCTACGAATCTTGTAGAACGGTATTTCTCGAGGTTCCGGATTGCGTCGATGCGGACTATGCGCAGGTTTTTTCTCTTTGCGAGAATTTCGAAGACGCCCTCCTCGTAATCCGGTGCCCCTATAACTTCAAGGTAATTGGAACTCACCATCTCTGCAGTAGCCTTATCCATGGGCCGGTTCACAACGAGGCATCCTCCAAAGGCCGCTATGCGATCCGCCATGTTCGCTTTGTCATAAGCTTCGGCTACGTTCCTTCCATAGGCTACCCCGCTGGGGTTGTTATGCTTCATGATGGCCGCGGCTGGGCGGTCGCCCAGGAATTTGAGAATATTCAAGGCATTATCGAGGTCTGTAAGGTTTGTCTTGCCAGGATGCTTGCCTGCCTGAAGCATGTCATCTTCGGTAATGCGGCTCACAAGGCCATTGCCAGGCTCGATATATTTGCAGGCACCCAGTGAAAGATTCCCGTTGATGAGTTCGTAGAGTGCCGCCTGCTGATCCGGATTCTCCCCATAGCGCAGGCCTTTTTCGATAAGCTCACCAGTTTTCTCATCGGGAATCTTCCAGGTCCGTTTACTGTAGAGGAGGGTCTGACCGCCGAAGCTGAAGGATATCCGGTCAGGAAAGTCATCGTCCATAATGGTTTTATACATCTTCTTTAAATCAGCCATGGAATCCTCCTGAATTTATAGTTGCCTTCATCATAACAGAGAGCGCAAGGCAGACGGAAGTGCTTGACCCTTTCTTCCATGGCGCAATAAAATAAACACATGTGCGAATTATGTACCAAGCATGGAGACGGCAAAGTTTGGTATAAAAATGCCGCCAATTACGCCAACGATCTCCTGGCAGATATCAAGCGCCGGAAGTTCATCGAAGATTTCCACCGGACAACCATGGAGGAAGGTTTTAAGACACTTGGGCGTCTAGAAACCCTTTTCATGAAGAAGGGACACTTGCCGGTTGGTGTGATCCGAGCGATGGAGGCAAGGGCCAAGGCCGAGCATTTCGGCCAGGTGCTTCCTATCGAAGAGATAAGGGACCTCGTACTTAAAGCGGAGAGCATTGTCAGAATGCCATGCGCTTGCCGTTGGACAATGGTCAGGAAGGAAGAGAGATGCTGTTATGCGCTTAGCTACAGTCCGGACCCATGGTATAAAGGGTTCGATATGAGTTATTTCGGCAAGTCATCGGACGAAGGGCTAGAAACAGTCCGGACTGAAGAGGCGATAGAGCAAATGATGGCCACTGAGGAGCACGGAGCCATCCATTCAATCTGGACTATGATGACTCCGTTTATCGGGGCAGTCTGCAATTGCACGGCTAAAGACTGCATAGCGATGAGAACTCTTTCCTCTATCGGCGCAAACACCATTGCTAAAGCCGAGCACATCGCCTTGGTTGATCGTGAGCTTTGCTTAGGATGCGGACTTTGCGCGGAACTCTGTCAGTTCGAGGCAATTGGAAGTGAGATGGAAGAGGGCGCTAGTATTGCCGTCATCGACTCAGAAAGATGTTATGGTTGCGGTTTGTGTCGCAAGGCATGCGATCATGGGGCAATCTCTCTGGTACGAAGGGAATCTGGTCATGTTCACCCTTAACCAGAGATTAAGGGCTGATACTATCGAACTGGGCCGTCTCGAATTGTCGCTGCTCCTGTTAATGAATGACCGCTCACTGCCCTGGTTCATCCTCGTGCCTCAACGGGAAGATGTGATGGAAATTGACGAGTTGACGGTGGCTGATCGTTCAGTGCTCATTGAAGAGATAGCATGCGTGTCAGGTGTCATCCGCGCGCTCCATTATCCCGTAAAAATCAATGTCGGGGCGCTCGGAAACCTTGTTCCGCAATTACACGTTCATGTCGTAGGGAGATTCGTGAATGATCGCGCTTGGCCCGGTCCGATATGGGGTGCAGGACCTGCTGAGGCCTATGACTATGACGAACTGAATTCGCTTTCCTCAAAGATCCTGGCATCTCTGAAAGGGAGGCTTAAATAATATTTTCAGGGATTTTTTTCAAATGCTCTATGTCTCCGCTTGATTAGCGCACTACTGTATCACTAGTTCATACCAAGTTTAAACTCTAGCTGGATGGAAGAATCAGGGCAGGCATTCAAGAGCCTGAAACCTTATCTTCGGGACTAATAAAAGATACTAATAGATTGGCTTAAGGACATTCGTAGAAGATATATTTGCAAGGGAATAATGGATAGATGGTACAGGTCGGTAATTTAACCAAAGCTTATGGCAGACAGGTCATATTCGACGAGGTCAGTTTTACTGTCAATCCGAGAGAGCGCATCGGACTTGTAGGCAGGAATGGACACGGCAAGACGACCTTGTTCCGGATGATTACGGGACAGGAGCATCCTGACTGCGGAACTATCAGCATCCCTAACAATTATATCCTGGGATACCTGTCTCAACACTTGTCGTTCTCAACTGACACAGTCCTGAAAGAAGGCTGCCTGAGCCTGAGGAATGACATGGATGACAAGGATGAGTCTTACAGAGTCAAGGCAGTGCTTCAGGGCCTCGGATTTACCGAAGATGATTTTTACCGGCATCCAATGGATCTTTCTGGCGGCTTCCAGGTGAGGCTTACTCTGGCAAAGGTGCTGCTGGGCGAACCTGACCTTCTTTTACTTGATGAGCCCACCAACTATCTTGATATTATTTCTATCCGCTGGCTCCGCGAGTTCCTCAGAAGCTGGAGGCATGAGCTGATTATCATTACTCATGACCGAGACTTCATGGATAGCGTAACCACGCATACTATGGGCATACACCGTTGCAAGATCAGGAAGATCCCTGGTTCGACAGAAAAATTGTACAGTCAGCTACTGTCGGAAGAAGAGATGTACGAGCGGACGCGGACAAACGACGAAAAAAAACGAGCCGAAATTGAAAAGTTCATCAACCGTTTCAGGGCTCAGGCTACAAAGGCCAGAGCAGTCCAGTCCAAGATCAAGGCGCTTGGGAAAAAGGAAAGGCTTGAGCAGCTTAATGAGGCAAAGACCCTCGATTTTTCTTTCCCTTATGAATCTTTCGAGGGCAAATGGCTGATGACCGTCCATAACCTCTCCTTTTCATATTCAGTGAATGACAAGCCTCTTATAGACGGGCTAAGTTTTTCGGTCGGACGAAGCGATCGTATCGGTATTATCGGTAAGAACGGAAAAGGCAAAACGACCCTTATAAACCTTCTAGCTGGAGAGTTGCAATCCCGGACGGGTGAGATTGTCCACAATCAGAAGACGAAGACAGCCTATTTCGGCCAGACCAATATCGAACGGCTGGATCCCGGAAAGTCGGTTGAAGAGGAGATACTCGATGTTCATCCGGACTACAACCGGAGGGCTGCTCGTACTATCTGCGGAATTATGATGTTTGAAGGTGATGATGCCCTCAAAAAGATAAATGTGCTTTCTGGCGGGGAGAAGAGCAGGGTGCTGCTTGGCAAGCTTCTAGTCAGCCCTTCTAATCTGCTCCTTCTGGATGAACCGACGAACCATCTTGACATGGAGTCGGTCGACTCGTTGATTGAAGCTCTTGAAGCATATGAAGGGGCTGTCATCATCGTCGCCCACAGCGAGATGGTACTCAAAAGCCTTGTTAACAGGCTTGTCGTATTCGATGACGACAGGGTAAATATTTTCGAAGGGGGCTACGAAGATTTTCTGCGCAGGGTGGGATGGAAAAGTGAGGAGCCTGTGGAAGGACGGCAAACAGACACCTGCGGAAGGAGCAGGGGTGGAGAATGGAAGGAGTTGCGGCGACTTAAAGCGGAACTGGTGAACGAACGCTCCAAGACCCTTGGAGGGCTTCAGCGCTCTATTCAGGAAGTCGAAGAGGCCATCATAAAACTTGAGCACGGGGTCGAGCGTGATACGTTGGAACTCGTCAGAGCCTCAGAAAAGAGTGAGTGGCAATCGATTTCGTCGCTTTCAAAAGCCATCCATGATGCCAAACAGGAGATTGAGCGACTATTCAGCACACTTGAAGCACTGACTGAAGAACATTCGGGCCGGGCGAGGGAGTTCGAGCAACGTTTGGCCGGATTGGAGCAGCTTTAAACCTTTGTCGGAATATACCCTACACGTGTCTATCTTCATTCTTACAATAAAATCAGTTGGAGACTGATACCTATTTTATGTCGCCTGCCGGTATATTCAAAGTGTCATCAATGATAAAGGAGGCTATTATGAGTCTTAAGACACTTGCAGAGGCGATAATTGTTCGGGCAGCAGAGGATTTTCTGAGTGAAAACCGGCATGAAGAGGATATCGCATTTTTCAGTGGTGAGGGGTTCAGAATATGTTCCGAGATGGCTGGAATGAATCACTCAGAAAAATGTGCCTTTCTCGACCTCATTAGTAAGTGCGCTCCTGTAAGTTATTCCGAAAAAAGGATGGCTGCTGGGGCAGGCGGCATGAAGTCTCTCCAGATTTAGAACAAAAGGATACCACCTTTGACCTTCGGTTTGAGTCGGTAATGCGCCCACGCATATCCGGTGATGCCTCGACTAACACTAGTTGAAGCGAGATAAAGGAGGGATGCATGGAGATGCCCTTGCAGATTACAATCAGGAATCTTGAACTTAGCGAACTGACCAAGGATGATTTAAAGAGACGTGCTGAGAAACTAGATACTTTTTATCCCCGCATCATGCGCTGCCGCGTTACCGTTGAAATACCTCACAGGTATAAAAAGCAGGCGATGAATGCAGTTGAATATAACATTAGCATTGACTTGACCGTTCCCGGCAAGGAAATTGTAATAAAGAACAGGCCTAACAAAGACCTTGATATCGGAATCAGGGAAGCTTTCGACGCGGCCCAGCGAAAACTTGAGGATTATGCTACGAAACTGCGGGGCGATGTGAAGCACCATGAGACGCCACCGCATGGTGTCGTGATGTCCATTTTCCCGGATGAAGGGTACGGCTTTCTCTCCGCTGAAGACGGGCATGCGATCTATTTCCATGAGAACAGTGTTTTGGAAAAGAATTTCAAGCGCCTGAAGGCCGGCTCCTTTGTCCGTTACAAAGAAGAGATGGGAGAAAAGGGACCACAGGCGAGCACCGTTGTGCTTGAAACACCATAATTGTGGGTTGTATTAGTTAGCTGGTTGACATTCTCTCCGGCATGAGTGCCAAAGATTCCCAGCTTCCGACACTCCCAAGGGCAGAGCGCCTTATGCAACGAGCCGAGACCTTATTTCCTGTTTCAATGAGCGGTCTGACTGCACCGGCTCTCTATGCCCTATCAGAGCAGCACCTTTTTCTCTTAAAACGCCTACTGTTGGTATATCCCCGACATAAATGACGGGGTTTTGCGGCGCTCCCTGATAACGTTCAGATGTGTTTGGATTCCGACAACAGGTGATTCGAAAAGAGCATATAAGTAGCGGGTAGGGTTCTTTTCTTATGGGTGATAATGTAAAAGTTCCGTTTCATCTGCAGATCGACAACCGAGATTTCCCTGAGGATCTTATATTTTAATTCATCATGAACAGAGAGACGTGAGAGTATCGAGACTCCCATGCCGGCCTTTACTGCCTGTTTTATTGCATCGGTCGAACCGAAAAAACCGACTGTCTTAACACTGTCCATGCGGACGCCTCTGTCAGAGAATATTCTTTCGATCTCGGTTCTGGTGCCGGAACCTTCTTCACGGAGAACAAAGGGAAGCAAAGAGAGGTCCTGCAGGCTTATCCGAGTCTTATTGGTGAAAGAGGGAGACGCTACTACGATCAATTCGTCCTCCTCCATGGGAGTATAGATAATTTGATCATTGTTCAGTTTCGAGCCGACTACCCCTAGAAGCAAGTTATGGGATAACACCTTTTCTACTATCTCTTTCGAGTCAGATATTATTATCTGAAATGAAATGGA
Source organism: uncultured Nitrospiraceae bacterium (assembly GCA_963736105.1). GTDB lineage: Bacteria > Nitrospirota > Thermodesulfovibrionia > Thermodesulfovibrionales > Dissulfurispiraceae > Fen-1308. Next base: position 2,316,372 of record CAVTNL010000002.1, on the reverse strand, counting down.
TGGATACTTTTTCCTGAATGCCGCCATAACCGATGGCAACAGATACGTCCCGGGGATTGTACTGGCTCCCAGTATGAGTTCCCCGGCAGGCTCTTTTTTGAAGCTGCCGATAATGTCCTTTACGGCATCGGCCTTTTCGATGATCTCCAGGGCGTGACCATATAGTGCCTCAGCCTCCTTTGTCGGGAGTATGGTCCTTCCCAGACGGTCAAAGAGACGGCAGCCGAATTCTTCTTCAAGCGCCTTGATATGGTCGCTGACCGTCGGCTGCGTGAGGTAAAGCTCCTCCGAAGCTCGTGAAAAGCTCCTGTTTTTAAAGACTGATGCAAAGATCCTGAGCTGATGTATATCCACGAGGAAAATTATAGCATATGCAAATGAAAAATATTGCTATTGTCTATAGTCTATAGTCTATAAATCTGCTTCACTGCTGAAGAATTTTTGACCGCTTTTGTCACGCCGTGATAGAGTTAGCACTATGAAGGTATGCGAAATATTCGCGAGTATTCAGGGTGAGTCCACTTATGCAGGGCTGCCGTGTACCTTTGTCAGGCTTACAGGTTGTAATCTCCGATGTTCGTATTGCGATACCAGGTACTCATACGACGAAGGCCGGGAAATGACCGAGGATGAGATAGTCTCTGAAGTCAGCAGTTACGGTCTTGCACTCGTGGAGATTACGGGCGGGGAACCATTGTTGCAAAAGGAGGTTACCTCGCTCATATCGAGGTTGATTGACTCGGGGTCAAGGGTTCTCGTCGAGACCAACGGCAGTTTGAACATCGCCGATATAGACCGCAGGGCAATTATCATTATGGATGTGAAGACCCCCGGCAGCGATATGTACAAAACCCTGCTTGCCACCAATTTTGATAATATTAAAGCCAACGACGAATTGAAGTTTGTGATTACGGACAGGGCTGATTATGAATGGGCAAAAGATGTAGTAACTAAAGTCGGCCTGATTGAAAAATGCTCGGTTCTCTTTTCCCCGGCTTATGGCATGATCCAGCCTTCGGATCTCTCATCATGGATACTTCAAGACAAACTGCCTGTCAGGATGAACCTTCAGTTGCATAAATATATCTACCATCCGGATCAAAGAGGCGTCTAAGTTAGGAACGACAGCTGGACTCATTTGAAGTCTGTTGCTCCGAGATGAAGCTGTCTCAGTTGTTATGGTGTGTTGTAAAGTTAAAGATGAACTATAGTTTACTATTTAAATTATGCTGTCTTTATGCCTATTCTATGAGCTTGTAAAAAGAGCTTGTAAAAACTCAATTTACCTTCTAGTTGAGATATCTGCCGGAAAGCATTGCAGCGTGCAAGCCCCGGGATTCATTAGATTCGAATGTAATTAGCAGCAGATTTGACATCATGGAGAAAAAACGTTACCATAACAAACAGAAATCGTTTCTATTTAACAGGCAAATGAACGACGAATATTTTATCGAGGTCCTCAAGGGACTACAGCTAAAGGCAACACAGAAAAGACTAGCTGTGCTTTCAGTTCTTTCCAGCGAGCAGGCCTATGCCAGCCCGGAGGAAATATGGAAGAAGTTGAAGCGAAGGCTTAAAACTATAGGACTGCCTACGGTGTACCGCATACTCGAAGAGCTGTCCGAGAAGGGCGTCGTTGCTCAGATTATTCATCCAAGCCGGCAGCTATACTACTATTATTGCGGCAATGCTGGACATCATCACCATTTCATCTGTGTGTCGTGCAGAAAGGTGGAAGACCTCAAGTTTTGTGCATCAAGAGAGATTGAAAATGAGGTATCGCGCAGTCTGAAGGGCAGAGTTCTTTCCCATATTCTCCAGATTAATGGTCTTTGCGAACCATGTTCAAGAAAAAAAGGAGGGATTAATGTCTTTTAGCAAAGCTGTTGTTGTGCTGGCAGTTTTATGCTTTATTGTAGGCATTTCCTGCCAAAAAACCGACAATACATTGCCATCAGAGGGTGGCCACAAGATCAGGGTTGTTGTAAGTCTTTTCCCTCTTTATGATTTTGTAAAGAACATCGGAAAGGATAGGGTGGCGGTAGAAATGCTCCTTCCGCCAGGCGTAGAGCCACACAGTTTCGAACCTAAGCCTGCTGATGTTCTGAACCTTAATCATGCAGACATATTTGTATATACGAACAAATACATGGAGCCATGGGTTGCTGACATCATAAAAGGGATAGACAATAAGCAAACGTTAATCCTTGATTCCAGCAAAGGGGTTGTTTTCATCAATGAAGATGCGGAGCATGAGGATGAGCATCACTCCGGTGAGCAAGGTCAGGCGAGGATGGATCCTCACATTTGGCTTGACCTCGGAAATGCAGCTGTCATGGTCGATACCATTCGTGATGGGCTAATTCAGAAGGACCCGACGAACAAGGATTATTACCAGAAAAATGCGGAACAGTACAAAGCAACCCTGAAAGCCCTCGATGATAAATTTATGCGGGGGCTCAGGGACTGCAAGAAGAAAACTTTTATCAACGGCGGACATTTTGCCTTCGGATATCTCGCCAAGAGATATGGACTGACCTATATGTCGGCATATGGGTTTTCTCCCGATGCCGAACCTACTCCAGGCCAGTTGGTAAGTATTAGCAGGATTCTCAAAGAGCAAGACCTGAAGTATATCTTTTACGAAGAGCTTCTCGCACCTCGTGTTGCTGAAACAATCGCTAGTGAGACCGGTGCGCAGCTCCTCTTTTTGCACGGCGCCCATAATATCAGCAAGGAGGAATTCGAGAAGGGTGTATCCTTTGTTGGCCTGATGGAAAAGAATCTAGCAAACCTTGAACAGGGTCTCCAATGCCGTTAAAGCTTGTAAGCGTTGAAAAGCTGTCCTACAGGTATAATTCGGTTGAAGTGTTGAGCGATATCTCGTTCGATGTCAGGGAGGGCGATTACATAGGTCTCGTGGGGCCTAATGGCTCTGGGAAATCCACACTCATTAAATTGATGCTGGGGCTTCTGGTCCAGAATGCCGGCAGTGTGATGCTTTTCGGGCATCTCCCCGCTGAGATGAAATACCGTGAAAGGATAGGCTATCTTCCGCAGAAAATGAACTTTTTCAACCCGTTTTTCCCATCTACTGTCAGGGAGATCGTTTCGCTTGGGCTAGTATCAAAAAAGAAATTCCCCAAGCGGCTCGAAGCCGGAGATGATAAAAAAATTGAGCAGACTCTTGAAATGCTCAGTATTGCCGATCTTGGCAATAAAGCTATCGGTGATCTTTCCGGCGGTCAACAGCAAAGAGTCTTTATAGCGCGTGCACTGGTCAATGATCCTGCCCTGCTTCTGCTCGATGAACCCACTACGGCCCTTGATCCAGAGACACGCGATAATTTCTTTGCACTTCTGAGCAGGCTGAACCGGGAAAAGAAAGTTACTGTGGTGCTCGTAACCCATGATACCGGGACAATTGGAAAATATGCCTCGAAGCTACTGTATATAGATAAGCAAATCGTATTCTTCGGTGGCTTTGACGAGTTCTGCATGTCGGGGGATATGGCGAAGTTTTTCGGCCCGGCGTCACAGCATCTTATATGCCACAGGCATGATCTAAACATCATGACTATTAAGCAGAGGCCGAATAATGAATAGAAGGAACCTCAAGGGGCTTTTATGCCAATCCTAGAGTATCTCCATTACGGTTTCATACAAAGAGCGATAATAGCAGGTGCGTTTATATCTGTGCTCTGTTCCACGCTCGGTGTCTTACTTGTATTACGGCGACTTTCTCTTATAGGGGATGGCCTTGCCCATGTGACTTTCGGGAGCGTTGCCCTTGGCTTACTTTTCAGGGTCTATCCCATCTATATTTCGCTGCCTGTTGTTATGGCAAGTTCCATAGGCATTTTAAAGCTGATGGAAAGGGCGCGTATCTTCGGCGATGCAGCCATAGGGATATTGTCTGCAATAGGAATCGCCGGCGGCGTCCTGGTCGCAAGCCTTGCGGGGGGGTTTAATGTCGACCTATTCAGCTATCTGTTCGGCAATATACTTTCGATAAGCATTCAAGAGGTGTACATATCGGTTGTTCTTTCGTTGGTCGTGCTTGCCGTTATCGTTTTTAACTACCATGACATTTTTTCGATAACCTTCGATGAGGAATTCGCAAAGGCCGGCGGCATCAACACGCAGAAATTTAACACTATGATAGTTCTTTTTACATCAATTACGGTTGTTCTGACCATGAAAGTAGTGGGTATCATGCTCACCTCTGCTCTTCTCATCTTCCCGGCTGTCACGGCCTTTCAGATTGCCAGGAGTTTCAAATATGCGCTTCTTATGGCAGGCGCTGTATCGCTTGCTTCAGTTATAATAGGTATTTTTCTTTCTCTGTTCTTTAATTTGCCGACAGGGGCCTCTATAGTTATAGTCAATGCCTTTTTCTTCGTCATCGCCTTTGTTTTTCAACATGCGCTTCGTTCAGGTCGCGATTAGTGCTCGCAGTGAGAGGTAATAATAGTGATAAGAGTTGAGAACCTATTGAAATCTTATGGCTCGATAACTGCTATTGACGGTGTTTCATTCGAGATATCGGACGGCGAAGTTTTCGGTCTGCTCGGTCCCAATGGTGCTGGCAAGACTACTATAATCAAGATGCTGACGACACTTGCGAAACCCGATGGCGGCAGATGCAGCATCGATGGAATAGATGTTGCCGGCGATCCCCTAAAGGTCAAGAGACTGATCGGCGTCGTGCCTCAGGAAAATAATCTCGACAGAGAATTGACGGCATATGAAAACCTCTATATTTACTCGATGTTTCACAATGTTTCAAATCGGGCCACCAAGATCGACGAAGCGCTCAGGATCGTTGGGCTGTGGGAACGCCGCGATTCCCTCGCCCACCATTTTTCGGGCGGAATGCAGCGCAGACTGTTGCTTGCAAGAGCGTTGCTGCCCAGCCCGAAGGTGCTATTTCTCGATGAGCCATCAATAGGCCTAGACCCACAGATAAGGCGACAGATGTGGGATGTTATCAGGAAAACTAAAATCGAAGGCAGGACCGTAGTCCTCACCACTCATTACATCGAAGAGGCCGAAGTGCTCTGCGACAGGGTTGGCATTCTTTCAAAGGGCAAGCTTGTTGTCCTCAACACTCCGGCGCAGCTAAAGGCCTGCGTCGGCGAGTATATAGCGGAGTTTATAGATCCTGATGGAAAACTGATACAGCATATCTGCAAGACGCGGGAAGAGGCCTATGAAATAGCAAAAAGTTTGGCTGATGGCGTCACCGTGAGGAAAACGAATCTCGAAGATGTTTTTATCAAATTAACCGGAGAACGCATCGAATGATGGCTGCGCCGGGATGGTATCCGATTTTTCTGAGGGAAATGCTCCTTTTCAAAAGAAAGCTGCTGCGGCTTGGCTATCTTTTTTCTGCGATGGTAGTGCCGATCATCTATCTCATAGTCTTTGGCTTCGGGCTTGGCAGGAGCGTGCGAATCGGCTCGGGCAATTATCTCGCTTTCCTCATCCCCGGTCTCGTCGCAATGAGTTCGATGAACAATTCGTATAACTGGGTATCGAGTGCCCTCAACCTTAACAGGATCTATTTCAAGACTTTTCAGGTTTTTGTCCAGGCCCCGATAAGGTCATCATCTATAATGATAGGAGAAGTCCTCTCGGGGATGGTCAAGGGTCTTTTTGCGTCGATCCTAATAATAATTGTCGGCATAGCGGCATCATCTGCGGACTTCATTAGCTTGCCTTTCATAGTTGCGCTTCTTGTCAACTGTTTTTTATTTTCCAATCTTGGAGTCATCACTGGGATGATTTCTAAGTCTCATGAGGACACCGCAACCTATACGAACTTTTTCATTATGCCGATGGCTTTCTTCAGTGGCACATTTTTTCCGGTAGACCGCATGCCTGCCTTGGCTAAGTATGTTATGTACATGGTGCCGCTGACCCATACGAATATACTGATAAGAAAGGCATCGTTCGATTACGAGGGGACCGTTTCACTAGCTGTCCTCGTGCTTTACGCCACAGCCTTCTTCGCATACGGCACTTACCTGATACGGAACTACGGCGAGTAGGCTAATCAGTGTCTTCCTGTTGTAATGAAAAATAATTCATAATTTCATCCTCGAAGTGGCCGCTGAAAACGCCACTGCCGATGGACTGCCTGATATCGTCGATTTTCCAGAAAGCGATCTCGTCAATCTCCTGTCTGTTAAACTTAAATGGACCGTTCCCCCTGCACTTGTAAGTGAACACAAGCTCGCTTTCGTGCGAGTCGGAATAAATATAAGAATATAGCGGAGTAATGTTTTCTGGTACCGTGCCAAGTTCCTCTTGCATTTCCCTCATTGCTGCTTTATTCAGATTTTCGCCCGGGGAGACGTGACCTCCGACAGAGGTATCCCATTTGCCAGGTGCGACATCCTTATGCATCGAACGTTTTTGTAGCAGAAGATTGCCGGCGTCATTGAACACCAGAATATGCACTACCTTATGCAGCAAGGAGGGGTTGTCATGAACCTCCGAGCGACGCCTGACTCCGATGGTTAACCCTTCGGAGTTCACAACCTCTATCATCTCTTCCTGCATTGAATATAATATCACAAGGACGGATGCGTCTTGACATTATTTTCGCCCCAAAGGCGCGGCTTTACACCGCTTTTATGTAAATAAATATGATAGAATATCACCCTATGGACGCTATTCTGCGGTCTTGTTCGAAGGTTATCGCGACGGTCTTCTTTGTAGGGTTCATTCCTTTTGCCCCAGGGACCTGCGGTACCTTTGCCAGCATGATCTTTATCTGGGCTGCAAAGCCATCGTTTACATGGCAGTTCATTATACTGATATCGACCTTGATCGTCGGGACCAAAACTGCGGACGTTGCTGAAAAGGTTTTTGATCAGAAAGATTGCCGGCATATCGTGGTCGATGAATTTGTCGGATATCTTTGCTCGATTATTTTTTTACCGCTAACGCCGACATACATGGTCGCTGCCTTTTTATTGTTCCGTTTTTTCGATATACTTAAGCCGCCACCGATACGCATGATTGAAAAACTCGGTGGAGGGGTTGGTATAATGTTCGATGATGTGGCTGCCGGAATCACTACCAATGTGCTGCTTCACCTGATCAGGTTGTTTTAGAGGTGGCGGCATGCCCGGCTGGAAAATAATGCAATGAGATCTTTTATCGCGATCGATATCTCCGATGTTGTAAAGGCTTCTATCAATGACATCATTAGCAGGCTAGGTGCCGATTTGCGTTCGGTGCGATGGGTTCCTGCCGGAAACATGCATCTGACACTGAAATTTCTGGGTGACATCAATGATGATCTTGTCTCGATAATTAAAGAAAGGTTGTTGCACTTAGGAAGCTGTCATCAACCTTTTGCGCTGGATATCCGCGGCGCAGGGGCCTTTCCAAATTTGAAGCATCCAAATATCTTGTGGATAGGTATTAAAGCATCGGATAGGCTTAAATCTCTATTTATGGACATCGACACCTCGCTTGCTGAAATCGGATTTGATAGGGAGGACAGAGGCTTTTCGCCCCATCTTACTGTCGGCCGGGTGAAAGACAAGCGCGGCATCGATCCTATAATTAAGGAATTGGCTACATATAAAGATGCCTTTTTTGGTACTATAGAGGTGCACGAAATCCTGCTTATGAAGAGCGTACTGAAACCATCGGGCGCCGAATATTCTGAAGTCGCTGCTATCAGGCTTGGTGAAGATAATAAATGAGGAGGCACGTACATGAACAAGGACAAGCTTAAGGCCCTCGAGATGGCCATTTCACAGATCGAAAGAAGCTTCGGAAAGGGCTCGATCATGCGTTTGGGATCTGGCGAGGTTGCCGAAGGGATTCAGGCAATCCCGACCGGATCTCTGACCCTCGACATTGCGACCGGGATAGGCGGTTTTCCGAGAGGCAGGGTTATAGAGATTTACGGTCCGGAATCCTCTGGCAAGACCACACTTGCGCTGAACGCCATCGCACAGGCGCAAAAGGCGGGAGGTGTTGCTGCGTTCATAGACGCAGAACACGCGCTGGATGTTAATTATTCCGCCAAACTCGGCGTAAATATTGAAGACCTTCTTGTATCCCAGCCGGACACGGGAGAACAGGCGCTGGAAGTTGCCGAGACACTCGTGAGAAGCGGTGCTATCGATATCGTCGTAGTCGACTCGGTTGCTGCACTCGTGCCTAAGGCCGAAATCGAAGGCGAGATGGGTGACTCCCACATGGGCCTGCAGGCGAGACTTATGAGCCAGGCACTGCGAAAGCTTACGGCAGCGATATCAAAGTCCATGACGACGGTCATCTTCATCAACCAGATAAGGATGAAGATTGGGGTCATGTTTGGCAATCCTGAAACCACAACGGGAGGTAATGCCCTCAAGTTTTATGCCTCTATGAGGCTTGACATCAGGAAGATAGACAGCCTGAAGGATGGGCAGGAGACCATCGGCGGAAGAGTAAGGGTTAAGATTGTAAAGAATAAAGTAGCTCCACCATTCCGCCAGGCTGAATTCGACATCTACTTCAACGAAGGGATTTCGAGGGTCGGCGAAATCATTGATCTTGGCGTCGAGAAGAATATTGTTGAGAAGTCCGGGGCATGGTACAGTTACAGCGGCAACAGGATTGGCCAGGGAAGGGAAAACGTCAGGGAGTATCTCAAGAACAATCCTGCCATAGCCCAGGATATCGAACAGAAGATATTCGAGGCGTATGATTTGAAACCCGGCGCTGACGTCGAAGCAAAGGGGAAATAACGTTCTCACGCATTCCTTTGTTTAGTAGAGGATGGCAGGGTTTAAATAGTTGAAGAGGCTCGACGATCAATATCAGAAGGCTTTGCAATATGCTTTTTTGCTGCTTCGATACAGGGACAGAAGCGAGAGCGAGATCATTCAAAGGCTTCAGCGCAAGGGATTTACCGAAGACATTGGCAGAAAGGTAAGCAGTTATTTAAAGGAAAAGGGATTCATAGATGATGAAAGATTTGCCGAATCGCTAAAAAAAATGGCAATAGAGCAAAAGTATCTTGGCAGGAAAGGGGTTGTATACTATTTGCTCACAAGGGGTATCTCGCGAGATATAGTCGACAGGATATCAGGAGATGATGAAGAGTACTTGACGGCCGCGCGCACTTTTGTAGAGAGAAAGTCGCATCAGATGCAGGGGTTGGATACTTTTACAATAAGAAGAAGACTTTGGGCTGCTCTGGCGAGAAAGGGATACACTCCGGAAATAATTGGACGGGTGCTCAGGGCATATTTTGACGAAGAAGAGATTTAACGATAATAATTTATGCAGGACAGGAGGATTATAAAATGATCAAACGTTTAGCTATAGTATTTAGTCTCTCAGCTTTGCTGATTATCGGTTGTTCCTCTTCTCAAATCAGATTCACACAGGATGAGATCAAGGATTATCCTATCGAGATACAGGAGCATATTATCAAAAGTGAGGTGGTGCCTGGAATGACGCCACCGCAGGTGCGTTATGCATGGGGTGCTCCTGATGAGGTGAAGCTTTCCAATACGACCGATGGTGCGGCGCAAGAGATGTGGACGTATTCTTCCACCATGGGGATGTTCAAGACCCGACTCACCTTTATTGATGGAAAGCTGACTTCGATCGTCAGTACAGAGCCTGGAAGGGTGAAGTAGAAAAGAGGATTTATGAAAGGTACTGAGATAAGAAACATCTTCCTGGAGTTTTACAAGACAAAAGGTCACGAGGTACTCAAAAGTTCGTCGCTCATCCCGAGGAACGACCCCACGCTGCTTTTTACCAATGCGGGAATGGTGCAGTTCAAATCAATCTTCCTGGGAGAGGAGAAGCGCCCGTACACGCGGGCAACTACATCTCAGAAATGCATGAGGGCGGGGGGCAAGCACAGCGACCTTGAGAATGTGGGGCATACTGCTCGCCATCACACTTTTTTCGAGATGCTCGGGAATTTCTCTTTTGGCGACTATTTCAAGAGAGACGCTATCCTTTTCGCATGGGAACTTCTGACTGAGAGATTCAAGCTGCCTAAGGATAAACTATGGGCAACTGTTTATCAGGAAGATGATGAAGCGGCAAAACTCTGGCCGGAGCTGACAGGCATTCCCGCTGAACGTGTTGTCCGGCTCGGGGCGAAGGACAACTTCTGGCAGATGGGCGATACGGGGCCATGCGGGCCCTGTTCTGAGATCATTATAGACCAAGGGGAGGAAGTGGGCTGCGGCAGTCCTGATTGCAAGGTAGGATGCGATTGTGACAGATATCTCGAACTATGGAACCTTGTATTCATGCAGTTCAACCGTGACGAGACAGGGACCCTGACCCCCCTTCCTAAGCCGAGTATAGATACGGGAATGGGTCTTGAGCGCATTGCCGCGGTTCTGCAGGGTAAGAGAAACAATTTCGATACTGACCTTTTTTTGCCCGTCATCACAGCCATTAGTTCAATGTCAGGAGTGGCATATGGGAAGAAGCCGGAGACCGATATTTCGATCAGAGTCATAGCGGATCATCTCAGGTCGGTTGCATTCCTGCTTTCAGAAGGTCTAATGCCTTCTAACGAAGGCAGGGGATATGTACTGCGTCGCATCATAAGAAGGGCTGCCAGACATGCCAAGCTTCTTGGCTTCGAAGAACCCGTGCTCTTTAAACTGATGGGCTCAGTTGCGGACACGATGGGGGATGTATATCAGGAGTTGGTGCAGGAAAAGGAGAGGTCGTCAAAGGTGCTGCTCTTTGAGGAGGAACGGTTTACGAGGACCCTGGACCAGGGGATGAGACTTCTCGATGAGGCGATCTTGAAGCTGAAGCAGGCCGGGAGTAAGATCATTCCCGGTGAAGAACTCTTCAAACTTTACGATACCTTCGGGTTTCCTCTCGACCTCGCGCGCGATATCGCTATGGACAACCATCTTCACATCGACGAAGATGGCTTCAACCGCGAAATGCAACTCCAGCGCGAAAGAGCAAGGGCATCGTGGGTCGGAGAAGAAGAAGCCATCGCAACGATTTATAAGGAACTCCGCTCCGAAATAGGTGAAACCGTTTTTGTTGGATACGATGCACTTGACACCGAATCTGTAATCAAGGCAATACTCAAGGACGGGAAAGTTGTTAATGAAGCAATTGCAGGTGATGAAGTCGAACTATTTCTTGACAGGACACCCTTTTACGGTGAATCGGGAGGGCAGGTAGGTGATATAGGCACCATTTTCAGTGGATCGTCCGAGGTGGTTGTCAGGGATACAAAAAAAGAGGCGGCTCTCCATGCGCATATTGCCACTATCCAGAGCGGCAATATCAAAGTATGGGATAAAGTGAAATGTGTGGTCGACAAAGATGCTCGGATGGCAATCGCAAGAAACCATACAGCAACCCATATTCTTCACACCGCCTTGAGGTCGGTCCTTGGTGAGCATGTCAAACAGGCAGGATCGTATGTCTCTGCCGGGCGTATGCGTTTTGATTTTTCTCATTTCTACCAAGTCGAGAAGGGCGAACTGGATGCCATAGAAAACATTGTTAACGGCGAAATTCTAGAGAACAAACCGCTGCATACCGAGACATCCGATATCCAGACGGCCCTAAAATCGGGCGTGATAGCTCTTTTTGGCGAGAAGTACGGAGAGACTGTTAGGGTCGTGAAGGTGCCCGGCTTCAGTGCCGAACTGTGCGGCGGAACTCACTGCAGAACGACTGGCGATGTGGGGCTTTTTACTATAGTCTCCGAAGGAAGTGTTGCATCCGGAATTAGAAGGATAGAAGCCTTTACAGGCAAAACGGCCTATGAATACCTGAGACAGACGAAGGATGAACTAAGGCAGATAGGAGATATTCTCAAGACTGATAAGCCGCTTGAAAGGGTCGAGAAGGTCATGTCAGATCTGAAAGACAGGGACAAGGAGATCGAAACACTGAAGGGTAAGCTCTCCTCACACAGTTCATCATCGCTTCTCGATCTTGTCAGGGTTGTAGACGGAGTTAAGATCCTGTCATGCCGCGTCGATAATCTCGAACAGAAAGATCTCAGAGTACTTGCGGACAATGTAAGGGACCGTCTCGGCTCCGGGGTGATTGTCATCGCTTCTGCGAAATACGATCAGGCGTCAATTGTTGCCATGGTGACTAAGGACCTTACAAACCGGTTCAGTGCCGGAGAGATACTGAAGAATGTTGCAGCCATGGCAGGCGGCAGAGGCGGAGGCAAGCCCGACATGGCCCAGGGAGGCACGAAGGAACTGGACAAGCTGGACAACGCCCTGGAATCTGTATATTCTTTAGTTAAAAATAGGTAAACGGAAGGCGGTTCAGGGAAATCAAACAATGTCTTGATGCCCCATTTGCCTACATTCCGATTCGACAGAGGAGGCATATATGACGGTCTTTGATCTTGTGAGAAATGCGGTCCTCGCTGGATTTGGTGTTCAGGAAAAGGTTAAGGATCTTGTAGAGGATCTCGTCAAAAGAGGCGAACTGAGCGAGTCCCAGGGTGCAAAGCTGGTAAAGGAATGGTCCGATAAGGCCGACAGGACGACTTCTGAATTGAACGAAATAGTTGCAGGTATAATACCGAAAACACTGGAGAAGATGCGCATTCCTACCAAGGGTGACATTGAGGCCCTGAACGAGCGGATAGAAAAACTTTCGGCAAGGATCGCGGCTGTTGAAGGCGTGCGCGATTCCGAAAAAATACAATAACACGGTCTTGCCGTGGAAATTCCGGGACTTACCAGAAAATACCGCTCCGCCCGCAGACTTCAGCAGATAGTCAATGTATTCCTGAAATACGGATTCGGGCAGATAATCGACCAGGTGCATCTTGGAAGATACGTACCTTTTAAAAAGAGGCTAAGATCATTCGGGGTGTGGCCTCCAATAGAAGGTTTATCGGCAGCCGCAAGTCTAAGGATGGCCTTTGCGGAGCTGGGTCCCTCTTTTATCAAACTCGCCCAGGTTCTTTCATCGAGGCCTGACCTCATCACCGATCAATTTGCCAATGAATTGAAAAAACTTCAGGACGAAGTGCCTCCGTTTCCAACGAAGGATGTCATGAGTATCATCGAAGAGGACCTCGGTAAAGCGCCGGGGTCCATATTCGGTCAAATCGAAGAAACTCCGGTCGCGGCGGCCTCTATCGCGCAGGTTCATAAGGCGCAGTTGCTAAATGGTCGTGAGGTTATAGTTAAGGTACAGAGGCCGCATATACGCGAGCATATAGAGGCGGATATCACTATCATGTCCTACCTATCTGAACTCCTTGAAAACAATATTCCTGAGATCAGATTCTTCAACCCTGCCGGGATCGTGGCGGAGTTTTCACGTACCGTCAGGAAGGAATTGAATTTTATAGAAGAGGCAAGGAACTGTGCACGCTTTCTGAAAAATTTCGAAGGATACTCAGGAGTCCGTATACCTATAGTATATGGTGATTTGAGCACTCAGCGTGTTCTAGTTCTGGAGATGATCGAAGGCGTTAGAATAGATAATATCTCAGCTATCGATAAGATGGGAGTGGATAAAAAGATGCTTGCCCGTCGTGCACTAGAGGCTTATTTCAAGCAGATCCTCGAAGATGGCTTTTTCCATGCTGATCCGCATCCCGGAAATATTCTTGTCCAGGCCGATGGAACGCTCGCTTTCCTGGATTTCGGCATAGTAGGAAGGGTTGGGAGTGCCGTGAAGGAAATCATAGCAGGCACATTCATGGCTCTCATCAAGAAAGATTATGATAGCCTGGTTGACCATTACATAGCACTCGGTATAGTACCTGATGATACCGATACCGATTCTTTTAGGCATGAATTTAAGATGGACCTGGGAGATCTGTTCGAACCTCTGTACGGCCTCCAGCTTCAGGATATTCGTTTTACCCAGTTTATCGATACCGTTACCCGCCTGGGTATAAGATACAATCTCCGGATCCCGCCGGAACTGCTTCTTATAGACAAGACGTTGATGATGCTTGAAAGCCTCTGCAGGCAGCTCGACCCCGAGATTGACGTCATTGCGGCGGCCGAACCATTCGCTTCAAAGCTGGCGCTCGGACGCTTGGATCCGTCGAAGATATTAGATATTGGTCGAAAGAATATGAAGGAATTTGCAGATTTTGTTCAGATCTTTCCAACTCAGATAAAACGGCTTCTCAAAAAGGCGGTTAAGGACGATTTCCAGATCAAGATGTATCATGTCAATCTGCCGGAGTTTATTAAGGATATGGACAAGGCGAGCAATCGGATTGCCTTCGCCATGATCGTGAGTGCAATAATCCTGAGTTCTGCGATAATGCATGCTGCAGGTGTAGTGCCTACGGTATTTGGCCTCTCTTTTCTTGGACTTATCACCTTTGGTGTTGCAATCTTTCTCGGTCTGTGGCTTCTAGTATCGATTATTCGCTCGGGCAGGCTTTGAATTACGAGGTGACCGAAAGCCTGACAGCTCGCAGGTCTCTGGATGTATCTATTAACTTTGAGGAGTGGCATAAGCAGATCCCTGCCGTTGATTGAAGCAAAGAGAGGGGTTATGGTATTCAAAGCCATCCGTGCTCAAGGTAATAATAGACTATCAGGTCTGGAACCAGAGGGACTGCAAAAAGAAGATAGACCCTATGATATGACGTATCATTGGGTAGCTTACTGAGCGGGGCTTGATCTCTGTCCTGCAATAATAGGGCACGACAGCATGCCGTGCCCTGCCGTATCTTCTATTTCATCTTTGCAGCTTCCTTGATCAGAGCCTGGCCGATGACGTTTCTCTGGATCTGATTTGTGCCCTCGTATATCTGGAGAATCTTAGCATCCCGCATCATTTTTTCAACTGGATATTCCTTCATATAGCCTGACCCCCCCATTACCTGGAGCGCATTTGTAGTTACGCGCATGCCTAAATCAGTTGCAAAGGTTTTGGCACAAGCTGACTCCTTGGATACATCCTTGGCACCGCTATCGATAAAGCGGGCTACGGAGTAAATGAGCGCCCTGGCGGCTTCAATTTCGATCGCCATGTCGGCAAGCATGTGTTGAATAGCCTGAAAGCTGATTATGGGATGACCAAACTGGACGCGCTGACGGGCAAACTTCACTGCCTCGTCGAAAGCCCCCTGCGCGACACCAAGGCCCTGGGCCCCCACGCCGGTGCGGGAGGCGTCAAGGGTCTTCATGGCCACAATGAAGCCCATGCCTTCCTTGGCTAGGAGGTTTTCCTTAGGAATTCGGCAATTGTCGAATACCAATTCCGTAGTAATCGAGCAACGTATTCCCATTTTGTTTTCTTTTTTGCCGAAGCTGAAGCCCGGTGTACCCTTCTCAACTATGAATGCAGAGGCGCCACGTGGCCCCTTGGACTTATCTGTTATTGCGATCACAGAGTAAACATCTGCTACGCTGCCATTGGTGATCCACTGCTTAGTCCCGTTCAACACGTAAGAATCGCCGTCAAGCCTTGCCGTAGTCTGTATGCCGCCGGCATCACTGCCCGCATTGGCTTCTGTAAGGCCGAAGGCAACGAGTTTCTTGCCGCCGGCAATATCGGATAGGTATTTCTTCTTCTGGGTATCCGTACCGAAAAGAAGGAGCGGAAAGGTGCCGAGCGCATTGGCTGCATACGAGGTGGATACACCGACGCATGCCTTTGAAAGCTCCTCAACTGCAATGCAGAGTTCAAGACAGCCCTTTCCGAGACCGCCATATTCTTCGGGAATAAAGAGGCCGAGCATATCGGACTGGGCAAGGACCTTGATTATATCCCATGGGAACTCTCCGGTCTCATCAAGTTCAGCCCTGACGGGAACTATCTTTTCCTCGGCGATCTGCCGTGCGAGGTCCCTTATCATTTGCTGTTCTTCAGTCAAGAAATAATCCATTGAAAATGTCCTCCGTTAAACCCTGAATTAAAAGTGGATGTCTTATCCGCTGATATCGATATCCCCTGCGAGGAGATGAGAGGTACCTATATTACCATAAAAGCGGGATTCATCACCAATCAGTACAATGTTTTTGAACAGATTTAGGATGTTACCAGATATCACAGCTTCCTTAACCGGATATGAAAAATTACCACCTTCGATCCACAGTCCGGATACGCCGACCGAATATTCACCTGAAATCGGGTTTGCCGTATGCATGCCCATAGTCTCTGTAACATAGACGCCCTTATCGACCATTTTAAGAAGCCCAGAAAGATTAGAACTATATTCTTTCGAGGCTGCCTCTATGAATATATTAGTGGGACCAACAGTAGGAAGCCCGGTGAAGCCGCCCCTGACCGCATTTCCGGTCGAGTTGGTGCGGTCCTTACGGGCATTGTATGTATTATACAAGAATCCCCTGAGGAGGCCTTTTTCGATAAGAGTCTTTTGGGAAGTCGCTACCCCTTCATCGTCCACAGGCCGGCTGCCGAGCTTTCCTGGCAGGAGTCCGCTGTCTACTATGTTCAACCGTGGACTGATAACGCTCTCGCCGATCTTGCCTGCAAGCATGGATTTACGCTTCCGGACCGCCTCGGATGACAGTGCTGCCGCCAGAACGCCTATGAAGTCTGCTGCCACAGAAGGATCAAGGAGTACGAATCCCCTGAGGGGCTCAATCTTGCGGGCGCCAAGAACCTGAAGCGCCTTCAATGCGGCAGTCTGCCCGATCTGTTCAAAGAAGATATCCCCGAGAAAACGGCTTCCTTGATAATCCCATCCCATCTGGCTCTCCTGTCCCAGTTCAGCGACTGCCATTATGTGAGCCGAGCATGCTGAGGAGGCAAATTCGAAGTCTATCCCTTTTGAATTAATGATCCTGGTGCGACCAATACTAAAGCTGCCGGATGCATTCCTGGTCTTAGTTATCCTTTTATCTTGCTTTATTGCCGCGTTTTCCATCGAAAGGACCATATCAATGGCATCCCTTTCATTAAGAGCCGATATCGAATCGTCATAAACGGAAACTTCTGAGGAACTGTTGCCTATGGGCAGTCCGTTTGACTCGTCAGGCTCGGTGAAATCCGAAGCCTCTATTGCGCGCCGAGCTATTTCGATCATTTCAGCCGGGTCAGTGGAATATGAAAAACCGAGGCGTCCATTCTTGAATACTCTGACGGAATATCCTATAGAATCAGATCTTTCGAGAGTGTCTATCTGATGTTCCTTGACATCGATGCTCAAGTTGCGGGCAAGTTTTACATATACTTCAGCTTCGTCCGCACCTGCATCCAGGGCGAGTTGCAACAATTTATCAGCAAAACGGGTTTCAGTGGAAGGACCATTGTTCATTCTTCAGTATAGGTTGCAGATGCTGTTTCCGACTCCCAGACCGTCACGGCCTTCAAAATCACGGAATACCCGGCAACTTTTTCTTTCAGGGATTCGAATATCCAGCGTGAAATATTTTCAGAAGAAGGATTCTGGTCTGCGAAAGGAGGCAGGTCATTCAGGCAGACGTGATCCAGTGGATCAACGATCTCGCTGGTGAGTCTCTTCAGGTCACTGAAGTCCATTGCCAGGCCAATCCGGTTAAGGTTTTGTGCTGTTACGACCACCTGAACCTTCCAGCTATGGCCGTGGAGGTTTTCGCATTTGCCGTTATATTCATTGAGTTGATGCGCAGAGGCAAATTTTGTTTCAACAGTTAACGTATACATGTTCTGCCTTCTTTAGTATGGTTAAGTCTTCTTTTTGAAAATAGCGATATAAGGAAGATTTCTGAACTGGTTCCCATAATCCAGACCGTAGCCAACTACAAAGACGTTGGGAATTTCGAACCCGACGTAATCGAGGTTAACGTCCACTATACGGCGTTCTTTCTTGTCAAGTAAGGCGCATATCTTCACGCTCTGAGGGCTTTGGGCAAGGATTCTTTCACGGATATAGTTGAGAGATATGCCTGTGTCGACGATATCGTCAATAAGAAGAACATCTTTCCCCATAATATCTTCCTGTACGTCGTAATGTACCTTCACTTCGCCAGTAGACGTCGTTTTGATATAACTGGACGCAACTACGAAGTCAACTGTGATAGGCTGCCGGATTGCTCTCACGAGATCTGAAAAAAACATGAATGACCCCTTGAGAATCCCAATTGCCAAGATGTCCTTTCCCAAGTAATCATGGTATATCCTGTCTGCTAGCACGGCAACCTTGTTCTGGATCTGTTCGGTTGTTAAAAAAGGCTTTCCGATAACCACGGTTAACCTCCACTGTATTTATAGATTATATATAATACGTTTATTTGCTGTTAATCTCAACATATTGTGATTGGGCGGATTATGATTTCAGCTGCATGCATGCCAGCAAGCAGTTTTGGTAGTATAGGGATACAATTTAGTTATATGGGAGGCTGCCTTGAATTTCAGAAAGTCCTTATGTAAGTCGATAGCATTAATCAGCATTATTCTGTTGGGCATTGTATCTTGCGTGCAAAAGGAAATTGTCCGGACGCAGCGCGAGCCCGCTAAGATTGCTGTCGTGCTTGGCGGGGGGGCTGCCCGCGGGTTTGCTCATATTGGAGTATTGAAAATCCTAGAATCCAACCATATCCCGATTCATATGATCGTAGGGACTAGCGCTGGAAGTTTTGTTGGAAGCCTGTATGCGTATGGCTTAAATGCCTATCAGATCCAACAATTGTCACTTGATATTCAGAGAGTTGATATCGCGGACTTTACCATTCCCGATAACGGATTCATCAAAGGTGACCTGCTTGAGGAGTACGTGAACCGGATGATAAGGAACACTACAATGGAAAAGATGAGGATCCCCTTTTATGCAGTGGCAACGGAGGTTCCCAATGGTAAGGAGACTGTATTCGCCAGCGGCAATACTGGAAAGGCTGTGCGTGCCAGTTGTTCAATACCCGGCGTCTTCAATCCAGTGATAATAGGGAACAAGATGTATGTTGACGGAGGAGTCGTTAGCCCCGTGCCGGTTGATGCAGCGAGGAGGCTTGGTGCCGATATAGTAATTGCAGTAGATATTTCGTCTGATCTCGACACGAATAAGCCCTCTGGTACTATTGAAACAATACTCCAATCGATCAATATAATGAGTTCCATGATTTCAATTGCCCAACTTTCAAGAGCTGACATTGTGATAAGACCCTTGGTCGGACACATCGGGTCATCCGATTTCGACAAGAGGAATGAGGCTATCATTGAGGGCGAAAAGGCCGCGCTGCAGGCCTTGCCCAGGATTAGGGAGATTATCGAGCAATTCGGACAACAAGGGAGGTTGTAGCAAGAAAAGAATCAATTCTGAGCAAGATTCGTCAGTGCTGGCGGCGTGCTCCGGCCAGAGTATACTCAACAACCCTATCTGTGAAGCCGGTGGATTCGTGCAGGTCAGGAGTCAGACTTCTGCGGGCGTTATCCAAGGTGTCTACTGTCGTCACTGCCGGAGTGTGCAGCGCGGTGATTGGCATGAAGCTTGGCCGCGTGTGATGTGAACAGAGGACGCTGCCACGAGGTCTTCAATGCGGCCTCTACACACGCATATGCGGGCGTAGTGACAGAACCTAGCGAATCCGTTGTACCGCCCGCGAGAGTATCTGCGACCAGCGACGCAAAAACACCCTTACCGCCACTTCGACGGATGGTTCATCACTTCTGCTTGCCTCACGAATGGACCCCCCTCTCTCAGAAGCGACTTGGAGTTGTCGATTACGGGCAGATTGCCTAACGACCAGGAAGTATAAGGCGCAGATATATCAACTGACAATGCACGGAACAAGTGACGAAGCGAACGCAAATTTAAGCATGCACTGCCGATCTTTAGATCGAAAATGGTTCAATTGCCCGCAGCATTCAGAATTTTGATCGACGGTTGAACTGTATCTGTCTATCCTCACATTCCCACGGTGAACATTGCTTCAAGATCGTGACGGGAAAATGCTTTAAATGCGAGCATTGTTTCTGATTTTAAAATGGAATCAATGCTAACCATTTTTCTAGTGACAAGGTCTGCAAGGTCTTCATTTGACGAGACACGAGCAATTGCAACGAGATCATATTTTCCACCAACTGAATAAACTTCAGATATACCATCAGTTGCGGCCAGTTGCTCAGCTACGTCGTTGATTTTTGACCTTTCGACACTTATGAGAATAATTGAGTTAACCATTTTTTCTCCTATAAACTATTTATTCATTGATGCTTTATTGCCATAATTATCTTTATAACTCTATATTGTCAAGATTAACATAATAATATGGGCTTGTGTTCGGAAAAAAGTTGTGCAACTACCTGAGGCTAAAGTGCGTAAAACTATATGAATAATTTAGTGACAATTTTAACAAAGCAAAATTCTCGACTCGAGTGCAAACTCGGTAAAATATGACGTACTGCGCTGCTCTTGATTGCCGAAAGCAATGTTGCGGAATACACCGCATAGTCTTCCAGTAATAATGTGTGGTTCCTCGCTTCGGCAGGCTTCGATCACTTTATGCCAGTTCTGCTTAAAGTCAATAGTCGGTGACCGAGGCCGATTGCGCAACTATTTTTCAGGAAATCAAGACCGGTTAAGCCCGACAGATGGTACCAGTGACGTCCTCCAACCTTGAAACTATTTTTTGACGCCCCGCTCTGAATCAGACATTGTCCTACTATTAAATCAGTGTATATCTGACATTATTGTTGATTGGAATGAAGTTATGCTAAGAGATGCTTATATCTGTAAATAATGGAACAGTGTCTTCCTGCGGTGTTAAACTTGCCGTTGTCCGGCAGGATGTGATAAAAAGATTGATATTTATTGTTGACGATAGTCCGACCGATATAGAGCTTACGACAATGGCACTGGAAGCGACGGGGCGAGAAATAAGTGTACGCTTCGCAACGGACGGCAAGTCTGCGCTTGCAATGCTTAGGAATGGAATTGGAGTGCCCGCTCTAATATTGCTTGATCTAAAGATGCCTGGCATGAGCGGCATCGAAGTGCTCTGTGAAATACGTGCCGACAAGCGTCTTAGAGAACTCAACGTGGTAGTGGTCACGTCTTCAGCGCTAGAATCGGACAGGGCAGATGCAATTGCTGCCGGAGCTAGCGATTATATCCAAAAGCCCTTGTCTTTGGATCAATTCAGTAAAGTTTTAGAGTCTATTCTGCATCGCCTGCTGCCGAATTAGTCTTGATATCCTGCTGAAAGTATCTCCATCCAGGAGGATTTGCATAAAGCCATGGCCTATCCGGTAAGTAACAGATTATTATGAAAAGTGCGCCACGAGGCTGCAAAAAGGTTTCCAGACCTGTAAAGAGAAAGGGCTTTATGAGCAGTACCGCTATTATTCATGACCAGCACTCTCCCTTACAGACTTCGATGGATGGATTTCACATGTCTTAATTATTTTCCTTTTTCGATTGCCGATCGGCCAAAGACTTTTTTTACAATGCTACTTTTTTAGGATAGTGCGCGGGAATCCTCGGGCATTTTAATCCCGAGATGAAAGCGTGTTTTCACTGTACCTCTTTCGCTTGGTGAACACAAGTTCACTATGGTATAATAAGACATGTATCTAACACATAAAGTGTGTATCCAGCCAGCAAAATCAGCCATAGATCTACTGTGGCAGACGTCTTACACCTGCAAGGATGTCTGGAACATTCTGAACGATGAAAAACAGCGCAACCATCTGGGCTACTATGCTCTCAAGAAGATGCTGCCCGAGCTTAAGAAAGACTGTCCACGGCTAAAAGAACCTTGCTCACAGACCTTGCAGGAAGTAGTCAAGTCGCTCACTGGAGCGTGGCGTATGTACGTTACGAAAAAGAAGCAGGGAGATGGGGGAGTTCGCCCGCCCCGATTCAAATCGTACAAGTATTTCTTCACGCAGAAATATCCCCAGCAGGGTATTTCTTTTGAGATTGCCGGCAACACACTGCGACTCGCACATGGCAAGAACAAAGCTGAGTGGATCGAGATTGAACTTCCGAAGATTGATTACGCATCAGATACTATCAAAACAGTCACTATTGCCTATGACAAAGTATCCAAGGCTTGGAGCGCGAGATTCACGCATGAGGTATCTTGTGCAGATGCGGAGACTGTCAGTAGGGAGATGGCGGGACAGGTGCCAGCATTGTCTCGGGAATCCTTCTGCCCTCTTCCCATTGCGTACAATCCGTTTACAAGAGAGCCCGTCCACTTGCTGTATTTCGACCCGGGCTGTAAAACAGCGCTAACTGGCATCAAAACAGATGGAACGATTCATGAATATGACATCAACCCTTTGCGGCAGTTGAATCTTAAACACTACATCCTGATTGACCAGCTTAAATCCAGGCGTGACAAGAAGGATCGTGGTTCCAAGCAGCGGCGACGACTGGACACTAAAATACGGAAGATCTATGCTAGGGTTGAAGGGCAAAGCAAGCATTATCTTCACAAGGTTGCAAACCGGATTCTGACCGACCACCCGGATGTGATTGGGTTCTATGTCGGGGACTGGGATAAGAGCCAAACACTGGCTGACACAGGCTACAAATTCATAGACAAGCGCATCAACCGGCAAGTCCAGAACAATAACCCGATTATGACACTTGTTGGATACCTCTCTTACAAAGCTGCACTGCGTTGCAAAGAGGTCAAGAAATTCAATGAGCGGGGCACTACGAGGACTTGTTCTTGTTGCGGACACGTTATAGCAGAGGGCTTATCGCCCTCAGTACGAACTTTTGCTTGTCCAGTGTGTGGTTTTACCATAGACCGGGACATCAACTCGACTCTTAATTTTCTGAATATCTACCAGTTTGCTGTGTGGTACAGCCTGAGAGCGCTTCAATGCCTCAGTATTGCCCGACTCCTGTTGAATCCTTCATCGGGCAAAAACCGAAGGGTGTCTGCACGAACCTGCGTCCTGAACTACCAGGATGCTCGTAGTCTCTGACTACGAGAGGATATCACATAAAATGCCAATTCATGCAGATTATGCAATTAAGAGAAAACATGAAGCAGCAGATAATGTGAAGGGACGTCGTTGTCGCGATTACCAACTGGAAAGTAGACTTCGGCACCAGGGAACAGTCTTTTATGGTGAGTCCGACGGTAGGAGCAGGAAGCGAGTACTTGTTAATATAATAGGGGAGATTTAGATCTTCTTAGATATTGACAGATTCCCTTTGCCCAGTATTACCGGGTTTTCGAGCATGCTTTTAAGAATTTCGGCTTCGCCTTCGTGTTGACAGGTGAGTGCAACGCATTGTCCGTTGATTTCGATTATTGCTATCACTATTACCTCCGATTACTCCCCAGCTTAAGGAGTGGTTTATTTGTTGTATGCATCAATGATGCTTTTTATCCGCAATGAAAAAGTATTGTCGGCTTGCAAAAAACAGGCTTTATCATGACTAGGGATTACCTTGGCAGTTTGACCGGGCTTCAGCAGGCTACTGCGGTATGCTATTACGTCATAATTCCTGATGAAGGCAGCAGTGAAGATCGCGAGGAATCTTTGCGCTTTCAGGCAGTTTTGTCTTGCCTGATCACGATCTGATCAGGGCACCCAGACGACTCCAGCAAGTGTATGAAGGCGAACATCGAGCCATACAGTTATGTTTCATTTACGTTCCTGTGTAATTCCATCGAGCCCATGACATGATAGCTATGATTGAGACGTCTATCTAGGCTCGCAACGCCTGATTGTGTATAGTTTATGAATAAATACCTTCAAAACACTGTGGGGAAAGATGTTCCCCTAATACACCATGAAAGCCGGAACCGCACTATATATATTGTATGGCAACATCGTACACAATAGCCGAGTGATCCTCAGCAGGGCCGCCTTCACAGCCGAATTCTCCATTTGAAGTGTGCTGGCGGCTTCCTACCATGGAGGTTATGATCCTAGTGAAATCAAACCCTCCCTCAACACACTCCTTACTTAAACAGTCTACCCTAAAAAAAGCATAACTGTTCGGGAAAAAATTAACAGTCCGGGGCATTGGCTGCCTTATCCCCTTTTGGCTATATACCATGTTAATGACGATACTTGCAACCCCTGGAAAGAGTGAAGCCATGAAGCCTGACTCAATTTTCTGCTGCTTTTTTTCCGCCCGTGCAGCCTGCTTTTCCCTGTTGTTCATGCGCCTCCTAAATGGAAAGGCACCTCCACTAGGAAGGTGCCTTTCCCAGTTAACTACATTTTGGCAACGTTGATCGCTTTGGGCCCTTTCGGTCCCTTTTCAGTATCAAAACTTACCTTGTCCCCTTCAGCAAGACTTTTAAACCCGTTGCCTTGGATGGACGTATGGTGTACAAAAGCATCTATGCCGTCGTCACCAGTAATAAAGCCAAACCCTTTGCTGTCGTTAAACCACTTCACTGTTCCTTGTGCCACTTTTTGTTCCTCCTTGTCTTAGAACTGAAAAGGACCTTAACAAAAAGAGGCCACAAAGTTCAAAGTCTTTGTGGCCTCTTACGAACGCAAATACCTTTAAAGTTCTGTAAAGAGTATAACACATCTGCTGCTCTTCGTCAATGCAACGAATTGCCTCATCGAAAATCTATTCGAAAGTGATTCGTTGCCTCATGAAGGAATCTATTCGAAATAATTTCATACTGTCTCTCAGAAGAATGATTATGGGAGGCAGAGATGGGGTTAACGGCAAAAGAGCGGCGTTCAGCAACGAAGGTCACCGCAGCGAGATATCAGAAGGCAACGAAAAAGCTGAAGGGGATCATTCTTGAGGAGTTTGCAGCTCTCACCGGGTATGACCGTTGTTACGCTGCCTATCTGCTCAGAACTCATGGCAAGAAGGTGTATGCCGGCGGTAACACCATCTTTGTCGCAGATGTGGGTACAAAGGCAACAAAACCTCGCAACCGAGTCTATGACAAGTTGGTGTTCACTGCACTGCTGAATATCTGGTCCATTATGGACTGCATTTGCGGGAAACGCCTTGCCCCGATGCTTAAGGAATTGGTGCCGTTATTGCAAAAACACCGTGAAATCACGCTTGATGCCGCTACCAAGGGAAAGCTGTTGACTATAAGCGCGGCTACGATAGACAGAATGCTGAGAGCGGAGAGAAAGAAGCAGCAGCTGAAAGGCAGATCTCATACAAAGCCAGGAACATTGCTTAAACACCAGATTCCTATCCGTACATTTGCCCAGTGGGATGATAAAAGACCCGGCTTTGTTGAAATAGACCTTGTAGGGCACGACGGAGGAGATCCCAGTGGAGATTTTGCGCAGACGCTGAATGTTACGGATATTGCTACAGGATGGACAGAGGCACAGGCAGTTAAGAATAAAGCACAACAGTGGGTGTTTGAAGCTATCACCGATATGCGTGTCCGATTTCCTTTTGACATTTTGGGCATTGATTCTGACAACGGTGCCGAATTCATCAACAATCATCTTTACCAATATTGCAAAGAAGAAAAGATAACCTTCACTCGTGCTCGCAGTTCAAGGAAAAACGACAACTGCTTTATAGAGCAAAAGAACTACTCTGTTGTAAGAAGAGCAGTAGGTTATATGCGGCATGATACCCAGCTGGAACTGGAGATCCTGAATGAACTCTACGGCTTCTTAAGACTCTACAGCAACTTTTTCCAGCCGGTAATGAAACTGCTGGAGAAAACCAGAATCGGCAGTAAAGTGAAGAAAAAATACGACAAGGCACAAACACCGTATCAACGAGTCCTGGCTTCTCCTGACGTACCCAAAGAAACCAAGAAACAGCTTCGCAGTCAATACCGGAAACTCAACCCCGCCGAACTGAAACGTAAAATCGAAAACCTTCAACAGCGATTGATTCAAGTTGCCTCGAACAGACACAAGAAACGCCTGCAATAGCGATAACCTTTCGAATAGATTTTCGATGAGGCAACGAATACCCATTTCGAATAGATTTCCACGTGAGGCAACGCGTGCAATTTAAACTGGCTGTCAATTTAAACTGGCTTGTGTCAAGGCAAAGTTAAAATGTCCGATTAGTAACGAAAGAAGATTGTGCAAACTGGCATTTTGCCGCTAGTGAAAAAATCGGCAAAGAGATCATTAAAAAATTGGAGCCGGCTGTAAAATCCAAACTTGCTAAAAGCTATGCTGCTGATTTGACGAAAATCCCCAAGTCTGAAATCTTAAGTCATTTTACATAGACCCTCGGAATGCCAAGGGTTCCGAAATGATCTAGTTACAGAATCATTTGCATCGGCGGACTTGACAGTGGGACAAGGCGGAACCCTCATAGGAGCAATAAGCCAGATTAGCTTCTCTTGTACAAGCCAACAATCCGAGTTTCAGCGATAATGTGTTCTCTCATTGCTTTTTCAACGTGTGCCCTTGTCGAATTGAAATCCAGCGTGAGCATAGTGTCTAGCGCATAGAGTTTAAAAAAATACCGATGCGTTCCAGATGGCGGGCATGGACCTCCATATTTGTGTTTGCGAAAATCATTGAGACCCTGATTCGCGCCAGTCGGTACTGAGTTTTTCTTTATTTCACGCGCTTGCGGATCGATATTCCAGACAATCCAATGTACCCATGTCCCCGCCGGAGCATCAGGGTCGTCAACAATCAATGCCAGTGACTTAGTCCCTGCTGGAACATTAGCAATCAAAAGCTGAGGATTGATATCCTCTCCATCACACGTATATTTTGTTGGAATAAAGCCGTTGTTCTCAAAAACAGGACTCGTTATTTGAAAGTCGTTCATATTGATCACCTCGCCGTTCGTGGTCCGAAAACCGATAATAATAAATAATATTATGAACAAATAGACGAACTCTCTTCTTTTTATCACGTCTTCACCCAAACCACCTATTGTAAGCAATCTCTTTACGGTTCAATCGTATATCCGCGAAAACCCTTTACCCGCAGTGATGTTAGGAAGACGTGTGATCTCCTTAATCATCAGAGGCTATTACTTCTCATAGTATATAAATGAAATATGGGATGGAAAAGCGCAAGCTTGTTAGTCACCAAAAGTTATGAGCAGAGATCCTTTCATACATATTTATATTGCAGGCGAAATGACATATTACACAGATGAGAATATTATATATTGAATGGGACATATGATCCAGATAGACGGCAGCTACGGTGAGGGGGGCGGTCAAATACTGAGGACCGCCCTCGGCCTTTCCAGTTTAACCGGCCGTCCCTTTAGGATTTTCAATCTCAGGAAGGGGCGCAAGGTGCCGGGCCTTATGGCTCAACACCTCACTGCAGTCAAGGCCGCCATGACCGTTTCACGCGCCGAAGTCAGCGGAGCAACCATGGGATCGACTGAACTGTTTTTCTCGCCACGGGGTGTGAAGGCAGGTACCTACTCTTTTGATATCGGCACCGCCGGTTCTGTGTGCCTCGTGATTCAGACCCTTCTGCCCGCTCTTCTCTTTGCCGGGGGTCGCAGTACGGTCCGCTTGACTGGTGGCACGCATGTGCCGTGGAGCCCATCCTTCGACCATCTGCACGATGTCTTCCTGCCGGTGCTCGGGCGCATTGGGATTCGCGTAAGGACGACTATTGAATCCTATGGCTTCTATCCGAGAGGGGGTGGAATAGTACAGGTCGAAGTGGAGCCGGTGAAGGAGATTAGCCCTTTGGTCGCAATCAACAGGGGTGAGCTATATAGTCTCAGGGGACGGTCCGCAGTGGGACATCTTCCGGTATCTATAGCCGACAGACAGAAGCGGGCCTTTTCCGATACCCTTACAGAAATGATGTCAGGCGAGAGTGTACCGATCAGCATTTCCGTTGATTCGGTTCCTTCGCGTGGGGAGGGGACTTTTCTATTCGTAAGGCCGGAAAGTGCGCATGGTGCAGCTGGCTTTTGCGCCCTCGGCGCCAGGGGGAAAAGGGCAGAAGAGGTAGGCGGCGAGGCAGCCCGCCTGTTAATGGAATACTATTCCACTGGGGCAGCTATCGACCATCACCTGGCGGACCAGGTAGTCCAGTATCTTGTGCTGGCGCAGGGCGAGTCCACGTTCACGACTTCCAGCATCACCGACCATCTCAGGACAAACCTATGGGTTATGTCCTTCTTCCTGCCATTTGAATCGGAGTTAGTCGGAGACCCTGGTAGGCTGGGCAAGATAATAATACGGACCCCGGACCAACGGCACTAGTTTCCCTCTTGGAGGAGAACTTTTCCCCTGCAGGTGCCTCAATTATCCATTCAAATAACTTACCCACGTGCAACCTGGTCTTCTGTGGTGGTTAAAACCATAATTTTTCGCGGATGAGAGAAAATACCTTCTTTAGGAGGCATCGATTCGGCGGATGCACATCAGTTGCTTTTACTCACCTCCTAACCACAAGGACAGGCACTTTCGTATCTTTGTTGATAATACCGAAGGCAACGCTGCCAAGAACCGCTGCCCTTAAAGCGCTTCTGCCATGAGACCCCAGAATGATGAGGTCAACCTTTGATTTTTCCGCCTCTTTTATAATCTCCTCCACTACATGCCCCGTCCTGATAACAGTCTTTGATCTAACACCATTCTTCTTGCATAGTTTTTCAGCATTATATAGATGGGACTCAGCACCCTTTTTCAGGAAATCCCAGATCGGCTCCCATAAGTGCATTGGCGTTGCTACTACATCCGGGATTGTTTGATATGCATAGAAACTTTGATCAATTACACTTACTAAAGTTATAGTTGCTCCGGTTTGTTTTGCTAGCTCAACCGCATACCTTGCAGCCTTCCTTGATGTCTCTGAACCATCTGTCGGCACCAGAATTTTAGAAATCATAATCCCTCCTTTACGCTCACTGCGGACTAATAATACTGTCCGATGAGCTATGTCTGCTAAATGTGTACTTTAAAAAAAACATCGCGCCTCTACGACTCGCCTGATATTATCAGATTATATTAGGAATCATGAATTTTGAGATACTAAGGCCACTGATGAATAGTCAGGTGCATGCAAGCGTTTCAAAAGGAGAGCGCCGGTCCAGATTTCCGCAAGAAAGCTTGTGTAATAAGCGACGTCCCTGGTTTTCTAAATCTCGGATATTCGCTACAATGGTAGTGATCGGTAGTGATCACGAATATCAGTGGAGGTCTGTGCATGCATGTAGAAATATTCAGGAGACTACTTCAAACAAACTTAAGCTTTAAAGAGACTTAAATTGCTAAAAAATTTTTTTGTGGTTTACCGTAGTTTTTGTGGAAATTATCTTGCCTGGTGTCGTCGGGCTTGTTATAAGGACGATCCTTATGAGACGTAATGTGCCTGTACTTTCGTGGGAACATATATTCTCGACCCGCTTTATTATTTTCATGCTAGTGATTTATTCTATGCTGGCTTCGCCTTTTGTTGTTTTTGCGGCCGTACTAAAGTCTCTACCTGAGAAAGCTGCGGTAAGAAGCACTCTGGAAATTTACACATATATGACTGGAAACAATCGTTGGGTTGTTTCTGGCTATTGGCGTGGACATTTGGCTAGACGCTAATATGTGGTTGTATGCTGATTTTGAAGGTCCAGTTGTCACTTTCTTTATTGGGATGCCTCTCGTCACGGCAGTGCTGGTCGTAGGATTTTCTGGCGGATTCTTTGTGGCGAAATTGCTCGCAAAGTTATCTCACAAATAATTGATTAGAGAAAATATTTTTTCTGAAGGACAATTTCTGCGGGAAAGGAGAAATGATGAATAACGAATTGTTTGATAAGGGACTCAAGATTCGAAGGGAAGTACTCGGCAAAGAATACGTCGACACCTCTCTCAGGAATGCCGACGAGCTCGCAAGGCCCCTGCAGGAACTCGTAACGCAGTATTGCTGGGGAGAGATATGGGCTCGGCCAGGTCTCGACCGTCGCACTCGTAGTTTTCTGAATCTCGCCATGATTACGGCGTTGAACAGGCCGCATGAACTCAAGCTGCATGTTCGCGGCGCAATCAACAATGGTCTTACCAAGGAAGAGATAGCAGAAGTGTTTCTCCAGGCGGCAATCTATTGCGGGGTCCCTGCCGCCCTCGATAGTTTGAGGGTTGCAAAGGAAGTCTTTGAAGAGATGGGGATTTAAAAGACACGTAGCACTTCCAGCCGTTGGGATAACCGTCGTTGCGTTAGTGATCTACGTCATCACGAAACTCGTGGTCAGAAAAGAAAAGACTAATGCTTAGGCGATCAGTTTTATTTCTGTAGAAATGAAGAGGGTCAGATGCACGGATCCCGATTACGCGTGGAAACATTGTGCAATGGGGTTGGTTCTCGCTCCATAATTCCAAAGATGTATAATTTTACAATCCATTGGGTGCCGCAGATGTACTGAAAATAGCATGACGGGCATACCTTGTTCCTGTCGTTCGTTTGGGCGAAAGGAACTAGCGGGTTAATTATTTCTCTAAACAACTTGAAGATTACTATCTTCATCGGTGCGAACATTTCAGCCGAAGATGAACCGGCAAAGAGGGGGAGTTCGCCTCCCTACTTATTTTTGAGCGGCCCAAAAGTAGGAAAAGCGCATCCAGCTCGTCTATAGGCTGGCCTTCTTTCTTATGGTCTCAATATCAAAAGAGGATATTTTTAAGAGTTCACGTACCTCTGTCTCGTCCCCGAAGTAAACTTTTTTCAGCCGCGAGAGTGTACTCTCTCTCATTTCTTTTGCGGCATTGTTCGAAAAGGTTATGGCAAGCATGTTCGGCAGGCTGTTCTTTGGAACCTTATCGGAGAGAAGAAATTGGACAAACCTTTCTGTGAGGGTATAAGTTTTACCGGAACCGGCCGACGCCTTAAGGACCGTAAAGTGGGGGAACGTCAAATCTGTATCTTTTATTAGAACCGATTCTTCCATATACGCCTCACAATGCTAAAGAACCCTTAGTACCTATTGATTATGTTGGCTTTGAGTGCTCTTGACCATATGTTAACAGTTTCGATTGATAACCATGAATACTTTTAGGATAGTGCGCGGGAATCCTCGGGCATTTTAATCCCGAGATGAAAGCGTGTTTTCACTGTACCTCTTTCGCTTGGTGAACACAAGTTCACTATGGTATAATAAGACATGTATCTAACACATAAAGTGTGTATCCAGCCAGCAAAATCAGCCATAGATCTACTGTGGCAGACGTCTTACACCTGCAAGGATGTCTGGAACATTCTGAACGATGAAAAACAGCGCAACCGTGTGGGCTACTATGCTCTCAAAAAGATGCTGCCCGAGCTTAAGAAAGACTGTCCACGGCTAAAAGAACCTTGCTCACAGACCTTGCAGGAAGTAGTCAAGTCGCTCACCGGAGCGTGGCGTATGTACGTTACGAAAAAGAAGCAGGGAGATGGCGGAGTTGGCCCGCCCCGATTCAAATCGTACAAGTATTTCTTCACGCAGAAATATCCCCAGCAGGGTATTTCTTTTGAGATTGCCGGCAACACACTGCGACTCGCACATGGCAAGAACAAAGCTGAGTGGATCGAGATTGAACTTCCGAAGATTGATTACGCAACAGATACTATCAAAACAGTCACTATTGCCTATGACAAAGTATCCAAGGCTTGGAGCGCGAGCTTCACGCATGAGGTATCTTGTGCAGATGCGGAGACTGTCAGTAGGGAGATGGCGGGACAGGTGCCAGCATTGTCTCCGGAATCCTTCTGCCCTCTTCCCATTGCGTACAATCCGTTTACAAGAGAGCCCGTCCACTTGCTGTATTTCGACCCGGGCTGTAAAACAGCGCTAACTGGCATCAAAACAGATGGAACGATTCATGAATATGACATCAACCCTTTGCGGCAGTTGAATCTTAAACACTACATCCTGATTGACCAGCTTAAATCCAGGCGTGACAAGAAGGATAGTGGTTCCAAGCAGCGGCGACGACTGGACTCTAAAATACGGAAGATCTATGCTAGGGTTGAAGGGCAAAGCAAGCATTATCTTCACAAGGTTGCAAACCGGATTCTGACCGACCACCCGGATGTGATTGGGTTCCATGTCGGGGACTGGGATAAGAGCCAAACACTGGCTGACACAGGCTACAAATTCATAGACAAGCGCATCAACCGGCAAGTCCAGAACAATAACCCGATTATGACACTTGTTGGATACCTCTCTTACAAAGCTGCACTGCGTTGCAAAGAGGTCAAGAAATTCAATGAGCGGGGCACTACGAGGACTTGTTCTTGTTGCGGACACGTTATAGCAGAGGGCTTATCGCCCTCAGTACGAACTTTTGCTTGTCCAGTGTGTGGTTTTACCATAGACCGGGACATCAACTCGACTCTTAATTTTCTGAATATCTACCAGTTTGCTGTGTGGTACAGCCTGAGAGCGCTTCAATGCCTCAGTATTGCCCGACTCCTGTTGAATCCTTCATCGGGCAAAAACCGAAGGGTGTCTGCACGAACCTGCGTCCTGAACTACCAGGATGCTCGTAGTCTCTGACTACGAGAGGATATCACGGACACGGCTTTCACACACTTCATGCGCATAACTTTAGCATGTTAGAGATCATCTTCTAGCCGGCATGCTTCCAGGCAACAACCCAGCACTAACCATATGTAAATCTCAGCATAATATGCTACTATCTTCGGAGATAAACAGAAACTATATTAGTCGAAATCAGATAACATTCCATGTCGGGTGTTATAAGACCAGGATAATAACTCCTTAGGAGTACTCTAAATGGGCGTATACGAAAATTTCGTCGAACTCAATGAGGCAGAAAGTGAGAGCGTCGATTTTTGCGTGTCTGTAGTTCGGAAAGAGGGCTCAGCTACAGTCATAGTAGCACCTCATGGCGGAGGTATTGAGCCTGGAACGTCGGAAGTAGCAAAGGAAGTTGCCAAGAAAGACATGTCGGTTGCCATATTTGAAGGGAAAAAGACCGTAGGCAACGCTCGCCTTCACATTACGAGTACAAAATTTGATGAACCTAGATGTGTAGAACTCATACTGAGCGCTGACAATGTAGTTGCCATTCACGGAGAGGGGAGCGCGGAAGTGATTGTCTTCTTGGGCGGTCGAGATGAAAAACTGTGTTGCTACCTGCAAGCGGCATTAGAACGGTGGGGTTATGACGTCAGGAATCACACAAGTCCGGATCTACAGGGGATAGCTGTTGCCAATATTTGCAATCGCGGACGACGAGGTGTAGGTGTTCAACTCGAGTTGAGCGCTGGGTTACGCGAGACGTTTTTCGAATCATTGTCGTTAAGAGGCAGAAAGAGACCTACAAATGATCTTGCAAGGTTTGCAGTGGCAATACGGGAAGGGTTACAAGCCGCTGGCGCACTCTAAGTGAGTCTCCTGACGTACAGCTACTGTTGTGCGGCACTACTTAGCGGCGCTTAAGACTAAGACTGACGTAACAAAAAATGCCAAAGCGAGGTCATAATGATACGTCTGGCTAATCGGCATGACTCGTATCGACCATGCAATAGAGCTGCTGCTATTTGGTGCAAAAGATGACATCGTCTCTGGAAGTGTCATGATGGGGGAATTGCTCGGACGCTTACTGAATGAAATAGTGGATTCGGCTATTCTCTTCTTCTTTTCGAAGATCTCAAGCGGGACTGCCCATTTTGCGACTATAGGGTGATCTGCGGCACGCAATGGGTTTGATGGCTGATGTTTGTGGCCCTGTCACTGCGCATGGTAAACTTAACAATCTGCTAAACACGCAATGGAGGTACTTATGGGAATCCTGCAGCCGACGTTAATGATGCTGGTGTTTATTATCATTCTGGGATTTTATATCATTTCAAGCGCGATCAAGATTCTCAAAGAATACGAAAGGGGAGTCGTATTCAGACTTGGCAGGATTATACCGCTGAAGGGGCCGGGTCTTGTGCTCATATGGCCCATGATCGACAAGCTAGTCAAGGTGAGCCTTCGTACAGTTACGATGGATGTCCCTCCGCAGGATATTATCACGAGAGATAATATCACAGTCAAAGTTAATGCGGTCATTTACTTCCGGCCTCTCGACCCGGTCAAGGCTATAACTGAGGTGGAGGATTTTTACTATGCAACATCCCAAATCGCTCAGACAACGCTGAGGAGTATCCTCGGCCAGAGTCAGCTCGATGACCTGCTGACAAATCGCGAACAACTGAATGCGGAACTCCAGAAAGTTATAGACACTCAGACAGAACCTTGGGGAGTAAAGGTTTCGGCAGTCGAGGTGAAGAACGTTGATCTTCCACAGGAGATGCTGAGGGCCATTGCACGGCAGGCGGAAGCTGAGAGGGAACGACGGGCTAAAGTAATTCATGCCGAAGGCGAATTCCAGGCCTCCCAGAAGCTTGCTGACGCAGCTAAGATTATTTCGTCTGAACCTGCAACGCTGCAGCTCAGATTCCTGCAAACTCTAACCGAGATCGCCACCGAAAAGAATTCGACTATCATATTTCCAGTCCCCATCGACCTGATAACGCCTTTTCTGAAGGATAAAGCAAAGACAAACTGAGGGACCTTAATAGGAAGGAGGTACCAAGTAATACGGAAAAGCCAAAGCAAGCGAAGATATAAGAATGGTTGAGACTAATCATCCTTTTTTTAGGCATTGTTGAGCTCAGCTGGCTTGTTTGCGTTAGCGGGTCATGGGATTTTTTTACCAGCAGGCAGCAATTGATTGCATTCCTCGACTCGCTTGGCCCTTTTTACCGTAGTTCTGTTTTGCTACAAGTACTTTGGGTGTTGTCGCTCCCATATCCGGAGAGGTTGCCGGCCTCATCGGTTGGTATTTGTATGGCCCGGTCAAGAGAGTCGTGTGGTCTACGCCAGGATTGACATTGGGTTCTTATCTCAATTTTGAACTTGCACGGATTTGCGGCAGACCCTTTGTCGAAAAATTCATCGAGAAATCGATAATCAGCAGATTCGACTATCTCCTGTATCATAAAGGAGCCTTTCTGGTCTTTCTACTGTTCCTGATACCGCGAACGCCGAGGATTATCTCTGTTATATTCTCGCTCTTGCCATCTCACTACAACGGAGTTTCTCATCATTGGCGTGGTCGGGAGGCTCTTCGTGACTATACTGCTTACTGTTGGGAACGAATTTATATGGCATCAGCTGTACCAAGAGTTCTCAGTTCTGGCGGGAATAGCCATTATCGTTATTCCTGCTTAGCATGCTTTTCAAAGGGAAACTCGAGAGGCCGTTCAGAATAGGGCATATCGCCGCGTAGAAGAAGAAAACACAAGACAGATAAAGAAATCCGAGAAACGTGGCTCTACAGCAAAAAAAACTTAATCAGAGCAGAAGAAATAGCCTCGTCACCATTTGATAAGGGCTGATCCCCATGTGAGTCCAGCACCGAATGCTTCAAGAAGAATATAATCCCCGCTCACTACTTTTCCTGAATTTACGGCTTCATCAAGCGCTATAGGAATGGAAGCGGCAGAGGTGTTTCCGTATTTCTCGATGTTGAGCATGACTTTTTCCATGGGAATGCCAAGTCTTTTGGCTGTGGCTTGTATTATCCGTAGGTTGGCCTGATGTGGAATAAGCAGTGAAAGTTGTGAAGGCTTCATCTTGTTTTTTCCGAGTGCTTCCATCGCGATGCTTTCCAATGTCTTGACAGCTACCTTGAAGGTCTCATTTCCCTTCATGTTGATGTAATGAAGATGCTTGTCTATGGTCTCTTTTGAACAAGGCTTTCTGGATCCGCCGGCTGGCACTTTGATATAATCCCACAAACTGCCGTCGGATTGGATATTGACAGACATAATTCCACTGTCATCCGTGGATGGCTCTATTATTGCCGCGCCGGCACCATCTCCGAATAGGACGCAGGTAGTTCTGTCCTCCCAGTCGATATATCTCGAAAGTGTTTCCACTCCAACGAGTAGAATTCTTTTCCGTGCGCCGGATTTGATGAAACTCTCTGAGATGGATAGCCCATAAATGAACCCTGAACAAGCCGCACCGATATCGAAAGCAGCCGCATTAGATGCTCCCAGACGATCCTGGAGAATGCAGGCGGTCGATGGAAACGGCATATCGCCCGAGACCGTTGCTACGATGATCATATCCAAAGTTTTTGCCTTGAGTGAGGCCTTTTTCAATGCAGTTCTGGACGCTTCATAAGCAAGATCAGAAGCTGCCTGACTCTTGAGGGCTATTCTGCGTTCCCTGATGCCGGTCCTCTCGAATATCCACTCGTCGGAGGTATCTACCTTCTTTTCTAGATCGCTATTGGTAACTATGGTTTCAGGTACATAGGATCCTGTGGAAACAATTTTAGCTTTGACCATGTAAGTTAGCCCTCTTTATGAGAGTCGTTTAACGTAGTGGCAATATTTTCGTGCACTCGCTGTCTCGCCATTTCCGCAGCAACCCTTATAGCGTTCTTCAGAGCCCTGGCCGACGAGCGGCCGTGGCTGATTATGCAGGTTCCGTTGATGCCCAGCAGAGGTGCGCCGCCATATTCATCGTAGTCGGTCCTTTTCTTGAAATTTCTGATAGCAGGCTTGATCATTAGATAACCTAGTTTCCCGGTGGCGACATTTGCTATCTCGCGCTTGAGCATTTTCATGATGGTCTCAGCAAGTCCCTCGCTTGTCTTTAGGACAATATTTCCGATAAAGCCATCACATACGATAACATCTGCATGCCCGGCAAATACGTCTTTCCCTTCGATGTTGCCAATAAAATTGATGCCCTTCGTCTTCTTCAGGAGTTTGAAGGACTCTTTGGTCAGTTCATTGCCTTTCGTATCTTCCTCTCCGATGCTGAGTAGGGCGACCCGAGGGGACGGTTCGCTGAAAATCGCTTTATAGTATGCATTGCCCATATAAGCGAACTCCAGGAGGTTTTCAGGTTTGCAATCGACATTGGCGCCCGCGTCAAGAAGGACAAAATATCCGGTCAATGAGGGCATAATGGCGGCAATGGCCGGCCTGTCGACCCCCGGGACCTTCCCCAGGAGAAAAAGAGCCATAGCCATAGCCACGCCTGAATGTCCAGCACTGACGGCGGCGTCTGCTTCCCCATTTTTCACAAGCTCTACAGCCTTACGTACGGAAGAATCCTTTTTCTTTCTGAGTACGGCTACAGGCGATTCATCCATGCCGGCCACTTCTGAGGCATGATAAATGGAAATCCTGCCGGCAGGATATCTCTTGTCCTTTAAAACTCCAGATATCCTCTCCCTGTCTCCTACAAGGATTACCTCGACATCATATTCGCTGACCGCTTCGATGGCCCCTGCAACCGTTACTTGAGGGGCGTAATCCCCGCCCATAGCGTCGAGGGCTATCTTCATAGTTACTTGGAGATTACCTCGAGGATTTTCTTGCCATTATATGTGCCGCAAAGGAGACATGCATGGTGTGGCACTTTCTTTTCTTTACACTGAGGGCACTCTACAAGGTTAGGTTGCTGCCCTTTCCAGTTGGCCCTTCTTTTGTCTCTTCTGGATCTCGAGTGTCTATGTGTTGGGTTTGCCATTGCGTTACTCCTTTTCCTTCTTTAATTTTTTTAGTACTTCAAATCGAGAATCAATCTTTTCACTTTCGCAGTTGCATCCTGAAACGTTCAGGTCGGTACCGCATTGGGGGCAGAAGCCCCTGCAATCTTGGGAGCAGAGAGGTTTCATCGGTAAATTAAGTATAAGCTGCTCTCTCAAAAGGTCATCGGTTTCGATCAGGTCGTTACTGTAGAATACTGTGTCAAGTTCAGCGCCCTTGAGTTGATGCTGCTCGGCCTTGGCTATATCCCGCACGGGATGGTATACAACATTCACCTGAGAGGAGATGCGCAGCGGGAACTGTTTTAGACAGCGAGCACATTGCAACTCTGCCTTGCTGCTCAAAGCGCCCTTTGCTATGACATCTTCCCCTACTTTATCCAGTCTCAATACAGCTGTGACAGGAGATAATATCCTAACTACATCGGACTGGATGTCATCTTTCAGGTTGAGTTCAAGCCCCTCTTCGGGTATTTCAGATACAATAATTTTCATGAGTTTATAAATGTAAGTTGTTATTATAATTCCTAAATCAGAGGCTTGTCAACGCAAGCTTAGCAGAAAAAAATACCCAGCCTCACGGACATTCTGATGCGGGCGTGGTCAGTTCGGAGAACCGTGATAGACGATGTTGGCCGGAGCCTTTGCCTAGAACAATGATAAAAGCATGGTTTACTGCCAAACTTTAGAAGACATATGCAGTTCAGATGTATGACGTGTACGCACCTGGTCGTGAAACGGGCCACGAATGATCATTATTTAATCACACAAGCATTACCGTCATGTCTGCACGTGACGCTAAGTAGTATGGTCATCCATGTCCCGATTCACGATTATCAGCTTTATCTTAAGCTAAGCTTAGGTGCATCATTTAAAAGCATAGATAAACTTGAACCAGAGCTTATTCCCTTCGGGCTTATTTTCCACGGCCATTTCGTTTTGCCATTTGAGGATAAAATGCATGTTC
The DNA here is from genome assembly GCA_963736105.1 of uncultured Nitrospiraceae bacterium. Taxonomy (GTDB): domain Bacteria; phylum Nitrospirota; class Thermodesulfovibrionia; order Thermodesulfovibrionales; family Dissulfurispiraceae; genus Fen-1308. Next base: position 2,278,062 of record CAVTNL010000002.1, on the reverse strand, counting down.
TTATACTCATACATAACCTGTGGACCAATTGCGAATGCCTGGCCCTTGAAACCATCCGGGCCCACTACCAGCCCGTCTTGGACGTCGTTAGTGGTCTGTTTGTAATAGTATCCCCCCACTCCGAAAGCCCAGTCCTTAATGTGGTAGGCTAAGGTATAATCAAAATGGAACTCTTGGCCTGAGGTATAGTCAGTTGCAAGGTTCTTGAAATTGAAGTCGTACATGAACTTGCTTGAAGCCTCAATACCGCCATCGCTCAGATATGTGAAGGCCAGAACCGGCTCTACGTTCCAGTAATTTCTTCCCGGATTTGCCTCACGAGTCACGTCATAGCCACCTATTGGAGCATTAACGTCACAGGCAGCCACGGCGTGAAAATTCTTTGAAAAATGCCACGACAACACTAAAGGATCAAAAGTTAGTTCACCGAATTCGGTTATATCTTTATTCCCAACGGGAAGGTGAACATCCTCATAGACGACCGGAAGAATTACGTGCATTCCATAATCCGCCCCCAGGATTTTAATGTTAGTAACATAGAGGAGACGCACTCCATCGGCAATGACAGTCACTTTGAAATTCGGTATCATGCTATTGCCGTTCTTATCATTAAATCTGTCCGCCCAGTAGTATTGGGCATAATTAAGAAGGTAAACCCCTGGCGGAGGAACAGCTCCGGCCATGAAACCCTCAGCGCCATTGGGGTATATCCCGCCGCCACCTTCAGTTGCAAATGCCACTGAAGATGACATCATAGAAGCGGCAATTGCTACAATGCACAAAATTGCGCAGATCAAATAATACTTGCTTCTACCCGCAACTCTCCGATTACTCTTTGGTAATTTTTCCATCTTCCCTCCTAGTTTAGGTTAAGCGGTGCATGACGAAAAGTATTCTTTATCTGTTACTGGGCCTCTACAAAACGGTGAAACAAAGAGCAGCAAGATTGCAAATGTTAGAGCAACACATGATACTGTTTTTACCTAAAATATTCTTTATTCTCCTTTCAGAAATATTTTAAAACACAGATATTTTGCAATGACATATGCTATAAGTTCCTCCTTTCTATAACTCGCTTGGTTTTTCCTTCAAAACGCTCAAGCGATTTTTTGTCGACGAGCTTGACTTCCACATTTATACCGAGTTCATCGGCGAGCCGACCTTTGACGAGATCTATAAACTCCTTCTGTTTCTTCATCTGATCGAAAAAAGTGGACTCCGATACTTCAACCAGAACTGTCAGTTCGTCCACAGCACCTTTTCTGTCTGCGACGATTTGGAAAATGGGCTCCGTACCCTCAATCTCGTTGAGAACTGCCTCAACTTGAGAAGGAAAGACATTTGCGCCCCTGATCTTGATCATGTCATCGGTTCTTCCCATTACCTTGCCGATCCTTACAAATGTCCTGCCGCAGGGGCAGAGTTCAGGGATTAGTTTGGTGAGATCCCTAGTCCTGAATCTGATGACGGGGAAAGCTTCTTTGGTAAGAGTGGTTATAACCAATTCCCCGGTTTTGCCAGTCGACACAGGTTGGAGCGTTTCTGGATCTACCACTTCGACAATAAAATGATCTTCGTTTATGTGAAGACCGTTTCGTTCAAGACACTCTCCGGCCACTCCGGGCCCCATGACTTCACTGAGGCCGTAATTATCAGTGGCAATGATCTTCAGTTTTCCCTGCAACTCCTGCCGGACGGCTTCGGGCCACGGTTCGGCTCCGAACAATCCGTATTTCAGGGAAAGAGAGTTGACATTTATTCCCATTTCGACGATGGTTTCGCAGACAGAAAGGGCAAAAGTCGGTGTGCAAATGAGTGCTGTTGTTCTGAAGTCCTGCATTAATTTTACCTGCTGCCTTGTGTTGCCGCTCGATATCGGGATTACCGACGCGCCTATGCGCTCGGCACCATAATGCAGCCCGAAAGCGCCTGTGAAGAGGCCGTAATCGAAGGCAATCTGGACAATGTCGTTTTGTGTAACACCACCAGCGGTGAGGACCCTTGCAACAAGGTTTGACCAATTTTTTATATCGTTCCTTGTATAGCCCACGACTGTCGGCATGCCGGTTGTCCCAGAAGATGCCTGCAGTCGGACCACCTCTCTGAGCGGAACTGCAAACATTCCGTAAGGGTAACTGTTTCGGAGATCTTCTTTAGTCGTGAAAGGTAGTTTCTTAAGATCATCAAGGGAGCGAAAATCATCTGGATCGATTCCCAACTCATCGAATTTCCGCTTGTAAAAGGGGACATTCATATAAACTCTGGATAGTGTAGATTGAAGCATCTCGAGCTGAAGCTGTTCGAGGTCTTCCCTGCTCATGCATTCCTTCACCGCTTCCCAGTACATATGAAACCTCCGTTATTGGTTAGGCGTTGCAGCAATGACATTCTCCATACCCTGAAAGGTATAGGAATTTTAGTACTATCGTTAAAAATAAGAATAAAACCGCTTGGACAAGCCTCATGCTATTGAAATTCGGCATCGAGGTCTTTCCCCAGATATGCCCGCTGAACATCCCGGTTCGTGAGGAGATCTTCGGCAGGACCCTCCAGGATGATTCTTCCCGTTTCGAGCACATAACCTGTATTGGCTATCTTCAAGGCGCTTCTGGCGTTTTGCTCAACCAGTAAGACTGTGAGACCGTACCGGTCACGCAAATCGACTATCAGGCGCAATATGTCCCTAACAATAAGCGGGGCGAGCCCCATACTCGGTTCATCGAGTAACAGGAGTTTAGGTTTTGCCATCAATGCGCGTCCGATGGCGAGCATTTGCTGTTCGCCGCCTGAAAGAGTTCCCGCCAGCTGTTTTCTGCGGTCTCTTAGAATTGGGAACATTGTGTAAATTTGCTCCATATCCGTTTTAATGATGGAACGCTTTTTTAGAGAAAATCGTGGATAAGAACCCAGAACAAGGTTGTCTTCTACACTAAGAGGTTTGAATACGAGCCCACGCTCTGGTACATGAGAGACTCCCAGAGAGACTATCTTGTCTGAGGTCTGCTTTGCCATATCGGTATTGTCAAAAAAGATGCTCCCACTATCGCATTTCAATAGTCCGGAAATAGCGCGCAATAAAGTTGTCTTCCCTGCACCATTTGCGCCTATAAGTGCCACTATCTCTCCCCTGTTGACATGGAGTGATACGCGTTTAATAGAGTGGATCTTTCCGTAGAAGATATCGACATTCTTTAATTTCAGCATATGGCTACTCTTCCATACCAAGGTAAGCGGAGATCACTGCCTGATTTCTCTGTACCTCTAAGGGCGTGCCCTGTGCTATGATCTCACCGAAATTCAGCACAGTGATCCTGTCGCTGATCCTCATGACAAGGTCCATATCATGTTCCACAAGGAGTATGGTTATTTTCTTCTCGTCCCGTAGCCTCACTATCATTTCTCCCAATCCCCGGGTCTCCTTGATATTGAGGCCGGCCGCAGGCTCATCCAGGAGCAGAAGGCAGGGTTCAGTTGCAAGCGCGCGTCCGATCTCGAGAACCCTCTGTTCTCCGAGGGGAAGGTTTGAGGCCAATTCATTTTTCCTGTCGCTAAGGGCGATATAATCAAGTATTTCGAGACTTTTGTTTCTCGTTTCCTTCTCCTCTTTCCTGACAAAGGGAAGCCTCAACCCCGACGAGATAACCCCTGACCTTGTTCTCGAATATCGGCCAACCATCACGTTTTCAAGCACTGTCATTTCTCCGAATAGCTCTACCTGCTGAAATGTCCTGGATATTCCCGCTCTTGCTATCTTTGTTGCAGGGAGTTTGCTGATGATAGTGTCTGCAAGGAAGATCTTGCCAATATCAGGCGGAAATATACCACTGATTGTATTGAGCAGAGTGGTCTTGCCAGCGCCATTAGGACCGATGAGAGCACTGATACTTCCCTCCTCAACGCTGAAACTGACATCATGCAGGGCTATAAGACCGCCGAAACTCTTCCCTATGTTTTTAATCGTGAGCAATCAATGGCCCCCGAAGGTGCTTGATCTTTTCAATAATGAGAGGGACTATCCCTTTTTTCAAAAACATCAGTGAGAGAGTGAGAATCAATCCATAGACAAGCACATCGAATTCCTCAAATCTTCTGAGCAATTCTGGCAATATGGTTATGAGTATCGAGCCGACGACGGCGCCCCACAGATTTGTAATGCCACCTATTACCACCATCATCAGGACCACGATTGAATAAAAAAGAGTGAAGCTGCTCGGGCTGATGAAGGTTATATAGTGCGCATAGAGACTTCCGGCTAGGGATGCATATGCCGCGCTTATGACAAAAACCTTAATCTTGAGAGCGGTCACATCCAGCCCCATGGCCCTGCTTGCCAATTCACTTCCGTGTATTGCTTGCAGTGCCCGGCCTGTTCTGGAATTGATGAAGTTGAACGAAAAGATAAGTACGAGCACGACGCAGCTCCAGACCAGGTAGAAATAGCTTGTTGTAGAGTCGAAGATAAAATCTAGAATACGAAATGGAGGGATATCACCGAATCCGGAAGGACCTCCGGGACCCCACTCGTTCAGGATAATGTTGATTATCACTCCAAAGCTAAGTGTAGCAACTGCCAGATAATGACCTCTCAGACGTAATGATGGGACGGCCAATATTACCGACGCAACCGCCGAAACGATCATCGCGGCCGCCACACATAATGGAACAGGCAGGCCGTAGTGCTGGGTTAGCGTTGCGGAGACATACGCTCCGATGCCATAAAAACCGGCCTGCCCAAGAGAAACCTGACCTGCATACCCCATTAGAATGCAGAGACCAATGGCTATTAGTGCATTTATTCCAGAGAAGACGCCGATTGTTATGAAATAAGTGCTGCTGGACAAAAGAGGCAAGAGGATAATAAGGGCAATCAGAATCAGTATGGCTAATGAATTGTTCTTGTTCATGGTCAAAATTTCCGTAAACGGGCAGCTGTGCTGCTGCCGAGGATGCCGGCCGGCTTGAGGAACAGGACAAACAATAGTATTATAAGGGCAACTGCGTCTTTTAATCCCGAATGGATATATCCCGCTGTCATCGATTCAAGTATGCCGATGCTGAAGCCGCCGATTATAGCCCCCCTGCCTCTGCCTAGCCCGCCCATGATCGCTGCGCAAAACCCTTTAACTGCTAGCATCGGACCGTTGTCATACTGCATGAGCGATACGGGTGTTATCGCTATGCCGCCGACAGCACCCACCATCGCACTCAGGACAAAGGATATCATCACCATTTTGGAAACATTTATCCCAACCAGTTGTGCGGCTGTTGTATCTACTGCGCACGCCCGCATCGCTTTGCCTATGATTGTTTTGTTGTAAAACAGGTATAGCAGTATGATACACAGGCCTGCGATACTGATAACCCACAGTGCCTGTTGCTGTATAACTGCTCCTCCGATATTGAGGGGATCTCCTTCTGTGAAGGCTGGATATCCGTAAGGGTCCTTGCCGAAGGTGAATGAAAGGATTCCCTGCAAAACAATCGAGACCGAAATTGTAATCATGATCATCAGCAGGAGATCCTTCGTTTTAAGAAACCTGATCGTCAATCTTTCCATAAGGAGTCCGACGAACCCCGCGCTCAGGATAGTGAGGATGATCGAGATGATAAAGGGTAATTGCAATGAAGCGGAGAAAAACCACATCATGAGTCCGCCAATAACTACGAACTCTCCCTGGGCGAGATTAATGATCGATGTAGCGTTGTATATTATATTGAAACCCATGCCTACAAGAGCATAGATCGCGCCAACAGTGAGACCAGAAAAAAGAAACTGCAGGAATACCGTTAACAAGTCATTATTCTCCCAACCCTCTCATGAAAATTCTGTCTATCATTTATGATCGCGTTATTTAATCAGTATCCAGTCGCCATTTCTAACTTCGACCATCTCGAAGGCGCCCATGTCCAGGCCGCAATGATCCTTGGGCGACATATTGAATATACCCCCTGTACCCGGCCATTTTTTAATTCTTGTCTCTATATAATCCCTGATTTTATTCTTGTCAGGGCCGACCTTCTTCAGGGCTTCAATAATCATCGTGAAGGAATCATAGGCATGTCCGCCAAAGGTCCCTGGCTCACCCTTGAACCGCGCCTCATAATCATAAGTGAATTTTTTGAGCAGCGATTTCTGTGGCTGCTTATCAGGGAGTTTGTCCCAGACCACTAGTCTGCCGAGTGGTGAGATTACCCCTTCCGCCGCCTTGCCTGCAAGCTCAATATTTTTCTTGCTTCCCCAACCATGACTCTGATAAAGCGGAATGCCCATCTTCAAAGCGTACCAATTCTTAGTAACTACTACCTGTCCTGGGCCGACAGACCAGTTGATCACCGCCTGGGCACCCGCCGCCTTTACCTTTACGAGTTGAGTGGTCATATCGGAATCTCTCGGCCCGTAGCGTTCATCGGCAACGATTGCGATGCCGTATTTGGGAGCCGTGTCAAGAAGAGCCTTTCTGCCGGCGTCTCCAAACCCAGTGGTGATGGTTACAATGCCCACTTTGGAAATGCCGTGCTTCTTCATATAGGTAAAAAGGGCTTCGGCTACGCTGAAATCATACTGGGCCACCTTGAATATCCAACGGCGCTCATTCACTGGTTGTGTTATCGCCGCTCCCGTTGCACATGAGATCATGGGTGTTTTAGCATTATTCATCAGAGGTACGAGGGCCATAGATTCTCCAGTGGTGGACGGACCCAGAATTGCAAGGACCTTGTCCCTTTCGAGGAGTTTTTTAGCAGCAAGTACTGCCTGCGTTTCGTCACTCTTGGAGTCCTCTATAATGACCTCGATTGGATGACCGTTTATGCCACCAGCTTTATTGATTTGGTCCTGAAGCATAAGGATAGTATTCTTTTCCGGCTCTCCGAGGAAAGATGCAGCTCCCGTGACCGAAAAGACAGCACCTATCTTATATGACTCCGCTGAGTAAGCTGGTTCCGGAAGCAGCGAAAAAGTGGGGAGAAATACACACAGATAGAGAAGAAACCGCCATGCAATTGCCATTGTTACCCTCCTTATTCCACGCTTTATAGAAAAAACATTAGACAACCCCAGGAGACAACAGCGAAGGTGAATGAGTGACTAACTACTAATGTGAGATTAGGAAAGCAAAGCATCTAAAGACGATTTTGAAGGAAAATATGCGGTGACCGGCTTATTAGTCAGCGGATTGTATGCGCCGATCAAAGAGCATATGCCTTTCTCTCCCTTGAGCACTCTCATTTCCCCATGCGCGAAACCCCCGAGTGGCTAATAAAATAACATATTTGGTCATTACGGTCAATTGGCCTGACTATAACGGAAGAGAGACTAAATTTTAATTGTCTATTGAGGTGAAGATTCTGTGTATGATACAATTTTGAACATTTCCGAATGCGTTACCATATACATATTTACTTACCAGCGAGGGGATAAGATGGATATAACAAGTGTGCTTTTCTCAGGAGTGGGGGGGCAGGGTATAATTTTGGCAAGTTCTATTCTCGCCAAATGCGCTTTCCACAAAGGACTCATGGTAAAGCAAAGCGAGCTTCATGGCATGGCTCAAAGGGGCGGAAGCGTGATCAGTCATGTCCGTTTCGGGATAGATGTATATTCACCGCTAATCCCGCGAGGCAGGGCAGACTTTCTAGTAGCTCTGGAAGAACTGGAAGGTCTTCGTTACAATTTTTATTTAAAACCAGGGGGTGTCATGATATTAAATAAGAAAAGAATAGTGCCGCCCATGGCGGAATTTTTGAAAAGTCCTTATCCGGAAGATGTTCGAAAGAGGGTCGAGAATAAAGGCTTTCGAGTCATCGAAATCGATGCACTCGAAATAGCTAATGGACTCGGAAACGCTAAGGTAGAAAATGTCATAATAGTCGGTGCGCTATCGTCGTATCTGGAATTTCCTCTCGATGCATGGGAGAGAGCCGTGAGGGAATCTGTGCCGCGAAAAACTGTAGAACTGAACATAGAAGCCTTCAAGAAAGGCCAGCAGTTAACGGCGGTCGGTAAATGAGTGCCCCCGAAACCATCAAACCCGTTGAATACTGGCAGAAGCAGGATGAAACAATTGGTATCGAGGCATTATCCTCACTTCAGTTGGATTATCTCAGAAAGATTCTCCGGCATGTTTATGAAAATGTCCCTTTCTATCGGGTTCGCTTCGAAGAAGCCGGTTACAATCCTGCCGATTTGAAAAGTCTGCAAGAGATAAGAAAACTGCCTTTTACGACAAGCGATGATCTGAAACTGAATTATCCATTCGGCCTCCTGGCCGTAACGAAAGACGAAGTTGTCCGTGTACATACATCGAGCGGTACTACTGGGAAGCCAAAGGCAATCTGTTTCTCGAAGAACGATATCGACCGGTCAGCAAATCTCATTGCACGATGTCTGGTGATGACAGGTACAGGCAAGGGTGATACACTGCAGAACATGATGACATACGGATTGTTCACCGGAGCCCTGGTGATGCATTACGGTGCCGAGAAGGTCGGTGCCCTTGTTATCCCGGCAGGTCCTGGAAATACGGACCGTCAAATCTCGCTTATGAGGGATTTTGGAACTACAGCGATCCATGTAACACCGAGTTATTCTCTCTATCTTGCAAGCGTGCTCCAGGCAAAAGGGATTGATCCAGGCAGGGATTTGAATCTCAGAAGAGCTTATCTTGGTGCAGAGCCGTATTCCGAAGAGACAAGAAAAAAGATCGAATATATATATGGAATCGATGTGTACAATTCTTATGGATTGACTGAGATGAACGGTCCGGGAGTTGCTTTTGAATGCAGCTATAAGAATGGAATGCATCTGTGGGAGGACCATTTCCTGGCTGAAATCATAAACCCGGAAACTTGTGAAGTTCTCGAGGACGGACAGGAAGGCGAACTTGTGTTGACTTCCCTGCGTCGCGAGGCGATGCCTCTGATCAGATATAGGACCCGTGACATCACTAAAATCATCACCGGGCCATGCGAGTGCGGAAGAACTCATCGCAGGATATCACGAATTCTGGGGAGGTCCGATGACATGTTTGTCGTAAAGGGGGTTAATATATTCCCTCAGCAGATAGAGCAGGTTCTAATGGGCATTAAAGGTGTTGCCCAGAATTATCAGATAGTCCTCGAAGCCTACGACCATTTGACCATCAAAGTGGAAATCTCGAGAGAACTTTTTGACGGAAGCATCGAGCATCTGCTTCAGTTGCAGGCCGAAATAGCCAACAGGGTCAGGGCAGAGATATTAGTTAAGCCTAAAATAGAACTCCTTGAACCCGGAACACTGCCGGTAAGCGACGGAAAGGCCAAGAGGGTCATTGATATAAGGACGATGTAACTTCAATAAGGAGAGACTATGGACAAGGTAATGCAGGTTTCGGTTTTTTCCGAGAACAAGCCCGGCAGGATCGAAAAGATTACCAGCATCTTTGCCGAAGAAGGAATTAACATCCTGGCCATCGCCATAACCAGTACAAACGGTTTTGGTATTATTAAACTGCTTGTCGACAAATACGAGCTTGCCTACGAAAAGCTGAAACAAAGCGGCTTTACAGCTACGCTCAATGAAGTGCTGGCAATTGAGATGAGGGATAGTCCGGGTGGGCTTTACGAAGTGTCTCACATCCTGTCGAAGAACGGGATCAATATCGAAAATGCATATGTTTATGTTGTGGAGTCGAGGGCAAGAGCTTTTCTACTTGTGGAGGTCAGGGACATCGAGAAGGCTAAGGGGATTCTTTCCAAGGAAGACTTGAAGTTTTTCAGGTACGATGAATTCAAACGTGCATAAAGGGGTGAAAAATGATCTGGAATAAGCAGGCAGAGTGTATGCCGGAAAAGGAGAGGAAAGATCTCCAGCTTGAACGACTCAAGGATGCAGTCAGGAGGGCCTACAAGAATGTCCCATATTATAAAAAACGTTTTGACGAACTTAAACTGAAGCCATCTGACATCAAGTCACTCAAAGATATATCGAAACTTCCCCTTACGACAAAGACCGATCTGCGCGAGGGTTATCCCTTTGGGATGTTCGCCGTCCCCGGCAGAGATATAGTTGAGATACATACATCATCGGGCACGACCGGTAAACCTGTCGTTGCGGGATACACGAGAGAAGATATAGACACATGGGGCGAGGTTGTAGCCAGATGTCTTACAATGGCCGGGACAACTTCTAAGGACATCATCCAAAACGGATATGGATACGGGCTTTTTACGGGCGGCATGGGCGTACATTACGGGGCCCATAAAATAGGCGCCACTGTAGTGCCTATCTCAGCTGGAAATACGAAACGTCAGATCGATATTATGCAGGATTTCGGTACTACTGTTATCACTTGCACCCCATCTTACGCACTGTATTTGGCTGAAGCGATCAAGGATTCGGGTGTCGACCGGGACGCCATCAAACTCAAGTCAGGCTGTTTCGGAGCCGAGGTATGGACTGAAAAGATGAGAGAGGAGATCGAAGAGAGGTTCCATATAATGGCACTGAACATCTATGGACTCACGGAAATTATTGGGCCGGGCGTAGCGAATGAATGCGATCAAAAAAACGGACTGCACATATTTGAAGATCATTTCTACCCCGAGATCATCTCTCCGGAGACGCTGGAACCGCTTCCTGAAGGCGAGCGTGGTGAGTTGGTGTTTACCACTTTGACAAGAAAGGGCATGCCTATGCTGAGGTTTCGCACCAGGGATATTAGCACATTGAGAAGAGAGCCGTGCAAGTGCGGAAGAACGGTAGTGAGGATGGACCGTATTACGGGACGTAGCGATGACATGCTTAAGATACGCGGCGTACTGATATTCCCTTCCAGGATCGAAGAGGCGCTTCTGGAGATCAAGGGCATTGAGCCGCATTACCAGATTATCGTTACCAGACCAGGCCATCTCGACGAACTGGAGGTGCAGGTCGAGCTATCTAAGAAAATGTTTTCTGATGAGGTAAGACATATCGAGGAGTTCAGGAAAAAGGTTGAAGCTCATATCGAGAAATCGGTGGGTCTTAGGGTAAAGGTGACACTTGTAGAGCCGAAGAGCCTACCAAGAAGCGAGGGAAAGGCTAAAAGGGTCATCGACAAACGCCAACTGTAAAAGGAGATTGCCATGAAACTGAAACAGATTTCGGTCTTTCTGGAAAATAGAAAAGGCAGGCTTTGGGAGGCACTTGATGCACTTGCCAATGCAAAAATCAATATTAGAGCCCTTTCGATCGCCGACACTTCTGAATTTGGCATACTGCGACTGATCGTTCCTGATCCCGACAGGGCTAAGAAGGTACTTGAAAAAGGGAACTTTACCGTTAAGGAAAACAATGTGTTCGCCGTGGAGGTTGCCGACCGTCCAGGCGGTTTGGCTGAAGTCCTTAAAGTCCTGAGCGATGAAGATATAAACGTTGAATACCTATATGCCTTTGTTGAGAAGAGTGGTAAAAAAGCGGTCGTTGTACTTCGAACCGAAAATACCGATGCCGGGATTAAGGCACTGACTGCAGCCGGAGTTGCTATTCTTTCGGCAGAACAGGTCTATGCCTTATAGTATCGCATAAAACTCCGTAAACAGCCCGGTTGCCTGACGAGCAGCCGGGTTTCCTCATATAAATTCTTTCATCAGAAAAATTGCCGTAAATCCAGGAGATTGATGTCTCTGGCCTAACGGCGCGGAGTCCTTACCCTTCGGCATCGACTTTTCCGAGGCTCTCGCTGTACCTGTGTGAGCATTTGGGTACAGCGTCCACAGCTTCTGTCATTGTCCTGCATCTGGGTTCCGACCGGCTATAAGCCGTGACAGACAAGCCACCCTGTTTCAGGACCTACTTCAGCTCTGCACTGGCAGGAAAGGCCTGCCAGTCCAGATGCTTGTAACACTCTCGAAGTGGTCTGTCTCATGAGGGCTTGGGTCAATGCCAGAGTTGCTACGTTCTGGATTTATCGAAACTGTACTGGTCACCATCTTTCTCAGAGCAGCGGGATAGGATGCATAGAAGAGGACCATCTGTCCTGAAACGCTGCGCTCAGAGACTTGCAAGTGTTCTGAGAGGGACTTCTTCTTAATCGAGCAACATATGCAGACCTGCGATTATTTAAGTGTGAGAGCCTGGAAGCGCTAGCACTTCTTATGCGCCTTCCCGGCAATAAGAACACAAGGTCTGCGGGAAATTATCACGTTGACTCCCTCTGCATCCAGCTTTCCCCGAACTATCCGCTCAGTGAGTTCGTGGTTGAATGGGTCGACAACTTCCAGCGACGCCACACCGCATGCCTTGCATAAATCTTCGAGAGAGACTTTTCCTCCATCCCCTCCCTTGGCTGTAACTCCAGTCAGAGGAGTGGGCTGGTGTCCCGTCATTGCCGTCGAAGCGTTGTCCATGATGACAACCAGTATATTTGCCTTGTTATAAACGGCGCTTATCAGAGCTGACATCCCTGAATGGAGAAAGGTCGAATCTCCGATTACCGCAGCCACTCGCTTCACTCCTTGCTTGGCAATGCCGGCTGCTTTGCTAATACTCGCGCCCATGCAGAGGCAGCTGTCCAGAGCCTTTAATGGCGGTGCAGCTCCAAGTGTATAGCAGCCGATATCTCCAGCTGTGAAAGACGGACCGGCCGCAACCAGTGATTTGTAGAACTCCCTGTGCGGACATCCCGGACACATAACAGGCGGTCGCTTAAGTAGATCCGTAGTGTCGAGTTTTAACGGAGGCGTTCCCCAAACATAGGAGGCGAGCGCATCTGGGCCAAGCTCACCTTCAAGGTCCAGATTGCCCGAGAGCTTTCCCCTTACAGAGGGGAAATATTTCAGGACAATTTCTTCCACTATAGGTTCACCTTCCTCGAGCACCCAGACTTCTTCCAGTCCCTCTACAAATTGCTTAACGATATTTTCCGGAAAAGGGTAGGAGGATATCTTGAGAAGTGCAAAATCATCCCCATATTCCCGGGCATACATGGAAGCGACACCGCACGCGATTATCCCTTTTTTTTGTCCATTTCGGAATATTTTATTAAAACCGCAGCTGCCCGACCATTCAAGCAATTTATCCTGTTTCTGATTAAGGGTTTTGTGCAGTCTCACGACGTTGCTCGGGACAGCTAGCAGACGTTCAGGATTCTTTTCGATTGAAAGTGGATTTTGACTTCTCGGCTGAGAGATTGTGACCGGAGAGGATGCGTGTGATACCCTTGTCAGCGTACGTATCATTATAGGGAGTTCTATCTTCTCCGACAGATCGAACGCGGCAACGACCATATCCTTTGCCTCCTGCGCATCCGCAGGCTCCAGGCAGGGAATATTGGAGAACTTGGCGTAAATGCGTGAATCCTGTTCGTTTTGGGAGGAGTAGGCTCCGGGATCATCGGCAATAACGAGCACGAGACCTCCCTTTGTGCCGAGATAAGCGGCCGTCATCAGGGGGTCTGCAGCGACGTTCAGTCCTACATGCTTCATCGAGCAAATGGCCCTTCTGCCTGCGTAAGAGGTCCCGATGGCTGTTTCTAAGGCGATTTTTTCGTTGATAGCCCATTCAGCCTCGCCTGAAAAATTGTCGGCTATGTACTGCAATATTTCAGTAGCCGGCGTGCCTGGATAACTGGTCGCCAGCGAGATTCCTGCCTCGATGGCTCCTCTGCCTATAGCCTCGTTGCCGGATAACAGTGCCTTGGTTGTCATTTCGGTATTTACCATATTTCAGCTCCATACGTGTAGTGGTATGTAATGATTAAAGTCAAAAGATAACAGAAAGTGTCGCATATTCTCAAATGATGGGCCAGAGATGTGAGTCTAAATCTGGCGGCATTTAGGATAACCGGCGAGCTCGGCAGCTAGTTCTTTAACGGGAATTGCAGTCCTCGCCGATATGGCCATGAGGTCATCGTATTCAGGCGTTGCAGTTACGATATCACCTTTATGCTGCGATATCTTGAACCTGACGATACCGTACCGTGTACGGACTTTCTTGATTTCTCTTTCGAGTATTTTTCTCTCGGTACTGTGAAGACGAATACCGATTGTAGTTGTCTCCCTGAAAATTATATCTGCGCACTTATCTGCGTCACGCTCTCTGACTATTGATGTGAGCTTTATTGCCGGACGCCCCTTTTTCATGATGATATTTTCAAGGAAGACATCTAGAGCCCCTGCCTCCAATATTCTGCTCATCACGCTTTCATAGTATTGCGGACTCATATCGTCTATATTTGTTTCCATGATGATAACGGTGTCATGAGACGACGTCAGTGAGTCGTGCGGCTGATCTTCACCAATCATGATCCTGAGCATATTTGGCAGTCCGGATATATCCTTATTGCCAGCCCCGTATCCGATGCTTGCGATAGTCATGCAAGGCATTGAGAGAGAGGGTGAAGAAATTGATTTGAGCAGCACTGCTCCAGTAGGAGTAGTCAATTCCCATGGAATCTGGGAGGCATAAACAGGCAGCCCCCTTAATATGTCGATAGTAGCTGGTGCGGGAACAGGCAGTGAGCCATGCGCGGTTTGAACGGTGCCCTGCCCAAGGTTGACAGGAGATGAAAAAACCTTTTCGATGCCCAGCAGATTGAGTCCGATGATGGTCCCGAAGATGTCTACTATACAATCCTTAGCGCCCAGTTCATGAAGATGGACTACGTTGAAGGACTCTCCGTGAACTCTGCCTTCGGACTCGAAGAGCGTTCTGAAGATCTCGAGACCTTTTTGTTTTAAGGAATCATCAAGCGAAGATGAGCTTATCAGTTTAACTATGTCCGGCCACCTTCGGGACGCGGGATGGTGACCATGGATCTTTGATTTTTGCACTATAACATCTACCTTGGTACCTGCAACTCCCGACCGAGTGACCCGTCTTGATGTGAGCTTGTACCCGGATAATGGAATTCTCTTCAAGGTACGCCTTATTGCATTCAAGCTTGCACCTGCATCGACAAGTGCACCCAGACACATGTCTCCACTGATTCCTGCCGCACAATCGAGATAAGCTATTTTCATCCATCTATTTTACATGTAAGTGGCAGAAAGTTAATAGAGTTGGCGGCGTGCCTGCAACAATATTTGTTGATTCTTATAATCCGACATATAAAATATGGAACTTGTGCCCGCTATTAGCTCGGACATTGTCGGATGTTCAAATGAACAATGTGCCATGATTCGAGTCAGTGAGTCGGTAAATTATTTCTGGTCGTCAAGAAAAGAGGGCTCAAACTGTTGCTGAATGGCACAATGCAGGTAAAGCAGAAGTCTGTTTGGTTCAGAAAAATCAAATAGGGTAGGGACTGCCCGAATCAAAGCACGCATCCATTGCTGTGGGCATTAAGAGGGATGGCCCTTATTTCAGAGGACAGAAGGCTACTGTAAGAGGCGCTAGGATATTCCTAGGAGTACCCTGATGTCTGCGAATCGAGAAGCTCCAACGTCAACCGCCTCCTGCCGTTAAGTGGCGAGCATGTCACTTCTGTATCCTGGATGAACAAACAGTTGCACATTTTTAGCGCAAATTTGATAAAATAAACGCTTATTGATGCCGGGATAGCACAGTGGTAGTGCAGCTGATTCGTAATCAGCAGGTCGTCGGTTCAAATCCGATTCCCGGCTCTTACAGTACCAAGGGGTTGAGGCTATTCTCAACCCCTTCATTTTTTGCCTCTATTGCCCACCTATTGCCCACCCCTCTTAACCCTAATATATAGTCTTATTTCTTAGGCTTTAGCTTCCCCTGTTGCCAGCTTCCCTTAATCGTAACGTTACCTTTTAGGCTAGCAACCGCATCTTTCTTGAGACCACTGCTGACTTTAGTATAAATCTGCGTTGTACTGACATCTTCATGTCCCAAAAGTTCTTGAATTGTTCTTATACTCTTTTTCTTATCAAGTAGATGCGTAGCGAAGCTATGCCTCAACATATGAGGCGTAATGTGTATATTTATGCCAGCTCTTTTCTTTGCGAATTCAATTGCACGGCGTGTATCTGTGAGAGCCTTGCCGGTAACTCTAGAAGGAAATACCAATTTATTATTCCTTGGCAACCTGAGAAGGGCTTTTCTTACACCACTGCTTAAAGGGATTTCACGCTCTTTCTTTCCTTTCCCGACAACTTTGATAATGCGACGATCAAAGTCGACATTCTGCCATAAGAGTTGCTTTGCCTCGTCTACCCGAGTTCCGCATTCATATAGTAACAGATGAAAAGCCTGATGGAACGGTCTCATGTTGTTGATCAATTTATCCACAATCTTGGCATGTATAGGTTTAGGCAGAGGTCTTTTGTAGGGTAACTTCCCAAGGCGCGGAAGATCGCCAAAATAGTGGTTCTCTCTCTTTGCCCACTTGAGCATGGCCGAGAGTGCCATGAGTTCGCAGTTAATGCATCGAGCTGCGTCCTCTCTATGAAGTTCCTTTCTGCGTTTTGCTTTGTATGCATCGACGACAGAGTCGCAAAACTCAGGGTGTAATTTACCGAAGTGCGGCTTTATATTTGACCATAACATGCGCTTCTTTTCTCGATAAGTTTTTTTTGATTGGTGTAATTCCGACCACTTGAGATGATCTTCGATGAAGTTCTCGACACATATACGGCCTTTATTCACATGCCGACCTATTTTTTTTCGAATCTCATGTTCCACGATATTAGCTTCCTCGATCGAACCACTGAAGACCTTGCGGATGCGATCCTCGTCCTTCTTCCCGTTACGTACATCAATTAACCAATGATCGGGTAAATCTTTGTAAGGTCTTACGCTCATATATACCTCCTAAAGTCATATATATCGGTTACACTAATAGCTGTAAGTGAAAATAATGAGATCTTTTGTGACATATATATGATGTATTTGAGTTTGCACTGAGACGATGCTTAACTTTGTTTGGCAATATCCATCGGCCAGATTAATACGGTAGGCAAAGAGGAAAGATATCGACAAGGCACTCATCTGCCCTGGGGAGAAACGCAATGAAGATATCCCAGAGGAGCACACTATGAACCCCCCCTCTGTTCTAATACTGGTATTAGCTATTTTGCTATATCCAGCCATGCTCGGGGCGGATACTTCTATGCCGAATTTTGTTTGCCTCAGGCCGACCACTCGATGATGTTAAATGCGCCGCAGACCGCTCCGGATTCTAACGGAGCCATGCAAGAAATATCTCCTGATACCTCAGCAGACAGTGAGTTGGACTATCTCTAATCCTGAACAGACTTAACCGTCAGAGAAGTACCACCTAGTAACTGTTGACGCTAGCAAGCATGACTATTCTTGAAAGTGGCGAGAGAATTCGTGATACGCTTCAATAACGAGTTCCACAGGATCAGTCACCAGTCGTGCGATAGTCACAGGCGACGAGATAGTGATGAAGTCAGCTCCCATATTCAGCGCATCCGCTGGAGATGCAATTGCCGTGGGCTGAAGCAAGCCAGGATCGAGATTCCAAAGCGGATAATTGCCATAGACGACGATTTCAAAATTATCCCGAATCGGATCATTACAGATAACCGACAGTTCCCGCATGGAACAAATGATCCTCCTGATTCCGACCCTAAATGCATCCCTGGCGAGTCGAAGAATGACCTGATCACAGGTTGTACCATTTCTCCTCAGACATTCTTCATCAGTTCCAATAATCCTCAGAGAAGCTATGGCGATTGTCATTATTCTGTGGTGCAACGCTTGTCTCATTGCGTACTCATTACAACATCGAAATGTAATGCCCCATGGATCGAATGGCTTATACATTTCAATACACTCATCAATGTCTGGAAGATACTCACCAAGGCGAGTATCAATCATTACTTCGCCATGTTTCCTAATCTGTTCAATAATTTTGACAGATTTTCTCTGAATAGTAGTGTTTATTCTAAAAATTGGTTTATTACCTTTTGTTGTTTCGAATATTCGAGCCCATTCTTCACAGGGGATTCGATCAAGGTTAATAATAAGTCCTTTACTCTTTGCTATGTGGTTATGCATATATGATTTCCTCACTTGCTAGAATGCACATCCCTAGTCTGTTTTCAGTAGGGGTTAATGCCGGGATGTGCTTTTTTCTGTGACTCGTCTTGCTATTTAAAGTCATTTAAAAATGCCTCACATTATCTTTCACATACTTACTTGTTACAGTTTCTCACAAGCCGATAAATCTCATGAAATGGCCGGAGTTTTAATAGAGAGTTTGCTCACTCCAGCTTAAACCTTCAGGAACAACTTCTCACGGACAGTCAGGCTTTCAACCTCCAGGTTTTGACTCTGGATTATCTTGACGACCTTAAGTATCTCTTCTCTAACATCCTTGTCTAAAATAAACTCGACTGCAATCTGAAGCTCACTGCTTTGGGGTATCACCCTAATGACTTTGGCGGAAACGAAGAAATGGACATTGGACATGGTTCCGATTTTAACCTGGAGCATGAACTGTAGAGTAACAAGATCTCCGATCTTTTGTTGCCTTGTCGATTCAAAAAAAAGACCGCCGCCACTGGCATTGCAGCTGGCACATTCAGTCCATGCCGCATCTCCAGGCAACTTCATCTTTACATTTGTCTCGATGCGTTCGTATCTCCTTCTATTTTCTCCCATCTTAATTGACCTTCCACTCCCCTAAGTTGATAAATTATTTGTCAGCTCAACACTACTTATTACTTATTACTTAAAGCACTCATTATAAGTGACCTTTATTGCCATAAATCCTTCTTCATTTCTCTCCTCCTGTTTATAGTTCTAATACTCTTTTTGATGCACATGCCGATCAAATGCGGATAGCTTTGGTGTTTGCTAGTGTATTAAAAAGCACAATGTGTGCCAGAATTACTGTTGACAGACAGGCATCTCTATGACGTTGTAAACATTGGAATTTCAGCGAATACTGCGATGAGGGAATGTTACTGTGAAAGTGCCGACTTCTGATATATCAGAAGTCTTCCTATATATCAGATATTTTCCTTACTTTTATGGATTCCAAGTCTTAGCATCCGTGAAAAAAGCGTCTTTGGATTGATGCCTAAAATCTTTGCCGCACCATCCCTGCCGCTTACCCGCCATCCAGTGTTGTTCAGAGCCTCGATAATATGCCATTTCTCTATCTCTTCGAGAGTCCCGGACAGGTCTGCACCTGACCTCGCAATCTTTGGTACCTCCAAATGCAGCACAGGTCCGCCGGTGATGATCATTGCACGCTCGATAACATTTCTCAGTTCCCTTACGTTGCCTGGCCAGGGATAGGTTTGTAGGGCTTCAACGCCTTTCTGCGGTATTGATTCGATCCGCTTACCCATCATCTTGCTGAATTCCTGTACAAAAGACCATACGAGCGGCAATATGTCCTGTAAGCGCTCGCGAAGAGGCGGCACGGTAATCTGAAAAACGTTCAAACGGTAGTAAAGATCTTCCCTGAACCCGCCCTCGCTGACCACTTTGGCAAGATCACGGTTTGTCGCCGAAATGATTCTGACGTCCACCTTAATTGTCCTTGGGCTGCCCAGGCGCTGAAACTCACCGCTCTCTACTACCCGAAGTAGCTTGGCTTGGAGTTCCAGCGGCAGGGCATCGATCTCATCCAGAAAAATAGTTGAAGCGTCCGCAAGCTCAAAACAGCCTATTTGCTTCGATAGCGCGCCAGTAAAAGCACCCTTTTCGCGGCCGAACAGTTCACTTTCGATGAGAGTTGGCGGCAGTGCCGCACAGTTGACTTTAATCATAAGGCGGTCTTTTCGGGAACTCAGGCTATGGATCGCATTGGCGACCGGTTCCTTTCCGGTGCCCGTCTCCCCCTGGATCAAGACTGTTGACTCTGTTGATGCAACTTGTTCTATCTGCTTCAAAACGGTTCTGATCGCTTCACTGTTGCCCACGATATCCTCATGTGAGTGTATCAGATTAATTTCTTCCTTAAGGTAGATATTCTCCTCATGCAATTTGTCTTTTAATTGCTCGACTTCTTTGAGCGCTTCCCGCAGTGACTCTTCTGCCTTCCCGCGTTGATCTTCAAGTTTTTTGCGTTCAGTGATTTCGCGAATATTGCATTGTGCCAGCCTTGCCCTGTCGACCATATATATATCCGTGTAAATATATTGTCCAGACTTGGTTCTTACCTGGACATCATCGTAATTAATGATGCCACTCCTATTCAAAGCTTGCATTATCGTCGGGAAATCACTCATATCGAGCGATACCCCGATATCCTGCAGCTTTTTACCGATGTACTCCTCCTCGGAATACCCCAGCATTTTCCCAGCGGCCGGATTAGCATGGATTATATGCCCTTCGCGTTTTTCTAGAAGCACTATCCCGTCGCTTGCGGTTTCAAAAATACGCCTATAGCGTTCTTCAGACTCTGTTAACAAGTCTTCCAGTCGCTTGCGCTCGGTGATATCGTTCCCAATACAAAGGATCTCTGTAACGTTGCCGAACTCATCGCGAACAGCCCGGTTAGTCCAGGATACCCATATCCGTTCACCATTCCGGCGCATGTTTTCATTCTCATTGTTGATGTATTTCTTCGGATTTGTTCCGATATTTTTAACCATGGAATCAATATCAAAACCCGAAGAATCATAAGACTCTCTCTCTGGTACGATGGTGCCGACAACTCTGCGGCCGAGCATCTCTTCTTCGGTATAACCAAAGAACTTCTCCGCGAACTCGTTGAAAAAAAGGACCCTCCCATTCGGGTCCATTTTTAAGATAATGCTGTTAGCATTCTGGACAAGCTCGTGATATTTACCCTCGGTTTCTGCCAGCGTTCTTTCAACCTTTTTGCGTTCGGTTATGTCCTCAATGGCGAGAAGGATTATCGGCAGCTCGGTTTTCTTTTCTGCAATTTTACAGGCATTAAGGAGCATGGTTTTCGGTCCGATGCTCTCAAAATTATGTTCAATTTCAAAATTATCGACTGTGGTGTTCTTCGGAAGAATATTCTCAAGCAGCTCGCGAAGGGCTGGGATGTTCCATTGTCTGTTTCCAAGATCGTATAGAAGATATCCTATAGTCTCTTCGGAATCTACCTTGAAAATAGTGAAGAAACTGTGATTTGCAAAAAGAACCCTAAGGTTTCCATCCAGCATGAGAATAGCTTCATGAACTGTGTTGAACATGTTCTTGAAATAGTCTTCCCGGATTAACATCTAATCTCTCCAATCGCAAAATCATTGATTATATTCTCTAAGTACCTAAGCCACATGTTAGCTGAATTTATATGCCATTGCAAGGGGAAAGAATGACCTATCAAGGTTAAGTGTAAATATCCCCTTAGCGACAAAACAGAAATGTTTGGACTCATGGAAGCCTTGATGCGAGAATCTCTCTTTGCATCCAAAGAAGTAAAAGATTACCTGATATATCAGGAGTCTCCTGATATATCAGAAGACGGTACCTTTCACGGTATCATCTCACCCTCGAAGTCCTTGCGGATATTTTCATGTTATCAACACCATAGACACTTCTGTCCCGGTAACAACACTGCTGGCACACATTCTGCACCTCAATGCACTAGGAAAGACCAAAATATATCCGTTTTTGTTGCGACAGATGCATCAAAAAGAGAGATAGCTACTCCTATAGGCTGGAGGAGAAAAATGAATAAGGTTGTATTATTGGCAGTATTAACGGGGTTGGGAGGGAATACATGGGCATAATACTGATCATCATTTTAATGCTCGTGCTATCGGTGTATTGCCCAGCCGGCCGCACAGCAGAATCTGGGGATACTATACACGCGGCGGACTGGGATTGATCCTTAATAATTCTGATCAATCTTTTACTCCTTGGGAGGATCTGAAGATAAGTAGATTACGTGAATCACCATAAATTATTCTGAAAGAAGAGATACACGATATGAGTAAAGACATAATGCAAGACAAGTGGAAACAATTAAGAGATGCAGTAGGACAACGATGGGGCGCGCTTATTGAGAAAGACCTTGATACGTTCGTTGGGAAATTGGATCATCTGCCGGTTCTGTTGCAGGCGAGATATGGGTATACAAAAGAACAAGCTGAAAAGGAGATAGATCTATTCTCCAGCGACATGAAACTGGAGGGAAAAGATGTAATTGAAGTAGTACGCGAGACCTTGTCAGACTCAACTCCTGGAGAAGAGGCTCATGTTCAGAAAAAAGTTTAAAGAATAGAGGCACAAATGAAGGGATGAGCTGTGCAGGAAATGCGCTGAGACGACAGCTGTTGCATGTGGTGAGATGGGAGATCGCGCTATGTGATCATACATGACGTGTGGTAGCGGATGACAAGTAAATAAGTCGACACAAAACTCAACAAAATAAAGGAGAAGGTACTAATGAAAATGAGAGCAATGTATTCTTGGACGCTGATGGTGGCCGCGGTGGCCCTGTTGATGATTGGCGTAACTGTGGAAGCATCCAAGATGGATGATCGCATCGAATCAGCGGCAAAAAATTCGTATGTGTTCAAGACTTACCTGAAGGATGATGATATTAAAATCCAGTCTAAGGAGGGCATAGTTTCATTGTCGGGAACTGTCTCCGAAGAATCCCACAAATCAATGGCTCAAGAAACCGTGGCAAATCTGCCCGGGGTAAAAAGTGTGGACGACAGGTTGGAGGTCAAAGGTGAACGCCCCGCCGAAAAGTCTGATGCGTGGATTACGGCGAAAGTGAAAACAATTCTTCTCTTTCATAGGAACGTGAGCGCCACTACGAAAGTTAACACCAAAGACGGCATCGTGACCCTACAAGGCAATGCAACGAACAAGGCACAGAAGGACTTGACGACGGAATACGCCAAAGATGTCGATGGGGTCAAAGACGTAAAGAATGAGATGACAGTGTCGACGACCTCGGAAATGACACACCGAACAGTGGGCGAAAAGATCGATGACGCCTCTATCACCGCTGAGGTTAAAATAGCGTTGCTGTTTCATCGCTCGACAAGTGCGCTTCACACCAAGGTCAAGACAAAGCACGGCGTTGTAACGTTGAGAGGCAAGGCCGCGAATGCATCTGAAAAGGACCTGGTTAGCAAACTCGTCAACGACATAAGGGGTGTGAAGAGCGTAAATAACCAGATGACCATCGAGTAGTCCAAATAGACTCTGGTGCATTGCCAGGTGAGTAATCCGGCAGTGGATCTAAGACAAACTGAAAGGATGCGGCCAACGATTATTTAGTAAATAGACTCGGATCACGTCATACCGATTAAAATCGCAAATCTAAGGAGAATAAAACATGTCAACTGTAGGTGCTGCTATATTTAATACTCACAGCGAGGCTGAAACTGCCGTAAGGGAATTACAGAAATCGGGCTTCGATATGAAGAAATTGTCCATCGTGGGCAAAGACTATCACACTGAGGAACAGGTTGTCGGCTACTACCATACAGGTGACCGCATGAAATACTGGGGCAAACTCGGCGCTTTCTGGGGCTGGCTATTTGGTCTTTTCCTCGGAACCGGCTTCTTCTTAATCCCTGGGATTGGTCCGCTGGTCGTAGCCGGTCCGCTGGTCGCCACCATCGTTGGAGGTCTGGAGGGTGCCGTGGCATTCGGAGGATTAAGTGCGCTTGGCGCAGGTCTTTACAGCATTGGCATTCCGAAGGACAGCATTATTAATTATGAAACCTCTATCAAGTCCGACAAGTTCCTGCTGGTAGTACATGGCTCGGCGGACGAACTGGCCAAAGCCAAGGATATTCTGAAAAGCGCCGGCCACGAGGTGTCCGTTCATTCTCAATCTTGAAATAGGGCAATAAATAAAAGGAGGTCAGATGATACTGGAGTTAGATGAAAAGGAAATAGAGGTATTGCCGTCGGTTCTTAAATCGTTTGATGCGGAACTGAGGGATGAAATCGGTGACACCGATGACCGAGGATATAAAGCAGCCCTTCATGGAGAGGAAGACGTTATCAAGAGGCTGCTTGAAAAAGTATCCTCGCAGAAAGCATAAAGATATATTTGAATATGTTGTTATCCGCTTATGAAAACGATGTTCGGGTATCCAATGGATGCCTGATTAAGGAGGAATCAAAATGATTAAGGGTAGAAGATATTTTGGTGCAGTGACCGTTGCTGTCACAATGATAGTCTCTTTCGTAGTGTGTATGACAATGGCTATGCCTGCGATGGCGACAGATCAGGCGGATGCGCAGGGACTTGTTGACAAGGCGCGGATTACGTTCGGCGAATTCGTTAGCGATAAGCAATACTCGTGGTTTCAGGAACATCTAAAATACGCCAAGGGTTTGCTGATCTATCCCCAGGTGCTCAAAGGAGGCTTTATTGTTGGTGGCTCGGGCGGCACTGGTGTTCTGGTTGTCAGAGCTGAGAATACCAACGAATGGAGTCAGCCAGCATTCTACACGATCGGCTCTGTGACACTGGGCCTGCAGATAGGTGGAGAAGCCTCTCAGATCATTGTGATGGCGATGAGCCAAAAGGCAATTGATTCTCTGCTCTCATCTTCGTTCAAACTCGGCGGAGACATTTCAGTCGCTCTTGGTCCTATCGGCGCCGGCGCTAAGGAAAATATAACCGCCGATTTTATCTCTTTTGCAAAATCAAAGGGCCTTTATGCCGGGGTTAATCTCGAAGGAGCAGTTGTAGAGGTAAGGGATAGTCTTAATAACGCCTATTATGGGAAAAGGCTGACTCCCGTTGATATCTTAATAAAAAAAGACGTAATCAATGCTGGCTCGGACGAACTGAGGACAGCAGTGAAGGATGCGGTCAAATAACTGGGAATACAGAGGTGATTCTTTATATCGGGTTTAGGATACAGTAATGGCCGGAAATAAAAAAGGGAACTTGATTCGATCTAGGATTATGGTAGCGCGTTTCGGGGTATGCTGGAACCCACTCGGGTCGAAAGGGTCGAAGGATCGAGATAAGACGGAGAAGAATATGCTATCGGGTTCGATGAAAGTCCGTGAGGCATAACGGCATTTAACGAAGGGAGGTTGATATGCTCTGGACAATTTTTGTGATACTCATGATCCTCTGGCTTTTGGGGCTGGTAAGCGGTTACACGATTGGCGGTTATATTCATATCCTACTCGTTCTCGCAATCGTTATAGTGCTGATCAGAATTATTCGTGGACGTACCCCGTTTTGACTGTCGGGATCAATGAAAGCAGAGCTAGTACGAAGGTGACACGAACGATAAAGGATTTTCCTGATCGTGACGAGGTCATGAATACAAATAAGTTCATGAAGGAGGGTTAAAGATGCAAGCAATAACAGCAAAGAGAGTACTTACAGTCATCATTGCGATATTTTCCCTGAGTTTAATGCTTGGGTGTTCCGGGATGGAAAAAAGACCTGCAGACAGATCCGGATATTTGTACTATCCCACGGAATTAGTTCAAGCTGATCAGGCCCTTGCGGATGCTCGCGTGGCTGGTAAAGACAAGGAATGTCCGGCAGAATATAACGCGTTAAAGGACAGAGTAGACAAGGCCTATGAGGTCTACATGGCATGCCATACTCAGGAAGCGATAGATATGGCTAAAGAGGCGATCGGTAAAATCAAGGCCCTTTGTCCGCTAAAACCGGTTGCCGAGGTGAAACCAGAACCTACGCCTGAGCCTGTACCTGTACCCCCACCACCAGCGCCTGCTCCTATTGTCGAGCCTGTGAAGATAACTTTTGAGGACATACATTTCGACTTTGATAAGGCAACCCTTACGACCGTAGCTACGGGTATTCTCGATAGCAACATAAAGATGCTGAAAGAGAACCAAGGCATGAATGTCCAGATCGAAGGGAATACCGATGCGCATGGCTCTGAAGACTACAATATGGCACTGGGTGAACGTAGGGCCATAGCTGTCAAGGAATACCTCGCAAAAGAAGGCGGAATTGACGAGTCAAGGATGTCGACTATCTCATACGGCAAAACTAGGCTGCTCTGTGAGGAGAAGCCGACTGCCAAGAACAAGAACGACGAATGTAACAAGTCCAATAGGAGAGTCCATTTCGAGGTAATCGTAAAATAATAGCGTGAAAAGCGAGGGACCGGAAAGAGATCTTACATCGATCCGGTTCCTTCCTTTGAAAATCAATTATCCAGAACAGAATTAAGGAATCCGGATAATAACCATGTATGAGCTGGATGTGTTATTTGCAATCTGATGATGGCACATCTAACGACAGGAGGACATAAATGAAGAAGGTTGTCCTATTGGCAGAATCAATGGTGTTGAGAGGAAAGACCTGGGCATAATTATTGATCATCATTTTGATTCTGGTGCTCATTGGCGCACTGACCACCTGGCCGCACAGTAGGAGCTGGGATTGCTGATCATCCTGGTACACCTTAGGGAGATCTGACGAGACGTAGAGTACGTAAATCACCATAAATCCATCGAGGAGAGATACAAGAAAGCTGCTCTGAGCGAGTTCAATGCCGCTTGACGAAAGTTGCTGCACTGGAGCATAAGGAGGAAAAACAATGAAAGACAATCCTCTCAAAAAATTGGAAACGCTCGGCCAGTCAATTTGGCTCGACTACATCCGACGTGATCTGATCTCAAGCGGTGAGCTTCGACGTTTGATCGAGGAGGATGGACTACGCGGGATGACTTCGAACCCAGCCATCTTTGAGAAATCGATAGCGGAAAGCCATATTTACGACGGGGACATTTCTGACATGGCCCTCAAGAAAAAAGATGTTAAATCAATCTATGAAGCTCTGAGCCAGCACGACGTACAGAACGCTGCTGACGAGTTCCGGCCTCTCTACGACAGGACTGACGGCGGAGATGGATATGTCAGTCTGGAGGTCAACCCGCATCTGGCGCATCACACCAAAGGTACAATTGAGGAAGCCCGCCGATTGTGGGCCGCACTTAACCGGCCCAACGTTTTAATCAAAGTTCCAGCTACGGCTGATGGTCTGCCTGCTATCCAGCAACTCATCAGCGAAGGAATCAATGTCAACGTAACCTTGCTCTTTGGGCTGCCTCGTTATCGACAGGTTGCGGAAGCCTACATAGCAGGTCTTGAAGCGCGCTCAGCTCAAGGTAATCCAGTGAAACATATAGCCTCAGTGGCTAGCTTTTTTTTAAGCCGTATTGACACTTTGGTGGACCCGCCGGTGGAGAAATTCCTCGAGCCAGGCGGCAAGAAAACGGAAATTGCGGAGAAGGTGCTTGGACAAGTGGCCATCTCCAGTGCTAAGGCGGCTTATCAAATCTACAGAGAGATTTTTGGCAGTAATAGATTTAAGAAGCTGGCTGATAGGGTGGTCATGCGCAGCGGTTGCTCTGGGCCAGCACAAGTACCAAGAACCCGAACTATAGCGATGTGAAGTACATTGAACCGCTAATAGGCCTGGATACCGTAAACACGGCTCCGCTTGAAACCATCGACGCTTATCGTGATCACGGCAACCCAAAATTACGCCTCGAACAAGGTGTTGAGGAAGCCAACTGGATAATGGCAAGATTGCCGGAACTCGGGATCAGCATCGACAAAGTTACTCAGCAACTTGAAGACGAAGGCGTCAACAAATTCGACGTGCCATTCGACAAGCTGATGGAGACCTTAACACAAAAGGCATCAGCGCAGTTAAAGGTAGAACGATGAAAGTAAACCCTAATGCAGGAAAACTTGCCGAACCAGCGATGCTGGTTAACGTGCCTAAACTCGTCACTGCCTATTATACCGAAGTGCCCGATCCGTCGATGAAGGCACAACGGGTTTCCTTCGGCACCTCAGGGCATCGTGGTTCCGCATTCCAAAAGGCTTTCAACGAATGGCATATTCTCGCCATCAGCCAGGCCATTTGCCTGTACCGCAGGCAGCAGAAGATTGATGGCCCGTTGTTTCTCGGTATGGACACACATGCGCTCTCTGTTCCGGCTCATGCCAGCGCTCTGGAGGTGCTGGCGGCCAACGGGGTGGATGTAATGATCGCGCCGGGAGACGAATATACCCCGACTCCTGTCGTATCTCATGCGATTCTCACGTACAACCGTGGGCGCAAGACAGGACTCGCTGACGGCATCGTCATCACACCATCACACAATCCGCCACATGATGGCGGATTCAAATACAATCCCCCAAACGGCGGGCCGGCCGAATCCGTTGTTACTGACTGGATCGAGGCGAGGGCAAACGAGTTTCTTGAAAGAGGTCTGAAAGGAGTTAAAAGGATTCCCTTCGAAAAGGCTCTGAGCGCCCCTACGACGCATCGGCACGACTATCTTAATGCTTATATTACTGATCTCTCAAACGTGCTCGACATGGATGCCATTAGTGGCGCCAAGATCAGCCTGGGAGTTGATCCGCTCGGCGGTGCCGGGGTCCACTACTGGGAGCCGATTGCCGAACGATATGGATTGAACCTGACAGTTGTTAACAAGGCCGTCGACCCGACCTTCAGATTTATGACTTTCGATTGGGACGGCCAGATCCGTATGGACCCTTCATCGCCCTATGCGATGCAGCGCTTGATCGGTATGAAGGACCGCTTCGACATTGCTTTTGCCTGCGACACCGACCATGACAGGCATGGGGTTGTTACTAAAAGCGTAGGCCTTCTGCCGCCCAATCACTACCTTTCAGTCGCCATCTTATATCTCTTTCAACACCGGCCGAAGTGGCACAGGGAAGCGGCTGTCGGCAAGACGGTGGTGAGCAGCCAGATGATTGATCGCGTCACCGCTAAACTTGGGCGGAAGCTCTGCGAGGTGCCAGTCGGCTTCAAGTGGTTTGTGGATGGACTCCTCGACGGCTCACTTGGCTTTGGCGGGGAAGAGAGTGCGGGCGCGTCGTTTGTCCGTCTGGATGGCAGCGTCTGGACAACAGATAAAGACGGAATCATCCCGGCTTTGCTCGCGGCTGAGATCACTGCTCGGATGGGCCGAGATCCTGGCGAAATCTACCATGAACTCACCCGCGAATTCGGTGAGCCGTTTTACGACCGAGTTGAAGCTGCGGCCACTCCGGAGCAGAAGGAACTGTTGGCGAAGCTATCACCCCAGCAGGTCAAGCTTAGCGACCTGGCTGGCGAAAAAATCCAGATCATCCTCACACAAGCACCTGGCAACAGTGCGCCCATCGGCGGGTTGAAGGTAATAGCCGAAAGCGGATGGTTCGCGGCGCGTCCGTCAGGAACCGAGAATATCTACAAGATATATGCAGAAAGCTTCCGGGGAGCGGATCATCTGAGTCGTATCCTGGAGGAAGCGCAAACAATCGTCAACAATGCTTTGACTGCGGCGCCACAAAGGTCAAGGCTTGCAGGCAATACAAACTTGGATAAGAAACTATGAGCGCTAGGGTATTAACCGTCGACGCTGAGTTGGAAAACCTTCAGCGCGTCTCATTCAGCTACTTTCCGAATGAGACGAATCCCGCAAACTGGCTAGTCATCGATAAGACCGCAACGGATTGGCCTGCCAGTATTACAGCCACAGGCCTAGCATTGGCGGCCTACCCGGTGGCTGTCTAGCGCGGATTTATGCCCCGTGCAGCAGCGATTGAACGAACGCTTGCCACGCTGCGTTTTTTATGGAACAGCCCGCAAGGTCCTGAACCTGACGCCACTGGCTATCATGGCTTTTATTATTATTTTCTCTACATGCAGACCGGACGGCACAAGTCACAGTTAGTGGTGAGCCATTAATGATTGCCGCAACCGTGAAGATAGGAAATGAAGTCTTGCGATTGAGAGACAAGGATGGAATTTTAGAATGGATTTGATGGAGGAAACGAATGATTGATGGTTATCGAGTTCGATAGATTCAATAGGGGCATCCACCGGAGTTAATGTGGTGTTCAATAACGCAAGTGTAAGCGAAGGAGACTTGAAGGAGAGACTATGAGCAAACAGATACGTGTCAGCCACCCAATATACAATCTTCTACCCACCGAAATCGAGGGGTTCGATTTCTTGGCGGAGCTGGCCCTGGATATGCGCTGGTCGTGGAATCATGCCACTGACGAAGTGTGGCGCCAGCTTGATCCAAAACTGTGGGAAATCACGCATAATCCCTGGGTTGTCCTGCAGACGGTATCGCACGACCAGATTGATCGCGTTTTAGCCGATCCCGTTTTTCGCAAAAACGTTGATGCCCTTGTGCAGATGAGGCGGCAAGAGTTGAAAGCGCCTGCTTGGTTTCAGCAAGAGCATCCACAGACCCCACTCACCAGTGTTGCTTATTTCAGCATGGAATTTATGTTGAGCGAAGCTTTGCCCATCTACTCTGGCGGGCTTGGCAATGTAGCCGGCGATCAACTTAAAGCCACGAGCGATTTGGGTGTGCCGGTGGTCGGTGTGGGACTGCTTTACCAGCAAGGCTATTTTCGCCAGGTGATCGACAAGCACGGATTGCAACAGGCACTCTACCCATATAACGATCCTGGACAGTTGCCAATCACGCCTTTGCGCGAACCTAACGGTGAGTGGCTACGGTTGGAAGTCAAGTTGCCTGGTTACTCAGTCTGGCTGCGCGCCTGGCAGGTCCAGGTCGGCAGAGTAAAGCTTTACCTGCTGGACAGCAATGATGCTGCGAACTTTCCCGCACATCGCGGAATTACCAGCGAACTGTATGGCGGCGGGCCGGAGCTGCGCCTTAAGCAAGAACTGCTCCTTGGGATCGGCGGATGGCGACTGCTTGGTGCGCTTGGCATCCATCCAGAAGTCTGTCATTTGAATGAAGGGCATGCTGCCTTTGCCGTGTTGGAACGCGCCCATAGTTTTATGCAAGAGACTGCTCAGCCCTTTGAAGTAGCGCTTGTTGCAACTCGGGCGGGGAACCTTTTCACCACCCACACGGCAGTGGCCGCCGGCTTTGACCGGTTTTCTCCAGCCCTCATAGAGCAATACCTCGGCTGGTACGCTCAGAACAGGCTTGGAATCTCGCTGCACGAGTTGCTAGCCTTGGGCCGTCAAAATCCGAACGACTCATCGGAAAGCTTCAACATGGCCTATCTGGCAATTAGGGGGAGTGGGTCGGTAAATGGCGTGAGTCGCTTGCACGGGGAGGTGAGCCGGCATATTTTTGAGCCTCTTTTCCCTCAATGGCCAGTGGGCGAAGTGCCGGTTGGACATGTGACAAACGGAGTCCACATGCCGAGTTGGGACTCTCCAGAATCTGACGATCTGTGGACTGAAGCCTGCGGAAAAGACCGTTGGCTGGGGAAAACAGAAACTCTGGAGCAGGATATCCGCCACGTCTCCGACGCCAGCCTTTGGCAATTTCGCATCGCTTCAAGCAAGTCTCTTGTTGAATACTCTCGCGCACGACTTTCCCGACAACTAGCATCCTCCGGAGCGCCGCTCGATGCGGTTGACAGTGCGAAACATATATTTGATCCTAATGCATTGACACTGGGCTTTGCGCGCCGCTTTGCGACCTACAAGCGGCCGAACCTGCTGCTGCACAATCCGGAGCGATTACTTCGCCTGTTAAGCAAACCTGAGCGTCCGGTGCAACTCATCATCGCCGGCAAGGCCCATCCGGAGGACTTGGCGGGGCAGGCCTTGATCCATGAATGGATAAATTTTATCCGCCTTCCGGAGACCCGATCCCACATTATATTCCTGAGCGACTACGACATGCTGTTAACGGAGCACTTGGTGCAAGGCGTGGACGTCTGGATTAACACGCCACGTCGGCCTTGGGAGGCTTGCGGGACGAGCGGCATGAAGGTACTGGTGAATGGCGGTATTAATCTATCAGAATTGGACGGCTGGTGGGCAGAGGCTTACACACCGGAGATAGGGTGGGCGTTGGGGGACGGCCAGGAGCATGGCGACGATCCCGCTTGGGATGCTGTCGAAGCCGACGCGCTCTACGATCTGCTGGAACGTGAGGTAGTCCCGGAATTTTATACCCGAGACGAAAGCGGCATTCCAACCGCTTGGGTCAAGCGAATGCGTGAAAGCATGGCACGTCTGACCCCCCGATTCTCCGTTAACCGAACGGTGCGTGAATACACTGAGCAACACTACCTCCCGGCTGCAGCTGCCTACCGTGAGCGAGCTAACGATAAAGGTGCAGTGGGCAAGCGCATAGTTAATTGGGAACATGCTCTGAAAGAGAAATGGGTCACGCTGCGCTTTGGTGACGTGAAGGTGCAGACAAATACGGTCCAGCACATATTTGAGGTGGAGGTGTATCTCAATGACTTGGACCCCGAAGCTGTGATGGTAGAGCTTTATACCGACGACGTCACAAGCAGCGCTCACGTGCGGCAGGAGATGAAGCGCGTTCGCCAACTGGCCGGTGCTTCGGGGGGCTACGTTTACAGCACGGTGGTGCCTGCCAACCGTCCGGCTACAGACTATACTGCGCGGGTAATACCGCACTGCGAAGGCGTTGCTGTTCCTCTGGAAGACGCTCACATCCTGTGGCAGCGATGACTAAATTTTCAATGGAGTATTGCGAATTGACATCGAGTTCAGAAAAAACAAGTCGCGGTCATCAAAGGTAGGGGACTAAAGCATGGAGGTAATCGGAATGAGAAAAAGCAGCTCGTTTGCAGCATTAATCTTCGGCGTAATTCTTTGCATTGGCGGCGGATTAGCATTTGCCGTTTATAGAGGTACGGCTAACATGGGAAACGCAGAGGTGATTGGAGTCATTTCGTTTGTTATCGCCCTTGTTGTTTCGGCCTCAATTAGGGTTGCGGATCAGTGGGAACGGGTGGTGATATTGCGGTTAGGCAAGTTCCGCTCCCTTGAGGGACCGGGACTGTTTTTCATCATCCCGGTTATCGACGCGATACCGTACTGGATTGACACCCGCGTAATCACCTCCTCTTTCAAGGCAGAAAAGACACTTACGAAAGATACGGTGCCGGTGGATGTTGATGCAGTGCTATTTTGGCAAGTCTTAGACCCTAAGAAGGCGGCCCTGGATGTAGCCGACTATAAAAGTGCGATAAGCTGGGCCTCCCAAAACGGCTCTGCGTGATGTCATCGGCAAGACCATGCTTTCGGACATGCTGGAAGGCAGGGAAAAGATTAGTAAGGAGTTGCAGAAGATCATTGATGAGCGCACTGAACCATGGGGCATTAATGTTAATTCGGTAGAGATCAAGGATGTGCTGATTCCTCCGGCTCTGGAGGATGCGATGTCGATGCAGGCCCAAGGTGAAAGAGAACGTCAGGCCAGGGTGATTCTGGGAGATTCAGAGCGACAGGTGGCGGAGAAGTTTGGAGAAGCGGCCAAGACCTATATCAACAATCCTGTCGCTCTTCATTTGAGGGCTATGAACATGCTTTATGAGGGGTTGAAGGAGAACGCCACGATCGTAATTGTACCCAGCACGGTCCTGGAAACCATGCAACTAGGGGGTATTGCCGGGGTGACAGCTTTGACTATGGGATTGGGCCAGGAGCGCGCAAACAAAGAAAAGGAAAGTGAGCTCGTAAAACAAGAATGACCTCAACGAACGATTGGTGTCGTCGAGATTTGATATCACTTTGCTGCATCCGGCAACCAGCGAAGGCGGCCAATGGGTATGTCTATCGCGACCAGCGCTGACACACGCACCGTGACTTATTAAACGGCGCGAGTCATACGGACTACTACAAAGGTGTGGTTCCACTGAAAGACGTACGAATCCAGTAATAGCGATGACTAGATTGCGAAAGGA
This sequence comes from uncultured Nitrospiraceae bacterium, assembly GCA_963736105.1. GTDB lineage: Bacteria > Nitrospirota > Thermodesulfovibrionia > Thermodesulfovibrionales > Dissulfurispiraceae > Fen-1308. The sequence goes on along the minus strand of CAVTNL010000002.1, from coordinate 2,244,508 downwards.
AAAGAGTGAATAAAAAAGACCCAACGAAAAAGTCAATAATACCTAGAAGAATGCGACACACAGACGATCCTAAGCGGTCCTTATCAGGCCAGGCTGGAGAAAAGTCGGGTACGACCGCAGATCTAACGACGACGGAGCGCCCTCTGCATGATTATGTGGCAGAGTTGTCGGAGCGGACTGATGTTCGAGTTGGGATGCCATTGCCTTTGGGAACCTACGCACTTGGCGGAGGAGTGAACTTTGCGCTTTTCAGCCGACACGCCAGCCGCATCCGGCTGGAGTTGTTTGATCATCCCCAAGATGCCGCATCCGCCAGGGTTATTGATCTGGATTCCGCGCGCAACCGCACTGGTGACGTATGGCACGTCTGGGTTAAGGGGATTCGACTTGGTCAGTTGTATGCCTATCGCGTGGACGGTCCGTATCAACCCGAGGACGGTCATCGTTTCAACTTCAACAAGCTGCTTCTAGACCCATTTGCGACAGCGATCTCGTCGTTGCCTGATTGGGCTTTTGGCCCTGCACGGGGATACGATCCAGTAGCGCCGGAACGAGACTCTGTTTGTTCGAAAGTCGATGATGCCGGAGCCATGCCGAAATGCGTATTCACTCAGGAGTACTTCCACTGGCATGAGGACCAGCCGCCCAGACATCCCTGGTCGAAGACAGTGATTTATGAAACCCATGTTCGTGGTTTTACGGTTCATCCCAACTCCGGCGTGAAGCATCCAGGCACGTACCGGGGGCTAATGGAAAAAATCCCTTATTTCAAAGAACTGGGAGTGACGGCTGTGGAATTGATGCCTGTACATGAGTTCAATGAATGCCAGGTGCAGTCAATCAATCCACAAACAGGCAAGCCGCTCGGAAATTACTGGGGCTACGATCCCGTGGCCTTCTTTGCGCCGAAGGCATCCTATAGCAGTGAAGGAGGCTTGGGTCAGCAGAAGCTGGAGTTCAAGGAAATGGTCCAGGCCTTCCATAGGGCTGGCATCGAGGTGATCCTGGACGTAGTGTTCAATCACTCGGCTGAGGGAAACGAAAAGGGACCTACGCTCTGTTTTCGCGGAATTGATAACAGCATCTTCTACATGCTTGCAGACGATAAACGTTTTTACAAGGATTACACTGGCACCGGCAACACGATCAATGCCAACCATCCCGTAGTGAGGGATCACATCTTGGCCGCGCTCCGTTATTGGATGGTCGAGATGCATGTGGATGGATTCCGTTTTGACTTGGCGTCGGTGCTTGGCCGGGACGGTACCGGCAACTTGCTAGCCAATGCCCCTCTTCTCGATCGGATTGCCGAGGACCCTATCTTGAGGGATGTAAAAATCATTGCTGAGGCTTGGGATGCAGCCGGAGCGTATGAGGTAGGGAGCTTTTCAGAATGCCGCTGGGCAGAGTGGAACGGCCGGTATCGTGATGACATCCGGCGTTTCTGGCGCGGCGATGATGGGATGCTTGGTTCGTTTGCAAGCCGCATTTGCGGCAGTGCCGATATCTACACCAAGTCTGGTAAAGGCCCTGAGGGCAGCATTAATTTCGTCACCTGCCATGACGGCTTCACTCTCAACGACTTGGTGAGTTATCGCGATAAGCACAATGAAGCAAACGGAGAAAACAACCATGACGGTACAAATGAGAATTTCAGTGAGAACTACGGCGTTGAGGGGGCAACGGAGGATGCCGGTATCGAGTCCGTTCGGAAACGCCAGATCAAAAATATCCTGATGACTCTGCTGGTTTCGCGCGGAGTGCCGATGCTTCTTGGCGGGGACGAATTTCGTCGCACGCAAGGTGGCAACAACAATGCTTACTGCCAAGACAACGAAACGAGCTGGTATGACTGGAACTGCCTGGAACAACACAGGGAAATTTTCCGCTTCACCCGTGGCATGATTGCCTTCCGTCGTGTCCATCCGATTCTGAGTAGGGAGCAATTTTATACGGACGCCGAGATCCATTGGTTTGGCTCTCGGGGGGGATTACCCAACTGGAATGACCCGAAAGAAAAACAGTTTGCCTGTCTGATCCATGAAGATGAGCAGTGCGCACTTTTCCTGATGTTTAATGCGGGCACTGATACCATCGATTTCGGATTGCCCGCCCAATTGCCGGGGACACGATGGTACTTAGCCGTTGACTCTTCTTGCGAAGCGCCGCTAGATCTGTTTGCTGAAGGTGAGGAACTGCTTTTGAAAGATCCACAAACTTACCGCCTGAACTCAAGATCCAGCGCCATACTTATACGGAAGCGGGAATCTGCCTTGGGTGGGGGGTCCGTATGAGTCGACGAGTCTCGGTGATGCTTATCCATCCGACAAAGTCTGCAAAGCGTGACTATAACGTGTTGCGCCTGAGGAGAGTGAGCGGGGCATAGGCATATGAACGTTAGAAGCAACGAGGCTGTTGGAACGGTCGACTTGTTAAGGATCGGCTTCACGCGGAACGGTAAATAAAGATGGAGGCGAAACAATGACAAATAAGCATTCACAAAAATATGAAATCGGCATGGGAGGTCTGGGGGTGATGGGTCGTAATCTACTACTGAACATGGCTGACCACGGTTTCTCAGTGGCGGGCTATAACAGGCACCAGAGCAAGGTCGAAGCACTCCGACAAGAAGCAAAGGGGCTTGACGTCCTTGGTGCCAACAGCATAACAGAACTCATTGGTCTACTCCGGAAGCCGCGAGCGGTGATGATACTTGTGACTGCCGGCCCTCCTGTGGATTCTGTCATCGATGATTTGTTACCGCATTTAGAAAAGGGCGATCTCATCATCGATGCCGGCAATTCTGATTTTAAGGACACCGAACTGCGCGCCAGAAAGCTGACTGAAAAGGGCATTAACTTTCTCGGTGTCGGAGTATCGGGCGGCGAAGAGGGTGCGCGTCGAGGACCGAGCATCATGCCCGGCGGGTCGAAAGAGGCCTACGAGCGGGTCCGTCCGGTATTTGAAGCTGTTGCGGCCAAGGTGAACGGTGATCCGTGCGTGGCCTGGCTCGGTCCGGGGTCGGCCGGGCATTTCGTCAAAATGGTCCACAATGGCATAGAATACGCAGTGATGCAGCTCATCGCCGAGATCTACGATCTGATGAAACGCGGTCTCGGTTTGAATGACGACGAACTGCACGACGCCTACAGCGCTTGGAACACCGGTGAACTAAACAGCTACCTGCTGGAAATCACCAGCCATATTTTCGCGAAGCAAGACGAGAAGACCGGCAAGCGTTTGATCGACGAAATCCTTGCTATAGCCAGGCAGAAGGGCACCGGCATGTGGACTTCACAAAGCGCGATGGAACTGCAGGTGCCGATCCCGACAATTGACTTGGCGGTTGCGATGCGAGACTTGTCTGTGTTCACCAAGGAACGGGATGAAGCCAACCGCCTTCTGCTGCGACCTATCCGCCGTGTTGAATGCGACCGCAACAACTTCCTCAATGAACTACGCAGTGCTCTCTACGCCGGAATAGTCCTCACATACGCGCAGGGCATGGCCTTACTAGCGGTGGCGTCGGTCAAGCGCGAATATCAGCTGGATCTCGAAACGGTAGCTCGCATCTGGCGAGGTGGTTGCATCATTCGCGCCACCTTGCTGGAAGACATCCGTGCCGCTTTTCGTGTTAAGCACGACTTGAATAATTTGCTGCTTGATCCAAATCTGTCAAAGAAAGTTATGGATCATCAGGAAAACCTGCGCAAGGTCGTCTGCGCAGCGAGCACGAGTGGCATTCCAGCTCCGGGCTTGATGGTGTCGCTTGCGTATCTCGATGGCTTCCGCAGCGCCTGGCTACCTGCCAATCTGATCCAAGCCCAGCGCGATTATTTTGGAGCACACACCTTTGAGCGGATCGATGCAGAAGGCACATTCCACACTGAATGGGAGAAAAAGGAAGACTGATGAACGTAAATGAACAACTTGACCCGACAGTGTTAGTAATTTTCGGCGGGACTGGAGATCTGGCCTGGAGGAAACTAGTGCCGGCTTTGGTTGATCTCTCCCGAGATCTTAGCCTGCCAACCCATTTTTCGGTGATTGTGCTGGGCCGTGGCAAACTCTCCGAAGACAAACTGAGGCAACGTCTGCGCGAGGGAGTCAACCAGTTCTCTCGCTTGGGCAAGGTGAAGGACGAGGAATGGAATCAGTTCGCAAAGAATGTCCATTACCTGCAGGGAGATTACAAAAAACTCCAAACCTATTCAACTCTGGGGGATCAATGCACGAAGCTGGAAAAGGAATGGGGGGCTAAAGCACAGTATATTTTTTACATGGCCACCCCTCCGTCAATGTTTGGCGAGATCTCGGCACGCCTCGGTGAAGCCGGACTAGCACGTGACCGGGAACGGGCGCGGATTGTGATCGAAAAACCAATCGGCTACGACCTGTCGTCTGCGCAAGCATTGAATGCCATTCTTGCTGCCAGTTTCGAGGAATCCCAGATTTTCCGGATAGACCATTATCTTGGCAAAGAAACTGTGCAGAACATACTGGCCTTCCGTTTTGCCAATTCACTCTTTGAGCCAATCTGGAACCGGAGGTATGTTGATTATGTAACCATCACAGTCGCGGAAGATGTGGGCGTGGAAAATCGCGGCGGTTATTACGATGGTGCAGGTGCGCTCCGCGACATGGTGCAGAACCACCTGATGCAACTGCTCTGTCTTGTGGCGATGGAACCGATGGTATCCTTCGATGCCGATGAGATCCGCAACAAGAAAGTGGATGTGCTTCATGCGGTACGATCGATTCACCAAGACGCAGTCCATCAGTGCGCGGTGCGCGGGCAGTACGGCAAAGGGTGGGTCGGAGGCAAAGAAGTTTGCGGTTATCGCGAAGAAGATGGTGTTTCGCCCGACTCCCAAACTGAGACCTTTGTGGCATTGAAGCTGTTTGTGGACAATTGGCGCTGGCAGGACGTGCCCTTCTATCTCCGCACCGGCAAACGGCTCACTCGGCAGGTTTCCGAAGTGGCGATCCAATTTTGTGCCGCGCCGCATCAGTCGTTTCCGCCCGAGGCCAGCCTCGACTGGCAGCCATCTCGTCTCGTCATGTCGATCCATCCGGACGAAGGCATCGTGCTGCGCTTCCAGGCGAAACACCCGGGGGCGCACATTCACCTGCGGACGGTTGAGATGAAGTTTAACTACCGGGAAACGTTCACTGAACAGTCGCCTGATGCCTATGAAACGTTGCTTTGGGACATAATGAAAAAGGACGCCACCTTGTTTATGCGTGCTGACCAGATCGAGGCAGCGTGGCGTTTATTGATGCCGGTGCTTGAGATGTGGGCGGTGGCCTCACCTAGTGATTTTCCCAATTACGCTGCCGGCACTTGGGGACCGGAGGCCGCCCAGGGACTGCTCGCCCATCAAGGACACAGTTGGCCGCTGCCGGAAGAATTAAGGCAGTCCTGCCAGAATGTTCGGGGCGCGGTCCCTGAAAGGAAAATCAAATGAAAAGAAAAAGCCCGATCACTACGTTGTTTCTGGATATTGGCGGTGTCCTGCTCACCGACGGTTGGGATCATAATGCCCGTAAACGGGCGGCCGCTAACTTCAAGCTCGAGTTGCCTGAGATGAATGATCGGCATCACCTGACCTTTGAAACTTACGAGGAGGGAAAGCTCACGCTGGAAGAATATTTAGGTCTGGTGGTCTTCTACCAAAAGCGGCCATTCACACGTGATCAGTTTCGGCGTTTTATGTTCGCACAATCGAAACCTTATCCCGAGATGATCGAGTTGGTCCGCGGGCTAAAGGCACGGTATGGATTGAAGATTGTGGTAGTCAGCAATGAAGCACGGGAACTGAATGAGTATCGAATAGGAAAGTTTAAGTTGAACGGCTTTGTGGATTCATTCATTTCATCCAGCTTCGTCCACATCCGCAAGCCCGACGCGGACATCTTTCGGCTTGCGCTGGACATTGCCCAAGTGCCAGCCGGGAAGGTAGTTTATATCGAAAACACCTCGATGTTCGTCCAGATCGCGGAAGGGTTGGGGATTCGAAGCATTCTTCACACGGATTACCAGACCACGCGTGCGAAGCTGGCGTTGTTCGGATTACTGAATGACGAAGGAGTTGTCCATGATACGATTTAACCCGTGCATCCTTACCAATCGCGACTCTTTAAGCATCACGTTAGCGCTGGTGGTGGTTATGTGGACTGCTGACGCAGTAGTGCTGTTTTGTTGCCTTCTCAAAAACTGGAATGGGACAATTGGAATGCTTATATCCACACTGATCCCGGTGAAACTGCTTTCTCAAACACGCTGTCAGGCAGACGGCAACAGCGAACAAAAAAGAACGAAAGGATTACTATGCTGAACAAAGCTAAAACACTAAATGGTTACAAATTAGACAGCCTCGACGGTGAAATAGGGAAGGTCAAGGAATTCTACTTTGATGACCAACACTGGGCGATTCGTTATCTCGTTGCCGATACAGGGAATTGGCTTATGGGAAGGCAGGTGCTGATCTCCCCGCATGCGCTGGTAGCCGTAATGAAAGAAGAGCAACACATCAGCATCGATTTGACCAAAAAACAGATTGAGGACAGTCCATCTTTGGACAGTGATAAGCCTGTGTCGCGACAATTTGAGGAGAGCTACTACGGGTATTATGGATGGCCGGTGTACTGGAGCGGTACATATATGTGGGGGGATTATACCTACATCATGCGTGAACGTGAAAAATTGAGAGAATCCGCCCAAGGGAAGAAAACGTGGGATCCCCATTTGCGCAGCACTCACAATGTGAGTGGTTACCACGTCCAAGCTATAGACGGAGAGATTGGCCACGTCGAAGATTTTATCATCGATGACGAGACGTGGGCCATTCGATATCTAATCATAGATACCCAGAATTGGTGGCCGGGGGAGAAGGTCCTGGTTTCACCGAAATGGATTGAGCGCGTTAGTTGGGACGAGTCGAAAGTCTTTGTCAATCTCACCCGTGAGACCATCAAGCAGTCCCCGACATACACGGAGGAGTCTTTGCTGACTCGGGATTATGAGAGCCGACTGCATCGACATTACGATCGCAAGGGGTACTGGGTCGATGAACGGGCTTAAACAGATGATCACGCACTAGGACTTAGATGGCCAGTGAAAAAAAGAATCTGCCGGGGCGCCAACAGCGAACAAAAACGAAACGCAAAAAAATCAAAGGAGACAATAATGCTAAGCCAAGCCAAAACACTAAATGGTTACAAATTGGACAGCCTCGACGGAGAAATTGGAAAGGTCAAGGAATTCTACTTTGATGACCGGCACTGGGTGATTCGTTATTTGGTCGCGGACACGGGCAACTGGCTCACGGGCAGACAGGTGTTGATCTCCCCGTATGCGCTGATCGCCGTAATGAGAGAAGGGCAACATATCAGCATCGAATTAACCAAAAAACAGATTGAGGACAGCCCATCTTTGGACAGTGACAAGCCTGTGTCGCGACAATTCGAGGAGGGCTACTACGGGTATTACGGATGGCCGATGTATTGGAACGACTCATACATGTGGGGATCTTATCCCTACATTGTGCGTGACCCTGAAAAAAGGGGACCAACCACCCGAGGTGAGAAAGCGTGGGATCCCCATCTGCGCAGCACTTACCATGTGCGTGGTTATACCATCGAAGCCGCAGACGGCGAGATCGGCCATGTCGAGGATTTTATCATTGATGACGAGACGTGGGCGATTCGATATCTAGTCATTGATACACAAAACTGGTGGCCGGGGAAAAAAGTCCTGGTTTCACCGAAATGGATAGAACGGGTTAGTTGGAGAGAGTCGAAAGTCTTCGTCAATCTTTCCCGCGAGGCCATCAAGCAGTCACCGGAATACACAGAAAAGTCTCTGCTAACTCGGGATTATGAGACCAGACTGCATAGTCATTACAATCGCCAAGGATACTGGGACGATGAACAGCATCAGCAAAATGAAAAAAACGGGGCCTGAAAGGAGCATTGCTATGAAAGTTAATAAAGGGGTAAAGGAGACCATCACTGTGGAAACGGAGAAGATGAACAAAACGGACAAAGCGCTGTCGCCCGAGCTGCTGCGAAAGATGAACGCATATTGGCGTGCTGCCAACTACCTTTCGGTCGGCCAGATTTATCTTTATGACAATCCGCTGTTAAAGCAACCGCTGAAACTGTCGCATGTGAAGCCGCTGGTGGTTGGACACTGGGGCACGACACCGGGACAAAACTTCATATATGTGCATTTGAACCGCATCATCAAGAAGTATGACCTGGATATGTTCTACATCGCCGGTCCCGGTCACGGCGGCCCGGCGCTAGTGGGTAATACTTACCTTGAAGGCAGCTACAGCGAGATTTATCCGAACATTAGCCAGGACGAATCAGGAATCAAGAAACTGTTCATGCAGTTCTCGTTTCCCGGCGGGATCTCCAGTCATGTTGCGCCGACGACGCCTGGGTCAATTCACGAAGGTGGCGAGCTGGGGTACTCGCTCAGCCATGCCTTTGGGGCCGCGTTCGACAATCCCGATCTGATTGTCGCTTGTGTGATCGGCGACGGTGAAGCGGAAACAGGCCCCTTGGCGACCGCCTGGCAGTCCAACAAGTTTATCAACGCAATTACCGATGGAGCCGTGCTGCCGATTCTTCATCTAAATGGCTATAAGATCAGCAACCCGACTGTCCTGGCCCGCATCGAGCAGGAGGAATTGGAGCAATTTATGCGAGGCTGTGGCTGGACGCCCTACTTCGTAGAAGGTGATGATCCAGAAGAGATGCATCAACTCATGGCTGGCACGTTGGAAAAGGCGATCGAGGACATCCGGCAATTACAGGGCAATGCGCGGAACAAGAAAGACGCTACTCGGCCGCGTTGGCCAATGATCGTCCTGCGGTCACCCAAGGGCTGGACCGGACCGAAGGTCATCGATGGCCTGCAAATCGAGGGCACTTTCCGAGCGCACCAGGTGCCGATCCTGGTGGATGCCGAACATCCCGAGCATGTCAAGCAGCTTGAAAGCTGGATGAAGAGCTACAAGGCTGAGGAGCTGTTCGATAAAAATGGCCGACTTATGCCGGAACTGGCTGAACTGGCGCCTAAGGGCAACCGACGCATGGGCGCAAATCCTCACGCTAACGGCGGCCTTCTGCTGCGTGACCTACTCATGCCGGACTTCCATGTGCATGCTGTAAATGTGCCTTCGCCCGGAGCCGTTGACGGCCAGGATACTCTCGTGCTAGGTAAGTTCCTGCGTGACGTGGTCAAGCTGAATCAGGATCGGCGTAATTTCCGTATCTTCGGTCCTGATGAGACACTGTCGAATCTCCTGGGCGCGGTTTTTGAAGTCACCAATCGCCAGTGGGACGCCCGAAAAGTGGAAAATGATGAGTTCCTCGCGCCCGCAGGATGCGTCCTAGACTCGATGCTCAGCGAGCACCAAAGCGAGGGTTGGCTGGAAGGATATCTGCTAACCGGGAGACACGGGTTGTTCAACAGCTATGAGGCCTTCATTCGCATCGTAGACTCTATGTTCAGCCAGCATGCCAAGTGGTTGAAGGTAACCTTGGAACTGCCATGGCGAAGAAAGATCGCGTCGTTGAACTATTTGTTGGCCTCCCATGTCTGGCAGCAGGATCATAACGGCTTCACGCACCAGGATCCTGGCTTCCTCGACCACGTCATCAACAAGAAGGCCGATATCGTGCGCGTTTACCTACCGCCCGATGCCAACTGTCTGTTGTCTGTTTTTGATCACTGCCTGCGCAGTCGGCACTATGTAAACGTGGTGGTTGCGGGAAAACACGCACTGCCCCAATGGCTGACCATGGACGAGGCGGTCGTGCATTGTACGGAAGGAATTGGCATCTGGCAATGGGCCAGCAACGACCATGCCGCCGATCCGGATGTGGTGATGGCCTGCTGCGGCGACACACCCACGTTGGAGATTCTGGCCGCTGTTTCCATTCTACGCCAGCATTTGCCAGATCTGAAAATCCGGGTGATCAATGTCGTAGATCTGATGAAACTGCAGCCACAAACCGAACACCCCCACGGACTGAGCGACACGGATTATGACTCGCTCTTCACAAAAGACAAGCACATTATATTTGGCTTTCATGGATACCCGTGGTTGATCCACCGTCTGACCTACCGCCGGACCAACCGCAACCTTCATGTACGGGGGTATAAGGAAGAGGGCACCATCACAACCGCTTTTGACATAAGGGTGCAGAATGACCTAGATCGATTCCATCTGGTGCAAGACGTGGTCGATCGGCTACCGCATTTGGGTTCCAAAGGGGCCTACCTGAAACAGATGATGCAGGACAGGCTAATCGAGCACAAGCTTTACATCGCCAAGCACGGCCAAGACTTACCGGAAATCCGGAACTGGAAGTGGAATCCGGGGGAAACGCGAAAGAAAAAACACTGAATATGGAGGACAACTGATGCGCATTGGCATAGCTGCAGACCATGGCGGGTTTGAATTGAAAGTGCAACTGACTGCCACCCTCAAAGCCGCCGGGTATAAGGTGGCGGATTTCGGCGCCCTTAAGCTGGTTTCAGGAGATGACTATCCTGATTTTGTGGCACCGTTGGCCAAGGCAGTGGCGAGGGGTGAGGTGGACAGGGGCTTAGCTATTTGCGGCAGCGGGGTTGGGGCTTGCGTAACGGCTAACAAGGTACGCGGCGTGCGTGCGGCTTTGATCATGGATCCCTTTTCGGCTCATCAGGGGGTAGAGGACGACAATATGAACGTGATGTGTCTGGGTGGACGTGTTAGCGGCTATTCCCTATCCTGGGACTTGGTACAGACGTTCCTTAACGCACATTTTAGTGGGGCCGAACGGTGCAAGCGCCGGCTTGATAAAATATCGGAACTGGAAAGTAAGGAGACAGAATTATGAAGGACAATCCCTCTATGAAATTGGAAACGCGCGGCCAGTCAATTTGGCGCGACTACGTCCGATGCGATATCCGGTCATTAGCCGTGAACGCCGGTACTCGATTGCGGAGGACGGACTGCGGGGATGACCTCGAATTTATACAGCGTTGAGAAGGCGATTGCGGGCAGTCATGATTACGATAAGGATATTTGGGACATGGTGCATGATGGAAAGCACGTTAAGGCAATCTATGAAGCTCTCAGTCAGCGAGAGCTTCATAGCGACGCTGATGAGTTTGAGCCTCTATACGACAAGACTGAAGGAATAGAGGGATATGTTGTCTGGAGGTCATCCTGACTTGGCGCCTGACACAAGAGGCATGATGATGGAGGAATCTCGCCGATTAATGGGCGCGCTAATCCAGCACCATGTCTTCATCATGGGGTGAGCTGCAGTGGAAGAACCAGTTAGACAGCAGGGGAAGCTCACCTTATGGGCGGCGAAGCGTGCAAAATGCTTGAAAGACAGCGTCGAGGCATTTATGAAGTCGGTAGATTCTTTTTTAGGAATATTAGGAAATTAAATTGAAACCCTACACAAAAATAGAAGTTTTACCATCTTTGCTTGCAGCGGATTTTTCCGACTTAAAGGGACAGATAGGAAAAATTGAGGCTGCCGGATGCTCTAAACTTCATCTGGATATAATGGACGGTAATTTTGTTCCCAATATTACCTTTGGCCCGGCTTTAATTAGATCCATAAGAAAAATATCCGGGCTGTTTTTTCAGGCTCATTTAATGATAGACAGGCCAGAACGCTACTTAGAGATTTTTAAAAGAGCAGGCGTTGACGGGATTATCATACATGAGGAGTCCTGTTGTAATTTCCGCAATACTTTAAAAGCAATCAAGGCATTGAAACTTCAAGCCGGCATAACGCTCAAGCCCAGGACCCCAGTATCTAGCATTGAAGAGGTTCTTAAAGAGGTAGATTACATTTTGATTATGTCAGTTGAGCCTGGCTTTTCAGGACAGGCCTTTATAAAAGGCTCAGAAAGAAAAATAATGCAGGTAAGAGAACTCTTAAGAAACAGAGGCATGAATGCGACGATAGGGGTTGATGGCGGCATAAATCTTAAAACGATAGGGCAGGTGGTTAGAGCTGGTGCAAACGAACTAATTTGCGGAAAGGCAGTCTTTTCCGGAGATATCGTTAAAAATATAAAATCCCTTTACAGAAAAGCAAATGAAACAGCATAAATGAATAAAGCTTATTAATATATTGGGGCTAACCACGCAGAGGTGGAAGTAAAAGAGTTAGTTAAAGCAATACTAATAAATCGGATATTTTGGTGAGGAAAAACCTCTCCCTAAAACTATGGAGGTATCAGAAATGAGTTCACAAGAGCTTATAGACACCGCGAGGGCGCTTGTAGCTGGCGACAAGGGCCTACTGGCGATGGATGAAAGTAATCCAACCTGTAATAAACGATTTGCCAAGTTGGGGATTCCCCAGACCGCGGAGGCGCGACGCGCCTATCGGGAGTTGATTGTGACCACGCCAGGTCTCGGTGAGTGCATTAGTGGCGTGATCCTCTACGACGAAACGATACGTCAGCAGAAGAAAGATGGCACACCCTTTATTAAAGTCATCACCGATGCTGAAATCATTCCTGGCATCAAAGTTGACACTGGTGCAAAAGACATGGCAGGTTATCCCGGAGAGAAGATTACCGAAGGTCTGGATGGATTGCGCGACCGTCTCAAGGAATATTTTCAAATGGGCGCTCGTTTTGCCAAGTGGCGCGCAGTGATTGCCGTTGGCGATGGCATTCCCAGTGGGGGTTGCATCGATGCCAACGCACATGCGCTGGCTCGCTATGCCGCATTGTGCCAGGAAGCTGGACTGGTCCCTGTCGTCGAGCCGGAAGTGCTCATGGACGGCGCGCATACTCTGGAGCGGTGCTTCGAGGTAACTGAGGGGGTTCTGCGAACCGTTTTCACGCAGCTTCACACACAACGTGTGACGCTGGAGGGTATGATCCTGAAGCCAAACATGGTGCTTCCGGGACTAACCTGTCCCAAACAAGAAGGAGTGGACGAGGCGGCTGATGCTACGGTGAGGTGTCTCATGCGAGCTGTCCCCGCCGCCGTTCCGGGGATTGCGTTCTTGTCCGGCGGCCAATCCGTTGAAATGGCCTCTGCCCGTTTGAATGCCATGAATGTCAGATTCAAGTCACGGCTGCCGTGGGCGTTGGCGTTTTCGTTTGCCCGCGCCATCCAGCAACCGGCTTTGGAGATTTGGCAAGGCGAGGAGGCACATGTGTTGGCGGCACAGCAAACTCTGTATCATCGAGCCAAGTGTAATCATTCTGCGCGCCGTGGCGAGTACACAGCCGCGATGGAAAGGATATGAGCATGAAAACAAATATCTCGCAGCTAACTAAACTTCCGGCATGGCAGGCCCTCGAAGCACACTACCCGAAGATCCAGGAGTTGCATCTTCGGAAGCTCTTCGCGGACGATCCCAAGCGAGGAGAGCGCCTGACATCTGAGGCTATTGGCATCTATTTTGACTATTCGAAGCACCGTATCACCGACGAGACACTCAGACTCCTTTTGCAATTGGCTGAGGAGTCTGGCCTGCAGGCCCGCATTGATGCAATGTTCCGGGGCGATAAGATCAACGTCACCGAGAAGCGGGCCGTTCTGCACGTGGCCCTGCGAGCACCTAAGGGGCAATCTATCGTGGTGGACGGCGAAGATGTCGTGCCTGAGGTTCACGCTGTGCTCGACAAGATGGCTGACTTTTCCGCCCGAGTACGCAGTGGGGAGTGGAAGGGCTACACCGGCAAGCCGATTCGCAATGTCATCAATATCGGCATCGGTGGGTCTGACTTGGGGCCGGTCATGGCATACGAGGCATTAAGGCATTACAGCCAGCGCGAGCTGACCTTCCGTTTTGTCTCCAACATAGACGGCACCGACTTCGCCGAAGCCACTCGCGACCTCGATGCCGAGGAGACACTGTTCATCATCTCGTCGAAGACCTTTACAACTCTTGAGACGATGACCAACGCACACACGGCTCGCGACTGGGTCTTCAAGACTTTGAAACATCCCGCTGCTGTTGCCAGTCATTTCGTTGCGGTTTCTACCAACGGTGCAGAAGTTGCTAAATTCGGTATCGACACCGCAAATATGTTTGAGTTTTGGGATTGGGTCGGCGGGCGGTACTCAATGGACTCGGCAATTGGCCTCTCCACAATGATCGCCATTGGCCCTGAAAATTTCCGCGCCATGCTAGGCGGCTTCCACCAGATGGACGAGCATTTCCGGACTGCCCCATTTGAACGCAACTTGCCGGTGCTCATGGGGCTCCTGGGACTCTGGTACAATAACTTCTTCGATGCGCAGACCATGGCGGTTTTTCCTTATGAGCAGTACTTGAAACGCTTTCCGGCTTACCTGCAGCAGTTGACGATGGAGAGTAATGGCAAGCACGTGAAGCTTGATGGGACTGAGGTCGGTTGCCAAACAGGGCCAATTTACTGGGGAGAGCCGGGTACCAATGGGCAGCATTCGTTTTACCAACTAATCCATCAGGGGACCAAGCTTATCCCCTGCGACTTCATCGCGTTTGTTCAGTCTCTTAACACTGTGGGCCACCACCACGACTTGCTAATGGCCAACGTGTTCGCCCAGGCAGAGGCGCTGGCCTTTGGCAAAACTCCAGAGGAAGTACGAGCCGAGAACATGCCGGCATGGCTGGTGCCACACCGCACCTTTGAGGGCAACCGTCCTTCCAGCACGATCCTCTTGGAACGATTGACTCCGGAGGCGCTGGGGAAGCTCGTCGCACTTTACGAACACAGCGTCTTCACTCAAGGCGCGATTTGGGACATTGACTCATTTGACCAGTGGGGAGTCGAACTGGGGAAGGCGCTTGCCGCGCGCATCATCCCCGAACTTGAGACTGGGGCAACACTCAAGCACGATAGCTCAACCAACACCCTAATCGGGCGTTATTGGAGATCCAAGGAGATGTTGCATGGGCGATAAAGCCAGTCTCTCGAATATCGTAGCTGTGGTCTCGGGTTGCGGCGGTATTTAAGATATAAGATGCGAGAAACGGCTAACCGGCTACAATGAAGCTTTTGCTGACTGAGATAATGTTAACCTGAATCAAAACAAAGGAGTACAAAATGTCCATTAAACTCAATGAAGAAAACGGCGGGAAGGTGCTCGTCGTTCAAGTCAGTGACAAGCTGGTAAAGGCAGATTACGAGCACTTTGTGCCTGAGTTCGAGCGACTCGTACGACAGCACGGAAAGCTTAGCGTGCTGTTCGATATGACCGGCTTTCACGGATGGGAAGCCGCAGCGATGTGGGAGGATACTAAGTTCGCCATCAAACACTTTACCGACATCGATAGACTCGCGGTGGTCGGAGAAAAGAGGTGGCAGCACGGCATGGCGACGTTCTGCAAGCCGTTCACGAAAGCGACGGTCCGATACTTCGATCACGCCGATGGCGCTGCGGCACGGAAGTGGTTGGCCGAAGCTTAGCGATTTCGGCCGCGACCGCCAGTAATGAGCATGCCTAACAAAGGTCTGTGACGGGCACGGCCTGACGAGCTTTCTACTTTTGCGCTGACCTCTGCTGGCAGAAGTTACCGTCAATGACGGCTCAAAGCACCGCGAAGCGCGGTCGTTTGGAGTTGATATAATGATCATAGAAAACATGACAGGAGGCCCCCTATGACTGAACAAAACAATGTGACCCAAAATAAATCGGGTTCGACGCCTGGATCGAAACCAGATGAGAATGTCGATCTAAAATCCCTTCCGATGCCGGAAGTGGAGAAAAAATTGGGATCGTCGCCGGACGGTCTCAGTCAAGCCGAGGCGCAGAAAAGGCTGACCCAATATGGGCCTAACGAGATTGAAGAAAAGAAGACCAATGCGTTCCTGAAATTCCTCACCTATTTTTGGGGCCCCATTCCGTGGATGATCGAAGCGGCCGTCATCCTTTCGGCTGTAGCCCGGCATTGGCCGGACTTTGGCATAATCCTCCTTCTGCTAGTTGCTAACGCCGTGGTCGGATTTTGGGAAGAACATCAGGCGGGCAACGCCATTGCCGCGCTGAAGGCCAAGCTGGCGGTCAAGGCCCAGGTGAAACGCGATGGAAAGTGGACTAACCCTGAGGCGCGTGAGCTTGTGCCGGGCGATGTAATTCATCTGCGTCTGGGCGACATCGTGCCGGCGGATGCGCGCTTGCTGGAGGGTGACCCTATTGAAGTGGACCAGTCCGCGCTGACGGGCGAATCGTTGCCCGTCACGCACAAATTCGGCGAGGCGGTGTTCTCGGGTTCAATCATCCGCACGGGCGAAATCGACGCGCTCGTGTACGCCACAGGCCAGAACACCTACTTCGGCAGGACGGCGCAACTGGTGCAGGGGGCGCAGACAGCCAGCCATTTTCAGCGCGCGGTGTTAAAAATCGGCAATTATCTGATCATCCTGGCAGTGGCTTTGGTGACAGTGATTATTGCCGTCGCAATCTTCCGCGGTGACCCGATCCTTACCACACTTCAGTTCGCATTGGTGTTGACGGTGGCCGCAATTCCCGTGGCGATGCCCACGGTGCTGTCCGTGACCATGGCGGTAGGTGCGCGCCTGCTAGCTAAGAAAGAGGCGATTGTGACCAGGTTAGCGGCCATCGAAGAATTGGCGGGTGTGGACGTGCTGTGTTCAGACAAGACTGGAACCCTGACCCAGAATAAGCTGACGCTGGGTGATCCTTGCAGCGTGAACGGCATCCCTGCCGATCAAGTTATCCTCAACGCCGCGTTGGCGTCACGCGCGGACAATAAGGATACCATCGACCTGGCCGTGTTGGGTGGCCTGAAAAACGATCAGGATTTGAAAGGCTATCAGGTGGTTCATTTCCAGCCATTCGACCCTGTGCATAAGCGTACCGAAGCCACCATCAAGGGCACTGACGGAAAAGAGTTCAAGGTGACCAAGGGCGCACCGCAGGTGATATTGCAGTTGTCGGCCAATGCAGGACAGGTGAAGCCCGACATCGAGAAGGCGGTCAACGAATTTGCTGCTCGCGGCTTCCGCTCGCTTGGTGTGGCTCGGGCCGAAGTAGAAGGTAAATGGCAGTTTCTTGGCGTATTGCCCCTGTTCGATCCACCCCGGGAAGATGCTAAGGCAACCATCGCGACCGCCAGACAGATGGGGGTTAACGTCAAGATGGTTACGGGCGATGCACTGGCCATAGCCCAGGAAACCGCTAGAATATTAGGGATGAGCACAAATATTCTTGATGCCAGCAGCTTCGGCGACACGAAGCATCACGAGATGGCGCAGTTGGCGGAGGCTATCGAAAAAGCGGACGGTTTCGCCCAGGTGTTCCCCGAACACAAGTTCCACATTGTAGACGTACTGCAGCAGCGCGGCCACATCGTCGGCATGACAGGCGATGGTGTGAACGACGCCCCACCGCTGAAGAAGGCCGACTGCGGCATCGCCGTTTCAGGCGCTACGGACGCGGCACGCGCGGCTGCGTCCATCGTGCTGATGACGCCAGGTCTGACGGTTATCATAGATGCGATCAAGGAGAGCCGGAAAATCTTCCAGCGGATGAACAGCTATGCCATATACCGCATAGCCGAAACGCTGCGCGTACTGTTGTTCATGACGCTCGCGATACTGGTGTTTAATTTTTATCCCTTGACGGCGGTAATGATCGTGATGCTGGCGTTGCTCAACGATGGAGCGATCCTGTCCATTGCGTATGACAACGTTAAGTACAAGGATAAGCCCGAGGAATGGAACATGCGCATGGTGCTGGGGGTCGCCACGGTGCTGGGCGTCATCGGACCCGTCGCTGCATTTGGCCTGTTTTATATCGGCGAGCATGTCTATCATCTCGACCGTGCGCACATCCAAACACTGATGTATCTGATGCTGTCCGTGGCGGGACATTTGACAATCTTCCTAGCACGCACGCGCGGCCCGTTCTGGTCTCATCGTCCGGCGAGGATTTTGCTGCTGGCTGTGTTCGGCACGCAACTGGCGGCGACTCTGATAGCAGTTTATGGGTTGTTTATGACGCCGCTCGGCTGGAGCTGGGCACTGTTTGTTTGGGGCTATGCGTTGGTGTGGTTCCTCATTAATGACCGCATGAAACTGATCGCTTATCGGATTTTTGATCCTACTGAAGCCCCCTTGTTGGCCAAAAAGCCGCTCGATCTTACACCGCAGATCGCAGCACGGGCCTATGGATTATATGAGCAGCGTGGCAGTCAGGACGGTCAAGCAGTTCAGGACTGGGTGAAGGCGGAGCGGGAGATTCGGAAAGATGAATTCCATAAATGAACAGAAGCTAACAGCTACGCGATCTATCGCATCATTGCAAAGCCGCGCGTGAGCTCCATATGTCACTTGTCCTGCTGTCTGCCGAAACAAGACAAGTGGACTGCTAGAGCATCCAGTTTGAAGGACATCGGTGATCGATACCCCAAGACTTACTGTTTCCTTTCACAAGCATCGGGTTGGCAAATGTTCGTCCCTGCATGGAGGGCGGGACATGGGCCGAAGGTATTGTGGGACAGGGCGCTACATTCTATTTCAAGCTTCCAAAGTCCTAAGAAGCTGATCAAATGACCTCTCCCCTCAGAATCCGGCTCTCGGTGCAGCAGAGATTTTAGGCCTCAATCCAAAGATGCTTGAATCTATGCAAAAACTGTGCATCAAAGAAATAAGAAGAATACCTATCTACCCGCGACTGAGGTGAGGCGTCCCATGAGCTTCGTTTCAAACATGGGACCAGTCTCTGCCAGGGCTTTTGCATGCCGGTATTGCCCGATTACGGTAAGTTTGCTCAAGAAGGCATGCAGATGCAAAGCCCATCGTCGAGAAAGATCTCATCGGATATCGGATGAATATGGTGGAGCGTCGAAAACTTGATGAATATGTCGCAAGGACAGCTATGATAATGAGGATGTTTATATTCATTCTCCTGGGCTCGCAGGTCGATTTCAGTCTCATGAGTAAATTCATGTTAGTAGGTGTAATTATAGTTATCATATTCATGCTGATTGCAAGGCCGGTTACCGTTTTTGTATGCGCTCTTCCAGATAGGCGAGTGGAATGGAGCTTCAATGAAATGCTCTTAATGTGCTGGACGAGAGAAACCGTCGTCATCCCTGTAGCACTCGCAGGCTTATTGATAGGAAAGCATATGCCCGGGGCCGAAATCATAGCTGCCGTAACATTTGTCAGTATCCTCATGCCCATCCTGATCAAGGCAACGACCGCGAAATGGTTGGCTGGAAAATTGGGATTGTTGGATAAGCAATTGTCAACCTCCCATTTGGGGCTGAATCCAGTGTCCTCAAGGGTTCTGGCGGGGTGTTTTTCTGTACTCTTAAAAAACTGGGATCATTTCGCTTTCTGGAACGAAGGCCACCACCTCATACCTATCAGATTTGGGTTCCTGTGTGATGATTTCCCTTCCAGAGACATATGCCGCACGAAGGTTGATAACTTCCCCAAACCGTAGTCCGCAACGCGCCTAGAGTTCGGACATTAGCCTATCACAGGTGCTTCTGGAGTTGAAAATGATCTCATCCACTGTCTCTTTGTCCAAAATCGTTCGGGGCAGATGTTGGGCCATTTGATTTAAGAAACGCGGAGTACAGCCACTACTGTGCAAAAAATAAATGGCCCTATCCGTTGTCATTTTCTATTCAACATTTCGAGATCACCGACACCGTAAAAGCGCTTGTTTTATATGAAAATACTCATGAGTAAACCACTTTGGGTTACCTTCGAGCTACTGACAGGACATTCCGGCAGGCAAAATTGACATCCCGAAGGTTTGATGTTATGTTACTCAAAGACGGCAGATAATAGTGCTGAAGCATTTTTGTACTGACGCCGCATACGAGATATCATCAATCGATTATGGACAAAAGGAAATTGCCGTCTTTGTTGCATAACTTGACAAGCGCTGTTGGATTTGTCCTTGCGGTTGTTACGTCTCTCATCATCCTGTTTCTGCTCGGAATCAATTTCATAGTCGGAATAAAGAGCCCCTACATAGGGATTCTCCTTTACATGCTTTTGCCCTCCTTTCTTGTACTGGGTCTTTTGCTAATCCCGTCCGGCATGTATCTAAGGTGGCGACAGTTGCGGAAGGGCGGTGAGCTGACATTCAAGTGGCCCCATATAGATCTTAACGACAAACACCATATGAGAGCTGCCATAATTTTTCTTCTGGGCACAGCGCTCTTCATACTCTTGAGTTCGGTCGGAATTTACCAGGCCTATCAATTTACTGAATCAGTGGCCTTTTGCGGAAAGCTTTGCCATGTAGTAATGAAGCCGGAGTATATAGCGTATCAGCAATCTCCGCACGCACGGGTGGAATGCGTTGCATGTCATATCGGATCGGGCGTAGGCTGGTATGCCAAGTCAAAACTGTCTGGTCTTTATCAGGTCTATGCGGTATTGGCCAATGCATATCCTCGCCCTATACCCACACCTATTAGCAATTTAAGACCTGCCAGGGAAACATGTGAGCAGTGCCACTGGCCAAAAATATTTTATGGAGGCATGCAAAGGCGGTTCGATCATTATTTATATGATAAGAACAACAGCAAATGGCCGATAAACATGCTCCTCAAAGTCGGTAGCGGCAGATCGCTAGCAGCCCCGAAATCAGGAATCCACTGGCATGTCAATCCTGATATAAAGGTGGAATATATAGCAACTGATAATCCCAGACAGAATATCACCTGGGTGCGGGTAAGCGATAAACTGACGGGGAAGGTAACGGTTTTTCACGATACTTCCGCTCCTCAGGCAAACAATCCAATAGCATCGCAGTTGCCACGGGTTATGGACTGCATGGATTGCCACAATCGCCCGAGCCACGATATGCATTCTCCCGACTACGCAATCGATCTCGAAATATCTTCTGGTGGAATAGCTTCATCCATTCCGGAAATCAAACAGACGGCGGTGACAGCGATGACAAACAATTATGTTTCCGATACCGATGCGATGAGCGGCATCGCTGTAGCCATAAACGGTTTCTACCGCACGAATTATCCGCAGCTTTACTCGGAAAGAAGCACCGAAATCAACAACGCGGTTAAGGCAACGCAAAAAGCATTTCAGCAGAACATCTTTCCGGCAATGAAAGCAAGATGGTCGTATTACCCGAACAACATCGGCCATTTTATTTTCAGAGGATGCATGAGGTGCCATGATGGCAAACATAAAAGCGATGAGGGGTTGATTATCCCCAACAATTGTCGTACATGTCACATAATTCTTGAACAAGGCAATAGCGGTCCGAAAGAAACCTTGAATATGGAGACTGGCCAAGCATTCAGACATCCCGTTGACATCGGAAATGAGTGGCAATCTATGGGATGCTATGAATGTCACGGCGGCATCCACCCTTAATGAGGCTCTTGCGGTCTTTTTGTCCTTTGCCGACTTACACCCTTGTTACAAGACATCCCGAGACCCGACCACTGAGGAATGCCACTTAACCCTAGACAACGCGCCCGATACGGTTAAGAAGCTCTGTTTCAAGCGGAAATTAGGCAAGATCTACCGCGGTGAATTGGTCTACCCGCTTTCTGAATGGCTTGTTTTTTTTCTGAAAGCAAAAAACAATAATATTACTATCCAGTCTTTCCGAAATATGCATCTAAAGTCTGATATAATTGCGTTTACTACGAGACGGAAAAACATATTTTACTGGCGAACTGATTGAAGGGGTGGAAATGTCAGACCATTCAAGAATTCTATACGATGTGAGCATGTTGACAGATCATGACATTTACTTATTTAAAGAGGGGAATCATTTCAGACTGTATGAAAAATTCGGTTCCCATATGATGACGGTGGATGGTCAAAAAGGCATTCACTTTGCAGTCTGGGCTCCAAATGCGGCATCGATATCTGTTACCGGCGATTTTAATGAATGGGATACAGCATCTCACCCGTTGAAGGCCAGAGCGGATAGTACGGGAATTTGGGAGGGCTTTATCCCTGGAATCGGCAAAGATGTCATCTACAAGTATCATATAGTCTCAAGGTATAAAGACTATCAGGCGGATAAAGGAGACCCATTTGCTTTTCTCTGGCAGATTGCTCCGAAGACAGCCTCTGTTGTGGCGGATTTGGAATACGAATGGCAGGATGCGGATTGGATGAAAAACCGCCTAAAAAACAAGTCCTTGTCGTCGCCCGTTTCAGTATATGAAATGCACCCAGGGTCATGGAGAAGAGTACCAGAAGAAAACAACCGGCCACTGACCTATCGGGAAATGGCAGAATATCTCCCTGAATATGTCAGAGAAATGGGGTTTACGCATATTGAGTTCATGCCGATCATGGAGCACCCGTTTTATGGCTCATGGGGGTATCAGACTACAGGGTATTTTGCTCCTACGAGCCGGTACGGAACACCTCAGGACTTCATGTTTCTTATCGACTGTCTGCATCAGTATGGCATCGGGGTAGTCCTTGATTGGGTCCCTTCTAATTTCCCGGATGATCTTCATGGCCTGGTCTTTTTTGACGGTACCCATCTTTATGAACATGAGAACCCCATGAAAGGGTTTCATCCTGACTGGAACAGTTACATATTCAACTACAGCCGCAATGAAGTGCGGGCGTTTCTGGGCAGTAGCGCTGTATTCTGGCTCGAGAAATACCATGCAGATGGGTTAAGGATTGACGCAGTGGCGTCGATGTTATATCTCGACTATGGCAGGGAGGAAGGGAAGTGGATCCCGAACGTATATGGGGGAAAAGAAAATATTGAAGCGATTTTGTTCCTGAGAAAACTGAATGAGGAGGTTTATCGGGAGTTTCCCGATGTCCAAACTATAGCGGAGGAATCGACAGCCTGGCCAATGGTGTCGAGGCCGACTTATATGGGAGGTCTTGGCTTCGGAATGAAGTGGAATATGGGCTGGATGCACGATATCCTGGATTATTTTTCGAAGGATCCAATTTTCAGAAAGTATCACCATAATCAGCTTATCTTCAGCATTCTATATGCTTTTTCTGAAAACTTTATGCTTTCTCTTTCTCATGACGAAGTAGTATATGGGAAGGGTTCTCTGCTGAACAAGATGCCGGGAGAAGACTGGCAAAAATTTGCCAACCTCAGACTTCTGCTTGGATATATGTACGCGCATCCAGGGAAAAAACTTCTGTTTATGGGAGGCGAATTTGGGCAGCGGAGGGAATGGAACCATGAAGAAAGCATGGACTGGCATCTCCTTCAAATTCCCCAGCATCAGGGTGTTCAGAGCTGGCTGAAACATTTGAACATTCTCTACAGAGGGGAGGCTTCTTTGCACGAGATCGACTTTGAACCTTCGGGTTTTGAGTGGGTGGACTGTACTGACTGGGGGAAAAGTATTATCAGCTTTCTCAGAAAAGGAAAGACCTCAGGTGACTACCTACTTGTCGTCTGCAATTTTACTCCGGTTATACGTTACAACTACAGAGTGGGAGTCCCTACACGCGGATACTGGAAGGAGGAATTAAATAGCGATGCAGGCGAATACGGGGGGAGCGGCTATGGCAATCTCGGAGGTGTTGATGCAACACCCGTGTCGCATCACGGAAGAGATTACTCTCTTACCTTAATTGTGCCGCCACTCTGTATTATCTTTTTCAAGAACGAGGGGCGTCATTGAAGCATGCTATTAAAACAGCAGTTGCAGCTGTGCTGACCATTTTTTTGTATCAGTCTTTCAATATACCAGAAGGGTATTGGGCAGCAATATCTGCTGTGATTGTGATGCGGCAAATTTGGGTTGTTTTCTGAGTGCTTCATTGAATCGCCTTCTGGGCTCAGCAATTGATGCGGTGGTAGGGGCGGTGTGGGTTGTTATCCTGGGACGGAATCCTTGGTCGGTGGGCATTGCACTAACACTGACAATCCTTTTATGTTCCTACTTGAAACCCCAGGAGAGTTATAGGATAGCCGGTGGCACTGTTCTCCTCATTATGTTAGTTCCCGGTCCTAGCCCGTAGAGTTGGCATTCCAACCTCAGCTGCAGCTACCTGAACTAAATTCGGCTGTGTTGAAGTCGATAAACAGATGTTTGCATTTAGAAAAGTGGGCGTTTCCCAAAGCCATCCCTTGGAGGAGATAATGCGCGTTTACTCTTTCGTTTACAGCATGAAGGAATTAGTTGCTTCTTCACTCTGCTTGTACGCTATAATATTAAGCCATTAGTGGTTATTCTCCGGTCTAAGATGTTGCAATATCTTTAAGATACTTGAGATGAACTATCTTAACAGGGCAGAAGGAGTAAGCGATGGCCGGGAAAAAGAAAGCCCCGACGAAGGGTCGAATTCAGCAATTGGACAAAGGACCGAAAGGTGGCTCTGCTGATGCCGCTGAAGCTGGAGAACCAGAGATATCAGCCGCAATTTCAGACATGCGCCACCGGGCCGAGGAGGTGCTGCAAAAACAACTCGGGGTACTGGGCAAGATTCCTTCCGCCGATATGCAGAACTTAGTCCACGAGTTGCGTGTGCACCAGATCGAACTTGAGATGCAGAATGAAGAGCTTCGCCGCACGCAACAGGAACTAGAAGCGTCCCGCGAGAAATACTTTGACCTGTATGACCTAGCCCCAGCCGGATATGTTTCCCTCAATGAAAGAGGAACGATACTTGAGGCCAATCTCAGCGTGGCCACATTGTTGGACAGAGAGAGAAGTCATCTGATAAGCAGGCCGTTGA
The DNA here is from genome assembly GCA_963736105.1 of uncultured Nitrospiraceae bacterium. GTDB lineage: Bacteria > Nitrospirota > Thermodesulfovibrionia > Thermodesulfovibrionales > Dissulfurispiraceae > Fen-1308. The sequence continues at coordinate 2,219,829 of CAVTNL010000002.1, read as the reverse complement.
CTCGTTTCATACATAGGGAAGATCAGGACATATACTACCTTTGCCATAAACATCTTCTTGCAACACGCGTGCCTCAGATGTGTGAACTGCGAATGGAGAGAAAAGGCGGAGACTTCTTCTGGGTGCGAATAGATATAATGGCAACGCAGAGCATGGACAACTCAAAGGGGTTACGTGCGATCGTAATCGACATAAGTCAGCGCAAGCAAAGCGATGATGATATTGAGGATCTCAACAGGATATTAAAACAACATGTTGTCCGGCTAGAGCTTGCAAACAAGGAGATGGAGACATTCAGCTTCTCGGTTTCTCACGACTTAAGGGCACCCCTCCGCCACATGAGGAGCTTTATGGAATTGCTGCAAAAGCGGATGGAAGGGCAACTAGACGAAAAAAGCCGCGAGTATGCGGTCTTGATAGCCGATTCAGCGAAGAAAATGGAAAAGCTTATCGATGATCTGCTTTCATTAGCCCGTCTTGGCCGCGAGAAATTGCAAAAGAGAGAAGTAAACATAAGCCACATCGTAAAGGAGACCGTCGATCAGCTTTCGGAGGAAACAATAGGGCGAGACATAATGTGGAAGCTTGGTGAGTTGCCTTATGTCTATGGCGAACAATCGCTGATAAAGCTTGTGCTTGTAAATCTCATCTCTAACGCCGTCAAATTCACGAGTACTCGTCCACGTGCCGAAATCGAGATTGGCTGCAGGGCGGATGGGAATGAAGATATTTTCTTCATCAAAGACAACGGTGTTGGCTTTAACATGGACTATGTAGACAGGCTCTTCGGTGTATTCCAGCGTCTCCATCCGCAGACCGAATTCGATGGTACAGGCATCGGCCTGGCTAATGTCCGTCGCATCATTGCCTTGCATGAGGGCCGGACGTGGGCCGAGGGTTCTGTGGGGCATGGCGCCACATTTCACTTCACACTTCCAAAGCCTAAGTAGCGAATCGTCTGACCTCTCCCCTAAAATCCCGCACATGCACATGGTGAAGCATACATTTTAGGCATCAATACCAAGACTATTGAATCAAGGACGCTAAGGCTGGGCAGCCAAAGTCAGCAGGAAGAGTACCTGATATATCAGGAGACTCCTGATATATCAGAAGTCGCCGCCTTTCACATTATCAATCCCCATTGTAGTCTTCACGAATAGTTCAATGTTTCCAATAGCATAGAGACTGTTACCTGTCAACAACAGCAATGGCACACATTGTGCACCTTCAAGATAGATGCGAGCGTTAAACCATGTTCCCTTTTGCCGCAATAAAAAGTGCATCAACAAATACGAACGTTTATCGAAAGGAGGGAAATGATGCGGAAGATGCAAAAATCGTGTTCGCTGGCTAATGTCTATATTTAATTTCGAATGAATACCCGAGAAATACGGGAATTGCTATGAATATCGGATGTCGTATGCATCTCAACAAAACCTAAAAAAGACGGAGGATAATAATGAAAAAGCTGTATCTGATCATCTTATTGTTAATCGTTGGACTGGCAACCTATAGCTTTGCAGCAGGAAAGAGCTTTAAATCAATGCTATCGGGTAGCCAATGTGTCCCAACTGTAGAAACAATGGCGAAGGGCGATGCCACTTTTACCCCGATGAACGACGAAAAAGCACTGAGTTACTACGTAACGGTCTCGGATATCGAGAATGTCACTGCTGCACATATCCACCTGGGCAAAAAGGGTGAAAACGGCCCGCCTGTGGCTGTTATTACCAATGAGAAAAGGGCTGGTAAATTCAGCGGTACTCTTGCCGAAGGCACTATTACCCAAAAAGATCTGATCGGCTCAATGGAAGGAAAATCCGTAAAAGATCTCATCAAGCAAATCAAGAAGGGGAATGCTTACCTTAATGTCCACACGGATAAGTATCCCAACGGAGAGATACGAGGGCAGATCAAATAAGTTCAATTACTTGTCCTTGATAAAATTCGGAGGGGGTGAACACTTCCCCTCCTCCTGAATGATGGTTACTTTGTTGCGTTCAACATTAAGAAAAACAGGCAGGCGTCATAGACGCTCTAAAGATAAAACTTATTTAAGGAGACGGATAATGAAACGAAAGGATTATCAGGTTGCTTTCCGAGTTGCACTAGTTGCTGTGATGATGGCGTTTTTATCAACTATCTTTTTCGCCAATCCAAATCTTTCTTTTGCAGCTTCGGGCAAAAAGAAATCGTCAACAGTTTCCAGCCCCTCTGCAGTAGAGTATACAGAGGCCCAGATCAAAAAGCTTCAAGACTCGCTCAATATCACCAAACCCCAGGAACCGTTATGGAATAACCTTACTCAGGTGATGCGGGAAAATGCGAAAGAGATGGATGGCCTAACCATGGACAGGGCAGAAAAAGCTAAGACGATGAACGCTGTAGAAAATATGAAATTCCATAGCCAAATTACCGAAACCCATTTGGCTGAACTGAAGAGACTCATCCCCCCATTCGAGGCGTTCTATGCAAGTATGTCCGATGAACAGAAGCAGATCACCGATACAATATTCCGGACAGGGAAATATGCCAAACACAAGAAGAAATAATCGGCGTCAGATCATACAACGAAAGATTGACGCCAAACCGGCGTTGGAATCGATCCAAGAGAGGAGTGACTTTATGAAATCATCAGGCACATGGATTATTGGATCCAAAGTGGGCAAAATTATGATGGGGCTTGTTTTACTCACAATGATTGGCAGTATAGACGTCATGCCGGCCCTCGGCGATGACCATAAACATGACAACCGTCGTAACGTGCATAGAGATCGTGGGCATGACCGCGGCAGGCCTTATTATCAGCCTTCTTATGGCTATGTCACGCCGCCGGTCGTCTATGCACCGGCTCCACAGCCGGGCATCAGTATCTTTTTGCCGATTCGCTAAGGAGTTTGCTTCGCGTCGACTGCCCAGCGTTCAAGCGGAGTGGAGCTGGGCGGCTGATCGCAAGTAATGTCGTTAGTTATGAGTGAACGGGCAGCGCGAGTTAGAAGACACACTAAGGAACAGGTTGTCGACTACTACAATCCGGGTGACCGCATGTAGCACTGGGGCAAGCTGGGCGCCTTTTGGGGCGGCATATGGGGTATCTTATTCGGAGCTGCATTCTTCTGGATCCCCGGGATTGGTCCGCTTGTCGTAGCCGGTCCGCTTGCTGTCGCCATTATTGGCGGCCTGGAGGGTGCTGTGGCATTCGGAGGATTAAGCGGTCTTGGCACAGGTCTTTACAGTATTGGCATTCCGAAGGACAGCGTTATCACTTATGAAACATCCATCAAGTCCGATAAGTTCCTGGTGGTGGTTCATGGTGCAGGAGATGAGGAGCTGGCCAAGGCCAAGAATATTCTGAAAAGCAGTGGCCACGAGGTGTCCGTTCATTCTTCCAGCGAGAAATAATTGCCCAAGTGCTGCCGCTTTGGGAGGAAGACCTGCCTTGATTGAACCGCCATTATCTTTCTGGCCGGGAGATAGGGCATGCAAGCAGATCTGGCAACTGTCACCCCTTGCAGAGACTAAACCGACATGTGTCGGGATCAGGGAGATGGCAGCACTTTTTTATTGCCAATCGGGAATGCAAGTAAAGTCAATTCCCCAGCATTGCGCAGTATGCAGGAGCCGAGGTTATAAATTAAATGGATAGAGAGAAAGAAACCGCTCGGATTGAGTCGTTTAGTGATGGCGTTTTTGCCATCGCCATCACGCTCCTCGTACTGGGGATCAAAGTGCCAAGCCATGAGGAGGTCGCAGCACGCGGGTTGGCGCAATCCCTGACTACACTTTGGCCAAGCTATTTGGCGTTCTTGACCAGTTTTCTAACGATTCTCGTCATGTGGGTGCACCACCACTGGATCTTTGCGTTGATTAAAAAATCTGACCATCTTTTCCTTTACTGGAATGGCCTATTGTTGCTCTGTGTCACGTTCGTGCCTTTCCCGACCGCACTACTGGCAGGATACCTGCTTCATCCGGACGCAAAAGTTGCGGCACACTTGTATACAGGAACATTCCTGACGATATCACTCGCCTTTCACGCACTGTGGCGACATGCCTCAATTAGACTAATGTCAACAAATGCAACCATCGAGAAAAGTGACGAGGCCGCACAAATTACTAATAAGTATCGGTTTGGTCCCTTTCTCTATTGTGGGGCATTCGGCGTGTCGTTCGCGTCCGAAGCCTGGAGTGTTGCCTTGTGTTTGCTGCTGGCATTGTTTTTTGCGTTCCGAGGCAAGCCAATCAGAAGTGAGTCGGTGATGACGCCATCAACAGAGACTGCGTTACCGGGGAGTTCAGCATAGAAAACGCTAACTGACCTACTAAGGGAAATTTGAGGAAAATAGCGACTGTAGACTCAAGCGTACTATGTGGTGACAGCGCGCGACAAAACTGGTCTAAAAAGAGATCTCAGAACCATTCAAAAAATATTATGGGCCATGAGAATGCGATCTCAACACAGATTTATAATAGAGTCGGCATTGCCTTCAAGAAGGACGCAGTTGATCGGCTTGGATGGATGTCACGATAAGGGAAAGTTGTTAGCAGAGGAAACAAAACCGAAAAGAGCGCGACGTACAAATGGTCCGATGTCACCATTGTCAGGCGAAGCCGTAAAAAAAAAGACTCGTTCACTCTGCCTGGTGCCCAATGCCGGTGCCTAGGCGGTCTATTTTGAGTTACCCCCTGTATTGCAGGGGGTAGGTGGCATCTGGCTGTTGACACCTCGCGAGAAGTGCCATAAGATCTGTTTACTGCGGGCGAGGAACCGCTTTGGGAAGATTCGCAAACTTACCACCCGAGTCCCCGATCTAGCGCCATACTTCTGGCTCGAAGAACGGACTATGAAAGGTGGCCAACGGCTTTGACGGAGGCCAAATGAAAAGAGCAATCCCGATCAACACGTTGTTTCTGGATATCGGCGGTGTCCTGCTCACCGACGGATGGGATCATTATGCCCGCAAACGGGCTACGAAGAACTTCAAGTTGGCGTTAGCCGAGGTTGAGGAGCGGCATCATCTTACCTTCGAAACCTATGAAGAGGGCAAGCTCACTCTGGAAGAATGTGTTCGGTCATAGCTTTCCGCTTGTCTACTGTGATGTCGGCATCTTTCATGAGCGTATTTGATAAATGGCGTATTCCTTTGAATTTAAACTGTGGCACGCCGGCATCGTCGATGTATCCGGCCTTTTTTAAGGCACTTTTCCAAAGGCTGCGGAAATGGCTGTATGTAACCAACCCTTCAGACGAGCTGTGGCAGATGATGGACGGGCTGAGCTGGCGGCGGCTAGATTTTAAATATTCAAGAAAATCGATCAATGTGCTATTTTTAGAGTAGTTTATTACGATTAACTCAGCGATCTTGCTACTGGTGAAGGAAACTTTTTTCCCCTCAAGTTTAAAGTCCGTCCGTGGTAAACGTTTTACCGAAAGCCTTTGCAGAATGCCCCGCGGCTTGCAGGCTGTCCGACAATTATCGATACTAAAGCCAACTAGTGGATAGCTCGCTATCCTGAATAACCAACGGGGCTAACTGCTTTATCCATAGTATCCCCAGAAAAGGCTTTCTCGGCGCAAGACAGCAGGTACCATCCTTCGGAGGCCTTCCTTTCCCCTCCAGGTATTGCCATATTTTCTTCAGATTTACTGCCGTACAGGCAAGATTAAATTCCGATCTTACCGAACTAATCCCTCTTGTCAGCAATGTTCGCAAACCCTTATTCTCCTTGATATCTCCTATTACGGGCTCAACAATCTGCTGGCTAAGCTGATATATATCCTTTGCTACAGGCGTTTTCATTTTTTCCATCATGGCATTGCAGTGAACTTCATTAGGGAACACCTTCAGAAAGCGTATGCCGTCCTTCTGTTTGGTGCACCGTGGTTGATGCTCACATTGCAAGCATCTGTGGCCACGATAGACCCTCACCATCTTGTCCTTCTGTCTGTCAAAATGTTCACCCAAAAATGTTAACGGGTGATTGGCAGGACAAATATACTCATCCCTTTGTTCATTGTATAAAAAGTTCTTCTTGTCGTAAGAGTTGCTTGCCTGTGTCCCACTATTGTCAGGCATTTATGCATCTATCTTCCTGTCCGATAGAAAAGCAATGTTCTCACTACTAAAATATCCAGAATCAAAACTCCAGGTAGTACTCTCAGCAAGTCCGCCGAGATTCTCTATGGTCTGTATGACCTGCGGCTGCAACTGACCTACATCGGCAGAATTCTGACCCACATCATTAGCTAAAATGAAGCCACCCTTATCCACCGTCACTTGAGGATTGTAAGAAAGCTCTATTCTGCCTTTCTTATTCCTCATAAAACGGCTCTCTGGATCCGTTGTGCTCACCTGCTTCAGCCCTTCCTTGTCCACTTCGTCTTGAGCTTCCTGAAGACCTTCTCTGAGCTGCACGATAAAATCTTCCCCATCTTCCTTTAATCTTTTAACGTAGTACTGTGCCGCTTTCTGGACAAGTTTTTTGCCCTGTCGAGACAGTTGGTCGCTACCCCTCAGCTCACCGAACTGCCGATCCTCACTTTCGTCAATCTCTGCCCACTCTTGAAACTCACCATCGACAAAGCTTGTCAGAACCGCCAACTCCTCCTTCGTTAATACCCTCCTGTTCGATGCATTCGCCTTCACTTTGGTCCCATCCGTCGCCAGATGCGACAAATCCAACAATCCTTCCTCTTTGGCAAAACTGACCGTGTGCTTGAAAACTTCCTTTAGCAGATCAGGATTGTTCTTTCTGAAATCGCTGATAGTCCTGAAGTCAGGGGCTAGCTTCTCCGCCAAGTAAATATACACCACGTTCTCTCTGGTATTGCGGGCCAGGCGACGAGATGATCGCACCCTGTCCAGAACTCCCATGATAAGCAACTTTACCAGTATTTTTGGATGATACGCCGGATGACCGGCCCCTGAATATCGGATATCGAAACAACTATAATCCAGAGAATCGACCAAACCTTCAATAAGATAACAAATATGATCTTCCGGGATCAGATCTTCCAAACTAGGCGGCAGTAGCCAGGATTGCCCTCCGTGCGATTCAATGTATGCCATCCGGTACACTCCTTGATATCGTTCTTAAATATATTCTACCACCGGATAACTTGATAATTGTCGGACAGCCTGCTTGCCGCGTGGGAGTGTCACTTCGTTCTCGTGTTGAACAAGATGGAACGCGAGCATTATTGCGCGCTTAAGCATAGGAGCGTTGGGTTCTGCTTCCATGGGTTCGTATTCCTATATTAAGAGCCACACCTGCGCGGGCTATTCGGAGACGAGTATGAACGGTACTGTATTAATGTTGGCCGTTGGCTTCCTAAGCTGTTCAGTAGGCATGTACCCCGACGGGTACGCCGCTGGCAATGACGGATGGGAATCATCCAGAAATACACATTGGTCTGGTAGCCAGGACCCGTTACCGAGTCCCAGCCCCATAAGAACCGTGCATGTAAGTTTCCCTACACGCGGCTCAAGCCCTTCATAAGCTGCCTGTCGGCAACCGGTTCGACAACTTCCAACGTCCGGCTATGAACGTTTCTGTGACAATGGGAATGCGTCAACCTCAGATTGGATATATTGTTGCGTCCACCGTCGACCTTACGATTGATATGGTGAAGACTCCATTGCATATCTGCCGTAATCTTCTGATGGCATATTGCACAATTACCGCCCTGATTTAACCATAGGCTCAGGAATTTCCTATTCCCCCTCAGAGTGTCCCTTATTTTTGAAGTCGCGCGTTCTTCAAAATAAGTTTCAAACTTCGGGTCAAAAGGATTTGCTTCACCTCTGATTTTGATATGCCGTCCGCACTTTATTCAGGGCAGTATGCTACGTCTAACGGAATACAAGCCGGTAGCTTAGGGTGTTGATAGATTGCTGCAACTCATTGTTAAATTGCGACAATGAAGGCATAATCAATCAGGATAAATCTTATGCAGATACCATAGCCCCAAAGCTTTGATATTGTAGCGTTAAAGGCATAGAAGGATAATTTTATCAACACCCTAAGCTACCGGCTTGAACGGAATAGACGGTCTCCTAATCACAAATACTCCGTGATTTGAGACAATTACTTATGCGACCTCATGTCGCACCTACTGATACTCATCCGATTTTACCAGTACCAAGGATTTGGTGATTTCCCATGTAACAGAAAATTAACTAACACCAAGCTCTTTTTTATGGTATTTTGAATATACATAAAGTTTAGGCGGTGTTTTAGTTGAAAAAGATTCTATTTCCCCTGCTCGGCTTCTTTCTGTTATTCCCTATGGCATATGCTTGTGGCGCCGACACTAAATGCGAGACACTGACTAAGGACGAAGCGACAGCGATTGTGAATAAGTTAGACCCTAATTTGAGCGCCAGCGATGTTCGAATCAGCCCTGCAGAAAGTATGTGGGAGGTTACTGTCAATACCGGGGAGAAAAAATACTGGCATATATAAACCGCTCGAAGCGTTACATTTTATTGGGCGATCTACTCAACACAAAGGACCTGATGCAGAAACGGATGATGGAAAAAAGTCTGTCAGAAGTATGCTGAGTAAGTTGTCAGATTATGTTATGGCTAATGAAATTAAGACCCGCAGATTCTCTCAATATTGTTTTCAGTTTTTTCCTTCTTATTTTGACAGTAATTTATTCTGCTGCCATACCGTCCGCAAGGTATCTTGTTCTTGTATATGCATCTATAATATTTTTTCAGATAGTGCTTGTTTATCTCAGCAGGATTAATTCTTTTGTCGCGATGACTCGCGACATGATTTTCCCCGTCCTCTTTGTGGTTATTATCTATGACAGCCTGGGACTGATTGTGCATAATATCAATCCACACGATGTCGACTACCTCCTGATAAGGATTGACTATCGCATCTTCGGCTTATATCCTACTGTTTTTATTGAAGGGATGATCAATCCGCTTCTTACGGATGTCTTGCTGGTCGCATACTCAACCTATTATTTGCTTCCTGGCATCTTGGGACTTATGTTAAAATTAAAAGGTAAAAGTGAAGCTTTTGATAAATCGCTTTTCCTAATACTTCTTTGTTTTTATCTTTCATATATCGGCTACCTTTTTTTTCCAGCGGTCGGTCCACGGTATGCAATGCAACACCTTTATGACAAACAACTTGATGGTTTTTTAGTCGCAGGGACGATACAGAACGTGCTCAATCTCCTTGAGGGAGTGAAAAGGGATGCATTCCCTAGCGGACATACCGCAGTTTCGCTTACAGTGCTTCTGCTGGCATACCGCTACGAAAGAACGTTATTCTGGTGCATGACTGTTCCTGTAACGCTTCTGATTTTTGCCACAGTTTACTGTAGATTCCACTATGTGATTGATGTGATCTGTGGAGTCATGCTAACTGTTGTAACCTTAGCCGCAGGTGGGGTATATTATAAAAATTGGCTGCAAAAAGGATTTTCCAGGAAGTCGCAGACCTTTGGGGCGTGAGAAAGGTACAATGGATATCCCTTGCAGTTAAACCAGGGATGGTATCATGATAGAAGTTAAAGTTGCCTCGGTCTTCAGAGAGTCCCATGTACTACTCTATATCCGGCTCGGTTTAACAGGGGGCAGGTCATTTTCCCTCGCGCGATGGCAATGCGCTCTGCATTATGAAGGCTAGTTGATTGCATCTACAGAGGTGTTTCCTTTGCTGTCTTTACCTCCATTGCTTATCCGACAGCATTGCCGCTACTGTGCAGCCGGTCTCGCGTCAAGCCTGTTTCATCATTTTCCTGGATCCTGTTCTGCAACAGATTTTTTACTTTTTTCATATACAGGATGGGCAGATAATCTCGTATTATTGTTTCTTTGGAGAGTCTTTCGAGAAGAACAGAGTGTATTTTATGCAATCGGTCGACTGAAATCCGCATGTCGCCTGCAAGAGTAATTACCGCATCTCCTGGGCGGAATGAATCAGCCACACTTGCCGATAGGGTGCGTTTACTTTCTAACTGACTGTCGATTTTTGCAATAGTTTTTCTCGCCACAGTGATCTTCCTCTAAAGAGATATCCGCTCGGTCAGTTCCCCGGTTGGCTGATATCCATGCTTCCTCCTGCAAAAGAATGGTTTACATGCAACTAGCGCCTCTCCACTATCCATTTGTGGGTGCACCATCGGCGTGTCCCTGACTACCAGGTAATCCAAGGAGTCTGCCGTGTTAGTAGTAGGTGTTGAGCTAGGAGAAGTCTGTATACGGGCTATCAATCGATTGTTACAGGATAGCTACAAGACGGTTAAGGAAACATTAAATTTGGTAGGGTTAATAAAATATATTTGGTACAGCCCTCGATGGATGCCTTCTTCTGTACTGGGATTGCTTATCTAACAGCATTTCCGCTAGTCCGGTTAAGTTGAGGCTTTCAAGAAGGGCATGTCGCATTAAAGCGTCACTCAACAATAACACTTTCTGTGAGGATCTATTGCAGAGATGCCTACCGAATGTTCGCCGTATCGTTTCCCTGCATGGGGGCAGGACATGAGCCGAAGGTATTGTGGGACAGGGCGCTACATTCTATTTCACTCTTCCAGAGTTCTAAGGAGCTGATCAAATGACCTCTCTCCTCAGGATTTGTCTCTGTGCAGCACAGATTTTAGGCGTCAATCTAGAGACACTTGAATCGAGGTTGTAAAAGACCGGCCATCCGAGAAGACAATGGAAATGCCTGACATGTCAGGAGTCTCCTGATATATAAGAACGCAGCACCTTTCAAATTATTATTCCCCCATAGTATCTTTCACTGAAGTCCTAACGATTTCAAAGTTTTACAGGGCCATTTATTTTAGCACGGGCCTTGGCACATCTTATGCTCTAAACATTATGTAGTAAACCTGCAAAAAGAAAGGAGAATGGTCATTGAAACGATACTTATAATTATTATTTCGGTTGTAATCTTCGGCGGTGGCGGATTCTACTGGACAAGAGGGGCCGTTAGGCAGTGCGTACAAAATAGACGGTCAACTCGAAATCTACAGGAGGAATAATATGAAGTCGAGCATGAAGGACAAAGTGAAAGGCACGTTTCAGAGGAGGTACACATGCCAACGATAGACACACAAACATGGATTATGCTTGCAGGCGCGGTCTTTTTATTGATTGTACTTGCGGCATTGATCATCTACAAGAAGAAGCAATCTCATAGGCTCCATGAACGCTTTGGTCAGGAATACGATCGATCCGTAGATGAGCTCGGAAGCCGATCAAAGGCAGAATCGGAACTCAAGGAGCGAGAAAAACGCGTCGAGCACCTCAATATCTTACCTTTGGCACCGGCTGAAGTCGCCAGGTTCAGTGAGATTTGGAAAGATTTGCAGGGCCGCTTCGTCGATAACCCAAAAAGCGCGGTCGCTCAAGCCGACCAGTTGGTCCGTGAGGTGATGATGAAGCGTGGTTACCCGGTAGGAGATTTTGAGCGTCGTGCGGCGGACATTTCGGTCGATTACCCAGAGGTTGTAACACATTACCGGGCGGCACAGGCCATCGCGGTGCGCGATAAGCGCGGCGAAGCCGACACAGAGGAGCTACGCAAAGCTGTGGTACATTACCGCGCACTATTCGATGAGCTGCTTGAGATAAGGGAAGATCGACAACAAACAATGCCAGCAAAAAGCAAGTGAAGGCGGGGATAATAATGTGGCTCACTTCCTTTTTTTCTAAAACAATCTAAAACAAATAGTCCCGAATGATTACCGGGAAGTGAGTAGAGGAGGTAGCGTTTATGAGGCATAACGATTGCGAAGGTTACAGTTCAGGATGTTTATTGAGTGCCTTTGTACTGGGAGGCATGGTCGGCGCAGGAGCGGCGCTGCTATTAGCTCCTCAGTCAGGAACCGAAACCAGAAGGAAAATGGGAGAGCTTGCCGACGACGCGAAGGAGAAGGCTGCTGATTACGTTGGCACTGCGAAAAAAAAGGTGGTCTCTATTGTGGACAAGTCCAAGGAATTGTACGAAGAAAAAAAAGTGGCCGTCTCTGCAGCCGTTGAGGCCGGCAAGGAAGCATACGAAAAGAAAGTCGCAAATAATCATGCATGAGCTTTCAATAAATAGAGCCTGCTAGACAAAGCCTTAGAGAATTCGTAGCTTGCTTCCTTGGCACTTGGTTCAAGCTGCTCCAAGAAGAGAAACTTCTATCCAGGCATTTTAGAGAAAGTTACCAAAACTACAAAGCCCGAGTGAAGGCACTTATCCCGGTCGTGCTTTAGAGAATCGCTCAACCCTCTGATACACGAGGTCGCCTTTTGTAACCGGAGAGATGGGCGCTGCACTAGCTATGCGCTGGAGAACATTTCCGAAGGAGGAGATGGAAGCCGCGCATGAGACAAACTATTGAGCGGCTCTGGAGCTTGTCTCAGGATGTCGGCCTTTGCTTTCGATTCTTCTGTGTGGCAATTCTGGAGATGTATGTACACATAGCCATTGTGCGTGATGTCAAGGCCGCTTTTCCAACGGTGATGACTAGCGCCATATCGTGGCATTGGGGGAATCCTCATGCCGTGATTTTATATAAAAACGGCGTAAAACCTCGCCTTTCAGGCGAGTAGAATGTCAGAGGGAATCCTTCAAGGTTTTCCCAGCAGTGAATTTGACCGTCTTGGAAGCCTTGATCTTGAGAGCTGCCCCAGTCTGCGGGTTGCGGCCAGTCCTAGCCTTCCTCTTTGCTAACGAGAACGAACCAAAACCGACAAGGATAAGTTTGCCATCTTTCTTGACCGTCTTTGCAACGGCTTCAGTAAAAGATACTATTGCAGCGTCTGCCTGCTTCTTCGAAATTTCTGCATCTTTTGCAATCTTGTCGATCAACTCTGCCTTTGTCATGGAGGCCTCCTGAAGGGGGTTTAGAATTACGTATAGAAGAATTATATCATATCATGGAGCCGGCGCTAAATATACTGCAGCCTTGATGGTAGAGGCCATATCCCCAAAAAGCTCAAGAACTTGCCGCGTTGGAATGTCGAGGACCTTTGCAACTTCCATGAGGCTTATCTCACCTCGCAAATAACTGTCGGCCACGTACTTTTCCGCTTCAGGTCTCAGGAACTTCAGATTGTAGTCGCTTTGTTTAGTTTTTCTTTTCTCTCTGCAAATTTAATTGCATCTAAAGAATTGTCCGGCAGTCTCCACTCCTTTGCCTTCATGATTGTTCCTCCAAGTACAACTTTACCTGATATATCAGGAGTCTACTGATATGCGCGGTGTCCATTAGTCGGTAATTTTATAGGCGATCGCTACCGCTTTCCCGTTGGATTGGGATCCCCTACAAATGGCTGCGGATTCTTCAGGCTTTTGAAATAACGATAACGGGTAGATATATTGATCCCGGCGTAAACCTGGCAACCGAACAGTGTGCGTTTCCATGGGCTCATGCCAAAGAATCTTTTTGTCATTGCGCTGAAAGAATAGACCTGTCTGTTCAGACGGGCGAACCCGTTAATGAGTTCGTAGGCAGTCATGCCCTTTGGTTGATAGAGAAGCGTATCCGGAGGATAGCCATGGAGCCACCAGTTGCGCGAGAACAATCTGCCTTCGCTATCGAGGCGCTCATATAACCGGGTTCCCGGATAAGGGGTGAGGACTCTTAGCTGAACACAATCCATACTACTCCTCATTATAAACTCAAGTGCCTGCTCAAACACATCCTTGTTTTCATAGTCAAAGCCAAAAACAAAGCAGCCCAGTATGCCGAAGCCTTCATTATGGAATCGCCTCATAGCCTCATAAAAATCGATCCTCAGGTTCTTAATCTTATTCACTTTGTCCTGCGTACCTTTCTGTACTGATTCGAATCCGATCAGAAGCCCGAGGCATCCCGCACGTTTCATCAATGAAAGCAGTTCCAAATCCTCAGCTAACGAAACCGTGCCTTGAGCCAGCCATCTCCGCTTAAGAGGTCTCATTTCAGTAAAAAGCTTTTTGGCTGCATTCCGGTTCAGTCCAAGAGCATCATCTACGAAGAAAATGTGGGGAGAATCAATAGATTCTATCTCCCCAATCACATCTTCAACAGGCCTGACCCGATATTGCTGCCTCGAAGTAGAGCCAATGCAACAAAATTCACAATTATGAGGACATCCACGGGATGTCTCGACGCCGATCGGGACGGGAATATAACCTCTTAATTGGTAGCCGGGCAAAATGTCTCGGCGCGGTATTGGCAGACCTTTGAGATCGGCTATTTTACCGGCCCGATATATTTTTTGCATCTGTCCCGAGGCTGCATCCGATACAAGCTGCGGCCAGAGCATTTCCGCTTCTCCCACGACTACAGCGTCTGCATGCTCCAGAGCTTCGTTAGGCAATACCGTCGGATGTATTCCTCCCATTATCACTTTCACACCCTTCCGGCGATAGATGTCACCGATCTGATAGGCTCTGGGCACAAGTTCTGTCAAAACGGTTATGCCAACCAAGTCAACATCCTGATTGACGTCATCAGGAGCAAATGCTTCTTCTACAATTGTAATCGTATGGCCGGGGGGGGTGAGTGCGGCCAAAAGAGGAAGATTTACCCTCTGGAGTTTGAAGGGTGTGGATATCTTGTTGTCACGCTGTCCATGGGGTGCTATAAGTTTTATCTTCATTGTCCCTCCTAGTAATTATTGCTGACGGGTCTCGAAACGCCCCAGCCCGCATCCGTTGGCATCGATATACTCTTCACGACGTAAGCGCCGGATCCATGAAGAGAGCCGCTCATATAATAACGCTTCTTGTTGTCCTCTTCTGGCAAAGCTAATATAGATTTTTCATAAGGACGAACCCGTAAAGGCATCGGTACGCCCATCAAGTCGAGAAGCGATGCGAAATTATTGAGATGGGAAACCGGGATGCCGGGAGCGATGCTGTCCAAAAGCCCTTTCTTACAATACTTCTCACCTGAAACGAAGAAATCTGGTACATCTACAATCTCCTTGTCAGGCTTCATATGAGTATATACTTGTCCATGTTCGGCCAGCGTCTGGCCATGGTCCGAGGTGTACAGCATGACATAGTTCTGATTTGTTGCTTCGGGAACGAACACCCTGAAGAATTCATCCACCTGAAAGCGGATCCCGTTGTCATAGGTATTGACAAGCTTCTCACGTCCGGCCTCGCTGGGTCATGGCACTGCTATAGGGTGTTTGAGTAATAGTGCTTAGGAGGTCCATGTGATTACTTGCCCTCTGCCCATTTGGTGGCTATGATCCCAAGGATGAAGACCACGACTGCAAAAACACCGATAATTGCGGCGCATCGCAGTGCGGCCATGTTGTCTTCAAAAACCATCGCTGCCCGGAGCCCCTCGTTCACGTAATACAGCGGCAGTATTTTGGCGATCGTCTGTAGGAACCCTGGCATCAGCTCGATGGGGAAGAAGCTGCCCGAGAGGAACATCATCGGGAAACTGACTGCGTTTGCGGCGGCGGCGGCGCTCTGTGCCTCCCTGGCAAATCGGGTGAGTATCAACCCGATTCCGACGAACGCGAAGACGTCAAGCAAAATGAAAGCAAAGAGCCAGACATCTATATTCAGACTTACATCAAACACGGCATAGCTCACCAGCAGCATTGCAGTCGTGGATACGAGCGCTATTATGAATTGGTACAGGATGTCCGACAGTATCCAGTCGGTACGGGTGATAGGCGTGGTGGACAATTTCCTGATTATCCCCTTCTGTCGCAACTCTGTGTTCAAGTTTACCGTACCGAACAGGCTCAAACTCATCACCGCCATTGCGATGATTCCGGGGACGAAGAATTCGATGAAGCGGTATTTTCTGGTGAGTATCGATTTCTCGACCGACCGGATGACTGGCGGCCTCCCGGACAACTTCTGGTTTATACCGGCAAACACCGCATTTAGGATTTGGATCTTCGTGGGCACCGAAGAAGAACTGGGGTCGTATACATAAATGATGCTGACAGATGCGTTAGGGTCGCTGAACATAATCCTCTGCGTTAGAGACCTCTCAAAGCCTTTGGGAATAACCATGACAAGGTTCACTTTTTTGTCTCTCACGTACTGGGCGGCGTTGATGGCTGGGTCGACCATTGTTATCTTAAACTTACCGTCCTTCTCGAAGGTCTTGATGGACTTTGCAGACAAGTTCGACTGGTCGAGATCCTGCACGCAAAGATGATATTCCATACTGTCCTGGCTCATGAAGATCGTACCGAACACGAGAATCAAAATTATCGGGAATGCAATCGTGAAGAACATGGCGGTCTTCTCGCGGTAGATGCTAATGAGCTTAACAAAGAGATTTGCGATTACGACACGCAGGTTCATTTCGCCACATTTTCCCAAATGGGATCGACGAGAAGCGCCTCGCCGGTGAGTTTGAGAAAGACTTCTTCAAGGTTGGGGTTCCGAACGTCCAGGCCGAGGTTCAACGCCCCAGCGTCCCTGATGGCGTTCAGTATCTTCAGAACATCGTCCGTGTGCCCCACCCTGACCTTGATGTCTTTGTGGTTGTTAAGTACCGGCTCGAAGCCCATCTTTCGGACGATTTCAAAGACGTTTTCGTCGCTCGATTGCAGAGTGAGGACCAGGTAATTCGTGTTGTTTTTGATAAGTTCCACGGGTGAGCCCATCGCGATGATCTTCCCATTTGAAATGATTGCGACCGTGTCGGCAAGAAGCTCGGCCTCCTCCATGTAGTGCGTGGTCAGAATCACCGTCTTGTCCTTCTCTTTCAGTCCCTGCAGAACTTCCCATACCTCGCGCCTTGCCCTGGGGTCCAGCCCTGTCGTCGGCTCGTCGAGGAAAACGACCTCGGGGTCGTTTACGAGCGCAATCGCGATCCCAAGCCGTTGTTTCAAGCCACCGGAGAGGTTCCTGTACTGCTCTTTGGCCTTGTCCTTGAGATTCACGAGTTCGATCAGTCCGTCGATATCGGAGTCCATACAGCAGAAAAGCCGCGAGTAGTACTGCAAGGTCTCCCTGACCGTTATCCTGTCGAATGAGCTGAACCCCTGCGGAAGGACGCCGATGCGGTGGACGATGGCATGCTTATACTTTGTGACATCCATTCCAAGAAGGGTTACTTTTCCAGACGTGGGCGTGCGAATTGTGTCGAGGATCTCGACGGTAGTAGTCTTGCCGGCGCCGTTGGGACCCAGCAGGGCGAACACCTCGCCCTTACTGACCGTGAATGATATATCGTTGACCGCCAGCAAATCTCCATAGCGCTTTGTCAGTTTATCGACTTCGATTACGTATTCAGCTGCTTTGGTCATGAATCTCCATTTCGCATTTCTGTGCAACTGTATTGAAAGCTGTTTCGGCGGGCCAAAACCCAAGCAGGTTTAGGCCCTTATTGATCATCGCCGTCTGCCAGACAAGAAGACGGTCAATCATGGGCAGGCGGTGCTTGAATAAAATAAAGCTTGGAATAAAAGTCGCTCCCAGATGTGCTTTCGTCTTCTCGGTGCCCTGGCCCGCGTAGTAGAGAGGGATCTTTTGTTCCACGCAGGTGCTGACATTTTCAAGCCAGGACAAGACATACAGGTTGTATTTGTTGCCGATTCCGTAATCCATGCAGAATAATTTATCCACCATCGCTTGCTGTTTTCCGATGAGAAGGTTGAAAGCGACGAGTTCTTCCTGCACAAAATAGAGCGTGTACTCAGCGCCAGGGACTCTCTCACAGATTTGTTCAAAAAATGGACGTTTGTACGCGCCAAGAGCTAAGGGGCCGCGCTCGACTGTTTCCAGGTAAAGCATGTATATTCTGTCCAGAAAAGGAGTAATATTGTGGCTTCGAACTACCCGGACTTCCGCGGCTACCCGCATTTTGCGGCGCACGTTTTTCCGCGTGGCCCTTGAAAGGCGGCCGAGGTATTCCTCCACGCTGTTGAAATTGATCGTCAACAGTGCACACGAGCGGTACTGCACCCGGTTGAATTTTTTGAATACTTCTAGGGGAAGTTTGCTGTAGCGATTAAAGTTGTAAAGCGCCACGAGGTCGCTTTTCAGTTCAACCGCTAGCGTTTGCATAGTACTGAAAGCTATTTTGCATGCCTCATCGAAGGTGACCTGATCTATTTGAGGATCAATCCCAATTTCACTCCATTCACCTGCCACAGATCCCACGCTCAAAACGCGGGGGTTAAAAACCGAAGGGATGAGACGGACTGCCACTTTCAGCGATTTCTTAATCCATCCATCCGCAAAAGCTGACAAATCAAAACGCGTTTCAAACAACGGCAATAAGAGAATAGGGGCATCATCTTTAAATACAACTATGCTGCGCAGGTTAAATCCGTCAATACCCGATTCTTGCAACAGAGAAAGAAGTGGTGCGGCGGTGGAAGGCTCCGGGAAAAGCCGTTTAAGTTCTGAAGGAGAAACTCCATCTGCCCCCTGAACGCATTTGCAGGTGAGGTTATTCATGGACTATCGCTCTGCGATTCAAAAGGGCAATGGAAAGCCACATCTTCCGCTGAGGAATTGAATGTACCAATAGGGACTGGCCGGCAGCTAAGGGGAAACGCATCAGAGCCTTCCCTGATAAGCCCACCTGGAAAATATACCCGACGTTCCAGCCAATCCATCCTCCTGCGGTTGGATAGACGGTGATTTGCCGTGGATCCACAAGATGGAATGCACATCCCAGTGCCTTGACAACGGCTTCCTTGATAGACCACAGCAGGGCTGATGCCATTTCCAAATTTTCAGCCGCCAGCTTCAAGGCATGTTGAAGCTCTTGTGGATGGAAGACCCGGTGCAAGGGGTATTCTCTCTGGAATTCATTGGTCCCTGCCACATCAATGCCAATATCAGACCCATCTCCACAGAGAGCGGCCCAGACTTTTCCTCCACTCTCGCTGAAGGAGATGGCCGGACCCTGATGTTCTCCTAACATGAGCTGGGGTCTGCCAAGCGGACCGCGTAACACCTGAATTGGGAAAGCACCTCTGTTGAAATATTGACTGCGTTGCCAAAGAGGACTTTCCACGACTGCAAGGTAATCCCACAGGGTGGAGACGAGGCGATGCCTGGCTTCATCTCCGTTCGTCTGATGTCCACTGATGGGTTCGGTGTCACATGCTCCAAATGGCAAAGATGCATAGAAGACCGGCCCCATTTGATGGACATAATTCATTGTATGGACCGTTATGCCTTCGTGATCCTTTGCCATATTCACTCCCATCTGTCCGTACCCCCGACTCAGTCCAAAACCCAGTGCATACGCAAGTTGTGTATCTGCATGATAGCGTGTCCTTGATCATCAAGACCTCTGGCGTCCCAGGCGAGACTTTCCTTATCCTGCACCCTCATGCGGGCCTCCAGGGTTATCTGTTCCCCTGTCCGGCATTTTCGCAAAAACCTCATCTCCCCGATATCCAAGGGAATCATCGATCGTCGTTCCGATGGATCCGTTGCAGCGATGTAGAAGCCGACCAACTGCAAAAGGGCCTCCAAGAGGTAGGGAGAATATTGGTACCGAGCGTTCCGGAGATATGAGAAATCACTTGTCTCCCGGCAGGTGGTTCGGCCTCGCACCACCCCTGGACCTGCACCGTCAATGTACTCAATCACGCGATACCTGCCTTCGAGGCCGCTGCGGTCGTTGTACCATTTAAGTACTTCTTTATGATCTATGGGCCCAGTCCGCAGTTCGTCCAGTCGGACAGGAAAATCCTGGAGTCCCTCCCCGAGATATCCTCTCCCGCCATCAAGGATCACTTGGCCCTTGCAGTGCGGGGTGAAACGGTCGGTTAGTCTCCCGGCCGGGGTGATCTCCTGTGTCGATAGATAGAGCTCACATAGTATCTCCAGAAGGCCGTTGCCGATCCGGTGACAGGATATTTTGGAAGGTCGTAGAACCCCTGGAGGACATTGGATCATGTCCATGAACTGTATCTGGCGAACTCCTCGCACCTGCAGGTGGGGATAGAGGATGCGGGCGGCTTCCATGAATGTCTCCAGTATCATGGCTGCTGAGACAAGAGGATGCTTGACGAACTTCAAAGGCCTGTGATCTGCGATCCAAAGATCTTTCTCTTGGGAGAAGGATCTGAAGGCCTCCAGTTCTTCCCGGCGGATATCCAGGAAAGAGAGGCTTTCTATCATTGGAAAATCCTCAGGGCTCAAGGAGATGGTACCTCCATCAAGTTCTCTATTGAGTGAAGGACTTGTTGTATCATTGAGCTGAGCCGTACCCAAGGATGGCAGCCTCCTCATAAACATCACCCAAACGTCGTCTGCCGGGGCTTCAAAAAGCTCCCGGCAGAAAAGCCCTGCAAGCTCATTTACATGGATGTACGCCACACCCTTCCGCTTTAGCAGTTCCCTGACCTCAGCATCCTCGGCCATTCCTGCCCCCTCGACAGGGGGAAGCATTAAAGCCTTGAACCGGATGGTGCTGTTTTTCCGGTGGAGAGTTCTGAGTAACGCAGACATCATCCGGTTGGCTGCAGCGTAGTTGGCCTGGCCAGGATTCCCCTGAATCGCGGCTACCGAGGAAAGGCCGACGAAAAACCTCAAGCCGGCCCCCTCAGCAGCTGAGAATAGATTCCATGCCCCGAGGAATTTGACGTCCGTGACCATGGAGAAATCATCCCGGGTCATTTGGCTTAAGAGGCCATCCCTGAGTACTCCGGCACCGTGAATGATCCCGTCAATCTTGCCATAACGGCTTGCCACCTCGCCCATGATAGCGCGGACCGCCTCGGGGTCGCTCACATCGCAGGTATGGTATGTTGCTTCAATCCCTGAGGAGTGCAAATCTGCCAGAGTCCGAGCGATCTCCGATGCCCTGTGATTAATATTAGATGCTTCAGAAGGCAACTGTCCGTGTTGCGGCTTTGCCAAATCGATGGCCGGATCCAGAGACGTTCTTCCCAAGAAGACCAGACGCGGCATGAAGGGCACGAGACTGCGCGCCAGATGGGCGCTGATCCCAGTTGCGCCCCCCGTCATGACTACAACATCTCCAGGGCTCAGATTTAGCCTTGATGAAGCCTCGAAGACCGATGGGGCTACGTGCCCCTCCGAGGTGAAGAATTTTCCATCACGCTGAATGATCTCCACCGCGGTGTAGCCTCTGTCCAAAGCACCAAGTAAAGCAACGCGAAGATCGGTATCTCTCTGGATTTCCATTGTGCGAAACTGGACCGATGAATGCTCCTGCGCTGCGCTCAGAAAAAGTCCGAGCATCCCTTCCGCCAGCATCCGATCTAGAGTTCCGGTATCCTCCCTGGTATAGATCAGCACCACAAATTTCTTTGCAGGTGATTGAAGAAATGCCGTTAGGAGGAGAAGGAATCCTCTAAGCAGCCGCGAAACATCCGCCATGCTTCTTGACCTTTCGTCCCGACCTCGAGGTAATGTGATGACCATTCCGGCTAGGGATGTCATGTCCGAGATTCTCTCTGCTGCCCTGGCGGACCCTTCATCAGTCAGAATATCGTAGCCCTCTTCGCCCGAATCCAAAACCCTTTGCATGAATCGCATGGGAATCGTATCACTCCCATAATCCCTCTGGAGAATTTCTCCTACTCTTAGCGCAAGGGCGCCGTCCCTGTCAGGTGAGAGAAGGAGGATTGACTCGCCCGTGCGCAATTCGATAGGATTAGAACCCGTCAACTCGGCAGCAGCATGGTTGAATATGAGCCGCTTTAATCTCGAACCATCCTGAATGGGATTTAGGGGGTTATCTTGCACTAGGGCGGGTTCAACAGTCCTTGTGGCTGGCTGTAGACTGGTACTTCCCTGCCTGACGATTATATTGGAGATCCTCTGGGCTATGTCATGCACGGTACAGGCGCCTATGAAATCCTCCAATTCGATAGTAATCCCGAATTGGCGCTCCGCAGCATCCATGATGATAGGGAGGCGGCTGGATCGGATGGAAAGGTCTTTTCTGAGATCCATATCGGGTTGAATCTCGTCCCTCTCGAATCCTGTTGCATCCATGATGATTCTAATAAGCCTCTCCATAAGATCTTCACCCTGATATGTCTCCCCGGAGGCAAGTGATACCTTTTCTATTATTGCAGTGGCGGGTTCAACAGTCCTTGTGACTGGCTGTAGACTGGTACTTCCCTGCCTGACGATTATATTGGAGATCCTCTGGGCTATGTCATGCACGGTACAGGCGCCTATGAAATCCTCCAATTCGATAGTAATCCCGAATTGGCGCTCCGCAGCATCCATGATGATAGGGAGGCGGCTGGATCGGATGGAAAGGTCTTTTCTGAGATCCATATCGGGTTGAATCTCGTCCCTCTCGAATCCTGTTGCATCCATGATGATTCTAATAAGCCTCTCCATAATATCTTGATCTTCAGAAACCCCGGTCCTTCTGCCTTCTGACGGTTGTAAAGTGGGTGCCGGAGTGGTGGCATGTGCTTCGGGAGTTTTTCTAAATGGAACCCATCTCAGTTCTCCTGAAACCTTCAGATGACCCTGGACAAATAGCTTAGCAATGGCGGTCTTGCAGGCCAGACTCTCTGCGGAGGGAAGGCACGTCTGGATGCAAGCCGGTTCAGGAAGCGTGTCTGCGATTAGATTGCTTAATGTTTCGCCGGGACCCACCTCCACGAAGTGCCTGATTCCGTAGTCATTCCAAAGGGTCTGAACATTATTCATCCAATGGACGGTAGATTCCAGGTGGGCCATAAGGATACGTTTTATCTCGTCTATATCGGATGGATAAGGTGCCATGGTTGTGTTGGATAAGACGGGAATCTGCGGCGGATGAAATGGGATGGAGGCGATGTACTCCTCGAGCTCGTCATGGATGACCTTCATGATAGGCGAGTGGAAGGCCATGCTGACCCGCAACAGGGTGCATCTGTATCCCATCTCTTTCAATATTTTGCCAAGATCCCCGACCGCCTCAGTGCCGCCGCTCAGGATGACCTGGGTCGGTGAATTGATATTGCCCATGTAGACATTCTCCCGACCCTGAATCATCTCTCTTAGCAGATCCAGCGGAGCATCCACAGCTGCCATGATGCCAGGTTCCACGTTCATCTTAGCGGCTTTGTCCATGCAGAGTGCCCTTTTGTTTACGATTCGGAATCCGTCCTCCGGGGAATAGACACCGGCAAGGCACAAGGCGGTCAGTTCGCCCAAACTATGACCGGCCATGGCTACAGGGCGGATACCGAGGGTTGTGAGGTATCGGGCCACGGCGTGTTCCATGGCGAACATGGCAGGTTGCTGCCACCGGGTCTTCTGAAGGTTCTCCTCTTGATCATGGAACATTAAGTGAAGGAGGTTGAAGTCCGCTGCGGCGGCTGCCCGGTCCATCCACTCCCTGATTACGGGAAAGGACTCGTAGAGATCCCGCCCCATTCCTGCATACTGTGATCCCTGTCCGGGAAATACAAAGGCTAGCGGTCGTGCTGAAAGATCCGGCATATCCTCGTGGCCTATGAAAATACCCTGCTGCGCTAGGGACCTCAATACCTTGGGTGATAGTACTCCAGCTTCGGCAATAAGGGCAGACCTCTCGATGCGCGCGAGCGCCTCTCCTTCGGATTGAGCAATTACGGCCATCCGGTAGTTACAGCCATTGCTCTCCGTCCGGAAGAAGGAAACTCCCTGTAGCTCGGGAGATCCGCCCCCTTGCTCTTTATTGAGTCTGGATTCTATGCCCGGAGAGACCAGAATCGTATCCACCTCCTCCATGGCCTGCTCCACCTGCACAACGTAGTTGGAACCTCCGAACCCGAAGGCGTTAACCTGAAGCCTTCGTGGCTGGCCGGCTCTGCGCTTCCAATCAAGCGGCTCCTTGGTGATTAGTAGACCCGATCCTTCCAGGTCTATTTCCGGGTCCGGATGCGTATAGTTGAGGGTGGGAGGGAAAACCTCTGCCTTCATAGCCATAACTCCACGAATGAGACTGTTAACGCCTGAAGCGCCAAGTGTGTGTCCGATCTGGGACTTGAATGAGGTGATCACTGTCCGTTTGGAGAAATTGAAGACAGACTTCAGGGCACGGGACTCCTCAACGTCTCCTTGCCGGGTGCTAGTGGCGTGGCATTCCACCAGGTCCACCGCATCGGGTTCATATGGCAAACCTTGGAAAGAGGCGCGGATGGCCATCTCTTGTGTGACGCTGGAGGATTCCACCATGCCCAGATGGTTATTGGTAGCTCCCATGCCGGTCACGAGGGCGTGGACAAGTGCCCCTCTCGCACGTGCAACGCTTTCCCGCTCGATGACAATCATTCCGCCGCCTTCGCCAAGGACCATCCCGTCTCTTTCAGCATCGAAGGGGCGAGAGGTTTCGTGAGCGGGTCTTTCCCGTCCAGACAGCCCGTACAGTGCTCCCAGTGCGGAGAATTCCAGAAAATGCAAGTGGGTGAGATCATCTTCTCCCCCTCCGACAATGGCGGCATCGATAATGCCATTACTGATCATCTGGATGGCGCTATAAAGTGCGACCAGTGACGTCGCGCAGGCTGCGGAGACAGAATAGCTGGGCCCCATGAACCCGTACCGATTGCAGACGAAGCCAGCCGCTGCACTGTTGAGTCTGCCCAGGAGTGTAGTGTCATCCGGGGCCATGCGTCCGGATTTCACCTCTCGTTCAATTGCTCTCTCTTGGTCAGGCGTGAGGTGAATTGCGTTTTTGACGGCAGCGAGGATATCGTGAACGTATGCCCTAATGATGGTATTGTGAAGTGTTCCAGCCGCCTCTCCCGAGTTCTGGGCAATAAGGACTCCGATTCGCTCGCGTGGGATGTCCGAATCTAGTATGCCGGAAGACTGTATAGCCCTGTCTGCCAGCCACATGGTAATCTTTGTGGCGGATGTCATGGATCGGAAATCATGGGGGGGAATCCCGAGTTCATTGCGAGATATATGAAAGTCTAAGAAGGCACCCACCTTGCAGTAAGTCTTGTCCGGAACCTGCGGCCGGGGATCATAAAAAAGCGTGTGATCCCACCGCGAAGGCGGAACCAATGTAATCCCGCTCTTCATGGCCAAGCTTGCAGCCCATACTTCCTCCGGACTCTTACCCAAGGCATTGAGTATGCTCATCCCGGTGATGGCAATCCTCTCGCGATCGTTTCTGCAGGGGGTGACTCGCTTCAGTGTGCGGCCGACCCCGGAGTATGGAGTTTCCGATGTTTTACCAATCTCCCCCACAACGGGCTGCTGCAGCAGGAGAGGACCCTCAGCCAACTCGCGGTGAAAGGACTGCAGCTTCTGGACATCACGTATGAGGCCGGAGCAAGCCCCACTCATGAATTGTCCGCGTTCCAGGCAGATCTGCTTATCCAAAGCCACCCCGGCTGGCCTGTCCATGCCTCGGGCCGCAATGAAGAGGCTTCCTGCGGCCATCTCCTCCATTCTCACCCGGAAAGAGGCCTCATCCTGATGGCCTGCTGCAAACTCCCTCTCCAAGGATAAAATAGCATCCATTACCCGGGTTCTCAAGGACCGCACCCGAAGTCCGGTGTCCTGGCCTGAAACAACGGTTCCCCCCGGAGACGATTTCAAAATCAACTGCTGATAGAACTCCGTCAAGGCGCCCATCTCAACGATCTCCCGGGTAGCTAGATAGGCGGTGCCCATCTGGATGCCGTCGGCGCCTAGCATGGCGGCCATGAATGCGGTCTCCCGATTAAAAATTCCACCTGCAAGGATCACGTGACAGTGTTGGAACGAGGATGGGGTGTTCCGTTTCATACTCAGCACCATTTGAGCAAGCGTCAGCGTGCTATGCTGCCCAACGTGGCCACCGGCCTCATACCCCTCGCAGATCACGTATCTTGCGCCCGCTTTAAGTGCGTGCCTCAACAGCGCCTCATCAGGCGCGATATAAATGACCTCTATCCCGCATTCTATCAATTCTCTTAATGGGGAAAGATCGCCACCTGCAATCACGACAAAACGGGGTCTCTGTTTCTTTATCCATGTTAGATGCATCTCCCTGAAAGGGTTTTCTGCCAAAGAAACGACATTCACTGCATAAGGGCGCTTCCCCATGACCTCAGGCAGGCGTCCCAGCTTACTGTCGAGGGTCTCCTCATCCATCAAGCCAAGGGCGATGGTGGGCAGTCCACCGGCATCAGCCACTTTTGAAGCAAACTCCGGGACATCTGTGATCCAGGACATCGCGCCCTGAATAAAGGGGTATAGGGTTCCCATCTCCTTGGCTACAGGGCTGTCCAGAAAGCAATCCTTTTTTGCCTCAGCCAGATGGCATACGCTACGAATGTCGTCCATAAAGGCTTTCACGGCCTCCTCGGTTCCGGCCCCAAAGCGCTCAACGAATGACGCAGCAAAAACAGCTTCCACACCCAGAGGGATGACCTCGTCCTTACCGAAGTGACTCTCCAGAGGGTGAAGTGAGCTGGCATGTACCTGGCTAACGAAGGAGTTGCGGCTTTCCTCCTTGATCTCTGCTCCGTAAAGAGAGTCCTCAAAAGTCTTGATCTCCTTGAACGCACGCGAGTTCCCTTTGTTGAAAAGGCGACAGGGAACCTGCACGTTCAGGCCAACCAGATCGGTAGAATCCAAGCGGAGGTTCGAAAGCCGGTGGCGTTGAACATTGTCAATGGCAACCATATCTGTCAGCCAATGGACACTCTCGAAAACGATCCCGGTCGCTCCGGTCGACAAGAATGCGGCTGCCGCCTCAGGCGTGGAGACACCTCCCCAGATGAGGATGTCTAGAGGCTTTGAATATGTGCGCAGCAGTTCCTTGACCATCGAATAGAGAGACATGGTCGTCTCACCGCTCACGAATCCAGAGGCCTCGCATCCTTTCAGAGCGATGTGCCCGATGCCAGGGCTATCCTTAATAATTGCTGCTATGAAATCCATGTTACCGGTGATTGGAAAGCAACGGTGGGTTTCGGACAATTCCCTCAATCTCCTCAGAAAGATGGAAGGATCTCCTTGGAAAAACTTGGACTGGCACTCCACCCAGATGTTATGTACACCCGTTTCCTTTAATAACTGCCCCAAAGATGGATCAAAGAAGCAATGAGCAGAAATCATGATATCCTTTACGTTGCCGGCAGTGTCAGCCTTGCGCAAGGAAAGACGTAACTCTTCTACTCCCATCATGGAAAAATCGAAGATGGCTCTGCTTCCCGTTCGCTGAGCCATTTGAATCACTGATGTGGTGATTTCCTCAGGCCGCCAGACGAAACCGATAATAGAAACTCGCTGCTCAATCATTATGTCAGACCTATGCTCCACCGTCATACGTTCACCTTTTAATGAGATATAGCCAGTTTGATCAACCCCACAATATACGCAAGTATAGGTGCGGTGGTCACAGCTTTAAAGAAAGGTACCACTCCGTAGCATCACTTCCGATTCCTAAACGGGCAAGCTGGCGCAGATCCACTTCCAGAACTTCGGGCGTGCTGTACTCCAATATGCGGTATTGGGGATCGGTCCAAACGCGCCGTGTCCGCCACCAAACCTTTGATTCCGGCGGCAAGGTGAGGCGCATGCGATGGATCAGGTTGATGCCCGCTAGCGCCGCCGCTTCTACAACCATGTCTGTGCAGTTGTTGGACCTTGCGCCGAACTGGTCATACTTCCGTTGCATAACGTAATTATGGATTAATTGGTATCGTCGCCGAGTAATCGGCATTCGCCAGACGAATGTAGGCGGTCGATTTGGCTTGCCGATCTGGAAGTAGCCATCTGACATCGTCTTCCATAAGTAAGCGATAGGATCGGGATGCCCATCACGAATTCTCTGAAACACACCCGCATGGTAACGCGGTGTAGTTTCTCCTGAGTCGCCGGTGTGGCCGCATTCCAGACGATCCTCTGGACTTTCCAGTATGAGCCAGCTATGCGCCCACGGACGCTGCCATATTGAGAAGAGAATCGACTTCGGACTGCCGTGGTCCCAGTTGGCAGCTTCGTTCAGTATATAGAGGTAATATCCGTCGTCCCCCACAGGCGTTCTGGTGGCCGGATCCAGATCGGCGTCATGGGCAAAACGCCACTCGATTGCGACGGGCTGGGCACCCCAGCCATCGGGTTGCACCGGAGCGTAGAGCCTGGGTGTTTGACGGGCGCATGCGACCGCGACACCCGCCAGCCATCTCATCACTGCGAGGAGGTCCACTTTATATCACCATTTCGGCCGCATCTTCATAAGGACTTTTTGAATATGCGATATCTCTTATATATTCTTGCTCCGGTTTCCAATGTCAGTGCGTTGATCGACTCGTTGTCCTCTAGGGTCCAGCCCATCTCCAGGTTCTGATACTTCTTTTTTTCACGTACGATCTTATAGATGTGATAGAAGGCCAGCATGGGAAGACCCAGTTGTCGATACTTCTCCTTGATCCCAAACATCAACAGACGCAATCCCCTGATCTTCCGCCAATGGATGAGCACCTTGAGCAGACCAAGCGGGCGGATCCGGCCGTTAAGACATTTGAGCAAGGGGTTGACATCAGGAAAGATCACGCAGACCGCTGCTGGTTCATCATCGTAATACATGAAAAACACTAACCCCGGGTCTGCAAAGGGCTTCACACTTTTTTGAATATCCCGCATCTCATTATTGGTCAGCGGAACGAAACCCCAGTTGCCTGACCATGAGTCATTGTAGATATCCCTGATCAGGTCAAACTCGGCATCCATTTTCTTCGGATCAACGTGTCGGATGCGGATACCTTTTTTTTGGGCGGTTCGTTCAGCAAGACGCTCCATCCAGTCTGGCAGCCGGTACTCGCCATCTAACAGAAAGGCCAGCAGATCCTTCTCCTTGGTGTAGCCGCCTGATTCGATCAGCTTCAGGTAATACGGTGGGTTATAAGTCATCCCCACAGCAGGCGGATAATCGAAGCCCTCTATGAGTAACCCTGTCTCGTAATTCATAGATGGGCTAAGCGGGCCTCTCAGGAGGGTCATGCCTTTATGGCGAACCCACGTCTCCACGGAAGAGAACAGGGCTGCCGCAGCCTCCGAATCGTCAGTACATTCGAAGAATCCCCAAATGCCCATCTTTTCGTCGTGGACCTTGTTATAATTTCTATCTATGATACCCGCGATCCTCCCCACTGTCTTTGAACCACGTCGTGCCAGAAAGAGGATGCGTTCGGAAAACTCCCAGAAAGGGTGCTCGCGAGGGTCCAGCAGCCGGCGAACCTCTGCCTTGAGGGGGGGAATCCAGGCGGGGTACTTGGCATAGATACTCCAAGGCAGATCAATGAACGCCTTTAGATCTGATCCGCCTTCCACGGCAATGATCTCTATACTGGCCACAGCCGTTCCTTTCGAGAAGTTATCAACGAAACAATATATGTTAGTACGCAGTCGAATTGTGAAATAGTCACATTATTATGCCTCTTATGCAATATTTAACCCATTTTAAATTCAATTGAGTAATTATAAGCAATCGTCAAATCCGAAAGCCATCCCTAAGTGCCCCGCTCATAATCTTTGACATTCTCCCCGCCTAAAAGGCGAGGCTTTACGGCGCTTTTATGTGAAGTTCTCCATTAAAACTTTGACATTGCCTTTTTTTATTATATAAATAAAATAGAGTCTATTAATAGATGATATTAAAGAGCACAAGGTGGAGAGCATGAGGCATCGACAACTGATTGACCTAATAACACCAAATCAAATCGGTCCACAAAGGACGCGGCCTGATCGAGTCGAAAATATTCTTAGGCAAGGATTGCTCGCCATACTTCTGGGAGTTGTGTGTGCTGTGCCTGTCATGGCCGCACCGATCCAGTTGCCAGCGATTTGTGAGCCAGCCAGCCAAGAACATCACGTCGGCAAACTTATACTTGTTGAATTGGTGACGCCGAACCTCGCCGCTGCCAAACAATTCTATGCGGGACTGTTTGGCTGGACATTTAGCGACATTCAGGCCGGTGGCACAGAGTATGCTGAGGCATTTCTCGACGGTCGTCCGGTAGCGGGACTGATTCACAAGGATCTACCGGCGGGCGAACATCGACAGCCAGCGTGGTTGAGTTTCTTCGCCTTGCGCGATGTCGATGCAGCAACAAAGGTCGCTTTGCAAAATGGCGCGAAGGTGCTGTTCGCACCGCATAGCATACCTAACCGCGGTCGGGAAGCAGTTTTCACGGATCCGCAGGGAGCCGTTTTTGCGGTTCTCGATTCCAGTAGCGGTGATCCGTCTGACGTTCTGGCAGCACCAGGAGAATGGATTTGGAGCTCGTTAATCACAAGCGATCCAGATACCGATACTGCCTTCTACCAGAAGCTATTCGACTACGAAGTCTTCGAATTGCCAGCGAGTGAGGGTGCCCAACATCTATTGCTCGCGTCCGACAACTATGCTCGTGCGAGCGTTAATACAGTGCCTGCGAATAGGCCCAATGCCATTCCCCACTGGATCAATTACGTCCGCGTCGAAGATGCGGTCAAGATGACTGCAAAGGTTGTGGCGCTCGGTGGCCGCGTGCTGGTTGAGCCGCGGATTGATCGCCACGGCGGAAAGGTCGCCTTAGTCGCCGACCCTTTGGGAGCCCCATTCGGATTACTTGAATGGACGGACACTGACAGTAAAGAGGTGCCCAAATGAATATCTTACTCTTACGTCGGTTAACGCTTGCCTTCGTGATCTGCATGTTGACGGTACTGTTGTCCGGCTGCATCTTAGGTGGTGGCGGATACTACGATGACGGGGGATACTATGAACCCTCCGGTGTCGTCTACGGTGGCTGGGGACCTGACTATCAAGTGGGGCCGTATCGTGGCGGTGACCATCGCCCAACAAGTGGAGATAGCCACGCATCTGCGCGAGCTTACAAATCCGCGCCTGCTTCCCACTCGATGCCGTCTATTCCGTCGCAGTCGCGTTCTAGTAGCTCGCGTTCTGGTGGCTCGCGTTCTGGTGGCTCACAATCTGGTGGCTCACAATCTGGTGGCTCGCGATCACGTTGAATGGGGTTCGACAAGATCTTGAGTGTCTGTTTGAATAAACCGACTCAAGATTGGCAGCCCGATTAGCCCTCAAGCAAGCTCATCTGGTATGTTGTGCACGCTCATATTGTAGGCGTTATGTATGCCAAAGGTTTGGGAGTAGTGCTTGATACACCGCTGAGAGTTTCAGTGGACATTTCCCATAAAGAATTTTCAGGAGTGCCAAAGAAATGGAGAAAGCTATAGAGCCCTTTGAATTCAAACATTGCATCAGCATTCTCAAGTCTACAGGTAGAAACGCCCGCAACCTGCATGAACTCAGAGACCTGATTGCTAGGGTAAGTGACGAATCGATATATTACCATACCTATCAATACTTCATGAAAGGTCACATGCTCGAATACACCAATGACTTTTCGTATTGGGTTGGAGAGGCCCTTGGGGAAAAGGTTCTGGAAGAATATCTTTCGGATATAGATCCTTATGCTCTTAATAATGTGAAAAGCATCAGAAATAAACTGCTCGACGTAATAGATGCTTTCATAGAGAGTTTTCCTTTGCAGAGAGAGGTTTTGCCGGGAGATGAATTCTACTTCAATGAGGCAATAACCATATCGTATCCGATGGGGATAAGGGCCAATAACCTTGCCGAATTTCTGATCGCAATAAAGTATATAGATGCGGGCTCCATGTATTACCACTTCTACGAAGCGAGGACTCATGTTCGTGGCGGCACCAGCGAGTTTTCAGACGATTTTTCCTGGTGGTTCGGCGTCATTTATGGGAAAGATAAACTTGCGGAAAAAATAAAGGCGATCGATCCATTTATGCACACCATTGAGAGCATAAGAGAGCATCTGATAGAGGCAGTTGAAGAAGCGGTAAGACTGGACATGGAGGGCCTGTGATACTTGACCAATACTTAAACATTGCGCCAAAGGGTGATTTACTGCTTCTGCAAAGACTTGGCGAGAGATTGCAGAAAAAGACCTTCCTTCATATCAATTCTACTCGCTCAGGCGGCGGGGTTGCCGAGATACTGCACCGGATGATCCCGATACTTGGCGCACTCGGAATCAATGTGCGGTGGGAGGTCATCAGGGGCGACGAGAGATTTTTTGATATTACAAAGAAAATCCATAATGCTCTTCAGGGCAACCAGGAAGAATTCACAAACGAAATGTGGGAGCATCATTTCGAGGTGAATAGGATAAATGCTGCAACCCTTAATCTTGATGCCGATGCCGTGCTTATTCACGACCCGCAGCCGATGCCTCTCATCGAATTCAGGAAAACCGGTAGGTGGCTGTGGCGCTGTCACATAGACGTTGCAAATCCCCGGCCCGAGGTCTGGGGGCATCTCAGTGGATATTGTGAGAAATTTGAAGCGGCAATCTTCTCCGTTTCTAAATTCGCAAAGCCGCTGTCCATCGATGAATTCATCATCGCCCCGTCCATAGACCCGCTAAGTGATAAGAACAGGGACCTCTCCACTGATGAAATAAACGAGACTGCTACAAAGCTGGGTATACCCCGCGATAGGTCTATTATTCTTCAGGTTTCGCGTTTTGACAGATTCAAGGATCCTGTCGGCGTCATAAAGGCCTACAGAACCGTAAAAAAATATAACGATTGCATCCTGGTCCTCGCAGGGAGTGAGGCCAGTGACGATCCTGAAGGGGCAGCGGTATTAAGTGAGGTAAGAGAGCAGGTAGCTGATGATCCGGACATACATATTCTTTTATTACCCCCGTTCAGCGATAAGGACATAAATGCCCTGCAACGCATGGCTACAGTCATACTTCAGAAATCTCTGAGGGAAGGTTTCGGGCTGACTGTAACAGAATCGTTATGGAAGGGCAAACCTGTCATCGGGGGGGCAACGGGTGGAATCCCGCTTCAGATAACTCACGGTGTTACGGGATTTCTCGTCCACTCTGCTGAAGGAGCCGCATTCAGAATAAGGCAACTTCTGAATAATCCTGAAATGGCCGGTTTGATGGGGGAGAAGGCGCGGGAGCATGTGAGGATCAATTTCCTTATGACTCGCCAGATAAGAGATTATCTATCGGCTTGGTATTCAATCGAAAATAAAGGTAAGAGCATTCTTGAGTTATGACGACACAGACATTCTCTGACAATGGCCTTAGACCGGATCCGGGGGCGATCTTTAACAGAACGCGCAGGTATCATTCATCGTCTGGACGCCTAAAGCCAAAGCGATCTTCTTAAAGCAGAACTCGTATGAAGATACTGGTCATAGATGATGAAAAGAACATCATGAAACTTTACAAGGACGAACTTGAGAATGAAGGCTATAATGTGGTCACCGCAAATTCCGGCAAGGAAGCGCTGGAAGTATTCCGAGTTGAGGAGCCCGATATCGTAACACTCGATATAATGATACCCGACATCGATGGGATACAGTTATTAAGACAGCTGAAACAGGAGAAACCTCAGACCCCTGTGATCATGCTCACTGCATACGATTACAGAGACGATTTTTCGGTCTGGTCCTCAGATGCTTACGTAGTGAAGTCTTCCGATATGGTAACCCTCAAAGCGACGATCAAGCGGATAATTGAAAAAAAATAACTCTATAATGAGCATAAATGCAGACTTAGCTGCTTTTGGGCGGGTCTCGTTCGCAACGGGAAGCAGCATTAGCCACTAAAAAATTGGGCCATCTGATTTATGCAATCCTTGCCAAGGGAACAGTATATATGCACGAAGGACAGGCCGCCATTGAGAAAGTGCTGAAGGATACAAGGCCTGCAGCTCAAATCACGAAGCGCATCAACTGATCAAAATCAGGGTTTCCTGAAACCCCTCACTTTGAACCGAGCAGATCAAGTGAGAATTTCGAAAGAAACAGGCAGTAAAAAGGATTTGTAGCTGGTGAAGATAGAGCAAATGTGCAGGATCAAGTAAGCAGATATGGTTTTTGTTGCAGGCTGCGTTCATAGGAGTACCATTCTTTTGAGGGATTGACGACACATCAGATCACAATAGAACAAATAAGGAACGAATGAGAAGTGCTCTTGGTTTGTAACATCGTATGCATAGCTGCAATTAGGAACAATCACAAGTTGTAGTAGATCATGGGGGAAATTAATCGGACTTGATATCCATCAAGAGAATGAGTTTGAAGGATAGAATTCTGGCGCTGTGCCTTTTGACGTGCATGAAATCCATGATAAAATGAAATTACGAATAATAGACTGGGAACATCTTTTGGGTAAGTGAGCAGATGAAAAATAGTCTGTGGGAATATCAGCGTGTCAGACCATATAGGAGGAAACGGTGCATGAACGAGGCCGTAGAGAAGAAAAGACTTGACGCGGTGTGGGCGCAGAAAATCGGTGAGTCTGCCGTTGTCGGGATGGAGCTTGAGCGGAGAGCGCCAGTCGAAAATGGACCCATGTTATGTCAGCGAGGAGATAAACCATGAACATGATACAAATCATCATTCTGATTGGCGCATTAATCATTTCAAGCGTGATTTTGTGGCATGACCTTCCGGTTGAGTTTCCAGGGATAATCATCAAGATATTTATACTGTTCATGAAATTATCCATAGTACTTGCCGTAGCTTTTATTGCATATATTTTTGCGGGCAGGAAGAAGAAGTCATCATAAAGGAATGATTGGGGATGTCCGCTCAGTCAATGATTGAAGCAGTGTGTCGACAGGAGGAAGGCATACATGAATACATGCCCGAAACATCCGCTACTTTATTAGATCAAAACATGGATCCGGCTCAATGAGTTGATCCTAAAAAAATGCCAGAGGCTTGAGGTTCTCGTCACGGGTTCGAAGCAGAAGAGGGATGCCATCGCCTCTCATGGATTTGATGCATTGTGGTTCGTGGGTGTCTGGTAATGGAGCCCTGCTTGAATCGGAATAGCCAGGCAGAATCAAGGACTCCTCAAGGATTTACACCGAGCCCTTCATGACTTTACAGCAGGACAATGTGGGCTTGAACTATTGGGTGCGCAATTACGTTGTAGACGGGCACCTTGTAGGACCTGCGGGCATGCAGCGGCGCTAAAAACTCTCGCAAACCGCGGATCGTCTCATCCTGGATTTTATGGCGAACCATGTCGCTCCTGATCATCCCTGAGTCTTAGGACACCCCGAATACTGCATCAGGGGAATAAGAAAGACCTTGACAGATATTTTGCAGCAGTTTTCAAGGTTCGTGGGCGCGTTTTCGCAGGACCATTCCGTAGGATGAAACCTGCTGAAGTTTTCAACATGGGCCCCTACGATTTCCAACTCCACTTCGAGTTCGGTTAGAAACGGGGAATTCTGTCGCGTTGACAGTATCAGATAATTTGATATGCTTTTAGTGGAAGAGGGGTTCTTAACAAGGAGGCCTCATGAAGGCACGTCTGAAGGAGGAGCGATTCTGAACCTGCAAAGACGATATCCGATCGGTGCCGAAGTGCAGCCGAATGGCGGTACGCATTTTAGCGTCTGGGCGCTTCGCCCGAAGAAAGTGGAAGTAGTGCTCGAGGCTGGTCCTGGGGCACCGGCGACCTTGCAACTAAAACCACAGGTAGGCGGATACTTTTCTGGCCTGGCTCCACAGGCGGCTGAGGGCACTCGTTATCGCTTCCGACTGGATGATGCCGATTGCTTTCCGGACCCGGCTTCGCGGTATCAGCCGGAAGGGCCTCACGGAGCGTCTCAAGTGGTGAATCCTACGAGTTTCGGATGGAGTGACAGTCAATGGGAGGGTGTTGGCCTCAACGGTCAGGTCCTTTACGAAATACACGTTGGAACCTTCACGCAGGAAGGTTCCTGGAAGGCCGCACAGCGGGAACTGACGGAGTTGGCCGACTGCGGTATCTCTGTGATCGAAGTGATGCCCGTGGCCGACTTCCCCGGGCGCTTCGGGTGGGGCTACGACGGCGTTGGTCTGTTTGCGCCGGTTCGGATCTATGGCGAGCCGGACGATTTCCGCCGCTTCGTGGACGAGGCTCATCGCATCGGGTTGGGAGTAATTCTCGACGTGGTGTACAACCATTTCGGCCCGGACGGGAATTATCTTAGCCAGTTCTCACCTGACTATTTCACCGGCAAGTACAAGAACGATTGGGGGCAGGCCATCAACTTCGATGGCGAAAACGCTGGTCCGGTGCGCGAATTTTTCATCACAAACGCAGCGTACTGGATCGAGGAGTTTCACCTCGATGGTCTTCGGCTGGACGCGACACAGCAGATCTTCGATGCGTCGCCGCACAATATCGTGGCGGAGATTTGCAAACGCGTGCGGGAAGCGGCGCGCGGTCGAAGGACAATCATCGTTGCAGAGAATGAGACGCAAGACTCGAAACTGGTGCGTCCTATCGAGAGCGGCGGCTTCGGGTTAGACGCTCTTGTCAACGACGACTTCCATCACAGCAGTATGGTAGCGATGACAGGACACAATGAAGCCTACTACACCGACTACCTGGGCAAGCCGCAGGAGTTTATATCCATGGTGAAGTACGGCTATCTGTACCAGGGGCAACGGTACAAATGGCAAAAACAGCGCCGCGGCACGCCTGACCTCAGGCTGCCACCAGCTAGATTCGTAACGTATCTTCAGAGTCATGACCAGATCGCCAACTCGGGCCGTGGCGATCGTGTGCAGTTCATGACAAGCCCAGGGCGGCTTAAAGCTATGACCGCGCTCATGTTGCTTGCGCCTGGAACTCCCATGCTCTTTCAAGGACAGGAGTTTGCATCATCAAGCCCATTTTACTATTTTCACGACCACAAGCCTGATCTCGCCATGCTAGTGCGGGAAGGGCGAACAGAATTCCTGACGCAGTTCCGCAGTCTGGCCACAATCAATATGCAGCCATACCTGGTCGACCCCGGGAACCCCTTGACATTCGAGCAGTGCAAGCTTGATTTCAGCGAGCGCGAACGTAACCAGCGTTATTACGATCTACATAAGGACCTGCTGCGACTACGCCGTGAGGATCCTATTTTCAGTGCACAAATGACGGGTGGTGTGGATGGGGCCGTGCTTGCGGCAGAGTGTTTTGTGCTGCGTTTTTTCGGCGAAGTGGGTGACGACCGTTTACTGCTCGTTAATTTCGGAGTTGATCTGAATCTGGACCCAGCTCCGGAACCTCTTCTCGCGCCTCCGGATGGAATGACGTGGCGAACACTGTGGTCTAGCGAGGATCCCGTTTACGGTGGCGCCGGGACTCCACGGCTTGATTCAGAAGACAATTGGCGCATCCCTGGACATGCCGCGGTAGTATTGCGTGCAACACCAACAGAGCAAGAAAGAGATGGCTGACCTCATTCGAGTTCTTCACAAGCCTGAGGTGCGAGATCCGGAATCTGACCCACACTTGAGGGAGGAGTGGCTGGTCACCAACGGGCTTGGCGGATACGCGTCAGGAACCGTGACTGGCGCCATCACACGCCGCTATCACGGGCTGTTAATCGCGGCTTTCCCCAATCCGCTGGGCCGTTTGATGATGCTTAACGGGCTATCCGAACGCCTGCGCCTGCCGGACCGCCGCGTATTTTACACTGGCGCGGAGGAACTCGCAGGCATCACGCCGGAGTCAACACTTGCGCTCAGTGAGTTTCGGCTGGAAAACGGCCTCCCAGTGTGGCGCTATGAGGTGGATGGATTCGTTTTCGAAAAACATCTTATTCTCCCGTACCGGCAGAATACGGTGCATGTGACGTATCATCTGCTTTCCGGAAAAGGAATACTCCGTTTAGGTCTTCGGCCGGCAATTCATTTCCGCGCACATGATGCGCCGGTTAGCCAGCAGCGCTCGTCGCGCTACAGACTAACTGTGAGTGAGGATCAGTTCGAGATTGCGGGCGCTTCGAACCTGCCGATGCTGCGGCTCATCATACACGGTCCTTCGACGGCATTCACGTTCGACCGAAAGGAAACCTCATTGATTCCCTATAGCACCGAGCGCGACCGAGGATACGAGTGGCAGGGGTCATTATGGAGTCCGGGATATTTTCGCGCTGATCTGAGCGAAGGGGAGCAGACAACGCTTGTGGCATCAACCGAAGGATGGGACATGATTCGCGAGCTGTCACCCGAGGGAGCTCTTCGGTCAGAGATTGCTCGTCGCAAGTTGCTGCTGGCCTCCGCTCCTCCTCGAGCGCAGACTGGACCAGCAGCGGAACTAGTGCTAGCGGCCGACCAGTTTCTGATCACGCCTGTCGGCCGCGGGAACGACGCAGCACTTATGAAAGCATCAGGCGATGAGATTAGAACAGTTATCGCGGGATACCACTGGTTCATGGACTGGGGCCGCGATACAATGATCAGTCTGGAGGGTCTCACTCTGATGACCGGCCGTCAGAGCGAGGCACGCTGGATACTGCGGACATTTGCACATTATGTTCGCGATGGGCTAATCCCAAATATGATCCTAGAAGGCCAGAATGAAGGCCTCTATCATACGGCCGACGCTACGCTGTGGTTCTTCCACGCCATCCACCGATACTTGGAGATGACCGGCGACCGCACAACGCTGAAGCTTCTTCTGCCCAAGTTGATGGATATCATCGAGCATCACGTGAACGGCACCAGGTTCGGCATTTGTATGGACAAGAAGGATGCTCTGCTGCGCCAGGGGCAGCAGGGATATCAACTCACCTGGATGGACGCCAAGGTTGACGACTGGGTGGTGACGCCGCGCTCCGGTAAGGCGGTTGAGATCAACGCGCTCTGGTACAACGCCCTGCGGTTGATTGAGCGATGGTTGAAGGAGGAGGATCAGGAGGGTAACGCCGGCCATATGGGCGAGATGGCCGATCATGCACGAGATTCTTTCAACCAGCTGTTCTGGTATGAGCAGGGGGGCTATCTCTACGACGTAGTTGACTCGGAAAACGGCGAAAGCAGCGATGCATGCCGTCCGAACCAAGTACTCGCGATCTCGCTCGATTGCCCGGTGCTCGACGAATCTCGATGGAGACCCGTGATGGACGTAGTGACTGATCGACTGCTCACGCCCGTCGGCTTGCGTTCTCTCTGTCCTGGGTATCCGGATTACAGAAAGAAATATTGCGGTGACCTGCGCTCCCGCGATGCAGCTTATCATCAGGGCACCGTGTGGGCTTGGCTCATCGGGCCTTATGTGGATGCATGGCTTAAGGTGAATCCGGGCAAGGAGGCGGAGGCTCGACGCTTCCTGGAAGGCTTCGTACCACACCTGAGTGAGGCTTGCATTGGTTCAATCAGCGAGATATTTGATGCTGAGCCGCCATACACGCCACGAGGTTGTATAGCGCAAGCTTGGAGTGTGGCGGAGGTACTGCGCTGCTGGGTGAAAACAGAATGAAATTGCAAAAGGAGTGTTATTGATGGACCGATTTGTTTGTATCCATGGGCATTTTTATCAACCTCCACGGGAAAGCCCCTGGCTGGAGGCAATCGAGATCCAGGATTCTGCGTTTCCGTACCATGACTGGAACGAGCGGATTGCAGCCGAATGCTACGCGGCAAATGCAGTGTCGAGGATCTGGGACACTGAAGGTCGAATCGTCCAGCTGGTGAACAACTATGTCAACATAAGTTTCGACTTTGGTCCGACTGTTTTGCTCTGGATGCAGCAGCACGCCGTCGAAGCCTATGAGGCAATTCTGGAGGCAGACAGGCGGAGTGTGGAGAAATTCTCGGGTCATGGCTCTGCTATGGCACAAGCTTATAATCACATGATTATGCCTCTTGCCAACAGCCGCGACAAGAGGACCCAGATTAGCTGGGGAATAAAGGATTTTGAGTATCGCTTTGGACGTAAGCCGGAAGGGTTGTGGCTCCCGGAGACAGCGGTAGATCTCGAGACTCTGGACATAATGGCGCAACATGGAATCGGATTTGCCATACTTTCCCCCAGTCAGGCACAGAGAGTCAGGCCCTTTGACGCTGATACATGGCAGGATGTGAGCGGTGGAAGAATCAATACCGGCATGGCCTACAGGGTATCGCTGCCATCAGGCAGAATGATGAACCTGTTCTTTTACGATGGCTCCATTTCACATGCTCTGGCATTTGAAGGATTGCTCAACAGCGGAGAGGCATTCGCCAAGAGGCTCTTGTCAGCGTTCCCCGACGGTGATTCCTCTTCATCTCGCATTGTCCACGTGGCAACAGACGGCGAAAGCTATGGTCACCACCATCGCAACGGTGACATGGCCCTCGCTCACGCGCTCCATTACATTGAGTCCAATGGCCTTGCGCAGTTGATAAATTATGGCGGGTATCTGGCCAACCATCCACCGAAGCATGAAGTGGAAATATTTGAGAATAGTTCGTGGAGCTGCGCTCACGGAATAGAGCGTTGGCGGTCAGATTGCGGCTGTAACAGCGGTGGCCACCAGGGATGGAACCAGACCTGGCGAGCTCCCCTGCGTGCTGCGCTGGACTGGCTGCGAGATGCTATTACCCCGGCTTATGAACAATTGGCCGGACGATTTCTGTCCGATCCTTGGACAGCTCGAGACGGCTACATCGACGTAATCGTGGATCGAGCACCGGAGAGGGTCAGTGCATTTTTGAGTCGCCATGCAATCCGCCCATTAAGCTATGAGGACGAGATCACGGTCCTTAAGCTCATGGAGCTCCAACGCCACGCAATGCTCATGTACACAAGCTGTGGTTGGTTTTTCGACGAACTATCCGGTATTGAAACAGTTCAGGTTATACAATATGCGGGCATGGTTCTCCAGTTGGCCGACGAGCTTTTTAACGAGGTCTTTGAACGGACATTCCTCGAACGTCTTGAAGTTGCCAAGAGCAATATACCTGAACACAGTGACGGCCGCAGAATTTATGAGGTATTCGTGAGGCCGGCTATGCTTGGCTTGACTGCTGTGGGTGCTCACTATGCCATAAGTTCCCTGTTCCAGATCAACAGTGAACAAAACTCGATCTATTCGTACTCTGCCAACATGGAGGACTACCGCAGTTTTCAGGCAGGCGGCACAAAGCTCGTAATCGGGCGCGCGAAGGTAACTTCAAAGGTCACGCGCATATCCATAAGCTTGTGCTTTGGCGTTTTACATCTTGGTGACCACAGTATCGCCTGCGGCACCGGTGAATACCAGGGAACCCAGAAATATGAGGCTCTTGTGAAAAATATTTCAGATGCTTTCGCCGTAGCTGACTTCCCTAAGACCATACTTTTAATGGGTCAGTACTTCGGGTCGTCTACGTATTCTCTGACTTCGTTATTTGCTGATGAGCGGCGAAAAGTCCTGGACACGATCATGGAACCGACTCTGAGAGAGTCTGAAGCTGCGTATGGATCGATATACGAACACCATGCTCCGTTGATTCGCTTCCTAACAGGGTCCGGGACACCACGGCCAAAAGTCCTGTCAGTCGCAGCAGACTTGTGCTTGAATGCCAAGCTTCGTAGGGTGCTTCAAGGGGATGGACTTGATCCCCAGGTTGTGAGACCTCTTGTGGAAGAAGCTCGTTTAGCTGGCGCAATCCTGGATGAGGCCGCTCTGGGATTATTACTGAAAATCAATATTGAGCGTC
Source organism: uncultured Nitrospiraceae bacterium (assembly GCA_963736105.1). GTDB lineage: Bacteria > Nitrospirota > Thermodesulfovibrionia > Thermodesulfovibrionales > Dissulfurispiraceae > Fen-1308. The sequence continues at coordinate 2,178,443 of CAVTNL010000002.1, read as the reverse complement.
TTGCACAGCAAGCTCTGGAACAATGTGAGGATCTTTCTTGCATGGAGAGATTGAATAAGGCTGCAAAACTAGTCAGGACATTACCGTTCGAGATTAATCTGTGGCAAATCCAGAACATATGCTACAAAATCCTTCACACACAATGGGCCGACTTTAAGGAGAAAGCCAGTCAGGGCGACAAAAAGGCTCAAGAGTGGATTCGCGATTGCATGGAGGTGTCTGAAAATTTCAAGCTACAGGTCCCCAAGTCCGATTAAATTGGATGCATGCGATTGATGAGCGTCCACCGCGGGGATCAATGACTGAGGATACCTGATTCTTCCGCGCTCGTTTGCTCCCCCCTTTCATAGGGCTTCTTTTTTGGACCCGAAATGCATTGTTCCTTCGAGCATTGCCACCGGGAAACAGGAGAAAACATCGGCTAGTGCCAATACCCTCTTGTCGGAGCTACGAGTCACTCTCACCTTTTCTCCAGTTAGAACATTTTTAAAGATGTTGCCTGAGATTTCATCTGGGAGCAGAATCCCGGTCTTTCCCCACACCTTTTCTCCAAGTGGAACTTCAACGCTAAAATGCAATACTTGAGTCATTAATCTAGGAACAACAACCAGGACAGCTTTATTGTTTCTTTTTCGCGCAAATCCGCAGACCTGATCTTTTAATACTCCCTCTGTCGTTAGCGGTATATAGGTTCCTTCCCGGAAAAGCATATGATTATCTCCGCGATATGCCAGCGCTTTCGATGTGACATAAAGTTTTACGGATCCGTCTTCCCACTTATCGATCAGTTCTTTCAATGCTACTTTGAAATCAGGTCCGAACTTAGCCATATTTTCTTTCAGGACTGCAAGCATCTTCCTCCTGCAGTCGAAATCGACAGGCCTCCTATTATCCGGATCACAAAGACTGAAATCCCATATCTCGGTCCCCTGATAGAAATCGGGAACGCCCGGACAAGTTATTTTTAGCAACGTCTGCGATAACGAATTCAGCATGCCGAAATGCGAAATCGTCTTCTGGAAAGGTTCGAACTCCTTAAGAAACTTGTTGTCGGCACTAATCGCCAAAATAGCATCTATAAAAGACTTCACGGAGTCTTCGTAATCTGCGTTAGGATTTATCCAGCTCGTATTTACTTTAGCCTCCCTTAAGGCCTTTATGATATAGTCCTTGATCCTATTTTTGAAGGCATCGTATTCGGTCCCATCGGTAGGGCTAAGAGGCCAGGCACCTATGAGTGTCTGGTAAATAAGACACTCTTCATTGCGGTCCGGCACATCATGTCCTTCAACGGCAGTTTTTTTCGTCTTGTTGAGGCGATTCCATCTCATGAGACATTCGATCCATTTATCAGGAATCTCCGACAGGACATTTATCCTCCCCCTTACGTCTTCGCTGCGTTTGGAGTCGTGCGTGGAAGTAGTGATTAGCGAGTGAGGCCAGAACTTGAGCCTGTCCAGATTCTGTCCATGAAATGCCTTCAGGGACAGACCAAACCTGTCAGGACTGCCGCCGACCTCATTGAGCGATACCAGACGGTTATAAACGTAAAACGCCGTGTCTTCAACTCCCTTTGCCATGACAGGCGCTGTGATCTGCTGGAATCTCATCACGAAATCGAGCCACTCCTTTTTGCCTTCTTCGCTAAAGTCGACAGGGAACCTGAGCAAAAGCACAGCGCCGACAAAGTCGAATATTAAGGCGCTGATAGCGGGATTTTTCCTTTTTGCCTTCGATACGGCGGTCTCTATGTGCTGACGGTCTATCTCTCTAATGGTCCATGAATTTATATAAGTCCTGTAGACCGGGAAAAAGGCGATGACTTCAGTTAACGCCTTGGTGAGGCTGTTCAATGTAAAATCCCTGGTATGCCTGTTCTTTTCAGAGATTTTGCTAAGGTAATGTCCAAGGGTGTTTATCTCACCCGACATCGCGACTTGTGCCACAAGCTTTTTCTTTTCATATGCCACGTCGGGAAAATGAATTTTGATCCCTGCGAATTTTGCGTAGAGGGCATCAAAGGTCTTTGCATTTTTCGTGTCGACGAAGATTCCGTTCACGGAGTTTAAAAAATCATAACCTGTTGTTCCGAAAATAGCCCAGTCCTTGGGCATTTTGTCTCCCCCTGAGAGTATTTTTTCTCCGATTACATAGAAGGTCTTGTAACGCGGGTATGATGGCAGTATCTTCTGATACCGCATTCCTACTTCAGGGCCGAAATCAGACTGGTCATGATCAGCATCTCCTGGCACCTTCGTCGAGAAGAGTCGGCTGAAGCATTCTTGTTGGATTTTATCAAAATAGTGCGAAGGGTTGTACAGGCCATCCGGGTGATCGACCCTCAAGCCGGTGATCTTTTTTTCCACAATAAGCCTGAATATCAATTTGTGGGTTTCCGCAAAGACGGCGGGTTCTTCGATTCGGATGGCCGCGAGAGTATTGATGTCGAAAAACCTGCGGTAATTAATCTCTTCATTTGCGACACGCCAGTGTGAGAGTCGCCATACCTGTTCAGAGAGGAGCCCTTCCAGAAGGTTGAAACTCATCGGGTCGCCCTTCCTGCCATTAAATATAACCACATTGTCATCAATAAACTTCCTTGTTGCAGAGCTCTCAAGGTACAGGTTTAAAAGACGCTTTTTGATGATTTCTTTTTCGCGGTATCGTTCGTCGATTTTGTTCAGATCTTTTTCTGCAGCCGTAGGTAGATGATTCAGCGCAGTGCCTATGCTTAAGAGTTCGGTGAGATACTGGTTCTCACTAGTGATGAGATTCCGGAGATCCTCTATGTTGTGATGGAGCAAATGGACATAAGTTTCCGGCAGTATCGGTAACTTTATTTCATGATAGTAGACGAAGAACGCACCCTCCTCAAAGCGCAACTCCAGTCCCTGACTTTCGAGTACCTTTCCGTATTGGTCTCCAAGAACAGGGATGTGGAGCTTGCCGGAGAGCTTTTTAATAACCGGATTCCAGTCGATGTCAAAAAAGTGAGCATAAGGAGAACTCCGCCCGTTTTCGAGGACATCCATCCACCAGGGGTTTTCACTTTCGCAGCTCATGTGATTCGGAACAATATCAAGCATCTGTCCCATTCCGTATTTCCGCAACTCGCGTGTAAAGGTGTCATATTCTTCTTGCGTTCCCACTTCCGGGTTCAGTGCAGAGGGGTCAACGATATCATATCCGTGAAGGCTTCCCTTTCGCGCCTTGAAGTAGGGCGATGCGTAGACATCGCTAATACCCAGATCGTGGAGATATGATACTATCCCTTGGGCATCATTGAATCGGAAGGTGTGATTGAACTGAAGCCTGTAGGTCGAAACAGGAATCCGAGGAAAGGACTTGTCTGTACCCTCCATGCTACCCTTCCGGTAATATCACTGACAGATTGTGTAAGCTTAGACTATGCTGAAATTCGAAGGCTGCGATTGTTTCTGCCATTCCGGTACACGCTCCTTTCCCCAAAGCTTATCATGTCCTGATAGCCATGGCAATACATATCAGTAGAAATAAGTCATCATTTGTGCCTCTGGATTTACCAAGGATTACACAGTCAGGTGCAGACAAGGCTAGAACGCCCGAAAGGTAGAGAAATGGTATATATATTGGGATAGTGAGATGATCCTTATAAAAGGGAAGAGGTGAGTTCATTGAAAAGGTTATGAGCATCGCGAACGGGTCTGCCTGAGTGATTGCTAGATAAGAAAGTCCCAATTGTGAGGCTTCTTCAACTGAGGTTACAATTAAATCAGTTGGATGATTCGCACGCTGCGTTTGACGTAGCGGGAATTGGAGACGCGGCATGGTTGAAATATTATAGCACTCGCAAACGAAAGGGCTAGAAACCGAGAACACGCACCGCAACCTATACAGGCGCGCCGGTTCTCGACCCTGCTGATGAGGGGGAGCTAGAGATCGGGCCTTCAGTCACTACGCCAGCTCTCTGCTCCACAGCACCCTAGCATGTGTATAGAAATTTCCGGATGCATGATTTGGAAGAAATGGACGATGAAGTTACACACTGGTGAAGATTTATACTGTATTCATGTCAATATTTTTTTAGACCAAAACATGTGTCGAAAAAACAAATAGATTACAATTGATCCTATAACGAAACCCGCAATATACTCAATACCTACAATATCCTTTTTTATGAGATTTTGGAGAGTATGTCCTCCCGCATAGCCCAATCCAACCCATATTGCAATGGCTAATAGGGATGATAATACATCAATTGCAAGAAATTTAATGCGTGACATCTTCAGAATACCGGCAACTAGGATTATTTCACCAATGAGGCGAGCTCCAATCATTATGAAAAGGATTCCCCATTTGTTGAAATTATTTTCAAGCGTTTCAAGTCGTTGCGGAGGTAGTACCTTACGAAATATTTTGAGCTTGATAATCATACGCCCATACTTCCTTCCAATGGAATAAAAGAGGTAATCGCCGATTAGAACTCCCGAATATGCAATTACGAGACCATAAACCGGTTCTATAACTTTTGTAGAAATTAAAAGCCCACATAAGATAAGCGTGCCAGCTTCAGGAATTGGGAAGCCAACACCCCCAAGAATGAGGAGAATAAAGAGCCCCAGATAATGGAAATGGCCTGTAATTGATGAAACGTTCATATTAAAGTTTAGGGTGTTATCATAATAATACTTATTTTCTAGATTGCTGGAATATAGTTCATGATAATCCTTGCACTGAATACTTCCACACTGAATATCCTAGCATTGCCTACAGTTCTGACATATGCAGGGATTCCAAATCGTCCTTCGCATTAGGACTCTTTCAGAAACTCCCGTACCGGTCAGATTCCCCGTTATTTCCCATTTGAATACTCTTATGGAAAATTCTCCACTGCCCCTTCAAAAGATCAGTGCTGAGTCGAACCCCTGTGTTGCTTATCCATTTTTCTCTTCCATGATTAATTATAAATCTTTCATCAAGCTTCTTTGTGAATAGTCAAATAAAAAGAGTCCTAATTTTGCAATTTCGTCAAAGGAGGATACAATTTAACAATAGTAGATACAAATAAGCTCTCTCTCTCCGGAAAGGACAAAACATGAAAGGAGAAATACTATGCCCTTGATTCACTTAGTGATTGTTTTGGTTGTCGTTGGAGTGATCCTATGGGTCATTAACAGTTATATCCCGATGCAATCCACCATAAAGAAAATATTAAATGTAGTGGTGATTATAGCAGTTATTCTGTGGCTATTGAGTGTCTTCGGATTCATAGGAGACCTCTCAAAGATTCGTATTGGGAAGTGAAGGAGCAAATGCAAGCTCATAGAAAGGGAGTGAATAACATGACAGTTACAAAGAATATTGGGATGCTATTACTGGGAATCTGGCTCATCTTGATCGGCCTGGTAGGTGTGATAGGAGGTGGAATTATAACGATACATACTTTGCTGGATATTCTCGCTATTGCAGCTGGTGCTTTTATTCTGATCGGTAGGTAATCTGTTAGTTACTAACCATTTCATATTAATACAATGCCTCAGATATGTTCGAATAGTAGATATTTATATTTTCCAGTTCGCAAACATACTCATAATGCCTTGATACAGTGAGTGCCGTCAATTGTGCTGATGTGCCACCTGTCCAGTACACGTTGCTTGTAGGCCATACCATTGTTACAGTACCAGTCGCAGGAGTGATGATCTGGATTCTCACATAACCAACATATCCGGAAGAGGGTTGATTGATAAAGGCAATGGTAGGTGTCGGGTTAGAACCTGCAACTGGAGTAATTTACTCTTTACCCGTAACCGATGCATCGAGGGTCACGGTGCCTGTGGCCGATGGTGAAGTAATAATAATTGGCTGAGGTTGATAATCACATCCGCTTATGCTTATTTTACCTCTCCGAAAGCAGACAGCGGTCCTTGAGGGAAGTATGTTCCGCGTGCTAATTACTCTATTCATTCATGGATAAACACCCTTAGCGATGCTCTTATTTGTTCAAGTCAGCTTGAAGTCTTTGCTGACTTTCCCAGTCCTTGCTCTTGTAAGTAAGATATTCTTCCTTTGTCATGTCATAAAACTGTTTTTTGAAAGGGACCGTCAAATCATACCATTGACTGATTCGTCTCTCGAACTGTTGATCAGAAGGAGCCTCACGCGCATCAAAGTATGCGAGCGTTGCAAGGCAGTAGCACACAACGTCACGCTCCACTAAACCTCTCAACCCTTCTGCATAAACTGGATTACCATCGCTATCCGTACCGATTACACTGAAACCGATCTTGGTGCCACCGAATATTTTCATAAAGAAATATCCCAAGGCACTGTAACGAAAAGAATAGCGCAAGTGAATAAAAGTTATATTACCTTCAAGAGGTATCGCCTCAAATCCGAACTGGTGATCCTTTGTATGAAATGGCCCCTCATGTGCAGTTAGGGCAACATCAAAATATAAAGGTTGTAATGCACTCACCAGGTATACGAATTTCATCTGATATGCATCCTCAAGAGGTTCTGAGAATTTATCGGTATGATAGATGTTGAGCAGCCATGAATCATTCACCCGCTCATAAGTACAAGCCCTTACATCAGGATGAGACAAAACAATCTGGCACCAGTTGGTCGGAATCAGCAGTTCCTTTTTTACAATATCGAAAGAATATTTAATAGTGCCGTAGATATCGACACGAGAGGCATTTTTATTCACGGACGATTCTACGTAGAAAGAAACTGGGCTGGAGTTTTTCTCCAGTTCTTTTTTGATCTCGTGATATTTATCAAGAAGAGATTCTGGCTTCGAACGCGACGAGTCATCACCGTATGATATTGCACCACATTGGGAAAACAGCAGAAATGAAATCAGAAAAAGAAATAGAACACGGTTCACGCGCATATGGTAGCTCCACCGCTTCAATTTTTAACCGCTCTCTCTCATGGAATAAGTTATTACTCTAATTGATTCTTTCACTTTTTTATATCGGATTGCGGTTATCGCGCTGTCCGTTCATACCTAATGAGATTACCTGCGACGGCCACCCAGATCAACTTAGCTTGAACGCTGGGCATCCGACGCGAAGCAATCCCCTTAGCGAATTGATAAAAAGATACTGATGCCCGGCTGTGGAGCCGGTGCATAGACGACCGGTGACGTGACATAGCCATAAGAAGGCTGTTAATCAGGCCTACCGCGGTCGTGCCCACGTCCTCTATGCACGTTACGACCTTCGTCATGTCTTTCATCTTTGCCGAGGGCCGGCACCACATCTGTACTGCCGATCATTGTGGCTAAAATTTGACAGCGTCAACTTCCTGTTTTATTTCACTTGTGTGTCTCTCACGTTTTTCCATCACTATCTGTTCTGCCTCTAACCAATCCTCTAACTCATCCCCCTGAGACTTGCCCCTTTTTTCATAAAAGTTCGTACGCAACCCTTGTAATATCATCATGTATACCCTTTTACCTTTTCATTCCAACCTCCCTAAATAATATCTCTTACATTCTATATATCTTCCTAATTGCCTGCTAGTCAAAGTCTACACTGTTTGATAAGGATTGAAAAAAGCTTATGAGAGGAAGAAATATTGATTTTTTGGGCACACTTATTGATATGGATAATAGCCTCAAGAAGGATTCGCAATCCATAAAAAGGCATATCATCAAACAGGGGATAAACTAGCGGAGGGTGCACGCCTCCTTTCCCATTCACTATGCGATGGACTCTCTTCAGATCTCGGGTATGCAATTTATTCGGACTGGGGCACCTGCAGCTTGAAATTTTCGGACACTTCCATGCAATCGCGAATCCATTCTTGCGCCTTTTTGTCGCCCTTTACGGCTTTCTCCTTGAAGTCGGCCCATTGTGTGTGGAGGATTTGTATTAGGGCGCATATACATTGAAACGGCACCGTGGCATCTAATAGCATCACTAATACGAAGAGGGCAGGGCATTCCCAAAAGGATGCTTAGGAAAAATGAGTGAAAGAATGGTCGAAAATTCAAGGGTAGAAGGCGTATCTCGTATTCGTTGGAATGATATATTGAACTCATTGTATTCATTGGACTTATTGGACTCGTTTATTTTACCGCCAAAAATAGATATGTGCTTGATATTAAAGTTAAAAAGCCTTTTAGAATCGCTGATTCGTAATCAGCAGGTCGTCGGTTCAAATCCGATTCCCGGCTTCTTTTTTATCAATGACTTACCTGTCAATATCACTCTTTATTACCTGCCTTACTATGCAGTAAATATGCAGTTCGTTTTTCTTTCCCTGTAAGATTAAGCATATTAACGGCATCCTGTAGATGCTTCGGCGCTAAATGGCTGTACCTTAACGTCATGGTAAGGGTTTTGTGTCCGAGTAACTTTGATACTGTAGTGATGTCCACTCCTGCCATTATAAGGTGACTTGCAAAGGTGTGGCGAAGGTCATGGAAATGGAAGTCTATTATACACGCCTGTCTGCAAGCTGTAGAGAATGAACTTTTCACGTCCTTAAACGCTTTTCCGCTCGCACTATCAAAAAAAACGTAGGGGATATCGAGACGGCGTGTAATACCCACCAAAACGGCCTTTAAGTCTTCATTGATAGGGATTTCCCTGCGTTCGCCGTTCTTTGTCCTATCTAGAAGATAAAGCCATGCTTGAGGTCAACGTTATCCCATTTCAACGAGAGTATTTCACCCTTTCTCATGCCAGTATTGAGGGCGGTTATTACGATCTCTCTGATAACACCCTTACACTTGCTGACGAGCACTGCACATTCCTCCTTGGAAAGATACCGCAGCGGCTGTTGTTTTCTTCAAGTAGCTTTACCTGTCTGACACGTTTTAAAGTTTCATCTGAGCACATCTCCCATTGATACGCCTTATGGAACATGTGTTTAATTGTCGCTATTAGGCGATTGATGGTAGCAGGTTTATTCGGCAGGAATACCCATTCACCAGCTGCTTTGACCTGTCTGTTACCCTTCAAAAGTCTTTCGCTCTGAAACTGCTCAAGCATCTTGGTATTGAAGTACCGCAACTGAATATTGCCGAACTTCTCTATAAGCTGACGGATAAAGCCTTTGACATAGCTCAAACTAATGTCTAGGAGTTTGTTGAAAAGTTTTTTATAGTGTCGTTACAGTGTTGAACTATTATTTGGCATTATTATGGTTCCGTAATGTACTTTTGCAAAGTGACAGATGTATTGCCTAGAGTGGCTGCACTAAATGCTCAGCAGGTTGCGATAGTTGGAGACTTCAATGACTGGAACAGGACAAGCACTTTTTTAATTAAACGGGGGAATGGTGATATTGCCGTTACACTTGAGCTTGAAGCAGGAAAATAATACTGTTTCCGCTATTTAATCGATACCCAGCGGTGGGAAAATGAATGGTGCGCTGATAAGTATCTTGCTGGCCCATACGGCGTTGAGGATTTTGTCGTGTGTGTTTGAAGTAACAAGCCTCATTTATATCAAAAAGGGCCGACGTGCTACTGATAATGCCGTGTGATGGCAGCACCTGGATATTGGTGATTACCGAGTACAACCTTGCATCTCTGCGCTTGCATCGCGGTGGCGTCGGCTGCTTTCGCAGTTCTGACTTTGTGCACGTGGACGTGCGACGAGTACGCCTCCGGTAGGGAACTCTCACCAGGGATACGGGTAGCCCCTCGCAAGGACCTTCTCCAAGGCGTCGTCGTGCCCGTAGATGTCGTCGTAGAAGTGAACGACGCCGTCTTCCAACACTATCGTGGTGGCATAGACGATAAATACCGGGATCGGGTGCGCGAGATTCACCTGCTGAGTCGCGGTGCCGTTCATCGCTGCGCGAATACGGTCTGGGGTCCAGTCCGGATTGTCGCGCAAGACCCACGCCGCTAGGTCGGCGGGCTTTTCCAGCCGAATACAGCCGTGGCTGAAATCACGCCGTGACTTAGCGAAGAATTCTGTGGCCGGAGTATCGTGCATATAAACGTTGTAGCTGTTCGGGAAAACAAATTTTACCAGTCCAAGCGCGTTCTTTGGACCCGGCTTTTGCCGGATGAAAAGCTTGCCGGCGCGAATTTTTCCGAGTGCCTCGGGCGTGACCGTCCCAGTCGAGACGACGTTCCGCTTGCTGTCCACAACTTCGAATCCGTTTTTTGCGAGATAGCCGGGGTCACGAACAATGTGCGGCACCATCTCTGCCCTCGTAATGGAAGGGGGCACCTCCCAATAGGGACGGAAGACAACAAACTTCATCATGTCGCTAAACACCGGGGTGTTGTGGTGCCCGTAAGCTTTTCCAACCACGATCTTCATCGTCACTTCGCTTTTGAAGTCTTTATTAACAGCACGCAGACGGAACTCGGGGATGTTCGCCACGATTAGTGCTTTTCGATACACGTCCGGCAACCAGCGCCATCGCTCAAGCGTGAGCTGCATTTGCAGAACTCGGCGGCTCAAAGGAACGTTTAAATCAGCCAGGGTTTGAGCGTCAAGTCGTCCATTCGGATCCCGGCCAAGCCTACGCTGAAAGTTCTTCACAGCGTCCACCAGCGCACCTGCGTAGATAGATTTATCAGCCGGAACGTTGACGTCAGCCCGAAGGTCGCCGAGCAATCGCAGCAGTCGCGTGAGCCGTGGGACACCGGGATAGGTGTCACCCGGCATAATCGCTTTCTTAACGGCAGGGAGTTGCTCTCCATCATCTTTCTTCGCAAACTCGACGTAGGTATGCAGGGCTTGAATAGTACGACGGTAACCCGGATAGGGCGGCTCCACTTGCGCAAGGATGCCGGCAACGTCGCCCGCACCGACAACGTGGTCTTTGAGAAATTCAGCCAGATCGTATCTCTTGGATTCATCCTCAAGAGCGAAGGCAAGGCGCTTCGGATTTACCTTGCCAACGTGGAGGTCGGAGATATACCTCATCGCGCAAACCGTGAGGGCGAGATCGAATTTCACAGCGTCCGCCTCAGTCGGCTGATGCGTCGCAGGTTTGAGTTTTGCCAACCGATCGTTCCACCGGGATCCATCATAATCTTCCGCGGAGAGCCCCCTTTGGTCGGCCTTGAGCAACAGGGCGATTACCTGCCGTGCCTGTGCTGTCGGCTCCATTCCCTTGACCCACCCCATTGCATCACCGTTTAACTCGTAGAATTTCTTCACGTGCTTGCTGTAATCGCTGAAATCTGGCCAACGCAAATCGGAGAAACTGCCACGACGAATAGCGGTGTTTAGCCAGTTTTGACCTTCGAAGCTGAGCTCTATCGCACTCGCACCTGTAATGCTGGAAGTTACAAACTGACTCTCAGCAGAGCTCGCTGAGCCGCATCCAGATCCACAAAATAGTGCGATCAACACCAGGGGCGCTGAAAGCAGAGGGCCCCACCCCAAAATAGTTAGTTGTTTCACTGAAAAGCCTTGGGATTGGCGTCTGTCGCGAGGTGGAAGCGGTCCAGATCGCTGAGCACCGTCATGTCGAAGGGCGTGGTGATGGTGCCATCTTCCTTGTAGCTGCGGAACACCAACTCATCTGCAGCTTTCCTCTCAGTTGCTGCCATCATTCTTCTCCTTTATTCTTAACACACCTTTAAGGATATTCTATGATCTAATAAACATTTGTAAAATTGTCCTGAATGGCTCATTCGAAATCGCACTTGTCACGCAAGCTCCTTTCGATAAGTTGTTGAGATTATGATAACTTATTTTCTGATATAATTCTCCATTAAGCCTCTATGCGGATCTTTTCTATGGCGACAAAGGGTTATTCCCGGTTGATGCAACGCAAAGACCGATTTTAACTGCTTCCCTTAAACGGTCGCAATTGCCCAATAGACAGGCGTTTGCCCAGTCTGAACATGCCAAATCTGCAAACACACTGCCCCTGTCGTCGTATGCGGCTGCATTCGTAGGGTCAAGTTCCAGGCACTTTTTGAAATCAAAGAGAGCAAGCTGAACTTGCCCTCTGGTCGCGTAGGTAATTCCGCGATTATAGTACGTTTTAGCACTATCTGGCATTATCTCTATGGCCTTTGTGAAGTCAATGATGGCAAGATCATACTGGCCTTTGTGTGCATAAGTAACCCCCCGATTGTTGTAGATTTCAGCCGACGTTGGATAGATATCCAAAGCTTTGTTGAATTCTGCAAGAGCTAGATCGTATTGGCCTTTTTCTAAATAGTCAACGCCACGGTCATGGTGTGTTTTTGCAGCCAGCGTATCATCCTTCGGGGTTCTTTCGGCATTGCCTGCTGAATCGATCTCTAGCTGAGAAAAGGGAGCGCCTAAAGATGCAATTTTGTCAGTTGTGCCGGCGGTCTTCATCCATGCTTCTTGCGCAAAGACATTACCTGCAAGCAGACTGATCAGTGCGGCCAGTGATAATACCGTGCTGATTATATTCAGTCTTAAACTACTGTATATTCTCATCGAATTATCACCTCATTTCAGTGCGAAAAGCTGAATGTCTAAAAGAATTTGGAAATAAATTTGCCGCTTCCGGTGTCATAACATATTTGCCTTTGATAACCATGTTCGCTATCTCATCGCATAGGAACTTCATGGAGTGGAGGTCTAGGCATGTGCTTTATCTGCGACCGTATTTCCTCGTCTTCTTCGCAAAGGGGCGGAGTAACTCTAATCGTGCCATGCATGATGCGTTGTTTATTCATAATCCCACCCTCCTATCAGGTTGCAAAATCTCTTCCATGCCCAGATGAAAAACCAATAAACCACCAAAGCACCAAGACCCCATAATAAGCACTCCTGCCAGAATGTCATCTATCACACCTTCTCAATACTTCAATGAGGTTAATAGCCCCCATCACCGGAGGAGTCCGCAAGTTCCGCACAAGTAACAATGACGGGGCAGACTCTGCTTTTCCTCCGATAGCTGATCTTGCAGCTCTTCAGTTTCTTCTATCACAAAATCGCTGCTGTGGCATTAGAAGTTCACAAATCATCCGATTGAGTTCGCAGACGTCCTTCTTTGTTTTATCGAGATGAGTCCTCTTGAAATGCCCCATCTGTTCAGTCAGTTCAAGTTTTTTGAGAATCTCCTCTAGGCTATAGAGTGCCCTGTAAAAAGAAGCCTTCCTGTCCCTCATATTTTTCATCATAAACCCCTCGGCGAGGTAGGATGGAACAGTAAAAAGTATTCTTCTCACTGTGCTTTGACCATCATCTAAACCTAACGAAGAGAGTTCTTCGATCAGCTTTTGTATTGTCTCTTCAAGTTCCAGTACTTTCTGCCATATCTTATATTCCTCAGGATGCTTAATTAGTTGGTTCATGACGCAACCCTTCTCCTCACAAGAGGATATCATCACGCATCGTAATCAAAATTTTTCATTACATCCCCATTGCGTATGCGGTGGGCTCACACTCAAAATGTTCGCGCCTGTCATTAATAAACCACTCCTCTGGATTTTTTCTGCCTTCATCGGCCCTGACCCATCTTTTTTCTGAAGGTCTATAAAACTCGGAAACATACCCCAAATCTATCCACGCCTGCAGACAGAAGCCAGCCACCATATCGTACTCCCCATTAGGCTTCCTGATTCTGATTATCATAATCCCTCCTTTGCCCCGCGTTGCGGTGCTTTGCCTTTTCATTTTTTTCTCCTTTCATCGCTTAATCCCGGCGTCCCATGGACGACCTCCTTTTCATGGCAATATTCCTTAGAATTTTATTGTATTGATAAGCTAAAATCGTGCCATGACTTTTATATTTTTAGAATCAACTACTTACAGAGGAGCAACATTTGGTATTTACCCTATAGGGTAAAACATGTTACGCTATAGCATAAAATTACCTTGCGGAGCAAAACGGCTTGTCTATACATGTGGAAGTTACGGCCGGTGGTTTATATCCGCTGCGAAATTGAAAAGGAATGATGATGAGCGTGAATGAAAATGTCTTTTTTCGCGAGGCAATCCTGCGTCTGTGCAGCAGCCTCGATATCCAAACGGCTCTGAACCGCTATTTTGAATATATAAGGCCTATCATTCCCGTAGTTGCAATGAGCCTGCATATATATGACCCTGATCTGAACCAATTACGAATCATGGTCTTCGTCGGTACCGACCTGCCGGGAGTTTCCGAACAAGTCCTATCTTTGCCCGAGCAAGGCCGGAATGAAAGGGCGACCTTGTTGAAAAAGGGAGACGAGATCCATATTATAAACCAGCCCGATGCGGAACCCGGATTCGTACAGTCTCTCGAAAGACTTGGGCTTAACCCTAATATGTCGGTGATGATAATGGTTTTGAACCTTGAAGGAAATCGGATTGGAGAGATCGCATTAATCGCGGATGGTCTGAATCAATATACTGACGAACATGCCGGATTACTTCGACTGCTCCGTGAACCCTTTGCCATTGCCATGTCCAACGCACTGAGATATAGGGAAATCGTTCGATTCAAGGACATGCTAGCCGACGACAATCGCTTTCTCCACGGTCAGTTGCGGGAACTCTCAGGAGATGAGATCATCGGCTCACAACTCGGGTTAAAGGGGGTAATGGAAAAGGTCCATCAGGTAGCGTCTTTGGACAGCCCTGTTTTATTGCTGGGAGAAACTGGTGTAGGGAAAGAGGTCATCGCCAATGCGATTCACTATTCCTCACATCGAAAGGACGGCCCATTTATCAAGGTAAACTGTGGCGCCATCCCGGAAACTCTCTTGGACAGCGAGCTTTTCGGTCACGAGAAGGGAGCTTTCACTGGGGCTATCAGTCAACAACGGGGCCGCTTTGAGCGGGCTGACAAGGGCACGATCTTTTTGGATGAAATTGGAGAACTGCCATTGCAGGCTCAGGTGAGGCTGCTGAACGTATTGCAAAACAGGGAAATCGAGCGTGTTGGGGGAACAAACGCCATTCCGGTGGACATCCGTATCATATCTGCGACGCATAGAGATTTGGAAGAGATGATCATCTCGCAGCGTTTTCGGGAAGACCTGTGGTTCCGCCTCAATGTATTTCCTATCAAGATTCCGCCGCTCAGGCAGAGAAAAGAAGATATTCCAGAACTGGTCAATTATTTCATCAAGCGCAAGTGTATGGAGCTTAAACTCAGGAAGAGACCTGTGATTCCTGCCGGGGTTATCGATCAGCTTATAGCCTATAATTGGCCGGGCAATGTGCGGGAACTGGGAAACATGATTGAGCGCGCCTTGATCCAGCGCCGTGGGGGAGTCCTTTCATTTGAGACATTATTGGCCCAACCGGTTCCCAAGAGTCGTGAGGCGGCTCCGGATGCAGGCCCAAATCGGCCCCTCCTCTCGCTACAGGAGATGAATGTAGGATACATCAGGCAAGCTTTGGAGAGGGCCGGCGGTAAGATCAATGGACCTGGCGGGGCCGCGCAAATTCTGGGGATTAACCCCAATACTCTCAGGAAGCGGATGGACAGGTTGGGGATCCCGTATGGAAAGAAAAGCTGGCAGCCTAATTTTAGAGGTTAGGCGGAACGCCTATCTGCCTCTTCCGAAAGGCGGACTTATGGTTGTAACTAACGCCAACAGCTTTCCCCGATTGGGTTCTATTCAGGTAGTACTCGATATAGACGTCGGTTCCATAAAAGATCAAGTGCTCGGTGAAGTTTTGAAACGATCCCCGATGATAGCATGTGTTAACAATCGCTTGCGTAAATGTTACATATTAGAAGTCCGCGGCTTCAAAATGGCTGAGCCTTGAAAGAATACATCCTTACACTACAATTGGTTACTCGACAACAAATAATGCCTTAGCATATCTTACTGACTGTGATAAAGTTGAGTATACTAAGGTGCCGAAGAGGAGGCGAAATGTACAGTAACTTAACGATATTCTAGAAGAGATACGAGAGTTGGAAAATAGCACGGTCGGAGATGAAGCGGAGGAAGGTAATATTCGAACGGGAGATCCTCGGACTTCACAAGAAAATTAGGATTCCATTGTTCGTCTATATATTAAAGCTCCTCTTCTTGCAATCCTGTCTGCTCCAGTAATATACGCAATAGTTGTACTGGCAGTGCTTATGGATATCAGTCTCCGGATATCAGCCAGTGTGTTTTCCTATAAATGTGAGCGGGAGGACCTGTCCCCTTCAGGGGATGGGGTGAAAGCGAATGTGGGTAGTTGTAATCGCTGATGTATAGTATACTTAAAGCATGACAGATTGTAAAACACGCTACGCCGTCTATAACTGTAACTACCATATAATATGGATACCCAAATACAGGAGGCGTGTATTGATCGGTCAGGTCAAAGAGATGCTGTCGGAGCTTTTCCGTAGCATAGCGGAGTCTCAGGAGATGAACATCCTTTCGTTTGAGATAATGCCCGATCATATTCACTTATTTGTATCAGCACCACCACGTCTCAGTCCAGCAGAGATAGTCAATGTGTTTAAGGGTGTAACGGCCCGAATGCTCAGGATGAAGCTGCCCCATCTCAAAAAGGTGTTCTCAGAAGGATTATGGACCCGTACATACTACGTTGGGACTGCCGGTAACATTTCGGTGGAGACAATACAGCGGTACATTGCAGATCAGGAGAAGCGTGAAAAAGCCAGAGCAAGCTAACAAGGCTAAAACGAAGCGTGTCAAAAAGACTGGCATCCAGATTCTAACCTGTAAGACACAGGCGATCGTTGAGGATGACGGCATGGCTTTGCTTTTTGGACTGCTGGGGTTCTCCGCAACCAAACTGTGGAATACTGCCGTATGGCATGCGAAGGAGCAGTGGGAATCTACTGGCAAGATTCCGGGCAACGTCGCCCTTCATCATGCCCTAAAAGATACCCGCTGGTATCGCAGTCTGCATGCCCAATCCTCGCAGGCTTTGCTGGAGGAACTCTGGCAGTCGTATAAGTCATGGTTCAAGCTGAGGAAGAAGGATGCCAAGGCAAAACCACCCGGATTCCGCAAAAAGACATCTTTATCCACCGTTACCTTCAAGAAAGACTCAGTCCGTTGGTGTCCTTTATCAAAGACATTACGATTGGGTATTCCCGAGGCAGTCTACGGCAGAAAGTTCATCTCCCTGCAGGTGCAGATGCCTCCGAATGCCAGGATAGGCTGCAGGGATGTGCAAGTCGTCAGGCTGATAGAGCATGACGGTCAATTCACTGTGCATATTGTCTACGAAGTGGCCATCGCGGTACTGGTGCCGGCCGGGCAGACTATGGCCATCGATCTGGGCATCAAGCAGATGGCTGCGTTTGCCTGTACCGACGGGCAAGCAGGACTCTACACAGGAGGAGAACTCAGGGCGTTGGAACGGTATTTCGAAAAGGAGAAGTCCAATTGCACAAGCAGCAAGTCGAAGAAGCGCAGGCGTCTGGATAGCAAACGCGCCAGGCAGCGTCATCATTTTATACACACCTTGACCCGCACCATTGTCCGCGATGCCAAAGCTCGCGGTGTTTCTGCGATTATAGTCGGAGATCTCAGGGACATGCGTACGGGTAAGGATGGTGAGACAAGGGACTGGGGCGCATCTGGCAATCAGGACCTTCACAAGTGGCCATATCAAATGATCATCAGCCAGATCAGGTACAAGTCAGCATTAGAGGGCATCAACGTAGTGGTAGTCAGTGAAGCATACACGTCTCAGACTTGCTGTATATGCGGAAAGAGGGGCAAGGCGAACCGCGTCCATCGGGGATTGTATGTATGCAGATCTTGCGGAGCAACAATCCATGCCGATGTGAACGGTGCGGTGAACATTCTCAAAAAGTATCTCCCGGAGATTTCGGTCCCCCGGAGTAGTGGCTGTTTGGCACAGCCTACAGTCAACCGGTTTGCCTGGAGAAAAACCAGGCCGTTAGGCCATAAGCCGGGGACGTGGCAGGACTCAAAGAGACCTGCTGCTCCTGTGAACTTACTTGCAGCTTAGGCTGTGGGGAGTCCTGCTCCATTTATGGGGCGGGAGGATGTCAATTACAAAATACCGAAAGTAACACGGAGCGATCATATTATTTTTGACTGTCATTATTTGAAATACCTAAACTTACTCGAAAGGCTAAACCGTGATTATTGCAGTTAGTTGAACGGCGTTTCTTCGTATGCAATGGAAATTGCAGGGCGGATGTAGCAGTACTGGTGTCCGATCAAGCATGCTTCTGGAAAGGCCCAACGCCATTCTAGAGAGCGTTTTATTACTGAATATGGGGATGCCGAAACATATCGGAAAGAGCTTTTGGAAATTCGCAGGTAATTTAAAGATATTGAATCAAATTAACTCAGGATGGAGGAATGGCGATGCTGACGAAAGAGCAAACAGAACAGATGAAAAAGGAAATTCGGGAGGAGGTGGCTGAGTATTATAAATCGCCAGAAATGCAAGCAGCGTTTGAAGCCCTCATTAACGCAGTACACAAATACGAAACCGGTGAAAAGTCTTTAACGGATTCTATGAAATTGATAGAAGCGACGTGTGATTTATTTGTCCAACATGTCGCATATTTAAAAACCAAGAGTATTGACAGTATCGTAAAACGCTTTATACACGAAAAGGAATAACACGTTAAATTACCGCTTATCGTTCCAGGCTTTATCGAGTATCGATCACCGATAAGTGCTGATAATTATTACCCTTTTGTAGCACACCCAATATCAAGACGTGAGGGTGAAATCGAGAAACGACCCATTAGCATTACTGGGTGCAACAAAGAGTCATCACTGCGTTGACTGCACTCTCAAGTAATAAGTAGGAAGCAAATTAGCAGCCTTTATGTGGCTACTGCGATGACTTCTAAACTCCTGTGCTTCTAGCGTTTTAGCCTTTTTACGTGTCCCGCTTCTTGTCGGGAAAAATGCAGCCGATATTATCGTTAGCTGGAGTGATAGCACGTCCGATTGACCTGCCGCATTTATTTTTCTGTTAACTATGGCTATCTTCTCTCCTCGGGCAAGCGCTTCTTTGTCCAACAATCCTGGTAACTTTGCAATATAAAGTAGCAACACAAAATCTAAGTCTTTGCAGAAAAAAATTGGCCGCAAAATACGGGTTTTCACAGAGATTCTCTCCGTCCCCGGCCAAAAGAAATACCTAGATTTCTCATCCTAGTCCTTAAAGTACTTGCGTTTATCCCTAGCACTTCTGCAGCCCCCCCTTTGCCATGGACTTTGCCTTTCGTAAGGTCTAGAACATATTTAATGTGGCGTGCCATTACGTCATCCATCAATAGAGACTCATTGCATGACGGCCGAGCAATCGTTTCCCTTGTCTCTTTGTGAGGCAGTAAATCATCAAACAATAGCGGCTCTCCTTCCTTGTTTACTATAAGTGCCCGCTCCACAATATTTTCAAGCTCCCTTACGTTTCCCGGCCAATCGCACTGCATAAGCAGGTCTATTGACCCGGGCGAGATGCGTGGAGGGTTTTTTATTCCGAGTTCAGTTGATTTACGATCAATAAAATGATGGACAAGGGCAGGGATATCGGATTTCCTTTCCCGAAGCGGAGGGATAATTATAGGGAATACGTTCAGCCTGAACCAGAGGTCTTCACGGAATGTCCCTTCCCTGACCATGTCTTCGAGGTTACGGTGGGTTGCAGCAATGATTCGTATATTGACCTTTATGCAACCAGATCCTCCGACCCTCTCGAATTCTTTGTGTTGCAGCACACGTAGCATTTTCACCTGCGCCTGGAGCGACAACTCTGCTATCTCATCCAGAAAAACGGTCCCCTTGTCAGCACGCTCGAAAATGCCGCGCTTTAACGAGATAGCGCCCGTGAATGCCCCTTTTTCATGGCCGAACAGTTCACTGTCCACGAGTGTTTCGGTAATGGCACCGCAATTGACTCTGATGAAAGGTCCCTCCCGACGTAGCGAAAGATTATGAATCGCGTTGGCGACTATTTCCTTGCCGACTCCTGTTTCTCCTAGCAAAAGTACAGGACTGCTCAGATGAGCAACCTGCGCCGCCTTCTTCATGACATCCTTCAATCCCACTTCACCGCCCGCAAGCCTGTCACCTGAAAGCCGCTTCACCTCTACTAGAAGCTGTCTGTTATCATCCGTAAGCCTGTCCTTTAGGCTGAGCACCTCTTCATGCCTCAACGCATTGGACAGGGCGATAGCAAAAGGTTCTTTCAAAAAGGAGATGAGTCGCGCATCTTCCTCGGTATGTTCAACCTCTCCTTCCGTGCTGATGGCGAGAGTGCCTATGTCCTGGTTCTCCAGAATCAGCGGCATCAAAATCGTCGATGTGGTAGGTTTTTTTTGAAACTGCCGACTAAAGAGATTTAATATAACAGGAAAAACTGGATCGGGATTCGAACTGAGAAATATTTTTACGTTCCCATCACGAATGATATTCATAATGAATTCCCTACCATCGGGGGGAATAGGGGTAAGTATGTCTACCGCTTTACTTCCCTCTTTTGTTGCGATGACGAGCGTTCTGACTGAGGCCAGATCAGCCTGATACAGGTGAAGACTCATCCAATCCACTGGAATCACAAGAGAGAGGTAGGAGAAGCATCGTCCTACTGCCTTTGAAAGGTCGAGGCTGCTCAGTATCTGGAGAGTTGCCTGCCTGAAAAATTCATTTTCGTCCATTCAATATCTCCCAGGTACTCTCAAAATAAATTTGTCATATATCACCATCTTAGCTCATGATTGCCACATTTAACAATAAAAATGTGATATATGACACTTCTGAAATTACATCCTGTATAAGACATTGAAAAAGCGACTTTAATGTTCTGGCACGATTGTGGCATCGGAATAAAATAATAGCATCTGATGAAATATTCGACTATGGCACCTAATAACTCTTGAAAGGAGAAAGATTATGATACTGAATAAAGTGAAAGCCATTGCAAAACGAAGAGGGGTCAACACTGGACGCATCGGAAAAGATGCACTCACGTTAAGCATACAGCATGCCGAAGACAATAGTGACTGCCTTGGAACTGCATTTCCGTTGCTATTACGGGTGCGCGCAATGGAACTAGAGCGGCAGTGTGGGAGGCGCTAAGCACCTTTGCATCGTTACATGCTTGAAGCCATCAAACTGAAGATGTTGTGCAGTATGTGTAAGGGTGTCAATGTCCAGCACGTATCAGTGGGCTTCGAAAGGGGGATAAAAATGGAGCATACTCATAACGTTGTTGTAACAGTGTCGAGGCAGATGGCAAGCGGGGGCAGTTATATCGCTTATTCTGTAGCACGGAAACTGGGGTTCAAGTATCTGGATAATGAGGTGCTCTATAGGGCAGCAAACTTCATGGGGCTGGACGTAAGAGAGCTCTCAGACCGTGAGGAGCGGATAGATAACTTTATCACGACGATTGCGAGATCCTTTTGCTTTGGTTCTGCAGAGGCGCCTTTTATATACCCATCTGGACTTCCAGTATACGACCTGGATGTCTTTGATGCAGAGGCCAGGATTATTAAGGAAGTAGCGAGAACTTGCCATGTTGTTATTGTCGGAAGAGCAGGACACTATCTACTGAGGGGGCATCCAAGTCTTGTCACAGTTTTTATCCATGCGCCTCTTGAGTTTCGTATCAAGCGGTTAATGGATATTCGCAATATTGCAGAGAACATCGCAACCGCGGAGATAAGAGAATCGGACAAAAGAAGGGAAAAATTCCTTCGCTACCATACTGGTCTGGAATGGACAAATGCGCGGAATTACCATTTGTGCATTGATACGGTGGCAACCAGCTTTGAAGAGGCAATAGAGATGATTGTAAAGCTCGTCCGAACAAAGAGCGCGGCCTCGGTTCTGAATCAGGAGTTGGTAAATAACGTGGAGATATAGAAAAGATGCTTCATTCTTATCCGCATAATTTGGTGGAAATACTTCTTGACAAATGGGATGCCGGCCAATCCGGACACAACCTGCGCGGCGCTTCAGACAGCAAATGCGACACGTTACCCAACCCCGATGTCTTGGATGAGCTTGTTTCCACGTGTTATCAGACCAGCATAATGGCAGAGGAGGGGAGAGCTTTGAGGTTTAGGATTATTTTGATAGACCCAGAAAGGCTCGCAGCAGAAGATGGTCCACCGAATGGTCTTCACAGGCTTATTTTTAGTGAGTCCCGTGCCTTCAGCGAATATGAGTTGCGGAAATTGGCGCCTGCTGTAAATTTTTATGGTTCATTAATCGGCGTTAAGGTTAATGCCATGGGAGCGTTGCAGATTTGGGGCATAGTGCACTCAGGCCAGCGGTGGATACAGGCAATAAGGGGGGGAAGCCTTGGATACTCGCCGCCACCTCAGTCGCTTGTTTTGTATGTTGTACGCGCCGGGCACATAGTTGTGTGTAAGGGCTCCGAGATGATCGCCATGCTGAGTGACGGAAAGATTCTGATCCCATCTAGAAGTGTATTGAACTCACGTTGGTTTAGGGATAGCCTCGGTGAGGCAGCTGTGAACCTCTGGAATCTCCATGATGCTGCACGATCAAAGGCGAAGGAACCGTGGGCTCTGCTTGAACGGAATTTTCCAGTCTTAATTTCCTGGCAGATCACTAAGCGGATAATCAGTATAGTACGTAATTCTCACCATGGCGGTATTTTAATCTCTCTTTCGCCAGAAAGAAGATTGGAGTTTTGCGCGCAGAATAATTACTTGAAAATCAAGTACCTGTTTAAAAAGGAAGAGCCGCGGAACAGGTTTCGCACACTGCTTCTGAAAATCATGAACACCCTTGCGGAGAGCTATGGAGACTTGAGTCAGCCAGATCGGATTGTGGGATGGAAAGAATATGTTACAAGCAAGAATGATGTTCTGAGACAGCTTGATGAGGCTGTCTATGAATACGCGCATTTCGTTGCCGGTCTTACTGCCGTTGATGGGGCAGTCATATTGACGCAACGACACGAACTTATTGGGTTTGGGGCAGTTATATTGGGCCCTTCAGATAAGGTGGAAATAGCACGGTCATTGGATTCTGAGGGTGACGCTACTGTATTGGAATCAATGGATGGTGTAGGCATGAGGCACAGGGCTGTTTATCACCTCTGCAATGAGTTGCACGATGCGATAGCAATGATTATTTCGCAGGATGGAGATGTGGATGTCGTAAAATGGAAAAATGGCATTGTTACATGCTGGAATGTATTACCATATCCACATTTTACGGAAGATTCATCCGCTTCTGAATGGCAGGCGTAGCTGGAGTTATTCCTGCCAAAAAAGGATGTAAGTCCGACTATGATCCGCACAAGCATGCCGAAATTGATGCGAACAATACGGAATGCAAAAACACTGAGTGTGCTGTTCAGTGAGGCAACGGATCTAAACCACGAATGAAGCTGTCTAAGGAGATTTTAATGGGAGCCATGGGGAAAAGAGTCAAGCAGAAAGAAGAGGTTCGTCAGGAGATTATCGATGCAGCCATGGACCTTTTTTTAAACGACGGCTACGAAAGTTTCTCCATACGTAAGCTCGCCGAAAAGATAGAGTATTCGCCCACGACGATCTATCTTTATTTCAAAGATAAAGATGATCTGCTTTATACGGTAAGTGAAGAGTATGCCGAGCATTTTTTCGCCAACCTGACCAATATCCGAACCACATATCATGATCCGCTTGAGGCTCTTCAGCAAGCACTGCTCTACCTCATAGCTTTGGGATTCAATAACCCTAATCAATACAATGGTTTTTTCATCTCGAGCCCAAAAGTCTACGGCGGTCCGGACGAATTCATGGAAAAAGAATCGATGGCTCGGAATTCCTATTTCGTATTCAGAGAAATAGTGAGGAATTGCATAGCAACAGGGAAGCTTCAAGAAATAGATCTCGATGTCCTGACACAGGCTCTTATCGTAGCAACATATGGATTGGCAGCACTGAGCGTCTATAAAACAAGTTTCCCCTGGGTGGACCGTAAAGTGCTGGCCCATACTTTGGTTGAAGGACTTCTGAGGGGTTATCAGAAATGAATTTCCCTCGAAATGCCCTACGAGAAGGCTTTGGTGATGATAGCAGAGCAGTGTCTGCAAATGTTCAATAGGAGAAGGGATTTGATAAAGATTATGCACTGGGAAATAGAGCACATGCAATGGGGTGAAAAAGTGCTACTCGCTGCTACAAGAGCTGATGAAAACACAGGCGATGTATTTCCGCGAAATGCAGCGAAGAGGTCTGCTGGAGCAGTTCGATGCTGAAAACTAAGCACGTGCGTTTGTCGGCATGCTTTTTTTGTTTTTCAACATGGAGAAAATCGGAGCACACAATAGATATAGAGAGACTAATGGCATGGCTTCAATAACTGATTGTATTCGCATCTTTGCAGGGGAACGTTGGCTTTGGATCCTGCGCCAATCAGGCGGATTAACAAAGAAACTACACAAGATTTTATGGGAGAAATAGAAATGTATTCTCAAATAAAAAGGGCTGACCTATGACAATGACTTTCTTTCTTATAGATGTCATATGGGTTGTATTCGTTGTCGTTGTTCTATTTATTGAGAAAAAGTGTAAGTGACAAACATGTATATCAAAGATGTCGTACGTGTATAAAACCTAGAGGAATGAGAATGAACTTGGCAAAGGTGAGACAATTCTATGTTACTGATAGCGGACAGATCTATCTTGTTACCTGTGGTGCATACGTAAGTCTTGGCACTGCATCCACGCCGAAAGGTGCAGACATTATTCAGGTAGTGCTTGGACTCAGATGAAGGAGAGCGAATTTCCTGACGATAGGACGAATTTATCGTCGCTTAATGAAGAATGTGAACAGACTTAAAATATGGCGGAGGTGTACAATGGTCTTCCATGCGAGATGGCGACAGAAGCAGAAGGGCTGTCATCATTAATCCGCATATCGAGAGGGAGGTAACGACAAATGGAAACAGGGTATAAGCTCAGTGATAGTGACACAAAAAGAGTACTGGAAGCTCATGGCTTATTGCCAGAAGGTCCACTGTTAGATGAAGCATTAGGAATTGTCTTACTCTATGCTGATTTGATACAAAAACATCTAGGGGATCTTCCAGTTTCGATTGACTGGCAAAAAGCCTTATTGGCTATTCTTGAAGAAGGATTTATGCAGGAGGGCATCATTCCCAATGCTCATAAAAAACAGTTCGAAATGCCGGTTGCATGAAATATTGTTATAATTATTATTATAAATAGTAATAGCCGATTTGCCAGCGGTATCTTACGGGATGTCCGCTATGATTTTTAATACTTTTAAGCAGAGAGTGAGCGAAACTTATCTTAATCAGAAAGAATGGACGAGGATATCGATCCTCAATACTGCCAGAGCCGGCCGTTTCTCTTCAGATCGGTCGATCCCCGGAGCATTGCCGTGATATATGGAATGTGAGTGCGAGTGCAATGGATAAGGTTTGCGCACAGCACGAATCTAAGTATCAACGGTGCCGTAGTTGAGCCAACTCGCGAGGAGGCTCGAAGCAATCAAGGAGGTTTGTAATGGGTAAATTTATCCGGGTAGACATGACGTCAAAAGAGGCAAAGATTGGCGATTGTCCTGAAAAGTACACGGGTTTGGCAGGCCGGGCGCTTACTTCCAACTTCGTGGCTGATGAAGTGAATCCTACTTGTCACCCTTTGGGGAAAAACAACAAGCTGATTTTTGCGCCTGGCTTTCTTACCGGTACCAGTGCAGCCAACTCCGGGCGTATCTCCTGTGGCGCCAAGAGCCCGCTAACTGGAGGTATCAAGGAATCCAACAGTGGCGGCACCTTCAGTCAAAAGATGGCCAGGATGGGCATCAAGGCGCTTGTGTTTGAGGGAAGTCCCCCAGAAAAAGACAAATATTTTGTGATCAAGGTTACGACAAATGGCGTGTCCATCGAGGATGTTCCTCCTGAAACCGTGGGCATGGGGAACTACGAAGCCATCAAAGTACTGCAAGAAAAGTACGGCGACAAAGTAGGTGTAGCAATCATCGGTCCTGCAGGAGAAATGAGGCTCACTGCAGCTAATATTTCATTTGCCGATCCTGATGGCAATGTCCGCAGTGCCGGACGCGGCGGTCTGGGCGCCGTAATGGGTTCCAAGAAGATAAAAGCAGTCGTGATAGACGACACTGGCGCTCCCGGCGTTACCATTGCCAATCGGGAGGCTTTCAAAAGTGCTGCCCAGCGATTTGGAAAAGCCCTTGCAGCTCATCCGGTCTGCCAGGGTCTGGGCAGGTATGGCACCGACGTTCTGGTCAATATACTGAACGAAGCCGGCGGACTTCCCACTGAAAATTTCCGCCGCGGACGGAACGAGTGGGCTAATAACATAGGCGGCGAGACTATGACTGCAACAATGGAAGCCCGTGGAGGAAAACCCACCCACGGCTGCCACGCGGGCTGCGTCATTCGTTGTTCTCAGCATTATGTTGACAAGCAGGGCAAATATATTACCAGTGGGTTCGAGTATGAGACCATTTGGGCACTTGGCGCCAATGCAACGATTAATGATCTAGACTCAATCGCCCTTGCCGACCGCGAGTTCGATGAGGCCGGCGTCGATTCCATTGATTGTGCCGTGGCAGTGGGGGTAGCCATGGAGGCAGGTATCATTCGCTGGGGTGATGGAGAGGCTGCTTTAGACCTTATCAGGGAAATCCGCAAAGGAACTCCCTTGGGCCGTATTATTGGCTGCGGGGCTGCTGCCGTCGGCCGTATATTTGGCGTCTCCAGAGTACCGGTAGTGAAAGGGCAGGCAATTCCGGCTTATGATCCGCGTTCGGTCAAGGGTATCGGGCTGACATACGCCACGACACCGATGGGTGCCGACCACACTGCCGGTTATGCGGTTGCTACCAACATCCTTAATGTCGGCGGTTCCGTAGATCCTCTTAGTAAGAACGGTCAGGTGGAACTGTCCCGCAACCTGCAGATTGCCACTGCCGCTATTGACAGCACCGGGATGTGCCTTTTCATTGCTTTTCCCGTTATGGACATTCCAGATTGCTTCAACGCACTGGTTGATATGATCAACGCTCAGTACGGCCTATCCCTTACCGCGGACGATGTCACTGCTCTCGGCAAGTCCGTACTGAAGACTGAACGCGGATTCAATCAACGGGCTGGATTTACAAACGCCGATGATCGCTTGCCGGAATTCTTCGAGGAAGAATGTGCTCCACATAACACTACCTGGGACTTCACAGACCAGGAAATTGACGAAGTGATGAACTTTTAGTTGGCTGGTGTAAAATTAGACCCTAGACGCCATTGCCTTTAATTCCTTAAAATGGAATGGGGCAATGGCGCTAACGCACAATACGGACATTTACTATCTACTGTGAAACGAGTAGAGTTGATCCTTTTTTGGGAGATTGCCGGTGTCGCCGAAGATTGAGCTTCGCGCTTATATGGACCTCGCGGATCTTTTTCGACAACGGAACTGGCCGAGTCCGCGTGAGGTAGATGTACAGAGGGCAATGACCGGGGTCCAACTGCTGGCGCTACTCGATATTCCACCGGAAAAGGTGGAGGTTATTTTTGTTAACGGAAAAGCCCTCAAGCCATCTGTAGCGGTAATATCAGGAGGAGACCGGGTGGCTTTGGTTTCACCGGGGGTGCCCGGCCCCTACCGTCTGCTTCTTGGCTTCAAGAAACTCGGCTGAGGGAGATAAACGATGCTTCGAGTATGCAGACACGCAGAGTTAGTTAGGAAGCAATAGATTTCGTGACCGGCCAGATAAAAGCAATTGAGACAACTGTCGAGGGAAGGCTATCGTTAAGCAATCCTTGCAACAATCAATTGAGAATGCAAGGAGTGGGGAGCATCCTTTCAATACCGACTATGTTGGAAACAGGACCACTTGATAGATTTAGGAAAGCAGGAAAACATCCTTGATGTCTTACCCTATGCATATTTTACCAAAGATTCCATGATGTTCGAAGTGCAGACATAGCAAAAAAATAATACCGGCATATGGAGCGGGGATGGAAGAAGAGAAGCCAAGAAAATTGTTGTTGTGGTTAATCTACCTTTTGGTAGCTGTCGTGGTCAGCGCTCTTCTGCTTACTCTAACGAAATCGCTACCCATTATTGGGCTGCCTATTGTAGTAGTCGGCATAGTCGTGATTCTAGCTTGGTTATTCCACTAGAGCAACACCGTTTGCCTGTTCCCTTTCCATCAGGAGTTCAAAAAAGAATCGTTTGATGGCGATGACAATTGTACGATATCGAGTACGGTGCTCAATTGATTCATGGATGACGTTCGCTTCAGCTTTCCGGCGGTAGCTACCACGCAGGGTGCGTGGCGCTTTCGGCCAATTAGCGCCGCTGCCTTACTGACTTCTTACGCCGCGAACTTACGCCAACTCCTGGCAGTGGCGATGCTATTTTGCGACTTACATTGTCCTGTCTGGCTGCTACAACCCCATTCTAATGGGTCCCTCACGGGCTGATAGCCATGATAGTAAGATTTCTAATTCCCCAGGGCGACACTCAACGCACATAGGGTCGACCCTGGGTTTTATTGGCATGACAATAGGTTGTGTCCAATGGCCCTCCTGAGCCTGGAAATCTCCATGGACCTCCCTGGCTGCGCCTTTGCTCTATTATTTTTTTATCTTTTAGGGGGCGTATAGAATACAACCCGCATAAAACAACATCGAAAATACCTGAGAACGAGAAGTTCAACCACTACTGCTCAAAAAAAATGGGCGTTAACAGTTATCACTTTCTATCTATACTGCTCAATTATATCCGCACGCTACCTCCATCTTGCAGGGAAAACCATCCGGAAGGTGGCACCTTTACCTTTTTTGCTTTCCAGTTGGATAACACCCATATGTTCCGAAACTATCTGCTTTACCAGAGGCAGTCCCATTCCATAGTGGTGCATCTTTGTGGTGTAAAAGGGATCGAATATTTTGTCGATTTCATCCTCCGGAATGCCCGACCCCGTGTCTGAAACGGAAATGATTACGCTGTCATTCTCTGCATACGTTTTGAGAGTTATCTCACCTTCTGAAGGAGTCGACTCAATTGCGTTTCTAATGACATGCAGAACGGCAATACTCCATAGATCCCTCTGCATGTTTATTTTCAGGGGCTCCCGTGGAAGATCAGCAAAGAGCTTTATCCGTTTTCTATCCACTTCCTTTTCAATGTGAGGAATGATGCTTCTCAAAGCTTCATCAACGTCCTCGTATGCGAATACGGAGCGCCTGTCCCTAAGTATGTTCTGAAATTCTTTTACGATCGCTTCAAGTTTCACGGCTTCGGTCTTGATACCCAGAAGTGATTCTTTCAGGTCACCGGATATTTCCCTGTCCAGCATCTTCTCACTCAGCCAAGCGATTACGGTGGCGGGGTTTCTCACCTTGTCTGCCACACTGAGCGCCATGAGACTCATGGTCCTTTCAGCAACAATGGTCTCAATCGACCTGCTGAATTCTTCAAGCCGCTTCTGCGGCGTTATATCACGGATTATGCCGCGATAGGCGCAAATCTTTCCTGTTTGATCATGGACGGCTGTCCCAGTTACAAGAATATGCAATAATTCACCGCTCTTTTTCTTTAGCAGGACTTCGCAATCTTTAACATACCCCTGTCTTTCAATAATCTCACGGAGTTTTTCTTCATCTCCTTCGTTGAATAAAACATTTCTTGCTGCGGCACTTTTCAGAATTTCTTTTTTTGAGGCATACCCTAACATATTGACGCCTGCGCGGCTTATATCGGTAAATTTTCCGTCTAGCGTTAAAGAGAATATGGCCAGATCCGGCGGGGAAAACTCAACTCCCTTATTCGTCTTGTCTGCCGGCATATCCTGCATCGGTTCCAGCGCAGTCTTTGCTCCCAGATAAAAAGCAATGAGCTCTTCAATATCATCCAGGGTGTACGACTCCCATTTTCCGCGAGATACTTTTGCAGGAAAATCTTTCCGATCTCTTTTTTTCATTGGTAGCTATGTCCTGTCAGTATAATATGGGGAAAAGTCTCCCGAATATCAGGGAGAAGTCATTTCGAAGACAAAGATAATCATGTCAACTTGCAATAATAGTCCATGTTGTCGACGACATGTGAAGAGTCATATAGTGTCGGATAAATCATCCTTATTCGTTTAAGTTAACTTGCTGTTTAAAAGTCCCAGTTGATCTCATTATAGGGGAAAGTAAAAGGGGTGTCAAAGAATGATCTTAGCTCCCGAATCATAAAAAGTACGCCCCCCAAAAAACTTGACAAGGATTTCTTTCAATTACTGGGATCTGGCGCAAACAGGTGTTTCCGGATTCTAAAATGACCCGCTCTCGCAGTCAATCCCAGCGATGGTCAGCGGTGATCTGCCGCTCTTGACTCAGAGTTCAGGAAAGACATTGGATGCGGAGAGCCGAAGAAAAAAGATGGTTCTTTTAGTAGCCAACTTTCGTTTCGACCGTTATTCTGACGATCGCAACTTTCGGTAACGCATGTTCATGACCGAAAGTCGCGTGGCAAGAAAAAACGCGTTTTCGAAAGGCAGGGCAATTTATATTGGTTTTGTCCTTTCTAAAGGCTTAAGCAATATGCTGTTGAAGAAAGCCAGTGCTGGCATCAATAGCCGTTTAAGAGCATGTTTTCTTGGAGAAGAGGCTAATTTCTGCAGGAATCATTTTTTATTTAATCGTATGTTATTATTTGATGGAACTAGTGATAATACATATTGGAAGTTTTTGACGCAGCAGGTTTATTCCGGGTGCATAATGTACAAATATGGCCCATGTTCCCGGGCACACCAGATTAAGGCAGCTGGCTAATGATTAGGAGTTGAGGACATCATGACAGAGAAGAATGTGTTGTTTTATGCTATAGTGATTGGGCTCGTATATCTGGCGTGTGAGATGTTTTCGCCTTTCATCATGGCTATCTTCTCGGCAGTAGTCTTTTCGATCGTTCTATTGCCTGTCTATGAGTTCATCAGTAAAAGGTTAAAGAATGCCAATATAGCGGCAGCTGTTGTTGTATTCATAGCTCTGCTGCTATTTGTCGCGCCTTTATCATATTTCTGCTATTTGTTGGTCGATGAAATAAAGGTAATAATAAATCTGTCCGGCGGAAAAGACATCCCCTCGATCATTTTCGAAAATAGCAATCTGAAATCAGCGATTGCAAAAATGGCACAGCTGCTGAATATGCCGCCTGACCAATTATACAGTTATCTAATCAGGCTTATTGTTGCTGTGAAGACCGGCCTGACCCGGATTGTCAGTGAAAATGCTTTAGTTGCTATAAACGCGGTCATGAACTATTTCATAATGCTCTTTACGCTCTTTTTTCTTCTTCGTGACCGGGAAGCTTTTGTTGCCGCAATAGGCAGGCTTCTGCCCCTGACGGAAATACAGAAGGAAGGGCTGAGAACAAGAATAGAAGAGGTCATTGTATCGACGATGTATGGCGGGGTCATGATTGCGCTGGTTGGCGGAGTTATAGGGGGGGTAGCGTTTCATTTTCTGGGTGTCCCCTCTCCCCTACTGCTTGGATTTGCGATGTCGGTGTTTTCTTTTATCCCGATTGTGGGATCGTTTGCGATCTGGGGACCGGTTACGGCATATCTATTTATAAGCGGCGAGATAATAAAAGGCGTTATTATGGCAGCCGTGGGCATAGTTGTAATTGTCGGACTGGTTGAACACATACTGAAACCAAAGATAATGGGGCAACGTGCAAGGATACATACGGCACTGATTTTTTTTGGAGTACTGGGAGGAATACATCTTTTTGGTGTGATAGGCTTTGTCGCAGGCCCGCTTATTATAGCTGTCCTTATGATGGCAATGCCGCTTATAGAAAAGAAGCTTGAGCAATAGCGGCGTAATCAAAAAAGGTAGTCAGACTTTCAACCTCCTTGCCGGAGTTTGGCTCAGATATCGGTCATATTTATAATCGATAATCTGATGATGGTGCTCTGGTACCTTGCAATCGAGCTTGGGAACCTTATCAATTATACTGTAATTAGGCCTTCTGCCTTAACGGGCATTAGTCGCTTTGGACAGTTAAACCCGAAACTACATTCCCATTTTGCTCCGTATTCAGGGGTTCTGAGGAAAGCCGTTTGATGGCTGCGACAAGCGCGCGATAGAGGGCCAGGCACTCAGTGAGGTGAGGATCGGCGGCAGACTCGCCGCTGACTGAACGTGCAAACGCCTCCATTATACCTGCGAGATTCGGTAGCGCAGGAAGGGAGCCACTGGCCACATACGTCTCCAGAGCCAGCAGGGTCGTCGCCATAGCGTTATCCAACTCTAAGGCAGCTGTCCGGACTTCGTTTGGGTGAGTGACATCGTGCCTCTGGCGAGCTAGTGAGAGTAACAGCATGAAGATGATCTGCGCGTCACCGGTAAGCTTCTGGATCTCACTTAGATGAAGAGCACCCAATTCAAACTTTGAAGACTCGATGTGCCCCTGAATTTCCTCCACTTCCTGCGCTATCCTTCGACGCCATGAATCCACCTCGTTGCTGGCCACAGTTACTGTCGAACTGCTAGTTCCGGTGCGTGCTAGATCTGCTAGCAAGTGCATCATCTTGGCCAGGTGCGCACGCAGAGCGTCTGAAGCCCGCACGGGCCAAAGAAAATGCTCTACTATGCCAAACACGATAAGACCAAAGAATACGCCAACCAGACGATCGCGGATGACTTTTAGGTTCATGGGAGGGCCTTGGTCGTGTAGGACAGCCTTGTAGAAAGCGAGGCCGACTTGGTAGCCACCGTAGGAGATGCGAGGGCTGCCAAAGTTCGTCCACGCGGCAACGGCAGTACCAGCACCGAAGACCACCCAAAAGCCTCCGATAGAATCCATGACTGGAAACAGGTACATCAGCGCAATCAGAGCCATACCGCCACCGACGGCGGCACCGCCAAAGCGGAGGATGCCTTTCTGGTTACTAGAGCCGATGGTGGTCAACGACACCACGAAGCAGGTGATCACGGAGGTGTAGATGCCCCGATAATCGAAGCCGATGAAAAGAATGTAGCAGATTAGTGCTGCCAGTGAGCCCTTAATCGCGAAATGGACATATTCGGGATTATTAAAGGCATCCGGCACAAATAGACTTTCTCTAGCGGGAACAGTATGCGCTTGATCGGGATTCTCGGCACGCCGGTGCTCTATCCGTGCGATCTCATCCAGTGTACGCTCCATGTCGGTCAGTGGGGACATAGGGCCCTGAGGTTGCTCAGCTGCAAGCGCTATCCACTCGCTGGGCAACGGCACCCGCAGTTCCTGGAATGCTAATCGCATCCGTTTACACCCGTCTGCCACTTTCAGGAGACGTTTATGAAGCATCTCTCCTTCCGAGAGAAGTGCGAGCGTCTCTAGGGCGATAGCAGAGGTCACCAACCTATCAATGAGCGTTATAATCGCAGCTAGCTCCTCATGCCGTTCACCTGCCCATCGGTGGATTGTTGACGCTGTTTTTAGGAGTGCAAGAGGGCGGGACATGCCTGCGATTGCAAGAGAGTTCAACGAAAATGTTGGCGGCTCTGTTACTGTGTCACCTGCCAGGCGCCGGAGCGTCTGCTCAACAACCAGAAGCCTCGTGTCTAGTTCACGTCGGAGTATGGTTAGAGGGTCTCCCGGAGACAGCAGGAGCTGCACGCAGATATTAACAGTCAGTCCAAGCGTTGCGCACAACCAGATCCAAAGAACAAACTCGATCATTACTTCCGGATACGGTGGCAGGATGTCTGGCAGGACTAGGACAAGACAGGCCGGCAGGCCGATGGCCGAGCCCAGCCCGCCAATCCTTATAATACGCTTGAGGAATAGACCCACAAAGAGGAATACGGCAAAAAAGCAGAAGCGCAGCCACGGGATATCCATTGAAAATTCCAGGACGAGGAGGGCCGAACTGATACCGATGGTGTAGCCCACCATACCAAGGATCGATCCAATCAGCGTTGCGGCCGTATCTTCTTGTGTAATCAGATACATGACGATCATGACAACCAGCCCGTGTGGAATCCTGTGGGTCAAAATTGGGATTGTTGCAGCAAGACAGGCCAGAGTGAGACGGAACGTAGCGTTGCCTCTGCCAGGCGTTGGTGTCAGCTCGCGGCGCAGAAAGTCAAAAAAGGCTGAAGGACTCATTGCCCGACGGCATGCAAGGTGCCTCGCACAGTTGCTATCGCCGAAGCACCGACACGGAAGGAATCATCTGGATTCTCCACCTTTATGCGCACAGGAAATCGTGCCGCAAGCCGGATCCAGTCTAGGGATCGCTCGACAAGCGGCAGGCCCATTACGCTTGTTCCGTTCTCCGGCAGCACCGCCCAGCCGAGTCCAACAACGGTGCCTCGGAAGTGTTTGCTTGGCATTGACTGCAAGTAAATGTCAACCGGCGCCCCTGAAGGGATGTGGCGAAGCTGGGTCTCACGGAAGTTGGCTACGACGTACCAGGTGCCTGTATCCACCAGAGTGAACACCTCCACACCTGCTCGGGCGAAGGCGCCATTTGATATGTTCATATTAACTACTGTGCCAGTAAACGGTGCACGAACACTGCAGTAACTTAGATCTAATTCTGCCGCATGGACGGCTGCTTCAGCCGCAGCTATCCTGGCGTTGATACCATCTATTTGACCAATGGCGTCCTTTGCGCGAGAACGCTCACTGCGGGCCTGTTGCAGCGCCGCTTGTGTAGCGACATGTTGGGCGCGCGAGGACACCAAAGCGGCTGCTGCGGCACGTTTGCGTGCCCGTGCCTCGTTGAGCGCGGCCAGAGCTGCGGCCCGCTGGGTTCGAGCTTCCTCCACGCGGTCTTCAGTGACAAACTGCTGAGGCAACAGCGGCTCAAGACGCTTCAAGTGTTCGTCGGCATGCTGGAACTGCGCTTCCAGTCGGGCTATCTCCGCATCAGCCACAACCGGATCCATCTCGTGGCGGTTGACATCGGCTTCGGAGGCGTTGAGCTGGGCTTCAGCCTTGGACACCCCAGCCACAGCAGTGGCGGCACCACTTTTCAGACTATCGACCTCTTTACGGGTGAGGGCCAGAGCGGCCTTGGCACGCTCCAGTGCAATCTCGTATGGCCGCGGATCGATCGAAAAAAGTAGGTCACCCTCCTGGACTTTCTGATTGTCGCGCACGTTCAACTCAACGATGTGCCCGCTCACCTGAGGGGCTACGCCTACGAAGTTAGCACGAATAGTGGCGTCATCGGTCTGCGGCCTCGTCTCCCACTGCAGTAGTGCCACGCCTATAGCGATGACTGCGGCGCTAATAATTCCCAAACCAAGCAGTCGGCCAAAAATGCGGCGGCGCGCATCTGAGTCTGACGGATCGTGTTTATCAACCATAATGTTACCCCCTAAAAAAAGCCACCCAGAGCACGAGTGTGACGAGGATGGCCAGACTCGAATAGACCAGCGCCCGCCGACCGACATAGGGATCGATTCCGGTGCGGATGAACAGCCACCGTCCGAGCAAGGCCGTCGCAATCCCAATCAATGCGCATAGCATCCAGGACGGGAAGAAAGAACCAACGATGTTGATCTGGGGTCCCATTGCTTTCAATCTCCCTTAGGTTTATGATGAGATTCTCCGGTGGTAAAGGCGAGTGCCGCCGAAGCATTATACAGTTGTAGCTTGGTATCGAGTTGGACGAACTGCGCATGGCTCAGCTCGCGTCGGGCGGCCAATAGATCAATTAGCGTCCCGAGACCCCGACGGTATGATTCCAGAATTGCGTCGTAGGACTTCTGGGAAGCGTCCACCAGTGCTGCAGCAACATCAAGCCTTCTAATAGCGAGCCGGACATCTGTGTATGCCTTCCACACTTCCCGAATAGCTTGGTCGCGAGCAGCGGTCACCTCGTCTTCGGCGGAGCGCCGCTCGGCTTCGGCCAGTTCAACGCGTCGCCGGGTAGCTCCACCCTCGAAAAGATTCCACTCGAGGGCAAGCCCCACTCCATAGCTTGGCTCGGCTGCGCTGAACCACCCGGTCGACTGATTACCGCCGGTGATTTTAACGCGACCGGCTAGCGTGTTGAAATTGGACACTAAAGAGAGAGTCGGGAAATACGCAGCGCGGGCGCGCCGCACCTCATCCTCCTTTCCGCGGAGCGCCGCCACCTTGGCGATAAGGTCGGGCCTTTTTTCGAGCGCTTGATCGATTACCTTATCAACTGAGTCCTCCAGCGCAGTCGGCGGCGGCAGATCTGATAATTCGGTAACCTGAACCGGCGTCGTGGGCGGAATGCCGACGCTTTCCGCCAGTGCAACTTGTGCGTCACGTTCAGTGGCAAGAACATCCTCAAGATCGAAGATGGCCTGCGCTTCCTGCTGACGGGCGAGAGAAACATCAGGGAGGGTCGCTAGGCCGTTGCGCAGTTGCGCTTCTGCTGACTCGCGGACAGCTCGGGCAGAGTCGACGGAACTTTGGGCAACCTCTATTTTTGCTCGAAGGCTGGTTAGGGCGAAAAATGCTCGTTGTACGTGAAAGATGATCTCCTGGTGCTTGCGGTTGAAGCCAAGATTGGCTGCTAGCAGTCGCTCTTGGGCCGCTCCCATGGCGTTACCTCGACGTCCGAAGTCTAGCAATAGCCAGCGCAGATTCAGTGTAGGGAAAACTTGTTCGAGGTCTGCGCGAAAGAAACCGCTGGGCGCCACGTCGCGGGGCAAAGGTAAGGCCTCACTTTGGTAGCCTCCAAGCGCTGCCAACGTGAGCACCGGGAAGTATTCGCTTTCGACCAGTCCAACGCCTAACGCTGCATGGCGAGCTGCCTCCCACGCTACGCGTGTCTCGGGGTTCAGTCTCTGAGCGAGGTCGATTAGCTCCATGAGTGAGTAACGCTTCCGAGGATCAATGGGTGATCGTTCGGCCGACTTGAGCACGTTTGAGTAGCTGCTAAGATCCGGCGAAGTCCAAGGCGTACTCGGTGACGGGGCAACCTGGCGCTGCAGCCGTTCGGGTATCTCATAATCAATACGTGGAGATATCACGGGCTTCACTTGTGCTCCTTGGCCTTCTGTGATTGGCTCAATAGTCTGGCCCCAAACGTTACTAAACTGGAAAGAAAGCATAACACACAGGAATCCGACTAGAATCAAGCGGCTTCGGGTTTGTAGCGATCGAATCGAAGTTGAGAAAACTGACTCAGACTGCCTCTTGTCGACACAGCTTGCACACATGATTCTAATATATATCAAAATAAGAGGCATGAGAAATAGGCAGGAGACTAG
Organism: uncultured Nitrospiraceae bacterium; assembly: GCA_963736105.1. Lineage (GTDB taxonomy): Bacteria > Nitrospirota > Thermodesulfovibrionia > Thermodesulfovibrionales > Dissulfurispiraceae > Fen-1308. Next base: position 2,141,388 of record CAVTNL010000002.1, on the reverse strand, counting down.
TCCATATGATCGCTCTCGCAACCTGTCTTCAAAGGCCTCCTCATAAAAGCAATCACGTTTGTTTGGCTTCAGTGGCATCGCCGACTCCTTGTTAGATGGGAATATTATGCCGAGAATTTCTTCGGTCTTGTGCAGCTTGCATCCATATGTATACTACTCAAACTATTTTGAGATAGGTTCTAGAGATATTTTACAATCTCTCCTGAAACTGCTTTTTTTAGCGATAGACTCCCTCCTGCTCGACAACAGATATGATTCCTTCAGAGATATCGCGTCCCAATCTCTCAAGCGCAATACTCATCGCGGAAACGAGTGAATCATAACTTCCGCCATGCATCTGTTCGCTGATCCGCGATCCCTTTTTCAGTAGCAACCTCCTATCTTTGGCGAATATCTCCCATTGGGCCTTCAGCAGCACTGAATCACCAAGAGTGCCTTCGAAATGGTCCACAAGCACTTCGACTCTGTACGAAGTAGACACCTGACTCTCCAGGGAAGGTGTCCAGCGCACGACAGAAAAACGATCAGGGGGCATAAGGCTGGACATATCCTCTATGAGGACCCGGTGGACATCGTTCTCAAGAGAACCGGCCCAGCGGTCAAATTCCGATAGGTGGAGTTCATTCTTGCCAAAACGGGTCACTATTTGAGGTCGGTCAAGATAGTCGGGTATGCGTATGGGACCTATGACTATAATCGTGCCGCCGTCGGGTGAAACATAGCTTGTGACTGCAGTCTCACTCTGCACAGGGGTTAACTGGTAGAACTTCGACGACGGTGAACTTGCGCATCCAGTCAGAATCACCACACATAATGCAAGAGGCAAGAGCGCACCATGATACAACCGAATAGTTTTCATTTTATTCTCATTTAGCAGGGCTCTTCCCTCTAATCAATGCTTCAGGGTGGCGCTCGATGTAGTCCGCCAAAACACGGATGGAACGGGAGAGCTCAGCGATCTGCTCAAGTGTCCTGTCTATCTCATATCCAAGATCAGCATTCTGCACAGCAACCCTGTTGATATTTTCGACGGCTTTGCGTGTTTCTTGTAAAGTACCGTTGGCTGCTGAAAGGGTTTCTTTAATGCTTGACGCAATCTGCCCTGGTACACCTTCATCAAACTTAAGTGTTTTTTCAGCCTGCGCAAAGGCTGCCCGGGCGGCTTGAGTGGTCCCTCTGACATCTGAAGAGAGAGGTCCTATTTCGGCAGTAAGATTTTTCACGAGACCATCACTGTCTTTGAGCAACTGATTCAGCGAACCGATGCTTGCCTGCAGTTCCCGGGAATTGACTAGTTTATTTATTCCGGCAAGAGTTTCGTTTAATCTGTCAGCGATCTCCTTGATCGGCAACTCCTCGATTCTTTTTGTCAGTTGCTCCAGATTCGAAGGAATTGTCGGGATCTCGTGATACTTCTTTTCGAGGCCAACGAGCTTAATCGGAGTGTCAGGGTAAAAGCCCAGATTGACTACTAATTGTCCGGTAACAAAACTCTGCAGCTGCAACTGGGCCCTCAGTCCTTTGTCTATCAGGGCTTGAAGATACTGCTGATCATAGACATTGTTATCTCCTATTGGTACAATTTTTCCTGGATATATTTCTGTGTATACGGGGGTGAAAGCAGTGAGGTCTTTTGCATTGACCTCCAGAACTATGTCAGTCACGTGTCCTATCTGAACACCGCGAAACATAACCGGTGCCCCAACCTGAAGCCCTTTCACCGAACCCTCAAAAAACATTACGTCTTTAAAGGTTTTTCTGAAAAACTTGTCTGAACCGAAAACTATAACGCCCAACACGATGAGAGCAATAGCGCCCAAGACGAAAGTGCCTATGACCGTCCTGCTAGCCTGTTTACTCATTGTTTTTCTCCTTAACCATCGTTATCTACCGTATCACTTTTTGTACAGTTCCCTCTCCACGCGTGAGAAAGTTAACAACCCTGGGATCCACAGACTCAGCGAGTAGTTTTTTTGGGTCACCTGAGGCAATCATGGTTTTTGTGTCGGCATCGAGAAAGATTGCATTGTTTCCGATCGCAAAAATGCTCGCCAGTTCATGGGTTACGATGATCACCGTCGCTCCAAGACTGTCCCTTAGTTCGATAATTAGCTCGTCAAGCAGATGTGCACTGATCGGATCGAGTCCGGCAGATGGCTCATCGAAGAAGAGGATTTCAGGGTCTAATGACATGGCGCGGGCCAGTCCGGCCCGCTTTTTCATGCCCCCGCTGATCTCTGATGGATAATAATCCTCGAAGCCTGCTAGTCCAACAAGTGCGAGCTTAAGCGAGACGATCTTCTTCATTTGATCCGGGCTAAGCTCCATGTATTGCTGTAGCGGAAGGGCAACGTTTTCAGCAAGCGTGAGAGAACTCCAGAGGGCACCACTCTGATAGAGTATGCCGAATTTCCTCATGATGTTTTTCTGTTCATCTAACTTGGAGTCCCAGAAACTCAGACCTTCATAAAGGACCTGTCCCTTTATCGGCGGGAGGAGACCGACCATACTTCTCAGTAGAGTGCTCTTACCGCAACCACTTCCCCCCATGATTATGAATATGTCACCCCTGTTGATGGCAAAGTTGAGGTCCTTCTGGATAACATTACTATCATAGGAAATGGTGAGGTCCTTTACAACGATGTGGGGTTCTGCTTTCTCCATTCTTGTTTTGCACTCCTCAGATATTCAGTACATTACAAAGAAAGGTTATCACCGCCATAGCAATGACGATGCTGACTATGCTTGTCACCACCGCAGAGGTTGTCGCTTCACCAACTGCCGAAGCGCTCCGTCCGGATTGCATTCCGCGAAGACAGCCTGCAAGAGCTACCAGGACGCCGAAGACCGCGGCGCTGAAAAGTCCTACCCACAAGTCGTTCAGATGCACTGATTGGCTAGTCTTGTTGAAGTATTCCATGAAATTCAGGTCGAGCATAGAGACCCCAATGATCAAGCCGCCCAGTATTCCCATCAAGTCGGCATAAAGACTCAAAAGAGGCATCATGAAAAAAAGGGCTAGCATTCTGGGAAGCACGAGAAATTCCATTGGTGAGATACCAAGGGTCTTCAAGGCGTCGATCTCCTCATTCACCTGCATCGTACCTAGCTGAGCGGCAAATGATGCTCCGGTGCGGCCTGCCATGATAATCCCGGTCATAATAGCAGCAAGTGCCCGGACCATCCCAATCCCAACAAGGCTGGCGACGTAAATCTGTGCCCCGAAAATCTTAAGTTGGATGGCGCCTATAAAGGCAAGTATGATCCCGACAAGGATACTGATGAGCGAGACAATCGGAAGAGCCTGCGCACCGCATTGCTGCATCGTGAGAAAAAGATCAGATGTGCGGAACTGGGCCTTTCCGACAAACAAGTTCATGAGGGCAACAGAGGCCTCCCCAATGAAACCGACCATTTCGAGTATAGAACGCCAGAAGGCGATTGAAGATTCGCCGACCCTATCGACAAACGAGGTTTTTGTTGCTTCCCTGCGGACACCCTTCCTTTCAGGCACTGCAGAGGCAAGCGCCAGAATCCGCTGCACTCCTGGCGGCAGGCCGTCTTTCTCGACAGGAATATGCATTTCGGAGCCGATCTCGACAATGCTCATAAGGAATGTTATGAGGCCGCTGTCCCATCCTGTAATGGCCTTAGTCTCAAAGGTGATACGGCTTATAGTGCCTGTTGACTCGATTCGGCTCGTTAACTCTTCGGCCTGCGGAAGCTGCCTTCCCAATTTCCATTCCCCTGATAGACTCATCGTCAGCGTGCCGTCGGCAAGACGGATCAGGGACAGTTCTGCTTTCTGTTGCACCGTGTCAGAAGCCACTTTTTCCTCTCGGCTGATATGGTTTGTCATTATGAGATCGCATATTCTATTTTTAGATTACTGCATCTGTTTCAGATGTCTAGCCTTCATTTTCAATTTTCGATTCAGCAACCCTTATTCCTTGCCTCCAGTAAATTACCTTCTTCTATGTTATCAGTCTTATAAACTTGTCTCAGATAAGTATGGCGTTGTATTTGATACCCCAACGTGATCGCATACTTTAACGCACCGATTGTTTCTTTGCCAACCGGTTGCTTTCGACAGGCACTGCTTTGACTGACCCGATATGGGTGCCTCAGTATGGATGCTTCCGTCAACATAGGCATCGTCGGTACTGACTGGGGCGCCTTGTAATCGAGATAACAAAACAGGATGATCATGTCTGCGACAAGGAGCATGAAGAACGCCACGATGGCGAGCTTTATCTTCATCTTATTATCATTACTGTTTCCTTTTTTTCTTTTTTTCCATTGTGCCTTCGCAAAAAATAAATATTCATCAGCGCGATTTCAGCATTGGGACAACAATGCTTATTATCAAAAATGAGTACTTCGCTCTGCCTTTACAACTTGTCCCAATAATTTTATTTATCATTGCCGTAATCTGATAGGATTTTCAAATTATTCTGCTTTTCTAATTTTGGCTGCAATCTCCAAGGCCTGATTTATATTTAATAAAACTTGATGTTTATCAAAAGGTTTTTTCATAAAACTGAAAGCTCCCTTTTCTAACGACTCCTCTATTATGACAGGGGTACCAAAAGCGGACATTATAATCACCTGCGGAGCATCAGGCTGGGATCTGAGGTTTTTCATGAGCTCTATACCATCCATTTTGTGCATGCGGAGATCCGTTAAAACGATATTAGGCTTTAATGTTTTTGTAACTTTTAGCGCTTCCTCGGCCGATGACGCAACATGAGTCTTGTATCCCTCATCAGAAAGGATCTCTTTTAGGATGTCTCTCTGCAGTGGATCATCATCCACAACAAGGATAACGGCAGTTGCAAAATCTGCAGTATTACTGTTCTGTTGATCCTTCTGAGGTTCTAATGCTTCAATTCTAATGGCTTGGGTGCTGCCTTTGGTTTGCATATACATTCTTACAAATGGCATGTTCGATTCCTCATATAACGTTTGTTCTTCGTTTCTGCAAAAAACTCAGTTATTCCATTTCCGGTAAGGCGAAGGACTTTGTCCTTAGCTTTACTGTTGCAACCCTCCGACAAAGTTGTCGGTAGTTGACTAATCCTCCTCAACTGTCGCATTAAACATTATTCCGAGGTCACCTTCGAAGGGATTATTGTGGTCAAAGTCCCCCTCCCAGATTTCCTTGGGAATGCCTAATGGAAAAGCTGCACAGGAAGGTTCCTCCTTCTCGAAACTGCCTCGAAAATGCACACAACTGCTGCATTGTTCCCACATATCCGCCTCCATCGCTAGTTGATTATCTTTCCCTTCACGTTCCCATACTTCATCGTTCAAGTCATTATTGGCGACGATTTGCAGTTGATTCCTTGGCCTCTTGCTCAATCGCTCTTATTGAGCTTCTTCATATCCGGAGCTGCAAGGGCCATTATAGCGCTTGCATATTGGTCTTTTAGACCTGTCAGAAAGACACTGTCAATCTGTCCCTTCCAGGTCGTTATCTCTGTAAATCGCTTCGGTATCGATACTGTTTCTGGTCTGAACCCTGTTCCAACCCGCATCCTCCATCTCAGCCTCTGAATCTCTTTGGAGACTTGTGGCATGTCCTCCGCGAGCGTGCCGTAACCGACGCTCTTCAGACAATTCGCAAGCAACTCATCTGTATACACACTCCGCGCAAAGAGGCACGCGACCATCGAGGTGAGAAAAACCCTGCCCTGTTCGTCCTGTACCAGGAATTTCACTGCATCCTCTATGGTCTTGCCCTTCGGCTTTTGGTCATACGAATATCCGGCAGAGTCAAGATGAGAGTGGCGCAGGCCAAGAGCCTGGGAAACAAAGAACGTCTCGCCTGTAGCATAACCAGCCATCTCCTGCCCGAGAACGCAAGCAAAATCACCACCGCCGTAACGTTCCGCTGCCTTCATCGTACCACGTGAAAGAACTTGGTAGAACTCATTTGTACCCAGAGCGAGATGGTGCAGCGCAGTCTGGTATGAAGTCCCGTCGCCGAAGGCAAGGGGCACAAGCGTTTCTTTCTCGGTTATGATGCCTTTGCTAAAAGCCTCGGTCGCCCATGCAAGCGAGACACCGGCTGACATCACATCGAGGCCCATTTTCTCAGCCACATCGATAAGTTTGAGCACCTCAAAGCAGTCCATCACGCCGATCATAGAGCCGACGGCGAAAATCAGCTCATGGTCGTAAGATATCTGCCGGTAGATGTAGCGGTTCTCTTTTTGAAAGCGCTCCCTCACAAATCCGATATGGATGCAACCGACAGGGCAGCCGGCGCAGGCTGCGTTTCTGAGGAGTGCAACATCGGCGAACCGTTCACCTGTAATACCCTCTGTCGCCGGATCGGAAGTCGCCTGGAGGTTCCTGACCGGCAACGCCTTGATGGCATTCATGACAGCTACATTTCCGGGCGTGCCAAGGTTATGGTACTTACTCATCATGTCGGTATCGGTCATCTCAGTATGGACTTTTTCAAACAACTTCGGATATTCATCGCCTTCAGGAATGGGGAAGGACCCGTCGCCATGTATCATGATCGCTTTGAGATTTTTTGATCCCATCACGGCACCACCGCCTAGTCTGCCGAAATGGCGATAGGTGTCGACGCTGATGCAGGCCATGGGTGACTGTCTCTCACCTGCTGGACCTATCCTGAGGATCGTCCGGTGGCCTGATCCGGGGAATATGCGCCGCAGAATCCTTCCTGCAACCTGGAGGTCGGTACCCCATAGATAGTGGACGTCTTCCAGATCAATCCGGCGCGACCCGACGATAAGAGCCGACGGCGACTTCGCTCTACCAATGATCACCAGTGCATCAAAGTCGGCAAACCGCAGCGAAAGGGCTGAACGGCCTCCACCGTGGCTCTCGGCGTATTGATCGTGATACGGGGACTTAAAGGCGCAGACCGTCTTGCTCATGAGCGGGAAATAGCCGGTAAGCGGACCGATCGCAAAGATAAGCGGCTGGCCGGAGTCATCCCAAGGCTTCCCTGGGAGGCCGTATTTTCCGAAAAGCATCGCCGCGAGACCGCTCCCGCCTGCTACCGCATTCCTTCCATCGATATCCGAAATGGTGCGTTGTCCGGTCGAAAGATCAACCATAAGTACTCTGAAATGGTCTCTGATCATGACGGAACCTCCCCTGTCTCTTCCCCTTCTTTTCCTGCAGCCAAGGCAGCACGTGAAATCTCTGTGTGTTCCAGACAATCATGTGGACAGTAGGGCACGCATCTGCCGCAATGGATACAAACAAAAGGCTCGCCTGATGCGTCAAGGTATATCGCGTCAACAGGGCAGGCCTTTGCACAGTCCCCGCATCGGATGCAAAGCTTTTTTCTAACCACTACGCCGCCATTCTTACGCTGGGAATACGCACCTGTCGGGCAGACCCTTACGCAGGGTGCGGGGTCACAGGCCAGGCAGGTCCGCGCCTCGAACCCTGTCGAGAGACCGCCAGTGGATCTGATGCGGATTCCGGCCGTGTCCCAGGAAAGGTTTTTATTTACAAGACGGGCACATGCGAGGGAACAGGAATGGCACCCTATGCAACGTTCCATCCTTGGGGTGGTCAGAATTTTCATGATGTCATCTCCTTCTTTATCCTTTTCATCTGTGCTAACAGACTTTTTGTCTCTTGCTCTTCACCTATGCTATTGCTTTTGACTGATTTGCCACAGCTTCCGCGGCCTTTCTTGCAGACTCCTGGTCGCCCAGGTAGAAGCTACGTATCGGCTTCAGATCATCCTCAAGCTCGTAGACGAGGGGAAGCCCCGTTGGTATGTTCACCTTTACAATCTCTTCGTCAGAGATCCGATCCGCATACTTAACAAGCGCCCGCAAAGTGTTTCCGTGTGCTACAATGAGTACGCGCCGCCCTGCCAGCATGGCAGGGGCAATATTCTCCTGGGCATAGGGAAGGAAGCGATCAATGGTGTCTTTAAGACACTCCGTTGCAGGCAGGTCCCAAGGGTGAAGGCGGGCGTATTTAGGGTCGTTGCGAGGATGCCGCATGTCATCTTCAGTAAGCGCTGGAGGACGGACGTCAAAGCTGCGGCGCCACAAGTTTACCTGCTCTTCTCCATACTCCTTTGCGGTCTCAGCCTTGTTGAGGCCCTGCAGAGCACCATAGTGGCGCTCGTTCAGGCGCCAGCTGTTAACGACTGGTATCCACATAAGATCCATCTCTTCCAGAACAATCCACAGGGTCTTGATAGCCCTCTTCAGCACTGATGTAAAAGCCATATCGAAGGCATATCCGCCCTCGCGAAGAAGACGCCCCGCGTCCCGGGCCTCCTGGATTCCTTTTTCGGAGAGCGGTACGTCTGTCCAACCTGTGAAACGGTTCTCCTGATTCCAGATGCTCTCGCCATGCCTGAGCAGTACTATTGTTTTCATGCTTTCCTCCTATGATCAGTCCTCTACTGATGAAACGCTTTCCGGCCGGCAAACTTGGCAGATCCGCCCAACTCCTCTTCTATACGAAGCAACTGGTTGTATTTTGCAATACGGTCAGTCCTGCTTGCCGACCCTGTCTTGATCTGGCCTCCGCCTGTGGCAACAACAAGGTCGGCAATGAAGGTGTCTTCTGTTTCTCCTGAGCGGTGAGAGACCATGAAGGTGTATCCAGCCTTTACGGCCATTTGTATAGCCTGAAGCGTTTCTGTCACCGAGCCGATCTGGTTCACCTTGATGAGTATCGAGTTGGCAACCCCCTCCCTGATGCCGCGGCCAAGCCGTTCGGTATTAGTGACGAAAAGGTCGTCTCCGACAAGCTGGATCTTCTTTCCAAGCGTATCGGTGAGAAGCTTCCATCCTTTCCAGTCATCCTCGGCCAGCCCGTCCTCGATCGAGATGATCGGGTATTGACTGACCCATTTTGCCCAGAACTCAACCATGTCCTCCGAACTGTGGCTACTGTTATCAGATTTCTTGAAAATGTATTTTTTCTTTTGGCTGTCATAAAACTCGCTCGATGCCGGATCAAGGGCGAGGCCGATGTCCTGTCCCGACTTGTACCCGGCCTTTTCAATCGCCTCAAGGATAAACTCCACCGCTTCATCGTTGGATTTCAGGTTTGGCGCAAACCCTCCCTCATCTCCCACAGCCGTTGAGTATCCCTTTTTCTTAAGGACTCCTTTAAGCGTATGGAAGACCTCATCCCCCATCCTGAGCGCCTCTGTAAAGCTGGATGCCCCATACGGCGAGATCATGAATTCCTGAAAATCCACAGAGTTGTCCGCATGCACGCCACCATTCAGTATGTTCATCATCGGGACAGGTAGCATTGATGCGGACAGCCCGCCTAGATAACGGTAGAGAGGTGTCTTCTGCGATTGAGCTGCTGAGCGCGCTACAGCCATTGAAACCGCAAGGATCGCGTTTGCTCCAAGGTGGCCTTTATTTTTTGTGCCATCAACCTTGATCATCTTCAAATCGATCTCACCCTGTAACGCTGCATCCATACCCTCTATCGCCTGTGCTATCTCTTTGCCGACATGCTGCACAGCCTTTCTGGTGCCATTGCCGAAATAGCGGCTTTTCTCTCCATCACGCAGCTCTACCGCTTCATGAACGCCTGTGGAAGCACCTGACGGTACCGCCGCCCTCCCCATGCTTCCATCATCGAGAATAATATCGGCTTCAACCGTTGGGTTGCCCCGTGAATCCAAAATCTCCCGTCCTATGACCTTCACTATCCGTGCCATATCTTCTTCTCCTCTCTTATGCTATTTGCCTTACTTATTTAGTTCACCTTTCTCAAGCCACTGTTTAAAGCATTTCACCTGCCGGCAAAAGTGTCATATGAGCAAGACCTTAAGAGAATTCCTGTTTCAAGGAACCCGCTCCGGCCAGGTGCATACCAATTGCTCATGCTTGCTTCCCCCGCTGGCTCTTAAGATCAATAATTTCCATACGATTATTAGCGTCCGGATGCTTCGATGAAGGGCCTTCCGTGAGCACTGCGATTTCACCTTGAAGACCGTGTTCCTTGACCCATGCCCTAACAAAACTGGAGTAATCCTTTGGATGATCCTGACGGAGGATAGGATAAACACCTGCTGAAAATACTAGTCCCTGACAGGTCGCCTCACTTGAACTTATGCCGACAACCCACACCGGAAGCCGGAAGAACGAGAGACTCCGAGCCGTTGCTCCGCTGTGGGTCGGCGCGAAAACCGCGGCCGGAGAGGCACATTGAAGGCTCGATTCGACCGCTATCGCTATCAGATGTTCCAGCTTCAGTCTGCTTTTAATATCCATGTCCTGATACATATCACGGACACTTATAATCCGTCTCTTGGGTTCGACCTCTGCAGCGATTTTGGCCAGCATCCGGACCGCATCAACCGGATATTTTCCCATGGCAGACTCCCCTGAGAGCATGACGCAATCGGTTCCGTCAAGAATCGCATTTGAGACGTCAGTCACCTCGGCGCGTGTCGGCCGCCGGTTCTCAGTCATAGACTCGAGCATCTGCGTTGCCGTAATTACCGGCTTCGCCCTCCTATTGGTCTGTCGCATGAGATCCTTCTGGATGACAGCAATCCTTTCTATGGGGACTTCTACTCCAAGGTCTCCTCTGGCAATCATGATACCATCCGCTTTGTCGAGAATATCATCCATATGATCAAGGGCGTTAGAGCGCTCGATCTTGGCAATGATAAACGGGTGGTAGCCCAGCAAATCTGCAGCCTGCCGTACTGCCCTGATGTCAGCGCCGGTCTCGACAAAGGACTGACTAATTGCGTCTATTCCTTCCTCCGCGGCGAATTTAAGGCAGTCGTTGTCGTACTCCGTGAAGGCGCTAATGCCAAGATTTATGCCCGGCAGATTGAGTCCCTTGCGAGACCTGAGTTCACCTCCGACTACAACCCTGCAGTTGACCTCGTTGCCTTTAACAGAAGAGACATCGAGCTGTATGATCCCGTCATTCAAGAAAAGCGTATCACCTGGTTTGACTGCCAGAGGGAGTTTCTTGAAGGTGACCGAAGCCCGTGACGAATCGCCAACGACGTTGTCGGTCGTTAGCATATAGGTGTCACCGGATTTCAGTTCAACAGGTTCCTGCACGAGTTTGCCGATGCGCATCTTCGGGCCGGAGAGGTCCGCCATGATGGCAACCCTCTTTCCGGCGGCACTGGCCGCTGACCTCAGATTCCGGACTACAGTCCGGTGGCTGTCGAAATCACCATGTGAGAAGTTGAGCCGGGCTATGTTCATCCCTGCCTGAATCATTTTTTCCATGACTTCAGGCGACGCCGACGCGGGCCCGATGGTACAAACGATCTTTGTTTTATGTAGTGGAAGATCCATTATTCATCACTCTCCTTCTATTGACTCCGGAAGATTATTACTGTACGGGATAAGCAGAGTCAGGGCTGCCGAAAAACCTCTCCGGAACACCCCCTTTGGGCAGCTCTGACAGTTGCAAATCCCGTTCATCGCATATTCCTCGGTTGTCCGGTGGAGGCGACGACACTGTTCCAGAGCTCTCCCTCAGGGTCTATCCTTTTACGCTGCGATACGGCCAAGGATATCGGGACATGGGTGAACAAGTGGTTCCAAAAGCCGACAACCATGTTTGTCCTGCCGCTCATCCCGGCATGCACAGCACACTGCCCCAGCACAAGACAAAAGGCCGAATCGTGCGGATTCGCTGGAAGGCTGCGTATCATGTAGCTTGGATCGATATACTTCAGATTGATCTCCATGCCGATGCCTTTGAAATAATCCCTGATGTTGTCTCTTAAAAAAATGCCGATATCACCGTACTTGATGTTACCCGAGCAATCGCATTCACCAGTCGCTGCTGTGAGGTCCTGTCCGGCACCCTCTGCCAGTACAATCACTGCATGCGCTTTCTGTTCCAGTCGTTTCCTCAAGGCCTGGAGGAATCTTTCGAGACCAAAAGGCACCTCAGGGACGAGACAGAAGTTCACCTCACTGTCTACAAGGACAGAATAGGCTGCTATGAACCCGGAATCACGCCCCATCAGCTTCACCAGGCCGATGCCGTTGCGCGCACTCCTAGCCTCTGAATGTGCAGCATAGGTCGCTCTCCTGGCCTCAGAAACGGCCGTCTCGAAGCCGAAGGTTGTCTGGATATATGAAATATCATTATCTATTGTTTTTGGGATACCGATAACGCTGATCTTCTGTCCTCTGCTCGCAGCCTCCTGGGCGATCTTCTGTGCGCCCCTGAGGGTACCGTCTCCACCGACTGCAAAAAGGATCCCGATCCTCAGGTCCTCAAGGGTTTTCAGCATCTCAACAGGGTCCTGCGGTCCACGGGAAGAGCCGAGTATGGTGCCACCCGCCTTATTGATCCCACTCACCGTCTCCGGACTGAGATCAATAGGATTGTGACCATACTTTTGGATAAGGCCTTCATAGCCGTAGCGGAACCCATAAATCTTTTTCACGCCGTAGTGGTGGCTGAGGCTTAGCACCACTGCACGTATCACATCGTTCAACCCTGGACAAAGCCCTCCGCAAGTCACAATCCCACAGGCGAGTGATGATGGGTCAAAAAATACTTTCTCCCTCGGACCGGCGACCTCCATGGAAGGCGGCTCCTTCCCCTCGCGAAACATTCTCCGGATATCATCAACTCGAGTGTTATAGAGCATGCGTTCACCGTCATCAGTGAACCGGACACCCTGCTTTGGGAAAGAGAATCTGCACTCGCCAAGCCTTTCTATCGTGAAATCGAGATCGCTATTCTCCATATGAACTCACCTATTTCTTAAACATAGTGGTCCCGACAGCCCGCAGATCACTCACCGCCTGTTTGACCCGATCTGCCATAGCAGACTCGGCCAGAGAGAGGTAAGTCCGGGGATCGTAGGTCTTCTTGTCCCCCATCTCTCCATCGACCTTCAGAACGCCATTGTAGTTCTTAAGCATATGGTCCACTATCGCACGTGTAAAAGCATATTGAGTGTCGGTGTCGATATTCATCTTGACCACGCTGTAATCAATAGCCTCGTGGATGTCTCGCAGCTCAGAGCCTGAGCCGCCATGGAAGACGAGATAGAAACGCGCTTCTTCCCCGTACGCCTTTACCACTGCATCCTGGCAGTCCTTGAGGATCGAGGGCTTTAGTTTAACGTGGCCTGGCTTGTAGACGCCGTGGACATTGCCGAAAGTTGCAGCAAGGAGATACCGAGCGCCCTTGACAGCATTCAACTTCCGGGCAACTTCAAGGGTGTCCTCGGGTGTAGTATAGAGCTTGGCGCCTGCCTCACCTTTCACGCCATCTTCCTCTCCGCCGACAACTCCGGCTTCTATCTCGAGGATTAGCTCATTTCGCTGGAACCGTTCCAGCAGCCTGACTGCGATATCAAGGTTCTGTTTTAGCGGCAGGGCGCTTCCATCAAACATATGGCTATTGAAGAGGTTAGGCCGGCCAGCTGCTCTGCGCCTCTCGGTCTCCTCCACAAGAGGGATGACCAATTTATCGAGCTTATCTGCCTGGCAGTGGTCTGTATGAAGAGCAACATAAATAGGATACCGCTCCGCCGCGCGATGAACATGTTCGGCTATCGAGATCGCCCCAAGGGCCATGTCCTTTACGGAAGACCCCGAAGCAAAGGCGCCGCCGCCAGTCGAAACCTGAATGATGCCGTCGCTCTTGCTTTCGGCAAGCCCCTTGAGGACGGCATTTGCAGTCGTCAGTGATGTCACGTTAATGGCGGGGTATGCGAAATGTCCACTCCGAGCCCTATCTAGCATCTGACAATAGATCTTATAATCAGCTACAGGCATAACTACCTCCGTTCAATCTGAAATTTTATCGCCGGGATGAACACGTTTCATTCACGCGTCAATCCAAGATTGCTCATTAGTTTATAGTTTTCCAGCCGGGCGGCAAGGACCACCAACGACCGTGACCGGACCTTATATATGGCTGCTCTGATCACAGTTGCATCATCCCAGGTGCAAATATCCTCCGGCGAATCCCTGAAAGTATCGATCCACCTCTTCCATTCGTGGCCGGGGAGAACGGCGACCGGGGGAACCTCAAATTCCAGATCTTCCCAGTATTCATTCATCATCACATGGATCATGAATCTGTCTCTTAGACTGGTTGCGGTCAGGGCAATAGCATGGGAGTCAGCTCCCCAGTCAGGCTGATTGAGTTTCACACCATGCCATTGTATATGAGCCTGCTGCAAAAGTTGATTCAGGGTCAATCCGGGGACATCCGTTGCTACGTAAAACCGGAGGCGGGCCTTGATGAGGCTTTTGACAAACCTATGCAGGCCGACGTGTCTCTCAAGGAGGTCCCAGTCAAACCAACTGATCTCGCTGTCATGGCAGTAGGCGTTATTGTTGCCTCCCTGTGTCCTCCTGACCTCATCACCCATCAGGATCATCGGTACCCCCGGGGCCAGAAGGGTAACGCTCAAAAAATTCTTCACCTGCCTTTCCCTGAGCTTTTCGATTTCCAAATTGTCCGTAGGACCCTCATTGCCGCAGTTCCAGCTTAGGTTGTCGTCGCTGCCATCGCGGTTCTCCTCACCGTTCGCCTCGTTGTGCTTATGGTTGAATGAAACCAGATCGTTTATGGTAAACCCGTCATGGCAGGTGACGAAGTTGATGCTCTGTCCTGGCGCGCGCTCCCCATGTCCAAAGATATCGGGACTGCCCAACAGCCTGGATGCGAATCTTGAGATGACGTCTCTGTCTCCCTTGAGAAAGCTCCGGACATCGTCCCTGAACCTTCCATTCCACTCCCGCCACCTTTCGCCGACGAAGCTGCCGACAAGGTAGAGTCCGGCCGCGTCCCACGGCTCGGCAATCAGCTTAATGCCTGCCAATGCAGGATCTGTCTCGATGTCCCACAGTACAGGAGGGTTGTCGAGAGGCCGGCCCTGACTGTCCCGGGTCATGATCGAGGCAAGGTCGAACCTGAATCCATCCACGTGCATCTCTTCGACCCAGTAGTGAAGGCTATCTATGATCATCCGGCGTACGAAAGGGTTGCTCGCATCGAGCGTATTGCCACAGCCGGCGTAATTCGCATGATAGGTCTTGTCTCTTTCCAGCATATAATACGAATCATTTGCAAAGCCGCGGAAGCATAGCGTGGGCCCCTCATGATCGCCTTCGGCCGTATGATTATAGACAACATCCAGAATCACTTCGATCCCAGCTCGGTGAAGTGCCTTCACCATATCGCGAAATTCATCGACCGTTTCGAGCGGATCTTTCCGGGAACTATATGCCGCAGAGGGAGCGAAGAGCGAGACAGGTGAGTATCCCCAGTAGTTTTTACACCCTGGAGGTGCATCCTGTTCGTCAAAATGAAAGACCGGCAGAAGTTCAACGGCGGTGATGCCGAGATCCTGAAGGTAGGGAATCTTTT
The DNA here is from genome assembly GCA_963736105.1 of uncultured Nitrospiraceae bacterium. Taxonomy (GTDB): domain Bacteria; phylum Nitrospirota; class Thermodesulfovibrionia; order Thermodesulfovibrionales; family Dissulfurispiraceae; genus Fen-1308. Next base: position 2,126,022 of record CAVTNL010000002.1, on the reverse strand, counting down.
CAATCAGGCCCACATAGGTTCCCCGCTTCTCTGATGAGACACCTGAACTCGGGTGGGCTGTGAACCCGCGGACATGCATCTCGTAAATGATCGTGTGTGCAAATGACCGCTTCAGGGGCTTGTCCCCTTCCCAGTCATATAAGTGCGGATCGGTCACCATGCTCTTCATTGCAGTACTGCAATTGTCCCCAGGATCTCTCGCCAATTTGCGGCTATACTTCTCAGGCACGACAATAGCCCTGCTGTAAGGATCAAGGAGCACCTTCCCAGGGTCGAAACACATGCCCCGTTCCGGTTCATAGGAGCCATGGGCACGATACCCGTAGATCTGCCCTTGACCGATGTCCGGGACATGGGCATGCCAGTAATGGTATGTCCTGTTCTTCTTTGGATCAAGAAGGATTGTGCGCGTAGGCCCAGGATCTTCTGCATTATCAAAGAGCAGGAGTTCTATTGCATCGGCATTCTTCGAAAAGACGCTGAAATTGACGCCGTCCTCCAACACGGTTGCTCCGAGGGGAAAACTGCTCCCCAGCTTTCTGTCAATCACTGGCTGCCCTGAGAAGAATGTTTCCCGCTCCATCATCCATTCACACTCCGTTGACATGATTTATCTTCCAGATATTGTCGCAGTATTCCCGTATGGAGCGGTCAGAAGAAAACTTCCCCATGCGGGCCACGTTAAGAATTGACATGCGAACCCATTGCTCCCGATCACTATAGGCTGCACTTACCCGGTCCTGGCAATCGATATAGGACTGATAGTCAGCAAGGAGCATAAAAGGATCGTAGTTCAGCAGGTTGTCGACAAGAGGTATGAAGAGTTCTCTGTCTTCCCGCGAGAAGTGTCCTGTGCGCAGCTGATCGAGCGCCTCCCGGAGGTTCGGGTTCGAATCATAGTAGTTTCTAGGATGGTAGCCCGTAACTTTCTGCTCTTGTACTTCACTGGCGGTCAGACCAAAGAGAAAGAAGTTATCAGCGCCGACCTCTTCGCGAATCTCCACGTTTGCGCCGTCAAGGGTGCCGATGGTGAGGGCGCCGTTCATTGAGAACTTCATATTCCCCGTGCCGGACGCCTCTTTTCCCGCCGTTGAAATCTGCTCAGACAAGTCAGCGGCAGGATAGATGTGATGAGCGTTTTTCACGTTGAAGTTCGGGAAAAAGACGACCTTCAGCCTTCCTGCCACATTAGGATCATTGTTCACATTCTCAGCGACGGATGTGATCAGCTTGATGATCAGCTTCGCCATAAAATAGCCTGGCGCGGCCTTTCCCCCGAAGACGAACGTCCGGGGTACGATTTCAACCGAGGGATCTTTCCTTATCCTGTTATAAAGAGTGATGATATGGAGCACGTTAAGGTGCTGCCGCTTGTATTCATGGATCCGCTTCACCTGAATATCGAAGAGAGTGTCGGGATCTACTATAACTCCTGTTCGTTCCTTGATGATCATCGCAAACTTGCTTTTGTTTTCGAGTTTGATCTTCCCCCACTCTTTCCTAAACTCTGGATCATCCGCGAAAGGCTCTATCTTTCCGATCTCACTGTCAAAATGCTTTATCCATGTATCGCCGATCCGCTTTGTGATGAGCCCCGTGAGTCCCGGGTTGCTCAAGGCAACCCAGCGACGCGGAGTCACGCCGTTCGTTATGTTCACGAAACGTTCGGGGTAGATGTCGTAGAAGTCTTTCAAAACGGTTTTTGTGAGAAGATCCGTGTGCAGTGCCGCCACTCCATTAATATGATGACTTCCGACAGAGGCAAGATGCGCCATGCGTACATACTTTTCTCCGGTCTCATCAATAAGTGATAGACGGGCAACCCGCTCATCATCTCCAGGATATCTGAGGAGGACTTCGTCGAGAAATCTGCGGTTGATCTCATAAATGATCTCCAAATGCCGGGGCAGCTCCCTGCTGAAAAGATGAAGAGACCATTTCTCCAGTGCCTCCGGCAGAAGTGTATGGTTTGTGTACGCCATGGTTCGCTTTGTTATTTGCCAAGCTTTGTCCCAGTCAACCAGATGTTCGTCCACAAGAAGCCGCATAAGTTCTGCTACTGCAATTGAAGGATGTGTATCATTCAGTTGAACTGCAAAGCTCTCATGGAACGTCTCAATGTTCTTTCCCCTCAGCAGATGAATATGGATCATGTCCTGAAGCGAGCAGGATACGAAGAAATACTGCTGCGCTAAACGGAGAACCTTTCCTCTTTCCGGCTCATCGTTAGGGTAGAGGACCTTGCTCAGGGTCTCGGAAATGACCTTCTGGTCCACTGCTTTATAGTAGTCGCCCACATTGAATGCCTGAAAATCAAAGGATTCGACTGCCTCTGATTTCCAGAGTCTCAGAATATTCGCAATATCATTCCTGTAGGCCGGAACAACCGTATCGTAAGCTATTCCCTTAATGACATAGCTTGGGACCCACCTAACCCTGTATCGGCCATGCTCGTCCTGGTAGGGCTCTGTCCGGCCGCCGAAATTTACGTAGTGGGCTCGTTCAGGCCGGGAAATCTCCCAGGGATTCCCTAGGCGCAGCCATTTGTCCGTCGTTTCAAACTGCCATCCGTCACGTATCTCCTGATCAAAGATGCCGAACTCATACCGTATGCCGTACCCGATAGCCGGCACATTCAACGAAGCAAGAGAATCCAGATAACAGGCAGCAAGCCTGCCAAGACCGCCGTTGCCCAATCCAGGCTCTACCTCCTGCGCAAGCAGATCGTCCAGGTCTAGGCCAAGCTCTTTCACCGCCTCCCGTGTCTGGTCGGTGATGCCCAGATTCAGCAGATTGTTGCCGAGGTGAGGCCCCATAAGAAACTCCGCTGAGAGGTAACTCGTGATTCTCACATCAGTATCCCTAACTCTTGCGACTGCACGGATACAGTGCTCAATCATCCTGTCCCTCACAGTGTAGGCGACAGCTATATACCAGTCATTCTGTGTTGCAAGTTCCAGAGGGATTCCCTGCACATAATAAAGGTTGTCCAGGATAGACTGCTTGATTGAAGCAACGCTTGTGCCCGTCCGGGTATGCTCGCATGTTTCAGTAGTAGTTGAGGCATGAGTTTCTTTTGTTTTTTTCCCCATGGTATATCCTTCCATTTAGTGTGATAAAAGCACACGCTTGGTGTGGTGTGCAATTATAAATTCATTATGGTCTGTACGATTATGCTCTCACCACAACCGCGCCGCACGGTCATTATTTGCCTTCATCGCGCTGTTGCTGTTCCTAAGTAAGAGTCCTTTGCAAAAAGAACTTTTTCTACAGACTTAATAGTTGAACTGGCCGGCGATCCGGTCGAGTTCTACCAGGGCAAGTCGGTATCCTAATTTAGCCTGGAGCTCTTCCCATTCAGCTTTCTTGACTGCTGCAACCGATTCGGCATATTGCGATTTCTTAATGACCCCGGTTTCCATGCGGTTTGCGCTTAGTCGCTGATTCTCTTTTTGCAGCACAACTGCTTCGCTGGCAAATTCCACAATCAGCTTGGTCCGCTCCAGCTTCCGGTAAGCCTTGCTGATTTCGACCGTGATGCTGTCTTCTAACAGTTTTACATTTTCTTCAGCCTGAATAAGCTGCGCCTTTCGTTGACCAACTACACCCTTACGGCTCCCCCAATCGAAAATATTCCATGTCATCTGCACACCGAACATCCCAATGTTATTCGTAAGGAACGGGACACCGTGCTCATAGTTATGGCTCGCAAATAGACTGACATCCGGAATATATTCATCGCGGGCTGCGCTGACACCATGGTTTGCCTTTTCTACATTGTCCTTTGCCGCCTGCAGTTCCGGGTTTTTGGACAGCGCTTCCTGAACATAATGTTGGAGGGCTTGTGGAGCAGGGGGCAATTCATCGATATCAGCCAGATCCAGCACTGTTTCCAGAGGCAGCCCCAGAAGATTATTCAACTCTGATGTCGTATCGGCAATCTGGTTTTCAGCCGTAAGCAGAAGTTGCCTGTTTTGCAGGAATTGCACCCGGCTTCCCGTTTCAACGACATCAAGCACATTACCGGATCTGACAGCATCTTCACTATCGCGCAATCCTTCCTGCGCAGCGTTCAATGCGGCTTGTGCCGCATCTTTTTGTTTTTGAGCGATCAGCAATCCATAATAAAGTTGATGCACACTGAAAATGATTTCAAGTTCGGTCTTTCGCTGATCCGACTCTGATATCTTGTGATCAGCCTTTGCGATTTCGTTGGCTTCGTGGATTTTTAACAGTTGCGTAAGCGGCTGAGTCAGTTTCGTGGTCGTCAACAGAAGCGCGTTTGACCCTTGATTGATCTTGGTATCTTGAGTCGGGAATGGTCCCAACCCAGGAACGTTGCCCAAGCTGCCGGCAGGGATGTTCATTAGTTGGCGATCAGAAAGGCCAACATATGACGTTTCGTTTGATAATTGTGGAAAATATTTAGCTTTTGCAGATACAATGCGCTCCTGGTTTTCAAGAACCTTAGCCCGGGAAATTTTCAGCGCGGTGTTCTGTTTGAGTGCCAGCTCAACAGCTTCGGGAAGGGACAGTTTTAACGGTTCCGCTGAAACCTGTCCTGCCCCAAAAAGCGTACAACATAAGATCATAGCTAGGATAGGAGCGGAAGACTTGGCCGTTCTTGATTTGACTGCGGTGAAGAGGACGGGAATGACCAGAAGCGTGAAACACATCGAGAAAATGAGGCCGAATGACATAACGCTCGCCAGCGGGCTCCAAAGGCTCGACCCGGACAGGATCATGGGGACCATACCCATGGCGGCAGCCATGGAGGTAAGAAAGATCGGCCGCAGCCGCCGCGCCCCTGCTTCCCGGGCAGCCTGTTCCAGACCGGCCCCTTCAGCGATCCTTTCGTTGCAGTAGTCGACCAGAATGATGCCGTTTCTTACGACGATGCCGCACAGACTGATGACCCCCATGAAGGAAGTGAAGCCGAACGGATTGTGGGTGACCAAGAGGCCGAACATTGCCCCAAACAGGGTAAGCGGGATCGAGGCCATCACTACGAGCGGTTCGGAAATGTTCCTGAATTGCACCAGCAGAACCAGGAAGATCGCCAGTAGGCTGATCCCAAGAGCGGCGATCATCTGCGGGAACACCTCGTCCTGGTTATCCTTTTCGCCGCCGTAGTAGATACGGTAGCCCGTCGGGATCTCCAGGGCCTTGATCTGAGGCATCGCCTGTTCCAGGATTTTAGAGGCATAAACCCCCGGCTTCGGGAAGGCTTGGATCGTCAAGGTAGGCACGCCGTTTCTGCGGACGATTCTGCTGGTCTGCCACTCCGGAACCAAATTGGCAACGGCGCGGAGCGGGACCCGGGCACGAGTCAGTTCCGAGTTGACGTACGTATTGCTTATGTCCCCGAAGGATGAGCGGGAGGCTGGGTCGAGCCGCAGCTTGATGCTGACGGCGCGGTCCCCTTCCCAGAACGTGCTGACTGCGGCCCCGTCGAATGCCCCAGCCAACGTTTGCGATACAGATGCGTCCGTTATGCCGAGACGGTTTGCCAGTTCGTCATTGACATTCACGTCCACTCGGTACGAGTCGTTGAAGTAGTCCCGGTGCACGTATTGGGTATTTGCTACGCCTTCCAGAATCCCCTGCACCTTTTCTCCCAGCTGCTCAAGCTCCACAACGTCGTCACCGGCGATCCGCACTTCGAGCGGCGCCTCCATCTGGGAGCCCTGCTGGAGTTCCTTTACGATCACCATTGCCTCCGGCGCTAGTGCAGCCAGCGCCGGGCGGAGCTCCTCCACCAGCCGGTCTGTATCCTTGACTGACGCGGTGTTGACGATGAACTGGCCGTAGGCGCCGTCCGGCTGCTGCGGATTGACGTTGTAGTAGAATCTCGGGGCGCTCTGGCCGACGAAGGTGGCATAGTGTTCGACACCCTTGCGGGAGGCGAGGGCTTTCTCGATCCGACCCATGACTGCGTCAGTGGCCTCAATACGCGTCCCCTGAGGCATCCAGACATCGATCACGAACTGGTTGCGCTCGGCGGAAGGGAAAAACTGCTGCGGCACTATCATAAAGAGCACGACCCCAATGGCGACGGCACACACTCCCATGGCGAGAGCCAGCCACTTTTTGTTCATGAAGATATTGATCAATATCCCGTATTTATCCTGAAGCCGGTCGAGTAGCCCTTTTTTCTCCTTGCCGGGGGCCTCCGCGGCGTCGTGGTCGTGCAGCCCTTTCTTGATGAAGAAGCTGCAGAGCAGGGGTGTTACGAAGACCGCCACTATGAACGAAACCGCCAATGCGACGGCTACTGTGATGGGGAGCGCCATAACGAACTCGCCGACAGAGCCTGTGATGATCAGGAGCGGCAGGAACGAGGCGATGATCGTGATGGTCGCAGTAAGGACCGGGACGAAGACGTCGCTCGCACTCCGCCAGGCCGCTTCCTGCTTGGGTACCTTGTGGTCTAGGAGTTCCACGTAGTTGTCGATTACCACGATGGCGTTGTCCACCACGATCCCGAGGACCACGATAAGTCCGGCGATGGATACCTGATGCAGGGCTAGCCCCATCGCCTCCATGGCGCCGAGGGTTCCGCACAAGCTTATGGGTATGGCCAGGGCTGCGATGAGGGCGACCCGCATGGGGAGGAGTAAGATGATGACGATAATCACCGCTATGATGGCGATCAAGAATTCATGGCTCAGGCTGGCGATCCGCTCCTTGACCACCCCAGGCTGGTTGCACACCAGGTCGACCTGGGCATCGGGGGGAAGCAGCACCTTGAGGCGCTTAAAGACCGTATCCAACTGCTCACCCAGTTCGACAATGTTTTTCCCCTTCTGCATCTCGACAGAGAGGAGCAAGCAAGGGTCGCCGTCGTAACGCACCGTGAACGTCGGGTCCTGGTAGCGGCGCTCCACGTCGGCGAAATCTTTGATGTATAGCGGATGGCCGTCCTGGGAAACATCGACGAGCACGTTCCGCACTTCGTTTTCGGTGTTGAAGACTCCAGTGGTCCTGATCGGGATTTTCGACTGGTCGGCCTCAAAATGTCCTGCGCTCTGGATGACGTTTCGCTGCATCAGGGCATTGGCCACCTGGCGCGGGTCGGCGAAATACTGGGTCATCCTTTGGAGGCTGCTGGTGATCCAGATTTCCTCCCCCTGGTTTCCGTTGGTTACGATTTTCCCTACCATGCGGACGGTGCGCATTTCGTCGTGGATCTTGTCGGCGAAATCGCGCAGCTCGCGGTACCCGTACCGTTTGCCATGGACGGCTACCAGCATCGCTACGGTATCGCCGAAATCGGAATCAACTACCGGCCCCTTGACGCCGGCAGGTAGTTCGGTGGCGCGCGTCAGGTTCATCTCGTGGCGCAGCTTGGCCCAGAACTGGTCTGAATTCTTGACGTTGTCCTCCAGCTCAACGTTGATGATGACTACGCCGGGACGGCTCGTGGAATAGGTCTTTTCCTTCCGCACCTCGGGGAACTTGAAGATGTGCTTTTCAAGGGTTTTCGTGACCTGTTTTTCCACCTGCTCGGAGGTCGCTCCAGGGTACATAGCGACGACGATTCCGGTTCTAATGGTAATCGTCGGATCTTCCGTCCGTTGCATTTTCAGGAAGGCGTGGACGCCGGCGAAGACGATCATTGTCGTCAATATTATGGTGACGGCGGGATAGCGAAGCCAAAACTTTATCGAGTTCATTTCCGCACCCTTCCCCCGATAGTCGCTTCCGGCTGCTCTGTTGTTTCTGCAGCCGCTACTACAGAACCGTCCCTGAGCTGCGGCTGTCCTACCAGCACGATCCATTCGTCGCCGGTAAGACCGCTTCTTATTTCGAGGTCTCTTCCGTGAGGGGTGCCGATTTCGACGCGCTTGGCGTACACACGCTTCTGCTCAGGGTAGTAGACGTAGACCATCGTGGCACCCTGTGGATCGCGCACAATCGCTTCTATTGGCGCTGTGAGCATCTTGACGACTTTATCTTCTCGAATTCGTGCTTCTGCAACCATACCTATCTGAAGAGTGTGCTTCGGGTTCGGAATACTGATGCGCGTCATAAAAGTGCGAGTGCCCGGATCAGCAGAAACATTCACGAGACGCACGACTCCCTCGAATGACTCCCCCGGCAGTGCCGGCAGCGTAATGGCAGCCTTCTGTCCGTCACGAACGGAATGCACGTTGGTCTCAGGCACTCCGACACTGATCTCTACGGTATCAAGGTTAACTATTTCGAAGACCGGCCGCCCCGGACTGGCCATTTCCCCGGGCTCGATGGAACGTTTCGAAACAAATCCATTTACCGGCGAGTGGAGCTCCGCATCGGTAAGGTGTTTCCGAAATATTTTTTCCGAAGCCATGGCCTGTTCGTACTGTTTTCTTGCGGATTCATATGCGGACCTGTATTTTTCATAATCGTTTGGAGCCAGGCTCTTTGAGTCGTACAGCATTTTCATCCGTCGATGCTCATCCTCGGCGCGTTCGGACGCTATTTGGGCCATGTCGGCTTGCTTCGTGGCAGCGGTTAACGCCAGCTGGTAATCGGTCGGGTCGATTGATGCTAACAGCTGCCCTTTCCTGATATAGTCACCTTCTCGCGGCGAAACTTGTATTACCTTGCCGGATACCAGGAAAGACAAATTGGAAGGCGCAGCAGGAGAACCAACGGTGCCGCTGAGTACCACTTCCTCATGATCCTCGACTGGATGCACTTTGCCAATTTTGACATTTATTGGCGTACTGACTGCCTGTTCGGGCGTTTTGCTCGATGAACACGCCACAAGTGTCATCATCAACAAACCCGTCACAATGATAACTATTGGTTTCATAATTTTCCTCCGTTGCTTAGTGAATCTTTCATATATCCTTCCTATCCGATTCCAGAATGTTCCGGGATATGGTGTTCCCATAACTGAGAGTGAATTTGTGGGTCGCTGTCTCAACCCATACGGAATGATTAAGCAGTCCCAGATCTCTTAAAGCAGAAGAAAACCTTAGCCCCAGAGGACTCTTGTCCTGGCCCCCCGATTCAGATTCCCAATAGATATGGATGCTCAAATCGGTCTCCACTACGGAATGATGATATCCCCTTATTTCTACCAGATGCTCTGGCGCATCCTTCGCCGAATCAGACTCGCTAATCCCCTTGAGAAGTTCGCTTACAAAAAGTGTATCGGTGTTTGTAGCACAACGCAATGAGATAATCTCAACCCATTTCATGGCAGTCCCTCTTTGGATCGACTTCTGTTTGTGTTCTTTATAGGCGAGTTTCGTGCCAAGGTAGAAATGCATATAAAATCAAACAGTTGAATAAATTATATTTTATGGTTTACCGGATATGGTAAAGTTTGCTACCATATTTAGTAATTGTTCCAAATATTTTGTACAGTGATTGCACTTACGGAAAAGACTTCATACCCAAAAGACATACGAAACGAGGAGAAAACTATGAACGTGGATGAAAACGTTTTTTTTCGAGAGGCGACGCTGCGGATATGCAGCAGCCTCGACATTGTAACGGCTCTGAAGCGCTGCTTTGAATACATACGAGCTTTCATTCCCGCGGATGGAATGGCCCTGCATATACTGGATCCTGATCTGAATCTTTTAAAATTCGTGGCATCAGTCGGTCTCAATCATGTAAATGAACGAGTCCTGCCCTTGCCAGAGAAAGGCCGGAATAAAAGGGCAGCCGATTTAAAGGCGGCCTTTTTGAAAAATGAAGGGAAGGTCCTAATTCTTCATCCCGACAAGGATGCAGGTCTCCCGGAGATTCTGGAACAACTTGGGGTCAACGCTAATATCTCATTAATGAACCTGATTCTGCAGCTTGAAGGAAATCTGATTGGCACCCTTGCGCTATATGCCGATGGCTTGAATCAATATACGGATGAACATGCACAGTTGCTCCAACTGCTCCATGGGCCCATTGCTATTGCCATGTCCAAAGCGCTGGAGCATCAGGAAATAATTCGACTCAAGGATATGCTGGCTGACGACAACCGCTATCTATATAACGAACTGCGGTATGTTTCGGGGGACGAGATCATCGGCTCGGATTTTGGTCTAAAAGCGGTGATGGAAATGGTCAGGCAGGTGGCCCCCCTTGACAGCCCCGTGCTGTTGCTGGGGGAGACGGGTGCAGGAAAAGAGGTCATCGCCAATGCAATTCACTATTCTTCACCCCGCAAGGGTGGGCCTTTTATCAAGGTGAACTGCGGCGCAATTCCTGAGACTCTTCTCGATAGCGAGCTCTTTGGTCACGAGAAGGGCGCATTCACCGGAGCGATCGTTCAGAAAAGGGGTCGGTTCGAGAGGGCGGACAAAGGTACTATCTTCTTAGACGAGATCGGAGAACTGCCCTTGCAGGCTCAGGTGAAATTGCTGCATGTCCTTCAAAAGAAGGAGATCGAGCGCGTGGGAGGGACATGTTCCATACCGGTCGACATCCGCATTATTTCGGCTACGCACAGAAATCTTCAGGAGATGATCGCCTCCGGGCGATTTCGCGAAGACCTCTGGTTCCGCCTCAATGTCTTTCCCATTACAATCCCGCCGCTCAGGCAGAGAAAAGAAGATATTGGAGCCCTGGTGCATCACTTCATCGAAAGCAAGACCAAGGAGCTGAAGCTCAAGGAGAGACCTGTGCTTGGCCATGGTGCTATCGACAGGCTTGTCGCTTATGACTGGCCGGGCAACGTTCGGGAATTGGAAAACATGATTGAACGGGCCCTGATCCAGCACCGGGGAGGTGCACTTTTTTTTGAGACGCTTTTACCTGTATCGCATTCCGAAGCCCGCCCGCCTATTCAGGACTCAGGCCGGAATAGAGATCTGCCCCCACTGGATGAGATGACCATACAGCACATAAGGCAAGCCTTGGAGACGGCTGGTGGGAAGATCAACGGTCCGGGAGGAGCCGCCCAAATATTGGGGCTTCATCCCAATACGCTCCGAAACCGGATGAACAAGCTTGGAATTCCATACGGCAAGAAAAGCTGGCAACCCTTAAGCAATCAGAGATGAAAAACTGTGGGCCTGAGTCTGCTGGGGAAGCGATTCAAATGAATCCTTCTCAGAAATTCTATCACCACTAAAACTATCGCTCGTTTTATCCTCATAAAAGCACCTGCATGTTTTGTTTTCGAGAAAGCAGTTTCTCACGAAATCCAGCGAGGCCCGACGGGTCTTTGTCGACAGCACGTGTAGGAGCAGCCCCAGATCTACTGGCCAAGACTCGCAAGAGCGTCACGCACCGGAGCACTGGAAATCTGGATTATCCCACCACCGAAGGGTTGGTCCAACTCCAGGATTAGATAGAGTGCGCTCGCAGCCACCAACGCGCAGACAAACAAGACCGCAAACACCGGTGTATTGCGAGGGGTTAATACGCCAAAGTTGATGAAGATGATGGTAAGCCAGAAAACTACCAGCACAAAGATCGGCATCGGAAATGACCGCTGCCCCAAATGTTGGATGAGGAGCAAGCGTGTTGCGTTAGCTTCATCAAGAATCTGCAGGGTTTCCGACTGAAGCTGGCGCTGGCCGCTGTTCTGCGGTGACAGGTGCCGGAGTTCCGAGCGGAGACCACTGAGATCTTCGATTGCGTGTTTCGTTTCAACCTTTTCCAATACCATGGTGTTCTCCCTTCCCGGCCATACTCTTTGGATCGTTTTAATGACATCGTGGCGTAGAATATCCCTAGCTTCTCTCGTCTCCGGTCCGTATAGAGCCATGTTGCTATCAAGCAAGACTAAATCCGCAGCTAACTGGTTGACGCCGCTTTTAATCGTGTCAAATGTACCCTTTGCCGAGGAGATTAGCAGACTAAGAACAAGAGCAGTCATCGTCGCAATCATGCTAGTCCCCAGCTTCATCACATCCCGTGAATCAGTGCTTAGATGATGTTCGGACAGAAACGGGCGAATGAACGTGCCGAGCAGAGCGCCGCCAAATATGATCACAAAAGCGATCAATGAAAGTCCAACTGGGTTCATAATTCACCTTCCTCTCTGCATGATTGGTACATTTAGCGACGTGACAATTACGCCATTTTCTATGCTTACACGCTCCACACCAATCTCCCGCTTCTCTTTGAGCCCCCCGAGATTGGATGCTATGTGCGATCAATACTGTTTCGGCTGCGGCAGTTCCCATCTCGCCCATAAGCACGGTTCCCGCAGAAACCTATGGCGTAAATCGCCCTAACTCCCTGTCATTCATAAGGCCTTCTTGTTAAACTACCGTCTTACAGGCTGCCGATATTTTATCTATCCTTGACTTGTTTATACGAAGGGAACTGTCCTTCCTCAATCCGGATCGAGGTTTTGCATTTCGTATATAGTCTCCATTAACAACTTTTCAGTTATTGAATAATTATACATTTTTGCTCAGGTTTTCCAACATTTCTCTGCCTTCAGTGGGGCTCATCAGATTTGGCTGCTATGCGGATAATGACAAGGTACTATGTGAAACACTGCAGCGACTTTAGGTTTCGTTCGGCAACTATCACCCGGTTAAAATAGTGAAGATCGAGCATGTGTATCAGCATAGTTATTCGATACGGGCAGAAGCACGGCAGAGTGCTTTTTTCATATATAGAAATAGTATATAATCAGCAGAGGAAACATTCAGCCTTGGTAAATCGTGCGCCAGTGTCCTTTGAACTGAATGCTCAAGCAGCCTAACCTATTACAGTGTACGCTGAACCCTAACAGAGAACTATAATGTAATGAACAGGAAAAAATTTATATATCTTATGATGGGTGGGGTATTGATTGTTTTGACTTTTTTTATCACCCAGTATGGAATAACCAAAGCACATTCTGTATTACACACATTCAATCGCGAAGATATAGTTGTTTATTGTGTCTTTTCATTATGTTTTTCTTTGCTATACATATCAAACATGCGTTTTTTGAGGCTCCTTGCTTTTAGTTATACATTCCTTGCATACAGTATTTTTCTTTGTTATCTGAAAATAAATAACCTGGGCAATTTTGAAACAAGCTTGGGTTTTGAGATATCGGATGCCAATCTTCTCTGGACTGATGCATTCCGCCCCGGGGCTGTTTTAGATGTTATGATGGTGTATTGGAAACCAATCATTTATGGGACTGCTGAGTCATTGGCATGTGTTTTCATCATTTATTTCTTATCCAGATTGATTAAGTTTAGGATCCAACGCGCGATTGTATCAGTTGGTCCAATTGTGGCCATAAGTATTGCATACTATTTACTCGGGTCAGGAGCTGAGATTGATAAGATGCCTGTTGTTGAAAAAGTCCCGATGCAGCTAAGTTTTGCGAGCAAACTGGATGTTTATAGAGGTGAACGTGAGCCTGTAAAACTCTCGTTAATTCAGGAAAGCAAACAGTTTTCCAGTGATTATCTACATTGTAGATGAAAGCATCCGTGGTGATTTATTGGGTATTAATGGGTTTAAGTTCGATACCACTCCTTTTCTTGCCAGCTATACGGGTACCTTGCTAAATTATGGAGTGGCCGTTTCTGCAGGGAATTGTTCAGCACCCTCCCATATATTTCTTCAAACAGGTGTTCTCCCGAAGAGTGATTCTCTTGCGAAGATCGATCATGAATTATTTAGCAAGCCCAACATATTTCAGTATGCCCAACATGCTGGTTACAGGACGATTTTTGTAGAGGGCCAGTTAAAGGGTGACAAATTCCAAAACTATATGTCTAAAGAAGATTTTAAATATATTGATGAATACATACAGATTCGCTCCGTATATGAAGATACAGAGAAATCTTCGATAGACATGCATATCGCGGATGAGGTTGCAAAAAGAGTTAATTCTAATATCCCTACCTTTTTCTATGTGCTGAAGTCAGGTTCTCATTTTCCAGCTGGATCGACCTACCCATCATCAGAAGAACACTTTTCACCTGTTGCAATGTCAGCATCAGCAGCGACTCTTGCTGCTTATCGAAACGGTTACTATAATTCAATGCGTTGGAATGTTGATCAATATTTTAAAAAAATGCTAGGGCTAATTGATCGGTCCGACAGTCTGATTATATATACTTCCGATCATAGTGAAAATCTCATGGATTATGGGGAGAAGTTTGGGCACTGTAGTGCCGATGTTTATCCAAGTGAAGTGAAAGTTCCCATTTTTATCATTGCAACTGGGAACTCACAGAATCTCATTCGATCTCTGGCCGAGTCAAACTTGACGAACAATCAAAATGAGATGACACATTTTAGATTATTCCCCACATTGTTAATTACTATGGGGTATAAGCCCATAGATGTTAAAGAGCAGTATGGGCCCAGCTTGTTTGATAAGCATAAAGAAAACGAAGTTCGCTTTTCTATAGCGAATCTTATGCCTGGCCGCCAATCCACTAGAATTATAAGATTTATAGAAAAGGCGAAGTGAAGAACCCTGCGCCAAGAGCGCAGGGCGTCAAAGGTCAAAAACCTCAATTGCCCAAAATCGCTTGCCCTTCCCGATAATAGATCTCAAAGTGCATCGGTTAGCAATTCAGCCCTGTGCCAAGAGCACAGGGAGTTCTTGCTTATTCCTTAAAATCTTCATGCAAAAGGAACAAAAGAGCAGGCTATATTTAGGATAGACAATATGACTTTTCAATAGGGGGCATAGGACTTTAGAGGCGGATGTCGACCGGTATGGAACATGTCCCTCCCACGGGCTCGATCTCCTTCTTTTGAAGGACATGCGGCAATTTCACCTGAGCCTGCAAGGGCAGTTCTCCGATCTCGTCTAAGAAGATAGTACCTTTGTCCGCCCTCTCGAACCGACCCCTTTTCTGAACGACCGCTCCGGTGAATGCGCCCTTCTCGTGACCGAGGAGTTCGCTGTCGAGAAGAGTCTCGGGAATTGCGCCGCAGTTCACTTTGATAAAAGGTCTCCATGTTCATCGTTTTCTCCTCGGTTCGTCTGTCTTTCTGGGCATAAAGTCCTTTTCATAAGTGCAATCACCGTACAAAATATTTGGAACAATTACTAAATATGGTAGCAAGCTTTACCATATCCGGTAAACCATAAAATATAAATTATGTAACTGTTTGATTTTATATGCAATTCTACCTTGGCACGAAACTCGTCTATAAAGAAAACAAACACAGAATCGATCCAAAGAGGGAGTATTTCGTGGGAACATCGGTTGGAGCTGGTAATAGTGTTAGGAGGAATCCGTTAGAGGCAGTAATTTAATGGAAGGATATCAGTTTTTCGAGCATCTAACATGGTTCAGTGTCAAGCTCTTGCGGCAGTCGGGGCGCATAAGAGTTGGGGAAAGGAATCCAGGCTCTGGGAGCGAAAAGGGCCGCTTCTCGTTACCGACAAAGGGATAACAAAATAGGGCTTACCGAAATAATCGACAACCGGTAAGAAAGGAATAATACTAAAGATGAAGTCCACCATAAAATACTACTCCTTACAGAACTATTTTGATTATCTTGGCAAGGTAATAATAAAGGGTATACATAATCTCGGCACTATAGTGACCTTCTTTACAGTTGCATTTGTGAAGATCTTCAGGCCCAAACAGATGCGGGAGATTATCCAGCAGGTTTATTTTATCGGAGCCAAATCTTCCAATATCGTTATGCTTGTCGGACTCTTCACTGGCATGGTACTAGGACTGCAGCTATTCTATACTCTAATAAAATTCGGCTCCGAAGGAGTGCTCGGCTCAGTTGTTGCCCTTACACTCATCCGTGAGCTTGGCCCTGTTCTTACTGCGATCATGATAACTGCACGTGCCGGTTCTGCCATGACGGCTGAAATCGGCATCCTGCGCATCTCCGAACAGATCGATGTTCTCTACACGATGCGGATAGATTCCATACGCTATCTAATCAGTCCGCGCATAGCGGCTGCCATCATTAGCTTCCCACTGCTGACAGCCTTCTTCGATCTTATCGGAATCCTCGGAGGATATCTTACTGGGGTTGTCCTTCTTGGTGTGGATAAGGGCGCTTACTTCAATCGCATCCATACCTATGTGGACATCATTGATATTAGAGGTGGCTTCATCAAGTCACTCATCTTTGCGATGCTTGTAGCAACAACGTGCTGCTACCAGGGATACTTCACCCACCTTCGTAGTGACAGCTACGGGGCAAAAAGCGTGAGTATCTCGACCACATCGGCCGTTGTGATCTCATGTGTAGTAATTCTCATCTCGGATTACGTTGTTACATCCTTTCTCATGTAGAGGTGTATGTGGAAACTCCCTTGATAGAATTCAGAGATGTCATTAAGAGCTTTGACGAAAAGATTATCCTCGACAAGGCAAATCTGGCTATTTACGAGAACCAGATCACAACGATCATCGGGAAGAGCGGCACCGGCAAGAGTGTCCTCCTTAAACACATTATCGGATTGCTATCCCCGGATGAAGGAGACATCCTTTTTAGTGGGAGGCCAATACGGGAAATGAAGAAGAACGAATGGGATATGCACAGGAGCAGGATCAGCTACATGTTCCAAAATAATGCCCTGTTCGATTCAATGTCAGTCTTTGATAACATAGCCTTGCCCCTCAGACAGACCACAAATATGGGCAAAAAAGAGATCGAACAAAAAGTGATATCCAGGAGCGAACAGATGGAACTCGCAGACGCCCTTTTCAAGTATCCCTCAGAACTCTCAGGCGGTATGCAGAAACGGGTGGCCTTGGCCCGTGCCCTCGTAACGGACCCGTCCATAGTGCTTTTTGACGAGCCTACCACTGGCTTGGACCCTATCAGGAAAAACATTATCCTGAGCATGATTGCCCATTACCGCAAACAGTTCGGGTTTACCGCCATCCTCATCAGTCATGACATCCCCGATATATTCTTCATCTCGGACCGGGTTCTCCTGCTATGGGAAGGGAAAGTCGCCTTTCATGGTACTCATGAGGAGTTGACAAGGCTGACACATCCCATGATCGCTGAGTTTGTGCAAAGCCTTACTGGACTCCAGGATGAGCTCACCGGACTACTTTCTAAAGAGATGTTCATGTCTAGGTATGCCCTGACGCTGAATGCAAGACGTGTAGACACCACAATCTCGGCAGTACTGTTCAGCGTATATTTTGAGTATTTTACCGATACGCCGAGTTCTCAGGCCGCGTTGGAAGTCCTCAAAACCCTTGGAGAGTACGTAAATAAATATATAGGTCCATTTGGATTCTCTGCGCGCCACAGCAGAGACAAGATCCTTACCATTCTGCCGCATATAAGTATTGAAGAAGCCTGGCAATTAGTGCTTGATTTCGCTCAAGTTCTCCAATCAAGGGCGCTACCCGAGATCAGGGCCTTGACCGGTTGCAAGATAGAGGATGGGACAGGCTACGAAATATGGGTCACTGCCGGTATAACTGAAGGCAGCTCCACTGATGAAATTGAACAGATCATGGAAAAAGCTGAGGCGAATCAGAAGATAATAGCAAAATATCAGTTTGGGAAGGAGATGAGTACGCAATGAAAAAATACTCGATAGAAACAGTTGTCGGCATCTTTGTTGTCATCGGCCTTATCTGTGTGACATACATGACAGTAAAACTCGGCAAGGTCTCATTTTTCGATGACCATTACTATTCTCTCTATGCTAATTTCGCTTCGGTATCTGGCTTGCGGGCTGGTAATCTTGTAGAGATTGACGGAATCGAGGTTGGACGCGTGGAAACACTGAGCTTAGATCAGGATAAACAGGCGGCCTTGGTAGAATTGAAGATGAGGAACGACATCAAGATATACGATGACTCCAGTGCATCAATTAAGACCGCCGGCCTTATCGGAGACAAGTTCATCAAGATCGAGCCAGGAGGAGGCGGTGAGATACTGAAGCCAGGAGGGAGAATATCCGAGACTAACGCTCCCACTGATATTGAGGAACTTATTAGCAAATACGCATTCGGAGATATAAAAAGGGACGATAAAAAGGATAGCAAATAGCGCTGCTGGAGGAAATGATGAAAAAGAAACTCGTTATACTGGCCTTCGTCACATGTCTGGTCTTTCCAGTCGCTGCATTAGCAGGGGCACCGCTCGATACAGTGAGTGGTAATGTCAACAAGGTGCTAGATATACTGCGGGACCCGACGCTTAAGTCTGAATCGGCCAAAAAGGTCAAGAAACACAAAATCCGCTCCATCGCCGACACAATGTTCGACTTCACGGAACTCTCGAAGCGGACGCTGGCAGTGAACTGGAGCAAGTTCACACCTGAACAACAAAAGGAATTTAGCTCTCTCTTCAAGGACCTGCTTGCGGACACCTATGCGGACAAGATCATGGCTTATACCGACGAAAGAATAGTCTTCACCAAGGAAGTACCGCTGACCGAAAGAACAGTTGAAGTACAGAGCACAGTTATCAAACAAACTCAAGAGGTCCCTATTTACTACCGAGTGATAAACGAGAATGGCTCATGGCTGGTTTATGATGTAGTAATTGAAGGAGTGAGCCTCGTCAACAACTATCGCAGCCAATTCAGGGATATCATATCGAACAAACCGCCTACATATCTGCTTGAAACCCTCCGGAAAAAGGTGGGAAAGGCTTAACCCAATGAAGATTTCACAGAAGGAGAAAACAATGAAACTCACGCCTGTTATAATACTTGTCTCTGTTCTCATGCTTTATCCCGCCGTGTCCAGGGCGGATGGCTCGATGCCGGGTCCAGATTTGCGGCAGGCCGGGGATTCGGTGGTTTTGATTGCGCCACAGACCGCTTCTGATTCTGACGAAGCCTTGCAAGAAATATCGCCTGATACCTTACCCAACAGTGAGTTGGACTCTGAGGCTGATCTTAAGCTTGACGATCAGGCCCAGATAGACGCGATCATGATAGCACTGGCAGATAAGAACGCAGTTGAAGAACAGGCAACAGAGGCAACTGGACAGGTCGGAGATGAGAACATTTCTGCAGAGGGGCAGGCTGAAGCGCCGCAAGTTGCCGATCCTCTGGCCCCCGTAAATCGAGTAATGTACCAGTTCAACGACAAGTTGTACTTCTGGGGAATCAAACCCGTAACTCAAGTGTATTCCCACGTCATACCAGAAGATTTCAGATTTGCGCTTAGCAATGCTTTTGATAATTTGTGGGCGCCGTGCAGAATGGTGAATGAGCTGCTTCAACTCAGGCTCAAGGCAGCCGGAAATGAGCTCATCAGGTTTGTATTCAATTCCTTCGCCGGAGTCGGCGGGATGGGCGATATGGCTGACAAAGCCCTCGGGATCAAGAAGCAGGACGCCGATTTTGGTCAGACCCTGGGTCATTACGGTATAGGGCATGGGATATACCTTGTGTTGCCCATATTTGGGCCTTCATCGATCCGTGACGGGATCGGTCTGGCAGCCGATCAGTTTATGCATCCTTTGACCTATGTAAGAAGTGCCGACATTACTTTCTGGGAGAAATCGGGAATTGCTGCTCTCGAAAAGGTGAACAATACCTCCTTCAAGATCGGGGATTACGAGTCCTTCAAGGAGGCGGCCATCGATCCTTATGTCTCGATGCGTGACGCTTTCGTTCAGAACAGGCTGAAAAAGGTAGAAGCGTCCCAACAATAACCGCATTAGCGATGTCTACTGCATAACAGATACCTGTTAGCATGATAGTAATTCCGGTGAGTGCCTGAAAAAAACTATCATTGACCTGTCGTCGATTGTCTCCTTATAACGCGCCTTTATCTGACTCGATGAGAAATGAGGTGTTCTCTCCGCTCCTAACTGTGGCCAGTCCCTCTTGGCGTCTTTGCGACACCCGATCAGATAACTACAATCTGTTCCTACAAATTAGTTGGAGGGCCTAACAGTCACAACTATTTAGAGAGCAATTGTATCACGGCAACCATTAATGAGGAAAGAGTCCAATGCAAGGGTAACCGGCTTGGGAAGCTTCATCTGCTCAAGGGTCAGCGGAAAGGGCATCTTCACCTCTGCATTCGTGTTCCCGGCCCCTCCCGCATCAAAGTCTCCATATACTTGCGGAACCCATCGTGCAGTATCTTCGTCCGGTCGCTCTGCCACATGTCACGAAACTCCGGGCGCTTTGCAACAGAGCGCATATTGACTTCCCAAGAGGCAAAGTAATCATCTGTCAACTGGCCATATTCGTGGCTATACCATGCGATTTCAAACAGGCTCAACTGCATAAGGCTGTAATAGTAGGCCCTCACCTCCTCTGGGGGAGTACCCTCCGGTCTCAAAGTGGGATCGTCAACAGCCATCTTCCTGATTTGTAACTGTAGTTCAATAAGTTTGGTGAAATTCGCAACGAACTGGGATGCCCGCCAACCCCGAAACTGCAATGCCGTATACACCAACCCACATGCCGCCGCCAGAAGAGGAATAGCTTGCACGATTTCATGTAGTATCGAGTTGTTCACGATTTTGTGGCACCTTCCAAGGCGTTAAGGGTTTCCGCATAGAGATTCGTCAAAAACATTCATCAAGCAAAAAGCCACTCTCGTCTTCATGGCTTCCTATATAATCTTCTGAAGTTACTGTAATACCATTTTTACGAGGCGTTATATAACAACCGAACTTTGATTAAAGAATATCATGAGAAGATAATTTGTCAAGAATTATGCAAAGAAAAGTTCCCCCATTTTTCCAAAACATGTCGAGTCCACTTCGCAAATGATGTCCTCGCCACTCCTTCAATACTTTGCGCGGATTATGGTTTTGTTATTGGGGGAACTGCTGTTATGCAAACAGGTGTTATGAGGATGTACTATGCTAAATTATTGAAATGATCATGTCGATACTATTTGATTTCGGAGGCGTGTTGGCCGAAGAAGGCTTCAGAAAAGGCCTGCGGGCTATCGCTATAAAGAACAACCTCAATCCTGATGACTTTTTTACGGCGGCTACCGACCTTATATATCAGACCGGTTACATAACGGGAGTGAGCGATGAATATAATTATTGGCAAACCCTGAGAGTAAAGACTGGCATCGTCGGAAGTGATGAGGAACTTAGGGAAGAGATATTGAGCAGATTTATAATAAGACCAAAGATGTTGGAGCATGTTGAAAAACTTGAGTTCCACGGTCACACCGTCGCAATCCTTAGCGACCAGACAAACTGGCTGGAAGAGATTAACGCGAAAAATCCTTTCTATCATTATTTTGACTATATCTTTAATTCATTCAAGTTAAGAAAGTCCAAACGCGACCCCTCGGTCTTCAGGGATGTATGTTCAATAATGGGATGTAGGACTGAGGAAGCTCTTTTTGTGGACGATAATGCTGATAATATAAAGCGGGCTTCAGAGCAAGGTCTGAAGACAATTCACTTTAGAGATATGAGCGATTTTGAAAATCAGATTTTGGGATTATATATGCATTAAATTCTGACTTTACGGTCTTGGATTTGCGGATCTGCGGCCCTGTATGTTGTCATTCCTCATATGCGCGCGAATAAATAGAACCATCCCATTTACTTTTTTAAACACTTGGTGACAGGAACGTGAGAAAACAGACAACACGAAACATTTTATCGGCAGAGCCGGACTCACCATTAAGCAAATGTCCTAAAACTCCTCTCCCCACTCCTATAAGCGGGAGCTTGCTAGTGCCCTCAACCATGACATACTTGATCGTATTCACTACAAGCTAGAAGGAGTAGAATAACATGGAACTCATTTCAGAAAAGCAGAATAATGTGCGAATATTGAAATATGATTATGCAAGGAGCAAATTAAATGTCCAAAGATAAAATGCCTGTCACTCCTGCAATTCGCGCGCTGCGCGCCGCCGGCATTGAATTTACGGACCATCCATATTCATATGAAGAACACGGCGGTACCGAGGTCTGTGCAAGGGAATTGGAAGTTGAAGAACATAGTGTGATCAAGACGCTAATTATGGAAAACGACAAGAAGAATCCATTTGTAGTGCTGATGCATGGTGACATGAAGGCATCTACAAAAGAACTCGCCCGGATCATGGGAGTCAAAGCAGTGACCCCCTGCGCACCGGAGACTGCGAACAGGCATACCGGATACATAGTTGGCGGCATCTCTCCGTTCGGCACTCGAAGGAGCATGCCTGTATACATGGAGGAGACGATCTTAGAACTTGATCGAATATATATAAACGGAGGGAGAAGAGGCTACCTGGTAGGAGTGGACCCCAAAGATGTGATAAATATACTCCGGCCGAAATTGGTGAAGGTGGGTATTACATAGCAAATCTGATCCATATTTGTGTTTGGGCAGACTGAACAATTACAGCTTGACCTTCCCACGAAAAAGTGGACACCGGGTTAAGTTTCATCGAGCAGTGCTTGATACTGCTCCGGGCTTTTATAGCCCAATGCCGAATGCCTCCTGAATCGATTATAAAACACTTCTACATATTCGAAGATACTTAGTCTTGCTTCCAGTCTGCTGCGGTACTTCTCGCCATGAACCAATTCCGTCTTCAGTGTTCCAAAGAACGACTCCATATAGGCGTTATCCCAGCAGTTGCCGCTTCTGCTCATGCTCTGTACGATTCCATATCCGCTTAAAAGATCCTGATACGCATAGCTTGCATACTGTCTGCCACGATCAGAGTGGTGAATCAGTCCTTCGGGTGGCCTCTGCCGGCCTACTGCATCCCTCAGTGCAGCTGAAGCTAGTTCCTGCGAGATCCTGTCGCTCATCGATAGCCCGATGATCTTTCTGCTTTCTACATTCATCACTGCTGCCACATAGAGCCAGCCCTCAGAGGTGGGAATATAAGTCATGTCTGATGCCCATATTCCTTCCGTCTGTTCCTTCCCAATTAATAAGTTCGCCGCTAGAGGATAACCATGCCCCGAGTCCGTGGTCCTCCTGAATCTCCTCTTTTTCACTTCGCCACGTATCGAATTGCTTTTCATAAGTCTTGCAACCCGGTGTTTACCACACTTAAGACCTTGTTCATTAAGCTCTGCAGTAATCCGTGGGCTTCCATAGAGATTCCTGCTCTGAACGTGGATCTGACGAATTCGCTGCAGAAGTTCCGCGTTGTCTCTCCGCCGTGTGCTTGGAAGTCGATCTCTCCAGGCATAATACCCACTCCTGGAGACATTCAATACCTTACACATAGTGCTGACCTTGTATGTCTTTCTATACTCATCCATAAACTCATATCTTATTTGTTTTTTTTGGAGAAGAATGCCTGGGCTTTTTTTAAAATCTCAAGCTCTTCTTTTACCCGTTTTAATTCCCTAGCGAGCCGACTTACTTCTACCATCTCCGGCCTCGCATGTCCTCTCCCTACAAAAGCCTTATCACCTTCCTTGAGAAACTTCTTTCTCCACACATGTAGCAGATTGGGATGAATATCAAGCTCTCGAGCTGCCTTACCTATTGGCATCCCTTTCTCAGTAAGCAACTGGACTGCGTTTCTTTTGAACTCAGCAGTAAAATGACGATATTTGCCACCTTCTTTCCCCATACACACCTCCTCTTTCAACATACAAATTATTAGGTGTGTCCATCAAATCGGGGGAAGGTCAGCTTGTACCCATCATTGCATTCAGGATGCTCTTCCTTGTGACTCCTTCTGTGAGAAATTATCGTAGCTAGCAGTACAAAGTGACACATCGCATCTTATAGAAGTCAGCTATGATATTACGTCAAACAGCGCACTACCAAAGAGGGAAAGTCTATCCTACTGAATTCATAAGCAAATGCACTACGCGCGCCTAATGTAGAGGTCATAAAAGTGCTAGCGCTGTACAGATATGCAGTTAATAGAAAAAGCACAACTTGCCCATGAAAGAATGCAAATGCCGGGGTCTTCTTTCTTGCCTTCATTTGAATCTCCTTGTCCTCGTTAGAGATTATTTGACTTTGCATGCCAGAATTACGACACCTGTTTTCATACTGCATGCCAGTGTGACCTTAGTGCGCCATGTATCAATGGTTATGATTTTACTCATCGCTTATAATTTTCATTATGGGGGTGACACTGCCAACGCTAGCCATCACTGTCGCTATAGTCCAATAGCATAGTGCCGTTAAACTTCGGAAACGTGATACGTCCCCAAAATGCCTTAAGCCTTGTGCGAGTCGTAAGCTTCAATGGTAACGGGCAATGCCAGCGTAACGACACTGACTTGGTATAATATTCCTCTTTTGCAACCACCAAGTCCATATATAATGGAACTATACATTTGTCATTATTTCTTTCTGGAATCGCCATAATCACGGCATCGTTAGCCCTAATGATTAGTCGGTGCAACACCTCAGGGCTTGCTTAAGTTGATTTCGATCTTTCTTCCTATATCCCGTCCATTAGTAAAGTCTGTGACCATGAACTCCGCACGTATGGCCTTAGCTTTTTCCTCTTTGTCTATATCGTCAAATTCTAGTTCCGGAAGCTTTCTTGTCGATTCCAGTGCGGCAGCCCCGACAATGATGGAACCATTGAACGCTGGATTAGGCGGAACATTCAACTTAAGATCGATATACCATCCCGGTGGAATGTTTATTATGCTCCTAATATGTGCAGCATGAAACGCAACATATGCCGCGGTGATGCGTTCGGTGCCTTTCAGCGTTACTTCTGGCCAATGAAAAATGTGCGCAGGTTGTTTTGTATTCTTGGCGGGACGATTATTTGCATAGAGTATTATGGCTAAGGCTATGATAACAGCCGCCCCTATGCCTATGATCAGATTTCGATTCGTTCTCTTTTTCATCTTTCTGCAACTGTAGCACACTTTTACCCTGTTCACAAAGCATCTCTTTCACGGACGGCTATTCCTTTACTTAGGCGCGGTAAAATAGATCATCTGATTTCTGCGGATGGTCAATGAGAATCGTCGAATTATTAGGAAGAAGAATCACTTGTGGCTAGGTATAGTCGAGCCCATCCGGGAGAGGTTTTAAAGGAGCGTTGAACACAACGTTCGGAATAATAGCAAAGAGTCAGCAGAAATAGGGCTTGTTTAAGCCCACTTAGTTTGCCTAACTTATCTACACCCTGTCGTATCCCAATCTGCTTCAGTCACACTGCCCATGTCAAATCAATATGGTCATGGTAGCTGCACAAAAGTAGGATAGAAATTATAACAGGTAATCACCAAATTCCTGATGCCGATGCCACTAATCATTATCAATCAGTATAATTATTTTCGCAGATCCTCAGAAGAAGTCAGTGAAACAGGGTATCCTTATTCTCAATCTTCATCATCCGTTAAATAATCATGGTTTGTATGCCGATGCCATTTGCCCAAGTCTAAATGCCATTTTCTGACACTGAGAGCAGATATTCGTGGAATTTGCCCATCCGATCTACACCGGCAGTAAGTATCTGCCCGTAATCGTTTATAGCAAGGGCGCTCGCAAGAGATGAAATACTTGATGAGTAATGTTCTTGCCGCTTTATAATAATGGTGTTCAAATCGACCACACGTCCGTCTGGTCCCCAAATGACAGGTGCGGTTGAAACATCCACAGGGTCTAAAATTGAAAGGCCGCAGACTGGATTGCTATTTGTAGCTTCGCCGACAGCTATACCCATATTATTGAATCCGTTAACAATGCCACTGGGTGAATCCTGGAAGTAAATCGAGAGCAATTGTTCCGCCTACAGGCGTCCACCGAAAGCCTTGAACATTGCCGGACGGGGCGGAGCCTAAAGAGCCTTCATTTGCTGCTGTACCTGCAATCTCTCTCATGCTATTTAATATGGGTCGAACAAGATTAGCATACCCTGGAAGAGAATCTGGGCTGAGCATTTGATCCTCTGCGGTCCAGATAATTGTATTATTGTCTGAATGTCCACAAGCAAGCACAAAAGCCGGTGTTACTAGTGCGTCACCTCCCTCCAGGGACCTTGGATCAACCTTTGATGCATGGCACACGGCGCAGAAATTCTGCATCTTCCGCCCTTTTCGGTGTCCACCGGCGGTACTTAAATTAGGGTTATAATGGTGGGGATTATGGCAGCCGATACATTCCAGTGAATGCGGCGCGTTCAACTATTTTCTTAAAACCATGGTTAGATATTGTCTTTATGGCTCACGGTTTTTTCACAAGGGCGTTTAAACTACTTCAATGGCATAGGCGGTGCCTACCTGCATTTTGGTCTTCTTTTTCAGAATAGCAAGGGTTCTTGATATATCGATATAACTGTTTTTACCCTTACTGGATGCAATAGCCATTGACACGGCAGCTAAAGGAAAATGCCGCGCGTTTCCGTCGCGATCTTCCCCTATAAAAAATCCTTGGTTCCTATCATTATCGTTGTATAAGGTTACAATAGAATCACTTAAGGTGGATGCAAAAAAATGGGCAAACCCCTCCAACTCCTTGCGTGAAACACTGTTCAACGTAAACAAGAAGTCATCTCCGCCGATATGACCCAAAAAGAAGTTGTTATCATAGCGTTCTTTCAATTGCAGTTCCATTGCAGCGCCAAGCCGCTTAAGCATCATGTCACCGGAAGCAAACCCGTAGTGGTCATTAAAAGCTTTAAAATTGTCGAGATCCACATACCCGATCCAAAACTCAAAGCCCGCTTTAATCAGATTGCTAACCCTCTCTTCAATGACCCTGTTGCCGGGCAATCCGGTAAGAGGATTTATAGAGACCCTGTCAATATAAAGCATGTCACTCATCGCTTTATAAATTTTATCACGTGTCGCATAATATACTGGTTTGCCGTTCTCCTTTATGATCACAATATCCTTATTGTTATTTTCAAAAAAAAGATACAGATCAAAGATACTCGGGATCTCCTGAGGACACAGCGGCACATCTTCAAGCATTTTCAGCCAATGGTAGTTATTGGATACCAAGTCATCAAAAGACTTAAAGTGCAGCAAATCCTTTCTGACACTGTCTGAAACGAACCCGAGATATTGAAGGGTGTCGAGAATAAAACTCCTTCCAGCGGCCTCAATCAGTATTATTGGGTTCTTGCCAAGATAATCGTGCAACTTCCGGTCAAAATCACGATATTTGATTTTGCCGTTAATGGTGATGACCGGCAGTAAGTGTTTTATATTGCCTCTTCCCGTTTTCGCTTCCTCATCGATCTGAAGTATCTGAATGGCATGCACTATCTTTTGAAATGCTGCGGGATCGGTGAGTGTTTCCGTTTCCAAGGGGCGGGAAAACAGGAATCCTTGTGCAAGATCAATTCCAATATTTATAATAGATTCAAGGTCTTCAACGTCTTCCAAGCCTTCCACTATGACGTCTTTCCCATTACTCAAGCAGATATCTCTTATAGCTCTGACAAGATCGAGCTTGAGATTACTCTTGCTGATGCCATGTACTAGCTCCCTTGGGATTTTTATATAATCCACAAAATTTGCAACCGAGAAAAAAAGACCTAATGAATTGTATCCCATTCCAAAGTCGTCTAGGGCAAGCCGATAACCCGCATTCTTATAGTACAGAACAATTTTCCTTATTTCATCGATATCAAACACTTTCCCAGATTCTGTTATCTCGAGGACTATCTGATCCTTGCTCAGGCCTGCTTTCTCTAAGAATTCATCAGTCTGCCCTGTCCCGAAGTATTCGTAATTTGCCACAGAGGGAGAAATATTGATAAAAAGCAAACTGTCCTGTCTAGGAAAAGAACTGATAACCTGCGCCCTGCAGGCCCAATCTAGTTCACCCAGTAACCCTATACCAAGAGCGTCTTCGAATACTTTAAGTGGTGATATGGAATTCCCTGAAAGGGTAAAACGAGAAAGCCCTTCATAAGCCCAAATCCGATGGTCTTTCAAGCCTACAATAGGTTGGTATACGCTTCTGATATGAGTATCTTTACCTTTAAGTATTTCAGCCACATAGAGCTTTTCTTTAAAATCGCGCGTATTTTTCAGGTATGGTTTTTTGTCTAACAGGATGGTCCATTCAGCTGCTTCCAGTGCCTTGTTAATATCATCATTTGATACGTTTAAAATATCCTTTCTTGATATGAAATTAAAGTTATCTTTCCAGACTGATTGTTCCATCTTCTTCATATCATCCATGCCTGTCTCCAGCATAAGTAAGCAAAATGATTATATATTTCGCCAAGAATATTGAGGTCAAATATGGATCTCTGATCCACAAGAAGAACCCAAAGATAATAAAGGCCACCAAGTAATTATAGAATTGCGATTGAATGATTATCAATAAAACCGGCAAGATACATTATAATAGGCATGTTTTACAACTATTGTGACATCTACAATGCGGTCCGGCGTTAAGCGACATGAGCCGGCGTTGTTGGTTCAATTTAAGAACAAGATGCTGCAATTGTACGCATTTTGTTTTTGCCAGTTGCAAAGGGGCACATCCGTCAATAAATATAAGCATTGCTACAGAAATTGCAATAGGGGTGCGATCATCAGAAAAAAACGTTTAGCATGAGAGGTAAGTAATGTCGAAGAGCTCCGTTAATAGCTCGCAGCATATGGTTTAGTGAGGTATACTTTATTTAGCGATGGTGATATCTAACAAATCAGTGGGAGGACAATATGCCGAAAGCAGCAAAAAAGACTGAGAGCGTTAAAGAGGACGTCGGCAAGGTGGGATCTTGTGTCAAGGCTGGTGTTATAAACAGTCTGAAAGGCATCAATGAGATTGAGGCCGAAATTGTCAGGCTTGTTAGAGATACAGTCTCCAACGCCGTTCGTGCCACGGGTTCTGTAGCCAATGACGGCGTCGAGATTGCCAAAGATGTTGTGAGAGGGTCTATTCAGGCGACGGATGAAGTAGGCGCCGGGTTTATCCTTAGTACCAAGCATGTGGCCAAAGGGGTTGTGATGGGAGTTGGAGACGTTGGCGGAGATGTCGTGAAAGTTGCTACCCAGACGGTCACAGCCGCTGTAAAAGGCGCTGCTGAGATCGGCGCGGATGTTGGTGTTGTTGCCCGAAGGGCTGTAGATGGAGTGGTCGAAGCCGCCGAAGAAACAGGTAAAAATGTAACCGAGGTAGCAAAAAGTGCGGTCGGAGGAGCAATAGAAGCTGCAGGGACAATCGGTAATTCGGCGGTTAAGGCTGTCAAGGAAATGCTGGTCGGCGTGGTAGAAGGTGTCAAGGAGGTCGCTTCTACAGCAATGCCAAAGAAATAAGGACCAGTGTTACACCTGAAAAAGCTGACTTCGAGTACTTTCTGATACAGTTTTAAGGTTATTACTCGCACTTTGAATAGCGCTATAGATTAGGCTGAATAACATCAGAAGGAGAAAGATATGTGCTTTGGACGGTCTGATTTCAATACAATCACATGCCCCCATCTGAAAGGAAGCAGTTGCGGAGCTATGTGCGCAATTGTTAAGGATTACGTCAGAAACATTGAGGAGGTCAATATTAAGTTCTGCATGAGCAATCGCTTCGAAATGTGCCATGTTTATCGCTATGATATAAAGCGAGATAACATGGATATTAACGAGTGCTCAATGTTGACAGAATAATCGATACAAGCATTGACGCAATGCTTTCTTCGGAAACGGATGTCTCTGGAAATACCTGTTAGCGCCAGTTACGGCCACTAATGTTGATTTTTCTCAAGGGCTGCTGCTCTCGCTTGCGAGATGAAACATAC
Source organism: uncultured Nitrospiraceae bacterium (assembly GCA_963736105.1). Lineage (GTDB taxonomy): Bacteria > Nitrospirota > Thermodesulfovibrionia > Thermodesulfovibrionales > Dissulfurispiraceae > Fen-1308. The sequence goes on along the minus strand of CAVTNL010000002.1, from coordinate 2,096,533 downwards.
ATTACATCTAGGCCGCTTTAATGACGGCAGGTTATAGCGCATTTTACCTTCGGTTAAACACCAGTTTGACGGTAGTACCCAGTCCCTCAACGCTTTTTACCTCTATGTGGCCGCCAAGATCATGCACTATACGTTCTGCTTTGCAGAGTCCCATGCCCACACCTACTGTCTTTCTGGTGAAGAAAGGGTCGAAGATGAAGAGGAGGTCTGATGCTGCTATGCCGCGTCCGTTGTCTGAAATCTCGATCCTGTAGGTTTCAGCATCTGCTATCCCGCTTACTGTGATTTTACCGCCGCTAAGGGGGAGGGCTTCAAGCGAATTCATGAATATTTCGCAGAGAGCTTTTGAAAGTAGCAACGGGTCCGTGACAAGCTGATATGGCACCACTTCCACGTCCCATGCAGCTTTGGCCGCAAGTTCGGGGATCCTCTTGGCTGACATTTCCCTTGCATCATGAATGAGGTTGTCTGTACCGACGAGTATACGATTTCTTACCACAAGTGCACCATACTCATAAACGGCTGTTACTACCGCCTCCAGACGATGCATCGAAGCTATAATTGCATCGAAACATTCCATCTGGTGGGATGACGGCGGGCCTCCCTTAATGAGAATGTGCGCCATCCCGCCGATAGTTGTAATCGGATTCCGAAGCTGATGGGCCACAGACATAGACATCTTCTGCAGGCTCTCGTAACGTTCCTGTTGCAGAAAGTTCCGCTCTTCGAGCATTCTCCGCTCCCGCTGATGTGACTGATATAAATCCGTGATGTCGCTCATTTCCAGAACAATGCCGAATAGTTTGTCGTAATACAGAAGCGGAGACGCGGAAAGCACAACATGCAAGATCTGTCCATCCTGTCTCGCAAACCTTGTAGTCAAACGCTCTGGTGATGACTGAACGTTCTCTGCGACAATCCGTACCATGGCTTGAAGAGCTTCTTTGTCTTCAAAGGCGTCAACCAACTGCGTCCATTTGCTGCCGACATGATTATCCGATGAAAGTCCGAGAAGCGACAACGCTGGATTATTCAGCGCATAAACGGTACCCTCGTCATTAAAGATGACGAGGCCAATAGAAAGACTGTTCAACAGTCCCTGAAAATAAGATGACCGGATGAATTCTAGCATCATTGCCCCCGACTTACTAGCCTCACATGGCATGTAAGCGCATACTCCGTAGATTGCGTCAGTTATTAATTCCCAAGTCTAGGTTTGTATTTCATCAATGAAAGGCAATCTGGCGAAAAAGATCACCATATGCCAAGAACCAACCACACAAACAAAAAAGCATCTGACCTAAACAGCCGAGGGAGCCTAAATGTCGAAAATAGTCCCCCGGCCGTCTCACGTCTTCGAAAACCTTAAAGTCCAATCACTTCTTACCTGCTTGAAAACAGGAAGTCATTGGCCTTCCGGTCGGAGTGGCAGCTGATGCATGATTCTACCTTTCCGGATGCAACCACATATCCACTGGGGGCCGCATATTTCACCAAAAACCAGTCGGCCCCCTGTGGATTATAACCACTTATCTTATACATCACAGTACAACCTTCAAGCTCCTTGTCAGCAGTGTAGTTTTCCATGACGATAATTGAGCCGTCCGCCAAGCTTTTCGCATCTTTCATTGAATCAAGCGCAATCTTGTTAACGTACGTCGATACAAATGCGCAATGCGGCACTTTTGAAGCGGTGAGTTCACTTGTCTAGGGCAAGTGGTTCCAATGGGAGTAATTTGGTTGTGCCTCGGTAATGAAGTCATACAGTTTACTAGCGTCGGCGCCCGCAAGCGGAAACTTTTGACCGTCAGCTGGCATTTCGTGGATTGCATAAGCGGAAATGGAAAAGCAAACGGTAACTATGATTACAAGGACAACTAATAAGTTCTTTTTCATTTGTGCCTCTAGTTCAAAATATTTTTTAAATGAACAACTCGCGCCTCTCGATAACTCATTTGTGATTATGTCATCGGCGCGTCCCATGACTATTAAGTAATCCGGGAATCTGAACCGGAGAAATCCTTTACAGGCTATAAATCTATTGTTACGAGATTATTACAAGAATGTTAAGAGAAAATTAAATTCTGCAGATGAGTCAAAAAATAAACACTTTATTGCAGTCATACATGCGCATGTCAAGCGCACGGACATTCGGACTTCATCGGCAACAACAGCAAACCTGCATCCTTGCTCGCCTGTCCGTGTTGCCAATGTGGCAGCGTTGAAGGTAGGAAGGCCTGTTTGGCATCTATTTATTTCTCCATATAATAATAGCCGACGCCTCGCATGGTCTTAATATATGTGGGATCGTTCGGGTCGTGTTCAATCTTAGCCCGGAGCCTCCGGACATGAACGTCAACGGTCCTGGGTTCGACATAGACATCTTTACCCCAGACCATATCCAGCAGTTGTTCCCGATTAAATATCTTCTTTGGCCTTTCCGCTAGAAAGAGCAGCAGCTTGAATTCGATCGCGCTCAGTTTCATCTGGCGGGTTCCCACCGTAACAATGAAACGCTCCTTATCTATCGTCATGTCTCTTATCCTGAGAATGTTCTCATCTTCTGCCGTTCTAGCTGCTGCTTTTGCTGGCCGTTCGGCTCTTCTCAGTAACGCCTTCGCGCGCACAACTAATTCACGCGGACTGAACGGCTTAGTTATATAATCATCGGCGCCAACCTCAAAACCAAGGATTTTGTCGATCTCTTCGTCCTTGGCGGTAAGCATCACTATAGGGATGCGCGCAGTATCTGGATTGCTACGGACCACTTTGCAAAGCTCTATCCCCTGGATTCCCGGAAGCATTAAGTCGAGAAATATCAGCTCGTATCTCCTGCTGCCGATCTTCTTCAGTCCCTCTTCTCCGTCATAGGCATTGTCTACCCTAAACCCTTCTTTTTGCAGGTTGTATGCGACGAGCTCGCCAATATCAACTTCATCATCGATAACAAGTATGTTTTTCATTTTCTCAGCACCTTTTCAATTTAGAGTGACTTTACGATGATCAGGCATTTCATACCCTTCGCCATAATGATATTTACTAAATTCTGAATTCTGATGCTCCTGGGGGGCAGTTACAAGACTTTCTTTTCGCATATGCTATCTCATACTCTATAAGCAATAGAGATAACCCTCTTTAAATACTCGTATCAGAAATAAAGTGCTGCAGAGTGAATAATAGACTAGCCCCCTCCCCAGGTAAGGCACTCCATTTATCTATGGTACCACATTGGAGTACTACTTGAAAGAAGTACTCATACATTTTTGTACCAAGTGGTGAATGTGCATAAATAATGGGTTTGATGGTTTTCGACCAGTACTGACGTTTTTCGCGGTCAGTAGTTTGTGCGGACTTCTTGACAGATACCGCATTTCTCATCGGTGTAGATCCAGAAGCGTTACACGGGAGCACTCGACAAAAGGTCATGATAGGTCATTTTAGGCTAATCACCAAATTCTTGGCACTGGTAACTTCGATGATTATAAATAGCTATCGGGGAATTGATTTTGCGATATTCTTTTGGAAATATCCAAAATCTCCTAGCCAGTCATTATCCAAAATTTCGAGAGTTATTGCAGAGAGAGTTAGGTGTCTTATTAGCAATGACTCAGGTATCTTTTTAATTGCGAAATCAAATGGCAGTGAATAGCTGACTATGCAAATTTTATAAGGATTAGCCCAAGGGTTATCGCTGTAATACCGAAGACCTTTTTAGCTGTTAACCGTTCTTTAAGAAACAAAAAACCCATTACTGAGCCGATTGCGACCGAAAACTCCCGGACCGCAGCGATATAACTTAATGGCCCTTGCCTGAAGGCAAAGAGAATGATCAGATAGGTGCTTATTGAGCCAATTCCAATTGCGACTCCATATCTTATTTGAGTTCTCAATGATCGTATCAATACATCCCGGTGCCATGTTACAGCAACTACTGTGAGCGTCACAGCAGCAATAGTGAACATGCCAGATATATAAGAGACTGGATTAACAAGAGCGACTCCGACCTTATCAATGTAAGAATATGCGATGATGGTCATGCCAACCACTAAGGCGTATCTCAGCGATTTGCCCTTAGTACATTCGTCCGATTTATGAATGCCGATGATTAGTATTCCCAAACAGACAAACATAATGCCGGCGGCGCCTGATGGCGATATGTTTTCGCCGAGCACTGTGGCGGCTACAATGCCAGTGCCAGCGACGCCGAAACCACGTGCGACGGGATAGACAGTGGAAATATCGCCGATTTCATAGCATTTCCCGATGTAGTAAAAATAAAAAGCATGAATAACGCCCGTTGCGCCGATATAATAAAGAGACAGCGCTGGAAGACCATCCTTTAAGATATAATGTAGTGCAAAGGGCAGACTGCCGAGCGAAGCGGCCCATAATCCTATAGCGATTGTGCCCAGATTACCGGAGACTTTTTTTGTGATCAAATTCCAAAGAGCGTGAATCGATGCGGCAGCAATGACCAAAAGAAATATCGAAAGCTCCACAAACCCCTTTCTTTATCCGTTACTTTTTAAGAGTGGCATACGATTTAAGAATATGAACTGCTACGGATACTATACCTCCAATATCTTTGTTTCAGTCAAGGGTGAGCAGCAAGAATCCTTTGGATCTTAGGAACGTTACGCAGATATGAATTGATGCAATGATTAAAGGAAAATAATCTTTATCACGACCCTAACGTGCCGCCATCGAGGTTATAAGTTAGCCCGAATCCGATTTCAATGATAATTTTTGGCTAATCATTGATTCTGTCATGCTATGTGTCTTGAAGCCTTTCAGTAGAATCAAATCGCGCTATCCAATCGACATCTCAAATATATGTGACATTAGAGACGCTCAACTCGACCCACCATGATCAAGGCGGTGACAGGATTAGATATGCATCTAAGGAAGCAGATCGCTCTCGTCCTTAAGTCCGACGCCTGAAAGCCTTAGCTGTCGCGCAGCAGTCATCAAGTAATAGAGTTTATGTGCAGCCACGCTGTAGCTTAGCCCTTCGAGACGAACATTGGATATGCAGTTGCGTTCCGAATCGTTGCGACCTGGTTGCGGGTTGTATGTAAGATAAATGCCAAGACTGTCGGGAGAACTCAGGCCCGGACGTTCGCCAATGAGCACCACAGTTACTTCAGCTTCGAGCAGATAGCCGACTTCGTCTCCGAGCGCAACACGTGCCTGCTCCGCTACTACAACTGGAGCGATCTTCCATCCGCATAGCTTCGAACGAATTTCCTTCAGCAGAGGCACAACATGAGTTGCTACTGCACACGATGAGAGGCCGTCGCCGATCATGAATGCTACGTCAGGCTTCACAGGTAATACTAATTGTCGCAGTAATGTGCGGCAGGCTTCGTTCAACTGCCTGCCAAGATCAGGGCGCCGAAGGTATAGTGAGCGGTCTGTCGCAGCACTCCGAACAGCCACGATATCAAAACCATCCTGTTTTAACTGAGCAATTAGAGTTTCACAGTCCAGAGGGATATGCACAGCATCGCGTGCCCTGGCATGGGCCAGTCCGAACTCCAGCACGGCTTGTGTCGGCAGGCTATCGCCGACCCGCCCAAGTGCGATGCGGGCGGGAGTGAATCTGCGCAGTTGATGCCAAGCATTCTGTACGATCAGAGGCTTCATTCGACATCCGCAAGAGACTGAGCATGTTTTAGCAGTGGCTGACTGCCGGCCGGAGCGCAGAGTTTCCCGTCGCTGTCGGTAATCTGCATCATCAGGAGCCACGCCTCGAACTCAGGGGCTCTGCGCAGATTCAGTATGTGATTAATATATAGGGCATCGTGATAAGAAGTACTCTGATAATTGAGCATGATGTCGTCAGCACCCGGGATACCCATAATGAAGTTAACACCGGCCACTCCAAGCAAGGTAAGCAGAGTATCCACATCATCCTGATCGGCCTCTGCGTGATTGGTGTAACAGATATCGCATCCCATAGGAAGTCCTAACAGCTTGCCGCAAAAGTGGTCCTCAAGACCGGCGCGTATGATTTGCTTGCCGTCGTACAGGTATTCAGGCCCGATAAATCCGACTACGGTGTTTACAAGAAGCGGGCTGAACCGGCGCGCTACTGCATATGCACGTACCTCGCATGTCTGCTGGTCTATGCCGTGGTGAGCATTCGCAGAAAGAGCGCTTCCCTGCCCGGTCTCGAAGTACATCAGGTTGTCCCCTACCGTCCCACGCTTTAGTGAAAGTGCGGCATCATAAGCTTCCTTGAGAAGCGCCAGATTAATGCCGAAGGAGGCATTGGCCTTTTCTGTCCCAGCGATGGATTGGAACACGAGATCTACCGGCGCTCCTTGCTCGATGGCCCTGATCGTATTGGTAACGTGGGTCAAAACGCACGACTGCGTCGGTATCTCATAGCGGAGACGAAATTCATCGATCATCTCGATTAGGGCCACTATAGAAGGCAGACTATCGCCTGTTGGATTGATGCCGATCACAGCGTCGCCGCTGCCGTACAGGAGCCCGTCTATAATGGAAGCGGCAATCCCTTTAGGGTTGTCTGTGGGATGGTTTGGCTGAAGCCTGACTGACAGGCGGCCCGGCAGTCCGATGGTGTTGCGAAAGCGTGTGACTACATGGCACTTCTGCGATACTGCGATCAGATCCTGATTGCGCATGATCTTGGAAACGGCGGCAGCCATCTCTGGTGTTATGCCGGGTGAGACGCGAGACAGTGCTACTGAATCTGCGATATCGCTCAGCAACCAGTTGCGGAAATCTCCCACCGTCAGGCTTCTGATTTCACGGAAAGCTTCAGAGTTGTGATCGTCCAGGATGAGGCGCGTTACTTCATCTTCCTTGTAAGGGATCAGCGGCTCATCAATGAAACGGTCGAGGGACAGATCAGCGAGGCACAGCCTTGAAGCCATGCGTTCCTCATCGGTCTCCGCAGCCACGCCGGAGAGGTAATCGCCGGAGCGTGGCGGAGAGGCCTTGGCAAGCAACGTCTTCAGATCAGCGAAACTGTAACCACGTATGCCGATTGTCTGTTTATATGGCACTGAAGCTCCATGATTAATCTAAAATTATCTTATGTCCGCATCAGTAAAGTGAATAGGGGGACATATCAGTTCCCATGCGTTTCGACTCACTACTTTATTATACTTATATGTGCAGTTGTTTCAGAAGATATCCCCGATCAACGTATAAGTAACAATCGTGGAAGGGTATCTTGAATATACTGATGGATAGAAACGTAATCATCGATTTTGCGGGACTGCGGGCAAGAGATTATCAGGAATTTCTCTGCATCATAGTTTTCCCAAGCGCTTTATTGCAAATCAATATCGAGCACAGCTCACAGAAAAGGAATTACAATAAAAACTGACAAATTTGTGTTCAATCATGTGACAAGAAAATTGTGTCCATGTTGTGACAGAAAATACCAAAGCACAGAAGACATAGGAATCAGCGGAAAATATAGTTAAGGTATTTCCGTTTCAATACAGTATGGCAATCTTAAAGCCAAGCTGGAGCCGGTTTATTAAATTTGCCTCGATTTCACTCTCAACTCCGCGACACTTAAATGACTACCATGCAAATGAAAACAATATGTCAAACTCGACCTTTTAGTTTTCAATGGGAGAACTTTTATTATTGCGTAGAGGAAGTTGACCCTTTCAACTGTGGAATATGGCACTTTGCGCAGATCATAAGAATCGGGCCATGCAATCCCTGATGGCTGACCTACGCCGAACCGGGTGGTCCTGTATGTGACCGCGAAAACAAAAGACGGGAAGGTGTTTTACCAGGATCAGAGAATATATATGCCGATACCATGGCAGTTTGGTAACTCATTCAGCAGGTATTCACCCATTATTTCTCGAGCGCACGCTTTATGGATCCCTTCAAATCTTTGATCCGGATAGGTTTCGGAAAGAAGTCATAGACAGACTCTCTCAGTGCTTCCATCGCCGTATCGAGATTGGCGAATGCAGTGATCATGATGACTTTGGTATCCGGATGAGAGTTCTTGACGGATCTTAGCACCTCCATTCCGTCGATTCCCTTCATCTTGTAATCGGTTACCAGAACATCGAAACTCTGGCTCTTAAGCCTCTCGAGTGCGGAATCGCCACTTAAATATGTCTCTACATAATATCCGTCCTGTTCCAGTGACATTCTCGCCATATCGCCCACAATCTGTTCATCGTCGATCACCATAATTTTGTATACCATGCGCTCCTCCTAATTCATTGTCATGACACTTACATTGGAACTTTCTAATCCTGATGGGAGCATTTACCAAAGGCTGCATATGGTTTTTATCTTATTGTAAAGACCATCCCATCCGGATTATTCACCGTTAAGGTTATAGATAGGCAACTCTACTGTAAAGGTAGTGCCGACATCCAGTTGACTCTCAACCCTGATATTCCCTCTGTGGCTTTTAACGATGCCGTAGCTAACCGACATTCCAAGCCCCGTCCCATCAACACCTTTAGTTGAGAAGAACGGGTCGAAGATGTGGGGAAGGCATTCCGCGGATATTCCCTTCCCAGTATCCCTAAGCATGATTTTCACTACGTCTTCCCCTGATTCCTGGTGCGTTTCGATAAAAAGCTTGCCGCCGCCCGGCATCGCCTGAACCGCATTGACTATGATATTGATAAATACCTGCTGTAGCTGATTGACATCAATCACCACAGCGGGAAGTGATGGATTGAAGGAGAGATGCAAACCCACATTAGAAATATCGAGAGTGTTTTGCATGAGTTTCACCGATTTGATAACGGTATCATTGATATCGGCTGGCTTCATATTTGCACCTTTAGGTTTCGAAAAATCCAGCAGGCCCTTTACAACCTCTTCAATCCTCTTAGTCTCTTCTCCCACCCTGCCCATCATTTCTATCCGCTTCTCCTGGGTCAGCGAGATATAATATTCGATGAAATTTTGAGCTATCATCGAGATATTGTTGAGGGGATTAGTCATTTCATGTGCGACTCCGGCGGTAAGAATGCCAAGGGAAGCAAGTTTCTTCGATTGCATAATCTCTTCTTCCCGGTGTTTCAATTCTTCGGACATCAGGTTTACTGCCGCGATTACGGAGCCAACCTCGTCATTCGACTTTATATCTTCAATCTTCTTGAAGTCTCCTTTCGATATCGACATTGCCAACATCTCGATGGCCCGTAGAGGAGCGAGAATTTTCTGTGAAACAAATCGTCCAACAGCGACAGCCAGCAACAAAATACATAGGAACGATATATAGAGAATTTCCTTAGAACTCATGATAATGTCACTGACGGTCCTTCTTTCAAACTTGGTAATGTCCCTGAAAAAATCCCGCAGCTTCTGACCATTGGTCCTCAGATCCAGTTCCAGCCTGGGGTCCCCAACGTTGTTCTGCTTGATGTGGTCTGCGGCTACAGCATATCTCTTTTGATATATGATGAGTAGTTCCAATTTGTCCTGCCCTATAGCTCGGGCGATATCCGAGCTTGTCGACTCAATAAGCTCTTCATTGTCTTTTATCTTCTCGTGGATTTCAGTAAGGGCCTCTTTGTCTCCATATAGAAAGAAGTTCTTCTCCGATATGCGCATCTCCAGAAATGACGAGTTCAAATCGTCGGCTATTTCTACAAATCTTAGTTTTGCGAGAACCAGATCGATATTATGAATGGAAAAAAAACCTATTAGTACGACAAATGCAACATTGAAAATATAGGAGATAATGATTCTATTTTTGATCTTCATGGCTGAACGTAACACCTCGGCGTTTCTGCATTTTCTTTTCTTACAGGCCAATACCACAATAACCCGTCTATGATCATAAGTACCCCGCCTAAAGCTAGCAATGCATCGAAAATCGTTAAAGGACTAAAACCGAAGTATCTGATAAGTCCAATCCCGAGGCTCGCTAAAGCGACCCCGCTGCGGATGAAGGAAAGACCGGTTCTCGCCCTTGCTACTATTGTCCGATAGCATGCTGCCACCGTGCGTTGCGCTGCCAGGACATTCCTTTCCCTGGCCAGGTGGATACGCTCATTGTATGCAGGGAATGAGGGGAGAATGGTAGAGTATGACAAAAGTAGATCTCCTAGTCTCGCAAGCATAGTTTTTTTGGAAGATATAGATTTATCGATTTCCAGGTAGTGGAAATCCTCAAGAAAAGAGATAACTGCTCCCGTTACCTCTACAAGAGTATATTGCGTCGGGGGCCTCATCCTGGATTTTCTTATCTTCAAATAGACTAAAAGCCCTGCGATAGCCACTAACAAACCGACTGCGAGGATAAGCCAGTAAACCACCGAATGCTCTCCGGAAGCATGTGTACGCATGAGACTGTCGGCTAGTACCATCAGTCCTAGCCCCCATCTCATGATGTTGAGGCCTGTCCGGCCTTTTGCAAAATCGGTTCTGTAACAGGCGAGCATTGTCCTCCAATGTGCCATGGTGTTGCGCCAGTATGCCAGGCCAGTCCTTTCAACTCCGACTAGGTGCCCTGATGTGGTCCGGATAAAATCCTGGACGAACCAGCGGATGTCTTCGCAGAGGGCAACCATGAAAGAACACTCGTTGTCAGGAAAGACTTCCATCACTTCTGCAAGCATAGTAGAATTGTCTGGCTCGTTGACCGCAATAACCACAATATCCTTATCTTTGAATACCGGAAACCACAGGCTTGAAAGCAGCTTCTTAGCATCGAGCCTGTTAAATAGTTCGGGGGGGACAGGTATCTTTTCGTCATATTCTACAGATGGAATGTTGTAATATTCTGAAAGTGTCTTGAGTACAATACGGCGCGGAATCCTGTACTCTCTTATCAATATTTTCTCAAGATCGATGCCTCGTACATGAGCAGTAACCTCAGCAGTGAACAGATCCTCCTTAGAGAGAATCCCTTGTTTGGTTAATGATAGCAGCCTTTCATTTCGGCATTTTGCCGGATGCTCACTCATCGTAAACATGTCGGAAAACCACCCTTCCCCATAAACGGACCGGTTTAGAATAATCAGGACTTGCAATTTCTATCTCTCCGAAACAGTAAGGGAACTGCCGCCTGATCTTTTCAGCTGGGATATGCCAATAGAGTCCGTCGGCTACCAATATCACCCCTATGGCTAATATCACTATTTCCAGAATCGTCCACGCCGAATTTGAGATACCCAATGAAACGAGCAATCCGATGCCAACAGCCGAAAAATTCATACCCGTCCTGATAAATCCCAGACCGGTCCTTGAACGGGCCATAGTTGTCCTAATCCTGGCCATTACATTGCGCCTCTCTGCAAGCAACGTCCTTTCAAGGGCCAGTCCTGTTGTCCCCCAGACACCGGGGGCATGACTCATCTTGATTGGAGGTGGAACTGTTTGACGGATATTACAAAGCGGCTGTCTGTAAACAGGGGGAAGGATATAATCCCAGATTCCACGCTTACTCTCCGCTTGCATTTGGTTAGTTAGGCTTTCTTTCCCTGCGCGTCTTCCCGGAAAATACCAGTAAACGCCTTCAAAAACCATAACGATACCAACAAATATCAGTGATAGATCGAATATGTTCGACTTGCCGGCATAAATATGACGCAGTAAAGCAATCCCTACTCCTAGAAGAGCAATCCCGGTGCGCGACAGTGCCAGGCCTGTGCGCGCCTTAGACATCAATGTTCTGTAAAATGCCAGAGTGGTTCGTTCTCCTGCAAGGTCCGTCCTGTCATTAGCCAAGAACCTTCTTTTCATGACCGGCGACAGATCGCTCCAGCCCGCTCGCAATTCTTCGGCACCTTCTACAGGCCCAGTCCTGGTGAAGAAATATTCACCTTCGGGATCCGATACGGTAAGAACCGTGATACCTTTGCTTTCAGGTAAGCTAATTATGTTTAGCCCTTTTCTCGCGATTCCGCGGGTAGGGACATACCATAAGAGTCCGTCTGCGGACATTACGATACCCGCTACCAGAAGCGCTAGCTCAACAGGAGTTGAGTACCCGACCTTGAAGATTTTGAACAGCAGGATGGCAATGGTTATGAAAGACAGGCCAGTGCGGAAAAATGCCAGACCTGTCCTGCCCCTGGCAAGCTGATTCCTGAAGCTCGCCAGCATCGAGCGTCTGTTGGCCAGAAATGTCCTGACCTTGGCAAGTTGCGTCCTTCCAGCCGCAGACGGGAACTCATTGTTGATATCCTGATTGTGCTCTATGATCCTTAGCAAATCTTCGGGCAGAGCAACTCTGAACACAACGCTCTTTACCCCAAGAGTCTTCTTGATCTCCTCGATAAGATCAGCCGAATCGGGCGAGCAGGCAATCACTTCCGCCCGTCCGCTGTAAACGGAGATGGGGAACCACAATGTCTTCTTAAGTTTTTCGGTATCCAGCGCTCGCATAACAGCCGCCGGTGCCGTTATCCCTTCATCATACTCCACAAATGGGCATCCATAATATTCAGCTAGTGACAGGAGAAGCTCGTGTTTCAGGGGACTTTTTGAACCTTGAAATTCTTTACCGCCTCCACTGGATGTAGTCGATGTTCTGACGGCTTCTTTCAAATCTTTTCCCATTATTAACACGGTTTTCGGCATATTAAACTCTTTTGGAGATGCGCATTCATATTCCATAAATGAATAGAGCCGAAACTACAGATTTCGGCGTAAGCCATACAACCTAACTCCTTCTAATCTTAGAAATTAGGCTGTTCTGAAATGAAGGCTGGCGAAAGAAGATTAAGCTGTGGGAGGTGAAAGGTCGGAGGATGACAACTGAAAACTCTCAGACCGCTCCTCGTCATCGATCGGCCTGAATTGACCTGATTCCTCAGGTATAAAATCCGGAAGATTACCTTTTGTGATAGACATGTTATGCAAGAGCGTCAATTTTACAATCTGATCTTCAGGAATTATTGTGCGAGCTTTGTGTATGATAATCTCCGCAGATGAATGGTCCTTATCACCGGCATCACTGGTAAACTTAATACAGATAAGCTTTTCGAATAAAATATGCAGTGTTTCCGAAGAGGACGCAGTCTTATAGTCAGACGGGACAATTCCGTTATAATTGTTTACGGCAAGATGAAACATAAGAGGGGAAAGGACATACATAAGGAATACTGTGGCGAAAAGCAGGCTAACTATATTTTTTCTTTTCAATTTCATATAATAGCTTAATATGTTCTTTCTATATTAATTACCATAAATTACGCCATTGTCAAGTAGTGACGGAAGGGAAATGAACGCAGAGGCATGCAGAAACAGGAGGCTACAACATCTGTAGCCTCAGACTGAAAGCAGTAGCTCAATGCTCGTATATCATGCATTGCTGGGGAGTCCTTATTGGTGAACGCGCCTGCAAGTTCATGTTCAACCCGATGGATATTTTCAGGCCGTCCTTTATCGAAACGTTTCCTCTGCGACCTTGTCTACAACGATATTACTACCGCGCCGCAGCTTGGCGCATTCCTTTAGCTCGGCTGCTATCTCTCCCACTTGCAGAGGGTCTTTTAGCTCGCGTTCTCGGTTGGTCACGACTCCTATTGAAATAGACATAAGAGGAAAGGCCATTTCGGTACCCTGTCGCGTTTTACCTAAAATGAATCTCTGCTCCCGGTCTTCAGGGCTGTAGAAATCAGGGATTTTCCTGTCAAAAGCATCTATAACGGCACGACATATCACTTCGTAGCGGTCTGGCGTAGTGATAACTACAAAATCATCGCCTCCGATATGACCAATGAAATCATGTTTCGTTCCAAATTCAGAAAGGGCTGTTTCGATGATCTGAGCTGTGGCCTTGATGACTTCGCTCCCCCGCGCGTATCCATACTTGTCGCCGAAGACTTTGAAGTTGTCCAAATCGAAATGGCAAAAAGCAAGCGGTTTGCCGTCATCAATCCTTTTCGTTAGAGTATTTTCTATCGCGATATTGCCTGGCATCCTTGTGAGAGGACTCATATCAACAAGTATCTGTTCCAGCTGCTTCAGTCGTCTTGCCATTTCGGAAAAATAGAGTGAGAGTTCCCCTAGTTCATCATGGCTTTTAACCTGCGGCAGGTTTTCGAACTCTCCCATGGCCACCTTCTTTGTAGCGATTTTTAGTTTGCGTATAGATCCGGATATGTTGCGAGTTATCAGAAGTGTAGTGATAAGGGCAACCGCAATACAAATAACCCCTAAGCTTATTATAGATCCGAATGCCTCCTCGCCAGCTTTGGCAGAGAGTCTGCTTTTTTTGTTCTGGCTCATGATCGCATTATGCGAAATAGACTTGATGAAGTCGATCAGCAACGCTTGTTTTTCGCGCAAGTCTTTATCGAGTTCGATAGCATGCGCCAACCCGGGTTTGCCCTTATATTCAAACATCTTCCGGAAGGACACACTGTAATCGTCGTAAAGTGATTTGAGTTTTTCCGCTGAAAATTGCTTTTTGCCGGGCAGCTGTTTCAGATCATCCAGGCGAGAATCGAATTCCACTGTCTTCTTATTGTACAGGTCAAGAAACTCGGGACTTCTAATGAGAGAATAGCGTCTTCCATAAAGTTCTTGTGAAAGAATCGTATCAACCAGCTTATCCGAAATATCGATTACTGGCGCTTCTGTCAAGATGATATCACGTGTTATATCGTTTAGTCTCTTGAGGCTTAAAAGGGTCATGCCGGTGATAAGCACAACAACCACCGAGAGACCAAGATACCCGATAAGCATCTTGACTGCTATAGTGAAACGGAAGAAGGGCCACCGTGTCAAGCGGGCCGATATGGATTTATATTCGGGAACATGCATGATAATACTTTCTAATATTTATTAGAACCAGCAATGACAGTATCGTGGCTTTAGTGAATAGAGACATGATTCTCCAGGCATCAATATACTGCTATTTAACTCCGCTAACACTTCCAATAACGCTATTCGGAATGTAGCATAGTTATCTCTCGAAATTTTATCGTAGTCATTTTCTATCGTTAAAAGACGCAGAAGCCAAACTGATAAAAGGATAGTTCAATTGCCCGCCTATGTGAGTTTCTCATTCATTTTTTACAGCGACCTCCTGTGTACAAACCTTCTACAGTGTGAACAGACAACGGTATAACCTCAGACACGGACCCGAAGATGACGACTTCATTGAATCGCCCCTCCTAGCGGTCAATTCCTTGGACTAGCCAAGTATTCATTACACAGATATTTAGTCAGATACCACCCCACGATGCTAAGAATGATGCTGGTGTAAAACCCAGCACTAAAACCTATCAAGCCACCGAGCCACCACCCGAGGTACCCCAAGGCAGTGGACCCGATGGACTTCAATAAAAACTGCACTATGCTCCTTCGGCTTCTGGTTCGAAGGCGTCTATGTCAAAGACTTCCCTAATATGTTTATTCTGCTCCACCATGCCTCTTACTAGCTGTCTGATATAGTTTGCATGGTTTCCCTTTGATGCCACCGACTGACTGACTTCGACAATAAAGTTGCACTCGACAAGCACCCTCGGCTCCCGGTATTTCTTTACCACAGTTTGCTCAGCTTTTCTGGGAGCTCCCTTCAGTACCTCACTAGACATATACTCATCTCGAAACGCGATATTGACATTGTCGCTATTTTTGGTCTGTATCATAGCCTGATTCCCCTTTCTTCTACACCTCTTGGATATCCAAGAGGCTGAATTATACATTTCACTGGCCCTGATAAGAGCCGTCAATCGATAGGTATGTTTTTCATGGCTGTGCTATATTTTCCCAGTCAATTTAGCTATCGGAGGAGTAGGTATATTTGATCCATGACATTCAGTACAGTTACTCTGAGCCGTAATCCCATAGTTTGCCGATGGTACAGTACCGTGCGTCTCGTACTTGCCGTCCCTCCAAGAGTTGAGCAGTTCGACTACATGATAGGCCGTGCTTGCTGCGACGCGAGCACAACGGTCCTTTCGCTCAGCACTTTTGAGATCTTTGTCGGCAGCCTTCATCCATTTACCGACTGATATATGACATAGCGGTGAATCACTGACCGTTTTAAGCAGGACAGTCTTAATCCGCGGGTTTCGTGGGGTGAAAATAGGCATCTCAGCATTGGCATACCAGTCAAGCATCTCGCTTCCCATCAGCGCCCCGTCTTCAGAACCGGCTATGCGTGGTCCAATGATCATATTGGATACAATATTGGCTCCCATAGGCGCTCCGCAGATTGTCCCCCATCCCGTGACTCCACCTTCCAGGAACAGAAAGGAGTCAATTGGAAAAGATTTGTAAGGCTCTCCAACTTTTTCTCTCAACTGGCTGAAAACGCTGCTGATGACAGCGGCACCGCAGAAAACGCGATACCACTCGTTATAAGCAAGCTCGGCCGTCTGAGCGGGGTCAAGTTTCACATAAGGCCAAGGCCATTTTTCTATTGGAGCAGTTTTGGCCTCGGCATTAGAGAGTATGCTGCTAAATTGCGCGGCTATCGTCCCAAGGGCCATGAACCCTGCTCCCGCAATAAACTTTCTCCTTGAAACTGTGTTGTTACCCGACATTTTCATATTCTCCTTATAGCATGGGACCTTGATTCAAGATTATCAGATGATTATGAACTGGCTATGAAGAGATTATGAAGGAATGTGAACCGCACCATTCAATCAGCTTACTGAGGAGCTTTCCGTACGGGGAGCTAAACAAAGCGAGTTTTGGGACCTTCACCTTTTGGGGGGGCAAGTAACAACGCCTGAAGCCGTCGTGGTGACGATAATCGGAAGCTTCAGCGCTTTCGCCGCTTTGGCCAGGGCCACCACGTTGTGTTTCAGCTCGCCGGTTGACTAATCGCGGACTCCGGTCATGAGACCGACCTGATGATCGACGAGGACGAGCGCCGCGTTTTGGGAAGTCAGGGCTCGTAGGGACGGGTTTGATTGGTCATCGCTTTCTCCTTTGCATTTGTAATCCATGCATCGCCTTGCTAAATACTAGGCACCTGCTTTTTTGTGATTGTACTATCTGCTCCCGTTTGGAGCGGTTTCTCCTTCTGGATGAATGTTAGGATTGTAGTCAGGCGGTACATTGCCTTGGTATTTCGGCTCGTAATCAGGCGGAGGCGGGGGAGCGCTGTAGCGGCGAACGGGAGCACTCATGCCCGGGAGCAGGTTGCCCTTGGCATACATGCATTGCTGGTAAGCTATGTCGTAACGGTTCTGGGCAGTGTAGCCGGACGCTTCGCTTGCGTTGGTTCCTGCAAGTGTGCCCAAAAGAAGTCCGCTCGCCGCGCCTATCCCCAGCCCCGTGCCCATATGACCAGCCGCAGCTCCTATTGCGGCTCCGAGTCCGGCTCCGATGGCGGTACCGACTGCCGCGCTCTTGACAGTGCTTTCATTGGCTGCTTCCTGCGCCGACTTCCCGATATGTTGTGACGCCCAATTCCTGCAGACGGCGTCATCAGCCCTGAACGCCTCGAATGACTTTCCTGGCGGAGGCATTACGGCTACACTCGGACCGGAAGGGATGGTAGCGCAACTGCAAACGAAAAACAGCAGCGAGAACAGCAGTATTACAATCGAGTGTCTTTTGTTCTTCATTTTATCCCCCTTGTCTCAGTAATCGGACGGTTTGTTGGACGGTACTACCCTCAGCCAGCCAGACGGACATCTTTTGATATATGGATAGTATCCCTCAGGCTGCGTGCAGAAATACCAGTAATTCTGCTCTTCCGGTGCCGGCGAAGAGTACGCTGGTTGTTGCTGGATCACTGTCGGTTGGTAATAATACGGATAGGGGTAAGAGTAGTATGGATAATAAGGATAACCCCATCCGTACCCCCAGCCCGGACCCCACCAGCCCAGATTCACGCTCCACCCGCCGTGCCATCCGCCATGCCAGGCTGCGTCAGCGTTTCCGGCGATGCTTGCCGAAAACAGCATCAGAAAAGCGAAGGCTATGACTATTGTTATTTTCATTGGAACCTCCTTTTGCAATCAGTATCCTTACTCATAATTATAACGAGCTTGCATCAAACGGCAACGGCATGGGAATCAATGGGGAAGATTGCTATCATCAATATAGCGTTAAATGCAGTGACGGAGGTAACATAAGCCATGAGTGAACTAAGCACGATTTCAGATAAGTTGTTTGAAGCACAAACAAAATGAATCGATAAGGGACCAGTTAAAACAAAGGCTAGTATCGACTTCCTGAAGAAATCTCATATAATACGCCTTTTCTCTGCGGGGATGACTTTAATAGCAGATCCCAGTAAGTTGTCTCGATGTGGCCATCCACGATGGTTACGACATGCTATACGTAACATAACCTGCTTTTTCTTATGTTTTCAGTTGGTTAGTACTGGTTTCTGTAGCCCTCTTTTAGTTAATGTAGCGACATTTTCGCTTATTGGCAAGGTTCTCTGCAAGACAACGTTGATGGCCTTATAGTAATCTCGCTGAACTTTGATATTGGACACTCTGCAGTAGCACTGGGTTGTAGTAATCCTGCTGTGGCCCAGCAGATCCTGAATGGTGGCAAGATCGGCATCGGCATTCAAAAGCTGAGTGGCCATCGTGTGTCTCAAATGGTGACAGCATACATTTATCTCTGCCTTCCGTGCATAGTATTCGATTCTCTTTTGGATTCCGCGAACTGATATCGGCATTCCAGTCAATGGCCCCTTTTGTACTAAGAACACCTTTTTTTGCTTCGACAATATTCGCTTCTTCATATACTGCTCTAAGGCAGTCTGGGCATCATCGCTCAGATAAACAACCCTGCCTTTGTTGCCTTTACCGCTGAACACATAAAGCTGCCGGTTACGGGAATCTATAGCATCTACCGTCAGTAGTGCGACCTCCTGAACCCTCAAGCCACATCTCAACATAAGTATGAATATGGCTCGATCTCTAATATCAGCGATCTCACTGAAGAGCGCCTGCAGTTGTTCATCTCTGAGATGTTTGGGCAGTGGTCGCGGCAGCCGCAGCCTATACTTCTTCTTTACTGGATTGATAAGAGGCATTCTCTCGTCTTCGATCAGATAATCGTAAAAAGCATGGATGCAGCCGAAGTGACAGTTGATCGTCTTTGCCTTTTTTCTGTTTCGCAAGAGATGCTCCATGTACGAATCGGTTTGCTTTGTGGTTACCGATTCAAGAGGAACACGCAGCCAGCCATTGAAGTGATCAAGGATATTGAGGTAATTCTTAACGGTGTTGGCCGAGCAGTTCCTTCGTTTTAAGAATCTTCTATACCTGGCAATCAGATCAGTAGACTCCATGAATGCCTCCCTGCTCGATGATGTGCATGGCGCGGAAATACTCTTCTGCGCGGCTTTTATCGGTCAGGCGTGCATACCGCCGCGTTATCTCTATATTGCGATGTCCCAGGAGCAGCTGCAGACATTCCAGGCGCATGCCGGCATTGAGCAGTTCACTTGCAAAGGTATGCCGAAGACTATGCATCGTATAGCCCTTATTCTGCAGCCCCGTTTCTCTCAAATATCGCGAGAAGGTATCGTGGGCCCAACTGTAGCACAACTGTTTCCTAATCCCATAAAAGAGATATTCCTTCGTCCTATCTCTTTCCTTAAGCCAGATCTGCAAGGCCATCAGCGCATCGTCGCTGAGATACACCACTCGCCCAAGGCAGTTCTTCTCCCCTTCATAGATATGTATCTTTCGATCACGCAGATCAATGTCATTCATAGTCAGGCTAAGGACTTCTCCGATTCTCATGCCCGTTCTTAATAGTATTAGGACCAGAGCGCGATCTCTTGGGTCTTCAATGGCACCGAGAATCTTCCTGACATCATCAGGGGCGATTGCTCTCGGTAAAAAATCGGGCTCTCGCAGTTTGATCTTTCTCTTGAGAATATTTGCATCGATAATGTCTTGTTCGATCAGATACCTTAGGAATGCATAGAGATGCTTTAGGCGTGTTATGACCGTAGTGACTTTGAGGCCCCGGTCTTGCAGGTGCTCGATATATGCTTCCAGATCGTCACGGACAATCTCTTGCAGTTGCCTCTTCCTTAAGGTGCTACAGAAAGACAGAAAATCACTCACCGCTGCGAAGCTGCCCCTAAGAGTGTTGGGCTTATGATTCATTCTCCACTTGTAGCGCATGTAGTCTTTAAAATGCTTTCCTCCCGGCAACCACATCTGATGAATCCTCTGGACAAGGCGATCGATATAAGGTCTTACGGTGGGCTGAGTTGTTGCTTCGATGTCCTTAGTAAATACGCTTGGAATGGGACTTGGCTTGGTCATTGCTCCTCCTTTTTCTCATTGAAAAAGCAGGATTAATAATGACCCTCAGCAACGCAGAGAATCAATTCATTTTGTTACGTATAGCGACATGAAAGTGACAGAACTATCAGGGTAAACTTTTAAAACGACTATCGATGATTTCAGTTCCTACACACCAGCGTATTCAGGATACCCTCTGGTGTTGCTTCCTGTGAGCAAGACTGAACATCCACTTTGCGCTCATTCTCTAAAAGACGCAACATCGGGGTCCTGAAATATGAGTTTGTAAGTCTGCTCATACTGGCAACAAAAGATGACTTTTCAAGACGTGATGCTAAAGTCTGACTTCCTACTAAAGCTTGTTCTTTAATATAATCAAAATAGGGATAAGAACGTGGCGGCACGTCCCCCAGGAGGGAAGGTGGCAATCAGCATCAAAATCTTCATTACTGCAATTGTGTCAATCGTCATCCAATTCGGACTTGCGATCGCAGGCTGGGGCGGATGGCGTCCTTTCTTTGCACATCCGGCGATGCAGGCGCTGGCATGGGTTACAGTCGGGCTCATCTTAGTGTCAGTGTTTTCCGGCAGCAGCGGCCTTAGTGCAGGTGTTCAGGAAGACCGCGGCAACCGCTGGGTGCTCGGTGCTTTTGCCGTGATCGCACTATTGATGGCATTTTTTTCGGCTTACACCGACCGCATTGAGTTCTGGACGCTTGACGGCGATACGGTGCGATGGGTGGGGGTGGTACTTTGCACTGCTGGCGGCATGCTACGCATCATTCCTGTGTACGTACTTGGGCACCGATTTAGCGGACTGGTGGCGATTCAGGCTGAGCACAAACTAGAAACACACGGGATTTATGGAGTCGTCCGCAACCCGAGCTACTTGGGATTGTTGGTGTCTTCACTGGGATGGGTGCTTTCATTCCGCTCCGGAGTGGGCGTGATTTTGACAGCGGCGCTGCTTGTACCGCTTTTAGCGCGCATTCGCGCCGAGGAGCGGCTGTTACGTGAGCATTTTGGCGCGGAGTACGACGCTTATTGCGCACGTACATGGCGACTGGTGCCATGGATTTATTGAGGATGGTGGCCGATTAGAGATTGGGGGCAGCCTCGACATTTGACATCTACCAACCTTTTCGCTAGAAAACATTCGGTTTGATCCATCGCTCCTCTAGTGACGAGTGCTGTGAGCAATGGTATGCTAAATCTATTTATTTTTAATCTTGTGACAGATTTATCATTGACAGCGACCTCAGCTATAATAATGTGATAAGAAAGAGGAGTCGTTATGAGAAAACAGCAGACCCAGTGGATCTTTCTCATGGACGGTTCCAAGGCGGGTGGATATGAAATTCTGTCCAGTATGTGGAAAAGAAATAACACAATTAAGTAAATATTGTCCGCATTGTGGATTTTCTCTGGAAAGTTTCACAAATCAATCAAAATCTGATTCACCGTCACAACGCGAAGTATCGGATCTAGATTTCACAGCTTTTATAGGGAACAACTTCGCTTACTATGTGCACAGATTCAAGAAGTTTAATCTTGGCGGGACAGACGTTTTTGCGCTGACTTGGAATTGGGCGGCATTTTGGGGAGGTTTCGGGTGGATGCTCTATAGAAAAATGTACATGTGGGCGACTATTGCCTTCGTATTGACGCTAATACCACATTTAGGTCTGATAGCGTGGATAGCTGTTGGGGCAGTCGCAAATTACTTGTATTACCAGCACGCTAAAAGCAAAATACTGGAGATTAAAACGATGCACCCTACAGTCGATATTTCGGGTTATCTTTCTCAAGTCGGAGGAATAAATAAATGGGTGCCTATTGCGGCAATAATTATTACAATTCTCCTCTTCCTGTCATTTATCGTGATGGTCTTTGTCTTGGCGATTCCGTTTAGTATCTTTAATATATTCAGCCCTCAATCACAATATATTTAGCATATGCGTTTACGCAGTTCCCTATTATAGTGATGGACGCTGATAGCATATTCGGGAGCTAGCCTGTTCACAAAGTTGTGGATGGCAGCGCACAGAAATCTCCACATTCATGTTACTGGCAAAATCGATGCTTATCAGTAAGCATCGTCTCCGCATCAGATACTCATTGGACGCTAAACTTTACCAGTGGAAATACTCAGGGTTCATTCGAGTCTGCTCTTACAATCAGCAACGTGGCTTTTGTTGAATCTTGGCGGTAGTTTTGGCAGGCGTGTTATCATATATAAGCGTATGCGGTCACTTGCTATCTCTCCTGCAGGCTATTATTTATTCGTGAATTTTGGCTGTGTACTGAGCTTTTTATCAGCTTTGTGATCAAGTGAAGAGGTGAAGTTCTAATAATGAGTTTTGCCGCATTCCGATCCCTAAAACACTGGAACTACCGTCTTTTTTTTGCGGGTCAGGGCATTTCCTTAATTGGCACATGGATGCAGCAGCTAGCCATGAGCTGGCTAGTCTACCGCATGACACATTCTGCCCTGCTTTTGGGGATAGTGGGGTTTTCCGGGATGATACCCTCTTGTCTGCTTGCGCCTTTTGCGGGCGTGCTGGCGGACAGGTGGAATAAACGTCGCGTGCTTGTGATTACACAGACCCTTTCCATGCTTCAGGCCTTTGCGCTTGCGGCACTGGTACTTACAGAAACGGTTTCCATCTGGCACATCATTCCGCTTAGCATATTTCTTGGATGTGTAAACGCCTTCGATATCATAACTAGGCAGGCCTTTGTGCCGGACATGCTCGAAAGAAAAGAAGATCTTGGAAACGCGATTGCCCTGAATTCCTCATTGTTTAACGGGGCAAGGCTTATAGGACCAGCTATTGCTGGCGTTCTGATAGCGTTGGTCGGGGAGGGAATGTGTTTTCTTTTAAACGGGATCAGTTATCTGGCGGTGATTGCGGCCCTGCTTTTAATGAAGATCGAAAGATTCTCGGAACGCACCGAAAAGGAAGGTTTTATGAGCGAGATAGCCCAAGGTTTCTCATATGTGTTCAACTTCACCCCGATCAGATCCATTCTTCTCCTGCTTGCCCTTATAAGCTTCGCGGGCGTGCCGTCTCAGGTGCTCATGCCTATGTTCGCCGGTAGTATCTTGCATGGCGGTCCGCATACGCTTGGTTTCCTGATGGCTGCTTCGGGCCTGGGAGCGCTGGGCGGGACAATATTCCTTGCCTCAAGGAAAGGATCCCTGCGGCTTGGGATGACAACACCCGTTGCGGGATCGGTGTTCGGGTTAGGTCTCATGGCCTTCTCCTATTCCCATTTCTTATGGCTTTCACTTTTTCTCATGTCCGTTACGGGTTTCGGGATTATGGTACAGATGGCCTCAAGCAATATGATTCTGCAACATATTGTGGAGGACAGGAAAAGGGGAAGGGTCATGAGCTTTTTTGCCATGGCGGTTATGGGAACGGCCCCTTTCGGGAGTCTGCTGGCAGGCACATTAGCTGGCAAGATAGGCGCTCCGGCCACTTTGTTTCTTTTTGGGGCGTCCTGCGTGCTGGGCTCGATGGCGTTCTCAAGCAGACTTCCCTCCTTGCAGGAAGAGCTCGCCCTCGTATACGTTCAAAAGGAAATTATCTGATCAAAAAAGATCACCGAGCACCCTCACCGGTTGTACTTTTCCCCATCCGTAAGTCACATGCTTGGGGTGAACACAACCAACTGACCTGAAGTTAATCCGGAGAATTTTCTGTAATCCTCGATCTAGGCATACTGCGGAACTCGTGATTATCAGCAGAACCTAATCCTGCTAACACTGAGCAAATCTTTCGTGGTATACTTTTTTTGTTATCAACATTGATATATTGAAACGGGGGATATTTTTAAATTCAGTTTAAATCAGCTCCGAGACTTACTTCGCTGGTCTTATTTGTTCGACACAACAGATTATGTCGCAGAAATCAACACAGCCGCACACTTTATCTAAGGTCACTACTCTATTATTAATAAGAGCTCATAATACTGGAGTGCCCTATTAAAGGAAATTAATAATCAATGCACTCGGCGGAGAGAAGGATTTAGGTGGATAGATGTGCAATGCGATTGCCGTAATCGAGAACGGAACGAAAAGCCCGAGACATCCCACCGGATTATATGTTCTATTTTTTACGGAGATGTGGGAGCGGTTTTCCTATTACGGAATGCGGTCACTGCTGGTCTACTACATGATAAAGCACCTGCAGTTCACGCAGGAACATTCGTCGGAGATTTATGGACTCTATACCGGGTTTGTCTACTTCACCCCACTTTTCGGAGGCATACTCGCAGACCGGCTTCTCGGGCAGCGGCGGATAGTGATCCTGGGAGCCATGCTCATGGCTATCGGACACTTCTTGATGGCTTTTGAGCGCATGTTCTTCCCGGCGCTGATCTTTTTAATCCTCGGAAACGGCGCCTTCAAACCGAATATCTCGACGCAGGTCGGTGCGCTGTACCCTCCTGACGATCACCGCCGCGATCGCGCGTTCAGTATATTCTACATGGGAATCAACCTCGGTGCGTTCTTTTCACCCCTTGTGTGCGGGACATTAGGAGAAAAGCTCGGGTTTCACTGGGGCTTTGGCGCCGCCGGCGTCGGCATGGTGATCGGGCTTATCGTGTATCTCCGGGGCCAAAAACACCTCGCTCCCGATTTGATCATGCTGAAAAAGGGATCCGAACAGCAAACGTCTTCGGAACCGATGACACTCGATGACTGGCTGAAGATCGGCGCGATTTTCGTTATGATGGCTCTGAGCATAGTTTTCTGGAGCGTATACGAGCAGCAGGGCAACACGATGGCAATATGGGCCGATGCCCATACGGACCGGCTAATCCTCGGCTGGGAGATGCCTGCCTCGTGGTATCAGTCTTTCAACCCGCTCATGATCTTTATGTTAGTTCCGCTACTGAATATCGCCTGGGGCTGGCAGGATCGCCGCGGGAAGGAACCTTCGAGCATCGCCAAGATGGGAATCGGTTGCATCCTGCTTGCCTCAGCCTTTTTGATTCTGATTCCACCCGCTCGGCAACTGGCGGTTAACCCCAGAGCGAGCCTCTGGTGGCTCGCGGCCTGCTCGTTTGTGCTCACGATCGGCGAGGTCTATTTTTCCCCGATAGGCCTCTCCTTAGTGACCAAAATCGCTCCCGCCCGAATAGTTTCCATGATGATGGGTGTGTGGTTTCTTTCGAGTTTTTTCGGCAACTACCTGTCGGGGTATCTTGGAACGTTCTGGGAGAAAATGTCCAAGGAGAATTTCTTCCTTCTAATGTTTGCCTTGTCGTTCGCGGTAGGACTTGCCTTCTTTGCCCTCCTTAAGCCGCTGGAAAAAGCAATCGGACATCGCAAACGGACTGCGGACATGTAATGACGTAACAGGTTTCTCGCTCGTACGAATTATCGTCCGACAGACTTTTTGACTTAAAAGATTAACGACACCATTTTATTTGCAGTGTTGTTGTCAGTGCCAGTTTCTATAGTAATATAAGTTGAAGTTCATATGTGAGGAAAGATTACAGTAATGAAGTGCAAAATCATCGCAGAACAGACACTCTTAGCCTCTATTATTTTTGATAATACTAGGTTTGCCGAGGCACATGCGATTATTAACCCGGATGATTTTTCTCAGGACTTGCACAGAATAATCTATGAAGTAATGCTAGTGCTCGATGCTAACAATGACTTCATCGATTACATTAATCTTTCTGAGAAACTTCTCGGTAATGGACAGATGGCAGCCTTCTCTTATCTTAAGAAATTTTATACCTGGCCAGTTTCGGAAGATATAGCTGGTTTGGCAAGATTCATCCGTTGAATCGGCTATCTCATGTTTCTTTGTCAAATCACCAATCCCTAGCTGTGCTAAAATCGATGATTATGTAGTTAATTGGATTCTCACAGCAACCATCGAAAAAGAAACTTCATTGTGCGGTGGCCGAGACTACACCCAGTTACTGACTGGACCGCGTCAGTCGCGCACCGATCCATTTCGACAAAGACCATAATGTTCTTCTTATCAGTGCCTTTCGGATTTGCAATGCCGATCTTATTTAGCCCAAGTATAGACATCTTTAAGCCTAATGTCTGCCGTGGACAGATATATCCGTGAGACTTTTGAGATAACTCAAGGAGAGATTCAAAATGAACAGTCAGGTATGACTCATCGCTCTCATCCAAGTGCTCTTGCACGATCAAGTCGATCGCATCAGTCGGTTGGGACATTGTAGAAGTCTAGCAGTTATTCATATTAGCTCCGGGTCGGATAGAATTGCTTAGCCCACGTATTCGTGTCCGTGCCTATTTAGAGTCCTGAACTAGTTCACTCCTATCCAGTTAATCGCTGGCAGTCAGATACAGTTTGCAAGCATCGCTATA
This sequence comes from uncultured Nitrospiraceae bacterium, assembly GCA_963736105.1. GTDB lineage: Bacteria > Nitrospirota > Thermodesulfovibrionia > Thermodesulfovibrionales > Dissulfurispiraceae > Fen-1308. The sequence continues at coordinate 2,069,995 of CAVTNL010000002.1, read as the reverse complement.
TAATTATAGATACAAACAAAAAAAAGGCGTTGTCAGTTGGAAGAAGATCTTCTGAATCGCTGCGTCTATATGGGCAGTTGTCCCGTAGCATTTGGGGAAATTATGAATATTGATTGAACTCGATTTGCGTTGATATGAACGGAGTGGGCAGCTAAACGAAGTGACTCACTCTAAATGTGCAGCTATTATTCATTTTGACCACCTGCTAATATCTAACATGATCATGTCTTCTTGCCAAGTAACTATAAAATGAATAATCTTTTACAAAAAGGGTAGTGAGCTGCTGATCAGGTTTGTATCTCATCAAGCAGTAGATATCAACAATAATTGAGCCTTAATAAGGAGGATTAACATGAAGTTAAGCACCCGGAACCAAATTAAAGGCAAAGTGACTGACATTTCGTTGGGTAAAGTAATGGCAAGGGTAAAGGTCGATATCGGTGGTGGTAACGTTATCAGCTCCACAATTACGGTAGATGCAGTTAACGATCTTGCGCTAAAGGCAGGTGACGACGTCGTCGTACTTATTAAGGCTAGCAGTGTCATGATCGGCAAGTAACAACTCTCGAGAAAAAAAGCTGTATGCGGTGTGAGTGGGAGGGCATTTCAGCACGCACGAAATGCCCGTTCTGCCGATTTTGTTTTGCTGCGAATATATTGAGGTGGTTATATATGTGGCTTGCGCTTTTGGGCGTGCTAATTTTTGGAATTCTTACCTTTGCTATATCTTTTGCTATAGTCCGAAGATACAAGAACATAGAACCTAGCCAGATGGCAACGTATATCATCCTCATAGCATGGGGGGCGCTCTTTTTTGGCTTTTTCCTTGATCGTATCGCAGGCGAGTCATTTAGTTTGGCTGATTTAGGATAGTGCGCGGGAATCCTCGGGTATTTTAATCCCGAGATGAAAGCGTGCTTTCGCCGTGGCCCTTCCCTTTGGTGAACATCAGTTCACTATGGTATAATATACATATGGAGAGTAATCCTTGTATCTAACGCATCGAGTGCAGATTCAACCGCCATCCAGTGCTATAGCAACACTGTGGCAGACTTCTTACATCTGCAAGGATGTCTGGAACATACTGAACGATGAAAAGCAGCGCAATGGCCTGGGCTACTATGACCTCAAAAAGATGCTGCCGGAACTCAAGAAAGACTGTCCACGGCTCAAAGAGCCTTGCTCACAGACCTTGCAGGAAGTGGTCAAGTCGCTTACCGGAGCGTGGCGTATGTACTTTACGAAGAAGAAGCAGGGAGATGCTGAAGTCCGCCCACCCCGCTTCAAATCGTACAAGTATTTCTTCACGCAGAAGTATCCCCAGCAGGGTGTTTCTTTTGAGATCGTCGGCAACACTCTGCGACTTGCGCATGGCAAGAACAAGGCCGAGTGGATCGAGATCGAACTGCCGAAGTTGGATTACGCGGCGGATACTATCAAAACAGTCACTATTGCCTATGACAAAGTATCCAAAACATGGAGCGCAAGCTTCACGCATGAGGTGTCTTGTGCGGATGCGGTGGCTGTCAGTAGGGAGATGTCCGAAAAAGAATCTCCGCGATCGCCGGAATTCTTTTGCCCTCTTCCAATCGCTTACAACCCGTTCACGAGGAAGCCTGTTCACTTGCTTTACTTCGATCCAGGCTGCAAGACTGCACTGAGTGGCATTAAAACAGACGGGACGATCTGGGAATACGACATCAATCCGCTGCGGCAGTTGAATCTCAATCACTATGTCCTGCTTGACCAGCTTAAATCCAGGCGTGACAAGAAGAAGCGTGGATCAAAACAGTGGCGCAGACTGAACTCGAAAATACGGAACATCTATGCACGGATTGAAGGGCAAACCAAGCATTATCTTCACAAGATCGCAAACCGCATTCTGGCCGACCACCCGGATGTGATTGGTTTTAATGTCGGGGACTGGGATAAGAGTCAGACACTGGCAGACACCGGCTACAAATTCATTGACAAGCGCATCAACAGACAAGTCCAGACCAACAACCCCATTATGACACTCGTTGGATACCTCTCTTACAAAGCCGCATTGCGTTGTAAAGAGGTCAGGAAATTCAACGAGCGGGGTACTACAAGGACCTGTTCTTGTTGCGGACATGTCATATCAGGGGGTTTATCGCCCTCAGTACGAACTTTTGCATGTCCCTTGTGTGGTTTTACCATAGCCAGGGACATCAACTCGACGCTTAATTTTCTGAACATCTACCAGTTTGCTGTGTGGTACAGCCTGAGGGCACTTCAATGCCTCAGTATTGCCCGCCTCCTGTTGAATCCTTCGTCGGGCAAAAACCGAAGGGTGTCCTTACGAACCTGTGTCCTGAACTACCAGGATGCTCGTAGTCTCTGACTACGAGAGGATATCACGGCATTGAAACACTTGCGATAATATTAAAGCCGAAGGACTTAAATGTGATTCCTTATAGTGGTGGTGCCTGAAAGGTACTGGAAATAATTACGGCTATTTGATCCAAGCAAGACTAAATTTCGTGTTGATACCCAGTAAAGTCTCCCGCCTCAAACTGGAAATATCTCTGCTTTGATATCAGAAGGCGGCCCAAAATAGAGAGATGATGTCACAATAATATCTACTCCTGTTGCGGCGTAATCTTTCACATTTTTCTCGTTTATTCCTCCAGCAGCCGCCACCAATGCTTTGGGAGATATACTCTTCACCGCTATTACAGCACTCTTTGTTTCCGTTGCATCAAGTTTATCAAGCTGAATTATATCGGCACCTGCCTCTGCCATTCTCACAGCATCCTCTTCGGTCCTGACCTCCACTGCTATCTTGTTCTCAGGTAGCCTATTCTTGAGCCGAGGCAGCTGCGTGATGAACTTGTCTATTCCTCCGTCGAAACTTATATGCTCGTCAAAGACCAGAACTGTTTCAGACAGACTAAGCCTGTGCGGAAGCGCCCCGCCGCATATGACCCCTTTCATGGCAATCTTTCTAGCTCCTGGGAGGCTTTTTCTTGTTGTGACGATAGCTACTCCCGGATTAATCTCCCGTGATACATCAACGAAAGTCTTTGTTCTGGTCGCAATGCCGGAGGAGTACTCAAGCAGGTTCAGGCAGACTCTCCATGCCTTGTGGAGATCTCCCGCAGATCCTTCTGCTTCAAAAAAAACTTTTTTGTCATCCACCATACTGCCTGACGAAATATAATGTATTGTCTTTATGTTTAACCTATTGAAAATCCTAACTACTTCTTCCGTACAGCAGACGACGGTGTTTCCCCGAGGAGAGAACCTGATTATGCCACGCTCATTTTCGATTCCCAAAGCAAAGGTTGTAAGATCCCCATAGGGGATGTCTTCCTCAATAAGCCTATCTATGTCTTCCTCTGTAAAAAAGATCATTCTGCCTCCTTTCAAAGTGTTCAATGTTACGGAGAACATTCCGCCTCGGGCATATAGATACTCTATTCTTATCCACCACTTATAGGAGGGATAATCATCAGAACGTCACCGTCATGTAACTGAGTAACAGATTTGGCATGTTGCCCATTTACAGAATACAGATACGAACGATGTGGTTCTATTGATAGCCTTGAGCAAACAGCCTCTATAGTCTCGTTTTCTTGAATGGTCAACATCTGATCAGATTCAATTCCGCATCGAAGCGGTCCGAAAAGCTTTACGGTAATCGTAGCAGTACTCATGCCTCCTCTCCTTTTGAATCCCACAGTTTTCCACAAACAGGGCAATCTGGATCGCGATTGACGCTGATTTTGTTGAAATCCATGCTTGCCAGGTTAAACAACAGCATTCTTGAAAATAGTGGGGTACCGTATCCGGTGATGACCTTTACTGCCTCAACAGCCATCATACAGCCGAGGGTTCCGGAAAGTGCTCCAAGCACCGGAAATCCAAGTTCCTGCCATCGACTGTCAGCATCTTTAAACAGGCAGTGGAAGCATGGCGTCAGACCGGGTCTGATTGAAAACAGGTAGGCATCCATATCAAACATTGCGCCCTCTATCATCGGGATTCTGTTCCGAACGCATGCTGTGTTTAATGCGCATCGTTCAGAAAAATTAGGCCGCGCTGACACGGCAACGTCTGCATCACCAACAAAATCGGCACTATTCTCCGGTGTCATACGTTCATTGTAGATGTCTACCTGAACTCCGGATGCAATTCTTTTGATTGTTTCCCTTGCGCAATCAACCCTAGTCTTGCCTATCCAGTCTTCCGTCATCAGTATTTGGCGATTCAAATTGGAAGACGTTAATGTGCCTGAGTGTACTAGTTTTAGTCTGCCAATCCCGGCGATAGCCAGATACAGAGCTGTTGTTCCTCCGACTCCTCCGACCCCAGCTATGAGCGCTGTGCTGCTTTCAAGCTTGATCTGATGCTCTTCCCTGTACCCGCTGAGCGTCAACTGCCGTTTAAAGCGTTCCAAATCCTCGTCACTAAGCTGAGCTATCATAATTTTAGACTCCTGGTTTGCATTCAATTTACCTGTCCATCAATTCGCGCATGCATTATGGATAGCATGTTCCTGCCCCCTCAGCAAATGCTCGACCCGTTCATCCTTTGGATTTCCAAAAACGTCGTCTATTGTGCCACTTTGAATGACGACCCCCTCGGAATAGACTATGATCGAGTCCGCCAAAGTTGCCGCTTCACTGGCATCATGTGTAACCAATACGACCGGCACCTGGAAAGTTAGACGCAAGTCTTTTAGGAAAGTACGCATCTCGATTCTAAGGGGAGTATCCAAAGCTGAAAACGGTTCATCCAACAACAGTACATCGGGTCTCCTTATAAGGGCTCTGGCGAACGCTACTCGTTGTTTCTGTCCTCCGGATATTTCGGAGGGTCGTTTTCTTTCGAGATCATTCAGGTAGAATGCGTCTAACATTTGTTGATATCGTTCAGCGGCTTCAGGCTTTCGAACACCTTTTGCCCCAAAGAGGATGTTCTGCTTTACCGGCATATGCGGAAAAAGTGCCAGGTCCTGAAATACATAACCGAGTGACCTCTGCTGCGGAGTGGCGTTGATATGGTGTGCGCTATCGAAATAGGTCGAACCATTAGCTGTGATAACACCGCTATCGGGCTTTATGAGTCGGGCAATGAGCTGAAGAGTCAGGGATTTACCAGAACCTGAGACTCCAAACAGGACGGCAAGTTCATTGTCTATTTGCCAGGAGACATCGAGCTTAAAGCCCTTGACCGCTTTTTTGATTGATACCGTCAATCCCATCAGAAAATCCTTTTGCCGCACCGATTGGCAAGATACAGAAATATTCCTGCCGTTAACGTCAGCATAATAACCATGGCAGTTGCTTTGCCCCAATCTCCGCTTCCAGCTAACGAGTATATTGCCAGAGGCATAGTATCGGTCCTGCCTGGGATATTTCCCGCAATCATAAGAGTTGCGCCGAATTCTCCTAACGCACGGGCAAAAGATAGAACGACACCGGCGAGAAGTCCCCGTTTTGCAAGAGGCAGCGTAACTTTAAGAGCAGTCTCCAACTCTGAATGTCCCAGAGTGTAAGCAGCATTGACAAGATTAGTGTCTACTGACTCCAAGGCAGCCCTTCCTGTTCTAATCATAAGAGGCAACGCAACAACAAAAGAGGCTAGCACTGCAGCGTACCAGGTAAACATAATGCTCCATCCCGCCCACTCATAAAGATATCTGCCGATAAAGCCATTTCTCCCAAAAGCAATGATGAGATAATACCCAGTCACTGTAGGAGGAAGAACTAGCGGTAAAGTTAGCACGATGTCTAGAAGCTCCTTGCCGTGGAAATTCTTCCGAGCGAGGAGGTAGGCAATCGGCACACCAATAATTACAATAAATAAAGTCGATACAGTGGCTACCTGCAACGATAGCCGCATAGAAAATAATGCTGAGCCATCCATGACTACGGAATGCGAAATCCGTATTTCTTCAGAATGGCACTGCCTTCTTTTGAACGAACCAAATCAATGAAGGCCTGGGCTGCCGCTCCATTTTGTGTTCCTTTTACCACAGCGATTGGATAGACTACCGGTTTGTGACTCCCCTCCGGCGCATTAGCTGCGACCTTGGTCTCGGTAGTACGAACTGCAGCATCGGTAGCATATACGACTCCTGCATCCACTTCTCCGCGTGCAACATAGTCTAGCACCTGTCGGACATTTTCGGCATATATGAGTTTATTATTAATTGCCGGCATTAACTTGAAATAGTCAAATACCTCTGCGGCATAGCGGCCGGCAGGAACCGTCTTTGGATTCCCAGCGGCTATGCGTTTGACCTTGTCGGATGTTAGATCCATAAACGACTTGACTGCACTTTGGTTCGGAGTCACCAGAACAACTGTGTTCTTGACGAAGTTTACACGAGATGCCTGCAAAATATACCCCTCGGATGCAACATCATCCATGTCTTTCTGTGCCGCTGATGCGAACACATCGACTGGCGCACCACCGTCTATCTGGCGTGCAAGGTCCCCCGACGCGCCAAAGTTGAATAGCACCTTCGTTTTTGCATGCTGGCTCTCATACAGCTTCCCGATCTCTTCAAAAGCATTCTTCAGACTGATTGCCGCTGATACGGTCAACTCTATTGGCCGCTCCGCATTTGCGATGTCGTAAGGGGTGCCCGCAACAAACAGTGAAAGCAATACAATCGAGATTATCTTTTTCATAGTTTTCCCTCCTCTAGGTGTCCAATAGATAATATTGTAAAACAGAATGTTTTCATTGCGTGATCAATATGCCGCGACTTGAAATCATTCTCTAATTGTTCAAACGCTATATATTATATAATATAACGGCCTCCATAAGACGAAAACCGGAAGCAATGCAAATGGTATGGCATTAAAACGAACTAATATTGTCGATAATGCAATAGGGTTCTATTCGCTTACGGATCAAAAGGGGAAGCCTTTAATCTCGCGTTCCAGGAATGCCTTGAAACGCTGCTGAAAATCATAGAAGAATTTGATAGCCGCTTCCCCGGCTTCTGTAACCCCGGCTCCCCCGCCTCCTTGCCCTCCAGTTGCTGTTTCTACCAGAGGGATCTTTGCCTGGCGATTCATCGAGTCCACCAGATCCCACGCGTGTCGGTACGACATATTCATAGATTTTGCCGCTTCGCTGATTGAGCCGTATTGTTTAATGCGCTTGAGCAGTTCAACTCTGCCAAAACCCAAGAATGTTCCTTCCATACTTTCCACCCAGATGCGCCCTGCAATGCTGTAGCTCTTGCCGCTAGTCTTGCAAATACATGGGTCATGATTTTGTTTCATGCAATACTATATCACGGTGTTTATTAATACAGTCAAACTGAGAAGACTTTATACCGTATTGCTTTTTTAGTTCCGAATTCTCAATAAATTAATCTTGAATTATCAAAATAATTGCTAATATCGAAATCTATTTTTTCTCCTTTCCTAATCCTCGTTCTCAGTTCCGACACTACTTCATCTATCTTTTGAAGCCCTGCAAGATTTAGCACTTATTCCGCACTAGTTTTAATAATCTTGTTAATTCTACCGTTTTTGATCACTATCCTTATGTCTCCCATCAGGGCAAAATAGGATCGTGGGTGGACAGCAGTACTATCTGTTCTCCTTTTACCAGAGGATCAAGAGCTTTTCTGCGGTGTATCCCCGCATTCTCGATTTCATCGATAACGACTACCGGTAGGGGGGCTGAGAAGCGCCGTGGCTGAAATCATACGAGCACGCGATTGCCCGCCACTCAACTGTGTAATCGGCATATCATAGCAGATGGGTTCACCAGCCAGCATGTTTGCACACTCAATGATACGATTTACTGTATTTGTCAAATCAGAATTCATTCTACTTTTGGCGTGCAGGGTAACCAATTCTCCAACTGTAAGATCAACGAGAAAATTCATGTTTTGTGACAGTTGGGCCACAAGTTTGTGTTCTGCGGAAAAACGTCTGTTAGCATCAGGAATACTATAGTTAACCAATACTTTCCTGCCTGTCGGGGTGTCACACTGGGCCAGACACTCGATATCTGCAAGAAGACGGCTTTTCCACGATCCCGTCGGTCCCACAACAGAAGCAATATCCCAGGGTAAAGCGTTAAAACAGTATCCTCCTGTCCTCCGGCTTTATCACGTCCGCCAATTATAGTCAGTGAATTCCCTTTGAGTATTCAGATTGTATGGTTCAAAAGCTTCAGACAGTTCTCTGGAGTACAGTAACCCAAGTCGAGCTCGATATGCGTCCATATAAGGAAATTCAGTAATATATAAAAATGCAATTTGAGCATTACAGGTGCAGGATAGCCAACACCTGTACGATATCCTGGTTATCAGTCTTTCAGATTAAAAAACTCTAGAAGCAGATTCTCTAATGTGTGCGGCCGAGCTAATTTAACACCTATATCCGCCTCATGCAGCAATTCCGCAATCTGCAGGCTCATCTGCTTCCCCTGAGTCAGTTTCCAGTTAATCCCTCCCAGAATCATCTCTGCAGGGCTTTTTTTAGATGTCAGCATGTCCATGATCTTAAAAGCCGACCTCTTTTCTCTGCGCAACAGCGCATCCCCAAGAGCAAACGTGTTGGCTTCCGCATCCATATAGACTATTGCCTTTAAGTCGTTGGGCTCAATTACCTTGGCGTTCTCTCTGGAAAAGAAACCTTGGCATTTTTCAATCTCTGAGTAGAGCATTCCGAAGTTCCCCTGGGTGGCCAATATCAGATAATCTATGGCTCTTGGTGTAAATGATATCCCCCTCTTTGAGGCGATATAGGATACCCATTGTGGGATTTCGTATTCAGAAATGGAAACGGGGAGCATTTTGGCTTTAGGAAACATATCTGGCTTTTTCCCCTTAAACATAAACACTAGGAGGGTGAAGGATGCAGGATTATCTATATAGGCATTAATAATGGGAAGAGCATCTTTTTTGGAGGGCTTGCCCTTCTTGCTCTTTTTCCCCTCTTCTTCTTCCTCATCATCCTCTTCCTCATCCCCTTCGGACTTGCGACGTTTGAAAAGCTGATTCAGTCCCCTAACTACTATGACCTTACGGGCGCCGGAGGAAAAAAACGGCATAGAATTAGCGTCATTAATAATATTGTTAATCGAAGCTGCGTTGTCCGGATCCTCGAAGTCGTATGTAATGAACAGATCCTGCTCCGCTCCTAATTCCGTGCGAATAGCCTTCAGGCTTTCGTACAAGAGGTAGTCATCTTCAGAATGGATGACATAACATCCGGCGGGCATCTTCTTTGCCAGTTCGTTATAGAAAGCTTTCATGGTAGTCTCCCTCTAATGGGGTGTTTTGGATTGTCGTTTCATGATTAGGCATTCTTAATATACATTATATGGACATTTATCAGCACGATAACACTCGTTGGGAACGTATATACGGTTGTCTTGGAGTGGCAGTTCTGTCTGGAGCTAATTCTCAGTTCCCGCCGCTGACTGCGCCTTTTTGTACAGAGGACTGTCGGGCTTTAAATTTTCAGTCAGTCAATGCTATTTTTAATGTAAACCAAATTGCACGACAGAGGGAACCTTTATGGACAAACAAGACTATTCCAACAAATGTCTTTCAGACAGCAACCTTGTGAAATTCGCGGAATCGCGTGGCAAGACTACGGCTCAGCTTACACAAAACGATTTTCATCTCTACATGAATTGGCTTTATCTGCTGCAGCACCCTGAAGAAATCAAGACGACGATACCAAAGAAGACGAAGTTGTCAAAACCGTCAAAGGCCCCAAAAAAAACAAAGAAGAAGTCTAAAGCTAAAAAGAAGGGCCCCCCCCCCACAGTTAAGAGGGTGGATAAGATTTTGGCTGCAATATTGGGATAGTCGCACATGGATTATATCGCCGACAACCCTGTTTTAGTTACGAAACGGCTTTATATCGCACTAGACCGCAATGGAAAGTCTATATCCTTCCAATGCTTGGCATGCTTATACTGATAGCCATGTTCATACTTGCAGTCTCCAGGGTTGAGTACCGGCACCCCGAATGGCTGCTACAGCATTTCGTCGGGATCAGTCGGCGGACCATTCTTGGATATGCTCATCATCTGCTGCCTCATTGGTGGTAGTATGTAATTTCAACGTTTTGTGCCTGTTTTGCCCATAGGCCTGATAGTGAACTTTCCAAAAGCTATACCGAGATCAAAGCCCCTTCCCTTAGCGGCGAGGGCAAGAGAAACACTCCCTTTGGTGAGGACCTTTGCATCTGCTGACTTGATTACACCAGCGTGAACTCCGGCATCAGCATAGGCCCCGAAGAGTTCCCTTATGTCCGCTACTTCGGAAAAAGTACCGTGCCCCGACAGCTTGTTTTTGCCGGCCGTAAGGCCGCCGCCTTTCACTCTGATTCTGACCTGTGCCGACTGACCGTTGTTGCATCTAATAGTGCCTGTGCCGGAAGCTGTTTCATAAAAAGCCGACCAGCCTTGAACATTGAACTTAATCTTGCATTTTGTAGTATTGGTTTTCTCAGCACCATCACTCGCTGCGACGTAACAAATCAAAACAAGTGCCGATATTAAAGCTGTAACAAAAAGCCTTTTATGTAGTTTCATGCTTGTCATGTTTATTCTTACCTCCACTATTCAGTGACCGTTAACAGTACAACGCTTCTTTCGATTATACAGGGCTAGTAGCATCACGGCAAATCCGCGCATCGAAATCGGCGGCGCCGAGATTCTCTCAACGCCATGCTGGAATGGTGAGAAAACGTCAGACCCATTGAGATGAATCGTGATATAATTGGATATTAGATAGCTTAACGTGAGATAGAGCGTTAGTAGCGAGAAAACGAAGCAAGGAGTTGAGATTGAATATACTGGTGCGAAATCTGAACAGAGCAGTGACGAAAACGGAACTCTTTAAGCTATTCCAGACCTTCGGAGAAATAAAATCAGTCAGCTTGGTCATGGATGAGGCAACGAGCAAATCAAAGGGGTTCGGGTTTGTCGAGATAACGGATGATTCCGAAGCCGAGGCGGCAATAAAGGCCCTGAACGGTAAGCTCATACAAGGTCAAAAAATACGGGTGAAAAAGACAGACCAACGGGAGATGGCAAGACCGAGGCACCCCGAGGCTGGTGGAAAGAGAATTGTAGACAAACTTAAAAGCGGTATGCGTGGAGCAGCGTCTCAACGAACCGACAGGTCTGGTCGTCGAGATAAACATTAAGGCAGATTGAGCATTTGTGAAATACAAAAGGTGCTGTGGCTAGTGTGGTGAACTTAATGTGCACTAGTTGAGAAAAGCGTTTACAAGTAAAGACTCATAGAAGTGAAAGAGTCATGGCCTTCCGGTTAAGATAAGTCACCAAACAAAACTTAACCATAGGAGGAAGAACCATGACTCAAAGACAGTATATCATTACTCGCAAGCTCAATATCCTAGAGCTTGGCCAAACCCTTGGAAACATCAGCGATGCATGCCGGAAACTTGGTGTGAGTCGCCAACACTATTACGACATCAAGCAGGCAATAGAAGAAGATGGCCTGGAAGGGCTCCTGGAGAAATCGCGGAAAGCACCGCGGATCGGCAATAGAGTGGCGCCTGAGATTGAGCAAAGGCTGCTGGATTACTCCCTGGAGTTTCCTACACACGGACAGACACGCACAGCTAATGAGTTGAAGAAGATAGGTGTCGTACTCAGTGCTGGCGGAGTTCGGAGCATTTGGCTCAGGCACAAGCTTCATATTAAGGGCTTGAGGTTGAAAAGGCTGGAGCAGTGGGCAGCTGACAATGCGAATATATTGACAGAGTCTCAGGTTCAAGCTCTTGAAACAGCCAAGGAACAGAGGGAGATGTGCGGGGAAGTGGAGAGCCACCACCCTGGTTTTCTCTTTGCACAAGACACCTGTTATATCGGCTATATCAAGGGTGTAGGGAAGATCTACCAGCAAACAGGCATCGACACTCACAGCAATGTCGGATTTGCCAAAATCTATCTTGAGAAAACGTCCTTGACCGCAGCAGACTTTTTAAATGACAAGGTGTTGCCATTTTTCGATGAGTACGGAATTAAGATACTCCGACTCCTCAGCGATAATGGAGCAGAGTATTGCGGTCGTCCAGAAAGCCATCCTTACGAACTGTTCCTTCATCTGAATGATATTGAACACACGAGGATAAAGGTCAGGCATCCCCAGACTAACGGATGTGTGGAGAAACTGAATCAGACCGTTCAGGATGAGTTTTACAAAGTGGCGTTTAGAAAGAAACTCTATCGTACCATCGAAGAGATCCAGGCTGACCTGGACGCGTTTATGGTGTGGTACAACACCGAGCGGACCAATCAGGGCCGGTACTGTCAGGGCAGAACGCCGCTACAGACTCTTATCGACGGTCTTGCCCTGTATAACGAATTAGTCTATGATAATCACGAAGGAGAGGAGGCTGCGTAGCATCGGCTAAGGCGCTTAACCGGAAGGCCAACTGTAAACGCAACTAGCGATTAGTGCACTTAATTTGCACTGTTTGACTATCCCTTTTTCTTTTGTTTCATAAACAGAGGGATAAGTTCTGATATAAACTTCTTTATCTGCTTCAAGATATTTATTTTTCTGTTTCATTGCAACTTCTTATGGTGCCATCTTATTGCTCATAGATTGTCTAAGCCGGTTAACGCCGTAAAGAACGCATCTCGCTGGTATCGCTTCAACTCAGCTGGAACTGCGTTGAGATTTTTCTTCGAAACAGCCGTGATTGTCTGTGGAGACAATAGAACAACCTCGCATGTGTCAATCAGTTGAATCACCCCTTCCATCTTGAAACTGATCGGACCGCCGGCGAATTTGCCTTTCTTTCCGCGTTTTTTGATCACGATTCGATTAACACCATGATGTCTGACTAGGGCATTTACGGCAGCTTGAAAGGCTCGCAGCTGTCCGGCATCCTCATCATCCAGCAAGCTAACTTTTCTTAGGACAGGATTAATAACTTTCCATGAGACTCGTGAACCGTCCAAGACCACGACAATAGCATCGTTTGCCGCCAGATCGATGCCGCATATTTTCATTGTCCCTGCCTCTCTGACTTCTCGCTACACATAGTATTTATCGGTTTTGGATTTTCTTCGTACTACAAATCTTATCCAATTGTTCATAACTCAGCTCCTCTATCTTTAGAGTCAGCACTCTGATAGTCACCTCCGTGCCTTTTATTTGAAGGCTTTTTTAAAGAATTCCTCTAATTCATTTTTCACCTCGAACGCCGTAGCCTCGCGTTTCATCGGCCTGTAACCCATTCCATCGTTAAGTGTAATCAAAACATTTGGGGCGTCAGCGCTTTCAAATGTGATGGTTTTTGAGAAATCGCTGGCTGACTTCACGGTTCCAAAAGCGAAGGTGATCTTTTCGATGAGCTGCCCTGATAGCGTATGCGTCTTTTCGGAAGCTCGGATGATCTTGGCGGGATAGCCCCTGTCCTGTAGTGTCGCCTTGTACTGCTGGAGGAGCGGCATGAGGATCTCCTCAGCGAACTTCATGAATGCGTCCAGTTTCAGCGCGTTCTCCTTCTCCAACCTCGTCTTAGCATCATCCTTCCTCTGCTTTTCATCATCCTTATTCTTCTCGTACTCGTTCAAAATGTCGTCTAACCCCATGAACGCCTCCTTATTTTTGTGCTCACAATAATCGTGCCTATATTCATCAAACTCCTTAACCCCATTCTTAAATGTTCAAGGCATCCTGGGAAGGTCTGGTGGAATGAGTTTTCTATTACAGTGAACGGAATCTATTTTTGTTCTTCACGATATTTCAATGTCCTCTTTTCAGTCGTTTAAATAACTTCATCAATTGCTTGAGGTTGCCCTTTTCTCTGATTTCGCTAATGGATGGATAGGTTCTTATATAACCTTCCTTATCCGACTCAAAGTATTTATTTTTTTTCATTAATTCATTCTAGCAAACATAACATATCTTCACCAAATCGCGTTTAAGGCATTTTAAATAAGTAAGGTCTTAATGACCATTAATAGTAATAAATAAACGTCTACCCATATTAGGTAAAGGATTGCTATAAATTTGATGGTGTTGTATGCTTAATTAGGATAAGAGATGACATGGAGAAAACGGAGGCAAAAAAGCTTGAAAACCATCGGATACATAAGGGTGAGCAGCGACAAGCAAGATGTTCAAAACCAGAGGAACGAGATTTTGGAGTATGTGAACGAGCGCCGGCTTCGTGTGGACGAGTGGATCGAGGTCGAGATGAGTGCGCAGAAGAGTCTCAGGGCGAGGCACATAGATGAACTGAACAAAAAGCTCAATGAGGGCGACACGGTTATAGTGTCGGAACTGTCCAGGATAGGCAGATCGCTTGTCGAGGTCATCCAGTTGGTCAACAAACTGATCGCGCGGAAGATTCGGCTCATCGCTATCAAGCAGCACATCAACATCAACTCGAAGATGGACATGCAGACTAAGATGATGGTATCGATATTCTCGCTGTTCAGCGAGATCGAGAGTGACATCATTTCGGAGCGAACAAGGCAGGCTTTGGCGGCCAAGAAGGCAGGCGGCATGATCCTCGGAAAGCCGAAGGGGACGATCCAATCATCCAAGCTCGACGAGAAGCGGGATGTCATCCTTGAGTTGCTGTCGAAGAGTATCGGCATTTCGGGCATAGCCAGAGTAGTTGGATGCTCTAGGCAGGCTCTCGACGAGTACCTGAAGAAGAGGGTCTCATTCCTCAACGAGACGAAGTTGATAAAGGCTGTCCATGAACGGTATGCCGCTAGTACAATGGAAATAAGGAAGGCCCACCACAAGAAGAAGGCGGCTATCGAAGCAGATACTGGAGAAAAGATGTCACAGGTCGAGGAGAAGAGACTGTGGGACGCAGAGTCCTCGGACAAGATGGAGTCAGCTGAGACCGAGGCTGGGAAGCAGATCAAGGCAGCAAAGCTGAAAAATCCCAAGATAGCCGAGATCGAGAGGAGGTTCGCGGAGAAGCTCGCCCGTGGCTAAAGCCTAGAGGAAAATGGATATTTTAAATGGGAAAAGGTAGACGAAATGAAACTGCATAGCTGATAAGAGAGTGCTATAACCGGATAAACAGAATGACAAGTCGAGAACCAAATGATATTGGGCGCAAGACCAACTCGATCAAGCAAAATGCTCGGTTCGTGCATGCTGCTTATTAGCTCGTTCGGTTCGGCACAAGAGCGCATGGCTTGGCCTCAGAAAGTGCTGGAGTAGGCTATTTTAATAGCTTAGTTGTCGTAATCGGCACTGTGGTAAAATTACAAATTATGTAAATTGAAGTCGTGTGCTGGATACATTCCGGGAGGACGAGCTGATGAACATCATTTTTCATGACGATTTTTATCAAGAATATGATTATGATCCTGCTGCGGCTCCCGGTAGGATGGAACCCATCATCCGGGAGTTGAGAAGACACCCGCATTATAAATTTATTACACCTGTGCCGGCTAACGAAGAGGACCTTCTGAGGGCCCATTCTGCTGCGCATATCGCGTCCGTTCGGGAATCAGCAGTTATCTACGATATGGCGATCCTCGCAGCGGGGGGAGCAATAATGGCGGCTGAACTTGCCTTTGCCGGTGAACCTTCCTTTGGCTGCATCCGCCCCCCGGGGCACCACGCTTCTGCTGACAGCTGCTGGGGATTTTGCTTTTTTAACAACATGGCAGTTTCTCTTCTGAGGCTCAAGGCTGAGGGAAAGATCTCATCAGCCTTTATCCTGGATTTTGACCTTCACCGGGGAGATGGGAATATCAATATCCTGAGCGGTCAAAAAGGATTTAAGATTCTAAATCCCGGCAGTCTGACAGAAAAAGACTACCTCCGTGAGATTGAGTCGATTCTGGAGAAGACCGGAGACTGCGATATCATCGCTGCATCTGCAGGCTTTGACGAATATCTGAAGGATTGGGGCGGAAAACTTTCCACACTTGCATATCAGGAAATCGGCAGGATGATGAAGGAATTTTCTGAGAAACACTGCAGGGGGAGAAGGTATGCCCTCTTAGAAGGAGGATACTGTTATGAGGATCTGGGGTTTAACCTCCATGCCTTCTGCGAGGGTTTCGGATGATACGAGGGAAGCTACGATCACGAGTCGTGCACTGTCTGACCTGAGGGACAGTGGCCGATCAGGTCTGTGTATCTTGTTGTCCTCACCGTAACCGGGAACTCGTCGGCGCTGCATTTCAATTGGAAATCAAGGCGATCAAGTGGGTTTGCCTGCAATCTTTTTTGATGGACACCGAAAGAAGCTCAAGCTAAAAACACCACTCGTTTCGGATTGTTGACTTATTGGTGGTATGTGTTCCTATTAATCCTATCATTGAGATTATTTCCTGAAACATTAACAGAATATGCATTACCATTCTCAGGTGGGCAAAAAGGAAATTAAGTCCCGAAAAGAGACAAAAGCATCTGAAAGAATTCGTCTGAAACAACCGCTTATTGCATCGCGGTCGGAGCGCTCAATGCCTTAATTCCCCTCATACTCGCCGGTTTCAGAGAAAAGCGGTGGCGACTTTTCGCCTTTTCGGATCGGAGGGTAATACTCCAAATACAACTTTGCCAGCACTTGATAGCGTGACGTTTTTTTTAGGACCTTATTGCCGGGATTGACCCACAAGTCCTCTTTCAGGGGATTCTCGCCCCGCGCAATCTCGCCGTACCAACGCGCCATTTTCCGATTGCGGTCCTCTATCTGTTCTTCATCAAGAAAATACTCCGGAGCCCGGCGTGGTTGTCGCAGGAGTATGTCCCCGAAAAGACGCCATTCTCTGGTCACAATCGCATCCAGAGGATCCCAGCGATGCCATTTTTCCCATTTTTTCATTTTAGCCTCCAAGACCGTATATTGATTACTCAATAGAAATATACCCCTTTTTTTCACATTAAAGAAGCGTAGCAATCGCTTTTTCCAGAGGGGGGGGGAGTTCGTTCCGGAATAGACTTCTGAAAAGTTAGACGGCCAGATTGAAAACTGCCTTTTAGGGTTTTTTTTGCAACAACTTTCTTCCTTGATGGGTTCTTAGCTGCGGCAACTTTCGCAGGTACTTTCTTCGATGCTTTTACTTTGTCCAGCATTTCTTCAGCGGGCAGCAGGTCAGAGTTGATAATATCAGCAGCCTTGGCGACTGCGATCTTGGTTGCAGCAATATTTTCGTTCGGAGACGCTTGGAACAATTCACGAATTGTGTCAGTCAATGATCTTTCCGCCGAGGACTTCAATTTAATCCTCGTGCTTTCTCAAAAAGACTGATTAACGCGTCAACAACTGGTTTGACAAGCGCAGATTCCATTTCTATCTTTATTATCTTTATTCCCCGAAAATATATGATTGTCTTAATAATCTATACCCCTTGACACCACCTGTCAATGGAAACAGTAGCAACGATATTATTCGGTTTGGAACAGAGAAGGGGTGGTGCTTATTTTCTTAAATCGTCACATTGCTGGCATTGGTGACACAGATTGTTTGCGGTAGGAGTTTCTCAGTGTTAGAGTTTTCCAAATCGGCTTATTGCAAAATCAATATTTAATTTTAGGATCGCACCTTGGAAACCTGTCAAAAATTAGTCTTAGAGCGTATTCTGGAATAGAAACCGATTATCTTGGCCAAATTTAGCTGGTTATGCACTAATACACAAAGTAAACATGAATTGATTAGCTAGAATTACACTATAATTAAAGAATCATGAAAATCCAAAAAGATAAAATCATTATTATACTGACAGTGTTTATCGACGTCCTTGGGTTGGCCATCATAATCCCAGTGCTTCCTTTTTATGTAGAAAGCTTTGGTGCATCAGCCCTCACGCTGACAATGCTTTTTTCCGTATTTTCATTCTTCTCTTTTATGAGCGCACCTTTTCTTGGGACTCTGTCTGACAGAGTGGGGAGGCGTCCGATCATAATCATAAGTATAATCAGCACAGCCATTGGATGGTTTGTCTTTGCTTCCGCACACACCCTCTGGGTTTTGTTCCTGGGGCGCATTATAGATGGCATGGCGGCAGGGAACCTGCCGATAGCCCAAAGTTATCTGGTGGATATTGCCCGAGATGAGAAGGAGCGCACAACCAACCTTGGGATCATTGGATCGGTTTTTGGCATCGCTTTTATTGCAGGACCTGCCATTGGAGCTGCACTTAGTTCCATTTCTCATGCACTCCCATTTTATTTTGTGGGCGCTATGGCTACGATTAATGTAATAGGAGCATTTTTATTCCTACCAGAATCTCATAAACACGTTGATAAAGTGAGAAAAATGGAATTTAATCCACTGCGTCCATTGCTAACCGTAGCTTACGATAGAGTGCTTAGACGCAGATATATATCTTGGTTCTGTTTCGGGATGGCTTTTTCCGGTATGCAATCAATATTTGCACTCTACATGAGCCAGGTTTACCTGTTTAATTCTGTTATGGTTGGCACAATTTATACCGGCATGGGGATTGCCATATTTTTGAACCAGACATTTTTGTTGCGCGGATTCTGGCTCCGCCAGTTTAGAGAGTCGACCTTGGAAGTCTGGGCATTCCTTAGCAATGCGGCAGGTTTCTCTTTGCTTGTGATTCCATCCATCTACATTTTTACTGCTGGAATCTTGCTGAACGTATTCAGTCAGTCTCTTTTGCGAGTCGTCCTTACGAGTCGGACGGCCGGATTGGCTGGCAACCTTAGAAGAGGAGAGGTTCTTGGCATTATGTCTTCCGTGCTATCGGTTGCGACTATCGGTGGACCCTTATTAGCAGGGTTTCTTTTCTCGGTCAAACCATTTTTTCCGTTTGTCCTGAGCGCATTTATACTTTTCTGTGGATTTCTGCTTATGCGTTTGGATTCTAAAAGAATTGTTCAGATTTATAGCTAACGACAAGCTTGACCACGGAGAGTTGAGGGCTCTTGCGTTTGTGGAGTTTGGAGTACTTAACATCTTCGAGTTTTGTCGAAGGTGCTTTATTCAGAGTGTACTATTGATAAAGCTCTCCTTTCTCCGAGATACAGATCAAGGTGTGTTACGCTAAGACACGACAAATCAGCCATGAAAGCTTTTTTTAGAAATCACCAATTATCTGGTACTGGCGACACAAATAGTAACGGTAGTTAAACGGGATCAAATCCTCACTACTTCATGCACAAAAATAGAAGACCATTCCCCAGATCCGGTATGTCGTATCGGCACAGATCCAACATACCGAGATAAGGTCCGTCAATCAGAGAAGCCTGTATTCTCCGTAAAATGTGGTTATGGCAAAACATTCCAGCATGTGACTATGCCATTTTTCCACTTTACAATATCCACATTTCCATCTTGGGAGATAACCATCGCCATTGAATCATGCAGCTCATTACAAAGTTGATAAACAGCCCTGTGCCGCATACCCACCACATCCACCGGTTCCAATGTTGTTTGATTGCCCTCGGAATCCAATGCTCGTGCAATAACACACACCTCATCCAAAGGGCCCAGTATTACTCCCCCGAACCCTATGAGCTCTTGTCTTTGCGACATTATGACCGCACCGTCGATAGCAGTCAAGCCAGCCATGAAATGTGCGTATTCAAAGACAGCTTCATCTATCTGGGTTAGGACATCATTCTTGCTAGCAACATACTCATTCCATCCCACAGTCAGCTCAGCCTGGTTCGGGTCGCCATAACTTGCTGCAAGAGTGTTCATGAGTTTAACGAGCAGCGTACGAAACCTGTTCCTGGGTTCTTCCTCTCTGAACTGGTACTTAATGTTCAGGTAATTGTTCGGAGAACAAACCTCTAATGCTCTTTCTGGAGACAAAGAGATTATAGTACCACCATGGTGAGAATTGCGTACTATGCTAATTATGCGTTTAATAACCTGCTGAGCTATCATGTGCGGAAAATGCCGTTCCAATAGAGCCCAATGCGTATTTGCCTTTAAGCGTGCCGCCTCATGTAGACTCCAGAGTTCCATGTACGTCTCGGCACGGCCCTCACTAAGCCAGCGGGAATCCAAGACACTTTTAGAAGGGGTGAGTATCTTCCCCCCCGTGAAGCATCGCGATCATTGCAGAGCCTCTGCATACCACTATGTGCCCTGGACGTATAACATACAAAACGAGGGATTCAGGCAGTGGCGAGTATTCAAGCTGCCACCCCTTATTGCCTGTATCCATCGCTGGCCTGAGTGTATAAGACCCCAAATCTGCAATTCCCCTTCGTTATTTACTTTAACTCCAATTAGCGAACGGTAATAATCAACTGCAGGCGCCAATTTTCTTAACTCATATTCATTGAAGGGGCGAGACTCAGTGATATCCTCTCGTAGTCAGAGACTACGAGCATCCTGGTAGTTCAGGACACAGGTTCGTAAGGACACCCTTCGGTTTTTGCCCGACGAAGGATTCAACAGGAGTCGGGCAATACTGAGGCATTGAAGTGCTCTCAGGCTGTACCACACAGCAAACTGGTAGATGTTCAGAAAATTAAGCGTAGAGTTAATGTCCCGCGATATGGTAAAACCACACATGGGACAGGTGAAGGTTCGCACTGAGGGCGATAAGCCCTCTGCTATAACGTATCCGCAGCAAGAACAGGTCCTTGTGGTATCCCGCTCGTTGAATTTCCTGACCTCCTTACAGCACATTGCAGCTTTGTAAGAGAGGTATCCAACGAGTGTCATAATGGGGTTGTTGTTCTGGACCTGCCGGTTGATGCGCTTGTCGATGAATTTGTAGCCGGTGTCTGCCAGCGTATGGCTTTTTCCCCAGTCTCCAACGTAAAATCCTATTACATCCGGATGATCGGCAAGTATTTGGTTTGTCATCCGGTGCAGATAGTGCTTGCTTTGCCCCGAAATCCGACAGTAGATGTTCCGTATTTTCGAGTTCAGTCGGCGCCACTGTTTTGATCCACGCTTCTTCTTATCGCGCCGCGATTTAAGCTGGTCAATTAAAATATAGTGGTTGAGGTTTAACTGCCGCAGCGGGTTGATGTCATATTCGCAAATTGTTCCATCTGTTTTGATGCCAGTCAGCGCAGTTTTACAGCCCGGGTCGAAATACAGCAAGTGGACGGGCTCCCTTGTAAACGGATTGTACGCAATGGGAAGAGGGCAGAAGGATTCCGGAGACAATGCCGGCACCCGTCCCGCTATCTCCCTGCTGACAGTCTCCGCATCTGCACAATTTACCCCATGAGTGAAGCTCGCGCTCCAAGATTTAGACACCTTGTCTTAGGCAATAGTGACCGTCTTGATAGTCTCCGACGCGTAATCAAGCCTCGGAAGTTCGATCTCGATCCACTCAGCCTTGTTCTTGCCATGCGCAAGTCGCAGGGTGTTCCCGAAGATCTCAAAAGAAATACCCTGCTGGGGATACTTCTGCGTGAAAAAGTACTTGTACGATCGGAAGTGGGGCGGCCGGACTTCCGCATCACCCTGCCTTTTCTTTGTAAAGTACATCTTCCATGCGCCGGTCAGCGACTTGACCACTTCCTGCAAGGTCTGAGAGCAGGGCTCTTTGAGCCGTGGACAGTCTTTTTTGAGTTCAGGCAGCATCTTTTTGAGGTCATAGTAGCCCAGACCATTGCGCTGCTTTTCATCGTTCAGAATGTTCCAGACATCCTTGCAGATGTATGAAGCCTGCCACAGCAGATCTATGGCTGCTTTTGATGGCTGAACTCGCACCTGATGCGTCAGATATAGCGGTCTGCTCATCCTTTTTTCTGGTCCTCTATATACTTCGTGATTGTTTCCTCAGAGATATGCCCTATTGTCTCAACATATGTTGACGGGTTCCATAACTGCCCTTTCCACAAGCGTTTTGCTATCTCCGGGAATTCCATGAAAAGCCTTCTGCCTGAGATACCCTTCAGCATTTTATAGATGTATGAAGGCGAATACTTTGGATGGGCAGAAACAAACACATGCACATGATCAGGCATTGTTTCAAGACTCTTTACGTCAAACCCTTTGTCCTGTGCAATATCAAAAATTAACTCCTTCAGCCTCGCCTCCACCTTGCCAACCAGAATATGCCGCCTGTATTTTACTGACCAAACCATATGATAGTTGACGTTGTAAACAGATGTCCTTGCATGCACCAAATGACTCATGCATATAGTGTACTACTTAAAGGCTTATTAATCAACGAGCGTATAGCAACACGCCTTAACAGATAGTCGCTATCATCTCGGGATTAAAATGCCCGAGGATTCCCGCTCGATCTCCTAAAAATCAGCCTGTGCAGTCCGTCGGGCGGCCCATCTTCGGCAGCAAACTTTTCAGGGTCTCGCAAAATAAGCCTGAATCTTAAAGGTCTCTCCTCTTCGAGCATTATGCTGCTTTGGTAACACGTGGAGATAAGCCTGTCTAATACTTCGGGGGTAGATACCTGATCACATTTAACATCTATGGATGAACCGTAAGAACAGATTCCGGATTGGCCGGCATCCCATTTTTCGAGAATTATCTCCACCAAATTATTCGGATAAGAATGAATCACGCCTCGATGTCTCCTATTTGTTTTCTATGCTTAACACCTATCAGTGCACGCAAGTGTCCAACTTTTTCTGCGGACTTACATACTGAACCTATTTGTCAGAGGTGTCATCATGCTTTTCATATCATCTCATTATTATAGTAATTTGAGGAGTTCATCTTGTCACCTCTAGTAGCACGATCTCATCCTTTGCACGTCATACGGAAATATCAAATATAAACAATAATAAAATGTGAGATGATATCACTTACAGAGCCGAACATATACATCTGTTGGTCAGATGACAGCATCGGTATTATTTCACTGAGAAGATTGCAGTTCTGCCTATTATTTATACATATTTATATGAGAAAGACGAAACAGATAGTTGAAAAGTTACAGACAGTAAGTATTTAGTGTTTATAAGTGCTCAGAGTCATCCCTAGATAATATGTTGGCTAGGTGCTGTCGATGTCATATTACTAAGACGGTTATTAGCGCACAGTGTTGGTTCTTGGGTGAAGACCGCATTCCTCGGCGATTCAGATCAAGCGTGTTACAAGGAGGCACTCGACAAAAAAGCCATGATAAAATCGTTGATAATCAGGTGGCACCGACATTCTCCACCGACAAGTGCTAGGCTTGCTTTCGGGAAGAAAGCTTTGTAATAATCCGTGGCTCTGAGGTTAGGATAATAGAAATATCTAGGTTGAAATAAAGCGTTGCGGATGTAGATAACCGCTGTCCCCAAAATACTGGTCAAGCATTGCGGTTACAACAATTGTAAACACAAATACTGTCATCTTTAACATCTTATATACTCACGCCTAACGACAGTGCGTGTTCAGAAAAGAGCCTCAGCCAGCAGAAAGCAGGTGTCTTTAATTGCCCGAAAAATAGAGTCCTGTGCACCTTATAACCCTGTCTGTCATACTTCCCTCGCTACAAGAACCGCATTCGTCCCTCCGAAAGCGAAGGAGTTTGTCATGATAGTTCTAACATTCTGATCAGTTCGCCCAACAAGCGGTACATAATCGAGGTCACATTCGGGATCCGGTGTATTTAAGTTTGCAGTAGGAGGTATGGCTTTGTTCTTTATTGCAAGCAGAGAAATAATGAACTCAATCGCACCACCAGCACCCATTAAATGTCCATGCATCGACTTTGTAGAACTTACCGGCACCTTATAGGCTTTTTCGCCGAATACCTTCTTGATAGCTTGTGTCTCCGCAATATCATTCGCGGTCGTGGCGGTGCCATGCGCATTGATATAATCCACCGAGTCGGGACTAATAAGCGCTTCCCTAAGAGCCATCTGCATTGCTCGTTCTTGTCCAACCACCGTGGGGCCAGTTATGTGATAAGCATCCGATGTAGAGCCATATCCAACTAACTCACCGTATATTTTTGCCCCTCGTCTATTCGCCCTCTCCAGGTCTTCAAGGACTACTACCGCTGCCCCTCCACCAAGCACAAAGCCAGAACGGTTCTTGGAAAACGGCTTGCATGATGCGGATGGATCATCTGCGTCTTCATGTGCAAGGACTCCCAAGGACTCCCAACACTTAAAGGAACCGTATGTCATCATATCTTCTGTGCCACCGGCAAGTGCAACATCCATGAGACCGTATTTTATCCGGTGGAAAGCCTCCCCAATTGCCACTGAAGAGGACGAACATGCTATCGAAAAGGTTAGGCATGGACCAGAAAAACCATACTTTATCGACATATGAGACGCTGGAGCATTACACATTATTTTCACGATCGAAAGCGGACTCACTCTCGATTTGTCTTCTCTGTATAGCCGATAGAACATCGCATCCAGAGAGTGAGCCCCACCAAGCCCGGTGCCCATGTAGACCCCCGACTGTTCTCTCTCTTCATCATCAAGAACCAAACCAGAATCGTTCCAGGCCTCTGTCGCAGCCGCTATCGCCATTTGGCTGGTCCTATCGAGTGATCCTATCTGTTTATTTGTAAAATACTGCGATGGATCGAAATCTGCGTCCGCAGCGACTTTGACGGTAAGTTTTTCTGAAAAAGGTGACAAAAACCGGCGCACCCCGGACCTCCCAGACAACACACCTTCGAAAAGCTCTGCAGCATTTTTTCCAAGAGGCGATATTGCTCCCAACCCTGTAATGACAACTCTTCTCACTCCGTTCTCCTTTCGATGATTTAGGGCGTTATTTTGAAAGCGATACCCATGGCGATTAAGAAAATCCCAGCTCTTTCTATCCGGCCCATACTTTCCATAAGCACGAAGGCCGCAAACAATATCATTATAACTTTTTCACCTTTTGTTCGGCCGTTTATAGGAATAACTTATGGGTGACTAACCCGGAGTAAGATGTATGGCATTTTCGCGTCACGATAGACCGAAAAGTTAATTCCCATTGAGTTAAGTACTGTGAAAATGGCATTATTACTTGCATTCTTTTTCGAATACTACGTTATTCTTTTCGGGATCATTGTGACAAATGTTGCAAGAAGCACAGGCAAAAACATGTAGTGATATTTATTTATTTTCGGCAGGCATCATTTTTAGTGACATGGCCGAGACATCGATTATCAGACATTGAGTACCGACCATTGATAAGTGCGAATAAGCGTCATTCTGCGGCGGATGCAAAATCGAAGAAATCCTGCTGATGCGAACCTCTCACCTCTACAAGTTTATTTTAAAAACTCAAGTCAGTTGAAACAATGAAGCGTTTCAATGTAACCTGTAACAAAAATAGAGGCATTTTGCCTTAGGAGTATTAGAAGTATAATCCTCCCCGAAGGATTTACCGGAGAAACAGATGCCACTTACAGCAAAATATCTAAAAGACGATCTGGCAAATGTCCATAATTGATTTCTTGTTTGGCAAAACACTCGCTTCCGATGAAGATCGTACAGAAAGAATCGGTGCTGTTGCAGGTATTCCTATATTTGGACTGGATGCATTGGGTTCAGCTGCGTATGGACCGGAAGCGGCCCTCACAATCCTTATACCACTCGGACTAGCAGGAGTACATTATATCATTCCAATCAGCGGCAGCATCATCGTGTTGCTTGCGATCGTCTACTTTTCGTATCGCCAGACAATTCAAGCTTATCCCACGGGCGGAGGATCCTACACTGTCGCTAGCGAGAACCTTGGTACCTTCATGGGCCTGCTTGCCGCTGCAGCCTTAATGATTGATTATGTTCTAGTGGTAGCCGTTGGTATCTCCGCTGGTGTTGGTGCACTCGTATCGGCATTACCTGTATGGCAGCCCTTCACGCTTTATATCTGCCTAGCCGCGCTAGCTGTCATTACAATTGTGAATCTGCGCGGAGTACGGGATACAGGAGTGGTCTTTTCGATCCCTACCTATTTTTTTGTGGTATGCCTTTTTATTGCTGTTATACTTGGAATCTGCAAGACGATTCTTAGCGGTGGACATCCTGTTCCAATATTCCATACAACGAATCCCGGTCCGGCGCGGGAAGCGGTTAGCTTGTGGCTGTTGTTGAAGGCTTTTTCAAGCGGTTGCACGGCTATGACCGGCGTTGAGGCTGTCAGTAACGGGGTGATGGCATTTCGAGAACCACGGAGACAATCTGCCCTCCATACGCTAACGATTATTATCGCAATCCTAATGCTGCTTCTGGCTGGCATTGCCTACCTTTGCAACGCATACGGAATTGGCGCCACAGAGCCGGGACTGATTGGTTATCAAAGCGTGTTGTCCCAACTGATCAGTGCCATCGCTGGCAGGGGCTGGTTTTATTACGTCACCATGATTTCCATACTTTTGGTACTTGCACTGCAGGCAAACACAGCCTTTGCTGATTTCCCCCGCCTTTGCCGTGCAGTTGCACAGAATGGATATCTGCCATACTTATTTGCTTCGCGTGGCCGCAGGTTGGTCTACTCTTATGGAATCTACGTACTGGTGTTTTTAGCTGGCTTGCTGCTGTGTATATTTAATGGAGTGACCGACCGCTTGATCCCGCTTTTCGCCATAGGAGCTTTTCTGGCTTTCACTCTTTCTCAGGCTGGTATGGTTGGTCATTGGAAGCGAAGAAAAGGACTACATTCCAGGCGCAACATGCTTATTAATGGGCTTGGAGCAATTGTTACTGCTATTACGGTTGTAGTAATAATATGTTCGAAGTTCAGCGAAGGAGCATGGATCACGCTGCTCCTGATTCCAGGACTTATCATACTGATGATAGGGATTCGGCACCACTATAGTCAGGTAACTAGGGCAATGGCCGGGCCCAAGGTGTTGTCCACAGTAAATTTGAGCTCGCCACTAGTAATAGTACCTATAGAAGAATGGAACAGAGTATCGCAGAAGGCAGTCCGTTTCGCGCTCACCCTCTCTCATGACATAATTGCAGTACACATGGACTCTGAGCAAAAGGATGGAAATCTAGCTGAGAAATGGGCTGATTATGTCGAAGTGCCAGCTCGAGATGCCGGATTTACTGTCCCAGAGTTAGTAGTACTCAAGTCACCTTATCGTTATGTTATCTCGCCCATTCTCGACTACATCCTCGAGCTTGAACGGACTCGTCCGGATCGACAGATTGCTGTACTTGTGCCGACCTTGGTTGAACGTCACTGGTACCAGCGTTTTTTACACAATCAGCGCGGCGAAATCCTGACTGCACTGCTTCTGCTTAAGGGCAATCAGCGTATTATAATTGTGAATGTTCCCTGGTACCTAAATGAATAATGGCGGCTGGAAGAGCTTCGTGAGAAAGCATATTTGAATTGCGGATTTCAAGGGCCACACGCATTCCGAGAAACGTAAACACACATCCATTACCAGCTCTCTTGGTTCCGTCACGAAACGGATGAATATCCATTATAAATGTTGTAAGATTTAAGTGGATATGCTATAAAAGATGCATTCAGTAATTGATAACAAAGCATGCCTGGTTCAGCTATCAGGTTGGATTATTAACTCGTAATTATGAACGGAGGTCTGATATGTGGTATGTCGTTGTGCTCGATGCGAAAGAGGATGTGCCCCGGAAAGAAATCTATTTCGAGCGGTCGGAGTGGCTGAAAAAGAGAGCGAAGGCATTTCTAAAAAATTGCAAGACGCTCAAACGTTTCGAGGTTCCGGGAAGTTCCCCAGTTAAGGTTTTTTTCCTGATTGAGACAGATGATCCAAGAACCCTGAACGTGCTATCCAACCATTTCGGAGATGCTTGGTACTCTGTTGTTTACCCGGTGATAGAACGCGGTATCGCCGAGGCGCTGAAAGAGGATCTGTCAGGGGCTGCAGCCGGGAAATGATTGCTGTCACGCCGGGTCGTGTCCGAGGCATCCCTGATGCTTCACCGCCCGGCGTTTTTTATAATAAATAACACAAAATAAGGATTATAGGAAATTTAGGGTCTTCGTTGAAGGGAGAGGGATTATATGAAATCCACAGAGAGACTGAAGATGAAAAAGGGAAGAAAGAGAAGAAAGAGAAAAGTAATTTACAACACAATCGCAAAACTCACGGAGATTTTTGAAGCAGCGAAGCAGGGCAACGCTCTGTTAACTGAAGTAGCAGAGCAAATTAACGAGCAGATAAGCTACGATGTGTGGCAGGAGCTAACTGATTCTACAGCATTCATCGTCTCGACTAACGATCGTTATTTCACTGACATACGCGTTGCTCTCGCGGATTATTTGATCAGTTTTAATGATATTGAAGGCGAAAATTGGAACGACGAAGATATTAACTATAGCGTAAACGGCCACATCATTGACGACGGCATAATAGCGTATAAGATGACTACTGGCTGCACCGGCGCTACGTATGAAGTAACCACACTGGACGACGTTCTCGCTGCAGACACGTGGTTTGAGGAAACGTGGTCAGACAAGCCCCCGGGATTTCGGTCCGGGGCATCCAGACAAGAAGAAGAGGTTAAAAAAAGAATCAAAAAAAATACTGTTACCTGAAACCAAACAAGCAATTATGATGCACCTTAGAAATGAATTCGCAGATGTCGGATGCGAAACATTTTCTGAAGCAATAAAACGCATCAATAGATGAATTTTCCAGAAAGCCGCTGCGGAGGAAGGAACCATAACGATTTCCTCGGTAGAAGAACGAATAATTGGGTGAGGGATAAGTGTGTCGGGATGTAGGCGATATCGAAAAATGACCATTTAGATCAGAAAAAATAGGTATTTTTATGGATACAATAAAGTATGAAGATCGAGCATTACTCTTTCGGCAAGATAATCGTTGATGGTAAGATTTATGCCTCCGATATCATTATCTATCACGGCAACGTAGATGCTTCATGGTGGCGAAAAGATGCCCGCTCTCTTCATGCCTCTGATTTGCTCGATATTATCAACGCAAGACCCGAAATCCTCATAGTCGGCACCGGTTTTTTTGGTGTCATGACTGTGCCCGAGGAAACGATCAAGTTTATCACATCAAGAGGGATAGAGATAAGGGTAGAGCGAACAGGAAAGGCTGTTGAACTTTATACTAGTTAGGTGAAAGATAAGCCGGTAATTGCTACATTGCACCTCACATGTTGAGCTAATTCCCATTCGAAGATGCACCATGAGGCTGTAAGTACGTGGCGAAACATATCAGATAGTCCAATTGATCTTA
Source organism: uncultured Nitrospiraceae bacterium (assembly GCA_963736105.1). Classification (GTDB taxonomy): domain Bacteria; phylum Nitrospirota; class Thermodesulfovibrionia; order Thermodesulfovibrionales; family Dissulfurispiraceae; genus Fen-1308. The sequence goes on along the minus strand of CAVTNL010000002.1, from coordinate 2,040,952 downwards.
GCTCCTCTCAGTTTTTGCCATGTCCTTCTGAGGACATCGCCTTTTGACCATAATATAATTGTGTGCAGTATAGATAAGACTTTTGAGGGAATTATCCGTCCTATGGATTTGTCAGTTCTTATTCCTTTAATATGATTCTTTACGATAACGATAAACTGGAGGTCACGAAATGAATGAATCAACTGATCTGAGAAAAAATCTTGAGGTTGCGGCGAAGATTCTAATTAGGTGCTTCATCTTGAATATTGCTTTGATTCTGCTTTGGTTTATTTTCTATCTGATCGGCAGCGGTCGGTGGGGATATGAATTGCATTCAAAGATTTTCGATATCACCAGTCACGAATTTGTGCTGATCAATTATTGCGGAATCGCTTTTGCAAAACTGTGCAATATTATCTTCTTCCTTTTTCCATATGTTGCAATCAGGCTGGTACTGAAGCTGAAATAATTTTAGATAATAAGGAATCTGAGCTGGCCATTTGCTCATAGTGTGTTGAAAGAGGCTGATCATTGGGGGACTGGCCTAAGAAATACGTTATGAGAACACAGGAATAGCATGGGCAATACGCTCAATATCATTGCAGCTACTGTCTTTCGCATCATACTCGCAGTCTTGCTCCCGTTGGGGTCGTTGGCTATGTGCCATTCGTCGTCAAGTTAGTGATATTCCGCCGTCTGTCGGGCATGTCGGCAACCGCACTGACAGCACTCTACACGCTGTACATGCAGCAAGCAACTGACGAGCCATGGCGGTTCGGAATCTACAACAGCCCGACGGCAAGAGAGATGGTTGCTTCACTGCTAGAGTCTTATGGTCTGTTGTTGAGTCGCCACGCAACTTTGGGCAGGAGACAGAGCAGAAGGGGGCTATGGCTAGGTTTCCACCGGTATCGTATCGTATGCGATGAACCGAGTGCGATGCTGAGGTGCTAACCATCCAATCGTGCTGACTCGCTTCTTGCTGACCTCGGCAATGACGCAGAAAAACGGATTTATCGATGGTAAGATAATTTATGGCAAAAGTAGCAGCTAAAGCGGGCGTTCGGCCAAGCGCGCTAGTTGCTATTGAGCAAAAAATAATCATAGAACCCAAGTCGACCTCTTGGATAATCTTGTTTCATAAATCAGGCAGGAATATTCCGAATAATCACTTGCGCAAAGATCCCCCTCAACAAAGTTATCAACCCCTTTTGATTCAAAGTCCATTTATTTGTGAAAATATTTTCAATATCTCTCCTTTTCGGCTACGATAACATTATGGCTATTTGCAAGAAGAATATTCTTCTCACTGGTGCTCCTTCATCGGGCAAAACTACGGTCATTAAGAAGATAGTTCAGAAACTAGACTATCCAACTATCGGATTTTACACGGAAGAAGAAAGGCTGGACGGCAGAAGGGTCGGTTTTGTTATGAAGACCTTGGATGGCAAGAGGGCATACCTTGCCCATCAGGATATTAAGTCAGATTTCCATATCAGGCGGTACGGTGTCAGCATCGAAAACATAGAGGCTGTTGCTGCGCCATCGATTTATCCTCAAGATCAAAATTGCATTATAATCCTTGATGAAATCGGCAAGATGGAATGCTTTTCCGAGGCTTTTAAACAGACAGTGATCAGGGTCTTGGAGGCTCCCAATATTATAATCGGCACTATTACACTTGGAGGTGATGATTTCATCATAGCGATTAAGAAAAGGGACGACGTCGAGATACTTGAAGTGCATGCGGATAACAGGGATACCATGCCCGGCGTGATCCTGAAAAAGATAACTGATCTGCTCAACGCATCTAAAAGAAGAATGGTGCCGTGAGAATTTGGTTGTATTTATTCACTCCGAACTCTTACTCACCTTTAAGCTCTTGCCAATTTGTGTCATCAAGTTTCATCAAAAACAGTTCATAATATCCGCTAGGGCTTTACAGACTTTTGAGTAACACGGTCGCTACATAATATATTGAGTTGCAGCCTATGCCCAGATTAAATGTATATGTTGAGGGATTCTTAAATATGAACTCTTTTCAGTAATTTATTATGGAATAGATAAGACATTAAAGTATGAACGTATACCAATAGCAAAAAAACGACCATATCAACAAAATAAACAATAAAGTTCTTAGTCATGAAAAAAAAGATTATGAACAGAGGAATAAGCAAAAGGAGTAACTTATCAATGACAAAATGTACACGATATGCAGTTATTATCTGTCGCTTTCTTTTCTCGGGCTTATTTAGAATTGATTCTATGATCCTGTCCATCCTTAAAAGTTCAATTACATAAGCAATGGTGGAAATACCAAGGCCAGCTATAGTTGCAATTTTCAACCATAGAGGGAAAGGGTTCATCTGGATAAATTACTCCTGTTAGTTCCGATTATCAATCTCCGTAATTTTAGCATGATGTGAGCTGTCTTTTGGATCTCGGTCAGAGCCGATTAGAACCCTGACTAATTAGCGGAAAACAGCTAAATCCATAGGAATCCGTAGAAAAAACTCAAAATGCGCAAATGTGTTTTAATAACAGTCTGTTGCACCCGGCAAAGTAAATAAAAACGTGCTCAGAATAGGTGGGTGCAAGACGGTAATACTTGATTTTCTGTTTTTTTTAGTCGATAACGAATAAGATACCTTATTGATGGCAAGAGAGCTTTGAAGAAACTTGCTGTAAACGAAAAAGACTTCCGTGATGGGAATAAGGCATGGAATCTACCTACCTGGTTCCTATCATTTTTGTCGCATAGAGTCACCATAGATTCACTTAAGCTGGATGCTTGTTTGGCGGGGATTGGCAAGACCTGTGTCTGCAATACCAATAGTAATGAGGCCCACCTTGGTCAGCTGTTGCATCATAAATAGGATGTCCGTCTCTAAAATAATCATCGTGGCCGCTGTGTCGACTGTCTTCGCATAACACACCTAATCTGCGTCTCTGAGGCAAAACAAAAGGGACGGGAGGTCATCCCATCCCTTTTGTTAGCTCACTACACTTACTTTACGATAACCTCGAAATGGACTCTCCTGTTGGACTTCATGCATTCGTCGTTCTTATTCATGTGAGTAGGTTTCTCAACGCAAAGAGGTCTCGTTAAGCCATAGGAAATCGTTGTCATCCTCGACTCGTCGATGCCGCCTTCTTTGGCCAGGTATTCTTTGACAGCATCTGCCCTTCTCTCGCCCAGCCTCATGTTGTAATCGTCTTTGCCGTGCTGACAGGTATTGCCTTCGATGCTGATCGAGATCCCTGGATTTGCCTTGATTACCTCAATGTTATTCTTCAGGATAGCCATCGCTTCGTCGGTCAGCGTTGCCTTGTCGAAATCGAAATGCACGTCCTTGAGAATGATCTCAGCCTTTGCCGCAGGCATCACTTCGGGAGCCGGCGGTGGCGGCGGTACGGGAACAGGTTCGGGTTTCACCTCGGCAACAGGTTTGGGCGGACAAAGGGCCTTGATTTTGCCGATCGCGTCATTAGCCATATCGATCGCTTCCTGGGTATGACATGCCATGTAGACCTCATAGGCTTTGTCTACCTGAGCCTTTAACCTATTGAATTCTTCCGGACATTCCTTGTCTTTGCCTGCCGCACGAGCCTCATCCAAGGCCCGGTCTGCGTTGACTAATGCTGAGGGATAGTACAAATACCCGGATCTGTATTCGGGCCTTTTTTCCATATTAGCGCATCCGACCAGCATAGAGACAGAAAGCATAAACATAAACACAAATAGTAACCTTCTTAAAGCAATCTCATTCATAATGATACCTCCGCTTTTATTAGTTCTGAAAATATTCACAACCAGCTTCAACGATACTCGATATAACCTCCATTCTTTTTAAATAGGTTAGGAACCGCAGGAGTACCGGCTCCGTTAGAAAGTCTGTTTCAAATAAACACTCCGCCTCTTCTTTGCTGTTAAATCACTCGTATTATTTTCTACCTTTTGTTGAACTTCACTACTTAGTTAATTTCCAAGTCAAAATTATCTTTTTCATCGTGAGGCCTCCTCCTATAAGCGATAATATTCCCAGCTCGTCATTTTCAGTATACCGAGATAATGAAATACAAAGAATACTTTCATGACCGATTTTCTTGTAAGATTATTCTGATATAGTGTCAGTATTCGTCTGACAGAACTTTTAGACGGACTACATTAATTCTGCTATACTTATCAAATGAAGAAGGTGGTGCTTTTTTTATTAATGTCTTTGTGGCCAGTCATGGCTTTCGCTCAGCCTGTTATCAGCTTTGACTCCGAGGTGCATGATTTTGCAATAGTGAGTGGGAGCAGTGATTTACGGTACAGCTTTGAAGTATATAATCGAGGTACCGAAGATTTGCTTATTGAGAAGTTGTACCCGTCTTGAGGCTGCACCGCAGTAATGGCTAGTTCGAGCCAGATCAAACCCGGCGAAAGAGGCAGCATTAAGGTAACAGTCGACGTGGGGAACGCCGACGGCACACTCGTAAAAAGCGTCAGTGTATACAGTAATGACCCCAAAAGGCCGCAGGTTACGCTAACCATCAAAGCAGAAATCAGACGCAATTGATCCTAAGTGAACCGTGTTTGGTTGATTCTAGCATGGAAGCGAGCCAGTTTCGTAAAGGACCGGAATAAGGGTTCGAAATCATCCGGAGCAGAAGCAGCTTCTCATGCCGAATTTTTTGGGGTATCTTGACGGTTTTTTCGCGAAGAAAATATATTATTGAACTTCTCGAGATTGACCTAACACTTATCAAACTTCTTAAACCTTCTTCAAAGTTCAAGGCATTCTGGGCAGGTGAGTGGAATGATTTTTCTATTACAGTTACGAAATCTGTTTTTTGTTCTTCACGCTATTTCAATGTCCTTTTTTTAGTCTCTTTAATAACTTCATTAATTGCTTGAGTTTGCCCTTTTTCTATCTCTCTCGAGACGCTACAGCGAGGAGATGGCTTGGCTCATGGATCAGGAGATCAACAGCTGATCATTGATGCGGAATCTAGTGCCACTGAAATATTGACCAGGGAAAGACATACCCTTGATGCCCTTGCGGAGGCCCTGATGAAGGATGAGATGCTTGAGAGGGCCGATGCGGAACTGATAATACGTACCTTGAAAGAATAGAAAGATTCAATTACAAAGGCATCGTGGAGATGACGCGATCATGGTCAATGACTATGAAGTAGAACAGCATGTCTTGATGCGGGAATCCCTCTTTGCATCCAGAGAAGTAAAAGAATACCTGATATCTCAGAAGACTCCTGATATATCAGAAGTGAGCGCATTTCACAGAATAATTCGCTCATCGTATTTATCGTTGAAATATCAATGTTATCAACATCATATAAACTCCTGTCTGTTAACAACTGTCTTGGCACACATTGTGCTGTTCAATACATTAGCAAGAGCAAAGCATGTTCCCGCTTGTTGCAATAGGTGTATCAAAAGAGTATTTATAAAGAAGATTGCAGCCGTAGTGATTAGTGGTCATGTAAGGCTGTCATAGCATCATGTAGGACTATTCTAATGTGTGAAAGGCGGTAATTTAGTTTATAACCTCTTAGCGCTTGCTAGCGCTAAAGATCAAACTTACAAGGAGACAGATTATGGAACGAAAGTCTTACAAAGTTGCTTTTCCAGTTGCACTCGTTGTCGTGATGGTGGCATTTCTATCTACTATCTTTTTTGCCAATGCAAATATTTCCTTTGCAGATTCGGGCAAAAAGAAGTCGGCAGCAGTTTCCAGACCCTCTGCGGTAGAGTATACTGAGGTCCAGATCAAACGGCTTCAAGACGCGCTAAATATCACCGAGGCTCAAAAAGAATCATGGAATAATCTTACTCAGGTGATGCGGGAAAACGCAAAAGAGATGGACACCCTTACAAAGGACAGGGCTGAAAAAGCCAAGACGATGAGCGCTGTCGAGAATATGAAATTCCACAGTCAAATTACCGAAGCCCATTTAGCTGAACTGAAGAGGCTCATCCCGCCTTTCGAAGCTTTCTATGCCAGTCTGTCGGATGAACAGAAGCAGATCACCGATTCAATATTCCGGACTGGGAAATATGCAAAACACAAGAAGAAATGATCAGTAATATTTTATAACTGAAGATTGACGCCAAGCTGGCGATTGTAATCGATCCAAGATAGGAGTGACTTTATGAAAACATCAAGTATATCAAGGGTATGGGAATTTAGATCCATTGCATGCAAGATTATGATGGTGCTTGTTTTAATCACAATGGTGGGCAGTATAGACGTGATGTCGGCATTCGGCGATGACCGTGGGGGAAAACATGACAAGGGTCGTAACGAGCACAGATCCCACTATGCTCATGGCAGGCGTGGTTATTATGCCCCACCGCCGGTTGTTTATGCCCCGCCGCCAGTCGTCTATGCCCCACCGCCACAGCCGGGCATCAGTATCTTTTTGCCAATTCGCTAAAAGGGTTCGCTTCGCATCGGCTGCCCATCATCAAGCTGAGTTGATCTGGGCGGCCGTTGCAAGTCTTCTTGGGGGTGTGGGTTATCGGTAAGACAGTAGCTGTGCTGGTTTGTGCAGCATGATTTGATTTACTAACAATCAGCATGAGAGCCTACCTATCTTACGATGCACGCCACCAGTTCAGGACTGGTTCCCTGCTTGTCTGCTGGCAAAGTGAACAGTGAGAGTTCACAGTGAACAGCCCGCATCATTTCCTCGTCTGTCAATGGAACACTTAACAGGAACCCCTGCGCTTCATCACAGTGAACTGAGCGCAGGAATTCCAACTGTTCTTCGGTCTCCACGCCTTCAGCAATTACCCGAATGCCAAGGCTATGGGCCATGACTACTGTTCCAGCGACAATAGCTCTGGCATTGGAACTGCTCATAATATCTCCAACAAATGACCTGTCTATTTTTAAAGCATCTATCGGAAAGCGTTTGAGCGCACTCATCGAAGAATATCCCGTCCCAAAGTTATCCACTGAGATTCCTACTCCTAAAGCGCCTATTTCATTTAGTGTCTGAATGCTGTGGTTCTCCATAGTAACACTCTCTGTGATTTCAATATCCAACCTTTGTGGATCGATACCCGTTTCTTGAAGTACACTCTTGATTAGATCAGAAACCTTCTGATCCCGGAATTGGCGGGCCGAAAAATTTACCGCTATGCGTATGTGAGAATACCCCGCAGCATCGAGTACGCCGATTTTGGCACAAGCCGTCCGTAGGAATAGTTCACCGATTGGTACTATCAGTCCAGTCTCTTCAGCTAAGGGGATGAACTCTGTTGGAGGGAGTAGCCCGCGCGTCGGATGCCGCCAGTGGATAAGAGCCTCTATCGCAATTATATCGCCGGTCGTCAATGATAAAATTGGTTGATACTGAAGTATGAATTCCATTCGAGCCACTGCTCGTCTCAGATCGGCCTCTAACTCCACGACTTTCATTGCCGATTGATGCATCTGTGTGTCAAAAATTTCATAACCGCCGCCTCCTCGCGCTTTAGCTCGATACATGGCCGAGTCAGCACAGCGAAGGAGGTCTTGCTCCTGAATGTTAGCCGTGTTGCTCAAGACAATGCCTACACTTGCTGTAACGAATATCTCCTGATGTCCCAGAGTAAACGGCAACTTCAGTTTTTCCTGGATCCTATCCGCCATGTGTGTTGCGTCATATATCTCCTTAATGTCATCAAGAAGTAACGCGAACTCATCTCCTCCTAAGCGAGCAACCATGTCGTCAGCACGGACGCAGGTCTCAAGTCTCTGAGCTACCGCCACAAGAAGCTGATCACCGGTTAAATGTCCGAGACTATCGTTAATGAACTTAAATCGGTCAAGATCCATAAAGAGAACCGCAAAAAAATAATCCTTATGTCGGCTGGAGCGTCTGGCGACACGCTGCAGCCGTGTCGTAAACAGTGCGCGGTTAGGCAGACCTGTCAATGTATCATAAAAAGCCTGTCGTTCCAACACCGACTCCATCCTCTTACGCTTTGTGATGTCACGGCCAATGCATAACACTTGAGGCTCCCTGTCGATCTTGATAGGGTATGTGCTGATTTCCATTTCTATCTGCGTGCCATCCCTTCGATTTATAGTGTACTCGTCCGGTGCAACTGGGATGCCCATAGCGCTTTTTGCTAGACTGGCCATAGCCTTAAGAGCCTGTGAAGCAGGTATGAGTTTTTGTGTCACGATGTTCATGCCTACAATCTCATTTTTCAGGTAACCGCTCATTTTTTCTGCGGCGTGGTTTCCGTCAAGGATGTTGCCCTCTAAGTCAAGTAAGAAGGATGGATCCGGAGCAAAATCAAAAAGGATTTTAAGACGTTTTTGAGAACTCTCCAGCGCCTCCTCCGCCTGTTTACGTTCAGTGATTTCCTGTTGCAGACGTTCGTTGGCTGCTGCAATCCGGGCTGTATACTTTAAGAAATAAATAACTATTGATGCAACGATCAGTGAAACAAGAAATGCGTCTATATCTCCAATGAATATTAAATCGGAATCAATTCGTCCCCACCATATGGAACTTATAAAAAAGTCCATGATTGTTGTCAACAATTCCGACAACACTATAGATATCCATAGGTAATGCCATGGATTTATTGATCTCACTTTGTTGATCATTCTGTGGGATACGTAATCAGTAGTCATAAGATGGCTGTCCAGTTCTGGGGCCTCGAATCTGACAAATGGTTAAACGTCGAATATCCCATACCCCCCCCCTGTCTGCTTAGACCTTAAACGCAATAGCATTAGGTCCGCCCACAGTGCCGAGGTTAAACATAACAGACCTTATCCAAAAGGGACAACGAGCTGATTGTATGCGTCCCCATTCGTGATGATATTGATCAAAGCCTAGTACTGTCATGATAACTCTCTAAATATTATTCTGAGCTCGTTGTTGTATCTCTTATGGTCATTATGCCCTCAAGGGTTTTATTAATGCTACCACAGTGTTGCACTGTTTGAAATACAAAAATCGAGGCCGATAAGGTGAATTTGCATATCTCGTGTCTACCATCACAAAAGGTGTCATTTTGAGCTTGATAATCTGGAGGAATATATTGCCAGTAGCAAAGATTATGCGAATAAATCCGGATAAAGATTCATAGAGTCGAAGAGTAAAGAGTGTCAGAGTTACGTCCATCCAAGGCAAGCATGTTAGACCAACATTTGAGATTCTTTTGAGTGTCAACACTTTTGTCAGAATCCGCCATCGGCAACGGCATACGATAGTCATAAACTTACTTTTCTTGAATGGTGGAAATAAACGCAGGTCGGCAGGACTATAAAAAAAGTACTTGAACTTGATTCCAATTATGTCTATGCGCTGATGAGCCGAGCCGAGTTTTGCTGAGCAACAAACAGGAATACTGACGCTTGAGTTGGATGAAGAAGGCAATAGCTCGAGGGTGCAATAGATGAGACCATATCAAAACTCATGGAACCTTTGACAACATCCGAAATCCTTCTTGTTATGTGGAGATAATGCCTGGCAAATAATATTGAAAATAGCTTACATAATATATTGGCTCCAAATTAATTGTACAAACAAAAGTGTTTACCGGTAGGGAGGCGTAATAGAAATATTTCTCGTCCATCTCCAGCTAACTGAGTGATTCTGACAACTGTATTATTAAATTCTCCACGGCCACCACGCCATCGCTGACAGTCAATCTGTCCCTATAATCCCGAATGATGCCGCTTCTGAAATACCATTTCAATAACTTATGCAGAATTAAAATGCCAATATTGCTAATTTGGTGACACAAGTCACAAAAGATATCAGTTGCAGGATAAAGTCGACAACAGGTCGGCAGATAGTCTTACGAGTTTTTCAGAAAAAATCCGATATCCGTACGCTTGATTATCGCATACAATTGAGATACGCACGAAAGAAACGGAAGTGAACAACTTAGAAGGAGGTAGCACATGGCTTGTCCTTACTTTAAATCTCTTCATAACATAGGAGTGTGTAGCGCTTCTTCCAACAACTATATGCCCGGCCTCGATGAAATGAGTCTCCTCTGCTTTAAAGAGTCTTTTCATAACTGTACCATCTTCCGTGAATGCATCTCGGAATTGAGCATTCCGCAGAGCAGTGCTAGAGAAACAAGCGGTAATGAAGAACGCATTCCCAACTGCTATAGATAGCAGCGAATGATAAAAGAGATAGATTTGCATTATTTATCAAATCTTCGAGGTCAATCTTATAAGGGAGGTATTTATGCTTATTGCAAAGATAAGTCCTAAAGTTGATAGTGTCGTTAACTTTATCAATGAACCACGTCGAAGAAACGCAGCTAGAAAAAGTGGCAATATTCTTGTTGCAGATGCTGACTACGGAGTGCCGATATCACTTTCGCAGAGTCTTGCCCTCGATGCAAATCACCATAATATTTTAACAGCACAAGATGGGTGGGAAGCAGTGGAAATGCTGCAATCATTTCCAATCGAAATTCTGCTTACCGACTTGCATATGGGAATCGTGAGTGGTCATTCACTAATAGACTACGTGCGGTTATATTATCCTGAAATACAAATATTTGTTATGTCAGACGGTAACCCACCTGTGACAAAAAAACTTGATTGATTCGAGGACTCTCGACATAAGCAAAACATGACGGGTTGAAATGATCCATAGCGTTTTAAGCGTCTGAGTGTGGATAAGATATGAATGCTTCAACGATCTGATTTGTGCCGCTTGCTGCCTCTCGTTTCAGCTCGCAGTCTAACTTGAAATAGAAACTAATTTGACATGCCAGAGAAAAAAACTTGTAGATGATGTTAACACCATAGCCTTGAATAATGCCGGCCATACAACTCAACATCCAGTGTGACCTAAAGATGAAAGTATAATCGTAACTCTTGCCTCTGTCAAAGATTGCACGTTTGTAAGCAGGTACTATCTAGAATTGTTCCAGGATGGTTACCGTTTATACATATCAGTACTTTCAGGGCATCATTCCAGCGATGATTCCGTGAAAACTTGATGTAAACTCCCCCCGCGGATAACCCTCATCTCGAACTTTTCGCCAGAGGCGATTATTCCTAAAACAAGTATCATAGCGCCAAGGCAAATCTGAAACATGTGGCATCCCGCGAGCTTTATGAAACCTGTCATTGTTGTTACGTTGGCGAGAAGCGGAAACGCCTGAAGTCATTATCCCCTTGCACTCAGTACTGTATACAGGTTGAGAGGATTGGAAGGGGCATGGAAAAGGAGGGCGATGAAACATCAATATCTAAACAACAGCCGGAGAAATGAAAGAGTAATACTTCACAATATTCCTCTGCTTTTATCCTTGCTGTGGATGATGATCCATTTCAGAGATAACTCTTAGTATAATTAAAATAGCAAGGCGGAAGAATTAAGCGGTACATTACCATGCAAAGGGGGTTGTCATGAAAATAAGGATGGTTTTTCTCAGTGCGGTAATATTGATAATCGGCTCAATGAGTATGTCCCATCTAAATGCAGACGCGGGGGGGTGGCATGGCGGATATTATGGGGGATGGGGACATGGAGGCACGAGCTGGACCTTCGGGATAAATTTAGGCGGATGGGGATACGGATGGGGCGCTCCGTACTATCCATATTATTCATACCCGTACTATTCCTATCCATACTACCCTTATTATCCGTACTATAATAATCCACCCATGGTCATCCAACAACAAGCGCCGGCTTATCAGCAGCCGGTTCCGCCACCAGAGGAGCAGAGTTACTGGTATTTCTGTGTAAATCCCCGAGGCTACTACCCATATGTGGGCGGCGGGGAAAAAAAACCGATTCCGGTGGAACCGAAAGCGTCGCCTTGGGAGCCGGTCTTTAGCTGTTAGCTTGTAAGTGCTGCAACAAAGATAAGACCTACCTTTTTATTCCTTCCTAATGCAATGATTACCTCTGACGTAAGAGCGGAGGTGGGTCATTGGCGAAGCGATGTATCTATTGCGGGCGACATTTTACTCCTGATCGACGGCTGGGCGATCGGCAAAAAGCATGTAGCCGGGATCAGTGCAAGAAGAAACGCAAGCAAAGTGCCCAGCAGGCTTGGAACGTAAAGAATCCTGGATATTATAAAGGCCGCTACTGGTATGTGAAGGAATGGCGACAGCAGAAGCGCCAACAGAGTGCTGCCCTCCGGTCTCAGTCCATGATACAAGACGCGATACCCCCTTCAAAGTCATACCAGCAACTGGTTCTGCTGATACCGGACACGATAACAGGTGTGATACAAGACGAGATACGGCTGCGAAGGGTTGATAGTACTACGTTTACCGCCTATGGACCGTGATACAAGACACGATGGACTACGGCAAAGTGCCGATGTAAACTTGGGAATCACGACAAGCAAGGAGACAGCGGCCGAAATGGAAGAATCACTTCAGAGCCGGGTACGGCATCTCTACCAAATTGAAGGATTGAGTCTGACCCAGGTAGGCAGGCAACTTGGCATATCCAGGAAGAAGGTTACCCGTCTCGTCCGACAGGATGATCTGCAAAGAAAGTCTTCAGAGACCGTAACTACTCCTTATGAACGACTGATAGAGCAGTGGTACAAGGAATATCCGCTCCTCAAAGCCGTTCAGGTATTGGAACGACTGAAGAGCTATGGCTATGAGGGAGGGTATACAGCGGTAAAGGAATGTACTCTTCAGTTCAGGAATAAGCGAAAGAACACCTCCTATCATGCTCTGGAGTTCCTTCCTGGAGAAGAAGCTCAGGTTGATTGGATGCAGCGGACCATGCCTTTCGGCGTTGTTTACGGGTTTGTCTATATCCTGTCCTATTCGCGGTACCTCTACGCCCACTTCTATCTGAGGAGTTCCATGGAGTTCTTTCTGGACGGCCACATAGAGGCTCTAAAGGAGATCGGAGGAATCGTCAGCAGACACACTTACGACAATCTCAAATCCGTAGTCATAAATAGAAAGCCCGTGATCACATACAATGCAAGGTTTGTGGACTTCGCCAGACATTATGGCTTTTCGATTCGTGCCTGCAATCCCGGCAAGCCCAATGAAAAAGGCAGAGTTGAGAGGGTTATCAGGGACATCGAAAGCTTCCTCGTTGCCAACACCTTCAGTGATATCGGCGACCTCAACAGAAGACTCGGGCAGTGGCGGATACAGAGAAACAACAAGATTCACCGGTCCCTGGGGATAACGCCCGCGGAGGCATTGAAACAGGAACGTCTCAGGAATCTTCCTCAGATCCATTACCTACCTTACCGGCAAGAGCCGGCGGCTATCAATAAGACATGCTTTGTGGAGTTCGACACCAACCGCTACTCGGTGCCGTCGCAGTACAGCAACAGGCCCTGTGACATCTTTGCTTATCCTCATCAGATAGAAATCCTGGTTCAGGGCAAAAAGATAGCGACACACAACAGAGTATTCGACAGGAAACAAAAGATAGAACATCCTTCTCACCGCGAAAGGCTTCTCAATATCACTCCCCACTTCAAATACCAAAGGATGTACCAGCTCCTGAAGTCCATGGACAAAAACATCGAACACTTCCTCAGGCGGGCCGAACAGGAAGGACAGGATCCTCTTGAGATCTCTTACGACCTGTTCAAACTGCTCAAAGGCATAGCCAGAGAGACGCTTATATCGGCGGTAAAGACCGCGATCAGCATCGATACATACAGAGTGACATATATCCAGGGGCTTCTAGGGCCTGCCGGTAATCATGACAATCCCGTGCATCCTCAGAACCATGGGCTGTTACACATCTCATATGAAGGGAGGCAGCTGAGCGACTATGATGAACTTATCTGAACTGTGGAGACACTTCAGACTCCTTGCGGACCAGGAATCTCTGTCAAAAGAACAAAAGGAGTTCATGCTGAAGTTCCTCACCGAGGAGTATCAGCGCAAGGAACAAAAAAGAATCCAATATCTCATGAACATGTCCGGTATAAAAAGGACAAAGGTCCTCGATGACTTCGACTGGAAATATAATCCTAAGATACCGAGGGACAAGATCCTGGAATACATGAACACGCAGTGGCTTAAGAAACCAAGCAACCTCATTCTCATAGGTCCTGCCGGCGTCGGCAAAACCCATGTTGCGACAGCACTATGTCACGATGCCCTGAGCAAAGGCCAGCAGACGGTCTTCCTGACACTCTTCGATCTCACCGCCAAAATGGCGAAAGCCAAGAGCATATACAGCTTCATCGAATACCATTCAAGGGCAGCCGTTTGGTGTCTGGATGAGATTGGCTATGTGATCCCGAGCAAAGAACAGGCGGACTGCATCTTCCAGATAATCTCGAAAAGGGCAGAAGTGGGGACGACCATCGTCACCACTAATCTTGTGCCATCAAACTGGGGTAAGGTGTTCGACACCGTGACTGCGTCGGCGATTCTGGATCGGCTCAGCATGAGCGGAAGGTTCATCACCTTCGAAGGGAGGTCTTATAGGAGTAGACAATAGGCAGTCCTAACTGATGAGACACGGCCTCGCGATAATCTTCATCCTATTGGGACAACTCGCCCCGGCGCCAGGTGTTCGACGGGGTCTTGCGTCTTCATCAACTCCAAAAAAGAACCGGCGCCGCCGGAATCGGTTCCTTTCGAGCGCCGCCCACACCATACATTAAGAGATGCCCTAGTGGCTGGTTGAAGGTAATTCCTTCTTCTGGTCCACCGCCTCCACCACAAGCACCAGCACCAGCGTCTGAAGCAAGAGTACTCGCCCGTCTGACCATCCATGTCAACTTTGACTTTGACAAGTCAGACCTAACAAAGGCCGATGAAGCTGACCTGAAGAAGGCCATCGACTTTGTCGGCAAATACCATGATGCCAAGGTGGAACTGGATGGTCATACTGACGATAAGGGAACAAAACAATACAATCAGAAACTTTCAGAGAGAAGGGCTGAAGCGGTAAGGCAATACCTCATTGAGGAAGGTGCTGTTGATAAGGCGAGGATTTCAGCCAAGGGTTATGGTGAGTCAAGGCCCATAGCGCCAAACAAGACAAAGGATGGCAAAGATAATCCCGAAGGAATGGCCGAAAACAGGAGGGTAGAAATTCTTATTATCTCTGAATAGGTTCATTTGAAGCTGGGTAGTTTCCGACCAACGATGCATTCGGATAATGCACATCGAAAGACAGGGGGAGGGAAACCACGAACTTTGTTTTCTTGGTGCAAGTGCAATTTTAGAAGTTATCCTGTGCATCTCAAGGGAGAGCTACGCGTTTTGCAAATTCTTCAAAAATGTTTCGCGCGGGACGTACTTAACACTGAGAGAACTATATTGCTGGAGGTGCCTCACACACCTGTGACAAATGTGACTTTTGTTGTGTTCCGTGAGGATATGACGCGAACTCAACACAATAACTGACTGCTAAGCGGCGTTTATTTTTCTGGAAACGTGCAGTGCGGCTTTATTGTCACACGAGCAAGGTTTCTCTTGCAGGCAAATATAGGTTCGCAGCTGTGTCGTGCAAAAGTATGCAAAGGACTGTTAATGAAAAGCATGAGCCGCGCACTCGATCGTATCGACTCTTTTCCGTACCTGTACTCTCTGCCTTCATTTTATCGGGCGAACTTCAATTTGTGCAGTTGTTGCATATTCAAACTCAGGATTGTTTTTTGCGATCATAATAGCATCGTTGAGGGCTTCGGCAAATATCTGATAAAACCCAACTATAACTTCTTTGGTTTCGTTGAAAGGCTTCTCCGTCCATGATCCTTTTGAGCCGGACATGATCTTGCCTTTCCTTACAAACGGCTGAACTGATTTTAATTTGCCCTCTTTCGTCAGGTTTTCAATGTAGTCTTCACATTTTATCAGGAACTGCTTATTTTGTTCGGGCGACCAAGCCCCCTGATGGTCAATATCATTGCGGACCAGTAATATAAATTCGTTCATGATGCTGACTCCTTTCTGCGTCAACAATTATTGATCGGTTGTGTTCTCGCCGTCTGAAATGGTGGCTAGCTAGCACCTAAAACTGTGCCTCGAGTTCGCTGAGATTTGCGGTACAATTGAAGCATGGCTGGGAGATTCTAGCAACATCTGTACCAGAATCTTTAGAATAGGAACAAATGGCAAATAAGCTATTGTACTGGCCAAATCTAAGGAGTTCAAATACTTCCTGCCAATATCCATAAAGCTCTTACAGCATAGTTAATTGGCGTAACAGCGTATATTATTGGTGTTTTCACCACTTTTGGTTCCGCACATAATATAATCAGGACGGTCTGATAGTATTGCTGTCCAATGGCGGATAAAATAAACCATTATCTCTTTAAGACAGAAGATATTTCGAGATTTGAGGCAGAATATTGCCAGATCGAGACATTTTCTCACATTTCTACCCGAAATCAAGACCAGACTTGTCGGTGAAGAATGTTTATGTCGAGTACTGCACTGTGGTATCATAAAGATGACCCGGGGGGGGCATAATGGCCATAAGAGTTCAATACCACAATGGCGTCTATGACATAATTTCGGTCGATCCTCTTCAGCGCGCTATTGTACATGGTAAGGTGAAAAAGTCTTATCGCTATTCTGAAAAGAGATGGATTACTGCGAGCCAGATACCATTGTAAGCAAAACTCAGATACGCGGATCTGAAAGGCGTAATCCTGATATCTTCAAACCTATCGTTTCGCAACAAGCATGGCCTTCCAAGTTGAACACAGACGTGCCACAATGGTGCAGCCTTACGATCGCACCATATGTGATGTTTAAAGCCCATATTGCATGGGCATTCTAGGAACTAAGGAAATCTTATATGAACCCAGAGAAAGCAAAAGGCAAGGGAATTATTATTAATCTTGACCGAATACCTCATGAAGAATGGGATCGAATCTTTAAAGCGACGAAAGATGGCAAGCCAATTTATAAAATTGCAACTACTCTTCAGAGAAAATCAGTCGAGATTATCAAGGAAATTAGGGAACATGGAGAAGTGATGATAGATACTCGTCTTGGTGAGTACCTTCCCGCCATTGATGAGTGCATTGAAATGTACAAGCCGTTTGAGCCGTGGGGTATTACGTTTCGATCGGGTAATGAATATGTCATGCGGCAAGCACAACACCATAAGGTTATTACGATCGCAATCGCGTCAGTGAGGATCGTTGGGACAGATGAAGAGTGTCTACGTAGAAATCGTGTTACGTGCGAAGAGGTAATCCTTCAGCATACTAAAGATGCGTTGCAGGCAGGAATCAGGAGGATATTATGTTCCATGCGGGAATTAGCGGTTATTAGTCATGATCTGGTTCGGGATGATCTGGAGATCATTGTCTATGGAAATTATCTGCACTAATCGCTAGTTGCGTTTACAGTTGGCCTTCCGGTTAAGCGCCTTAGCCGATGCTACGCAGCCTCCTCTCCTTCGTGATTATCATAGACTAATTCGTTATACAGGGCAAGACCGTCGATAAGAGTCTGTAGCGGCGTTCTGCCCTGACAGTACCGGCCCTGATTGGTCCGCTCGGTGTTGTACCACACCATAAACGCGTCCAGGTCAGCCTGGATCTCTTCGATGGTACGATAGAGTTTCTTTCTAAACGCCACTTTGTAAAACTCATCCTGAACGGTCTGATTCAGTTTCTCCACACATCCGTTAGTCTGGGGATGCCTGACCTTTATCCTCGTGTGTTCAATATCATTCAGATGAAGGAACAGTTCGTAAGGATGGCTTTCTGGACGACCGCAATACTCTGCTCCATTATCGCTGAGGAGTCGGAGTATCTTAATTCCGTACTCATCGAAAAATGGCAACACCTTGTCATTTAAAAAGTCTGCTGCGGTCAAGGACGTTTTCTCAAGATAGATTTTGGCAAATCCGACATTGCTGTGAGTGTCGATGCCTGTTTGCTGGTAGATCTTCCCTACACCCTTGATATAGCCGATATAACAGGTGTCTTGTGCAAAGAGAAAACCAGGGTGGTGGCTCTCCACTTCCCCGCACATCTCCCTCTGTTCCTTGGCTGTTTCAAGAGCTTGAACCTGAGACTCTGTCAATATATTCGCATTGTCAGCTGCCCACTGCTCCAGCCTTTTCAACCTCAAGCCCTTAATATGAAGCTTGTGCCTGAGCCAAATGCTCCGAACTCCGCCAGCACTGAGTACGACACCTATCTTCTTCAACTCATTAGCTGTGCGTGTCTGTCCGTGTGTAGGAAACTCCAGGGAGTAATCCAGCAGCCTTTGCTCAATCTCAGGCGCCACTCTATTGCCGATCCGCGGTGCTTTCCGCGATTTCTCCAGGAGCCCTTCCAGGCCATCTTCTTCTATTGCCTGCTTGATGTCGTAATAGTGTTGGCGACTCACACCAAGTTTCCGGCATGCATCGCTGATGTTTCCAAGGGTTTGGCCAAGCTCTAGGATATTGAGCTTGCGAGTAATGATATACTGTCTTTGAGTCATGGTTCTTCCTCCTATGGTTAAGTTTTGTTTGGTGACTTATCTTAACCGGAAGGCCATGACTCTTTCACTTCTATGAGTCTTTACTTGTAAACGCTTTTCTCAACTAGTGCAAATTATCCACTATGGAATCTCGATCCTGGCGCACCGCAGCCTTTAGCAACAGCCTCCCCGGCGGATGCTCTGAAATTGGGGGCCGACTTCATTAGTATCTCGGCTCCCGTCACCGCTGCACGGCAAGTGGCTGATCATGCGGGGCTTGTTATAGAAGCTTATCGAGAATTCTCTCGCAACTTTGAAAACTAGTCAGCCTTGAGAACTTCAATGCGACAGAATGTATGGTAACCATGAGTCCTCGTGATTTGAGGAACATTCAGGAGTTCCCCGCGAAATTTGCACCTGCCTATCTGATTATCCGACTCAGAAGTATTAGAGGAGGCCCATCGAGATTCAATGTTATCAATTACGCTGTAGCTGGAACAAGTTAAAAAAGCTTTCTGTTTTGCCCCGCACTGTACCTTTATTTCATATTCAAACATTCTCCTGAAAATCGATGATTCAAACAAGTAATGCAAATTAGGACAATCTCAGCGTATCACTATTTGTTTGTCTAAGGCATCACCTTTGGGATTGCAAATAGGGCAGGCTTTTCGGACAGGTATATGTCCGTTATTGCATTTTTGGCACCTCCGATGCCCTATAAATGTTGTACCATCGCACCAATCGCACTTCTCAGTACTGTCATACCAGAAAGTATTTTTGCAAATCTCGCATTTGTTCACTATTGCCACCAAACTTTAGATTCACCATAGGATTATCATAATGCCACATAGTCTTTAAAGCTACGGGGACCGTTCCCTTCATGCAATCTGATCCGCCCATGCTAAAATCACCTCCCCGTATCCCCAGGGCTTATTTGCCTATGTTTGCGGTCTTATCATTGTGTTTCTTATTGTAGATGTTCTCGCTAGCTCTGTTTTGCTGTCTTGTAAGTTTAGTCTTGTCCTTTGCTGTAAGATTACCATTATCCCTTGATGCCATACGCTCCTCTCTCTGCTTGATACTTGCCTGCTGAGATTCAAGCTTTCCAGCTTCCTTCGGCGTTAGTTGGCCGCTCTGAATGCCCTGGTTAATTCTGTTTTGCTGGTTGACTTCCCTTTGATCGATTCCAGGATCGTTATGTGCTGCGAAAGCGGAACCTACTGCAAATATACATGCTATGCTACCTGTGCGTATTGCGCTAAAGACCTTTTTCATGACTGCTCCCTATTGCCACATTGAATCCTTTTGAGGTAAACCCTCATTTTTTATGATTCAACATTATCAAACATTTGTGAACAGGGCATAAAGATATTGTGAAAGAATATGAAGCTACCCTCCTTGCAATAGTACCTGGTAGAGCATTATTTTACGGTAACACGTGATATCGTATCTTTAGTGTGATATTGATCACGAAGTGATAGCTATTAAGAATCACTACTTAGACAGATATGTGTTCTGATGTCGATGTCCAATAAATAATTCTGGGTTGTCCTTGCGAGAGGGAATCGATACCAGAACATGTGAGAAGCAGAATAATGACTAATATCAGACTAAGACGCCTTGGCATAGTTCCTCCTTTTTTGGTTAGTGCCGGCTTTTTTCTTCATCTCGTATCCCTCATCAGGCTGTTGCTGTCAACTTAACCATTTACTAAGTAGACCCTTGCACCTGACTGTAATGCCGGACTGCAAGCTTGCGCTTATACATCATGTTTCTTTTTATCAATATATTGATTGAGTCATTTTTCTAAAGACTTTCTTCTTCGAGCGATTTCAAAAGGAAGGTGATCCAAGTCACGCAGCTATTATTTGCATAAGATTACACTTGAGGTATGACTTTATAAATGGTTGTGGCAATAGTTTGCCAGCCGTTGACGTGTGCCCTTTTGCATGATATCTTGAAAGATATAATTTACAAATCCTATGGAGACTAAAAAGTGCAGAACAAGCCAGACGTTTTTTTGCCAGTCAGCATAGTAGCCCTCTGATGAATACGAAGAAGAAAAAAGTTCTTTTCGCCCTTGGCGGCGTCGCTGTGGTACTGGTCCTTGCTGTCATAGTTTTCGTCCTCACCTTTGACATCAATTCCTATAGGTCCCGCATCGAGGTAGCCGCATCCAGAGCGACCGGCCTGCAAGTCAGGATCATTGGTAAGATGGGGCTCTCTTTGTTTCCCTTTGGCATGTCGGCTAAGGATGTCCACGTGGCAAGTAATAGTGGCGATATCATTTCCGTCGAGAGCCTTAAGCTCGGGACTGAGTTGATGCCTCTGCTCAAAAACGAACTCAAAGTCACCAGTTGCGAACTGGTCAAACCTGTCGTCACTATCGTAAAGGACACTGCCGGGAAATATAATTTTGAAGGCACTGGGAAAAAATCCACTGTGCGGGGACCAGGCGAAGCCATCAGCCTAAATAAGTTCAAATTGTCCGAGGGAGTGCTAATCTATCTTGACGACAAGACGGGTGATAAAACTGAATTTAAAGCTTTCAATCTGGCAATCGATGGTCTCTCGATAGGTGATACCGCGGCGGACATCGTGAAGAACGTCTCGTTTACTGGAAAAATAGACTGCAAGGAGGTGCTCCTGAAGGACTACAAAATCTCGGATCTTCAGGCCACTGTGAAGTCGGTTAAAGGCATTTACGATTTCGAACCTCTTACCATCGGGGATTTGGTCGTGTCTGACAGCAAGACACGTGAGAAGACCGAGATGAAAACCATTAATCTGGCAATCAAGAATCTTTCGTTAGGCGATACCTCGGGGGACATCGTAAAAAACGTCTCGTTCAACGGCACCTTTGGCTGCAAACAGGTGCTGCTAAAGGGCTATCAAATCTCGGATCTTCAGGCCACTGTGAAGTCGGTTAAAGGCATTTACAATTTCGAACCCCTTACCATTGGGGACTTGGTCTTGTCTGACAGCAAGACAGGTGAGAAGACCGAGCTGAAAATAATTAATTTGGCCATCAAGGGTCTTTCGATAGGAGATACCTCTGGGGATATAATAAAGAACATTTCATTTACAGGATCCATGGACTGCAAGGAGCTACGAAAAAAGGACCTCACTATCGACAACGTCAGGAGTCCTGTAAGAGTGGCGCAGGGAGTAATCTACCTTACACTGCTTACCATGGATATCTTTGGTTCGCAGTGTGAAGGAGATGCCACCATAGACGAGTCGGCAGTCGCTGCTGTGTATAAAATTAATTTCGAAATAACTAATCTGGAATTCTCCAAGCTAGAGGAGTCCTTCGGAACGAAAAAGGTAATCGGCGGGAAGGGTGATCTTTCTGCCTCACTGACGATAACGGAAAAAGGGAACCGCAATTTGATGGGCAGCATGGATGGTACTGTTTCTCTCCGTGGTGATAACCTCACTATTTACACCATGGACCTCGACAAGGTCCTCTCGTCGCTTGCAACGAGCCAGCAGTTCAATCTTGTGGACCTCGGTGCTTTCTTCATCGCCGGCCCATTGAGTTCCGTTGCGCTTAAGGGATACCGCTATGGGGACGTTTACAACCAGACAAGGGGCGGACAGGGCATCATCACACAGTTCATCTCCCACTGGAAGATAAGGGGAGGTGTGGCGGACGCTACTGACTGTGCTCTGGCTACGCGCCATAATCGCGTCGCCCTTAAAGGCAAGCTCAATCTTCTAAGTGAACAATATGATGGTGTCATAGTTGCGCTTCTCGACGACAAGGGATGCGCAACATTCAAACAAAGCATTAACGGTCCCTTCGGCAGTCCTAAGGTCAGTGCTGTGAGCGCTGGAGAGTCTCTTGCTGCTCCAATCGTCAATCTCTTCAGGCAGGTGGAGCACTTTGTCCAAGGCGGCAAGTGCGAAGTCTTTTATAAAGGCTCTGTGAAGCAACCTCCCAAGTGATTCTCTTTGTTGATAGATTTTGTTTTTCTTTGCTGCTCGCACTGGATGCCCGAATTCCTAAGTGAAGGGGCCAGCCGGCTTGTCCTTTCGGAATGGAATTGTGCCAAATTGAAGCTCTAGACTTTTCATTGGAGCCGTTGCTTCTGCTGACTGGGCGAGGAGCTGTTAGTTTAGGGGAAATTCTTCCATCCCAGACGCAAACTCTGCCGGTCATCTTTGGACTAAGCGCGTTCATAAGAAAAAGAAGCCTGAATATTGTCAGCTGCACGATTATTGCTGCGTTTCTCCTTACGGCCCCAAGATTTCTATTTGTTTTTTCTTTATTTTCTCAGAAAGAGCAGATAAAAAATAAGAAGACCCGAGCCCACCGCGGGCGAGGCGCACCCAGTTGTGTTCGATATCCAGCAGGCCCTTGAAGAAAGAACGCCAGCCATAGACCACAAGCATCATCCCGAGGACGAAAAAGAAAACTTGTACTACGATATCCTTATCTCTGATAGTTCTGATATTATAATGCGGATCCAATCACAATCAAATTAGACCGGCATCGAGGAGATTCTATCAATACCATTAGGCGTGCTGAGAGAACAATAGCCGACCAGATACGCACAGCCCTTTATCTTAGGAATCTGTGCGGACAGTCGTTGATCCAAGACAGAGATGTTTGCTCTCTCTTGGGTGGTCTGGATCGACACATTGAGACCACTCAAAGGGCGATGGTCAATGCCGGTATAGTGAAGGAATGCGCCGATTGCGCGATAAACGGCGAAGGAACGTGTTGCGGAGTCAGCACTGGATATAAGAGCGGCAGCGTCCTGCTCTTGATTAATTTACTGCTTGGCAGAAGCCTTCCTTTTGTGCCAGCCGATGCACACTCCTGTCATTTTCTGACGAAGCATGGATGTGCCCTGCGGGCACGGCACGTGATCTGCGTGAATTTCTTATGTCAAAGACTGAGGGATGTTTTTCCGCACAACATATTGTGCACTGTGCAGGAGATTGCCGGCCGCGAGATTGACACTCTGTTCGTCCTTGAGGAGTGCATAAACAAGAAAATAGGTGTCGCCACGTTGATCATTGCTCAGAGGCAATGAGATCGAAAACGCATATGTTGATTTTGGGAAAAAATTTCCGACTTGCCTAATTTTTAGATGTGGTACTCACTTTGGCCATCCGACAGGCAGAAACATATAGAGCCGGCGTGCTGACAGTGGCTGCGAGCCACTTACCATCCAGCAGGCTGCCAAATCAGCCAAATAAAAACGGAGGCTGAACCCCCGAAAAAAAAACGGCTCGTATCTGAGCCGCAGTTTTCAGTTTTTTAAAAAGCTTGCCGATTATTTCTTCGCGATGAGATCGTCAACAATTGAGCTTTTTATCAGTTTGCCTGCAATGTCATCACCCTTCACATTGTAGGACCCCAAGGCTATAGAATTCTTAAGCGTTTCTACCTTATCGGTACGAACATCGGGCATGCTGTTCACTATATCTTTTAACTTATTAAGCTCTTTGGCTGTTCCAGAAAGACTCACCTGGTCGGGTTTCGATCTAGCAGTAGTCTCTCCGGACCTCTCTTCGCTGACCTTGCCCTTTATTTTTTCGGGCTTCCGGAAGTCGGCCCCGCCAATATTTGTTTTATCTGTGATTTTCATATTTTATTTCCCCGTACAATCCGTACAATTATTATACTTAGTTATTGGCAGTTCTCGCAAGTGAACTACACACGGGATTAAAAGCCCGCGCTTTCTTGGAGAAATCGTCGGCAGCACGTTACTAACCGCAGACTCTGGCATAGGACTAGTTGCAAGGCTAAACATGTCCGACTCACCAACTCCATGTGTTTCAATGTAGCTCATCCATTGTGGTATATTCATTATTCAAGGCCCATTAATAGCGGTTCATCGGATATCCGGAAATCTCCTTATGGCTGCCAAGTAGTAGCGATACGTAATGAGACTTGCAGGATCTACATCTGCACTCCCGACACAATCTGAAATTGAGCTCACATATGCCGAGGATCAGCCTGAGAAGTTGCGGTGTTAGCGCGTATGGAACCTGCTTATTGTTTTTGCCAACATAACCTCTCCGAAAACACGACTTTCTTATGTTGTCTTAAAGTGTCCGATAGTATCCTTCAGCTTATTGGAAAGACTTGACAGCTCGGAGGCCGATTGAGCAATTTGTCCTGAAGCTGATTCAAGTTCACCTGAACCGGCGGCAATGCTTTGAATATCAGCACTTATCTGTCCGGCAACATTCGCCATTGCTTCAGTAGCCGATGCAATTTGCTCAACCCGCCCCTGCAATGACTCAACATTGCCTACAATTACCTGCAGTGCTTTGCCGCCATCCGCGGATAGCTTTACGCCGCGATCCACCTGTTTATTAACATCCGCCATCGTAGAGACGGCTAGGCGAACTTCTTCTTGCGTGCTCTTGATCATATCCTTAATCTCGGACGTTGCCTGGGCAGAGCGTTCAGCCAGTTTTCTGACCTCATCGGCAACAACCGCAAAACCTCTGCCCCGTTCTCCCGCCCGGGCAGCCTCTATGGCTGCATTCAAAGCCAATAGATTTGTCTGGTCGGCGATGTCGGTGATTACATTAACAATGGCTCCAATTTTTCTGGCCTGCGCATCAAGAGCTTGAATTCGGTCAGCCGTCATTGCCACACTATCAGCTATTGCGCCCACTTCTTCAATTGCAATGTTAACAATCTTTTCTCCTTCCTGCGCTGCAGTTCTGGCTTCGGCGGCTTCATTTGACATCTCGGCAGTGTTCCTGGATATACCCATAACAGTACTCGACATTTCTTCTGAGGCTGTGGCGATCTGAGCTGATGTCGATGACTGCTCAGCAACTCTGCGTCTCATTTGTTCTGAGTTGGCACTCAGTTCATCGCTGGCAGAAGCCACATTGTCGGATGCGGAACGCACATCGGCAATAATTGTACGCAGATCGTTGACCATATCTTTCTTTGCAGTCATCAGCTGACCTATTTCATCCTTCGAACAGTCCTGCAGCGTACATGTCAAATCTCCCTTAGCGATCCGGTTTGCGAAAGAAACTCCCTCACTTAACGGCTCTGTTATATGGTTTGAAACGCGCCATGAAATACCCAGTATCAGACCTACAGATGCGAATGATATTAAGCCTAGCACCGTTATTTTTTTCCAGAAAGCCTCACGTATGTCGTTGACATAAACGCCTGTACCTATTACCCATTGCCACGGATCAAACCCCATAATATACGAGATCTTTGGCGAAGGATCGCTTTGACCAGGTTTTGTCCATTCGTATTCGCAAAAACCGCTATTTTTCGACCTCGCTATATCTACAAACTCGACAAATATCTGCTTGCCCCCAGCATCCTTGTATGAGGTCATGTCTTTTCCGATAAGCTCGGCTTTCGGATGCATGATCATCTTGCACTGCATATCGTTGATCCAAAAGTAATCGCTGTTCCCATATTTGAGAGCTCCGACAACAGCGATGGCGGTATCGCGGGCTTGTGCGTCAGTCATCGCACCTTTTTCTGCCAAGGCGTGATAATGTGCAACAATAGAATAAGCAGTTTCGACAAGATTGCGAGTTTTGGCCATTCTTTCTTCGCGCATACTCTTCTCAAGCGAAATTGCAGATATTGCAATTAATGTAGCCATGCCAATTATCGCACAACAGACGATAGTAAGCAATTTGTGCTTCACCCTGAGGTTTCTAATGCTCCATGTCATGTTTGTCCCCTTTGTGGGAATTATGAGTACGGTATCTATTTTTTCCAGCTACCGAGTCTGGACCTGCAATGCATGCCGTCAATTGTAATGCTACTGATATTAGGCAGCGGTCTCGACCTCGTCTGAAAATGCTGAAATCAATGGCTGTGTTCTCTGACGACGTATCTTGCGCCAGCTAGGCATATCTTTCCTGCCTTAGCAAAAATGCTTTTATTCCCCGAAACTCGGCAGAGAGGGCGTCTCCTAAGCGATGCCGCTGTATACCTTCCCCCTTCTCTATCAGGCCCTTAGGGATCTTTCTGATCCAGCTGACATTGCGAATATACGGCTCGGCTATCATTTGGATTGCTATTCTCCTTTTGAGGAGAGGCAATCTGCATGCCACATTAACAAGCATTGAATAATAAGATGATATCAATGCTTGTTAACGCAAATATGTGTAAATATTACATAAGCCTATGGAATTAATACATAGCTGATCATTAGGCCGAGGCGTAACATCCGGTGGACAGCACCGCTCTCGATTTCAAGAAGTAGCATTGTGCGATGAGCCTAGTTCTTTAAATACCGACCTCAACTAGAATATTGCATTAGTCGGTTCTCGATGTCACCTAAAAGGCTCGCTTCAGCAGGAATCATAGAAATCCTGATTTTCCATAATAATTAAACACCTATGCCGATTAGTGAACAGACCACAATGGAAAAGCCTTTCCTGTCTTCTCCATCTGCAACTGATAGTGTTCGATACTCGAACCGGTAACGATCTAAAGGCATACGGCCTTATAGACCAATTCATCTCCCGACTGTCCCACAATATCGAACCATTGAGGATTAGAAGAAGATTTCCCATCTTCCTGGACAATACGGGCTTTTCCGTTTTTGCAATCTATTTCGTATAAATATTTAGTTGAATTACTTCTAACCGATACCGTTACATGATCCTCTGTATGTTTTACGCTCTCCGCATTATAAGAAAGGTTATTGCCGTATGTATCTTCCTGAAGAATTTTCCAGCCTGTAAGTTCTGCGTTAGAGCAACTAAGCATAACTAGCAAAGTACATATGAAAATAATAGTTATTCTTTTTGAAGATAAATAAATCGCCATTTTTATAACTCCTTTTTGTTATGCGATGAGACATTAAATTAAGATTGCACAGTAATCCTTGTCCCTAATTTATAAATGTGGTTAACTCATACCTTCCCTTCCGATCAGATTCTCTTTGCTGCGACAATATATTGATTATTTATTTGAAGTTTATAATATTTGCACATAGTCCACAACTGCTTAATCCGAAGAAGAAATGTTGCGCAATGAACCCACTTACCAGGGTTAACCATCGCGGATTCATGCCTATCTGGCACCGACCCTTCGCCAGGCCAGAATATGCCAATACGGTGCCTCAGCTACGATGACTAAAGTCATCTGTGCCCCAGGCGGTGATTTACCCCCACGTATAGTGAGAATAAAAGGTATGGAAGTTAAGGTGCATTGTGACCCCTGTTGATAACTGTAACATCAGCTTAGCTTGAGATAAGACTGTGATAAAATTGTGATAGAATGTATTGTAATCACTTGACCCTATGGAATTAATGGAAATCATAAAAACCGCTAATAAACAGGTGATTTTCCCAAACTGCCCACACAAGTCAGCAAGTCTTTTGAAGGGCTTTCATTTTCAATTGAACCCTGATGGAGTATTCTGGCTGTGCGACAATGATCTTGGACAGTTCAGCATTCCAATAATTTACCAACGAAAAAAAACCGGCAATCACCAATTCTAAAAGGAGATGCAACATGAGACAATTCGCAAAATATTGTTTGGCCGTGGCTGTGACAGCATCTCTGCTGTTGTTAAATGTCGGCTCGGCCGCGTTTGCCGGAATGCAAGCTGAGAGCAAAGATGCAAAAGAGGCAGAAGCGGGTGGAAAACGGATTGCTACTAACCAACCCAGGAGCGACGCGGGATGGGACATCCTGCAATACTTCGGTGACCTGTCCGATACATCTAGTCTGTCTCGGGAGTCTCTTGTTAAATTGCTCAGAAAGCGAATCAAGTATGTCTTCGTTATATTCAACGAAAACCACTCCTTCGACAACGAGTTTGGCACGTTCCCTGGTGTTAATGGCCTTTTCTCGGACGGCCAGAAGCCCCGTTCTGCCGCTAGTACACTGGGCTTTACCCAGACCTACACTGATCTCATCAGTGGTCAGACCATCACGGTTCGACCTTTCCGGATGGGCCCCGAGCAGAACTCTACCGTAGTTGACAGCGTCGACCACTCTCACATGGGGCTCGCAATCAAGATTAATGTGATGAACGGCACTCCGCAGATGGACAAATTCGCTTATGATGAGTATTACCGCTTCGCGAAACACGGAGGGGCAACCAACAACGCGGAGGGCACGCAGTTCGCACGCCTTGTGATGTCGCATATAGACTGCGACACTATTCCGTTCTTCTGGAAGTGGGCCAGCCGTTTCACTATCTTTGACAATATTTTTGCGACTGAGGACACGCCCTCTACTCCGAACGCGGTTGCAATGATTGCTGGGCAGTCGGGTGAAACGCAGTGGGTCAAGCACGTCTCGAACGGTAATACCTATGATAACGTGAACGGCCACACCAGAACCACGCAGTGGCCGCCGCTTGTAAACGACCCACAACCTTTCTACGGCTCCCAGTTCGACACAACTACGGTCAATAAGCAGCCAGCTGGTACCAAAGAGAGCTACGCAGACAGAAACATAGCGTCTAACCTGACCTTTGCAACGCTGCCGCTTACATTTCAGGGTCGCGATATCGATACAATTATGGCGCAGAACCTTAACAAATCTTTCGATTTGTCAGACATCCAGAAAGATATCCCGTTCATTCAGAGTCTAAGGCTAGTTCCCGTCAACTGGCGCTGGTATCAGGAAGGCTACAACCTTGAAGCAACGGATACGAATGGCGTAGCTTCCCATAACTCCTATGTGAGCCATCATCAGGGGCCGCAGTACTTTGGCTATCTCGCTAACACGCCGCCGCTTCGCCTTAACTTCCGCGGCATGACGGACTTTTTCACTGATATTGCGAACAACGCTCTGCCCAGAGGCGGCGTGTTCTACATCCGCGGTGGCTATATGAACCAGATGGGGCTGAAGCCTCCAATAACAAATCCTCTTACTCCTGCAGCTGAGAGGGCCGCAATTAACGTGGCAAAGGCCGGCGATGATGACCACCCAGGCTACAGCGACCGCCAGCTCAGCGAGGCTATGGCAGCCCGCGTGATCAATGCAATTGCGGCAAACCCAGAACTCTGGAATCAAAGCGCGATCATCATAACATACGATGAGTCTGACGGCTTTTACGATCATGTGCCACCTCGTATCATCTCCTACGGGCCAGACGGGCTGCCGCTTTCCCGCGGAATCCGAGTGCCTCTGATTCTGATCTCACCATATGCGAGAACTCACGCTGTATCGCACGCTGAAGGTGATCATAACGCGGTAATCGAGACGATCAACGACATCTTTGCTCTGCCACCGCTCGCCAGCTTGCCAGATGAGGCGGCGGCGCTGAAAGATGGGAACTCCCCGGAGTTCAACCAGTTCGGCCCTTCCGGATTCAAGCAGAAGCATCTCGGGCCTCGCGATATCAACTCACCAATCACCGACAGTCTATTGTCAGGCTTTGATCCGATGCGTCTAATGGGCAGTTTACCTCCGCTGCCGGCCTCGTTCGCGAGCATCCCTGACAGTGTCGTGAACACACTGCCCCACTATGGCGGGCACGGTTGCGAGACGATAGGCATTGAGCCGGAGGACGTCAAGCAGGGCCTTGTCAACGTTGTCCCACCTGGCTTTAACCCGCTGCCCAGTACTTACCCAGCAGCCAATTGAAGGAATAGGAAGACGGATGAGGCGCGAGTGGTGCCATATTCAATGCATTGCTTATACGGTGGCCTGCAATTTCAAGTCACGTTTGAATTGGAGGATATTCATGCAATTACTGTCATTGTTGTGTGTCATACTCATCATATGCTGCTCAATCTCAGTCGCTACTGCGGGCTCAGTTATCGAACGTGTTAAGAAGCTCGGAGTTGTCCGCTGCGGAAGCGTTGAGCGTCCAGGCTTGGCGAGTGTGGACAATCAAGGGCGCTGGACGGGTCTCAATGTTGACGTCTGCCGCGGTATTGCTGCCGCGGTGCTCGGTTCCGCAGATTGCATCGAATACCATAAGTATGAGACTCCGGAGCAATTTGACGCTGTCCGCAATCAAAAGGACGACGTCTACTTCCTAACAGGCTCTGAAATCTACGAGCAGAAGCTTGCAGGCACAATAGTGCCAGGGCCCACCGTCTTTGTGGAATCACGTGTTGTGATGGTACCATCCGACTTAGCTGCGCATAATATCGCAGACCTTGCCGGAAATACCATTTGCTTTATGATCGGTAGCTTAACAGAGCGGAGCATAAATGCTTACTTTGAAGCTATGCACAAGAACTGGCTGCGTATGCCTTACTCGGAGGATGGTGAGATGAACGATGCTTATAACGTGCAGCGCTGCCATGCAATCGCCGGCGAGATTACTACTCTCGCCGCCACCCGTCTAGACCCTGGTGTGAACCGACTGTCAAGCCGTTTCCTCCCGGAGTCGTTGTCGGTCTTCCCAGTTATTGCCGCAACAGGAACCGCAGACGCTCAGTGGTCTTCTATCGTCGCCTGGACTGTTCACACGCTTGTCGGTGGCGAGAGGTCTGAAACATACTGGTATGCAGGAGTCGCAGGAGCAATGCCTAGCGCTGCGCTGGAGTTGGGATTGGACAAGGGATGGCAGCGCCGAGTTCTATCGGCTGTCGGCAACTATGGCGACATCTTCGAACGACATCTTGGCAAAGGCTCCAGCCTCAAACTAGAACGCGGCCTTAACGCGAACCAGTTCAACGGAGGATTGCTACTGAGTCCGTTCCTCGAATAAGCCGGTAACTGCTGAGGTTTTGAATAATTGCAGTGCAGTCTTAAAATATTGATTTAAGAAAAAGGCCAGAGTGATTTTCTGGCCTCTTCAAAACCTGTTAGCGATGATATTTAAGAGTAAAAATGGCAGACATGGGGGTATCGAACCACTTACTATACCTTGGAAACCCTTTATTTAAGACATTTAAATTTTCAAAAGCGCCAGCTAGCAGACGGGTAGGGTGATACGGTTTATTAGAATGCCTCAATTGCTTATCAATTTTGCAGCGAATGAATAAGCCAGTATCAGTGCAGCTAGCAATCCCGTACCAAGAGCTGAAAAAAAGAAGTATAGCCATACTTTAATAAATTTTTTTACTCTCTTTATTTCTTGTTTCTTATAATCCACTGTGAACTTATCCAGCTTCTCAGCTTCTTCGAGTTGACTAAGCAGCTTGGAAGTTTGATTCTGGCGAAACCAAATGCTATAGAGTTCGAACAGAACAAATATGAGCACGGAAATCAAAGCAAGCAAACCTACAGACATGGATTGCCAAAGCTCAAGATCTGATTTAGTGAAATTCCATATGGCAAATAAGCCAGCATAACCACCCATTATGATAATATTGGCGTGGCTCCTAGCCTGTTCATAGCTAGTTGTGATGATCTCTTTATTTTTCTGTATTAACTCTTGACGCTCATCTCTAGCCATTGCTATGATTGTCCTCTTCAGAAACCATTACAAATTTCCAATCCTCTTGATCTCCGTTGCCGCTCCACGATTTCAGAATCTCTTTAACAGCTTAACGCAGATGACTGTCGCCCCTATGGCAGTTCGCTCTCGGATAATATGAGCCTCGATATCTCAAAGTAAACCACATTACAGGCCTAATTGCAAGGTAGAGCAGATCGCAAAGGGGACCTGGGAGCAAACGAAACCATGTTTTTTGGATGCAGACAAACTCCGTTGAAAGTGACATTATTTAATTACAAACGCGGATTCCCATCCTACCAGCCGATATCCAGACGACTACAGCTTTTATGTCAGGCTCGGCAATGTATACTATTTCTCCTGTGCGCAGCACTGCACTCGAAAATATTCCTAACCCGCGGCCACTGATATTGATTATCCTGCATGCCCACAGATTGCCGTGCAAGTCATGGCATTCAGTAATATATTTGCATTGAAGCCTCGGCCAAGACCGTTCTTCTTTGTGCAGGATTTTCTGAAAAACATTTTCGAGTATGATCATGCAATATCCTATTCTACATCATGCGGTACGCCTTGAAAAAGATTTTACAGTAATTGTGCAACACAGGCAAGATCAAATATAAAACCCTCTTTAACGTGCCCCGCAACCCCGTTTTGTATTGTTAGGACTAACTCGTTAAAGTTTGGTTGTTTGTGGTCTTATTAATGTAATAAGATCAATACAGTAGAGGGGTTAGCCCCTCTTGGGGCTAATAATTTTGCAGATTATACAATAATCTGGGTTTTCCATGCGCGGCCAGAACCCCCCAGTGTTTTACACCCCGGGGATGAATGGACGCCCGGAGCGCAGATGACTTTAGAATAAATGGTGAGTACATTGCAGTAAGCATCGGGGGGCGACTCCCACTTAGAGCGAAAAAACTTCACTGAGGTCGTCATACTTGTCAAATAAACAGCATCGCGCCACGGCTTTATGATACCCTCAAGATGCTGACCATTCAGGGGGCGATTGCTGAAACCTGAGGCGAAATCTTCCGTATTATTCCGTCTTGGCTCCCCACCGTTTCCTTGCCGGTGTTTTTGCCAGCAGAAAAGGTGATTGTTGAGTACTGGCCGTAATGAAATATCTTTGGCGTAGCCAAATCGACTTCTTTTCTGGAACTGGCTTGGGCAAACGCCACGACGTTTTCGGTATTGAGGGGGTTATCCCTGACCGTCAGGAGGAAACCAGCCTCAGGGCTTTCCACCTTTCCGAAGAGTCTTCTTAAGATCAGACTGTCCGAGCCGAGTACCAGAAGAGAACAGTCGTGAATGTCCTTATCCGTGATATCATTTTCCTCTTTAAGGGCAAACCCATAATTGTCAAGGGCCTTAAGCAGTGACTCATATTTCTCCTTCTGCGACGCACTATAAATCACGATGCGGTTTTTATTCCCCAGTAGCCTCGATATAACCGGGGGCAACTCATCTGGAGATAGCTCGCGAATTACCTCATAATCTTCATCAATGACCAGTCCGGTAGGCCTTTCTGGTACTGCCCAGCGAAATGTCTGCTTCAGGCCGTCAACCAGGATGGAAGCTGACTTGATCTCCTTGGTGCCCGCAAGTATTTTAACGTGCATGGCAAGACGGTAGGGTTTGCCCTTCTGCGCTATATCAAGGCTAACCGTGGGAACTCCGTTAGATACGAAGAATATTGCGTTTCCAACGTCCAGGGATGCTTCGCCTTTTCGGTCCAGCCACTCACTGAAAAACCAGTCCAGCCGCCTGCCCGATTCTTTTTCGAAAATTCTTTCTATATCATCCCAGGTGGCAACTCGCCATTTGTTTTCCTCTATGAGTGCCTTTAATGATTTATAAAAGACTTCCTTTCCGACCATATTTTCAAGCATGTTAAAGAGCATCATGCCTTTACCGTATCCAATAGCCTCGCTTGATGGCCCCCTCCTCACATAAAACTTCCTAAGGGGGAAATCGTTTCCGGGATTAACGTAACTTTGATACTTAACGAGGGCTTTTTTTCTGTACTGCCGTCCCTCGCCCTGCAAATGGGCATAGAGATAGTCCGCCATATAGACCGTAACTGCCTCAAGCCAGTTTCCTTTTCCAAAATCAGCATAAACGTAGTTCCCAAACCACTGATGAGTTACCTCATGCCCTAGAGACTCTTTGAGGACAAAGGGCAAACGGAGAATCTCGGCTCCAATTAGGGTGAAGGTCGGCATGGAGAGACCTGTTGGGAATATATTCTCCACAACTGAGAACCTCTTATAGGCATAGGGGACAAGGAGCTTGTCATCCATCTCAACATATTTCTTAGCATATTCGATATATTCACTCGAAAGCCCCTCGTCGTCAGGGAAAAAATAGGTGTATATATCCATGCTCCCGAAGCTTGCCTTTGTCTGGACATAGTTGCCGGCTACCAAATCTATTCCTGGGATCGGATGAGGGAAAGCAAACGAATACAGCCTTCCGCGAGGGGTTTCTACGAAGGTTATCTCATCTGCCTCGGATATGGCTTTAAAGCCGTTCGGCACAATAGCTTTTAGCCGGTAGAGGGCAAGCCCTATGACTTGAGGATACCAGTTTCCCGTAAGGTATATACCCTTATCGCTTATCATGCTGCCAGAAAGTGCGCCCTCACCGAGCGGATTTACCTCGAAGTTGCCTGTGAAAATCTTCTCGTATGAGATTTCCAGATGGCCTTTTTGGTTGATCTTTAGCCAACTCTGCGCAAACTCAGCCTCTATGGGTTCGTCGTTAAAGCTTAAGTGAGTTATCCTCAACCCATCCAAGGAGATTTCCGCCGGGCCGGGCAGATTTATTTTTGCGTTGCCCCTGAGGAGGTTATTTTTCAAGTCGAAGGAGACTGATAGATCATATTTCGGGTAAGTCCTCTCATTCTCCTCCGCCGTGGCCCTTCGCCCTTCCAAGCATTTGTAGACTAAAAAGAATAGAATCACTAATAAAAGAAGGCTTGACAACTTTCTGGACATTATTGCACGCTCCTTCGCAGACAGTACCAAAGTAACTCTTTACAGTGTTTAATATATTGATTGTATTAACCTTAATATAAACTTACAATTATGCTATGGAACGGAATCAATAAGGCCAACCCTTTCATGAAAATAGAGGGCGCCATGGAGCTTCTGCAAAGAGGAGATAGCCGGATGCCGGGTGAATCTGACAGTGGCCCAGCTTTTATTTTGGTTTTGCGTGGCAAATGTGCCGGGAGAAATAAGGCTCGCGGGCAAAGCCCTATCAAAGTATTGACCAAAGCAGGGCCGAAGGAGGGTACAGTTATGGAGAGATATCGTTTGCCTCTCCCTTCACTTATTTTTTTAACTGCACGTCTTACCGGCATGGTTGCAACCTTATGCGTCGTAATGGCGTCAAGCGTAGTTATGTTATTTGCCGCAGGGTATTCCTTAGCTGCGAGTTGCGCGGCAACTTCAACATCATCTGTTCCCTTGGCAAAGTTCACTTGGCTGCAGGCAAACCAAAGTGGTTTGGTCAATTTCAATGCATCATCAGCATTCTGTCCTGCCGGCAGCACCTGCTCGTATAGCTGGTCATTTGGAGATGGAGAGACTGATAACAGCAACAGCATTCAACTCAGCCATACATATCCCCTGACTGCGGGGTCAACGAACTACAGGGCGATGCTTACGGTTACCAACACCACTGCAAATACATCAGCATCGATAAGAAAAGTAATCACCGTAAACGTATCATCGGTAGTTGCCGGCACAGTGAGTTTGTCGAATCGCACTGTTATCCTTATAGACGCATCCAGTGCCGGCTCTTCCATTACTGTCAACTGGGGAGATGGAACTGCGCGTACGACAGGCAATTCGGGTGCTACATTCACCCATACGTATGCAGTGAGGAACACCTACACCATCGTGCAGACTGCCACTGTTCAGGGCATAATCGCAAGCAGGAACCTGTCGGTGACCGTACCAGCTAAGTATACGGTGAGCGGAACGGTGACGAATGTGTTAGGCACTCCGCTCTCAGGGGTATTGCTGACTCTCACGCTCGCCGGCGTGACAAAAGGCATTACATGCACGAATGCCACCGGCACATATAGGTTCATTAACGTAGTGCCAGGTACCTATACCATTGCAGCAGACTCGAAAGCACATATTTTCGCTAACCCGGCAGTTACTGTAACGGTAACGACCGATAGTTTAACAGGACAAAACTTCAGCTCTTCAAATTAGCAGAATTCGGTATTAGAGCAAAGGCAAGCAGGATATGACCGCCTGCCTTTTGATTATAGTAAATAGGGGTAAAAGGTAGTCAGCTATTCCATACGAGCATATCTATAGTTATTCTCTGTCATTCGTTAATCATGACCGCTTCTATGAGGATAACCATAAGATTTGATGACTACTCTTGAGAACCAAAAGGAATTCACTTCTGGCCAGTGCTCAAACGATGCTAATTTTGAAAATAAGGTATAAAAATAAATCCGAATGTTCAAGCGGATAGGAGCAGACGTACCCCGCATCTCCAGTCAGTCCGCCGAAATATTGCAAGTCTGTAAGACGATATTTCGGATATAAATCTGAGTATTGGTATATCAATTTAGCAATTCAAGTTATAAACGCAAAATATCGTCAAATTGCACACCAAAGGTGTTCCATTTTGGTGATATTACTAAAAAAGGGAAGAATTATTTGCAGCTATGAGAAATACACTGGTTGAACAATCTTCAAAACATATAATTGTCAATATGTTATAGCGATAGATATATTGGCACATTCTATGCAATACAATATTGCAGATGCAGGTTGACGATAAGTGATCTTGTATAAACCTCCGTGGCAAAGTGTATAAGGGGGTGGGTAACGTGGGTAAAGATAGTGATTGCAGCATAGTGGACCGCAGTATCAGACTTCAAGACCTCAAACAATGGAAGATGACCGGTAAGGAGCCTATACCGTTTTACCTCCAGATGGGAGACAGTGGCGGCCTTGTGTTCAACGATAAGCCGGAGATAGTAAGGCAGTTGATAAGGATATACAATACACAAAAGATGTTCTTTTCCATAAAGCTCGAATTCTTCCTCAACGCGGAGGGGATCGCAGCCCGCAGAGTTTCGTCACCGGTGGACGATGTGCTCGGGTATCATGCTGAACTCTCGAACAATTAATGCGCTGAGACTGGGAATGTTACCATAGCTAGTAGGGACAATCCCACCCTTCACGGTGGTCACCGCTACTATCGCGTTGTCTGAAGGTACCGGCAGGGCAACAGAAGGGCTTTACTCGTTCTATAAAATGCACTAGTTGAGAAAAGCGTTTACAAGTAAAGACTCATAGAAGTGAAAGAGTCATGGCCTTCCGGTTAAGATAAGTCACCAAACAAAACTTAACCATAGGAGGAAGAACCATGACTCAAAGACAGTATATCATTACTCGCAAGCTCAATATCCTAGAGCTTGGCCAAACCCTTGGAAACATCAGCGATGCATGCCGGAAACTTGGTGTGAGTCGCCAACACTATTACGACATCAAGCAGGCAATAGAAGAAGATGGCCTGGAAGGGCTCCTGGAGAAATCGCGGAAAGCACCGCGGATCGGCAATAGAGTGGCGCCTGAGATTGAGCAAAGGCTGCTGGATTACTCCCTGGAGTTTCCTACACACGGACAGACACGCACAGCTAATGAGTTGAAGAAGATAGGTGTCGTACTCAGTGCTGGCGGAGTTCGGAGCATTTGGCTCAGGCACAAGCTTCATATTAAGGGCTTGAGGTTGAAAAGGCTGGAGCAGTGGGCAGCTGACAATGCGAATATATTGACAGAGTCTCAGGTTCAAGCTCTTGAAACAGCCAAGGAACAGAGGGAGATGTGCGGGGAAGTGGAGAGCCACCACCCTGGTTTTCTCTTTGCACAAGACACCTGTTATATCGGCTATATCAAGGGTGTAGGGAAGATCTACCAGCAAACAGGCATCGACACTCACAGCAATGTCGGATTTGCCAAAATCTATCTTGAGAAAACGTCCTTGACCGCAGCAGACTTTTTAAATGACAAGGTGTTGCCATTTTTCGATGAGTACGGAATTAAGATACTCCGACTCCTCAGCGATAATGGAGCAGAGTATTGCGGTCGTCCAGAAAGCCATCCTTACGAACTGTTCCTTCATCTGAATGATATTGAACACACGAGGATAAAGGTCAGGCATCCCCAGACTAACGGATGTGTGGAGAAACTGAATCAGACCGTTCAGGATGAGTTTTACAAAGTGGCGTTTAGAAAGAAACTCTATCGTACCATCGAAGAGATCCAGGCTGACCTGGACGCGTTTATGGTGTGGTACAACACCGAGCGGACCAATCAGGGCCGGTACTGTCAGGGCAGAACGCCGCTACAGACTCTTATCGACGGTCTTGCCCTGTATAACGAATTAGTCTATGATAATCACGAAGGAGAGGAGGCTGCGTAGCATCGGCTAAGGCGCTTAACCGGAAGGCCAACTGTAAACGCAACTAGCGATTAGTGCATATAAAAAAACTATTTCCAATGGGAAAGAAATTGTTTGATCATATTGCTCCTCTCGTTGGGTGAAAATATCTCAAGACTGTTTATCAATGTGTGGGGTAATGTACGCAGTGTCTCAATTCTGGCGATATTGATGGTTATGGAGGTTATTCATCCTAATTGTTAACCTCCGGCCTACGCTTTTTGTTTTCGCTGTTTTGGTTCCTCATCCTTTTCGCTGTAAGTCCTGACCGACGCCACCGTCGTCCAGTCATAGTAGGTGTTTATCGTCCCAGTTGAGGCAGCTTCTTCCGTGATGCGGAGAAACTCCTCGCCGAGGAAGAGGGTCGCCTCGGCATAGATTTTACCCTCATTAACTTGGACTTTAATTCCTTTGCGGAGTTTGCGCGATAGGCTGCCATGCAAAGGCATTGATGCGTACTCGAACACCTTTTCCCATGTTGATTTCATCCCAAACCTCCTTAGAGTATTATGCATCGTATATCGGTATTAGACAAAATAACCTCCATGCGATCAGGTAATCCAGACTTCGTGTCTGGCAGTAAACTTTAACTGGCATAAGAAAGAGACTGTCGCGTCACGTTCAACCTATCCCTTTTTGCCGATACCGGCGTTCGGTCGTCAACTCGGCTGTCGTAGTTAGCTATGGTGGATAGGCCTCTCTGCTTCTGGAGCTATCATTTCAAATTTCTTTCTTATACCAATTTTTTTGATCTTATACCCGATCATCCTTTCGGTTATGCCTAGCATGCGCGCAGCCCTGGCCATAACCCAGTTGTGTTCCTTGAGTGCCTTGACAATCTCTTCGCGTTCCATCTTCGCCACTTTGTCTTTTAGTGAATTCATTTCGTGTCTCCGGCGTAAATATTAATAATTACCATGCTATAATCGTGCCGGTTTGTAATGGTATTGATTATTAATGGAATTATAATTCCCATGATATGACAATTATGAAATATAAAGACAATATTGATGTATAAATAACAATAATGACAGACCATCTTCTTGACCGAGAATCGCTACCGATACTTTGAAGGCGGCGGTTGCAGCGGAGCGCGCTACAGAGAAGAGCCTTGATATCGCACATACTCAATGGAATTGGGCCAAAGCACCTATTTAGCGTTGCTCAACGCTGAACAGGTGTATCAGCAGGCAATGGTCAATCTGGTACAGGCCCTTGCCAATCGCCATGCAGACACTGCGGCGCTGTTCCGGGCACTGGGTGGCGGCTGGTGGAACCGAGCCAATGAAGCTGAGTAATTTGGTGCAGTTTAAGCATAAATACGGAATAGGGCAGTGCCATCCTCCCAGGCAAACCCCTTGCAAATAACCAGTATAATCTTTATGCATTGCCCCTTTCTTTCTGTTATAAAAAATCATTGATAACCGCTATTGAGTACTCGGGGAAATTATCCAGTTTTTCATAAAGTCATAAAGTCACAAACACCAAAAAGCCGCTCAAGCCGAATATGTCATTCTACGGCAACACAGATTTTTTAATTAGAACCCCATTGTTTCGAGCCACTCATCACGAGAGAGTTGACCTTATCGAATATCTTTGATACTGTCAAAAGAATATTCCTAGTCAGAGTTTTAAGACAATGGGCACAACGACACTTGTACCCTATAAGTTATCCTTACAAGACATCATCTTACACTACACACATCTGCTTTCTCACCAAAAGTATTTAGTGCCGAAAGAAAAAAACAGTGCGTGTGTCTTCGCGTTAAACGCATAACTGCAAGCCTTGACCACGGCATTACAGTTCGAGCATATTTTCACTTCATTACTCAAAATAAGAAGATACATCTGTTGCGTATAAGTGCCAAATTTGGTCACTCATAGACCAAAACCGTCAGTTACGGCATCCACTATGAATTGATAGAAAGATTAGCGGCTATTTTTTTATTGTTAAATCAACAATATAGGATAGGCTGTGTGGTGGCATATACTTTGCTCAGCTATAACTAGTGAAGCGCTAATTACATTATTGTCAGAATTAGTCCATAAGTTGAAGGGTGACGGCGATAATGTCTCAGATTGTAGGCAGTTCATTAACGTACTGCGGGCGAATAATATATTATGGACAAAAAAGTGGAAAAGGCCTGGAATGAACGGATAGCATCCGTCAGTATCATGAGCTTGATGTTATTGTGTTGCGCCTGGCATACGACAGGCAATGCCACAGATCATAACACAGGAAATGGAAAGATTGTGAGATTGACCAAACAGGATAATGCCAGGGATATAGTAGTCAAAGCCGGATCTGTAATAGAGATAAAACTGAGCGCATCAGGCGGGACTGGCTATGAATGGACTGTTACAAAGACAGATAACGAGAGGCTTGAACTTTTGTCAGAAGACGTAGCTGTTTCATCGGGGGCTGAAATAAAAGTCGGGGCGCCTGTCAGCTATACTTGGTCATTCAGGGCTTTGAAGAGCGGTATTGCCAATCTCGAAATCAGGCTTTACCGAAAATGGGAGGGCCCCGCTAAGTCAGCAGAAATCTTCAACCTCAGAATCCGTATAGAAGATTAGGAGAACTTGTGAAGCCCATTTTGGTAAGGGTTCATGCAATAGTTCCATTTTTATCGCTGATTGCCTTACTGCTGCTTACAACACCTCTGTCTGCAAGGACTGACGAATTTTCTGATGTCATCAGCGAGGTCAATACTGGCCAGGCCAAATGGAAGGCCGGCGAGACATCTATGACAAAGTTGTCGGCGGCGGAGAGAAGGATGCGCCTTGGCGCTAGAGCATCAGGCCTCAGGATGAACGCAGATGCAGGCGTTGCGTCCACCAAGACCGCTGATACTGGATCTGCACCTTCAACATTAGATTGGAGAAACGATGGCGGCAATTATGTGACACCGATTCGCGATCAAGGGAGCTGCGGTTCCTGTTGGGCCTTTGCGACGACAGCGGCGCTCGAATCACAGATATTAATTACGACTGCTCAGTCAGGCGTAGATATCAATCTGTCCGAGCAGGTAATGCTCTCCTGCAGCGGGGACGGTAGCTGCAGCGGTGGATACCTTTATTCAGCTTCTGATTACTTAGTCAGCACAGGGCTGCCTGCGCAAAGTTGCTATCCATACACAGCCACTAATGGAACATGTTCAAATGCCTGCACAAATTGGGAGAACACCGCTTATAAGGTTGCGAGCATCGCAGGCATTTATCCAGTAACGGCCGACACTCTGAAGGCAGCAATAGCAGCGAGTGGCCCGATCGTGGTCAGCATGGATGTTTATTCCGATTTTTATGCGTACACAAGCGGTGTTTATTCTTATGTGTCCGGGACCCTGGAAGGCGGCCATGCCATACTGGCAGTTGGTTATAGCGATGCAGGGCAATACTTCATAGTGAAGAACAGCTGGGGCACGGGTTGGGGCGAGGCAGGTTATTTCAACATTGCCTATAGCCAAATCGGGACCGTCGTCAATTTCGGGCAGGAGAGTTACTATTACGGCAATGCGATTCCACCTTCCCTCATTGCTGGCAATGCACCGATTAGCGGCACTGTAACCCAGGGCAATAAAAATATTTACGAGTTCCAAGTCGCTGCCGGTCTGCAATACACAGTGACACTTACGCCATCGAGCGGCAATCCTGATCTCTTTTTGTACGATTCCATATTGGTTTCTAATACATTGTTCACATACAACTCGGTAAATACTGGAACATCGGTCGACACTATTACGTTCATTGCATCAGCAAACGAAACTTTTTACGCGGCAGTCTATGGTACAGCTTCAGGGACAAGTAGTTACACTATATCGATTGCGTCCCAACCGGCCCCACCGATTAACGGCGCTTGCGGCAGCAGTGGCGGAGCGAACCTAACCTCAGCGCCAACCGCGAACCTGTGCAGCGTGGGCACGCCATCAGCAGTGAGTGGTAGCGGACCATGGACCTGGAGCTGCAATGGATCCAATAACGGAACCAATGCCAGTTGCACTGCCAATCTGCAGATCAACGGAGCTTGCGGCGGCAGCAATGGAGCAACCCTGACGGCAGCACCAACTGCGAACCTGTGCACCGAGGGCACACCATCGGCAGTGAGTGGCAGCGGACCATGGACCTGGATTTGTAGTGGTGCCAATAACGGAACCAATGCCAGTTGCACGGCCAATCTGCAGCTTCATTATACACTGACAGTAAGCACTAACGGCACTGGTAGCGGTACCATAACGCCAGCAATCGGGACGCTCACGTGGAACGGCAATACCGGTACGGGGACATATGACTCTGGCATATCGGTGAATCTGGCGGTTATTGCTGATAGCTGTTCAACTTTTACTAGTTGGAGCGGAGCATTCAATGGAAACACAAGTTCCTGTTCGGTTCAAATGTCGAACGATGAATCGGAGACCGCTACCTTTACAGCTAACCAGCCGGTCAAGATTGGAGGATCCTATTTCTCCACCATTCAGAGCGTCTTTACCGCTTCTTTGTCGTCGGGCGAGGTGATCCAGGTACAGGGAATACCTATGACAGAGGGCTTGTTGAATTGGAATCAACCAATTAACGTTACATTATCAGGCGGATATGGATGTGATTTTTCATCTAATCTGGGATTCACAACAGTGCTTGGCTCTTTGACCATTAGCAACGGCTGCGTGACCATACAGAACCTGATACTGCAGTAAATTGAGGCTCATCTGATTGCGGACCTATATGTATGAAATCAAGAATATAGCGTTGAAGGCGTATTTTTGTTGACCAATCTTCCCTTTCATCCTTGCGGGAAGACTTATCCCTCGAGTGCATAATGTCTCTTGCTTTTAACGCCTGCGCCATTTGCGCCTCCCTACTTTACTTTCATACGCTATCGGCACTGAAAGTCATTGGATGCATAACTAATACTATGACTATTAGTATGAAGAAGCATATACGTCGGGCTGTATCTGACTCTTATGTGGGCAATCTGTTATTTTTAATGTCGATGATAGTCTGACAAATGTCAGAGAGTGTTGAGGAAGGCAATTATGTCAAGAATATCTTCATCGCTCAAGTAAGCAAATGACGGCATCTTACCTACAGGATTACGCAACTGATTGGCGATATTTTCTGCAGTAACGGGCTTTTTGCTTATAGGCAGACGTGTATGCTGCAATATGCCTTTGTGTCCCGGAACGCCTAGCGTCGAAGTGCCGTGAGGATCGTGGCAGATAATGCATTTCTCATCATAAAGCTGCTTCCCTCGACGGATGCTGTCGGAATCAGTCCTGACGATCCACTTTGAAGGCTCTGTCTCAGAAGTCATACGCTTCGGAGGGATATAATTTCCGGCTGGCCAGCCGGTCACAAGAAAATAATAGCCTGCGGAAGAGCCGATCATTAGAATACTCAAAACAGATATGAGCAGTCCCAAAATCCTGGCCTGGCCATAGAATTGCCGGTATGACCGCAGAAAGAATGATTTGATCACGACAAGGACTGCAACGGCCGAAGCCAGAAGGGCATGGACCGTCGCCCTGGGAGAAAGTTCAGCC
Source organism: uncultured Nitrospiraceae bacterium (assembly GCA_963736105.1). GTDB lineage: Bacteria > Nitrospirota > Thermodesulfovibrionia > Thermodesulfovibrionales > Dissulfurispiraceae > Fen-1308. The sequence goes on along the minus strand of CAVTNL010000002.1, from coordinate 1,997,245 downwards.
TGAGTTCGGGCCATAGAGTCGAGGCAAAAGTAGGATATGACGATGAAAAGGACTATGTAGAGCATGCCGCCAAGGATATGCAGCCGTCGGAGCTTTTCGATGTCGTGTTTTTTTTCAGTCCTTCCGAAGATCTCGAACATGGTGAACATTCCAAAGAGTACCAGCAGTGTCAGCGGTATGGACAGTAGAGATTTGATTAAATAAATTGGCATTTTGGGGACCTTTAGGACCTCACTTGCTGATGTCGGAACGCCGGGCATCCCGTGACTAGAAGTTTAATGGAAAGCGACGCCATTCGCAAATGAGGCCGGATAGGGTTAAGCCCTTTGAATTTAGTGAGGTCATTCTAACTATGCTGTATGGTTGAACAGCTAAAAAGTTAATCATAGTTAACAACTCACTTCAGCTATCTATTGAGAAAGGCCTCAATCCGCCGAGATAATCTGGCGTGCGGAATGGCACAAATCGGCAATTATTGTCAGGCAATAACTGTGTCACAATAAAACTTCTAAAATAGATCCGCGAAAATGGCGAAAAGCGCGGTCAGTGACCGCAATTTGGGTCCCATGTCTGGCATCAAGACTGGTCACTCTTGACACTTGGTGTTAACCGTGCTCTGGCCGATCTCCCTGGAACCGCACAATGTATATTCGCCGAAGGCGACGAAGCTTTCGAACGCTTGAATGCCGATCCATGCTTGATTACCCATGTCCTTATCGAAATCATATCTTTCTCAACCAGCGGGATCTTCCTCATCGCTTTGGTGGAGCTTACTCTTTGGGGTGAAATAGAACAGCACGGCCAGTCCGATAATACCCGAGAAGGTTGATCCTGTAAGTATTCCCAGTTTGGCATGATCAAGAAGAAGGGGATCTCTGAATGAAAGACCGCTGATGAAAAGCGACATGGTGAATCCTATCCCTCCGAGAATACTCGCTCCGAAGATTAGGGGCCAAGAAACACCGCGAGGCAGGGAAGCGAATCCGGCTCTAACAAAGAGATAAGAAAAGGTGCTGATCCCGACCGGCTTGCCTAAGAGCAGTCCTGTGGCTATTCCGAATGTCAACGGCGACAGCAGTGTCTTAGATATGTCCAGATCTAATATTGTCAGGCCCATATTTGCGAGGGCGAATAACGGGACAACAAGAAAGGCAACCCAGGGGTGAAGGGCGTGCTCAAGTCGCTGCAATGGAGTTTCCACATGGTGACAGGCGAGCTCGATCGAGTGGACTGAGTTCAAATGTGTCTCGTCCTTGAGAATTGAAGGTCCGCATCCTTCCGGGGGGCATGAGAACGCCCCCAGATGCTTGCTCACGTTCCGGAGAAACTTGTCAGTATCGTACCTTCCTGTAGCCGGTATGAAGAGAGCGACCACGACGCCTGCAATCGTTGCGTGGAGCCCCGATGCGAGGACAGTTACCCAGAGGCCGACACCGAGAATAGCATAGATAAGGGTTACTCGTATCCAGAGCAGGTTCGCTACAGCAATTAGCAGCAAGAATAGAAAAGAAATGAAGAGATAATGAAGGGAAATCCCGCTGGAATAAAAGAGTGCGATCACGATAACTGACCCGAGGTCGTCCGCTATGGCGAGGGCAGAAAGGAATACGCGCAGACCGAGAGGAATACGATTCCCGAGTATGAAAAGCGCACCGAGGGCGAAGGCGATATCGGTTGCCATCGGGATACCCCATCCCTTGCTCGTCGGCAACCCTGTGTTAATTAGAGCATATATCACTGCTGGGAGGAGCATGCCACCGAGCGCTGCTCCGACAGGCAATAGGGCCTTTTTCACGGATGACAATTCGCCAATGAGGATTTCCCGCTTGATCTCGAGGCCCATGGCAAAGAAGAAGACCGCCATGAGGCCCTCATCGATCCATTGCCGGAGGGTTCGCGTGATCGATGCATCCCCTATGGAAAAGGAGAGTGGTGTCTCCCAGAACCAATGGTAGGTGTACCCGAAAGGTGAATTGATCCAGGCAATCGCAAGGAGGGTCGCCCCGATCAGTAAGGTACTGCTTGATGCTTCATTACCGAAAAAGGTCCGGAAAGGACGAACTAGCTCTTGTGCGATTTTACCGGGAGACGTCATATAATGTTTGATCTTCGCGAAAAGAGACCGCATTAGTAAGCCCTTACCCTGTTTTTACCGCCAAGCACATGTCGGCGCGGGACGATTTCCCTGCAGTTTCCGCTATTCATTCCTGAATGGAAGAGTCTATTGCCTTGGCAGTATAACATTACTTTTATCACAAAAGTTGTGCTATCTTCCGTTTTACGCTTCCGATCTCAAAGCATCCCCCGGTCAAGGAGACTGATGAAGAGAAATATCACTGTGTTGGGGTACGTGCTTCCGGTTGCAGTGCTGACAATCAGCTTAGGACTCAGTCTACCATCCTCTCCATCTGCCCATCCCGTCAGCCGCCAAATGGCATAGGTCCTAGATGCTCTGCTACCGGTCCAAGAGTTGCAACCGGCAGGAAGAGTAATGCGTCAATAATAAGAATAGTCCCCAAAAGGAGGAATGCAAACGCGGGGCTGTCATCGCGAAGGGTCCCCAATCCGAATGGACTGGATTTTTTTTCTCCGAGAAATACTGCCATCGCCATTGGAGCGACAATCGGCAGAAAGCGGCTGAAAAGCATAACTAGTCCGGTTGCAATATCCCATGGGATGGCTTCAGGAGCAGGGCTCGGATTATTGAAAAAACCGTAAGTAATCCTGAGCCCATCGAAGGCGGACCCGTTGTTGGCGGAAGCCGAAGAAAACTGATAGATTATCTGTGAAAATCCGTGAGCAGCTGGATTGCTTATGGCTTTTATTCCCCAGTCCGTTGCAGCAAAGATACCGGTAGGCATCAGAATCATTAATGGATGAACTAGCAAGGCTATGGTAGCGAGTTGCATCTCTCGGACGCCGATTTTCTTGCCCAGATACTCGGGCGTCCGTCCCACCATCTGGCCGGCCAGAAAAATGCCAATGATTATGTACAGCAGCATGTTGATCATTCCAACACCCATGCCGCCGAAGATGCAATTCAGCCACATCCCAAACATAAGCGAAAGGCCGGCAAGCGGATTAAGACTGTCGGCTTCTGCATTTGCGGCACCGCACGTCGCATCTGTCATTATCGCTTCGAACGTGGCTCCCGCCGATGTACCAAATCGCATTTCCTTCCCCTCGAGGTTGCCAAGATGCTGGTCAACCGGCATGCCGGGCACCGCTGGTAAGGATACCGACTGTTTCCCTCCGAGAGCTGCTGGATTTGGAATTTCGTATGTTCGGGCCATGGGATGGGAGGTCATCGCCTGGTTCGGTTTCAGTGTGTCGAAGTAGATTGTCCAGCCGATGCAGAAGGCCATCAGTCCCAGCATGACCTTAAAAATTAGGATTCCGTGCCGCCATCGACCAAGCATCCGGCCGTACATCAGAACAATTGAGAAAGGGAACAGCATCATCGTCAGAGTGTTAACATAATTTGATGCAGCAGAGGGATTTTCAAAGGGATGAGCGGAGTTCATCCCGTAAAATCCCCCCCCGTTGGTTCCTAGCATCTTGATGGACTCAAGTGCCGCCACCGGACCAACTACAATATTCTGTTTTTTCACTTCTCCCGTGTCTGTAGTCCCCATAGCGGCAGGTTCGAGGGTTGTGACCTGATAAGAACTCTCCAGGGTCATGGGACTGCCTTGTACCACGTAAAAGAGTGCTATGACAAAGGCGACCGGTAAATACATGTAAATCAGGACCCGCCACATGTCCAAAAAAAAGTTGCCGAGGGATGAGTCGCCGCGCAAGGCTCGTATTATCCCGGTCAGTGCACAGAAGCCGACGGCCGGCGATAGAAACATATTAGCTATGCAAAAGAAAATCTGGCTGAAGTTGGATAAGTGTCGTTCCCCTGAATAGTGCTGGAGGTCTGTGTTTGCCATGAACGATATCGCGCTGTTGAAGATTGCACTTGGTGCCAACATCACTTTACCGTCAGGATTGAAAGGCATCCATTGCTGAAGTACAAGCACAAGATAGCCGAAGCCAAAGAGCAGGGTGTTGAAGACGATCAAAGAGCCCGCGTACTGCTTCCAGCTTTGTGGACCACTGTTCAGGTGTTTTTCGAACCACCCGAAAACCGGCAAGGGCTTATAGTTTGCGTCCATGATCCAGGCAAAATAACGGCTCAAGGGGAATGCGATCACACTCGCAGTCATCAAGAGCGAAATTGGCAGCAACCAAGTTTGCAGAAACATAGTGTTCATTCTCTTATCAGTGTATCAAATAATTAGATGAAGTTAGTGTAAAAAAGGAAGGGCCGGTATGTGTGGCTTAAAACGTCATTCAGGTTGCCAAATAGTCTGAACCCATTGTTAGAGCATGAGCGATTCCAGAGGCACAACAAACCCTTTGCTCCGCTCTCTGCCGGTTTCTCCAATACGCTTGATGGCTGTCAAGCAAAGCTGCAAGGGCTTCCGCCTCTATGCTCTCGGCAATAAAGATAACTTCTCGCTGTTCTGCATCAGCAGCAATGGTCACATGTTTATGGCCGAGCCACCGGGATATTGCGCAGAACCACTACACAGACCTCAGAAAGTCGGACTCAGCAGGTGAAATAACTATCGTATGGCGCCAATGAAGGGATATAATTCAAAGCTGTTTTGCAGCTATCTCTGTCAGGCAGGTGCATGTTGATATCAGTACGCGATTATGATAAACTATGTTCATAAGGAGAACATAGTTTATGGGTATTGCGGAACGCAGAGAGCGAGATGCAAAGCAGATGAAAACAAGGATCCTCGATACGGCTATGAAGCTCTTTCTCGAAAATGGTTTCGAGAACGTCACCATCCGTCGTATCGCCGCCAAGATCGAGTACAGCCCTGCAACCATCTATCTCTACTACAAGGACAAAAATGATATCCTGTATGCCCTTCATTCCAACGGCTTTGAGATGCTCCATGAAAGACAGTTGAAGGTTGTTGCGATGCGCAACCCCTGGAAACGACTTCGAGAACATGGAAGGCTATATTTATCCTTCGCCCTGGAAAACCCAGAGTATTATGATCTGATGTTCATCATGCGCGGGCCGGCTAAAAAAATTAAGGAAAAGGAAAAATGGGAAAGCGGCCTGCGCTCATACAATCTCCTTAAGGAAAATGTAAGACAATGCATGGATGCAGGCTATCTAAATAAAGGCAATCCTGACGTAGCTTCCCTCGCTTTCTGGTCACTAACCCACGGACTCGCATCTCTGGTAATAAGAAAACGCTGCATAATGTTTCCTGAGGACCAGATCGAGCATATAATCGAACAGGCCCGAAATTACATTATGGACAACTTCATGGAAAGTGAGGTCTGACCGGTGAATTCAAAACTATGCGCCAATTGAAGGAAAGATGATTTTTTTTGTTGCAAAAAAGAACATTGTTCATATTAATATCAACGGTTATAAGCTGCTGGTATCAGTGCAGTATCCGGAGGCTTTCGGGAATATTGGCATCATGGAGGTGTGCAAATGGGACATTCATCTTACGACGTCGTAATCATCGGAAGCGGCATGGGAGCGTTGGTATGCGGAAATCTCCTGTCTAAACATGGCCGTAATGTGCTTATCCTCGAACGTCACAGCAGGCCAGGCGGCTATGTGACATCCTACCGGAGAAATGGATTTTTGTTCGATGTGGTACATATCATAGGAGGCCTAAAAAAAGGCGCGCCAGTCGATAAAGTTTTTTCGCATATAGGTGTCGACAAGAAAATCGGCTTCATCGAAGTCGACAAAGTATTTCGATTCATCTACCCGGACAAGACCGTCGAGGTGCCGACCGATATCGAGCATTATAGGGAAGAGTTGATCAGGCATTATCCCGGTGAGACGAGGGGTATAAGCAGGTTTTTACGAGCGCAGACAAAGATCTGGAGCGAAATCCTCGACTCGGACTACGCACCGGGTGTTTTGAAACTGATGACTTATCCAATCAGGTTTCCAAATCTAGTGTGGCACCAGAACAGAACATATGAAGAATTCATATCGCGCTTTTTTGCCGCAGGCCGGATGCGCGAAGTCATCGGCTCTGGATGGGGCTATCTCGGACTGAACAATTCCCGCATCTCCGCGCTCTATATGGTCGGCATGCAAATGTCATATCATCACGGAGGAGCGTGGTACCCGCAGGGCGGCTATCAGTGTCTGTCGGATGCACTGGCGGGATGCTTCACGGGGCATGGCGGGACGATGCGCCTGAATTCAGGCGTCAAAAAAATAATCGTCGAAGATCGTCGGGCGATCGGCGTTGAGCTAGATGACGGCGAACAGATAAGGGCACAGTCTGTAATTTCTAATGCCGACACCAAAAAGACTTTTCTGAACCTTATAGACCGTGAACATATACCTGAGGTCTTCTTAGAAAAGGTGCAAAGACTGCAGCAATCTGTTTCAGGTTTTGTTGTTCACCTCGGAGTCAACATGCACCTCCCGGAAAACCTCCATTGCGGATGTAACATGTTCTACCCTTATTACGGGATCGCCGAAAACAATTTTAAACTAGCCGAAAAAGAGGAGATGGAAACGGACCCGAGCCGGATTGGGTTTGGCCTCAGCGTCTCGACACTTAAGGACCGATCGCTTGCTCCCGCAGGGTGCCATGCTCTGGACCTTATCATGATGCCGGCTCCCTACGGTTACCGCAATCGTTGGATGAATCATAACACACACGCCTACACAGAACTTAAGGAGACAATGGCGGAAAAGCTGATAGCAGCCGCGGAGCAACATATCCAAGGCCTGTCGTCTCATATTGTCGCGAAAGACATCAGCACTCCTCTGACATATGAACGATACACCGGTGCCGATAACGGTTGCTGGTACGACATGGCATGCACACCAAGTCAATCCTTGCTAAATCGGCGCCTAATGAATCAGCCGATTGACGGGCTTTATTTAACTGGGGCCAAGAACTTTCCGGGCCCGGGAATGTTCGGGGCCGTGCAAAGCGGCCTGTTTACGGCAGATGCTTTGCTCGGCAATATGCTGACAAGGGGCAAATATATTATAAAGCCCTAGAAATGAAACTTTGTACTCGATTAACGGTAAACTTGTAATAGCGGAGGGGTGATGAGGAAGTGCGGAGTCAGGCTCACATATGTGCATTTAGCTATGTCCGACAGTTCAAGTTCACTGGGAGTCGATCATGTTGTTTGCCGCTTGAAACATTGCATCAGCAGGTCTTTGTTTAGGATAGTGCGCGGGAATCCTCGGGTATTTTAATCCCGAGATGAAAGCGTGCTTTCGCCGTGGCCCTTCTCTTTGGTGAACATCAGTTCACTATGGTATAATATACATATGGAGAGTAATCCTTGTATCTAACGCATCGAGTGCAGATTCAACCGCCATCCAGTGCTATAGCAACACTGTGGCAGACTTCTTACATCTGCAAGGATGTCTGGAACATTCTGAACGATGAAAAGCAGCGCAATGGCCTGGGCTACTATGACCTCAAAAAGATGCTGCCGGAACTCAAGAAAGACTGTCCACGGCTCAAAGAGCCTTGCTCACAGACCTTGCAGGAAGTGGTCAAGTCGCTTACCGGAGCGTGGCGTATGTACTTTACGATTTGAAGCAGGGAGATGCTGAAGTCCGCCCACCCCGCTTCAAATCGTACAAGTATTTCTTCACGCAGAAGTATCCCCAGCAGGGTGTTTCTTTTGAGATCGTCGGCAACACTCTGCGACTTGCGCATGGCAAGAACAAGGCCGAGTGGATCGAGATCGAACTGCCGAAGTTGGATTACGCGGCGGATACTATCAAAACAGTCACTATTGCCTATGACAAAGTATCCAAAACATGGAGCGCAAGCTTCACGCATGAGGTGTCTTGTGCGGATGCGGTGGCTGTCAGTAGGGAGATGTCCGAAAAAGAATCTCCGCGATCGCCGGAATTCTTTTGCCCTCTTCCAATCGCTTACAACCCGTTGACGAGGAAGCCTGTTCACTTGCTTTACTTCGATCCAGGCTGCAAGACTGCACTGACTGGCATTAAAACAGACGGGACGATCTGGGAATACGACATCAATCCGCTGCGGCAGTTGAATGTCAATCACTATGTCCTGCTTGACCAGCTTAAATCCAGGCGTGACAAGAAGAAGGGTGGATCAAAACAGTGGCGCAGACTGAACTCGAAAATACGGAACATCTATGCACGGATTGAAGGGCAAACCAAGCATTATCTTCACAAGATCGCAAACCGCATTCTGGCCGACCACCCGGATGTGATTGGTTTTAATGTCGGGGACTGGGATAAGAGTCAGACACTGGCAGACACCGGCTACAAATTCATTGACAAGCGCATCAACAGACAAGTCCAGACCAACAACCCCATTATGACACTCGTTGGATACCTCTCTTACAAAGCCGCATTGCGTTGTAAAGAGGTCAGGAAATTCAACGAGCGGGGTACTACAAGGACCTGTTCTTGTTGCGGACATGTCATATCAGGGGGTTTATCGCCCTCAGTACGAACTTTTGCATGTCCCTTGTGTGGTTTTACCATAGCCAGGGACATCAACTCGACGCTTAATTTTCTGAACATCTACCAGTTTGCTGTGTGGTACAGCCTGAGGGCACTTCAATGCCTCAGTATTGCCCGACTCCTGTTGAATCCTTCGTCGGGCAAAAACCGAAGGGTGTCCTTACGAACCTGTGTCCTGAACTACCAGGATGCTCGTAGTCTCTGACTACGAGAGGATATCACGCGATGAGTTCTGTGAGAATCTGAGGAAAATGGCACATTATAACCGTTCCCTCGAACCTCTAGGAAAAAATGTTTATTTCGAAATAAACTAACAAGAGCAAATTCTAAATAACTATTTTTGATGCGCACTAGAGACTTTGCTGTGACACTAGATCGCTAGACCAGTTGGGAATTATGTTTTTTAATGGTATCCTTGTCTCATATGGCAAATCCATCGGTAGGCATAAAATCACCGGAAGTTACTGAGACAATAATCCTCTATTTCGTGGAACACGGGATGCAGATTCTCACCGCGATTGTTATTATGGGGTTAGGCTTGTTTATTGCCCGCTGGGTCGGCAATGTAATTCACCGCTGGTTGCGAGCTAAGGCATTTGACGAGCCTGTCAGCGCTCTGATTGTCAAGGTCATTAAGCTCCTGATACTAGTTTCCATAGGAATCATGGCGCTCGGACAGATGGGTGTGCAGATCACGCCGCTCATAGCCGGAATCGGAGTAGCTGGTGTCGGTGCAAGCCTCGCTATGCAGGGGGTTCTCGGCAATCTTGTTGCCGGGCTGACTATCATTTTCACAAAACCATTTAAGATAGGCGAATACATTGAACTGCTTGGGGTATCCGGACAGGTTACTGAAATCGAGTTATTTTCGACCACCCTGCTGCATACCGACAACTCTCATGTTGTCGTTCCCAACAGGAAAATTGTAGGCGAAATACTCCACAATTACGGCACGGTTCGTCAACTGAACCTGTCTGTAGGCATAGCCTACGGGACAGACCTCGCCACGGCACTCGCCACCGTCAGTTCGATTCTCGGGCAAAACAATCGTGTATTGCAGGAGCCTGCTCCCAATCTCGGGGTAGCTGCATTGGGAGAATCATTTATTTCATTGTCGATACAGCCGTGGGTAAATGTTGATGATTTTGCATTCGCTCAGTCTGAAATCTACCAGGCAGTTGTTGAACGTTTCCAGAATGAACAGATCGAAATCCCGGGACCCCGGCGGGCAGTCCGACTGATCAGCCAACCTTTGTGACCATATCTTTTCGCTGGAGTTTCACCTGAGGCACTGTCAGCTTTTAGCAAAAGGGTGAAGTTCAATTGTAAACGGCCGGCGGAGAGAGTAGCCGGCACTGTTTGATTGTTGGTGGGTTCAGGATCAACCACCGAGCAATTCCACTTGTACTTCGCATAGTGATTAGGATAGCGGCTGGTGCTTGTTTCTGTAAGTAGGACATCCTATAGCGCCTCCTGTCAAGATAAAAAACATTTGGAAAAGTTACTTAAGTATCAATGATCGTTTTTTGAGCTCTTGCAAAGACAATAGTCTGTCGTACGCCCATCCGGACGATAGTATTTTTGCTCAACGCGCTCTCTCACTCTAATCGAACATGACCTCTGATAGTTACGTCTATCCGACGTGTCCATTGAGCAGACCGCCTATCATCCCTTATCCAGATTCTCAGGTTCAGTGAGAGGCCCTGTATTGTCCTTCACGAGGTCTTTCGCCTCAACTAAACCACTCTCGGGCTCTCCGCGTCAAAATCAGTCTTTGGAAGGCTTCCAGAAAAGAAACGGCTTCACAGGAAGCCCTCAGTTAAGTTTTTTCCAATCAGTCTAAGCCTAGACATCCTCCTGGTTGAGATATTTTTGATCGAATAACTCCTTTTTCTTCATCAAGGTCCATGCGATAACCAGAAGCTTTGCGGCTAACTTCACCCGCATCTTCGTGCCAATTCCTTTTTCCCTCTGCCGGCCTCTGAGCTTATCGGCAAAATAAGTCATAAAGTTTTTGTTATGAAGGGAAGCTATAAAGGCAGCCTGATATAATGCATAACGAAGATCGGCTCGCCCTTGTTTAGAGATGACCGGGGTTACGCTGTTTGAAGTCTTTCCGCTGCGCTGCGCGCAAAGATCGAACCCGGCCATCTTCAGGACCTGCTTGTAGCTCGTAAAGCGGAAGGGATTACCTATGGCCCCCAGAACCTTTGAGGAGACATCCGGTCCAAAGCCAGGGATACTCATCAGACATGGATATTCCGGAAACTGCATGCACAGATCCTCAATCTTATTTTCCATCTCCTTGATCGTCTCTCGCACCTGATGAAGCTTCGATACCATCAACTTCCCCTCAAACGACACTGCTTCGCCTACATGACATCCAATGGATTCAGGGGCTAGCCGCCAGATCGTTTGCAGTAGCTTTTGTTGGGCAAGACTCATTTTGCCATGTACAATACTCCGACTGAATTCATCGAATTCCATCCCAGCTATCATCGAGGGATTAAGGCAGTGTCCGACTACAGCCAAGCTCACTGCCGAGCCGAAGTGCCGGTCCATTTCAGGAAAATACTGGGCCAAAAGCTGATTACGGATGCGAACCCGGAGCCCATGCTCCTCTTTCTTGAGCCGCTTTTTTATAGAAAGGAGATTCCTCAGATCCTGCATTTTAGGGTCTGGGTACTCATAGTAGAGGAATTTGCCCTGACATATGAGATCGGCTGCGTTTGCTGAATCTTTGGTGTCGTGCTTGTCCCATCTGCCATCCAAAAGTGATCGGTTGTGTTTTACTGCAGCCCCCGATACCAGTACAACCACATGCCCGCACTTAATGAGATGTTCGCCCAGAGGTTTATGGTAATTGGCAGTTGGCTCAAGACCAAAGATCACCTTCGTCAGGACATGTTGAACCTTAAGCATTTCTGTCAGCTTCAGCAGCTTCTCGAATCCTTCAATCGTGTTGTCAAAGATCATTCCCTTGTGCAGCGTTTTACCATTAGCTGTGCCGAAGAACGCATTGTGCCTCTCCTTCGCCACATCGATTCCAACAATCAAGTACTGATCTGAGCCACGTATCTCTTGCTTGACTTGTCTAAATTCCTGAAGTCTGATACCATCTACTTGTTCCATAGAAACCTCCTGTGATGAATTTAGTTCTCGACAAACATATTCTAAGCAGGAGGTTTCTTTTTGGAGAGACTAGAATTTTCTTCCATTATGCTGTTAAATGGGGGAGTCTATCCTCATGCTATATCTATATATAACTAAACCGCTGCGCGGTGGATTCGATTAGCATGCCTATCAACAGTAGTGCCCTCTTTTTCGAATAGCTACTTTTGCCTGATCACATTTCTTGGTTGAACCATCGAGGTCTTTTTACAATCTCCTTTTGCTGTGCTGCTGGCATGAGCTGGCAGAAATCAGTTTCAAAGGAGATAGAATCATGAGCACGTTGAAAGAGCAACTGCAGGCGGACCTCCAGTTGAAGGGTCTCTCCCTTGGTGTCCAAAAGAAATACCTCAGGGAGTTCACCCTCCTGGAGAACTATTTCGGCAGGTCGCCTGAAGAACTGAGTGAAGAGGAAGTGAAAAAGTATCTGATTCATCTTATGGAAGAAAGGGATTTAACGAGGGGAACATACAGAACCTATGTAGCCGGGATCAAGTTCCTTTATAGAACGACCTTGAATCGTGCGGATGTGGTCGATAGAATCCAGTATCCGAAAGCCCAGAAAAAGCTGCCTCTCGTTTTGGATTTATCCGAAGTTCAGTCTCTGTTTTCCGTCACTGAGAATATCAAGCACAAGGCGCTGCTGATGATCACTTATTCTTCGGGACTGAGAATAAGTGAAGCGGCAAAATTGCAGATCACCGATATCGACAGCAAGAGGATGCTGGTATATATCCGTCTGGGCAAAGGAGGAAAGGACCGTTACTCCATCTTATCTCAGACTGCCCTTGAGTGTTTAAGGCAGTACTGGAGGGAATATCATCCAAAAGAGTGGTTATTTGAAGGACAGAACAAAGGTACTCACATAAAGTATACTGCGGTAAGAAATATCTTTCGTGATGCTATGAAGCGCTCGGGCATAAAGAAACCAGCAAGTCCGCATACGCTCAGGCACAGCTTTGCGACGCACCTGATTGAATCGGGAGCGAGCCTGCATCATGTCCAGTTGCTTCTGGGCCACAGGTCACCAACGACCACGACCGTTTATCTTCATGTCAGTAAGATGAACCTCGCGAAGGTTGTCAGCCCGCTGGACATAGCAACCAAAAAGTATTTGTAGCATCCCTGTCGTAAATCGGGATGCGCCAGTCTCGTGCTGTGGAGGTGGCGGACATCTTTCGCCGCTACGGCTCCGATTATAGGCAGTCTCATTCTTTGCCTCTTCGTCACCTGCGGGCCATGCACGCCGTGGAGATATGCAGGACGGCAGCAATTGGAGGCCATAGGGACAAGTGCGAGGATTGCGGCCACGTCGAGATATCCTATAACTCCTGCCGAAACCGACACTGCCCCAAATGCCAGACCCTGAGGAAAGAGCAGTGGATAGAGGCTCGAGAGCAGGACCTTTTGCCCATCCAGTACTTCCATGTAGTTTTCACTATCCCTTCAGAACTCAATCCCCTGGTCATAATGAATCAGAAGGTCATGTATGATCTGCTGTTCCGCTGTGTCTCCGAAACGCTCACCGAACTCTCAAATAATCCGAAACATCTCGGTGCCCGCATCGGCTTTATCGGCATCCTTCATACCTGGGGACAGAATCTGATGGACCATCCTCATATCCATTGCGTCGTTACCGGCGGCGGCTTGTCCTGCGATAAAGATAACTGGGTATCCTGCCGCAAAGGCTTCTTCATCCCGGTCAGGGTAATGTCGGCGTTGTTCCAGGGGAAGTTCCTCGATCATCTGAAAACAAGGTTTCAAGACGGTGATCTTATCTTCCCCGGAGGAATAAGTTATCTCGGTGATTCCCATACATCCGAGATGCTCAGAAGAAAGCTTTATCACAAGAAGTGGGTTGTCTACTGCAAGCCGCCCTTCGACGGCGTTGGCGGTGTTCTGCAATATCTCGGTCGATATACCCACAGGATCGCCATCAGCAACAATCGTATCATCGAGGCCGAAAACGGCAATGTTTCGTTCAGATGGCGTGATTACGCAGATGACGATAAGCAAAAGGTGATGACCCTTCAGGCCGATGAGTTCATCAGAAGATTCCTTCTGCATGTATTGCCGAATCGATACGTTCGGATAAGGCACTTCGGCCTGCTGGCAAACAGGAAACGTAGAGATAACATTGCTGCATGCCGCGAGCTCCTTTGCAATAACAAGACTCAAATGAAAGAGAAGGACAAGCCGGAGACGTGGCAGGAACAGCTGCTCAGGCTCTGCGGCATTGACGTCACCACCTGCCCCGTTTGCAAAAAAGGAAAGATCCGCCGAATTGAGATTCTGCCTCCTCTCCGCTGCAACGATCCTCCGGAGCAATGCCGATGAGACCCGTTGTCATCATAAGAATCGTCTCGATATCACACCGCGAAAAATCCATCCGTTTTCGCATCACTGTCTTGTTGTCCGAAAATAGCGGTTTCTGCCCTATTAGACCATCTCGATGCCATCAAAAGACAATAAAGACACTGTCTGGCCGCCTTGTTCGCATCAGATTTGCTCCTATGTATCCCAAAAGCTGCCACTGTTGATAGTATAAGGAAGGATAATCTTCGATTGAATTGACATAGCCGCACAGCGGCATAGTCCTTCCCACGTAAATCCGCAACTTCGCAGCGGATTAACGCTTATTCGTAGAAAGTTCAGTCTGCTAATTATGCCTGATACCTGATGGTTTCACAATTCTGCAACTGACTCGGACTTCGTCCCGCACCCGCAGTACGGGTCGTCAGATTGAAGCCTAATAGCCAGTTGGTTGTCGTTCTCAGAGTTGATCAATCCATCTGGCGGTGTCAGTTTTTTTAACATCGAAGGATCAGCGAACCAAAGGAGCGCGTTTATCCCCAATCAGGCACGCGCAATTAGCCGCAAAAGAGTTAATTTTCAGCAGTGCAACGATATCGGGTCATCCAAGAAGTGTCACCACAGCCATGTCAGTAATAATTATAAGTTCCGAAAGGAATATTGATACCGGTTAGATATACCATCGTTCATCAACCTTAGCCCGAGCTTTAGACTATAGACTATCTGCGGCCTATTTTGAGTGCTCCTGCCTACCTGTGGTGGTTCGCTAACGATCATCATAAGGACTCGACAAGTTTGATAACATCAATAAACTGATGAAAGTCGGCCGGCTTTGCTATATACGAGATGGGGAGAAAATCTATTTGTTGTCTATTTTCTCAGTCCAAAAGATGCACGGCCAGAGCCATCCCGACTGCGAGGACCAGATATCCGCTAACCTTTGCCCATTCAACATACGGATCACTGCGGTGTTCAGAGTCGCGATAAGGGAAGCAGATGAACCACACGCCGCAGCCTACAACAAGACCGATAGCAAGAATGGAATTGAAAACATCATTGAAAGTTAGGTGTGCAAAGGTAATGTCTCCTATGCTTCTCGGGTGTAAATAGGAGTAGCCGAAATAGGCGACGGAACCGATAAGGATCGCCCTAAAACACATGCCCCACCACCTCATAAGCTTGGTAATGGTGTCCGCCTGGGACTTATCCAGCAGCTTGTTTCCAAACGCTAGTTGAGAATAACTCATAGCACCTCCTTGTATCCTGAGACTTTCACATCCGTGTTCGTATTTAAATTCTAGTTATAAATTATTTGAGGAAATATCAGTTAATATCTGAAAATAATGTAGGAATGTGTCGATTGCAGCAGTCGGTGTTTGTCCGTCAGCATCAGAGTGCGCGGTCCAATTATCTGGAGGGTAAACTTTAATGCTGGTCTCGGGGCACTAAAAGAATGTCCGATAAAGTTTAAATACATTTATATAGATAGGCATGTTCGTTCGACCCGCGCGCCTTGATGAGAAATTAATATCAATAAAATGCTATTTGAAAAAATATTAAAATTGAATACATATCCTACTGGTCTGGCATGAGATGAAGGTTATGCAAAAAACAACTTTTCATCAGACAGCTTTAAGGACCGGCAGAAAGACATGGTCGATCTTTGCTAGTGAACTCAGTACAAATTGCTCAATGCCTCTGTTATCAGTCAGAAGAAGTCCTTGTGGCAAGGCATCCTGTTTCATCTGCGCTCGCCCCATTGACTCGTGACCGCCCGCGCTACCTATGCCCCCGAAGGCAGTGCGAGCCAGGTAGCCTGCGTCCTTCTTGAGTCCATCGTTTCGGAAGACTACCACCAGTGCGTCACCTACCACCCCGGTAACCAACGCCCAGGATACGTTTTCTACCCGGATGAAGAAGTCTGCGACCTGCACGCAGACGTCGAAGAAGGGGACGGGCCCTAAGTGTGAGAACATTACGCCGTTTAAAAAATGCCTCCTGACGAGAGCAATGCTGAAATAGTCCAGCCCCTCCCGGGAGAACTGAGAGAATTCGATCTGCTTGACAATTTCCCTATCAGCTTTATTCCTGAGCCATTTTATAGCCTCTAGATCGCCCTGACTCATATCCCCCAAAAAATGGCGTGTGTCCGTTTTAATTCCATAGAAAAGAGCACTAGCGAGGTTTTTAGTAAGCCGCACATCTGCTACTTTCAGATATTCTGTCATGATCGATGAGGTCGACAGGTAATTGGGTCGTATGTCGACAAACTCAGCAGAGATACGATCCCGGCTTGGATGGTGGTCTATTACGATATCGCAACGCGGTAGAATGAAGTTAGTGAAGAACTGAGGTTGAGAGTCAACCAACGCTATAATGTCGGACTGGATTATCTCTTTTTCGCTGACAGGCGATGCAGGTATCTTTAATTGTCTTATCATAGAGGCGTTTTCGGGCCGCCCTATGGCCCCTGTATAACCTATTTTGACGATACGCTTTTTTGTCTCGATTATTTTTTTAAGGGCGAGCGCACTCGCAAGTGCATCCGGGTCCGGGTTCGCGTATATTATAATAAATACATGCTTGGCACCTGCGCATACGTTTCTCAAGCGCTCAAGCCTGTCTTGCACTTGCTCTCTTTTCTCCATAGCTTTGCCTTTTGCTACCATCAATTAATTAATAGCATATTAATAGGTATTTGCAAGAAAAATATTCTAACGTCAATAATTCGAACCCCGCTATTAAAACAGAAGATTTGGTAGAGCAAGGGGATCGAAATTGCGGATGAAGTGAGCAATCTAGCTAAGCAGGCAGCTCAGGCTATTGCTGAGATCAGACTTCAACGCAAAGCCCAAATAAATTTTTATAGCAGAAACACCACTGATAAGGCAAACCTCACGGTCAATAGAGGACGCATTATACGAGAAAAGTCTTTCCCTAATAAATTATTAACATGTTTTAACTAGATGAAATAAAAGCATAAATATGGTGTTATACGCTCTCTTGACAAAAGCCCTAAAAAATATGATAATTATTTTATTAGCACTCTCGGATAGAGAGTGCTAATAACTCGTGCGGGTTCTTGCATACAAAAATGAAAGGAGATGAAATTGTCATGTTATGGTCAGAAATGGAGAGGCTGGGTAGAGTTTTTGATCCATGGCGTCAGTTAGAAGGCTTTAATCGTCCGATAAGGTGGGCCTCACTTCCGGCAAGCGCGGATTTTCCTCCAACAAACGTATGGGTGGCAGAGGACAATGCGGTTGTCACAACAGAGGTCCCTGGGATAGATCCCAAAGCCCTTGAAATCACAGTTGTCAAGAATTCCCTGACACTGCGTGGTTCACGTATGGCGGAAGAACTTAAAGAAGGTCAATCATATCACCGGAGAGAACGTTGGAACGGACAGTTCACTAAGACCCTTGAACTGCCATTTGCCGTCGAATCCGATAAGGTTGAAGCTCGGTTTGCAAAAGGGGTCTTATATATATCCCTTCCCCGCGCAGAAGCCGACAAACCCAGAAAGATTTCGGTCAAATCCGAATAGTTTCCGGAAGGAGGTCTAATTATTATGACTGACACGCCAAAAGAGATGCAGAAGAAAGAGGCCGGAGTCCCCGAAACGGGAGAACGAACGAGAGCAAGCCGGATATATGCGCCGCAAGTGGATATTATCGAACGGAAAGACGACATTGTCCTAATCGCTGACATGCCGGGGGTAGACGAAACATCCGCAGATATAACCCTTGATAAAAATGTCCTGACAATATACGGGAGAGTTGACCCTAATGAACCCAAGGACCATAGGCTTTCGCTATCGGAATATGGTATCGGAGATTATCAAAGAGTATTCACCTTGTCTGACGAAGTAGACAGAGAGAAGATTCAGGCCACGGTGAAGAATGGAGTTCTATGGTTGGTCATGCCGAAGGCGGCGGCAGTCAAAACAAGAAAAATACCGATTCAGGCCGAAGGCGTAGGCGGAGTAATGAAGCTTAGCTAGCTGGTGTGAATCGGTTAAAAGGAGGTATTTGTCATGGCAATTAGAAACCTCGTTCCATTTGGAAAGAAAAACGTCTCGGTAAAGCGTGAAGATGAGAATCCTTTTGCGATTCTGCGACATGAGATGGACGCAATGTTCGACAATTTCTTCCATACTTTTGATATGGAGTCTTTCGGAAGTCGGCTCGGCTCTTTCACTCCTAAGGTTGATGTAGCAGAGACCGACAAAGAGATCAGAATAACCGCTGAACTTCCGGGCATGGATGAAAAAGACATCGATGTATCGCTCCAGAACGACGTGCTAACAATAAAAGGTGAGAAGAAAGAGGAAAAGGAGGATAAAGGCAAAGACTATTACAGAATGGAGCGCTCCTATGGCTCTTTCAGCAAAACTATTGCGCTTCCCGTCGAGGTGGAAACTGATAAAGTCGAAGCCAAGTTCAAAAAGGGAGTGCTAAGCATAACAATTCCGAAAACAGCAAAGGCTGTTGCGGAGACAAAGAAGATTGCAGTAAAGGTTGAATGATTGGGCTCTATGCTGCCGGCATGGGAAAAATCTAGCATTCTTCTCTGTGCCGGCGGAACAACCGCATCAAATCAAGACGGCTTTTTTTGTAAAGAGGAAAATTTGCGCATGTAGATTGAAAAGCTCAATGACATTTGATCAAAGAAACTTCGGCATTTATGCCGGAGAGAATGTCAAAATTGAGCGCTAAGTGCCACCCTGGACCAAAAACGTCTGGTGGCCCATGCTGTGCCTGCCAAAAAGT
The DNA here is from genome assembly GCA_963736105.1 of uncultured Nitrospiraceae bacterium. Lineage (GTDB taxonomy): Bacteria > Nitrospirota > Thermodesulfovibrionia > Thermodesulfovibrionales > Dissulfurispiraceae > Fen-1308. Next base: position 1,978,465 of record CAVTNL010000002.1, on the reverse strand, counting down.
TCTGATCTGTCACTGACCGAACGCGTGCTTTCCAATAAGTTATTCGTCTAGGTTTTCATTTTTCCTTGCTATACTCTGGTTATCAAGGTCATTGGTCGGCAGGATAAATCGGAGGTATTTTATGCGAAATGAATTCAGACGGCGGTTGAAGATATACATTGGCATGCTGTTCATGCTTTCAGCCTGTGCCGGTCTTCAGCAGCAGGTGACGGTTGATTCAATCGAGGGTGACAAAACGATAACAATGGAAGTTGGCAGCTTTAAATTTACACCGAATAATATAAAGGCATACCAAGGAGATAAAGTAGCGATCAATATTGTGAATGTATCGGATGCCGGCCATAATTTTACTCTGGAAGATCCTCAGGGACAGATCATCAGAAGCGTGGATCTTCCATCCAAACAGACGGTGAAAGTCAGAGTCACACTTACGGAGGCCGGAGAATATGTTTTTTATTGCGACAAGCCTTTCCATTCCTCGTTCGGCATGAAAGGTCAAATTGAAGCAGTGAAAAAGTGACCGTGTCGGCAATGTGATTTTTTAGTGTGTCGTTACTGATTATAGCTTTTCCCCTTAGCAATCATGGCATTAAGTGCAAAGGAGGACGTGCATATGAAAGGACTATCTATAATGAGGAGTCTCATGATCATAGTCGTTTTACTCTTTCTGCCGTGGCAAAGCGTTCAAGCGGTTGACATGCAGTCTGGAACGCCATCAGTCGGACAGCCGCTGGTACGCGAAGGCACACTTGCCCTGCAGTTGGCTGAATCACTTAAGATAGGTAACCCTCAAAGTGAAGTTGAGGCTGAGAATGAGTTGTCCGATGTGGGCATTGCCCCCGGAAACGGCTGGATCATGGACTACCCAGTAACACCAGATATAGCTGTAGAGTTGAGAAGTTCAATCGGTAGCGCCGCCGATTCAAAGAAACTGACTATGGGCAGGGACGAGGCATTGCATGTCTTTGAAATGACTTTAGCTAGCAGTAATATGAACGTTCGGCCCTACACGAGTGGGGAAAAATACGAGCCTTCAAACATACCTCAACCCGATGCCTCAGCAGTCAACGGCTATTATTCCGATAATGGCCCTCCAGTGGTCACATACTACGCACCGCCTTCGGATTATTACTATCTCTATTCCTGGGTACCCTGCCCGTTTTGGTGGGGAGATTTCTGGTTCGGCGGGTTCTTTATACTTCGTGATTTTCACAGGGTTGTAATTATCAACAAGAAAGCTGTTTTTATTTCGAATCATTTCAATGATGTTGAAACGCATAGGGTCTTCAGGATCGACCCTATAAGTCGGTTCAAAGGTAAGTCCTTTGCAGGAATAGGTGCCCCACGGAATAGAACTTTTATGGATACGGGGATTCCGGGAAGTGAAAGACAGATCTTCAACTCACCTGATCAACGAGTTGAGCGACAGGAAGGATCAGTTGAGCTCTCTAACAGCAGAGGCCAAATGATGGAAAGGTCATCCGGCGATATGCGCCCTTCTGGCGGTGAGACAGGATCCCACGGCATGGGGGGGGGCAGAAGATAGCGGGAAGGCAGGATCTGATTAGTCAGCGTGTGATTCAGCGGCCTCAACCGTGAGAGCCCCAGACAAAAGGCTAGACTTCCCGCCAAAAGGCTCGGGTATGGACTCATGCGGTTTCTCAGCCATGCCGCTTTCTTGTCTGGGGCACCTCTCTAAAGGACCGCCTGTTCATTTTTCGAAATGTTAGAGGGGACCCGATTAGAGAGTCCTTTGACAGCAAAGGAATATTGGATTAAGTGTGTCACCTCCCGCTGTCGCAAGTGCGGAGACTGCACGCTAGCCGAAGTAGATTCCCTTTGTCCGCAATCACAGTGTCCCAAATTTCTTTTCAACGGACAGTGCGGCGAATCCTCTGAAGGATGGTGCGAGTTTTTCCGGGTACCCGGCAGAGTATCTTTGTGAGGGCATATGATCGGCTTAAAGCCTACCGGTGGGAAGAATCATTGCAAGGAGAGTATATCCGGCCTCGTAACTGGGCGCTCGACCAGACTTTGCTCGCAGAATCGCTATCGTACTCGAAGTGCTGAAGATACTTTGATTTTAACAGTAATCATTTGGGGTGATTCTTACACCCGCAGATCTGTAAATCGATATTTCCAACATAAATCAAAGTATTAGTGCCTCAATTTGAAAATTGCAGTCATAATCGCAAAATATCATCAAATTGCATATCAAGGGTATCTCATTCTGGTGATATTACCAAAAATGGAAAGATTTATTTGCAACTATGAGAATTAAACTGTTTGGACAATCATCAAAACATATAATTGTCAATATGTTATGTATATATATATGTTTTGGCATATTATATGCTTCTAGTTTTGTAGATGTAGGTTTCTGATAAATGATTTGGTAAAACCTCCACTGCAAAGGCCAAAAGGGGGCAGGGAAATGAAAACACTAAGATATTGGATCCAGCATCATTTCAACGCATTACATTTGTATTGCAGGCTCGTAGATGTTGGGATTTCCGTAGGAACAGCTAAAAGATTTTGCCAGCATTATGAACATGTAGCTCATAGAATAATCTATGACTAGTGCGGTAAAGATAATGGTCATGAGGGTAGATGAGATGATAGGGAAGGGACTATCCTGTAAAATGCTGTCGATCAGCGGAGCGGAGCGGAGCATTCTGACTGGTAAGGGATTAATGAGAAACAAGCGATCGATAAAGGAACCTCGAACATCGCAAATCGCAGCTACACAGTAACGGCAAACCACCAGAGTGCAGTCATAACTAATCCTGCAGTCACTGAGCAGCGACAGCCAAGTGGTAGACTTCAGCACAACGAATTAAGAGATATCCTTCTTTTTAACTCATTATCGCAGTCAGACCTAGTGACTGTACATTAGCACTGTGGATATAGAACAGCCTGCTTAAAAAACCTATCTACGCCTCTCAAGGATAAGATATGGGGTCAACTCCCGTTGGTACTACCCCAAAAAGTCATTTTCAGATTACTATAAATTGTTTTTAAAATCACTATCTCAAGATTTGTTAGCTTAGGAAACTGCTATAATTTTAATACCCATGTTGGGAAATGTTGGAGGGCATTAATGCGACATCTATTTATTTTAATCATACTCCTTTTGTTCCCCTATGCGGCTCATTCCGTCGATATCACTCTGCATAACGCCCCTGTACAGGTCTATTTCAGTCCAGGTGGAGGGGCTACTGATGCTATCGTCAATGAAATAGGCAAAGCTAAATCTGAGGTGCTAGTGCAAGCATATTCGTTTACCTCTACCCCCATTGCCAAGGCGCTTGTTTACGCGCATAAAAGGGGCGTTCATGTTGAAATGATCATTGATAAGTCGCAAAGATCTGAGAGATACTCATCCGCAGACTTCACAGCGCACGCAGGCATAGCAACATATATTGACGCACAGCATGCCATAGCCCATAATAAAATCATAATCATTGATAGGGAGACGGTAATCACCGGTTCCTTCAATTTTACTAAAGCCGCAGAAGATAAGAACGCGGAAAATCTCCTTATCTTAAAATCAAGAGATCTTGCTCAGTTATATATAGATAACTGGCAAAGCCATCGAAAACATTCGGAAGAATACATGGGCAGGTAAATAGTTATAATCACATACTAAATCACCTCCGTTTACGGGTTTGTCTCTGATGTGTAATGTAATACTCCGATTTAATAAGAGACTTTTTCTACAGACTCTTTAGTCTGGTACAATTAGCTCCTACGCCAAACTAAAGCATATTAAATGTATGGAGAAGAGGGAAGGGGAAGGAAAATGAGATTAAAGCGTATGGTGCCAATTTATTATCAGAACAATGAAGTTGATTGTGGACCCACCAGTATCAAGATGGTAACGGACTATTATTGGAAGCGTCATGGCAAAATGGTTACCGAACAAGATTTAAAACTAATTAAGAAATCAGCGAAGAGGGGTAAAGGATATACCGCAAGACTATCTATGATTGACACAATAATCAAAATATCGAAACTTATGTGCAAGGAACTCGAAGGCGATACAAACGACAAAATACATCAAATAAAAGAGGCAATTAAGAAGCAAAGGCCGGTAATACTATATTGTATGGTTAAAGGGAAATATCCACATTATGTTGTTGCTAAAGGTATTGATGCCGAATATCTTGAAGTAAACGACCCCTATCCCAAAAGACCTGGTCAAGTAGAACTAACATATTTTTTAAAAGAGAAGAATAAATCAAAAAAATATGGGCAGTGTTTAAGTTGGTCACCAACACAATGGGGGATAGAAGTTTACGAACCTCTTTGACAGATGAAGCATACAGGATGACTAAACAAAAGTCAGGATTGAGAGAGAACCTCTTTTACCCTGCCCACATCGCCACTGACCAATCGAACTTTTATTCCATGGGGATGTGCAAGCGAGTTAGTCAAAATGTCCTTAACTATCCCTTCCGTGAGTTTCCCAGTCCTCTGGTCTTTTTTTTGCACGATCGAAACTCGTATTCCGGTCCTTATATCTGCCCTTTTAGTTCCATCCATGATATTTTCCTTTCGGGCCCATGTTATTAATGCTCGCCATTTACCTCTTGCGATATCTCTACTGAACGGACAATCTTTGAAAGAATTTATTGTGCTGGTAATCTATTATACCCCATTAGGATGCGGGTTCGTTCCTTATTGAGTTGGCGGCAAGTATGGAATCTCTTATCTGCGCGGTGATGTCCGAAACTCCCCCCCGCTGTGCGGAATAAAGATGGTATTTTTTTCCCCTTGAGCGCCGATCTCTTTCAAGGTATCGAAGTACTGAGTCAGCAATACAAGCTCCATAGCATCTTTTGCGGTTGCTCCCGCGACTCCCTTTTGTAATAGCTCCAGAGATTTCTGTAACTCGGTTATAATGGCTTTTCTCTGGTTTGCTATCCCCTCACCCTGCAGCTTCTTGCTATCTGCCTCGGCCTCAGCTTTCTTGACGAAGACAGGATCTTCTCACCTTCTCCCTTGGCGTTTGCCGCGGCTTTGCTGATTTTGCCAATACTTCTGCCCACGAGAGCATGAACTGAAAGCATTTCTGAAAAAAGCTTCCAGAAACCTGGCCGAGAGTGAATCTCAACTCTCGGGAGCTTTGGCAAGATTAGCGAAATGGCTGAGATCATTCTCAGTCAGCTTAAGAATACCCGGATGGTAATCAGTTGTGCGCACCAGCACTGCACGTTCTGACTCCGAATAATGGATCTCCCAGGATCCTTTTTCGGCTAAAAGGACTGCGTCATCAGGCAGCTTTCCGCCTGTGTTATGTCTTTTATTCATGTCACCATTGTCTTATTATTCCTTATGATTAGTCAACCAACCGTACCGGAATTCATTATGTGCCTTGCGCCGCTCTTCTCATTTCTAATAGGCAATAATCATGAATAGTTCTATAACTATCCGCCTTGTATTATTTAATGCGCAAAGTTATTATGGTTGAAATATAATCGTGAGAATTATCCATTGCACCCAAAGGCTTCTAAGGGAGTTGAAAATCCTGTCCTTGTCGGTACACCAGCCTACACAGATGGTCTTGGAAATTGCTATGCCAACACATTAAGATGAACAGAAAGAAATGTTTGTTCTTCACTAATGAGAAAAGTCAGTATTATTTCCTCATCCCGAATGTTAAGGCCAATCTAAAGAACATCGTGGATGAGTTCCTTATTGCAACATGCAAGCTGAGGGTTTTGGTCTTAACGTCAAAAGCATTGTGATGCAGGACTACAGTGACATCGGATTTGCTAATACCGTAAGCATGCAGATACTTGGTTCTATGAGTCAGCTTGTTTTTGAGTATGAGGTTCTGGTTTAGACGGAAGAATTAGAAATGTCAGAATCCTTGAGATGAGTCGTGATAGCAACAGGACTGTCCTGAATGGGATAAATTTCCTGCATTCGATAGGGGGCGTTAGGGAAATTATATCAAGGGATTTTCAACAGATTCCAAAGCCCGAGCATCGACCAATTTTTGGACTGAGATATGAGCGATAGAAAACCAATGATTCAGCACAAAAAAACAAAAGGTAGATGGCACTTAAGCCGTCTACCTCACTTTTTATAGGTTGCCGGAATCGTCCGGTAACCTCTTCGGCTGGCTGACGATACATCAGTTTCACTCTCTGCTACATTTCCGCCAGTCAACCCCGGAGCTGTCTACTGCAGCCCCATTTGCCCCTTGCGAGGCCCCTTTCTCCTGTATTACGCCCAACATGGAGAAAGATTTCGAGAGAAACCGCTCTCTCTGATTTAATCATAGCACATCTATGAAATATGTCAAGTGGTTTTGTTGCGTTTTTATTGGGAGGTTATTATTGAGAGTTGCCTGATCCATCCAGAACCATCTCGTCCGCAAATCTGATTATGCGACTCACCGTGTGCAAGAGCTAAAAAAGACCCAGATTAGATATTGTATAAAGTAACGCCATCGAATGAAAAACTCAACTGATAAGATCATAAGCCCAATCAACGACTCTCCAAGCTAGCATATCAGATTGCGAACATAACTGCTCTAAGCGTAACAGATGTGTAATAAGATTGCATTCTCTTCAAGCTCTTGGCTTGGCGAGGATTTCGAGCACGTGTAAATCCAAGAACCTCTTCGAGGCGGCTGACTTCAGGATCATCACAGTATCCGCTCCGTAACCAGTTCCAGCCACAGCGATTACCTCTTCTCCCTCTGGGATTAGACCCGCATCGGTCGCCATCATGACGATTTCGCAGCAGACCTTGGCGCCTTCGCCGAACCTTCGCAGCGCATTGGCAATGATCATAGCAGGATAACTGCCACTGAACTTTGCATTAAGCGCAGTCTCTATTGAATGGGTGAGAATCGTTCCTGTGTAAATCTTTGCACCGTTGGCCCGTATTTTTTCGAGTGTCTGTGGTTCCATCTCAAGGGTATTAGGGCCTCTAAAACCAGCGGAATGAGTGACAACCACAAGATTCAGGCCGCTCTCCTTGAACGCTTCTGTAAACAGTAGTCCCGTGGTGCCGGTTGTCGAAGCGACCACGAGATGCCTGTGTCGGCCCTCCCTCATCGCGCCCCTCACGCATTCGAGACAAGCGTTACTATTGTCCCTCCCAGCTTTTTCAAAATATAATATCTTCTTCTCCATTCGAACTCCTCCTGTTAGCGCTAGTTATTCCATAAGAAGATAATCATTAGGACGCGTATATTTATCACGAGGCGGTGCAGGGAGGGGCTTTTGTTTTCAGGCTTTTTTGCAGTTCCGGAGTGAGCATAGTTTCGATCACGTATGCTTTCTGTGCGAAATCATCTCTCTTTTTTATCAAAAGCCATTCTTTGATCTTCCCCGACATTTTTGTGAGCACGAAATTGCCCTTCAGCTGTTTGCCTTTGAGGACAAATTCAAGCCTACCCTCAGCAATGCTTCCCCCGGCTGGTTCGAAGTACCCTCTATCCCAGATTACTACAGAGCCGGACCCGTATTGTCCCCCCGGAATGATCCCCTCATATGAACCGTATTCGATAGTATGGTCGTCTACCATAATCGCAAGACGTTTATCCTTGGGATCCATCGATGGTCCTTTCGGAATGGCCCACGATTTCAGCACCCCATCGATCTCTAGCCTGAAATCAAAATGGAGGTGGGTTGCATGATGTTCTTGTACTACAAACATGGGCATATGCATAATTCTAATTATAACGCACCAAGCTTATGGAAAGAATGGGAGTGGCATCCAGGGCATCCATGAAAAGGCCGAAGATGAGTCCATCACATATAAATCTTAGGGTGAAGCAATAGATAATGCATTCTGATTGGTTTTTACACGACAATAATTATAGGGTAACAGGATTTATGATTTCGGGAGAATCATTTTCCGGCTTATTTACAATCAGTGAAACATCATAAATTTCCATCTCCTCAGAAGGATAAAGGACTAAGAGAGACATCAGCCCACCCTTGTCCGAATTAGCCGGATTCAACCAGAGATCCTCCTTATCTTTAGCGATGATAGCCGGCATCCTGTCATGGATTGCTATCAGCAATTCATTGGCGTCGACAGTGATTATGGTGCAGGTGCAAATTTCCTCTCCTTCGGGAGATTTCCAGATATTATAAAGGCTAGCAAATCCGAATAGTCTCTGAGACTTAAGACGGATGTATACCGGCTGTTTTGTTTTGCCCTCCTGTCTCCATTCGAAAAAGCCATCTGCAACCACAAGACAGCGCCGAAACCTAAATGCATCCTGAAAAGCAGGTTTCTCGGCAACCGTCTCCGCTCTGACGTTAATCATTTTATATCCGCTGTTAGGGTCCTCAGTCCACGAAGGCAAGAACCCCCATCGGCATTGACTTAGATATCTCTTGCCGTCATCCTTGACAACAACGATCTGACGGGTAGGCGCAATGTTATAACTGGGGCTATAATCAATGGCGAAGTGGTCGACCCTGAACTCCTTCAGGATAACTGTCGGTTCGGCATGAAGGTCAAAGCGCCCGCACATATTACTTTGATGTTCCCCATTGCATAGGTATAAGAAAGGATATCGCCTTGACATCCATCATTTATAGCTGTCCATGATCTTGTGGAGCAGAGTCTTTTTGTCGTAGATTTTGGCCATATCGGTCGCTTCCTCTGCTTCTAGGGATACAGCATATTTTGCAACATCCCTCGAGTCGAGTTTTGAAAGAATATCCGGTGTATCGACGAACCGTGACATTTTGTTGAACTGGGTTAGACCTCCTCTCTGTCCTGCATGATGCAAAGTCAGATAGAGCCTATTCTTTGCTCTGGTGACAGCGACATAGAAAAGTCTATGCTCCTCTTCTATCGATTCTTCTTCGTCCAGGGAAAAAGTAACAGGGAGTACTCCATCGATCAGACCCATAAGGAATACACAGTCCCATTCGAGACCCTTTGCAGAGTGGATTGTAGAGAGCACAAGAGGCTTCTCTTCTTTCTTCGTTTCAGGTTCGACCCTCCATACCCCCCTCTCAGGGGGTTCAATGCCGAAATCCTCAAGCAGTTCTTCTAGGGATGAGTATCTTGATGCGATTTGCCTTAATGCTTCAAGATCGTTCAATCTCAGGTGCCAGTCGTCGAATCTTTCCTTCAATATCGGCCTATAGTAATCCAATATTACTTCGAATTTGTCGCCGACATCCTCTTTCTTATCAAAGGCAAGGTCCAGGGCTAACTTCAGTCTTGATAATCCTTCTCCATAACTCTGCTTTTTGGCATGTTTAGACAGTACATGATTCATTATTTCCTGAAGGGATGTGTATTTGACGATCTCCTCAGTAATTGAGTCAGCCGTTTTTGCCCCGACTCTTTCAATGAGGATTAGCACTCTATTCCATGAAAGCTCGTCTTTGGGGTTAGATATTACTTTAAAGTGGGCCATTAAGTCTTTAACATGGGCCGTTTCGTAAAACTTGAGGCCTCCAAAAGTTTCGTAAGGAATGTTTCTCTTACCCAATTCCGACTGGACCGCTATCGAGAGGTACATCGACCGGAAAAGTATGCACTGATGACTGAGAGGGATCCCTTCGTCCATCTGCTTCTTGATTCTGTCGGCGACCCATTCAGCCTCTTCATACGGATCCCGGAAGAAGAGGAGCTGCGGTTTGATTCCCTGCTTCTTACGAGTGGATACAAGGCATTTTGAGTACTTGTATTTCATGTTCTCAAGTACCGTATTGGCGACATCGAGGATAGCTTGGGCACTGCGATAATTCTCCTCGAGCTTAATTATTCTGGACCCCTCGAACTTATCCGGGAATGCCATTATATTTTGATGAGTCGCCCCCCCTGAAGCCATAGATGCTTTGGGCATCGTCGCCAACCACCATAATATTGCCGTGATTTCTGGCCAGATAACATGCAATGTCTCCCTGAATTGAATTAGTGTCCTGATATTCATCGACCATAACGTAGCGATACCGGGTGGAGAGACTTTCCCTTATCGCGTCATTTTCAAGGATAATCTTGAGATAGACTAGCAGGTCGTCATAGTCGAGATAGTTTTTGTTGATCTTATATTCAGCATATCCCCTTATTGATGGACATGCTAATAATAGACCTTAGCGTATCTTTCTTAGGAAAGCGCCTTTCCCGTTCATAAAATCTAAGCTTGGCAGCGCATCGGTGTATGGCCTCCTCAGCATCTCCCTCGTCAAGAATGAACAGTGTATCGGGCAAATCTATGGCCTTGGCATATCTTTTCAATATCTTGTACGCAAATGAATGGAATGTGCCGCCATCGACATTCTTGCAGAGCGGATTATGTTGCGAAGCCCTGGTTATCATCTCCTGAGATGCCTTTCTCGTAAAGGTGAGAAGCAAAATGGAATTCGGATTGACTTTGTTCTGGACAAGATGCAGTACCCGGTATTCAATAACACGCGTTTTGCCGCTCCCGGCTCCGGCGATGACCAGATAAGCCCCTTCGGTTGAGGTCACTGCGTCATACTGTGATGAGTTAAGCTCGTTTTGGAAATCGATCATAATTAGTCCTAACACCGAAAACAATATCTTGCAAAACTTTACCCCATATAACATTTGTATACATGATAAGTCTAACTGACAGGCAGAAGACTATTCTGGATTTTCTGAAGTCCTTTCTAAATGAAAACGGGTATCCCCCCACAGTTAGGGATATTGGCACTCACTTCAACATACAGTGGGCTGCGGCTAAAAATCACTTGAAAGCACTCGAAACGAAAGGCTATGTACGCATTAATCAGTATAAATCTCGCGGAATTGAAATACTCGGGCTAAAGCATACCGGAGGGTTCCTTTCGCCAGTAGTAGGAAATATAAGGGCGGGCAGCCCTGTGCTGGCTGTCGAGGATATCAGTTCTCATATTCTGCTTGACAAGTTTTTATTCCCCTCCGAAAGAGCATTTACGTTAAGAGTTTCCGGTGACAGCATGATAGAGGCCGGAATCCTCGATGGCGATTTCATTGTCGTCAACCCACAGATTGATCTGCATACCGGAGAAATTGGTGTAGTTCTCATAGAAGGTGAGGCGACGGTTAAAAGAGTATATATGAGCGACGGCAAGGTCACACTGAAGCCTGAAAATAGGTCTATGGAACCAATTACCTATTGTAGTGAAAGTATTTCAATCATCGGGAAGGTAATCGGCGTCATCAGAAGGATATAGTTCGTGGTGCCGCAAATTGGCATTTGCATGAGGGTACAAATGAAATGTTCTCACTGTAATCGAGATCAGTAACAGCCGTGTTTTCTTACCTAAGATTGGCTGGGTAGGTTTTCGCAGGAGCCAACACATCAAAGGCAAACTTAAGAACATAAGCGTATCCAGAGAGATTGACCACAGGTATTCTCAATTCAGACAGAGCAAAAAGTGTCCGAACCGGTGCTCCACAAAGGTAACTGGTATCGATCTTGGTATCAACAAGATGGTTGCGCTGTCAGACGGTACATACATAGTGCCGATCAATGCTTATATGCAGGCACAGCACAAACTTGCGAAGTTATAACGACAACTCGCTGCCGTAAAGAACATACTAGGGGAGGGACTCTCCTGTTAGCCTGTCCTGAAAAGGGTGCTGCTCTGATATGGCATAGAGAGCCGGTGCAGTCAGACCGCTCGTTGAAACAGGAAATAAGGTCTCGGCTCGTTGCATAAGGCACTCTGCCCTTGGGAGTGTCGGAAGCTGAGAATCTTCGGCATTTATGCCGGAGAGAATGTCAACCGGCATTGCAAGAGGTACGTGTACAGCAATATTGTCCGAGCTTGTGATCTCGTACTTACTGTCTGGATTTACATTCTTTCACAATTCATTCATAACCAGTTCATAATGATTTGATAGTCTGTAATCAAATCATGAATGAGGTCTTACCTCATCAAAATGCAATGATGCTAAGGAGCTATTATGAAAAAGATTATCAGCATGATCCTATCAGGAAGTATTGCATGTATGGTTGCAGTCGCCCCTGCGGTTGCTGCAAATAATGATCCTGGTATTGACCAGAGGGAGGTCAATCAACAGAACAGGATCGAGCAGGGTGTTCAGAGCGGTCAGTTGACCCCTAAGGAAACCGGCAAACTAGAAGCTCAGCAAGCTAGGATTAAGCAGAGGGAAGAGCGCATGGCATCCAGGGATAACGGCAATCTGACAGCAAATGACAAAGCAAAGCTCACTAGGCAACAGAACAGGGCAAGCAGGAACATCTACACTAAGAAACACAATGACAAAACCGCAAATGTAGGGAAATAGTGTTTAGGATTCTAGTGCGAGATTGAAAGGTGATTTCTTGTTAGGTCCGAGTGACACTACGAGAAAGTCTGATCCGTCATTATGATAGATTCGGTTGGATGTAGAATGCAAGTTATTAAAAAGCGAAAGGAGGTAACAAAATGAAAAAGTTACTTTTTGGAACGATGCTTTTAGTGATGATGTTTGTAGTTCCTATGCAAACAATGGCAGGGGTGGCCGTAGGTGTTGGGGTTGCACTTCCACCACCCATCGTAGTTCAGGCACCCCCAGCAGTGGTAGCTTTACCTGCTGCACCTGGTGTTTACGTTGCTCCTGATGTCGATGTAGACCTTTTTTTCTGGAGTGGGTGGTGGTGGCGCCCTTGGGGAGGGCATTGGTATCGTTCACGGTATTACGACCACGGATGGGGTTACTATAGAAACGTTCCAAGATTTTATAGCTATGTGAATCCGGGGTGGAGAGGATATTACAGAAGTCATAGTTGGAACGGTCGCCCATGGAACTATAGGCGGATTCCTCATCAAGAATTCGTACATGGGCATTATGGGCATTACAGGCGTTAATTAAGTTTAAGATACCCCGCAGTCTCTGCTGCGGGGTATCTTGCGAGGTCGGGGTGCAGGGAGTCGGAGCAAAGCGAAGACACTTACTGTCTGGAAGGTCATGCTTGTCCGAGTTACCTGGTGAACATTTTACCGAAGGTGCCGAGATAATCGAATCAAGATATGCATGGCGAAACAGAAAGGCATGATTACAAAGATAGACCGAGCTAATGACTCACCTTTCGATGGCCCCTCTTGATGGCGGCACTCGAACGTAAAGGCGGCTCAATGCGGCTTTATTTTGCAAAACCTGCTCCTCTTGTTTTGCTCTGGATTACCAAATTATAAAGAATGAAGTTTTTTCATTTATCAAAATCTTTCCGCAGCAAAAATCAGTTAACAGCTTATTTCTCAGCGATTCAGATCGCTGTGTGTTGCAAAAACGTTCTCGACAACGCGGGCATGATGACTTTTTTCGTCTATCATCGATATTGCCATGCTCCGGGCAGTCAATATTATCAGAAGGTGTTTCAAAAACCCTTATTGTGATCTACTGGAATCACAGGTCTGTAATGTATCCTATATAAGGCAGATTCCGGTACCGACTGTCGAAATCAATGCCATATCCCACGATAAATATATTTGGAACTTCGAAGCCAATGTAATCGACCTGCACATCTAACAGCCTCGCCTCTTTTTTGTCTAGGCGTACACATATTTTTAGGCTTGCCGGATTTTGCGAGAGCATAGGTTCCGGATTATATTAAGTGAGATGCCTGTATCGATTATGTCGTCTATCAGCAGGACATGCTTATCGGTTACCGCCTCACGGACATCGCAATATATTCGGTCATTGCCGCTAGAAGAGTCTTTGAGATAACTCGCTGCTCCTATAAAATTTATAGTGACCGGCAGCCCGATCGCCCGGACAATATCGGCTAAGAAAATGAATGATCCCTTAAGGATTCCTACGGCTATAATTACTTTGCCGGCATAATCGCGAGATATACGGTCAGCAAGTTCAAGAACCTTATCCTTGATCTGCTCGGGTGTCAAAAAAGGTTTGACGGCGATCATTACGGGCAGCTGTCTCTGTTGATCATCTTTATGAGGTCAATGTTTCTAAAGCATTAAGCCATAACTTCCCCCCAAAGGCCCGGATATATATCAATCCTCAACCAACCTTCAAACTCATAGTTTCTGTGATATTTATCACCATCCCAGTAAATACATTGCTTTTTGTACACTTTTAGACAGAAATAATTTTTTCTTTAATCGATACTTAGGAATAGATGCAAGATCGACATGCATAATTAATGATCCTTAAGGGGTGAAGATATGTTAACTAAACAATCAGTTTTCAAAATTAGCCTCACCGCATTAGCCATCCTAATGTTGATGTTAGCTGGGGCGTCCTTTGCAGGCGATCTCGGGACGGCTCCGATAAATCCAGCATTCATTGAGCGTCTAAACTTGCCACCGAAGGCTGTTCAACAGAACGGCCTGAATGACGTTGTTGACGGATTATTGTTACAGCCAATTGAAGCGCCAATAACGCCGGGACATTCTCTGGGCTACATGCCATCTCCTCACGACATGTCCCACCTCACCGGACAGTCTGTTACCCCTCCGGTAGAAAGTCTTATGGCGGCGGGGGTGGCAGTTACAGATACCGCTCCGAACAGCTACGATCTTCGGACACTGGGTAAGGTGTCTCCTGTAAAAGACCAGGGACAGTGTGGCGACTGTTGGGCTTATGGAACTTATGGATCTATGGAGTCGGATGAGCTCCCTATTTCCTCCTTAATTTTCTCGGAAAACAATCTGAACAATACGAGCGGTTTCGATATCGGCGCCTGTAATGGCGGAGACTATTATATGAGCCAGGCCTATCTAGCAAGGTGGAGTGGCCCAGTACTTGAATCTTTGGATCCCGACGGCCCATCAATGGTTTCTCCTGGCAATCTGCCCGCAGCCGCACATGTTCAAGATGTTTTGATGATTCCCGACAGGGCAAACGCAACTGACAATAGCAATATCAAAACTGCTCTGCAGACTTATGGCGCGGTCGCCACAACGATGTATTACGACGAAAGTGGCGCTTCTTTAAATTCCTCTAATTATGCTTACTATTTCCACGGCAGCGCTTATTCAAACCATGCAGTAACCATAGTCGGATGGGATGACAATTATCCCGCCAGTAACTTCAATTCCAATCCTGCCGGCAACGGGGCGTTCATTATCAAGAACAGTTGGGGCACTGGTTGGGGATTAAACGGCTATTTCTATATCTCCTACTACGACTCTAACGTAGGTACCGAAAACGCAGTATTCGTGGATGCCGAGTCTACAGCCAATTACAAAACTATCTACCAGTACGATCCGCTGGGTTGGGTTGTTTCCACTGGTTATGGCAGCCCGACTGCGTGGTTCGCAAACGTCTTCACAGCGACGGCCAACGACAGTGTCGGAGCGGTAAGCTTCTATACCCCAGCAGTCAATTCGACATACAGTATTTCTGTATACACAAATGTGACGGGATCCTCACCAACAATCGGCACGCTGTCCGGAGCAGCAATTACTGGGACGATCCCTTATCCGGGGTATCACACCGTAACCCTGAACACGCCTGTCCCAATAGTTATGGGACAGAAGTTTTCCGTTGTCGTAGATTTAACGACGCCAGGATACACATACCCAATTTCAATTCAATACCCTTATAGCGGCTACAGCAGCAAAGCTACTGCCAGCACAGGACAGAGCTATATCAGCAGTAACGGCACTTCATGGACTGACCTAACCACTCAGTACGCAAACTCAAGCGTATGCCTCAAGGCGTTCACTACGGGGTCCTCCTCTAATCCGACTTGTACCTTTTCGATAAGCCCGACTTCCGGTTCTTTCACTGACGTAGCCGAATTGGCAACAATAAATGTAACGACTCAAGCCGGCTGTGCTTGGGCAACTTCTGACAGCCTTGCTTGGGCGACTATTGCTTCAGGCGGCACCGGCACCGGAAGCGGCATTGTAAAGGTTAACATTGCGTCAAACACAAGCAGTTCGGTTTCCCGCTCAGGGAACATGACCATTGCGGGACAAAGCTACACTGTTGTACAGGCGGGCCTGCCATGCACTTACATCATTTCACCTGCCTCCAATAATTCAGTCTCAGCTAACGGCGGGACTTTTCCCGTGGCGGTCACTGCTCCTACGGGATGTAGCTGGAGCACGTCAGACAGCCTGACTTGGGCGACTATCGGGGCAGGAGCCTCTGGCTCCGGTAGCGGAACGGTTTCGCTTAACGTTGCTGCCAATACTAATATCACGTCCCGCACAGGGACTGTGACTATCGCCAGCCAAGCATTTACGGTTACACAGGCCGGGATGCCTTGTAATTATTCACTCAGTGCCAGCAGCAGTGCATCGCTCAGTGCCAATGGAGCCACTGGCAGCATTACAGTTACTGCCACCCCATCAACGTGTACTTGGACGGCAACGGATCCTCTCAGTTGGGCAACGATCACCTCTGGTGGTTCAGGAACAGGTAATGGTGTAGTTAACTACGCTGCTTCTGCTAATAGTACGTATATAGCTAGGTCGGGCAGCATGACCATTGCCGGCCAAACATATACGGTCAATCAAGCAGGGCAGCCCTGCACTTATTCGATCGGAAGTTCTTCGAGCAACTCCCTCAGTTACGCAGGGGCAACCGGGAGCATTACTGTCACCGCGCCTGCCGGATGTGGATGGAGTGTAGCCGACGGCCTCTCATGGGCTACCATTACTTCAGGCGGTACCGGCACAGGTACCGGCACTGTAAACTACTTAGTCTCAAGCAACGCATCTTCTTCTGCGCCGAGAACTGGAACGATGACTGTAGCAGGTAAGACTTACACTGTGAACCAGGGAGGCGCTCCCTGTACTTTCGCTATCAGTCCGACAGCTAATAACACGATTACGTCCGGCGGCGGGACTTTTCCCGTGGCGGTCACTGCTCCTACGGGATGTAGCTGGAGCACGTCAGACAGCCTGACTTGGGCGACTATCGGGGCAGGGGCCTCTGGCTCCGGTAGCGGAACGGTTTCGCTTAACGTTGCTGCCAATACTAATATCACGTCCCGCACAGGGACTGTGACTATCGCCAGCCAAGCATTTACGGTTACACAGGCCGGGATGCCTTGTAATTATTCACTCAGTGCCAGCAGCAGTGCATCGCTCAGTGCCAATGGAGCCACTGGCAGCATTACAGTTACTGCCACCCCATCAACGTGTACTTGGACGGCAACGGATCCTCTCAGTTGGGCAACGATCACCTCTGGTGGTTCAGGAACAGGTAATGGTGTAGTTAACTACGCTGCTTCTGCTAATAGTACGTATATAGCTAGGTCGGGCAGCATGACCATTGCCGGCCAAACATATACGGTCAATCAAGCAGGGCAGCCCTGCACTTATTCGATCGGAAGTTCTTCGAGCAACTCCCTCAGTTACGCAGGGGCAACCGGGAGCATTACTGTCACCGCGCCTGCCGGATGTGGATGGAGTGTAGCCGACGGCCTCTCATGGGCTACCATTACTTCGGGCGGTACCGGCACAGGTACCGGCACTGTAAACTACTTAGTCTCAAGCAACGCATCTTCTTCTGCGCCGAGAACTGGAACGATGACTGTAGCAGGTAAGACTTACACTGTGAACCAGGGAGGCGCTCCCTGTACTGCTACCATTACTACCCCTTCTAGCAGCGTCATTCCGGCCGCTGGAGGGACGCTCAATATTGGCGTCACAATCCCGTACGGGTGCTCATGGAATGCTGCCAACGGGCTGAGTTGGATAACAATTGTCTCTGGAGCGTCTGGAACAGGCAGTGGTACAGTGCAGATTAAAACCTCGGCAAATACGAGCACAGCATCCCGCACTGGCAACATAGCGGTCGCAGGGCAGAGTTATTCGGTAGTTCAAAGCGGAGCATGCTCGTATACTGTAAATCCACAAAGTGCAGTAAACATCAGCGCATCCGGCGTTACAGGTTCAATCTCAGTGACAACGCAAAGTGGGTGCCAATGGAGCGTGGCTGATACCCTGTCGTGGGTAACGATAACTTCTGGGTCAGCCGGGACCGGGAGCGGTACTGTCCAGTATAAGGTAAGCACTAACAACGGTACTCTGCGGTCAGGTTCAATGACCGTTGCGAATCAGTCATTTAGTATCACTCAGAATGCAGCCTGTACATATTCAATTGAATTGACCAGTTCCACAATGCTTCCATATGCTCAGAATGCACCCTTTATTTGGCCCGCTTCGGGCGGTAACGCTACTATAATCGTAGCAACGCAGCCGGGATGCTCCTGGAGTGCTACTTCGGGACAAAGTTGGATGACGGTAACGCCGGCGCCAGCGGCTGGCGGTAGCGGGTCTGTGACGTATACATTGCCGAAGAATACGGGGGCAACCCGGACCGGAAGCTGGACATTAATGATAAACGGAGAGCCATTGACACTACCGATACAGGAAAACTGACAAGTCCAACAAAATATAGCGACTAGTGATCCACTTCTCCTCGGAGTATTTTAGGTGCCTTAGCAAGTGCAAAAGGTCATATTAGGCTCGGTTCATTTATCTCATATCTCGATTCGTAGGAGCTGGACGAGATGCTTGAGGATCCACTTGCTTAGTCAAAATTGTATATCAGGCAACAAAGCACTGGGTTGACTAATGCGCATTTAGCATCATAAAAGGTAGTTTTGAAGGTAGTGCGATATGGAGAGACGCTTTACACGTTATACCGCCTTTGCATAATGATCGGCAAGCTTAAGCAGCGTCGGTATCCTGTATGGACCATGCATGCTCAGGATTGACTGCGCGGCATGCTCTATGGAGCAGCCGATCGCAGAGACAAAAAGCGGTCTCTTGCTCGTGCCACGATTGATCGGGAGAAAATGGTCTGCAATCTTCAATGGGTTCTTCGCAACGCCCACAACGACAGGAGAGTACGAAAGCGCTTCGAAAAGATGAACACCGAGGCCTTTCCCCATGTTAGTCCTGAGGTGAACGTATCCATCGATTATGATTGTGTCGAATTCGCGGTCGGCCCGCTGCAGTGCCGACATCAAGCACGGGAGTTCTCGCTCATAGAATCTGCCTGTGCAATATTGCGCCGCTCTTGGCACAACCACTCGGATGAGATCTGCTGGTTTGCTGTCCAGCCAATTGTGGAACACCACACATGCGGCAATCGATCTGTTACTTTCATAATGAACGTCCAGGGCTGCCTTCATTGAGCGATACTTGGCCTAGTATATTATTAATCAGTTTTCTAAATAATATCAGAATATACGGGCACGGTCAAAAAAATACTTTCAGGCATCGATCACGGCACTGCATTCTGAGCAGTGGAGTCAGTTACTAAGACTATAGGCATTTGCACATGCACCCACGATCTTGATGAACTGCTGTACCTATATCTATATATGTAATCACAATTTGCGTTTTCACCACTGTAAACGTAATTTCTGACTTAGACACTTGATTGCCCTGTATGCGTTAATCAATTGACCTACCGTTTATATCTTTTCAAATCCTTGCAAATACGTACCTTAGATCGTATAAAGATAATAGGCGATATGCGTTCTTGGCATATCTTTTCAGATATAAACTAGATATTTACTGTATTGAAGCGTGGATGAGTCATGGCAATAATTTTTATTGTTCCATCCATTTTCATATATTGATGCATCCTGTGATAGTGTAGATGGAAATGGTTACGCATTCCGGAGGGGGTTGCAATCATGGAAATTCTTCTTATTCTTATCCTGTTAACCTTAGTTTATATTGCTCTTCAGTTAAGAAAACTTGCCAAACCTACAGTGGATATTGACAAACCACTGAACACTACGACCTTAACCCCTGTTTTTTCTGAAACCGAAATACGCGAGAACAAGGATCTTGCACAGACATGGCAGGAACAGGTGAAAAAAGCTTTTGATGCCCTGGGGAAAGTCGAACACGACGAGATCAAAAAATACATGGAAAGCGGCGGCACGATTGAGAACTTCATACCGAGCTCAAAGCTGCTGAATGCCATTTATGGTAGTGCCATGGCCATTTTCTGCAAGTTCAAGACTGATGATATGGTTTATAAGATGATTGCAATGAATGCCTCCGTTTTATCGCACGAGAAAACCATAAGGGAAGCGAAGGACGATTACGCTGTAGCCTATGGAAAGTATTATTATTTATCAAATACAGATTTGTGGCTCAAGGCTAGCATCTTTGCAACACAAGGTGGGGGAAATAAGGAGATGGCAGTGTATATTCAGAAGTTTGAAAGGGAAGTAAAAGAAAAATGGCTTTCCTCGTGGGGGCGCATAATTTCTGACGATTTCCTGCCAGATGAAAAAAATTGACGCCTGCCATGAAATCCGAGAGCAAAAAACGAGCTGTTGTCTACCATAGAAGCATTGCAGGATCAAACATTCAGGCACTAAGAGAGTTCCAAGTGTCTCTGGTATTCCAAAACCCGTTGAAATACTTTCTTTGTCGTTTGTGTCCCCAAAAAAACCTGACACCTAAACTGTGCCTTGACAATGTGACTGTGTAACAGCAAAGTGATAATGTCCTATTAGAGCAAAGCAGAAATGTCCTGTTATCAGGATTGCTATACTGTCTTTTTATATGGAGGCGGTATGGCGGGAAAGGACATTATCATGGTTCGGCAGAGAGATATCAGGCGACTGCATGTTATTCACAAAATTATTGAAGGTGAACTAACCCAGGTTCAGGCAGCAGAAATCATTGAGTTAAGCGAGCGTCAGGTGCGGCGTATTGTAAAGCTGATTCGCGATGAAGGTGATGGTGCGATACAGCATCGATCACGGGGACGACAGCCTAACAATAAATTATCACAGAAGATAGCGAAGCGGTTTGTCGAACTGTATCGGCAGAAGTACCAAGGATTCGGACCGACCCTCACAGCAGAGAAGCTCTTTGAAATAGACGGGATAAAAGTAAGCAAAGAGACCGTGCGGACCTTGCTGATTGAATCTGGAGACTGGCAGAAGGGGCGAAAACGCCGGGAACATCGGCAGTGGCGACAACGCAAAGAGCATCGAGGAGAGATGGTGCAGTTGGATGGGTCTCATCATGATTGGTTTGAGGGGCGAGGTCCCTGGTGCGTCTTGATGGGCTATATCGATGATGCAACGAGCCGTGTCCACGGGAGGTTTTACGAGTACGAGGGAACCATTCCTGCGATGGACGGTTTTAGACGGTACATTCGAAGGCATGGGATACCGCTCAGTATCTATCTGGACAAGCATACGACCTACAAATCGACAGCTAAAGCGACAATCAAAGAGGAACTCCATGGTATAGAGCCTATGAGCCAATTTGAGCGAGCCATGAAGGAATTGGAAGTCAAGGTGATCCATGCGCACAGTCCTCAGGCCAAGGGACGCATCGAAAGGCTTTTCGGTACTCTTCAGGATCGGTTGGTAAAGGAGATGAGGTTACGGGGAATCAGCACCATCGAGGAAGCGAATATGGACTTCTTGTCAATTCAGAGTAATATGAAGAATAAGAGAACTGTAAAGCAATAGACCAAAAATGACCTCTTATATTTAGATGCGTAGGTAACATATATACATCCTGCATAAGGATTGTAGTGGAGGAATACTATAAGCACAATAATAAGTACTGTTTATTCAGGACACTTTAAAACATATAAAGTGACCAAAAATCCTTTTTGAAGTACTAGAATTGACTTGATCGCAAGTTATGATTCTCTCGAAGGACACGGGAAAATAGCGGAAAAAATTTATGACGTAGCGGGAAGATTCGTGGGAGGTGACGGAAAAGGTGAAGTCGCAAAGGGATATGTCGAACCTCACCATCTTGAATCAGAAATCAGAAAGAAACTGGTGAACATGATCGACATGGACATCAATGCTTTGATAAAGAAAGAAGATTGTGAAAAATGGTATTTGGCCGCCAGCTAAAAAATCAGCAAAAAGATCTTGAAAAATTTAGAGCCGACTATAAAAACCAAACTAGATAAAGGCATTGCTGTTGATTTGACGAAAATCCCGAAATCTGAAATCTTAAGTCATTTTACATAGGCCCTTAGAATGCCAAGGTCCCTTAATGATCTCGCTACAGAGATTCACCTGGCAGGCAGCAGAAAAAAAGGACAAGTAATGAAACTTGTGACATATTTGTGCGCGGTTGTTCTTGTGTTGAGTGGCATATGTTCGGCTGCAGACAGCGTACGGTGCCCTGACACAATAGAAGTTGACCAGAAGGCGTTACATCCATTGCCGGGATGGAGCGTATCCTATAACTCATTACCCCTTCAGATTGAGATGGTGACTTTTTTTAATGGCCCTCCACAGGAAAATGCATCCGTTGTATATGACAAAGAGTCAAAGACCAAAGGGGGCTGGGTAGCCACATGGAACTTCCCCATAAATGATGGCAGCTACTGGATACGATGTTCATATAGAGGGACGCGTGCAGAACTGTCAAGGCGCCTCCCTGGCTCTGTGAGCGTCTGCGAAGTTACCTACGATGACGGCTCGAGTTTTCCATCAGGTTTGCCAGTCATACGAAAGATTGAGTGCCGATAGATATCTCAGTTGTTGTGGGGTTGATCTGAGTGATTCAGCGACGAAGACCTGTGTAATAGCTTTACAGTTATTAATGCACTGGTGACATTTATTAACGCTGGATCTGATGATTGCATATATATAGACTGGATGAAAGAGATGAAGAAGATTGTTTTGTTGGCAATATTAATTGGAGTTGGATTGGCCTTATTATCGAGCTGCGCCTCTATCACAGGCGAAACAGCTGGTGAAAATATCGATGACTCAACGATTCATACTCAAGCTGCTGCGGTAATAGTTCAAGACCCTGATGCTCATTATTTCAAGGTTGATGTGACGGTCACACAAGGAGATGTTGTACTCCAGGGCTTTGTGAATAGCAGAGAGACCGAGACCCGGATTGTAGCAAAAATCGGGCGCAT
Organism: uncultured Nitrospiraceae bacterium; assembly: GCA_963736105.1. Taxonomy (GTDB): domain Bacteria; phylum Nitrospirota; class Thermodesulfovibrionia; order Thermodesulfovibrionales; family Dissulfurispiraceae; genus Fen-1308. Next base: position 1,955,653 of record CAVTNL010000002.1, on the reverse strand, counting down.
CAGCGGCGTTAAATCGGTGAAGAGCTTTTTGAGGATCCAAAAGTAGGGATAGGGTGAGCAGGTAATCCGGGTTATATAGGAATAAACTTAACCCAGAGGAGGATTAAATGAAACAGTTCTTTGATCTATATTGCCGCAATCTTTTTTGTTGCGATTATCAGTATCATCAATGCACCTCTTCTCTATGCTGGCGACACAGCGATGCCCAGTGTCAACACACCTGACGTCAATTCATTATCTGGCGTCAAATGGAGATTGAAGGCAAATAACCCAGCATGAGTACTATGGGAATACATGCAGTCTCTGCTTCAATGAGATATTTCGGAGAGATGATGGAATCGCTAGCATTAATATAAGGAGACTATTATGGAAAACAACACCATTATGCAGTATCTCAGCACACAGGCAGTTGCATTCGGACTTAAAGTTCTCGGAGCAATAGTCATATGGATTCTTGGAACATGGCTAATCCACTTTGGAACAAACATTTTGAAACGAGCACTAACTGCTAAGAAGATTGATATGACCCTTGTAACGTTCATTGCTTCGGGCCTATCAGTGCTTCTGAAAGTTATCTTGATTATAGCCATCTTCGGCTACTTCGGCGTTGAAACAACTTCGATCGCTGCCCTTCTTGCTGGTATAGGCCTCGCAATCGGAACCATGTGGGGCGGTCTTCTGGGGAATCTGGCGGCAGGTGCCTTCCTTGTTTTTTTACGGCCCTTCAAGGTGGGTGATTTTATAGGTACCGGCGATGTCATGGGAACTGTGAAAGAGATCGGCTTCCTGGTTACTTCAATCGACACCATGGACAACATCCGCACCTTTGTGGGAAATGGCAAGATTTTTTCGGGGAATATCCAGAATTTCACCACAAATCCTTATCGGCGAGTCGATCTCAAAGCTCAGTTGAACAATGGGGTCAACCACGCAGAAGCCATCAGGCTGCTGAAGGAACATCTTGCGAAGATCCCATATGTCTTGACAGAACCTGCTCCGGACGTGGAGATCCTTGAGTTCAATTTGGCCGGTCCGGTCCTTGCGGTACGGCCGTATGTCCACAATGACCACTACTGGCAGGTCTATTTCGACACTAACCGTGTTATTCGAGAGACCTTCGTAGCGGCAAACTTCCCGGTTCCGGAGCAGCATTTGGCACTGCGGAATATCTGAGTTGCTCATAGCCCGCCGCAATCAACAGTAGCGAAGGTGGCCGCAGCTGGTGATCGAGGTGTTTGAGATTAGCGGCAATGCGGCCATTAAAGTCGTCATGGAAATGCTGGTTGGCGTGGCAGAGAGTGTCCAATATGTCGCTTCTACTTCACTGCCGGGGAAATAATGACCAGGGTTAAACCTGAACAATCTGACTTCGAATACTTTTATTGTAAAGTTCGGATCTTACCCGATTTGAACCGAGCTTTATATTAGGCTGAATATTTCATGGCAGGAGAAAGGTGCATGCCTTGGACCATCTGATTTCAATACAATCACGAGCCCCCATCTGAAGGAAAGCAGTAACGGTGCTACGTGCTAAATTGTTGCATCCTAATTTGGGCAGGTTCGCTATGCCTCCGTCATTACATATCGATTATAGCCTCAGGCCTTCTGGCCAAGAAACTTCCTGAATTTCTCCATTTCATCAGAAGTCCTCTCGATCGCTTTTCTCGGCACCTCACTTGAGACCTCGGCATCACCTTCCACATCTCTGTCCTGACCATTCCGTATGTATCTACGAATGACTGCAGATTCGAGTCGAGATGAGGGACGAGCTTTCTTATATCTGCAGCCGCCTCGTCTATTCTGTTTAACTGAGAGTAAGCAGTGCATCTGGCCAGCAATGCCAGACTGAATCCGGCCTTCAAGTCCATTGCTTTGTTGAAATCAAGTATGGCTGCCTCGTTCTTCCCAGCCATCATGGTGGCCATGATTCTGTAGAAATAGGCCCGTGGATTGTCAATCTTCAGGAACTCTGCCTTACCGAAATCCTCTGCCGCCTTATCCATTGCCTCGACCCCCAAGTGGGCGACGCCCCTGCTCAGATGAATTATGAACGAATCGTATCCGGCATCTAGAGCCTTAGTGAAAGACTCGATACTGCCCTCGATGTTACCTTCAATGGAAAGTACCTGCGCATCTTCAAATAATTCCGTTCTTTCATCGCATCCTCCACGGGAAAATGCAAGTGCTAGATACTTTTTTTATACCAAGAAGTATAGAAGGATTAAAACAACGCATTATTTAGCAACCCGCAGACTCAAAATGGCTGAGCAGGAGTACACAGTTCGAGGTCGCTCGTTAAGGTGCTCCGGGATAATGCGGCCGTTCATCTGCGCGCTACAGGGCCATTTCTCTACTCTACCCTATAATTCCGCTAACCGTTAGACTTAGTATTCGGGGACAGATATCCTATTTGGTGGAAATATTCCATGGCAATTCCCATGCGGCCATCTGTATTTAGCAAAGAATAAGCTGTCGGTATAAAGCTTGCGAATCTCTTATGAAGGTTTCAAAGGTACATTCTCGTTGAAAGACCATATTTTCCATGATATCTGGTAAATGAAGTACCTCATGCCCAGCTTCACAACCGGCGACGAGGAGCATGGAACTTCGACCTTCAACTTCACCATGTCTACCTGAACCCCGTGCGGTCAGGTCATCATGAGGAGCACTATTCGGGACGATTCCAACCCACGTTGAGAGGCGACCTGTCACTCATGCGATAGGTTGCAGTTCCGTTTATTTATGGGTAAACTTAAACGATCTTTCCGCATTGAGACGTCTCTTGTTTTTAAATAATGCGATCTGGCAACATTGACTGGCGTCACGTTATTACTAAAAAGGGGAGTAGGTTATGGTATCCAAAGTAGCTGCTGAGACAAGACATGATAAGTTTCAGAAGATGCTTCTTATAAGGAGGGCTGAAGTAATTAAGTTGTCACTCGCTGACTTGAAGGCTGCTTTAAGCGGTGAAGGGAAATCTGTCGATGTCGGCGATGAAGGGGACATTGCGAGTGACTCTTATGAAGCTCTTCTTCGGGGTAATCTTACAGCAAGCAGACGGAAGGCTGTAATCAATATTGATGAAGCGTTGCGAAGGCTCGATGACGGGAGCTATGGTCTCTGTGAGGAGTGTGGCGATGAAATACCTGAAAATCGACTGAAAGCCAATCCGTTTGCAATTCGATGCATAGACTGTCAAGAAGAGGTCGAGAGGCGACTTAAGCACGAAGGCGGTGATATTACGGTAGATAAGGTGTAGTACTCCGCAGAAATCAAAAGTTAAACTCGCACTTGGTTATTAGAAGTATCTAACATCTAGGGAAATATATCCAAACGTAACGAGCATATATTGGCGTACGTCCTAAACTGCGATGTATAGCACCGAAGCTAAATCACACCGCTTTTATCTGCCAAACCAGGTTTCAGCAACACCAGGGCCAGTAAGTGCGTACCTTTATAGACCGCTGTCATCTAGTAGAATGACATCGTATTGAAAATCAATCTTACAAGCCAAATTGAATACAATCTTCATACACAACAGCCCCGCCACAATCAGACGGTAAAATGATTCCACTTGGGTTTTCAAATGCGCGGAAAACAAAGGAAGGTCAAGAACATATAGCTTAGTAACATAGGTAGTAAATGCTTAGGAGAGACAAATATCTGACATCTCCCAGAAATGCTCGACTGTTGGTTATAATAAGACGTGACCAAAACAGCAATCATTGACATTGATAATACGCTTTGGCAGTTCTGTGATTCCTTTTATATTGAACTGGCAAAGCTAAACAAAAATTTCCCTACCCCTGACGCTTGGACAAACTGGGATATATGGGAAGGATATTGCACTAAACAGGAATTTTACAGAGCAGTCAACGCTGTGCATTCAAGCCAGGATAGTGATAAGTATTTGCCGTATCCCGAAGCAAAGGGCTTTCTGGCTTCTTTAAGAGAAAACGACTACCACATAACCATAGCAAGTCATAGGTCTCCTGAGCATAGAAAGCCAACGGAGAGATGGCTTAATCAACACGGTCTTCAATATGATGAGCTTCACCTTTCTTTTCATAAGACCAGTCTTTTCAATATGTTCACTGATGTGGTTGTAGATGATGCCCCCGAGGTCTTGGAAAAAGCGGTGGAGAATGGGGCAAAGGCTACGGGATTATTATTCCCATGGAACAGGGAATACGCTGATAACGGCTTTAGATTATATTCAAGTCTGAATGAGATCCTCAGTAATATCCTGAATTTGTAACCTTTTCGCCCTGCATGTTCCCTATAAAAGATACTGTACCCAATAGAACACTTCCTATTGCCACCTGGTTGATTATTGCCCTGAGCGGAATTGTTTTTTATTTCGAAATTAAATTACCATCAAAATCACTTGAACATTTGATTAAGCTTTTGGGGATTGTCCCGGCAGAATTTACCAGACCTTACTATGGAACTCATAGTCGTCCGTTCATTGATTATCTTGCTTTCGTGACAACCATGTTTCTGCATGGAGGATGGCTTCATATTCTGGGCAACATGTGGTTTTTACACATTTTCGGCAGTAAAGTGGAAGATGTCATGGGACATTATCGGTTTCTTGCTTTCTATTTGCTTTCTGGCATTATCGCAAGCGTAGTGTATATCTATGTTAGCCCCAGGTCGCCAATGCCGGTAATAGGAGCTTCAGGGGCGATAGCAGGGGTTATGGGTGCATATTATGTGACGTTCCCCAGAGCACGGATTCTCACTTTCATTCCTATCATCATCATTCCTTGGCTTATCGAACTACCAGCATTTTTATTTTTGGGTTGGTGGTTTCTGCTTCAGTTATTTTCGGGAACTGTTACCTTGGTCCGTCTGGCGGCGGATGGTGGCATAGCATGGTGGGTTCATATCGGCGGTTTTATTGCAGGGGTTGTTTTGGCGTTTTTCTTTAGGCAACAGAAAGTCAGGAGATATTCTTCAGAATGAGCCGATTGAGATTGTCGATGCCAAACCTACTGAAGACATTATAGGTGTGGTTCCGGCTCTCCTACGTGACGTTCCTCAGGGGATTCCCAAGTCCTGATAGTATTTATTTCATGAAAACGCCCAGACAAAAAGAATATGAACTATTTCAGCATAGATTGCCGAATGCTCCGTCTGTCGTGAAAGCTGGCTATTTTTCTAGCCATAAGATCTTCCTCGTGCCCGTTCTCCTTGCTGTCACCGCCGTCCTCCATATTCATGATGATGTACTTTATGCCGATTCCAGTTTGCAATATACCGCTCATCCAGCTCCTTGGAACGCAAGATTCGGACATTGTTTCACCATGCCCGGCTCATTATTGATTAAACCTATTGAAAAGCCTGCATATGAGATATAATTAGCCTGTAACAGAATTTAATTTGTCACCATTCTCGGTGTAGGCAGACCTGCTAACGTAGGATGGCATGTTCTTCGGTGTGGACGGATAATACTGATAAGGTAAAATCAATATATATGGGGGTTCAAACGATGACTAAAGACTGGAAATCAGAAAGAGAGGCAAAAATATTGTTGATCGGACATGATCCAAGGCTGCAAGAGTCTGACTCACTAGCCGAATATTGTCTGTTTGCTGATTATTATTTCAAGCCGAAACCATTAGACTCTGCTGAACGGAGAAAGTATAAGGTAGCTGAGACCGCTTTCAAACATATAGCTTATGTAACAAAAGATAATATCAGACCAAAAGAGGTTTATATAACCAACCTATGCAACGAAGCACTCGATCACCCACCAAAAGGCAAGACAGCATTTATTCCATTGGAAAACGCGGCGGCTGGAATCAGAAATATTCGCCGAATTCTCACGGAAAATAGCTCAATTCAGTTTGTCTTTCCTATGTCATTGCAAGTTAACTATTGGCTGCAAGAGTTAGGCTTCTACGGATCCGACAATGACTTTTTGAGGCATTCTGAACCCAAGCAAAGAGGAATTGATAATAAACCTTCATATTATGAACCGTTTAAAAATAGAGCATTCACAATTATCTGTGGGAAGCAGTATAAGGTCAATGAGGGACAACAGATCGTGATTCCGATACTTCATTCCAAGAATTTTCCCTTAAGAGGTCGGCTTATCGCTACCTATGGAAAGAGTTATGAAAGAGTGAGGCAGTATTTTGCTGGGAATACTTTCTGAAAGTCGACGAGATGAGACCTAACTTTGGGAACTAAGCATGGCAAGCATCTATCTCAAAGATTCAATGATGCGTACAACTGGTATCAGGGATGGGAGCCAGAATCTGCCAGGTTTGTCTTCATAGGGAGAGACGCTAATTATTTAGCGGAACTTGATGAGAAGTCATCTATTTTCAAAGAAATAGAGTATTATTGGGAAATGGAGTGAGATGTTGGCTAGAGAAAGATAGGCATCATCCTTCAAATGGCTACCTGAATCTACAATATTTGAATTGAACAAACTTTATGCAATTCTAACTTGTGTCAATGACAGTATAAGAATACATGTGATAACACATTTTTCTGATGCAGTTTCTGATATGCACCTGACAGAAATAAAAAATATTGTCCAGGCAACCCCGTCCCAAAAACACTGGTGATTGATGTGAGTTCAATGCCAGGCAGGGTGACACACCTTTTGGAATGAACCATCAAGAGTCCCATCTGACATACCGATAAACTATCGGCACTAAACCCCTCAGGACCCTCCGTACCCTATGGTTACTACATTCCCTTCAACAATAACAGGAACCTTTTTGGCACCCTTTGAAAAAATGAGCATTTCTTCCATTTTGTTAGAATCAGCCTTCACGTCGAAATATTCTGCACTGCTTCCAAAAACCGACCTGGCTTTCTCCGTATAAGGTCAGCCAGCCTTACCATAGATGATGACTTTTGTCGACATTGCGCACCTCCTACTCTAATTATATAAATTCAATGGGCATAGGAGAATCGTTGAGTTTGAGGCGGGAAACTTCCTCAACATTTCTTTCCTATTGCGCGTTTATCTGATCCATTTCCTTCTTTGTTTCGGCATTTATGGCATCATTCTGATTAAGTGCATTATCGACAGAGTGACGGATTCCAGCACCAACATACCCTACTGCACCGGCTGCTTCGAGAGCGCGCGTTTCAGCCTTGCCGGGTGCTGCCGCAAGGGGGGAATCCGAAGTCGATGACCTGGATTTATCGGCGCAGCTGACCATGAAGATGGTCAGGCAAAATAGAATCGCTACCTTTGTTTTCATGCCAATTGCCTCCGGGAACTTTCAGGGACATCGGTATTATAAGAAACTATGGCAAATCACAGCAAATAACAGGGGCAGGTTATATTGGGGAGGCAACGGAGGGGGGTAGAAAACGGCCTCAACGTTTTGACACTCTTTTTTGCATAGCATGCTCCACTTTGTGAGTTGTTCATAGGTATACAAGATCACTGATCCGTTCGGAAAAAACACTTTGTGAGTCAAATTTCAAAAAATTGTGTATTCCGGCGTTTGAGCACACCGATTCCGACTCATTGCGGCACCCTCTGAGGAGCATGAGGGCACCGATTATCCTCTTTCAGCAAAACCTACCAGACATAAATCCTGCTAATCAGCATTTATTTCTGGTAGATCAATGATCAGAGAACGACAATCTTCTCTAATTTCTTCTATTTTGATGACTCTTTTTTTTACTGCCAGAGATACCGAGAATCGAGGATCGATCATTGTATATAGCTTAAACAGGTCCCTCGATATTCCATTGTGATGCCGATGAATTGCCTGATCCAAATCGTGAACATACAGTTGGCCTTTCTTCCACTTGTTGAAAGATGCAAACAGTATCTCCATGGCATTGTTCATCTCTCGTTCGTATGCCGTGTTTGCAATGTCTCGCAAATGGTTCTTCTGGTCTCTGTTCATGTTCGATTTCGCTTTATTATTAGCTGCACCTGATAGTTCCGCGTGAAACATCAGTCTTCAAATAGCAGCTTTAATAAACGTCCCGTTCTGATACTCTTCGAACGCCAACTGCAGCTCTTCATCAGTGTTCATCACGATCGGACCATACCATGCTACGGGTTCACCGATGGGCTTGCCTGATATGAGCAGAAAGCGCACTGGTTCACCCTGAGAGGAGACCGTAACCTGATCGCCGTCGCCAAAGAGTACCGCCATTCCGTTGTGGATGTATAGGTCGCGCTCCATGTCGAAATAGTTAACTCCCGCGATATCGTAGGCATAGGGGTTCCTCTCATTGCAGAAAACGCCTTTGCCGCCAATCACGTAGGCGAAGACCGTATGGCCACGCGGAGTTTTGTGTGCAAACTCTGAACGGGACGGTAGCGTGACATCAAGATACTCTGGATCAATGACTATGTCTTTGACTGGGCCCTGTTTGCCCTCCAAGGTCCCACAGATGATCTTGACCTTTGCGCCACCCTTCGTAATGACCTCCGGCACTTGGGAGCTTTTAATATCGCGATACCTGGGATTCATCATTTTGTTAGACTTCGGGAGGTTGGCCCAGAGCTGGAATCCTTCCATTATGCCGCCGTCGTCCCCCCGCGGCATTTCTTGGTGGATGATTCCGCTCCCCGCCGTCATCCACTGGGTGTCGCCAGATGTGATGACGCCCTTGTTTCCCATGCTGTCACCATGCTCCACGTCGCCTTTGAGCACATACGTGATCGTCTCAATGCCGCGATGAGGGTGCCAGGGGAAACCTTTAATGTAACGATAGGGATCATTGTTGCGGAAATCGTCCAACAGCAAGAATGGGTCTAAAAGTGGGACCTCGCTGTTTCCAAAAATCCGCCGGAGATGGACTCCTGCTCCCTCGACTGTGGGCTTGCCTTTGAATACTTTCCTGATCTTTCTGTTGTTAGCCATCTGCAACCCTCCTCTGTTCGAATCAGTATTTATAACCACAATATTGTCAGCTTGCATCCGAAATGCCTGACTGGCAGACTGAACTTTTATCAATATTCTTGTCAAGACTGGGGGCCTCAATAAGCCGATTGAATTATCTCTTCGTTTTCTTTTTGCTTGGCTCGCTGTCCTTGTCATTTTATTTTACTGACTTTAGGTGCATCATTCGGACACAAGGCTGAACTTCATCACGTTGTAAATCCTCCATCGATGCTCAGACTGGCCCCTTTTGCGTAAGCTGTCTCGGGGCTGGCCAGATAGACCACGAGAAACGCGATCTCGTTGCCGGTACCGTTGCGGTGTAGCGCCATCACTTGCATCAGCATCTTGGCAAAATCGGTGGTGGAGGGGGTTATCTCGGTCTCCATTGGATTTACTAACCCCACAAGCGCAGCCTTGCTCATGGCGTAGACGCTACCACCCATAAAGGGCACTCGCTCGGCGTTGCAGCTGCCGACGTTGATTATACGCCCGCCTGCCTGCATGTGTTTCACTGCGGCCTGTGTGGCGACAAAAACTGCGCGAACGTTCACCGCCAGGGTGCGATCTAAATCTTCGAGGCGATAGTCGTCGATGGGCGCAATGACAGCGATACCGGCGCTGTTTACCAGAATGTCAATGCCGCCCAATTCCCTTACCGTCCGCTTGACGGCAACCACCACCGCCTCAACATTAGCACTGTCGGCTTGGATGGCCAGCGCCTCTACACCTAAGGCCTGACTGCCTTCACAGTTTCGTTGGCCTTGTCCGGAGCTTGCTGACATAGGTCAGGGCCACATGTGCACCTTCACTGGCCAGCGCTTGAAGATGGCCGCTCCAATACCACGGCTGCCTCCAGTGTTACGAGAGCCCGCTTGTTTTCGAGTCTATGGTCCATGCCGCACCTCCTTGCTCCCGTCTTGTAAACTACTTTGATCTATTCCAAGAAATCGAGGAGACTATCATACAAATATGTGGTGCGAGCTTATAATCAATTATTGATAGTTTATTGAGGAAAACATCATATTCCTAGTAACTTCAGCTTTTATGATTGTCAGGTAAACAGTATCGAATTGTACTTGTAAAACCGCAGTGGTAGGTTCTCGAGGCCACCTGATACCGAACAGTATTTATCTGTATAATCCTTTAACACTGTCATTTCGAGGTGCTTCGAAGCGAGAACTGGTCATGTATAAGAAGCATGAAAGGCTCCTCCGAAATGCTCAAAAAGAGTCTTTCGGAAAGTGCTCTTCAGAATTACATAAGGCATAAAGAGTTCACTTAAGAGATGCTTGAAGTCCTTAGATAAGGGAGGGTTACAGAGCATAAAATTAGAGGATTATATTATCACTGCTGTATTATTAACAGTCACATGCTCAGAATTGGAATCGGCACCGCGCAAATGATTGCGTAGCCGTGGGTCCGTAGGTGACGGCCATAAGGTCGGCAGCCGGTGACCAGCAAGTCCGCCTTAGTCTGCTTCGCAGCCTGGCTCAGCACCATGGGCACGTCACCACTACCAATCAATACGTCTGCGTTGATGCCCATGACTCGCTGGAACTCTGCGATATGCCGAGAAGCTTCGCTAACAAGCTCCTCTTTCAACTCAGGCTTGACGTTGAAACCACCCGGCCCCCACAACTCCACCCCAGGAGTGACGTGAGCGAGCGTGAGACGGGCACCAAATTCGGCCGCAATTTGCACGGCCCATGACACAGCTTTGTGATTATGAGTGGTGAAATCGACCGCGCACAGGACATGCCGGATATTAAACTCATGCACTTGCGATTCTTCCACGTGGGCATCGGTCCAAACCGGGCACTCGGTCCCTTGTAGTACTTTCGCAGTCACAGAGCCCAGAAGAAACTCGCTGAACGTGTGGCCATAGGACGGCATCATGATCAGGTCGGCTTTTTCCTCATGAGCTGTCTCAACAATTGCCCAGGCTGCGTCGCCCTTGACCAATACGCGCTTAATGGTAAGGTCATCAAGCTCATGTCTTAGAGATTGGTCCAGATTTTGCTCAGCCTCTCTGGTAATCTCTGCAAGCATATCCCAACTAGCAAGCTCGGGGCCTTCCTCCGGTACACAGGCGGTTTGGCTCAGCGCCGTCGCGACGTGAAGCATCACGATCTCAGAGTGGAAATGGTGGGCCAACGTCGCAGCCTGATGAATCACACGTCGCGAAGTATTCGGGAAATCAACCGGAAGAAGTATTTTCTTAATATTCAGCATCGCCCACCAGCCGGAGAGTCAAACTCAACTTTCAGTCTATCGCCCTGAAAAGCTCTATTATCAGGGAGTAAGGTGACTCCATCAGAAAATATCAGATGGAGTCTGAGGACGCAAATTAATGAGCAATTACATCTGAAGTAAAGGTTGATCCTCGATTTATTTACAGCCGCATATGAGGATAAACCAGAAACACTTCCATGACCCCATCAAGTGCTTTAATCAAAGAGGCAACACTTATTTGAAGTCTGTCCTCTTTGGCCAAGTGTTGTAATCATTCTATCAGAAAGGTTATATCATTGCAAAGATAGTCTATAAGGCCTTGCAGAATGCGGAGAGGAAACTGAAATCACTGTAAAAGACAGAGGTATTGCGCTGCCGCTGCAGAAGCAATTAGCGAGGGTTGCAATATGCCATGATCAAGATTCCAATGAGGATAATTGTCACAAAGCTGATCTTCAAAATTATCCCCAATTTAGATCATAAATAAAAATTTTTGATGAATTCATTCCAATTTTGGACGTGCTTTTTGTATTGGTAAGAGGTGGACCCCATTGGTTGGACAGCTTTGGGGCTGATTTAAGGTGGAAGCCACCGGTCATCATGCCGCCAGTTTTCCCGGGCAACCTGCCTTTGGCAGATTCCAGTATGCTTCATGGGGCGTCCTATCGTCCAGAGAAGAATGTGGACGCTCCTCGTTATACTGCTTGATCCACTCGCCGATACCGTTTCTTGCTTCGCTGCCGGTCTCAAATGCGTATCTATAAACACAATCATACTTCAGTGATCGCCATAGCCTTTCAACCATCACATTGTCTACCCAGCGCCCTTTTCCGTCCATAGATATCTTTACACCGGCATTCAGGAGCGTCTGTGTGAACTCAATGCTAGTGAACTGACTGCCTTGATCGGTATTGAAGATCCCTGGTTTGCCATATCTGACTAGGGCCTCCTTGAGGGCTGTTACACAGAAATCAGCCTCCATGGTATTGCTGAGCCGCCAGCTCAAAACCTTTCGGCTCGCCCAGTCCATAATTGCTACCAAATATAAAAATCCCCGTCGCATCGGGATGTAACTCACATCGGCGCACCACACCTGGTTGGGTTCCGTAATGTCCAAGCCTCTAAGCAAATAGGGATAGACCTTGTGCTCGGGATGCGGTTTGCTGGTGTTGGGTTTCTGGTACAGCGCCATGAGCCCCATCTTCTGCATCAATCGCCTTGCCCGCTTCCTATTTACCCAATACCCATGCCGCCGTAAATATCGAGCCATCTGCCGGGCTCCATATTCCGGGGTCTTCAGAAATTGCTCGTCAATTAGACGCATCAACTCCAGATTCTGTGCCGATTCTCCCAATGCTTCGTAATACCACGACGAACGGCTGATTTGAAGCAGGTTGCACTGTCTTGTGATGCTGAGCCTCGGGTGCTCCGGTTCAATTATCTCTTTCCTTCGATCGCGGCTCATCGATTGAAGGCTTTCGCTAAAAAATCCCGCTCCACTGTCAGCTGCCCAATTTTAGCATGTAGTTCCGTGATTTGAGCCTCGTGTGCTGTTTCGTTACGCCCCTTATTCCCTGTAAATACATCAGCAAGCCCTTCAATGGCCTGCTTCTTCCACTCGCTAACCTGATTGGGGTGAATATTGTACCGCGCTGCGATCTCTACTATCGTCGATCCCTCTCTCATCGCTTCACGCGCGACCTTCGCTTTGAACTCCCCAGAATATCGATTCCTCTTTGTTTTGCTCATCTCGGTGCGACCTCCTGTCAATCGTATATTTTACACCTTATACGACTGTCCGATTTACAGGGTCCACCTCTGTATAATGGTAGGTAAACAAAAGTTATGGTGAGCATTATGGGTGTGCAATATAACTGCCGACAAATGGCCCAGAATGGTATTCTGGGAAATTAGCGAAACCTTTTGATGCGATAGGTGCGTCAAATAAGAGTATGAACATTTATAAATAGGAGAGAAAAATGTTTAGGAAGAGAACGTCGTGTTTATTAGTTATTGGTGCATTGCTATTAGTATTAACAGGATCTGCAATCCAAAGTGAAGCAGGGGTAAGTGTAGGGATTAATCTGCCAGTCGTCAATTTTGCTGCTCCGCCTGACCTGGCTGTAATACCTGGAACGTATGTTTACATGGTTCCTGACATTGCCGTGGATGTATTGTTTTATCAAGGCTACTGGTGGCGTCCTTATGAAGGGCACTGGTACAGATCCAAGAACTATAAAGGGCCTTGGGGTTACATAGAACCTGGGAAGATTCCCGGTGGATTGAGAGCATTGCCACAGGACTATCGTCATCGTATTTCGCCTGGATACGAACGGTTGCACTACGGAGACGTGCAAAAGAACTGGAAGACGTGGGAGACTGAAAAACATTGGGACAGGCAAGGTGCGCAAGGCCACGGAGGTCAAGGCCAAGTTAAGCATGAAGAACAAGGCGAGCACGACCGCGGGGGTCATGGCGAAGGACGAGAGGAAGAAAAAGGCCGGTATTAACCGGACAAATAACCTCTCGAAGTTGGTAGAGAAAAAATTAGAGGATGTGGGACATGCCTGAAACTCCAGAAGGTATGCACCATATTCCTTGAAGACAAATAATTCAGCATAAGGATTCTGGGAAATCGAAGATAGGATCGAATGATCCGTGCGGAAGCATTATAAATTTAAACCAAAGAGGATGCAATGAAATGTTCATTTATATAGATAGTCTCTGGTCATGAACCATGACATTAGTTAAAATGCACGCATCCCTCCCCATCCGCTACGCCCACCTTTACCATGTTGAGCATCATTGTGCTGTGACTCATCACGCTGTTCTTCATAGAGAGTTTGATAATCTCTCATCTGTTCCTCCGTTAGAATCTGACCGAGTTTCATATCAGTTTTCCATCGAATATCCTGGAGGGCACTTTTGTTTGCAATCTTATCCTGCCCACTATTGTTTAAAATATCGCGGCGTTTTTCAACACTATTCTCTATAATGGGACGAATCTTTGTAGCCTGCTCTTCAGTCAAGTGTAAGCGTTCCTTCAACTGGGCTACCATCTCCTCTGGAGAGTTATTAATATTCGACAAATCGCCAGCAAGCGCTTTGCTTGACGGCATAACAAAGACCGCAGTGAAAAGAATAGCACTTAAATAAGTGAGGATTAGCTTTGCAGTCCTTGACCCCGGTCTGATGAAGTTTATGCTCATGGAAACCTCCACATGTGTCTAGTTTTTTATCAAAATTAGTTCGATGCAGACCTGATTATCGTTGCTGGCATATTCTTTCGGAATTTAAGTTTTACCGTTATTTTTATTCCATCCGGATTGTCTATTGGCAGACCTGTTAAGAAGGCATGGAGTTTTAATATTTACGCAACTCTTTATGTTTTCCTCCGTCGATGACGTAACAAACGTCTGGTAATAAGCAATGCCAGCGAAACTGTGATAGCCAATGCCGAAAAACGATAAAATCCTTTCATCATTACTCCTCCGTGGACAACAACTCTTCTAGAGTTGAAGACGAAAAAAATAGGCAACAGGTTACACCAGGGAAAAGATTATCCAGGTGGCATTTTCTTTATTTATCATCATATCATTGGAAAAAATTACACCAAGGACCTGAATCCATAAAGTATCGCCATATGAAATAAACAACGGCAGATCTATTCGCTAAACGGTAGTGCAGGGAAATTTCCCCACTGAGCCCTCAAAGCAAGAATATCAAAGACGCACTCTCATTATGCCATCATGAACTTCACGCCTTGTAACCTTTATTTTGTTTTTCTCGTCTATTATGCATAGAAACTATACTTTCAAAGGAGGAAGTGTAATGAGAGGGTTTAGTCGTTATTCAGCATTAGCTGTCGCAGCTTCACTGACATTGCTGCTTGGAGGCAGCGTGATTTCCAATGTGTACGCGGAGGGTGACCAAGACGGTGGCCATAAGCAGGTAGAACAGTGGAAGCATGGTAAACATGGCAAGCATTTTAAGCACTGCAGACATGGCAGACATCACAAGTGGATGTTCAATGGGCTCAACCTCACCAAGGCGCAAAAAGAGCAGGTGAGAGACATCATGAAGGGACATCACAAAGAGTTTATGGAAGGCAAAATTGCAGTCCTCCAAGCCAGACAGAACCTCATGGCCGCAACCACCAGCAGCACATTTGATCAGTCTGCTGTGCAGAAGGCATACAGCGACGTGTCAGCGGCGCAGGAGAAAATGACTATTTTACATGCAAAAGTTTTCAGCGAGGTAATGCCTATACTTACACCAGACCAGCAGACCGTGGTTCAGGGCAGACTTGCCAAGTCAAAGCTTCGCATGAAGAAAATCATCACAAAGCTCCAGGCTAAGCAGCAGGAAATGCCAACTAAGTAAGCCGAGCCTGCAAGAATATCAGGTCTCAACAATTCGGGGGGGGTGGCAGATGTAGCCATCCCCTCACACGCACTACTTTAGACGGGTTGAGAAGGGTATAAACGACGTAAAAAAAAGACGAAGCATCTGAACCGCAGATGAATAAACAGAAGAATAATGCTTCGCATTTCACAGCAGCTATTATCCTTATTGTGGATGATGAACAATTGCAGAGGGATATTCTGAAGATAATTCTCTCTGAAGAGGGATACGAAACACATGTTGCGGCATCGGCTGAAGAGGCACTAATCGTCACCCAAACATTAAAGCCGGATGTTGTTTTGACGGATCTTCGTATGTGCAAGATGGATGGCATAGAACTTATGGAAAACCTCAGATCACAGGCAAATGGGCCGGAGGTGATAATAATGTCAGCTTTTGGCACCCCCGGCATAATAGAGGAGTCGTTGGAAAAAGGTGCGTTTAGTTTTATGAAAAAACCTCTTAATATACCTCAAGTGTTATTTACCGTAAGGCGGGCCTTTGAAATGGCTGCCAAAGTAAAATATCCTGATCAAAGATTTTAACCCGTATCTTGAGAACAGGAGGTAACTGTGCCAAACAGTTTTAGTAAAATAAAGGCAAGAAATACAATTAAAGTATTTGGTGTAGAGCTTCTTTCTCTTTACTGTGGTCAATTTGGTGCAGCAGAGTGCGTCTCCAAGGTCATGATGCAGATTGGAAAAAAAGCGAACACCAATCACCTGCGCATTATGAGAGGTGTGTTCATAGGAAAGAGCAATGATTGCAAATGCTTACCAGATAGCGTTCTGTGAGACATCCTTCCGCTCTCTGCGCATCTCTGATATCTTACTCCTTACCTCGCGAGCAAAAGCAGCTTGAAAGATGAGATATTTAGCCTGCTGTTCTATGCTAAGAATGCCTTTAAGTTCCCGGCGTTCGTCTGTTGACAGATCCTGCAACATCCTTGCACGACTCTCCATCATGCCGAGCACTGACACTATCCTGACCTCGTATTTTCGCCGGACCGATTGTCTCAGGTCTATCATGTCCTTTATTAAGCCTCTCCTCCGATCTGCTCTTTTTCGGTCGTATCGGCTGAGGATAGCAAATAATCTATCGGCAGTCGCCTCGTCAAGGTCAAGGATTTTTTTCAACCTTTCATTTCGTATGTCGATAATTTTATTCCGTGCCCTTTCGACATTGTCTCTCCGCGCGGCGTCGACTGGGTAGTCGTATTGTGCTGCATATGATGTAACGGCTGAATTGGTCTCGATTTATGGAGAATGTATCAATATCAGTCATTAGTTCCGATTTCAAGCGGAATAAGATATTTGATGATAGCCGAAATAAATGAGTGGAAACGCTCCGCCGGCGTTGGTATCGAAATCCAACGCTACCAATGACTTCAAGAAATAATGCATCAACAATGTTCTGATTGTTCCAGTGAATACTCTAAGTAGTCGCAACCCCCACACTTATTCTTTTATTATTTTATTTTGAACCTGACTCTAAATTCTGATATTATCCAAAAAACGGTTAATAATATGTTGGACTGAAGAAGGAGGGCCGATGACCAAGAGTGAACAGGCGGTTGCGTTATTTATGGAAGGTTATAACTGTGCACAGTCAGTGTTGTTCTCTTTTTGTGAAGATCTCAAGATAGATAAGGATAAAGCTCTAAGGATTGCTTGTGGATTTGGTGCAGGCATGGGGAAAAAAGAGGAAGTCTGCGGGGCTGTTACTGGTGGGATAATTGCAATTGGAGCCAAGTATGGCAGAGGAAAAAATGATGATCGATCAGCCACAGAAGTGACCTATGCAAAAACAAGAACACTCATGGACCAGTTTGCTGAAAAACATGGCACCTTCATTTGCCGCACATTGTTGAATGGTTGTGAGTTAACAACAGAAGAAGGTTATAAGGAATTTAAAGAAAACGATCTCTTTAATAAGACTTGTAAACCATGCGTTCAGAGCGTGATCGAGATTCTTGAAAGTATTATGTAATAAAGCCTAACGGGCGCATGCCACAGAACGGACTTCATATGATACCAGCTTATTATGTGCATGTCTAATGCGATTGTTTGTGGCAATACTCACCGTTGCCGCAGTACTTCGAAATCAGGATTGGAAGGTCGCAGTGAGAACCGGATCTTGTGGTTAGGGTCCAAAATAAAGGGTTTTCACTGTGTTGGGTGAACACTCGATTATCAGTACTGGTTCGCAATGCCTGGTGCTCTATAGCACCTAACGCTCACGTTGTACTCTTCAAAGTCCTACTGGGGCAGCTCCCGCTCAATTTATTTGATAAATCCGGCTCCAGCAATCCTGACATCTTTGTGCTGCAACTACAGCACATGTCCCTCCAAAGCTGGGGAGATTGAAGGGACAAACATTACTTCCAATGTGATCCAAGGCGTTTATGACGAGGCCTCGTCAGGGCAGACTTGCATGATTCAGACGTTGTGATTACCCGAAACCTAAATCCACTAGTGTCCGGTTAAGAATCATATAGATTCAACTGGTTACGATTTTCCATAGTATTTAACACTGTTCCATTTTCTTGAAATGCTTGCTGCAAGGGCATTTTCTCGAAGATGGTGACCGATAGAATCTGTAATAAAGTGTAGAGCGAAACATCGAGATTGAGCTTCTTCTTGATGATCGCAATAAGAACATAAACTGAGACCGCAATCCAGATTTGGGATTTGACGGCGTTTTCTGAAACTCCATAGAAACGTTTTATACGGAGATGTTGTTTGATCCATTTGAAGAACAGTTCGATCTGCCAGCGTCTTTTGTAGAGTGAGCATATGGTCAAAGCTGGCAAAGTATGGTGATTGGTGAGAAACAGCAGTGTTTTGCCGGACTCTGCGTCCTTGAATCGGATGCGACGTAGATGATCCGGAAAGTGTCTGCTGCTGTAAAAACCATTGAGGACGATGGTCTGATCGCAGATTACGCCTGCAGATCGATCTCTGGGAGCGGAATAGAGCCGTCTGGCATCCAGATTCGATTTGGCGCGAGTGACAAAGAAGCTGCCGGCCTGATGCAGGACATACAGACGCTCGAAGTCCAGATATGCCCGATCCATTACGTAAAAGGCCCCAGCTTCTGGGATGAGCAGATCGAGAACATTGACATCGTGCAGCTTGCCATCTGAGATATGAATAAAGCTTGGGATAGAACCTCGGAGGTCCATCAGAGTATGAACTTTTACGGCAGCCTTGGCGATTCGAAAAGGAGCCCAAGGAAACATCGACAGACAGAGGTCGATAGTCGTGGCATCCAGTGCATATGCGGTATTGGATATGTCGACACCGAAGCTCTCTTCGGAATAGAGCTTTCTTGCTTGAACTATCAATCGTTGAGCGAAGTCTGCATAAATGCGCCAATCGCGGGATTCGTTGGCGTCTGCCAGGGTGGATCGACTGACCGGTCCTCGAAGACCCATGTGATAAAGCTTTGCAGCCTGAGCCGACAAGCAGGCTTCGATATCGCGGAGACTCTCCCGATAGGTAAGTTGGGCGAAAGCCATTATTCGAAATTGCTCGGCACAGCGAAGACAGCGCACCCGATGGTCGCCGCTGTATTTCTGAACGGTACGATGAAAAGTGCTCCATGGGAGAAAGTCCATGATCTGGGCAAACAGGGTTTTGCCGGCGTACATCGGCACCTCCGGAATCTTCGATTCCAACAACATGGCCGATATGCTGTATTGAATCCAAGTCGACACCACCAAAAATGCTCAGCAAACCCTTATCCATCATGGTATTTAGGGTATTAATCGTCATTTTAACCGGACACTAGTGACCTAAATCTTAATCTAAATATTGATGTTATACTACAGGGCGGATATGAAGCTGATTTCGCATTAGCCCCACCTGGCAGATCGGCTATCAATAGCCGCCTTGGCATCAGTGGCGGTGCGGTGACTGTTGAGAATTTGCTAATACAATAGGCAGAAAGGGAGATTGGTGGCAAAGTCTGCTTCTATCAGGTTTTATTGCAGCTAAAGGGCTCAATTAGCCCTTATAGTTAACGGCACGTTCTAACTTTACTAGTAATAAGATTATGCGCATCGAATGAGAACGATGACCGCGTTATTCTAACTCGATATCGATATTATTAAGAAGGACACCGTTCAATATCACGAAGTAGAACCGTTTTCTCGCAATGATTATACATTCTTACCCCTGAGTTGGAGCCAGTTAATCAGATGGCGTCTTATGGTGACATCTATATTTTCTCTAAGACGCTGATTTGTTCCCTCCTATACGTAACATAACCTGTTTTATCTTATGAAAAACAATTAGTTCAACTATCATCTGGTATCCCTCTTTTAACTGATTCTAAGGCATATCACTTTTGGGTAGAGGTCTCTACAAAACAATATTAACGGCTTTATGGTGAAGCCGCTGCACAAGTATTAAACTTATTTCCTTAGATTTTTGGGATTAAAGTTATGTGCATTAGCGCCGAAAACTATATGGAATAGTAGCGACGTATGGAATGGTATCTGTTGCTAGGCAATGTCGCGAAATCTGTTTGGTATTTTCCCCAAAGGGGAAACTTTTTTGTATGTTAATTGTTCGGGTCGAGTAAACAGGATTATGCGAAATAGCAAAATTGACACAATAAAAGGCTTATGTATTATATTCGTAATAGTAGCGCATGTATCTTCCTATCTAATAAGTCAAAGAAATTTGCCATTCAACAATCTGCCAGACGCCTTATCATTGGCAGATTTATTTTGGATTATCTTACGAAATTCAATTGATTTTATGATTGCTGGCTTTCTTTTTATCTCAGGATACTGTCTCACGCGAGTCTATGGTGACAAAGATTCATTTAAAGTAGTCTTATTTTATAAAAAACGTTTGAAACGAATCTATATTCCATTTGTTGTATGGTTAACTATCTACACGTTAGTCTGGGGGCACCCGAGCATTTACAACACAATTATATCATTAGCCTTCCTCGGCGGATGGTTCCATTTTTGGTTTTTATGGGTCATATTTGTTTCATATCTACTGTTTCCATATCTTTTGCACCAAATTAGGTCAAATCTTATCGTTTTTTCACTAATATTTTTGATCGTACTTGCATTTTCATTTTTATTATCAGATGTATCTATATCGAGTTCATATACTTTAAATTTTATATTGCATGACAAAATACTTATACTGCCACAATATGTACTCTATTTTTGCGTTGGCGTCATATGTGGTGTCCGCTTCCAAAAAGATATATTCAGTTTTCGAATGAATTATTTATCTTTTTTCCTGCTAGTGTTTATTTATTCAATCTCATTTTACGGAAAAATGCACAAATTATCTGATATATCGTATACAGCAAATTATCTGAATGCGTGCTGCAGTATACTTTTCAATTCTGTTTCTATATTGTTTTTACTTAGAGTTGTTGCCTTTATTGAAACTAGATTCAATAAACTAGGGGCCTTTTTATCTGTGATGGGGGTATCTTCTTATGGAATTTACCTGTCGCACATGGCTATCATTTACATTTGCGGGAATATTATAGATGAGTATTTCCACAGAGATTCTTCATTATATGCATTAGTTACATTTCTCAGCTGTGTTCTAAGTTCATACTTATTAGCAAGGCTAATTACAAACAAGAAACTATGCATGCTTTTGGGATTTGAATGCATTAAGAGCCAAAAGCTGACAACTCAATACGTTGACCTGCAACTCGAATCCTAATGTTATACCACTTAACTGTCTGCACCGTCGGCCATGGTTAGCGCTATTGCAAGAGCAGGCAGGTGATTGCTGACGTTTTGCCAATCTATTGCCATACTGCTTGAGTACGACATTAGTCTGGTCGAGAAGGCTGCGGCGTTGGTTATCAGCTGTTGTCATTTCGGCAACAGATTATCACAGTAATGGATACTTTTCACAAACCTCGACTCTATGATAGTGTGATCGGAACAAACCACCTTCGGTAAAAACGGAGGGTGAGCAGCACAGCCACCTGCGTCACATGTAGAAATGGAGAGTTTTGGTGTCATTTTCTTCTCATAATGCGCGTCTTATGGATAAGGCTCATTGCACAGATATTATGCCAGCAATGGACCTACTGGCCGAGATGAGCAAGAGCGTTGCGCACTGGCTCGCTGGAGATATGAATCAGCCCCCCGAATGGAGTGTCAAGCTCTAGTATTAGGAAGATCGCGCTTGCAACCGATAGCGCACAGACGAGTAGAATAGCAACAGCGGTTGCGTTACGGGGCGCAAAGATGCCGAATCCAACGAAAATAATGGTAATCCAGAAGACAAGCACTACCAAAAATGGCATTGGAATCGATCTTCCCTCCTGCTGATACATCAACCAGCGAATTTGTGAGAGATTGAGGGCCATGTTGAGCGCCTGCGCCTGAAGCGAGCGCTGAGCTTCATTCCGCGGCGAGAGTCCCTGTATTTTCATATAGACACCTTCGCCCCTTGCTGTTGTCGGAGCTAACTGTGCAGTTTGGGAACTGTCCGTGGGCCAAATTTGATTGATTGCGTGGACAAGGGCGCTCTTAAGCAGATCACGGGCGTCTTTTGTTTCCGGCCCGTAAAGGGCCAAGATGCGGTCAAGTACGACAACATTAGCGGAGCCCTGCGTCAATTCGTTTTTCTCCGTGTCAAACGAACTCTTTGCTGAGGCGATCAGCAAGCCAAGGACAAGGGCAGCCATGGTCGCAATTAGACCAGTTCCCATCTTTATAATATCCTTGGTCGCCTCATTTAAATGATGCTCCGGCAACAATGCGCGAACAATAGCACCGAGCAGTGCACCTCCGAATATGCAGACAAACACAATCCCGCTGATTGCGGTGGAACCCATGTTCTAAGTATAATCCAATTTTAAAACGTGTCAACATCAAATTTGGAATCATCTTTCACAGTTCTCGATGGTAGTCGGCCTAATCAAAATTGCGTAGGTACTATTCTAAACATGCCTGCCCAGTGTTAAGTTCTTAAAATATGACGAATAACCACTCGATTACAAATAAAAACGTTGTGCAATGAGACTTGTACACTAAATGCACACTTATTGGTAGGAGATACGAATCAGTTCCCGATGTTTTTTTTCGGATGAACTCAACACATTCTGCCTGCCTCTACTCATCAATGGCCAGTTGTTCTTTGCTTTATGAAGAGTGTTATTGCCATTTGTCGTCTGTCCGCGCCGCCGGATTTTGTCGGTAATATGCGCTGAGGATGCGGTATAGATCCGGGGCTTTCTTCTGTAGCACATCGGGACGGTCGAAGAACTCCTCAGTTGCTACGGCGAAGAACTCAGCTTCGTTAGTCGCTCCGTAGGCGTCAAGGAAGGTTTTGTGACCATTCTCGGCAAGGCTACGCAGCCTAAGGAATTCGCGTGAGCAGACAGTCACCCATTGAGCTAACTGGTCGCGGTCGAGGAGTGGGGTGCCGTCGGCAGCTCCATCGAGCATGTCGAGCTTATGGGCGAACTCGTGATAAACCACGTTATGCCCCTGTTCGGGGTGGCGCGCCCCATGAAGAACCGCATCCCACACAAGGATCACTGGACCTTGGGAAAAGGACTGACCCAGGATGGGAACGGCAGGTGCCGCCGGGCCCTCCACACGCTCGAATATACCAGTATGGTGCTCCGGGGGCACCACGGTTGAAGGGTAGACGAGGATCGATTGTACGTTGCGATAGTAGTCATGGGGGAGTCCTAGTTGCAGAAGACATGCCTGGGCCGCGATTGTAACGCGGATCTCGTCGGTTAGGTCGAGGCCGCCACACCCTTCCCAGTGTTTCTCCTCCACGAAGACCTGCACCATCGCTTGCAGTTCGGCGCACTCGGCGTCGTCGAGAAAGGAGTAGTGGGCCACGTTCGAACGAATGAAAGTCTCCCATTCAGAGGGGAATGGGCGCGTTCGTGTCTTGGAGCGGTGATGGTCACGAAGCCAGTGGAACATGGGTGACAGCCTCCTTTGGATTTATAAACGGAACAACGAATCATATTCTCGGCCACTTTGACTGTGCTAGTCTGAAAAGACAAGGCTCCACTTGTCAGTCGTCAGGGCAGCAATGCAAAAACATGCATTTATCATTCATGTGGATTTGGAGCCAACATTCAAATTAACGCTTAGCACCCACTGAGGCCAAGGCTGAAAAAGCAAAAGCATTAATCCATCATTCCCCAACAACAATAACTGAGAAGCTGCTCTTGATCATTGTCCGTCGTGGCCTTGATCCTTCAGACGTTGATGACGTTGGCGGATAAAACTGGGCAGTTGGTAAATAGATATTGTGAGTCTTTGGATCAATAGCCATTGTGCGAGATCCAGGCTGCGTAGTAACGGTCTCCACTACCTCGAACTTACCCGGAGAAGATTCCTGCACCACAGTAAGAGTACCATCTCCATTGGAGCTGAAAGCCAGTCCTGTTTTAGGATCAAAACCGTTTCCATCAACGCCTTCGCCAATTGGCACGGCAGCAACTACTTTGCCGGTATCAGTGTCTAGAATTGTCATGACCTTGTTGTGACATCCAGAATAGACGCGATGATGCTCCGCATCGACTGCCATCCCTGTGGGTTTCTTGCAGGGTTCGAGCGAATACCTTTTTGTCAAAGAGAGCTTCCGGCTATCTATTTCAACCACCTCATTGGTGTCTTCGATATTTACAAAGACCTTGCCTTTGCCGTCTGTCGCTGCAAATTCAGGTTTACCTCCAAGGGGAATAGTGCTGACGACCTCACCCGAAGAGGCTTCGAACACTGTGGCGTCCATGCTACGACCATTGAAAGTGAAAACTCGTTTAGAGGCAGGGTCGTAAAGAATGGCATCTGGATTTTCTCCAGTTTTCACCTGGCCTAGAACCTTCAATGATTTCAAGTCGAAAATGGTTGAAGTATTTGCCTTCCCATTACTGGTAAAGCCTCGTTTCAACTCAGAGGCTATAGCGATTCCATGCACGCCCGCAGTATTGGCAATATCGCCTACTATCTTATCTGTATCGATATCGACCACCACAACATGGGTGGCACGTGAAATGAACAACCGCCGGGATAAGCTGTCTACCGTCAGGTAGTCCCAACCGCCTTCACCACCCAATGGCAACGTTTTGATTACATGATATCCAAAGTCCGCAGCGTAAGTTACGGTGCCGACAAGGAGATAGAATAACACTAAGAATGATTTCAAGATATCACCGCCTTTAGCAGATATTGATAGTCTAATTATATTGGAAATCATCAAATATGCGACACTGAGACCATCGTTAAGCAGGATAGACTATGGTAGATTTTAGAGCCTCCACAGGTCAACTCTCTAAGCATGGCAACGAATACAGAGGAGGCTCCAATTCCATCGGCGAGAAAATCCGTCAAGGAAAATTAATCAAATTGGGAATATGAGTGAGGTCGTATTAATTAGAGACCGGTTGGAATATTACAAAAAAATCAGCGGATGCGAACTAAATATGACATGCCCAAGAAATATGAAGGATCAAAGAGGGTAGTACACGTCATCTTATGCTGCGAGTGATGAGAATGCGTCTTGATAGTGAGCGTTATGCGGAGCAGAATTCGACAATCCATAGAAGGCCGCATAAGACTCATTTTGCATTCGACCTCGGATAGCAGGCTGGGATAAATATTGTTTTATTGACTAAAACATCGAAGGAGCCTTATAAACGGAGATTTATTTGAAGAGGTTGATGAATTAAGTCAACATAGCAGGTGTAACCTTGCAGCAAGTGAAGAGGCAGTAAACATTTTTTGGATATGCTTTGATAAAACTCCTGCTACTCCCATCCGGTACCGGCATTACAAAAACGTAATTCGATTATGCCGTTGCCAATACCTCCCATGGCATTTATGAAGATAATTTAATCAGTAGTTAAGTTAATTTTAATGAATCTAATTTAGTATACGACGACATTTAAGGGTCACGGAGACGCTCAGAAAGCTGGAATGTGCTGCGAACAATTGGAACCTCCGTTTTAGACTTTTTGCTGAGTGTATCAATAAAAGAGAGATTTGAAATGATCATTGCATTGATAGATGCTTGGAAGCAGTTTGAAAATTATGCCAAAACCAATGGCTACAATCTGAAAATATTGGGTCCCTACATTCTTTGTAATGAAAAGGGCAAGAAGATCAAGCTTATTTCTGTTAGAATGAGCGGCTGCAAAATGGTTGTATGGGAGGATAGCAGGGGCTACTATGAAATGGATCTAGAATGGACTAACTGTGGCCGTATGCACGCCTGAAGTTTACTCTATGATTCATAAAATCTGGGATCCAGATAAGAATGCGGAAGCGACATGGCATTCTTCAAAGGCTTTAGGTAATTGATCTCTTTAGATCTTATTCCTTATAACGGGTATCACCTTTGTCGCAGGATGTTTAGTTTAAAAGTATAAGTTTAGAAGCTTGTAACACGCAAGTCATATAATGTCGGGGGCGATAAATTATTCTCAGAAGTATAGTTAAATCCCGATTATGATTACCTGTTATCTCCAGCTATTGAGGATATATATAAACGGCAAAATAAAATGCTTTAGTGAGAATTCTAAGTTCAATTGTGAAGAGGAGGATATTGTGAAAATCGGAAAGTTAAACGCGGGGATCGTCGGCGCATCTCTCCTGTTTCTGACGGGATTTGCGACCCACAGTTATGCCGGAGTGAGCGTAAACTTGGGGATATCGGCGCCGCTGCCCACGCTTGTAGTCCCGGGTCCGCCTTCGGTGGTTGTAATCCCCGGAACATATGTATATGCGGTTCCCAACGCCGAGGTAAATATGCTGTTCTATCACGGCTACTGGTGGCGACCCTATGAAGGTGGCTGGTACAGATCGGCCCGCTATAACGGATCGTGGGCGTACGTGCGCCCAGAAAGGGTTCCACGCGCTGTAATAGATCTGCCGCCGGATTACCGCCGTCATCTCTCGCACGGAGATAGTATCGCCCATGCAGATATGCAAAGAAACTGGAAGAACTGGGAGAGGGACAGACACTGGGACAAGCACGATGAGCGGCACGAGGGTCGTTAAGAGGGAAGAGAGCATGGGTGATCACGGAGAAATACACGGGGAAAGAGACAGGCAGTTTCTCTTGGAACACAACATTCTTGTTGACGGGCATTCTTTTAGCCGGGAGGTTGTTCACATGTTGCACGATTCCCATTATATTTTATAAAAAGGGTTTCCCTTTTCATTTATCACTGAAGCGTAAGGAGAAGGTGAGAGGTAATGAACATTCCTTTTATGAAACAGATAGCGTGGTATCTTGTTGTTGCAATGTTTGTCATCGGCATTGCGCCGCGGGTCGACGCCGGTCTTGTTCCGTCTGAAGTTATCGCGCTCACACAGGTCGACAGGCAGGCGGATTTGGGCAAGATCCAGAAGGTGCTGGAGACGAAGATGATTAGCGACAGACTGGCGCAATATGGTCTTACACAGAATGAAATCAATGCAAGGCTCGCTCAACTGAGTGACCAGCAGGTGCACAGTTTTGCTCTCCAGCTTGATGATCTGAAGGTGGGCGGTGATGGTCTGGGTATCATTATCGCATTGCTTGTCATCGCCATACTGGTTGTCATTCTCCTCTATCTTACGGGACACAGGGTTATTGTCAAGTAATTTTCATTTACGGGGTAGGGTTCTGCATTCCTACCCCGAGTCTTGCTAAAATAGGATTGTGAAAAAGTTATGGTTTGTGATTGGCGCCTGCACTTTGCTGGCATTGTCTGCTTGCGCTATGGCTCAGTTACAAAAAAATACGAATTCCGTCGTCATTCGGGATGTTCCATTTTTTCCTCAAGAGGACTACCAGTGCGGCCCGGCATCTTTGGCTGGCGTTCTTCATTTCTGGAAATCCGATGTAAGCGTCGTGGAGATCGCTGGGCAGATATTCAGCAAGTCCGCCCGCGGTACGCTAACGATTGACATGCTGTTATATGCAGAGAGAAAAGGCTATGCGGCCCTGCAATACAAAGGGGGACTGGATGACCTTAAGTCGAAGATACAAGCCGGATATCCTATAATTGTCCTTGTAGATTATGGGTTTTTTGTCTATCATCAGGAGCACTTTATGGTTGTGGTAGGATTTGATGAATACGGAGTGATCGTGAATTCGGGCAAGTCTGAAAATTCACATGTGTCAAGCGAGGATTTTCTCAAGACATGGGAACGGACAAACAATTGGACGCTATTGATAAAGCCAAGGTAAAGGCGAGGCACGGCCTTGCATACGGATTGCTGGCTTGCGTGTACAGTCTTTTACTTCTATCTTGCAGTTCGTTGCCTAGAATCATCGTGCTGGACGATCCGCTCTCACCGGAGGAACACCTAAATCTTGGCGTCGCCTATGAAAAGAAGGGTGAATATGATCCTGCGATCGACGAGTACAAAAAGGCGTCGGCAAAAATCACTCTCGCTTACGTCTACATGGGCAATGTCTATTTCCAGAAAGGCGACTTCGAAAAAGCTGAAAGGTCATATAAGAAGGCGATCGACAAAGACCCGTCCCTCGCCGATGCATACAATAATCTAGCGTGGCTCTACTATACGGAAAAGGAAAAACTGCCCGAGGCAGAATCTCTCGCCTCGAAAGCCGTGGAATTGACCCCTAATAGTGAAGTATACCGGGATACCTTGGCCCGGATTAGAGAAAGGATTAAGCAATAATTATTTTCGGCTAAATCACCAAATCTCCGGTATCGGCGCCCTGTTGGTTTTCAAGGAGGCGTAACTTGAGAGAGATCCTCATAGTACAGCACCTTAGTAGACCTCATCATAATCATGTGAAGTAAGAGACGAGATATAGTCTGTTCGGGGTCACAGTACTCCGTAATCCCAGTTAGAAGACAAATTAGAGAATTTATAGGGGGCATTAAGTACTCCCTTGTGAGATAAACACGACATCGTCTGACATTTAAGTTTTTACCGAGAAGCACTTGCCAGCCAGTGACCACGCAGGCTGTGCATTGCCGTTCTAAACAAACCATCTTCACCATGTAGGCCGCTATCTCAATTATAAGTGATGTGAACGCTCCCAGTAAATTATCTAATATGGTTATTTTATAATGACTTGACATCTATGGGGCTGTACTTGTGTCTGTTAAAGCATTCAGTTGCGTGCATCTTAAGCTGTGATATAAGGCGAAAAACTTCAGAAAGCATTTAGGATAGTGCGCGGGAATCCTCGGGTATTTTAATCCCGAGATGAAAGCGTGCTTTCGCCGTGGCCCTTCCCTTTGGTGAACATCAGTTCACTATGGTATAATATACATATGGAGAGTAATCCTTGTATCTAACGCATCGAGTGCAGATTCAACCGCCATCCAGTGCTATAGCAACACTGTGGCAGACTTCTTACATCTGCAAGGATGTCTGGAACATTCTGAACGATGAAAAGCAGCGCAATGGCCTGGGCTACTATGACCTCAAAAAGATGCTGCCGGAACTCAAGAAAGACTGTCCACGGCTCAAAGAGCCTTGCTCACAGACCTTGCAGGAAGTGGTCAAGTCGCTTACCGGAGCGTGGCGTATGTACTTTACGAAGAAGAAGCAGGGAGATGCTGAAGTCCGCCCACCCCGCTTCAAATCGTACAAGTATTTCTTCACGCAGAAGTATCCCCAGCAGGGTGTTTCTTTTGAGATCGTCGGCAACACTCTGCGACTTGCGCATGGCAAGAACAAGGCCGAGTGGATCGAGATCGAACTGCCGAAGTTGGATTACGCGGCGGATACTATCAAAACAGTCACTATTGCCTATGACAAAGTATCCAAAACATGGAGCGCAAGCTTCACGCATGAGGTGTCTTGTGCGGATGCGGTGGCTGTCAGTAGGGAGATGTCCGAAAAAGAATCTCCGCGATCGCCGGAATTCTTTTGCCCTCTTCCAATCGCTTACAACCCGTTGACGAGGAAGCCTGTTCACTTGCTTTACTTCGATCCAGGCTGCAAGACTGCACTGAGTGGCATTAAAACAGACGGGACGATCTGGGAATACGACATCAATCCGCTGCGGCAGTTGAATCTCAATCACTATGTCCTGCTTGACCAGCTTAAATCCAGGCGTGACAAGAAGAAGCGTGGATCAAAACAGTGGCGCAGACTGAACTCGAAAATACGGAACATCTATGCACGGATTGAAGGGCAAACCAAGCATTATCTTCACAAGATCGCAAACCGCATTCTGGCCGACCACCCGGATGTGATTGGTTTTAATGTCGGGGACTGGGATAAGAGTCAGACACTGGCAGACACCGGCTACAAATTCATTGACAAGCGCATCAACAGACAAGTCCAGAACAACAACCCCATTATGACACTCGTTGGATACCTCTCTTACAAAGCCGCATTGCGTTGTAAAGAGGTCAGGAAATTCAACGAGCGGGGTACTACAAGGACCTGTTCTTGTTGCGGACATGTCATAGCAGGGGGTTTATCGCCCTCAGTACGAACTTTTGCATGTCCCTTGTGTGGTTTTACCATAGCCAGGGACGTCAACTCGACGCTTAATTTTCTGAACATCTACCAGTTTGCTGTGTGGTACAGCCTGAGGGCACTTCAATGCCTCAGTATTGCCCGACTCCTGTTGTATCCTTCGTCGGGCAAAAACCGAAGGGTGTCCTTACGAACCTGTGTCCTGAACTACCAGGATGCTCGTAGTCTCTGACTACGAGAGGATATCACTCGGTATTTATGTCAAAAAGAGAGTTTGTTTCCCTTGACATCCGTGAAGGGAATGTGTCAACTTTCACCATCTGAATCTACCTATACTTGGATAACTTACTACCCGGCAGGTAAGATTTCTTTATGGATACTAAACAGAAGCCTCAGCGAGGCAAACAATTTCTGTTGCTGACAGCCATTGTAATTGTTGGTGTCGGATTAACGGCGTTCAGCACTTATAAAGCATATATATCCGAACGATCGCTGGCGGAGCAAAAGCTGATAGATTCTGCTGAAGAGCAAACTTTTGCTCTAGAGCAGGCCCTTGTTTCCAACATCGCAATTCTGAAATCACTGGCCGCTTCTTATACCGTAACCCATCATATTGACAGGCATGCATTTCATGAAATGGCCGACAGAATTCTTCAAAATTCAGTTATGCAGGCTGTGGAATGGATTCCTCGAGTTCCTGATTCCAAACGGAAAGTGTATGAGCAGGCGGCACAAAGGGATGGTTATCATGCCTTTGAGATAAAGGAGATGAATGAACAAGGGCAACTGGTGCGTGCCCAAAAGAGAAAAGTATACTTCCCCGTATATTATGTTGAGCCATATGAAGGTAACGAACCGGCTCTTGGTTTTGATCTGGCATCCAGTCCCGTCAGATTAAAAGCAATCAGGCACTCCATTAATATCGGGGGGTTTGCGGCCACGGAAGGGATACAACTGCTCCAAGAACGCGAAAAACAATATGGCTTCCTGCTGTTTTATCCTGTTTATGAACCTGGTGTTCTTTCTAAAAGCACTGTGCCGGATTCAATTGGCCTGCGCGGCTTCGTCCTCGGAGTTTTCAGAGTCAAAGACGTAGTCGAAAAAGCATTGGCCGGATTCTCCCACAAAGGACTGTTAATGTGGATAGCAGAGTTGGATGAGTCCGAGTCTGGACGACTGCTTGGCGCCTATTCGAATGAAACAGGGTGGTTCGCCGGTGATAAATTGCCCCAAAACGAGCTGATAATGGAGCGTGTCATAGATGCAGGCGGTCAATCTTGGAAAATTTATGTTACTCATACGGGCGCAATGATAACTACAAAAGACTACCTTCTGGTGTTGATCTGCGGGTTTCTTGTAACGGGTATGGTATTGATGACCATGGTAAGCATCTTCAGACGAAACGCGGAAATAGAACGAACTGTAATCACAAGGACAGCAGAGCTGAAAACGGCACATGAGCAGTTTCGCAAGCTTTCCTTTCATCTGATGACTGTCAGGGAAGAGGAGAGAACAAATATTGCACGCGAGATACATGACGAGCTTGGTCAGACGCTAACCGCTCAGAAGATTGAATTAAGCTGGCTTCGCGACAAATACGGAGATAATGAGTCGATCGTGGACAAGGTCAACACCATGCTGGATACCCTTAATTCAACTGTAGTGTCTGTCAAACGGATCTGCACCGAATTGAGGCCGTCGTTACTGGATGATTTCGGCATTGTTGCTGCTTTGGAATGGCATGCAAATGAATTTCAGAAACGGACAGGTATAGAATGTTCGGTGTTAGCGGAGTCTGAGGATATCGTGCTGGAGAAAAACAAGAGCATAGCACTTTTCAGGATTTATCAGGAAGCACTGACAAACGTGGTTAAACATGCCAAAGCTACGAAGGTGACGGCAAGACTTACAGAAGGCGGCGATGGTATCTTACTGGAAATCATGGATAACGGCAAAGGCATAACAGATGAACAACTTTGCAAACCTCAATGCTTTGGCCTCATAGGGATGCGCGAACGAGTTTATCCTTGGGGGGGGAAAGTGGAGATTTTAGGCGACAAAGGCGTGGGCACGACCATAAAGGTCATCATACCTCAGGTATAGCCACTGCACAATGTTATCAGCGAAAAAATGTGCCGGACTAGTTGGGTGCAAACTGAGTGTAGCTGGGTAGTGGGGCGCATCGCTCCACATCGAGAGATGTGCTGACAGGGCTCTTGAAGTGAAAGCTGTGCCTAGAATCGGAGTGTGTGTCTGGCGTGTATGCATCAAGACATGACATTTTGGGAGAGGAGAAAATAATGGCCGTGAGAGCCTGTTTCTACAATCTCCTCCATAATATCATCAAATGCTTTGGAGGGTATAATCTCCTCTGGCATCTCTTGGCGATTATTTCTACGTACATCTTTGTAGCATCGGGCTTTGACTGGCTCTACTTCGAATCTTCCAGAAGCTCTCTCTTGCGATCACTTCTTTTCCCCGCTGTCAGGCTTGGTGGTCGTCTGCCAATTATCTTACCACTCACTCTTTTTGTTGCCGGCAAAGTTAGCAAGAATGTGAAAGCCATGAATGCAGCCTTCGCTTTAGTTCAATCAGTTCTCATTGGCCTGCTCATCGCTGCCTTTTACAAAGCATTCACGGGGAGGGTGCACCCTCCAAGATTGATTACAACGACTACTGTCGATATAAGCCGTGAATTTCAGTTTGGATTTCTACGAGGTGGAGTTTTTTGGGGCTGGCCGTCCTCTCATACAACTATTGCTTTTGCTATGGCTGTAACGCTGCTGATGCTGTATTCAAATAATAAGATTGTAAGATATCTCGTAATTCTTTATGCGCTCTACATTGGATTCGGAGTATCTATAAGCATTCACTGGTTTTCAGATTTTGTGGCCGGCGCCATTATCGGAACAGTAATTGGAATTGTGGTTGGAAAAAGCTTTCGTGATGACTTCGCAAAGATACAACATTAATTTCCAAAGCAACTGTTAAAATCAGGTTCTCACTTTCTATATAAGCGATTATAGAGGTGATGTATTGCTGTACTCCTCGGACCTCGATTTGTTGTGATATTGCTATCGGCAAAGGTACAGGACAAGGCGGCATCCAAGGAGGACAACGGGAGCGAGCGATGCCTTTTTCTTGGGAAGTGATTGAGGCTGTCGCGAGGCTGTGGGCAAAGAATGCTTTGTTACAACCCTTGTGTGATACGTTCGCAGGAAGTAATTTCAAGGATACTGTCTGAAGGGCCTACTGATTATGGGGCACTACTATACCGCTCCTGATCAGAGAACCTTATCTGAGCAGCCAGTGGAAAGACTGGGACTGGGAAAGGTGAGGTGCATATTGCAACGATTGTTGCGAAACTGGACTCGAAGAATTGGGTATCAGTTGTAGAGTGAAAAGAATGCTCAGGGAGATGGCAGAGAGTGGAAGAAATCAAAGGAGGCGTGACAGCTAAGCGTACTGCCTTCAAAGTGCTTGGCGCGATAAGCTTTTCGCATTTTCTGAACGACACGATCCAATCATTGATCGTCGCCATCTATCCGTTGCTCAAGGGCAGGTTCCAGCTAAGTTTCGCGCAGATCGGTCTGATTACGCTGAGTTATCAGCTTACCGCTTCTCTTCTGCAACCACTGGTCGGTTTCTACACCGACCACCATCCAAAACCATACTCATTGGCCTTCGGAATGGGTTGCACACTGGTCGGCCTTCTGGTCCTGGGGACTGCACCTAACTATAGCACGCTTCTCCTTGCAGCCGCAATCGTTGGAACAGGTTCGTCGATCTTCCACCCTGAGTCCTCGCGAGTTGCCCGTATGGCATCAGGTGGACGGCACGGGCTGGCGCAGTCGATTTTCCAGGTCGGCGGCAATATGGGCTCCTCGATGGGTCCCTTGATGGCAGCGTGGGTTGTTATTCCCTACGGGCAGGGCAGCGTTGCCTGGTTCTCACTTGCTGCTCTGCTCGCCATTTTGGTGCTCTGGCAGGTGGGCGGTTGGTATAGGTGTCGGCAGGCACTCACGGCACACAGGGTTGCGGCTGATAAAGGGTCGTACCCCAGGTTACCGGCTCGCACGGTTTTTCTGTCTATGCTAATTCTGCTGGTTCTGATATTCTCCAAGTTTTTTTACCTGGCTAGCTTGAGCAGCTATTATATTTTTTACCTGATGCACCGCTTCCACCTGTCTGTGCAATCTGCTCAGGTGCATCTTTTCACATTTTTGTTTGCCGTTGCCATAGGCACTCTTTTTGGCGGACCCATCGGCGATCGCATCGGCAGAAAGCGCGTAATCTGGATATCGATCCTGGGAGCTGCACCTTTCGCCTTGGCTTTGCCCTATGCAAATCTGGCTTGGACGGGCATCCTCGCTTTTATTGTTGGACTTATCCTCGCTTCTGCCTTCTCCTCCATCCTCGTGTTTGCGCAGGAGCTTATTCCTGGTAAGGTGGGTACAATCTCAGGTCTCTTCTTTGGCCTTGCCTTCGGCATGGCTGGAATCGGAGCCGCAGTACTCGGCAGACTCGCTGATCATCATGGAATCGAATTCGTTTATCATGTGTGCTCTTATCTGCCTTTACTAGGGATTCTTACCGCATTCCTGCCGGATCTTCGAAGACGGTAGTTATTCCGCAGATATCGATGTTTTGCCGGCTCGATGACGACATTTGCAGTCCCATTACCACGATAGTAAATGTAACGCACGGATAATTATTAACATATTTAAGCGGCACATCAAGTTGGCATCTTTTTTCCTGGAAGAAACTTTCCTTGTGATCCGAGACCGACTGTCTGACCACGGGCTCGCGGACACCTATGGGCACGCGAAAGCCACCCTTCCATGTGGTTCCCTTCTACCGTGGAACCGGGCGATGCCAGCGTGTGGTTAAGGTCGGATATCCCTTTGTACAGTCTGTTTCATACCTCCTCAACCCTAATAGAGTGGTTAGGCTATAGAGTCTGTCAGAACCGGACAATCATACCGACCACAGGCCCGCTGAAGTCCAACTTGTCGAGCACTGGATTTTTGTCAAACTTCCAATAAAGGTAACGATACACCGCAACTACATCCACAACCTTGCTGATCTTGTAGCCAACGCCACCCATACCCTGCCAGGTAAGGGCGCTGTCACCGGTGCCTATATCAGCATAGTACGGGATATACCATTTGTCGTACACTTTCACCATACCCCTGATACCACCAATGCCGTCCCATATACCCTTTGAAGCAGAAATCGTCCTACTTCTTGGCTGCAACGGGCCGATGGCAACACCCAGGTCCAACGTCGGCTTCAGGAAGAAATAGCGCGCCCCGCCGATAATGTCCAGCCTGACCCTGTCAGTGTCGACGATGCTGTAGCCGACAGCCGGCGTAATGACCCAAGACTGGAGGTCCACCGTGGCATCCACCTTGACATTAACACCTATCGGGCCGGGCGCGGTTACCTCCCCATTGTTCTGATCCTTCAGCTTCATATACATTACGTCCGTACTGAGCGACCATCTGCCATTGCGTACCCCAGCGCCGCCCATGAAGCCCAAATCAAGTTTTGTGACTAGGTCACTGAAGCTTACATCGATATTGTCCCCATTGGCAGTCTTCCCGCCTACGGCGGCTCCCCACATGTAGACATTTGCCTCGAATTGCCAGCCGTCCTTCCGTGGCGTATCATCGGCCACCGCACTGCCAGGCATTGCTGCGACAAACATGAGGAATGGTAAAATAAATAAAACAAGCCTGCTTATCATTTTTTTATCTGCGCTCCATTGATCGACGCCATCCTTCGTTTGATTCATCTGTTCTTCTCCTTTCAAAAAGGATTTTTTTAGAGGCAGATATTTTGCCTTCTTCATTGACCTAAGTATACTCGATTGCGACGGCGTTGTTAAGCCTCAGTTAGTGAGAAAGTTCTCGCCATGCATCTAAGAAGCATAATCAGGATGGATATTAAAGTTATATCTTGTGGGTTGTACTGCCTATAGTATGAATATAAAAAACTTTGTTGGGGCACGGAGGAACTGTTCTGCTGCATGTAACTGAGAATGCTGCAGCATCAGCGGTGATTCAGAGCGTTAAAACACTTGTTGCGGCACCCTGCAAGAGTCGCAATAACATAAGCATGCTGGCTTAGACAATGGAACCAAGAGATTTGCCGGACACTGAGAAGATCGCTTAATCCAAAAGCCCAATGGGTTTTTATTACACCGTGCAAATGCCTACATACTAATTTGAGCGATTATTTTTGTCATTGCCTACCCCTACCGTCCTTCTAGATTAAGAGGGAGACGGTAGGGGGGCCGATAAAACCTGCAGGAACGACTGTGATAAATCATTACTTGCTGCCTGTCAGAAATCAGGAAACATCTTGATATAGAGAGGTCTTCCATCTGCAACCATCGTACATGCGGTAAGTATCCCTCCCTCAATATATTGAAGATCGAATTCCTTATATCCGCGAGATATTAGCCCCTTGGCATCCGCCGGACAACCTCGTTCGCAGCCGACAATTCCTCTGATCATTTCCGGAATGAGCCCTCTGATATCCACAGCGGAAATGTCCGCTTCTTGCGTTCCGGCAAATTGTTTCATCCGTGAAACCATGTCATCAAGATCGAACCTAAAGGCTTCATCAATCGTTATTGTTGCGGCAACGCTACCAATGATTATTTCAACAACCACACTTACCTCCGGTTATTTATATCTTTCAACTCCTTTGCCGTCACAAGAAGGGCCTGTTCCAAAAGATCCAAATGCTCGAGGGCGCGCATAAGGCGACCCCTGTCCTCCACAGGCACCTTGTTCATCTCCTTCTGGAGCGCGGTGCAACGTTCTATCGCGGTCTCTAAGGCTTTAAAAGCTGTCTCTATACTCACTGGACCTCCTCTACTGCTTCGCTTCGCAAACACCTTTGTGTTGCTTTGTATCTCGATATTGCTTTCATCGGCATTGATATCATACCATTAATGTTCGATTGTACTCAGCAGATTATAGCAAATGGCGACTGAATGCCGCAGAAAGTTAATAAGCTGTATTTTGGCGCATTTTATTCGAAAGCATCATATTTTTCGTACGGGCGCGCGACACGATTTTCAATGGATAGCCGGATAGGCGATGTTCTCAGGTGCCGCACACTTCTTTGAGAGTAAATAGTATTAGTGTTTCAATTTCCATTGATTCATCCCTATGGGATGAATCCTGTTTTGAGCGCTGTGCTCGCATTTACGGCAATCCTTGCTATGCTGGAACATCCCGCTTGCCTAGTATCTGAGAATTAACGGGTTTCGGCAGCTCGCTTTTGCGCTTCTTTTTTTTCGACTACGCAATAGATCCCGCCTTCCTTAAGTCCCGGCTTAAAGCAGCCATTGCAGGAGATACAGCGTGCATGAGATAGGTCACCGTCTTTCCATCGCTGGATTAGCCGAGGCTCTCTAATGAAAGGGCGCGACATGGCAATGTAATCGATCCCATTGTCGATGACTGCTTTGTTAATGACTTCAAGGGACCTAAAACCTCCTACCGTCATAATGGGGCATCGAACCGCTTTTTTGATCTTCAGGGCAAGCGCTAGGTTATAAGCTTCGCGGGCGGGGTTATCGATCTTTGTCCTCACAGGAGTTCTTTCGTTGGAAGCGGAAGTGCCACCGCTCACTTCTATAGCATCGATCTTCTCCTTGTCCAGCAAACGTGCCGCATGGACGGCATCGCTTATATCGAGTCCGCCCTCAAGATTATCGGAACCATTCAGTTTGACGGAGACCGGGAAATCGGGTCCCACCTCGGCTCGGACGTGACGGTAAACTTCGAGAAGGAAGCGACAGCGGTTTTTCACATTGCCACCGTAACTATCAGTCCGCCGATTGGTCAGCGGAGAGAGGAATTGGTTGATGAGGTAACCATGAGCTGCATGAAGCTGGATGCCGTCGAACCCGCACTCCTTTGCCCGCCGAGCGCCGTCGCCGAAGGCTGTTACAATTTCATCTATGTCTTGTTTGCGCATTGCTTCAGGTTCTTCAGGAAATTGCTGCACCCTTGTCGCGGATGGAGCGAGAGGGCGCCTGCCGGCCACGTTTGAAGTCGTCTGACCTCCTGCATGAACAAGCTGTATGCATATTTTGCCACCCTCATGGTGTACGGCTCGGGTTAGGAAGTTCATCTCCGCAGCAAAATCGTCCGTATGGATTCCCATTTTCCCAGGTAGTTGTTTGCCATCCGGTCTTACAAAAGCATACCCTGTGGTGATCATGCCAACACCACCGGCAGCGAGATCACGATAGCAGGAAGCAAGCCTGAGAGTGGGCCGACCATCCGTTTCGCACATGCCTTCCCAAGTCGCGGAGCGGACAAACCTGTTAGTGAGTGTCATACCATTGATTGTCGTTTTATCGAACAGTTTTTTCACCAAGTATCCCCTTGAACGTTTATTTCTTAATTTCATTTTAGCAGGATCTTATGCAAGTGTTAAGGATTTATTGATCTATTGAAATATGCGTCATTAAGACTTTATGAGATATGTCCAAAAAATGCGGGGGGAGAACCGTGATCTAACATAAAATTACAATGTTTTTTTGCGGAAGTCATCACTTTATTGATGAAATAACCAAAGCACGCTATTATCAGTAGTTGTCATATCTGCATCAGTTCTTTGACTCTCTCCGATCGTTTATTGTTTATGCAAAACGGTGGATTCCCGTCCCTTTGCAAAGAACTATATTAGTACCGAGAGTTAGTCAATGCGCTAAAGGCGTGACGTTCATTCACAATTTGTCATCATCCATTCATTACTTATTCATAATCATATGGTATCTTCTTACTCAGAGAATAAATGAGACGGCAGAATAACGAATTATGAATATTTTCTGGTTGTATCGATCTATTCAAAATAAAATGCGCCATGAAACGAAAGTATCATGCTATATTTGGAGGCTATATATGTCCTGTTCTCACTACAATAAAAAAAATGCTATGGAGCCTGCAGTGCTTTGTCAGAATTCAACTTCGATGATCATCAAAGCTGTCGGTGCCGGAAATTTAATGATTTCCGAACAAGCGCCTAAGCGACCGAAGATAATCCAGAATGGGCATGAGACTTCTCCCGACAGGTAAGATGCCATATGGCTTGCAGGCAAATCCCGCTATTTATGAGAAAAAATAATTGCAAACAATCGATTAAATTGTGAACGTGCAATTTAGAAAAATAGACGTGCCTTATTTCAAAGAGACAAAGATATACTTTGTTGTCTGTTTGTTTACAAGCGTAATGTTTGCGCTTATCGTAAGCTCACACGACTATCTACCCGTGCATCCGCCTTCTTATCTTGTTCCGGCTGAAGATAAGCTAACCCCTCAATATGCAGCGGGCCGTACCTCGATTGACGAACAAAATGCGAGGGCATATAGTCTATCTGATATATATGCAACTTGTGACTCGGATCAGACTATACCATACAAATATGCATCCTCAACCTGCGGTATCACTACAAGTAACAGTCATAATTTCAAGGGATTTGTTGCCTTCTTCACAGATCTCTCCCCCCCAACTACCTAACTCATCACAGCCGATCGAGATTCAAATTCTGCTATTTGTGGTCAGCTGGCTCAGAGAATAAATAAGTTGGCAGAGTAACGAATTGCGGAAATCTTCTGGTTCACTCGATTTATGATGAAAATAAAAATGTGCTGTGACACGAAAGTATCATGGTACATTTGGAGGTCATATATGTCCTGTTCCTTCTTCAAGATAGAAAATGACATGGGGGTCTGCAGTGCTTCATCCGATTCCCACATCCCGGGTATTGATGAAATGGGTAATCTCTGCTTTAAGGATGTTTATTTTACGTGTCCCATCTTCCGCGACTGCGCAGAGGATATAGATCTCCAGGTGATTAAAAGCAGCAATGGAGATTATTTGCATGCACTACAGATTGGATCAGTCCCGAAACATTGAGGAAAACACACATGTCCTACCGTGAAATCTTTTCTTCTGAAATAGGCAATAGTGAAAATTAATGCAAGGGGGGCTTGATAGGATATGGAAACTCATATTACAGATATTACACATGTTATTCAACTCGCAGTAGCTCCGGTCTTCCTTTTGACTGCTATAGCGACTCTGATTACGGCACTGAACACAAGGCTAGGTCGTATTGTCGATCGCAGGCGTATCTTGCAGAACCGATTAATGGATCTCACTGACGCAGAGGCGGAGGCCATAGAGACAGAGCTTAAGCGACAAAGGCACAGAGGCAAATTAATCTATTGCGCTATCTTCTCTGCTGTCCTGGGTGCATTATTTATCTGCCTGGTAGTGGCAGGCGCATTTCTCGGCGCACTATTGTCTATCGACTTATCGAAGGAGATCGCGATTCTCTTCGTTCTTGCAATGGTTGCGATGATCGTGTGCCTGTGGATTTTTTTACGAGAAGTATTTTTAGCAGTCTTAGGTGGCAGCAGCATCTATCGATAGAGTGGACTTTTGGCCACTTGAAAGATACATTTTAGCAGAATCGTCTTTCCCCGATGGAATACAGTTGAAGCATAGGGAAGTAATGAATTAAGTGATCGATAGCGCATATGAGAACATATCATTTGGGACTATACTTTAAATGGACATTGCATCATACGTATATGTATGCTGTCAATCAAGAGAAAATAGATTTTTTAAGCAACAAGCAAGCCTAGCCTCAAGGAGGAAAGTTATGGCCCGCAAGGATTACGGTAAACAGAAAGTGATGGAACAAGCAGGAAGTGTTAAAGAAGGGGTCGGGCAAGTTGGAGCAACAGTCAAGGCCGGCATTATTAACAGTCTCAAAGGGATTAACGAGATAGAGGCCGAGATAGTAAGTCTTGTAAGAAACACAGTTTCCGGCGCTTTTCGGGCTACGGGAGCTGTTGCGAACGAGGGATTAGAAATTACCAAGGATGTCGTCAAAGGTGCTATCCAGGCTACAGAAGAAGTTGGAACTGGTCTTATACTCAGCACCAAGAACGTAGCAAAGGGAGTGGTTATGGGGGTGAGCGACGTCGGCGGAGATGTAGTGAAAGTCGCAGCCCAGACCGTCAAGGGTGCTGTGAAAGGCGCAGCCGAGATTGGAGCGGATGTCGGCCTTGTTGCCAGGAGGGCTGTTGACGGCGTCATTGAAGCTGCGAAGGAGACGGGCAGTAATGTTGAAGAAGTAGCCAAGGTCGCCGTGGGCGGCGCGATTGAGGCTGCCGGGACTATTAGCAATACGGCGGTCATAGCAGTCAGGGAAATGCTGGTGGGAGTGCTAGAAGGAGTCAAAGAAGTCGCTTCCACCGCTCTGCCGAAAAGCAAAGAATGTGTCCATATACCCAAATGGGGTGCGGCAACTGAGGTTGGCATTAAGGAAAAACACAAAGGAGAATAGCAAAGCGGTTGTCCAGGCCGTACAGGCTACGATAAATATGGGGGCTGTTTCAAGTTGGACAGTCTGCACCGATTCGAGGCGCTCAATCGGCACATCGCAAGCGGTCTTGCCGGCCTAGAAGGGATCACTATCCTTTCTGTCGCGCTTATAGCAGACTTATGGTTTCTTGTCATTCTGGTACCCGTGAAAGTCCGATCATACCGCTCATCGAAGAAATCAGATTCGGACGAATCAGCAACTGCGGCACCGAAGACTATTGAAGCCCCAACTGAACTATCTTCGCTGATAGCGATGTTACTTCTCTCCGCTATTGGGTTGTGGATGACATTAGAGCCATATCTGAAAAAGAACAATGATCGTATCGACGAGACTGTTCAGGAAAACGACAAAAGTGCCCGCCATGTTTTGCTGAATCCTCAAAATGATGATGTGGATGATTCAAAACATATTGATTTTAGAGAAGATACTCGGCTC
Source organism: uncultured Nitrospiraceae bacterium (assembly GCA_963736105.1). Lineage (GTDB taxonomy): Bacteria > Nitrospirota > Thermodesulfovibrionia > Thermodesulfovibrionales > Dissulfurispiraceae > Fen-1308. The sequence goes on along the minus strand of CAVTNL010000002.1, from coordinate 1,913,850 downwards.
GCCATTGCGTTGTCGACAAACAATGTAGTAGGAGGAGTGGATGCCGTTATGATCGGCCTGAACTCATTTTGGGTGGGATTCTTATCAGCAGTGCTCAGCTTCTTAGCACTGTGTGCAGGTAACTATGTTGCAGAAATCTTTATAAAATGGAGATATCGATAAAAGCCGCCGTCGCGACTGCTCTGTTATTAATTGAGGTGGGGATAGAACAGATTATTTAATAACTGTTAGTATTTTATAGACATTCCAGAAAGGGGTGAAAAATTACACTCTATCAATTCATAATCAATAACTTTGTAGCCCTTCTGTCCGGAGCTGTGATCGGGATTGAGCGGCAGTGGCGCCAGCGCACCGCAGGCCTACGCACCAACTCTTTGGTGGCTTTGGGGGCTTCGTTGTTTGTTTCGCTCTCCTCTTTGGTGACTCAGACAAATGACCACACACGAATGGCTGCACAGGTCATAACCGGTATCGGATTTCTTGGAGCCGGTCTTATGTTAAAAGAGGGAATGAATGTGCGGGGCTTGAACACCGCGGCTACTCTTTGGTCTGCAGGTGCCATAGGTACACTGGCAGGGTCGGGCTTCTTACCGCATGCTGTTATTGGTGCGGGGCTTGTGATAGCAACTCACCTCGTGTTCAGGCCGATTGCCAAAGCCATTAACCGCCAGCCTGTCCAGGATATAAGCGACGAGCGCCTTTATATCCTGCGCATCGTCTGTCGAAGCAATGACGAACAGAACATCAGAACGCTTTTCGTCCATGAGATCGTTAAAGAATCACTGTTGCTACAAGCTATAGAAAGCGAAGACCTCCAGGGGACTGACAAGGTTGAGGTCAAGGCTTTTATATTAGCCAATGGTAGGCAGGACACATTGATGGAAAAGGTCGTAGGATTACTCAGCCTGGAGCAGGCCGTCAGTGCCGCAAGCTGGAAACACACGCCTCAACAACTGGATGAATAAGTTGTTAATACTTCCAAAAGTAAAGAGCAGAACTATCAATGGAAGCATGTTCAGCGCGTATGATAGAGGTTGATATAGGATGGATTTCGTGCCGTAACTATTCACTTGCCTGGATACATTATAGTTGACCTTAGGTAGCATGCGAGAGTCCAGTCTCCGCGATAGCCAAGATCACTTTCCATCGGGAAATGCTCAGGATTCATCTGGTTTGCCTTGACACTTCCCAGCAATTCTATTCGCTTCAAGTGAACACGATCTGTTGCATGCTTTTATTCGCATATATATTCCCGATAAAGCATAACCCGTTGGAAAAGTAGTTCGAAAACGAGGGGTCCTGCGCATAAGACAGCAGGGCTGCCGAAAGACGACGCATTCGGCATATGCGGAACATGATAGTGATATAAATACATGGTTTGGTTTGAACGCAGTCTTTTCTAACCCAACCGGTGTTAGAAATAGCTACTCGGGTATAAGACGGGCCATTAAAACAGCACCGGCTATTACAATGCCGTGCTTGGGTCCCTAGCAGGCGCATCATGTGCACTAGTTGAGAAAAGCGTTTACAAGTAAAGACTCATAGAAGTGAAAGAGTCATGGCCTTCCGGTTAAGATAAGTCACCAAACAAAACTTAACCATAGGAGGAAGAACCATGACTCAAAGACAGTATATCATTACTCGCAAGCTCAATATCCTAGAGCTTGGCCAAACCCTTGGAAACATCAGCGATGCATGCCGGAAACTTGGTGTGAGTCGCCAACACTATTACGACATCAAGCAGGCAATAGAAGAAGATGGCCTGGAAGGGCTCCTGGAGAAATCGCGGAAAGCACCGCGGATCGGCAATAGAGTGGCGCCTGAGATTGAGCAAAGGCTGCTGGATTACTCCCTGGAGTTTCCTACACACGGACAGACACGCACAGCTAATGAGTTGAAGAAGATAGGTGTCGTACTCAGTGCTGGCGGAGTTCGGAGCATTTGGCTCAGGCACAAGCTTCATATTAAGGGCTTGAGGTTGAAAAGGCTGGAGCAGTGGGCAGCTGACAATGCGAATATATTGACAGAGTCTCAGGTTCAAGCTCTTGAAACAGCCAAGGAACAGAGGGAGATGTGCGGGGAAGTGGAGAGCCACCACCCTGGTTTTCTCTTTGCACAAGACACCTGTTATATCGGCTATATCAAGGGTGTAGGGAAGATCTACCAGCAAACAGGCATCGACACTCACAGCAATGTCGGATTTGCCAAAATCTATCTTGAGAAAACGTCCTTGACCGCAGCAGACTTTTTAAATGACAAGGTGTTGCCATTTTTCGATGAGTACGGAATTAAGATACTCCGACTCCTCAGCGATAATGGAGCAGAGTATTGCGGTCGTCCAGAAAGCCATCCTTACGAACTGTTCCTTCATCTGAATGATATTGAACACACGAGGATAAAGGTCAGGCATCCCCAGACTAACGGATGTGTGGAGAAACTGAATCAGACCGTTCAGGATGAGTTTTACAAAGTGGCGTTTAGAAAGAAACTCTATCGTACCATCGAAGAGATCCAGGCTGACCTGGACGCGTTTATGGTGTGGTACAACACCGAGCGGACCAATCAGGGCCGGTACTGTCAGGGCAGAACGCCGCTACAGACTCTTATCGACGGTCTTGCCCTGTATAACGAATTAGTCTATGATAATCACGAAGGAGAGGAGGCTGCGTAGCATCGGCTAAGGCGCTTAACCGGAAGGCCAACTGTAAACGCAACTAGCGATTAGTGCACATCATGCGCGAATCTACCCGCCAACCCATTTGAAGGGGTGATTGCCTTGAAGCAGATTTTCATACGAATCCGCTCGCAATGCGTTTTTTTAATCAGTATGGTTGCCTTCAGAAAGGATAGGCTGGATCCTTTTCACCTCATCGCTGCATTGATGATCAAAAGGGAAAAAACCCTGTTCATCTGACCATAGCAGCTGTAGAACCCTGAATTTTTTCTCTCTGTAATAGGAGGTTGTTTCTCGCAGGTATTGCTTTGCACTGTTGTTGGGGACTTCAAGAAACCTGACGTTTATATCCCCGATCCGGTAATGACCATTTTGGTCTGTGAAAGACGTGCCTCCCCTGATGAGATTGGCGGTCTCAGTAATTAAGCGGGTAGATGAACTGTAACCCAATCCAAAAACAATAAGCTCAGGATGACACCAATTCTCTTCGATTCCTGCTGAGTAGGCGAAGGAAGGCAGTTCCGCAAATGAATAGAGAATGCCGAAACCGTTCGTCCTGATATTATAGTTCAGTAGCTTTCCGCTACCGGGAAACGATGCATTTCCCCCACAGGAACCGCATTTGCCTTGAGCGTTACACATAAAAGACTCCTTTCTTCATCTTGTTCACCTTTAGTCGTGTCAGGAATGGCACAGTTCAGGGGTCAGTTCCTGACAATTGATAAATTCGCTGGATCACCTTTGCCACTATTTCATCGTGTCTGTGTGCGGTTGTAAACAATAATTCGCCATGTCAATTGTCAAGAGCAGACCCCATCATGGATTCCGCATCTGCCTGTTGATGATCGAAGACGGGTTTACCTGAAATACGCCTAATTTCCACTATCCGCCATCCGTCCATGATAAGTTTGTGATTGTAATAGTCTACTAAGTAAAGAGCATCATCTGTATTAGGCCTTACCAATGGATGAACTGTTTCGCATAGAAATAGCAGGAATCGTTCATCAGATTCATATAGCAAGTTAAAGCGAGGATCGGTTAATACCCAATCATCACTCCAGTCATTCCAAATCACCCTGTGCTGGATAATGTCGCTAGCGGCATTCCAAACTCGGTGATCTGTAGCGGGCATAGAGATCAAATCATAAAGACGACCGAGGAATTCGTCTTCTCGCAGTCTGCCACTCCATCTGATTCCAGAGATTGTGAGATGATCAATGATAGCTCTTCGTGTTACGTCTGAGATAGAGTGTTCCATATGTGTATACTCACTAAACTTATTATACCAACTTGTTTCTTTAGGTCACAAGCGATAAACTTGATAACATTGGAAATCTTGATTATCTTCGTTTTCACCGGACACAATCCTTCTAGCTCTTTTTATCGGAAATTCATGCCAACGCCTCGTTTGACATTGAATAGCTTCTGCAGTCCTATTTTTCAATGCGCATTAGCCCTAATTCCCGATCGAGGAAATCAGTTCGAAGATCTATTTGCAATATGGCAGTACTGGGCATGAGTCTCTTCTCTGAATTTATCTTAACAGCATAGTTTATTTGCTATCTGCTCAAGTGATTCTTATAAAGGTTACTTTTTTAATAATTTCAATCCATAAGGACATACTGCCGAGCAAATTCCGCAGTTATGTCCCATGTGATACTGGAAGTAATGTCTTTTTTTCCATTGATCACATGCTTGAACGTCCAACATCTCTTCTCGTAACAATCCAGGATACCAAGCCTGGCCTTTCAATGCCTTTGCCGGGCAGGCTTCTACACAGCGCATACATGTGCCACAGAAATTTCGCTCAATCGGCTGCCCGCATTGAAGATCCATGTTGGTGAAAACAGTTCCCAGTCGAATCCATGATCCAAATGAGCGGGTGATGAGTTGACAATGCCGACCGATCCATCCTAACCCTGCCTTTGTTGCAGCAGTTTTATGTGGGAAGTCACCCTTGATATTAATATTATCTGTACGACTCGAGGCATCCAACGGCTTGGATCGGTAACCTCTGAGTTTGATCTCAGCCGCTAATGCTAATGACAATTTGTTGATAAGCTTATTAACTCTGGCATATTCATCAGCATATGCCTGGTTAGGGCCGTTCTGTATGCTAATCATTATCTGAGGGGACATAGGGATTGCCAATGAAAGAGCGAAGGGAAAACTTTGTCCTGCTTCATCCGCCGGAGTTGAAAATTCCCTTAGATCTGCGGAGCCACACAGTGTGATATTCTGTGCTTTCATCCACTCGGCAAGCCAGATAGGAGCTATTAATAATGAATCAGACAATTCATGCCTCGTACCTATTACATATTTACGAAACCTTCAACATCTGTCCTTTTTTTATGATCTGAGCAGTCCAACATTATATCAGGAGTACGCAACTCAGGCCATGAACGCACGGGCTGCTTCATCAGCCGCTACGAGGACTCTCTCAGGAACATCCACAACACCGCCGCCACCCACACCGCAGGCCCGAATCATTCTACTCTCGGAGTAGCCATACCATTTGAAGAACCGGTCATAGAGAGGAAAGATATGATCGAACAAGGTCCCATCAGGAGCACCTTGGGTAATAATGAAAAGCAGTTTCTTCCCTGGAGCAAGGCGGCTTGGCTCGCTGTTGGTCATATAGTCAGGCTTCAGATAGGAGAAGGTCCTATCTATAAAGCACTTGAGTTGGCCGCTTATATCGCCGTAATAGGTTGGCGTTGCAATAACTACTGTTTCCGCCTCCTTCACCGCCTCAAGCACGCGAGTAAGATCGTCATTTAGGGCGCATTTTTCGAGCTTTGTCTTGCAGGCATAGCACGCTTGGCATCCCCGGTAGGAGAGGCTGTTGAGGATGAAAGTCTCTTTCTCTGCGCCGAGCGCTTCTGCCGTGTCGAGAAAGCGCCGAGCGATAGTTGCGCTGTTTCCATTTATGCGCGGACTTCCTAATAAACAAGCTATTTTCATCTGAAGTCTCTTCCCATTAGAAGACATTATACCATCTTTGAAGGCTTTGCCATGAAGCAACTGGGTAGAACTCAACAGTTTGTGGAGAGAGGAGGGCGGTGAGTATGAGAAGCTTGGCCCATGTGCAGTCTACGGTAAAAACGGGCATAGTTTAGACACTTGATGCCTTTTATTTGAGCATAGCGGCAAGGTCACGCTTCCGCCAGAAGAATATGATACTAAAGCAAGTGGAAATGAGAAGTAAGGGCATTTTCTATTTAGTCTTTTTTCTTTTTGAAATCTTTTCGACAGGTTCGATCCCAAACCGAAGGTCATTCATCCTGATTGCATCAGCGATCTTCTGAGCATCAGACTCAAATTCCTCTGTCGATTCTGGCAGGTACAACCACTTCTTCAAAACGGGTGTTGCACTACTACATTCTTGTAATCCCGACAGATGGAGTCTTGGAACTGGTGGTTTGCCGGAATCAATAGACCATTCCACGGTTCTTCTCCTGATGACAATAACAGAACAAGACGTCCGTGTACATAACAGGCTAGACAGCTAAACATGGATTTTCCCAGGTAGCTGGGTTCCTCCATTAGAGATTCTATAATCTATCGGAGAGGCTGTTCTTTTTTGTGACGGCTTGAAAGTGATGCCAAATTTAATTTCATCATTGTGTAGGGAATGAAAATTATCCCATGTAAAAGCAAAAAGGTAGATGGCACTTAAGCTGCCTACCTACCTCTCACTAGGCACCTTTATCCTGTATAATACCTTACATGAAGAAAGATTTTATCAGAAAACTCTCTGTCTGATTCGATTACATAACATGTGAGCAGTATGTCAAGTATTCTAATTGCAGCTGTATTATTTATAATGAGAGACATGATTTCCGGCTATATCGAGTTCCACTGGGATGACACAGAACTTATTGAGAAGATTTTCGGCGACAATATCGTAGAAATTCACAGATCCAATTATCCGACCCACCGTGTCGCTCGGTTTGCAAATGTCCCTGATGAGATGTTAGATGAGCTAACGCCATATTGGGGGCAGTTTGAGTGGATATTGGATGAGACGCGTCCGGATGAATAAATCAACTGATAAGATCATATGTCCAATTAACGGCTCTACACGCTACGTAGCTGCCTGCGAACATAACTGCCCGAAGCGCAACAGATGTGGTGCCCTCTCAAGGTATTATCATCCGAGCCTGTTTGACATGCCTGTGAAAAAAACGAAAGCAGGTAAGACATAAGATTGGTATCCCGAATTTGTAATCAACAGGGTAGGAGAGCATTGTGACGGTTTTGTCACTGAATTGCTCTGAAATGATTGGAATTAGGTAACATCAGTAGAATCAGTGAAATGGATTGTTTGTCATACAGGCGAGCGAGAAAGAGTCAGGCAGCAGATGAAACAACAGGCTGATTCCATCGTGAAGGAGGCATGCGAAGTTATGTCTGCGTGGGTAGTGAAGGCTGATTGCAAAGTGATGAGCATTGTTCCTCGGTCGCAGATGCAATCCTCGAATCCTCCGGAGAGAGCAGAACGTATCTGATCATAATGGTGGGCAGCAGGGGATTGCGTCCATAAGCGAGATTTAAGATGGGCAGGGTGGCAGCCCAAGTGGTAAAATACGGCTACTGTTCGGCCTATATGGTGAAATTGTCTTAGATTCGAGATTTAGTGATGGACTTGTGGCATGAGAATAGCGATAGTCTAAGATAATTAGACACTCTTGTATGCTCAAGGCTTGCCCGATAGCTTGCAGGAAGAGATTCCTTTCTAATCAGTGCCCTTCCAGCCCAAAGGACTGAACAAAACGTTTTGTCTGTCGATAATTTTGCCTTGACAAAAGGTATTTTATTCTTTGACTTTACAGAAATGATTACTATACTGAAAAGTATAGCAACCCAAAAAAAGATGAACAAAAGGAGAATGTGAAAATGAAGAAGTATTTGTCGATATGCGCAATTTTATTATTGGTACTAGCATTCTGTATTAGCGGTGCAAGTGCACAACCTATGGACCAGGGTGCAGGGATGCAAGATGATCCGCCAGGAAAGATGAATATGAAGTGTGGCAGTATGATGCATGAAGGCATGATGCATGGAAACATGATGGAGCGGCAACAGCATATGAAAATGATGCTGACGCGCCTCGGTCTCGATGAAAAACAGAAGGCAGAAGTGGATAGGATAATGACTGCACACATGAAAGATGTCATTAAAAAGAAGGCTGATTTGGAGATCGCAAAAATTGACTTGAAAAGCATTCTCGGCACAGATCCCATGGACATGAAAGCTGCCGAAGCAAAGCTGAAAGAGATTGAGGCAATAAAGACAGCGATATTCCTTGCTCATCTGACTGCTCATCAGGAGATTAAATCAATACTGACGCCAGAACAACAAAAAAAGATGAAAGAGATGATGGAAATGCATATGATGGGCGGTGGAATGATGGGCAAAGGTGGGTGTGGCTGTGACATGATGAAAGGTGAGATGAAGGAAAAAGAGCAGTATGAGCATGAGAAAATGATGAAATAGTTCTTGATGAGTCTTAACAGGCGCCGAACTTCGGCGCCTGCTTCCCTCTATTTTGTTTCAATGTCAGTATCTGCACTTTTCCCATGACGAGGATATTATCCATATAAGACATTATTTGTGTCTAAAGTTACAGTAAGCGCACTTCTTAACTAGGCTTTCGGAAGCGCAGTGTTCTATAGCGGCATCAGCATATAATTTTAGCCTTGCGTATTTCTTGCGGTTATGGCTGTACAAATACTTTAAGGCATAACAAGCAACCTATAGGATCGGTCTATGCCTCATGTTGATTGGCATGCATAATGTGCAGATAGCCGAGATCATCGCATTACCAATTGCTGATAATGGTCGGTACTTTTATACGGGAACTACGATGTCTATGATAGTTTACGACAGTACACTGACGAGTGTGAAAAAACGCTACACCAAGTAGTACCAGAAACAATACGCTCCAGTATCTTATTCAAGAGGATCAAGAGTATGGAGGGTATTTCCTGCGTTTACCGACAATGACGGAAAAGGAGAGTCTAGTTTTTTGCAAATCAAATGGCGTTCTGGAAGAACGTACGGTTATAACCTTAAAAGTAACAGAGCTGCTACTGCAATAATTACTGCAATCGCAAGCACTTTCGGGGTTGAGCTATTCTTTCGGCTATGGCCTACCAAGCCCAAGCCTGAGCTAATGGCCAGATATTCCTTCATGGTTTTATCTCATAAAAATCAATTGAGACGGTGGTCTCTTGTTAATTTGTGGCATGCTTGATTCTGTGATGTCATTGCTAAAATGGGTGCATTCATGATAAACGTCTTTAAAGCAGAGACTGCCCATTTCGTCGAGGCCCGGGATATAGGATCCGGACGAGGCATTACATAGACCAGTGTCGTGAACAGTTGTAAAATATGGACAAGACATAGTTGACCTCCAATCTCATGCAATATACACGTTTCTTCCATACAATGTTTTCATTCTATCTCTTATTATATTGCTTAGACTTGCTGGCAGGAATAGGGAATTACCTGAAAATAGTGTAGGAGCATGAGGAATTCTACCGGACGGTCTATGTCTTACATCCCTCGCATCCATATTAATGCAGAGCATTAATCTACGCGCTGATCATATTCTTGCTCTCTTAAAAATAAGTCTGTCCTGGTAGCGAGTCCATGTTGTTGCCCTGTAGATTTAGGCGATTGCCGAGATGATTAAACTGATAACTGCGCATTCCTCTGCCTGGAGGCAGCCAGAATCTATGTTCCTAAGGAAGTGAATTGGGGTAATAACCAAAAAGAAGTCGATTCACAGCATACAGTTATTTTGTTGTCATCATTTCACTATGAAGAAAGCTCTTGTTACCAACAAGACATCCATCATATCAATGACTTAGGTCCTTAATTGCTCTAACCCCCTGATAGTATGCTGAAATGGCATGTTTATTGCAATAAAATTGGCGTCACTGTCTAAAACCGTGATAACAGCACAAAGCGAGGACTCAGGCGGTATTATGACAATATTATTCAGCAGTGTGACAATGCCTCGGGGTCTCTGCTTCAAAGGCATGGATGTCTTTTTCCCAGACAAGGGAAAGGGCAATTCCTTGCTAACTCAGTATACATACCTAGTTGCAGAATAGGGAGGACACTAATGCAACGGACTATCAAATTAATGGTCGTTCTGGTGAGTCTGGCTATGGGCGCGATGACCTCTTTTTCTCAGACCCTTCCGGAACTTCCGGTGCCATCGGTCGAAATTACCAGCGAACAAGATATGAATGCACAGGCTGCCACGGCTGCAAACAAAATGGGACCTGGAATCGTATATCTTCCAATACCTAATACGTCGCCAGTCATAAAGTCAGCCGGAAATCAAGTTGATAAAATGACCGGTGCGATCGATATTGCAAGCATCGTCAATTTCAACGAACCGGGCAATGATTTGGCTAGGGCAGTCTCCCAGGCCGGAACAATATTAAGCATAGGCGGTGTAGGAGTCGACATCAGCAGTCGGTCGCAGGCGCTATCAAACGAATGGGAACGTTACCGTATGGAGTCATCTCCGCAAGTCCAGAAGGGCGGCATCATGGCGCGAGGTGTTATGGCGGTCTTCAGAATACCAATATGGTAGGCTGAGTTCCATTGCAAATGGCTCCTGTTTGGACGGGACAATGAAGACAGCAGGGGAATATGACATTAAAATAGCTTGCAAAATAAATAGAAGAGTAATGCCGTGTGGCAGATTGTTTAGTTGCGTTTCAGTCGTGTCACCCCCTTGTGTTATCGCATTCCCCGCATAATTGCATGAATTAGCTCATCTAGCTTTTGCATAAATCTGGAGCGGTCTCTGGGTTCAAAAGGCGGCGGGCCACCAGTTATGGTGCCCATGTCGCGCAGGAATGCCATGAACTCGCGGTTTGCCAATGCATCGCCGATAGAATCTTCGCTGTACACCCGTCCCTTGGGATCAAGCACCTTGGCACCTTTTTCCAGGCAACGCGCCGCCAGCGGAATATCAGCGGTGACCGCGATATCGGTTTCACTGATGTGTTTAACAATCCAATCATCTGCAGCATTGAACCCTTCACGTACGATAATCAGTTCAATGGATTCGTCCGGAGGTATCCGCATCAGGGAGTTGGACACAAGAAATACCTTCAGTCCATGTCGCCGAGCGACGCGGAATACCTCGTTTTTTACCGGACAGGCATCTGCATCTATGTATAGCTTAATCACAGCGATTCCTTTCATTGCGAACAGATCATCAGCTCCGCTATAAAAATGATACGATAAGTGGGAAGTCATGTGGCCTTGTCCCTTCAATACAATAGAATCTTAATTGTATTGGCCTCCAGATCTGTCTGCCTTGGTTATAAAATGCCTCCAATTGTTACGGTTTCGCTCAGCCGAAGTTCTCAGCTTTTGAAGCTTTCTAAGCTTTCCCAGACGACATTCGAGGTGCATGGTGTCTCGTTGATGACCGTGCTCTGTCTGAATGGTCGGTCTCACCATACAAAGCGGTTTCCCGCGCCTTCGGCATTGGCTTTTATTCGTATCAATGTTTTACGATTTTGCCGCTGCAAGACGTCTTGATGCGTTCTTCATCACGCATGAAAAACTCAATATAGCCGAAAATCAGATCTCTCATAGAAAACGGTACTGGATCCACCTGCATTTGATATCTTCTGTTAAGATACCTTTCTTGGCGGGCTGATGGATAGGGCACCTTTACTCTCTGAATTAAACTTCCTTACATAATTTTATCACATTCATATTCGGTATATCTTTCCTCAAGGCAGCTGTCATCGACCACTACCACAAAGCCCATTTCACTCAGTTTTACTAGTATGCTGTATTGTTTGAGCTGAGCTTTTTGGGCAAGTTCCTCTGCCTTACTCCAAACCTCGTCTAGGTTAGTAACGGTAGCTGCATTTCTACCCCTAAAATTATGCCCATCACCATTCAGCTTAACGATGTGCACATGTAATTGGTCTTGGCTACGGCATGTCTTTTCATTCACTACAAGTGCAATTTCAGACGCCTTCATGCGTTTTTCTGCTACATTCCAAGCAAAACGCCATATCCCAATAGGGCGGTCTCCGTCTTCGACGCCACTGACGCGCGTAAGAGGCAAAGCAAGCCCGTGCACAAAGCCAAGCGGACATCCGCACATTTTGCGATCACGAATGACGACATAGTCATTGGACTTTTCCCACACCGCTGTCGTCTTCAAACAAGCACATAAGCTTCCCTCTATCGGCGATCGGCAATCTTCGCAGTGAAGCGAACTGCCAGAATCAAGGCAATTAGTTACGATATTCCAAAGCTCATTTCTATCGCTCGAAATGGCATTTACTGCATTAGCATATGATATTGCTGCCAGAAATAAGACAGCTAGGATTGATAACCTAACAATTCTCATATGACTGTCTCCTTCCGTGACGACGCTCTATAGAAACTACATTCAAACTCCCCCGTACGGTGTCAATTCATTCCACGTCTCACCGGGGCATTTTCAAATCGAGCGATATGATCCCCATACTTCAGGTCATCCTGCTCCCCGCGTAAACTCACAGCACTGATAAATATACTATCGCAGTTAGCGAGACTATTCCTATGCATGACAGCATAACGCCATAATCATGAACTGAACCATTGCCGAATAACGGTGGAAATGACAAGGGCTAATAGTTTCTAGGTTCACTCCATATTTAATAAATTGGATTTTGTTGCACCACACAGGATTTATCTCTCGATTCTTCATAATATACAATATTATCAGATCGTTCCGCTGCATAGTAAGATTTTACCACATATAATTTCGCCCGAATTACACCGATTCAATATAATAATATTCTGGGCACTATTATACATCTCAAAACTCACGAGAGCAGAAAAATCTTGGGCAAATTGATTGACATTGAGCGTTTTTTGAGAATATAATTCTGCAAACATTGAAGAAAGATAGAAGACATTAGTGGGCAACCCGACGGCAGACGTCTCATATGGGATATGAACAGCCAAAGAGGTTGACTGGTGACACACCTTGACAGCGTTTCTGCTGTCCTAGTGGGGCCAGCAGAATCACTGTGTACGGTCCGATTCGGCTCATCCGATTTCGAAATGCAGTAGATTGATCACTTCATAAGAGGAGCATAGAGAATGAACAACATAACGGACTATCCAGTGCTTGTTTTCGGGTTCTCCTTCTTCGCGCTATGGATCGCGGCGTGGCTTGGGGGATCCTTTTTCAGGAGGCAGCGAAAGCTTGAAGCGGACGCGCGTTGGGACTACGGCATTATCATGGGCGCCACGCTGACACTGCTCGGACTCATCATCGGATTTAGTTTTTCGATGGCGACTGAACGGTACGGCCAGCGCAAAAACTACGAGGAGGCAGAGGCCAATGCGATCGGCACCGAATATGTGCGGGCCGATCTGCTGCCTGCTGCAGATGCGGCGAAGGTGCGAGTGCTGCTAAAGGACTACCTAGATCAGCGTGTTTTGTTCTATCTGACCAGCGATTCGCAACAGCTTCGACAGATCAATGCCCGCACCGCTCAATTGCAGACGGAGTTGTGGTCTGCGGTCCTGGCCCCCGCCGTAGAGCGGCCGACGCCCGTGATCGCCCTGGCCGCTGCGGGCATGAATGATGTATTGAACTCGCAGGGATACACGCAGGCTTCCTGGTGGAACAGAATCCCAATTGCGGCGTGGGCGCTGATGTCAGTGATCGCTCTCTGCTGCAACGTGTTGGTCGGCTATGGTGCGCATAACATCAAAGCGGAAGGTCCTCTGCTTCTGGTTCTGCCACTTGTCCTGTCTATCTCGTTCTTTCTCATTGCGGATATTGACAGCCCACGAGGCGGCGTAATTCACGTGAATCCGCAAAATCTGGTAAGTCTTGCTGAATCCCTGCATGCGCGCTGAGCGGGAGGAAGGTTTTCTGAAAGCTGGGGAACTAGGTGAAGGACATTTGCAAAAAATGATAACAGTACGATTTCTCGCGCTTACGAAAGGGGCAAAGAAGCAATTGAACCAAGAATCAGAAAGGTAAGGAAGATAATAAGACTCTAATAAATTATGATAATGACACAAGATTCCGACATCAAAGGTCCCATGTATATCGCCTTTTAAAGTTCATCGGAAAGCAAATCATAAAACTAATAATAAATTAAGTCTCAATTCTTTTTATCATGAATAGCCCGCTTGATCCTTGTCATAAAATAACTTAGATTGCAGTGCCACCCACTTGCTTTGAGATTAATGGAATGCCTTGTTGGTTCACTTTTTATGGAACGTTTATATATGGGTAATTGCCTTCGGAGTTAATAATTGATACAGTTGTAGAATAATAAGATGAATGATCTTGTGGCAGTGTTATAAACTTAACCCAGAGGAGGATCCAATGAAACGTTTATTTAATCTATGTGCTGTAATCTTTTTTGTTGCGATTATGAGTATCATCAATTTACCTCGTCTCTATGCTGGCGATGTAGCAATGCCTGACTTGAAAACACCTGACGTTAACTCAATACCTGGAGTCAAAACACCTGGCATCAATTCAATACCTGGAGCCAAAACACCTGACGTCAATTCAATACCTGGAGTCAAAACACCTGACGTCAATTCAATACCTGGAGTCAAAACACCTGATGTCAATTCAATACCTGGAGTCAAAACACCTGACGTCAATTCAATACCTGGAGTCAAAACACCCGGCGTCAATTCAATACCCGGAGTTAAAACACCCGACGTTAACTCAATACCCGGAGTTAAAACACCCGGCGTCAATTCATTACCCTGATAGCAAATAGGAATATGAAACTCCGAGGATAGCCAGGCCAGCCGATAAGCGGTAATCTCCCACCTCTTAATTACGATTAAGGAGATCCCCTATCTCTATAAATCATTGCATTTTGCCGGATAAAAGGGAAAAGGCTTTATATCCTTTTCCCTTTTTTATTTTGTCTTTTACTGCTAACACTGACTACAATGTTCTTCCTGTTTGCATTTAGCTTTTAAGTTATTGATCTTGTAATGATGCTTGTTCGCCTTTCTTTAGTAACTTCCCACCGTGATATATACTCCGCTGGCCTTCAGTTTCTTTAGCAGTCTATCTATGGTTTTGATTCAATCCTATATTACTGTGTTGTTCGTAGGATGATAATGAATGTTAGTTTCGATCCCATCGGTCCTTATGCTTTTGGCATCTTGAGTCCTTCTCATATTGCGATTTTTGGAGTGCCACCAGATTTTTATTCAGCGATTTTCTGCTCTTCGAAACCTAAAGCACCAGATATGCGCTTATTCCCGTAATGATCTGATAATTTAGAGACAGATCCACTGCCGCGAAAACAACCGCCTGCGACAGTCATTGCTTTTTCTTTAGCATGGTATAATACCATCATGGGAACTGGGTTAAAGTTTTTATCGAAAGTTTACGATGCAATACAGACTTGACTTTCTTTGGGTGCTGGTATGTCTAACGTCTCCACGTAATTTATAAGTTGGTATGATCTCAATGTGGACAGACCTATTTAATTTGTTGCAATCTTTCAATTGCTGGCATTGTTCTTTCAGATGAGGTATCTTCATGCTTTATAGACTCCTACACCCAGTGTTATTGATATTATTCTGCTCACTTCTCCTCTCTATCAACTCTGCAGCCTCGGATTTTGACCATAAGACCAATATTATCGTACTGCATTCATACAATAAAGGCTATATATGGACGGATAAAATTGATGAGGGGATAGAAACTACGGTGCGGAAATCCATAAAGCACCCGGAATTTTACACTGCATATATGGATACAAAAAGATTTTCAGATACTGCCTATCTTGAGCAATATTACAATGTGTTCAGGCAAAAGTATAGAGGGATTCACATTGATATCATCATCACATCCGATGACGCTGCATATCAATTCATGCTTGCGCATGGAGATGAGTTATTCCCGGGCGTCCCGGTTGTCTTCAACGGCGTGAACTCTTTCAGTGAGTCGATGTTCAAGAAATTGATGCTGACGAGGCAGCAGCGCTTCACAGGTGTTGTTGAAGACGTCGATATCAAAAAAACAGTGGACGTGGCTCTGGAATTGCATCCAAACGCGAAGCATATATATGTGATCAACGATACCAGTGAAGTGGGGAAAGCGTTACATGCTCAGGTGGCACAATTCATTCCAGCACTCAAGGGAGATGTCAGGGTGGTCTTTCTAGAAGACATGAAAATCGGGGAAATTGTCGAACAGGTACAGACTATGCCGAAGGATAGCCTGATAATATTCCTCATCTTTTTCAGGGACCGGTCAGGCAGGGTCTTTTCTTATGATGAGAGTTTTAGGATAATACATGAGAAAGCCGCTGTACCCATTTATAGTTGTTGGGACATATATAACGGACTTGGAGTTGTCGGGGGCCTGCAGACGACAGGGTATTCCCAGGGTGAAACGGCTGCAAAACTCGCGATTCGTATATTGAATGGAGAAAAGCCGTCTTCCATACCAATTATTGACTATAGTCCCAAACAGTATATATTTGACTATATCCAGTTAGAACGATGCAATATCGACCCCGCCAGTTTGCCCACAGGTAGTATCCTAATCAATAGACCTGTTTCATTTTACGAAATTAATAAAGTAAGGGTGTGGACCGTATTTTCGATCATCATCATGCTTGTCGGCATGATAGCCGTACTCATAACTAACATTCAGAAGAGAAAGAGAACAGAGATTTCACTGCGTGAGTCCGAGGAGAAATACAGGGCACTCTTTGAAGAATCAAAGGATGGAGTTTTTATAACTACGCCCGAAGGCAAGTATCTTGATGTTAACCCTGCAGGGGTAGCAATGTTTGGATATTCTTCCAAGAAAGAACTTTTAAGTATAGATATAGGTAAGGATGTTTATGTCAATTCTGAAGATAGAAAGGCGCTCCAAAATATATTAGGTGAAAAAGGTTTTGTGCAAGATTATGAAACAGAAATGAAAAGCAGAGACGGTAAAAAACTGACAATGCAGTCAACGGTCACTGCTGTAAGAAATGATAGAGGTGATATTGTAGCATACCGAGGCATAAGGCGTGATATCACGGAACACAAACGGGCCGAAGAACAGTTGAGGGAAAGTGAAGAACGATATCGACAGCTTGTGGAACTCTCGCCAGATGCCATTTTCATACAAAGCGAAGGCAGGATTGTATATATTAACGCCGCAGGGGCAAGGCTGTTCGGCGCTGAAGACCAATCTTGGCTTTTGGGGAAACAGATATTGGAGTTAGTACACCCTGCTTATAGGCAGATCGTGCAGGATCGTATCCGGCAGTTGAAGGAGAAAAATACTGAAGTTCCGCGTATCGAAGAAAAGTATCTTCGACTCGACGGGAACCCTGTTGATGTTGAGGTAGCTGCAACTCCATTCATTTATCAAAACAACCCGGCAGTTCAGGTGATTGCCCGCGATATTACCGCGCGTAAGTTGGTGGAAGAAGAGCTGCAAGCAAGCAAGGAGAAAATAAGTCAGATCCTTAATTCCACTGCAGAGGGCATCTATGGCCTTGGCCTGAACGGTAATTGTACATTTTGTAATCTATCCGGTCTCAAAATTCTAGGTTACGATAATGAAGACACTCTAATTGGGAAAAACATGCATGAAATGATTCACCACACAAAGTCTGACGGAACTCCATACCCGGAAGCTGAATGCGCTGCCCGGAGGGCAATTTTTAAACGCGAGTATTTTCACAAGGACAGGGAACTTCTATGGCGCGCCAATGGAACAAGGTTCCCGGCGGAATATTGGGCACATCCGATATTCAGAGGCAATGAATTCATAGGTACAGTTGTAACTTTTATAGACATTACGGAACGCGTAGCTCTTCAAAATCAGCTGCTTCAGGCCCAAAAGATGGAGTCGGTGGGTCGGCTGGCAGGCGGCGTGGCCCACGACTTCAACAATATACTCACATCGATCCTTGGCCATACAGAACTGGCAATGATGCGGTGCACCCCGTCGGAACGAATTCATGCCAATCTTGTGGCTATCGAAAAGTCAGCCCTTCGTTCCGCTGAGCTGATCCGGCAACTGCTGGCCTTTGCTCGCAGACAGAAGGTGGCGCCAATGGTTCTGGATATGAACGACAGAGTGACTGGAATGCTCAAGATGCTCCAGCGATTGATGGGTGAAGACATTGATCTAGCCTGGATGCCAGGAGCAGCTTTATGGCCGGTCAAGATGGACCCGTCCCAGATTGATCAACTCCTAGCAAATCTCTGCATCAACGCGCGGGACGCCATAAACGGGGTGGGCAAGGTAACCATTAAGACCGAAAATACCGTCTTCGATGACGCCTATTGCACTGCTCACCCTGGCTTTATCTGCGGTGAATATGTGATGCTTGCCGTTAGCGACGATGGTTGTGGTATGAACAAGGAAGTCATTGATCGTCTTTTCGAGCCGTTTTTCACCACCAAGGATGTAGGGAAGGGGACCGGACTGGGGCTGGCCACCGTGTATGGAATTGTCAAGCAAAATGATGGATTTATCAGCATCCATAGCGAACCCGGGAAAGGCTCGACCTTCAGTATCTACCTGCCCCAGATTGTGGGGAAAACCATGGAGCTAGCGGCTGAAAGCGCCGCAGACATGCCCAAGGGACGTGGGGAGACTGTGTTGTTAGTGGAGGACGAGGCGTTGATTCTGAACATAGGCAGTGCAATGCTTGAAGAGCTGGGTTATGCCGTGCTGACTGCCGACACGCCGGGCGAGGCGCTCCGTCAAGCTAAAGACCACGTGGCTGAGATACAGCTTTTGATCACTGACGTGGTCATGCCAGAGATGAATGGAAGGGACCTGGCAAAGTTGATCAGTGATATCAAACCAGGTCTGAAATGTATCTTCACCTCTGGTTACACAGCCGACATCATCGCTAATCGTGGTGTGTTGGACGAAGGCGTGCAATTCCTTCAGAAACCCTTCTCAATGAAGGATCTAGCATCTAAGGTTCATGAGGTGCTGGAACGACAATAGAGGAACTGTCCCATCTAACAATGACTAAACTGGCATCGCCTCGGACGGCAAAGTGCCGAGGCTCAGAGACCCATTTTTACATGATCCGAACACGGGGATTTGAACTGCCAACTACCTTGCCAATCGTGACAGCAGTCTGGATTCCGGCCTCTCTCAATGCCTTGACTAACGCTTCAGCCTGAGATTCTGGAACGGAAAATAGGAGACCTCCTGATGTCTGCGGATCGAAGAGCAGTTCCTCCTTCTCACGGGATAAAGGGCTTATGAGTTCCAAATGACCTTCACAAAGTTTTCTATTTGCTTTGTTACTGCCTGTGGTTTCACCTCTTTGGTACATCTCCATAGCATGGGGATACAGAGGGAAGGCTTCATGGAAGAGGTCAATCTGCACTTTGCTTCCGGCTGCCATTTCCCATGAGTGTCCGACAATGCCGAAGCCAGTTATGTCGGTACACGCATGAACATCGAAATGCAAGGCGATATCGAGGGCCCTTCCGTTCAGCGTAGCGACAAGAGGCAAAATATTCTCCAGATCCCTGAAGGGAAGTTTCCTCGATCTGCATGCATTGAACAAGACCCCTGTTCCAAGAGGCTTTGTGAGAATTAAGGCGTCTTCGTTCTGTGCCCTGCAATTCAATAGAATTCTGTCAGGATGGACTATGCCTGTAACTGCCAGGCCATACTTGGGTTCATTGTCATCTACAGAATGTCCGCCCGCCATAGAAGCGCTGGCTTCAATGACCTTGTCATTGCCTCCGCGGAGTATTTCCCTTAAGATCCCCTTATCGAGTATTTTTGAGGGAAACATGACAAGACTGAGCGCGGTAAGCGGTTTACCTCCCATGGCATAGACGTCCGAAAGCGAATTCGCTGCGGCAATCTGCCCAAACCAGTAAGGATCGTCGACAGGAGGGGTAATAAAATCAACAGTGCTTACAACGGCAATCTCATCCGAGAGGCGGTATACTGCCGCATCATCAGAGGTATTGAAGCCAACGAGCAAATTGGGATCTTGTGAAGGGCTTAGCGCTTCCAGTGCTTCCGCCAGATCTGACGGACCAATCTTGGCAGCTCAGCCACATGTACGAGACAATCCCGTTAGAGTTTTTTTTCTAAAGAAATTCATATTCTGTATGTCCTGATTCTACGGCCCGGTCGATCTCAACTTTATCAAATAGGTCGTCTTAACCGGACGGGATATCTCCAGTATAACAACTTTCACTCTTTAGCGAGTTCAATATTTCATTCCCATTAAATAGACCCGCAGAATGCTTTCTCCGGTGAGAAAATCGCGTGGGAATGATAGAATTTGCGGAGATGAACGGAAGATGGGCGAGTATCCGGTTGTTTTGCTGACCCGGACGGGCATCCGTGGGAAGTGGCATGTTAACCATTTTTGTGATCGAGCAAGGTTGCCTGAGATTGCCCTGATAACCTATTTGCTGCCAAATAAGGCTCTACCGCGGCTAAGCTTGTTTGCATATGCACTTATTGCGACTTAAAGTGCTCATTTAGTGAACATAACTCAGTGCACAATGTTATACCTGCAATCGAGAGTATCCCAGTTTGTACAAGATGTTACTCTGACAGCTATCGACCCGGCTGCTGAATGTGATAAGTTATTAGCAATTAGACCTTTCATGTTATTATTCTTCAGGTAGAGTTGATAAGTCTGACTAATCACTGCAACCATTCCACCCTCAGAAGGGTGAGAATGGTTAACTGCATTAGAAACCATTTATCGGAGGTCGCATGGGGCCTGATAATACCATTCCACACGAGAAGCCTGATACCGCTTTGCTAGAACAGCGCAAGGAGGCGGAAGACAGGATTTCTCGTTTGAATAGGTTGTATTCAGTTCTGAGTAAAGTCAACGAGACTATCGTTCGCATCCATGATTCTAAAGAGCTGTTTGAGCGGGTCTGCCGCATTGCTGTTGAAGACGGACTATTCAAGATGGCATGGATTGGTCTGGTCGATCAAGATTCGCGAATAGTCAAACCGACCGCCAGTTATGGGGACACCGACGGTTATCTCAGTGGTATCGAGGTTTACGCAGCTGACGTGCCCGAAGGTAAAGGCCCAACGGGCATGGCAGTTTTCGAAGGTAAGTACTCAATTTCCGGCAACATAGAACAAGACCCTCGCATGCTTCCGTGGCGCAAAAGAGCCCTTCGGCACGGGCTGTATTCTTCCGCAGCCTTCCCCATTAGTGCCGGGTCCGGTGTCATCGGAGCATTAACTGTCTACTCAGGCAAGTCATACTTCTTTACAGATGAAGAGATACAGCTTCTAACATCCTTGGCGGAGGATGTCTCTTTTGCAGTAGATTTCATGGACAATGAGAAAAAGCGGCTCGAGGCGGAGGCGGCACTTCGGATAATCAACGCAGAACTAGAACAGAGGATTGCGTTACGAACGGCTGATCTTGAAGCTGCCAATAAAGAGCTCGAATCTTTCATCTACTCTGTTTCCCACGATCTGCGTGGACCGCTTCGGCACATATCAGGGTTCGCCGATCTGCTGATGAAGAACATTGCAGACAAACTCGACGAGAAGGGGAAACGATATTTTTCCAATATCTGCAGTGGTACCGAAAAGCTGAGTCGTCTTATCGACGATCTTCTGAACCTTTCCAGGATCTCACGGCAGGAGATTCAACGGACAGAGGTTAATATGAGCACAGTAGCGGAATTGATCGTCACTGAGCTGCGAGAGGCCCATCCAGGCAGGAGTGTTGAGGTAGACATCAAAGAAGGTATTACTGCCTTTGCTGACTATGGACTTATTGAGGTGGTCCTATCGAACCTGCTTGGGAATGCTTGGAAGTTCACTGCGAAAACCGAGCATGCCCGCATAGAATTCGGAAGCGCCGAGCGGGAGGGTAAATGCATTTATTATATAAGAGACAACGGTGCCGGGTTCGACCAGAATTATGCGGGAAAGATGTTTTGGCCCTTCCACAGACTTCATCCTGAGTCAGCGTTTGAGGGCACAGGCATAGGCCTTGCCATTGTGGACCGTATCATCCGCCTTCATGGAGGAAAAGTCTGGGCAGAGGGCATAGAGGAAAAAGGGGCAACGATCTATTTCCGTTTGAGCTGAGTCTGTCGATAATTGAATGTGTACATGCATGCCTATTTCAATATCCTGTTCGGCAGGGTGGGGTAAAAAAAGAATGATACTTATTGTTGATGACAGTCCGACCGATATTGAGCTTACGACAATAGCGCTGGAAGCAACTGGGCGAGCAATGAGTGTTTGCTCCGCCACAGACGGACAGTCTGCGCTTGCAATACTCAGGGATGGACTTGAGTTGCCCGCCCTTATATTGCTTGATCTGAAGATGTCAGGCATGGACGGCATCGTAGTGCTCCGTCAAATACGTGCCGACAACCGCCTTAGAGAAATCCCTGTCGTAGTGGTCACATCTTCAGCACTTGAATCGGACAGGTCAGAGACAATTGCTGCTGGAGCCAACGATTATCTTGCGAAGCCGTTGTCTCTGCACCAATTCAGCAAAGCTTTAGATTCTATTTTGCATCGCTGGCTGCCGAAAAGTACTTGATACCCAGCCGAAAGTTATATTATTCATATCGCATTTGATGAATCTGGAAGATGCGCATGCCCACCTGCCGATATCCGGAAATTAATAGATTACTCTTCTCGAGACAAATGGCCGAAAAGGTAGTGCGTGCTGTTTCCTGATGGAATAACACTGCAGAAGACATGCTTTCAATAATTTGCAAGGCTTTTCCCCATACTTTCCATCTGAGATGTATATAAGTTCGTTCAGCACCGGGCTCGCGGCTTTCAGGGCAGCAGTCCGATGGTACTGGCACAGTTGAAGTTACTTGGCAAGCAACCTCTCTTTGAGCAAGGTGTGCCTATTCTGAGGCTTGTTATTCCTGATCGCTATAGATACGGCTTTCTTGGTGCCGACGAGCACCACCAATTGCTTGCCTCTTGTGATCGCAGTGTATAGTAGATTTCGCTGGAGAAGCATATAGTGTTGGGTTAAAACCGGCATAACCACCACCGGATATTCACTGCCCTGTGACTTGTGCACAGAGACGGCATAGGCCAAAACGATTTCATCAAGCTCAGAATACTCATAGGAGACCATCTGGCCATCATAATTGACGATGATCTCCTGCTCTTCCCTGTCTATCTTGTCAATTCTTCCGATATCGCCATTGAAAACCTCCTTGTCATAGTTGTTCCTGATCTGCATAACCTTATCACCGACTTTCAAGACTAACCCTCCTCTGACAAGCTCATAGGTTGATGAATTCAGGTGTTTTTGGAGTTGGGCATTCAGATTGGACGCCCCTACAGTACCTCTATGCATTGGCGTCAAAACTTGAATATCTTCGATGGATTTAAATCCAAATTTCTGGGGAATCTTCTCACTGCAAAGCTCAATGATCTTCTCAGCAACATTCTCGGGCTCCTCTATGATAAAAAAATAGAAGTCCTGGATAGAATCTCCGCTGACCTCGACGGTGGGCATCTGCCCATTGTTAACCCTGTGCGCGTTGATAATAATAAGGCTTTCCTTTGCCTGCCTAAAGATTTCATTGAGCCTCACTGTCGGAATGCATCCTGAGTTAATGATGTCTTTTAGAACGCTCCCGGCGCCCACCGATGGCAATTGATCGACATCGCCGACCATAATTAGTGTTGCGTCTTTTGGAATAGCTTTGAGAAACTGGTACATTAGTAAAGTATCCACCATGGATGTTTCGTCGATGACTATAAGATCAGCATCCAGTGGATTTTTCTCGTCTCGCTTGAATCCTCCCTCCTTCGGGCTGAACTCCAGTAGGCGATGGATGGTCTTTGAATCATACCCGGTAGCTTCGGACATTCGCTTGGCGGCCCTTCCCGTTGGGGCTGAGAGTAAAACTCTTTGACCCAGCTTTATGTATATCTTGATGATGGAATTAATAATGGTCGTCTTCCCAGTGCCTGGTCCACCGGTGATAACTATGACCTTTTTATCAATGGCCTCTCTGACTGCCTGCTTCTGATTCTCGGCAAGCTCTATCTTTGATTCCGCTTGAACCCATTCAAGAGCCCTCTGTCCATCAACGGATCTGAGTTTCTTCGGGGATCTAATAAGAGCTTTCAGACCGGCGGCTATCCCGACCTCACATACATAAAAATTGGCAAGATAGACAGCCTTGTTGTTCTCTTTGACGGTTTCTTTGTTGAGGTCTTCAATAACTATTTTATTGTCAAAAGATATCTTGGCGAATGCCTTGACTATTGTGTCCCGCTCGACCCCAAGGATCTTCTTGCATTCCTCAACCAATGGCTCATAGGGATAATAGACGTGACCCTCATCAGACAACGTGTGCAGCACATAAAGAATGCCAGCTTCAGCCCGGATTTGAGATTCCCTTGATATTCCAAGCTGCCCGGCTATCTTGTCAGCTGTAATGAACCCGATACCGAATATATCAGTAGCAAGCTTGTAGGGGTTATTTTGAACGGTTGTGATGGACTCTTTAGCGTATTGCTTGTATATTTTGGCAGCATAGGTGGGGCTTACGCCGTGGCCTTGAAGGAAGACCATAACGTCACGTATCTCTTTCTGGTCATCCCATGCCTTTTTGATCATTTCGATTCTCTTGGCACCGATGCCTTCTACCTCACTCAATTGTTTGCTCTCGGTCTCAATGACGCTTAGAGTCTCCAAGCCGAATTTGGCAACAAGCCTTTTTGCCATGACGGGACCTATGCCCTTAATAAGTCCAGAGCCAAGATATTTCTCGATTCCTTTGACTGTCGCTGGAACTACCGATTCATAGGAGATTATCTTCAATTGCTCGCCGAATTTGGGATGATTATGCCATTCCCCTTTTAGCTTCAAAACTTCTCCTGCGTTGACCGAAAGGAGATTGCCTACGACGGTAACAAGGTCATGTCTTCCGGCGACCTTCATTTTTGCAATAGTAAAACCGTTTTCTTCGTTGTAGTAGGTTACTCTTTCGATCTGTCCATTGATCTCGATAAACATGTTTATTGTTTCCTGTCCCTTATTTTATACTAAGTGAAGTTCATCACTCATTATATACAGGGATGGAAATTGTCGTGATGCCCTTGAGGCTGAGTACAAACCTGTGGACTTTTTGCAAAAGCCTCACTTGATTGACTTTTTTCATTGGCTTGATCTTTAGTATTGAGTGAAAAGTGATTGCCGGCGTATCTTATGCAACGGAGGGATTGCAGAGGACGTTTCAAATACACAGATAACATAACTACTATCCGGATGGAGGCTTTCTTATGGGGACAAACGGTAACGAGGGGCAAATAAGAAGTATCAATGCAAAATATTATCTTGGCTTAAGTCTCTTTTTAATACTCTCTCAGACATTCATCATGCTCTACCTCTATTCCCGGCAAAAAGACCTATCATATATCGGACTGCTTGTATTTATGGTGGCCGCAGCAACCGCTCTTTCATTATATGGGTACTACAAAGCCATACGGCCTCTGCAGGGCATACTGACAGTTTACTCGGTGATCACGCAGGGGAACTTGTCCGATCTTACAAGGCTTGCAGCATCGGATGACAAGGAGATCAAGGCATTTGTCGAAGGGTTTGGTGAGGTAGCACAGAAGCCAATACAAACCATTGCGGCAAACCTGACACTGGCGATGAAGGTGGCGAACGGTTCCGCTAACGTTGCAAAGCGCACGCATGTCTCTTCTGGTAATGCGAAAAATCAGAACAGCCTGACGGAACTGATTTTCAATCTGAACAATTCGGCAAGCTCCGTCATTGAGGAGATTTCAAGGAACGCGCAGTCAATATATGCTTCGACCACGCAGAACCTCGAGACGGCAAGGTCCTCCCATAATGAATTCATAGGTGTCGCAGGAGAGGTCAACAAGATCAACGAAAAGCTCCGCAACTTTACATCGACTATAACAATGCTCAACAAGAATTCCGACAGCATAAAGTCAATCGTCACACTTATAAAGGATATCGCAGACCAGACGAACCTGCTTGCACTCAATGCTGCAATCGAGGCTGCACGGGCGGGAGAATCCGGAAGGGGCTTCGCCGTGGTCGCCGATGAGGTCAGGAAGCTCGCCGAGAGGGTTGGGAAGGCAACCGAAGATAT
The DNA here is from genome assembly GCA_963736105.1 of uncultured Nitrospiraceae bacterium. GTDB lineage: Bacteria > Nitrospirota > Thermodesulfovibrionia > Thermodesulfovibrionales > Dissulfurispiraceae > Fen-1308. The sequence goes on along the minus strand of CAVTNL010000002.1, from coordinate 1,888,025 downwards.
TTCAGGCAATATCAACGAAATGGCTGCCCAGGTCAGGCAGACCCTTGCAGAAATCGAAGAAATAAGCAGCTATACAACGAATACGAAGCAAGCTATCGACAAAGCTTCGGGGGATTATGAAGGCATGCTCACCGACTTCGAAAAGAACAGCAGCCAGCTTTCCACGATTACAGCAGCAATTCAGAACCTTGTAAGCACTAATGACGAAATCAGCGCAAAGGTATCAGACATACGCTCGTTGAGCCAGGAGGTCGCTCAACAAATGGACGAGGCTGAAAAATTTTCGTCCGGCCTGTTCAGCATTGCAGAGGAAATGCAGGAGGACATGTCGACATACATGGTTAGCCAAGGCCCTATACAGGAGGCAATGAATATAACGAAGCAGTACAGAGATATCTTTCAGCAAAAGATAGAGGGGTACTTGGAAAGGGGAACCGATGTCTTCGATACTAAGTACAGAGATATACCCAACAGCAATCCGAAACGGTACAAAACAGCGTATGACGATCTTTTTGCGAAAGAGCTGCAACCTATCTACGACAAGATATTGGGGGTAATCGACGGCGCGATCTATGCCCTCTGCGTTGACCAGAACGGCTATGCTCCTACACATAACAGCAAGTTCTCCAAACCGCCGACCGGTAAATACGAGATTGACCTCCTCAACACGAGAGATAAGAGGATATTCAGCGACAAGACGGGGATAACACTGGCAAAGAACAAAAGGCCGTTTCTGGTTCAGACCTACATGCGGGATACCGGAGAGGTCATTAACGATTTCTCCATGCCTATTTTTATCAAGGGGAGGCATTGGGGAGCGCTCAGAATCGGCATTATGGCGAAGGCGCTTAGAGCCGAATAAACGGCGGAGATTCAGCGAAAGATCTCACCAAGGTGTGCCGATATCTGGCATATCTTGTCTTTTGATGCCTATTGTAATCGGAATGTTCGTTGGATGTTCATGGCAGTGCTTAAGGGTACGAGGGATCTGGAAAATCATATTCGGGAGTAATGTTTCCTGTCATGTAATTGAGGACGTTGATACATTTGCCGAAGCATGGCCAGATTCATGCCTTTGCCTTGAATGCGGCGTCAAGGTTTTAATGTTAAGAACGAATGTCTCTATTTTCATGAAGACGTATCGTCGCAGGAGTGTCCATCTTCTGTGCTTGTTGAATCCTATCTATGTATACAGTTCGGGGGATCCCTCCCAAATGCAACTTAACCGCGTGTCAACTTTTTCTGGGAAGGTTAGAATATAGTTATCAATTCCTTAGTGCTGCCCGCGGCAGCTTTTCAATTCTACTTGGGGTGAGGTGTATCTCATTGATCTCATGGAGGCAGTTCATCGTTGGACTTGCTCTATATAACGAATTAGACTATCATAGGCCTACAGAAGGCAACTGTACTGTATCAAGTAAAGCCTACCTGGAAGACCGATTGTAAATGCGATCAGGGTTAAAAGCGGATGACTAATAAGCACAGAGATAAACTCAGTATTCTTGTCATGGGATCACTTGGAGTTGTATTCGGTGATATAGGTACAAGTCCTCTGTATACCTTTAGGGTCTGTTTCTCAAGTTTTTTTGCAATGTCTCCTACGGCAGAGAATGTGCTGGGACTTGCCTCTCTCATATTCTGGGCATTAACCCTTACTGTAAGTATAAAATATGTACTATTTATTCTGCGTGCAGATGACGAGGGTGAGGGTGGCATGTTTGCCATGTTAGGGTTGTTGCACAAGAACATGGGAGCCAAGCTTAGCCGGAATCTAATTCTCGTAATGTGTTTCGGCGCGGCACTGCTTTATGGTGATGGTCTCATCACCCCGGTGATATCTGTGCTTTCTGCATTGGAAGGATTAGAGGTGGCAACATCTCAGGCCAAACCGTTTGTACTGCCGATGACATGCCTGGTGCTCATTTCTCTGTTTCTATTGCAAAGCCGTGGTACGGGACGTATCGGTAAATACTTTGGTCCAATCATTTGCATCTGGTTCGTCTCCATTGCTGCGCTGGGAATCAACGCAATCCTAACTAAACCTGAAATACTTTTGGCGGTTGATCCCAGGCAAGCGATCTGGTTTTTCATCCGCAACGGTTGGCGCGGATACCTGATCCTTGGAGCGGTAGTATTGTGCGTCACCGGATGCGAGGCCCTATATCTGGACATGGGACATTTTGGGAGTAAAGCTATCCGTATTTCGTGGTATGGATTGGCGCTGCCGGCTCTGTTGTGCAATTATTTCGGCCAAGCTGCGCTTGTTCTTGCCAATCCAAAATATATTGAGGCCCCATTTTATGGGCTGGTACCACAGACTTTGCTCTATCCTATGGTGGGTCTTGCCACTGCGGCCACGATCATTGCCTCGCAGGCCATTATTTCCGGTGTTTTTTCCATGACCAGGCAGGCGATGCAACTGGGCTATATACCACGCATGAGAGTCATTCATACTTCCGAGATGGCAGAGGGCCAGGTATACATACCTGTCATCAATTTCATGATGCTCTTTGCCGCTGTTGCTTTGGCACTAGGCTTCAAGCAGTCCGACAACTTAGCTGATGCTTATGGCATAGCGGTCACAGGCGACATGTTCATCACGTCCACAATTTTTTTTATCATAAGCCGGAAAATATGGGGCTGGAGTCTATGGAAAACTTTACCTCTTGTGGCGACTTTTTGGGTGGTTGATGGGTCTTTTTTAACTTCTTGCATGCTTAAGTTTTTGACCGGGGGATGGTTCCCCGTGGTTACTGCCCTTTGTATACTTATGCTCATGGTCACTTGGCGAGACGGCTGGGACTCGCTTGCTGATAAAATCTACAGCATGCAGACGCGTATAGATAGTTTTGTAAAGCTTATTTCGACTAGCAAGCCCGTGCGCCTTCCTGGTACGGCCATTTTTCTTTCTACATTTCAGACTGAGGTGCCACCGATGCTCCAGTATCACTTGAACCACATCGGAGCCTTGCATGAAAAGATCCTGATACTATCAATCCTCACCACCGATATCCCTGAAGTTGCAGATAAAGACAAACTTGAAATAAGAAATCTTGGTCAGGGGTTATACCGTGTTACAGCGCAGACAGGATTCATGGAAACTCCTGATGTGCCGGCTTTACTTGCATTGGCTAAGTTCAAGATACCAGACTTGGACCTTGCAAGTACTGTTTATTATCTTGGTAGGATGTCTCTGGTTCCGGCAAAGGAAAGAAGCATGGACCCGATACGCAGGTTTTTATTCTTGTTTATGCATCGCAATGCAGTAAGCTCGGTGATTTATTACAACATCCCGCCGGACAAGATTTTGGAACTAGGTGTGCAGCTTGAATGGTAGATACGTTAAAATGACTGGTGATTACATCTCGAGCGGACTTTGTCTCACATCCACGTATGTGACTCAGTTGGATTCGTAAGAGGTATTCCGGCTGTCTGTTCTACAACGATAATTTCTGGCTAGGGATTAGCAATGACTGTGGGCAGCAGCTTTAAGCGACCTTAGCTTAAAGCTTCGGCGGGTGAATTCTGACGTTTGTTTCAGGCTGAAAGACAATCGCTTTTGCGGAGATAATAGCACCAACGATCTTTTCCCTGCCGCTCATCAACAGACGCTGGACAGTCCCGCGCGAAATCCCCATACTTATGCCTGCCTGCTGCTGCGTCATCCCTTCTAGGTCGCAAAGCCTTAATGCTTCGAGTTCGTCCCGGTACAAAGTGATATGTTTAAGGGCAGTCATCGGGATTCCGGAAGGTTTAAAAATATGTTTTTTTAATTCCCCGAAGGGGCAATCACACTTTCTCGGCTTCTTCTGACGGGGTGACATATTCCTATTTTACATAAAAAAGACCTTCTGTGGGTGATTAATAAGCTCTCATCATGAGCTCATCCTCGGCGTGTCCTCTACAGCACTGTTGAAGCGTAAGTCCGAGGAGTTGCCCCGTTTCAAGGAGCACGATGTTTTCCCTTACTGTCTGCTATTACGCCCTGTATATTGTAATGCCAGGCTGACTTAGCCTGCTCAACGACTGGTCTCTGTTCAGCGGACAAACATGTCATAGACACTTTCGCCACTCAGTGCGCCATTTTGAGCATGCGCCATGAGGATATTAGGAAGAGCACTGTTGTTGATCGCAGAAACTTCTTCGGTTGCAGTGTTGAGGTCAATAATCGAATTCGGCCGACTTACATTAGAACATTGACACACGCTTTATATCAAATCCAATCATTGCCTTTGTGACAATCGTCACAGTATAAACAAATTCAATAGTTTAGTATAAAATGTGCGGTTCAGGCCTGACCACGATATGGTGCAATTGTCGGATAAGAGCCCTGTCTGGGCACGGAGACGACAATTATTATAAGAGTCTCGTGTCACGATGATATCCATGGGATGATACGACTTTGAAAGCTGCTTATTGATGCCCTGAGGATCTGCAGACTTTTATCAGCGCTCTGGTGAGAGAGGCGGGTTAATGTGGGTGTGAATATGATAAGCATGGAACGCGGAGAAAATGGAAATATATGTCCCCTTCTTTTCAAAATAGGCAGTCCGGTATGTTTTATTCGAGAATTCTTGCGGGGAGGTGTGCATGAAAAACGAAGGAAGGCGACACTCGCGTGTGGCTGTTGAGGTTGATGTTGACGTGTCGGTGCAGATTAGTAAAAAACACTCCGGGCACGTCACTGATATTAGTGAGGCAGGGCTTTTCGTGGAAACTAGCAATCATGTGGAGGAGGGCAGCTTTGTTGTAATCAAATTCACCGGCCATAAAATTATGTTTGGCGCTACCGTGCGTCGGGTTGCAGTAAATGGCTTTGGAGCAGAGTTTGGTAGTATGAATGAGGCACATCGAGAGGTGATTTCAAGATTTGTCCCAACGCCAAAGCAGGCAAAGGTCTCTTCAGTAGTGCAAATGCCGACCGTAATGCTTCTTTGCGACGAAGGATCGCATTCAATTCTGGCACACGAACTGAAAGAAGCTGAATTGGCTTTTTTGGAGGTGAGGAGCATAGATAAGGTGATCTCTTCAATGGATCGTTTTGATGTTATATGTGTGGTCAGCGATTATATCGTTAGCGGTAAAGATACATTTACGATTCTGAGGGAAATCAAAGAACAGAAACAAAGGCCAAATTTTCCAGTCGTTATGTACTCAGGCAGATATGATGTCCCATATAAGAAGTTCGAGGAACTTGGTATACAATGCTTTTCCAAAAGCAATACCAGCCCGAGGAGTCTCGTCAGACATATTAAAAGGGGTCTCTCCGAAAACAACAAATAATATCAGCAGTCGTGTCTTGCCGGAAAAAACTCCTCTCAGTTAAGATATCCAGCGCTTCTTGGCTTTCTGTAAGGCCACAACTCGATTGGCAAAATCGTTCCGAGAGGCTGTCATGATCAGTTCAGAATCTTATGGATCATCTTCTATCCGCAAGATATGGTTCAGTATTATGATATGACCACATAACCTTTCCGATAGTTATAACCGTTCCACCTGAGGCTTTCCGGCAGGCCCCAGATAAATAATGTGCCATTTTTTTTAATAGATCAGATATGATGCCGATCAGATGGATAAGGTGCCCTGATCATTTTACATTTAAGCGTCGTCATTTCTTAGTAATCTTCTGTTCGTACATTAATTTGTCAGCCATAGATAGCAACGTACTGATATCACAATCAGCCCTGGTGTCACACGCTACGGCCCCCATACTGACAGACAACTGATATGTTCTAGTTCCTTGGGCATTGAAACTTGCCATGTCGGCCGATATCCTGGATATCATGCTGTCGGCTCCGGTCTTTGAGTCTTCCAAGGCTATAACGGCAAACTCATCTCCGCCGATGCGGGCTAGAATGTCCGACTCTCTAAATGTCCGTTTCAGTATATTTGCTGTATCCCTTAATGCGTTATCTCCTTCTTGATGTCCCAGATTATCGTTAATCCATTTCATGCTGTCAACATCCATGTATATCAGCCACATCGTTTTATTTATACGGGCCGCTAGTTCCAACTGTTTTCTTGCCAGCATTAAGAAGCCGCGTCTATTGTACAATCCCGTAAGTTCATCTGTAATGGATATCGATTTCAATTGCTGAATAAGACGATTTCTTTCTATTGAATAGCGTATGGATCGATATAAAATGTTAATGTCTATTTGTCCCTTCACCAGATAATCCTGGGCACCGGACTTCAATGCTCCAACAGCTAATTCTTCGTCATCATACCCGGTTAGCACGATAACCGGTACTTCCGGCACTTTCTCAGATATCTTAACAAGTGTTGACAATCCCTGGCTGTCGGGGAGGCCAAGATCGGAAATGATTACGTCTAATTGCCCATCGTCCATATAGGTAAATGCGCTTGACAGACTATTTGCGCAAAGCAGATTGACAGTAATATATCTTAAGCTGGATAAGGCATCCTTAAGCAACTCGGCATCTGCCCGGTCGTCTTCGACAAGCAGCAATGTGATGGTGTTCAGATAATTGCCTATGGTCATTTATATAGATTATATGTAGGTAGACCTGCGATGTCCATAGTCCCCTGAATTGGGAGATGCCGCAGTCATCCTCCCGGGTCCTCGACCCTGAGATTCTAGCAATGTCTTTTTATTCTCTGTCGGGAGTTGAGAGTATAAGCCGAGCGCCACTAACGTGATAAGCTGAAGTGGGTTCTATTGTTTTGTCTCTGTTGTGAACTCGCAGGTGCCTGAGTAGACTAGTCCTGTTGATCCGTCGATGCTTATTAATGACCCTTCCGTAATCGGATAGTTTCCTATGCGTGCGAAAGGTTCACCTTTTTCGTCAGTACCGATTTCCATATCCGTGCAGCCGATCACGGCGGTGAGCCTGAATTGTTGGGCCAATATGGCGGCGTGTGATGTTGCCCCACCGGCTGAAGTGACTATGCCGTCTATATGCTGCATTAGTGAAACGTCATTTGTGCTCGACAATGTGCGCAGAAGTATGACCGGCATTCCCGCTTTCTTTTGTGAATCAATCTGATTTGTGGAAGAAGAAAACGTAACAATTCCGCTCAGGGCACCTCCGTGGACGCCAACACCACGTCCTATTATGTTTGACTCCATCATGCAGATGTCCTGGAAATGTTTTATAAAACCCCTGTGGAATTCCATGCGCCGGGTCTGCAACACGTAGATTATTCTGTCACCTTCAGCAACGGTTACGTATGTAGCCTCAACTTCCTGCGGCAACCCGCCCATTGCGCTTTCGATTTTGGCCGCGAGTTCTTCGTGCATGGCAAAGAGGATTGGATCTTCCTCCTGTAAGCTCTTCTGCCCGTGAAGCGCTTGGGCCTTTGTGAGCGGCCGATTAATAAGCCTGCCGTAAACAAGGTCGTCTCCCGTGGCAGTTTCTCTCGTATCGCCATAAACTCCCTTTTCGAGCGAAGATGGCTTGCGAGTGAAAAAGACAGATGCTCCCGAGCCTTTTCTGTTGCCCGAGATCATCTGCATCAGAAGGACAGCAGTCCCCCAATGTTCCGATAACTTCATGGCTATTCTGAAATGCACTGCTTTTTCTTTATACCAGGAACTATAAACTGCTTTTACTGATTCTCTGAGTTGTTCGTATACGTCCTCAGGAATTGCAAAACCTCTATTTGCGAGTTCAATTTTATACAACTGTACTATTTCTGCTGTGTCATCGACTTTTAGATCGTCTAATTTCTCGATTGATTTCAGTCTAAGAAAATCGGCGTTAATATTGCTGAATATCTTTTCATCCAGACCTAAAGCGACAGTTGCATAGTGATCAATGAATCTCCTGTATGAATCCCAGGAAAGCCGCGCATCACCGGTCGAGGAGGTAAAGGCTTTTTGAGTCTCCGTATTCATGCCACAATAAAGAATGGATGAAAGGATTCCTGGCATCGAAATATAAGATCCGCTGCGTACCGATAAAAAAAGAGGTCGATGGGGGTCACCGAATTTCAAGCCTGTTCTGGTCTCAATCATCGCTACGGCTTGTTTCAGCAACGCCATAAAGCCGGCATCCTCCGTATATTGCAAGTGATCGTGTGTCCTCATAGACGAAAAGACTGCTGCTGAAGGCACTGGCAGTTTTTTGTTCAGCAGATAAACCAGGTTCTTTGCCTTGCCTCCGATCACGGGCGCCAGTCGCATTGCATCCGTATCTGTCAACTTATCAAGTACCAGGAAATCGGACCATGATTGTTCGCATGGATTGTCAGACAGCCACAAAAGGGCATCGTCCTGTGACTCATTCCGGGACCGACATTTCTTTATTAGAACTTCTATGAGGCGGTCCATCTCTGTAAACCCAGGGATACTGCTGATCATGTCGCGAATGATTACATCAGCGGCCCTGTCTATATAGTCCTCGGTTCCTGTGTCGAGACGCCTCAGGTATTCCTGCGCATCGTCTCTTGGAAAGGACCTGAGGATTTCGGTCAGGGGAGCGTATATCCGGCGCGTAAGAGAATCGACCATCCAGCTCAGTTCTTTCTGCAATAGTCCTAGCAGATCGATAAATTGAGAGACATGAATGGCGTTGGATTTTATCACGGTGAGAACTTCGGTGATCTGAAAGTTATCCATGTCATGGATTTTTGCCAATTCGTTCATTATATCTAGGCACTTTGTCCAGCGGCTGAAGTCCTCTTTGGTTAGATTCTCCGGCATGCGCTCGGTTTCCTGGATTATCCCCTCAAAGAGGAGAGCCATTCTGTTCTCCGTCCTCAATATCTCGGAAAGGGCATCGAATTTGGTTTCGTGATATGTGCCGAGGACTGATGGGATACCGAAGGCAATGTGTCTTTTGAAAAAAAGGTTTTCCTCCGGGATGGTCTTTTCGTGCGAGATAAGTACTTTTTTGAGCGTCTTAATTTGCTCGATATCTTCGGACAGATTAAGGATGGCATCCAGCTTTAAGTTTTCCCGGCTGACGAGAGCATACTTTTTCACAATCTCCCTGTAGATTCTGCAAATGAGTATAATCTTGCGCCTTATTTCACTCATCTTGTCATCATCAGAACCGCCGACTCCCTCAGCGGCATGATCAATGGTGCTGTCTGACATCAAAAGGAGTTTATTGTAGTGGAGCTTGTTATCATCGAGTATCCCGAGCGAAATGAAGATAGTTCTTATTGCTTGTGAGTACGCCGCCAAGAGATCTGTGTTCACATTGTTGTACACATCAGATGGCACAACTTCTTTCAGACGGCTTGGATCGTTGTAAACCCATGAGCTAATGATCTCTTCGACGAGGTGGACGCTATAGTTACTGGAATTGACATGTATCTGCTTCCTCAAGAAATAGAGTACGATGTCGTCGGCCCATGAATCGATCTCAGTCGTATCGTCCCGTATCATGTTCGCAGCGCCTACTGCGTTGAAATAGACCGGGAGTTTCTTCAGGAGCATGTAGTTGATCAGAAAGTTATCCCTAAGAGCAGCAGAGTTAAGGTATGCTGAGATGTCTCTTTGGAAGAGCTTGTCGTCCTGGATGAATACCCCGCTGACATATATGTTGCACAACAAACTTATCAATATATCGTTGAAACGACCATTACCCGCGCTTATCACGGCGAGAAATTTGGAGAGCCTTTCTATATGCTCTGGATTTGCTATTTCCGCCCATGTCTCGCTGGAAAAGCCTGTTACCCGCGGCGACGGGACATGGATCTGTCTTATGATGGCTATGTAATGAAGGGTAAGTCCTGCATCGCTTTGTGAAATCACTGAAGATGCGACCTCAGGGTTAAGAAGGGTGCCCTCTTTTATGTCGGCGGAACATCTGTCGATTTCGGACAGTATGATCTTGCAGAAATCAGCCATATTTAGTCTTATCAGTTTCTTTATCAAACGTGCAGTGTTCAAAAAAGCCTTTCTCAATGCGTCAGGAGAAAGTTGAGGGAAAGTTCTGAAAATAGCGATGGAGACGGCAGTCAGGATCTTGTCGGACTGAGGATTTAGGTTGCGGTCGAGTACGGCGTAGAGGCGTTCTGTCATCTCTGAATCGTCCAGAAGTATGGATGTTCTTTCTTGGATGTAATAGAACATATTCGCATATTCATGTTGGTCTATCATCTTTTCTGCGGCATCCAGGAATGCCATGGTGTCAACTCTCTTTTTTTCGCTGCAATCCTCAAGTACCATGAAATCTTCAGCCCTTAAGAGCGGATGCAGCCTTTCCACCATGGCTTGGCTTATGACGGGCGCGGTTACAACGTGATCTCTCAGCGATTTAAGCAGGCCTTTTGCTGCTGGAGCTATATCTGTGCTGATAAAGCGTTCTTTTATCCGCTTAAGGATGCTTACAGATTGATGCAGTCGGGAAGCCATGTCTATTCGGGCGCCTCGGAGAACGTCCAGCCATATATTTACCGCATTACTTGCTTCCGATTCGGGGCTGTGATCCATTGGAAGCTCGACCAGGGCCAGAAAATTTGAGGCGGCCCTTCCTGCCAGTTCTTTGGAGGACGCAGCGCATACCCTGGCGGACCATTGGACTAATACCCGATAGCAATCGAAGAAGGCCTTGCTGTCGGCCCAGTAAAGATCCTTGGCAAAACTATTTATCTCTTCCGAGAGTATTTGCCAATTCCTTTTGGGCGCTAAGATAATAGAAATGATCTCTTCGGCCTTCTTAAGCAGTCCTGGCCTGTCGCGAAGGGGAGCAACAAGCCTGTGGGGAGCAAGATCCCTGAGGTCATCAGACAGTTCAATGGCCGAAGTGTAGAATTCGTCGGGCCGTTCTCGCTTGAGCAGAAAAGTCCCGACATGCTTGCCTTTTTGGACAACATCGATCTGAAGGTTTTTGGCCTCCTGAATCAGGATAGCGTCCACCTTAAATGCGAAGGAGCTGTCCCGGATCTGAGATCTTGAGACTTCCTTGCCTTCGTGCATGAGACGTGACTCATAATCACCCTCCGGCATCGCCAGGATGGTTCCTTTTAAGGTGACAAATCCGCTCTCTTCAAGCATGCAAAAGTCTTTTGCCGTGAGGGAAGTGATTATGCCTTTGTAGGCCGTAGCTAGGGTGCCATAGAAATATTCGAGCCTGCAGATTTCTTTTATATCAGTCATTTACAAATTCGGACCGGTAAGTTTCGTCTTAGCTGGGAATCAATTAAATACAACAATCAAACTATCACAATATAACATTATATGGATGCATTTTGCGCCAAGTGTAACTTATCAGCCTGAAATTCAACAAAATGAAGGTTCATGATTGGATCACAGAGCAAAAACGGCTACAATGAAAAAATGAAGATTATGACTGTGAAGACAGAGCACTACCTTATGGAGAAAGAGCCGTATTATCGCCCAGTGGGCGGTGAAATAACTCTTTTCGCGGCTGCTTACCACAACCTGATTCCTGTTTTGCTCAAGGGACCCACGGGTTCGGGAAAAACCCGGTTCATGCAATATATGGCCTGGCTGCATAAAAGGCCACTTATTACCGTTTCGTGCCACGATGACCTGACTGCATCAGATCTTGTCGGAAGGTATCTGGTGAAAGGCGGTGAAACCATCTGGGTTGACGGACCTCTTGCGAGAGCTGTCAAGGCAGGGGGTTTTTGCTATCTCGACGAGATCGTCGAGGCACGCAAAGATACAACAGTGGTTATCCATCCTATCGCTGACGACCGGCGGATTCTCCCCATAGAAAAAAAGGGGGAGGTACTAAAGGCGCCCGCCGAGTTTCTGTTGGCGTTGTCTTACAATCCAGGATACCAGAGCGTTCTTAAGGATCTGAAACAAAGTACGAGACAGCGCTTTTTGGCACTCGAGTTCAGCTATCCGAACAGAGAGCTCGAGACTGAAATAATCGTGCACGAATCTGGGATCAAACAAGAAACCGCGCAGAGGCTTGTAAGTTTTGGTGAAAAGACCCGGAACCTAAAAGACCGCGGACTTTCAGAAGGGGCAAGCACTCGTCTGCTGATTCATGCCGCCAAGCTTATCATGTCTAACATCGCGCCTGCTGAAGCATGTGCAGCGGCCATCTCTGCGCCATTGACCGACGATGCTGAAATGTCGGGTGCGCTTTCTGAGATCGTAAGTTCCCTATTCTGATGTTCCATGCTTCCAATAAACGGATCGAGCAGTTGATGGAAGGGCTCGAAAGAAACCTGAATCTCGATTTTATGGAAGACGACGAGATCAGGAGGATAATAGAAGAAATCGCGTCGTTCGATCCGGCATTGAGGCAAAAGATACTGGCACTCTCTCTTTCGCTTTCTCACGCCAGCTCTGCATTTGTAGTAAGTACGCTGGCGAGGATAAAGAAGGCCAGGCACATACTTTCCCTGAGGAGCACCGAGAAATGGCTTGCCCACGCTTTCGATCTGCTCGACGCCAAGGGCATAGATCCTTTCATAAAGTTCATCTCGGAAGCCGACGAGGCTGATGCACTCATAAAATATCAGAGCCCCGAAGGGTTGCACCTCCAGTCAGTTTTACCAAGACTTGAAACGTACATCCAGGGCATATCGGGCCTGGGACTCAAGATAGTTCCTGGGAAGACGGCACATACAGACACGGCTGCAATATACCTGCCGGCAGTGATGAACTCTTATGTCGCTCGGGACGAAAACCTGTTTATCTACAAGCTCACGAGTGTGCATCAGTGGTCACGTATTACCAGCGGCACGCTCATGCCTGACGACAGTATCATAAGTACCTTTGTCAAAAAGCAACGGAACCATTCGGACATCGAATCGGTCTTCAGGACCTTCCAGGAGCGCGAATTTGCCCAGGATTTGTACATCATACTCGAATCGATAAGATGCCAGGATTTTCTTGTAGCAGAGTTGCCGGGACTGATGAGCAAAGCTGATGTGTTGAAGAAAAGAATGTTTGAAGAAAGGCCTTTCCTAAAAAGCCTTTCGGGAATTACGGCTGTGGCGGAGGGACTCTTTCAGTATTATCTCGGTGACGGGTCAAAAGGAGCGATGCAAGGTGAGTTAAAGAGTATATATCCGAAATTGAAATCGCTCAGGCGAGCTAAGAATCCGTCGTTCACATTCGAACTCTTATGCGATATTTACGAGGCTGGATGCCGTATCGGTGGCAAGTATGAGGTCCGTGATCTTCTATTCCTCGGCTCAATAAGGCCTGACAAGGTCTCCAGGTTACTGAGGACGAAGAGGACTGAAAAGAAGATGAAGTATGAAGGAATGATAAATCGACTTCTTTCCATCCCGGCGATCGAGAGTCGCAAGAAGCCTTCGACCTCTAAGTTTTCGGCTGAAGAGAGGGAGGTGATGCCTAACGAAGATTACCTCGTCATAAAGGGAAAGATAATAGAACTCGACAGCGAGTTGCGTGAAATTGTGGAGGAACGTCAAGGCATTCCCGGCGGTGTTCTTGTCAAAGGTAGCGATCTTGGGGCTGGCAGTCCTGTAACCCTTACCGACCTTGTTGTTGAGGAGGAGATTGCAGAGGCCAAAACCGGCGGCATCCCCTATGACGAGTGGGACTACAGGCGATCTGGCTACAAGAAGAGGTGGTGTAGTGTTTACGAGCACGATGTCTATCCCGGACACGAACCTTTCGTCGAAATGACTCTTGGTCGTTATGGTGCATACATCGGGCTGCTCCGCAATAAATTCGAAATGCTCAAAAAGGAACCGAGGTTGTTAAGGCGTCAGAAAGACGGCGACGACATCGACATCGATGCTTCGGTGGAGGCCTTTTGCGATATGATTGCTGGACTATCGCCGGCCGATGATCTTTTTATCAGGCTTGACCGGCAGGAAAGAAACATAGCCGTTCTTTTTCTTCTCGATATGAGCGGCTCGACAAAGGGATGGGTAAACGAAGCGGAAAAGGAGTCTCTGGTTCTCATGTGCGAAGCGCTTGAAGCGCTCGGCGACAGCTATGCCATTTATGGATTTTCAGGAATGACGAGGACGAAATGCGACTTTTACCGCGTTAAGGGGTTCGATGAGAAATATTCTAAAACTGTGAAGAACAGGATTGCGGGAATAGTGCCGAAAGACTACACAAGGATGGGGCCGGCAATAAGGCATTCAATCAATTTACTTTATGCCGTAGATGTCAGGACGCGGCTCTTCGTCATACTTAGCGATGGCAAGCCCGAAGATTGGGATGCCTATAAAGGGGAGTACGCCATAGAAGACACGCGGAAGGCCCTGATAGAGGCTAGGGAGAAGGGGATCCACCCCTTTTGCATTACAATAGACAAGGAGGCTAGGTCTTATCTGCCGCACATGTACGGAGATGCTAACTATACCGTGATCGACGACGTGAGGAAACTGCCGAACAGGATTACCGAGATTTATCGGAGGCTTACTACGTAAGAAAGTTGAAAATAGTCCCTGCTCCGTGCAATATAATATAGTAGATTAATCTAAATAACAGCTTCATGGAGGCGGTCATGGCAACAGCGAAGAAGGTTAAACAACTGAACATAGAGATTCCGAATAGCATGGGTTTGCTCGCAGCAGTTGGTACCGCACTTTCAAAGGCCAAGGTAAACATTGAAGCACTTTGTGCATACGGGATGGGAGGCACTGCCTATTTCATGCTGATTATTGATAACCCTTCGATGGGAAGGAAGGCGCTTGCAACGCTGGGCGGCAAGGTAAGCGTCGATGATGTAATCATTGTCGAGATTCCAAACAAAACAGGAGCGATCGAAAAAGTAGCAGGGAAGATAGCGGCGGCAGGGATAGATATCACATACATATATGGCACCGCAGGCAGCTGCAGGAACCCCCTCTGTGTAATAAAGACGGCCGATGACAAAAAGGCCTTGAAGGCTCTTAACAAGTAGGCCGCCATGTTGCCACCGGTACTGCTTATCGAAGATGACAGCAAGATTGCCAGGGTGGTTAAGGTCTATCTAGAAGGGGCCGGCTACCGGGTTGTATATGCAGATGAGGGGAAAAAGGGGATTGAAGCGGCTATGAATGAACGGCCGCTCCTGGCTGTTTTGGATCTTATGCTGCCGGATATCAGTGGCGAGGAGGTCTGCCAGGACCTTAGGCGGATAGGCGACTTCCCGATAATCATGCTTACAGCTAAAGCGTCCGAAGATGAAAGGGTGGCTGGATTTGCACTCGGAGCCGATGATTATGTTGTGAAGCCTTTTAGCCCGCGTGAGCTTGTATACCGAATCAAGGCTGTGTTGCGCAGGCAGCAAAAAGGAGACCTTGATCATGCTGAACCTCTCAGTTTCAACAAGAAGACTCTTATAATAGACGGGCAAAGCTATGAGGTCAAAAAGACCGGCCAGCCAATCAACATCACACCTACGGAGTTCAAGGTCCTCTATATCCTTGCGACCCATCCTAGCAGGGTTTTCACGAGGGAGGAACTGGTCGAAAAGGCTCTGGGCTACCAATTCGAAGGCTATGAAAGAAGCATCGACGCGCATATAAAAAACATCCGGCACAAGATAGAGGATGATCCCAGGAACCCCGAATATATACTTACCATCTACGGGGTCGGTTATCGATTTTCAGGCAAGAGGGATGTTTAAAAGCCTCTGGCTGAAATTCCTCATACTGCTTATAACAGTCTCCATGATAGCCCTTTCAGCTGCATTTCTTCTGCGAGAACTCATGCTTAAAGACTTCAGGGAATATCTGGAAGGCGAAAGGGAGGACCGTATCTACTGGATCACTGCAGCCATGGAAAGTTCCTTCGACAAGAATGAAGGATGGGTGACAAAGGATGTTGTCGAGAATATGATCTGGGCGTTGATGCTCGGTTTCGACGTAAAGCTTTATGATATGAAAGACGAGGTAATAATGGACACTGAGAGTGCAATTAATGCGCAATCGCAGGCAGTCGTGCGCAGGGTCATAGCCCTCTCCGATTTCGATCAGAGACGGACCGGTGAGAAATTTGTTCCGTATCCGCTTTTTTTAGGGGGTGAACAGATTGGACATTTAGAAGTGAGTCTGCTAAGACCCCGTAAAGAAGGCGTCTTCATTGCCCGCTCCAACGGTCTTCTGTTTTTATCGATGTTGATGCTTGGGGGCATCGCCCTGATTTTCAGCATCGTTTTTTCCAGAAGACTGATTCTCCCGATAAAAGGGCTCACCCGGGCTGCGACTGATATCAGCAGTGGCAATCTTAAAAGCAGGGTTGGTATCTCAGGTCACGATGAGATAGCTCAGCTTTCCGATGCCTTCAACCGTATGGTCCAATCACTGGAGATGCAGGATTCATTAAGACGAAAGCTCACAACGAACATCGCCCACGAACTGAGGACACCTATCAGCGCTATCAGAGGGGAACTGGAGGCGATGATGGACGGGCTCATTCCTGTTGACAAAGAGCACATCCAGTCCCTGTATGTCGAGATTGGCAGACTCAGGAAGATCATCGAAGGGATCGAGGAACTTTCACAAGCTGAGGCGAGCAGCCGTTATCTGCGTAAGACTGTTTTCGGGCTCAGGGCGTTTCTGGAAGGCATTTCGAGCCGTTTTAGCAGGCTCTTCGATGAAAAGGGTGTCAGTCTTGAACTATACTGCGACGAAAATCTGGAGGTCAACGCAGATCCCGACCGTCTAAGCCAGATTGTCATCAATCTCCTTTCCAATTCACTCAAAGCTACTGAAAGGGGCGGAAATGTCAGGATCAGTGCGGACGAAGACCACTCAAATACTAGGATAGTTGTTAGCGATAGCGGTAGCGGCATTAAGGACGAGGATATGCCTTTTATATTCGATAGGTTTTATCGCGGGGCAAAGGGTGGCCTCGGCATCGGGCTTACCATCGTCAAAGAGTTGATAGATGCCCATGGAGGATCTATTAGCGCAGAGAGCAATTACGGTAAAGGGACGGTTTTCACGGTCACTCTTCGGAGATGAAGCAGCAGGCCTTTTATCTTCACAATTGTTCATAATCTATTCGTTTGCGATTCATATTTTTTGGGTATCCTTTAATCAGGGCAACTTATGCAAGTCAGCTGCCAAAAGGAGGTTATGATTATGAAAATAGTGGGAATGATGATTATGGCGATTGCGATGGTTGCGCTAATCGGGACCTCATGGGCTGTCCCGCCTGGAAAGACAGTCGAATTTTCCGGAGAAAAGGCTCCGGGTAAAGTTGTGTTCAGCGGTACAATTCATGCCGATAAAGGATTAAAGTGCAAGGACTGCCATCCGGGGATATTCCACATGAAGAAAGGCGCTGACAAAATAACCCAGGCGGATCACAAGGAAGGCAAGTTCTGCTTCACCTGCCATAATGGAACTAAGTCTTTCGCGCCGAAAGATAACTGTACTAAATGTCATAAGAAATAGCTGGATGCCAGAAATGGCATGGTGCTTTTTCCGATATGGCAATTGCCTTGACCGAATACTGAGAGATTGGCAGTCGGAAGTTTGTGCTATACTGTTGCGGAGTTAGTTATCGCGGAGTTGAGGTTATTTGAAATGAATCGGAAGAATACTTCCATATGCGCATGCATTGCTAGCGGGCTGGCAGGTGTCCTGTGCGTGACTGCGTTGTCTACGGCTGGCGATCTTGACGAAGGACGATCAAGGACTTATCCATATGGAGAATCGAGGGGCGGCTACGGACAAAGAAGGGCTGTTTCAAGTGCTCAGGAGGCCAGGAGAACGATCAGGGAGTATTTCGCCGGCAGGGGCGTCAAGATCGGCGATATTAGGGAACGGGAACTCTTCTATGAGGCTGAAGTAAGGGACAGGCGCGGGGCACTTGTAGATAAGGTGATAATAGACAAGAGGACCGGAAGGATACGGTCCACATATTAAATTAATCCGAGTTTTAGGGTCCTGGCGCTACAGCATAGCTAGGACTGTCATCATAGCTACAGACCACAGGATATCCAGTGGTGCCTGCATCTCAGAGGAAGAGTCAAAGAGCAGATCGGCACGGGCCGGAAATTCTTCATCCTGTTTCCAAAGTATCAGGTAGACAGGAATCTTAGGAAATGGTAAAAACCTTAACGCTACATCGCCATACTGCTCGATCCCGGCGCTAAGATCTGCACCCTTCTTTATAAAATTCTCGACATGGGTGCCATACTTTGTGGCGAGTCCGTCAAGCGGCAGAACGTGCGAGCCCCTGAAGAAAAGTTGTCCTCCCTTGATGTCTGAAGGTTTTATGAGACGTCCTGTAGGCTGTATATCGATGGCCGAATTCAGGTAGCACAGTGCGGAAAGTCTGAAAAAATAGCCGAGTCTTTTCAGGAAGAGTTCGTCGCCCGATATCTGTTCATCGTTCAGGGTCAGAAGAAAATCTCTTCCCAGCGAACGAATTTTATAACCCTGAATTGCAGCATCATATTGTACGGCGGCTCGCTTGCAGACGTCATCGGGTGCTAGCGTTTTTAGAATCTCCCAAGCTTTCAATTCTCCGACAGACATGGTTCATTATATAACAGGAGAGCTTTATATGGAAAGCATGTAAAGATGGGATTGTTGTCGTGTTTTGTTTATGAAAGTATTATAGATCAATCGAAGTAGGAGGTAAAGTTCCCGATTGGAGCCTAATCCATAATTTCCGGAGCTTCATGGGGATGAGACTGTCAAATAGTTAGAAGAGAAAGCATTATTTATTGCGGCCTCGATTCTGTTTCAGCAGAATATAAAGCGCTCCGAGACCGCCGTCACATTGGCGAGCGGTGGAGAAAGCGATGAGATTTTTACGGTATCTGCTCGATAGCCACTTGAGGAGAGCATCTTTCAAGACCGGACCTTGCGGTGACTTGAGGCCTCTGCCATGGATGATCTTGATGCACCTGAGACCGTTCGTCAGAGAGCTTTTCATAAATCCTTCGACCTGGACTGCGGCTTCTTCCGCTGTATATCCATGAAGGTCTAGCAGGTCCTGAACGGCAAAGCGGCCCTCGTGCAATTGTTTTGCTACGACAGCGTGATAGCCATAGGCTGAATTGGTCCATTCGATATACTCCTGTGTATCCTGCAGCCTGATAGGACTTCTGCCTTGAGATATGTCTTGGAGTGTTTTCAAAACCTCCTTCTCGACGTCCTGTCTTTTCTTGAGAGGTGGGACATTTACCTTTCCTCTAACCGGGATCTGACGGAATTCTTTAATCTCTCTCACGCTTTT
The DNA here is from genome assembly GCA_963736105.1 of uncultured Nitrospiraceae bacterium. Classification (GTDB taxonomy): domain Bacteria; phylum Nitrospirota; class Thermodesulfovibrionia; order Thermodesulfovibrionales; family Dissulfurispiraceae; genus Fen-1308. Next base: position 1,868,959 of record CAVTNL010000002.1, on the reverse strand, counting down.
CATTTCGATCAGAAAGAGTTCCTCATCGTCTGGACATTTAGGTTTCGGCGGCTCATCTTTAGGCGCGGGACTAATGACCGCTTCAGCTTTGATCATCTTCTTAAGATTCCTGAAGGGACGAAAGAAAAAATCTTCGGGTTCGTTCTTCTTTGGCATCGGGATAACCTCTATTTAATTATAACAAAGGTTACTTTACAGGGATTCTAATACGGGAGAAATCGGAAGGGCATGGGGTTGTCGCGATGGACGCCGGTTGTTAAAATTGAACAAAAGGGGTGATGAAATGCCGCATGCGGGTTTAATGAATGAGAGATCGCTCGGTCCTGAGAAAGGGCCGCTGTTGAGGGCGAGGCTTCATATAATCGGAGGAAAAAAAAGGCTGAAAGAGGGCGACATCTCAGCCGGGATAGTCACGCTTTACGACGCACTCAATGGAGCTATGGAATGGTATATCGCCTCTCCGGAAAGAATGATGCGTCTTCTTGTTGCCGAAGGGGACGACCTCAACGACGACCGCTCTGTTTATGATATTTTAGTGCGGTCACAGGTTCTTGACGGCAGCTTTGATTTTGTAGCATTCGATCGGCTTGTAGAGAAGGCACTGCATGAAGAGATGCCTGACTACAACTACCACAAGATGCTTAAGGGCTTGGAGACAGTCATGATTCGGCTTGGTGTAATGTCCTATGATGAACTGGCGCCGTCTCCTGAAGACCTCGAAACTCATTAGGATGCGATTTCAAAAATAAAATCTATCTCGACAGGCGAGTTAAGAGGAAGAGAGTAAACACCTACCGCCGCTCGGGCGTGCCGACCAGCTTCACCGAATATCTCCAGTAGCAGGTCAGAAGCTCCGTTGAGGACTTTAGGTTGGTCGGTGAAGTCCGCAGCCGATGCGATATAGCCATTAAGCTTAATACACTTGCTGATCTTCCCAAGATCGCCCGCAACAGTCTTCAGGACTGACATGACGTTGATCACTACCTGCCTTGCGTCTTCCCTGGCCTCGTCGACCGAAACGGATTCTCCCACCCTTCCAGTCCTTGTCAGTTTGCCATTCCTGAAAGGAAGCAATCCGCTTATAAAAATAAGATTGCCCGACCGGACATACGGGAGGTATGATCCCAAAGGTTTTGGAGTATCTGCCAGCGAGATGCCGAGCTCATTCAATCTTTCATCGATAGTCATATACGATGGATATTATATTCTAAAAAAGAGAGATTGACAAGAACGCTATTGGGCTGTAGTGTATTATTTGCAAAGGAGCAATCACATGGACAAGAGATTGACACTGGCGGAGATCGCCAACGAAATAGAGAAGTGCCGGAAATGCAAGGTTGGAAAGAGCGGTTTGGCCGTGCCGGGCGAGGGTGATCCGAATGCCGACATTATGTTTGTGGGAGAAGCACCCGGCAAGGAAGAAGCAAAGTGCGGCCGTCCTTTCATAGGGCGGTCAGGTAAATTGCTCAGATCGACCATAACCGGAATCAATCTGAGGGAACAAGACGTATATATCACAAGCCCTGTGAAGTATCTGCCGGACAGGGGCACGCCCACAGTTGAAGACATTGCTCATGGCCGGGTACATTTATTCAAACAGCTTGAAGTGATCAACCCCAGGATTATCGTGCTTCTCGGAAACAGTGCCTGCCTGGCAGTCCTTGGCAATAATACGGCTGTTACGGGTGAGCACGGAAAAGTGATAGAGAAGGATGGCATGAAGTGCCTGATCACCTTCCATCCAGCCGCAGCTATGCGTTTCCCAAAAATTAAAGCAGGCTTTCTCGATGATTTCGGCATCTTAAAAAAGCTTATTCAGGATTTATCAAAAAAATGAGATCAGTCTGGCCTGCAGGCTGGGCGCAATGATGCAAAACTCTCGGGTAGCCGCTTGGGCTTTCCATCTGCATCGATGCACGCAAAGGTGAGCAACGCCTCGACCAGGAGAGACCCCTCCCGCATGATGCTGTTCTTTATCGTCATGCTCGCGTTGCGGACCTCCTGCACTTCGGTGGTGACTTCGATTGTCTCGCCCAAGCCGGCCGGCCGCTTATATCTGATATCCACATGCGTTACCACGAAGAAATTACCATGGTGATGATGTTCGGCAACATTGATGCCGTGTTCCGCCAGAAACTCGGTTCTTGCGCGCTCCATGTAGCGCAGGTAATTGGCATAATAAACCACGCCTCCTGCATCGGTGTCCTCATAATAAATTTTTACTTTAATGCGGTGGTCCATAAATTATCCCTTCCGAAACGGTTGTGACAAACGCGCTGCAGTATTATATCCCGAATGCAGCCCGATATGACATCATAATTTTTATGGTGAAAGGACTTCTTTTCCGATCGCCAAGCAAGGTGAAGCCTTCCTGCCGGCATCACTAATTGCATCTTTGTAATTGGTGCCGGACAATGTCATTTGCATGGGCTGGTATTTCAGCAAGTATGACATCGATCTTTATATTTACATGATATTAGGCTAAAACATTCAGTTTTCATTAGGTAGCAGGGTGTGACCTGGGGAAAAAATATATTCAATCTGGCGGACTATCGTGCTGCACTGCAAAAAAAACGGCTCTGGAGAGCCTTGAAATTAGCATTCCTGGTCGCGCTCGTTGTGAACCGCAGATAGCAGGTTCAGAAACTCCTGCGCCGGCCTGGACAGAAATTTGTCCTTCATGTAGACAACACCGAGGTCTCTCGACAAGGTTGCATCTGCTATCTTAGATTTCAGCAGGAGACCGTTTTTCACTTCCGCTTCGACTGCCTTGTCGGGCAGGATCGAAATCCCGAGTCCTGACTTCACAAGGCTCTTTATTGTTTCGATATAGGCAACTTCCATGGTGACATTTGGCATCAACCTCCTGCTCCTGTAGGCAGCATCTATCATCCTACGGGTCTCGGTTACGGCCTCAGGGAGAATCATTCCGTATTTTATCGTATCTCTAAGCCTGACGACCGCAAGCGATCCAAGGGGGTGTTTTTTCAGGAATATGACTGACATCGGGTCTTTCCAAATCGCCTTCGAAACTATATAATGCGGCACTTTTGGCAATGTGATAACGCCGAGATCAACGATATTTTTCTGCACCATATCCAGGATTGCCTCGGAACGATGGCAACGAAGTTTGAGGCTCACCTTCGGGAAAGATGTTATGTAGGATTTAAGCACGCCCGGAAGCCGGTGAATACTTATATGGTCGCTGGTGCCGATGACAAGTTCCCCAGAGCATTCCACGGACATGTCTTTAACTGCTGTCTTGGCCTCCTCAACAGATCTCAATATCCTTGCCACATGAACGTAAAACAGCTCGCCGGCCCTGGTAAGGAAGAGCTTTTTCCCTATCCTGTCGAACAGCCTTTCACCCAGCTCGTCTTCGAGCGACTTGATCTGTTTGCTGACCGCAGGCTGGGTGATAAGGAGTTCCTCCGCCGCGCGGCTTATGCTCCCCATCTCCGACACCTTCTTGAAGTAAGACAGCTGATAGAAATTCATACTTATAGTTATCGTTATGATGAATATAATGAATTTAACTAATGGATTAATTTATGATATTCTAAAACCATATAAAGAGCAAGCCTTATTATCTCATGAAACGGAAGGTGAACAAGATGGCGATGACATTGGCAGAGAAGATTTTCAAGTCGCATTTGAGGGATGAACCGTTTCCCGGTACGAATGTATTGTATGTCGATGTTGTTCTATGTCACGAGATCACGACCCCGGTGGCTATTAACGATCTAGTAGCACGGGGGAAGGACAGGGTCTTCGATCCGGAAAAGATAAAGGTAGTTATCGACCATGTGTCGCCTGCGAAGGATACCAAAACTGCAATACAGGGCAAGATCCTGAGGGATTGGGCGCGTCGGCACAATATCAGGGATTTCTTCGACATCGGAAGAAACGGGGTCTGCCATGCGATCTTTCCGGAGAAGGGCTTTATCCGCCCAGGCTATACCGTGATTATGGGCGACTCGCATACGTGCACGCACGGCGCCTTCGGTGCCTTTGCGGCCGGGGTCGGTACCACCGACCTTGAGGTGGGCATATTGAAGGGTGTGTGCAGCTTCAGGGCGCCCGAAACGATCAGGGTTAACATCAATGGCAAGCTGCCGGATGGCGTATACGCCAAAGATGTCATCCTGAAGGTTATTAAGACACTCACCGTGAAAGGGGCTACAGATTGTGTAGTGGAATTCCAGGGTGATGTTGTCACGGGGATGTCAATGGAGAGCAGGATGACACTCTGCAACATGGCGATAGAGGCCGGAGGCACATCTGGCATCTGCATGCCGGATGAGGTTACGGTAGATTATCTCTGGCCGTTTATCTCTGCTGACTACAAAGACAGGGGTGAAGCTCTTGCGGACTTCAAGAAGTGGTGGTCCGATGAGGGTTGCAAGTACGTGAAGGTGCTTGAGTTGGATGTTTCGAATATGGAACCGCAGGTGACTTACGGTTACAAGCCTGATGAAGTGAAGAATATCTCCGAAATGGAGGGTGCGCCTGTCGACCAGATTTATATTGGCTCATGCACTAATGGCAGAATCGAGGACCTGCGTGTCGCAGCGGCATACCTGAAAGGCAAGCAGATATCGTCTCTGGTAAGAGGGGTAGTATCTCCTGCCACTCCGCGGATATTCAGGCAGGCTGAGGAAGAAGGCATCATAAAGATATTCATGGATGCCGGTTTCTGTGTAACCAACCCAACTTGCGGCGCGTGTCTCGGCATGTCCAATGGCGTGCTTGCGCCGGGTGAAGTTTGCGCATCCACGACAAACCGCAATTTCAGCGGCAGGATGGGGAAGGGCGGCTTGGTCCATCTCCTGAGCCCGGCCGTTGCGGCGGTGACGGCGATCGCAGGAAAGATAGCCGACCCGAGAAAATTCAAAAGGGAGGCAATCTAATGAAAATTTACGGAGGCAAGGTTCTTTTTCTTGATAGGTCCGATATCAATACTGACGAGATAATCCCTGCGAAATATCTTACTGAAATTTCAAAAGAAGCTTTGAAGACGCATATGCTGGAAGACCTTAAGTTGGAAGGATTCAACGCCAATGATGCGGCCACCCGCGAGGCTAGGGTGATTGTGACGCGGGCCAATTTTGGATGTGGATCTTCGCGTGAGCACGCTCCGTGGGTATTTGAGGTGAATGACATCAATGTTGTCATCGCCACCAGCTTTGCCCGCATATTCAGGCAGAACATGTTCAACTGCGGAATGCTTGCCATTGAACTCTCCGAGAAGGGGATTGCAGACCTCTTCGCTCATAAGGGCGCGGACGCATCGATCTTGATAGATTTTGACAACGACAAATTGACTATCACTTCCTCCAGGGGTGAAAGTATTTTCGATTATAAGATCACGGAATTCGATAAGGCACTGGTCAAGGCGGGTGGCTGGGTGGATTTTGCGGATTCAAAATATTAAATGCTGTTAGTAAAATCCGGTCCTCTTAGTCCGTCCTCCAAATAGCGTGACCAAAGTTTAAAATGGAACAGAGGATGACCATTCCCCTGTTCCATTTTTAGCCTAGTATAGGTGAACCCGATTGCTATAAAATTGCATATAAATATTTCTATAATATGCTACGCTTTCTGCCTAATGTCCCCCGGCCTTTTTGATTATGCTCTTGATGAGGTCCCTGAACACAAAATAATGTGATGGGATAAGGCTGTACCAGTATATGATTCCCCAAAAACCTTTGGGCGTGAAATAGGCAGTTACCACCAGTTCCGTCCCCTGCATGGTGAATTCAAGCCAGGCGCGGCCCGGTAACTTCAACTGTGCCTCAAGCAAAAGTCTGCGGTTTTCCTGAAGGTCTACTACCTCCCAGAAATCAAGTTTGTCGCCGATTCTCAGGTCACTCTCTGCCCGGCGGCCTCTCGTCATGCCGTAACCGCCTACAAGTTTATCGAGGAGTCCCCGAACCTTCCAGAGGAACCCAAAATGGAACCAGCCTGTCTTGCCCCCAATTGACTTTACGGCTTTAAAGACGGCCGCAGAATCCAGCGCGCCAAAGGAGCCGCGAGTTTCATCCCGGTATCTGGCAGTTGCGCTTTCATCCACTTCCGTAACATCACAGACCTCTCCAGCACTGCTGTCACACCAGCGGCTGACGACCTGGTCGGTTTCGACTTTAATGAAGGCTCGTCGCACGGCCTCGTCAAAAGGCTCTGGAGTAATCGACGGGAAGCATGTCTGGGATGCTTCCGAGTCTATTACATATCCGGAGCGAATGCCAGCTACCATGACCGACGCAATACGGTACGGGATCGAAGTAAAAAGACTGAGCCAATATGCTGACAATCGAGGAAAATCGAAAGGAATCGATATCATGGGCCTTCGTACTCCCATTCTACGCCCCATGACATCTATCATCTCACGCAAGGTGAGCGCCGGGGATCCAATGTCTATGACAGAACTGCACTTGACAGTCAGATCCTTTGCCTTGCACAGATACTCGACGACGTCAGTTACAAATGCAGTATTAGTTTTTATCTGTGTCCATGCTGGCAGGACCAGGAACGGCATACGTCTGAGCATTCCTTCGATCATCTCAAAAGTGATGCTGCCGGAACCGATTGTGAGTCCTGACCTGATCCAGATCGTCTGTATCTGATTAGGTCTTTTGCTAAGGATCATACCGGCCTCAATTTTAGTTCTGAGTTGGGGAGAAGCCTTCTCAAGATTGCCGGTGGCGGACAGATAGATTATCCGCTTCACTCCGAACTCAATGCAGGTTTCCCGGAATATCTCTGCACTCTGGCATTCCAGACGGCTGAAATTCCTGCCCGCTCCGGTAAGATTGATGAGGTAGTAGGCGACGTCAATTCCCTTGAGTGCACGCACCAGCGAAGCGCACTTGAAAGTGTCGCCCTCAATAACACTGACATCGCTTATGTCTGCCGGGTTCAGTTTCCGGGCGTTTCTTACAAGGACGCGTAACGATACCCCAGGTTCCTGTCGCAGCCTCAGAAGAAGGCGCCTTCCGATATACCCCGTTGCTCCAGTAAGCAGAATATTCATGCCATTCCGTTGTTTTCCAATTTCTCTTGGTGTCTGTTCGTCTTCACTGGCACGCAGTCCAGCTTGCCTTCTCTAAAGTGGATTGCCTCATACAATATTATAAGGCCGTGAAAGATACTATTTGAGTTTCCTGATTTCGAGCTTGTTGAGTGCGTTGATATAGGCTTTAGCAGAAGCAATGATTATGTCCGTATCCGCGCCCTGACCCCTTACTGTCCTTCCGCTCTCTTCAAGTGTGACCACAACTTCGCCCAGAGCATCAGTACCTCCGGTAATACCTTTTATGTCGAATTTGAGCAGGCTGCTCTTTGTCCGGGTGATCACCGCGATAGCCCGGTAGACGGCATCGACCGGGCCGTCACCACTCTCTGTCTGCTCGATTGTCTGCTCTTGTGCTGACATCTTTACGGTGGCTGAAGGTCTGATATCGGTTCCGCTCGTAATCAAGAGGCCCAGCAGCGCAAAGACTTCCGGCACCTTCGAGACTTCCTGCGTAACTAGGGTCTCGATGTCTTCATCGAAGATGTATTTCTTCTGATCGGCAAGATGTTTAAACTTTTCAAAGGCGTTGTTTAGATCGGCCTCGGCGAGTTCATAGCCGAGGTCATGCAGCCGCATCTTGAATGCATGCCTGCCCGAATGCTTTCCCAGGACAAGCTTCGATTGAGGAATGCCGACATCCTCCGGCCTCATGATTTCGTAAGTTGAGCGCTCTTTCAGAAAACCATCCTGATGTATGCCTGCCTCGTGCGCGAAGGCATTTGCGCCAACTACGGCCTTGTTCGGTTGGACGACGATCCCTGTAATTTTAGAGACAAGACGGCTTGTCTTGTAAATCTCGTGAGTTTTTATTCGAGTATCCGCCTCGAAAAACTTTGGCCTTGTCTTCAGAGCCATCACGATCTCTTCCATCGAGGCGTTGCCTGCCCTCTCTCCGATCCCATTAATGGTACATTCGACCTGACCGGCACCTCCGATAATGGCGGCCAGGGAATTCGCGACCGCAAGTCCGAGATCATTGTGGCAATGGACCGAGATAACCGCCTTGTTTATGTTAGGCACCCTGTCCATGAGATACCTGATTAGTTCCTCGAATTCCTCCGGCACAATATATCCGACTGTATCAGGGATATTGACCGTTGTGGCACCAGCTTTGATTACCGCCTCGGTGATACTGGCAAGGAAATGCCAGTCAGAACGGGTGGCATCTTCGGCAGAAAACTCCACATCGTCGGTGTGTTGTCTCGCTCTCTGAACGGCGCTAACCGCAGCTTCCAGTACCGCTTCACGGGACATTCTCAATTTATGCTGCAGGTGTATATCGGAGGTAGCGATAAAGGTATGTATTCTTTGGGACTCGGCGGGCTTGAGAGCCTCGGCTGCTCGATCGATATCTTCGAGTTTGGTCCTGGCAAGTCCTGCGATAGTGGCTCCCTTGATCTCCGAAGCGATAATTCTGACGGCCTCGAAATCACCGACTGAGGCGACAGGAAATCCAGCTTCTATAATATCAACTCCCAGTTTTACGAGCTGGCGTGCGACCTGGAGCTTTTCTTCCACGTTCATCGATGCTCCCGGGGACTGTTCGCCATCCCTTAGGGTAGTGTCGAATATTCTAACGGCTCTCATTCTTCACTCCACTGTCGTCATGCTTTGCATCTGGGCTATTGGAAGCAGCCGACTGCTCTTCACGCTTCATGCGCCTTCTTTTAAAAAACAGGAATACATTTTCTATTAGACCCCAAACTAGATAGACCATTGCAAATATAAATATAGCTGTAGACGGATGTATAAGCAGTATGAAGAGAACCAGAACAAAAATAATCAGCGCCCAGAAGGGCTTTCTTTCCCTGAAATCTATTTCTTTTAAACCGTGATAGCGCAAGGTGCTTACCATCAAAAGTGAGAGGACGATGGTTATGACCGGGAAAAAAGCATTCTTATCCGGCACCCCGGTCCAGAAGTCATAATAGAATATGACTACCGAGGCTAGAATCGTGGCAGCCGCCGGGATAGGCATTCCCTTAAATGCCTTTGATCCGGGCGCTCCAGTCTGCACATTGAAGCGGGCTAGACGCAAGGCGCCACATGCTACGAAGAGAAAAGCAGCAGCCCAGCCTAGTCTTTCAAAAGGGGCGAGAACCCACTTGTACATCATAATGCTGGGCGCGACTCCAAAGGCTACCAGATCGGACAGTGAGTCAAGCTCTATTCCGAATCGCGTGGATGTATTTGTAAGGCGCGCAATCCAACCGTCGAGGCCGTCGAATATATTGGCGATAACTATGGCCCATGCGGCATTCAAAAAGTCCCCGTTGATGGCGGACAGTATGGCAAAGAAACCTGCAAACATGCCGCAAAGCGTCAATGTATTGGGTAGCAGGTAGACGCCTTTTTTAGGTTTGCGGTTAAAGTCTCTTTTTTTGAAAGCCATATCGCGAGTCTCCTTTACTTATGAATGTATCCTAAAACAGTCTCTCCTGCAGTGACCCTGTCTCCAAGCTTGACCTTGGGAACAGTCGAGACTGGCAGGAAGATATCTACCCTAGAACTGAATTTAATCACACCGTAGCGGTCGCCCCTTTTCAGGACATCTCCCTGCGTCACCCTGCAGACTGCCCGGCGTGCCAGGAAGCCCGCTATCTGTTTTACCAAAATTATACCGTGTTCCGTTTTCATCGTCATTGCTATGTTTTCATTCTGCACCGATGCCTCGGGCTTGAAAGCCGAGAGGAACTTCCCCGACGTGTGTACTACCTTGTCTACGACACCGCCGCAGGGTGCCCGGTTGACATGAACGTTAAAGGGAGACATGAAGATGCTCATCTGGAGCACTTCATCATTGATAAACCCCGACTCTCTCACAGTCTGCAGTACGATGACCTTACCGTCAGCCGGAGCCACAAAGAGGCCATCTTCTTCAGGGACCTGCCTGTCGGGATCCCTGAAGAAGTAAGCCATGAATAGAGTCAGTATTAATGGGGAAAGGGCTATCCATAGAGGCAACAGAAACAACGCAGCGCTCGTGAGGACCGCAAAAAAAACGATGTAGGTATAGCCTTCTCTAGCGAATTTCATGGCACCTTAAAAAAAGCAGCAAGCCTATGCCTTCGACTTGTCTACGAGCTTGCCTTTTTTCAGCCACGGCATCATCGCCCTGAGTTTTGCTCCAACCTCTTCGATAGGGTGCTCTTCACCTTTTCGAGTCAGTGCATTGAAGGTAGGTTTGTTCACCTTGCATTCAAGCAGCCACTCGTTTGCGAATTTACCGTCCTGGATCTCACCGAGGATTTTCTTCATTTCTTTCTTCGTCTCTTCGGTAACGATGCGTGGGCCCCGCGTAAGGTCGCCGTATTGGGCAGTGTTGCTGATCGAATATCTCATGGTAGAAATGCCACCTTCATAGATTAGGTCGACTATGAGCTTAACCTCGTGAAGACATTCGAAGTAGGCCATTTCAGGGGAATATCCAGCCTCAACCAGTGTTTCGAAGCCTGCCTGTATCAATGCTGTCAGTCCACCGCACAATACTACCTGCTCGCCGAAAAGATCCGTTTCTGTTTCTTCTCTGAAAGAGGTCTCAATAACGCCGGCCCTGCCTCCTCCAACACCTGAAGCATAGGCCAGAGCAATCTCTTTGGCATTCTTGGAGGGGTCCTGATGCACGGCAATCAGGCATGGTACACCGCTGCCCTTCGTATATTCCGACCTGACAAGGTGTCCCGGACCTTTCGGTGCTACCATGAAGACGTTGGTGTCCTGGGGAGGGACTATCTGTCCGAAATGAATATTGAATCCGTGTGCAAAACCGAGATATACACCCTTCTTCATGTTTGGAGCGATTTCGCTTTTGTAAATGTCAGCCTGCAGCTCATCCGGCAGCAGGACCATGATGATATCGCCTTTTTTGGCCGCCTCGGCCGCAGTCATAACGGTGAAGCCAGCTGCAACTGCCTTGTCCCAGTTGGCACCCTTTGTCTCGGCAACGATCACATCCATCCCACTTTCCTTGAGATTATTGGCATGGGCATGCCCCTGGCTTCCATAGCCCATAATAACTATTTTCTTCTTCTTTAAAATGCCCAGATTAGCGTCTTTGTCATAGTAAATCTTAACCATCTCATACCTCCATTTTTTGCAATAGTCCAAAGGACAAATACCTAATATTATACTATACATGCGGTCATTATTTGTTCGGGACCGGTGCTTATCAAATCCTGCACACCTTAACTTGAGAACTTGTCAACAACATAACTGTGCAATAAATGGTGGTATAATTATTCATGAGTACGCGTCAAAGAACTATATTTATGGCATTGTTTATCATCGCCCTTACTGTATGCATATTTACAACGATAACCGGCAGCGCGAAAAATGTGGATGTAAAAGAGGGCGAGATATTCGTTATTGCAGTAAGTGGCGTTATCAATCCGGTCGCAGTCGAATTTATTCATAGGTCTCTCGAAAAGGCTTCCAATGTGAGAGCCGAGGCGTTGGTCATCGAGCTGGATACTCCAGGCGGACTCGATACCTCAATGCGCAGCATCGTCAAAGATATAATGGCCAGCAGCATCCCGGTAATTGTCTACGTAGCTCCATCGGGAGCGCGAGCGGCATCAGCGGGAGTATTCATAACACTTGCGGCACATGTCGCGGCGATGGCACCGGGAACTAATATCGGGGCAGCCCATCCGGTCTCCATAGGAGAGAAGATGGATAAAGTCATGTCTGAAAAGGCAGCTAACGATGCTGCAGCATATATTAAATCGATCGCTTTACAGCGGGGAAGAAACGCAGTGTGGGCGGAAGATGCCGTCAGGAAGAGCGTTTCTATTACAGAAAACGATGCCCTGAAAAATCATGTGATCGACCTTGTTGCAAAAGACACGGACTCTCTTCTAAAGGCCATCGATGGCAGAACGGTAAAGGTTGTCGGCGCAGATAAGAAGTTTGAGACGGCTAATGCAAAGGTTGTTAGCGAGCAGATGGGCCTCAGACTCAGAATCCTTAATCTAATCAGCGATCCGAGCTTTGCCTATATTCTAATGCTTCTCGGGTTTTATGGGCTCTTTTTTGAGTTGACAAATCCAGGCTCTCTTTTGCCGGGGATTGTCGGAACTATATCGCTTGTGCTAGCGTTTTATGCCTTCCAGACCCTTCCGGTGAACTATGCTGGACTTTTGCTTATTATCATAGGTATCTCCCTGTTTCTCCTGGAGGTGAAGGTGGCATCGTATGGACTTCTTACCATTAGTGGCATTATATCTATTACCATGGGCTCTCTCATGCTATTTGATTCGCCTGTGCCGTTTTTGCGTGTATCACTGTCGATAATAATTCCAGCTGCTATTATCACTGCATTTTTCTTCGTAGTCACATTTCGTCTCGCCTACAAGGCACATAAAAGAAAACATGCCACTGGGAGCGAAGCGTTATCGGGACTTGAAGGTATCGCTAAGTCGGACTTCGGACCGCAGGGCGGTATGGTTCAGGTGCACGGTGAGTTCTGGTCGGCCTATTCCGATGAAAGCATTGCTAAGGACGACAAAATAGTAGTGGAAGCTGTGAGCGGGCTTAAGCTCATGGTTAGGAAAAAGTAGCTCTGGATGAATTTTCTCTCCCGTATTCAGTTCCTTGAAAAAAGAAAGCCGCTTTCCTTAGAATTATAAAGACATATGCGAGCCCTTGTTACAGGAGCAACAGGTTTTATAGGCGGCCATCTTGTTGAGGCCCTCATCAGGGAAAACTTTGACGTAACCTGTCTCACGCGAGGTACGTCCAATCTCAGGTATCTCGAAGGCTTGAATGTTACTTTCCTGCAAGGTGACTGCACAGATCCCGCAACCATGTCAGGCGTAGAAAGTTTCGATTATGTGTTTCATCTCGCTGGGCTCACCAAGGCGCCTTCTGATGAAGAAGCATTGCGTGTCAATGAGAAGGGCACAGAAAATATCGTAAAAGCTGTAATGAGGCAGACCGACTGTCTCAAGCGGTTTGTTTATGTGAGTAGTCTGGCCGCCGCCGGTCCCTGTTGCCAGGGCAAGCCTCTGATAGAGGATTGTGATCCACAGCCCGTCTCGGTTTATGGGAAAACCAAACTCGGCGGTGAAAAAATAGTCCAAGAACAAAAGGGAAAGATGCCATTCACTATCATCAGACCCCCGGCTGTTTACGGTCCAAGGGATAAGGACTTACTCGTTATCTTCAAGATGGTCAAATTGGGCTTGATTCCTTACTGGGGAAAATCGTACTATTCTTTCTTATACGTTGACGACCTTGTAAATGGTATAATACTCTCTGCCCTGAAGGAGGAAGGAGATGGAGAAATATTTTTCATGTCCGATGGCGAGATTTATTCGTCGGATGATCTCATTGCTGCTATCTCCCAGGCTCTTCAGTGTAGTCCGATTAAGTTGGGGATTCCGAAATTTGTGATGCCTCTTTTTGGTGCGCTGGCCGAAAAGATGCCGGGGTGCAGCATAATTAATCCTGACAAGATCCGGGAGATACGACATCCTTACTGGACTTGTGATTCGACCAAAGCGAGAGAGAAGCTGGGATTCTCTCCGAAAGTGAAAATAAAGGAAGGAGCTAAGTGGACTGCCGACTGGTACAGAATCCACAGCTGGCTATGACCGAAAAAAACGATATATTCGAAAAATGCTTTAGATTTACTATTGCCAAGGACCTCCAGCGCGCCGGGATCTATCCTTTCTTCAGGACGATCGAGAGCGCTCAGGACCCTGAAGTAACAATGAATGGCAAGAAGATGATCATGGTAGGTTCGAACAACTACCTGGGACTGACGAACCATCCGAAGGTCAAAGAGGCGGCAATCGAAGCCATAAGAAAATACGGTTCGGGATGTGCCGGTTCACGCTTTCTGAATGGGACACTTGACATCCATGTCAAGCTCGAAGAAAAACTTGCAAAGTTCATGAAAAGGGATGCTGCACTAATTTTTTCGACCGGATTCCAAGTCAATCTCGGAGTTATCTCTGCAATCGTGTGCAAGGACGACATAGTTATTATTGACAAGATGGACCATGCCAGTATCGTGGATGGCTGCAAGCTTTCCTACGGCGAAGTCAAAAGATTCAGGCATAATGATATGGCAGATCTCGAAAGAGTGCTGAGCGATAGCAACGGAAGGGGGAAGCTCATCGTTGTAGATGGTGTGTTCAGTATGGAAGGGGATATCATAGACCTTCCAGCCGTTGTGACGCTGGCCAAGAAATATGGAGCCCGGTTGATGGTAGACGATGCTCACGGCATCGGCGTACTTGGAAAGACCGGCAGGGGGACTGCCGAGCATTTTGGACTCGAAAAGGACGTTGATCTTGTAATGGGGACTTATAGCAAGTCCCTCGCATCTATCGGCGGGTTTATCGCCGGTGATACAGACGTCATTCATTACATTAAGCATTTGGCAAGGGCTCTGATATTCAGTGCTAGCCCGCCGCCTGCATCGGTCGCGGCTGTCAGTGCTGCCCTTGACATTATTGACAACGAACCCGAAAGACTGATAAGGCTCTGGGATAATACCCGTAAGATGCTCAAAGGATTCAGGGACCTCGGATTCCATGTTGGGCCGAGTGAGACGCCTATTATCCCGATTCTGGTTGGCTCCGATGAGACTGCCTTCAAGATGGCGATGGCCCTTCAGGAAGAAGGCGTATTTGCCAATGTTGCAGTCTCTCCGGCAGTCCCTCCAGGAAAGGCGCTGATCAGGACTAGCTATATGGCGACGCATACCGATGAACATCTGGACAGGGTGCTGGAGACCTTCAAAAAGGTCGGCAGGGCCATGGATCTTATCCATCCTTCCGATAGGGGAGTTTTGTGATGGCCTCTTCTGCGGTTGGGATCGAAATTAGTAAAGTTCAAAGCCGCCGGGATCTTCTGGACTTCATAGAGCTTCCATTATCGCTTTACCGGGGCGATGAACTTTATTCCCCCGAATTGACGCATGACCTGAAGGTCCACTTCTCGCCCAAGAACCCCTTTTTCAAGGATGCAGACGTGGAGTTCTTTCTTGCCAGAAAGAACGGTAAGATCGCAGGTCGAATAGCATCCATCGTAAATCACCTGCATTTGAGCTATCAGAAAGAGAGTGCAGGCTTCTTCGGTTTTTTCGAGAGCATAAACGATCCCGAGGTTGCAAAGGCACTGCTTGACACAGTTTCCGAGGTCCTGAAAGGAAAAGGGATTGCTATTATGCGCGGACCGATGAATTTCTCGACTAACGACGAGTGCGGTTTTCTGATCGAGGGTTTTGAAGAAGCGCCGCTGCTGATGACTCCCTATAATTTCGCATATTACAACAACCTCATGGAAGAGTGCGGATTGGGCAAGGCAAAAGATCTGCACGCTTATATTTATAATGTCGAAGAGGAGTTGCCGGAGAAGATACTCAGGGTTGCTGCTATTGCAGAGAAGAGAGGGATAACTGTTAGACAGGTCACAAAGGATTATTTCATGGAGGCCATGCGCGGCTTCAGGGAAGTCTATAACTCTGCATGGAAGCATAACTGGGGCTTCATCCCTATGTCGGTGGATGAACTGGATTATGGTGCAAAAAGATTGAAACCAATCGTTGTTCCCGACATGACAATAGTAGCCGAGAAGGACGGGGAGGCGGTCGGTTTTCTCGGGATGCTGCCTGATTTCAATTTTGTTCTGCGGAAGATGCATGGGAAGTTGAATCCGATCACTCTCGCAAAGGCGCTCTATTATTCGCGGAAAATAAGGGATCTACGGATGCTGCTCCTTGGCATCAAGCCAGAATATCGCAACAAGGGCGTCGATGGAATCCTCTTCCGAGAGGCGTTCAAAGGCGTTAAGAGGGGCAAATATAGGCGAGTGGAATTTTCATGGATACTCGAAGACAACATCAACGTTATCCGGCTGGTAGAAATGATCGGCGGAAAACTGTATAAGAAATACAGGATTTATGAAAGGAAAGTTAAATAGGCCTTTCATCTGCTGTGTACTGAAAACAAGACCTGTCTGCGGTGAACCGTCTATGCCGATGTTTTTGCTCACCAGCTTAATCTTCAGCACTGTCAAAGTCACAAGCATCCGTCCTCGCGGCAAAATCGAAATCGTTTGCAGCAAGAAAGAAGGCGAAGATATCTGTCTTGTTAAAAACAATAGCGTTGGATTTAATATTGGCTATGCCGACAGGTTCTCAGGCGTATTTCAGCTTCCCCACGGACAGGATGAATTTGAAGACTCAGAAATCGTCTTGTTAAGTGTCCTCTGCATGATAGTCTTGCAAGGAGGAGGGACGTGGGCACAAGAATTTATAGGCCGGGAATCGACATGTTATTGTAATCTTCAAATGCAGAGGGTGGCATAATGAATTTTCCTTTGAGGATACTTCACCTCGAAGATGACCCTGTCGATGCCGCATTTGTCAAGGCGACCCTTGAGGAAGAGGATATAGTCTGCGACATTCTCCGATTGGAAACACGCGATGATTTTATAGCCGCCATTAAGCGGTCTGAATTTGATATTATCTTTTCCGACTATCTGCTGCCAGGCTTCGATGGCCTTTCCGCGCTTGCCATTGTAAAAGAAAAATGCCCCGGGATACCGTTCATCTTCATTTCAGGCAATATGGGAGAGGAACTCGCCATTGAAACTCTCAAAAGCGGTGCCACAGATTATGTCATGAAAAACAGGATTTCAAGACTTATTCCCTCTGTGAACCGCGCCTTGCAGGAGGCTACAGAACGTTCCGAACGCCGGAAGGCGGTCGCGGATTTAGAGAAATCTCATGAACAATTGCGCCACTTGGCAGCGCATCTGCAATTGGTCAGGGAAGAAGAGAGGATGAACATAGCCCGCGAAATCCACGACGAACTTGGTCAAAGTCTCACCGCTTTAAAGATAGACTTATCGCGGCTGGTGGCAAAACTATCTAAAAATCCAGAAAATGAAGCAATTGCCGAGCAGCTGAATGCGGCCATAGATCTTGTCTCTTTGACTATAGGGACTGTAAAACAGCTTTGCACGGAACTGAGGCCGCCACTATTGGACCATCTTGGTATCGGGGCGGCAATTGAGTGGCAGGCTGAGGAATTCCAGAAGAGAAGCGGAGTGGAATGTGAGGTCGCAGTGGCGTCGGATGTTTTTACAGTTGATATAAATATTACTACCACCCTTTTTAGGATCTTTCAGGAGGCGCTTACAAATGTACTTAAGCATTCACAAGCAACAAAGGTTGAAGCGAGCCTTAAAGAGGAAAATGGCAAGATTGTCCTTGAGATAAATGACAACGGAGTGGGGATCACTGAGAAGCAAATGCAAAAGCGCCATTCATTTGGCCTTTTGGGGATGCGCGAGCGTCTTTATCCCCTTGGCGGCACTGTTTCTATTAATGGAAGCGAACTCAAAGGAACTACCTTGACTGTGATCATTCCGATACCAGGCAAGACGAAAGTTAAATAGGATAGATAATCCTCGGAGACGATCAGCAAAACGGTTGCAATCCGATAGAAATTAAATTGTATTGTAGAATTGCAGGTCAAGGGGTTGGCATAAAATCTATCGATGTTTTGCCATGGCAATTCATACTATGGCCGTGGCTTATCTGCGTAGTCCGGATTGAACGACCTGCTGCCTTTTCTCAGTGAATTCTGCTTCGCCTTTGAGCCACCAATCGGGGATCTGTTTATTGTAGTCAAGGATTTTTATTTTTAGTTCATTTTTTTTAGTTTCTGCTTCCATTGTCTTGAGTCTCAGATTGTCGAGCCTGGCCATGGAGTAATTGAACTCATCGTCGCCCCTGGTTCTCCTTATTTGCTGCTGAAATTGTGGAGTCTCAGGCAAATAATCCCATGACGAATCATATTGTTCTTTCCCGATATAATCTTTCATTTCATTTAAGATATTGACCTGCTGCTGTGCATAGGCGATGAGCTGAGCATTCAACTTTACCTGCTGCTCCTTGAATGAGTTATTCTCTTCAAAACCGCCATCCGACGAAGATTGCTGACTAAAGCCCGTGCTTGCACCTACTATTAAGCACAGCGAGATAAGAATGAATATGAACCTCATATAATCCAATCTTCACAATTCAATCGTGCATTAAGTTTCAAATCCGGAGTCGCCATTTTTGTCCGCATAGTATGTCCTTCTATCGAACTCGGCTATGACCTGTGCTCCTAACAGTAGGATAATAGCCGAAACTTCTATACTCAGGAGGGCTACTACTGCTGTAGCAAAGGTACCGTAAATGAGGTTGACCATTGAGAGGACCGAATAATACCATACCAGAACGCGGCGTGTGATTTCCCATAAGACTGTTGCAGTCACCCCTCCGATAAGCGCACGGTGCAGCGCAATACGCGCCGCCGGCATAACCAGATATATAGAGGTTAGCATCAGAACCTCACCGATTAACCCAAGTATATAAAGTGCAATTCTCGTGGTCCCTTCGAGGCTCAATGTCCATTCGAAGAGGACTAGTTGTTTGTTTTCGAGTGTTTCCAGAGCTCCGGCTATAAACGAAACTATCAAAATTCCTAGACCCATCAGGAAGATATAGACATAGGGAATAATGGCGGATATGAAAAAGCGCCGCCGACGAATCCTGACACGGTGAAAGAAGATGACCGACATTGCATTTTCGAGCACGGTAAAAGCGATGGAACTGAAAAAAAGCATTATTATGACACCGATAATCCCGATAATACGGCGATGCTCAAGAAATGTCCTGGCCTGTTCGGTCAGATTGGAGGCGTAACCGGGTATTATCAGGCCGAAATATGTCGAAAGTGTCTGCAAAAGCTCTTCCTCTCCTATGAAATGCGGTAACACAATAAGAGCGAGGATCGACATGGGTACAATGGACAGCAGTGTGTAATAGGCGACCGCACCGGCCAGCAGAAGTCCCTGATTGCGCTTGAAATCGCGCAATACGCGCAGCATAAACACCAGTAACCTTCCGGGGAATTTTATCACTTGTATATCATCGCTGTTTATCATTTGAATGGGCACGTAAGTGTGTAAGGGGTAAGAAGCTGTCGAATCTCCATGGAAATAGTGTATTTATGAAAGAGCTTGATAGCAATACTTGGGCGCGTCAGTGTGATTTCCGGATGAGAGGCGTTGTTAGTTTCAAGGATTGACTCGCTGAAGTGTGGCACGATAAACTATCTATCTTGAATATAGGCGACCTGGAATTATCGTCCCCCCTCATTCTGTCTCCGATGGCCGGCATAAGCGATCTTCAGTTCCGTATGCTTAACAGGCAATTCGGCTGCGAACTTGCGTTCGCTGAGATGATAAGCGCCCGGGCCCTTACATACCGTAACAGCAATACTATGAAAATGCTTTTGCAGCATCCGGCTGACAGACCATTGGGTATTCAGTTGTTAGGAAACGATCCCGAGGTGATGATCAGGGCACTGGACATTCTGCGCGATTACAACTTCGATGTTCTGGATTTCAATGCGGCCTGCCCGGTGAGCAAGGTTACCACAAGAGGAGAGGGATCGGCGCTTATGAAAGAGCCGGTTAAGATATTCGAGATTCTAAAAACTCTTGTCAGGAATTGCGAGAAGCCGGTTACTGTAAAGATTCGCGCAGGCTGGGATGAGTCATCGCTCAATGCACGTGATACAGCATTATATGCCCAGGATGCGGGCGTGAGAGCAGTTTTTATTCATGGCAGGACCCGGGCTCAGGGCTATAGTGGGACGGTTGACTATGGTGAGATCAGAAAGGTGAAAGAGGCGCTGACGATACCGGTAATAGCCAGTGGTGATGCTTTTTCTGGGGAATTGATAAAAAAGTTGTTCGATGAGACCGGCTGCGATGGTGTTGCGATTGCCAGGGGCGCGTTCGGCAATCCTTGGATTTTCAGGCAAGCCGAACATTACCTGAAATACGGCACTCTGCCCGCGAGGCCATCTATCAGCGAACTTGTTGATGCGATTATAACTCACCTGAACTTATCTGTAGAAGCCGACGGAGATGAAATGGGCACTGTCAAGTTCCGCAAATTTTTCGCGTGGTATGTCAGGGGATTGCACGACACAAGGAACATCAGGAACGAAGCCTTTCGTGCAACTTCACGGCAGGAAATGACCGCTTTCATCGATCAACTGCACTCGAAACAATACAGACCCGGGTTTGCTGAATTTAAGCGGTAGATAAACCGTTCGTCAAAGTTATTCTTCTGTGCCGGGTGCCAGCTGTCTCAGGTCTACTATCTCCAGCTTATTGTTCATGTCGGGAAACTTCGAAGAGGGGCCTTCAGTCAGGAGCGCGAGATTACCCTGCACTTCATTTGCCGTGAGCCATTCTCTGATATAAGCATTCCAGTTGTCGGGATGATTCGGTTCATGGACAGCATGGACACCGTACGAAAACTGCAGCGCCTGGCAGGTCGACTCCTGCGAACTTACCGCAACTGTCCACACCGGCAGGCGGAAGCGTGCGATGCTGCGGGCGGTACTGCCGCCATGTGTAGGTACAAAAATAGCTGCCGGAGTGATGCATTTCAGTGTTGAATCAACTCCCATGGCAATAATATCGGAGAGCTTAGCGCATTGATCTTCAGGAAGAGCGCCGAGAATATCCCTAACCGGATGCGCTAGACGCGTAGGTTCGATTGCGGCCGCTATTTTTGCAAGCATGGTTACTGATTCCACCGGAAACATGCCCATGGCCGACTCACCTGATAGCATTACGCAGTCGGTACCGTCAAGTATCGCATTAGCCACATCGGTAGCCTCGGCGCGGGTAGGGCGGGGACTCGCTGTCATAGACTCAAGCATCTGGGTGGCTGTGATTACCGGTTTGCCGAGTTCGTTTACCTTTCGCATCAGCATTTTCTGAACGGGGGCTATCTCTTCGATAGGTATTTCTACGCCGAGATCACCACGAGCTATCATAATGCCGTCAGCCACTTTGAGTATTTCATCTATACGGCTGAGCGCTGTTGAACGCTCTATCTTGGCGATTATGAATGGGGAGTACGCCATCTCATCTGCTGCGCTGCGCACAGCATTAATGTCTGATGCCGAATCCACGAATGACTGGCTGACCGCATCAATGCCGAGTTGTTTTGCGATTTCGAGACACTTCCTGTCGCGCGCCGTAAAGGCACTGATGCCCAGATTGATCCCTGGCAGGTTGAGTCCCTTACGTGAGCGCAGCTCGCCACCAATGATAATGCGGCATGCAACATTGGCTCCTTCGCTATGGCTGACTTCAAGCTGGATTAGACCATCATTCAGGTAAAGAATATCTCCAGGTTTGACAACTTGGGGCAACCGGTCGAACGTAACCGACGCCCGGTTTCTGTCTCCCGTGATTTGATCTGTAGTCAGTGTAAACAGTTCACCCGGCCTGAGTGCAACAGGTTCATCAGAGATCTGTCCTATGCGCATCTTCGGACCTGGAAGGTCTGCCATTATAGCTACCCGCTTGTCCAACGCACTGGATGCATTGCGAAGTTTGGCAACTACATCGGCATGACCCGAAAAGTCTCCATGCGAAAAGTTGAGCCGGGCTACAGTCATGCCGGCTTTTATCATCCGTTCCATTACCTCTTGTGTGCTTGATGCAGGACCTATTGTGCATACTATCTTTGTCTTGTTACTGGTCAGTTTCATATTTAGATCTCCCGAGGATGTTTATTAGAGATTAGCATCGGCTTTGAATATATCACCATACCGGGATACTGTCGACTCTCAGCAGCAAATCATAGCACTTTTATCCCGAACTTCTTCAGGCTCTCCACGAGCGAATTTAAGGGAAGTCCCATCACGTTGAAGAAATCCCCGTCGATCTTTTTTACAATTACTGCTCCCAGCCCTTGGACCCCGTAAGCCCCGGCCTTGTCCATCGGTTCGCCGGACCTGATGTACGTTTTGATCTCTTCCTCGTTCAATCGCTTGAAGAATACCTTCGATTCGATCGCGCGCGAAAGGTCTTTTCCGCTATCCGTGTCAATGATAGTATATCCGGTGATGACGGTATGAGACTTGCCGCTCAAATTATTAAGCATCTGTGTAGCTTCTTTTTCATTGCGCGGTTTGCCGAACACCTTGTTCTTCAATACCACAATTGTGTCAGCAGAAATAATGAGTGCATTTTTGTATCTGCAGGCAACAGCCCTTCCTTTGCCGACAGAATGGCAAATGGCCAGTTCTCGGGGCTTCAGGCCGATATCCATGTCCTCTTCGTAGTCGCTTTCATCGACTCTGAATTTAAGGCCCGTTTTTTCGAGAATCTCCTTTCTCCGCGGAGACGCAGATGCCAGAATTATTTTTTTCATGCGTATTGTCCCGCTGCAAATCCTGATGACCAGGCCCACTGGAGATTATACCCGCCCAGCTGTCCGGAGACATCGATGACCTCACCAGCAAAGAAGAGGCCGGGAACCCGCTTTGATTCCATTGTTTTGGACGAGAGCTCGTTGGTGTCTATGCCGCCGAGCGTGATCTCAGCCTTGTTGTAGCCCTCAGTACCTGCCGGTGTTATAGTCCAGTTGTGGAGCTTAGAGGCTACAGATCTTAACTCCTTTTCCGAATATGTGCACAAAGGCTTCGAAGATACATTCAATTCAGACCATTTATGGGCGAAACGGCGCGGAAGATATTCAGAGAGCAGGTTGCCGAGACTTACTTGGCTGCGGTGCTTCGATATGAGCAACTCAAAGGCGTCGATTTCAGGCAAAAGGTCTATGGCCAGCTCTTTTCCGCGTTTCCAATAAGAAGAGACCTGGAGAGTGGCTGGCCCGCTCAAGCCTCGGTGGGTAAAAAGGACTTCACCCCTGAAGCGCTTCCTCTCGAAGCGAATGGATGCCCCAAAAGAGATGCCGCTTAATTCTTTGTAGTATTCCATCTCTTTGCTCGTAAAGACCAGGGGTACCAAGGCCGGTTTCAGCCCCGTGACTTTCAGATCAAATTGCTCGGCGATACGGTAACCGATGTCAGTGGCGCCGAGATTTGGATAAGAAAGGCCGCCCGACGCTACAACCAACGAAGCTGACTGAATAATGCCCCCATTGGTTGATATGCAAAACCTGCCAGCTTTCGATATGTTTTCGATGCGGCAGTTTAGCCGAATTCCGACCCCGACCCTCTTGCATTCATCATGAAGCATATTCACTATCTCAGCAGATGCCCTGCGGCAGAAAAGTTGACCCTCTTCCTTCTCAAAATAATCTATTCCGTGCATTTCGACCATGCTGATAAAATCACGGGGACTGAACCGGGCGATGGCGGATTTGCAGAAATGAGGATTGGAAGAAATATAGTTTTCAGGCCTCAGGACCAAATTGGTAAAATTGCATCTTCCGCCGCCCGAAATCCTGATCTTTCTGCCGATTCTGTCCATGTGATCGATCAGCAGTACGGACCTCCCTCTCTTCCCGGCCTCAATAGCACACATGAGCCCGGCAGCGCCAGCTCCAATTATAACGACATCCGTTTCTACCAGCGGTTCGTCTGCCGGAGCCACTTGACGCGTACCCCCCCAATGTT
Source organism: uncultured Nitrospiraceae bacterium (assembly GCA_963736105.1). Lineage (GTDB taxonomy): Bacteria > Nitrospirota > Thermodesulfovibrionia > Thermodesulfovibrionales > Dissulfurispiraceae > Fen-1308. The sequence goes on along the minus strand of CAVTNL010000002.1, from coordinate 1,845,421 downwards.
ATTTACTCACTCAAGTTTTATTATTATAGCTGACGGAACTGAAAGGGGTCACTTAAAACGGATCTCTTCGAAGTGCATATCAAAAAGGTCGATGAAGAGAATGCGGCCTTTCATTGAACTATCCTTATTAATTATTATTTTACAGACTTCGGCGCTTTCAAGGCCCGCTACGACTGCGGGAGCAAAGGCAGGGTTGCCGATCTCCTTTTCTATACCCTTTTTATTGCTGCAATTTTCCAGGAGGTCCAGCACCGTCAGCTCACCTGGCAACTGGACCGCTATCTGTCCGAACCAGCCGGCAATCGCGCCGTGCACCAGTGGTATCGCAAGTTCGGAACATATTCTGGCCAGATCTATCCGTGCAGTAATTGTATCAAGAGCATCGACGACGATGTCTAAACCGCTAAGAATGAGATATGCATTGTCGGAACGCAGTGCCTGCGGGACGGGGACCACTGTAATCGCAGGATTGATCTTCAGCACCCTGTCGGCCGCTGCAGCCGTCTTTTGCTGACCGAGTGTTTCAAGGGTGCATAATATCTGGCGATTGAGGTTATGTTCTTCGAAGTGGTCTGGGTCAATCACTAAAATGGTCCCAACACCAAGCCGGGCGAGCGCCTCGATCACATGTCCTCCGAGACCGCCGCATCCAATCACGGCGACACGCGATCTGAAAAGGGCAAGTTGCTGTTCGATCGTGAGGGTCTTTCGGTTGCGCTGATAGCGCGCAGGCAGTAGGTTTGCATGCAGGGCAGCCTCCTCTATTTCATGAGGAAGCTGGCTGAATCTCTGTGATGCTTCATCGAGTACGCTCTGATGCACGATATCATCTACGGCATGAGCCTTCAGAAAATCCTGCACCGTATCCATTCATCCACCGCCTGTTAACCACCACCGATCGGAGGAAAGATAGACAGCGTGTCACCATCGACAATAACATTTTCGGGCGATGCGTGTCTGCCGTTGACAAAGATGATTGCGGCCTCACTTTCGGAAATAGAAAGATCGTTCAGGACATCCAAAATAATGGTGCCGGCAGGGTATTGCCGGTGGTCGCTAATGAAACGGTCTTTTCTTAGTGTTGCGAAGAGGTTAACCTTAATCTGCATGTGAGAGAAGAATGGGAGAGGACCGAAGTCCTCTCCATCAATTATTACCAGTTGAAAACCTTGTCCAGGTCTTCGTCCTTGACGTCGAAGGTGACGTTGTGAGGGGCGAAAGGCTCTGTCGAAAAATAGCGTGGCAGCCGGTCATGCATGGATGTAAATCCTGCCTTGGCATTGAAGTCGCGCTCCATGGAGAGTACCTTCTTACCGAGTTCTGCCACTCCGTCACCTGTCAGTTGCAAGCCATAGAAGGCATTGAGAAGGTCCAGAAGCGCTTGGAACGTCTCGGGCTGGTCCAGGATGGCAAATGCTATAAATATGCACATGCCAGTTGAATCTATAGCTGCCGTTGCGATTTGGAGATTTCGAGACAATTCGATCTGACCTTCCGCAGTAAGTGGATCGACATATCCTCCAACCTTGAGGATATTGGTTGCAACGGCGTATCCTGCAGTATGGTCTGCACCCATGGGCGAAGTTGCATAAGTAACGCCCACACCTTTAACGGCCCGCGGATCGTAGGCCGGCATCGACTGCCCTTTGACGACAGGGACACGCTCCACGCCGAATACCTTGCCCGTGACCGCAGCACCACCGCCCAGTATGCGGCCGAGATGCGATCCCTTGCCAACTTCTTTTACGAGATTTATTGCAGACGCCGCATCGCCGAACTTAGCAATTCCGGCGTCCATGGCGACGGCGATGGTCGCGCCCATCTCGATCGTGTCTACGCCGTAATTGTCGTCCAGAAAGTCGAGCATAGCAATGGAATCGAGGTCATCGATACCGCAGTTGCCGCCATGAGCCCAGACTGTCTCATACTCCGGCTGCTTGGTGAGAAAGTGGCCGTCTTTATCGTTATAAATACCAGAGCAGCGTATAACGCAGCCACGGTGGCAGCCGTGCGTTGGAACGCCGCCTCGCTTTGTTTCAAGTTCAGCCTGCGTCTCGCCGCTGATCTTAGAGGCTCCAGCAAAGCTTCCCTGTTTGAAGTTATAGGTGGGGTATCCTCCAGCCTCGCTAAGGATGTTTGTCAATACATTGGTGCCGTATGCAGGAAGGGCCTGGCCGGTGACGGGATGCTGTTTTAGTCCATCGACAAATCGCTTGTTGGCGTCCTTGAACTTTTCAGGATCTTTCGGTGCACGCATTGTCATGCCCGTATCGTCGAGCACTATCACCTTTACCCTTTTGGAACCCATCACTGCTCCAACCCCGCCACGGCCAGCATGCCTGGTAGGTCGAAGCTCCATGTCCGTGCAGGCTATCGAGGCCACATTCATTTTCATTTCTCCGGCGGTACCTATGGATATGCATGATATCTTATCACCGAACTCAGCCTTCATCTTAGCAACGAGATCGTAATTAGGGAGCATCTTGAGACTGTTATCGACAACGATTTTGATGCCGTCTTTATTGATGATGATCTTGTATAAATCTTCCGTCGCGGGCTTGTTTTCGAGGACTATGGCAGCGTAGCCCAACCGTCCGATAACCTGCGCAGCCTGGCCGCCTGAGTTGGATTCCTTTATGCCTCCGGTGAGAGGGCTTTTGCATCCGACGGATAGTCTGCCCGACATCGCAGCCACAGTGCCGCTAAGCATTCCTGGCGCGATGACCAGTTTATTTTCGGCACTAAGCGGATGACACAGGGGTGGGACTTCCTTCGATACTATGGCAGTCGTCATCGCGCGTCCGCCAAATCCGGCATATTCACCAAGAGGTGTCACGTTGATCTTCGGACCTCCTTCAGCTCCCATGTCAATTCTCAATATCTTGTCCATTCTGCACCTCCACAAGGCTGTATTATTAAATGTATTAGTAAATGCACTATCTACTATTAAATTGTAGCATACATGAAAAGAAATACAAAGCGGATTATTTGAACGTTAATTTAATGTCGTCGATCATTATACCGGTCGAATCAATCGGGTATTATTAGCCATCCCAACGCCTTGAAATGTTACAATAAACTCATGCTCGGATATACAGGAAAATCTCTCAGAATAGATCTTTCGTCAGGGAGAAATCACATAGTGGACACCCCTGGAGACCTTTGTGACGGCTATCTTGGGGGAAGGGGGCTCGGTGTCGCGCTTATGGGTGACAGAATCACCCATTCGTATGACTCTCCCTTGATGCCTCTCATTTTTGCGACGGGTCCTCTAGTCGGGACCGCGGCTCCGACATCGGGCAGGATGTCCGTTGTCTCAAGGTCGCCACTGACAGGGACTATATTTGACTGTTCCGTAGGAGGTCGCTTCGGCACTGAATTGAAAAGGGCAGGTATCGACTTCATAGAGATTACCGGAGTATCTAAGCGATGGGTCACGGTGAACATCGACAGTAAGGGCGTGTCTATTGAGGATGCAGGGCAAATGTCCGGAGAGAATATCTCAAAGATCTGCAGACTTATAGGCAGGGAGGGTTCCTTTGCTGCCATCGGTAGGGCCGGCGAGAAACAGGTGCACTATGCATCTATTATTGTTGATGGCCATTATGCTGCTGGCAGGGGTGGACTCGGGGCTGTCATGGGAGCCAAGAAGTTGAAGGCCATCAGAGTGAGGGGCGACAATGCAATATCTGTCGCCGATCCGAAAGGACTTAAAAATGCGCGTGAAGAGATCATGAGGCTGCTGAGGGCGTCCCCAGCGGTATTCGGAGCGTTCGGTCTCTCCGAATTCGGCACCGCAGCACTGGTGGATCTCATTCATGCTCGAAGAATGGAGCCGACTGATAATTTTAGGCGGACTCTCTTTCCCGATGCGGCACATTATTCCGGTTATGCGATGAAAACGCGCTATCGACCCAGAAAGACAGGATGTGCGGGATGCCCCGTGCTTTGCAAGAAGGTCAGTGCAGACGGCGAGATTATACCCGAATTCGAGACCGTTTCACATTTCGGCGCACTCAATGGCTGCTCGAATCTGGACAGCATTGTCGAAGCAAATAGGATCTGCAATGATTACGGACTTGACACCATATCGGCGGCATCATCAATAGCCTGTTATTGCGAGATCAACGGGCTTAGGCTGACTTCGGAAGGGATGCTAAAAATCCTTAAGGGCATAGGAGACAGGAAAGGTGCAACCGGCGAGGCGTTGGCAGAGGGATCTTTTCGTTATGCTGAATCACAAGGGCATCCCGAATTTAGCATGTCGGTGAAGAAACTCGAACTTCCTGCCTACGACCCCCGTGGTGCATACGGTATGGCACTAGCGTATGTGACGTCGAACAGGGGTGGGTGCCATTTGAGGGCCTACCCGGTGAGTCACGAAATATTGAGGAAACCTGTGGCGACAGACAGGTTTTCCTTTGAGGGTAAAGCTCGAATGATCAAGATAGCTGAGGACTTGAATGCGGTAGTCGATTCGCTTACCGCATGCAAGTTCGTTTTTTTTGCGGCAGGCCTTGAAGAATATTCGAGGGCGGTCAATGCTGTGACTGGGAAGGATCATAATATCCAGTCGTTGATGGAGATCGGCCAGCGGGTATGGAACCTTGAGAGGAAGATGAACGCGATGAACGGCTTCACGATAGAGGATGACGATCTGCCTAGCAGGTTTTTCAATGAGGAGGGGTCTTCGGGCGCGGCGGTGAAGATAGCGCCGATACATCGCGAAGAATTTCTGAAAGCAAGGGAGAACTATTACATAGTAAGAGGATATTCTAAAACTACAATAAGAATATAATACAATGTCGAATAGTTGTTAGTACGATCTCATGAACCTATCCGATTGCACACGCAAAAATGGAGTGGGTTGCCAGATCGCATAGAATCACTTCAGGGCAGGCAAGCTAAATGATTACAAGACACATACCGCTACAGTGATTGTAATTGCGTTGCTGCTGTAGTTGAGTGGCAAGTGGCGGTTTCCTGTAGCATGTCGTCGGAAAACGAAAAAAACTGAAGCACCCAGAAGCAACACGAGGAGCACGCGGAGTATCACGGCAATCTATTTATGCTGCGAATAATAAATAAATATCTCGACAAACTAGAAGGGCAGGGGATTGCAAAGCGTGAAGATGCAATTTCCCTCGCGTTTGATGCCGAGATGTTCTCCAACAAACCGATGGATGGAGATACTCTGATACTGAGGGAAATATTCGATCTTATGAATATCAGTAGTCTTCTGTATAGCGTTCCTTCGGAGCCCTATAGAAGCATTATCCAGGAGATCATTAAGCGTGACCGGGAATGTCTTGAACTGAAGAAAATAGTTCCAATGGACTGCGAAACTCGCACTTTCTTCCACGATATTCCTGTGATTGATGATTTCGATCCACAGGCTATAACTGCGGCACTATCACTTCGCAAATCAGCTATAATCAGAGGCAGGGGCATTATTACATACGGGGCATTAACTCCGGAACAGGCCTATGTATCGTTCAGTTCCACCTGTTTTTCGGCTTTCGTCAAGTATTTCTATGATGCTCTCATTTATTTCGATAAATGTGAACAAACGGGGATGCCGGTCGACAGGCAGTACATGACGGCGTTTGATGAAGTTGTCAGGAAGACGGACATCGCAGGCCTGCCCCAGTCGCCGGCGATATTAAGATCTAAGCCGCCGCAGACTGAAGACGAAGTCATAGAAATGCTCGCCGAGGCCGGGCGTGCAATTGTAACATGCCGCTTGGTTGATTCACATTTCGGGAATATATCGTACGTTTATCGCGATCATATCTTTATCAGCCAGACAGGAAGCTTCCTTGACGAACTCGAGGGCAGCATCGATATGGTGCCGCTTGACGGATCGTCATCAATCGGAATAACAGCTTCTTCAGAACTCTCTGCACACAAGAATATATATCTCAGAACCGGTTGTAATGCTATCCTGCATGGTCATCCTAAATTCTCTGTCATCATGTCGATGTATTGCAAGGAGGAGGGTTGCGACCGCAGTCTGTGCCATAAAGTATGCAAACAAAAAAGAGAGCTCCTGCGAACTCCGATTGTTTCTGGCGAAATTGGCACAGGTCAGACCGGACTGATGAACACGGTACCACCTGCCATGATGGAAGGTCGAGGTGCAATAGTTTATGGTCATGGTGTATTTGCGGCGGATAAAGATACCTTTCAGAAACCTTTTAATATGCTTATGCAAATTGAGGAAAACAGTTTCCGAGAGTATTTCAGAAGGGTGAAGAGCCTACTTGAGCATCTCCCCTACAGTGATCCCGACCGCCTTGCCGAGAGCGGGTAGATTGTATCCCCCCTCGAGTACGAAAATGACTGGCGCTGAAGAGCTTTGCAATATGCTCAGAATTATCGACTTCACTCCAGCCTGAGACACATGAATGGCCGAAAGGGGATCATCGCTGAGGATGTCGTAACCTGCAGAAACGAGGACGATGTCAGGTGAGAAAGTTTTCACCAGTGGCGGAAGAAGATTTTGATAGACTTCTGAATATTCCGCATCGCCCGCCCCGGCATGCATTGGAGCATTATAGGTAAAATCCTCTCCCCCATCTTTCCCTCTTTCTGAATTTCTGCCTGTACCAGGGTAGTGCGGATACTGGTGAGTGCTGAAAAAGAAGACTGTGCTGTTTTTTTCGAAGGCATGCTGTGTACCGTTACCGTGGTGGACGTCGAAATCTATGATGAAGACTTTGTTATAGCCGAGTCTCTGTGCATAACGTGCTCCGATAGCAACATTGTTGAAGATGCAAAATCCCATCGCTGCACCGGCCTCTGCATGATGGCCGGGCGGGCGCACCGCGCAGAAGGCACGGCTGAAGTCGCCCTTCTTGCAGCGTGCAACCGCTTCAATCACGGCGCCCACAGCGTAACGGGCCGATTCGAGACTGTGTTCCGACATATACGTATCGGCATCAAGGTACCCGGCTCCGAACAGTTTGACCCTGTTGATGTATCGTTCTGTATGAATCATGGCGATATCTTCGTAGGAAGCCCTGCGAGGCTTGACATGGATTAGGTTATCCCAGATCTGTGATTTCCGCAGGACCTTGATAATGGCTGTAAGACGGTCCTTGCTTTCAGGATGTTTGGCCGGAGTCTCGTGTTTCAAAAAAATATCATCGTAGACAAAACCCACTTTCTTCATTATTTCAAGTATACTGCAAATGAGATCTAATCAAAGACATCCGATTAAAGTATTACAGTCTGTGGGGATAACACCTTGATAAATTATTATTTATACGATATGATTTATAAAGAATCTTCATTAAGGAGGGACGATGATAACTAGGGAAAAAGTCGAAGAGGTACTAAACAAAATCAGGGTCGGACTCAAGTCAGAAGGCGGCGATATAGACCTCGTTGAGATAAAGGATGATATAGTCTATGTGAAACTCAAGGGTGCGTGCGGTACCTGTCCTATGTCCACGCTGACCCTGAAAAACTGGGTACAAACGACTTTAAAAAAAGAGATCCCCGAAATCAAATCCGTCGAAGAGAGATGATGATTTCGCTTCGCAAAACGGCAGGAGTATCTGCCTTGACAGGCTCGTTCCTGCTTTTTTTATTTTTGCTTGCTGTTCCCAAGATCGGTTTCGGCGAAGATGCCGCTTTGATCAAGGACGTGCGCCATTGGGAAAACTCCGATTCCGTACGATTTGTATTCGATATCTCAACTTCACTGGAGTTTACGACTGGAAAGCTGTCCAATCCTGAGCGGCTTTTTTTTGACCTCAAGAATACCAGACTTGCCAGAGGAGTGAAACGATCCTTCGCAATTAATTCGGCTCTTGTAAAATCAGTGCGACTTGGCCAATACAGTGCTGATACCACCAGGATCGTTTTCGATTTGCAATTGCAATCCTATGACTTCAAAGTGATGAATCTCGAAGATCCCTCGAGGCTTGTAATCGATATTTACGCGGGGGCGTCTAAAGATAAAGGGAAGCCCGACTTTAGGGCCGAGACTAAACCAGATAAGGCCATTCCTCCCGTCCAGCCACAGGCGAAGCTGCAGGCCAAGCCACAGGTGGAACAGTTTATCAAGAGGACTGTGGTCATTGATGCCGGCCACGGCGGGCACGATCCGGGTGCTATTGGGCCGTCGGGCCTTTATGAAAAAAATGTTGTACTTGATATTGCCCTCAGAGTGAGGGAGATTATGAAGCAGGACTATCCGTTTTACAATGTCATCCTCACTCGAGAGTCGGATGTATTCATACCACTGCCGGAACGTGCCGAGATAGCAAACAGGAACAATGCCGATCTTTTTGTCTCGGTCCACGCTAATTCCAGCACCAACAACAAGGCACGCGGGATTGAAACATATCTTCTAAACTGGTCTAATGATACTGAGGCGCTGAAGGTTGCAGCGCGTGAAAACGCGATCTCCTTAAAAAAGATGAAGCAGATGAAGAGCGAACTCGGTGTGATATTGGCTTCGCTAGAGAGAGAGAGTAAGAGGGACGAGTCAGTTAAGATTGCCGGATGTATTCAGAACTCACTTTCATCGTCAGTGGGTAAGAAATATCCAGAGGTCAATGACCTCGGTGTAAAACAGGCTCTTTTTTATGTCCTAGTGGGCGCAAAAATGCCATCTACGCTTGTGGAGGTATCATTCATAAGCAATCCAAAAGAGGAAAGGCTGCTGGCCAGTGACTCCTACCGCCAGTTCCTCGCTCGATCGATAGCGGATGGTATACATAAATACTTTTCATCGCAGCCCCTGCAAAACGTGGTTTTAGAAAGCGTGGAAAGCGAAGAATCTGTGGTCAGCGCAGAGCCGGTGAAGTATGCAAGTGAGAAGGGGGCAAGATAGCACCAACAATAGTGCGGATCTGTGGTCGTGGTCCCGAATGGCGGAAGTTCAAAAGATGAGAAATTCTTGGCTTCCGTTTTTTTTTTCTAAAAAAGCACCATTTAAGTTCATATGATCGACTATTTAATTAAGGGTGGTAGTGTAATCGACGGAGGCGGCTCAGAAGCCGAAATTCTCGATATAGGTATCGAGGGAGACCGCATCTGTTATCTTGGCAAAGGAGGCGCTGTGGCACGCCGTGTCATTGATGCGGAGGGCCTTATAGTGACGCCGGGATTTATCGATACCCACGCACATTCGGAATTTACTATACTCGCAGATGGAAGAGCCGAGGGCAAGCTATCCCAGGGTGTCACCATGGAGATCAACGGAAATTGCGGCCTGTCGGCTGCACCTCTGCTGGGAGAAGCCTTTGAGCGCAGAGAAGCGGACCAGGAGGAATTCGGGATAAAAGAGAGGTGGAATACTTTCGGAGAATATTTTGAGCTTATCCGAAGGAGAGGAATCTCTATCAACTTTGCAACTCTGTGCGGGCATGGCAACGTGCGGGCATCGGTTATGGGATACAAGGACGACACTCCGACTGAATCGGAAATGCAGGCGATGAAGGAGCTTTTAGCCGAAGCGTTGCATGCAGGCGCCAGAGGCCTTTCAACGGGCCTCATATACCCGCCAGGAGTCTATTCTTCAAGCAGTGAGATTACCGGAATGGCGGAGGTCGTTGCCTCTGAGCGGAGAGGTGGCATTTACGCATCTCACATGAGGAGCGAAGGGGACGGACTTATAGAATCGGTCGAGGAGACATTGAACATAGGTGCCGGGGCGTCGCTGCCGGTACACATCTCGCACTTAAAAACATCAGGCGAACGAAACTGGAACAAAATAGAGACTGTTCTGTCGATGATAGATGAAGCACAATCAAAAGGCATGCAGGTGACCTGCGACCGATATCCCTATATTGCTTCAAGCACTGATCTTGATACTGTTATGCCGTCCTGGGTCTACGCGGGAGGCCTGCAGAAAGAGTTGCAGAGACTCAGAGACTCCGAGACAAGGTCAAAGATCAGGGCCGAGCTCATTAAGAATACCGATCACTATTGGCAGGGTGTTTATATCTCCTCTGTGTCTGGACGGGGCAACAAATGGATGGAGGGCGAAAACATTCTTGATATTGCCTCACGGACCGGTCGCCATCCAGCTGATGCGGTGCTTGACATAACTATCGAAGAGGATGCAAGGGCCGGAGCGATTTTTTTCTCCATGTGTGAGGAGAACCTGAGGCGTTTCCTTTCGCTGAAGTACACCATGATCGGCTCGGACAGTGCTGTCAGGTCCTGCCCAGGGCCGACTTGTTCCGGCAAGCCTCATCCGAGGGGGTTTGGAAGCTTCGCCAGGTTCATAAGCAAATACACAAAGGACGAGAATATTATCTCTCTTCCGGAGGCCATACGCCGATTGACCTCGCTGCCGGCATCAGTCTTCGGGCTGCAGGGACGAGGACTGATAAGGCAGGGATACTTCGCGGACCTCGTTATTTTTGATTATGCTGCAATACGGGATGAAGCTACCTTTACGGAACCTTTCAGAAATGCGCAGGGGATAGCTCATGTTTTTGTTAACGGTATGCTATCTTTCAGCGAAGGCAACCTGACTGAAACGCGCTCAGGCATGATCGTCTAATGAAGCCAGTTATCGGGATAACTGGCGGACTCGATGGCGACAACATTGCACTAAAGCAGGCCTATGTCTCGGCGGTCGCAAATGCCGGTGGGCTGCCTGTGGTATTGCCCATACAGCAGCAGGCGTCAGAACTAAGCGACATTATAGACGGGCTTTTGCTTACTGGCGGCGCAGACATCCCAGCAGATCTTTACAATAATAGTGCTGTCGTGCCTGAGGAGTATATCAGGTCGGAAAGAAGGGATAGGATCGCTTTTGAGACAGAGCTTCTGAGGGAAACTCTACGGAGAGAAGCACCTATACTAGCTGTTTGTTACGGCATGCAGTTGCTTAATGTATATCACGGGGGGACTCTCTTTCAAGACATAGAATACGAGCTTGCCACTGCAATAGGCCATCGAGATGGGATGCACGCGGTCGATATCGTCGATTCTTTTAACAGTACACTCCAAGACCGTTATGTCGTGAACTCCTCCCATCACCAGGCTGTGATGGATGCAGGAGAGGGCCTCTCTGTGTTTGCCGTAGCCGGGGACGGCATTATTGAAGGGATTTACAAAAGGGATTATAATTTTTGTGTGGGCGTGCAGTGGCATCCGGAGCGTATTTTTTACGATCCCCTGTCCGCATGGCTGTTCGAATCCCTGGCAGTTATTGCTGCCAAGAGAAGGAGGAACCGAAGATAGCTGACTATCGGATAAGCAGAGTGACATCCAAGAGATTTTATTCCATAACGCTCATGGTCATTGTTGCCGTTCTGGGCATTCTCACCTTCCAGATACTTAAGCCATTTCTTTCTCCGATTGCATGGGCGGTGGTACTGGCTCTTGTTTTCTATCCCATTTACGCTTTTACGTTACGTTATGCCCCATGGAAGACCTTTGCTTCACTATTCACGATCATTATTATTATTACAGTTCTCGTGGGCCCCTTTATGTACTTCATAGTCTTGCTGGTTGCCGAACTGAAGCATCTTTCCGATTACCTTGCCAGCGATAAACTCAGTGCATTGAGGCAAACACTTCAGCAACCATCAGTTAGCAATATAATAAACAGACTGACAGACGTCTTTGGTGTGACTGAAGGTGAGATAGATGCGGCTATCATAGATTATCTGTCCCGTTTCGGGAAGGAACTACTGTCGCAAGTCACCCGCGGTGCAGGGAATTTCATCTCCGTTGCCATCAATTTTGTTTTTATGACCTTTTCAGTCTTCTTCATGTTAAAAGATGGGGCTGACTTTCTGCACAAGATTCGCGATTACATGCCATTCTCGGACGAGGAAAAAAACCTGCTTGCAGCTCAAATGAGAGACATCATAATATCTACCATATACGGAGGCGTGCTGGTTGCCATTGCGCAGGGAATCATCGGCGGAGTCGCATTTTCGCTGCTGGGCATACCATCGCCGGTCTTGTGGGGTTTTGCAGTATCTGTAGCTTCATTTGTACCTCTTGTCGGCTCTCTTGCTGTCTGGGGACCTGCAGTGGTCTACCTGTTCATTCATGGGATGGTAGCGAAGGCGTTTACGCTCATCATCGTTGGTATTTTCGGAATCAGCATGATCGATTATCTCTTAAGGCCTATTATCATAGGTAGTAGGACCAAGATGCATGTGCTTGTGATATTGTTCAGCGTTATTGGCGGGATTCAGTTTTTTGGTATAATCGGACTTGTAATGGGTCCTCTGGTGCTGGCGGTGTTTGTGTCGGTATTAAAGATATTCAGAAAGGTCGAGTCAAGCACGGACGAACCGGCGCAGGCAGACGGATAATTACTTTTCGCGAAGCTTCTCTTCCTCTTCCTGCTCGGTCTTGCAATCAATACACATGGTAGTAACTGGTCTTGCCTCAAGCCTTTTGAGGCCGATTTCCTGACCGCATATCTCACAGATTCCGTAGGTGCTGTTGTCGATCTGTTCGACGGCCTCTTCAATTTTCTTTAGGAGTTTCCTTTCGCGGTCCCTGAGTCGAAGGGTAAAGTTCCGGTCAATCTCGGCAGAGGCCTGATCTCCAAGTTCAGGGAAGAGGGTCTCGTCAGGCAGTGTATTGCGGGTGATTCCAGCTCCTGAGAGAAGCTCATCTTTCTGCATCAGCAGCTTCTTCCTTATTTCCTGAAGTTTCTTTTCCTTGACAGCGATCCCTTTATCTGTTTTCATGACAATCAATCGGTCCTTTTCCATGTTAATATGCGTTCACGTACTAACAACAATAACAGAAAGAGTTTGCACGAGTCAAACAAATGCGAGGCTCTCTGGCAAACAGAAATCGATGAAAAAAATCGGCTTGGGTCAGGGTAATAATTAAAATACTTGCAAGGAGTTATCAAAGTAGGATAAAATTATTTGCCTTAAGGCGCGGTGCTTTGACCGCATTAGCTATTGTTGATTTAATGAACTGGGGGAGTTTATGACAAAGGCTGACATCGTGAATGTATTGTTCGAAAAGGTCGGGCTTCCAAAAAACGAGACTCAGGATATAGTGGAGGTCATATTCGACACCCTCAAACAGACCCTTATCGCAGGGGAATCTGTCAAAGTATCGGGCTTCGGGACCTTTACAGTACGAAAAAAGAGTGCACGAGTCGGAAGGAATCCTAAGACCAAGGAAGAGGTTGAGATAACCCCCAGAAAAGTTGTGACTTTTAAGGCGAGTGATCAGCTCAAAGAGGTCATCGAGAAGGCATAGAGGTAGCTGGGCATGAATGAAGCCTTTCAGCCGCTGGTCTTAAGGCTATTTCCTGAGAAGCTGTTTTACCGGATTGGTGAAGCGAGCAGACTGATCGGCGTCGAGACATACGTGTTAAGGTATTGGGAATCCGAATTCCCTTTCCTCAGTCCCAGAAAGAGCAAGTCGGGACAGAGGATATATACAAAAAAGGATGTTGATCTCCTCCTTCTGATCAAACGGCTGCTTTACGAAGAACGTTACACAATCGATGGAGTAAGGAAAAGGCTCGGCGGAATGATGCCGGAGCTGGAGACGCACACCATGGCGGATGAGAGTCCCGATCAGGCCCCTACAAGGGAAAAAATTATCGACATGGTCAAAACAAGGCTCAGAAAGATGCTTGAGACCTTGGCATAACCGGGGCGTAGCGCAGCCTGGCTAGCGCACTCGCTTGGGGTGCGAGAGGTCGTCCGTTCAAATCGGATCGCCCCGACCATAACCCTCTGAAATTTAAACGTATTTCAGAGGGTTTTTTAGTCCATGCACAGTCCACACACAGTCACTCCACAATATAATGCTTCTGAGTTGTGTAAATTGTTATGCCCTAACTTCTCGGCAATCGCTTTCTGTGCTTCCGTATCGAACTTGCGCTTTATCTCAGTAGCGGTGCTATGCCTCGATGCCTGCTGCAGGCTGATGTGTTTCACCCCTGCATCTTCACAGGCCTTTTCCCAGACCTTATAAAGCCTTCGTGGGCTGATGAACTCGCCCTTAATCGAGAATACATAATCATCCGATTTCTTATTTGCGATATGACTCATAAGCATCTCCCAGATCTCAGGGCTAACATGATAGCTCTTCGGACCGCCTGACTTTCTAGCTAATCGCAACTGATTCCTCGAAATGGCTTTGACAACGAAGATATCACCGTCAACAAGGTCAGACACCTTGATAGCCGATACCTCACCTAGCCGCATGCCAGTGCGCAAAAGCACGAGTATTGCAAGTCGGTATCAATGACGTTCTGGTACTTTGTCGAGTGCGGATATTGCCCTCGTAAATCCTAGCCTCTGTTTCTCTTTGGCAGGTACGACAACAAATGTCGGCATCTCAGGCACCTTACCTGTATACCTTGTTATCAGAGCCTTTAACGTATCTAAAATGTCCTTGATATGGCGTGATGAAAGGTTTTTATCAAGAAGCGAATGATATGTCATTACATTCCTTAGAAGTCACAAATTCCTCCTTACTCACGTTTTGAAAGAACGTACATACCTTTCATGCAAAAGTCGAAGACTAAATATCGGGTGGTGTATAACGTTTGAGAGAAGAAGGAACAGTTTCAGAGTCCATATAATTATCATCTGGCTTGTCTGGTATTATCTTGTGTCGTCCTGCCATTGTAAAGTATAAAATTGGACCTATGATAGGTACGAAGGTTACAGCCAAAAACCATATCAGTTTATTTGAACCAGTAAATTCATGTCTAATAATATCTCTAAATGCGAAGAGCCAGAGAAGAAAAACTATAATGAGCATGAGAAATTGAAATACTACAATTCTGGCGAAGGAATTAAGCATATTATTTTCAATGGCATTATAGTTTGGATGAGGCTGTTGTGGCGTCAGGGGAGGGTTAAAAAATTCAGGCTTTTGAGCGGTATCCTTGTTGGCCTGAGCATTAAATGGATTGATAGCGTTGCTGTTTTGATTATTAGGGACGCTATTTTGAGTAGTCGGAAGTTCGTTTGTATAAACTATATGTCCTTCATCATTGATGTATGTATGAATTCTGTCTTCAGAGAAACATGGAGTTAAAAAAAGGATAAGCAGGATTACAATTATAGGTCCTGTCCTTATCATACAAAAATTATACAACATATTCTTGAAACTATTGAAGCTTTGTTACTGTAGAAAAGCCACTAACAATGTCAGTGATTTAGCTGTGGTTTATGTTGAGAAGGTCAAATCACAGCACTATTTAGCTACAATTTCGCAGAAATGTCTTAGATCCTTTGCAGTCAGCTTGAGAATACCAGGATGGTAGTCAGCTGTCGTAACAAGCACAGCACGTTCTAACTTTGAGTAACATATCTCCCACGATCCTCTTCGCTCTAAGATGACCGTATCGTCAGGCAATTCTTCTTTTTTATTCATATTCGCCATTGTTATTTGCTCCTTATAATGAGTCAGCTAATACCCCACATAAAAAACAAAGAGGTAGAGGGCACCTAAGCCGCCTACCTCACTTTTTAAAGGTTGCCGAAATCGTTCGGTAACCTCTTTGTGTGACCCTGCAATGCTTCTATGGTAGACATCAGCTCTTTTTTCTACTTCGGGAGTTTCGACTGATACTTCAGGCTTCCCTCTCGATGCTGAAGGATTGCTCACCGCATCCGAAACCGACTCCCATTCGATTAATTGTTCCTGTGTCTCGCCATAGAGCACATTGCAAGCTCTTCTTAATGTCATTTTAGCTCACTATTTGCACGGTGTCAAGTGATCGAATTGCCTCATGTCAAGGCAAAGCAGAAATGTCCTGTTTTCGGCAAAGCAGAAATGTCCTGTTCTATGCCACCGCCGTCTGCGGGTTTTTTTGTTTGTGATTCATGATGGTGAATTTCCTCCATGGATGATCTTGAGGAGGAACGTACCGTGTCCTCCCCGTTCCGATTACAGGTTGTTTTATTGCCTCTGGACGTGTGGTGATCTGATGATAGCGAAGGGACTTGCCCTTACAAACTATCAGCATCTTTCCGTTTATCCGCTGCTCAACCATCACTTTCTTGCTTAAGCTGGACTCATCGATTTGATACAGCTTCCGATCATGGGCAATCGTATGATCATTCTTCACTGTACGTTCTGTTCTGATACACAAAATCTTTTCCAAGTCGATATCCTTGGGGACAATACGATGCAGATCCTCCTTGCTCACTGGAGCGACCATGAACTTTTTGTTGTAGACAGGCAAATACTCTTGTAGAAACCGATTCGCTTCCTCGATGGTGCTGATTCCCCGTAACCTCATCTCCTTTACCAACCGATCCTGAAGAGTACCGAAAAGCCTTTCGATGCGTCCCTTGGCCTGAGGACTGTGCGCATGGATCACCTTGACTTCCAATTCCTTCATGGCTCGCTCAAATTGGCTCATAGGCTCTATACCATGGAGTTCCTCTTTGATTGTCGCTTTAGCTGTCGATTTGTAGGTCGTATGCTTGTCCAGATAGATACTGAGCGGTATCCCATGCCTTCGAATGTACCGTCTAAAACCGTCCATCGCAGGAATGGTTCCCTCGTACTCGTAAAACCTCCCGTGGACACGGCTCGTTGCATCATCGATATAGCCCATCAAGACGCACCAGGGACCTCGCCCCTCAAACCAATCATGATGAGACCCATCCAACTGCACCATCTCTCCTCGATGCTCTTTGCGTTGTCGCCACTGCCGATGTTCCCGGCGTTTTCGCCCCTTCTGCCAGTCTCCAGATTCAATCAGCAAGGTCCGCACGGTCTCTTTGCTTACTTTTATCCCGTCTATTTCAAAGAGCTTCTCTGCTGTGAGGGTCGGTCCGAATCCTTGGTACTTCTGCCGATACAGTTCGACAAACCGCTTCGCTATCTTCTGTGATAATTTATTGTTAGGCTGTCGTCCCCGTGATCGATGCTGTATCGCACCATCACCTTCATCGCGAATCAGCTTTACAATACGCCGCACCTGACGCTCGCTTAACTCAATGATTTCTGCTGCCTGAACCTGGGTTAGTTCACCTTCAATAATTTTGTGAATAACATGCAGTCGCCTGATATCTCTCTGCCGAACCATGATAATGTCCTTTCCCGCCATACCGCCTCCATATAAAAAGACAGTATAGCAATCCTGATAACAGGACATTTCTGCTTTGCTCTAATAGGACATTATCACTTTGCTGTTACAGTGATCGAATTGCCTCATCGAAAATCTATTCGAAAGTGATTCGTTGCCTCATGAAGGAATCTATTCGAAATAATTTCATACTGTCTCTCAGAAGAATGATTATGGGAGGCAGAGATGGGGTTAACGGCAAAAGAGCGGCGTTCAGCAACGAAGGTCACCGCAGCGAGATATCAGAAGGCAACGAAAAAGCTGAAGGGGATCATTCTTGAGGAGTTTGCAGCTCTCACCGGGTATGACCGTTGTTACGCTGCCTATCTGCTCAGAACTCATGGCAAGAAGGTGTATGCCGGCGGTAACACCATCTTTGTCGCAGATGTGGGTACAAAGGCAACAAAACCTCGCAACCGAGTCTATGACAAGTTGGTGTTCACTGCACTGCTGAATATCTGGTCCATTATGGACTGCATTTGCGGGAAACGCCTTGCCCCGATGCTTAAGGAATTGGTGCCGTTATTGCAAAAACACCGTGAAATCACGCTTGATGCCGCTACCAAGGGAAAGCTGTTGACTATAAGCGCGGCTACGATAGACAGAATGCTGAGAGCGGAGAGAAAGAAGCAGCAGCTGAAAGGCAGATCTCATACAAAGCCAGGAACATTGCTTAAACACCAGATTCCTATCCGTACATTTGCCCAGTGGGATGATAAAAGACCCGGCTTTGTTGAAATAGACCTTGTAGGGCACGACGGAGGAGATCCCAGTGGAGATTTTGCGCAGACGCTGAATGTTACGGATATTGCTACAGGATGGACAGAGGCACAGGCAGTTAAGAATAAAGCACAACAGTGGGTGTTTGAAGCTATCACCGATATGCGTGTCCGATTTCCTTTTGACATTTTGGGCATTGATTCTGACAACGGTGCCGAATTCATCAACAATCATCTTTACCAATATTGCAAAGAAGAAAAGATAACCTTCACTCGTGCTCGCAGTTCAAGGAAAAACGACAACTGCTTTATAGAGCAAAAGAACTACTCTGTTGTAAGAAGAGCAGTAGGTTATATGCGGCATGATACCCAGCTGGAACTGGAGATCCTGAATGAACTCTACGGCTTCTTAAGACTCTACAGCAACTT
The DNA here is from genome assembly GCA_963736105.1 of uncultured Nitrospiraceae bacterium. Taxonomy (GTDB): domain Bacteria; phylum Nitrospirota; class Thermodesulfovibrionia; order Thermodesulfovibrionales; family Dissulfurispiraceae; genus Fen-1308. Next base: position 1,827,217 of record CAVTNL010000002.1, on the reverse strand, counting down.
TTTCCAGCCGGTAATGAAACTGCTGGAGAAAACCAGAATCGGCAGTAAAGTGAAGAAAAAATACGACAAGGCACAAACACCGTATCAACGAGTCCTGGCTTCTCCTGACGTACCCAAAGAAACCAAGAAACAGCTTCGCAGTCAATACCGGAAACTCAACCCCGCCGAACTGAAACGTAAAATCGAAAACCTTCAACAGCGATTGATTCAAGTTGCCTCGAACAGACACAAGAAACGCCTGCAATAGCGATAACCTTTCGAATAGATTTTCGATGAGGCAACGAATACCCATTTCGAATAGATTTCCACGTGAGGCAACGCGGGGATATTGTGGTCACTTAAATACCATGCCTTCCAGAGGCATAAACCATACCAAGACTTTCCTGATTTTTTAAGCTAACGACTTAGGAAAATCTTAAAATTTTATCAAATGGCGACTGACTAGTATCAATGGCAATGCTTCCGTCCCGATCATCGTTATAATAAGCGATGATGCTTTTGTCGGACTGTCTTTCTATGATAATGTGAAGACCGTTGCGCCGATACCTGAAAGTATAACCATTAGGGGAGTTCTCGAGGATCAGTTTGAGCTGATCCAGCAAGGGTACAGACATCAGCTTACTTTTTTCAGACTCTTTAGCAGCTTAATCAACTGTTTGAATATCCCTCCTTCTTTTGTTCCATAAATTGAGGGATAGCTTCTTATATACCCTTCATCGGTTGATTTAAATGATTTATTTCTTTTTTGGTTCATGGTTCATTGTAACAGAAGGTCTTCCGATACATAAATATATATTTAATAATGATACTTACCATTGAAATACCGCAGCTAATTAGAAAAATTGTAAACCATATTGGAAATTGGACGTTTATATTTTAGAATTGTAGGGAAAGTATTCATTCTATAGTCACGACCTGTAACCTTTTACTTGTCTTTCTCGTCTATATACTCACAGTGGTTCTTTCCAAGGAGACGTGTAATTAAAGGAGTAATCGGCTACGGATAAACTTCGTCAGGAGGTATTTAATGGACCGAAGGCTTACATTGGACTCCATGAGAGAGACATACCGGAAGCACGTTATTCTGTTCAGTTTTACTTCTATAGTTTTTGTTTATTTTATTATTTTCAAGGTTAAGCTGGTCATGACAATTTCTTAATTGCCTATGTTACTTTCCTTTTGTATTAGTCGGATATTTAAAACATTTTAATTTTAGAGGAGTTCAATATGGGATTATTCTCAAAATTCCTTGGTCTTGACTCCCGATCAAGTATAGAAAAAAAATTAGAAAAGATTTATGTTTCCTATTTTCAGGGAATGACGGGCGCATCACTGACAGAGGCGAAAAAGATATTTAAGGAACAATTTGAACAAGTGAAAGCAAATTCGACAAAGCAAGGGACTATAGACCTGCCAGACAATTATGGCGACATTCTTATAACAAAAGAAACTCTGGATGATAAAATTAAATCTTATTTAATCAGAATCAGAAAAGAAGGCGTAAGTGATGAAGATATAAGATGGTGGTGGAATAGGCATGATCTTGAAAGAGGAATGCACCATTCTTTTGATGTAGTGAGCAGGCTTAGTGAGTTTAAGAAGAAGGCAGCGGATGGGATGAATGAAAGACAAGCAGCTGAGTGGGTTAACAAACATTATCCAAATTATGGTGCTCCGACTAACATATCGATCCATACTAGTGAAGATAGGCCACTTCCATATGAGTTAGGAAACAGAGTGAATATTTACATTGAAAAACGATTCAAACTAAAAGTTGCGTTTGAAGCAGAACTCAACGATTTCTCATCCTTCAATGCACTAGTACGGCAAGAGATTCGGAAAGGAAATTTATAATCTATTGCGTCAGATGAAGAACTATGTGAAGCAGTCTGTCAAAAGGCTAAAGTATCTTCATGAGACGCTCTATTTCTTCAGCAAATTGTTTTAGTCTTTTTACCGTATGTTCAAACCAATAATTAGACCTTTGCCGTATAATTTCAATAAGTTCAAGGGTTGGTATACCAATACCATCAAGAATATAACCACTGTCGAATGCACCACTAGTTATGCCTATTACCGATATCCTTGGTACACGCCTCTCCTGATCCATCGCAGACAGCACCATTTCGGGATCAATGAGAGCAGAAGTCCCAATGGCAAGCCCAGTCATACCGAATAACTTTAGCCTCTTTATTCTCTCAGCATTGCCAGAACCGCCAAGCCTGACAAATTCCAATTAGACGATGAATGTGGGCGGCGGGGAAAAAAAACCGATTCCGGTGGAACCGAAAGCGTCGCCTTGGGAGCCGGTCTTTAGCTGTTAGCTTGTAAGTGCTGCAACAAAGATAAGACCTACCTTTTTATTCCTTCCTAATGCAATGATTACCTCTGACGTAAGAGCGGAGGTGGGTCATTGGCGAAGCGATGTATCTATTGCGGGCGACATTTTACTCCTGATCGACGGCTGGGCGATCGGCAAAAAGCATGTAGCCGGGATCAGTGCAAGAAGAAACGCAAGCAAAGTGCCCAGCAGGCTTGGAACGTAAAGAATCCTGGATATTATAAAGGCCGCTACTGGTATGTGAAGGAATGGCGACAGCAGAAGCGCCAACAGAGTGCTGCCCTCCGGTCTCAGTCCATGATACAAGACGCGATACCCCCTTCAAAGTCATACCAGCAACTGGTTCTGCTGATACCGGACACGATAACAGGTGTGATACAAGACGAGATACGGCTGCGAAGGGTTGATAGTACTACGTTTACCGCCTATGGACCGTGATACAAGACACGATGGACTACGGCAAAGTGCCGATGTAAACTTGGGAATCACGACAAGCAAGGAGACAGCGGCCGAAATGGAAGAATCACTTCAGAGCCGGGTACGGCATCTCTACCAAATTGAAGGATTGAGTCTGACCCAGGTAGGCAGGCAACTTGGCATATCCAGGAAGAAGGTTACCCGTCTCGTCCGACAGGATGATCTGCAAAGAAAGTCTTCAGAGACCGTAACTACTCCTTATGAACGACTGATAGAGCAGTGGTACAAGGAATATCCGCTCCTCAAAGCCGTTCAGGTATTGGAACGACTGAAGAGCTATGGCTATGAGGGAGGGTATACAGCGGTAAAGGAATGTACTCTTCAGTTCAGGAATAAGCGAAAGAACACCTCCTATCATGCTCTGGAGTTCCTTCCTGGAGAAGAAGCTCAGGTTGATTGGATGCAGCGGACCATGCCTTTCGGCGTTGTTTACGGGTTTGTCTATATCCTGTCCTATTCGCGGTACCTCTACGCCCACTTCTATCTGAGGAGTTCCATGGAGTTCTTTCTGGACGGCCACATAGAGGCTCTAAAGGAGATCGGAGGAATCGTCAGCAGACACACTTACGACAATCTCAAATCCGTAGTCATAAATAGAAAGCCCGTGATCACATACAATGCAAGGTTTGTGGACTTCGCCAGACATTATGGCTTTTCGATTCGTGCCTGCAATCCCGGCAAGCCCAATGAAAAAGGCAGAGTTGAGAGGGTTATCAGGGACATCGAAAGCTTCCTCGTTGCCAACACCTTCAGTGATATCGGCGACCTCAACAGAAGACTCGGGCAGTGGCGGATACAGAGAAACAACAAGATTCACCGGTCCCTGGGGATAACGCCCGCGGAGGCATTGAAACAGGAACGTCTCAGGAATCTTCCTCAGATCCATTACCTACCTTACCGGCAAGAGCCGGCGGCTATCAATAAGACATGCTTTGTGGAGTTCGACACCAACCGCTACTCGGTGCCGTCGCAGTACAGCAACAGGCCCTGTGACATCTTTGCTTATCCTCATCAGATAGAAATCCTGGTTCAGGGCAAAAAGATAGCGACACACAACAGAGTATTCGACAGGAAACAAAAGATAGAACATCCTTCTCACCGCGAAAGGCTTCTCAATATCACTCCCCACTTCAAATACCAAAGGATGTACCAGCTCCTGAAGTCCATGGACAAAAACATCGAACACTTCCTCAGGCGGGCCGAACAGGAAGGACAGGATCCTCTTGAGATCTCTTACGACCTGTTCAAACTGCTCAAAGGCATAGCCAGAGAGACGCTTATATCGGCGGTAAAGACCGCGATCAGCATCGATACATACAGAGTGACATATATCCAGGGGCTTCTAGGGCCTGCCGGTAATCATGACAATCCCGTGCATCCTCAGAACCATGGGCTGTTACACATCTCATATGAAGGGAGGCAGCTGAGCGACTATGATGAACTTATCTGAACTGTGGAGACACTTCAGACTCCTTGCGGACCAGGAATCTCTGTCAAAAGAACAAAAGGAGTTCATGCTGAAGTTCCTCACCGAGGAGTATCAGCGCAAGGAACAAAAAAGAATCCAATATCTCATGAACATGTCCGGTATAAAAAGGACAAAGGTCCTCGATGACTTCGACTGGAAATATAATCCTAAGATACCGAGGGACAAGATCCTGGAATACATGAACACGCAGTGGCTTAAGAAACCAAGCAACCTCATTCTCATAGGTCCTGCCGGCGTCGGCAAAACCCATGTTGCGACAGCACTATGTCACGATGCCCTGAGCAAAGGCCAGCAGACGGTCTTCCTGACACTCTTCGATCTCACCGCCAAAATGGCGAAAGCCAAGAGCATATACAGCTTCATCGAATACCATTCAAGGGCAGCCGTTTGGTGTCTGGATGAGATTGGCTATGTGATCCCGAGCAAAGAACAGGCGGACTGCATCTTCCAGATAATCTCGAAAAGGGCAGAAGTGGGGACGACCATCGTCACCACTAATCTTGTGCCATCAAACTGGGGTAAGGTGTTCGACACCGTGACTGCGTCGGCGATTCTGGATCGGCTCAGCATGAGCGGAAGGTTCATCACCTTCGAAGGGAGGTCTTATAGGAGTAGACAATAGGCAGTCCTAACTGATGAGACACGGCCTCGCGATAATCTTCATCCTATTGGGACAACTCGCCCCGGCGCCAGGTGTTCGACGGGGTCTTGCGTCTTCATCAACTCCAAAAAAGAACCGGCGCCGCCGGAATCGGTTCCTTTCGAGCGCCGCCCACAGATGAATGCAGCTATATGGAATTCGGCACATATACTGCGGACAATGTCAACCCACCCAAGCTTCCCATGACACCTGTTACTGATACTTTAGCATTTAAATTATAGGTGTAAGCGCCAGCACCAGATACAGGGAATATCATTATGGCATTAAGTGGCACCCAGTAGCTGCCAGTTGTTGGGTAGGCAATAGATGGGAACATACTGGGTAACGATAAGATTGTACTACCTGCTGTAACCGATGCACTATTTGATAATTGAACCATAAACTGGGCTGACGTGCCATTTGTGAATGTCTTAAAGCAATACCTCCACTTCTGTAAACGATTACATTACCAACTGCAGGGACGGTTACGGTGATACTTCCCACCTGTACAGGTGTTGTTGATGTTATGTTTATATCGGAAGAGTAAAGCACAGGAGAAGGATTCGCTCCAGCTGATATGCCTGTTAAGCCAGTTGCACCAGTTGCCCCTGTCGCACCTGTTAAAGCAGTAGCTCCTGTCAAACCCATTGTACCTTGGGGTCCTGTGGGTCTTGCGAACCAGTTGCTCCAGTAGGGCTTTGAACGACCGCAGTATCTTGTGTTGTACCATCAGGAAATAAAATATAACCATCAGTGCTATCGCTACTGGTTTTATTGATACTGAGAATACTGCTTATTGCAAATCTTCTCCACCAGTACCCCAAACAGGCAATGGCAATGTCACTGATAAACACAGAAGCAGTATGAGAAATGTTTTTGACATCTTTTTTGCCTCCTTAGGACTTATGGCAAGAACTTCTTTAACCCATTAATACTCCCTTTACAGATGGTTCTGCAACGAGAATCTGATTGGCTTATTTGTGGGTAATTCCGCAAGTTCAAAGGCTTTATCGTAGCCACTTTGACAGCTAGAGATACTAACGTTCACCCGCATTTTGAAGTCAGGTTAAAAGATTTCTGCTTGGTTGAGTATTACTCAAATTGCCCTCTATGTTATAACGTGATACAGTTATAACAAGAGGGCATTAAAGTGAGTCGTTTTGGCAATGAGATGAAAAAGTTCGACTTTTTAAAATCCAAAAAAACATTATACGCTGATACAATAGCTCAAGCCCTTATAGAGAAAATTGTGCTTAACAGAGAACTCAATTTAAGCTTCAAGGATTATCTCATAAAAGACAATATAGCGGAACGCTTTGAATCTAAGGCATCCTTTTACAGATTAGCCATGGTTTTAAGCGAATTGATAAAGCGTGAAAATAAAAACCTTAAGTTTGAAGCGGTGCGAGATAAGATTGATCAATTTTATTTTAAAGAAACAGACGAAGGGATGAACCGCCTCGCATTGGTTTATGCAGCCTGGGAAGGCATTGCGGAAATGCTTACTGCGGTTGATGCGAAGGATGTATCACTGCATATGCGATGGGCATATTCGTGGCTTGATGAAATTGGAATAGAAGAAATAAATCCTTTAAAGCTATTAATTTTTACACAACTTTGGGTACAAGATTTAATAATGGTGGCAAAGGTACTCAAAGATTTAGATCCACTGTTAAACTGACCACTCTGCTCGGCACGCAATTATTACGTCGCTCTTCCTTCACAATTCCATCAATCCTATCATTATGCCTTGGTACCTATCTTCAGCAGTGCTTATCTTATAAATGGTATCTTTTGTGACTTGCATCACCAAATCCTCAAAATCCTCATCTAGCGCCCGCTTCTTTGATACAAATAGATCTATGATAATAATATGGGAGTCCTTGGGGGAGGGGGCAATATGACCATAAGAGTTGTATATCAGGATAATACGTGCGATATGATTCCTGTTCATATGCTGCAGCTCGCTATCGAATGCAATAAAATCAAAATGTTTTATCGCAATTCCGAAAGAAGATGGATCACTGTGGGCGCGGATCCAATGAGGATAACAGCTAACATATTAGCTCCGTATGCTGGCACTGAAAGACGTGCTCCTCAGAGATATGAAAGCCCACTTAACAGAGCAGAATCTCATCCTAGCTAGACGATAGCTGCACTCCTTGTACTAGTAATTATCAGTGGTAGATTGCCGAGTGCAGCAACACCGGGTTAGCAAGGGTTCTTAGGAGCACGTTTTTCAGGTTCTTCATGAGATAGCGTAGGTTTACTTCTAATGGGATCTACCCCGACAGTAATCCATCTCTTTTCAGAATAGCGATAAAACTTTTTTATCTTACCGTTGATAATCAAGCAATGCAGAGTATTGGACGCAATTATGTCATAGTCGCCATTGTGGTATTGAACCCTTATGTTCATAATGCCCCCCCAGATTCTATTTTGTGGCAACTTAACTACTTCATAACGTGGTTTTGATAATTGGAAAACGCAATAGTCAAGTCAGCAGCAAGATCTCGGTGTGTGGATGTTGTCTGGTAGAGAAATACCAGTATCATAAAAGTTATCGTCAAGATAGCTGTGAGTAGACTCATTTTGTTTATAATCGGTCTTTCTTTCACGGCATCCATTCCTTAATTTATTATCGGCAATTTTCAGGAAAGGTTAATCTGGGGATAGTGGTTTTAATATTTCAGGCTTATAATTCTTCATCGAAATATTTTTATGTGAAGCTGCATGGCTCTTGGAACTGGTATAGTTCAGATGGTATGAAAAAGATGGTTATAGGAAGAAATAAGATTAACCAAATAAATACTGAACCCGTTCTTTTAAGATACTTTGAAATTTTCAAAGAAGTATTATCAAAGGGAGATGTTTAGGCTTTTTATTATAGGTTATGGATTTGGGGATGAGTATATAAATAAAATTATTGCCAATTCTATGGAACAGAATAGTTTGAAGCTTTACGTTCTTAATCCTACCGACCCAGTTACGTTTAAAGGCGATTTATGTACAAAGCCTTTTGGGCAAATAATCTTCAGTGGTCTTATGGGGTATTATCCTTTCGATCTTTCAACAGAATTTCCCAGAATGGAAGGCTCTACTATAGAGTGAGATTCAATTTGTAAACATTTCTTTAATGTTCCATGAAATCCTTGCGTATTGACAGACTTAAGCATTTTATAAGACATTAGTAACAATGGAACAACACCGGCAATACGGCATATCAGGATATAGACATAAAAAAACACGCAAAGTCATAAAGATTTTGTTGTTGGTTTTAGCAGTTATTTTGCTGTTTACACTATGCTATTTCCTTGAAGATGACAAGTTTTAAGAAAAATTATCGTAGGCAACCAATGATATTTTCCCATCCTTCTCCTTAGCATCCCAAGAACTGCAAGCCCTGAAGCAATGTGGGTAGATTATTAGTAAAGCCGTTAAATTCGATGAAGCCATGCAGGTGCCACGCAGGTGATCCTGCACAGGTGCTGGTTCCTAAGTGTACGATAGATAAGCTTATTAATGATATAGTTTGTCCGTTCAAATCGGATTGCCTCGACCATAACCCTCTGAAAATTTGGCGTATTTCAGAGGGTTTTTTAGTACGCGGATGTAATCCTCTTTGAGTGCATTATCTTTCTCGCCGTATCTATCTTTTTGGAAGTGCCGTATTTGAAATGATATTTTTCAGAAAGTGCCGGTGGTGCAATAACAAAAATCATATAAGACGGCTGAAAATCAGACACCAACGGGTAAGACTCCACAATCGAACATCATTTGATTTTGCTGGAAGCTATATGTAAACGACCACTATGATATTAGTTTCTAGACATCAGTGGAGTATGGATACGTTTTTCCGATCATTGCTGTGAGTTTGTGAGTTATTGTGACTATGTGGAGAGAGCAATATGACAATGCATCTCGCTTTGCTCGGTGGGGTAGGTGGAAGATGTATTCTTTTCGCTAGAAAGAAGTTCTGATGACGTTAGATGATTACTGAGCCCATCCAAACATCCTAGTTAGGTCGTTAAGGATTGCGACAGCTGTAACCGCAATCATCACACATGCCCCGGCTATCGTAGCAAAAGCTCCAGCTCTTTCATTCAGCTTTCGGCCTCTTATCGCCTCTATAAGAAAGAATGCTAGATGTCCGCCATCGCAAGCCGGTATAGGGAGCAAGTTTAATGTACCAACAGCGATGCTCATGATAGCCAATTCAAAAAAGTACACATAAACACCAGCTTTGGCAGCCTTTGCTGCAAAGGACATCATGTAGAGAGGGCCTCCCACGTCTCTAACCGACCAGTCACGGGTTACGAGTGATGTAGCAATAGATTCGGTAGTCTTTGCCGCTGCGATCGCTCCGTTTATGACAGGCCCTTTTTTGTCAGTGCTCGAGACTATATCTGTCACCGACGAGGGGTTTGTGCTTAATAGCAACTCAAAATTACCGCTCGAGAGAATCATCGCAAAGAGCAATGCCCCGAAGAGTATATTCATAAAGGGACCGGCAACTACGATTAGAGCTCTTTTTAGAATTGGCTGAGAATCAAACGCGTGGGGATTGGAAGGATCGTAATTCATCTTTATATAACTGACAAGTGGAATTAATGCCAGAGCGTATTCTGTCTCACCTATCTTCTTATGTATGAGTTTCGGTCCAAATCCCAGAGAAAACTTCTGCACCCTGACTTTAAATAGCTTCGCAACGAGGAAATGTCCTATTTCATGAACCTGCATAATGACCAGGAAGAAAAACACTGCCGATAGGATTATTAATACAGACTGCATAATGATTTGATCTTCCATTCCTTTCTTAGGATGGTTTCACTACGGTCATCTTCAGCGTTATAGCCTTTGACTATAGAAAATAGCTTTGCGGCTATTCGGTGAAAATCTATTCAGTGCCAATTCCATAGTGCACCATCCGACAATGACGCTTTTCGGTCGCTGATCGCAGACTTCCCCGGCTCAACGAGCACTTCCATCCTTAGCAATTAAGATGCCATTGGTCATCCCCGTAACTATTTTGGCCCTAAACGCCTGTGTATAGCCGTCTTAGCTCTGCCGATGCTACTAGTGAAACAACTTTCAGTAGCCCTAGATAGCCTAATAATGACCGCCATTGGACAAATTTTGTCAGTAGTACTTTATTTAGATATTACTTTTGGTGAAGAATACCTTATGATACTAACTAAAAAATATACTTTCTATTCTGTCGCAAAGAGGAGGTTTAATGGATATCTGTTGCACAATGCACGCTTAAAGACGCTGGTCTGCGTATAGATCAATAGAGTGATATGGTTAAAATTCCTGAAAGCGAGATCGTATTCACGGATGTACCACGAATGTGAATATGGCACTATCTAGTTGTATAAGTATATATAAATTAAACTAAATCATACAATTAACTGTCCATTCAAATCGGATCGCACCGGCCAATATACCCATTTCAATCAATTAGTTGTAAAGTCCGATGATGAGGGTAAGGAGGAAGCATAAAAGGTGGCATGGGAAATCCTGTGCCACCTATTTTTCTATGGGGCCGCGCATAGGGCGCATTCGCTCTTCGTGGAAGATTCGGGGATACATTCTTGTGCGCATTACTAAAATGTCTTCCTGTCCCATCCAAAATGTTGATAATGCCACCCTCCATGTTAAAAAAAAACAAGTACAATGGATGTAGGGGGGATATTTGACGAACCGCAATGTGTGAAGCTCTGAATTGACGATATCATGGCTATCGACGAGGAGCCGGGCAAACCTACTACAGCTCTCCAAGAGACTGTAGGGATGATATGGGCCTATACAAAAGCTTGTCCCGTGAAGGCAATCGAACAGCTAATTCCTTATCAGATAGGGTATCGCGGGACTAAGATTGGACTATTCATTAGCAGGATTCGTTACTGGGAACTCATCAAATTGAATGGCGCCGAAGAGAAGTTCACCTTTGGGATTCGTAATAATTAGTAGTTACGCCAGTATGCGGAGGGTTGGAAGACGCGAGCCCCTTCATTTTCTTATCCATTCAAGTTTGTTAACGCGCAAGGTCCTGTAAGTCTTAAAATATTCCTTGGCGGGCATCACTGAGAGATGATCTTTAGATTGGTTGCCAATCAAAAATGGGAGACTTTCTGATCGCAAGCAGCCAGCTGACTTTTGCGAGTAAATCATGTAGCTATTGACTACTGACAATTATTGAAGGCGCCGGCAGCTGAAATATGGTTATTTCGGAAATAAATGTTACATAAGAATCAATCCTACTTCTTGACCCTTTTATAAGCAATGCACGATTGACAAATATTCGTTCGGCAAGTAAAGTAGTTGCATATACAACAATGGTGTCAGACATGGACGAAAAACAGACATTAAAACTTATCGAAACAGTAGGCCGGGAATGCCTTGCCGGACGCGTGCGCAAGCTCAGTCGCGTTATTACTGGCATATATGACAGGGCCATGCAGCCCTACGGGATCAAAGTCAACCAAGCTGGCATTCTGATAATGCTCTCTCTTATCGAGAAGCCGACGGCTGGCGATATATGCAGGCAGTTACAGATGGAGAAATCAACGGTAAGCCGCAATATTGAACGCATGAGGAAACAGGAATGGATAGTTGCGAGCGGAGAAGGAAGAGGTCTTTCTCGTGTGCTCACAGTAACATCGAAAGGGAAAAAACTGCTGGCTGACATCTACGAAACATGGGAGGAGGCTCAGAGCGAGGTGTCCGAATTCCTGGGAGAAGACGGCGTAAAGGCTGTCCACATGCTGACTTGCCGCATATCAGAACCAGAGTGGAGAAAGAAATAGGACATTTTATTGGACTGCCAGTTGCATATACAACAATGGAGACGTCATGCAAAATCTGAATGATCACCCGGCAGTAAAACGCTATTATGCGAGAAAGGCGGTAAGTAATGGTGAGAATGTGGCGTCCAAGCTCAGTCATAAAGATATTCGACGCATGTGTCTTGAATTCGGAGCTGATGACGTGGGTTTTGTAGAGATAGGCAGACCGGAGCTTGACAATCAGCGAAACGATATCCTGAAGATGTTTCCGTGGACAAAATCATTGGTAAGTTTTGTTGTGCGCCTCAATCGTGAAAACCTGAGAAGCCAGGCTCGCTCTATATCAAGTTTGGAGCTGAATAAGGTCAGCGAAAAACTTGAAAATGCGTCTCATAAATTAACGGCCTATCTGGAGCGCAATGGGGTGAAGGCCGTGGCTCCGGCCGTAGGGTTTCCAATGGAAATGGATCAATGGCTCGGAAAGATATTTGTCATATCGCACAAGCCGGTCGCAGTAGCAGCTGGGCTGGGCCGGATGGGACTGCATCGCAATGTCATACATCCGGTCTTCGGCAGTTTTGTATTGCTCAACAGCGTGCTAATCGAAGCAGATATGGACGAATACAACACCCCTATTGATTACAATCCCTGTCTCGGATGCAGACTCTGTTCAGCGGCATGTCCCACCGGCGCAATCGAGCCTGAAGGCTACTACAACCCGGCAAACTGCATGACACACACTTACCGGGAACTGATCGGAGGCTTTACTGACTGGGTTGAAAACATCGCAAACAGTAAAAACTCGTATGATTATAGAAGCAAGGTGAGTGATGCCGAGACCGTATCGATGTGGCAGAGTCTGGCGAGCGGGCCGTGTTATAAGTCGGTCTATTGTATGGCGGTATGCCCTGCTGGAGAGGATGTCATGACTGAGTTTATTACTGACAGGAAAAAATATATAAAAGATGTTGTAAAGCCTCTGCAGGATAAAAAAGAGACAGTATATGTCCTTCGCGGCTCCGATGCAGAAAGTCACGTGCTGCGTGTGTTCCCCCACAAGACAATAAAGCGTGTTAATAACGGCGTCAGGCCGCCATCAATCACGTCCTTCCTCGCCGCTATACCGATAGCATTTCAACGTAATAAGTCAGAAGGGCTGGATGCCACTTATCATTTCACTTTTACAGGAGAAGAACGTGTAACGGCAACGGTCACTATTACGAACAAAACCGTAATGGTTAAAAAAGGGCATGAAGGCATTGCCGATATTCACATAAAGGCCGACAGCCGGGCCTGGTTGAGGGTGCTGCATAAAGATAGTTCGATGCTAAAAGAAATTGTTCTTTGGAACATACGCATCAAGGGATCGATAAGGCTATTAAAGGCATTCGGGAGCTGTTTTGCATAGAAAGGTTACAACAATGTCCGGATTGCAAATGCGAAGTAGTATAGGTCAGTGGCAGGTTCTCAATAACTACTGATAACTTTAGCCTCAGATCAATATTCCAAAATATTGATCATCAATAAATAGAGACCAGCTCAGCTCATCTCATCTGATTCAACCAAGTTCAGCTACAAATATGATTATTGCGGAATGCGCATATGTACGGTTAACCCCGGATAAAGTCAAATACTTTGTCGGGTGCATTAAGAAAGGGCATCCGCCAAATATAAATTGACATGAATGATAAGAAAAACGATCTGGGGTATTAGGTGGTCACATTTTTGGGAAAATAAGGCGGGAGTTCTCCAAACTTCGTCATCATCTATTACCTTGGTAATATATTAGCATGCGCACAATTATTAAATATATATGGCATAGTTTTCGCGGTTCCGTTCTTGCCACTATAACCAAAATTGGGCTGATTAAGCATCGAGGCCATTGGCCTGCAGAGATTTACTGTGAAAGTATGAGGTGAAATACAATGGCGAAAAAAATAGACACTGTGCTGCGCGATGAGCTTGTAGCTCTTCTCAATGGTGGCAACGCACATATGGGTTTCGATGATGCGATTGCAGGCTTTCCCATCAAAGCTATAAATGACAAACCGCCGCATGTTAATTATACCTTTTGGCATCTTCTCGAACACATGCGCAGGGCACAGTACGACATACTGAAATTTATCGGGGATCCGGATTATGTCTCTCCCGATTATTCGGATTTCTGGCCAGCGCCTGAGATGGAGGTGACTACCGGACAATGGAAAAAAACGATCTCTGCAATCCGTTCGAATCTGAAGTCGGCAATTAAAATAGTGACAGCCCCTGAAACCGATTTCTTTTCACCGATCCCCCATGCAAAGGATTACACCATCTTTCGCGAGATATTGCTTATAGCTGACCACAATGCCTATCACATAGCTGAACTGCTTACTTGTAGACAGGTCATGAACATCACCCCCCAAAACAGGTGGTAATGCAGCATCTTCCTGAAAAACGCGCATTGTGCGGCATCTGCCCCGCCGGTTGCTGGGTCATTGTAACAAACGACCGTTATGGCCGGATCGCTTCAGTCCGTGCTGACGAAACTTCTGAATTCGGGGTTATCTGTAAGCTTGGCGAACATTCCGCTGATATAGTTTATTCAGCGGACCGTCTGCGTTATCCAATACTGCGCAAAGGGCCCAAGGGCACCTTTGAGTTTGAGAGAACCACATGGGACGAAGCATATGATTTCATTGTCGGCAAGCTCCGGACCATCAAGGCAAAATATGGTCCCGGGGCGAATGCCATCTACACGGGACGAGGAAGTTTTGAGCTGGCTCTGTGCGATGTCTATCAACCCAAGGGAGTTGCCGTATCATCGGCCTCGAGCGTACTTTTCCCGTTCGGGTCACCTAATACGATGGGCGTTGGTTCGCTTTGTTATGTTTCGTTCGCCATGATCGCTCCTCACGTAACAATGGGCAGTATGCTGATCAATATGTTTTCGGACCTGGACAATGCGGAACTGATCGTTGTATGGGGTGCCAATCCAGCAACGGACTGCCCGCCCCTCGATTTTAGCAGGATCGTCAGGGCAGCGGACCGGGGGGCAAATATAATAGTTATTGATCCGAGAAGGACCATGACGGCACGTATTGCAGGTGCAGAATGGATAAAGATTCGCTCGGGCACTGACGGAGCGCTTGCGCTCGGTATGTGCAATATCCTGATTGCAGAAGAGCTTCATGACGATCTGTTCGCGAGATACTGGACCCAGGGCTTTGATGAATTCTCCTCCTATGTGCGTCATTTCAGACCTGAGGTTGTCGAAGGGATTACGGGCGTTCCCGCAGAAACCATTGTTTCACTTACGCGTCGCATTGCTGCTGCAAATGGGGCGTCACCCGTAATGTACAGCGGCCTGGAATACAGCGAGAGCGGGGTACAGGCGATACGTGCGACTTTTACTCTATGGGCGCTGTCAGGACAGCTCGATGTTCCGGGTGGACGTTGCTTCGGCATGAAGGAGAACTATTTCCCAATCAACCGGGACGGTCTCGTTGAAAATCCGGATATGAAAAATACGCTCGGTCGCGACCGGTTTCCTGTTTACAGCCATTATAGGAAGGAGTCGCATCCAATGGCATTGCCTGATGCTGTGTTGGGCGGTAATCCTTACCCGGTGCGCTCTTTGATTATCCAGGGATCTTCCATCATTACCTCTTGGCCTGAGCCTGCCGTGTGGAGGAAAACCCTCGAGAGTCTCGATTTTCTCTTATGCATTGATCGCCAGCTTACAGCTGACGCGGCATATGCGGACATAGTGCTTCCCGCAACCACAATGTATGAAATCGAATCTTACATGACGTATGGTCCAAGCTTCCGTATTCGAGAAAAAATTATCGAGCCTGTCGGTGAGTCGAGGAACGATTTTTTTATCATGGCTGAACTTGCAAGGCGTCTCGGCTACGGACATCTTTATCCACAGAATGAAGAAGATCTTTTCAGGTATGTACTCAAAGGGTCCGGATTTTCACTAGAAGATGTGCGTAACGCGGGCGGCATGGTGACTATGCCAATAAAAATGATGCAGTACCGCAAATGGGAGAAAGGTCTGCTCAGACCTGATGGAAGGCCAGGTTTTGATACCCCTTCCGGCAAATTTGAGATCGCGTCCGGTCTTCTCGAAGAGCATGGTTATGATCCATTGCCTGTCTATACAGAACCCCGTGAAGGCCCTTTATCCCGCGTTGAGCTCCTGAAAGAGTTTCCACTAATTTTCAATTCAGGATCTCGCGTAACTACCGACTTCCGTTCCCAACACCACGGAGTGCATACTCTCTGCAAAGACCGTCCAGAACCGACTGTAACCATTAATCCAATGGATGCCGAAGCACGCGGAATCGGAGACGGAGACCTCGTATCATTGAAGACCGTGCGCGGACAGGTAAACATGAGGGCATTTGTTACCAACGACATTATGGCTGGGACTATAGACGCAAACATGGGCGGCGGAGGCCCTGTTGGCTCGAAAGCGTGGCAGGAATGCAATATTAATGAGCTGACGGATCTGCAACACTATGACCCAATATCGGGGTTCCCTGTCTACAAGGCGCTGTTGTGCAATGTGGCGAAAGTACCTGCTAGTGTCGGAACCATTAAGATGGATTCCGGAGAATACAGTGCCAATGCTCTCGCTTATCATACAGATGCTGGGGAAAAACAGCCGCGTATTTATTTGGATCATAACGCGACAACCCCGCTTGCTCAGGAAGTCCAAGAAGCAATGGTAGAAGTCCTGAAGGATCATTTCGGCAATCCATCCGGCATTTATAGGGAAAGCAGGGAAGCTCATGGAATCATCGAAAGGGCACGCAGGAGTGTTGCGCAACTGCTCAACTGTACTGCGAGAAGGATCATATTCACGAGCGGCGGCTCTGAATCCAATAACCTTGTACTGAAAGGAGTGATCTTTGCTAATAAGGACAGAAGGGACCATATTATCACTTCTGCTATTGAGCATCCATCGGTGCTTGCAGCATGCGATTGGCTTGCGGATATGGGATTCAGGATTACGAGGCTCCCGGTTGACAGAACCGGCATGGTAAATCCACAAGACCTGTTGAATTCTATAACCACAAAAACGTGCCTTGCAAGCATCATGATGGCTAACAATGAAATTGGCACGATCCAGCCTATAACTGAATGCGCGGCTATCGCGAAAGAGCGCGATGTGCTGTTTCATACCGATGCCGTGCAGGCAGCTGGCAGACTATCGCTTGATGTGGATACCCTCGGCATAGACTTCCTGTCATTGTCTGCTCATAAACTATGCGGCCCAAAAGGGGTGGGCATACTGTATATGAGAAAAGATGCCGGTCTCGAGCCCCTTATTCACGGTGGGAAACAGGAAAGAGGCTTGCGTGCCGGCACAGAAAACGTCGCCGCAATAGCAGGCTTCGGCAAAGCAGCGGAACTTGCGATTAAGTCACTGTCTTCAATGCAGCGGGTCGAGAAGATGAGGGACAGACTTCAGATGAAAATCAGCGAATTCATTCCTGGGGCGCGATTGAATGGAGATCCAATCCGGAGGCTTCCAAATACGCTTAATATGACGCTTCCGGAGCTGCGCGGCGAGTCGCTGGTCCTGGTTCTTGATCAGAAAGGTCTATCTCTTTCTTCCGGCTCCGCATGTAGGTCTGGTTCTCCGAAACCTTCGCACGTGCTGCTCTCAGTCGGCCTTTCGGAAGAAGAAGCCCATTGCAGTGTGCGCTTGTCACTTGGTCCTGAAAATACTTTTGAAGAGATCGACAGGGCAGCTGTCCTGTTTGAAGATGTGGTCAACGGGGCTCGGAATAGCGTCCGCTTTGTGCCGTGCAGGTAAAAGAATTCCAGAAGAGGAGACATGATGGAGACTACTTTAACGGAAGGCCGTATCAAGATCATCAACTGCATGCGCGACACATTCCATGACGACATTAGGCTGGATGTTTTCAACGGGCTGACATCGGCGAGGAAATCTATCCCGAGCAAGTATTTCTATGACGAGGCAGGCTCTCTCCTCTTCGAGAAGATCTGTAGTCTACCCGAGTATTACCAGACACGAATTGAGCTCGCGATTCTGCAAACCAATGCACCAGACATAATGCAGGGCTTTTATAAAGGGTGCCTGATCGAACTAGGTTCAGGCGCTAATTGGAAGGTGTGCACACTACTTGATGCTGTTAAGCACTCCTCTGCATCCGACATTTGTTATCTTCCGGTAGATGTCAGTGAATCAGCGCTTTATAAGGCTTCACGTGATTTAATGCAAAGATACCCTTACTTGAAGGTGACGGGTATGATTGCTGATTTTACGAGACATATTAGCTGTGTTCCAGAAGACCGTAGCAAGCTTTTTCTCTTTCTGGGTAGCACGATAGGAAACTTCAACGAAGAGGCGAGGTCTGGACTTCTGAAAAACATAGCGAGTCTGATGAAGCGCGGGGACCGGTTCCTTATCGGCATTGACATGATTAAGGATACCGACATTCTGGAACTAGCCTACAATGACGGCTTAGGCATCACAGCTGAATTCAACAGAAACATCCTGAACGTAATCAACAGGGAATTGAATGCCAATTTAGACACCCGCTATTTTGATCATCTAGCTTTTTTCGATGCAAACAAAGAGCGAGTTGAAATGCATCTCAGAGCCAACAGAAAGACCTCGGTATGGATAGGAACTCTTGGGCTGAGGGCGGATTTGGAAGAGGGCGAAACGATACATACGGAGATCTGCAAGAAGTTCAGCAGGGAGAGCACTGAAGCTATGGCGCATGAAGCAGGACTGAAAATAGAGAGATGGTTTTCTGATCCGAGACAATGGTTTTCTTTGATCGAACTGGCATTGCCTGGCGGGTAATTCCAGTATTTCCCCTGAGACGACCATTGAACGCCATAATCCCAAAGTCTCCTAACACTCACACTTTGATCATAAAGATAAGGGATTTATTGGACTGGTAGCACCTGCCGAATGCTATAATTACAAACATAATGAGTTGTCGATTCTCTGCTCTAACTGTAGTATGAATGGCTTGTTATTTTTAAAACCACTCGCAGAACATGTTTAATATAGCTTCAGAAGGGGACACTTCTAGCCATAAGATAGAACGCGTGGAAGTAGGTCAGATTAAGTCGCCGGATAAATGGATGCCAGAGCAATGGATCTCTTTTGTGAAACATGCCTTCGGCCGGAAGCCGTCGCCATCCGCCACATCTACTATAACTGCAGGCGACTCCCTCCCAATGTATTAATCCGGTATCACAAAAACAATGGTGATATGATAGAGTTTCGGATCTTAAGCCGAGAAATTAACGATTGTGGGTAGGTGGAGGCGGACCATGGCAGAAAGAAATAAGCGCAACATGCCAGATGATCATTCAGAATTGCGCCTGCGAGCTGATTCAAAGCACACATGCCACGAGTTACAGGCGCATCAGATCGAACTGGAAATGCAGAATAATGAAATGCACAGTGTGCAGCGAGCTCTGGAGCTGTCACGCGAACAATATTTTAACCTTTACGATATGCAACCAGTCGGCTGCTTGTTACTAAATAAAACGGGCATGATACTTGAGGCCAATCTCTCCGCAGCCACATTTCTGGGGCAAGAACGAAACGATCTGATAGGACAACCGCTGGCTCTCTTTATATACAGAGAAGATCAGGACGTATATTACCGTTGTCATCAGCAGCTTGTTAAAACGCAGGCGCAGCAGATGTGCGAGCTGAGAATGGTGATGAAGTACAATAACATAATATGGGTATGCGTTAATCTCAGTATGGCGGATGGCATTGACGCCCCTACGAGATGCGGAGCCGTTATTGTCGATATAACCAGGCGTAAAAAATTTGGGGAAGGGCTGCTGGAAAGTGAGGAGCGATATCGCCGGCTTTTCGAGGTTGAGTCTGATTCGGTTTTCCTGGTGGATTGTGAAACAGGACAGTTTTTAGAAGCTAATACAGCGGCGCTGACACTGTATGGATATACTAAGGCAGAATTTCTTGCTCTGAATATTGCCGACGTATCTGCCGAGCCGGATAAGACGCGTCGTGCTATTGCCGAGCGAGAGACCAACGTCCCTTTACGCTGGCATAGCAAGAAAGATGGTACCGTATTTCCGGTAGAAATAGCAGGCAGCTATTTTGAATCTCAGGGACATGGGCTTCACGTGGCGGCAATACGTGACATTTCCAAGCGCATTCATACCGAGACGGCACTCCGTCAGAGTGAGGAGCGGCTCAATCTAGCCCTTGCGGCGTCAAAAATGGGGGTCTGGGAGTGGGATTTATGTACCAATGCTGTTGTTTGCTCTCCGGAGGTTATTAACATTTTTGGTAGAGAGAGTTTCAACCCAACAGTAGAATTCTTTATTAAGGCTATACACCCGGATGATGCTGATCGAGTGATGGCGAGCGCAGAACAGGCAGTGGCGACTAAGGAGGATTACAAATCTGAGTTTCGTATAATCGGCCCTAGCGGTGAAGTTCGGTGGATATCTAACTACGGACGGCCCAGATATGACGAAAACGGCAAACCGTTGCGACTGGTCGGAACCGCTCAGGATATCACCGATCGAAAGAAGGATGAAGAAGCATTAAAAGAAAGTGAGGAATTGCTGAAGAGAGTATTAGATACTTTACCCATCGGTATATGGATAGTGGACAAGGAAGGCAAGGTAAAGCAAAGCAATCCGGCGGCGCAACGGATTTGGGGCTTCTATGAAGATATGGGTGTTGATCAGTACAAAATGCGAAAGGCTTGGCGGTTTGATACAGGGAGGCAATTAGAATCGCATGAATGGGCTACAGCTCGGGCAATCGGTGATAAACAGACTATATTAAATGAGGAATTGGAGATAGAAAGTTTTGACGGGATTCGCAAGATTATACTCAACTCTGCGGTGCCAATAGTAAACGCTAAGAAAGAGGTCGTCGGGGCTATTGCTGTTAATCAGGATATTACCAGACGGAAGGAAACTGAGAATCGTGATAATGTGATAAGTACGCTGTTGAGTGTATTCTCAAAAACAATTTCACACAAAGAATATTGCGAGGCAATAGTTGAGCTGGTTCGACAGTGGAGTGGATGCCGTTGCGTTGGGTTAAGAATCTTAGACATTCATGGGAATATCCCCTATGAATCCTATAGAGGCTTCAGCAGGGAGTTTTGGGAGTTCGAGAATATGCTTTCGATGGAAAAGGACTCATGTGCCTGTATCAGAGTGATCACAGGGAAGTCCGAATCTCAGGACTTACCTGTGATGACGAAAGGTGGCTCGTTTTATTCGAATGATACCCTTAGCTATGTTGGAGGAATGACAGAGGAGGAAAAAAAACGCTTCCGTGGCACTTGTTTGCGATATGGGTTATCATCTCTTGCTGTTGTTCCAATACGCTACCGAGACAATACGCTTGGAGCATTTCATCTTGCAGATGAGAAGAAAGGGAAGGTTACTTTAAAGGTTGTTGAGTTTATGGAAATGATCGCTCCTCTTGTCGGAGAGGCTATTTACAGATTTAGGCTTGAAGAGCAACTACAGCAAAAATATAAAGAGCTGCGACGCCTTTCTGCGCATGTTCAAGATGCGAGGGAAGAAGAAAAACGAAAGATTACCCGTGAACTGCATGATCAACTGGCACAGAACCTTACGGTTCTTGGCATCAATCTGAACTCCCTGAAGACGGAGATGCCTGGGAGCGATAGGGTTGCCCACATAGAGAGTTCATTGCTGCTGCTGGAGCAGATGACTGAAAGCGTGAGGGATCTAATGGCAGGATTGAGACCGCCTCTTTTGGATGAGTACGGACTGGGAGCTGCACTGAAATGGTATGTGGAACAGTTTGCTGCACGGACTGGAATTATAGTTAATCTGGATATACATAACCTGCATAAACAATTGGATCCACATATTGAAAATACGCTGTTTCGAATTACCCAGGAAGCTCTCAATAATGTTGCAAAGCACGCTCAGGCAACGTATGCGTGGGTGGAGTTGGAGATTGAAACGGAGATGAAACATCCGGTGGTCCGCTTAACCATAAGCGATAACGGTGTGGGTTTTGTGCCTATGAAAACACAAAAACATGGTAGGAAACTTGGTTTAGGCATTCTCACTATGACCGAGCGAGCTGAAGGAATCGGAGGCACCTGTCGCATTGAGTCACCTGCCGGAAAAGGAACAATAGTAACTGTTGAGGCAATGCTGTGAGTATTAAAGTCTTTCTAGCGGATGATCATGCCGTGCTGCGCGATGGGCTTAAGTCATTACTTGAGACCAACAATGATATGAAGGTGGTCGGTGAGGCAGATAATGGTCTTGATGCAGTACGTAAGGTTGCGAAAATATGTCCTGATGTTGTTATTGTTGATATTGCAATGCCGGAGCTGAATGGTATTGATGTTACGCACCGGATCAAGGAAGCTTGCCCATCGACAAGAGTCATTGTGCTGTCCATTTATTCCACGAATGAACATATTTTTCAGGCTCTGCATGCAGGGGCCGATGGCTATGTACTTAAAGAAGCAGCCGGGGCTGAGGTTATTGCTGCCGTGCGTGCCGTTCACGCTGAAAGCCGCTATCTGAGCAAGAAGATATTGGAAAGGGAAAAGGACTCCGATGCCTATCCAAAGAAGCGCAAAAATAATGCGCAGGCACAAAGCCCTCTCGATCGGCTCAGTCCTCGCGAGAGGCAGATCTTGCAGTGCGTCGTGGAGGGTAAGTCGAGTTCACAGATTGCGGAAATCATTGGTCTCTCTGCCAAGACTGTAGATACCTATCGCAGCCGTTTGATGGGGAAGCTCGGCGTCAGTGACCGAACCGGTCTTATTAAGATCGCCATCCAACTTGGATTGACAACGATGGAATGAGGGCTCAGCCTCACAGCATGCTGTCACTGAATGACTAAACAACCTGTCCCGCAGTATGCAGTATATTGTGCAATTGACTCCAATATATTTCATGATGTTAAGTCTGTACTTCCTAACTATTACTAATAGCCTTAACGCCTCCTGTATACTATCTAAGTCTCCTGACAGACAATGATAATTGGTTACTGTATGATTTATTAGCGACTTTAAGCGTTGAAAATAATGGAGAGCTATGAAGATAGAAGAAACACTGTTTGAAGGAAATGAATTCCTGCGTGAACTCTTTAATAGTATACCGACTCCTTGCATTGTTGTGGATGATGATGTCCGGATTTTCTTTTATAATGCAGCGGCATCTAAAATCATTGGCAGAGACGAGAATTTGGTATACATGAAGAGGGGAGGAGAAGCACTGCATTGCATCTCCTCTACTGAGATGTCAGACGGTTGTGGTCACGCGCCTGCCTGCAAAGAGTGTGTTGTAAGAAACTCCGTAGCGCGAGCCATTCAAGGGGATAAGACTTTCCGATCGGTCACAAGAATGAAGCTTGTCGGTAAAGACGATGTGACTGAAATTCATCTAATGGTGAGCGTCTCCCCTCTTCTGTATGATGGAAGATCTCTTGCTGTTCTCTTCCTTGAAGATATCAGCGAGATTATTCAGCTCAGGGACATGATGCCGATATGCAGTCGTTGCAAAAAAATTAGAACTGACGATTACTACTGGGAGAGTATTGATGAATACTTGGCTACGAGGCATGACGTGTATCTCTCTCACGGAATATGCCCGGACTGCATGGAAATCCTTTATCCGAAGGATATCGTAAGAAAGATCAGGATGGATGGCATTCAAGGGTCCCATATCTGATGACATGCAAACATAATAAGGCGCTCAGCGAGTGGCTACGGAAAGCAAGCGTGGGGAGATCCTCTAAGGGCCTGCGAACCGTTATGTCAACAGCAGAGATTATTGCTGTTGGCCCGCCCAAAGAAGCCTTTAGTTGATCTTTTCCAAAACTTGAGATTTTTTAAACTATAGAAGAACTCTAGGAAATAAATACGTCTACGAGGTGAACCCATGCTGAAGAATCTTTCTATCAGGACGCGACTGCTGGCAGGCTTTGGTGTCGTTATGTTTCTGTCAGCGCTTATTGGCGCTGTTGCGCTGTTGTCGATTCAGTCTATTAATCGGGACATCGACCATATAATTAACGATCGCTGGCCGAAGACCATACAGGCCAATGAGATAATCGACAGCGTCAATGTTGTAGCGCGAGCACTCAGAAACGCCATTATCCTTGAAGACGATCAACTGGTGCAAACGGAACTTGACCGCATACCTGAAGCAATCAACGTTGTGACCAACAATATCGAAAAAATAGAGAAATCGGTCAGTACTGATAAAGGAAGGCAACTAATAGATGACCTCAAAGAAAAAAGGGTGGCTTATAGGGATGATGTGACAAAGGTTACAGCGTTGATCAAAGAAGGCAAGAAGAAAGAGGCGGGGCAGTATCTTGTGAAAACTCTCCGTAAGACACAAAGCGCGTATTTCGCAGCAACATCAGACCTTATTAAATATCAGAGTCAACTTATGGAAGAAGCAGGTAAGGATGCGGCAAGCCAGGTAAAACAGACACTAATGTTTATTATCGTGTTGATCCTCGTAGCTACAATACTTGCAATAGTGATATCTCTTATAACGGTCCGCAGTATCACAGTGCCACTTTCAGAGGGGGTGGATGTTGCGAATCGTCTAGCCGCTGGTGATCTGACTGCTTCTATTTCAATCCGGAACAACGACGAGATAGGCTCACTCATGCATGCAATGGACAATATGGTGAAAAGTCTTCGGGAACTGATCAGCAAGATAAAATATGCTGCCGAGAACATGGCTTCTGGTAGTGAGCAGCTTAGTGCCAGTGCCGAAGAAATTTCAAGGGGAATGGACGGGCAGGCTTCCAGATCATCCCAGATCGCCACGGCCACGGAGGAGATGTCTCAAACTGTCATCGATGTGGCTAAAAATACCTCCAACATTGCCCAGATATCTACGCAGGCTTTTGATCAGGCCAAAGACGGTGAGGGTATTGTCAGACGTTCTGTCGAGGAAGTCCAGGCTATCGCATCGACTGTCTCAGAATCAGCACAGGTCATGCAGCGCTTGGGTGACAGTTCAAGGCAAATAGGCAATATCGTTGGCGTAATTAATGACATTGCCGACCAAACCAATTTGCTTGCTCTAAATGCCGCCATCGAAGCCGCACGCGCCGGAGAGCAGGGGCGAGGATTTGCTGTTGTTGCCGATGAGGTGAGGAAGTTGGCTGAGAGGACCACTCAAGCTACTTCTCAGATCAACTCCATGATATCGGCCATTCAAAGCGAGGTGGAACACGCTGGTATCACGATGAAACATGCTACGTCCAGTGTCGAAAGCGGTGTGGAATTCAGCAAAAAGGCCGGCAATTCCCTTGGCAATATCGTGGGCAGCGTTAATAATCTTCAATCCATGGTTCAGCAGATTGCCTCGGCAACTGAGGAGATGTCTACGGTTTCTGAGACCATCAGTTCCGATATCCAGAGCATTGCGGAGGGGTCAAAAGAGATATCGGCGGGCTCAGGGCAGATCGCTCAAGCCTCATCGGATCTCTCCAAGCTGGCAACAGAATTGCAAAATGTGGTAGGACAGTTCAAGGTATGAACCCGAACCACTTCGTAACTGTCCAGGCATGCGCATCAGCCTGAACCTAAACTTTGCTGTTGCCGCAACAGCAAAGTTTCTTGCTCTGCATGAATCGAAGAATGCCGGCAAAAACAAGGTGACTGTTTATGAGTGTGAGAAAAATCAGTTCAATTGGCACATGTGAAAAAAATATGACGAGTTTGGCACAAGATAAGACTGCGGCTACATCTTGCCGGATAAATTGTAGCTAGGACGATTTTGATAGTTTCTGCCAGGAAGAAATAAACGGCTAGAGAGAGCCGCCGTTGAAAATTACAGACGGATATTTCGGAGCATCGTAATGAAAATCTTCAACAATTCGGGATCGTAATCCCCTTTTTCGCCGGTTATCAACGAGAGTGCTTCAAACGGGGCAAGTGCGGCTCTATATGGTCGCGCCGTAGTCAGAGCATCATAGGAATCAACGATAGCGGTAATTTTACCGAAGACATCGATATTCTTTTCCTTGAGTCCAAAGGGATATCCCCGGCCGGTCAATTTTTCGTGATGATAGAGCATTGCGGCTAACGACTCCTGTGGTATTGCAGAGCTCTCCCTCAATATTTTTTCTCCCTCAACTACATGTGTCTTGATAACCTGGTATTCCATGTCATTGAGGCGCCCCTGTTTATTGACTATGTCACGATGTATAGCTCTCTTGCCAATATCATGCAAGATAGCGCCCAAGCCCAATTTGAAAATAGAGTCCTTTTTCATGCCGATCGAAATACCAAGACCGATCGACAGTACGCCGACATTGACAGAATGCGAGTAAGTGTAATAGTCAAAGTCTTTAATAGACATGAGATCATACATCGCATCGCTGTTTTCTAAGATAAGGTTAACCAAGCCATCTACAACACTCTTGGCCTCTTTGATACCTGCCCCAATACGATTACTATCAAATAACTGCTTCACAATAATCTTAGAATTTTCTTTCAGAGCAATTGACTTCATTTTAGATATCTTGGCAGGTGCTATGGATGAGGACTTCTCAAGCGATCTAAGGTATTCACGATAAAGAGGAATCGAAGCACTGGAGATCATAAAGTCTCCCGCCTCACCGGGAACGTTTTCATCGATCGTCGCTGGACTCGATTCAGAAGCCTCAACCACGGTTTCAAACCTCAAGCGGTTTAGTACATATATCGAAAAGGGCACTTGTGTACCTGGTATTAAAAGTGATCGATCGATCAAATGGTGACCATCTTTTTGAAAAGAATATTTTTTGAAAACAGTCGGATTGTCTAATGCCGATTCTTCTTTTGATGCGGCTGAGATAATTGGAGGCGTTTCTCCGCTATCGTGTACTGCATAGATCTCAGTGAATCCCCGTGTCCGGATGGTCAAGAGTGCTGCATCCGTAATGATTGAACCTTTATTGAAAAGCTGTCTCATCGTCCCGCCGTCATTGACATATATGTCGAACAGAAGGCGCGAGCCTGTGACAAGTTTATTGACAGGAAACGAAATGTATCCGCCGGCTATGACTCTGTATTTAGTGCCCATTGTTTTTGTGTTAGATAATCATGCTGTTTGTACACAACGTTACTTTCCCAAGTAAAGCGCCTTGAACCTCAAATTAGCGATTTGCACTAATACGTTATTATACACCTTTATGTCGCATGGACAATGCTTAACCGCCAACCAACTATATATTCCACGCGGTCTGGAAATGGAACGTAAACTGGAAATCAATTCCACTTCGGCCAGCTCCCCGGAACAGTTGATTTCGGAAAGAGAGTGATAATCAGGTTTTAATGCTGTGGATTCTAGTCGAGGCGTAACTACAGAATTTGTTAGATTAACGTGTATTGTTTTCACATTTGAGTCCTATGTCAAACGCAGAAGATTTCCACTTGCAACTTATTCGACTTAAGCGCCACGATTTTAGCATCCAAGTTGGTTTTTATGGCAACGTGCAGCATTGCCTTATATTACTCTCTTAAGATGTTATCGTAAATTATATAATTATCTTAAGACGTCCTTGAGGGTTTCTTATACAACCATTTTTAATGGGGCACGACAATCGACATCTTCTATAGGTTGCATTTGCCTTAGCGCTAAAGTTCACTTGGAGGTTGGAGAGGTTATGGGATATCAACCTCCATCGTGTTCCGCCAGAGTGATATGGGTCAAGGAAGGCAAGACAAGCCTTGCCTTTGTCAACGAAAATATCCATTCATCACCAGACAACTATTAATTGCTTAAACTGTAATCCTATTGCTTTCATAATTCGCCTTCCGTAGAAAATAGGACTCTGCGGTAAAGAAAATGGTAAATTTGACGATAATAAAACCATGTTAGTTTATATCGAAATATTTAAGCGGAGGTGACTCGGCGCATGAAAATTAAAAAACAAATAGCTGCCTACCTCAAGGTCGACAAAGAACTGGTCATAGTCTTTCTACTGGTGGCAATAACCGGTTTTATCTTTTTTTTCATCGCCAACCAGCGCGCTTTTCTGAACTTTTTTTATCTTCCCGTAATTATCGGAGCCTTCTTTTTCGGAAAGAGATATGCCACGCTTTCTGCTACTTTGTCCGTCCTACTAATTGCTCTCGTATCATTGGGTTATCCCGACAATTTTCTTGTAGTATCTAAAGATCCGCTGTCAAAGTGGCTCGACATATGTACGTGGGGTGGATTTCTTATAATAACAGGTTATTGCATAGGGCATCTTTACGATAAGAAAGAGCAAGCCCTTCAGGAGATAAAAAAAACATACGGTGGCATAATGGAGATGCTATCTTTAATCATTGATTCGGTCGACCAAGAGACACAAAGTCATTCAAACAGGGTATCAACAATTGCTGTCATGATCGCGCAAGCCATGAGACGTTCTGAAGTCGAAATTGAAAACATCCGGGCAGCAGCACTACTTCACGATCTCGGTAAACTAGGAGTAAGCAATGAAGTTTTACAGAAAATGGGCACCCTCACTACAGATGAGCGTGATCTTATACGCAGCCATACAGTGCGCGGTGCCGAAATTATCGAACCAGTTGGAGGAAAAGTCCAGCAAATATTGCCTTTTATAATTTACCACCACGAACAGTTTGATGGCACTGGCTATCATAAATTGATCGGAGAAGAAATACCGCTAGGAGCTAGGATCATTACGGTTGCTGATGTATATGATGCATTGATGTCTGATCGCCCCTACCGTAAAGGAGTATCACCTTCAAAGGCACGGGAACATATTGTAGCGAATGCTAGCAAGAATTTCGATCCGGTTGTTGTCGATGCTTTTGTATCGATAATCCCTCAACTGGAATCATTGATTCTTCATAAAATCCAGTGACGGAGTAGATTGCACAAGTGGTTTATTCAAGGAGATCGCAACTTCGCGATTTTCCATGCCCACCACTTATAGTGATATTGGTAAGTCAGTAGATAGTGAGCGTAGCTACGGCATGTTACGTTTCCTTATCCACACATCAGCCTCATCAAGAAGCTTACTCACTGACTATAAGTCTGTTAGAACAGCAATGTGGGACCTGTTCAAGCTGTATGCGATGATAGATCCTCGAATCTTGGCACACTGGCAATTCAAAAAGGTATTGTTTAGAAACAAGAAATTAGAGAGGGCTGTCGTTCTCTGATCATAGACCTACCGAACCTTTATGTGATTAGCATGGTCTATCACCGGAAGGCAATTACTGAAAGCGCATGATCCAAGAAAGGCCCCCACATAAAATCTTTCTTCACACATGGTTTCTAAATTCTCTGATGACAGGATTGTAATTATATGTTTTGTATAATTCTGACCATGATATAGTCTTTAACGACAGAGTATTGCAGTAGAGTTGCGGCGAGTAATTCATGCATTCTGCGAATGGCTAAAATCGAACCTTGGGTGTGTAACAAGGGAAATACCTGAGAATTTAGGGTTACTTGAAATGTCTCCAAGACATTGGTTGTTACTGCTACTGATAGCAAGTTTTCCACAGTAATCCCCATCGTGGGAGAATATAATCTGCAGGCTGAATGAAACGGCATGGTTCACATTCTTTCATAATCTCTTCATAACCAGTTCATAGTTATTTGATAATGTTGAATCGGATTATGAGAGAGGTTTTACCTCGACAAACAAATTAACATTGGGAAGCAAAATGGCTAATCCTGTTCTCTACGGTCTAGTTGTAGCGATACTGTCTTGTCATTGTAGTATCTGTCTCACACACCATAATGCCGATGCTTCCAGCGAAAACGGCCTGATATTTTATAGTGCGGGCGAATGGCTTCAGGCAGAAGCTGATCAGAAATACAACCTTCAACGAGTCGAGAAGACGGACGCCAACGAGAAAGAACTTAAGCCTATTACGGACACTGCCGATGAAAATCAGAGGCGAGAGGAGCATGAATGAAGTTTTTTAGCTTTTTATTATTCATTTATTGCCTATTCATAAGCATCTGGTATCATTTGCAAATAAAGTGGAATAGCGAATATGAAATTTAAACAGAAGAAGTGGAAATTCCGCAAATTGCAACACGAGACGTGATTGCGCAAAACCATAATATTTTATTATGGGAATTAGAATGGTCTGAAAGACGGAGGACATTATGGTAGCAAAAAAAATCGTAATTGTAGTTTTGGTAGTTGGTCTGATGATTGGCGGAGCAGTGGCTGGATACGCAATGGAGCAACCCCATATGTACGCAGCCATGGAACATCTTAAAGCGGCTAAAGCCGAACTGGAAAGGGCAGAACATGACAAAGGCGGCTTTAGAGTCAAGGCAATCGAAACGATAAATCGAGCCATGGAACAAGTGCAAAGAGGGATAGAGGCCGGTAACAGAGGACGGTAACAGATCACGGCGCTCGGATATCCAATTATTACCACAGATTAAGGAGACTTCAATGAAGAAGGTCTTAATTTTGGGATTACTGCTTAGCGTGCTTTGCACATTGCCGGCCTGTGTTCATGAACATAGGGAAGGGCCGTATTACGTAGACAGTCATGACATAGTCGCCCGCATGGACAAGCAACAGCACAGGATCGACGCGGGGATAAGATCATTACAACTTACTCGGCACGAAGCCGATGTGCTTGAGGATAACCTGAATTATATCAGGAACGAGTTCTCGCGGAACGCAGTTAATGATCAATTGCCTATGCACGAACATGACAGACTAAACAAACTTCTCGATCAAAATAGCGACATGATTTATCGCGAAAAGCACAACGAAATCCGACGTTTATATTGAGATTAGGGCGCAATGCGCGGGGGGATAAGCTATTTATCTCCTCACGCATTGATGGCAATACTAATAGGGGAAGTCTTAATGGTGTGTCAAAGAACTGATAATAGAGATTTGATTTTAGAAACTGAGCCTAATGTCAAGGAAAGACTACAAGTCTTTTTTTGAAGGGATCATATTGTCCTGTGCCAGTTACTTACGGACCACCAAAACAACTACGGTATCAACTGACGTACCGTAATAAATCAACATATATCCTAAGAAGCCGCTTGTTAGCTTCAGGGAATACCTTTCTGAAACCGTATATCTTGTAACAGTGGATAGCCCAGGATGCATCTGTACACGTCCTAATCAGAAGCCGCGTCGTTATCTTTTCCAGAATAAACTTGAACCGTGTCCCGCCTATGCCCAGTTGCCCTTCTGCTCTTCTAATATATACATGGCGAATCGGAGTTACATGCTGTTTGAATATCAAACTATCAGATAGCAGATATAAATCTATAGCTTTAAATCATACCATGCATTTTATCTATTTTACTCCTTGATACAATGCCCCCCAAGAAAGCGTGTCAAGGCGCGAGGTATCAGAGAAGCAGCGCCTAATGTGTGACAATAAACCACTTTTTAGCTATCAGGCCACAGAGCTGCTTCCGGAGTCCATTCCATCGAAATGTAATCACCGGACAGTTGCCGGATAAGTTCTGCGGAACGCAGACGAAACGTTACCCGGTTATTTGAACACGATCAAAAGTCTTACTGGCCTTAATTTTCATTGCAATATCTCTCTATGAGAGCTGAAGAGGTTCTGTTCGACAGATTTTACCCTCCGTCTGCATGTCAAGAATTCTACCTTTAAAAGTTGACGGAATAATTCTGCACGCAAGTAAGTATGTCTCGGCACTGTCTACCTTCTCTATGTATGCTAAAATAAATTCTAGTTTGTGAATGCCTAGGAAATAATCTCACCATGAATAATAAAGCTACGGATGATATTATCAGCATTGCCGGCCGGTTTATCACAACCGTTGCGGTGAAAGCCGTTCAGCCCTTCGGGAACGGCAATATCAACGATACGTTCCTCGTGACCCTCGATGCCGGAAAAAAACAACGCTTTATTCTTCAGAGACTCAATACGCGTGTTTTCAGCCGTCCACAACTTGTTATGCAAAACATGCGCACGGCCACGGAACATATACATACAAGGTTGCTGAGTGCCCCACTGGGCGATGGTCGGCGCTGGAATACTCCACGAGTGCTTCTTTCCAGTGATGGGCAAGACCACTTGATCGACGCACACGGCTTGTTCTGGCGTGCAATCAGTTTTATAGAGGCCGCTGAGACGTTCGATACCATCCAGAGCGTGTCGCATGCGGAAGAGGTCGGGTTTGCGATCGGTATGTTTCATAAACTCGTCAGCGACCTGCCGTCCGAAATGCTTGCAGATACGCTGGAAGGGTTCCACATCACGCCAAGCTATCTCTCGCACTATGACGAAGTTTTGAGAAGCAACCGCTCTAGAAGTTCGCTGGAAACAGGATATTGCATGCAGTTCATCGACAGGCGGCGGTCACGGGCGCACGTGCTCGAAGAGGCAAAGGCCTGCGGTGATCTTCGTATCCGGACGATGCATGGCGATCCTAAGATCAACAACGTCATGATAGACACCGCAACGCAGCAGGCCGTCGGCATGGTAGATCTCGATACAGTCAAGCCCGGACTCGTGCATTATGATATCGGCGACTGTCTCCGCTCCGCGTGCAATCCTCTAGGCGAGGAGGTAGAGCACTGGGAGATGGTTCGCTTCGAGCCCGACCTCTGCCGAGCCATTCTACGCGGATATCTCTCACAAGCTCGAAGTTTTCTCTCCGCGGACGACTACAAATATCTGTTCCATGCAATTCGACTTATCGCGTTCGAACTGGGTCTACGCTTCTTTACCGACTATTTGGAGGGTGATGTCTATTTCAAGGCGCGGTACGAAGGTCACAATCTGCTGAGGGCACTCGTCCAGTTCAGGCTTGCCGAGAGCATAGAATCACAGGAGACAGCCATCCGAGCCATCATCAACGAATTCCGATAAATTAACTGAACCTCTTCCCTACGGTTGTTCCTCTGGGGTGTTCCGATTTCCTCATAGTCAAAACGTTCATTTCCATTGTACTTCTGATGGAGTTTAGGTTTCTTGAAAGTGGTTTATTCTTGGTGAAGTTCACCTTTTTGCGAAGATGGAATCGGACCGCGGAACTCATGGCTACTTATGTGTACAGATATGAAAGGAGTAATTTGATATACATGGAAGATGTTCAATGATGTGGAATGTCGTCTATGTATACATTAGTTGGAAATATTATATTCTTTAATCTTTGTTAGAAGAGTTTTATAGTCTATTTTTAGAAGACGCGCGGCTTGAGTTTTATTTCCCAATGTCTGTTGCAGTGCCGCATTGATTGCTTTTGATTCTACATCTTTGACGGCCAGCGCTGAGAGTTCTTTCAGGGGCGTTATCGGGGATAAAGCATTACCACCATGCTCACTATTAAGTAAAAAACTTATGTTAGCAGAGCGCAATATACCATCAGTTGACAGAAGAGCAGCCCGTCTGATCACATTCTTCAATTCTCTAACATTGCCTGGCCATTTGTAGCTAGACAAAAGATGTTTTGCTCCATCCGTTATTTCTCTCAGCGGCTTGTCCAACTCTTCAGCAGCCTCCCGGAAAAATTTTTGAGCAAGATAAGCAATATCGTCAACTCTTTCACGAAGCGGAGGTATATGTATAATAAATTCTCCAAGGCGGAAAAAAAGATCCTCTCTGAACTTTTTCTCTACCACCGCCTGCTTTATATCCATGTTCGTACAGGCGATAATCCTTACATCAACCGCAACCGGCACCGTGCTGCCAAGACGATAGAATCTCTTTTCTTCAACGACTTTTAACAGTTTGCTCTGGACGAGAGGAGACATGTTCTGCAACTCGTCAATAATAATCGTCCCTCCTTCTGCAAGTTCAAATAAGCCGCATTTCGTTCTCTCAGCACCGGTATAGGCTCCCTTTTCGTAACCGAATAACTCACTCTCAATAAGAGATTCGGGTATTGCGCCTACGTCGATTGATACAAAAGGGCCGTCCACTCTTTTGCTTAAGTCGTGGATGAGGCGGGCGACGAAGTTTTTTCCAGAACCTGTTTCCCCTTCAATGATTACTGAAAAAGCGCTCGCTGCAACCTGTTTTACCTGTTGGATAACTGTCTGTATCGAGATGCTTCTACCTAATGAATGTTCTAGTTGCGAGCCGACTAAAGTTGCTAGCTGTTTGACCTGTCTTGAAAGTTCTGCATTTTCAATAGCGCGGTTAAGAGTCAATATAATTCTGTCAACCTTGACAGGTTTAACGATGAAATCGTAGGCCCCAAGCTTAATCGATTCGACAGCCACTTCTACATCACTTAGACCAGTCACAATGATAACCGGTAAATCTGGATTCAGCACTTTCATCTGACCTAGTATCTGCAGGCCATTTGAATCAGGCAGGTTAAGATCAAGGAGCACCGCAGATGGATTTTCTCTTTTGCAGAACTCAAGTGCTTCTCTGCCGTCATTTGCTCCAATGGCGATATATTTGTTCAAAGTTACTAACTGCGAGAGCACATCACGCACATCTTTATCGTCTTCGACTATCAACACTTTTTCCATACTATCTCCATCCACTGCACAGATATGCGCCCTTCTAATGATCTCATGAGATACAGAGATATTATCATTAAGTTCAGTGTTCTTTATGATAAACTCAAAATATGCTGCTTGGCAAGAAGGGTGTCGATGAGCATTTGAGGCTGCGACTTTGGGTGACTAATGCGAGCACGGATCTCGGTATTGCGATCAGTACTGAGACGCGGTCTTTTATAGTTGATAGAAAAGTTGTTGGATCAAAAGGTTCTGAAGGCGGAAACCAATGGCTATCGGGACCATCAACAATTATAGCCACTGCCAGAAAACAGCGGATTTTAGTCCGCTGATGAATGGCTGCCTAGGGCGGAGAGGACTTTAGTCCTCGTAGCGTAAGTTGTCCTGTATGAGCCTGCTCAAGGCTATGTAGCAATTATGGTTGTGAGCTATGGGGGAAAACTGGATAACATATCATATTTTTCAA
This sequence comes from uncultured Nitrospiraceae bacterium, assembly GCA_963736105.1. Taxonomy (GTDB): domain Bacteria; phylum Nitrospirota; class Thermodesulfovibrionia; order Thermodesulfovibrionales; family Dissulfurispiraceae; genus Fen-1308. Next base: position 1,792,566 of record CAVTNL010000002.1, on the reverse strand, counting down.
TTGAGCACTAACTAATTGCTAATAAGTATAGTATTCATATGTTTGTCTGGAAATAACAGAAACGGAGGGAGAAACTATTTTATCCGAACCATCTTACATAAAAGCCCATCGGATCGGGAAATTGAATGAAAGCATTGGCAAGGCGATTAGTATGCTCAAGAACTGCCGTCTTTGTCCACGTCAATGCGAAATCGACAGATTGCAAGATGAAAGAGGGAACTGTCGTACAGGCAGGGCCGCCATGGTTTCAAGCTACAATCCTCATTTTGGAGAAGAGGATCCATTGGTCGGAACTAACGGTTCAGGGACCATTTTCATGACCAATTGCAATCTTAACTGCGTTTTCTGCCAAAACTGGGACATAAGTCATCTGAGCGAAGGGAGAGAAGTTAACACAATAGCCCTGGCAGACATGATGCTTTCACTTCAACGGCGGGGATGCCATAACATAAATTTTGTTACTCCCACACACGTGGTACCGCAAATACTGGAAGCCCTGCCGTACGCGATTGAAGGCGGTCTGGATGTTCCGCTTATTTACAATACAAGCGGATATGATTCGCTCGAAAGCCTAAAGCTTTTGGATGGAATCTTCGATATCTTCATGCCTGATTTCAAATTATGGGACCCTGAAAAATCGCGAAAATATCTGCAAGCACCCGATTATCCGGAGATCGCCAGAGAAGCTTTAAAAGAAATGCATCGTCAGGTCGGCTATCTTACTCATAATGGCAACGGCATTGCTGTGAGAGGCATTCTTTTGCGGCATCTGGTAATGCCTGGAGGCGTAGCAGAGATAAGAGAGATAATGAGATTCATTGCAGGACAGATCTCGCCTGATACTTACGTGAATATAATGGATCAATACCATCCGTGTGGTAATGCTCGTAAATATCCGTCTTTAGACAAAAGGATCACCCAATCCGAATATGAGGCAGCCGTGCATGCAGCCCGTGCAGAGGGCATCACCAAACTTGATAATAGAAAAAGAAATGTGAGGATTGTTAGGGGTGATTAATGCAGCGTTCCTTAACTCCTAAAGTCATGGCAGTCTATCGATTCTAAATCATATGCAATAAAAGACAATAACATTTACTAATCAAGTCAACGCCTGAGCGCATCAAGATCAAGTAAGGGGTTTAAAGCGTGCTCTCGCTGTTGACATCTGATCAGGACTTGCGTCGACTGAGTTCTGATTTGAGAAGTATCCCTATTGTTAATTTGAGACGTTTGTTGGTATTCTTAGCGATGAAGCTCATGCCTACAATAGGCGACCTCTTAACTTCTCCGCCCGAGAAAGTTGAATTATTCCTGCCGAAATCCTGTGAAACGTATCATGCTTGGAAACAAAAAATACAAATAGGAGGAAACGTGTGATGGCATCTAAAAATTCTGTCAGAGTTTTGTCCGTCGTCCTATCAGTGTTGCTGAACTTGATTTTTTCATTTACCGCGCAATCAGAGCAGAAGATCATTAAAATCGGAGCAGTCTATCCACTGACCGGCAATATTGCTTCAACTGGCTTGGATTGCAGGCGGGGTGTCGATCTGGCGGTGGATATTATTAATGGGAAGTATAAGCTTGATCTGCCCTTGGCGGGGAATGCAGGGCTGCCGAACTTGGGAGGTGCAAAAATCGAGGTTGTATATGCCGATACCAAGGGTGATCCGAAAAACGGCATGTCAGAGGCCGAAAGGCTGATTACCTCGGAAAAGGTAGTTGCTATGCTCGGAGCCTATCAGAGTGCTGTGACGAAAACCGCCAGCCAGGTTACCGAAAGGTTGAAAATTCCATACGTATGCTCGGATTCTTCCTCTCCCACGTTGACAGAAAGGGGGTTCAGGTACTTTTTCAGGGTTAGCCCCCACGACGATATTTTTGCCCGGGACCAGTTCCAGTTCCTAAAGGACCTTGAAAAAAGGACAGGACAGGCGGTTCATAACATCGCTGTACTTTACGAAAATACAGAATTCGGTTCCAATGCTGGCAAGGCCTACAGGAAATATGCGTCCGAATTCGGGTATAAAGTCGTTGCTGATATAGCATACTCAGCAAACGCGACAGACGTGACCAGCGAGGTGGGCAAACTCATCGTAAGCAAGCCGGACGTACTGATGCATGCTTCATACATCACAGATGCCATTCTTTTTACCAGGACTTTCAAGGAAATGGGCTTTAAACCTAAGGGTATTATGACTATGGCGGGTTATATCGAGCCGGGATACTTGGCGGCGGTAAAAGCTGATGGCAACTACATAATTGTCCGATCGACCTTTGCTCTCGATCTAGCCAAGAAAAAACCTCTCGTGGCCAAGGTCAACGAACTTTTCAGAAAGAAGTACGGCATAGATATGAGTGAAAATGCCGCTCGGAGCTTCATGGCCCCATTTGTAATTGCTGAGGCTATCAACCGGGCAAAGTCCACAGCTCCGGAAGCCATTGTCAAAGCTCTCCAAGATACTGATATCCCAGGCAACCAGACTATCTACCCATGGAAGGGCATTAAGTTCGACCCGCAATCACATCAAAATATCTACGCGCGGGGAACGCTTGTGCAGATACTCAATCAGGAATATGTGACGATCTGGCCTTTTGATTCGGCTTCGAAGCCGGTAGTCTGGCCGTTCCCGGCATGGGAAGGAAGAAAGTAGGAGCGGGGCCGTTCCATGCCTGATCAATTGCTTCAGCAACTTGCTGATGGTTTATTAATCGGCTTGATGTACTCACTGGTAGCCATCGGCTTGACGCTTATTTGGGGTGTAATGAATATAGTTAATTTCGCTCACGGCGACTTTCTGATGCTCGGTATGTTTACCTCTTTTTGGCTCTTTACGCTATACGGTATCGATCCCATCTTTTCCATTCCAATATGCTTTGTCGGCATGTTTATCATGGGCATGCTGATTTATCGCTTCATTGTGAGCAAGGTGCTAAAAGGGCCCGTACTGGCCCAGTTGGTAGTGACCTTTGGAGTGAGTATTTTTATCTCCAATCTGGCTGTTTATTTTTGGACTCCGGATTTCCGGCTTCTGCCTGCCACAATACTTCATGGCACTTGGCAAATTGGAGGCATAGCCCTGAGCATCCCCAAAGTCGCAGCCTCCGTCGGCAGCATTATGGCTTCTGTCTGTATGTTTTTTTTCCTGCAGAGGACAAGAACCGGCAAAGCTATTCTGGCAACGGAAATGGACCGCGAGGCGGCTCAGCTTATGGGAATCAATACCGAGCGCATCAACTCACTGTCTTTCGGAATCGGTACGGCCCTCGTAGGAGTGGCGGGGGCCTTCCTTTCCACTTATTATTACGTATATCCACAGGTAGGTGGGCTGTTCGGGACCATCGCTTTCTGTGTCGTTGCACTCGGCGGTTTCGGTAGCATTGAAGGGGCATTTATCGCTGGAATTCTAGTGGGTTTGGCTCAGACATTAGGCGGTTTCTTCTTTGATCCGTCTTACAAGTATGCCATTGTTTTCATGATATATCTCATAACAATCTGGATAAGGCCACAAGGTCTGCTGGGGTGGTAACATATGCGTAAATTCACGATTCGACAGATTATTGCCGGATTTGCCATCCTCTTGCTGCTCCTTGTTTTTCCATTCATTGTCCGCGAGCCCTTTCATGTGCATGTAATGATCCTCGTGTTTATGTTCGCCATGCTGGGAGTCGCTTGGAACATCATGGGCGGCTATGCCGGCATGTTTTCTTTCGGGCAGGCGGCCTTTTTCGGAATTGGCGCTTATACTTCTTCCTATTTGTTGATCGCCCATGATGTCAACCCTTGGATAGGACTTGTCGCAGGAGGTTGTGCCGCTGCTGTGGTAGCTGCAGCTATAGGGTTTCCATGCTCAAATCTGAGGGGGCACTATTTTGCGATCGCCAGTATCGCCTTCGCGGAAATAGTCAGAATTGTCTTCAACAACTGGCAAATGGTGGGTGCGGCGGAAGGACTCTCCCTGCCTATGCAGAACGAGTCCTTTGCCAATTTCCTGTTCAATTCTTCAAAGCTGCCGTATTACTATATCATGCTTGCTTTCCTATTGGGTTCTTTGGCTGTTTGTTATTTCATAGCCACCTCCAAAATGGGCTACTATTTCCGCGCTATCAAGGAAAGTCATAAGATTGCGGAAGTCATGGGTGTTAATGTCGTTTTGTACCGTCTCATGGCGATTATGATAAGCGCCTTTCTGAGCGCCATGGCAGGCACATTCTACGCGCAATATATTCTTTACATTGATCCCGGGAGTGTTATGCTTCTGGCCACGTCTATCCAGATCGTTCTTATCTCGATGCTTGGAGGGGCTGGAAGCATAATGGGACCAGTGCTTGGTGCGGCCATACTGATACCTGCATCAGAATACACGCGTGTTGCCCTGGGGGATAGGGGAACAGGCGTGGACATGCTGATATACGGGTTATTGATCACGTTAATTTCGATGTACTACCCCGAAGGGGTCTGGAAGCTTTTTTCCAGGATAGGCAGGAAACTAAAATGAACAAGGCGATCTGTTTGAAAGTCGCCGGGCTGTCGAAGCGGTTCGGCGGCCTCGCTGCAAACAACGATATAAACTTCTTTGTGGAGGAAGGGGAAATTCTCAGCCTTATCGGTCCAAACGGTGCCGGGAAATCCACCCTGTTCAATTGTGTGACCGGCTTCTATAAGCCTGACAACGGCAACGTCTTTTTCTACGGCAAGGACATAACGCGCATGCGTCCAGATAAAGTATGCAACCTTGGTATCGCGCGCACCTTCCAGATTGTTGAGGTGATCAGCGAAATGACCGTCCTCGAAAATGTCACAACCGGTGCGCTTTTGCGTTATCGTAGAATCAAACCAGCCATGGAAAAGGCCAGCGAGATACTGACTTTCACAGGGCTTTATGAAAAAAGGGATTTCCTCGGGACGGAGTTAACCATTGCTGATAAAAAGAGGCTGGAGGTATCTATGGCGCTGGCTACTCAACCACGATTGCTCATGTTGGACGAATCCATGGCCGGACTCAATAAAGTCGAGTTGAAAGAGATCATTGATCTTATCAGAAAAATCAGGAACACAGGGATGACGCTGATCATAGTTGAGCATGTGATGGAAGCTGTTATGCAGATATCTGACCGTGTCGTTGTCCTGAACAGCGGCAAAAAAATCATGGAAGGCACGCCGAAACAAGTGTGCTCGGATCGGGAAGTTATTCAAGCCTATCTGGGGGAGAAGTACTGTGCTGTCTTTAAATAATATTTCCATAGGCTACAAGGGACTCCTGGCTGTTCAGGACATTTCTTTCAGAATCAACGAAGGAGAGATAGTCAGCCTTATCGGTTCCAACGGTGCCGGAAAATCCACCATAGTCAGAACAATTGCGGGTCTTATGCACCCCCGGAAAGGGGAAATTCTGTTCAACAATGCCCCTATTCATGAGGTCAGGCCTTTTGATATCGTAAAAATGGGCATTTCCATGGTCCCTGAAGGCAGGAAACTCTTTGGACGCCTGTCCGTTCTGGACAATCTAATGTTAGGGGCCTATGCCGTGCGGTCTAGAGCAGACATCGAAAAACATCTGCAAAGCGTTTTCAATCTGTTTCCCATACTGAAAGAACGGCAGGGGCAGCGCTCAGATACGTTCAGCGGTGGAGAACAGCAGGAACTGGCTATTGCACGAGGACTCATGTCCAACCCTTCGCTGCTCATACTTGACGAGCCTTCGTTGGGACTAGCACCAAAACTCGTCTCGGACATTTTCGGTATTGTCAGGGAAATCAATGCCAGGGGGGTCACTGTCTTGCTTGTCGAACAGAATGTCTATGAAGCCCTCGAGATTTCCGCCCGCGCCTATGTTCTTCAAACGGGCCGTATAGTCATGGAGGGGCAAGGTCAGGAATTGCTGAAGAGCGATCACGTTAGAGAAGCGTACCTCGGCATGTGAATGGAGGACCAGACATGAATATTAATATGAAATATGGTAAAACGGGACTGAAGCTTGACCTTCCGGGGGATTTCGACGTTACTCTGATCCAAAAGAAAGCTATGCCTGTCCTCCAAGACCATGAAAGAGCCATCATGGCTGCCTTTGTGAATCCTGTGAAAAGCAAAACGTTGCGTGAAGAGGTGAAGGGTTGTAGCAGTTGCTGCATCCTCATCTGCGATATTACCCGTCCGGTACCGAACAGCATTATTCTATCTCCACTGATAAAAGAGCTGATCGGGGCTGGAATGCCCCCTGAATCGATCACTGTTCTAGTTGCAACGGGTCTCCATAGACCCAATGAAGGGGATGAACTTCGTGAACTGGTAGGAAGCGACTGGGTTCTTGCTACCGTAGCAGTGAGCAACCATTTTGCGCGGTTGGATGATGATCATGAATACATTGGGACTGTGTCGGGTGGCATAGAGGCTAGGCTCGATCGGCGCTTTATTAAGGCTGATCTGCGCATCGTTGCGGGGTTGGTGGAGCCCCATTTCATGGCTGGGTACTCCGGCGGAAGAAAAATTGTCGTCCCTGGCATTGCACATGAAACGACTATACGCTCGTTGCACTGTGCGCGTATTCTGGAGAATTGCAGGGCTGCAAACTGTATTATCGAGGGCAACCCTCTGCACACTGTACAGATGGAGATATTGCAAATGGTGGGCCGGTGCCTTGCTGTCAATACAGTTATCGATGAGGACCGCCGGATATCCTTCGTCAATTTTGGCGAAATAGAAGAGAGTCACCTTGAGGCTATTTCATTCGTGCGGCCCTATGCGGAAATACTTCTGAAAACAAGATTCAGAACCGTTGTAACCAGTTCCGCGGGTTACCCGCTGGATAAGACTTATTACCAGACGGTCAAGGGAATGGTGGGCGCTCTCGACATTCTTGAACCTGGCGGTGACCTCATCATTGTCTCCGCGTGTTCCGATGGCATTGGGTCGCCGGAGTATGCTGAAGCTCAAATGTGCCTGACTGATGAAGGACCGGAAAAGTTTCTCAGTGGTATCATCGAGAAGAAGTACGCGGCTATCGATGAATGGCAGACTGAGATGCAGGTCAAGGCTATGAAAAGGGCCAATATTTTTCTCTATACCGGGGGACTGACGAAAGAACAGCAGGCACTTACAGGAGTCACCGTGATCGAATCGCCATTGGCCGCTGTGAAGGCAAGCGTGGAGGCACATGGTGATCGCCGCGTGGCTGTTATCCCCGAAGGACCTTACGTGATCCCGCTGTTTGTGCCAGAATTCTGAAAAGGTACGCATGATTATGACAGGTGAAGGCCCAAGGATTATTATTAGAGAGATTTTCGATAAATCGATTCTGGCGGTAGACCCGTATCGTGCAGTGGCTTCGTACGCCGATACAATACGCGCGGAATACAATAGCGGTAATTTCAGAAAACTTGTCCTCATAGGTTTCGGCAAAGCGGCCTGGCTTATGTCAAGAGCAATCGAGGACAATTTCGGAGACTTGCTTGTCAGCGGATTGATAGTTACGAAATATGGCCATTCTGCGCAGGGCGCCCGAGATAGTAAAATTATAATCTGTGAAGCTGGGCATCCGCTGCCTGATGAAAACGGACTTGTCGCCGCAAAGAAAATTGTGAAGCTGCTCAAAAAGGCGGACAAAGATACCCTAGTCATTTGCCTTATATCAGGAGGAGGATCTGCTCTTCTCGTAGCACCCTGCGGAGAAATTACTCTGGCTGATAAGCAGGAAGTCACCGACCTTCTTCTTAAGGCCGGGGCCGATATTTATGAGCTTAACACCGTGAGAAAGCACATATCGGCAGTTAAAGGAGGCAGGCTGGCTGAAGCAGCTCAACCGGCAACAATTATATCGCTGATACTCTCGGATGTTATAGGAGACAGACTGGATATGATTGCATCGGGTCCTACAGCGCCCGATAAAACAACTTATGCTAATGCTAATCATGTTATCAGAAAATATGGGCTGGAAGGCAGATTACCGGCAAGTGTGTCGGAAGCGATAAGAAAAGGCATACATGGGCTAATGCCCGAAACACCGAAGGATGGCGATCCGGTTTTCCAGCGGGTAAGGAATATCATTATTGGAAGTAACAAAATAGCTACGGATGCAGCCAGGCAGGCGGCTGAGTTGTTGGGATACAGAACAACGGTAATTTCTACCGAATTGAGAGGCGAAGCGTCAGTTGTTGCTGGGGAACTTGCAAGAAAAGCGATTGATTTCAAAAAAGCATTGAATCCCAGTGACAAAGCATGTCTTATCGCGGGGGGAGAAACAACCGTTACAGTACGAGGAAACGGCAAGGGGGGAAGGAATACGGAACTTGCCCTTGTTTTCGGAATGAAAATAATGGGACTCCCAGGTATCACTTTTCTCTCGGCAGGCACCGACGGTACAGATGGGCCGACCGATGCGGCAGGAGCGTTTGTGGACGGTCAGACTATAGCAAAAGCTGCGGAGGCCTGTATTGATGCAGAGGAGTATCTGAGGAACAACGATTCATATACTTTTTTCAGCAGGACGGGCGACCTCCTTATTACCGGGCCAACCGGCACGAATGTCATGGATATACAGATAATACTGATCGACAACTAACTCATAGGCGAGCTTTAATGGTGTTAGCCTATCCTCGGACTTATCAGTCTTTCCTCTTTCACACTAGGCCAATGAAGAGAGCCAGTGTCTTAAAGGCCTTGGGCAAGGCCGCAGATAGCCGGCCCTGAGCGATGGTATTGATCGTAATCGATTAGAACACGCACATAGTTGATGATGCTTGTCTGTGATTGGGTTGGATTAACATAATCCCAGAATTGTCATTAGCCAAGGATTTCTAATGGCCGCCATTAGGAAATGGTCTGGATAAGTTACTGAAAAAGCGATAAGATATTTCAATGCCTTTGGCACAATCGGAAGCGAAAATGGCGTAAGGAACCGATACATGGCACGAGAGCCTGAGCTGAGCTTTAGCGACAAAGAAATAACCCCATGGGGCGGCATGGCGCTAATGAACCGGATGCTTGGGAAAATGGACTTTCGGGGAGCATTAAAGCGGGCTGCGCTGCCGATGCAAGGTTCCAATCGGGGGTATGCACCTGAGCAACTGATAGAACAGTTTCTAATAAGCGTGTGGTGCGGAGCCAACCGATTTGAGCATTTGGAAGTCACTCGGCATGATGAAGCAATACGGAAGATATTTGATTACAGACGTATGGCCGGGCATAAGTCAGTTCAAAGATATTTCAGGAAGTTTGGGCAAGCAACGAACCAGAGAGTGTTTCAGGAGCTCTATCGGTGGTTTTTTGAGCACCTGCATTTTGATAACTTCACCTTAGATTTGGACTCAACGGTTATGAGTCGGTACGGGCAACAGGAAGGGGCTCGTCGCGGGTACAATCCGCGGAAGCCTGGAAGAAACTCCCATCATCCACTGCTCGCATTTGTTGCAGATTGCCGAATGGTCGCCAACTGCTGGCTGAGATCTGATGATGCCCACACGGCAAATAACTTTGAGGGATTTTTGCAAGACACTCTGGAGCACCTTGCCGGCAAGAAGGTTGGTCTGTTGCGCGCAGATAGTGGATTTTGCCAAAAGACAATACTGGAGTATCTTGAGGAACCTCAGCATACAATCCCCTATATTATTGCGACACGACTACATGCGCCTGTGCAACGCATGCTTGCGGCGCATCGGCAGTGGTTTGGGGTTGAAGAGGGCATAGAAGTGGCTTCAGTTCTTTACGGGGCCAATGGCTGGGGTAAAGAGCGCAGAATGGTCATGGTGCGACAGCGGATTTCCAGAAGGCCGAAGGCAACTGGCAAAGTGTTGAGATTGTTTGCAGAGGAAGTGGAGATCAGGGACTATCGATATGGCTGTTTTGTTACTAGCCTGGAGCTTCCCGCTCATCTTGTATGGAAAATCTACCGGCTGCGAGCGGATGCTGAAACCCGGATCAAGGAACTGAAGTATGACTTTGGTGCTGACAGCTTCAATATGCAAAGTTTCAGCGCCACTGAAACAGCAATGAACTGCGTAATGCTTGCCTATAACCTGATGAGTCTGTTTCGCCAGGTGGTCTTGTGCAGTAAGGTCCAACCAACTTTAAAGACAATGCGATACAAGATATTTGCTGCCGGCGGCTACTTAGTCAAAGATGGGAATAGACGTATTCTTAAGCTTTGCCTGGCGATGCGACGACGGCAATGGTTTGAGGGGCTCTGGGGCAAATCAAAAGATTTTGATCTGCCCGTTCCATTCACTTCTCATCTCTAATGACAATTCTGGGATAATTATGCATAAGCGAATCATAAAAAAAGATAAATTTGGAGAGCCTTTTGAAATAGGTTGCTTGAATGCAAATGATCTTTCATTTCTCTTGGAGATGTATTGCAATTTCACACCCAAGCCTGCCTCTCAGGGAATTCCGCCACCGGATTCAGAAGCCTGTCAAGCTTGGGTAACAAGATTATTCAACGTGGGTATAAATTGTCTTGCCTGGAAGAAGGGCAGGGTAATCGGTCACGCGGTGCTTATTCCTGATCCTGAGAGAAAGTCGGGGGAGTTCATAATCTTTGTTCATCAAAATCATAGGAATGTCCGCGTTGGAACGGAGTTGCTGCTAACCACCCTCGAAGTGGCAAGGGGACTTGGCTTTCAGTCAGTCTGGCTGTCTGTGGAAACATGTAACTTTATTGGCATAAAACTATATCGCAACTCCGGCTTTAAATTCTGCGATATGGATTCTTGTGAACGGATAATGATCCTTATGTTTTCCAGATAAAAATATCCGCTGAGGCATGTGCAATAGCGGATATTTACATTTAGTTCTCCCTCTTGGCATCCGAGACTGTGATGATATAAATATCACAAAGAAAGCAACAATTCGGGTGATTCATATCTATTCATAATACCTTCGTTGTGTCTTCACAATTATTTGGTACTGTATTCCCGGAGACAGAGATTACTTTTATGGGAATACTAAATTTAGATTCAGAAAAGGAGGATGTTATAAAGGTCGGCGCGTTAGTCATAAGTATAGTTGGAGCCTCTCTCATGATTTTGACAGGGCTTGCAACCCAGAGTAGTGCTGGATGGATCAACTTAAATATTGGGGTGTTCGCCCCGTCTCCGGTTGTTGTAGCACCGGCTCCACCGCCTGCTGTAGTTTACGCCCCGCCACCTGCGTATGTAATTCAGGAACCGCATTCGATGGTTGTAATACCGGGAACATATGTATATGCAGTCCCTGATTCCAGGGCAAATATTGTATTTTATCAAGGCTACTGGTGGAGGCCTTATGGAGGACACTGGTATAGAGCAGCCAACTATAACGGAACGTGGGTGCATGTTGGTTCCGAAGGTGTTCCCCACGCAGTCATCACACATTAGCATGGATGAAACAGGTAATACCACTGTCAGGAGACTACCATCAGACACACTGCGAGCAATACCAGTGGTGTACCGGTGTCTGTGAATTGTGAAGATTCCACTTCAATCGTCTACTGCCGTGAAGTGGCGATTAGTGCACAGTATATGTACACCGGGATTGGTTTTGAGAGTTGCGGCGTAATATATAATAGAGGGCAATGAATATGAAACGAACACTGCTTATTATCATCGGGATATTATTGCTAGCAATGGCGATCAATTATATCACAGGCACTACAATTGTCATAAACGGCAAGCAGGTAAGGGGTATAGAAGGATATTTTACAGCATATCTGGCATTGATAATCCTTTCCAGTGTGTTAATCATCGTAATACCCTCAGCATTTATTTTTGGCTTAGCGCTTATCATATTCTTCGGCATCATTCTTATAGTTTTTTTCCCTTTACTGCCCTTTGCATTCCCTTTACTTTCCTGCATAGTCTTAGTTGGCATCGGTTATCTTATTTATAAACTGGCAAAAAAGAAAAAGTAAAACACGGTGAAAGCGGTAACTAAGAGGGTGCAGAAGCTCTTAGGATTTAGCATGATAACGCAAAACACCTTCTATGCAGACAGATGAATCATGTTAACCCTTCATTTTTCTTCTGATGTCACCTTATTTTTATCTGAATTGCAGCCGTAGGCATCGCACGTGCCGTGTTATGCAGGGGGTGACGGCCAATAAGTGTGTTCGCAGTATATACGCAAAAACATGCATAGTCACTATACAAGGGTGCAGATAGGTGTCTTTTTGTGATTGGCGTCACGCCTTATGCAAGTTTGTTGCTTTAGTCTTAAATATGCGCATCGGGCTTTACTATAATGTGATACAATTGACTAATCTGGAGTAATACATGATGAAAGGACCAAAAATAATTATTAGAATCCAGCATCGCAATACTATCCATGGTATAATTTTTCATTGTTCTCTGCAACGACCCATTGAAGACGAGGCGCTCAAAAAATGTCTTATAGCTTCTTCCCCAAAAGAGCGGTTAATGTTGCTGTGGAAATTATAGGTATGGAGCAAGAAGAAAATGGATTTTAAGCCAATCTTATTTTGAAAGCAGGCAGTCCAGAAAGATCATTCTGGAAAATCTTGCTGGGAGGTATGTATGAAAAACGAAAGAAGGCAACACACGCGTGTGACTGTTGAGGTTGATGTTGAGGTGTCAGTTCAGATCGACAAAAATCACCGTGGGCGCATAACTGATATTAGTGAAGCAGGGCTTTTCGTTGAAACCCGCAATCACGTCGAGGAGGGCAGTTTTATTGTAATAGAATTCTTAGGTGAAATAATTATGTTTGGAGCTACCGTGCGTCGAGTTGCTGCAAATGGCTTTGGCGCTGAGTTTGGAAGTATGAATAAAGCACATCGAGAGGTAATTTCAAGATTTATTCCAAGGCCACAATTAGCAAGGGTCTCGTTAGTTATACAGATGCCGACCGTTATGCTTCTTTGCGATGAAGGTTCGTATCCAATTCTTGAGCGCGAACTAAAAGCCGGAGGGTTTGAGGTTTTAGAGGTAAGGAGTATAGACAAGGCAATTTCCTTACTGGAGCGCTTTGATGTTATGGGTGTAGTTAGTGATTATATCGTTGGCGGCAAAGATACATTGTCGATCCTCAACAAAATCAAAGAACGGAAAATACAGCCAAATTTTCCAGTCGTTATATATTCGGGCCGATATGATGTTCCCTGTAACAAGTTTGAAGAACTTGGGATACAATGTTTTTCCAAGGGCAGTACAAGCCCTGGCAATATCGTTAGCCACCTCAAGGAGAGTTTTTTCAAGGATGACAGACAAAAGCAAGATGCCGGCCTGAGCGTCACAGTGAACTTTAGTCGGTAGTTGCGATAATCCAACTCTGCTTCTCCGTCACCAACGACAGCGACACGATTGACGATGTTGTTTGGCGTCAAGAATTGCCATGATACAAAAATAAATATAGCAAATAATCGAAGGTATTCAGTGACGAGTCATAGGACTTTCTGCAAGATTCACGGTAAAGTTGGACGCCTGGCAGACCTCTAAGGAAGTGACCGTACCCTGCGTATCCTGCATGTAACGGTAGGCACCTACGGCTAAACTTGCATATTCTAATATGCAAGCTTATAAAATAATAGACCCAAATATTCGTGCATGGCAAACGCGGAGTTATCAAAACTTGCTAGCAGTGGCAAATAATCATGCCACATATATTGTCTGACTGAAGAAGTCCTGAGATTAGCCGGTATGGGTGTAACCGTCATGCCCGCCTTGTCAAAGCTGAGGACTGAACGTTTCATGTGCAACCCCGAGGTTACCAGCATTGGTTTTGAGTAGCCTTTTTTATCACATATTATTTTAGTGTTATTTGCATTTTCTGATGTATCCCTGCTCTTGTCCTCCACTATTATCTCATCCTCAGGCACGCCAAGGTCCATGAGGAAGCGTCTTATTATCGGGGCTTCTGATTTATTCCCCTTGAATACTGCACCTCCCGATACAATGATCGGGACATGGACCTTTTTTTGCAGTCTCACGGCAGTAACAATCCTCCCAGTCATATCTTCTGAGGGTGAGCCTGTTCCGGATAAATCAGGCACAGTATCGTAAACTCCACCGCCAAGCAGAATGATTACATCGCCTTCCGGATTAGCGGGTATTTTAAGGTCTGCTTCCAATCCTTTCATTATGATGTCTGATACCGGAGTTATTGATAAACTCCACATAAGTAAGGCAATGAAAATGTTTGTCAATCCAAATTTCCAGTACTTTTTTATAAGAGACCAAAGGCCGGAAATAATAAGCAAGCTTATAAATATTCCAGGTGGCAAGAGAAACGGCGTGAGAATTTTCTTTAATTCAAACATTCGAAATTATCCCTTCATACTGCAGAAAAAATTAGCATTTACAGGAAAAGTATTGCAGCTAAGGGCTTGTTGCGTCAATTCGTGATTGAGATAGTGGATGTGAGCGGACAAGACAAAAAAAATATTTCCATCGCGCCTAAAAACTGATTCCACTTGTTTTATGCTCCGGCAGGTCATTTCTGGAGGGAATCAGGCGCTCGGCGGTGTCACCGGTTTAGATTTTTTTAGGCGCTCGCTTAGTTGTTCAAAGGTTACATAAAAGACCGGCACAAACGGAATGGCTAACAGTGTGGAGGAGAGCATGCCTCCGAAAACAACTGTACCTATGGCTCGTTGCCCCGCCGAACCCGCACCAAATGCGACTATTAGGGGCACTACTCCAAGAATGAAAGCGAACGATGTCATTACTATGGGCCGGAATCGACGGCGTGTGGCTTCTATCGCGGCTTCAGTGATAGACAGTCCATCACGGTGCATGTCGCGTGCAAATTCGACTATGAGTATGGCGTTCTTGCTAGCTAGCGCAATCATCAGCACGAGTCCGACCTGCGTGAAAATATTGTTGTCGTATCCACGTACGATCATGGCAAGGAGCACGCCAACAAGCGCCATGGGCACTACAAAGATGACCGCAGCGGGAGATGTCCAGCTTTCATACAGGGCTGCAAGCACCATATACACGAAAATAATGGAGATGGCATATATTACATAGGCTTGCGAACCGACTTTCTTTTCTTGATAACTGGTGGATGTCCATTCGTAGGTCAGGCCTTCGGGCAGTTTCTCGCCTGCCATCTTCTCCATTAGATTGAGAGCCTGACCGGAACTGTATCCGACCGAGGCAGATCCGAAAATTGCGGCGGCCGGATAGAGGTTGTAACGAGTGATCAATTCAGGCCCCTGCACTTTTTTGATGTTCACAAAACTGCCCAGCGGTACCATCTCGCCAAGCTGATTGCGGGTATAGAGGTTCCTGATATCGCTTGGTTGCATACGAAAGCGGTCTTCCGCTTGGATATATACCTGAAATACCTGATTGTATTTATTGAAAAGGTTGACGAATGAAGATCCCATATATGCCTGCAGTGTATCGAAAACATTAGCTATCGGAACCTGCAGTGACTGAGCCTTTGTCCTGTCAATTTCCAGGTAAAGCTGTGGGCTGCTTGTACTAAAAGTTGTGGCCAGCCCGCGCAGGTGTGACTCGGAATTCCCGCTCCTTACCATTTCATCAGTTGCTCGCTTCAACTCTGCAAGCCCTTGCCCGCCACGGTCTTCCACTATCATCTGGAAACCGCCTGTAGTACCAAGGCCGCGGATAGGAGGCGGAATCACGACGAAAGCCTGCGCTTCCTGCAGGTCGAACAGCGAACGGTTTATGCTCGAAATGATTACGTCCTGGTTCAGGGCGATGCCACGATCTTTCCATTCTTTATAGACGATGAACGTCGTTGAAATATTAGAGACGTTAGCGCCATCCAGGATCGACAGTCCGCCGATGTGAACCCAAAAATCGACTCCCGGAGTCTTTTTCAGGATGTCATTGATCTTCATCGCTACATCCCGTGAGCGCTGCTGGGACGAACCTTCCGGCAGGCGTGATACCATGATACCGTAACCCTGGTCCTCTGTCGGCAGGAACCCGGTGGGCCTGCTCAGAAAGACCAGGAATGACATGGTTACAATTACGACAAATATAACAACGAATAGAAGGGGGCGTTTCACCATTCGCGCAACGATGCCCACATACATGTTTGTCACGGCGCTGAATATGCGGTTGAATCCACGATAAAACCAATTAGGCGGCTTTTTGTCTCGGGGCTTCAGCCATAGAGAACACTGGACTGGCTTTAAGGTAAGAGCATTGATAGCGCTGATGACGGAGATGGAAGCGATAACCAACGCAAACTGACGAAAGATTTGGCCAGTGATGCCCGGCAGAAATGCGGCTGGCAGAAAAACTGAGACCAGAGCCAGAGTAATACCCATCACAGGGCCTGTAAGCTCACTCATTGCCTTGATTGTTGCAACCTTTGGTGAAAAACCTCGTTCAATATAGTAAGAACTGTTCTCTACGATGACGATGGCATCATCCACTACAATGCCTATGGAAAGGACGAGCGCAAACAGTGTCATAATGTTAACTGTAAAGCCTAGCGCCGCCATGGCGATAAAGGCGCCGATGATCGTGACTGGAACTGTTGTTGCAGGAACCAGCATTGCCCTGAAATTTTGCAGAAACACAAGAATCACAATAAGCACGAGCACGGCAGCGATGAACAGAGTTTCGTATACTTTGGAAACGGACTCCCTGACGAATAGTGTGGTATCGTAGCGAATGGCATACTTGAGCCCATCAGGAAACTTCTTGCTCATTTCGGCCATAGCCTTATAAACACTGTCAGCCACATTAATAGCATTGGCCGCGGGAAGCGAGAAAATGACGATCTGAGCAGACTTATGGCCTGTGAAGGCCGAATAGTTGCTGAAATTCTGCTGACTCAGATCAACTGTTGCTATGTCCCGCAAGTGCACTAGCTGTGCTGACGGACCGGTTGCCGTTTTGATGATGATATCCTCAAATTCCTGTTTGTTGGAGAGTCTGCCGAGGGCCGTGATGGTAAACTGAAAAGCCTGATCTTTAGCAATCGGTGGCGCTCCGAGCTGGCCTGAAACCACTTCAATGTTCTGATTTTGTATTGCCGTCAAGACATCGGTCGTGGTGAGGCCAAATGACTGAAGCCTTTGGGGATCAAGCCAAACCCGCATACTGTAAGGCCCCGCGCCAAAAACCTTTACCTGGCCGATACCCGGAAGCCGCGCCAGCGGATTCTGCAGGTTGATTACACCGTAATTTGACAGAAATGTCTCATCGAATCGCTCATCCTCAGAATAGAGACTTACCACCAGCAGAATATTCGGAGAGACTTTCCGCACAGTGACGCCTTGCTGCTGAACTCCTCCTGGCAGTTGGGCCTGTGCGCTGCTGACTAGGTTTTGAACCAGTGCAAGAGACGTATTAAGGTTGGTTCCGACATCGAAGGTGATTGTCAGCGTATATGAACCATCGCTGCCGCTTGTAGAAGACATGTAGATAGCTCCTTCGACGCCGTTCACTGCCTGTTCGATTGGGACTCCAATGGTTGCGGCGACAACTTCGGCACTTGCGCCAGGATAGCGCGTGGTGACCTGAATGGTCGGCGGAATGATTTGGGGATACTGCGTTACAGGAAGGCGGTTAAGGAACACTACCCCGATGATAATCGTCATAATGGCGATAACGTTAGCGAGAATCGGCCTTTCTATGAAGAATGCGGAAATCACCGCTTCTCCCTGAGTTGCTGGGCAGGCTGTGGAGGGTTCGCAGGGAATATGTCATTTCCCCGCTCCGGCGTGACCTGTCGACCGGGCACTGCTTTCAAAAGCCCATTGACTACTATCCACTCCCTGCTTTCAAGACCCTCTTCGATCACGCGGAATGTATCGACCAGCGAACCCGTCTTAACTGCCCGGCGAACGACCACGTTTTTATCGTCCACGCTTAAGACATACGATCCTTGCTGGTCTGTACTTATAGCAGCATCGGGCACCAGAAGAGCCTCCGTTTTCTCAAGAGGTACGCGCACACGAGCAAACAGGCCCGGCAGGATCTTACCCTTTGGATTGGGAAAAATTCCTCGCATCAGCAAAGTGCCTGTCGTGCTGGTCAGCGTGGTGGCAGCAAAGTCGACATGACCCTCATGGGGATATCCATTCTCCTTGACCAATCCCATAAACAAGGACCGCTGCCTCGCGTTTGGCAGTCCGGGCAGCCCTTGGGCGCTCTCCATGAGCCGCGCCAAATCCATATCACTGATAGTGAAATATACATAGATAGGGTCGATCTGCGTAAACTGTGCCAACACAGTGTTATTTGTCATCGACCCCACAAAATTACCCGGATCTTGCAGTCTTCGGTCAATCCGGCCGTCAAATGGTGCCATGATTTTGGTGTAGCTCAGATTAAGTCTGGCCAGGTCTCGGTTAGCCTCAGCCGTTTCAAGATTGGCTTTGGCTGAATCCCGCTGGTACCGCCAGTTGTCCACATCCGTTTGGGAAGATGCTTTCTCCGGCAATAAGTTCGTATAACGAATCAACTGACTCTGAGCATATTCCAACTGTGCCTTTTGCGCCAGCACCTGCCCTTCTGCCTGCTGCAGACCAGCTATATAAGTATCCTCTTGAATATAGAAGAGCGACTGACCCTTCCTGACCATCTGGCCGTCTTGAAACATCACTTTATCAAGGTAGCCAGAAACCCTAGCGACTAACTGCACAGTATTGACCGGTTGGGTATTGCCGCTTAATTCCAAATAGTCAGTAACTACACGCTTTGTGGGTAGAGCCACCGTCACCTTTGGAGGTGAAGGCGGAGCCTGAGCCTTTTTTTCACACCCCGATACCTGCACAAAGAATAGCAGGAGCACAGTTAAGGCTGCGATATCCTTAATCAGTCGAACAATCACTTTTTTCACGCAAACCGTCACATTCCCTCCAATCCTTGGGTTGTTGTCTCTGTTGCGCAACGATACCCGCGTCCACATCATTTTGTGCTCGGAATAACGGATGTTATTTCCTTGGTAGTAGATGGATTATACGATGCGGGAGAAAGCAGGGCTCCCCAGTCGGTTCGTTTTGCCATTTGTTCCCTTATATCAGTAGGCACTAACTCCTTGCCGTCCCTTATCTTCCACCCGCCACCTAAAGCCCTGTATACTTGAATCAAATTGCCGGAGATACTGCCTAAAGTAGTGGCCAGATTATCCTGCTCGGATAAAAGAGTCTGTTGTGCGGTCAGGACTGTTGTAAAATCCCTGATGCCTTGCCGGTACTGCAGGACCGCAAGGTCGAGGGCCTTTCTGGCAGCCTCTGTGCTTTGGGCCAGGAACTGGGCCCGTTCCTGCGCCCTGAGAAAAGCCACTAAGTTGTCCTCAACCTCCCTTTGTGCTGCAAGCACGGTGTTTTGATATGCGATAAGCAGCTGCTGAAAACGTGCATCCTGCACCCTCACATTGTTGGTAATCTGTCCATAATTAAAAATATTCCACTGCAAAGATGGGCCAATCTGGAAATCTCGGCTGCTCCATTTGAACATATCGCTCAGTCTGGAGTTTCCAACAGTGCTAGCAACGAAGCCGAAATTTCCCAATAGGGAGAAAGCTGGATAAAGGTCGGCCTTGACCACGCCAATTTGAGCGCTTTGGGCCTCCGCCTGATACTCGGCGCTCCGAATATCGGGTCTGCGGCGCAACAGGTCCAAGGGGATTCCGACTACTACGTCCGGGGGCGATACAGGAATCTCAGAGTGCCTTCCAAGATATTCGGTAAGCTCGCTCGGCGGCCTGCCGAGCAATATGCTGAGCGCATGCTTCGCTTGGCGAAGTTGCGCCTCAAGGGAAGGAATTGCGGCTAAGATGTCATTGAGCAAGGCTGTAGCTTGCTCAACATCGAGTTGAGTAACAGTGCCATACTTAAGCCTCGCTACTGCTATATTTAGGCTTTCTTTCTGGGTGTCGGCATTCTGACGGGCTATCTCGATCCGTCTCTCAAGTGTCCTAATAGTAACATAGGAATTCGCAACATCGGCCGTAAGGCTAACAATAGCATTGTCATAATCAGCTACGGTGGCGCGCCAGCTGGCATCAGCTGACTCGATTGCGCGTCTGAATTTGCCCCAGAAGTCCAGTTCCCAACTCACGTTCACTCCCATTAGAGATTGATAATACTCTGGCGGCATGATAGGTGAAGGTCCTGCTACACTTACACGGTTGTACTGCAATGAGCCCAATACCTGTTGTGTTTGGGGATAGAGTTCGCCTACAGCTATGCCTAACTGCGCTCGAGCTTCAAGCACCCTGACGCCTGCTATCCTTAAGGATAGGTTTCCACGATAGGCTTCTTCTATAAGTCGGTCTAGGACCGGATCATTGAACGCCTTCCACCAGACGCGATAATCCGAAGTCACACTCTTCACATGGCTATCGCGATAATCAATCCAGTTCTGAGAGACGGCAACATCCGGCCTGATATAGTCAGGACCGACTTTTACACATCCGGTGAACGGAATAATTGCGGTGGTCAACAGGAGGAAAAGTAGCAAACAACTGCGCACGCTAGGCATCGCCAAAGCACACATAGTTCTGTTTTTTATAGCCATTTTATTCTGCCCCGCACTATGCCTGGATTACTTGCCATCCTCGTCTGGATGCCCAATTATAAACGGTTCCTTATTCTCTTTCTTTATTCATACTATTTTTAACCTTACTTTGCAATTAAACGGTTTGGGTTTGTATGAAAATGTAGGAACCAGCCGTATCTATTGACAGAAGTTGGCAGGTGACCGCAGCAAATGTGGTGCTGGATGTCAAGGTGACGGAGATATCTCACATAAAAACAGATGTATCGGACTTTTGAATATTAAACCAACAGGTCTGGTTTTTTGGATAAGAGCAAGTCACGCTATATGCCGCTCAAGAGAAATGCTTTTCTTGAAAGCTTACACGATCAGCTTGGAAACTCCCGCAAGATAAATATGACTAGGATAACTGTGTGTCGACCGACTGAACCACCTCATATATAAAGCGGTTAATGACTTCTGTGCAGTCGTGCATTTATAGACTATTTACGGTGGTTCCTATTGGTGCGAAGGGGTGCAAATTATTTTCTCTGTATAAACCAATAATCCGTCTTTGCGCAATGATATGTCCTTCCATAGCTTTTTCAACGTGCACCCTTGTCGAATAGGGATCCAGTGTGAGCATTGTGTCGAGCGCATAGAGTGTAAAATGATACCTGTGCGACACTGAAGGAGGGCATGGACCGCCGTAATTGCGTTTACGGAAAGAGGTTAGCCCCTGACTTGCCCCTTTCGTAATGGAGTGTTCTTTTATCTCATGCGTATGCGATTCGATATTCCACACAACCCAATGTGTCCACGTACCTGCCGGAGCATCCGGATCGTCAATAATCAATGTCAGCTATTTTGTATTTTTAGGGACGCCGGCAATCAAAAGCTGAGGATTGATATCCGCTCCATCACAAGTATACTTTGCGTGGATAAAGCCGTTTTTCTCTAAACCAGGACTTGCTATTTGCAATCCGCTCATTTGGGGCTCCGCACAACTCATGGCTTGAAAGCCGACAATAATGAATACCATCGTGAACAAATAGAGGGACATCCTATTTTCATCATGTGCAGCACTTTTGGATTATCGGGTTATAGTACCATTGCATATAACAATCTTCTATCGTCTTTTTGACTTTCTTCGGGTACCAGCGATTCTGCTTATAAAACATAGATTTACTATCCTGACCATGAAGAGAGGCTAATGGCACACTTTTCTGCATCCCAAATGACTTCATCATGATACTGCTGTCCGCCACTATCGTCATATTGAAACGATAAAAATACTATAAGCATAGTACAGTCAAGAAGATAGCTCCGTTACATTGTTCTCTTGTTATTTCAATTATGGCAATATTCCTCTTCAGAATTTTGTTCTTTTAAAGAAAAGACACTCGGTGTTATTCAAAGCGTTTTTCTCTTTACCGATGCTTTCTATAACCGGGTGTATAGCCCACTGTGCTAATCGTGTCGGACATATCAGTTATTTCGTCATCATTTTCATATTATGATCAGACTTCTTTTCTTCCATCATGGGCGCACCCTGCATTCCTTGCATTTCCGTCATTTCCATAAGTTTGTCCCTTTGTTCGGGCGTCAGTATCGATCTGATTTCTTCAAGGGCTTTCAGTTGTGTAAGAAACATGGCACTCTTGATGGGCTCTATCTGTTTTAGCTTTGATTCAGCAGCATTTATATCGATAGGTTCTCTTTGAATAATATCTTCTAGATCTATTATGGCGACGAGAAGATCAGACCTCTTTTTAATTAAATCTTTCACGGTCCTGTCGATTGTTTCGTGCACCGCTTCTTTCTGTTTTTGATCGAGGCCAAGGTTCATCATCATCATCATCACATAGTTCCTGAACTCCATCAGGTCATCAGGCATCATACCTATGTCCCCCATCATCATTCCCATCCCGCTTTGGGGATCTGCTGACACTATGCTGGGACTGTTAACTCCGGAAGAATCCTGTTTCATCGGATTTTCTGCCGGAGTGGCTGGTTGTGCATTCGCACAATTTATCCCACAAACCATGAACAACACTGAAATGTACACAATCATTGCAACCTGTTTCATTCTTATTCCTCCCCTTTAGTTGTGTTGCAGCCTTTTTCAATTATAATGACTTTATGAATTACTTACTACATGAGAAGCAGGATGTATTCGCATGCGGTTGAATTTGGACGTCAGTAGTCCGGAAGACTTGCAACGCGCAAGCTGATTTATAAAGTTTGTCTCGGTGAGGCACTTAGAAGAGCGGATTTCATGCAGGAAACAAAGACATACAGCAAAGTCTTGCCATGCGCTAGGATGTAGAACGCACCGGAGCGTTTACGGTCCTGAGTTAGGATTACGGCGTCACGGATAGCGCTGCCGTCTTATGCAATAGCCACTAAGAATGAGCTTTGCTGATCGGAGATTACCTCGATGCCGATACTACGCAGAAAGTGGCGACACGGTCATTTAACGCTGTTTCCAATCACTCAATCGGCAAGAAAAGCCCTCCCAGACTTAAGGGCAAGAGACAGATCGACAGCCGCGAGTCTAAGGCTAATGCTGCAGGCATCCGATACTGGGACGGCTAGATCACATGGAAGAGATCGAAAATTACATATATTATCCAGTAATACTTAAGTTATCGCCTGAAGAGGCAATGAATGCAGACCTTTAGTTCCAGTTTGCGGAGAGACTGATCCGGAATATCGGGCGAAAAGTGTTCTTGATTAATGGACAACCTGATAAATCATCACTGCAAGACTGCAAAGTCGTCAAGAGATGGCCACAGGAGCGCATATCAGAACCCTCACCAGGTTCTGACCCGGCCTGAATCCAGATGAACAAACGCCGACTTATAATAGCCCACCCCGCCCAACTTTAGGTCAAGAGCTACATCTCTTAGGTGAGCAAGATCAACACCTGGTATTCTTATATCGATAGCTTTTCCTACGAGATGGAGGCTCCCTTTGGCAACATGCCTACCCTCATTCAGCAGCAGATGATTGTACTCTGGTGATCTATAGCCCGATATAACATGAATCTCGTTATTGCCTCCGAACTTCTTATCTACAATGTTTACGATTTCGATCATGTCCTTGTCCATGGCGATAGCTTGCCCTGAATAATGACACCTCAATACCCAGTCCAAGGCCTTCAGCGCCTCGGCATCATATTCACCTGAAGGTTTTCTGTAAGTGACCGAAAGTCTGTCATTGGTGTGGATGTTCAGGAGCGTCAACTTCCCTTCGGGTAATTGTTTGGTTGCCTCAGAGAACACTGGTCCGCAGAACAACGACGATAAAGTACAAATGGAGGCTTTTAGAAACAGTCTCCTGTTGAAATCATTTTTAAACAACAAGTTATCAATGTTCAATACACACCTCTTTAGTTAGAATATCAAGTAAATTGACGAACTGTCAAGACAGTAAGCTCGCTCAGCACGTCGCCACCCCTGTTCCTCTAGCGGATTCTAGCAAGGGGCATTACCCCCGCGCCTTGGCACTTGGGAAGCAGACGTCGCAGGGCAGTCATATACAGGTAAATGATATATAGGGACAAACAGATGTTACTTATGTGCCGATAGTGGAAGTGCAACTAAGGTGCCATACGAAAGGAATATGTCTGAAATGCGGAATAGAAAGCCCATTTGTTATAAGCAACCTGTGCGTTATATTGAATTGATAACTGCGCGGTGCCCCGTAACAGGCAGGAACCAGGAGGGGGCAATCAGTGCTGGAGACTTTTTCCTAGTCAGGAACTGTTTAGAGGTAAGTGATATCCTAAATGCAAAGCGAAGTCAAATTCCAGTGTTATCCTGACAGTATTTTGTCGATGCTATTGTCTCAGAGGATTGGATGGCAGCGCTTTATCTTCAACGTTAAGGCAGGGAGAACACATAGAACAGAGACTGCCCTAATCAAAGCTAGCATCCATGGATGATTGTGCAATGTGGATATCCCATGTGCCAGTGAACTAGGAGACTACTATAAGACGCACTGCGGCTATTCCTCTGAGTACGTTGCTGTCTGCGAATCATGAAGCTCCCACTTTAATCGCTTCCTGCAGGTAGGTGATGCGTAGTTCATAGAAAAGTAGAATGCTTCCATGAGAAGCATTTGTGGTATACTTTTACATCACTTACATTTATAGGAGAACGAAGAAAATGAACAAAGCAGAACTCGTAGAGAAGCTATCAAAGGACGCAGGTATTTCCAAGGCTCAGGCAGAGGCAACGATTAAGTCTTTCGGCGAGGCAGTAGCCAAAACAACTAAGAAGGATGACAAGCTTACACTTGTCGGCTTCGGGACTTTCTCGTTAGCAAAGAGAAAAGCCAGAAAAGGCAGGAACCCCAAAACTGGAGAGACGATTAAGATTAAGGCAAGCAAGACGGTCAAATTCACTGCTGGCAAGAATCTGAAAGCGTCGCTGTAAAATAGCAATTCAGCTAAGGAGAAAATAGATGAAGCAAGGTACTGTGAAGTGGTTCAACGACAGCAAGGGGTTTGGTTTTATAACAGGCGAAGACGGAATCGACTATTTTGTCCATCATACATCCATTCAGGGCAACGGCTTTAAGAGCCTTGCCGAAGGCGACAAGGTAACATTTGATACGGAAAAGGGGCCAAAAGGGCCCAAAGCAATCAACGTTGTTAAAATTTAATTAACTGTGAAAGACTCCTTCCGTTAGGAAGGAGTCTTTTTATCTGGGAGGCAAATTGAGTCGCAGAATGAAGGTTGCGGCTGCAAAGGCGGAAAAGAAGCAGCAGAGAATTGATGCAGGCCTTTTGTCTGAACTATTCCCCAAAGTTAAGGAAATCTCTATTAGTATGATATACAGTCAGACGGGAGTTTTAGCACCTTTGTCGCGGACTGTTAATTTTTTCCCTAGTAGTTATGCTGTATTCAAAGTGAGTTGCTTATGTTCGGACTGTCTTGACGGAGGGTTTGATTTCGCTAAAATAATGAGCACAATGGTCAGAACGCGCAAGACGATTTCAAAAGGAAAAATAAATTGTAAGAGTTGCTCGGCACCTGAATGCTCAGATGTTTCATACACCATCATGATAAAATATGCCGGAATGAAATGATAAATCTCTTTGTCTATAGGGATGCTGCGATTTATATGTTCATATTAAAAGCTCTTCTAAGGCAGAGGGATTAGTCTGCTCTAGCTCCCGTCTGGGCGATAGCCGGGCTGGAGTTAGGTTGCCGGATGTTTTATTAACATGCCTCGTTCTTCTTTTTTTGATCGGCTGAATCGCCTTGGTCAAATTGTCTCGATAGTGCTGCATCTTGTCCTTGAGTTCACTCAATATTTCTTTTCTTGGACACTATTGAGCGTATTCTTGATATTATCTATATTCTTAGACAATACGGTTTTTTTCGGGATGTGATCGAATTCCCGCTGCGACATTTGTGCATTTTCAAGGACGAAAGCGTTTCTGAGTGCTTAAGCTATAAGATTGGCATTTGACGAATATGTCATTTGCTTGAACAGTTTTTGGCCGCTGATCGTTAACGATCAGATTGATATCCTATGTAAGAATTGCTGATTCCTCAGGAATCGTCAATGTCGAGACCTGTATTTTTTGCAATATAATTCATTGCGATGACCTTGTCGTTATAGCCTCAACACTTCTCCATCGGACAAACTCCGACAGGCTAGATCGACGTACTCTGACATATTTTTCAGACAAGAACCTATTTCACGGAAGACGATTGTCTAATACAATATAAACATTCGCGAGGTAAGCGATATCTTCAATATATGATAGGAGGCCAGTCATGTCGTGTATCTACTTCAAAAGGATGTATGACATAGGTGTCTGCAACGCTTCG
This sequence comes from uncultured Nitrospiraceae bacterium, assembly GCA_963736105.1. Lineage (GTDB taxonomy): Bacteria > Nitrospirota > Thermodesulfovibrionia > Thermodesulfovibrionales > Dissulfurispiraceae > Fen-1308. Next base: position 1,766,320 of record CAVTNL010000002.1, on the reverse strand, counting down.
TCCGACACCCACATACCCGGTATTGAAGAAATGGGCCGCCACTGCTTTAAGGATGATTATAACGCGTGTTCCATCTTCCGCAAATGCTTTGCTGAAATAGACCTTTTGCATAGCGGAGTACACAATGTGCACTCCAGTCACCCGTTGCAGCCAGCATGTGAATTTAATGCTGGATTGCTCTGATGCCAGCGCCTATCCTGAATGCTATCATATGATTAAAATTAGAGATGGAGGATATTTGACGGCTCAGTGCGTAAGAATAGAAAAAGCAGCATAAGAGCAGTCGGTTCAAGGGGGAAGACTCGGTGTCTATTATTTACTCGATTTTCTGTGCGGAAAAGATGATTCTTGAAAAATTGTCTTCCGAGGCAGTGAAGGCACGCCGAAGTATAAACCGGCAGCACCACAATATCAATAAACCTCAAGAAAAAAAAACAAGTAACCGGTGAGCATATTCCGCTATAACCACCTTGCCACAACGTCTGGTCATCGCATCCGAAAAGAGAGGCAGGATCCAGTCCATGAAATCCTAGCCCATGCTGGGATAGTGATCGATGGCCCGATGCCGTGGGACATGCGGATCAACGATGATCGGTTCTACGAGCGCATCATGATCGAGGGGAGCCTCGGTCTTGGAGAGTCCTATGTGGATGGTTGGTGGGACTGTGATCGGCTTGACGAATTCTTCAGCCGGATCATGCCCCTGGATCCCCAGAAGAGATTCAGAAACGACTGGCAGCTTTTACCCCGCTCACTTTATGTATCCCTAGTCAACCCGGGGCGGAAATCCCGGGCCTTTGTTATAGGAGAGAAACATTATGATATAGGCAATGATCTCTTTAAAAAAATGCTCGACAAAAGAATGATTTATAGTTGTGGCTATTGGAAGGACGCGCTAGATCTCGACGAGGCTCAGGAGAAGAAGCTAGATCTGACATGCAGGAAATTAGGGCTTAAGACTGGCGATAGAGTTCTGGACATCGGCTGTGGATGGGGCGGCTTTGCACGCTATGCTGCCGAGAGATATGGGGTGACAGTTGTCGGAATTACTGTCAGCAGGCAGCAACTGGAATTGGCTGTGCAGCTGTGCGAAGGATTACCCATCGAACTGCGGTTGCAGGACTACCGGGACCTAGACGAAACATTCGACCATATTGTCTCGATAGGGATGTTCGAGCACGTTGGGGCACTGAACCACCGTGCCTACATGGAGGTGGTTCATAGATGTCTAAAAGATAACGGGCTTTTTCTCTTTCATACCATAGGAGACCGCAGGTCTGCAATGGCGAACGAACCGTGGATCAATAAATATATCTTTCCCAACTACCTCATCCCATCGATGGGTCAGATTAGCGTTGCTGCTGATGACCTGTTCATAATGGAAGATGTTCATAATTTTGGTTTTTACTATGACCGGACACTTATGTCGTGGTTCGACAATTTTAACCGCCACTGGGACATACTGCAGGAAGCATACGGTGAACGTTTTTATCGCATGTGGAAATATTATCTGCTTAGCTGTGCTGGTTCGTTCCGTTCGAGGAGTTTGCAGGTTTGGCAAATAGTTCTTTCCAAGCATGGCGTGCCAGGAGGGTATTCAACCATACGCTAGATTATAGATACAGTCAAAAAAACATGGGTACAAACCTGCGGATAAATCACCCTCCAGAACGCAGATGATTTCAGTCATCAGCGAGGAGGTTCCGTTTGGCAAGCACCGGTTGGCCAAGCGTCAGTGCAAGGTGTGCCAGAGTCACGCCATCCCAGGGATTTAACGCGTGTGAGAGTATCATTGTGAGAATCAGCCTGGAATACCTTTAAAGGACCTTTTCATTACCCGCTTTCACTGTCAGACAAACTCTGACAGCTTTAATCTCCATACTCCTACTCTATTTTCAGACAATAAACACTTTCTTGGCAGTCAGTTAATAACTATAATATTAAAGGTAGTAATAGGCATATTAACGGAGGAGTCAACAGTGTTAGGATACTATAAGAAACTCCATTTAGGTAAGTAAAATGCAGACATCCGATGGGAAAAAAGACTTTGGATCAATTCGACAGAAGGCTGAGAAAAGGCTGCTCGACCAGCCTAAGAGAATCGAAGAAATGTCCGTTTTGGATGTAACGTATCTGGCCAATGAACTCGGCACTCACCAGATTGAACTGGAGATGCAGAACGAGGAAATGCGCCGTGCTAAGGATGAACTCGAAACATCGCGAAACAGATTTCAGGAACTTTACGACTTAGCCCCAGTGGGCTACTTTACATTTGATGAAAAAGGCTTAATCCGCGAGGTTAATCTAACTGGAGCCGACATGCTTGGAGTTGAAAGATGCTTCCTGATCGGCAAGCATTTCTACCACTTTATCGACAGTAGCGAGCGGGATACTTATTACTTTCGCATGAAGAATATTTTTAAACTGAAAGAAAAAGAGACCTCTGAGATAAAACTGAAGCGGGCAGATGGTTCGTTCTTTTATGCTCAAATGGATAGCGTGTGTACTGGGCCCCGTTATTGCAGTTCCATATTAAGTGACATTACCAAACGAAAGTTGGCGGAGATAGAGCTACAAAATACGACCAAACAATTACATAAACTTACGGCCCATCTGCAATCTATGAGGGAAGCAGAGAGGAGTGATGTGGCACGCGAAATTCATGATGAACTTGGTCAGACGCTTACCGCAATAAAAATGGACTTGGCAATGATAACTACGAAATTGTCAGCGAAAGTCGGAAACAAAGGGCTTGTGGAAAAGTTACTTGGAGACAACGATCTGATCAATACCGCTATTCAGACAGTAAAAAAGTTGTGCTCGAGCTTGAGACCTCAGCTATTGGATCACTTCGGACTGGAAGCAGCGGTTGAGTGGCAGATTGATGAATTCAGGAAGAGAACTGATATCCATTGTCAGAGGATAATCGATCTTCGGGATGTCGTCGTTGAGGACCACCTTGCTACTGCCATATTCCGGATACTTCAAGAAGCTCTGACGAATATTATGAGACACGCAGAGGCGACAATAGTGCAGGTACTGCTGAAAGAACATAACGGCAATATACTACTGAAGGTGCAGGATAATGGAAAGGGTTTTGTGGAGAGTCAGTCAACTCAGCCCGGATCTTTTGGCCTTGCGGGCATGCAAGAGAGGGTAAGAGCCTTCGGGGGAGAGCTAATGATAAGTGGAACTCCAGAAAACGGCACAACCATAACTGTAAGTATTCCCCACAAAATAACTGTTGAAACGACAGATATCACAATGAGGCCGATGTCTCATTGTAAGCAAATTTGACGTCTCCCATAGCCAAATCTGGGGATTGGAGAAAAACATCTTGAGCTCACCGAACCACTCCCCGCACTTTCAGCATTGGCCGTTAGACCTTTCATAAACCGTGAGAGTCTGTGGTCCCAACGGACCTGCCACAGTTCTTCTGCCATGACTTAACTGATGCATCTTCTGTTTTGCATGGCCTGATTAGAGCCCAGACGATGTAAGAAAGTTCTCGTTGGACGGTGTCTCTCTTTTCTCATGACCAGCCGCTGCAGTTCCTTAATCCGCATGCTCGTACAGGTGTAACCAGAGCCCCGAAAAGGCTTCTATCGCCTCAAACAGAACCCCTTGTATTAGGCGTAGGGTGGCTCAGTGGACGATAATAGCACAAGGATACTTTTTTAAAACAAGAACGGCGCTTACACCTCCGAAGCCAAAGGAGTTGATAATTGCGATTTCGATCGGAGAGCGAGTTGCGGTTGTGCTCACGTTGATGTCGCACTCTGGATCGATATCGTCGGTTTTTATAGTTGGAGGTATAATACCTTCTTTGATGCTCAACGCGGTGCAAGCGACTTCAAATGCTCCCGAAGCTGCCAGCATATGTCCGGTCATTGATTTAATCGCACTGACCCGGAGTTCTCTATCCCGGAAGACACAACATATCGCCTGTGCCTCGACCATATCTCCTATTTTTGTTGATGTCCCATGAGCACTGACGTAGTCCACATCTGCCGTCAATATTTCGGCATCAGACAGCGCATTCTTTATTGCCAAAATTTCTCCTTTGGTAGAAGGTTTTGTTAAATGCAGCGGGTCACAGATGTTACTGTATCCAATAACTTCTCCGAAAATGGGTGCACTTCTTCTTAGCGCAGATTGCAACTCTTCAAGAAGAAGAATACTCGCCCCTTCTGCCGGAACGAAGCCGTCCCGTTTTTTATCAAATGGCCGACTCGCATTATCTGGGTCCGCCCTCGATAAGGCTCCGGTGGCACCATAACCTTCGATGCAGAATCTGCAAAGCGGGGCATCTGCACCGCCAGCAAAGACAATAGAGGCCATGCCGTTTCGTATCAATCTAAAGGCTTCTCCGATGGCATTTAAACCGGAAGGACACGCGTTCGAAATCCCCAGGCAGTAGCCTTTAATCCCGAGTTTCATCGCGACGAATGAAGCAACGCCGCCAACCGTAGTAGCAGACATTAAATGCGGTGATAAGCGTAAATGTGAAGCATGCTGCCTTGCTGCGAGCTTCTCAAATTGCTTTTCTATCGTCGAGATACCACCCTTGCTAGATCCTACGATTATGCCCGCATGATCGAGGTCAACTTTGCCTCCAATCGATAAGCCGGATGTTTCGAGGGCTTCGGACGCTGCAGCAACTGAATACAACGTGCAGGGATCAACGAAATTAGCCTCCTTCTTCGAAAGATATCGATCTGACTGCATATCCCTGATTTCACCTGCAGAACGCCATCTGAGGCGGGCATCGATAACCTTGCTGACTTCTTTGATGCCTGAGCGGCCTGCCTTTATCGAATCCCAAGAATCCTTGAAGGTAAGGCCAATAGGAGTTACGGCGCCTATACCCGTTATAACCACCCGTTTCATTGTCAACTATATTAACATACAAAGTTGACAATGAAAGCGCATGGTAAATGTTAAAAAAACTGTTACAAAGTAGAGGCGTTCGGTGAGACGGCGCATTTTCTCAGACTTATCATGTATCTACGGCCAGGCATTCACCAGCGAATACCCTGCTGGATGAGCAATGTTCAGTGATAGGAGCATATCAGTCCCGGGCATGGGCAAGGGCATATAGTGCATGTCTGACTGAATCACTGCCCAATTGAATGGCGCGCCATGTATCGTAAGTGACTGCACTAAGGGGTGCCATCGGCTAAAAGCTCATCCCTTACATAGGAAACAGAGCGTAACTGCCTTTAATTTCATCATTCTTCTATGTTAAGTTATATGCATGTCGAAACTTTTTAAAACAACAAGAGAAGATATCGGCAGTAGCCTTCGTGAAGTCGCGAAGCATACACGAATAAAAGAGAGTTGTCTGGTAGCTATCGAAGAAGAAGACTATGACAAGCTGCCCGTCGAAGTCTATACGCGAGGCTATATCAAGGAATATGCAAAATATCTCAAGTTGCCGACCGATGCTGGTATTGAGCCTTATGAGAAATACCTCGAAATAAACAAGAAGTATAATGACAAACTCGCCAAGACTTCGAAAGAGGCCGCAGAACTCCAGTCCCGCCGAGATACTCTGAAGGTTCAAAGGCAGGAAGGAAACGAGATTATCCGAAAAATCAGGGAGAAGCCTGAGACTTTAACTTCCGACAAGCTCGTCATCGCTCCGAAAGAGGGCAGCGAAGAATTCCAGGAACGGAAGAAGAAAGAGGAATCTTGCCAAGAAGCTAAAATCCCGCCTCCGCCTTCTAAGGCGGGGAATAAAATGGAAGCAGTTAAAATATACGGCAATAAATTTTTATGGAAAAGCATTCTTTTGCTAATAGTTGTCCTCTCTGTCGTATATCAATTCATTTCGTCGCGGAATGACGAGAAGGCATCTCAAGTTGTCTCGATGTCACCACAGGTGCAGCAGCCAAAAGAGGTCCTGCCAGATGCAGTTACACCGCCGTCCGCACCCGCTTTGACTGTACCAGAAGAAACAAAAACCACGGAGATTGTACCGGAGAAAAAAAGGCATCAGCTGGTGATCTCTGCTGAAGATACCTCATGGGTGCAGGTCATCATGGACGGTACCGAAAAAAAAGAGGCGCTTTTGAAACGCGGTGAAAGTCTGACGGCCGAGGCCTACAAAACCATAAATGTGCTTGTCGGCAATGCAGGCGGTGTTTCAATGAAGTTCGACGGAAAGGATCTGCCTGCTGGCAAAGCGGGAGAGGTTCTAAAACTTACTCTTCCTGAGAAGCCCAAGATTGGGAATCCGGTCCAGAATATTGAATCATCAACACCGCAAAAGCCTTCAGGTTTTGTGAACCCAGAGAATACCATACCCGGGCAATTGTCTAATGATAAAACCATGCCAGACAGAATGCCGGAGCAGCCTGCCTTGACGAGCAAGCCCTGACCAGGCATGAAAATAGGTTCTCTCAGCGACTATATCAACCGCAAGACAGTCATCATTTTTTTGCTCCAGCTTATACTCGTTGTGGTTCTGCTCGGGTACAGGGTTTGGACCGATTCCAGTGCAGAGTGTGTGAAATGCCACTCGGACAATGAAAAGATGAAAAGACTTGGCTTTCCACAATTCTACATGACACAACAGATGGTAGAGACCGAGAGCAAACACCCCCATGTTCAATGCCGGGATTGTCACTTGGGCAATGGGAGGGCAGACGATGCCGACGAGGCACATGAAGGTATGCTAAGACCCATGCTTGTCAGCGATAGCGGAAAAGTGCTTGATCGCAAAAGCGTATACCCCAAAGCCCTCATCCCTAGAGGAGATGACGCAATCAGGCAGTTGCTTCCCGCGGTTGAAGAGGATCGATCATACTCACCTGCATCTGAAGTCAGAAACGTACTTTGGCATGACAGGGATGTGGGGACTTTCAATTTCGACCCGGAAATAGCCCGTAAGACCTGCGGAAAACCGAACTGCCATCCGGATCAGTTAAAGCAGTTCAATACGACGATTATGGCTACTAATTTCAGGCAGCGCACGATGAGAACTTGGCTGGAACCTTACGGTCCTCAGAATTGAGGGCCGTCCTTTGCGGACCTACCTCCGTTGGAGGTACTAAAGAGTTCAGGTTTCTCCTTTAAGAATACGGAAGAAATTCAAAAGGAAATCAATGTCCCGTTCTCGAAAGAACAGGCAATAGCCAAACAGAAATATTGTAATGTATGTCATGTCGGATGCCTGGACTGCCACTATGATCCAGACACAAAAAAAGGACTCCATAACATGTCCAGTAAACCATCAGCGGCTAGCTGCGCAGGGAATGGCAGGGGTACTAGCATGTGCCATTCCGGTTCGATGCAGAGCCGCAGGGGTGGCACCTATATCGGCGGGTCCTATTCGCTGCCAGAAGGCATGGCTCCGGATGTCCATTATAAAAAGAATATTCAGTGTGCTGACTGCCATGCGATCGGAGAAAAAGGGATGGGCGATATGCAGCGAACCGCCAATTGCCAGGATTGCCACATCGAAATCGAAGAGGCACATGAAAAAAGCGTACACAAAAACCTTGATTGTGCAGCGTGCCATATTAACGAGCTGAGAGGGTACCAGATAGTAATATGGGGCCCCGGAAAGGTTGCGGGTAAGGATAATCCGTTCAAAAAATATTCGCTTTATTATGGAACTCAAAGTCCGCCTATTCTGATGAAGGATCAAAAGGGCAAATGGATGGCGGTAAAGGTCTTCCCTCATAGCGTAGGCAACATCAAGCCGGACGTCAAGCCTTCAGGACAAGTAATGTTCCGATGGCCAAGGGGTGAGACGAGGGACCCATATTATATTGTCGGAACCGTCAACGCGGTCGCTGACAATAAGCAGTTGCTGTGGATCGAGATCCAGCAGGCATCTCATCCATTCGGAAAGGGGCGATCATGCGAAAGCTGCCATCAAGAGAGACAAATAGCCACATCAAGATGGGAATATATGGATGATCAGGGTGCGGTTGAGTCCTTCACTGGAGGATACAAGGTAGTTGCCGGCAGAAAAGGCCTGCGAATTACCGATATGGAAAGCGATCACCCTATAAAGGCAGCCCCTGGATATACATTGGAGGACTTCGCATCATGGGTATATTTCAGGGACAAATGGCAGATGCCGGGCGATTTCTCGATTAAAGCCGATAAGAAGAAATATACTGATTATCTTTCGATGTCAAAAAAGGCAGAAAGGCAGATAAAAAGTCTGGACGTGTATTTCAAGAACAAAGACGACAAATCTAAAAGAAAGTATCTTGAAGTCAAGGGCGAGGCCCTTCATAGCAGCGACAGATCACTGGAAATACTTCAGAAATTCAAGAAAGATAATGCTGTCAAATAACTTTAATGAAGACTATGTAACATTATGGTAACTAAAGATATAATTTATATATTATTGAAAGAAAAGGTATCCAATCCGATAAGCTTCAAAGAGCTTGCTGACCGTCTGCACCTCGATTCTCCAGGGAAAAGAGTGGCAAAGAAGATCCTGAGAGCACTTGTGAGCGAGGGGCAAATAGTCAGGACAAGAAATGGGCTTTATGGCCTTTCGGAGGAAATGAGTCTCGTTACCGGGTACTTTGAAGCCCACAGGGAAGGATATGGTTTTGTTATTCTAGACAAGCCCGGAGAACGAGATGTCTTTATTCCTGCCAGGGCTGCCTTCGGTGCAATGGATAATGACCGCGTGGTTGCCCGAATGGAGAATAAGCGGCGAAGAGAAGGGCAGATCATCAGAATACTCCAAAGGGCATCTGCGAGAATTGCCGGGACATTTGAACGGGGAAGGGCTGCCTATTTTGTCAGGCCTAAGCGCAAGTCGATCTCCTTTGATCTGTATATTTCACCTTCAGACGTAGGTCAGGCAGAGGACGGAGACAGTGTTATTGCCGAGATTATCAGCTATCCGACCGATAAGAGACCGCCCACCGGCAAGATCATCAAGGTGGTGCAAAAACCTGAATCGCCGCTGGACGATATAGAGATGATAATAGATGAGCTGGCACTGCCGAGGCGTTTTCCGCAGGCAGTCGTGGAGGAGGCCAGAGCGTTATATGATACGCCTCCGGAAGAACATTATCAACTAAAGAGGACGGATCTTCGCGGGCTAAATACGATAACTATTGACGGTGAACGTGCAAAAGACTTCGATGATGCCATTTCAATTGTCAGGGCCGATGAGGGATTCAGACTGTGGGTGCACATCGCAGATGTGGGGCACTATGTCCAGTGGGATAGCCTTATAGACAAGGAAGCGCGCAAGAGGGGAACTAGCGTATATTTCACCGACCGTGTAATACCGATGCTGCCAAAAGAGCTTTCAGAAGATTTGTGCAGCCTAAAACCAAAGGTCGACCGTCTTGCCTTTACCGTGGAGATGGTGTTCAATGAGGAAGGCGACCGGATTTCGGAGAAATTCTACCCTAGCACAATTCACAGCAACGAACGGATGACATACACTGCAGTCAGACGGATACTTGTTGACGAGGATACTGCAGCCAGAAGCAAATACGAAGGCCTCATTGCTGATTTCGAACTTATGGGTGAACTCTGCAATGCATTAAAGGGACGCAGGCTCAACAGAGGCAGTCTCGATTTCGACCTGCCTGAACCGGAGGTGCTTCTCGACATTAAGGGAAATCCGGAGGAAATCATACGTGCAGAGAGAAACTTCGCACACATGATTATCGAGGAATTCATGATCGCAGCCAATGAAGCAGTTGCGGAACACCTGGAAGCGCTGGGAAGCCCCAACGTTTATAGAATTCATGAAGAGCCCGACCCCGTGAAGATGGACGAGATTACCTCGGCAATTTCTAGGATGGGATTGATGTCCCATAAGAAAGAATTGAAAACGAAGGACTTTGCAACTCTGCTCAGCAAAGTCAAGGGAAGTGATGCAGAGGATATTATCGGCTACATGATTTTGCGGAGCCTTAAACAGGCCAAGTATTCCACTACTAATGTAGGTCATTTCGGCCTTGCATCTGAAAGCTATTCTCATTTCACATCACCCATACGTCGATATCCCGACCTCGTCGTTCATAGGATATTGAGGGAGGTTCTTTTCAGGAAGCAGTTGAGTGAAAAAAGAATAAAAGAGCTTGAATCGATTCTGCCAGACATTGCTTCCCACTGCTCCCGGACGGAAAGGCTAGCTGATGAAGCCGAGCGAGCCGTGCTCAATGCTATGAGAGTATGGTTCATGAAGGAAAAAATAGGAGAAACATTTGAAGGAAAAGTCGTATCGGTTACGCCCTATGGACTAAAGGTCAGACTAAAGGATGTCTATGTTGAGGGTTTTCTGCATGTATCTTATATGGCCGACGATTTCTACGAATACAATGAGAAACATATGAGCCTCAATGGTCTCAACCGGAAAAAGAGATTCACGATAGGCAAAGAATTGACAGTTCGTATCGAGACAGTGGATATGGCAGAGCGCGAAGTGGTGTTTGGGATGTTGTGACTCTAGGGTCTCTGTCGGCATTTTCCACTGTCACTGCTGTATACGTATCATCATGGATAATCATGCCAGACCCTCATCCTGATAAAGCACTCTTCAGCACGTCTGTAGTATAATGCTATGATAAAAATTCGAATTGAAAGGTCGAGTTAATGTCTGAACTTACCCCGTTGATGAAGCAATATTTCGGCGTCAAAGAGCAGTATCCGGATGCGATTGTCTTTTTCAGACTCGGTGATTTCTACGAGATGTTCGGCGACGATGCAAAAGTTGCTTCTCGCGTCCTCCAGATAGCCCTTACAAGCCGGGACAAGAACAAAGAAGACCAGATACCGATGTGTGGAATCCCATACTTTTCGGCAGATTCATATATCTCCAAGCTTATCAGGGCGGGCCATAAGGTTGCGATTTGTGAACAGGTAGAGGATCCGAAGCAGGCAAAAGGCATCGTTCAAAGGGAAGTGATCAGGGTTGTTACCCCAGGTACCCATCAGCCTGACCAACCCAAAGAAAACGCCTATATCATGAGCATCTTTCCTTATCAAAATATCAGCGGCGTAGCAGTGGCTGACATATCAACCGGCGAGTTCATTGTTTATGAAACGGAAAAGCCTGTCGAAGACGAGATTAGCAGGCACGAACCGAGGGAGATACTCTGTCCAGCAAGCATGAGGGACAATCTCTATTATAAAGAGGCATTTATCGGTTATTACATCACCTATTATGACGATGCCTACTTCGATTACCTGGAATCCTACCGGAACCTTTTGAAACAGTTTAGGGTGGCATCGCTTGAGGGGTATGGATGCGAAGGTTTGCAGGCCGGCATTGCCGCGGCGGGGGGCCTCATAAGTTACCTGCAAGAGACGCAGGGAGTCCTAACCTTCAAGAAAATAACAGTCCCCAACAATTTGTCATATATGTTCTTGGATGCGGCTACCAAGCGAAATCTTGAACTGATCCATAATACCAAGGACGGCTCTGTTGACGGTTCACTGCTCTGGGTACTTGACGAAACGCTCACGCCTATGGGTGGCAGGTTTATGCGAAATGCGATTGCTAACCCTCTGATCAAACCGGCCGAGATTATAGAGAGGCAGCTGGCGGTTGAGGCGGTTATCGAGGACTATGAGCTTTTCGAGGAATTGCGCTATACATTGCGCAAGGTACAGGATGTAGAAAGATTGACCTCGCGAATTATTTCCAAGACTGCAGGGCCGCGAGACCTCATCGCACTGAAAGGATCGCTCGAACTGGTACCCTCAATAAAGAAATCCCTGGCAAAGTCGTCCGTTGAGAACATCACCAACATCGGCAATAAAATGTCAGAATTCTCCGAACTCCAAGGCATTATATCATCCAGTATCGTTGACATACCCCCGGCAAATGTCAAGGACGGTGGGTTTATCAGGAAAAGCTTTAATAAGGAGGTCGATGAGCTCCGCGATATATCGACCCACGGTAAGGATTACATAGCGCAGCTTGAGACTGACGAGCGTCAAAAGACCGGCATCTCGTCTCTCAAGATCGGGTTCAATAAGGTCTTCGGGTATTACATTGAGATCACAAAGGCGAATCTCCACCTGGCGCCGCCGGACTACATGCGAAAGCAGACCCTGGCGAATTGCGAACGTTTCATCACATATGATCTCAAAGAGTACGAGACCAAGGTGCTCGGTGCAGAAGACAGGCTGAGAGAGCTTGAGTATGATCTTTTCCAGGGGATACTAGATAAGCTCCAGCGCTTTGCTGACAAGCTTCTAGATACTGCGGAACTGCTTGCGCTCACAGATTTCTTCTCGGCGCTGGCATCTGTGGCTAAAAAGTATGATTATATAAAGCCGGCTGTTTCGGATAGCGATGTGATAGAAATAGTCGACGGTCGCCATCCTGTAATCGAAAGGCTGATCAGCGTTCAGGGGCTGTCACTGATGGACGATAAATTCATCCCCAATAACGTTTTGATGGACTCAGTTGAAAACAGACTCCTAATCATTACTGGTCCTAACATGGCAGGAAAGTCAACATATATGAGACAGGTAGCCCTAATCATACTGATGGCTCAGATGGGCTCTTTTGTGCCTGCATCCAAGGCTCGGATAGGGATTGTAGACAGGATATTCACCAGGATAGGCGCCTCCGATTTTATAGCAAAGGGTCAAAGCACCTTCATGGTCGAGATGATAGAGACGGCCAATATCCTTAATAATGCATCCGACAAGAGTCTCATTCTGCTCGACGAGGTGGGACGTGGCACCAGCACCTTCGATGGAATAAGCATTGCATGGGCAGTTGCCGAACATATAGTAGAAAAGGTTCGTGCGAGGACACTATTTGCGACGCATTATCATGAGCTGACCAACCTCGTAATGAATATGGATGGGATAAAGAACTATAATGTCGTGGTGAAGGAGTGGGGCGACGAAGTTATATTCCTGAGGAAGATCGAAAAAGGGCCGGCTGACAAGAGTTACGGGATTCAGGTAGCCCGTCTTGCGGGACTCCCTGAAGAGGTCATAGATAAATCTAAGGTCGTGCTCGAAAAACTGGAAAAGAAAGAGACTAACGCCCTCATCCCAAAGCTTGCTCAGATGGACCTTTTCTCGGCTGGAGACCCTGTAACCGTCGAGCTGATGAATCTCGATATGCGTTCAATGAACGCGCAGGATGCCCTCCGCAAACTGAAGGAATTAAAGAAAAAAGTAGAAAAAAAGTTATGATAATCGTCGGACTTACGGGTAATTACGGTTCAGGCAAAAGCACAGTGGTCAGAATGTTTGCTGACCTGGGAGCCAAGACGCTGGATGCTGATGAGATTGTCCGTCAACTGCTTGGAGAGTCGGACGTAATCAAAGAAATAGCTGAAGCCTTCGGCGAGGAAGCCGTGCCAGGCGGGGTAGTAGATAAAAAGTTGCTAGCTGAATGGGTTTTTCGGGATGCGCATGCAAGAGTTACCCTCGAAGATATTCTTCACCCAAGAGTCTTTCAGAGGATTAATGAAAAGCTGTCAATGCTAACATCTGAACGTGAGTGCATTGTGATTGTCGAGGCCACTGTCATTTTCGAAAGAGGGTATCAGGGAAGATTCGACAGGATTGTAACGGTCTTCGCTTCACTGGAGAATACGCTGGAAAGATTGAGAGCAAAGGGGGTTTCCGAAGATGATGCCAGAAACAGGCTTGCTACCCAATTGCCTGCAGAGATAAAAATGAGAGGTTCGGATTTTATAATAGACAACGACATCGATATCGAAAATACCCGCTCACAGGTGTACACGATATACCAGACGCTTTTGTCGTCGGAGAGAAAAGATGGAAATAATTAAAGTTTTGCCGGAACATTTGTCTCATAATGCTCCAGTTGTAACAATCGGAAACTTTGACGGCGTACATATCGGACATCAGAAGATATTCAGGACTGTTGTGGAAGAGGCTGCAACACTCAAGGGAACTCCTGTAGCCATGACCTTCGATCCCCATCCTGTACGGGTGTTGTCACCCGAAAGGGGGCTCAAGCTTATCACTTCATTCGAAGACAAGGCAAGACTCATCTCCAACATCGGCATAAAAGCTCTCATTTGCATCGACTTCAATCGAGACTTCGCCCATACCGATGCTGAGGACTTTATAAAAGAGATTATTGTTGACCGACTAAGGGTAAAATGGGTAGTCGTGGGACATAATTACACATTCGGACGCGGTAAAAAGGGCAATGCATCTCTGCTGAGGCGCCGCGGACGAAAATATGGGTTTGGCGTGAGCGTAGTCCGCTATGCGAAAGTTGGCGGTGATATCGTTAGCAGCAGCAGGGTGAGACAGTCGATCATGGCAGGAAAGGTTGGCGAAGTGGCTAAAATGTTAGGCAGGGCCTACCATATAGACGGAGTAGTCATCAAGGGCGCGGGCAGGGGAACATCGCTGCTAAATACGCCCACGGCCAACCTGACCACAGAAAACGAGCTTATTCCCAAAGAAGGCGTATATGCCGTACGGGTCTCTTTTGAAAATCATGTCTATGACGGCGTTGCCAATTTGGGCAGGAACCCAACCTTTAAAGAGGGCAAGATGAGTTATGAGGTACATATCTTCGACTTCCGCAGGAATCTCCTGGACCGGAATCTCAGAGTGCATTTTGTTAAGCGCATAAGGGACGAGAAAAAATTCTCCTGCATCGAAGATCTGTTCGAACATATAAAGACGGACATCAATATAGCCAGACAGATTCTTTGTTCCATGAAGACCACGCTTTACATTTGACCATTATCACATCCTAAAAGGATCGACGTCGACGGCAACCTTGATTTTTCTGTCGGACTCCAAATTCTTGAGGAGTGCCTTTGCTATTTCATGAAGCCTGCTATTGTCCCGTGATTTGAGCAGCATCTGATAGCCCTGTCCATAGGATTTAGATTTAGACGAAACCTCGATAGGGCCGAGGATAGTAACTGCAGGATCTTTGACACCGCGGATTGCGGGCCATATATCAGCAGGCACAGTTCCTCGACGCTTCCCAAAGACCGTTATGACGATCATCTTGCAATAGGGTGGATAATCTAGGTCCTTTCTCTGAGCAAGTTCAAGATCATGGAAAACTTTGAAATCATAATTTTTCAGGCATTTCAGCATCTTGCTGCCCGGTGACTTCGTCTGGATGAGCAGGTAGCCATCGGTCTTTACCATCTGTGAGACTTCGACCATCTCCTGAAATGCCCTTTCATAGGCACGGAAATCTGGCTGGGCCATAAGTAAATCTATATTCATCAGCACCGCCGCGGAATATTTTTTCCCCGGGCAGATTTTTCTTTTTGTAAGGGATGTGCCGATCAACAGCGGGACGAAATCCGAGAGATTTGGATTTTTCGATATGAAATCAGATTTGGCCAAAGACACCTTTGTTTTCTCGATCAGAAGAGTATCGCTTTTTAACAGATTCGAAACCTCTTCCCTAACCCTTTCGGTGCCGGCTGAAAAGGATTGCATGTTAAAACCCCTACATTCGCCGCAATGGTCGGGATATCGACGTTCGCCTCCGCAGTGATGACATTTGAGCATTCCTGAACTTTTATAAAAAAACATGGGAATGTCGCATTTCAGGCAGGATTCAATATGTCCGCAGTCATCGCAACGGACGAGTGAATACCCTTTTCTTCCGACCATGAAGAGGACCTGTTCCTTCTTCTGCAGCATGCTCCTTGCATGGGTGATGACTTCGGGAGCAAGCGACAACTGGCTCTGTTTCTTTGTCTTGAAAGTAACTATTTTTATACGGGGACGATTCTCGCCAGTTTGCAACATCAAAGTGTTCAGTCTCGTATATTTTCCCCTGCGGACATTGAAGACCGATTCCAGCGAAGGACAGAGGGAAGAGATTAGCACGCTTTTCTTCTCGATAAACCCGCGCATTACCGCCGCGTCACGCGCATTGTAATGCAGCCCTTCCTCTCCTTTATAGGAAGGGCTCTGCTCATCGAGGACGGCCAGAAAAGAGAGCTTCGGCAACGGTGCAAGTGCGGCAGAGCGGGTGCCGAGAACCACGTCTGTCTTTCCCTTAAGTATATTTCTTATAGTTTCGGCCCGCTCTTTTTTACCAAGCTTACTGTGGAGTATGCTAAGTCGGTCACCGAAGATGCGACCCATGGCCGGAGCAATCCGTTCTATTAAGCCTGTTTCGGGAACGAGGACAATGTATCCTCGGTTGTGCCCCGATGTCTTCTTTAGGATTTCCAAAAGTGAGAAATACTCACTCTCAACATTAGGAGCATGATATAGCAGTGTCGAATATTTGTCAGCCTGTATATGTTCTATCACTCTGTCGACAATCAGAGCGGGGAAAGGTGCTTCCACGTCGAAATAAGATTCTTTGCATGATCCGTCATCTTTCTTCTTTATTTCCCTCCTCTTCGTTTCCGTTAAGTCAGCAACAGCTTCACTGAAGAAGGAACTTTTAAGGGCTAGACCCATTGGCGTAAGGTAGTATTCAGAGAGCCACTTGAGGAACTGCAGAAATGTGCCGGATGCGAAAGTGTCATGGATGCTGATTATTTCTTTGATCCTATGTGTTACTGGATTGTCTGCCTCTCGTACATCGATAACTAGGCCAAACTGTCTCCTGTTCTTCAGGGGAGCTCTGACAATCTTCCCTTTCAAATCGGATGGGGCAATCCCTGCGTCCTCGGGGACCTTATAAGTGAGAGGGGCGAGTCTCAGGGGAAATATGACGTCAGCAAACATCATTAAGCATACCGAATGATGAAAGAGTGATACAAGATGACGGACTTCACATGACACATTGATTGCATTCTGAAATTAACAGAATAGAATGATTTATCTTAGTAAAACCTTGGCAAAACATAGTAAACGTTTCTAAAATCCGTTCAAGCATTTCCGGACACTGACAGGTTGGTGCCGAGTACTAATCCACGCATTTCAGGAGGGGGAGTACGTTAAAAATTGGCGTCGTTATTGACAACGAACAGTGAAACTGGGTAGACTTGTATTAGGAGAATCTCGTTTTTAAGGAGAAAAGAGATGTTTGAAAAGTTTACGGAGAAGGGAAGAAAGATAATCATATACGCAAAGGAAGAGGCCGAGAAGAGGAGCAACGACTATCTCGGCACCGAGCATCTTCTTTTGGCCATATTGCGTGAGGAGGATGGTGTTCCCATTACTATCCTCAAGAAGATGGGACTTTCTATTGAGGAAGTCCGGTACGAAGTTGAAAAGAGTCTCCCAGTTGGCAGCAGTCTTATGACTTTTGGGGACATCCCTTTTACACCGCGGGCCAAAAAGGTCCTCGAACTTGCGATTGAAGAGGCCCGCCTTCTTGGTCACGCCTATATCGGAAGCGAGCATCTTTTATTGGGCCTCGTGAGGGAAGATGAGGGTATTGCAGGCAAGATACTCAGGAACCTTGGCGCAAACCTTCTGGGTGCGCGACAGCTTACGATCAATCTTTCAATTAAGCCTCAGTTTCAGAGCGCTCAACAGAAAGAGAAGCGGAAGACTACAACACCAGCGCTAGATGAGTTCGGACGCGATCTGACGATGCTCGCATCCGAAGACAAGCTCGACCCGGTCATCGGCAGGGAAGAGGAGATTGAACGCGTAATCCAGGTCCTGGGCCGGAGACTTAAGAATAATCCCGCCATTATCGGCGAGCCGGGAGTTGGCAAAACGGCTATTGTGGAAGGCTTAGCCCAGAGGATTGTCCTCGGCGATGTCCCTGATATTCTCATGGGCAAGAGGATAATTTCGCTAGATCTGGGCGCTCTCATAGCCGGCACCAAATATCGCGGACAATTTGAAGAGAGGCTCAAGGCCGTAATGAGGGAGATCCTCCAGTCTGAGAACATAATACTTTTCATCGACGAATTCCACACCATTGTGGGTGCGGGCGCGGCCGAAGGGTCTGTCGATGCATCCAATATGTTAAAACCTGCCCTTGCGCGAGGTGAACTGCAGTGCATCGGAGCTACGACACCTGATGAATATCGCAAGCATATTGAAAAGGATGGAGCACTGGAAAGACGCTTTCAGCCCATTTATGTTCAGGCAACAAACAGTGAAACGACGCTGGCTATATTAAAGGGCATCTCTCACAAATACGAGAGCCATCACAAAGTGAAAATAACCGATGAATCGATGTCGGCGGCTGTGAAGTTCTCAGACAGGTATATCACTGACAGGTTTCTACCGGATAAGGCAATAGATGTCATCGACGAGACGAGCTCTCGTATTAAACTGAAGAAGTCGACCACGCCGCAAGAACTGAAGGATATGGAAAACGAGCTTTCCCAGCTTTCTAAAGAAAAGACCCTTTATGTGAGGCTGCATGATATCGACAAGGCTCAGAGGATAAGGACACAGGAAGAAAAACTTAAAAAGTCATATGAGTTGCAGTACAAAAAATGGAAGGATTCGCTGCTGAGCGAGATTCCAGTAGTAGGTGAAGAAGACGTTGCTTATACGGTATCCAAGATGACTGGAATACCTCTCTATAAGATGGAAGAGACGGAGACCGAAAAGCTTCTGAAGATGGAGGATATCCTGCACTTGCGGATTATCGGGCAGGATGATGCCATTAAGGTTGTTTCCAAGGCTATTCGCCGTTCAAGGGCTGGCCTCAAGAGCAAGAACCGTCCGATCGGTTCGTTCTTCTTCCTCGGTCCGACCGGTGTAGGCAAAACGGAACTCGCAAAGGCCCTTGCTGAGTTCATGTTCAATGATGAGAGTGCACTGGTGAAAATAGACATGTCCGAGTACATGGAGAAATTCACGGTTTCGCGGTTGACGGGTGCACCGCCCGGCTATGTCGGTTACGAGGAGGGCGGTCAACTGACTGAGAAGATAAGGAAAAGGCCTTATTCGGTCATTCTGTTCGATGAGATAGAGAAGGCCCACCAGGAGGTCTTTAACATCCTGCTCCAGATACTTGATGAGGGCGTTCTGACAGATAGCTACGGTAGGAAGGTCGATTTCAGGAATACGATCATTATCATGACTTCTAATCTGGGCGCTCGTATTATCGAGAAAGCCACACCGCTCGGGTTCTATCGTGCTACGGGTGAGAACATGCACGGGAAGATGAAAGACAATGTCCTTTCGGAATTGAAGAAGACCTTCAATCCCGAGTTCCTGAACAGGGTGGATGAGATAGTGGTGTTCCACACCCTCGAAAAGATGCACCTGCTCTTCATCATCGACCTGCTTATAGAGGAGACGAACCGGAAGCTGCTAGAATACCCTCTGACCATCAACGTTTCTCAGGAGGTCAAGGAATGGCTGCTAAACAAGTATTATCAGCCGGTATACGGAGCGCGGCCAATGAGAAGGGCGATCTACAAAGAGATCGAAGACCCGCTTTCGGATGAGTTGCTGAAGGGAAGATTCAAGGACATATCTGTCGTAGATGTGCAGCTCAAGGAAGGTGCCCTTCTGTTTGTGGAAGCTTCTGATTCAGTGCTTGCATCTATCAACTAATTGTATTAACATAAACAGGTCCAATCTAAAGGGGCGTTTCCTGAAGGATTCGCCCCTTTTAATACTATGAAACGTAAAGGAATTCTACTTCTTATTATTCTTGCACTGGGCGTAGCACTTTTCTCCTTTATCTTTGGTGGCAAGGTAGAGCAGCCTGCAAAGAAAAAGGCCGCCATAGGACTATCTGCACCTGATTTCGAGTTGAAGGATATTAATGGTAAGATGTGGCGTCTGGCTGACCTCAGGGGAAAGGTTGTGTTGGTAACTTTCTGGGCTACCTGGTGCGATTCGTGCAAAGAAGAAAACCCGGCCCTTCAGAAATTCTTGGATTCTGAAAAGGAAAATCGTGATTTGGTTGTCGTTACCATACTGTGGAACGATTCAACTCAAAATGCGTTGGAATACCTGAAGAGGAATAACTTTAGCTTCAATGTCCTGAACGATAACGGCAAAACATCTCTCGAATATGGCATTACAGGCGTCCCTGAAACCTTTCTGATCTCGAAGAGTGGATTGCTCAAGAGCAAATTCATCGGACCAGTTGATTGGGATACACCTGATGTAAAGGCGTCAATAGATAAGCTTGCTGCAGAGATTTAAAGCAAGCAATTTAATGGGCAAGGCCAGATTCCCTGAAAAGACCCTTCTGTTCGTTAGCGCACTTTACTCAAATCAGGAATACTACCTGAGAGCTTATCGTCTTTTAAAGGACTCTTTCGGCGAAGTGCTTATGGAAACTCCGCCGTTTCGATGGGAATTTTCTGATCACTACAGACAGGAGATGGGAGAACCGCTTTACCGGAGATATCTGTTTTTTGAAAATCTCGTGAAGCCCGACGTGTTGTCGGACATAAAGCTCGCTACTAATGATATCGAGCGTAAAATGTCTATCGATGGCAGACGTTGCATAAATCTGGATCCAGGCTATCTAACGCTTGCAAAGATTGTTCTAGCTTCAACCAAGGACTACTCTCATCGCATATATCTGAAAGATGGCATTCATGCTGAAGTGACGCTCATCTATTCGAAAGAAACGAAAGAATACATTCCCAATATCAATACCTACAACGACTATAAAGACGACAGACACAGGAAAATATTCTTATTGGCACGCGAACTGTTCCAGATGGGGAAGAGGAACGGATAGAGAGCTGAGACGGCAGAAGCCTTCTGTCCCCTGAATGTCGGGAAGAAGGCCTCTTTTATGTAAAGTTATTTTCTGTCAGAATTGAGTAATACTAATAATACAGTGCTTAGAAGGCCACGGGTTCGGGTTCTTTCTTAAGCAGCAAAACCGAGCATGGCAGCTTTCGGATAATCTCTTCGTTGACCCGTCCGAATAGGAAGTGCTCCAAACGCCCTTCTTCGTGGGCAAGCATGATTATGAGATCTATCTTTTCTTGTTGAACCGTTGAAAGAATTACCTCCGTAGGATCACCTTCCTTAATGATCTCCTTTATGTCTACGCCCTTTTGCTTCTCTGCGTCGATAATGACATCAAGTTCCTTTTTGGTCACCTTTAAAGCTGTTTTGTACTCATCCTCCAAGGAAGCTTTTGGCAGATTCCATGCCCCGAAAATCAAAGGATCGTGGACTATATGCATTACGAAGAGTTCTGCCTTGAATGTTTGAGCCAACGAAATTCCGTAGTGAATTGCCTTGCGGCATTCGCTGGTCATCCTGCTTACAACAAGAATGCGATTAATATCATCCATAAATTATTCTTCCCCCTCTTTAAAATGTACTAAGTGAATTAAATTTTAGCAATCCCGCATGAATTGCCAATTCGTATGCATAATTTGCAAATGACGTCGGCCCGCATCCTGCACGCGATCACAGAATCCATCCCTTTCCGAAATATATTCCATGGTGGTCAACTTCTACTGCCATAGCAGGATGATATTTTGAAGCATCGAATAATCATAACATCAAATATTAACTTTGTAAAATGCCTCCGCAGAGAGTCCTGATCAGGATAAAGATATTTGACTGCGAATGCAAGGAGATAGCGATTAATGGCCGTCGGTTCCACTCCCCATGGAATATATATATTCTTGTCAGTGAAACTTTTTTCATCCTGGTCAAGCCCGAGTTTGCATAGCATTCTGCAAGCCCTGTTCTCTTTAGGGGTGAAGATGTTTGACCGGAAGCCTCGCAGCACGTGAGCCTCGGGATCTATCAAAGGATCGCAAACGTTGTCCATCCTTGCAAATACCATGTAGTATAGTGCCCTAGATACCAGCACTCCGTGCTCACAGTCAATGCAGAAAGTACTGTTAAGCAGATCATTCATGTCGTAGCCGAGGGAAGGCTCTTGGAGATTATAGTGATGGAAGTTAGCGGGGGGCATCTGCATCTAGGATCCTCAGCTTTGGATACACCGGCTGGGCATACAAATGAATGGGCTCGGCAGGATCCCGACGTTGTGGACGAACAGTGACCTTGTCTAGACTGTGGGCAGCGTACTGCTGAAAGTAATAAAAGAGAGTATATTGAATCTCAAAAGGATGTCTTGAGATGCCGATGAATGAGACACTAAGTTTTACCGTTGAACAGCGCATTCCGGCGCATTCGACTTCTTCTGCTTATACCAGGGAGTTGGCACGGACTTGGAACTGGCCGCATGCCTCATAACGCGTGTCGCGGTGAGGCGCTTAGGAAAGTGAATCTAATGCGGCAAACAAAGACATACCGCAAAGCGCTGGCAACGCGCAAGGATGTGGAACACTCCAGGGGCGTTCAATGCTGCGTGAAAAGTGCTGAGAGAGCCCAGAAGAGGCTGCTGTTGCCTCAGATGGCTCCCCCCCCGAGTTTAGCTCTGGGTTGGTTCAGACGGCCATATCCACTCGGTAATCTCGGGCTTATCCACGCCATGACAATACGCATAGGCAGTATTTTCGATTATCTGATTTTTAAGCCAATCTTTAACGTGGGCCCCTGTGACATGCAACTTCGGAACACGATCGATCACATCGATAGCCAGATTGAAGCGGTCTATCTGATTTATCATTGCAAGGTCTAGAGGTGTATTGATGTTACCTTTTTCCTTGTAGCCGCGCACATGAAGGTTCCCGTGATTAGTGCGCCGATATGCGAGCTTATGAATCAACCACGGATAGCCGTGAAAGTTGAAAATGATGGGTTTGTCCGTGGTGAACAGGCTGTCGAAGTCGCGGTCCGGCAGTCCATGGGGATGTTCCGTCTGAGGCTGAAGTGTGAAAAGATCGACGACATTGATAAAGCGAAGCCTTAGATCAGCAAAATGCTCATGCAGGAGAGCGGCCGCAGCCAAGGCCTCCGCTGTTGGAATGTCGCCGGCACAGGCCATTACCACATCAGGCTCGTCTTTCTGATCGGTACTCGCCCAGTCCCAAATCCCTATGCCCTTGGAACAATGCAGAATAGCATCTTCCATGTTCAGGTATTGAAGGTGCGGCTGTTTATCCGATACAATGATGTTGATATTGTTTGTACTGCGCAAA
This sequence comes from uncultured Nitrospiraceae bacterium, assembly GCA_963736105.1. GTDB lineage: Bacteria > Nitrospirota > Thermodesulfovibrionia > Thermodesulfovibrionales > Dissulfurispiraceae > Fen-1308. The sequence goes on along the minus strand of CAVTNL010000002.1, from coordinate 1,743,422 downwards.
CAATGGTCGACCACCGACAGCAGACAGTTCGCGTCTGGCGGCAGGTAGATTCGGCTGACCTTCGGGCTCTTGTTGGTTACGACATCCAGGAACCCAGGATCCTGATGGCTGAAGCCGTTGTGATCCTGTCGCCAGACGACGGAAGAAATCAGTATGTTGAGGGACGATACGGGAACCCGCCAAGCAACATCACAGCTTTTTTCAAGCCATTTGGCGTGCTGGTTGAACATTGAATCGATTACATGTATGAAGGCTTCATATGAGGCAAAAAAACCATGCCGCCCTGTCAGTAAGTACCCTTCCAGCCACCCTTCGAGAGTATGTTCGCTGAGAATTTCCATGACGCGGCCATCCGCTGACAGTTCACCCCCATCAGCGTCCTCAGGCTTGATTTCCTCCATCCATGTCTTCTGCGTTACTTCATAGATGGCGGTCAGCCGGTTGGAAGCGGTTTCATCAGGGCCGAAGACGCGAAATGTGGTCATGTTGTCGCGCATCACGTCCCTCAAAAAGCATCCCAATATATGGGTATTTTCGGCCGTCACAGTGCCCGGCCTGATTACCCCGACGGCATAGTCTCGAAAGTCAGGCAGACGAAGGGCTTTTCGCAAAAGACCGCCATTGGCTACAGGATTTGCACTCATTCTATGGATGCCTGTTGGAGGCAATTTTTTAAGTTCAGGCATAAGCGTTCCGTGTTCATCGAATAATTCCTCTGGTCTGTAGCTTCTCAACCATTCTTCAAGCAGTCTAATGTAGGCCGGGTTCTCATGAATCTGGAAAGGCACCTGATGGGATCGCCAGGACCCCTCAACTTTATGGCCATCCACTACTTTAGGGCCTGTCCAGCCTTTAGGTGTGCGAAGTATGATCAACGGCCACTCAGGAAGATCTTTGACACCTTTTACGCGGGCCAAGCGCTGAATCTTCTTAATCTTAGCCAGCACAGTCTCAAGAGTCCGTGCCATCAACTGATGCATAGTGCCGGGATCGGAGCCTTCGACGAAATACGGCCTGTAGCCATAGCCAGTAAAAAGATTCTCGATTTGCTTCCTGCTGATTCGCGAAAGTATCGTAGGATTGGCTATTTTATAACCATTTAGGTGAAGAATTGGCAGTACAGCCCCGTCACATATAGGGTTGAGAAATTTGTTGGAGTGCCAGGCTGCAGCAAGAGGGCCCGTCTCTGCTTCACCATCACCGACCATGACTGTAACTATCAAATCTGGATTGTCGAAAGCCGCTCCGAATGCATGTGAAAGGCTGTACCCTAATTCGCCGCCTTCATGTATGGATCCGGGAGTCTCCGGCGTACAGTGGCTTCCTATTCCGCCTGGAAAGGAAAATTGAAGGAAAAACCTGCGCATCCCATCCTCATCTTCGCTCTTATCTGGATAGACCGTTGAGTACGTGCCTTCCAGATATGCGTTGGACAAAACGGCAGGGGCACCGTGCCCCGGGCCCGAGATATAAATCATATTTAAATCATGTTTCTTGATCAACCTGTTAAGATGAACCCAGGTGAATGTCTGGCCGGGAGCAGATCCCCAATGCCCCAGAAGACGGTTTTTGATTTGATCTATTTTTAGGGGTTTCTTCAGAAGAGGATTCTCTTTAAGAAAAATCATACCTGCACAAAGGTAAAGAGTTGCGCGCCAGTACGCGTCGATCGCACAAAGTTCTTTTTCACTTAAAGGTTTGCCTGTTAAGCTTGCCGATTTAGTCATGGTGAACACCTCTGTCTTTGGATGAAGACGATGTTGCCGTCAGCTCTGTTCATTAATTGTTCTTCTGATTAGTATATATGACAGATTAGAAATGTCCCAACGTTTAATGACGGATTGAGTTTAACATATTGAAATAACATATGGAATTGATAATGGAGCACGAAAACGACTTGAAAAGAAGTTTGGGCATCCGTCATTCTCGTGGTAACAAACACGAGGAGCGTACCCATGTATACAGGCAAGCTGATTTTCTCTCAGGTCGTCGAACACATACCACTACCAGCCTTTCATCGGAGTGTCACCCGTTATCGTGGGAACTACAAGATCAAAGACTTCACCTGTCTAGATCAGTATCTATGCATGGCCTTTGCGCAACTGACCTATCGGGAAAGTCTGAGAGATATCGAATCGTGCCTTCGATCTCAAAGAAGCAAACTCTATCACATGGGCATTCGTGGCAATGTATCCAGAAACACCTTGGCCAACGCCAACAAGGTGAGGGACTGGCGCATCTATGCCGACTTCGCTCATTGCCTGATTCAGAAAGCCCGTGCACTTTATTTGGACGAAGACTTCGGCGTGCAACTGGATCAGACGGTATACGCACTGGATGCAACGACTATCGACCTGTGTCTATCAGTATTCCCATGGGCGCATTTTCGTCAGACAAAGGCTGCAGTCAAACTCCATACGCTACTGGATCTTCGCGGCAACATCCCAACGTTCATTCATATAAGCGATGGCAAGATGCACGATGTAAATATTCTGGATTGTCTTGTTATAGAGCCAGGAGCGTTCTACATAATGGACCGAGGATATCTGGATTTTGCCAGACTGTATATGTTGCATTTAAGCAAGGCGTTCTTCGTCACCCGAGGCAAATCCAATTTCAAATTTCGCAGACAGTATTCCCATCCTGTAGATCGGTCAACGGGGCTTATCTGCGATCAAAGCGGTACGCTAACCGGCTTCTATTCTGCCTCTCACTATCCGGAGAAAATTCGCAGGATCAAATATCACGACACCGAATTGGACAAGACTCTGGTATTTCTTACCAACAATTTCACTCTTCCAGCAATGACGATAGCTCAACTATATCGATGCCGATGGCAGGTGGAACTGTTTTTCAAGTGGATCAAACAGAACCTCAGAATCAAGAGTTTCTACGGAACAAGCGACAATGCAGTCAAAACTCAGGTTTGGATCGCCGTATCGATATACGTTCTGGTGGCGATCATAAAGAAACGTCTCAAATTACAGATAAGTCTCTATACGATTCTACAGATATTGAGCGTGACCATGTTTGAGAGAACACCTTTAATACAGATACTTACAGATACACAGATCGGCGATAACGATACGTTGTCCGAGAACCAGTTGATATTGTTCGATTAACGTTGGGACGCTTCTGATGACAGATAAATAAAGTGCATGGCAAAGCGGGCCATTATAAATTGAAAATATGTCTAGAAATAAGGTATTATGCAGGCTGTGCATTTGCATAGTACTATGCAGCATCACCTTTCACGGTTAACGTGCAAGAGGCAAATAAAAAGCAGTTGTGATCCACCTTGAAGATGCAATGATATTACTTTATAGGATGTTGATCGATTGAATTATTTTATTTATTCGGCTGAATTTGGAGAGGTGACCGAGTGGCCGAAGGTGCACGACTGGAAATCGTGTGTGGGGCTAACACCTCACCGAGGGTTCGACCCCCTCCCTCTCCGCCATAAAGAAGATTTTCTATAGTCAGGGGCCGGCCCTGCGCAGCAGGCCGATGTGAACCCCGTCAGGTCCGGAAGGAAGCAGCGGTAAGCATTTTGTCTGGGTGCCGCAGCAAGCCGGCTCCATTTGAATGATCGGAGTGCCGGTCCCTGAGTATGGAAAACCTCTTTAATTAACGCTTTGCAATAGTGAGGCTGCTATGTCCTATCTGGTTCTGGCTAGGAAGTGGAGACCGCAAACCTTCGATGAACTGACCGGTCAGGAGCCAATTGCTGGCATCCTGAAAAACGCTATTCTTAACAACAAGGTAGCTCATGCCTATATTTTTTCTGGCCCCAGAGGTGTAGGAAAAACCTCCACCGCGCGCATATTGGCAAAAGCTTTGAACTGCGCTGAGGGTCCGACAACGGAGCCATGTGGCAAATGCTCCTCTTGCTTGGCGGTAACCGAAGGATCCTCTATGGACGTCAACGAAATCGATGGTGCTTCCAATACCGGAGTTGATAATATTCGGGACCTGCGGGAACGAGTGCGTTATGCGTCGTATGGAGGTGGCCATAAAGTCTATATCATCGACGAGGCACACATGCTTTCGACGGCTGCTTTCAATGCCCTTCTGAAAACGCTTGAGGAACCGCCGGCACATGTCATTTTTGTTCTAGCCACGACTGAGCCAAAAAAAATCCCTGCAACCGTCCTTTCACGTTGCCAGCATCTGCCGTTCAGGCGAATCTCCACCTACAAGATAAAAGAGAGGCTCAGGTATATTGCAGGACAAGAGAACCTGAAAATTGCAGATTCCGCGTTTGAAATGGTCGCGCGTGCGGCAGATGGCAGCATGAGGGACTCTTTGACTATTTTAGACCAGATTGCCTCTTTTTCGGAGGATCTATCAGCCGAAGATGTCAAAGACCTGCTCGGTTTTACGGACATGCAAACCTTGGCCCGTCTTGCTGAGGCGGTAATTCAAGGTGACCGGAAAGATATAGTGGATTTAATAGCCGGACTGGCCGAATCTGGCACCGACCTTAAGACCTTTACGAAAGATTACCTCCAGTTCATGCGGGACCTTTTAATAGCCAGAATCGTTGGCAATACCGAAGACATAATGGACTTGAGCGAGGAGGAGTCAAGGGCGATACAATCCCTTTCCAAAAAGACTAATGAAGAGCACCTTGCACTTTTGCTGACAGAATTAATCAAGGCTGAGCCCTCGATCAGGTCGGCTCTGTTTCCCCGAATTAGCCTCGAAATGACGCTGCTGCGCATGAGCATTATGAGCCACTTTATGACCGTGGACGATGCTATACAAATGCTCGGTGGGACTGAACCAAAAGCTACAGTAAAACAAAGTAATAAGCCTGTACGCAGTGCAGTCACTGATCAAGACATTATGAAGGAACCACAGACGAAAAGGCTTCCTGTTACTGGGATAAAACCCCTGGAGGGTGGTGCTAACAAGAAGTCCGACGAGATTCCGGTGAATTCAACAAATACCGCTGCTGCTGAGGTGGCCTCTTCATCGAAAGGTGAATTTGGTGCAGATCTTTGGAAAACAGTCCTTGAGAGATTGGAAAACTCCAATGCCCCTTTGGTCAGCAAGTTGCGGGAAGGCAGCGCTTCCGTATCTAAGGACGGCATAAATATCCTCTTCAACGGAGGGGTGGCCGTTCTGGCCGAATCAGTAAAGGAAAACCTTAAACTTATACAGGATACAATAAAGAGTGTTGCAGGGAGGCCTCTGCCTGTGAGGGTTGAAACTAAGGAAGTAAAGTCCATCGGCAAAGCCGACCTTAAAGAGAAGGCCCTCAGCAACCTTGTTGTCAGAGAGGCCCTCGAGTTGTTCGACGGAAGGATTGCCGATATCTCCCAAATAAACGATAAATAGAAGGAGGAGCGTATGTCAAAAAAAATGCTCGGTGATATGATGCGTCAGGCCCAGAAACTGCAGGTCGAGATGCAGAAGATGCAGGAAGAGGCGAAAAAGAAAACAGTTGAGGCTTCTGCCGGCGGGGGAATGGTTACAGTAGTGGCAAGCGGAGCGGGTGAACTCGTTTCGATAAACATAGAAAAAGATGTCGTCAATCCCGAAGATGTCGATATGCTCCAGGACCTTATCCTTGCCGCATCTAATGAGGCATTGCGGAGAGCACAGCAGATGGTGAACGAAGAGATGTCAAAGCTTACCATGGGTCTGAATATCCCTGGTATTGGCGGTTTAGGAAACATGTTGGGCAGATAAAAAGAGCATTACGCATGACCCAGGGAATAATAGATAATCTCGTCAACCATCTGATGAAACTGCCAGGGATCGGCAGAAAAACGGCGCAGAGACTCGCATTCTTCATCCTGAACCTGCCTGCGGAAGAGGCCAGGGCTATGGCTGCCGCAATAAACGATGTCAAGGATAAAGCACTTTTCTGTTCTGTCTGCTTCAATATTACCGATGTGGAACCATGTGAAATCTGCAGTGCTTCTATGCGAGACAAAAGCAAGGTCTGTGTTGTGGAAGAACCAAGCAACATCCTTGCGATCGAGCGCACAAGGAGCTTTAACGGAACTTATCATGTGCTGCTCGGCGCACTTTCTCCAATAGATGGAATTACGCCGGACCGGTTGAAGATCGACGCACTCGTCGAAAGGGTACAGAAAGGCGTCATTCAAGAAGTGATAATAGCAACGAATCCCAACACGAAAGGAGAAGTAACAGCACGCTATCTTACCGAGGTGCTGAAACCATTTGGGATCCGGATATCGCGCATCGCATACGGCTTGCCTATCGGCAGCGACATTGAATTTGCAGACGAAGTGACTCTTTCCAAGGCATTGGAAGGAAGACGGGAGATTTAGATCCTGTTTAGCATCAGGGATGCAGTTTGGTGTGTTTATAAAAAAACGGCTTCAGGACTTTTAGTCCGGCTGCTGATACGATGGGTTTTACTAACCATGACAAACGTGAGCTGCTTCCCAGACATCGCCTGCAGTATGGGTGGACCAGTTTCATCTTCTTGAATCCCCTGACGATCTCTCCTACCTTCTCGGAGGATAGAATTTCTTCAAGAGAAGAGCCGTTTACGCTGCCGACTTTCGTGTTGCCATCGTAATCGATACAGCAAAGGATTACATCACCGTTATAAAGCACCGCACAATGGTCTTGCATCCCGAAGCAACATCCAGCCCAGGCATCGTGAACATCAGCATTGTCAAAGGCGTGACCCCAATCAGCAAGCACATAGGTTTCAAAGAAAACTTTCGGATAGATCTCGACGACGTTCCATTTATAGGAAACCAGGTTATCGATGCTTTTCAGAGATGATTCTCTCTGCTGCCCAGTGACCCCCAGCATATCGTAAATCCGACCAGCCCAATATCTAAATGTGTTCCGAAGTTCCTTTGTCGACGATATTACCCTGACAGGACCTATCTTCTTTTCCAGCGATTTTTTTGGAAAGCGGGTATTCAGAAACCGGAACTTAAAGATCGTGTTCTTATGTCTTTCCTGGTAAGCTGCAAAAAAAACTATAATCCCATCCAAGTATTTATCAAATGAAAGAGGTCCTGCCTTCCTGAGTTTGAATGATGTCTTGTCAGGCGTCTGAAGCGAAACGTCGATTTGGTGCAGGTCGTAATCCAGAAGCCTCCTGCCGGTCTCGCCACCAAGTCTGCTACCGTTTGTTGTGAGGCCGACTTTCACTTCTTCCTTGGTGGCATGTTCGAGTATTTCGAAAAAGTCCCTGTGGAGAGTGGGCTCTCCCATCACATGAAAAGTTACTTTGTCGGCAATGCCTTTTTCTCCGATCTCTGAAATCAGCCTCTTTGCAAGGCCGGTCTCCATGTATCCGTAAGGTCTTTTCATCTCTGCTTTTGGACAAAACAAGCAGTTGAAATCGCATACATTGGTAAGCTCTATATGCACCCTTTGAAGGGGAATTTCAATATTTCCTAATTTCTTTTTATTCACGTTTATTTCAGCGCTTCCTTTGTCATTTTTTCAGCTGTCTCGAAAACTGCTGCCTTCTCAATCTCTGTCCTTGCTTCTATATAGAAACGCACCTTCGATTCGGTCCCCGAAGGTCTTATCATAAGCCAGGACCCATCATCGAAGACCAACTTTATACCGTCCACAGTGATCACATCGGTTATTGTGCGCTCATGCCCAGCAATCTCCACGGTGCTTCCCTTTTTGTAACGTATGATGATTGAGGCCAATTTTTCAATCAAGGGGGTGCCTATTAGAGACTTGTCGACGGAGATGCCTGAGCGATCAGGATAAAAATAGCCATAAACTTCCATAAGTTCCTTCAGGTACTCGCCAAGGTTAAGTCCGGTTGCCGCCATCATCTCCAGCGCTAGTATAACACCGAAGAGTGCGTCTTTCTCCAGAGTATGATTATACCCTGATATGCCGTCGGACTCTTCGAATGCGATGATAGCCCTCTCCTTGGAAGTCTTAAGGAGATACGGCCTGAAGTTCTTGAAACCAACCCTAGTCTCTTTTATCGGAATCTCCAACTTGTCGGCAATCGCATTTACGAAATTGCTGGTGCCGACAGACTTTGCAACAACACCGCGGATAGCTTTATGCACGTAAAGAAAATGAAGGGCGATGGCACCGAAATAGTTCATCGGCACTTGGACATTTCCATCCGAATATCTCACTCTATCACCATCGGGGTCCATTATGACGCCAAGCTTAAAACGCGCAGAACTCTTATTGAGAAGCGAATCTATCCCGCTCATATTTTTTTCGCTCGGCTCTGGTGCGACACCGCCGAAAAGATAGTCGTCTTCGGTTCTGAGGTAGCTGATCTTGGCGCTTTCACCAAGAATTCTTTGGATTCGATTTCGGGTAGATCCGTGAACATTATCGACGCAAATGCAGCAGTCACTATTTTCTATGAAGTTTTTGATTCTTTCTATATCGATCGTCTTTCTAGCCTTTAAATACTCAATGTACAGCGCAGTCAAGTCGACTTTATCAATATTAGCCATCGGCAACGGCTCCAGACGTATATTTTCGCGCATCATGCGGTTAGCTATGGTTTCGATGTTCCCGGTAATCTCGGTACCGGCAGGACCGCCGTCCGAAGGATTGAATTTGAACCCTGCATAGTTTGCCGGATTATGAGAAGGTGTCAGGTTAATTGAGCATGCGGCTTGAAGCATCTCTATCCCCGCTGAAAATTCAGGTGTCGGCGCTTCGCCGGCATACCACGTTTTGACGCCGTTTCTCTGCAGAATGCCGATGACCTCCATAGCGAATTGAGGACCGAGGAAACGATTATCGTGACCCACCACAATGCCGCGCCTCCTAATTTCTTCATAACCAGAAACTCCGATCGCATTCATAACAGAGGGGTCTTCGTTCTCGAACATCTCGACAATAGCCGATGTTACAATTCGCAGATTGTTGAAAGTGAAGTCAGAGCCGATCTCTCCGCGCCATCCAGAAGTGCCGAAAACAACCGAAGCAGGAGCCATATTCTCACGGGCAAAACTTTCTATGACTGAAAGTAGCTTCCTGTTCTTAGATACGTCAGAAAGAATCGCTTTCCAGCAGGATGCTGCGTTTTCGTATCCCTCAATCAAAATATGCCTCCTTTTCAGACCATAACTCAGATAAGGTATTTTAACAGACTAAAAAGACCATGTGGAAACAAATTGACATTCTCCTTCTCCCGGAGTCCCCAGATTCCGCTATGGGAGAGATGTCAAATATCGCCATATTGATTCTTAAAACGGTTGTCCCGTTAAGTCAAAACAAGATATGCTTTCCATTACGACCTGCGGAGACAGTGTTTTAGGCATATTTCTGATAAATGGTAATATTATATCAATGGAATGCAACATTCGTACTTGTAAATTTATTGGTTATCCGGCGGCAGGTAACTTAAGTTGTATGTGCGGTGAAGTCGCGATTCATGTTCGGTGATGACGAATTGAAAGAGATGGCCACCCGCTGGGTAGGCCCGGACAGGAAGCCGCAGAGAATCCGTGTCTTCACCGACACTTCCGACTTCTTCAGGATACAATACGATGACATTGTTATTCTGGAGGAGAGGCCATATCTCATTAGACATAACGAGCGGGAAGGACGTTTCGGGATTGAAGAGGAACAAAAGTTTTGGGTAAAGAGGGCTGTGGATCTTGTCGATGGCTCGATGAAGATAATAAAAATGACCTTCCATGAACGGTTTCTTGCCAGAGTGGGGGAACTATCGTTCGAATGCTATCGGAGCCCGAAAAAAGAGGCTCGCATTCTGGAACTGGTTAGGAACAATAAAAGGTTCATGCAAGGGTTCTCGTCACTCGATACGGCTGGCAATGTAGTCAGAATTATAGATTACATTGCCGGCAAAACAATGGCCGAGAGCGTGCTTAAACTCGGTGAAAACCATGAGGACTATTTTTACAATAATCTACCTACCATTCTCGACGAATATGCCGATCTCGTCGAGGCAATCAAATACCTTCACGATAATGGCGAGAAGCATGGCGATATCCGCCGGGACCATATTATCATTGACAAAGAAACAGGCACCGGCAAATGGATCGACTTCGATTTCAACTACCTGCACAATGAAAATATGGCGGGATATGATCTTTTCGGTCTCGGCAACGTAATAATCTATCTGGTCGGAAGAGGCGATGTCCTGACGCGAGACCTGAAGGAAAGGGATACTATGGCATATGGGCGAATCAGTGCGGATGACCTCAATATAATATTCAACAGCAGGGTCGTCAATCTTCAGAAAGTCTATGGGTACATTCCGGATGATCTGAACCATATACTGCTTCATTTTTCCTCAGGTGCCAACACTTTTTATGAGAACACCGAAGAGCTTTTGCAGGACATACGGGAATCGCTTGGCAGTTTTCCATCATGACTGAATGGAGTCTGCCTCCGAGGGAAAAAGATTCGGACCATGTAAAAGGAGAAAAGAATATGGAATCTTCACAAGAGGTCTGTCATATCAACAGGCATATCCTGATAGCTGCCGATGAATCTGACAATGCCAATCGGGCCGTCTCATATGTTGCCCGTATGCTGGGAGGGCTTAAAGGATATCGTGTGACCCTGATCAATATCGTACCTGTTCCTCCAGACGATTTTTTTCTAACAGCCGAGGAAAGGCTGAGTTGGATGACAGATAAAGAAACAAAATCAAAGATTATTCTTGAGAACTACCGCAATATGCTCATTGAATCGGGGTTTGAAGGTGATACAGTCGAAGGCAAGATGAAGTCAGGAGACTTCCCTTCTGTTGCAAGGGCCATTTTAGAAGAGGCAGCTGAAATAGCAGCCAGCACTATAGTGCTTGGCCGCCGGGGCATAAGCAAAAAGGAAGAATTCATTTTTGGGAGCACGTCAAATAAAATACTGCATTCCAGAAAGAGCTGCGCAGCACTGTGGGTCATCGAATAACAGAAAATCAATGGCTGGAATTGTGAATTGCGATCTTGGCCTGCCACCGAGCGGCCTTCTGCAGTATGACATCTTCGATGGCGTCTACGTGACTCCGGTTTTTTATCACCTCTCTTCCGCCTATGATTACGGTATCGACATCGGATGCCATAGCCGAATAAACGATATGCGAGTAGATATCGTAAATAGGACAAAGATGGGGCTTCTTTAAGTCAATGGAGATGATATCGGCTGCCTTGCCATTCTCCAGGCTCCCAAGCTTATTAGCTAATCCCAAGGCCTCTGCTCCCCATCGCGTAGCCATAAGAAGCGCTGTCTTGGAATCGAGCGCCGTGGGATCATTTGCCATAGCCTTGTGGAGTTTTGCTGCAGTCGACATCTCGCTCAGAATATTCTGATCGTTGTTGCTGGCAGCCCCGTCTGTTCCAAGAGATACGGTGATGCCTGCCGTGATCATTTTCGGTATGGGCGCAATACCCGATGCAAGTTTGAGATTGCTTTCTATGCAGTGAGAGACGGAGACCAATCTCTTTGAGAGCAGGGCTATCTCGACATCGTCAAGGTGCACACAGTGAGCGGCAAGCAACCTCTCATCAAGAAACCCTATTGAGTCCAGATATTCTACAGGCCGCTTGCCATGTTTTGATATGATCTCTTCAACCTCCCACCGTGTTTCCGAGAGGTGCATATGAAGCTTCACATCGAGACGCTCTGCCAGTTTCCTTGATCGTCTCAATGTTTCAGGGCCGCACGTATGCGCAGAATGGGGTGCCAGACATGGATAGATTAGGTCATCTCCCTTCCAGTCGCCGATAAACTTTTCGGCATTGGCAAGATACTCATCCAGAGTCGAGGCCGCCACAGTAGGGAAGTCTATTATCCCGGCTCCAAGACAGGCCCTCATGCCTAGAGATTTGGTCGCCCTGGCAGTGCTGTCTCCAAAAAAGTACATGTCATTGTAAGTGGTTATGCCTGCCTTAAGCATCTCCAGACATGCCAACTCAGTTGCATCACTTACAAATTCGGGCGTGAGCCATTTTGCCTCAGCAGGCCAGATGTGTTTTTCGAGCCACTCTTTGAGTGGCAAATCGTCGGCAAGACCCCTGAAAAAGACCATTGCTGCATGAGAGTGCGTATTGATAAGACCCGGAAGCAGCACCTTATTTTCGCCCGCGGTTACCTTGGTCTTCGGATATCTCCTCAACAGATCATCTGATTTTCCAACCTCGACAATAGCATTACCCCGAACCGCAACTGCTCCGTGCCGAATGGTATTGAGCACTGCATCCATTGTGAGGACATAATCTCCGCAAATAATGTAATCTGCCTTTTGCACGTAAGATTGGGCTTTAGTCGCCTTCGAACTCTGTCAGATAAAATAACTTGTAACCCTTATCAAGCAGGCGCTTTGAGCCGCCGACATCAGGCAGGTCAACGATGAAGGCCATCTCTGCCACCTTGCCGCCTAGCTTCTCTATCAGAGTCGCCGATGCAAGAGCGGTACCACCGGTAGCAAGGAGATCGTCAATCAGCAGGACGCGGTCACCTTTTCGTATAGCGTCCTTATGCATCTCTATGGTGTCAGTGCCATACTCGAGCTCATATTCATGGCTGACGGTCTCGGCAGGTAGTTTACCCTTTTTCCTCACAGGAATAAAACCTTTGCCGAGGGTATAGGCGAGGGCTCCTCCGATAATGAACCCCCTAGACTCTATGCCAACTACGATATCGAATTCGTCAGCGTTCTTACGAAAATGCTGTGTGAATGTGTCGATAACCAGCCTGAAAGCAACTGGGTCTTTTATCAATGTAGTAATATCCCTGAACATGATGCCTTTTTGGGGGTGATCAGGTATGGTCCTTATTTTTGATTTTATTGGCATATCTCCTCCTATTTCATGCAGGCGCATTCTGCATTTTTAATCTTTGGGATGGCCTTAAGTAGTAGGGCCTTTACATTTTCGGCGTTCTTTGTCATGATCGAGAGAATCATTTCCCATGTTACCGGCTCTTCGCCTTCCTTCCAACAGTCATAATCAGTGGACATTGCTATGGACTGATAGCATATTCCAAGTTCACGGGCGAGAATCACTTCCGGCACAGTAGACATGTTTATCACATCAGCCCCGAACAATCTGAACATGCGGGACTCGGCCTTTGTAGAAAAACGGGGGCCTTCTATGGTTATTACTGTACCGGTAGCGTGATGGCGCAGTTTTAGTTCCTTTGCAGATTTTACGAGAAGCGACCGAAGTTCAGCGCAGAAGGGTTCAGCCAATGAAGTGTGTACGACCTTTTTATCGTGAAAGGTCAAAGTCCTGTGTTTGGTGAAATCTATAAACTGATCTGTGAATACCAGATCAGCCGGTTTTATTTTTTTCCTGAGAGATCCGACTGCTGTGGTCGCTAGTATATGTGTGCATTTCTCTTTTTTCAGCGCATAAAGATTTGCCCTGAAGTTGACACCTGTAGGGTATATGGAGTGATCCTTGCCATGCCGTGCGAGCATCACCACATCGACACCGTCGATCACACCCGTGGTCAGCAGAGATGAAGGCCTGCCGTAAGGGGTTTTCACAGTCTTTTCTTTTATATTTTTCATAAGACGAGGATCGTCCATGCCCGATCCGCCGATAATGCCTATTTTTATACCACTCATATTTGCTCCTTATCATCTGGTGGAATTCATTAAAACCTTAAAAGAAGGCTATCCCGATTGTCAAGAAAACAATGGATTCATATGAAATACCTCAAAGGCGTTGCTATAGCGTCGGCGGTAATTTTTTGTCATACCCTTTTAATAACGTTCATGCAGCTTTGGGAAACTAGCTGCTTACAACCGATATTAAAGTGAAGATTAATATCGTGATACTTATATAGCCGTTCATATTGAAAAAGGCCATGTTGAGTTTGCTCATATCATTGGGCTTCACCAGCGAATGCTCGTAAGTTAAAAATATACCAACAATAACAAGGCCAATGAAATACCAAGCGTTCAAACTAAAAATGATCCCCGTAACGATAAAAAGACCGAAAGTAAAGCTGTGAAGAACGCGGGAGATGATAAGTGACTTTCTGATGCCGAACCTTCGAGGTATTGAGAAGAGACCCTGCTGTTTGTCGAAATCAATGTCTTGGAGTGCGTAGAGAATGTCAAAGCCTGCAAGCCATAAAATGACGGCTACAGCCAAAGGAACTATTTCGATGTTGAGAGACCCCCTTATGGCAATCCAGGCACCCAAAGGAGCTCCTGCTATGGCTAGCCCTAGAACGAAGTGTGAAGCCCATGTAAATCTTTTCGTATAAGAATACAAGACAAGTATGGCAATTGCAAGAGGAGAAAGCATTAAGCACAGCCTATTTAATTGATATGCAGCTAAAACCATTACGCCCAGTGACACCGCAGTAAAAAACAGTGCGTCGCGCACCTTGATCTTGCCTGATGGTATTTCACGATTGCTAGTTCTGGGATTATGTGCATCGATCTTCCTGTCGATGATCCTGTTTAGCCCCATCGCACCTGATCGCGCGCCAACCATGGCGACAGCGATCCAGAAAATATCATGAAAAGCAGGCATTCCCCTTGCCGCCAGCAACGCCCCGACGAAGGCAAAAGGAAGGGCGAAGACTGAATGCGAGATCTTGATCATCCGTAGATAAAGAACAGTCTTTTCAGCAAGGGTTTTCATGGTCATGTATGTTACCACAGGTGAAGCAGGCAGTTCCGATGAAGCAATGAGCCTTGCGATTTTATTTATCGTTTATCTTTAGTATATTGTATAAGAGAACCATAGGTATCCGATCCAATTCTCTTGATTAAAGACTGAAACCTATGTTAAGAAATTCGAGCAACTCAATCATCGAGGACAGGAGGCATCAATGAATCCCGAGGATATCAAGTATCACAAAGAACACACTTGGGCAAAGGTTAAGGGCAAAAAGGCTACGATCGGGATTACGGACTATGCTCAAGAAGCTCTCGGAGATATAGTTTATATCGATCTACCAGAAACCGACATCGAGGTCGAGGCGAATACTGAGATTACTGAGATAGAATCGACTAAGGCGACCTCTGCGGTAATTGCACCGGTAAGCGGGACGGTCATAGAGATTAATGACAAGCTTGCCGATTCGCCGGAGATTATAAATGAAGACCCTTACGGAAAGGGCTGGATTGCTATAATCGAAATGGACAATCCGTCTGAAATGGACGAACTGATGGATGCCGACGAATATGAGGTCTATATCGAAGAGGAGAGCAAGTGAGACTTGCAATCATCGGTTCTGGCCCGGGTGGGTATGTCGCAGCTATCAAGGCTGCTCAACTCGGAGCAGAGGTAACTGTTATCGAAAAGGATGAGGTCGGTGGCACATGCCTAAACTGGGGCTGCATTCCCACAAAAGCATTAAGCGCCTCCGCAGAGGCACTCCACAAAGCCAGGAGGCTCGCAGAATACGGAATCCAAATGTCTGGTGAAGCAAGCCCGGATATCGCGAAGATTATGGAGCGTAAGGATAAGGTTGTCGCAACGCAGGCTAAAGGGATTCGGTCTCTCTTCAAGTACCGGAATATAACTCTTCTGGAAGGCCGTGGGAGGCTTCAATCTCCCGGCAACATTCAAGTGGAAAAACGGGACGGAACAAAAGAGCTTCTCGAAGCCGACCGGATCATTGTGGCCACAGGATCAAGGCCCGCGCGCATAAGCATGTTTCCCTTTGACGGAGAATACATACTGTCGAGCAACGATGCCGTGAATCTGAAACAGTTGCCTAAAAGCTTAATTATTATCGGGGCCGGTGTTATCGGGTGCGAGTTTGCCTGCATATTTTCCGAATTCGGAGTCGAGATCACTATGCTCGAACTCTTGGAAAGGGCTGTATCGACTGAGGACCATGAAATCTCGGAGGTTGTCGAGCGCGAACTGAAAAAGAAGAAGATCAAACTCGTAACCGGAGTCAGGATTAATGGGGTGGAAAAACAGCCGGATGGAGTGCATGTATTTATAGAAGACAGCAAGGAGTTCACAGCCGAGAAACTTCTCGTCTCCATAGGCAGGCAGTATAACACCGAAGACATCGGCCTTGAAGCACTTGGAATTATAAAAGGAGATCGTGGCGAAATATGCGTCGATGAGAGAATGGAGACCAATGTTAAAGGCGTTTATGCCATAGGAGATGTAGTGGGAGGTATGCTTCTGGCCCATGTGGCATCAAGGGAGGGCATAGTTGCTGCTTCCAATGCCTGCGGAATAGATAAGAAGATGGACTATGCTGTTGTGCCAGCAGCCATTTTTACTTCACCGGAAATCGGATCTGTTGGATTGCGCGAACATCAGGCATCGGCAAAAGGAATTAATGTAAAGACTGGGCGTTTTCAATTCAGGACTCTCGGCAAAGCTCATGCAATGGGAGAGATTGCCGGCATAATAAAAATCGTGGCTGATGCTGATACGGACCATGTTCTCGGTATGCACATACTGGGTCCTCATGCGGCGGACCTTGTACATGAGGGTGCGCTTGCGATAAAGGCTAGAATGACTGCTAGAGAAGTGGCCGAGATGATCCATGCCCATCCGACATTGTCAGAGGGGATTATGGAATCGGCAGAAGACGTAAATGGCGAAGCAATCCACGCAGCGAGATAATTTATTTAAAATAATTAGAAAAAGGGGAAAATATGGGTGAAATTCTTGACATCTTAGCGCGTGAGGTCCTCGATTCTCGTGGTAATCCGACAGTGGAAGCCGAAGTCATACTGGATAGCGGTGTAGCGGGTTTGGCTATTGTACCTTCTGGGGCGTCCACCGGACAGAGGGAAGCGCTTGAACTCAGGGATGGCGACAAGAAGAAGTTTCATGGTAAAGGCGTTCAGAAAGCCCTAAAGAATATAATGGGCGAAATCGCGACCGGACTGAGAGGGATGGACTCCTTCAACCAGGCCTTGATTGACAAGATAATGATCGACTTGGATGGCACGGAAAACAAGAGCAAGCTCGGCGCAAATGCCATCCTCGGTGTTTCGATGGCGGTATGCCATGCCTCGGCTAACGAACTGGATATGCCTCTATATCGCTATATCGGAGGATGCAATGCCAGGGAACTGCCTGTGCCCATGATGAACATCATGAACGGTGGCGCCCATGCTGACAACAATCTCGACATTCAGGAATTCTTGATTATGCCGGCCGGCGTAAAAAGTTTCGCAGCGGCCTTGCGCGCCGGTGCAGAGATCTTCCAGACGCTCAAGTCAATACTAAAAAAGAAGAGACTAAACACCTCGGTCGGCGATGAAGGCGGTTTTGCTCCGAACCTGAGTTCCAATGAAGAGGCGCTAACTATAATCATACAGGCTATCTCCGAAAGCGGCTACAAACCCGGAAAGGATGTTATGTTGGCGCTCGATGTTGCTTCGTCTGAATTGTTTGACAAGGGGAAATATCAATTTGAAGGTCGCAAACTCTCCCCTGAGGAGATGGTCGAATACTATGTGGCGCTTGTTCGTAAGTACCCTATACTCTCAATCGAAGACGGCATGGCCGAAAATGACTGGAACGGCTGGAAACTCCTGACAGAACGACTGGGCAGCAAGATTCAACTAGTCGGCGATGATATCTTCGTTACCAACACGAAGATTCTGAGTGAAGGGATAAAGAAAAAAATAGCAAATTCGATACTCATCAAACTGAACCAGATTGGTACCGTAACCGAAACCCTCGACGCCATAGAGATGGCGAAGAAGGCACGTTATACAGCGGTCATCTCTCATCGTTCCGGAGAGACCGAGGACACAACGATCGCCGATCTTGCCGTGGCTTGCAACACTGGGTTCATCAAGACAGGCTCGCTGTCGCGAAGCGAGCGCATTGCGAAATACAACAGACTCCTGAGAATCGAAGAGGAACTGGGCATGGCTGCTGTTTACAAGGGACTCGGCGCATTTTATAATATATAAATGGCGAGAGTTGCAAAATATAGTTCAAAGACGCGGGGTTTGCGCCAGCAGATCACGCATGAGCAAAGGAATCGGACATATATTTTCTTTGCATGCGTATCCGTTGCCCTGGCCTATCTTTGCTATAACCTGGTATTCGGCGATATGGGGCTTATAAAATATTGGGAACTCAAGAAAAATAAAGTCCGTATCGAGAGCGAAATATCTCAGGTCAGCAATGAGAACAGGACACTTAGCGAGCAGGTTAACTCACTAAAAAAAGACCCGTATTTCATTGAAAAATATGCCAGGGAAGAATACGGCATGGCAAAACCTGACGAATTCATCTTCCAATATAAGAAAAATGACAAATAAATAGTTTGGAAGCATGAACGACAGGCCTTTACATATCGCATTTCTGTGGCATATGCATCAA
Source organism: uncultured Nitrospiraceae bacterium (assembly GCA_963736105.1). GTDB lineage: Bacteria > Nitrospirota > Thermodesulfovibrionia > Thermodesulfovibrionales > Dissulfurispiraceae > Fen-1308. The sequence goes on along the minus strand of CAVTNL010000002.1, from coordinate 1,725,174 downwards.
CCCTGCTACAAGGACCCGTTCAGCGGCATCTACACGCTCCCTTGGGTGAGGCTTCATGGCGTCAAAGACTACCTCGACACTCTCAAGATACTCGAAAAATATCCTGATCTGAGACAGACGTTCAACGTTGTTCCTTCTCTCCTGGAACAACTTAATGACTACGTGGAAAATAAGGCGGTCGATCGCCATCTGGAACTTACCCTGAAAGCCCCTGGAGATCTGACTGAGGAAGAGAGGATTTTCGTTGTCGAATATTTCTTCCTGGCGAACTGGGATACCATGATAAAACCCTATCCCAGATACTATGAACTTCTGGTCAAGAGGGGATTGAGGTATTCGAAGAGCGACATAGGCAGAACTGTACGTTACTTCAACGATCAGGACATCAGAGACCTTCAACTGTTGTTCAACCTAACCTGGATCGATCCTATGTTTAGGGAGGGAGATTCTTTTCTGAGAGGTCTTATTGAGAAACAACGGGATTTCAGTGAGGATGAGAAGATAACGCTGATAAACAAGCAGTTCGACATCCTGAGGCAGATTATCCCTGAATACCGGAAGCTGGCCGCTTTGGGTCAGATAGAGATTTCGGTGAGTCCATTTTACCACCCGATTCTTCCATTATTATGGGATACCAATGCGGCCAGGATAGCGATGCCAGATGTAAAGCTCCCTAAAAAAAGGTTTTCCCATCCACAAGACGCTATCCAACAGATAAAAATGGGTACAGAGTTCTTTGAAAGAAACTTCGGTCACCGGCCCATAGGGATGTGGCCCTCTGAGGGGTCTGTGAGCGAAGAAGTCGCTTCAGCCATACACTCCGAAGGCTTCAGATGGGTTGCAACCGATGAGGAAGTCCTTGCACGTTCATTACAGCGTCCTCTGAGGAGTGGAGAAGGAAACCCGATAAATCCGGCTGCACTCTATAAGCCTTACCAGTATGCCGGGCTGTCTGTGTTCTTCAGAGACCATAAACTCTCTGACCAGATAGGTTTTGTCTATTCGGGATGGACTCCTGAAAGGGCGGTATCCGACTTCATCGAAAGGCTGAATCAAATAAAGGATGCCCTGCCGAATGGGCAGCCTTATGTGGTGCCTGTCATACTTGATGGAGAGAATGCATGGGAGTATTATCAGAACGATGGCCATGATTTTCTAAATTTACTTTACCGCACCCTGAGCGATGACAAAAGATTCAAGACGGTTACCATGTCGCAATATCTCGATGAATTCGGTCCAGGTGAGCACCTCGAAAGGCTGCATGCGGGTTCCTGGATAAGCGCAGATTTTCATGTCTGGATCGGACACGAGGAGGATAATCTTGCTTGGGACTATCTTTCCCAGACGAGGGATGATATGGAAACCTATGCCAAGGAGTATCCTGCTGCCGATCTTTCCGAGGCCTGGCAGGCATTATATGCGGCAGAGGGAAGCGACTGGAATTGGTGGTATGGTGACGAGCATACCAGTGATAATCAGGAACAGTTCGACGAACTATTCCGTAACTACCTAATGAAGGTCTATAAAGTGATCGGCAAGAAGGTGCCGCCTAACCTTTATGTACCGATACTGCTGGAAGACAGAAAGGTAGCCCCTGATATCGGAGTGAGAGGATTCATCTCTCCGAAAATTGACGGACTTGTATCAAGCTATTATGAATGGTACAACAGCGGACATATTGACGTTAAGAAGGGCGGGGGCAGCATGCATAAGTCTGAGAGCTGTATTAAGGACCTTTATTATGGGTTCAACCAGGACAGCCTATTCATACGCGTCGATCCAGTCGTTCCATTTGACAAGCTCGATGAAAAGGTTTCTCTCCACTTGGATATTTACCACCCATTTGCCTATAAGATAGTTTTCGATCCGACGGTAAACATCGCAGTCGTGTATGAAAAACGGAAAGAAGAGTGGCTTGAAGTTAAAGCATCACTGGATGCTGCATCTTCTGAGATTTTCGAAATCGGGATACCATTTTCGATTATAAAAGCAAAAGAGAACGACGAGGTGCATTTCGCTCTGGAAGTTGTAAAGAGTAACGGAAGCACGATACCGATTGCGGAAACAGCGTCCATTGTTGAAAAGATCATCGAGCGCTGCCCTCTGCGGGGACAGGTCACGCTGACAGTGCCATCAGTGGATTTCGAGAAGCTCATGTGGTATTAACTGGACAGGCTCTTGTCGTAAAGTTCCTTTTTGCTGATGCCATACATATCGGCTACTTTCCTCACCGCCTCTTTTCGTCTAAGTCCCTTCTTGATGAGTGCTAGCACTTCGAATAATGCTTCATCAATACCAAGCTCCTTTTTCTGGAATCCCTCGACAATAATCACATATTCACCTGCAATCATCCGTGTTTGCAGTGCCTCCAGCACTTCAGAAAGAGTGCCGCGGAGGATTTCTTCATGAATCTTCGAAATCTCCTTCGCAATGGCTACTCTCCGGTCTCCCAATATTACCTTCATGTCCGCAAGTGTTTGCAAAAGTCGGTGAGGCGCTTCGTAAAAGATGACTGTTCGTGACTCATGTTTCAACTCATTCAGGCGCTTCTGTCTTTGTCCGCTTTTTGAAGGCAGAAACCCAAGAAAGGCGAATTCATCGGTCGGGAGGCCTGAGACGGAAAGGGCGGCGATATGCGCCGAGGGCCCTGGGATGGGAATGATATCGATATTTTCCTCGATTGCCCGCTTAATCAATACAGATCCGGGGTCCGAAATGCCAGGCGTCCCCGCATCTGAGATTAATGCCACGGAGAGGCCAGTCCTCAATTTATCGAGCAATTCTTCTGCTCTTGCCTTTTCCTTTTCCGACCAGTAGCTGATAAGCGGTTTCGCTATGGCGTAATTATTAAGTAGTTTGAGAGAATGTCGGGTATCCTCGGCAGCAATGATGTCGACCTCGCGTAATATTCTGAGTGCCCTAAGCGTGATGTCCTCGAGATTGCCGACCGGCGTAGCGACGATATATAATCTCCCAACTGGCATCAAATTATCGAGGAAGTGTGCTTTTGAAGGCACCGAGCCATCTTAAATGGCTGCGCTCTTCTTCTATTATTTCATTTATGAGTGCCTTCTGATCGACGACGTCACGAACACCCAAGAAATAGAGCAGGGTCTCCTTTTCAAAGCCAATCGCGAATTGTACAGCGCCGGTCACGGTTTTTACATCCTCCATTGAGGGGAGCGCCTTATACTTGCCGAGAAAGAACTCCGACTCAACGATGGCACGCATATAGAGTGAGACTTCCTCCCAGCCTTCTGGTTCTCCTTCCGACTTCGAAACAATCTCTTTCAGACGCTCGAAAGTTGTTTTGTGGTGCAGCTCTTTTTCTGCAAGGGTATCGAACAGTTTCTTGAAATCATGATTATCCCTGAAGCGGTCTGACATAGCGGAATAGAACTGATAACCCAACTGTTCCGTCTGAAGTGCCTGTTCGATAATTTCGCCAATCGAATATGTTTCCATTAATCCTCCTAATATTTTTGTCCGCCCGAGCGAAGAAATCCTTTTGCCGGGGTGGGTCCGGTGCGTTTAGGACCGCACTGCCGGCGATTCCCACAGAAAACCGGGATCTTGGTTCGGGAAGCATCATTGCTTCGCATTCTTGAGAAGTCTTTGCAAGCGGTTATCAGTCCTGACCATATCTTCTTGGTTGTACCAATCATGTCCGATGCATATTCTGTCTGGGCACCGCAAATGGAAATAATCACCATCAGTAACTCCGGTAGCGATTTGTTATCGGGAATCTTCTGTCCCTGCCGAAGGCCCTTGGCGTTATCTTGATGCCCGGTGGAGACTGCCTCCTTTTGTATTCGCTCCGATCGACGAGCGTGATGACTTGTTTTACACAATCGCTATCGAAGCCAAGACCAAGTATCTCTTCGTAGCTCTTATTGTCTTCTATGTAAGCCTTGAGAATTGGGTCAAGGATTTCATATGGAGGCAGACTATCGGTATCTTTCTGGTCAGGCCTCAATTCGGCAGTAGGTGCCTTCTTCAGAACTCTTTCAGGAATGATTACCCTACCTGAACTGCTGTTTTTCCATTCGCTAAGACTGAAAACAAGGGTCTTTGGAACATCCTTGATCGGAGCAAACCCGCCGGCCATGTCTCCGTACAGCGTAGCGTAACCGACGCTCATCTCAGACTTGTTACCGGTCGTCAGCACAAGCCATCCGAATTTATTCGACATGCCCATAAGGATATTCCCCCTTATTCTCGCCTGCAGATTCTCCTCTGCAATGCCTGATGGAAGGTCCTTGAATTGAGGTTTAAAAGAAGCGATATAGGCATTGAACGTCTGCTTTATCGGAATCTCCAGTATTATTATACCGAGATTTTCGGCTAAAGCATAAGCATCTTCGCTGCTTTCAATCGAGGTGAAATCTGACGGCATGAAAATGCCGCTGACATTTTCTTTTCCAACAGCATCTACAGCAATGCAAGCTACCAGTGATGAATCGATTCCTCCGCTCAGGCCGATACAGACCTTTTCAAAGCCATTCTTTACGATATAGTCGCGTGTGCCTAAAACAAGCGCATTATAAATCTCATCCTCGGTGGCCGGTATGGCATCGCATATAGACCTCGGCGTTCCAAGGAGGGCGGCCGGCACAAGAACATTTTCATTATTCAGACTTTTATAATCGATCACAACTTCATCCACCTGTAAATTTCTTGCATGGGAGGCTGCCTCACGCCCGTGCTGCCTATGGAGCCTCTTGGCATAAACTTCGTCGAGACTAATATCCATAACGATATCATCTTCTTCAAAACATTTCCCTTCTGCGATGAGATCCGCATTTTCGTTGACGACAAGACTGTGACCATCGAAGACAAGCTCATCCTGGCCACCTATGGTATTCAGATAGGCTATTACGACGTTGTTGTCTGAGGCCTGTTTGTTGAGCATATTCAACCTCATTCCGGCTTTTCCCATGTGGTACGGGGATGCATTGATGTTAATTATGAGGGCAGCTCCATGCAACGTCTGGACCGAAGAAGGCCCTTGCGGACACCAGATATCCTCGCAAATATTGACTCCGAATTTAATCCCACCCATTTGATAGACGGGATAACGGTTCCCCGGCTTGAAATAGCGGACTTCGTCAAAGACGCCGTAGTTGGGGAGATGTAACTTATGGTAAATGTCAATCACAGTCCCTTTATGAATCACCGCTGCTGCATTGTAAATGTCTTCTTGCTTGTCGACAAATCCTATTATTGCAATAAAATCACCGACAGTTTTCTGAATTTCCTTAAGAGCAACAATATTGTCATCGATAAAATGCGGATTCAATAAAAGATCCTCGGGAGGATATCCAGTGATGGCGAGTTCTGGGAATGCGATGATGTCTGGCAGATACTTCCCGAGTTTACGTATTCGTTCTGTTATCTTTTTTACGTTGCCTGACAGGTCACCAACCGTAGGGTTAATCTGGCAGAGGGCTACCCGAACTTTCTTCATTAATTGATTGTACTTATCGATGGAAAGTTTGTAAAGAATGCCTGAATTGAAGGCAACCGGACAAGATAGTTTCACATCCTTTGAAAAGAACCCTGATAACAATGATTTTCGATAAAGATAGTCGCCATGGTTGTCTTGATGATTTCCTTGATATTTTCAGGGATGTAGGATAAAATTGTAATCTACATTATAATTCAGATTAATGACATAGGCAGGAGGAAATTATGGCAAAGACCGTTAAAGGTGAAAGGCGGCCTGTAGACTCAAAGAAACCGCTTAAGTCCTTAAAATCAGTCAAGTATGTCTATTTCTTCGGACAAGGCAAAGCCGAAGGCACCGGTGCTATGAAAGATTTGCTGGGCGGGAAGGGTGCCGGTCTTGCAGAAATGACAAACCTGGGTATACCTGTTCCAGCTGGATTTACCATAACGACCGAAGCGTGCAATGAATATTTCAAGAATAAAATGAAGTATCCTGAGGGCCTTTGGGACCACGTGCTTACCAATATGAAACGAGTGGAGAAGGTTATGGGCATGAAGTTTGGAGATCCTTCCAACCCTCTGCTTGTCTCTGTCCGCTCAGGTGCGAAATTCTCCATGCCGGGAATGATGGATACCGTTCTAAACCTCGGAATCAACCAGGATACTCTGGTGGGGATCATAAAGAAAACCAACAATGAACGGTTTGCTTATGACGCTTACCGACGTTTTATCACGATGTTCGGCACAATTGTTATGAACATTGACCGTCAGAAATTCGAGCAGGTACTTGATAAATTCAAGGAAGAAAAGGGTGTGCGTCAGGACACTGGTCTCGACGCCGCAGATCTTAAACGAGTCGTTCGGGAATTCAAAAATATCTATAATGAGGAAACGTCATCGGAATTCCCTAATGATCCTTACGAGCAGTTGCGTCTTGCAATCAATGCCGTGTTCGGCTCCTGGTTTGGCGAGAGGGCAAAAAAATACAGGAAACTCCAGGGTATTTCTGATTCCCTCGGTACTGCCTGCAATGTGCAGTCAATGGTCTTCGGGAATATCGGAGACACTTCTGGCACTGGTGTCGGCTTTACCAGAGACCCTTCTACTGGCGAACGAAAGTTTTTTGCAGAATGTCTGATCAATGCGCAGGGTGAGGATGTAGTGGCCGGCATAAGGACACCCATGCATATCGAAGAACTGAAGAAGAAAATGCCTCAGGCCTATAGTGATCTCATGAAGATATACCAGAAACTAGAAAAGCATTACAAAGACATGCTTGATATAGAGTTTACCGTCCAAGAAGGCAAACTTTACATGCTCCAAACAAGGGTCGGAAAAAGAACTGCTGCCGCCGCACTCAAGATTGCCACTGATATGGTGGCTGAAAAACTAATCGACAAAAAAACGGCAATTATGAGAATAGACCCCGCACAAATAGATCAGTTGCTTCACCCGATGATAGATCCTGCAGCTACCGCAAAAATAGTTTGCAGGGGGCTGCCTGCTTCACCGGGGGCGGCTGTGGGCAAAGTTGTCTTCAACGCTGAAGATGCGGAAAAAGCCGCTGCGAATAGAGAAAACGTAATACTTGTAAGAACCGAAACATCTCCTGAAGATATCGGCGGGATGGCTGCAGCGCAGGGAATTTTAACAGCAAGAGGCGGCATGACGTCTCATGCAGCTGTCGTTGGAAGGGGAATGGGCAAATGCTGCGTAGTCGGCTGCGGAGCCATCGATATCCATGAACGGGAAAAATACTTTACTATCAACGACGAGATTGTGGTAAGGGAAGGTGACTACATAACTCTGAACGGTACGACCGGAGAAGTGATGCTCGGTCAGGCTCCGCTAATCACCCCTATGCTTAAGGGTGATTTCAAAACAATAATGAAATGGGCGGACGAGGTAAGAAAGCTAGGCGTTCGCGCCAATGCCGATACGCCGAATGATGCCCGCGTAGCTTACGAATTCGGCGCGGAAGGCATCGGACTATGCAGAACCGAACACATGTTTTTTGAGGCCGACAGGATTAAGGCCGTTCGCGAGATGATTCTCTCCGATACGCGAGTGGAAAGGGAAAAGGCCCTGGCGAAGATACTCCCCATGCAGAAAAAGGATTTTATGGGTATCTTTGTTGAAATGAAAGGATATCCAGTGACGATCAGGCTGCTCGATCCCCCGCTCCACGAGTTCCTTCCCCATACGGAGGAGGAATTCCAGGAACTAGCATCCGATATGGGCGTTTCCGTCGAAAAGCTGAGGACCAAGAACAAATTTCTTCATGAGTTCAATCCAATGCTTGGTCATAGGGGATGCCGACTCGGTATTTCTTATCCCGAGATTTACGAGATGCAAGTGAGAGCTATAATGGAGGCAGCCTGTGAACTCGCGGCTAAGAAGATCAAAGTCGTTCCTGAAATCATGATACCGCTTGTCGGACACGTCAATGAGTTAAAGGTGATGAGAGAACTTACGATAAGGGTTGCAGAGGACGTGAGATCCAGTTTCAAGACAAAGGTTGATTATAAAGTCGGCACCATGATCGAACTGCCGCGCGCGTGCGTGACCTCCGATGAGATCGCTACCCAGGCCGATTTCTATTCTTTCGGGACTAACGATCTGACCCAGACGACCTATGGATTGTCGAGAGATGATGCAGGCAAGTTCCTCCCGTTCTATATCGAGGGAAAAATTATCAATGATGACCCCTTCGTGACAATAGATCAGGAGGGAGTGGGTTCTCTCATGATAACTGCTACAGAAAAGGGAAGATCGGTGAAGAAAAACCTCAAGCTCGGAATATGCGGAGAGCATGGCGGTGATCCTGCTTCGGTTGGTTTCTGCCATAGGATTGGGCTTGACTATGTGAGTTGTTCACCCTATCGCATCCCGGTAGCCAGGCTGGCAGCTGCGCAGGCTGCGCTATTGAAGACTAAGTAACTGAAAACAACAATAAAAGATTAAACCAGGCCGGAGCACTCTCCGGCCTTTTTTTAAAAAAGGGGATACTGGATACACTAAATAAGTTATGTCCATCGTCACTGTAAAAAAACTGGTAAAAGATTACGGGACTTTCCGGGCTGTCGATTCAATTGACTTCGAGATTGCCAGGGGAGAGTTTTTCGGTTTCCTGGGACCCAATGGCGCGGGAAAGACAAGCGTGATGCGTGTCATCTATTGCTTTATGCCGCCAACCTCAGGGGAGGTTAGGATTTTCGATCTGGATGTTATCGACAGCCCCAGCCTCATTAAGGCGAAAATAGGTGTCATGCCCCAGGAAAACAATCTCGACCCTGACCTCTCTGTTCTCGAAAACCTGGTAGTCTATGCTCGTTATTTCGATATCCCGAAAAAAGAGTCTCTTCCACGTGCCTTGGAACTGCTTGAATTCGTTGATCTGCGGGAAAAGGCATTAGTCAAAATAGATCATCTATCAGGTGGCATGAAGCACCGGCTTTTGCTCGCGAGGTCCTTGATTAACAATCCAGAACTACTCATTCTCGATGAGCCTACAACAGGTCTCGATCCCCGCAGCAGGCATTCTGTATGGGATAAGCTCAACCAACTTAAAGCAAAAGGTACGACACTCGTACTAACTACCCACTACATGGAAGAGGCTGAAAAGCTGTGCGATCGTGTCGCGATCATGGACTTGGGCAAGATTGTAGCCGTCGATACGCCAGCAAGACTGATGGCTATGCACGGTGGAAATCTAGAAGACGTCTATCTTAAACTTACCGGGAGGCGACTTGAAAGTTAAGCGTGCCTTGCGGGTCTGGCAGCGCCATCTGACGGTTTATACGAAGCTTTACAAATCGAGCTTCGCCCTGAACTTCGCAGAGCCAATTCTCTATCTCACTGCGATGGGTTTGGGATTAGGTGCTTTCGTGACCCAGATAAAAGGCATGCCCTATATCAACTTTATAGCTCCTGGTATTATCGCCTCATCATCGATGTTCGCAGTAATATACGAATGTACCTACGGCACTTATGTGCGGATAGTGTTTCAAAAAACCTTCGACGCCATCCTCGCAACACCGGTGAATATAGACGATCTCATTGCTGGCGAGATGATATGGGGGGCCACAAAAAGCATTCTCTATGGCACTACAATAATCATAGTCATCTCTATTTTCGGTCTGGTATCCTCTCCTCTAATAGTGCTAGTTATCCCTCTGCTCTTCATCAGCGGTCTCATCTTTGCGGAAATCTCCCTTATAGTCGTGGCGAAAGTACCAGGCATAGATTCTTTTAACTACTTTTATACGCTTGTGATGACGCCGATGTTCCTCTTTTCGGGTATTTTTTTCCCCCTCGACAGCATGCCTTCGATCATCACTAAAATTGCCTTTTTTACTCCACTTTATCACCTCGTCAATATATGCAGGTTTTTTGCGACAGGAGAGATAACCGCATCCGTCAAAGACATTGTATGGATATTAGTTGTAGTTATTATTCTTGCTCCATATCCGTTCAGGCTCATGCGGAAACATATCCTCAAATGACTAGCGCAGTGCGCTGCCCTAGTACTTCATCTGCACGGTATAAGTTAGCTTGACTTCCTGGTCTTTCGGCACGGGAATTAAGAACTCTGCCTGAAATGCCTCGGTCTTTTTGTACTCCTGCGATGCATTGAGGATTTTCCAGTCACCCGGTATAGGTTCAATCACCTTTACAGTCACGTCCTCCTTCTTGTGATTTCTTAGCGATATCTCGAAGCTTGCTTCATAAATATTCTTTGCAATTTTCTTCCAGTCCGTCTGCCTTCTGGTTCCAACTACGTCGAAAGCATCGCCAAGCATGATTCTTACTTTCTCGTCTTTCGCCGTATGGTCGATAGAGTCCTCGCCGACAAACTGTAGACTCCCTTCACTGTCCTGCTTATAGACTCTTACGATGCCTTTCGGCAATGGGATGCCGAGATTGTTTGCCTTCGTGTTTTGAATGTCCACAAAGACACCCACCTTCTGCCCGGGCATTTGTTCCAGGTATTGGCTGAGGTAGTAATAGTTTGCGCCTTTGAAAATAAGTTCCTTTTTTACAGATATATTTCCGGCATCTATAATTCGTATCTGCTTGGTCTGGTTTTCCTTGATTGTTGAGGGTCTTTGAAGTGTATATATATGATATTCGAAGAACTCTTCCTGTTTAAATTGGGGTTGGGAAGGAACCGCTTCCACCGAAGCCAATCGCGAAATCTTGACTTCCTCCTTGATGTGGTGTACATCACCAGCAACAAGCTTCAATTTGGCATTCTTATACATAGAGCCGCTCTTGTTATCAATAGTTACCCATCCTTCAAGGTCAACCATGTTGTCCTTATCATTTAGGGTTACAACGTAATCGGCCTTCCAGTTTAAGCCGTTTGTAAGGTATGAGGCTTCAATCTTCTGCTCCATTGCACTATTGCTCAGCAGCCAGACGAGGGTAGGTCTGGAGATAAGACTTGCAGGCAAACCAGGCAATACAACTCTTCCAAGATCTCCGAAAGTAATTTCATCTCCTATCCTATAGATGGGGCTGCCGTTGTTAGACAAAAGGGTGGCTTTAATTATCTCTTCCTTGTCGGTATAAAGATTTTTATAAATCAACTTGATTTCCTTGCCGACATACTTATCAAGCAGTTTCTGTGTGTTAAGCAGGTCGTACTCATAATTCTGCTCTAAAATGCGAAAACTGGCTGGGTCGGATAGAGATCTAATATAAACACTTGTCGGAATGACCTGAGATGCGACATCCATAAACATCAGCTCGACAAGGCCTGCAGGTAGCCTCAGTGTCCTCTCGTCCTTAACTAGTCCCAAGTTGGAATTATAGACCGTTACCGAAAGCGCCGTCTGATCATCTGATGTGGTTGAAAAGCTTGTGTTCTTGGGTTCCTTTTGTTCTGAAAAAGAACTTAAAGGGAATAATATTACAAGAAAATAGATGCAGACAAGCATACTTAGGGAATATCTTCTCATTTGGTATCTCCTTGATATTTTGATATAACAATAGACTTGCCAGTCTTCTATAGAATACTCATTCCGGCGTCAATAAGGAATCCGCCACGTTAAATCCCAAGGGTTCAGTATTCTGACACACCTGGCATCGACCCTTTGCGGGCCAGAATATGCTAAACGGCTCATCCGCCGCAATGACTAAGATCACCTGTGCTCCGGGCGGCAATTCATCCCCACCCTTAAAAAACCGGATTTTCTGGCAGTATCTATAAAACTTCCGTCATTTTTGTGGAATCCTATGGAAATTTACTGAACTCTGCAAACTGAGCATATGTATAAACTTTCTATTCGAGGAAAATGGAATCATAAAAATTGTATTTTCAAATATATCAAAATAGTTTATAATTCTCGGAACTATCGTTCAGCCTTTGGAAGTCATTTGCCATGTCCTCTGAACTGAATGCTACGGAAGCTCAACTAATCCGGCGTTGACTGATTGGACATTAGATCGGCCTTTTATGACGAGAAGATCGCCTTTAGTAGGTCTTTTGAGGTTATTAATGAAACTGTCGCTGACCTGCGCCGTTGCCGATTCTGTCATAGGGCGAGTGATGGCCATTACATGGCAGTGAACCCTTCAAGACAAGCTTTGTGGGGAAATAGTTCAGCAAATTAGTTTTTTTCAAGGAGGTTTAAATGAAGATAATCTCATTTTTACTTAATTGTCTTTTAATGTTTGTGCATTACTCTACAACGTGATCGTAATCACAGCATGTGCCGTCACTTACATGGTAAGGTCATATTAAAAGTAGCTAATTTTGTTCGCTAACTTCTTATTAATGGAAACCATACTAAAGGGTTGAGTGAGAAGTAGGTCCCAAGTCTCTCAGGAATGGGCAAACAGGTGGGAGGTAGTCATGTTGAGAGGAAAGAGACTGAATAGGCCGTCTTTGGGTATTTCGGGCGTATTGCTATTCATAAGTATTTTGCTGATGGTCAGTCTGCCAGTCACCGTAACAAGTGCGCATGCATCTGTAACACGGACCTGGACTGCTCCCACTATAAATACCAATGGAACACCATTGACAGATCTCGCCGGGTACACTCTCTACTATGGCAATTCTTCAGGCAACTACACGACTACAGTTAATGTCGGCAATGTAACAACCTATACTTTCACTAACCTTGCCGCCGGTACCTATTATTTTGCGGTAACCGCATACGATACGTCAGGGAATCAGAGCGCCTACTCTAATGAAGTCGTTCAAACTGTATCTGGGACGGCGGACACGACAGCCCCGACAGTGACTGCTTTCACAATTCCAGCTACCTCAACATCACTGACCGTCCCAATCACTAGTTTCACAGCTACTGACAATGTAGGAGTAACCGGCTACATTATTACTCAATCGGCTACCGCACCAGCAGCAACAGCATCGGGTTGGTTGGCAATTGCTCCAACTTCTTACACCGCAACTGCCGCAGGCAAACAAACCCTTTACGCTTATGCAAAAGACGCCGCAGGCAATGTGTCGGCGGCTAAAAGCGCTTCGGTAACTATTACCTTAGCCGATACTACTCCCCCGACAGTGACTGCTTTCACAATTCCAGCTACCTCAACATCACTGACTATCCCAATCACTAGTTTTACAGCTACTGATAACGTCGGTGTAACCGGCTACGTTATTACTCAATCGGCTACCGCACCAGCAGCAACAGCATCGGGTTGGTTGGCAACTGCTCCAACTTCTTACACCGTTTCGGCCGCAGGCAAACAAACCCTTTACGCTTATGCAAAAGACGCCGCAGGCAATGTGTCGGCGGCTAAAAGCGCTTCGGTAACTATTACCTTAGCCGATACGATTCCTCCGACAGTTACCGCTTTCACGGTTCCGGCCACCTCAGCATCACTCAATGTTCCGATTACCAGCTTCACAGCTACTGACAATGTAGGAGTAACCGGCTACATTATTACTCAATCAGCTACCGCACCAACAGCAACAGCATCGGGTTGGTCGGCAGGTGCTCCCACTGCGTACACTTTTTCTGCAGCAGGCACGTATACTCTCTACGCATGGGCGGAAGACGCCGCGGGCAATGTCTCAACAAGCAAAAGTGCAACGGTTTCTATTACGCTATCTGCTAGCAATACTCCGAGCATCATATGGAGAAACACATCAACAGGCCAGGTTGAAATCTGGGCCATGAACGGGACTAGTATGACCAGTAACACTATCATCGGTACTGTTTCTAGTCCGTGGACAGTTGTTGGTACTGGTGACTTCAATCAAGATGGCAATCCTGATCTCCTCTTGGTAAACACGTCAACCGGACAGGAGGAGGTCTGGTATATGAATGGTTCAACGGTGATAAGCGATGCATATTTTTCAGACTACGTGCCAGCAAACTGGAACATTGTGGGAGTGGGGGACTTCAGTGGTGATGGTTATCCTGACCTTGTTCTGGAAGATGTTTCTTCAGGTCAAACTGCACTCTGGTATACGAACGGCACAGCGGTGACAAGTGGTGTATATATCGAGGCACTTGGGGCCAACACGAGCTGGATTATTGTTGGTGTTGGTGACTTCAATCAAGATGGTCATCCCGATCTCCTCTTGGAAAATGTATCAACCGGTCAGTTGGCGGTCTGGTATATGAACGGTTCAACGGTAACAAGCGGTGTATATCTTCAATCGACTGTGCCGGCAGGCTGGAGCGTTGTGGGAGTGGCAGACTTCAACGGTGATGGTTACCCTGACATCCTTCTAAGAAACTCCTCAACAGGTGCAAACACAATTTGGTATATGAACGGAGTAACGGTGACAGGTACTGCATCGCTTCCAACATTGAGTGCTGGCTGGAATGTCGTGGGGATCACTTCGGCAGGTATAAGCATGTCCGACACCACGCAGCCTACTTTAACTGCCTTTGCGATTCCGGCTACCTCAGCGTCACTCACTGTTCCGATCACCAGTTTTACGGCTACTGACAATGTCGGGGTTACCGGCTACATTATTACTCAATCGGCTACCGCACCAGCAGCAACAGCATCGGGTTGGTTGGCAACTGCACCCACTTCGTACACTTTTTCGGCAGCAGGAACATACACTCTCTATGCTTGGGCAGAAGACGCCGCAGGCAATGTCTCAACAAGCAAAAGCGCAACGGTTACAATAACATTGTCCGATACGACTCCTCCGACAGTTACCGCTTTCACAGTTCCGGCTACCTCAACATCACTCAATGTTCCGATTACCAGCTTCACAGCTACTGACAATGTCGGTGTAACCGGGTATATGATCACTCAAACTGCCACTGCCCCTTCAGCTACAGCCACTGGTTGGTTAGCGACTGCGCCGATTTCGCTCACAGTTTCGGCCGCAGGCACATATACCCTTTACGCCTATGCAAAAGACGCCGCAGGCAATGTGTCGGCGGCTAAAAGTGCTTCGGTAACTATTACCTTAGCCGATACGACTCCTCCGACAGTTACCGCTTTCACGGTTCCGGCCACCTCAGCATCACTCAATGTTCCGATTACCAGCTTCACAGCTACTGACAATGTAGGAGTAACCGGCTACATTATTACTCAATCAGCTACCGCACCAACAGCAACAGCATCGGGTTGGTCGGCAGGTGCTCCCACTGCGTACACTTTTTCTGCAGCAGGCACGTATACTCTCTACGCATGGGCGGAAGACGCCGCGGGCAATGTCTCAACAAGCAAAAGTGCAACGGTTTCTATTACGCTATCTGCTAGCAATACTCCGAGCATCATATGGAGAAACACATCAACAGGCCAGGTTGAAATCTGGGCCATGAACGGGACTAGTATGACCAGTAACACTATCATCGGTACTGTTTCTAGTCCGTGGACAGTTGTTGGTACTGGTGACTTCAATCAAGATGGCAATCCTGATCTCCTCTTGGTAAACACGTCAACCGGACAGGAGGAGGTCTGGTATATGAATGGTTCAACGGTGATAAGCGATGCATATTTTTCAGACTACGTGCCAGCAAACTGGAACATTGTGGGAGTGGGGGACTTCAGTGGTGATGGTTATCCTGACCTTGTTCTGGAAGATGTTTCTTCAGGTCAAACTGCACTCTGGTATACGAACGGCACAGCGGTGACAAGTGGTGTATATATCGAGGCACTTGGGGCCAACACGAGCTGGATTATTGTTGGTGTTGGTGACTTCAATCAAGATGGTCATCCCGATCTCCTCTTGGAAAATGTATCAACCGGTCAGTTGGCGGTCTGGTATATGAACGGTTCAACGGTAACAAGCGGTGTATATCTTCAATCGACTGTGCCGGCAGGCTGGAGCGTTGTGGGAGTGGCAGACTTCAACGGTGATGGTTACCCTGACATCCTTCTAAGAAACTCCTCAACAGGTGCAAACACAATTTGGTATATGAACGGAGTAACGGTGACAGGTACTGCATCGCTTCCAACATTGAGTGCTGGCTGGAATGTCGTGGGGATAGAATAATCTGTCTTGAGGCGTACTGCATTGCGCAAGTGGGAATCTTGTAAAAAATTATAGACACGGGTAGAAAATAGCGCGTTGTGTGTGGTTTTATTTTGTAAGTTTATCTGCACTAATCGCTAGTTGCGTTTACAGTTGGCCTTCCGGTTAAGCGCCTTAGCCGATGCTACGCAGCCTCCTCTCCTTCGTGATTATCATAGACTAATTCGTTATACAGGGCAAGACCGTCGATAAGAGTCTGTAGCGGCGTTCTGCCCTGACAGTACCGGCCCTGATTGGTCCGCTCGGTGTTGTACCACACCATAAACGCGTCCAGGTCAGCCTGGATCTCTTCGATGGTACGATAGAGTTTCTTTCTAAACGCCACTTTGTAAAACTCATCCTGAACGGTCTGATTCAGTTTCTCCACACATCCGTTAGTCTGGGGATGCCTGACCTTTATCCTCGTGTGTTCAATATCATTCAGATGAAGGAACAGTTCGTAAGGATGGCTTTCTGGACGACCGCAATACTCTGCTCCATTATCGCTGAGGAGTCGGAGTATCTTAATTCCGTACTCATCGAAAAATGGCAACACCTTGTCATTTAAAAAGTCTGCTGCGGTCAAGGACGTTTTCTCAAGATAGATTTTGGCAAATCCGACATTGCTGTGAGTGTCGATGCCTGTTTGCTGGTAGATCTTCCCTACACCCTTGATATAGCCGATATAACAGGTGTCTTGTGCAAAGAGAAAACCAGGGTGGTGGCTCTCCACTTCCCCGCACATCTCCCTCTGTTCCTTGGCTGTTTCAAGAGCTTGAACCTGAGACTCTGTCAATATATTCGCATTGTCAGCTGCCCACTGCTCCAGCCTTTTCAACCTCAAGCCCTTAATATGAAGCTTGTGCCTGAGCCAAATGCTCCGAACTCCGCCAGCACTGAGTACGACACCTATCTTCTTCAACTCATTAGCTGTGCGTGTCTGTCCGTGTGTAGGAAACTCCAGGGAGTAATCCAGCAGCCTTTGCTCAATCTCAGGCGCCACTCTATTGCCGATCCGCGGTGCTTTCCGCGATTTCTCCAGGAGCCCTTCCAGGCCATCTTCTTCTATTGCCTGCTTGATGTCGTAATAGTGTTGGCGACTCACACCAAGTTTCCGGCATGCATCGCTGATGTTTCCAAGGGTTTGGCCAAGCTCTAGGATATTGAGCTTGCGAGTAATGATATACTGTCTTTGAGTCATGGTTCTTCCTCCTATGGTTAAGTTTTGTTTGGTGACTTATCTTAACCGGAAGGCCATGACTCTTTCACTTCTATGAGTCTTTACTTGTAAACGCTTTTCTCAACTAGTGCAGTTTATCACCCAATTTAGGCTGTGAAGAATGGCACTTTCTTTTCAAGTGTCAGCTCCAATACACCACGACTTCGGATTCTCACTACTCTTTAAGTTGTCTTCACGTTTCTAGAACCTATCTCAAAATCGTGTGCACCAGTATTCAGTATCCAAAGAACAGCGTCCAAAACCCTACGCGTTGGAACAGGTTTTCGGCCAGCACGTCCATCAGGAATGTTCTCCTCTGGAAAGTGATCTCGTATCAATTCCCACTGCTCATCACTCAAACGCATCCTTTATGATACATCATTTTAATTTTGAGATAGGTTCTAAATAGATATTATGATAAAAATTTAGGTAGTGTTGCATGATCGCTGATATAAATATGTCAAATTGCACATGTTCACGCTCTATGTTTTTTCCGGCTCCCAGAAACCTTAACCAAGAGTTCATCCATATCGCGAGCAACCCTCTCCCAGCTCATATTGTTCATAACGAACTCGCGACCACGCTGTCCAATTTTTTTTCTTAAAGACTGGTCGGAGAGCAGTTGGCCAATTTTAGAAGCTATCTCTGTATGAGAGGCGCCGCCTATGAGGACAATATTATCCATGTCCTTGAGCACGGCATTGCCAAGCAGGTTTGCAGGCACATTTGCGATAGTAGGGACGCCAAGCAGCATGGATTCGATAGTAGCAGTGCCTAAACCCAGATATTTGCCTGTCAATGAAACAAAATAAAGGTCACTTTGGCTGATCTCTTTGAGTACCTCGGTATGATGTATCTCGCCGGTAAAGGTTACCCGGTCGACCAAGTCGAGCTCATTGACCAATTTAACGGCAGCGTCGTAATAAATATGACCGATAATTTTTAGCTGTACAGCAGGGTATTCAGCAGCAAGATCTTTAAAAGCTCGTATTAGAGTCATGAAATTGCGCTGTTCGATAACTGCTCCGACTCCAAGAATTTGATTGTAGAGAAAGTAATCATGAGACTGACTCAAAAAGAAATTCATATCCCCATTAACTCCATAGTTAATAATATCTGATTTATCGACTACCTTTGATCCGTGAACATCCTGAAGATATTGAAGTATCTGGTTGTCCCAAGCCACTATCCGGTCACAAAAAGGAAAAATCAGATTCCCACAAATAAGACGGTCCAGAAAATTGAGAATTCTGTCTCGCCTAGGGTTGCTCGACTGCAACTGTGTCCCTACGGAACAGATCAACGGGATTCCCGCAAACTTTGAAACGACTACGGCGAGGAATGCAATATCAAGGTAATGGTTGATCAATAAAATTACATCGGCATGGCTATCCCTTGCTATCCGGTTCAAGCGAAGGTAGTTGCGCGGGAACAGGGAACTGATTCTAAAATGTTTAAAATAATTTCTAACTGAGAAATGAACTGCGGGCAAGCGATGTACTGCAAAATCATAATTGTCAGCATGCTTTATCTTATTGTTAAGAGTTACCACTGTAACACTATGATTCCGATCCATCAACGAGCTGGCCAGATTTTTTGAATAGTGAGAAGTTCCAGTCTGGATTGGGGGGAACATCGCTGTGACAATTAAAATATTCATTCGTTTAACTCATAATCCAATACAGTAACTCGGACAGTGCAGATGTCGGCTACAAAAAACAAAGATCGCTTCATGCCCCATATCTGCATAATTCGGTATTGTGCTACTTATCTGTCCGGCAACGGCATTGATCTTGGCATCGCATTTCGGTTGCTCGGGATAGACAAACAACGGATGAATCACGCGAGAGATAAAAAAATATGTGACAAAATGCCGGATATTATCAAGCCCGCTAAAGAATATCTCTGACATGACCAACATCTCCTTCTCATCAAATATATTGCTGAACCAATTATAATTTGGGTCAGCATCAGGTATCGGGTCTAACCTAGACTGAGAATGCGTTTCATTAAGCTTTGTAACCCTTGCAGTATCCCTCAGGCACTAGATACAACTCTCCGAGTTTTCGGACGCTTGATATTTCCACAGTCGCTTTCATTTGCATTTCTCTCGATGGCAGAATGAGAAACATCTCTCACTTATCGCAATATCAAAGGAACGCGTTTTCAAAAAATCAGTGCTACTACGTCGCCGACTCTAAAGTCTACCTCAGTCTATAAAGTAAAATCCCCCCAGGCGAACCGTAAATACCGTGACCTGTTTTGTACCTGCCAGTGATGCTATCACATCACCGTAGTAACAATATAGTGCTCGCTCCCCGCCCCGGTTAAAACTACCACTAGAGAGGGCAAGGTTCATCTGAGCGATAAGGCCCCTGATTAGTCGAGCAATGCGCAGTGGATTCATATTCTTCCGGGATAAAATATATTTCTCTTGCGTTTCTGATTAACCGTTTCTAGCATTATTCAAACCCCTTGACGCCATGAAGACCGTTGTCAAGTTTTGATGAAGCATGGCGACACAGGCCGCACCGAGCAGACTGCTCTCAAGAAAAGTTACGCCATGCATTATAAGTACAAAACTTAAAGCCCGTGCACCCGAAATGTGCAAAAGCGAAAGGGAACTTACAGCAAAAAATTCATATGTGCCAATATTGCCGGGTGATGCCGGAACAATGCTTCCAATTCCGACAGCCAGCATAACAAAGAGCGCACCCCCCATTGTCAGAGGGATAGCGAGGCTATGGGCGATAAGATAAATCGTAAATGTCTCTAGAAACCATATCCCAAGAGTGCCGGCGCCAAAATATAACAGATTTTTCTTCACTCCAAGAGTTGAGGCACCCCTGATAAATTCCTCGGCAATTATCGTAATTTTATCAACAGTGTTAGTTGGCAAGAATGTTATTCTGCCAATCATGAGCTTTAAAAGACTCTTCGCCCAAACGTTAAATACTATTAGCAGGAATACGCAGGATACTCCGACCAAGCCAATAAATCGTCCGGCATTCCTGAGCCATAAAGGAAAAGGGAAAAAAAACGTAATAACTGCCAGCAAACATATTAAGACCAATAAATCAACTGAACGCTCCGTGACAATAGTGGCAAAAGTCATACTCTTTGTGATACCTTCACGCTTTCCCAAAACATAGACACGAACCAGTTCACCGATTCGGGCGGGCAAAATATTGTTGGCGAAATATCCTGTCATCAACGCAATGAATAAACTACTCCATGAGCGGACCATTTGCACGGGGAAAAGAGTTCCCCAACGCATCGCCCGGAGAGAGAAGTTGATCACGATCAAAAATAAAACCACCAACAAATACCAATAATTAGCTGAAGGTAAATAAAGCAATGCTTCTCTGAAATTATAAGTCCGAAACGTCCATAACAGCAAAAAGAAACTTATCAGGAAGCCGGCGGCATTCATAATAATCTTTTGTATCCTTGGTGTGACTCTGATAATACTCATGATTTGCTCACTTTAGGTTCTCAAGAAATTGCTTAACTGCATAGCGATGCCACTGACATCTTCCTCGCTCAATTTTCCGTACAGGGGAAGTACTAACCCATGCTTATAAAGCTTCGTTGCAACTGGACATGCAGAGTCAGTCACATCATATTTATTTTGATAGTAAGACAAGCAATTCAATGCCTGCGCTCCGAGGTTGGTCTGAATGCCTTCCGCCAATAACCCACTTATTACAGCTTCCCGATTGATTGTCTTATCCAAAACTACCATAAAGCTCTGCCATGAGTGGCCTTCATAGTCGCCGGGCAATGACAAACCGGGCCCGCCATGAAAAAGCTCCCGATAGAGGCTTGCTAGCACCTTGCGTTTTCTGAGTTCTTCAGCAAATCTTTCAAGCTGGCCGATTGCTAGGGCAGCCTGAAAATCTGTCATGCGGTAATTGAGACCAGCGGCTATAAAATCAATGCCTCCTCCCTTGACGGCCATACCATGATTTCTCAATACTTTGATCTTTTCGATGAACTCCTCGTCATTAGACATCACGGCTCCGCCCTCACCAGTCGTGATCGCCTTGCGTGGATGAAAAGAGAAGCAGGCTGCATCGCTGTAATAGCCGGGGTGAAAGCCATCTGCGACAGTCCCAAGAGCACAGGCGGCATCCTCAATGAGCTTCAGGCTGTTTGCCTTTGCTATTCGCGAAATTGTTTTGATCTCTGCGGGGCAGCCAAACTCATGAACTACAATAATGGCCCTAATGTTCTTATCCGGATTGCCACTGATCGTCGACTCGATAGTTTGCGGAGTTACAACATAGCTTTGTGGATCAACATCGCAGAACAATACTTCAGCGCCTATGTTTTCGACCACATTGGCAGTGGCTGGAAATGTGAATGATGGAACAATCACCACATCACCATGTTTTATGCCAATGGCAAGAAGTGAAAGGTGAAGTGCGGCGGTACCCGAAGAAACAACAGCACAATGACCGACGCCGGAAAATGAACACAATGCCTCTTCGAAGGCGACGACGCTTTTACCCTGTATAAGGTTTCCGCTCTTGATAACCTCTACGGCTCTTCGGATATCTTCAAACCTGATGTCAGGTGACGCAAGCTTGATCAAAGGATGTTTTCCTTGTACCAGGCGGCGGTTCTTAGTATTCCTTCTTCGAGATCAACTTTTGCCCTAAACCCAAGGACCCCGTATGCCTTCTGCGTTTCCGGGATTCGAAGTTCTATGTCTGCAGACAGCGGTTCTTTGAAAATAATTTCTGATTTGGATTTTAGTACGCGACAGACTGTCTCTGCGAGACCAAAGACCGTAGTAACCGCACGCGAATTACCAATGTTAAATGACTCTCCTATAGCATCTGGATTCTCCATAGCAAGCAGTAGACCGTCTACCATATCATCAACATAGCACCAAGCACGTATCTGTGTGCCGTCGCCGTAGATAAAGATGTCTTCGTCCTTGAGCGCCCTCCTGATAAAAATCTGAATGGCGCCTTCACCTGTCTGCCCCGGGCCATAGATGTTAAAAGGCCGGATTGTCACAGCAGGGAGTCCGTATTGTTTGAAGTATGCATGGGCGAGGTGCTCCCCTGCAAGTTTACTGACCGCGTAAACCCATCTGGCTTCTCCGGCAGATCCAGAGATAGCGTTTGTATCCTCTTTTACCCTGTACGCCATCGAACCGAAAACCTCAGATGTCGAAAAGTCGAGGACCCTCCCTTTTACTTTGTTTACTGCCGCAGCCTTGAGGACATTGGCAGTTCCCAGCATATTCACTTCCATCGTTGTTACAGGATTCTTTATGACAGTATCGATGCCTGCTATCGCCGCAGCATGGACAACAATATCCGCCCCCTTCATCGAATCCATGACAGATTCATATACAAGTACGTCACCTGTAACCAGCGTGATATTGCTATTTTCCAACAATGAAGTATGCTTGACGGTGTTCCTTGATAAATTATCAAAAAGCACGATTTCGTTTTCCATGCAAAGCCGGGATGCAAGAGTTGACCCTATAAAACCTGCGCCGCCTGTTATGAATATTTTCTTATCCTTTATCACGTGCACCCCCCAAAGTAATTTTGTTTTATCTTCGGCTATTACATCCCATAACGTTGGAGAAAGCCCGCCGCCGCCACTGCATAAAATGCAAACCGGCGATCCATCTTATCTCCGTAAAGAAAAAAGCTGTCACGATTGCACTGTGGGAAAAACAGGCAAACGAATAAAACAGAGTAGCCTCAGAATATTAGTCACATTATTTATCCATTATGCTATGGGGACTTTTGTCATCATTTCTTTTAGCGAAAAGAGACCGTCTCCGCACACCGGGCGAGATCATCTAAAAACACGTTGACATCGTGTAGTCATAATACTGCCCGCTTTGAACTATTACTTCGCTTATGCTCAAGGAGTCGTCTCCAACGACAGCGTTATTAAGACGGATTGCCCTATAAATCGGCGTGCATTTGATGAACTGGGGCCTTGCTTCGAGAACGGTCAACAATTTCATTGCGCAAAGAAATCCCTGATGGCTTTAATCACGTATTCTGTTTCTGTTTTCTTCTGGAGCGGTTCTATAGGAAGGGAAAAAACCTCCCCTACCGCCGATTCCGCATTCACGAGTTCTCCGCCGCTTATCGATATGCCCTCGAAAACCTTCATTTTATGCAGAGGAAAGGGATAATAAACCATAGTGGATATCCCCCAATCTTTAAGATAATCTTGGAGCTTGTTCCTCGCGGAAGAACGAACGGTGTATTGATGATAAACGTGGTGGACTGCAGGCAAGGGTCGTGTTGCAGGCAAGGTGATATCACTAAGACCGTATAACCCACTGGTATAGTGTTCTGCTATCTTCCTCCTCCGTTCATTGAACTCATCGATATACCTCAACTTTGCGAGGATGACCGCCGCCTGAAGTGTATCGAGCCTAGCATTGTAGCCTATATAGTCCACGTTGTATTTGTCCCTGCCCCCGTGTTTGAGCAGCATCCTAACGAGCTCGGCAATCTCATCGTCTCCGGTTGCAAGCATGCCGGCGTCGCCGAAGCCGCCCAGATTTTTTGAAGGGAAAAAACTGAAAGCACCGGCTGTACCTAACGAGCCGAGCTTTTGACCTTTCCACATTCCACCAAAGGCCTGAGCCACATCTTCAACGACAAAAAGATCATATTTCTTCGCAATATCCATAAGATCTTCCATATTGCATGCCTGTCCATACAGATGGACAGGGACAATACCGACGACCTTCGTGGGGCTTGTGGCTATATAATCCTTGACCTTTGCCGCGTCTACGTTATACGTAACAGGGTCTATATCTACAAAGACCGGCGTGGCACCGGACCTCAGGATGGCGTCTCCCGTGGCAGTAAAGGTAAACGGTGTGGTGATGATCTCTTCTTCCGCGTTAAAATACTGTCTTCCTTTTAATTTTATTGCCATGGCCCTAAGCGAGAGGACCAATGCCTCCGTACCTGATGCGACCCCCACACAATGCTTGACATTCAGATAACCCGCGATAGCCGTTTCGAGCTCCTTCACTTCAGGACCGAATATCCATTTCTGATGTTCGAGGCATCTTCTGATAGCGGCATCGATATCCTCTTGCATGTATTCATATTCGAGCCTGAGGTCAAGCATTGGAATTTTGTTCATTTACCACGTCTCCTTGATGATGACAAACCTGTCGCTTTCAAGACCGTATTCGTTTCCGCAGTGGCCGCACGCGGTGCGGTTGCCTTCAAATTTCAATGTTGTCCCGCATCTGCAGACCCAGCCTTTTTGTTTGGCTGGATTGCCTACTACAAGGGCATAATCCGGGACATCTCTGTGTACTACTGCGCCCGCTCCGATAAGGGCGTATCGCCCTATAATATTGCCGCAAATTATCGTTGCATTAGCTCCTATTGTAGCCCCTCTTTTTACAAGAGTGGGACGGAGTTCCGTCATCCTCGGAATCTCGCTTCTCGGATTGAATACATTTGTAAAAACCGTGGAGGGACCGCAAAAGGCATAGTCTTCAAGCGTTACACCCTCATACACAGAAACGTTGTTCTGAATCTTGACATTATTCCCTACCGCAGCGTTTGGCCCAATAACAACATTTTGTCCAATCCGGCAGTTCCGTCCTATAACTGATTTCTTCAGTATATGGCTAAAATGCCATATGCTCGTTCCTTCGCCTATCTCCACCTGTTCATCAACGATAGCTGTTTCGTGGACGAAATACTTCCTCTCGAATTCTCCTAACCTTATAACAGCGCTCTTTTTTTCAAGGGATTGCTGCAGTGCATTCAGCACCTTTAATACCCTCAACCCCTCCTCCCCGTCAGTCCTCGGCCTGCTGCCATTTTCTATGCATTCTATGAAATGCCTGCATTCCTCATTCAGTGGTTCCCTGTCCTCGCAAGACACAGGCACGCCATTTTCTTTCATAGGGACAGGGATATTCCCTTCCTGCCAGTCGATACTGTGCGGGAAAATAATAAGCTTGTCTTCGGGCTTTAACATATCGTCAAAAACTGCCATCCCTCTGTCACCCACGACAATGAGTTTTTGTTCTTTATACGGATGGAGCCATGATACAAAGATATGTGAATTTATCCCGTTTGCGAATGACAGACTGCTCAAAGTGACGTCCGCAATTTTGGCATGGAGGTAATAGCCGCCACTCGTCGAAACCTGCTCTGGCATGGCTCCTGCTAGGGAAAGGATCATGGATATGTCATGAGGCGCAAAGCTCCAGAGGATATTTTCTTCACGCCGTATTTTTCCGAGATTGAGCCTATTGGAATAGATGTACTCAATCTTGCCGAGTTCTCCCCGTTGGACTAATTCCTTGAGCTTGAGAAAGGCAGGATGGTACTGAAGCAGATGCCCCACCATTAGCACGCGTTCATTCGTTTTAGCCAGGCTATTTAATTCTATACCCTCTTTTTGAGCAAGACAGAGTGGTTTTTCGACATAAACATGCTTGCCTGCCTCAAGCGCGTTCTTGACCATAGAGTAATGCATTTCAGCAGGGGTCGCGATCGCAACGCCGTCAATCTCCGGGTCGGATAAGAGGTCTAAATATGTCGTAACCAGCTTTGCACTACTGTAAGGTTTCAGATTGGGATTATCCGCGTTAGTTTCGCAGATGGCATATAACGAGCCGAGCTGATGAAAGTTCCGGATGAGGTTCTTCCCCCAATAGCCAGCCCCTGCGACAGCTATTTTAACCATTATGCCTTTACGACTTCTTTGTTTTTTTTATTTTTCTGCGAAACATTCATGGCATTTCCAGTATAATCATGCATAGTAGTAATCGGACTGGTCAGTCGATATTACAACCGTCTAGCAGGTTCCTTATGAGAGAGTTTAAGAGGCCCGATGCAATGCCGAGGCGGCTGCTGAGATCCATCTGCGTCATTGAGTCATTAACAGGAAGGTCAGTTAGTATATGCAGAGAATGGCGCGTCCCCGCCTCTAAGTTATTGTTCATAAAGTGAACATTAACATAGGCTAGCTGGTAAATTCAAGCCGTTTGCCAACAGAGCGTGCCACCGGTGAGATTGTTAAAGGCTTTTACGGATTCCGGGCTAATCACATAGAAGAAAGATATGAGCAGTATATCCGGGATGGAAAGACGGAAGGAAAAAACAGATAGATTCGCAGACCTGGATGCAGGGAATGAAGCGAGCCGTGAATGGGCAGATACCACGAGGCACCATAGAACGGCGCAGACAGAGAGATTGTTTTATGTGCATACGTGTAGAAGTCAGAACTTTTCTATCAGTAATTTGTCAGAGAGATTATTAACTCCTTATTGTACCGACTACCTTGCACGGAATACCAAAAGCCTTGCACCCTGCGGGTATGTCCTTATTTACTAGACTCAAGGCTCCAATTACACATCCATCGCCAATATGAACACCCTTGCTAATAATGGTATTCGGGCCGATATAGCAGCGATTACCTATGCTTGTGGGGGCATGCTCCGATGAAATTTCTCCTGAACTCAAAGCCCATTTGACATTATCGTGGGTATATATTTGAACGCCAGTTGAAATGGAACAAAAATCGCCTATAATCAATCCGCCACCAGAGCCGTCTAAGATAGTATTTGGTCCTATCCATGTATGTTTACCTACTTTAACATCGCCAAACACAAGAGCACTGTCATAAATGCTACAACCCTCGTCAAATCCCAAAAGTTTGGCACGGTCCCAACGATCAACAATGCAATCTCCGAAAGGCAGTGAGCGGTTCCATTTCTTCTTAAAATAGGAGGAACGAATGCTCCAGAATCTTCTTAAGAGCCACCCGACCATAAGTTACCCCCTGATTTTAAGCCTTGACTCAAGCCCTCTCAACATTTAGAGATAGCCAGGTAGCGCATAGATTCTGTATTGCATATTCAATAATGTCATCATCAGAAGCATTTGGATTCGTTTATGTCACTTTCTTGAAAAATTGCGTAACACTTCTCGTAGGACTTTTTCAGCTGTCAAATAAATAAAAAAGTCCCTTTTTCCTCCCCGCTCCTATTGGGATTGACATTAACATAAAGTATATCACAGCAACATATAATCTTCAGCATTAAAAAAAAGAATTCCAAAAGATATGCCGGCTATTTTTATTGTTGTTTTTTGGGTTAATTAATACTACTCCCAGTGTTCCAGAATCCTGTCTTTTCGGTGCAATAATAAAAAATATGTGGACGTTATTTCTCTGATATTGAAAGACCTGTATCATAACTGCAACAGCATCCCATCAGTATTCTGATTTCCACAACCCGACATACGGACATGAACGAATAAGCAGCGTGTATCTTTGCCGCTGCCTTTGACAGCGTATATATCAATTTTCAAAAAGGAGAACCGGTCTATAATAATGCTTGAACATAGGTTTTGTTTTGTGTTAATGTTCAGGATATGAACACTCAGACGGGACCGGATGAAATATCCTTACGGTTGCTCGATGAATTCACCCGTGAGCCTGAAGTTTCGCAGCGCGTCTTGGCCGCAAGGTTAGGCATCGCCCTTGGTTTGGTTAACACATATATCAAAAGACTCTATAAAAAAGGACACATCAAGATAAAGACGCTTCCTCGGCACAGGATCAAATACATCATAACCCCCAAGGGCATCACCGAAAAAGCCCGACTTACATATACTTACATTAATTACTCGATCAAGTATTTCAAGGAGATTAGGGCAAATATAGAGCGAACTTACACTAAAATGATATCTGGGGATATAAAAGACATATTGCTCTGGGGCGATGGAGAAATAGCCGAACTCTGTTTTATCTCCACTCGCGGGTTGCCGCTGAACATTGTCGGTGTGGTGGCCGAAGAAAAACTCGATAACGGATTTTTCGGTAATCATATTTTTACAATAGATGACATAGCCGGGATCAAGTTCGATGCAGTCCTCGTAACCTCTATGGATCCGAAGGTTCTAAGCAGTATTGGCAGCAGTAATCTTGATGAAAGAAGGATTTATTATCTATAGTGAGCATTAAAACGCAACATGAGTTAGACGAGATTGGTGAATTGAAATGGTATGTAGTCCATGTCCGTTCTCGCCACGAGTTCAGCGTGAAAGAGAGACTCCTAAAGTCCGGCATAGAAGCTTTTCTTCCGATTGTGGAACGGCTGAGTCAATGGAAAGATCGGAAGAAGCTCGTTTCATTCCCACTGTTTCCTGGATATCTTTTTATCAATCTTCATATAACCAGTCATGAAAAACTTGATGTCATTAAAACTCCTGGGGTCGTTAGATTTATCGGGCAAACCCCCGGGGAACCTGAACCTGTCCCGGATGAGCAAATACTGTATTTGAAAAGACTAGTTGAAAGTAAAGTAGCTATCGATCCTTATCCATATCTCAAGGAGGGGAACAAGGTAAGAATCAAAAGCGGCCCGCTTGCCGGTGTAGAGGGGATCTTGGTTGAGAGAAAGGGGATGCATCATCTAGTACTCTCCGTAGACATCCTAAGACAGGGTGTTTCGATAAATATCGAAGCGTCAGTTGTAGAAGCGTTATAGTAAAAAATTGTTCCCTAGTTACGACTTCTTGGTAGGTTCGCAATACTGCAATCTGTATCCGAGAGGGCGGAGCAGTAGTAAAAAGGAGGCACAATGAAGATGCCGAAGCCAATTAGCTATGTGACGGTTCTCGGAAACGTCTTTGGACGATCTCTTGCGAATAGAACATGGCCTGCAATATACGACAAATGTTTATTATCGATAGTGAATATAAGTATATTCTGAGTGCAAATATAGCCGATACGCTGTCTAAATCTAATTGTATTAGCGGTAAAGGTATTTATGCCCGATTATAAAAGCGTTAGTCATTGGACAAAAATCATACGTCCTCATACAGGATGGTTTAATCTGCGTCTGCGCGAAACTTGGGACTATCGCGATTTGATCAAACTCTTCATCCGGCGCGATTTTGTAGCCATCTACAAACAGACAATCCTTGGCCCCCTCTGGTTTTTATTACAGCCTCTCATGACCACGCTCATGTACACGGTGGTATTCGGCATAATAGCTAGTATTTCAACTGATGGTGCACCATTTATAGTTTTTTATATGTCCGGTACAATTATCTGGAACTATTTTGCAGCCTGTTTGAACCAGACATCCAACACTTTTGTCACCAATGCAAATATTTTTGGCAAGGTCTATTTTCCACGGCTTACTGTCCCAGTTTCTGTGGCTCTCGTTAATTTAATTACCTTTGGCATACAATTTATGCTGTTTCTCGTTATTTTTTTATATTACTGGTGGCAAAACCAGGTTGCTACTCCCAATCCTTGGTTGTTTTCCATCCCCTTGTTGGTTCTGCAGATGGGACTGCTGGGAATAGGGGTGGGAATACTAATTTCATCACTCACCACAAAATATCGGGACTTAACATACGTGATGGGATTTGCAGTACAACTATGGATGTTTGCAACGCCCATTGTTTATCCGACTTCTCTAATACCTGGAAAATTGAAGTGGCTTGCAATGCTCAATCCGGCAGCCCCTATTGTAGATACCTTCCGTTACGCTTTTTTGGGAAAAGGAGAGGTTTCTAAGACGTATCTGCTTGCCAGTGTTGGAGTTACAATAGTCATATTTTTGACCGGGATTATTATGTTCAACAGAGTCGAAAAAAGCTTCATGGATACTGTGTAATTATGACCGATATTGCTATTCAAGCAGACAACGTCAGCAAAAAATATCGCCTTGGAGCAATAAATCATGGAACCCTGACTCGCGATCTCCAAAGTTGGTGGGCACGTGTTTCCGGGAAAGATGATCCGAATACTATTGTGCGAATTGGACAATCTTCCGCTGTCTCGGTTAAAGATGTCACAGACTTTTGGGCACTGCGTGACGTTTCCTTCGAGGTTAGACAAGGCGAAGTGCTCGGCATAATCGGCAAGAATGGTGCAGGCAAATCGACTCTGTTGAAAATACTCTCTCAGGTTACAACACCAACCAAGGGAGAAATCAGGATAAGGGGACGTATAGCGAGCCTACTTGAAGTGGGGACAGGGTTTCATCCCGAACTGACTGGCAGGGAAAATATGTTTCTCAACGGCGCTATTTTGGGTATGAGCACGGTTGAAATAAAAAGCAAATTTGACGAAATAGTTGCTTTTGCCGAAATAGAAAAATTTCTTGACACTCCGGTAAAACGTTATTCCAGCGGCATGTATGTTCGGCTCGCATTTGCCGTGGCGGCCCATCTGGAACCGGAGATACTCATAGTTGATGAAGTGCTGGCTGTGGGGGATGTCCAGTTTCAGAAGAAATGCTTAGGAAAAATGGAAGAGGTCGCAAATGCCGGAAGGACTATATTGCTGGTCTCTCACAATATGCCGACGATCCTGAATCTGAGCAATAATGTTTTGCTGCTGGCAGAAGGTAGGGCGATAGAATATGGGCCAGCGCATCAGGTAGTCACTACCTACCTGGATGAGTTAAGGAATAGCTCGATGGGGCGAACCGATCTAACTTCTGCGGAGCACTATGGTCATGGCTTGGCAAAATTTCGCTCAATTCAGCTTACCCAGTCTAATGACAAGGGTTCGAATATCCCACTGCCGGAGACAGGCTGTAACTTGATCTTTAAAATTGAGATTGAGGCTTTTCAAAACTTTCGTGATGCCACGGTCGCTCTGACCATCTATGATGATATGGGAAATCGGTTGATCGATGCCAATACGCTGATAAAAGGAAATACAGTCCAGTTGACGGTGGACAAGGTAACTGAAGTGAGATTCACACTCAAAAATGTGAGGCTGAAGCCGGACGTTTATACTGTAGGCTTGTGGTTGGGAGTGATAAATCAAGCTGATATCGACGGTGTGCGTTACGCGACTTCATTCAGAGTGGAGGCTAAGCGTGAAGATATCCTTTACACCGCGCCATTTCCAGGGGTTTACTCTTGCGAATTTTTACAGGAAATTACATATTTATAGGAATTAATTAGGGATGATAAAAAATCTAGTAAGAAAGTCGTTAAACAGAATACTGAAACGTGTTTTACCGGATATATATTTACGTCTTGATGCCTTGGAGGCCAGATCTTACAACTGGCGGTTTTATGCGATAGAGCAGTGTGCAGATTATCTTGTTGGCGCTCAAATAGAGGGGGATTATCTAGAGTTTGGCGTCTATCAGGGTAATACTCTTAGTCGCGCCTTTCAGTGTATGTCCTATAGCTTTAACAATATGAAATTTATTGCCTTTGATTCATTCGAGGGTTTACCCAAACCAAAAGGCATAGATAATGAGAAGGGATATGCCAGTAATTTCCACGAAAAAGAATTTTCCTGCTCAGAGGACGAATTCATCCGAAATATCCAATCAAAGGGAGTCGACTTACAGAAGGTTAAGCTCGTTAAAGGATGGTTCGACAAGACGTTGTCCCGTGAAAAAGCAGAAGAATATGGAGTGAGGCAAATTGCCTTTGCCTGGATCGATTGTGATCTCTATGAATCCACCGTTCCAGTTCTTAATTTTATTACGCCATATCTCTCGGTTGGTAGCGTGATTGTTTTTGACGACTGGCATTGCTATAGAAACCACCCTGATTTTGGTGAGCAGCGCGCTTGCAGAGAATGGTTGGAATCAAATAAGCATATTCAACTAGCTGAACTGTTCTCATTTGGATCGCATGGGATCGTTTTTACCGTTGTATCTTGTTAACCCAAAACAAAACGCATGAAAAAAACAAACGAAAAAACATGTCCGATTTGTGACACATTACTAGTGAGCAACGGCAGAGAATTTTCTTTAGATGAATTGCTGGCCATGTGGAAGCCTGTGGTTTTTACTCAAATGACCATTGACGAACACAAAACACAGGGCGAGTACACCCAACTGCATATTTGTCCATCATGCGGGCTGGGAATTTTTATACCTCAAATAATCGGAACATCCGATTTCTATGTGGATTTGCTTAAAAATGAATCTACTTATGCATACTCTGAAGAAAAATGGGATTTTGACGAGGCATTGAAGGATGCTGAGGGATGTAAGTGGGTTATGGAAATTGGTTGTGGCCCAGGCAATTTTCTCGAAAAACTGAAGCCTTATGTAGAGAATGTATATGGAACGGAATACAACCGGCGCGCTTTAAAAGTCGCTCGCGACAGGGGGTTGAATATATTTGGCATGAAGGATGAAAGTGCAGAACGGTTAAAAGGGAGGTTTGATATCGTTTTCTCTTTCCACGTACTTGAACATGTTCCCGATCCAGTAGCATTCATTCAGGAAATGCTTTCATGGGTCAAGCCAGGCGGAAAGATTGGAATTTCCGTTCCCAATATGGATGGCCCGGTGAAGTATATCAATCCGTGCGTATCAAATATGCCGCCGCATCACGCAACTCAGTGGAGATTGCACACCTTCAAGGCGCTTGCCGAGCGTCTTGGTCTTGAATTGGAAAGAGTTGCCTATGAACCGCTTACTGCAGAATCTCATTATTATTATTCGATCTATTGGGTTGAATCGGTTTTTCCTGATAACTCTTTTATTATGAGGCGGCTGAGATCAATAGGCAGAATGGCATTTTCTTTGTTCTTTAAAATACTATCCATGTTTGGTAAAGATTCCACACCTCTGCTCAGGGGGCAGTCGATATATGTGCTGCTGTCAAAAAGAGATTGAATTCCAGGCAATGTATGTTTGACCCTGAAATCAAGCTGATTTGTCCTCATCATAATTTACCTATTGAGTGTAGTGCAGATGGGACACGTTATAACTGTTCTGTTGGCTGCCAATTCCCAATCCAAGACGGTATTCCTCGCTTTGTTCCTCTTGACAACTACGCTTCCTCTTTCGGCCTACAATGGAACCGATATCGCACCGTTCAGCTTGACTCCCATACTGGATTAACAATCTCCCGGGACCGATTAACTCGGCTATTGGGTGGTTCGCTTGATATCGTAAAAGGAGTAAAAGTTCTTGAGGCCGGTTGTGGTGCCGGGCGATTCAGCGAGATCCTGCTTGGAGCCGGTGCGCATCTGAACGTAATTGATCTCTCGTCTGCAGTCGAGGCAAATTATAAGAATTGCTACACTTTTCCGCATTATTCGGTCTGTCAGGCGAGCATTCTTTCGTTGCCTTTTGCGCCTGAACAATTCGATGTTGTCATCTGTATTGGTGTTATCCAGCACACGCCTGATCCAGAACAAACCATGACCGCTTTATGCAAGCAAGTCAAACCCGGTGGGTTGCTGGTAATTGACCACTACACTTATGGCTATCCGGCCACGTTGTCACGCCGGTTGTTGCGTTCATTGTTGATACATGCGCCAAGAAAAGTTGCTATGCAATTCTGTATGACGCTCACCGCGATTTTATGGCCATTTCACAGATTGCTCTGGTTTGCACGGCAGTTGCCTGGCAGCGGGCGAATTCGTGCGCTGTTTCTTCGTGCATCGCCATTGGTCGATTATCATGACGCTTACCCTCAACTGGGACCGCAATTATTAAAGATCTGGGCAACGCTAGATACTCACGACACTCTGACGGACTATTACAAGCACCTCCGAAGTGCTGACAACATTCGTGCACATCTGCAACAATGCGGCATGGAGAATATTGAGGCATACTATGCTGGGAACGGCGTTGAAGCGCTTGCCAGAAAAAAGTTGATGCCGGGTGAGCACCCTATCAAATCCAAAATTTATAAAGAACCTTCTTAATGTGCGGCATCGCTGGCATCACAGGAAACTCCTCCCCTGAAAGCATTTCGGCTATGGTTGCAGCTATGCATCATCGCGGTCCAGATGATAGTGGGATGTATAGAGATGCAAACATCGCGATGGGAATGGCTCGGCTAGCCGTTATTGACATTACCTCCGCGGGCCATCAACCGATGGGAAATCGTAATGCATCCATCTGGATAGTTTACAATGGCGAAATGTATAATTTCCGGCAGGAAAAATCCATTCTTGAAGGACTAGGGCATCGCTTCGACACGCACTCTGACACCGAAGTCGTGCTCTGCATGTACGAGGTATATGGCGATGATTTTCTGCTCCGTCTGCGCGGCATGTTTGCTTTAGCAATCTATGACAAACGCAAAGGCAAAGGCAAAGAACGGCTGCTGTTGGCGCGAGATCACTTGGGAATCAAGCCGCTAATCTATTGCAGTGCCGAATGCAGCGCCGGAACTCATTTTTTATTTGCTTCTGAGATAAAGGCCCTACTGGCCAGCGGTCTTGTGGCGCCGCAGATAGAACCAGAGGCTCTTCGCTTACTCCTGACCTTCGGCTCGATAAATCAGCCGTACACAATAATCAAGGGTGTTAAGATGCTTCTGCCTGGACACCGCCTCGTAGTTGAGAACTCTGTCGAACGAATTGAGAGATTTTGGCGACTGGGTGTGGGGCGTCGAGCAGGGGAAATATCGGGGCTGCCATACCGGGAGCTTGTTTCCATTGTGCGCACCAACCTCGAGGAGAATGTACGCATGCAAATGGTGAGTGATGTTCCCTTGGGAGCTTTCCTGAGTGGTGGAGTGGACTCATCCCTGCTGGTGGCGATGATGGCACGCAATAGCAGCCAATGCATTAAAACTTTTTCGGTGGGGTTCGAGTCTGAAGGATCGTCCATGGATGAATCGGGGGATGCGGAACAGATCGCTAGCTTTATTGGAACGGATCACAATCGAGTGGTGGTAACGGGGGAACAGGTACGTGAGCACATCCATCACATTGCTGCAGCGCTGGACCAGCCCTCCGTGGACGGGGTCAATTCCTATTTTGTGTCATTGGCTGCACGCCAGGCGGTAACTGTTGCTATTTCAGGCACCGGCGGCGATGAGTTATTCGCCGGCTACCCTTGGTTTATTACAATGGTTGCGAGTGCCCAGCGAGTTTTAACCGATCCATTGCGCAGCCGATTTGGAGCACTTGCTGCATCTATAGCACGATTGCCATCGTTCGATGCCTTTGCGTGTAGCGGCCGTTTAGGGCTGATGCTACAAGCCTTACGGGGTTCACATGACTTCGTATCTCGCTATGCTCGTATTTTTCAGATATTCGGGGTGTGCGGCGCTGCACGTTTCCTTTCTCCAGTAATGCGTTCGCTGACGCTGACAGGGCACGAACAGTCGCTAGATGTTAGTCAGGCTGATGAAATACCAATGGCTCAGCCGCTGGAACGGGTGTCGGCACTATGTTTGCGTGGTTACACTCAAAACCAGTTATTACGCGACATTGATGCTGTTTCCATGGCACATTCTCTGGAGGTGCGCGTACCGTTTCTTGACCCATTGTTAACCGACTTGGCGCTTTCGCTTCCGAGAGAAGCTAAGCTGGGCAGTCTGGCTGGGGTGCCCAATCCGGAAACCGCTAGTTATCATGATACGGGAACCAAGAAGGTCCTTGTGGATGCCGGCGAGGGCTTGTTATTGCCTGGCATTGACCGACAACCAAAGCGGGGATTCAGCATGCCGTTCGATTCATGGTTAAAAGGGCCATTGCGCGATGTGCTTGATGATGCACTGTCCCCAGCAACGGTAAAACGGCGCGGCTTTTTTGATGAAGCAGAGGTGAGCCAACTTAAGAAGGATTTCTTGGAAGGTAACGGCAGTTGGCCGCAACCGTGGCTGTTGATGATGACTGAACTTTGGTGCCGTGAAGTACTGGATAACAGCAACAGGTTGCAAAATTAAATGAAACAAGAAAAAAAAATACGGGTGCTTTTTTTTGCATGGGGCGATTCCATCCATGTGCGTCGACGCATCGGGATTTTTACAGCAGATCCGTCTTTCAAGGTCGGGGTCATTTCAACTTTTGCATATAATTTTAAAAACGCTCAGAACTATTATCTTTCAAATGCGACCTGTACCGTGCCGCAAAATGGTAGGGATATATCACTGCTGAACAAGCTAATGAATAAAACCCTAACGGTATTGTTTTATTTGGCTCTGCGTCTTTTCCGCAAGGGGATTAGTCTTGATGAGTGCTATCTTATGTTGAGGGATGCACGCCTCGTGCGACGCCATGCGCGTGAATTTAAGCCAGATATTATCTTTCTGCAAACACTTCTGTATCCCAATTACCTTTCTTTCCTTTTGGGCAAAAAGGTCCCCGCCATAATTACCTTCTGGAATGGCGACGTGACTTGGTGGGCGAAGTGGAACGGTATTGAGCGAGCCTTTAAACGGCGCATTGTTTTGCATGGCGTCAAGAGAGCACAGGCGATAACAGTTAATTCAAAAGGAGCGCTGGAGGCTTGCTTGGGCTATGGAGTTAATCAAAATAAAGTTAAGTTAATTCGCTACCCAGGAGTTAATCTAGAAATGTTTAATCATCAGCCGTATACGTTCAATGTTCGTGAACGGTTAAACTTGCGCCAAATAAAAATTGTTCTCTGCCCGCGAGGGTTGGGAGATTACCTCAATAGCGACGTGATAATAGAGGCGGCGGCGATTGTGATTAAACATTATCCGGACACGTTGTTTTTATTCCTGTCAGGTGTTGGGACAGAGGCCTTATGGAAGGAACACATGAGACGGGCAGAAGAATTGGGCATAGCAGAAAACATTCGTAGAGATGGGCAGGTGTCATGGGAAAAAATGCCTATGTACTATCATGCCGCTGACGTCATGGTATCAGTTTCATCCAATGATTCGCTTCCTAATTGCATGCTTGAGTCTATGGCATGTGGCGTGCCGGTGGTTATGGGGGACATTCCCCAAATTCAGGAATGGATTAAAGATGGGTATAATGGATTTCTAGTTCCGCCGCGTGATCCTGTCTTGTTGGCGGAGCGCATTATGGAAACACTTGCTAATAAGGATTGTATTATTGCAAATTTTGTTCAGAAAAATATTGAAATAGTAAGTCGTGAAGCTGATAGCAGGATAGTCGCCGCCGCAGTTAAGGCGCTAGTAAGAAATGTCGCAATACATGGTAGTGCAATTATTGAACCGGATGTCGGATGTTCAGTCAGTGGATAGGTATGAGCATACCTGTAGTGAATCTGCACATCGGTATAATGTATTTAGTAACCTAGAATACATGCCTAATTTAATGAGCGTTGGAACATTATGTGCAAGAAATCATATGGGGAAAACTCATGCTGTCGTGATAGTGCGTTGCAACAGAGTCGCAAGCTATATGGATACTATAATGAAGCAATGATACCCGATCCTGTTTCAGAGAGCTGCGATACTTTATTGCAATTGGCAGGATAGGAGATGTAGTTTAATTTTAGGACTATCGGAGAGCTTTATTGCGCAGCACAGATATTTTACAAAAAGCTAACTCGCACTGAGAATGCCACGTGAACATCAACCCTAAGGTTTCCATTGTCATACCGGTATACAACGGTTCGGACTATCTGCGTGAGGCGATAGATAGCGCGCTAGCTCAGACTTATTGCAACATCGAGATCGTGGTTATAAACGATGGTTCGCAGGATGGCGGTAAAACTGAGCGCATAGCACTTTCTTATGGCGACAAGATTCGATACTTTGCCAAGAAAAATGGTGGGGTTGCTTCTGCACTTAATGCAGCCATAGAGAAAATGACGGGGGACTATTTATCCTGGTTGAGTCACGATGATCTATATTATCCAGAGAAGGTCGAGACTCAGGTACAGGCTCTGGCCGATATGGATCGGTCAAGATCAATCCTATATGGCGACTACGCGGTATTCTCAGATAATGCTGCGGATATAAAGGAGATTCGCTTGCCAACTGTGCCTCCAACGCAATTTAAATATTTCATCACGGTCAACAATATTTTGCACGGATGTACATTGCTAATACCCAAAGTTGCTTTCGATGAGTGTGGCGGATTTAACGAGGCATTACGTAGCACCCAGGATTATGACTTATGGTTCAGGATGGCAGATAATTTCCGTTTTATTCATATCCCTTGCATGTTGGTTAAGGCTCGAATTCACCCTGAACAAGGCAGCATAAAAATGAAAAGCACAGCCTTGATCGAGTGCAATTCGCTGTTGGCCGACTTTGTCGAAAACTTATCTGAAACAGACATGCAATCTGCGACGAGCAAGTCCGTGAACCTGTCTTATGCGGAAATTGCTGAAAATTTTAGGCAACGTGGATTTTATGGCGCGGAACGGCGTGCCGCCGACTTGGCCATTAAAAATATTTTCAGAGGTTCATTCATAGATGCCTTAAAGTCCATCGAATTGCTTTCACGATGCAGATTTACCGATCGGATGCGTTTGTTGTTAAACAGAATAAGGCGTTAGCTCGGAGATATTTTTATAGAAATGTGAATTAGTCCTGCATATACTCGCAGCATGGGAATATTTTTGGTCTTTCTTGATAATCCCGGGAAAAGAAAAATAAGATGCGAATTCAGCTAAGACAAGTTATAGACTTAGTACTTAAGAATACTTTCCATTGTGCCCCGCAGAACCGTAAGCAGGCACAATGATGATAATGTGGGGACTCTGTCATAAATGAAGATACTTCTGCTATCAGATATTCCGCCTTGCAAAGATTACGCGGGCTGTATTGTGCTTGACCAGTTGTGCCGATTCCTACCTGAGGGTTCGCTTGCATGTTATGCCATAGTCAACCGCAAAATATCCTCAAAGTTGTCTGCCGACTTGGATATCCCCATTGAATATCATGAGAAACCGGACGAAAGAGGAATCAGGCCGCTTCCCGGTAAAGGTGGGGAGTTGTTTGCAAAGTGGGTAGAAAAACGGCATGAGAAGCACGTGCTTCAAACCATTCTTCCCAAGGTGGTCGAGTTTGGACGGAGGAACAAGGTGGACAAGCTATGGTGCATGCTAGAGGGGCAAACAATAGTGCGGCTGGCGCGCCCTGTTGCCAATGAGCTCCGGGTGCCACTCTATACACAAGTTTGGGACCCTTTTGGATTGTGGCTTCGTGCGAATGAAATAGATCATGACACAAGTCAGCGGCTGCTCAAGGAGTTCGATGAAGTTATCAAATCTAGTCGCGCGTGTGCAACTGCTTCATGGGCCATGTCTGAAGAATATACTTCCAAATATGGTGTGAAAAACAATCCGGTCATTTCTAGCCTCAGTAAGGAGAGCGCTTGCCTACCTGCTACGGCGCCAAACGAATCGGAGGAATTTGTAATTGGCATAGCCGGACAAATTTATGCTATTGACGAATGGAACGCTTTAGTGCGGGCGATTGATAAGTTCAACTGGAGAGTAGATGGGAAAAAAATCAAGTTTCGCATTCTGTGTCGTCGAGGCAGGTTTCGAATTATGCCTTCTGGCGTTACTCGCCCCAAATGCGCTGAGTATTTAGGTTGGTTAAGTCAGCAAGATGCCATTAAAGCATTATCTCAAGTCGATATGCTTTACGTGCCATATTGGTTTTCAGATAAGTTTCGCGAAGAATCTGCACTTGCTTTTCCTTCTAAACTAGTAACCTACTTTGCAGCGGGAAGGCCTATTATGTTTCATGGGCCGGATTATGCTTCTCCAGCCAGATATTTAGAGAGGCACAATGCTGGTCTTTGTTGTTACTCTCTAGAGCCAGATCAGATCTTTGAGCAAATTAAATTGCTAGCTACGAATCGAGATATTTATCGATTGCTGGCGTACAACGGTGCATCGGCATTCGTGAGAGACTTTACGCATGAAAAAATGAAGGCGGATTTTTTTAAGTTTCTTGAGCTTGATTTTGCGTAATCATAGACATTCTTAATAGTACAAAATAAGGAATAACTTAAGGTGGGTCTATGTTCAATTGGTTGAGTGAGTTGTTTGGACTAAGTTCATCAGCAAGAAAGAATCTAAGAAATAAGTTTACAGATATTTATATTAACAATACATTTGGGGGAAAGGAGTCGCGTTCCGGAGAGGGTTCAAGCTTCGAGCAGACAGCAGTCATTCGGCAGGAGTTGGTGAAGTTGATTGAAGATCTGGGTGTGAGCATCTTTCTTGATGCACCGTGCGGAGACCTTTACTGGATTAAAGAAACCCCTTTGAATGTAGAAAAATATATCGGCATAGACATTGTAGAGGGCTTGGTGGAAGAAAACAAGAATAAATTTCGCGATGATCGTTTCAGGGAGTTCTATTGCTTGAACCTTGTTGAGAACATATTACCTCGAGCGGATTTGATTTTTTGCAGAGATTGTTTAGTGCACCTGCACTATAAAGACATAAAAAAAGTCATTTTTAACCTAAAAAAAAGCCAATCTACATATCTATTAACAACGACGTTTACAGATCGAAAAAAAAATATCGATTTGACCGGGAAAAATATTTGGCGGCCTCTTAATCTGCAGATTGCTCCATTTAATTTCCCTCCCCCATTGAAACTGATCAATGAGAGATGCACTGAGGCCAATAATCAATTTACTGACAAATGTTTGGGATTGTGGCGACTGGAAGATATTCCCGATTCACGCACCGGGTTAGGGTCGAAGCCGAGGTGAATGAATAGGATGGAGAAAAAAATTCTCCTGGTTGCTTTTCCCAATAGTATTCATACGGCCAGATGGATAGAACAGTTGACCGATCAAGGGTTGGATATTCACTTGTTTCCAAGCCTTGGCGGAGATGCGATCCATAATCGCATCAGTAATATTACGGTACACCATTTGCTTTATAGCAAAAGAATTTCTTCCATGCCAGAAGAAACAAGTGCTGGTCTGAAAAGATGGAGTCATCTGAATGATCTTCTCAGGAAGCATATTTTGGATAAGAAGTTCCCATCTGTGAGAGCACGGCAGCTCTCACGGGTGATACATAAAATTCGTCCAGATATCGTTCATTCCATGGAAATCCAGGCAGCTGGATACCTCACACTTGAGGCGAAGAAGATATTCCATGGAAAATTTCCCACATGGATCGTAACCAATTGGGGGAGTGATATTTACCTGTTCGGAAGATTATTGAAACACAAGGAAAAAATACGCGATGTGCTGGCAAATTGTGATTATTATTCCTGTGAATGCGAGCGTGACGTTAAGCTGGCGAGGGATTTCGGTTTTAATAAAACAATTTTCCCGGTATTCCCCAATACGGGCGGTTTTGATCTGGGTGATTTGGAAAATGTTAGGAATCAGGTACTAACATCAAAACGCAGAACCATTATGCTGAAGGGTTATCAGAATTGGTCAGGACGTGCATTGGTCGGGTTGAGAGCCTTGGAGAGATGTGAAGATGCCCTCAAAGGATACACAATTGTCATTCATTCAGCTATTTCAGATGTGGCAATTGCGGCTGAATTATTCACTGAGAAAACAGGTATCCCCACTCGAATTGTTCCACATTACACCCCTCATAATGAAATCTTGTCGTTACACGCGCAGGCCAGATTGTCAATTGGCTTGAGTATTAGTGACGCCATTAGCACTTCCTTTCTTGAGGCCATGGTCATGGGTTCATTCCCTATCCAAAGCTCCACGGCCTGTGCGGATGAATGGATAGAACACGGGGTAAGCGGGATGATTGTCCCTCCGGAGGATCCGGATATAATTGAAATGGCAATACGAACCGCCTTAAGCAATGATGAGTTGGTGAATAATGCGGCTGCAATCAATTGGCGGGTCGCGCAAACCCGGCTGGACGGTACCATTCTGAAGCAAAAGGCAGTTGATATGTATCGAAGCCTCATGGACAGAGCAAACGGTGGCGCTGAATAGAGCTGCAAGGGCCATTACCTCATAGTAGTAATCGACTAAATATAATGTTTGTAACGCTGAGGGTGTTGGGGATTTACGATTATATTTTGCGTAATCTATGGAGCGTACTGCGGTATGGGACGGCCTTTTGTTTAAAGCAATCAATTAAGGTAATGGCAGTATAATGGAACCAACAATTTATAAATGTAAGCCAGAATCAGAATGGTTGCCTTTGGTCTCAATTGTAATACCGACTTACAACTCTGCCCACTATCTCGAAGACGCAATTAACAGTGTCACAATTCAGGACTACCCGCAGATTGAATTAATAGTCCTAGATGACGGATCAACTGACAATACTGAATCAATCTTAAGGAAATACAATGACTGCCTCGTTTGGGCCAGACATCCAAATATGGGACAGGCCCTAACGCTGAATAAAGGATGGAAGATGTCAAAAGGTTCAATTTTATCTTATCTCAGCGCTGATGATGTATTATTGCCCACTGCCGTGAGCACTTCTGTAAAATATCTGCGAGCAAACCCCGAGACTGTGCTCACGTATTGTGATTTTAACCTGATTGATCAGAAATCACGGATTATTCGGCAGGTATCATCCCCATCATTCAGCTATCACGACCTTGTAGTAAAACAGATTTGCCAACCTGGCCCTGGCGTTTTCTTCAGGAGAAAAACCTTTGAAACTGTTGGCGGATGGGATGGTTCTTTCAGACAGATGCCCGATTTTGAGTATTGGCTTAGACTTGGACTTGCAGGCCAGTTCCTTCGTATTCCGGAAGTGCTTGCATCATTTAGGGTTCATGATCAGTCTCAGACATATGCTAGGGCTAGCGAAGATCGATGCAATGAGCCTGTTAAAATCATATCCAAATTTTTTGAAATAAATGACCTTACGTCTGATCTTGCAGCTGCAAAAGAAGAGGCCTTGGCCAATGCCTATCTTTTTTCAGCGCAATTGCACTGGCGATCTGGAAGGTGCAGGAAGGCCATCGCTGCTGTGTTCAATACATTTCGGCTCTATCCTCGTACCTTGCTATCATTACGCACTTTCAGAATAATCAATAATGCTCTATTTAATCGTGCTGCGCACAAATTGTTGAGAATACTGAAAGGCGCTTGACAAACGTGTCCAAATCCTACCTGGAGATTACCACGTCCAAAAACTGCCTTTTCTGCTGGGTGTTTATTACCTTTGTCATAGCAATATTTGGGAAGGACTTGTTATGCACGTGATAGCAGTGACAGGTGCAAGCGGCTTCATCGGACGGCATTTGATAAACCGTCTTCTCACAGGTGGCGATATTATTGTAAAGGCATTGATCAACCGTAAACCTCTTGACCAAGCAGATGAAAAGAGCAATCTTCAGGTCGTCGTGGGCGATCTTCTGTATCCGGAGACGCTATCGGGTTTGTTTGACAATGGCTGCACGGCAGTTAACCTTGCAAATCTCCCATCACTGTCAGTTGATGAAAATCTCATTGCAATGGCAAATCTTGCCGATGCATGTGCGGAGGCAGGCATCAAAAGGTTAATCCATTGCAGTACGGCAACAGTAGTGGGAAGAGCTACCGGAGATATTATTAGCGAAAAGACCGATTGCATGCCATATAATGAATACGAATCAACTAAACTCGAGGTGGAGAAACTGCTGATTGCAAAGGCACGAGGACGCTTCGAGCTTATTATTTTGCGTCCTACGGCAGTTTTCGGACTAGGCGGCAAGAATCTTGTCAAATTAGCAGGGGACCTACTGCATGGTAATAAGATAGTAAATTATCTTAGGTCGTGCCTATATGGCCACCGACGGATGAATCTTGTATACATAGATAATGTGACTGCTGCGATCGACTGCCTAATTTGGGTTGGAGACAATCCAGATGGAGTTACGTACATTATTTCGGACGACGATTCGCCCTCCAACAATTTCCGTGATGTTGAAAGATTCTTAATTGACGTTTTTGGAGTTAAAAATTATTGGCTGCCACCGTTCTCTCTGCCGTCCTTTGTGCTTTCTGCGGTCCTGCACATTTTCCGAAAATCAAATACAAATCCCGCTCGCAATTATGACTCGTCGAGGCTTTTTGCAGTAGGCTGCCATCAGAGAGTTTCTTTCGAAGAAGGTCTTAGGAGATTCGCTGAATGGTACTTGAAGGAAAGGCACCTTTACCAATCTGAAATCTTATAGACGCATTGGATGGAAATCATATACTAAAACCTGTTACTTGATGATGAACGGTTGAAAGGACAATTCAGGGAGACCGTTTCCTTTAAGATGCAGAATCCAGTGTTAAAGTCTGACAACCTATAAGTAAACTTACTGATGATAATGTCTATAAGCGATTGTATGTAGTTCACACTGCAGCAAAAAGAGTAGGTGGAGGTAGAGTGGATGAAC
Organism: uncultured Nitrospiraceae bacterium; assembly: GCA_963736105.1. Classification (GTDB taxonomy): domain Bacteria; phylum Nitrospirota; class Thermodesulfovibrionia; order Thermodesulfovibrionales; family Dissulfurispiraceae; genus Fen-1308. The sequence goes on along the minus strand of CAVTNL010000002.1, from coordinate 1,681,043 downwards.
AATAGAAACTTAGAACTAAAAGGTGAATCTTCCAAACACATAAATAAATTATCAAGCAAGGGCCGGATCCGATTCGCAATCAAATGCCTAAGCTGGCGACAGATTGACAGAGGCAATTGCCAAGGAATACGAGGCGTATCCTCGATAGATATCAGACAGCTGATGTTCTCCATAATATGCGGCTTATGGATTTGTTTGTGCATGGGCCTGTTTTTTTGTGTTCAACGGCACTGTCCTGGCTGGCTTAGAAGCTTTTTTACAGCGCAATACAAAGGATAGGGACACTCATGAATTTACTATTACTTTTCTTCCCTGTTGTAATCCTTATGCTTGCCTGCATTGGTTTGGGGCTGGTATTGTATCGACTATTCCGGGGTAATCTGCCGCCTATGAAAATATGGGTGAATTTTGTAGTTACATATTTTTTAGGGCAAGGCGTGCTAGCCTCGATATTGCTGTTGCTGGCGGTATGGGATTGTTTCTATAGCTCTATCATATGGGGCATTAGTCTAAGCCTTGCCGTACTTGCGGCATCCTGGATTATCGCGCACAGACTGGAGTGGGAAGAGGTTGTTCGCTCTAGCATTAAGTCTTGGCGACTGGCACCTTTTTCCTGGAAACTCATTTCATTTAGCTTGCTGCTTTTGCTGATGGCTGGAATTGCCACCTTGGGAAGTTGGTTTGTAATCGATGGTTCCGCTTTTTACATGGTAATAGCAAAACTGATGGCCGGAAACGGACGACTGGTTCCTTTGCCAGGAATCTATGAATCATTTTCATCAGTTGGACTTTTAGCTGAGACATTAACGGCCGCATTAATGTCAATGGGAATGCCTAATAACTCCGCAAAGATTCTGTCTTGGGCAAACTATTTACCAACAACTGTCATCCTTTACGCAATTGCCCGCCAATGCGAGGTATCACGTCGTGGTGCATTGTTGAGTGTAATCATGGCAACAACTTCCTCAGCTGTGCTTCTTCTTTGGGGTTCAGGGAAGACAGATTTATTCGCGCTTGGGCCTGCTTTGGTGGCGGTATTCTTGGCTCTGCATTCATGGCAAAGGGAATATCGCAAGGGCGTATTGTGTTTAAGCGGGTTACTCGCAGGATTCTCTTTTGTTCTGAAGCTGTCATACATTGCAGTACTTTTACCAGTGCTGGTTCTGATTATATTTTGGCCGACTCTTTTTGAAATATTTGCGTCCTTGAAGCGCCGGGACTGGGCGAAATTTAAAGATATTATTCTCACGGCCTTGGGCGATTCGATAATTTATGGTATTGCCATATTAGGAGCGATGCTTCCCCATCTCATAAAAAACCATATATTACTGAATACATTCATAGGGTTGCAGGCAAGTAACTACAGTAAATGGTATTCACCTGGAACGATTAAGCGCTTACTGTTAAGCTATCCGTTGGCTTTAACATACGGAAACTACTGGGCTCAATTTGGAACGATGTCACCTTTGATTCTGGCATTCATTCCGCTGATTATATATTTAAGAAAAACGGTAAATTATATTCATAACAAACTATTGTCTTTATCAGTAGGTACCATTGCCGGGATATTGGCATGGATCATATTTTTTCCGTCCATTTTTATGCCGCGTTATATTCTAGTGGTATTAGTGTTATGCGCGATAGCACCAGCTGCAGCTGCGGTGGAGGTTAGCACTAGTCACAAAATGCTTTCCAAGTTGATTGTATTGAGCACTATGGCAACAATGATATATATTCCGACATTTACTGACAGAATCTTTAAGTCTTTCGATTACCGTTTGGCTCTTAATTATCCGATGGGTAAAGAACGCGAATATTTAACTGCTCGACCGAATGAAGATAATTACTGGGCTTTAGAGGCGGTAAATCGCGTTGCTCCGCAAAATAGTAAGATATTACTTTTAACCTATCTGCGTTTCTGGCTTCGCTCAGACTTACTACTCAATGATGCTTGTTCTAAAGATTTCTTGATGAGTACTATTAACGGATGTTCATTAGAGGATTTCTGGGACTATATATTCAAAAATAACATTTCCTACGTTGTTCTAGATACGACCGTAGTTAGTCAAATATCTGTTAAAGATATAAAAGATGCAGTAAATAAATATAATCTGAAAACCAAAACGCTCTTTGAGAAAAATTCGCTTTTCTGCTTTGAAATTTTAAAAGGTTATTGAGAGTAGCCCTTATCAACTCAAGCAAAGTGGTGGAAACTACTATAAGCTTGATACTCCGATGATAATATTATTAGAACAATCGCACTGTATTTTTTGAGCATTCATTTCTATGTTTTGGATCAGGTTTATCCGTGAAAGGTCGCTTCAAGGGTATCATAAGTGTATCCAACACAAGGTCCTATAAAATTCGCTGAACCCCAAGGGAAAAGACTCTTAGCAATCTGAAACACCATGAAAATATTGAATGTTAATCACATACTAGAACCCGTTAACGGCGGAGGAACAGCTGAAAGGACAATTCAAGTAAGCCGATGCCTTTCCGATGCAGGGGTTAGGTGTTCAGTGCTGACTACTGATATAGGAATTACTAAAGTGCATCTCGATAAGAGATTAAATGGCATCGACGTAATTGCGGTGAAATGCCTAAGCAGGAGATACTATGTGCCACTTGCGTCACCGCGGATGATTGAAAACATCGTTTCTCATGTCGATATCGTTCACCTCATGGGGCATTGGACTCTTCTTAATGCCATGGTATATGCGGCGGCTAATCGGCTGAGAAAGCCATACGTAATATGTCCGGCTGGTGCACTGTATATTTACGGTAGGTCAAGGCGACTGAAGGCATTTTACAATCGAATCATTGGTGATCGGCTGGTCGGTAATGCCAATGGGTATGTCGCCATTACTAAGAAGGAGATTGCACAGTTCCAACTCTATGGCGTCAGACCAGAAAGTGTGACGGTGATTCCAAATGGGATTGACCACGAAAATTTTCAGTGGAAAGACGATTCTGGATTCAGGGACAAATACGGTTTAGGAGAAAAGCCGTTTATCCTGTACGTCGGACGGCTCAATCATATCAAGGGACCTGACATGTTACTTCATGCTTTCATTAGTTTAGCAACGAGTATGCCACAATATCAGCTGGTTTATGCGGGGCCCGATGGCGGAATGCTTTCTTTTCTGAAGCACGCGGTCGAGGCTTCAAGTCTTGGGGATAGAGTTCATTTTATAGGCTTCATAGAAGGGATTGTTAAGTCTTGGGCCTATAATGCTGCCGAGTTGCTTGTTATTCCTTCGAGACAGGAGGCCATGTCGATCGTGGCACTTGAAGCCGGGATATGTGCCATACCGGTTTTGCTGACGGACCAGTGCGGTTTCGACGAAGTCAGCACGGTAGGAGGGGGTAAAGTAGTGCCCGCATCTGTCGAGGGGCTGAAATCTGGCCTCGTTGAACTCCTGGGGAACAGAGCCGGATTGAGAGAGATGGGTAAACATCTCCAGACATATGTTAGCAAACACTTGACTTGGGATTCTGCTGCCAATAGATATCTTCAATTGTACCGTGAAATACTGAAAATGAACTCATGACATGAGAGTCCTTATAATATCTCAATACTTCTGGCCGGAAACATTCCCGATCAACGACCTAGCGACTGGGCTACGGGATAAGGGGCACTTTATCACCATTTTGACAGGCAAACCGAATTATCCTTCTGGTAAGTATTATCCGGGCTACGGGTTATTTGCAACTCAATCAGATAATCTGCCAGGGATAGCCATCAAACGTGTACCTCTGATTTCACGCGGTAGAGGAGGTAAAGTACGGCTTACGCTCAATTATGCTTCGTTTGCATTTTTTGCAAGCATTCTGGGTCCCATTATATGCAAGGAAAGTTATGATGTAATTTTTGTCTACGAGCCGTCACCAATTACAGTGGGCTTACCTGCCTTAGTGATTAAGAGTCTGCGAGGAGCCCCAGTAATGTTTTGGGTGCAAGATTTGTGGCCAGAGAGTCTCTCTGCAACATCGGCGGTGCAGTCGAAGCTTGTACTGCGCTGGGTAGAACGACTGGTAAAGTTTATCTATAAAGGATGCGATCTTATCCTGGTGCAATCGAAGTCGTTTGCTACCTCGATCAGCGAGCTTGGCATTAACGGCTGCCGTATCAAGTACTTTCCCAATAGTGCATCCGATACATATCGGCCTGTTAATGCAAGTGCAAATTCGCAAGAAGACACGCTGATGCCATCTGGTTTCAGGATTGTTTTTGCTGGCAACCTGGGTGCGGCACAGGACTTCCCGACTATTCTCGCAGCTGTAGAACAGCTACGCTCTTATGAGAACATTCATTGGATTATTCTCGGTGATGGCAGGATGTCAAGCTGGCTCAAGGAACAAATTGAGCATCGCCAGCTTACAAAACATTTTCATCTACTGGGACGATTCCCAGTTGAGTCGATGCCGCGGTTCTTTGCTCTTGCAGACGTTCTTCTAGTTACATTGAGGCAGGAACCGATTTTTGCGATGACGATACCAGCCAAGGTTCAGTCCTATCTAGCCTGTGCCAAGCCTATAATAGGAGGACTGGAAGGAGAAGGTGCCCGGGTAGTGGAGGAATCCGGTGCTGGAATTGTCTGCCACTCCGGAGAGCCTGAAGCCTTGGCAAACGCTGTTTTGCGAATGTATCATATGACCGAAGAAGAAAGGCATAATATGGGACACCGTGGGAGGGATTATTACATGAAACATTTCGACAGAGCTACACTACTCGATCAAGTCGAAGGCTGGATGAAAGATCTCAGCAGGAGTAATATATGCGAGTACTAGTTACGGGTGGCGACGGTATGTTAGGGCACCAGGTTTTCAAGCATCTTAGTGTCAGACATGATGTAAAAGTGACATTACGTCAGAACCTTTCGTCGTATCAAGAATATGGGTTGTTTGATAATGAGAACTCTTATTCCGGGATTGATGTTCGAAACCTAGAATCAATTTTGGATGTGTTCGCTGACTTTCAACCGCAAGCTGTCGTTAATTGCGTTGGAATTGTTAAGCAAAGAGCGGTGGCAAAGGAGAGCATACCTAGCATCGAGATCAACTCTCTGTTGCCCCATCGCTTGGCTGTTTTGTGCAAGAGTGTCTCTGCGAGACTGATTCACATGAGCACAGACTGTGTTTTTTCTGGCAAGAAAGGCAATTATAGAGAATGCGATCCATCCGATGCGGAAGATCTTTATGGAAAGAGCAAGTATCTCGGAGAAGTCATTGGGGATAATTGTTTGACACTTCGGACATCTATAATAGGTAGAGAGCTTTCCAGGAAGAAAAGTCTTTTGGAGTGGTTTTTGAATCAAAAAGGCACTGTTAAAGGATATAAATATGCCATTTTTTCGGGATTAACCACGATTGAGATGAGCCGTATCATCGAAATAATTCTAGTAAATCATCCGACTGTTACGGGATTGTACCATGTATCCAGTCAGCCAATTAGTAAATTGGACTTGTTATTGAAAATTAAAGAGGCTTTACGTCTTGATACTGATATAATAGCAGATGACTCGGTTCGAATTGACCGAAGTCTCGAATCCGCTTTGTTTCGCGAAAAATTTAATTATCAACCTCCAACCTGGGATGATATGATAAAAGAATTAAGTAAAAGCAAGGAGATATCATGATTTTTGAAGGGAAAACAATTCTCGTTACTGGTGGTACCGGATCAATGGGAAGAACTTTTGTAAGACGTGTACTTACAGGAGAAATAGGCACGCCGAAAAAAGTCATCGTATTTTCTCGAGATGAGGCGAAGCAACATGATATGAGAATGTCATACATGCATAAGCTTGTTGCTACTGACGAAGTTATTTATCGTAATTTCATGAACGTCCTCGAGTTTAGAATTGGAGATGTACGTTCTTACGCCGACATCTGTGCTGCAGTAAAAAAAGCTCAGATTGTTGTTAATGCCGCAGCCCTTAAGCAGGTTCCCGCATGCGAATATTTCCCATCCCAGGCTGTGTTGACTAATTGCATAGGAGCTTCTAACATAGTTCGAGCTATAGAAGAGAATGGCTATCCAGTGGAAACTGTTATCGGCATCAGTACAGACAAAGCCTGTAAGCCGGTTAATGTTATGGGGATGACAAAAGCCATTCAGGAAAGGATATTCATTTCAGCTAATATCTTGAATCCAAAAACACGGTATATCTGTGTCCGTTATGGAAATGTACTTGCATCGCGTGGTTCAGTGATACCTCTTTTTATTGACCAGATAAGAAGCGGAGGTCCCGTTACTGTTACAGTTCCTGAGATGACCCGCTTCCTTCTTAGTCTGGACCAAGCTGTCGACACCGTTTTTCAGGCCCTCAGGGAAGCAGGGCGAGGTGAAACTTATGTGCCTAACGCACCATCCGCAACAGTGTTGAACATTGCAAAAGCATTGATTGGCAGGAGAAAAATAAATATAAAAGTTACGGGAATTCGCCCCGGTGAAAAGATGCATGAAGTCATGGTTTCCGAAGAGGAGGCCAATCATTGCGTAAAACGGCGTGATTATTATGCTATTCTACCAATGCTGCCCGAATTAAGGGCTCGGAGCAGAAAAGAAGCTAATGTACTTACCTCAGAATTTAGCTCTGCAGATACACAATTAAGCCTTGAGGATACTGTCAGTTTACTTAAAAAGCATCGGCTAATGGTTGAAGATATTAAGAACCCGACCGATGAAATATTGCGATAGATTACTATCCGAGAAAGAGAGAACTTAGATATGTCTCTGAAGATAATGACAATTGTTGGTACCCGTCCAGAGCTTATTAAACTTAGCAGAGTAATAAGTGAATTGGATAGATATACTAGTCATACTTTGGTACATTCGGGACAGAACTATGATTTCGAGCTGAATGAAATTTTCTTTCAAGAACTTCAAATTAGAAGACCCGACTACTTTTTAAATGCAGCCTGCGAAACTGTTGCCCAGAGCATAGGAAGTGTTATTACTAAAGCCGACGAAGTATTTTCTAAGGAACAACCTGATGCATTACTAATTCTGGGAGATACCAATAGCTGTCTCTCGGCTCTACCGGCAAAAAGGCGTAAGATACCCGTATTCCATATGGAGGCGGGAAACCGATGCTTTGACCAACGTGTTCCTGAAGAAATCAATAGAAAGGTTGTTGACCACATAAGCGATATAAATATGACCTATACCGAACATGCTCGCAGGTATCTTCTGGTTGAAGGACTGAAACCAGAAACTGTCATTAAAACCGGCTCGCCGATGAAAGAAGTATTAACTTATTATTTGCCACAAATTACGTCGTCGGACATATTGGATCGGCTAAATCTCAGTGCTGGTGACTATTACATTGTCAGTGCTCATCGTGAGGAAAACATCGATAACGAGATCAATTTTAATAATCTCCTTCAATCCCTTAATGCAATTGCTCAAGAATTTGGGAAACCCATTATAGTTTCTACTCACCCCCGTACTCGCAAACGTCTTGAAGAAAGGGGAATGCATGATATAGATAACTGCATAGTTTTTTTAAAACCCTTGGGATTCCTGGATTATGTAAATCTTCAGATGAATGCGAAGTGTGTCATTTCAGATAGTGGAACAATAACTGAAGAGTCTTCTATCTTGAACTTTCCGGCTGTAACTATACGTCAAGCCCACGAGCGCCCTGAGGGTATGGATGAGGCAACCTTGATAATGTGCGGACTAGAGGCTGGTAGGGTTATTGAATCAATTAATATAATAACAGCTCAATTTTCCAAGGATGTTAGACAATTCAGGCTAGTTCCTGATTATGATACCGACAATGTATCAAAAAAAGTTTTGCGTATTATTCTTAGCTATACAGATTATATTAATCGAACAGTTTGGTTTAAGTAGTCAGGCTGTATAAATATGTCGACTTTCCTAATCACGGGCGCAAATGGTTTTGTTGGCCAGAGGCTATGTAGGACATTGGCCGAAGCAGGACATAAGATGATTGCTGCGGTGAGGACAACAAAAACAACACGCGACATAGATCCTAATGTTACCTTTCGGCAGATTGGCGATATCGGGCCGTCAACCGAATGGACACCGCTCCTGCAAGGCATTGATGCCGTGATCCATCTTGCTGCTCGCGTCCATGTAATGGAAGAATCCACCGGAGATTCGATTGCCGAATATCGTCGCGTCAATGTTGAAGGTACCAGGCATTTGGCCTCAATGGCGGCACGATCAGGAGTTAAAAGATTCGTGTATGTGAGCACGGTAAAAGTTAATGGTGAAAGCACAGAGGAAGAACCCTTCCGTGACGACGATTGCCCGTCCCCGCGGGATTCATATTCAATCTCGAAGTGGGAGGCTGAGGAAGCACTTCATGCCATATCGGCACGGACTGGCTTGGAAATAGTGGTTATCAGGCCGCCGCTTGTATATGGCCCAGGGGTAAAAGGCAATATGCTCACTTTAATGCGATATATCTACCGCGGTTACCCACTACCATTAGCAGGTGTTATTAACAAACGCAGCTTCATCTCACTGGAAAATCTTGTCGATGTCCTGCTTACTTCTGTTACGAAAGCTGAGTGTGCCGGACAGACCTTTCTTGTGAGTGATGGCGAAGATCTTTCGACTTCAGAGCTCATACGGAGGATAGCCGAGGCCATGCATAGGAAAGCTCATCTGTTTCATATCCCTGAAAAAGTCTTTACGGTTCTTGGATCAAGGGTATCTGCATTGAGCCCTATTATTGGCAGGCTCACAGGGTCTCTGGTCATCGATTCCACGCGATTTCGCTACGTGGCTGGTTGGCGACCAGTCCAAACAGTGAATGCCGGCATGAAGGACATGGTTCTGGAGTATCTTCTGAAAAAGTAGCATATGTCGATTAAACGCTCATTCGATATTTTCCTGTCTGTTATACTATTGATCGTATTGATCATACCGAGTCTATTGATTGCTCTTGCTATAAGATTGACTTCAAAGGGACCGATTTTTTACATGTCGGAAAGGGTGGGGCGTGGAAACTCGATATTTAAAATGTATAAATTCCGGACAATGCTTACTGATACTCCTGCAGTGGCAACTCATCTTCTGGCGAAGCCCGAAGACCATCTTACCCCCATAGGAGCTTTGCTAAGAAAAACAAGTCTCGACGAGTTACCCCAACTCTTAAATATTATAAATGGGGACATGAGTTTTGTCGGGCCGCGTCCCGCATTATTTAATCAGGATGATCTGATCCGGTTGAGGACAGACAAGGAGATACATAAACTGGTGCCTGGACTCACCGGATGGGCACAGATTAATGGCAGGGATGAACTGCCGATACCTATAAAAGTGCAATACGATGAATACTATAAAACCAATAAGAGCTTCTTATTTGATCTCAAAATACTTTCTGGAACGATCCTGAAGGTGTTAAGAAAAGAAGGGGTAACCCATTGACAAATATAATTAAAGAAAAATCTAACGCTTTGTTGCAGCCAAGCGCCAGAAAAAGAAGGGCATTTTTCCTGCTCAGCGATTTTATTATTATAGTAATTTCCCTCTATTGTGCATTCCTGATACGTTTTGAATTTAATATTCCAGACCAATACATGAAGATATTCCTAAGGGCTCTTCCGATTTTCGTAGTACTAAAGCTGTTTTTTTTTGGATTATTTGGTCTTTATCGAATAACTTGGCGTTATGTCGACATCAGCGAACTAAATAAGATATACGCATCTACTGCGATATCTGAATCTCTCTTGATGGTCCTGATCCTGATACCGTTTGCACCTCATTTATCTTCCCTGCCGCTGCCATATATCATCGGCTTTCCTCGAAGTGTTTTTTTCATTGATGCGTTGATCGGTGCGATGCTCCTGTCTGGTTTAAGGATATCAAAGAGGCTGTTCCTCGAGAAAGTGCTGCGCAAGGGGAGAAAAAAGGAAGGCGAGAGGACTATCATTGTTGGAGCGGGAAGCACGGCAGAAATGATCCTTAGGGATATAGAGCAAAGAGGATTTTCCGACTTCTATCCCATCGGCATGCTTGATGACGATAAGACAAAAGTTGGAGGATATATACGCAGTGTCAAGGTGCTTGGAACAATAGAGATTCTGAAAGAGGCAATTGCCAAGTATCAGGCTGTCGCTGTCATTATCGCCATACCATCCCTGAATCACAAAACCCTGCGGGAAATTTATCACAGCGCAATGGATTGCGGCTTGAAAAAGATAAAGATCGTTCCGCGTATTTATGATTTTCACAATCCTGATATCAACTTGAAAAATCTTGAGGAGATAAGCATCGAAGACCTGATCGGCCGCCAGACAGTCGAGGTAGATCTCGAGGGTATTGGAAATTTTGTTCGTGACAAGTCAGTGCTTATCACCGGAGCCGGGGGGTCGATAGGTTCAGAGATAGTTATGCAGGTCTGCTCTTTTGATCCTTCTGGAGTCATCCTTTTTGACATAGATGAAACGGAACTGCATAACATGTCTCTGCGGATCGGCAGGACTTTGCCACATTTAATGGATCGCTGTTATTTCGCAACGGGTGATGTTAGGGATGAAAGCAGGCTTGATGAAATTTTCAGTGCCCATAAGCCTGAAATAGTCTTCCATGCTGCCGCCTACAAACATGTACCAATGATGGAGTCCAACCCTAAAGAGTCAATAAAGGTAAATATCTTAGGTACATACGCTATTGCGAAGGCATCTGCACGCTACGGTGTTTCAAAATTCATACTCATCTCCACAGATAAAGCAATACGGCCGACGAGCATTATGGGGGCTACAAAGCGCATCGCTGAAGCCATTTGTAAGGCATTTAACAATAATTACAAGCAAACGGAGTATATTTCCGTACGTTTCGGTAATGTTCTTGGAAGCAGAGGAAGCGTTCTACCGATTTTCCTCGAACAGTTACGGCACGGTGGTCCATTGACAGTAACGCATCCTGACATATGCCGCTATTTCATGACAATCCCGGAAGCGGTTTTGCTTGTTCTTCAGGCATCGGTATTAGGGAAGGGCGGGGAAGTGCTCGTGCTAGATATGGGTGAACCTGTTAAGATAGTGACCCTCGCAGAGGAGCTGATAAGACTGCACGGGTTGACTCCATATGTCGACATCGATATCGCGTTCAGTGGACTTAGACCGGGTGAAAAATTGTTCGAAGAGGTCCTAACAGCAGAAGAAGACACTCTGTCTAGCAAGCATAAAAAAGTCTTCGTGGCCCGCACCTCGGAAACCTACAGTCTGCACGAAATGGAATCCTTTCTAGAGGAATTGAAGGTCGTACTTCAGACAGCTCATATGGATGATGTCGATCTGATTAAGAAGGCCCTAGGGAAATATGTGAGATTTTATTCTGAAAACGTGCCTGATGGTAAGATTCCGAATTCCGCCCTCTGAACCATAAAATATTTCTAACTGTTCAGTAATTAGTAAAACATACTTATTGAGGATAGATGGACAAAACATTTTATATTGAAACATTCGGTTGTCAGATGAACGTTCACGACTCTGAAAAAATGTCAGGGACTCTTAAGTCGGAGGGCTATAGTGAGGTGGATAATCCCGGTGATGCTGACCTTATCGTTTTCAATACATGCAGCATACGCGAAAAGGCTGAGCAGAAATTCTTCAGTCGTCTTGGCAGATTTAAATCGCTCAAGAAAAGGAATCCAAACCTGAAAATAGCTGTTGCTGGGTGTATCGCTCAACAGGAAGGCGCCAAGATCCTGCAGAGAACACCGTATATCGACTTCATCATTGGCCCACAAAATATTCATGTGCTTGGGAAATTAGGCGTAAGAGGGACGGATGCCGTGGCATGCCAGGAGAACCCACTGATCGCTGAATCCGATTATGTCGTTGACAGAAAGGATCATATCAAGGCACTCGTAACCATCATGTACGGATGCAATAACTTTTGCAGCTACTGCGTGGTCCCGCATACCAGAGGGCCTGAACAGAGCAGGCCAAGCAAAAAAATATTGACCGAAATCAGAGGTCTTGCAAGAGAAGGCTTCAAGGAGGTTACTCTGTTGGGACAGAATGTCAATTCATACCGCAGTGACCTCGATTTTGTAGGTCTTTTAAGCGATATCAATAAGATAGATGGATTAGAAAGAATCAGATTCATAACTTCACATCCCAAAGATCTTTCAGATTCTCTGATAGCAGCCATCCGTGACCTCAAAAAGGTCTGCGAGCATATCCATCTGCCACTGCAGTCAGGTTCATCAAGAATATTAGAATTGATGAACAGGCATTATAATTATACTGACTACATGAATAAGATAGAAAGTCTACGCAGGGCAATTCCTTCAATCGCAATCACCACAGACATAATTTCAGGATTCCCTCAGGAAACTGAAGAGGACCATAAGTGGACCATTCGGGCCCTTAAGGAGGCAGAATTTGACGGCATCTTTGCCTTTAATTATTCGCCCAGACCAGATACAAAAGCCGCATCCCTCACCGGTCATATCGATAACCTTACCCAGTCAAGGCGTCTTAGTGAGATACTGGATCTTCAGAATTCAATAACTGATCGGAAAAACAGAGACTTAGAAGGTTCCATTCAAGAGATACTTGTGGAAACGGAAACGGCCTGGAATAGCAAACCTTTTCTTACAGGACGAACCCGCACTAACAAGATTGTAAATATTTCTGCTGATGGTAGAATAGAGTCGTCAGATATGGTCCGGGTGAAAATCATCAAAGCCAAGAGACATTCGCTACAGGGTAAGATACTATAACAACATGAGGATTTCCTTACTGACTCTGGGTTGTCGTACCAATCAGGCTGAAAGTGCTCGCCTTGAGCAGATGTTAAGCGACGTGGGACATCAGATAGTCAGCCTCAATGAAGGGGCAGATATATGCATAGTAAACACTTGCAGCGTCACAGCCAAGGCCGACTATCAATCCCGTCAATCTATTTCTCGGGCACTTAAAACAAAGGCAGAAGTTATCGTAACTGGATGCTATGCCGAATTGAATAGTAAGCTGCTTAGAGAAAAAAATTTGGGCATTAAAATTATTGGTAATGAGGCAAAAGCTAACATAAGCAATATAATACCTAAGCCAATATCAACTGATACATTAAATATAAACTCTAAATTACGTCATAGACCGACAATTAAAATACAGGATGGCTGCAACAATGCATGCAGTTATTGCATAATTCCTTCAGCCAGAGGGAGATCGAGGAGCGTTAACCCTCTGGAAATCGTTGAAGAGGCGTGCAGACTAGAATCCCTTGGATTTGGCGAAATTGTCCTTAGCGGCATTCATTTGGGGATTTATGGAAAAGATTTAACATTTGATTACAATCTTGTCAAATTACTTGAAGAAATATTATCGGCCACATCAAAAACGCGTATTAGATTGAGTTCTATAGAAATTAATGAATTAAGCGATCAACTACTTAACATTCTACAACATGATCGTATATGCCGACATCTACATATTCCACTACAAAGCGGCGATGACACGATCCTTTCAAGGATGAAAAGGTCGTACACTACTAGAGAATGTGGTCAAATTCTTGATAAAATAGTACGCCAATTTAGCAACATAAGCTTAGGAACAGACGTTATAGTTGGTTTTCCAACCGAAGCTGACTCTCATTTCAATAATATGATGACATTTCTGGATTCTCAGCCATACACATATCTTCATGTTTTTCCTTATTCGAGTCGCGCTGGAACAGCTGCAGCAAATTTTAAACCCCAGGTGTCAGATTCGGTAAAAAAACATAGAGTCGCTAAGATGCACGAATTAAATTTGAGGAAGAAAGCTGCATTTTTGGAGGCCAATACGGGTATGGAACATGATTTAATCATTGAAACGGTAAATGAGAGTAGGTTTATGGGAACGACCTCGAATTATATCAAGGTTCTTGTTCCCATTGATCCCTTAACACAAGCCGGAAGGCTTGTCAGGATTAGGATTACAGGTGCTGTCGGCAATTTTGCCTCCGGACTTCTTGTAAATAGTTCGCAACCTCGCAACAAATAATGCTTTTTCTTATGCTCACTATTTGTACACCCCCTTAGGAAGTCTTATCAGCAGGAGTTCGACCGTCTAATCAAGCAATATTTGTAACACGTTTTTAACATTCCATGTTTGATAATGATGTCCGATAAGATATATTATGTAAAGTAAACTCCTGACGTTCATGATGGTTTGTAAATTTCAGCATTCTAATGCTATATTCAGTAGCATCAGTACCCTATTTGGGCAGGAGGACTAAATGAGATTTTCGAAGCTTTTTATCCCGACCATGCGAGAGGCACCCTCTGACGTAACAGCCGTATGTCAGCTTCTAATGCTGCGAGCTGGTTATGTGCGTCAACTTGCTGCCGGTCTATATATATTCTTGCCGTTGGGATGGCGGGTCCTGAATAAGGTCAACAGGATACTAAAGGAAGAAATGGAAAAGATCGGTGCCCAGGAGATATCTATGCCAGTACTGCACCCTGCCGAAATCTGGCAGCAGACCGGCCGTTGGTATTCTATTGGAGAAGAGATGTTTCGATTAAAGGATCGTAATAATCGTGATATGTGCCTTGGCATGACACACGAAGAGATAATGACTTGGGTTGCGGCGAAAGAAATCAAATCTTACAAGGAGTTACCTCAAATCTGGTATCAGATACAGACAAAATTGAGAGACGAAGCGCGTCCCAGGGGCGGTGTTTTAAGAACACGTGAATTTATCATGAAAGACAGCTATAGTTTTGATGCCGACGTAGAAGGTCTCGATATTAGCTATAATCTTCATGCCGAAGCCTATCATTCTATTTTCAAGAGATGCGGTCTTAAATATTATCAAGTGGATTCTGACCCTGGGATGATGGGAGGCGTTGGAGCTACCGCCCATGAATTTATGGCTCCTACCCCAGCTGGAGAAGACGAAATAGTTCTCTGCCCCGACTGCGGTTATACTGCAAATGTGGAGGTGGCCAAATCTGTCGCATCTCCGATTGAAGATATGAAGTGGGTGACTGAAGAGGTTTCGACACCAGAAAAGAGAACAATTAATGAAGTAACCCGATTTCTTAAAATTCAGCCTCAATATTTCATAAAGACGCTCATCCTGATAGCTGCCGACGGTCCGGTTCTTGCCCTAATTCGTGGTGATCATGATCTGCATGAAAAGAAACTCAACAGACTTATTGGCGATTTCAGACATGCAAGTAAGGATGAGATTAGATCCACTCTTAATGTAGAGGCTGGCTTTATCGGTCCCATGGGACACGATAATATTAGAAAAATTGCTGACGTTACCCTTAAAGGCGGGAATTTTATAGCTGGTGCCAATAAATCCGGATATCACATTAAAGGAATTAAACCGGGAGTTCAATTCGAGGTTGAGTGGCATGATATTCAAACAGCCAAGGCTGATGACAATTGCTTTAAGTGCGGAGGAAAATTAACGAGCGAGAAAGTGATTGAAATTGGGAATATCTTCAAGCTTGGCACAAAATATTCGACTCCCCTCGGAGCGGTCTTCCTTGATAAGAATGGTCAGGAAAACCCCATGATTATGGGTAGTTATGGAATCGGTCCTGCCAGGATCGCAGCGGCGGCAATTGAACAGAGCAACGATAAGGACGGTATTATTTGGCCACGCAATATATCACCTTTTGATCTTCAGATTATTCCGCTCAACATGAACGATTCGAGAACAGTCGCTGAATCGGAAAAGCTTTATTCCAAAATGAAAGAGATCTATAACCACCAGACCGGTGAAGCAATGGATGTTCTTATCGATGACAGAGATGTGCGTCCAGGTGTCAAATTCAAGGATGCCGATCTTATTGGTATCCCTATTCATGTGATAATTGGCGAAAAAACACTGAAAAATGATCAAATTGAGATCAAAGTGCGCCGAACCGGTGAAATACGGAAAGTAATGCTCACCGATGCCGTGCGGGAAATTATTGCGCTATACTACGAAATCAGATAAGCAATCGGGTGCTGCTAGAGCCGCCGTAATCGATATTGGGTCTAATACCATAAGGTTGCTTATTGGCAAAGTGACAGATGGAAAACTGGAAAGAATAGAGTCCGTCCGCGAAGTCACACGGCTCGGTAAAGAGCTGGCATCAAAAGGCGTGTTGAATAGTGATAACACAGCCTTATCAATTAATTCACTCATTAAATTTAAAGTTACTTGTGATAGATATGGAGTCGGCCAAATTATAGCCGTTGGTACCAGTGCTCTCAGAGAGGCCTCTGATGCCACCGCTTTCTTAAGTCTGGTCAAAGAGACGGTGGGCATAGACGTAAAAGTCATCTCCGGAGAGACAGAGGCTGATTTCACAATAAAAGGCTTTCGATGGGGTCATTCACAAGTGGGGGGGGAGCCTGCATGTTCTGTCATTGTAGATATAGGTGGCGGAAGTACTGAAATAATCTTAAGCAGTGATGCGAGTGCAAAATTTAGCCTGCCAATCGGAGCCGTTAAATTATTAGAGTCGTTTATCGAACATGAACCCCCAAGTGCTTATGAATTAAGTTTATTAAATAGTCACATCCTGACTGCATTAGATCAGGTTATTCCGACAATCAAAGCCAAAATTAACTCAATGCATTTCGAGTTGGTGGCAACCGGAGGCACGCCTACAACGCTTGCGGCAATGCTTTTGAAGATGGATATATACGATGGAAGCGGGGTGCATGGCATGCGCCTCCCCTATTCTGTCATCAGGAAGATGTATGATGAAATGATCTCAGTTACCCTGGAACATCGACGCCTTATAATCGGCCTTGAGTCGAGCCGGGCAGATATAATCATACCGGGAACTATGATCTTGATGTCGTTGATGGACCTGCTCGGAGTCCAGGAAACTGTTGTCAGCGATTACGGCTTGATGGAAGGCATCCTTTATGATGAACTCTGCTAGTTGGAAGGTTCATCATGAAGCTGCCTTATGTTATAATTAAATCGATGCGTAAAATATACGAAAGACCGCGCAGCCTTAAGGGCTCTCGCCTGCGATACTGTCCTGGATGCGGTCATGGAATAGTTCACCGATTGATTGCTGAAGTTATCGATGACTTGGCATTGAGGGAAAGGGTCATAGGTGTGGCACCGGTTGGTTGTGCAGTATTTGCTTATGACTATTTCAATTTCGATATGATCGAGGTGGCTCATGGAAGGCCTCCCGCCGCTGCAACTGCCATGAAAAGAACTCTTCCAGATACGATTATCTTTTCTTATCAAGGAGATGGAGACCTTGCTGCCATCGGTACCGGCGAAATCATCCATGCAGCAAACAGAGGGGAGAATATATGCGTATTCTTTATAAACAATGCGACTTACGGCATGACAGGCGGGCAGATGGCGCCCACGACACTTGCTCTCCAGAAAACTACAACAACCCCTTTGGGACGAGATGTCAGTCTTACCGGGTATCCTTTACATGTATCTGAAATGCTTGCGACGCTTGAGGGGGTTTCACTCATAGCCCGATGCTCTGTTGATTCCCCCCAGAATATTATTCAGGCAAAAAAGATGATTAACAAAGCCTTCATGCACCAGATGAAAGGTATCGGCTTCAGCCTGGTCGAAATTCTCTCGCCTTGTCCTACGGATTGGGGACTCTCCGCAGCGGAATCTCTGGAGTGGATACGTAATACCATGATGAAAGAATTCAAGCTGGGTGTGCTGAAAGATACATGGAAAGACGAACAATAATAGCTGGATCGGGCGGACAGGGTATACTTTTTTTGGGAAAACTCATAGCATATGCTGCAATGCGTGAAAAAAAAGAGGTCACCTGGTTTCCAGCTTACGGTGCAGAAATAAGAGGCGGTACCGCTTCCTGCACAGTCATTGTTTCAACAGATATGATTGGCTCTCCAATAGTGGAAAATACCGATTTTCTGATTGTTATGAATGAAGCTTCGTACGCTAAATTCCAAGGCAGGATTGTACCTGGTGGAACCCTGATTTATGACTCTTCGTCGATAAAGGCACCTGCACATAGAAGTGATATCATTTCAATACCTGTACCGGCCAGCGACATGGCAGCTTCAATGAAGAATAAAGGACTTGCAAATATGGTTCTTATCGGTGCCTTTTCAGCCATATCAGGACTAATAAGCCTTGAGGCTCTTAACAATGTCCTTGTGGACATTATGTCGACCCGCAGAAAAAATCTCCTATCCCTAAACAAAGAAATAATCCTTAAAGGATACACTCTTGCCAAAGATTCGGAAAGCGTTAGTAGCTGACATTAAGCACATACAGAAGATTGTAAATGAGTTCGCACGAAAAGAAGAGATGCTGCCCCGTGCCCTTAACGAACTCTATGAAAGCATTAGGGATTTTTTCGTTTACGAGAACGAAGGTACTATTGTAGGTGTTTGTGCCCTTAGAGTATTGTGGGAGGACCTTGCTGAAATAAGATCTCTCGCCGTTCAAAAGGAATATCAAAGTTCAGGCATCGGCAAAGCCCTACTTAGGAAATGTCTTAAAGAAGCAAAAGACCTTGGGGTAAAGCGCATCTTCGCCCTTACCTACCATCCCGATTTCTTCAAGAAAAACGGCTTTTCAGATACCGACAAGGCTAAGCTTCCTCAGAAAATCTGGGGGGACTGCCTGAAATGCCACAAGTTCCCCGAATGCGACGAAAACGCGGTTATAATTCATCTTTAAGCTGGATTACTATATTCGATTGTTTCCTCAGGTCTTGCAGAAGTTCTTTCAGCTGTTTATTGATTTCCAGTTCTGAAAGGTATTTTTCGATCTCATCCCTCACCGAAAGATATTCCCTCCCCCCAAGTTCTTTCTTGTGTTCCGTATAGTATGCCATAAGCTTGTCTTCTTTAATGAAAACCCTCAATTTGATCCTGATGTCGAGATATTCCTTAATCAGATCATCATCCGATGGGGCTTCAAGTTTTAGCTTATGCGCCTGATCAAGGAGGAGGACGTTATTGATCATCGAATTGATGGCCTCTTCTTCGGTTATGTTTGGTGCGGCCTCCTTCATTTTCTCTAACTTCTGTCGAAACTCGGAATAAGTTATTGCATGATCGTCGACATAGGCGACTACCCTGTCTATAAGTTCGGCAGAACATATATGGGGTTCAGCTGCAATAAGCAGCGATAGCATTAGTAGCACTCCTAACATATTCCTCATAATTTCCTTTAGGTAGTTACGCATAATCCATTTAAATATCTCCTAAAATGATTGTCCCACACTGAAATGGATTGCTCCTTTGCTTTCGCCTGATTGCCTGTTCAGCTTAAAGCCGTAATCAATACTGAGGGGACCTACAGGTGTGTTGTATCTCAGTCCCAGTCCCGTAGTAAATTTGATTTGCATGAGATCAACCTGCTGTATTTGCTGCCATACATTTCCCCAGTCAACAAAACTCACAAAACCCAATCCCTTCCAAACATCAACCCGAAACTCAATGTTCCCCATAACAAAAGCATCTCCACCAGTCGGATTGTTGTCGGCACCCTTTGGTCCCAGTGTATCCTGGTCATACCCTCGCACGGTTGTCCTGCCGCCAAGGAAGAACCGCTCGACCAGAGGAAGTGTGCTAGTGCCTGAAAAGCCTTCGGCTGCTCCGCCCCTCACAGATAACGCCAGTACGATGCTCTTGTCCAAGGCGATATACTTATTGACATACATCTGTATCTTGTTGAAACTAGTCTGTGAACCCAGAAGCGCTGTTGCAACCTTATAAGTAAGGCCCCCGAGGATCCCACTCCTTGGATTGGCAGGATTATCCCTGTTGTCGAATATCAGTCCTGCTTTCAAGTCGCTTATCAAGAGTGTCCCCGTATCTTCATGAGTTAAAATGATATCTGGCTCCACATCATAGGTATTGACATGGTCGAGTTCGTAATAAAGTTGACCCTTGACGCTGCTGCTCAACTTTTTTTCAACCCCTGCTGTTGCAGCGTACCTGTCCAGTTTGTATTCTACGTCTCTCGTATCTATATTCACCTCTTTCTTGTACTCGCGAATTATCTGAGACTTAAATAAAAGATCCTTATCGAGGAACCATGGCTCGAGATATTGGAGGATAACCCGGCGTGCCAGCGTACTCGCCTCCGTCCGAAGGGAAAGCTGCCGGTTCATACCGAACAGGTTATTGTAGCTGACTCCCAGAAAACCTCGAAACTTTTCATACTCTCCATACCCACCACCGAATTCGACTGCACCAGCATCCCCTTCCTCAAGCCTGTAAAGAACATCTCTTGTATGGTCGATGCTTACCCATGGCACTTCCTCCACGTCTTTGAAGAGTCCCGTGCGATAAATTCTCTGTCTTTCCCCAAGAAGCAGGGAGTTGTTAAATGGATCTCCCTCTTTGTGAAGCAGAGTTCGAGTTATTACTTCTCTTTTCGTATCCTTGTTCCCTATGACAACACTTTTGCCGAAGAAATACTCTTTCCCTTCTTGGACTATAAATGTAACGGAGGCGTTTTCGCCTGAAATTTCCCTCTCTATCTCAACACCGGCATCAAGGTATCCCTTGTTTCGATACAGGTTCTGGATCTTGACCCTGGAATCCAGAATGTCGATATCGTTATAGGGGTTACCCTTCTTCAGAGGGATATTACTTAGTATCTCCTCAGTCGATATAATCCTATTATTTTTTACTTCTATTTCAGTAGCTTTGACCTGGATGCCTTCGTTAATCCTGAAAGTAATCGAGACCCTATTTCCCTTGCTCTCGATTATGGGTTCTTGTACATTTGCGTAAAGATACCCGAGGGAATGGTAGAACTCCGCAATACTGTCATTGTCCGGTGTCACGAGGTCAGGATCGTAAAGTTCTCCGGCCTGTGTCTTTATAATTCCTTTCAATTTTTCCGGTTTTATGCTAGCCCCCTCGAAAGTTATCTTATCGACATGATATCGGTCACCCTCGTGGATATAGAATTTAACATTAATGTTACTTTCGGCAGCGGTCACGAGCGGAGCAATCTGTGCATCGGGAAACCCCTCACGATGATAGAGGCTGACGATCCTACCGACAGCTTCTTCTAAAATATCATCACTGAACTCGTCAAGTTCATAAAAGGGGAGCTCTTTTTTTAAAGAGCTTGAGCTTATGGTGCTGTTTCCTTCGAAATCGACAGTCAATTTCCGTCCAGGTTTGAAGAGTAAATCGAGAATACCCGCTGTAAAAGTGTATGAAATCTGAGTCTCTATGCAATCTTTTTTCTTATAGTCAGCTTTTATTTTCTCCATACTCTGATCTATGGATGTACGATCCAGAATATCGCCCGGTCCAAGCTTCAGTCGCCTGGAGATGGCTCCTCTGTCATCAGCACTGCCTCCGGCAATCCTGATCTCCCTGATAAGCAGCGCCGCTCCCTCTTCAATAGATATGTTGACATCGACTTTATTGTTTCTCGGCTTACCCACGAAATATGAAACACTACAGTCAGGAAAGCCTTTAACTTTAAGAACATCACGGAGCGCAGTTACACTATTATCTAATTTGCTAGGATTTAATCTATCCCCCTTTGCTATCAATAGGTTTTTCATGATAAACCTATTGGAAAAGTGAGCGGCTCCGGTGATGGCTATGGATTTGATGATGCTTTTTTCTTTCACGGTTACTCTGATGTGCTCACGCCGATCATCCTGGCTCTCAACAATGATATCCTGGAACATGCCTGTCAAAAAAGCGCGCTTAATACCAATGCCCAACTGCTTCGCATCCAAGGTCGAACCTTTCTTCAGGTCCAGGAGATAGAGTAGTTCATTCGCAGTAATAGAGCGAAGTCCTCTAACTGTAATCTCGCTGATCGGCCCAGCTTTCAATGGGCTTTCTTCGGCCGCCGGCGCTGTTGAAACAATAACAAGTAAATATAAAAGATACAGCGAGGCAACCCAAAAGGCTGATTTCTTCTTTGTTCGCACTATGTTTCTCACAATTACCATTTATATCTATTTGAACGAAAAGCGGAATCTAATGTCAGCACCAATGCCTCCCTGAGCATCCTTGACGCCGACAAGAGACGTATTCTTATTGAGCAGATATTCCAACTTCATTATTTGTCCGTCTTTCACATCAGCTGACGCGCTATATGTAGCATACAGATTGTCTCCAATCAGTTTCTTCGACAAGGTCACTCGCGGTGATACGGTACCTGTAGTCGTTGAGACTGATGGGTCTATCTGAAGCCGGTCAACACCTGTAATAGTCTTCAACCTATCCTCTGCCACATCCTGCAGTTTGCCCGTCAAAAATGATGTGGCCTCTGCCGCACCGATGCCGCCTTCCATTCCCTTTAAATTCTTGCTGACATCCCCAACGGCGAGAAGACTGAGGATGTCGCTTTCCTCAAGTACCGGGGTGGAAGAGAGAGCTGCGTTAAATTTATCGATAGAGCCATCAAGTGACAGCCGTATAGTGTAATTTCTTATCCTTGATTCGGCAAGAATGCTAAAATAGGGGTTGATCTCATTTGGATTGGCAAAGTCGACAACTCCCTTCAGTACTGAAAATTCGTTATTCCTGACATAGACTATGCCATTGATAGTCTCAATCCTCCCGAGTAGCCCCGGTTGGCCTACAGTGCCCCTGAGGATCAGGTCCATTTTTAAGGCAGCCCTCGCCACATTGTTATCTATAGAAAGATTGTTTCCTATTACCCTGACATTGATGCCTGTCTGGCCAAATTTCCCAACATCAAGTTTAGGACCTTCTTTTCTTTTGGCCTGCAGAAGCCAGCTTTTCCAATCAAGACGCTCAGTATAGCGGGCTTTGGTGAGTTGTATGTCACCAGTTACGCTTTGATTCTGGAGAGACCCCTGATATGCGAGATCCCCGTCGAAATGCACCCAGAAATTTCTCGATACTGATACCGTAATACCGGTGAGTTTTGATTCCAGGAAAAACCGCTTCAGAGAGAAACGGTCCAAATAAACAGTACCATTAAGAACTATGTCGCCTCCTGATATCTTGCCCTTGGCCGATTCCAGAACAATCCTGTCTTCATCGGCATATATACTGGCACTGACAGACGTCAGCCGGTATGGCAGACTCTTAAGACCGAAAGCGCCGTTGGCAACACTCATTTTCCCATTCATGCGGGGCTTATCCCACGCACCGGTAAGCGTCAATGCGAAGGTCGCATCTCCTTTGAGGACATCAATGTTTCGAGATGCCGATCTGAGCAGATCCAGCGAGGATGCCCCGTCAAGGGAGAGATTGAAACTTTTGCCAAGATGCATATCACCCTTCAGCCGCAACTCAGCCGCCTCACTTTTCATGGCAAACGAGTCGACTGACAGCACACCTTCCCCGAGTTTTACCGATACAGGCTTGCTGTTGGTAAAGCCGTATCCATACCCGTACAAATAAGCTTTATCAAGAGACAGTGTACCGTTGACACTGTTTTTGTCGCCCCAAAGGCTTACAACTCCCTTGAGATTCAGGAGGAGGTCGTCAGGGACGTCCCTCAAGAATCCCGCTATGAGAAAGTCTGTTCTCGCCGAGAGAAGCGAGATATCGACGCGCCATGGCATATTTTCGGTAAGCGATGCAGACCCCCTGACCTTGATCTTGCCATCAATGAAATTGCCGGTCAGAGATGCAGTTTTGCCTCTGAGTTCAGCTGTAGCTGTTCCAGATTCTGATGACTGTTCCCTGGTTGGGTCTCGATACTGCAGCAACCCGGTGAGTTTCAAGTAAGGTTCGGCAAAAGTACCGTGACCACTAATAGCCACGTCCGACAAAGAGATCATTCTGAGATTGCTTTCCTTCAGCTTCTCCTGCAGATTTGCCGGCAGGACAGTCAACAGATCCAGGTTTTTCATCGTAGCCGACAGGTCATACTTTTTATCTAGCGTAACCATGCCCTTCGCATTGAGGAATACCGGCCCCTTCTTTATGGCCAGTGATTTAAAGGTGAAAGCTCCTTTTTCGAATGCCGCGACAGCATCAGCCTTGTCCAACCTGTAGTCGCCGGGCATAACGATATCCCATAAGTGGCAATCTCCAGAGACCTTTGCCAGTTCTCCAGGACCTATTAGACTTAACGACGCGCTGAACGATCCCTGCAGCGGGGGCACTCCCTGGAGCATGGACGACAGGTCTTTTAAATCTCCTTTATCAAAATTTATCCGGACATCATAGACGGGAGATATGACATCAAACAGATGCTTCGCCTTAGGAAAGCTAATTTGTCCGAGCGCCTTTAGTGTCATACCCGACGAAACAGCATTGAAATTATTTACAATGAGAAGGTCTTTTTTGTAAGTAACATTCCCCTCTACTGGCTCAAAGGATATTGTATACGGCCGAGTGAGATTCGGCAGATCCAGCTTGCCTGTAAATAATTTGTCGCCGCCCGACCTGAACTTGAGATCCATCACCGGATCTTCTATAGCTCCAGACAATATGGTGCCGAAAGCAGCAGGTCCGGAAATCGCCGTAAAATAGGGAGCGGTCAAATCATGCACATCTGTAGTAGTCCCGTTTGCCTTGAAATAAAGCACGTTTTTAGGCAGGTCGACAGATCCGACCGCAGATATAGATGAGGCTCCTGTGGAAATGGTCAGTCTGGGTAATGCTATTACATTGTCCACCATACTGAAGGTGCCCTCGATCGTTTGTACTCTTCCGAGGACATCTTTGCCGCCAGCAGGCTTACTATATACAAAATTGCCATGAGGATCAAAACTGCTCCCTTCAGAGGCAATGTCACCGTCTACTTTGCCAGGTGCAATTCCTGGGTCCCACTTAATCAATGCAAACAATCCTTTACTGTCAACATGTTTTGCCAACACCTTGAATCTGAAATAATCGACTACAGGCAGATTAATCATGGCCTCCGCAGTTGCGCTGCCACCGTAAAGCGTCGCATGGGCGTCAGTAAATTTCATGACCTTGTCCTGATAATTAATAGCGCATTTCAGCCTGTCTATCTTTACCCCGAACAGGTTTCCGTCGTCCATATTCGCTGTTGCATCGACTATGATTTTGTTCAGTGGACCGGTAAACGTACCTTCCACCTCAACATGACCCGCAATCGTCTCATTGACTTTAAGCAGTTCCATGAGTGTTTCGAGATAAAGATCTCCACTGATTTTGAGGTTGAGGCTTAAATCTCCAATTGATGAGAATCCCTTGGCCCTTATCGTCCCGCTGGCTTTGATCTTTCCGTCTCCGCGTTTGCCCAACCCTAATACCTTCTTGACGGACTCGACTAACAAGTCGATCTCTGTCTTTATTTCACCGGAAAGCGGTTTTGTTCCAATTTTCCCACTGGATTTTAGCTGGGAACCGTAAGCACCGACCTTTAGACTTTTTAAATCGACTGTATCTTTGCTGATAGAAAAGATGGCATCGACCGACCCTGACAGTTCCGGGATACCGGGAATATGAAGATTCAACTCGCGAAGAGAGAGATTAAATGAGGGTTTATCTGCCAGCAGCGCTTCGGAATACCCACCCTTTATCGAAACCCTCTTTTCACCATCATGAAGGTCAAAAAAAGAATTATCCAAGACTACCGAGCGAATCTTGACTTTAATAGCATCCTTTCTCTCAATGGCCAGATATTTCCTGACATTCTCCAATATCCCCTCAAGTTCGTCTTTTCCGATGCGAACTTCCGAATGCCTGATAAGAAGACGACTAATTATTAGCTCCCTTCTCATCAGTCCGGTCAGGGTTACGTACCCTTTAACCCTTTCCGCAGTGAGCAGCTTTATCCCTTTTTCATTAAAAACAGTTGCATCCTTCATCTCGATGAATAGTGGGAAGATGTTTATATAGATTTTTCCTGCGATGATTTTCTGGCCGGTCATGAGTTCCAGCTCGGGAAGTATGAGCTTTTTTAGTGTATTGGAAATATAAGGCCCCCGCATAGCCACCGACAGGAGGCCCACTACGATGATGATTATCGCAATATAAGCAGTTCGTTTCTTAACCTGCATCATCAATAACTCCTACTATGTGCCTGCCTCTGTGTTCCACAACTCATTAAGTATCTGCAGGCAGTCCTCAAAACCAAGCTTGCCGCGGTCCTTCTGCAGATAAAAAACATCATGGGCTGTGCCATCATCGGTATTGATTACGGCCGATAGTATATCAATTTTATAATCGTACAAACTAATAGTGATGTCGTATAAGAGGCCTATTTTATCAGGCAGCATGACTTCAAGAATTGTATATTGTTCTGATGCCTCATTATCTATCTCCACGAACCCATCACGTCTCTTGGTGCGATTCTTTTTTTCTGCAGTTGAAGCCCGGTTAAGGATCGTCGGCTCGTTGTGGAGAATAACCATCTTCAGGTCATGCATTATGCCCCTTTCCATGCCCTCCCAGAAGAGGTTTCCCCAATTAGAGACAATAATTTTCCGGATAACCACGCCTTTGCTGCCGGTAAAGAGCCTTGCCCGCACGATGTTCAGACCTCGTGCACTCAGCACACCAACGACCTTTGAAAAAAGCCTCGGCATCTTAGAGGTAATGACGATAATTTCTGCAGCAGAATCGTCCGTTGCCCTAATGGAGACGGCAAGCCCCTCTTTTCTTGCAGTCTTGGTAAGAGCCTGATCAGCCTTTATTTCATCTACAGCATTTGATAGCAGATACCTTTCCGACATCTGTCTGACAAACAGCTGGAGCTCTTTATCGAGTAGCGGATAGTTATCCTGGCGCACTCCCCTGATATGGTTGCGTGTTTTTGTATAAAGCCCTGTCAGAAGCGATGCCTTCCACTCATTCCAGAATTCGTCGTTGACAGCGCTCATATCCGCATAGGTCATGAGGTAAAGCGCATCGAGATTCTCCTCGTCTCCTACTACCTCGGCAAGCTGAATGACGGTTTCTGGAGCGTCGGCATCACGTGTCAGGGCGAGCTTTGCTAGGAAAATATGGTTACGCACGAGAAATTCTATCTTCTGCCTGTCCTGCGGATCGACAAGCAGCCGCTCCAGAACGCTTTTTATTATGAGGTAGCCGACCTCTTCATGTTTTCTGGATACTCCCTTTCCTATGTCATGAAGAAGTATCGACAAAAAAAGGACCTCTGGCTTCACCTTTCGCATAACTTCCGCGAGATACTGTAATTTACCCTGTTTGGTGTTTTTCAAGCGCTCGCTGTTCCGCACTGCAAGGAGTGTATGCTCGTCGACCGTATACCGATGAAAAGCTTCGAGAATGACAAGATGGCGCAACCTCCCGAATTCGGGAATAAATCTGCCAAGCACACCGATGTCATGCATTTTCTGGAGCGTTTCATAGACCCTTTCACCCCTGAGTATCTCCCGAAAGCTCTGGATTGCTAGGCTCGAAGAGCGATCCTCCTTCCTGATGAAAATAGACCTCGTTTTCAGAAGCTCCTCGATGTGATAACTAAACTCCTTTCCAGTAATGGAATAGACTCGGAATGCCTCCATTATTTTGACCGCATCCTCAAAAACATCCGGAGTCTTGACAATGATCTCGTTTCGTGAGATATAGAAATCTTCATTCAGCTTCCGCACCATGAATGGCGCTGGCAGATAAAAGTACCTTTTACCGCAAAGGTTCATAATCTTTGCAAGCGCGTCCACTATCACTTTCGCTTTATAATAAAAGACGCGCATCATAATTTCGGGCGCAAAGAACCGCTCCGTGTCCCTGAACCCATACAGTGCAGCGACCTCATCCTGAATCTCGGCCGAGAGTACTTCATTCTTCCTTTGCGATTTAATATGAATACATGCCCTGGTTTTGAGCATGAACTTGCATGCTGAGAGAAAATCGCGGAATCTCACTTCCGACATGAATTGCCGATATTCTTCTGTAACATCCAGCTTGAGTTCAGACTTCGCTAGCCACGACATTGCATGAATGTCTCGCAGACCTCCCCGCCCTTCCTTGACATTCGGTTCCAGAAGGCAGAGCGAATCACCGGCCGCTTTATATCGCTTTTCGACGCCCCGTATTATTTCAGCCGTGAAGCCCTTCTTCCCCTTGAACAGGAGCTTCGGGTAAATGTCGCGCCGGAAGTCCCTGAATAGCTCTTCATTCCCTGCCAGAAAACGGCAATCAAGAAGTGATGTCCGGGTATGCAGATCTTTAATGGATTCATCTGCACAGCCCCTGAGGGTTCTAAACGAGTGGCTGATATTCAACCCTTCATCCCACAACCGGTATAGAAGTGCCTGTGCTGTACCCCGCACATTCTTATTATCGCTTCCGGACAGTAGCATGATATCTATGTCCGAATATGGCATAATCTCCTTGCGTCCGTAACCTCCAACTGCCAGGAATGCGATATCTGCAAAATCGGCAGATGCCGCGTCCTGAGAGGTCGAAAGGTACGAGGATAAAAGCACGCGGTCGACAATATCTGTCAGGCGATCAGCCAGCATAAAACCGTCTTCATCATTGGCGATCAATTCTGAAGCCGTCTCACAAAGTATGGATGAAAGTGGAATGGTCATACATTAAAGGGCTAATGCCGGATTAATCCTCTTAGTTCATAAGGCCTTATTTTTGAGGCAAAAGCATTATATCATGATAGCGCCGGTAATATAAATTTCCCCTCTGCCAGGCTTCAGATCTGGGCGAGTGGAACGGTTGGATAGTACTTCTAATAGTTAAAGGTCCGAATTAACACCGCTGCGCGTCAACCGGGAGGTAGGCATTCTCCCTCCGGGCAGCTTTAATCGGCTGATTAAAAGCCGCTGTTTTGCTGACATCTTCAAAAAAAAACAAAAGCTCGTGATTATAAACCAATTAAAATTATTAATTGATATTTCCAGTTTTGTATATGTTATATTTACCTCAATGTTTGAAAAGTTGATAGATCTTCTCGCCAAATATAGAGAATCGGAAGGCAACCTAATCACCCTTCTGCAGGATACGCAAGAAGCTTTCGGTTATGTACCTCAGGAAGCCGTATATTGGTACGCCAATGAGCTTGACGTCCCCGCCAGCCGCTTCTTCGGAATCGCAACCTTTTATGCCCAGTTTCATCTCAAACCGAGAGGTAAGAACATAGTAACAGCCTGTTGTGGAACTGCATGCCATGTGCGCGGAGCCGAGAGGCTCGTAAATGCAGTAAAAAGGGAGTTGAAGCTTGAAGAGGATCAGGACACTACGGAAGACCGCTTTATTACTGTCGAAAAACTCGCCTGTCTTGGCACCTGCAGTCTTGCGCCCGTAGTCATTATTAACGGGAAAATGTTCGGAAAAACGACTACCGACGTCCTTACCAGAGAGATTAGGTCTCTCAAAAAAGAGCATAAAAAAGATGAGTGATATTTCCATCAGGGTATGTATGGGCCCGGGCGGTATCGCCTCCGGCGGCGCAGACGTTCTCTCAGCCTTCGAAAACAGCATTAAACAATCCAGCCTTTCTGCCGAAGTGAAAAACAGATGTTCAACCCATAAAGTAGGCTGTCTCGGCATGTGTTCCAATGATGTTCTCGTCGATCTTTTTATCGATGGTAAGAAGACGACTTACCAGCGGGTCAATGCCGCTATGGTTCAACGTATTGTTGACGAACACATAATCCAGGGTTCCCCGGTTGCTGAGTGGGTTTCGGATGAAGAATTCGACAACTTCTATAGGAAGCAAATAAAGGTAGTATTGTCGGACTGTGGAGTCGTAGACCCTGAAAGCCTTGAATCGTATCTGGCCAATGGCGGATACAAGGCTTCAGAGAAAGTCCTTAAAACGATGAGTCCAGTAGAGGTCACCGACGAGATCACCAGAGCGGGACTCAGAGGTAGAGGCGGTGCTGGATTTCCTACCGGTGTAAAGTGGGAGACCTGCCGCAAAGTGCCATCCTCCCAAAAATATATAATCTGCAATGCCGACGAAGGAGACCCCGGGGCTTTTATGGACAGGGCAGTTCTTGAGGGCAATCCCCATGCCGTAATCGAGGGGATGCTGATCGGCGCATATTCCATTGGTGCTGATAAGGGCTACGTATATGTTAGGGCTGAGTACCCGCTGGCGGTAGAAAGACTTTCGCAAGCGATTAAGGAAGCGACGGCAAGAGGATTGCTTGGAACCAACATAATGAACACCGGATTTAATTTCAGCATTAAGCTGAAGCTTGGTGCCGGTGCCTTTGTGTGCGGCGAGGAAACGGCTCTCATCGCCTCTATCGAAGGACAACGTGGAATGCCTCGGCCGAAGCCACCCTTT
The DNA here is from genome assembly GCA_963736105.1 of uncultured Nitrospiraceae bacterium. Classification (GTDB taxonomy): domain Bacteria; phylum Nitrospirota; class Thermodesulfovibrionia; order Thermodesulfovibrionales; family Dissulfurispiraceae; genus Fen-1308. The sequence goes on along the minus strand of CAVTNL010000002.1, from coordinate 1,650,934 downwards.
CCTGTGTTCTGCGGCCTCTGGGGAAAACCTACTGTCATAAACAACGTCGAGACATTGGCAAACATAGCTTACATTATCACCAAAGGTGCGGGATGGTATTCATCATACGGGACCGAAAAGTCCAAAGGCACCAAGGTTTTCGCCCTGACAGGCAAGGTCAAAAACACGGGGCTTATAGAAGTGCCGATGGGCATCACACTTCGAGAGATCATCTACGACATAGGTGGCGGGATCGAAGGCGGCAAGGCGCTTAAAGCCGTTCAGACTGGTGGCCCTTCTGGCGGTTGCATACCAGCAAGCATGCTCGATATCAATGTCGATTACGAGTCCCTTGCAAAGGTTGGTTCCATTGTCGGATCAGGCGGAATGATCGTCCTTGATGAGGACAATTGCATGGTCAACATCGCTAAATATTTCCTCGCATTTACACAACTGGAGTCATGCGGAAAGTGTGTACCTTGCAGGATTGGCACCAAACGTCTTCTCGAAATTCTCGAGAGAATTACCAAGGGCCATGGAAAAGAAGGAGATCTCGAACTTCTCGAAGGCTTGAGCCGAGATATCAAGTCTGCCTCGCTTTGCGGGCTTGGACAAACCGCCCCGAATCCGGTACTTAGCACGCTTAACTACTTCAGGGATGAGTATGAAGCGCATATCCGCCACAAGAAATGTCCTGCCAGGGTTTGCAAAGACCTGCTAACCTACTCGATACTTGAAGAAGTTTGCACAGGGTGCGGTGCTTGCAAGAGAGCCTGTCCTTCTGCTGCGATAGCAGGCGAGAAGAAAAAGGCCCACAAACTAGATACCTCATTATGTGTTAGATGCGGCGCCTGTTTTGATGTCTGCAAATTCAAGGCCGTCGCCAAGGAGTAACTATGCTTAAAATAACTATCGACGGTAAAACCGCGCAGGTCCCACAGGGGACAACAGTTCTGGATGCTGCACGGATACTCGATATATCTATCCCTACGCTCTGCCATCATCCGAAACTTACACCGTTTGGGGGATGCCGGCTCTGCTTAGTTGAGATTAAAGGCATTCCAAGGCCCGTGACATCCTGCACTACTCCCGTGACGGAAGGGATGGAAGTTACAACATCTACCCCTCAGATTGAACAACTTAGAAAGACAGTCCTTGAGCTTCTTCTTTCTGATCATCCCAACGATTGTATGCTTTGCGAATGCGCGGGCGATTGCAGCCTTCAGGAACTCGCTTATTTCTATGGCGCAAAAGGCACCACATACGAGGGGGAGCGGAGAGTATATGCAAAGCGTGACGGTAACCCCTTTCTCGAAAGAGACATGGAGAAATGCATCATGTGTGGCCGGTGCGTCAAGGTCTGCGACGAAGTGCAGGGTCTGGGTGCTATAGACTTCACATATCGCGGCTTCAAATCTAAGATTTGCCCTCCATACGAAGAAGACCTTAATTGCGAATTCTGCGGACAGTGTGTATCTACTTGTCCTACCGGTGCTTTGACAGGCAAGATGTGGTCGCTCAAGGGGAGGCAGAAGGACGTCAAGGAGATTGATACCGTCTGCTCTTTTTGCGGAGTGGGTTGCAACCTTACGCTTCATGTCCGGAATAATGAAATTATCCGCGTGACCTCCAAATCAGATACCTGGAATGAGGGCTGGCTCTGCGTCAAGGGGAGGTTTGGTTACGGTTATGTCAGCAGCCCTGAGCGTCTCACTAAACCTCTAATAAAAAAGAACGGTACCTTCGAGGAAGTTTCTTGGGATCACGCTTTGGATTATATATCATCCAAGTTGAATGAGATCAAAAAGGAGTTTGGCGCAGACGCAATCGGAGGCCTCTCCTCTGCCCGCTGTACAAATGAGGAAAATTATCTCTTCCAGAAATTTATCAGAGGCGCGATTGGTACCAATAACGTGGACCATTGCGCACGTCTTTGACACAGCCCAACGGTGGCCAGTCTGGCCGCCATATTCGGCTCAGGGGCTATGACAAATTCGGTTGTTGAAATCGAAAATGCCGAGGTGATCTTCATTATCGGTTCCAATACGAAAGAGACTCATCCGGTTATCGCTAATCGCATGATTAAGGGCTATCGGAAGGGAGCGAAGATCATCATCGCCGATCCGAGAAGGGTTCCGATGGTGAGATTCGCCGAGCATTTCCTGCAACTGAGGCCGGGAACGGATGTGGCTCTACTGAACGGTATTGCCCACGTAATTGTAAAAGAGGGGCTTATCGATAAAGACTTTATCGATAAGCATTCGGAGGGGTTTGAAGAATGGAAGAAGTCTGTTGAGGACTTCACACCTGAGTATGTTGAACAGGTGACTGGCGTTCCTAAGGATAAGATTATCGCTGCAGCCCGTCTGTACGGTGGGTCTCGCAAGGCCGGTATCTTTTATACGATGGGAATTACGCAGCATACGACCGGTTTCGACAATGTCAGTGCTACCGCAAACCTGGCCCTGCTCACCGGCAACATCGGTAAGGAATCAACGGGCATAAACCCATTGAGAGGCCAGAACAATGTGCAGGGAGCTTCTGATGCGGCATGTCTGCCGAATGTTCTGCCAGGCTATCAGAGAGTTGACCTGCCCGAGGTGAGAGAGAAATTTGAGAAGGCCTGGGGGGTATCCTTGCCGACTAACAAGGGGATGACCGCTACCGAGATGATACCGGCCGCCCATGAAGGAAAGCTGAAAGCGCTCTATATCATGGGAGAGAACCCCGTGATCAGCGACCCCAACACCAACCATACTGTTAAGGCGCTGAAGAACCTCGAATTACTGATCGTTCAGGATATCTTCCTGACTGAGACTGCCCAGTTGGCTGATGTGGTCCTTCCTTCGGCCTGCTTTGCCGAAAAAGATGGGACCTTTTCGAATACCGACAGAAAGGTACAACGTGTCCGAAAGGCGGTCAAGGCGCCCGGAGAAGCGAGGGATGACTTGTCGATCATAATGGGACTCTCCAGTAGGCTGGGATATGAGATGAAATACAGCTCTCCAGAAGATGTCCTTAAGGAATTCGGCCAGCTCTGGCCTAATCTTGCCGGCATTACATACAGCCGTCTTGAAAAAGGCGGCATCCAGTGGCCATGCCCCACACGCGATCATCCGGGTACTCCGTATCTATACAAGACAGGCTTCCCGAAAGGCAAGGCGCCCTTCACTGCATTGAAATTCAGGCCGGCGGTCGAAGCTGTGGACGAAGATTATCCTTATGTATTGACTACGGGACGTAACCTTTACCAGTATCACACAGGCTCGATGACAAGGAAGGTGGCATCAATTGAAAAACATGCCGGTGAGGCGTATGTGGAAATAAATCCAATCGATTCAGGTAAGCTCGGCATAAAGCACGGGGAAATGCTAAGAGTCTCTTCAAGGCGCGGAACAATAGACATAAAAGCTCGCGTTACAGACCGCATACGAAACGGTCTGGTCTTTATCCCGATGCATTATCATGAAGCCGCGGCAAACCTTCTGACCATTGACGCACTGGATCCCATAGTGAAAATACCTGAACTCAAAGTTTGTGCCGTCAGGGTGGAAAGATTGTCTCGCGAACCCATCGATTGCATGCCAAGCGTGTCGAATAAATGACCGGAATGATCGCGACATTATGATTGTCGGCATGTTTTATCCTAGCTAAGCTATTTATTAAAGCTCCTTGATCTTTGGTCCGGGAGCTATATTTTTATTTGCACCAAATAAGCTATATCAGGAGGTTTTATATGCCGTTCGATGCAACGAAGTTAGCTGACTGGCAGATTTCGGAAGAAGCGGAAAAGAACATGCCTACCCCTGAGCAGTGGCGAGAGCGTCTCGGACTACAAAAAGATGAAATGCTGCCTATGGGCAGACTGTCCAAGATCGACTTTCTCAAAGTCATCGAGCGCCTCAAGGACCGTCCGGATGGCAAGTATATTGAGGTAACGGCTATCACGCCTACCCCTCTCGGAGAAGGCAAGAGCACGACATCCGTAGGTTTGATGGAAGGCCTCGGCAAGCGCGGCATCAACGTAGGCGGCGCACTGCGTCAGCCATCAGGCGGACCCACCATGAACGTCAAGGGCACGGCGGCTGGCGGAGGCAATGCACTGCTAATCCCAATGACCGAGTTTTCTTTGGGTTTGACCGGGGATATCAATGACATCATGAACGCCCACAATTTGGCGATGGTGGCTATGACCGCCAGAATGCAACACGAGCGGAATTATAACGACGAACAGCTCAATCGTCTCACCAAGATGAAGCGTCTCGACATTGACCCGACTCGCATAGAGATGGGCTGGGTCATGGACTTCTGTGCTCAGAGCCTTCGCAATATCATTATTGGCATTGGCGGCAGGACTGACGGCTACATGATGCAGTCTAAGTTCGGCATAGCGGTAGGGTCGGAGTGCATGGCTATTCTGGCGGTAGCCAAGGACCTTGCAGATTTGAAGAAGCGCCTAAATAACATCACAGTTGCCTTCGACAAGAATGGCAAGCCTGTCACGACCGGTGACCTGGAAGTCGGCAACGCCATGACAGCTTTCATGCGCAATACAATCAACCCAACCCTTATGAGCACGGCGGAATACAACCCGTGTTTTGTCCATGCCGGGCCTTTTGCAAACATCGCCGTAGGCCAGTCTTCTATCATAGCCGACCGTGTCGGCCTTAAGCTCTTTGACTACCACGTAACCGAGTCCGGTTTTGCGGCTGACATAGGATTCGAGAAGTTCTGGAACGTCAAATGCCGTTTCAGCGGCTTGAAGCCACACGTATCCATACTCACCACTACCATTCGCGCCCTTAAAATGCACGGTGGTGGCCCAAAAGTAGTAGCCGGCAAGGCTCTGCCTGAAGAGTACACCAAGGAAAACCTTGCCTTGGTCGAAAAGGGCTGCGCCAATATGGTCCACCTGATAGGCGTCATCCGCAAATCCGGCATCAACCCTGTAGTTTGCGTAAATCGCTTCTACACTGACACCGATGCAGAAGTAGCCCTTGTAAAGAAAGTGGCTGAGGCAGCGGGCGCCCGTTGCGCCGAGTCCCAACACTGGCTCAAGGGCGGTGAAGGAGCACTCGAACTTGCAGATGCCGTCATCGATGCTTGCAATGAGAAGAACGACTTCAAATACCTGTATCCTTTGGAGATGAAGCTGCGCGATCGTGTAGCCCGGATAGCGAAGGAAGTTTACGGTGCCGATGGCGTCTCTTGGCTGCCTGAAGCCGAAGCCAAGGCCAAGATGTTGGAAGAAGACCCTAAATACGCTGACTTCGCCACCATGATGGTCAAAACCCATCTCAGTCTCAGCCATGATCCGGCTGTCAAGGGTGTGCCGAAGAACTGGACACTCCCTATCAGGGACGTCCTGATTTATTCAGGAGCCAAATTCCTTTGCCCCTGTGCCGGTACCATCAGCCTGATGCCTGGTACCAGCTCAAATCCAGCATTCAGAAGAATTGATGTAGATACTGAGACAGGCAAGGTTTCAGGACTCTTCTAAAAAAGAAGCAGACCATAAAAAAAGCCTCCGGTTTTATAGCCGGAGGCTTTTTTTATGATACTTCGCTAGTCTACGATATCCCAGTTGACATCAAAAGTGTTGTCATGAAGGGTGTAGAGATAACCCATCATTTTTCCGACGCCCGGTATCACACCATCCCGCGTGCGCCAAAAGGATAGGTAAATGGCTGGTGCCATGCGCGGTTCGTTGGTTTTAGGATCGTCCCCGATATGCTGCCAGGCTTCGCTTTTGCCCATTACTCTCCACAGCGACCCATACTTCTTACTCTTGACAGTTTGCCCTACCCTTGGCAACCTTTTCTGTAACGCCTCAAACTCTGACTCCATCGCTCCGGCCATGCTATCCTCCTTTCGAGTATACCCGTCAGACAAGCGAATTATAACGGGCATGATTAGATGTTTATAAGCGCTTCGCCAAGGCTCATCTTCTTCCGCCTTTCTCTTAGCAATGGTTCGGGCCTCGTAGTATTACCAGTATCTACCTAATACTTACCACAAAATGAGCCATTTGTCTATGTGCTGATAACACCTATATCGTGAACCCGGTTAATCGAGATTTTCGTAGGGAAAATCCATCCATATCGCGTTTAAAAACTGTCAAAATCGATTGCCCGCGCTGTTGAGAATTGGGAAGTATGGGTGCAAGACTGTAAGACGACAGTCCATTACTAATGGTGAGGTGTAAAATAATCTGATAGTATTCAGCCGGCTGAAAGCACCGCGAAAAGATAAGGCTGATTGTCCTTCTTTTCTGATATTATACAGCTATTATACAGCTATTATACAGCCAAGATGATTATCCTTAGATTGCTATATGTGAAGAAATTTGAGACAGGCACACTACAAAACACCATGGGTTAAATGAACCTGCAAAACGGATAGGTTAATACAGGTGAAAAATGACACTCAAGATCGCTCCGATACAATAAAAATGGGAAAGCCTATGCAAATGCGCTCAATCATAGCCTTATTCGCTCTTTTGGTGTTTCTATGCTTGGCTGTGGGAGGGAGTGTTTATTTCCATTCGGTTAGAGCATCATTGCTTCATGACATGGTCGGCGATGCCAATGATGATGTGCAAGATTTTGCGAATAAAATAGCAATATCGTTGTCAGAGTCTCAGAAAATATCTGCCGCCCTAGCGGGCTTGAAAGAGTTAACGGCAGCTCTCATGATAAAGAATCCAGGCACCATTCGACAGGCGAATGCGATACTCGATCACTTCCAGTCTACACTTCAGGCAGATGTCTGTTACTTATTGGACCATAACGGTTATGCAATAGCATCTTCCAACCGAAATACTCCACAGAGTTTTGTAGGCAAGCATTATGCCTTTCGACCTTTTTTCCAGGACGCCATTTCTGGAACACCTGCCATTTATCCGGCACTTGGCGTTGTCACTAAGAAAAGAGGCTTATTTTATAGCTACCCGGTTTATGGTGAAGGTCTAAAGCAGCCACTGGGGGTTCTTGTAATTAAAAGCTCCACTGATTCCATCGAAAAAGAAATTCATATGAGACATGAGGGGATTATGCTACTTGTGGACCCTCATGGTATCGTTTTTATTTCTAACAGGCCGGAGTGGTCATACCATAGCCTATGGAGAATTCCGCGAGAGGAGCTATCCGCAGTAATGGCGACACAGCAGTTCGGTGAAGGTCCGATAGAGTGGATCGGAATGGAGAAAAAAGACGCTTATGTTATTGATAATAAGGGTAAACAATACATTATTTATCAAAAAAAAATCGCTAATCTCCCCGGATGGACTGCTAGTTATTTGCTCGATAGGGCGATATTACAGCAGAAAATATCCGTTGAATTTTTCAGGAAGTTTGGCCCCTTCCTTTTAATATTTTGCATTATTATCGCACTGGCCGGTTTATTTTTATATAGAAAAGCGAGTCAGGAAATACATAGGCGTAAACTCGCCGATGAGGATCAAACACGGTCTCTATCATTACTGCAAGCGACTCTGGAGTCTACCACGGACGGAATTCTAGTTGTAAACAGTGCAGGGGAAATCATAAGTTTCAACGCTCGGTTTGTGGAGATGTGGCGCTTACCGGATGACATGCTATCATCAGGGGATGACAGGCAGGCTCTTGAATTTGTTTTAGATAAGTTGAGAGACCCCCAGGGATTTCTCAACAAAGTGGAAGATTTGTATTCTCATCCTGAAGAGGAGAGTTTTGATGTGCTGGAATTCAAAGATGGCAGGATCTTCGAACGCTATTCAAGACCTCAGCGGATGCGGGATGATATTGTTGGGCGAGTCTGGAGTTTCCGGGATGTTACTGAGCGGAAGATAGCATATGAGGCGCTGCGCGAAAACGAACGCAAATACCGCGAGTTGGTCGAAAATGCCAACAGTATCATTCTACGCTGCAGTCCAAGCGGCGAAATTATCTTCCTGAACGAGTTCGGGTGCAAATTCTTCGGCTATCGGGATGGCGAAATTAATGGGTGTAAAATGGTAGGCACCATTACGCCAGAAAATGAGAGCACCGGCCAAGATCGCCACCACCGAATGGAAAGCATTTGCGAGAACCCCGCTGCATTCGAGCAGAACGTAAATGAATACATGCTCCGGGATGGCCGCCGGGCCTGGATCGCTTGGACCAATAAAGCGGTCTGTGACGTCGAAGGCAACCTGGTCGAAGTGTTGCGCATAGGCACGGACCTCACCGAGCGCAAGATGGCGGAAGAAGCACTGCGCGTAGCGGAAAAGAAATTCAGGGATTTATTAGAAGGCATACAACTCATAGCAATTTTGCTAGATCGCGATGGCAACATTACGTTCTGCAATGATTATCTGCTGAATATGACCGGATGGAAGAAAGAAGAATTGCTTGGAGAAAACTGGTTGGAACTGTTTATTCCCCACAACGAAAGAGAGGAGATCAAGCAGGTATTCGCATCGGTGATCACAGGTGAGAAGCACTATTTACATCATGAGAACGTCATCTTGGCGCGCGACGGCAGGGAACATTTAATAACCTGGAATAACACAGCGCTGCATGATCTGGGCGGAAAGATCACGGGAACAGCCAGCATTGGAATTGATATCACTGAAAAGAAACATCTGGAAGCTCAACTCAGACAGTCACAGAAGATGGAGGCAGTTGGTCAGCTTGCTGGAGGAATTGCCCATGATTTTAACAATATTATTTCTTCGATAGTAGGGTATGCATATTTGCTGCAAACAAAAATGAGCGTTGACGATCCATCGAAAGATGATGTTGAGCAGATACTGGAATCTGCTCATAGGGCAGCTGAAGTTACCCATAGCCTCCTTGCTTTCAGCAAGAAGCAGAACATAAATCCCAAGCCGGTTTTAATAACTGACGTAGTGAAAAGATTTCAGAAATTGCTTTCCAGATTCATTGGCGAGGACATTGCAATAAGCACCGCCCTATCCTGTAATGAAGCGAAATGTCTGTTAGACGCTGCTCAGATAGAACAGGTACTTATGAATCTTGCGAATAATGCACGGGACGCAATGCCACATGGAGGAAGGCTAACCATAAGCACAGACTGCGTGAAGTTGGATGAGTCCTTCATTAGAATCCATGGATACGGCAAGCTTGGAGAGTATGCTCTAATTTCGGTCTCGGACACTGGGTTAGGGATGAGTCCGGAAACGTCGGCAAAGATTTTTGAACCTTTCTTTACAACCAAAGAGACAGGAAAGGGTACGGGTCTGGGACTTGCTATGGCATACGGCATTATCAAACAACACGAGGGATATATAAATGTCTATAGCGAGTTGGGCAATGGGACAACCTTTAATATATATCTGCCACTAGTTGAATCGAAAGTTGAATGGAAAGCTGAAGTAGTTGTGAAACCAATTGAATCATGGCCTTCCGGTGGGACAGAAACCATCCTAGTGACGGAGGATGATGAGAAATTACGCAAACTCTCTGAAACCATTCTTAAGCAACAAGGCTACAACATCATTCTTGCTCAAAATGGTGAAGAGGCGATAGGGAAATTTGTGGAAAATAAGGATATAATTCATCTGGTCCTACTTGACATGATAATGCCTAAGAAGAGCGGCAAGGAAGTTTATGATGAAATAAAAAGGATTAAGCCGGATATGAAAGTTATATTTGTGAGCGGTTATACTGCCGACAGGATGGGTAAAGATATTCTTACAGAGAAAAATGTAAATTTCATATTTAAGCCAGTGTCGCCCAAGGATCTATTAAGAAAAATAAGGGAAATGCTGGATAATTAACTGGTTAGTCGGTCAGTCTTTAATATTTCCCACCGGAATCTATCTTGCGTCTGAAAAGCATTGCAGTAAGGCTATCGGAGCAAATGCACGCCTTCTGCAAGATCGCCAAAGCACCATTGCCTTGTTGTATCTTCGACGACGCTCCTTTTCTTACAGTGGTTATCCCAGCATATAATGAGTGCAGCATGGTTGAGCAGGCCATTAATTCCGTGGCAACGGCACTTTATCCAAGTGACCTAATTGAAATCATCGCCGTGGACGACGGTAGTCGTGACAATACATGGCTCTATATGCAGAAAGCTGTCCGAAGTCATTAGGTTCAGAGGTGCAATAAAATATGATACATTTCTACAATTTTGATATATATGACAAGATCGATACGCTCTTGGCTTCCCCTGCTCAGTTATTGTCAGGTAGAAGAACAAAGTGACAGGCCGAATTTGGGGATACTTCCGGTGTTTGATATATTTTAGTCATAGCTAAGATTATTGGAGGATCCTACCGTGACAGATCACTCAACTACTTCACATTTACCTATCGATCAAGAGAGCCTTTTAAAGGCACTTTTAAAAGCGATAGATACAGCCGCCGAGATCGATAAGAAACTTCAGGGATCGACAAGGCTTTCCTTTCACTTGGAGCGCATTAAACAGCTGGCTGATCAATACAGGGAAGTCACCTACTGAAAGTTGGAATTCGCGTTATAAATGTAGATACATACTTATAATCATATAAAAGCACATCTTTGGAGTACTGCAGATGAGATATTTGAATCCGGGACTTAAACTAGGGACATCTCTCCTACCGAGTTGAAAAGATGGGGAAAAAGGCATCCTGCGTCGCAAAACAGTAGGCGATAAGGTTATGTTAAGTTTAGAACACACGCCCAAGAAATAGAGAAAAGGATTTTGTCACATTCTTTCTGAAATCGCTGAAAGATCTTTTATCAGTGCGGGATTTCTTTTCTGGTGTTAGGTTACACCGCTTTTTAAAACTACTTTTTAAGGCTTCGATTCCTTTCCCTGTATCAGATCTTCAAAATATAATTTATCTTCCCTTTCCATGTCACAGGAATCGGCCAATTGTTTATCAAGTCTTAACCCGGCATGTGTCACTACAAAGCCGTAATTATCTGGATGGCAAGGTTCATTTTGACCTATGACTCTCATTATTTGACCAACAAATTGCACATAAGGTGACAAGCTCCTGAAAGGCGTAAATATCGCAGCAACACTTAAATGCGGGTGATCGAATACTCCTCCTGGCATATGAACCTTAACAATACAATCAAGAAACCCTGAAGTCAGTTTTTGCAGCACTGCAGCACGCCTGTCTTCAGGCATATGGCTATGTATTTCAGCGGCTTCGTATCCTCTTTCAGCATACATTGACCGGATATCTTGGGCATGCTGAACTGAACACGCTAAAGCTATCAGCTGATGGTGAGTGCCAGATTGTCTCAACTTTTCAAGTCTGTCTAGACTGGTTTCAATTATATGCCTATTACATTCAGGTGCCAGAGCAACCCTTTGGTTGAACCAATCTTCTTCTTTTAACATCAGCACCTCTTCCAGTGTATGGCGCTTTTGACCACTGTAGTAGGTAAAAGATAAGTCTTCCGTGCCGACGTAGATAGCCTGTAAGTTCTTAATATAGCCCCTTAGCAGGGAGCGCTTAAATGAATACCTGTAGATAAGCTCACCATCGATATCCTTCCGTTCACTTCTAAAGGGTGTGGCAGTGAGATAAACCGTTTTTGCTTCCGGGAATCTCCCGAATACCTTTTCTAAGCTTACTTTAGCGACTTGATGACCCGCGTCCACTACAATCAAATCAAAGAAATGATCTGGGAATTCGGTCAAACGGTTGTCGGAACTGCTTACAAGCTGTTCAATGTTAGTCAGGACTATATGAGACTGCATACAATCCTGAATATTAGCGTTTCCCCCATCCAATACAGTCAGATATGGTCCTGCTAGAGCCGTTTCCTGGGTGAGCACATTATATCGTCGCCAGAAACAGTACTTTCTATTTGTAATATCAAGCTTTTTCCTTAACTCATCCATGATTGTAAGGTTCGGGGCTATGACTAATACACGCCCACGGGCAATTCCGAAAGGAAGGAGTGAAATCAGCCCAGATTTGCCAAAACCAATAGGCAGTTGGATTATAGCCCTTTTACCACCTTTAGAAAAAAAGCTCTGTGCGGCTTTACAACTTTCTCGTTGAGGATCTGGCAATAATAAATTATCATCTACATTCACTTCAGTGCTAAGGAAAAAATCAGGAAAAGGTTTACTTGCACGCAACCACATATCCAAATCGGTTTTGCTGAATCTCCATACCTTTCCGATCTTCGTGCTCGGTATTCGACTCCTCTGAGCCAGTGAATAGAGGTTGCTCGAACTAATGCCGAGATACCTAGCTGCCTCGTCTACGTTTAACCATTCTGCCATTGCCTACCACCTCTTCATCGTCTTGATTAATGTTACCACTTTTTTCAATTACTATCAATTAATAATATTTGATAGCAATTATTAATATAGAATCAATTAATTATTGACTTCGTAACAGCGCCGGGATGATAAACATATCGGCATCAAACGATATAAAACCGTCTACTGCTCCTTAATAACCGCCCTGCTCCGTCAGAGTTTCAACCTCTAACCGGTACCGGCACGCCCAGATGTTACTTCGACGATTCACCATGATCATAGAGACCGGGTATTTCTTAATCTTCTGGCAGCAATCCACTGACCAAAAAGCATGTTCCCATTAGGCTCTGGCTTCTACCGAAGACTCGGAAGAGATAAGTCTGCATATAATAATAAACTCTTATGCCGCTGAACATCCCACTTAATCTTATACAGGATTGCATGTTTGACTGAATGACGAACTCCGACTTTTTAGGTTATAGTAAGAGGATATACTTTTAAACAGGCGGCACTCATGCAGGATTTCATTTCCATAAAGGGCGCAAGGGAACACAATCTCAAGAACATCAATGTCACTATTCCGCGGGACAAGATAACCGTTATAACCGGTCCTTCCGGCTCAGGGAAATCGTCACTCGCCATCGATACAATTTATGCGGAAGGACAGAGAAGATATGTAGAAAGCTTGTCGGCTTATGCGCGACAGTTCCTGGAACAGATGCAAAAACCCGAAGTCGACTCGATAGAAGGCCTTTCCCCATCTATAGCAATCAACCAGAAAACGGTAAGCAGGAGCCCTCGTTCAACGGTAGGCACCATAACCGAGATATATGATTACATGAGAGTCCTCTTCACTCGTATAGGAACCCCCTATTGTTACAATTGCGGATCTCTCATCACCACGCAGGATATTCACAATATACTGAGGTCTGTCCTTTCCCTTGCTCTGGGAACAAAGATACAAATACTCGCACCTATCGTCAGGGAACGGAAAGGCGAGTATAAAAAAGAACTTCAGCAGATGAGATTGGAGGGATTTGTCAGGGCGCGGATCGATGGCAAGATGGTGGATTTAACGCGGGATATCTCTCTTAAGAAGACTTTCAGACATACTATCGAAATCGTGATAGACCGTTTCATTATTAAACACTCGATCGAAAAACAACTCCGGCATGCTATCGATACCTCGCTAAAATATGCTGATACGGTAATTATCAACATAATGGACGAGCAGAAGGATATCCCTTTCAGCCGGACCCTAGCCTGCGCCAAATGCGGAATCAGCTATCCTGAGATTGAACCGCGTCTGTTTTCCTTTAACAGCAAGTACGGAGCCTGCCCTAGCTGCAACGGCCTTGGATTTGAAAATATGATACCACTGGAGATGACCGATTCGTCTGCACAGGAATTCGTCTTGGATGGCCTCGATGAAATCGAACTGACTCATATGACGCCTTGCAAGAGCTGTGATGGCAAGAGGCTGAAAAGAGAGGCGTTACATGTCAAAATTTACGATATCGATATCGGGGAATTCTCCAGGATGTCCGTGAAAGATGCCTCCGATTACATTGAGGGCTTAATCTTAAGACTGTCAGAAAGAGAGATGACCATCTCACGGCGTATCATTAAGGAGGTTAAGGAACGTCTCTCCTTCCTTGAGCGAGTGGGACTCGGATACATCACTCTGGGCAGACCGTCATTGACACTGTCGGGTGGTGAAGCCCAGCGAATCAGGCTTGCTACGCAATTAGGTTCATCTCTGACCGGGGTACTCTATGTGCTGGATGAACCGAGTATAGGCCTCCATCCGCGCGACTGCAACAAACTTCTCGACAGCCTTACTAGGATAAAGGATGCGGGCAATACGGTTGTCATAGTTGAGCATGACGAGGAGACAATCCGATGGGCTGATCACATTATAGATATGGGGCCCGGAGCAGGAAGCAACGGCGGTTGGATCATTGCTAACGGCGGTCCCAAGCAGATAGTCCAGATGGATTCATCCATTACTGGCAAATATCTGAGCGGCGAACTGAAGATACCGCTTCCCAAGAACAGGAGAAAGCCGACGGAATTCATCAAGGTCATCGGAGCTTCTGAGTTCAATCTCAGAAACATAGACGTGACAATTCCGCTTGGAGTCTTTGTTTGTATTACCGGCGTTTCGGGTTCCGGCAAAAGCACTCTAATCCTGGAAATACTCTATAAATCCCTTGTTAACCGCCTTTATAACGGCAATCTTCTTCCGGGCAAATGCAAGAGGATTGAAGAAATCGAAAAAATTGATAAGGCTATCTCGATAGATCAGTCTCCGCTCGGCAGAACTCCGAGGTCAAACCCAGCCACCTATACCGGTATTTTCACCTATATTCGAAACCTCTTCGCTCAGATTGCGGAATCGAGAGTCAGGGGCTATTCGCCTTCGCGGTTCAGCTTCAATGTCTCGGGAGGACGGTGCGAAAGCTGCCAGGGAGACGGCCAAAAAAAAATAGAGATGCACTTTTTACCCAATGTCTACGTCACCTGTGACGTCTGCAAGGGCACCAGGTACAATCGCGAGACGCTCGATGTCCGCTACAGGGACAGGAATATATCAGATGTCCTAAACATGACAATTTCGGAGGCCTTGGAATTTTTCTCGGCCATTCCCCCGCTCAAACAACGCCTCTCGGTCATGGATGAGGTCGGACTGGGATACCTTAAACTGGGGCAGTCTGCGACGACCCTTTCCGGCGGGGAAGCCCAACGGCTAAAGATTTCCAGGGAACTTGGCAAACGCCCCACCGGAAAGACTTTGTATATACTCGACGAACCGACTACTGGTCTTCACTTTGTCGATATCAATAAGCTCTTAGAAGTCATTAACCGCCTTGTCGAAATGGGCAATACAGTAATTGTCATAGAGCACGATCTCGATATCATTAAGTCGGCTGATTACATAATAGATCTTGGCCCTGAGGGAGGCGATGAAGGAGGTCGGATCGTAGCGGTAGGAACCCCGGAAGAAGTCGCTAAGAACAAGGAGTCCTTTACCGGAAGATTTCTTAATAAAAAAATTCAAGGTCAATTCCGATGAGTTCAAAGCCTTTGCTTCTCACAAGGTTCATTTCTGCGTTGGAAATAGGATTTGTTCTTGCCCTCCCCTTTCTTTATTCGTGCTCATCGTCAACGGGGCGGATATTTAAGGAGACACGGTCGTCGATGTACACGATTGTGAGCATTACCGTAGTCTCGCCCACTGCAGATCAGGCACAGAAAGCTATAAATGCATCGTTCGCTGAACTCGACAGACTGGCGGCCCTTTTAAACTTTTATTCGGATACGAGCGAGATATCAATGATAAATAAACAGGCAGGCGTGAACCCCGTCAAGGTATCGAAGGATACTTTAGACATACTGGAGAAGGCGGTTTATGTATCAGAGATGACCGAAGGAGCTTTCGATGTAACAGTGGGATCCCTTGTCAAACTTTGGGACATACAGAATAAGGTCATCCCGGATAAGAAGTCGATCGAAGAACAACTGCAAATAGTCGGCTATAGAAACATCGTCCTCGACAAGACCGCTTCGACAGTCTTCCTTAAACGGAAAGGCGCTCAAATAGACCTTGGTGGCATCGAAAAAGGATACGCCGTGGATAAAGTCGTTGATGTGCTTCATCAAAACGGCATCAGATCAGGAATAGTAGCAGTAGGCGGAGAGATTAGATCATTCGGGAAAAAGCCTGATGGTACGTCCTGGGTGGTGGGGGTGCAGAATCCCAGGCAAAAAGGTCCTGGTGATGAAGTCATCGCAACCGTAGAGTTATCGGACAAGGCCCTTTCAACATCAGGAGATTACATGAACTATTTCGAAAAGGACGGCGTGCGATATCATCATCTTCTAGATCCGATGACAGGGTATCCTTCACGTCAATGCGGAAGCGCCACGATAGTAGCCGATGACAATACGACCGCAGATGGCTTTGCCAAGTTATTTATACTGGGGCCTGAAAAAGGTCTGGCCATTGCAAAGAAGTTAGGTTTTGACGTCTTATTTATTGATTGCAAGGGCGGAATTGTCATGTCGGATGGACTTAAGAATAAAATCAGATTCAGCAGGAACTAAGGATCGGTGATTGAGGAGGGAAGACAGGAAGCCATTATGTTAATATCATGTCCCGTATGCAAGCAAAAGAGCACTTGGGAAGAAAACCCGTGGCGTCCCTTTTGTTCAGAAAGATGCAAGATGATCGACCTTGGCAAATGGGCTATGGAAGATTATAAAATACCGGGAGAGAAAACGGACCAAATAAATTCAGAAGAAAATGCAGAAGACAACAGGAGGGAGTCATGACCAGAATCATTGTGGCCGGAGCAACTGGAAGAATGGGCAGTCGAATAGTAGCCCTCTCTATGGGATACCAAGGACTTCAACTCGCAGGCGCTTTTGAGAGAAAAGGACATCCTTCAACAGGAAAGGATATTGGGCTCCTGTCAGGCTGCGGGGAATGTAACGTACCGCTGGTCGACAACGTCGAGTTGATTATCGATTCTGGAGACGTCATAATCGATTTCACCATGCCTGAGTCAACCCTTAACCATGTGCAATTGGCCGCCTCCAGGAGGAAGGCCATGGTTATAGGAACTACAGGCATCACGCCGCTGCAGATAGAAACGATCAGGCAATGTGCGGCAGAGATTCCGGTTGTTCTCGCGCCCAATATGAGTGTCGGGGTGAACCTTCTTCTCAAGGTCCTGAAGGACGTTTCAATGGTTCTCGGGGATGATTATGATATCGAGATTGTCGAAGCGCACCACAGACTAAAAAAAGACGCTCCAAGCGGTACGGCGCTCAAGATGGCCCAGGTAATCGCCGAAGCCGTCGACCGCAATCTTGACGAAGTAGCTGTCTATTCAAGGAAAGGGATCACCGGTGAAAGAGGCAAAAAGGAGATCGGCATCCAGACTGTCAGGGCCGGTGACATTGTGGGCGATCACACCGTGCTTTTCGGAGGACTCGGTGAGCGCATCGAAATTACCCACAAGGCATCGAGCAGAGATACCTTCGCACGCGGCGCCCTCAGGGCCGCCCTCTGGTTAGCCGACAAAAAGCCCGGACTATACGATATGCAGGACGTGCTGGGACTGAAATGAAAACTGGGTGTTCCGATTCCATATTCTTCACAGTAACACAGTAGGACAATGTTCCTTTTCGAACCAGTTTCACTTAGCGGTGCTAACACGCGTTGATACAAGAACAGGACACTATGCCCGCACTAGCTTAAGCGGTTGCCGGCAATTCTTCCTTGGAACCTTAAAACTAGTGCCTAACCCTCTGCAGCAGTCAAGGAAGGCAAGAGAGTTGTTAGATAAAAAAGCAAAGGGATAAAAGTGAATTCATCGCAAACAGACAGCTATATTAACTTTGAGAATCTTTTGCCTGACATCATAAAGCCTCCATATGATCAAGAGATTAAATTCTTAACTCTTACCGATATTGGAGTAAAGTCAAGTTACGCCGCATCGAAATTAGGGTTTATATGTGTCCAGAAATCGTATGCAAAAGGAGCTAGAACATATCCTGGGCTCTGGATCACTGCAACTCAATATCCAAAACTGGAAAGTGTTGCTCGAACAATTCGGGCTGAGCATCTTGAACAAGCGCGACTGGAGACTGAAAGGAAAGCCGAAAAGCTTAAACGAAGAGAACTTGCCAAGCAAAAACAGCTTGCCAAGCTTGTCCGTCAGCGTGGTGAATTGCGTTCTGAGGTTGATGGCAGAATTGCCGAGATGGCAGAGACAATATGGAACAAGGAAGAGCTTGATATCCTGATTGATAAGGCTATAGAAAATGTGGTACCTCTTGAGTCCGCAATGTGCATCCTCTTTAGATGCCTGACCCATCATCTCCGTTTGACCGATCGCGTTGAAATCCCAGCGGCTGATGTCTTTGGCCAAGTGCTCATAGTCGGCCCTGCCACGGTTGGTACTGTAACCAGGACTATTAAGGTGCCGGTACCGATTGGTGCTGTATGGGCTCTTTTATTGGCTAATAATATGGATGCGCTCACAAGCTTGTTTATGGAGAAATCACCGGCTTATCTGGAGCGTGCACTCAAATTGATAGAGACAGCCCCATCTTGGCTGTTATCTGACAGCGTTGTTGACTGGGCATTGCGGGAATGCGGCAGGGCGACTCCTTCCAAGTCATGTATATCGTACGTTATGGATACTATTTCGCCCTCAAAGCTGCAATCCCTCGGCTTTACTATCAGGGCAAAACACAAGGCAGACCTCAATGTGAAGGTTCTTTTCTCCTCACCTGACCAAAATGACTTATCAGCTGTTATTACCCTGGACAAGGGTTATGTTAATGGTCTGCTGAATCAGATTGAGTCAGCTACATGTTTGTCGGATGCTATTGCACAGGCAAGACAAAAGGCTACAGAAGAATGTCGTTCGAAGGTAGACAGGATTGCCAATGCAGCAGTTAATACATTGTCCGAATCGGTATACAAAGACATCATAGAACGTGACAGGCTGGTTGCAATAGCAGCGTATCATGTAATTGCGGTATTGCGCAGCAACAACAGGGCATTGCTTGACGGGACCAATGTAATTGGCCGTATAAAGCCTGCGCTTATAACAAAGTGTGAAGAGGTCAAGGCTTATAAGATTGCCGAACAATGCAGGCGGGCTCTTCCATCCAGACTGGCTGATTTTTATCCGCTGGCTCGATCACTTAATCGCAAGCTGACTCTCGTTATAGGCCCCACCAATAGTGGCAAGACACATGCAGCTCTGGAACGCTTTCGGAATTCGGATTCCGGGGCATATCTTGCGCCTCTGAGGCTGCTTGCCCTTGAAGTGCGAGATTCCCTGGCCGAACAGGGGTTGCCTGTTTCATTGGTTACGGGAGAGTTACTCGAAATAGTACCCAACGCCAGGCATTGTTCATCAACTATCGAAATGCTAGATTTCAGCCAGCAGGTTGACATGGCGATTGTTGACGAAGTACAGATGTTAGCTGACCCGCAGCGGGGGTCCGCTTGGCTGCAGGCTGTAATCGGGGCGCCGGCAAAAGAAGTTTGGATGCTTGGCTCTCCAGAATCGGAGCATGCAGTTATTTCTCTCGCTAACTACATGAACGAGCCTATCGAGGTTGTTTATACCGAACGGCTGGCGCCGCTTGAAACCGCAAATAAGGCGTTTACACTCGATCAGATTCCCAAACAGGGCGCTCTCATTGCATTTTCGCGGCAGGATGTATTATCGCTTGCCGGTGAGCTGCGTGAAAAACACAGGAGATCTCCTGCCGTTATTTATGGGGCATTGTCACCTGAAGTGCGCAGGGAACAGGCGCGAAGGTTCAGGGAGGGCCTTGCCGACTGTGTGGTTGCTACGGATGCGATCGGCATGGGACTAAATCTTCCGATCACCACAATAGTTTTTTCCACGAGTCGCAAATATAACGGCTCATTTGAGTCAGACATCCCAAGCTGGCTGGTCTGGCAGATAGCCGGAAGGGCCGGGCGATATGGGCAGCATGAGAGTGGTATCGTAAGTGCTGTCGACCGCCACACCTTGTCCTTTATCAAAAAAACATTGACCCGGAGGCCTGAACGTATTGCGTCAAAGTTAATGTATGGGCCATCGTGGCCAATAGTTCAGACAATATCTGAGTATCTTGATACCGCTAAACTAGCCCAGATCCTAGAGTTTTTTACTGATAAAATGACGCTGCCTGATAGCGATCGGTTTATTCCTGGGGTTGATGATGACGTTAAAACCATCTCTCGCTCTCTCGATACGCTTAATTTAACATTGCGTGAGAAACACTCTTTTCTTGGCGCCCCTGTCCCAATCAATAAGGGAGTGGCGGATGAGTGCTTACAAACATTTGCAAAAGCGGTAGAATCAAAGCAGTCGCTTGTTATTCATAGTCTTCAGCACTACCAAAGTGAGCAGGCAGCGCACTCCCATTTGGCTGCCGAGCATGCGGTTAAGGTTTTGACACTGTATTGCTGGTTATATTACAGGTATCCAGAGTACTTCCCCGACTTTGTATCAGCCATGGAAGAGATCAATAAATTGAACGTCGTTATCGCCCGTTACCTAACTAAGGCCAAGCCGCGTTGCTGTCCAGAATGTGGGAGGAAGATAAGCTGGAATCACAAATTCAGGATATGTGAGTCATGTTTTCTGAGTAGACGCAGTTTCAGAGGAGATATTGGTGATTGGGATTGAGCATCGATGACCCCCTAGCCGCCATCGGTGATCTTACCGCAGTGATATACGCTGTCTTATTGCAAGATGGCGAGATAAAAGCAGAACATCGCAAACAATAGACGGAAGCTTCGCAACATTCCGTAAAAACACTGCCGCTGGCGATTAAACAGCCCGTTTATTATATAATCGTTTTAATCCTTTTCGGCGAGAACCTATCCCTCATAAATAACGTGCTCTTCCCACATAAACCAGTTGCTGGAATCCGAAAGAAGCGAACAGGTATTCTGGAAGATCGTGAAATGCTCTCCCTCATCTTTTGCCAGGCACTCAAAAAGGGCTTTCTCGGCGGGCGTAGCAGCTTCTGCTGCCGCCTTCAGGTAAAACTCGGCACCCGCCTTCTCCATCTTCATTGCTATTTTAAGGGCCTCCACGTCGTCTGTAGTAGCATCAACTTTCTGTATAACCAAATCCTTATTCTGCTCGTAGATGGTCTTCATGTCCTGCTTCGGCGTCGTTTTGGATGGCTTGAAACCCATCCCCTTAAGAACGTTGGTTGCGCAGACTATGTGATATTTTTCATCATCTGCTATGCTCAAAAACATTTTTTTGCCTATCTGACTGTTTGTTGCTTCAGCGCACTTTTCGTAAAAGGCGACAGCATCCTTTTCCATCTTAATTGCAATTTCAACAGACTTCATACCACAAGCCTCCTATTCCTTCTCGAAAGAATCCTTACCTGCGCCGCATACTGGACACACCCAGTCTTCAGGAACATCTTCAAAGGCAGTCCCTGCACTCACACCATTATCCGGATCCCCATATTCAGGATTGTACTCATATCCGCAAATTGAACACTTCCACTTTTCCATCCAATCCTCCTTTCTTTTTGCGTGAATTACAATATATCAATATTAACAGACTATTGCAAGATATCTTCGTTCTCTGATTTATCGATCAGTTCCAGTTTAACCTTGGCGATACGCTGTCCCACCATCTGGATAACCCTGAGACGTTTGCCGTCCCTCTCGACAAAGTCTCCAGTCTGAGGTATTCTTTGAAGGGATGTAACTATAAACCCGCCAAGCGTCTCATATTCAGGAGATTCCGGGACATCCAGGTCATAGTCCTCGTTAAGGTCCCTGAGACTTATCGAAGCGTCTATAATCAAGGATCCGTCACCGAGCCTGATAACCGGGCTTTCGATATCATATTCGTCCCTTATCTCTCCTACGATTTCTTCTATCAGGTCCTCGAGCGTGACAAGTCCAGAGACTGCGCCATATTCATCTATTACAATAGCCATATGTATCCTCTTTTTCTGCATCTCCCGTAAGAGTATACTAATCTTCATCGTCTCAGGGACGAAGATCGGAGGCTTTACAATCTTCCTTATGTCAACATTACCGACCGTGGCATGGAGATTATAAAAGTCTTTCGCATATAGAATACCCCTGATGTCGTTCAGGTCCTTTCCGATCACCGGATATCTGGAAAACTTCTCCTCTGCAATTATAACCCTGACCTCATCCACGGACATTCTAATCCTTATCGTAACCATCTGCGGCGCCGGAATCATGACTTCCCTGACAAATGTATCGGTAAATTCAAACACGCTGTGGATGAGTTCCTTTTCGTCAGGCTCAAAGACACCCTGTTCCCCACCTTCTTCGATAAGAAGTTTCACCTCCTCTTCAGACACATAGGCTCTTTTGTTGAAGGCTGTTCGGCCAAAGGGTTTCAGAAGAAAATTGCTCGATGCAGTGAGAATATTCACGAAAATGGTTGCAAAAGCTGAGAATCTTCGTATAAGAGGTGCCATATAAAGAGCTATGCCTTCAGGATTGGAGAGTGCAATCGACTTTGGAATCAGCTCTCCGAAGATCAGGGAAAAAAATGTTATGACTATGACCACAAGACCAATAGCGATAGCTTCACTTGATGCGGATATAAAACCTATGGGAATAGTGTTTATAAGAGGCTTTACAACTTTGACAGCAGCCGCACCGCCTATGGCCGAAGCGAGTGCTCCTGACAGTGTCACCCCTATCTGGATCGTAGCCAGAAAGCGATCGGGTTCTTCCCGCAGCTTGAGCAGGATTTTCGCATTTTTCCTCTCCTCTTCAACCAGCTGTTTGATGCGGGTCCTTCTTGAGGTAACGACTGCGATTTCAGAGGCTGCAAAAAAGCCGTTAATGATAATGAATATGGATATTAGAATGATTTCTATCATTATACGTAGACTACTATTTAACCCCTTTCCATTTTTTGATTGCAGCAACGTTCTGCGTCACATAAATTATAGAGTTATTATATCATGACTATCCAGATTCGACTTGGTTGCCAAGCGTGGATGGGTGAATCCATCACACGTGTCGTTACTAATATCAGGCTCAAGCTATAAAAGAGTCTTTCAAGGAAAAACCTTTAGAATGTTTCTTACAATCTCAGGATGACGGGCAATAAGTCCCAGTTCGTCGTCCGTCAACGGCTTCTGCGTGTGCAAGTTGGCGAACTGTACGAGTTCGAAGATATTTCTCGCCTCCTTATCGTCATGGAATTCTATGCCTAGCTTGCTGAAGACATGCCTGAAGCCCTTTATACCGCCATACTCTCCTGTAGTTATAATGCGACCGGTTTCAAGCCGCTCGGGCTCTCCCCTGCCGACGTCTTCCGGAGCATAAAGCTCATAGGTCCTGCTATCCTTCAGCGTGCCGTCTGCATGTATCCCTGACTCGTGCGCAAACGCATTGGCTCCGACACCAGGCTGGGTTATCGGGATAGGAATATTAAATGCATATGAAGCGTACCTGGCCACCTTCCAAGCCCTGCTAAGATCAACATGCTCATCAAGACGCAGCTTTTCCTTAAATCCGTGAGAGAATTTGATTGCAAGTATTGTAGATACCAGATCACAGTTCCCCGCTCTTTCTCCGTAGCCGTTGATCGTCGTATCGATAAAGCAGTCGACGCCGGCCTCGGTCGCTCCCTGTGCTCCCGCAAGCGATGCCGCTACCGCCATCCCAAGGTCATTGTGGCAGTGCATTTCAACAGGGTACTTCGTCGCACAGGCAAGTTCCCTGATCTTTTCGAATATGGTGATGGGATCCTCTGCTCCAATAGTGTCCGAATATCTGAACCTGTCCGCCCCGGCCTCCTTGACAGCAAGGGCGTATTCCATAAGCCGCCCCAGTGCTGTCCGTGAACCGTCTTCGGCATTTACTCCGACCGTCATAGCCCCGGATTCCTTTGCAATCCTGATCGAGCTGCATACTCCATTTACTATATCTTCCCACGACTTCTCCCCCCTGAACTTTGTCCGGAGCATTATATCGGATGTCGACATGGACAGATTTATATGCCTAAGATTAGGACAATTTTTGAATGCAAGTTCCACGTCTTTTGGGATCGCCCTGCACCATCCTTCAAGCCGGAGTCTCTTGATAGCGCCAATCTTAGCAAGCTCCAGATTCGCATTGATATAGCTGATTTCGTGTCTAAGGGTAGGAAAGCCGATTTCACTTTGATATACGCCCATCTCATCGAGATATAGATTCAACATTGTCTTGGCAAGCTTAGGCAACAAAATGCGTGATGTCTGGACTCCGTCACGGTTTGTGACATCCACAAGATAAACTTTATTCATGAGTCTCCAGGGTTCCCTTATAAGACCGGCGGCGATGCCGCTTCAGAGTATCGGGCTACTTGGCCTTCTTATGTATTTCCCGTGCGATAGCGACCTTTCCGGTCCTCACGAATTCCTTGATGCCCATAGGCCTCATGAGCTCTATGAAGGCTTCGATCTTCTTTTCGTCACCAGTCACCTCGATAGTATAAGTATCCTGACTGGAATCGACAATCCTTCCCCTGAAGATTTCTGCAGTCCTCAGAACTTCTATTTTGTTTTCTTTGCGCGGAGTAACTTTGAGCAGAATCATCTCCCTTTCGACATGGTCCAGTTCAGTAAGATCGACCAGCTTGATGACATCGATAAGTTTGTTTAGCTGCTTTGTTATCTGTTCCAAAATCAGGTCGTCCCCAGAGGTGACTATTGTCATTATCGAAATCTGAGGATCGATGGTTTCACCAGAGGAGATGCTCTCGATGTTATATCCCCTGCCACTGAAGAGGGCTGCTACTCTGGAAAGCACTCCGAATTTGTTTTCAACAAGAACAGAAATCGTATGTCTCATCTATCCCCCTTACTTGACTGCTTTAAGCTTTCTTTCTGACTTCTTCTCTTTTTCTTCAAAGAGCATCATATCAATTGTAGCTCCGGCCGGTACCATGGGAAATACCTTCTCCTTCCAGTCAATGACAAAGTCCATGAATACTGTCTTTTTAACCTTGAAGGCCTCCTTCAAAACCGGCTCGACCTCACTTGGCCGGTTCGCCCTCAGTCCCACGGCTCCATAGGCCTGTGCAAGGGCTACGAAATCGGGTGTCACGTCAAGACTGCTGTATGAATACCTTTCATTAAAGAACATTTCCTGCCACTGCCTTACCATTCCGAGGAAACGGTTGTTAAGGATCGCAACTTTAACCGGAAGTTTATATATAACAGCCGTTGCAAGCTCCTGGATGTTCATCTGTATGCTGCCATCGCCGGCTATATCGATTACCATTTTATCCGGGTGTGCGAGTTGTGCGCCGATCGCCGCAGGGAACCCATATCCCATAGTGCCTAACCCCCCTGAGGTAAGCAGCTTGCGCGGTTTGTCGAATTTATAGAACTGTGCGGCCCACATCTGATTCTGCCCAACTTCAGTACAGATGATGGCATCGCCCTTAGTAAGCTCGTATATCTTCTCAACCACAAACTGAGGCTTGATCACGTCATCGCTGTAGGTATAGGAAAGTGGATGTTCTTTTTTCCATTCCCCGATCTGTTTGAGCCAAGCCTTTCTAACTTCTTCCCATGACTCCTTTATATCCTGCTTCAGAACCTTGTTCAGCTGGTTTAAAACTCTCTTGACGTCGCCGACAACAGGGACATCGACCCGCACATTTTTTCTTATCGATGTAGGATCAATGTCAATATGGATAATTTTAGCGTTCGGAGCAAAGCCGTCGACTTTGCCTGTCACCCTATCGTCGAATCTCATGCCGATGGCTATCAGCAGATCCGCATCTTGGACGCTCCTGTTGGCATAATAGGTGCCGTGCATGCCGAGCATGCCGAGGGCCAAGCGATGTGTTCCAGGAAAGCTTCCAAGTCCCATTAATGTCATGGTTACGGGGATATTCATGTTCTCCGCAAGCTCTATCAGTTCATCGGAGGAGTCTGAAATAGTGCAGCCTCCGCCGGCTATGATCACAGGCTTTTTTGCCTTTGCAATCTCGCTGGCAGCACGGTCAATCATCCATTTGTTGCCTTCGTAGGTAGGGTTATAGCTCCTTATAAATACTTTCTCCGGCCAGACGAATTCGGCCTTACCGGCAGTTACATCCCTTGGCAGATCGATCAAAACAGGGCCGGGCCTTCCCGTTTTTGCTATGTGAAAAGCCTCCCTTATTACGTTGGACAAACCATCCACGTCTTTCGCCAGAAAATTATACTTGGTACAAGACCTTGTCATGCCAACGATATCGGCTTCCTGAAAGGCATCGTTTCCGATCAGCACTGTCGGCACCTGGCCGGTCAGCACGACCAAAGGGACGGAATCCATCGACGCTGTGGCTAGGCCCGTCACGGTGTTGGTCGCTCCGGGTCCGGACGTTACAAGAACCACCCCAGGCTTGCCAGAGACACGCGCATATCCGTCCGCGGCATGCACAGCTCCCTGTTCATGCCTTGTCAGGATAAGCTTCAGGTCTTTATCCTCATAGAGCAAGTCGAAGATATTCAGTACGACCCCTCCGGGGTAGCCAAAAATATACCTTACCCCTTCTCTCTTGAGGCACTCGATGATGATCTCGGCTCCCGTCATTTTCATTTCTTTTTTTTACCCCTCTTTGCGACTTGAAGTAAGTTAGAATTATGAACTCCTACGATATCATATTTATTATAACTTTTCCAGAAGGATAGGCCTGCGGTCATCCCTTATTTTAGGGTGAGGATAGAGGGTGTTATTTATTTTAAGAATTTAGTTGCAAAAGAATTGCGAGATACAGCGTAGTGCGAGAAAGACGATGGAGACGCTCAACACAGATCCGGAAAGTTCTGCAGACAACACGCTCAAGGTCGTCGACGAGCGGATAAACAGTGGTGAGGTCAATACAGAGTATGTTATTCGCATATCGGATCGGATTGAGTTGTATTGAGTCATCAGCACGGCAAGCAGCCAGTTCCTGAATCTTAGGAGGGTGACACTGTCTGGGCTCTATTTAAGTGTTATTCAGTGGTACTGCATGTTGGCTGATCATTCCTTGCCGCTAAGATTGGTTAAATCCGGTAGACCCCTGATCTATTAGGCCTGTCATACAGCATAAATATTATGAATAGAAGCGCAGTAACGGCGGCTGTGATAGAACCGTAATAGAAGGTCGCGGCCGGAGAGATACGGTCCCAGAGCATACCGCCGATAAGGCTTGCAGGCAACGTGGCGAGGCCGACGGCGGTATTATAGATGCCGAAGGCTGTCGCCTTGAAATCTGCAGGTATAATAGTGGCAAGGAAGGCTTTCTGCACCCCGTCAGTAATACCCATGAAAAATCCATAGAATGCAAAGAGGACCCAAATCATTACGGTATCTGCAACAACAGCAAAACCATAGTAAACCAAGGCAAACAGAATAAACCCTATGAGTACGACCTTTTTTTTCCCGAACTTGTCGGCAGCTATGCCTGCAGGTAATGCCGATAGAGCGTAGATTAAGTTGAACATCAGATAGACTACCGGGATTGTAACGGGCTGTATACCTACCTGCTGCGCCCTTAGTATCAGAAAAACATCGCTGGAGTTTCCGACGGCAAATACGGCGGCTATGAGAACGAATGTCTTAAATCTACCATCAAAATATTTGAGAGTCAGCTTCGGACTTTTGAAAGTATGGGAACTATTATTTGCCTTTTCAGTTATGAAGAATGCGATTAGGAGTACCGCGATGACGGCTGGAATCATGGACACCCAGAATATGATTCTGTAACCGTTCGAAAATATGCCAAGAAGAAAAAAAGCGATAGCCGGCCCCAAAACCGCACCAATCGTATCCATCGCACGTTGAAATCCGAACGCCAGTCCCAAGTGATCCTTTTCCGTCGATTCGACAACTATTGCATCTCTGGGAGCAGTTCGGATCCCTTTGCCGAATCGGTCCACAAAACGGAATCCCATGACGTGATGCCATCCCGCGGCAAGGGCCAGAATAGGTCTGCTTAAGGTAGAGATGCCATAACCGGCCACCATTAGCCATTTGCGGTTTCCGATCCTGTCGGAATACCACCCGGAAAAAACCTTCAATAGACTGGCCGTCGATTCGGCGATACCTTCGATAAGGCCGATGATCGATTTGTTCACACCGAGTATGTTTGCCAGGAATAGCGGAACAAGGGGATAGATCATCTCGGAGCTTATGTCCATGAATAAACTCACAAAACCGGTAACGGTGACATTTTTCCCAAAGGAAAAAAATCTTTTTCTTGGTTTCACTCCTCTGTCCTTTAATCAATTTCAGAAACGTAAAGTCGCTACAAGTCTTTTAGGATACAACAAGAGATCAAAAGCATCAATCGGTGATTTTACCACTATATCTGAGGAAACAATGGCATCCTTGGCGCATCCTTCATCAAGGCAAACAGCTATTCCTATCTTCGACGCCTTGAGCATTTTCCGGTCGTTGTTCCCATTTCCTAAGGCGATCACTTCTTCAGTACCCAGCTTTCTAACAAAGCCTTCTTTTTGGATGTCGTGGTCTTTTCCGGTGAGAATGTGTATTTCGCAGTGAACGCCCTCAAGTTCCGCCTTAGCCTTTCCGAATGTATCGGCTGTGAGTACATGCACCGTTAGTATTTCAGCCATTTTATTCAACTGTTCCCGTACGCCTGGCAGAATTGTCCCGTCTACCGATAAAGTTCCGGTGAAGTCAGATACCAGATGTTTCAGTCTGATTGGGCCGAAGCCGGGGATATCAAGTTCGAACATGTAGGTCCTCCTGAAAGAGTTCCCGCATTTTTATTGCCAATTCCTCGGGAAGATTAATAATCAATTCCGTTTGGAGCAGCTTTTGCAGGAAATAATCATCGTTTCTATAGTTGGGGTATAGGTTCTGCCGGCTGATCATCTTCAACATGCAGCGGAAACCCTTTGCAGACTGAGATTTTATGGCAGAGAATATGGAGTAGTTGAAACTCAGATGGCCCAACCCATCATATAGAGCAAGGATTTTGGATATACCGAATGCGAGATTTCTCAAGTCTGTATCTGCTAACACCCCAAAGTCGCACTCCTTTTCATGCACGGCAACAATCTCATTGTTGCCCGTTGGAGCAAAGGAAGCAATCCAGTGCCATCCACCTGTCTGCGCGATATATCTAGTGCCGATATGCCTCTCCTGTTCAATAAGTTCCGGATAGTATTCGGAGCCGTTTTCCTGATAATAAAAGCGACAGGCCTGCATGAGCCTTTCATGATATGAATAGGCTTTCGGTGTAATCAGCATCTGCAGGTGTGGATGTACTAAAGTAGCGCCTGCGGGGAAAAGGTAATTTGCGTTCACGGCAACAAACTTTGCTTCCTGATCATGAGCATAAACTGTATTCACAAATTGTTGCGCCGCCAGTAAGCCGTTACCTATTATTGCGGGAGAAAATTCTAAAAGCTTGAGAAAGTGAGCCTCACTCAGCGCTATAACCGAATGATACTTGCCGACCGGGAAGAGGTTTGGAAACAGGACTGCCTCGCCGATTCTTATGCGTCCCTCAGGGACAAGATTCCGCGGATACATGGGGGTATTCTGCTCGATCTTTCCGCTGCAGAATATGCACGTCTTTGAACTATCCTCCACCAATTTCTTTATCAGACCGTTGTCGCACTCGCCGAAGAAGAATTTGACCTTGTGCTTGAGTGCAGGATTATAGACGCTTTTGTCACCCAGCAGGGGATCCTGTCGGACTTCAACAATATGCGTCTCCTCGCTGAATCCATTGAAAGGACTCAGAATCTGCGCGTCCGACTTATAGCTGTCAAATTTTATCTCCGGCATAAATTATCCTTTCTTCCTTTTTCCTAGTAGTAATTCCAGGTAGTAATTCCAGAAAAGTTTCGAAAAAAAAGCTCAAGTCACACTTAAATAAAGCATTCGCTCCCAATTCCTCCTCAATCCTCAGCATTTAACTATACTTAGCCAACCTTCCAGATATCGCGGGAGCGAAGGTCTTGAGTTGCCCCGCACTTGTGGCTACTGTTATATCGGTATTGAGAAAAGGAGTCATCAGCTTCAAGCAAAGGAAGCGGTTAAGACGAACTCCGTCGTCTCTACATTAGATCCGCGTTTACATCTCTATGTGTATATTTGATTACGTTCACTTCCGACATCACGACGATCCCCTCACTCACCATATCGTCGAGTACAGGGAGTATCGTGTTTATTTTCTCTTCGCTATCGATTACAACGATCTGCATGGAGAGATCCCCAGCCTTTGCCAGCGTCTTCTTTTTGTGGTAACGGCGATGAGGCCCATAGCCCGCAATTGCCTTGTAGACAGTAGCACCCGCTATATCCATTATGATCAGCCTCTTTACGATCGCTTCATACAGGGGCTCGCTTTCCCAAAGATCGTCCTCGCTAACTATTATCCTCAGCATCTTCGCCTTGCCTTCAAGCCTCATCCTCTTCTCTGCCTCCTGTTTTTCGGGCTCATTTCTGCAGCATTTGATCACATTGGTATCGCTGACCTCGACCAGTCCCTTCTCGACTACCTGATAGACGTCTGGGAGGACTTTATTGATGATCTCTTCGGACTCCACAATTTCTAGCTTTACAGGCATGTTAAGGGAGAGCTCGAGCATCTTTGATGTATGAAACACTCCGTCGCTGCCATAACCTGCGATACCCTTGAAGACGCTGACGCCGGCCATCTTTCTTTTGAAGAATATGTTCAGCAGCACTTCATAGACGGGTTTTCCTCCGTACTTGTCGGCTTCATCTACATAAACTGTCAGCTTCTTTGCTGGGCCAACCTTTACCATGAATTCATCTCCTAAATAGTTTTGGCAAGCACTTCGCCTAATTTCAGTGCTATAAAGCCCACAGTAACACTAAATACCACATTCATCGCTGCAAAATACCATTCGCTGTCTTTTATAAGTCTACCGGTCTCATATTCGAATGTCGAGAAAGTTGTATACGCCCCAAGGAAGCCGACAACGAAAAGTAGACGCCATGCCGGATCAAATGAATACTTCTCGGTGAAAAGCGTCATAAGCAGCCCGATAAGAAAACTGCCGGTGACATTAATAACAAAGGTTCCCAATGGGAATATGCGGCCCCATGTTTGTCCTATCCATATAGCAAGCGCATATCGAACGATGGCGCCTACAAATCCCCCGATGCCAACAATGATCCCATTCCGAATTGTTACGATCATTTAACAATAATAACAGTACATGCGGCATGGGTTGCAACTCGTTTCGAGACAGAACCGAGCATCCATCTTTCGATCTTGGACTTTCCACGCTGCCCCATGACAACCATATCACACACATTTTCGGATGCGTACCGGATAATCTGGTCTGCAGGATGGCCGATCGCAATCTCTGTTTTGATTTCAAAGTTGCGCTCTTTCGCTTTATCACGCAGCCCTTTAAAAAGATCTTCATAATGCTGAGTGGCACTATCGATTATGGCGTCCATCTCTACAATATCGATCGGCTCCGGGGGTTGCGCCACCGACAGCACGATTATATTGGCCGCTGCTTCAGGGCACGTTTTCGCCATGTCGAGCGCAAAGTCAAATGCCTGATACGACTGTTCCGATCCGTCAAAGGCTACGAGTATTTTCTTTAACATGATAACCTCCTTTTAATCATGTTCCAGGGGCAGTGATTGAGCGGTTTCTTTATGAGCATGTCCACCTCTTCGGGGCAACAAATACTTTGGAATGAAAAATGCGTTTGCAATCAGTGTTGGGATAACAGCGCTAGCGATAACGACCACGATAAGCAGAGAGTATTGTTGCTGGTTGATAATACCGTGTGTTAAGCCAAAGAGGGCAGATATGGAACCGAAAGTAAGCCCTGTGGACATAAGAAGTGTTGTATAGACACCTTCTTTATGTGAATAATCGTATTTTTTTGTTACCGGATAGATGCCGAATATCTTGGTAAGCATCTTTGAGCCAAATAGTACCATCAGCGCGATGGGTGCCGTCACAACCGCCGGGATCGAGACATAGGAACCAGCCCGGATAAAGTAAAAGGGTGTCAGCAAGCCGAAGGTCAGGGTCCTCAAGCGTCGAATAAGGGCGTGGTCCTTTCCGACCGTTCCAGCCAAAACCATTCCAATAACATAGGCCGGCAAAACAGCCTCACTGTCGGACCAAGCTGCCAGCGAGCCCAATCCGAACAATATCAGAAGAAGGTATTTAGCTTCTAGTTCTGAAGGTCGATTGCCGTATTTTTTGAAGAACCGTGGCGTAACATATGGCAAAGCAGCAAAGAATACGACACTTACAACGATAAATATGACTGTTTTAATGGAAAAGGGAGCAAAGATGAGCCCGAGGGCGACAACAGTTCCGAGGTCGGTAACAAAACAGGCTGCAAGTATCGTCTTGCCGAATTCAGTCTTGTTCAGACCGAGTTCGAGCATTACAGCATAGACTACAGCCACCGATGTAGTCGACATGGCGACACCTGCGAGCCAGCTAGATCTTACGGTCCAATCAAGAACATAAAAGGCTGCTGCCGTGCAGCCGAGAAATGGAGCAAGAAACGAAATAAATCCAATTGCAGTTGCTTCTTTCCACTTAGCTCGAAATATAACAGGATCGAGTTCCGCACCGGCCAGAAAGGTAAGTACTATTGCTCCGGTACCTGAGAGAAACTTGATCCACGGCTGATCGGAGCCGAGCGTCGTTCCGATTAGAGCACCTATGAGAAGCTGAGCTACGGTACCGACAATGATTTCCGACAACGCAGTCGCGATGCGAAGCCAGATCGACAGAAGTGTAGCAAGAAGCGCAAGTCCAAGCCAGAGTGCTGCTATTCCCCAGACTTCATACATTTTGCCGCCTCCTTAAGGCGTCTAATTAATAGGGCAGAAAAAAACTCCTACCCTCCGAAATGAGAGTAGGAGTCATCAGTCCGCATCGGACGGTTAAAGGCGAACTCCATCGCCGCACAAAAGCTCTTTCTAAATTAGCAGAATCGATCCCATTAGTCAATAATAATAACTCGCCTGTCAAGGCAAAGTAGAAATGTCCTAATAGTAACTCGCCCTCATTTTTCGTTATAAATTTTGACATCAAGTTTTATCTTATCAACTAATTCTGCATCGTATCCGGAAAAAAGGAGCAGGAATACCGTATTGTTGGTGAGCAGAGGATCCAGATCTTCCGTTATGATGCCGCAGCTTTTCAACTCTTCCCAGCTTTCCGTTCCTCTTATTGGCGTAAATTCTGTAAGATTGATTCGGACGCCTAGACTTTTCAAAAAAGCGATGCTCTCTTGCACTTCTTCCAGTTCCTGACCGGGCAGTCCATACATGATATAGACGCCGACTTCCTTTTTAGTGAAACCCGCCTTCCGGAGCGCTACTACCGCGTGTTCCAATTCCTCAATGCATACCTTCCCTCCTGAAGCCCTTTGCCTTTTCTCATTTACCGTCTCAAGGCTGAGGCGCAAAGTTGTAAAGCCGGATTGCCTCATAAGGCTTGCCAGTTCCATATCGACAAATTTCGCATGTAAACCGTTGGGCGTATGGAATCGGACGTGAATTCTTTCGGTGACAACGTCGCGAAGAAGTGGTATCAGGTGGCAATCACTATTTACAAGCAATGCATCATCGTAAAAAGCAAAATCCGTAACACCTCTGCCATGTAAGTCCTTTATCTCACGGAGAATCGCGGAAGGGTCTCTCTGTGTGAAGTCGGCAAGAATTTTCGAGGCACAATAGCTGCACTGAAACGGGCAACCTGTGGATGTCAGCAGTGGAGCAAAGCAGATATCGCGGAACTGCAATATATCATAATACGGCCTCTTCTCATATTTCTTCTTCATTCTGAATCCAAAAGTCGAGATTGCAAACTTTAGAGCGTCGTTTACAGCGCCGCGATAAATAAAATCAGCGCCTGAATGATCGGAAGCGTGCTTATGATAGATTGTAGCGTATATACCGCCGAGGATTATTGGGATATCGCCAACTTCTTCTCTAATGATGCCGATAGCCTCCTGGATTCCTGGATACCAGTATGCCATCACCGAAGTCATGGCAACAAAGTCTATCGGTCCGGATTGCCTCAGACGCTCCCGGAAAACATCTGGTAGCATGCCATAGCGTTTGAACTTTCTTCTGAAACCATTCAATAACTCAGGCTTTGGAACTTCATCGAACCTGTAATGTCCAACGCTGTATTTCTTCTCTTCAAAATCTTCCATGCAGTCAATAATTGATAGCTGCACATCAAAACAGCTGAAATATTCAGCCACCTTATATAGCCCTAGCGGCCGAGCCCATAAGTTATAGGCTGAGAAATCATATATCCATGGATTGATGAGAAGAATTCTCAGCTTCATTCTTGCATTTCAGGTTAGGGATTTAAAGTACAAGGATAACATTTTACTGTGGAAAGAGAAAAAGGATCATTAAGGCGTACCACAACTTATCTTATGGAAACCATCAAATGGCATTACTAACCATTTAAATGTGCGAGGTCTTAAATGAAAACAGCCGGTTTTGTTGTACAGCTTCGTCTGAAGGCCTCTTCTGCGGACGATAGGAATTTGTGAAAAGCGCTTGAAGTTGGCCGAATGTTGTATAACACACGCCTCTGCGAATAGTTAAGACGACTGCGTATATTGGGACTCGAAAGAGTATCACATTACTGTGGATGTGCACAAATGGAAAGAGCGTACAGTGGCATTTATAAAATCATCAGGTGCGTGGATAAGGCCTCTATCGGGCAAAAT
This sequence comes from uncultured Nitrospiraceae bacterium, assembly GCA_963736105.1. Classification (GTDB taxonomy): domain Bacteria; phylum Nitrospirota; class Thermodesulfovibrionia; order Thermodesulfovibrionales; family Dissulfurispiraceae; genus Fen-1308. The sequence continues at coordinate 1,616,485 of CAVTNL010000002.1, read as the reverse complement.
ATATCGGTAAATGAGATGACTTTATGCTGGAACTAATAATATTGTACACCTAGTGCACCTGCCGGGAGGTAGACCCCTCCGCTTCTAGGCCTGACGTTTGTTGAAGCACCAACGATACCCAAATGCCATCTGCAAATTGTTCAAGGCATTTCAGTCCTAACTTTTCCATCAATACTCCAATTTCTTCTTCCTGCCCCGAGATCATCCCTGACAACAAAATGATCCCATGCTCTCGAACCCGATCAGCTAACTGAGGCGCAATCGCTATAATAATATCAGAAAGCAGATTTGCAGCTACGAAATCGAATTTGCCGTCGACAGCCGCTATGTCCCCTCCTTTGACGCTAATATTTTCGAGATTGTTCAGCCTTATATTTCTGACAGCGGCATCTACGGCAAGCGGATCTGTGTCTACTCCGACAGCTTCGATAAATCCGAGTTTGGATGCGCAGATGGCGAGTATGCCTGTGCCGGTGCCAACATCGAGAAAGCGTTTCTTGGAGCACTGATGCGAATATTTTTCAATTAGCAAAAGACAGGTTTGTGTGGTCTGGTGATGTCCAGTCCCAAATGCCATTCCCGGATCTATAATAAGATTAATCCTATCCGACCGCTCTTTTGCCCATGGCGGCAAAATTGAGAATAGTTTGCCTACGTCGATCGGCTGGAGCTTTTTTTTCCAAGATTCATTCCAATCCCTTTCCGAGATGAAAGTGTGATCGTATCTGAATTCCGCCGAAAGTCCAGATTCGGCTAGTGCCACCCTGAAGGTCTCTATTCCTTTCAGTATGATTTCGATACCGGCAGTGTCAGAAAAGTATGCGATGATATCGCAGTCCTGTTCTATGATGCCAAGGCAACCTGTTTCTGATAGGCCGAAAATTATCGCCTCTTTCGATTCTGCCGGCATCGCAATCTTGAATTCGTAGTATCCCAATGCATCCCTCAATAAGTGGATAGGTTCTTTTTAAGAAGACAGAACGCGGCTGTCCCAGAAGAGAATTTATATGCTTCAGCCTGTCCTGAGAACTGTCTAAACGTTGAAGCGGAAATTTATGATGTCGCCGTCCTTGATTTCATAAGACTTTCCTTCGAGTCTCAGATGACCCTTGTCGCGCGCCGCACTCATGCCTCCATCAGCCATGAAGTCGTCATAACTTACCAATTCGGCGCGGATGAAGCCCCTCTCTATGTCAGAATGAATCTTGCCGGCAGCCTTCTGGGCGATCATCCCTTTTGTGATCGTCCATGCCCTCACCTCGTCTTCTCCGGCTGTAAGGAACGAAATCAATCCTAACAAGTTGTAGGACTCCTTGATAAGCTTATGGAGCGCGGGCTCTTCGATGCCCAGGTCGTCGAGAAACGCACTGGCCTCGTCCGCGGAGAGCTGCGCTATCTCCATCTCGATTTTCCCACAGAGAGAGACGACCCTCGTCGTCACCGATAATCCTTTGTCTCTGATATATTCATCAACCCCTGTCAAAAGTTCCTTTGACCTGCCAGAAGACAGATCGTCTTCACCAACATTCAGAACAATGATTTCGGGTTTTGTCGATGCGAATTGAAGAGGTTTCATAGCCTTCTGCTCTTCTTCGTCGAACGCCACATTTCTGAGAGGGACTTCCTTTTCGAGTGCTTCCTTGCACTTAAGCATCAGCCTCTTTTCAGAGTCGCTTTGCTTCTTACCCTTCCTTGCAGCCTCTTCCATCCTCGCCAAGCGCTTTTCGACAAATTCGAGATCGCCGAATATGAATTCCAGTTCAACAGTTTCAATGTCCCTGAGAGGATCGATGCTGTTCAGTGGATGGGTAACCACCTGATCAGCGAAAGCACGCACGACATGAACGACAGCATCGGCATCCTTGATGAGATCAAAGACCTTGCCGTTCTGAGCTAAATCTCCCTTTGTCAGCCCGATATAATCGATATATTCAACAGTAGCGTGAGTGGTCTTTTTGGGTTTGTATATCTCAGAAAGCTTTTCCAATCGCTGGTCAGGGACCTTGACAACTCCATAGTGGGGGTCTCCGGCAACAGTGGCATAAAGAGTCGTTTCAATGCTTTGACCGGTAAGAGCATTGAAAACCGTTGTTTTGCCTGAATTCGATAATCCTATTATGGCTAATTTCACTATAACTCCTAACTTAAGATAATCCGCCGTTCGCGGGTATAATTTTTAATGAGGCTAATAGCATTGTAAACCCTCTGCAACCTCAGGTTCCTCTTGCGTATCAATTCGACCTGACCATATGGGAAAGGTTCAGCGTGTATTTCATTCTGTTTTCGCTGGAGCGCGTCATAAAACGATTTTAGCTGCCCAGCCTCGAAGGGTTTTAGGTATATGGGGTTCACAACAACGAACCCTTCGGCAATATCGGATGCTATGCCCTTAAAATTTCTACCCGTCGCCATCCGGTTTTCTCTTCACAAAAAAGACCGACAGCTGTATGCCCACTTCATAGAGCAGGATGATGGGTACAGCCATCAGTGTCTGGTTAAAGACATCCGGTGTCGGGGTCAATACCGCACCGGCCACAAAAGCAAGGACTATTGCCAGTCTCCGGTTGCGCTTAAGGGTTTGCGGCGTCACCAGGCCGATCTTTGTTAGAAAGATTAATATTATAGGGAGTTCAAAGATGGCGCCAAAAGCTAATATGAATTTGAGACAAAAGTCGACATATTGGCCAACCGAGAGCATCGGCATAAGAAAATCTCCGACTTTATAGTTAAGCAAAAAGCTGAGGGCAAATGGCAGCACAATGATAAAACAGAACGATGCTCCGACAAGAAAAAGACCTGTGGCTGTGAGCACAAAGGGGATGACATATTTCTTTTCGGTCTGCTGGAGACCAGGAGATATGAACTGCCAAAGTTGATGAAAGATGACAGGCAGGGAAAATACCAGTGCAGCCACAAAAGCGACTTTCATATTCATCCAGAAAGCTTCGGTAGGCGCCAGGAAGACGAGTTTTGTAGACTGCAACTTATCGACCGGCACAAAGCGCACATACATGCCGGTGACTGAAAAATCCAGAGAATTCCGCAGGGGGAATATAAGAACGCTGAATATTTGTTCGGAATAGTTGAAAGCCACAACAAAAGCAGCCAGAACAGTAACAGCCGAAATGATAATTCTTTTTCTTAGGTCCTCCAGGTGAGCGGTAAGGGACATTTTCCCATCGGCCATCTACCCTTGCACCTTCCGCTCTCGTTCATCCGGCAATTGACTAGGCTTTTCATCACTCTGCGGCTCTCCGGCCTCCGGCTTTCCCTCTTTAGGACCTTCAACCTTCTGCTGCGGCCGAGTTTGGGGAGTCTCATTGATCTTGAAAAGATCCTCGCTCTTGAACAATTCATTCTTGAGCGCAATCGGATCCAAATCTTTTAACTCCTTGATGTCCTTGACATCATGGAGTTCGGCATTGATCTGTTCCTTGACCCCGCTCATCGCCTTTTTCATCTCTGCGAGACCTTTGCCCATAGCATGGGCAATTTCCGGCAGCCTCTTGGGACCGAAAACAACAAGAGCGACAACAAAAATAAGGATAAGTTCCTGAATGCCAAAATCGAACATAGAGAGTAATTATATCATAAACTAGTCTTCGTAGACTTTTTGAATTTTGGGTTTCTGAAGCGGAAGTATAACGCTCACTGAAAAAAGCAGTCTGAATTCTGGCGTTCTGTCCTTTGTGTCCCATCCCGCGCCGATAGTTGTAAAGATGTTATCAGTGGCTGCAACTCGATATCCCAGCCGCCATTCGATGAGGTCCAGCTTCCCCTTGTAGAAATCCTTTTGAGTGACTAGTTCTCCAAGAATCTTGCTATTATGGGTCACGGCAATTTCTGCCCCAAAATTTACATCATACTCCTTGTGCAGTTCGCTATTCCCCGGAACAATATATATAAAGTTCAAAGACCCTTTGAACGGTCCCAGTTTCTTGGTGAAGAGCAATCCTCCTCCCTCACTTCCTTTTGTAGAAATCTCCGCATTACTTGAAGGAGCAGCAATAGTCAGCAAATAAGCGAATGCCGGTAAGTACTTGGTTTCGTCAAGAAGTCTGTGCTGTATTCCGAAATTGATGTCTTCAAGGCCATTACCACCCGCGTCATTGCCGGATACGTACGGCAGGTCAAACATTACCTGCAAACGATCATGTAAACCAAAAGCACCTTTCAAGGTGGTACGAAAGAGATCAGGCTTTTCCTCTCTTTCTAATTCAAGGCTTGTACCCACCTCATTTTGTGGTAGAGATTCAGCGCTGAATGTCGAGAAGATGCCGTACGGCGGGACAGGCTCCAATCCTTTTACATCAAAGGCTTCAACAGGGATGGTAACGAGGAAAGTAAGGCACAGAAAGAAAAAAAACAGGCATTTCTTCATAGGTTACATGAGGATAACAAAAACGCCTTTTTTAGTCAATCATGACTTGCCGAAAGGACACACTGGATAATGACATTCCGGACACTGCATGCAAAGCCCGCCGTGTCCGAGTTCTGCAAGTTCTCCCCTGCCGACTTTCTCCCCTGCAAGGACTCTAGGCAAAATAAGATCAAAAACTGTATTTTTGTGGTACATACCGCAGGCCGGTATTCCAAGAACAGGTATACCCCCCGTATCCTGTGCCGCTGCAATTTCTTTCTTCTTAACGTTAACGTTGATATACGCCACAAGAAACATAGCACCGGGAAGCATGGAAGATCCGTAAGTCATTTCGACCGCGCCCAGATTCCTTATTGCGAATCTGGTTACGTCATCGGGATCTACTGACATTCCCCCAGTAGTGATTAACAAGTCGGCACCTGCCTCGATAAGCTCCCGTAATCTCTGCTCGATCATCCGCTCATCATCAGGAGCATAATAGATGCCCGCAATCTCCCCGTTAAAATCCCGGACCTTCTTTTCTATTACGGAGGCAAACGCATCCTTGATCCTTCCAAAATAAACCTCGCTACCAGTAATAACAACACCTGCCTTGGGCCTCTTTAGCTCCCTGACCTCGATGGCGTGCCGTGCAGCGGAGATTGCCTTTTCCACAACATCCCGTTTAACAACTAAGGGAATAGCCTTTGTGCCTGCAACGGTCTGCCCCTTTTTTACGCGGGTGTTCGTGTGCAATGTTGCACACATAACGTCTCCAATCATATTGAAACTGAGAAGAGCTTCCCTATCAATCTTGAGCAGGCCATCCCGGCCGGCGATGATGCTTATTTTACCCTCTTTTGGTTCTCCTTGTATCTCAACGCCGTCTCCCATGAGGGCCTTAGCCAACATGTCGGCAGCCTCATCTTCATGCATCTCCTCAGCACTTATGTTCAAAACATAGAGATTTTCTTTCCCAAGTCTTTGCAAATGGCAGATATCCTCTCGTCGGACTATATGTCCACGCCTGAACGCCCTTCCTTTGAATTCCCCGCTGCGGATCTCCGTCACATCATGGGCAAGGACCATTCCAGCCGCATCTCTCACAGGAATAGTTTTTATACTCAGTCGCCCTTTCGGTACGTTATCATGCATATCACACATCCGCGGCCTCCTGCTCAAGCGATTTAAACGTCTTCTCGAAACGCACATCGACAAATTCGTTAATACCTCTTTCAAGTGTTTCATACTGCTCAAGAAACTCCCTGGCTTCACCCGTGAGGCGCGCGCCTCCTCCGCTTTTCCCTCCGGTGCGGCACTCCACGAGTTTTATGCCGAGTCTCTCTTCCATTGCCTTGATGTGGCTCCAGGCTTTTTTATAAGATATTTTGACCATCCGTGCAGCCTGGTTGATCGATCCATGCTTTTCTATGGCCTCCAGCAGAAAGCGCCTTCCCCTGCCGAATACCGGCTCTCCACCGATCTCTATCCATATCTTCGATCTTATTTTCATAGCGTTATGACTTTTCTGCATAACGTCAGACAATAAAAAAGCGGCTTCACCACGCTTGTCAGCATCCTTGTAATAAGCGCCTTCTGCACAAGACCGGCAAAGGACCGCTCCATCCAAATGAACTTCTCTCATATCCTGAACCTGCTCTCCGCAACGATTGCACTCTACCCTTTTCAATGGCCTTCCAGGCATGTCCTGTGGGTCCAGAAGGATCTCTACCCAATGCCAATCAAAGAGTTCCTCATCTGGCATTACCCTGTAAGCCTCGAGCTGAGCTGCATATTTATTATCATGCCCTGGAAAGCAATCCTTAGCTTTTCCTCTGGCATCTTCTCTGGCAATCACCCTAACTGATTTGCCTGTCTTTAGGTTAATGAAAGATGCGGCCATTTTGCCATAATCCACAAATTTCATTGTTCGATGACCGAGGCTGCAACCAGTAACGGATTGTATGGCATCTGTTGCACAGCGGTCTATTTCGACAAATACGATTAGGCTTTTTTGCTCTGTTACCCTCGGGTCCAAATCGATCTTTTCTAAGCCAAACATAGACATCCGCACACCCAAAATCTGTCCTGGACATAAGTGTCCATGCCTGTTAGCTGATTCTTTCAATAACGATTCAAAATCGAATACCATAGATTTATTTTACTCTATTTTGCTACCCTCTGCAAAAGGTAAATATCACTGTTTTTTTACCAAAAGACTCAACACCATGCCCCGTATCACTATTATGCTTTTTTTAGCCGATGTTGCTGTTAGAGGTTGTCAAGGAATATATCGGCTGCCGTATGTTTACGAAAGATTAGCTTACCAACTTAATGCTATAATTAACATTGTCATGAAACTCCTGCTTGCCACATGTTGCACACTCACATTGATTGCGGGGTGCAGTGTCGGTCCGGATTACCGCCGCCCCGATGCCCCTAATACATTATCTTATACAGAAACGCCTGTGCACGAATCAACCGCTGCATCTAATGTCCCTGGTGGTGAATCGCAGCATATCGTCATCGGTCATGACATCCCGGCTCAATGGTGGACTATATTCCATAACGAGGCTTTAGACCGGTTGATCAGACTGGCACTTAAGGATAGTCCGACATTGTCGGCCGCGCAGGCAGCACTTCGCCAAGCGCATGAGAATCTGCGCGCTAAAACCGGGACGGTCATCTTTCCTTCACTTGATGCGAATGTTGCGGCTAATCAGCAAAAAATATCGGGTGCGGAGTTTGGTGAGCCGAATGCCACAATTAGCCCCTTCAGTCTCTACAATGCATCGGTTAACGTTTCATATGCCCTGGATGTTTTCGGAGGGGGGCGCCGCGAGCTTGAGGCGCTTCAATCCCAAGTCGATTATCAGCGCTTTCAGTTTGAAGGTGCGTATCTTGCGCTGACCTCTAATATAGTTACAGCTGCAGTAAAAGAAGCTTCTCTTCGTGCGCAGATCCAAGTAACAAAAGATATTCTGACAGCCGAGGAAAAACAGCTCGCTGTAGTTGAGCAGCAGTTTCAGCTTGGCGGTGTGTCCCGATCCGATGTTCTCGCCCAACGAGCCCAACTGGCTCAATCTCGCGCAACGTTACCGCCCCTTGAAAAAGAACTTGCGCTAACCCGTCATTTATTGGCTATACTTTCAGGCACATTGCCAGGGGAAGCTAAACTGCCTGAGTTCAGTCTTGAGAGTATGCAGCTGCCTTTGGATTTACCTGTAAGCCTGCCCTCTTCGCTGGCTCGCCAGCGACCCGACATCCGCTCCTCTGAAGAATTGCTCCACGCTGCATGCGCACAGGTAGGCGTCGCTACAGCAAATCTCTATCCCCAAATTACTTTGACAGGAAGCTATGGATTTGAATCCAGCGAGCTTCATAACCTCTTCAGCAACAACGCCAGCATCTGGAACTTCGGAGCCAATCTTCTGCAGCCCATATTCCATGGAGGAGAACTTACAGCCAAACGTCGCGCCGCCGTCGCAGCGTACGACCAGGCTGCTGCAAACTATCGTGAGACTATTTTACAGGCCTTTCAGAATGTAGCTGACGTGTTGCGCGCTCTGGAATCGGACGCACAAACTCTAAGGGCCCAGGCAGACGCTGAGGTTGCTGCGCAAGAGACATTGGAGCTCACAGAGCATCAGTTCCACTTGGGTGCAGTAACCTATCTTTCGCTGCTTAATGCGGAGCGTCAATACCATCAGGCAAAGATTGCTCTGGTTCAGGCCCAGGCGACTCGATACGCAGACACTGCAGCACTTTTTCAGGCACTCGGTGGCGGATGGTGGAACCGGACGCAGACAGGCGAATCTAATGCAATAACAACTGAGAAACAAGATGCACGACTTTGATGCGCACTTGCCTTAATTAACAACTGCCACGAATCGAAGGGCTCTTCTCATATGATCAAGGCATGCTTCCTATGCTTATAGCTTTAGCGCTTCTGCTACGCGGTCTGCTGTCCTGAACTACCAAGGCGGTCGCGGTCTACGAGGTAAACGGAAGTCATCACGTATCCAATCTTCAGCTGTTATTTTGATGACTCGGTTAGACTTGCTGCCAAGATATATCACCCGATTAACATCTTGACACGGGGAAGAGTCAACAGATGTTTCGTCTTGTGTCAATAAGAGTTCGTAATTGTCAAGCCAAGATACTAGAATTTAGCTGATTTGGAGAGCTTTATGCCGACCATTATAATGTTGTTAACATAGGTTTCAGCGTCGTTCATTACAGCGACCGAATATATGTAAGAATATGAGACGTTAGCGCTCAACCATGACAGCAGCCGATAAGACAACTCGGCGGTTCCTCCCGTATCATTCCTATTAGTATCTACTATCCCACTGCTCTCAGAGACCCCCGTGAGCCCTATTGCCCGATAGCGTCTGTAAAATGCCGATATAGTGGCATCCAGTGAGGGCGTAACTGGTGCAGAATACTGTAATGAGGCCATTTGTGCTCTAATGGGCGATGAACTTTCGAATCCTGCGATTATATTTTGAACGACTGAGATGCTGGCAGTTCCTCGCTCCAAGGTTTTAGTAATGGAAAGGCCACCGGTGAAGGAGATATCGGTACTGCTGGGTTTGTCGATATGTGTGTCAGCTACACCGCCATACGCATCAGCTGTCAATGTCGGCGTCAGTTTATAGTTAACACCTGCAATGTAATTGCCACTTGTCGCATCGCCGGTGAGCTGGTAGTCAAATAAAGTATATGCCCCATTTACTCGAAATGTGGTCCTGTCATTGAAAAGATATTGGACTCCTAGACCGCCAACATAAGATTTGACGGTTGCCGTGAGCCCTTCTGAATTCGTATTAGTATACGATGCATTACCCAAAAGATTGATTTTAGCGCTAAGCTTGTAAGACATGTCGCCGCTCACAGTGTTGCTCGTAATCTTCTCCTGAGCTCTTGAAACAGGACCATCTCCCTCTGTGGATATGATGTCGGTGTACTCGCGAGACTGAATGAACGCGTCAGAAAGGTCGAGTTTCACCTTATCTGTCAACCTGTAAGTACCCCCGATAGAGGCCTGTTGTGAAGTGCTGTCGCGCTCGTTGTGATACAAATATTCATTGAACGTAGGTGAGTAATTGAGGTTAATATCAGCCTTTTCTGTTTTCGCGGACAGCGCAATGCTAGGCGCGATCAATGTTACATAGTCGTAGATACGTTCTGTGTGCGTAAGTAATATGTTGTCATTGTATTGTTCAGATGCAGCAAGAGACGCCGTGGCGGTGTATTCAGCGGCATACGCTGAAAAGTTTACTCCAAAAATCACCACTACAAAGGCTGAGATAAATAGAAATATTTTCATCATTAATTCCTTTCGTTTGTGGATAAAAATAAATATTTCTAAATAGTCTAGATTAGCCCACAACTCAAGTCAAGGGAAATCGTAGGAACATGGTAGGGTCTGTCATGGGAAGTGGTCTCAGAAAGGACGGTTCATCTACCGCTGAAAACATGCGATATAATGCTTTTGCTGCCGTTGGGCATCTGGTCCAAGAGGGCAATAACTAGCGTCCGTCACTTCGCATCTCTAATGGCGATTCCGGTCGAAATACTATAGAGCATCACTAAAAACACATTAGCAATCGGGTATGGGAACTGAGCGGTCTAGTGGCTAGTGCATCAGACTTAAGCAATGCACTGTGGAAATAGTTACCTTAAAATCCTCAGACCAGCCTTATAGTCCAAGGCCCAGATTACTTCTGCCTCTATAGCTGGGCGAGTAATATTTATAACGTTGCCAACCACAAGATTGGTACTAGCCACGATGCCAATGCCGCTTTCACTAATATCTACAATTTTACAGCTATACATGTTTCGTCCTGAATCGGCGAATTCGGCCGTAACATCGCAACTGGATCGTTGCTGGCGTCTTTTATTGCCAGGAAAAGGTTTAATACGTTTTAGTGAAAACTTCTTACGAATACCCATATGCGTAAAGGATAACAAATTTAGAACCACAGGTCAATGCAACAAATCGCACTTAATTCAGCATGAAAAAATTAAACATCCTCATCGTCAATATAGCATGAAGCACAAGCGCCATGTCGATATATTCTGGCTTTTCCGTGCGAGTATTATAGAAATTCAGACGCAGTGTTCGGCCAATATTAGGAAACTCACCCAAAACAACTGAAATGCCGATCGAGAGCCCTCAACATCTCATCGGACAAACACAAAAACGAACCCGAAAAGTAAATATTTTTTTGCCTAGATTGTTCAATGAAATCGACGCAGTCACAACGCTAGCGATATTATCATAATATAGGTATAGCTACTATTTAGAGAGTGTAATAACCGCACGGTTTTCATCCCTAAGTCATAGACTCCGAGTGTCATCGTCGTAAGTCTCTAATTAGCAAAATGAGATTCCCTTGTCAGATAAAATAATGGTTTGTCCCTTTGAATCAGATATCTTATTGAAATGTATGGGTTGCCTGCATCATCACGCTAAAAATACCTCAAAATACCCTAAAAATACCCCAATGTGGTCCTGTTATACCGTACCACATTGGGTTATACTGATATTTATAGAAATGATCTTCTCGGCTATAGATATTGTATCTGAGAGGGCGGAGCTGTATATACAGAAGGTCGGTCGGCGCGGTGATGCATCTTGCGCCTTCCTCGGGGGTATGAATTTTATTTAGCAGCCGTAGGAGTTGTTGAAACGCGTATTTGCTTATGCTCAAAAACTTGACAGGACGATTTCTAAATGGCATATAGAATTTCCCTGCTTATATTTGGAGATATCTTATTAGCAATATTGGCTGTTTTCACAGCCATGGCTATAGCTATGCATAAAGATTATATTAGTCCGAGTGCAATAGAGATGTTTATTTTCGTCGCTATAACACTTTTTTCGTCCTACTTTATTGAGTTATATAGCCGTAATAAAATCTATTCATTTTCTGCCAAAAATAGACTGACAATAATCTGCATCGGCCTTACAATTTCCTTTATAGCTCTTTCGACTATTTTCTTTATGCTCCCATCTGAGGCTTTTGGAAGACGCCTACTTGTTTGCTCTCTGGGCTTTTACGGCATATTTCAGATTCTGTGGCACACTTCATATGTATTGTTCATGAACCGTGACATTATGACGCAAAAGGTGCTAATTCTCGGTACGGGTAACCTTGCAAGAATAATGGAACGAATTATACTGCTTAAACAGACAAATTATGTTTTTGCTGGATACTATGATGTATCCCTTAGTAATAGTGATTCTACTGCGACATCGATACAATCACTATGTGCGGGCCTCATGGAATATGTAAAAAAAGAGAAAGTTAATAAACTGGTGGTGGCATTAACGGAAAAAAGAGGATGTTTCCCACTTCAAGAACTCCTGGACTGCAAATTTGCGGGTGTCGAAATTGTTGATGCGCCTTCTTTTTACGAAGAGGTCATGGGCAAACTACTGGTAGAAAACATTACTCCGGCATGGTTCATATTTTCGGACGGATTCAAACTAGCTGCAGCAACAAGAAAGTTCCTCAAAAGACTTGAAGACATCTTCGGTGCAATATTGGGCCTCATTTTAAGCCTGCCGCTTTTCCCTATTATCGCCCTTCTAATCGTTATCGATTCAAAAGGACCTGTTTTTTACCGGCAGACTCGCATGGGAGAGTCGGAAAGGCACTTTCAGGTCATCAAATTCAGGACTATGAAAAAGCACTCCGAAGCTAACGGAGCTGTATGGGCACAAAAAAACGACTGCCGTGTGACCAGAATTGGAAAGTTCTTAAGGAAGACACGGCTCGATGAACTACCTCAATTTATAAATGTCCTGAAAGGAGATATGAGTCTTGTCGGTCCTCGTCCTGAAAGGCCCGAGTTTATCGAAAAACTTAAGAAGATGATTCCGTATTACAGTTACAGACATTTTGTAAGGCCTGGCATTACGGGTTGGGCCCAGGTAAAATATCCGTATGGTGCCTCCGACGAGGATTCACTGGAAAAACTGCGCTTTGATCTGTATTATATAAAGCATGTATCTACACTGCTTGATATATCTATCTTAATGGATACTATAAAGGTCGTCCTCTTCGGAAAAGGGGCGCGATAGGAGGGCAATATGAAAAAAGTGATTCTGCTTATAGTCCTTTTTTTACTGATATTAGTTGGCATTGCGCAGGCAGAGAATTATGTCATTGGCCCTGAAGATGTTCTGCAAATCTCTGTCTGGGGCAGTCCGGAGTTGAATGTGCAACAATTACCCGTCAGACCTGATGGGATGATCTCAGTGCCTCTTGTGGGTGATATAAAAGTTGACGGGATGACGCCGGAACAACTCAAGGAGTATCTGGAAAAAGAGTACTTAAAATATATCAAGACGCCGAATGTCAGCGTCATAGTAACAGCTGTAAACAGCTTTAAAGTGTTTATAATCGGGGGTGGAGTTTCTGCGGGCACAGGCTCATCATCCGGCGCAATTACACTAAAAAGCAATACAACCTTGCTCCAACTTCTGGCGCAGTTGGGCTCGCTTCAGGGAGCAGACCTGAAAAGTGCGTACCTCTTGAGATCAGGAAAGAAGATGCCGGTCAATTTCATGAAATTGATAGAAAACGGAGACGTTTCACAGGACATCGACTTGCATCGCGGCGATGTCATCTTCATACCACCAGATCTCGAAAACCGAATAAAGGTGGTGGGTGCAGTGAAAAATCCCGGTCTTTTCCCGTATATCAAAGGAATGACAGCCCTTGATGCCGTATTGAGTGCCGGGGGGTTCACTGAATTTGCCAGCCAAAACAATGTAGTAATTGTTAGGAATGAAGGCGGTGAAGCAAAAAATATCCAGGTCAAATTAAAGGATGTCGTAAAGGGCGGGGATCTTAACAAAAATGTTCCATTAAAACCCGGAGATTTGGTAAACGTCAAATCCAGCATTTTTTGATAGCTTATGAGGGAAGAACATGTCGGAAAGCAGCCTAAATAGTTTTGATCTAAAACGTTATTGGGGGTTAATCCTGCAAAGGAGATATCTGGCCCTGTCGGTGGCATTAGCGGTTTTATCCGTTTGCACGCTAGCTGGTTTTATTATGCCCAAGGTCTATGAAGCTAACACCACAATAGTCGTTCAGAGAAGCACAGTGATAAATCCTCTACTGCAGGGAGTCGGGGTGGCCGGCAACATAGAAGACAGTCTCAGAATTTTGCAGAACAGTATTGCCAGCAAAGATGCAATCACCCGAGTGATTAAGAAGCTGGGCATGGTTGCAGAGGGCCCAAAACCGCCAAGCCAAGATTTGATCAACAGCATCCAGAAGAACATTGCAGTTACTGTTAAGGGAGGCGGGGGACGTGAAACCGCAGATCTTTTCACAATATCATATAAAGGTGACAACCCCAAGAATGTCAAAGATATAGTCAACACGCTCGCAGAGGATTACATAGATCAGACCCTGGGTTACAGACGGTCCGATGCCGTTGGAGCCTTTGAGTTTATTCAAAGCCAGCTTGCTGAGTATAAGGCCAAACTGGAGGATTCCGATAAATCAATCAGGGAATTCAGGGAGAAAAATCCCTCCATAATTCCACAAACAGAAGGTGCCGTTCTTACCAGGATGGAGACCTTTCAGACAGCAAAAATTGATGCTGACATAAAAATCAGGGAATTGATGTATAAGAGAGAAAGCCTCAGAAAGCAGCTTACAGGCGAAAAGCAACTAACAGTGGCTATGGTAACGACAGAAGGGTCTCCCCAGGCGCGACTAAATTATCTCAACACACAACTCGGTATCCTGATGACAAAGTTTACCGATAATTATCCTGAAGTACTGAAGACCAAGTCGGAAATAGAAGATCTCAGAAGACAAATAGCCCAGGCAAAGACGGTCCCTGCCGATGCCGCCGGCACTGAGACATCAACAATAAACCCAGTGTATCAACAATTAAAGGAAGAACTCAGTCGTACAGATGCGGAGATTGAGTCGCTTAAAGCCCGATCATCCGAGCTCATTAGACAGCAGCAACTTGCCAAAGGTGTCCTCGGTGGGATGCCGAAGGAGCAGGAGGAGTGGACAAAGCTTCAAAGAGACCGAACTGTGTATCAACATATCTATGATGATTTGTTGAACAAACTCGAAACGGCGCGGGTCTCAAAAGATCTGGAAACCGCTGACAAGGGCACTCAATTCAAAATCGTTGACCAAGCGACATTGCCAACCTATCCAATCCAGCCCGACCGAGTAAAATTGATATTTGCCGGAATTTTTTTTGGAATCGTTTCGGGGTGCGGTGTTGTCCTGGGCTTAGATTACCTTAATCCTTCCTTTAAGGATGAAGATTCAGTCGAAAAGAGTCTCCATTTACCGGTACTCGTGGCAATCCCCTCCGTAGTAGTTGAATCTGATGCAATAATAATTAAACAAATGGACAAAAAAATATTCGTTGCCGCGTCTGCATATTTAGGTCTTATACTATTACTGTTGATTATAGAAATGTTGCACAGATATGTTGGCATCATTATTTTACCTTTTTAAGGGGGTAGCGAGTGAGCAGGATTGAACAAGCGCTGGAAAAGGCTATTCAGAATAGAGAATCGGCCTCGCCCCAAGTCTCAACGCCAGACAAGCAAAGAGAGTCGCTAAAAAGCACATCGCCTCTGCCTGTATTTCAGATTAAGGATTCTATTATCGATCCAAGTTTGGTAGATCGGCATATTGTATGTATTATCGACCCTATTTCTGCTTCCGCTGAACAGTACCGCAAACTGAAAGGACGAATCCTCGCAACCACAAAGCAGGATTTTCAAAATACAGTTATGGTGTCGAGTGCCGATGTTGGAGAAGGAAAATCAATCACTGCAATAAATTTTGCTGTTGCTTTGGCTCAGGAAATCGATCACACCGTGCTACTTATTGATGCCGATTTAAGAGTGCCCTCAATCCATAAATATCTCGGTATCACGGTGGATCGTGGCTTAAGTGACTATCTGGCCGGCACAGTGGAACTATCAGATGTTCTGATACATACAGGTATTGGCAAACTTGTGCTTCTACCTGCAGGCAATATATGCCCAAACCCGGCGGAGCTCCTCTCGTCCAATCGGATGACGGAACTTGTGCACGAACTGAAGCATCGGTACGTGGACCGCTATATAGTTATCGATACGCCGCCAATTCTTGTATCGTCTGACGCGATCTCAATCAGCATGAATGTCGACGGAGTTATTATAGTCGTTGCGGCGGCAAAAACATCAGAGAAAACTGTAAAGAGGGGAGTTAATCTGATTAAGAACGCCCCTATTCTGGGCATTGTGTACAATAACGTCCCGCTCTATCTGGGCAAGAATCTTCATCCGTATAACTATTATCATTATAATCGTGATAATCAGACCACGACATAGCCCAATAAATGATGTACACTTCTTTTTTTGCATTAACCTGTAATCCATTTCAGCTGACGCCAGACCCTGAATTCTTGTTCCTGAGCAAGGACCACAAGAAGGCCCTGACCTATCTGAACTACGGAATAGCGGCTGATACGGGATTCATTCTTGTTACTGGCGAAGTGGGTACTGGCAAAACCACTCTGATCAGGAGGATATTGAAAGAATTAAATAAAGATATCAAGGTCGCCCGTGTCAATAACACGCTTGTGAATTCAGAGCAGCTTATAGCGATGATCAGTGATGATTTCGGAATCGAAACCCAGGGCAAGGATAAGACCCGGATGCTCAGAGACCTCTCCGATTTCATAATAAGCCAGTATGCACGGGGATGCCGCACCACTTTAATAATCGATGAGGCGCAGAACCTCTCTCCTGAGCTCCTGGAAGAGGTTCGCCTTCTTTCGAATCTCGAAACGGACAAATCCAAGCTGCTTCAGATCATACTTGCAGGTCAGCCCGAGTTGAAACAGACCCTTGCCCTGCCCAAGCTAAGACAACTCCGGCAAAGAATAAGCATCAGTTGTCATATAAACCCGCTGGACAGGAACGAAACCGAGGCATACATCTTTCACCGCCTCGGCATAGCGGGCAACAGGAGTGCGGTTGCATTTCTGGACGGCGCACTTAATCTGCTCCATGAAGCTACCCACGGGATTCCGCGGCTTATTAACATATTTTGCGATTTCTTGCTATTGGCCGCATTCAGCGAAGGTACAAAAGAAATATCAGTGGATCTCGTACAAGAAATTGCCAGAGATATCGATTCAGAAACCCGCTACTGGACGGACATCGAGCCTGAAAAGGGGCAGGAAATAGAACCCAAGGTAATTAAGTCCATACTAATAAGGCTCGACGCCATCGAGTCGGCAATGCAAGGGTCTTCCGTCTCGAAGGCCGATATCGACGAACTTGCAATTAAAATCTCTCATCTCGAAACCTCTGTCTCACCAGCTGTCGAAAAAACCACCCAGGAACTTCATGACAAAGGTCTCCATAACAGCAACGTGTTTATTCAGAAACTTCTCAGAGAAATAGATGACCTTAAGAGGAAATCTATCGAACTGGAACAGAAGCAGCTTTTGGCCGTCGAATCATCTGGCCAGAAACAAAAGGCCTTCTGGTCCAGGATATTTAATTAAAGGGTCTATTCTTTTTGCCTTCCGAGATATATCTGTTTTGCCAACGAGGATGTTTAAAGATAAATCTGACGGCTTGGCAGTTTTAGAAAAGAAAATGATGATCATGCAGGTAATAGTAATATGGCTGGCCTCATGCCCAAGACACCGATAGCAATCCTTACATTCACTGGAACACTACCCCTATTTTATTTAACTTATGCTTAACGCCCTTACTATAGACGTAGAAGACTATTATATGGTATCCGCCTTTGCGGATAGGATATGCTTTACAGACTGGGACCTCTTAGAAAGCAGGGTCGAGCGAAGTACTCACACAATACTCGACCTGTTGAATGAACGTGAAGTCAAAGTCACCTTTTTTGTACTTGGCTGGGTCGCGAAACGGTTTCCTGCGCTGATCAGAGAAATTGAGTCCCAGGGGCACGAAATTGCCAGTCACGGCTTTAATCACCGACTAGTATATAATCTTTCTCCTGAAGAATTCAGGGCGGATTTGAAGCAATCGCGAGATATCCTAGAAAACATTACGGGGGTCCCGGTGCTCGGATATCGGGCTGCCAGCTATTCAATCGTGCAGCGGAGTATCTGGGCTCTCGACATCTTGATTGAAGAGGGTTTCGTTTACGATTCTAGCGTATTCCCGGTCTACCATGACCGTTACGGAATGCCGGGGGCGAAACGCCACCCGCATGTAATAACTAGGCCAGCCGGATCAATTATTGAATTTCCCCCCGCTACGCTAAAGCTTGGAAAGTCAGTTTTTCCGGTCGCCGGCGGAGGGTATCTGAGATTGCTCCCTATGTGTTTGACACGTTATGCTCTGCGGCGACTAAATGAACAGGAAAATCAGATCGCCGTTGTTTACCTTCATCCCTGGGAGGTAGATACAGATCAGCCCCGCATAAACGGTTCGTTAGTATCTCGATTCAGACATTATGTCAATCTTGATTCGACCCTTGTAAAACTCCGGGCTTTGCTGACCGATTTTGAATTTGGCTCGCTGAGAACTATAATGCAGAGCAACAATCAAGCAATTTATATTTTGGACAACCAAGTGCCTGGTAGCAACAAGACCCATGCCACGATGGAAAGCCAGTCTGTGGCTAAATGATCATGACTGAAAAGTGACCATGTGATGAAAAAGGAGTATTAATCCAATGATAGAAAATGTTAAAGCGCGACTTTCACAGCAGCCACAAAAATGGCTTATTACAGGCGTTGCGGGATTTATAGGCTCGAATCTGCTGGAAGAACTTCTCGAGCTTGGCCAAACAGTGGTCGGTCTCGATAATTTTTCGACCGGTAAGCTGCAAAATCTTCAGGATGTGAAAGATCTGACTGGTTCGGAGGCCTGGGGTCGCTTTACGCTTTTGGAAGGCGACATCACTAGCGCTGATGATTGCAAGGCGGCTTGCAAGGACGTCCGTTATGTTCTACATCAAGCCGCCTTAGGCAGCGTCCCACGATCGATAGAGGATCCCCTAAAGACTCATCAATCGAATATCGATGGTTTCCTTAATATGCTTATTGCAGCCCGCGATGCACGCGTTGACTGCTTTGTTTATGCGGCCTCATCATCCACGTATGGGGATAATCCCAATCTGCCCAAAAGAGAGCACACAATCGGCAAACCGCTTTCACCTTATGCAGTTACAAAATATGTAAATGAGCTATATGCCGATATCTTTGCCAAACTCTATGATATTAAGTGCATTGGCTTGCGTTACTTCAATGTATTTGGACCGCGGCAGGATCCTATGGGTGCCTATGCTGCAGTCATCCCAAAGTGGATCGGCCTGCTGCTCGATCTTGAAATCCCGGTGATCAACGGAGACGGGGAAACAAGCCGGGATTTCTGCTACATTGATAACGTAATCCAGGCAAACATACTTTCAGCTACGACGCTGAGGAAAGAGGCTCACAACCAAGTCTATAATATTGCCTTCGGTGAAAGAACGACCCTTAACGAGCTGTTTTACATGATCCGAAGATTAATATCAGATTACGATGATAGCATGAAGGACGTTATGCCTCGATACGGCCTGGAGAGAATTGGCGACGTCAGGCATTCTCTGGCCGATATCCAAAAAGCGACGGACCTCCTTGCATACAACCCCGTCTATTCGGTACAAGAAGGAATGCAGAAAACCGTTGAGTGGTTTTACAACAAAAGACATGTGCGTACAAACAGCTAAATATCAGCGCGCGCCCCTACTTATTTTGAGCCTGTTTTGTCGGGGATAACAGTGTCCCTTCCCTTGATGAAAATACTTTTCTATTTATCGTTGTTGGCAATACTATACGTTTATGCAGGATATCCAATTATGATCTATTACCTTTCTCTTCTGAAGAGAAGAATAGTTCAATCGGGAGACTATGAACCATCAGTAACGATCCTGATTGCTGCCTATAATGAAGAACGTTGGATTGATGAGACGATTCGCAACAAATTAGCACTCGAATATCCCCTTGTCAAGCTGGAAATTATCGTAATCTCGGACGGGTCAACTGATGGAACCGACATGATAGCACAGCGATACCTGAACCAGGGGGTCAGGCTGAAGCGTCAGGAGCCTCGTGCCGGCAAAACAGCTGCACTCAATAGTGCAGTAAAAGAGGCAAAAGGTGAGATATTGGTCTTTGCTGATGCCAATTCGCTGTATGAACGGAATGCCTTGCGTAAACTCGTACGAAACTTTGCTGATCCTACTGTCGGATATGTGACGGGAAAGATGGTATATACGAATGCCGATGGAACTCTTGTGGGTGACGGGTGTTCGTCCTATATGAAATATGAAAACCTGCTTCGCTTCTACGAGACGAGGGTTCATTCAGTAGTTGGGGTTGACGGTGGAGTGGACGCCGTTCGTAAAAATTTATATCGTGCTATGAGGCCTGATCAACTACCGGATTTTGTTCTACCGCTCCGTGTGATTGAGCAGGGCTTTAGAGTGGTATACGAGCCCGAGGCAGTTCTACGGGAGGCTACGTTGAAGTCAGGAGCGGATGAGTACCGCATGCGTGTCAGAGTCTCATTGAGAGCCCTATGGGCGCTCTTGGATATGCGGCAATTACTGAACCTTAGGAAATACGGCATATTTTCATGGCAGTTACTGTCTCATAAGGTTCTGCGGTATCTCACAATTCTATTTCTGATCGGACTGTTCCTATCAAGCGCTTGGCTTTACCACGATGGCACGTTCTATGCCCTGGCTATGGTCGCTCAGGCGATATTTTACTCTATGGCTCTTTTGTCTGCACTCACACAGAAACTAACAAGCGGGATAAAACTACTGTATGTCCCCTATTATTTTACCCTGATCAATTTGGCTGCCGGACATTCTTTACTAAAATTCTTGCTAGGGAAAAAACAGGTTATATGGACCCCGAGAAAGGGATGAGAATTCTGCATGTGATCGACAGCGGCGGGTTGTATGGGGCCGAAAACATGCTCCTTACCCTCGTTGCCGAGCAGGTACAACAGGGCATGGAGCCCATTATCGCAAGCATAGGTGACCCTTCTTGCGGGGAGAAACCATTGGAAACAGAGGCTCGCCATCGCGGCCTACATACTGAGACCTTCCGCATGCTGCCAGGCCCCAACATCGCTGGTGCATTGAGAATTTTACGCTTTGCCCGGTTAGCTGGAATTGAAATCCTCCACTCCCATGGCTACAAGGGGAACATTCTGTTTGGACTGATGCCGAAAAGCCTCCGCAGGATACCAATGGTTTCTACACTCCACGGCTGGACCAGGACAGGCGGATGGAACAAGATGCAGCTTTACGAGTATCTGGAACGGTTAAGTCTCCACTTCATCGACCAGGTTGTGGTAGTCAATAGGGCCATGCGTGAGAAGGTTAGACTCAAGAGTCTTCATGTGGTCAATAACGGCATTCCCTTGATGGAGAACACCATCGGACCAAAGACTCCCCTCAATCCCCAGATAGTGGACTTCTGCCGTGGAGGTCATACCATAGGAGCCGTCGGCCGCCTTTCTCCCGAAAAGGGATTCGCCGTCCTTCTGGACGCAATGCATGAAGTGGCGAAGACAAATCCGGAAGCCCGCCTAGTAATCCTTGGAGAGGGCCATGAGAGGAGCGCTCTTGAGGCAAAAATTAAAAACCTCGGGATTGAAGAACGAGTGCTGATGCCCGGTTATGTGGCGAATGCCAGACACTACTTACCTCTCTTTCGGGTGTTCGCTCTCTCCTCTCTGACTGAAGGACTTCCCATCGTCATCCTTGAGGCGATGCAGGCCGGGGTACCAATCGTGGCTACGAGGGTCGGAGGTATTCCGGAAGTACTGAAGGAAGGAGAAGCAGGCAAGCTGGTACCAGCTAATCATGCACAGGGATTGATGGAAGGGATACAAGAACTACTGAATGACGATTCTTTGGTAGCAACCATAACTGATTCCGCCAGAAATTTATTGGAAACAAAATATTCGGCAACATCCATGGCACTCAATTACAGTAGAATATACGACGGCCTTGTGCGCCGAAGGTGCAATAACCTGATTGTCGGCAAAACAGGGTCTGATTATGAAAGTATTGATTGCAGATGACAACTGTACAAATCCCCGACGGAGAAAGATTGACCTTCAGCCCGTCAGAAAATGATATCATGAAAATCATGGCTTGCGTTCAACGATGTTGCAAAGAAACAATGAAGTTTTCTGTATTGATATTCCAAGAGATTGGAGCTGTATTCTGCATATTGATCGTCTCTGCTGATGATTCGATAAATCTGTTTTGAAGGTGAGTTGCAATGAAACTGAAAAATAAAAAAATACTTATAACCGGTGCCGACGGATTTATTGGCTCGCACCTCGTCGAAGAACTCCTGAGGAGGGGATACGATACACGAGCATTCGTGTATTACAACTCCTTCAACTCCTGGGGGTGGCTTGACCACCTTGATCGGAAGATGATTAATTCTCTGGATGTATTTGCCGGCGACATCCGCGATCCCCATGGCGTGAAACAGGCCATGAAGGGTTGCGACGTGGTTCTCCATCTGGCGGCACTCATAGCTATTCCCTATTCTTACCACTCACCGGATACTTACGTGGACACCAACGTCAAGGGCACACTTAACGTCGTTCAGGCAGCCCGTGAACTTGGAGTGGAAAAGGTTGTTCATACATCCACCAGCGAGGTATACGGCACAGCGCGTTTTGTCCCCATCACAGAGGAGCATCCTCTACAGGGGCAATCGCCGTACTCTGCCTCCAAGATCGGCGCCGACCAGATCGCCATGTCCTTTTACACTTCGTTCGATACGCCAGTCGCCATAATCCGTCCATTCAACACCTATGGCCCCAGACAATCCGCACGGGCATTCATTCCCACTGTCATCACCCAGATCGCCTCCGGGGCCCGAGCCATAAAACTGGGATCCTTGAACCCGACTCGCGACCTCAACTATGTCTCCGACACTGTTGCCGGATTCATAGCAGTCGCTGAAGCCGATAAGTCGGTGGGAGAAGTTATTAACATCGGCAGCAACTATGAAATATCCATGGGAGAGACCGCCTCTATGATCGCCGACATTATGGGTGTCAAGATAAAAATCATAACTGACACAAAGCGTCTGAGACCTGCCAAAAGCGAGGTGGAACGACTCTGGGCGGACACCTCCAAAGCTCGAAAACTCTTGAACCACAGTCCCAAATACTCCGGACGGGAAGGTCTACGCAGAGGTCTTACCGAAACAGCAAAATGGTTTTCTATTCCGGCGAATCTGAAGGCATATAAGGCTGATGTCTATAACATTTAAACGATTGGGGATGCACAACAGATGATACCGCTGTCGGTTCCATGCCTTCAGGGTAACGAATGGAAATATGTAAAGGAGTGCTTGGATACTGAATGGGTGTCCTCGGCTGGCCAATATGTAGATAGGTTCGAGACAGACTTTTGCCGACTTACCGGTGCCGGCTATGCCGTAGCCTGTGTTAACGGAACTTCGGCGCTTCAGGTGGCGCTGAGGCTTGTTGGGGTACATCCTGGTGAAGAAGTTATCGTTCCGACGCTTACATTCATTGCCACCGTGAACACCGCTAAATACCTCGGTGCGGAACCAGTCTTCATGGACTGCGATGAGTATTACAACATCGATGTGCACAAAACAACGGAGTTTATTGAGAGGGAGACTGAATTCAGAAACGGAAACACTTACAGCAGGTATACAGGGAGACGCATCGCAGCCATCGTGCCAGTTCATGTCTTCGGCAATGCAGTTAGAATGCAGGATCTTGTCTCTCTTTGCCGCAGTCGCAACATTAGTATCGTAGAGGATGCGGCGGAAAGCCTAGGAACTTCGTATGCCGCTCTTGGCCTTGAGGGAAGGCATACGGGCACCATTGGAGATATCGGGTGTTTCTCTTTCAATGGTAACAAAATAATCACCACTGGTGGTGGTGGAATGATTGTGACCGATTCAGTGGAATATGCAGAAAAGGCTAGGTATCTGACGACCCAGGCAAAAGATGATGAAGTCAGGTACGTGCACAACGAGATCGGCTATAACTTCCGCCTTACAAATCTTCAGGCAGCTCTCGGGGTAGCACAGCTGGAACTCTTGCCCCGATTTCTTGATATAAAGTTAAAAAACTACCTCAAGTACAAAAAAGAAATCTGCAATATCGACGGTCTGGAATTGGCTGAGAGCCCCCCGTATGGACACAATAATCACTGGATGTACGCATTACAGATCGACCGTAACGTCTACGGAAAGGATCGGGAAGCATTGATGGCACATTTGAAGGGAAACGGCATTCAGACGAGACCTGTGTGGCATCTGAACCACTTACAGCACCCTTACATAAACTGCCAGAGCTACCACATCGAGAAGGCCCATCGGATGCTCGAGATAACGCTGAACATTCCCTGCAGTGCAAACCTGAAGGAAAGCGACATCGAGTACGTGATCGATAAGCTACGCAATGGATAAAATTGTCGTCATCGGTGGCGGCGGACATGCCAAGGTTCTGATCAGCGTGCTGAAAAAGACCGGCTATGCCATCGCCGGGTATACGGACAGACAGGACAGAGGGATTATCCTGGGGGTGCCGTACCTCGGGAATGACGGAATTCTTTCGGAACTAATCAGGATTCACGGGCACTTTCAGGCGATTGTTGGCGTTGGAAAAATCGACGTATCAGGACTGAGACTTAGCTTGCAGCATGAAATAGCGGCGCTCGGCTTTGGATTTCCAGTCATTGTCTCGACCGATGCGATCGTAAATGAAGCGGTAGCCCTCGGCGAAGGCACGGTCGTCTTTGACGGCGTGGTGGTCAACAGCGGTTCGGAGATAGGCAGAGCCTGCATCCTAAATACAAACAGCACCGTTGAGCACGATTGCCATCTTGGGGACAATGTCCATATAGCACCCGGGGTTACGCTCAGTGGCGGGGTAACCATAGGTGCCAACTGCATGATTGGCACCGGGGCTAACGTCATCCAGTCCGTCAATATCTGCGCCGACTGCCGAATTGGAGCCGGTTCAACCGTTGTAAATGACATAACAATCCCGGGTACCTACGTGGGAAATGCAGCAAAAAAAATCGGATGATATTGATTGCAACATCTTAATCATCATTATTTTAAATAGATCAGGCATTAAGAAATATTAGCAAAATATTTAGCATGCCCTCTTCTTCATTCTATTTTGTTCTCTATATCATCTATAACCGGGTTCAAGCTTCGCTTTTTCCTTAACATTGGCTTTGGCGGCAAAAAAACTGAAAAGTAATGATATCCCATTACCGCAGAAGATTTTTAATGTTCTCTGCATTAGTATAATTTATATATTTAGTTGTAAGCATAATTCATCAATAAATTGACCTCACGCAGGAACATTGCCTTGAGCGTTGTTAATTGATTCCATAGTAATGCAACGTTATTTACAATGGGCTGGTTTAGGATATAAATATATTGGAATTTGCTCGAATGATAAATCCCATTACAACTATCTCCCTGTATACGACTATATATCCTGGCGTCGAACCCTTCTTAAGTGACTGGTATCGCTCCTTGAGGGAGCAGACAGATCATGACTTCACGCTGTGGATAGGACTGGACGCATTGACAGTCAAAGCAGCCATTGAGGCCATTGGAGAGGATCCTGATGCATCATGGGTGCCGGCTGCTCCTGGCGATACTCCAGCCCAGGTTCGGCAGCGCGCACTAGAGCGCTTAGTGGAGACCTGCGACGGGGTTGTGATGGTCGACAGCGATGACATCCTGCATTCAACCCGTATTGCTTCTGCCCGCGAGTCACTAAAGACGAGCGATCTCACCGGATGCGCCTTACGCCTCGTAGACCGGAGTGGCGAGGACATGGGCCTAGCTTTAAGACTGCCACGCCATGCTAATCCAGAAGACGTTCTACCCAAGAACAATGTCTTCGGTCTTTCAAACTCAGCTTTCCGCTCCGACTTGCTGCGCCGCTGCCTGCCAATCCCAGCCGACGTTGAGCTTGTGGACTGGTATCTGGCGACACAGGCATGGCTGTTGGGGGCCAAGTTGGCTTTCGACGACGTCGTCCGGATGGACTACCGGCAACACAGTACAAATATGGTGCAGGTCAGGCCCCCTTTCGGCCCGCAGCAGATTATCAGTGACTGCGAACGTGTGCGGCGTCATCTTAAGGCAGTGCGTGCAGCGCCACTTAATGGGGCAATAGCCCACCGTCTTGCTACGTTGAATGAGATGGCCTCTGACGTCGAAGAATTCCGCCGAAATGTCGTTCTTAACCCGACACAGCTTGAACGTTACACCGTGGCACTTAACGACTTGAACGTGACCCCACTCTGGTGGTCATGTGTTGCTCATCCCTCGTTGAAACATATGTGGATACCCATAAAGGAGACAGAATGAAAAGAGTGAAAGTTGGAGATATTGAAATTGGGCCGGAAAATCCTCCGTATATCATAGCCGAGATCGGTTCCAACCATAACGGTGACATGGATTTGTGCAAGCGGCTCATTGCCGCGGCGGCCGATGCCGGTGCCAATGCCGTCAAATTCCAGTCTTGGACGGAAGCCTCGCTCATTGCCAAGGAAGAGTACGACCGCAATACCGAGTATTCAGACAAAAAGCGTCATTTTGGTTCACTCAGAGAGATGGTAAGGTCCTATCAGTTCACGGCCGAACAACATCTTGAGGCCCATGCTTATTGCCATGAACGGGGAATCACCTTCTGTTCGACTCCTTTCTCACCAGCTGAAGCCGATTTACTGGAAAAGCTGGATGTGCCTTTCTACAAGATCGCCTCAATGGACATCGTGCATCTGCCACTGCTCAAGCACGTTGCCCGCAAACAGAGGCCAGTGCTCATTTCAACCGGCATGGCAACGCTGGCAGAAATCGAGAGGGCTGTCGAAACGGTCCGTGGCGAAGGAAATGATCAGATCGTATTGTTGCACTGCGTTTCGATCTATCCACCCGATTATGACATGATCCATTTGCGGAATATCGCTACTTTGCAACAGGTGTTCGACGTCCCTGTGGGCTTTAGCGACCACACCATGGGTACCGCCATCCCCCTGGCAGCCATTGCGCTGGGGGCCTGCGTCATCGAGAAGCATTTCACCCTTGACCAGGACATGCCAGGCTGGGATCACGCTATTTCGGCCACGCCGACGGAAATGCGGACAATTGTAAAGGAAGGAAGGAATATCCTGACTTCCCTTGGGCAGAGTAAGCGAGTAGTTACCGAAGCGGAGATGGAAAAACGCAAGAAGTTCAGACGGAGCCTAGTGACCCGCAGTCCTCTTCCGCGAGGGCATGTGCTTACGGAAGCCGACTTAGACGCCAAGAGGCCCGGCACCGGCATATCACCGGCGGAGATGTCATACGCTTTAGGGCGGACACTAGCCCGTGACCTACAAGAAGATGAAGTGATCAGGTGGGAAGACCTGGCATGAAGCTCAGCAGTCGTGTTAAGCAACAGCCGTAAGGCATTCACCACATAAATTGCGAGGTAAGCTTGATGTCTGAAACTGTGTATGTTGTCCATTGCATCGATACGGAAGGTCCGCTCCACGAGTCAGTCGAGGCAACCTTCGATCGTCTGAAATCCATCTTCAAGCTCGATTTGGAACCCAGCACCGAAATGCTGCGCCGTCTTCAGGCTGGAGAAGTAGATTTGGGAGGACTGGAGTCTGCGGTGAGAAAAGTGGTAGATCCACACCTGCTCTCTTATAACGACACCTGGGAAAAGGTTGACGCCATGCTTGATGAGTGCATGTCGGATGAGTTCCGCACCCACGTTCGCGATACCTTCGGCGGCGGGTGGGTCTATAACTGGTTCTGCGTCGACCACGTCGATTACGAGAGCAATCCTCGCCGGCGGGACATGGGATACCACAACATTTTCGACCATTACCAACAGACAATTCGAGAAACAAAATCGACGCGAGACGGTCTTCATTTTCACTATCATCCTCATTCCTTTCGCAAGCAAGCCCATCACTGTGCCACCCATTGGTGGTCCTCATCGGACAGCTTGCATCAGATTATATCGAGGAGGGTGATCGACAAAAAATGGTTTCCCGCAGCACATCGTCCAGGGTTTCATGTTATACGCCCTGACAGCCACTGGTTTCTTGAGCAGTTTGTTCCCTTCGATTACTCCAGCCAGGCAATGCTTCCGACAGAAGATGACAAGGCGCAGTTTGGTTTAATGGGCGGCAGATTGGGGGACTGGCGTCGTTCTCCAGTAAACTGGCAACCCTACCATCCCGCTCATGACGATTATCAACTGCCTGGCAACTGTAGGCGTTGGGTAGCCAGATGCCTAAACGTCGGCACACGCTACAAGCTGCTTGCCGAGAGCGATGTACGTCAGGCTTTTGGAGAGGCTAGAGAGGGTCGGCCTGTAATATTGTCTTTTACCAATCATGACTTTCGCGATATGCGGCCGGACGTCCGGGGCGTTCTTGACATGCTTATACACGTGTCAAAGGATTTTCCGGACGTTCCTTTCAAGTTTTCCGAGGCACTGGAGGCTATGCGCGGAGCACTCAGCCTGACACCACAGCCACCGTGCGGGCTGGACATGTCGTTGACCTCAATTGGCGACTCAACGCATGTGCTGGAAGTGCATTCTGTTACACCGACCTTCGGGCCGCAGCCTTGGCTGGCGCTCAAGACAAACGCAGGAACCTATCACTACGACAACTTCGACATTGAAGAACCTTTCCATCGGTGGCAGTATGTTTTTGACGAAGAAACGTTCCCTGTAACAGCATTGAGCGCTATCGGAGTTGCCGCCAATAATGCCTCTGGCGTAACTACAGTAGCAGTTATGGATGCTGCATCTAAAAAGGTCTTCAAGCAACACTGGAATGAAACTGAAGCCAGTTTTTAACAGGCTGTATTTATGTGATAACCTTCAGGGGTGAACCATGGAAAAACCTGATAAGAAGCAACGACTTGACAATCTAGTGATCTCTCCTGACGCTACGATAGAGGAGGCCCTTACTCAATTGGACCGGGCGGGAACGGGTGCGTTAGTTCTCTGCACCGATGGCATGAAGTTCTATGGACTTCTTACGGATGGCGATGTCCGCAGGGCAATGATGCGTTCATTAGAACTCAACATTCCATGCGGAACAATAGCCAACCGCTCGCCGATAATCTCCCCTGAACCTCTTCCGCCCGCTGAAGCACTCCGTTTGATGGATCATCATAGTATCGACCAATTACCTGTTGTGGATTCTGGAGGGGTGCTTCAGAGTTTCCTGTTGCGGGATGAATTGATTACTGAGGATGGATTTCGTGCAAGCGCCAGACAGCGCTTGGAGAGGGTTCTCATCTCCCCATCAGCCTCGATTTCTGAAGCAATTGCAAAGATGGACAAAGCCGGCACCGGTGCTCTGATATTATGCACAGAGAATCTGAAGCTTTGTGGTCTTGTAACCGATGGCGATATCCGAAGAGCTTATCTGAGCGGGATATCCATGGATACGGCTTGCGAGAAGATCGCCACTGGCAATCCATTGACTCTTAGCTCATCAGTATCGTCACGTGATGCTTTGCGTCTGATGAATGAGCACGACATAAATCATCTTCCAGTCATCGATGAAGATGGCTACGTCCTGGAGTTCAGGTTACGCAAAGATATAGTCAAGGAAGAGCAAATAGACCTGTCAGCAGTCATAATGGCCGGCGGATATGGCAAGCGCTTGCTCCCCCTGACAGAGCAAGTACCCAAGCCGATGCTGCCGGTTGGAGATAAGCCGCTATTGGAGTTGACGATCGAACAGTTGCGCCGATCTGGCATCAGGGATATGAATCTTACCACACATTACTTACCGGACAACATTGTCGAACACTTTGGTGACGGCAATGCATTCGGCGTCAGGCTGAACTATGCAAAGGAAGATCACCCGTTGGGTACAGCAGGAGGCTTGAAGCTTTTAAAAAAGCCAGACGGACCTTTCCTGGTTATCAATGGTGACATCCTGACCGGAGTTTCTTTTCAGGAAATGCTTCTCTATCATAGGAAGAATCACGCGGAAATTACGGTGGGGGTCCGGAAATACGAAGTGAAGGTCCCTTTTGGTGTTGTGGACTGTGAGGACGTCAGAGTCACCCACCTTCGAGAAAAGCCCTCGCTGACATTCTTTATTAATGCCGGCATTTATATTCTGGACCCCTTAGCCTGGGATACTATCCCGGAAGGGCAGCGCTTCGACATGACCGACTTGATACAGAAATTACTGGACGAAGGGCGAACGGTCGTGAGTTTCCCGATCATTGAATATTGGCTGGACGTAGGCCGTCATGAGGATTACCAACAGGCCCAGGATGATGTTAGAAATGGGCGGATCTTACCAGGGAGGTATCGCTAATTAATGAATGAAAAAGTAGCAGCGGTCGATTTAGAGAATTGCGGACATGCCATGCATCAGTTAATGACCGAATTATTCCCAATATGTAGGAGCATTACCGGCAATGGGGTGCGAGAAACGCTAAATATCATTAATAAACATATCCCCCTCACAATATTTGAAGTTCCTTCAGGCACGAGAGTTCTCGACTGGACAGTCCCGAGGGAATGGAATATTCGAGATGCGTATATACTCGACAGGCATGGTAATAAAATTGTTGATTTCAAGAAACACAATCTGCACGTGGTCAGCTACTCAGTACCTGTCGATAAATATATCGATTTGGAAGAATTGCAGGAACACTTGTATTCGCTGGAAGATCTTCCTGATGCAATACCATTTGTAGCATCCCGTTACGAAGAACGTTGGGGTTTCTGTCTCACCCATAATCAGAGAGTCAGGCTTCAAGAAGGAACGTATCGGGTTTTTATCGACAGTGATTTAAAAGAAGGTTTCCTAACGTATGGAGAATTGATAATACCAGGTCTCTCAACTAAAGAAGTCTTTTTATCAACATATATTTGCCATCCTTCAATGGCCAATAATGAATTATCAGGCCCTGTGGTGACAACCATGCTGGCAAAATGGCTCGCCAGCGAGCTGCGCAGATTTACCTATCGGATCATTTTCATACCGGAAACGATAGGTTCCATCACCTATCTGAGCAAGAATCTTGACCATATGAAGCAAAATATTGTGGCCGGATTTAATTTTACATGTGTAGGAGACGAGCGCGCCTACTCTTTCCTGCCATCGCGAAACGGTGCGACGATCGCCGATAAGGCCGCCCTCAATATTCTGCACTCCAAACATCCTGACTTCATTCGGTATTCCTATTTGGACCGCGGTAGTGATGAGCGTCAGTATTGTAGTCCAGGGGTAGATCTGCCGGTTGTCTCAATAATGCGTTCTAAATATAGAGAATTCCCTGAATATCACACCTCGCTTGATAATTTGGATTTTGTCACGCCGGCAGGATTGCAGGGCAGTTTTGCGGTACATAAGGATTGTTTTGAGCTACTTGAAAACAACAGAGTTTACCGAGTCACATGTCTAGGTGAACCACAACTTGGCAGGCGTGGACTGTATCCGACTATAAGCACAAATGAATCGTACCGGCAGGTTAACGATATGATGAATCTTCTGGCATATGCTGACGGTAAACTCGACTTGATTGATATCAGCACTATCATTCAGGTTCCCGTATGGCGGCTTTACCCTATCATAGATAAGCTAGTAGCTGCAGGATTGATTTTTGAGAAAAACAATCAATGAATTTTTGCTTCTGCACCTTTCTTTAGCCATAGGTCTTTGATAAACTTCTGTTAGGAGGTATTTTATGGACCCGACGGCTTACGACAGACTCCGTGAGAGAAGCACTGCAGAAGCACATTACTTTAATACAAGGATTACAATAGTCCTCGATATGATTTCAGGTCATGAGCAGGGTAATATCTTGGATGTCGGCTGTGGCGCCGATGTCATGGCATGCTTAGCACCTACCCCTGGCCAGTCCAGAGCTTGTCAAACGGCGCTGCCGGGCAACAGTTTATTGACAAGCTTAAAATCTGGCAATATCTATAAATTGCCGGGCTTAGTCGACAACAATGAGGTAATATGATGAAAACAATAGCCGTAATACCCGCTAGGGGTGGTTCGAAGCGAATCCCGCACAAGAACATTATGGATTTCATGGGCAGGCCATTGATTGGCTGGACCATTGAAGCAGCTAAGAACTCACACGTATTTGACAGGATAGTGGTAAGCACTGATGATGTTGAAATAGCGCAAGTTGCAATACAACACGGAATTGAAGTCCCTTTTCTTCGTAATGAAGCAAATGATGACATATCCCCAGTAAGTCTTGCATCGATCGCAGCAGTTAATCAAGCTCAAGAATATTGGCATGAAGAATATGATGTTATTATACAGCTAATGGCTAATTGTCCAATCAGGGGGGGCAAGGAAATAGCGCAGTCATTTGAGCATTTTACGAGCAACAAGGCTAATTATCAGCTAAGTTGTTTCAAATTCGGCTGGATGAACCCATGGTGGGCCGCTAAACTGGATCAAAATATGAGCCCTGAATTTATTTTCCCGGATGCCTTAAAAAAACGTTCTCAGGATTTGCCCGACTTATTCTGTCCCACAGGTGCCATCTGGATCGCACGTACAAAGCAATTACTGCAAGATAAAACCTTTTACGGAAAAGGGCACACGTTTTTCCCGATTGACTGGAAGTCAGCAGTGGATATCGATAATTACGAAGATGTTGAATTTGCTCAGGTTGTTTTCAACTTCCTTCATAATCATGAATCCATCGCCAGAAGGAAGGAAAGTTGACGGTTCTTTAGAACCAAGGATATCTGAGGAACTCATCTTTCATGACCCAATCAACATTTAATGTTCTCGTTATAGGAGCCGGCGCAATCGGCGCTCTATACGACACTCCAGAATCTGAATTTATCCTGACGCACGCTCATGCTTTTTCAACACACCCGGGGTTCAATCTATTAGGCTTTGCTGATACTAACCATGAAAGAGCGCAAAATGCCGCTCTGTTGTGGAACTGTGAAGCCTTTGGGAGTATTGCCGAGGCGTTTCAAAAAAATAAAGTGGATGTTGTCTGTGTAGCGGTACCGGATGAACTTCATTATGAGCTTCTTAAAACGATTGTAGCAATGCCATTGAAGGCCGTGTTCACTGAAAAGCCGCTTACCAAGACTGTTGGGGAGGCTAAAGAAATTGTGGAACTCTATACCGAACGGGCCATTCCTGTTTGTGTAAACTACCGACGCTGTTTCGTCCCTGAATTTGAATCGTTACGGGATAAAATCAGGGGAGAATCATTCGGAAAATATCTGACTGGAACCGGATACTACGGGAAGGGATTCTTGCACAATGGATCGCACCTTATAAATCTCTTGAGCTTTTTGATAGGTGAGATAGTAAGTCACCAGATAGTTGACAGCGAAATAGATTTTTACCCAGACGACCCAGCCATTTCAACGAGAATTACTTTCGACAATAATAAACCTTTTAACCTTTACCATATTAATTGCTTCCATTACACTATTTTCGAGGTAGACCTCCTCTTCGAAGCTGGCAGGGTTAGAATAACAGACACCGGGTTCAAGATCGAATATCATACAGTTATGGAGAACACCGTATATAAAGATTATAATTTTTTAATGAAGACCGGTGAGATAAACACGCAACTTGGCAGATCTTTGTACCATTCTGCAGATAACATTTACAACCATCTTACCAATGGAGAACAACTTAAATGCACTTTACATGATGCTTTCAAGACAATGCAGATCTGCGAATCAATTAAGGCAGATTTGATCTGCCGGCATTTGGAGACATAAGGCATCGCTTCACATGATGAAGGATCATTCTAAGAAGCGAACAATATTATTCCAGAACAAAAATCTATTCGAGCGAAAAGGTAGATGAAAACTATGGCAAGAAAAACCATTTCAAAACTAGCAATACTCGGTGGGAAGCCTGTCAGAAAAAAATCGTTCCGTGAGAGAAAAACCATGGGGGCGGCAGAACTTAAATCTGTCAAAAGGGTTCTGGATTCCGATGTGCTTTCGGGGTTCCTGGGTGCGGCCGGGAGCCTTTTCAACGGGGGAAAAGAAGTCAGAGGCTTTGAAAATGCGTGGGCGTCAAAATTCGGCTTCAAACATGCGCTGAGTCTGAATTCCGCCTCAACTGCTTTGATGACGGCAGTTGGTGCCGCAGGCATTGGACCTGGGGACGAGGTGATTGTTTCACCCTATTCAATGTCCATTTCAGCCACCGCAGCCCTTTTCTATGGCGCTATTCCAATATTTGCGGATTTAGATCCTGACAATTTTTGCCTGGATCCAAAATCTATAGAGTCAAGAATCACCGAACGTACCAAGGCGATCATCGTAGTACATTTGTTTGGTCATCCTGCCGACATGGATGCAATCATGGCCATTGCCAAATCAAGAGGGTTATTGGTTATAGAGGATGCAGCACAGGCTCCCGGAGTTCAATACAAAGGCCGCTATGTTGGAGGAATCGGAAACATTGGATGCTTCAGCCTGAATTACCACAAACATATTCATACTGGAGAAGGCGGTCTTATGGTCACCAACGACGAAGAACTTGCTTTGCGCGCACAGTTCATCCGCAATCATGGAGAAAACGCCTATGAGGCTTATGGAGTAGAGAACCTGTCCAATGTCATTGGCAGCAATTACAGGCTGACGGAGTTGCAGGCGGCGATAGGCACCGAACAGTTGAAAAAGCTCGACGATATTCTTTTACATAGGCAGGAACTGGCATCATACCTTGCTTCTCGACTCGAAGCAATTAAAGGCCTTAAGCTACAGAAAATACCCGCACATCATACGCATGCATATTACATGTTTCCAATGCTTTATAATGAGAAAGTGTTCGGAGTCGGTCGGACACATTTCTTAAAGGCGGTATCAGCCGAACTACCGAAACCTGCCTCCTGGGAAACAACGCCACTTGCTGAAGGGTATGTCAAACCCCTGTATCTGAATCGGATTTATCAGAATAAAATTGCGATTGGCGGCAAAGGGTTTCCTTTCAATTATAACAAAGGCATAGAATATGATTACTCGAAAGGGATTTGTCCAGTCGTGGAACGCCTTTACGAGAAGGAGATGATGTACAGCCCCCTGGTTCGAGAGCCGCTGACTATTGAGGACATGAAGGATTTCGCCGATGCGTTCGAAAAAGTTACCGAAAACATTAACGACTTGAAAGACAATGTCGATAATAAGGAATTACAGTTTTACGATGCGATAGCAGCTATTAATGAAACAGCAAAAAAAGAATAAAACAATAATAGTAGTGGCACGGCAGGCCGGCACGGCAAATGCTTTTATTCCACTTTTAGAGGAAATCCACGAACGTGATTTCAATGTTAAGACATTCGCATTCGCCCATGCCCACAAACTTTTTGCAGAAAACAAGATAAGCTCAACTCTGATTGAGCGCTTCGATAATTCTACGTTGAGCGATGTGAACGAGTCTTCATTATTGCTCACCGGCACCTCGGAATTCTCCGATGAAGATAACTTATTCTGGCAATGGGCGAGGAGTAAAAAAATACCATCTATGGCATTTGTAGACAGTTGGGTTTCCTACTGGCAGCGGTTTACGCCTGCGGAAAATGCGCTCAACCTATTTTTATACACTCCTGATTTTATTGCCGTTTTAGATCAATTCATGTATGACAGAATGGTCCAAAATGGTTGTGATAAAAAGTTACTTGTAATAACTGGCAGTCCTGCTTTCGACGACTTGAGAGATTACGTTCCGAAAGAAAAGGAAAATATTATACGCAAACATGGTGATAATTATTTTTTGTTCATCGGTGAACCGTTTAACAGTGTGACATTCGGCGGATCAGAAAAAGATACGCGCGGTTATACTGAAATGGAAGTATTGGCGCTAACTGCAGAGGTGTTAAAATATATTGGACAGCAACAGTTTAAGTTGGTTTTTCGGCCTCATCCCAGAGGCGGTCACTCCGACGATGTACATTCGCTGATCAATCGCAGCAGCAACATAGTTCTTGAAACCGGCTTCACGTCACGAGATCTAGTCGCCTGCGCTAAGACTGTAGTTGGCATGACATCAATGTTACTTTTTGAGGCATCGGTAATGGGCATACCCGCCATAAGCATTCAGCCGAACAAAAAAAAGTCGTCAGATGTGATTGATTACTGTAGCAATATTCCAGTGGTAATTAGCTCTCAAACAAAAGAAGTGTCCAGGGAAATGATAAAGATACTCTCGGCTAAATCTGAACTTAAGCACACACCAAAATCAACACTCAGTACTGCAATATGCCGTATCCTTGACAATCAGTGAAGAGAGAAACTCCACCTGTGACAGGCCAACATGAGTGATCTACTATAGATGAATAAGACAAAAATTCTCATCTTCATTCTTATTAGTTTGAATTTATTGCTTATTGCAAAATTCGCATACAACGAGATATATCTTACCGAAAAAACGCCGTATATCCCTATAGAAGAGAAGTCGGCTGTAGTTAATATAAGCCCTGTTTCAAGTGTCGACAAAGGTAAATGGATTCGATGCATTCGGACTTATGACGGCACTATTTTATTTCACGGCCATTTCAAGAGTGGTGATGGTGGCAAAACAATAGTTACTGAGAAAAATATAAATCTGGAAGCAATCAATGGCGAAGCCGAACGAGCTGTAATTTCCTTAAAGGGTTTATTCTACGCAGCCGGTGGACCGGCCCGCTTGATCACCCCGGGCGTATATAACATAACTGCATGGCGATCCACAGACGAGCTGAAAACAATTAACAAGGAAGAGTCAATTGTATATGTCCCTGAGGGCCCCAAACGTGCACAGGGTAATGGGGAGTGGTATGGTCTTTACGTCTACCGAACCATTATTAAGATGCCTGATGGGTCATGGCTTATGACCATGTACGGTAACTTTGAAGATGATACCCTACCCCCCCAAGACAGCGATGCACAAAAAGAGGTGAAATTCATGATGCGAACCTTTATCGTCAAATCTACAGATAAAGGTCGTACTTGGCATTACTTGGCGAGCGTAGCCGTGCCCAAATCTGGCGACCCGATTGGTGAAGGATTCGTAGAACCTGCTATTACACTTTTGGATGACGGCAGGTTGTTATGCATTATGAGGACCGGACATCATTATCCTTTATATGCGTCCTGGAGCACTGACGATGGAAAAACATGGTCGCCTCCATTATACACCGGCCTTGACCGCGGATGTGATCCTTGCTTGATTAAGCTTCGCGACGGTCGTATTGCCCTCAGTTGGGGTCGCCGATATCCAGAGGGATGGTCAAAAGTCACACCTGAGGGAGATCAGTCCCGTTTTAAGTACCCAGGTGAAGGTTATACAAACCTAGCGATAAGTGATGATGGAGGCGCAACCTGGGTCAATAATGAGATCGCTAAAAAGACAGGATCATGTTATTCAACTCTCTTTGAGGTTGACCCGAACGTAATCCTTATACAAGTCGATAAATGGTTCTGGCGTGTTACGCTTAAGCCCAGAAAAACTGCCTAATGGAAAGTACAGTTTGTTTTTCATCTGATATATTCTTCTTAGACATTCCAGGATGAGAACCCGATGAAAGTATTATTCGTCAATGATTCCACCAGCAACCCCAATTGGGGCGACCGTGCGGCTGCCATTTCCATGAAAAAAATGATAGTTGAATCCGGAGGAAATATTAGCGGCTCAATTACGGAAGATGAGCTGAGTTTTTCCACCTTTCAAAATAATATCCCCGGAGAAAAAGATGGTACTCAGCAAAGTTATTTTCGAGAAAAGCTGAAACTATTTATTCCGCCATTGTTTTCTAAAATCAGACAAAAACTGATCACTGCAACAGAAGATGATGATATTGTACCCAAAAGATGGGAAGATTTTAATATCAAATTAAAACAGCTACTCACTAAAAAAGATCTTTACTCGGACTTGCTGACTAATATTGAGCAATCAGATCTATTGGTTATTCATGGGGATGGCTGCATGAAGGGTAATGGAAGAATTCCGCGTTCAGAGTTGTTTCTGACTTATGTTGCACGAAGGCACTTTAAGAAACCTGTGATAATCGTGAATCATACAGCCGACTTTGATCATCCGGATCTCTACAGAATGGCAAATGAGGTTTATCCTTTATTTAACGATGTAGTCTTTCGTGAACCAATATCTGTGGCAAAGTGCAGAGCAATGTGTAATGGGAGGTTCGCCCCCGACTCTGCGTTTTTATTTTCACCCATGTCATTACAAAAATGGCTTCCGGTTGCGCAGCGGCCAACATATTTCGGCGTATGGCCTGATACCGCTGAGTTTGACCCAGCTAAACCATACATTTGCATCGGCGGCTCTTCAATATTTTCGTATTCTGGGAAGCCGGTGAAACTAATCAATGAGTTCACGGCGCTCGTGGAGCATATAAGTTCAATATATGCCGGCCAGATTGTTATCACTGTATCGGACATAATAGATCAGGAAGTCTTGAGACCTGTCGCACAAAATATCGGGTTGCCTATTATTGGTTTGAATATTCCCGTTCAGCAGGCAATAGATATTGTTGGTAATGCTGAAATATATATTGGAGGAAGATGGCATCAGACTATTTTTGCATTAAGTGGAGGGACTCCAATTATTCCCCTCACATCTAAAACGTTCATGATGAATGCATGGGAACAAATGCTGGGAATAACTACGCCTACTTTCGACTCTTTGGATTTAGATTCCGAAAAAAAAGCAATAGGCTTACAGGTTCTGAATATTTTGGAACAAGGGAGCGAATTAAGAAATAAACTGAGTATCTGGGCTGAAAAGAAACATGAAGAATGTTGGGGAAATGTAATGTATTTGAAAAATATGCATCTGCACAACTAATAGGATATTCTCGGGGGTACAGTGAATGTTTTTATAATAGCAGCACCCTTTCAGATCTTGAATGCGATAGAAGCTATTCATCACTTTGATTTCACCAATAATACACTTATTATTCTGCATACTGGAATGTTCAGTAAGAATAACTATGAAAAAATGATTGACAGAAGTTACTGGAATGCAGTTACTTATGTTGATTTCTTATATTTGTTGACTGACCGCGATTTCGGCAAGAATAGACCAAGAAATCCTTATGAAAGATATCTTGAATTAAGCTTGACTTTTGATCAATTCTTAAAAAGAAGACGCATTAATAAATTATGCAAATCAC
Organism: uncultured Nitrospiraceae bacterium; assembly: GCA_963736105.1. Taxonomy (GTDB): domain Bacteria; phylum Nitrospirota; class Thermodesulfovibrionia; order Thermodesulfovibrionales; family Dissulfurispiraceae; genus Fen-1308. The sequence goes on along the minus strand of CAVTNL010000002.1, from coordinate 1,577,880 downwards.
TTGGAAACGTGGAAAACCTTCTACTTGGAAATTACCTGAATGATTATGATTTGCATATGAGGCATTTCGCCAATAAGATTAATTTTGAGAAATTATACTTATTAGATGTGGGAACAGACACTTTAAGGATTAGCAGACAAAGAGTACGTGAAAATTGTGACAGATCTGAAGATAAAATTAAAGCTGCTAAAACTGTAGAGGCAAATAACACTTCGAATGAACCGTCCCAGGTTAAAAGGATAAAAAGAAAATTGCGTAAGGCATTGATTGACTGGAATGCTACCGGGGTCGATAGCCTGACCTATTTTAGCTGCTATGATCTTGAGTTTAATGGGAAAGACCATATCATAAAGAATGATTATAATTATTTGAAATCTGTAGTCCATAACACAGTGAGTACAGACGATGTTTTGTTTATTGGCCAGCCTTTGGTCGATCAAGAGTATTTGACTCTAGAAACATTTTTGGAGCTAATGGAAAAAATCAAAACTTATTTTAATGGAAAACAGTTGTACTATGTTCCACATCCGCGAGAGTCCGAGCAATACATTGCAATGATACGAGATCAGATTGGAATAAAAATAAAAAAATTTGATGTCGTGATTGAATTCGAAGTCACATTCGGTGGTAGAAAACCGAGTTGTATTGCCTCATTTTTTTCCTCAGCAATAGAAAATTGCTCAGCCATATTTGGCAATACTATTGGAATTACATCATTCTATTTGCCGGCAGAGGTTTTATTGAAAGATATTGAAAGTGTAGGTGAGGTATATTCATACCTGTCTGCTAATGATCAGTACAATATTAACGTAGTCTCCTTATTTTAAGAAACGGAATTCAAAGTGAATCCAAGCGCGTATATGCTAAGCTCGGGAAGGTGCCCTTACGCGTGAGAAAATACTTCGAACGCTAGAATCAGATATTCTGCATAATAATTACATTTGCTTGCCCGATTAATAATAGTCGAAGTAAACGAACTGATCTAAATTATGGGACTCGGACGACAAACCATCAAACACACAGCCATTTATAGTGTGGCTACCATCCTGGGGAAGCTCGCCAGCTTTCTAATGCTGCCCTTCTACGCCCACATATTCCAAGCAAGGGGTTACGGCGTAATCGGCATGATCGATGTCAGCCTTGGCATATTGACAGTCCTGTTCACCGGCGGATTCCAGACTGCCATCCTACGCATCTACCACGAGCAAGACAATAACCGAAAGGAACTCGCCCTCGGCACAGGCGTCCAGCTCGTCTGGGGGTTGAGCGCTCTGACCGTCATCATACCCCTCGTCTTCAGCGCCCCCATTAGCCGCCTCATTTTAGGCACCGCGGACTACTATCCCCTCCTCTGTCTTTCGCTAGTGACCTTTGTTATCGATGTCGCCGGCCAGAGTGCCAGCACGTTTCTGATCATAAGGCAGAAATCGGTGCTCTTCTCAGCAGTAGGGCTCATACGGCTGTTAATAGGACTGTCCTTGAACATTTGGCTAGTGGTCATCCTGCAAGTGGGCCTGATAGGAGTGTTCATATCATCCCTTGCCGCTGCCACGGTGAGCACCCTAATCTTCCATGTTGTGGCGATGAGAGAGCATGGGTTCGGTTTTGACCGGGAAATAGCCCGCAGCCTTTTAAGATTCCAGCTTCCCATCCTTCCTGGGGAGATTATCGGGTTCCTTGGACGTCAGGCGGAAGGGGTTCTTGTGCGGATACTCATCGGTCTCGAAGGGATGGGTGTCATGGAGATGGCCTACAAGTTCGCGCCATTACTGAACCTCCTGATCTCCATCCCATTTGCCCGGAGTTGGCGCACCACAAGCATCGAAATCGCTGAGTTGGATGGGGCGCCGCGAATCATGAGCCAGATGTTCACACGGTACTTGTTCTTCATGATATTTGCCGGTCTTATTCTTGCAATGGGAATGCAGGACATCCTAGAGCTGATGACACCACCCTCATTCTGGGCTGCCAAGAGGATCGCACAGATTGAGATTGTAACCACCATTCTGACGGGATGCACCACGTTTCTCTCTTTCGGCATCCTATACCGCAAGCAAACAAAGCTATTCACATACTTGAAATTGGCGCTCACTCCTGTCAAGATTACCTTGGCCTTCACACTCATCTATATGTGGGGGCTCGCCGGTGCCGCATACTCGGCAATGGTCATCGAGGTTATCACTGTAATCTGGATTTTTCGCAAATCGCAAGCTTTATATAGGATACCCCTTGAATACCGTCAGATCGCCATCATGGTGGGCAGTGCACTCATCATCTTTACTATGATGGACGGCAACCGATACGAGAATTTCGGACCCGCGCTCTATGCCAGGGAACACCTGCTGCCCAGTTTGGCTACGTATCTGCGCACAACTACGCTGGGAGAGTGGAAGTCTGGCAAGCTGATCTATCTATTCATGATGAAGCAGGCGCAAATAGTTTCGCTTTTCTTCAATATTTTGTCATCAATGTTGTTTTTAACAGTATCGCCCCTTCTGTGGGGTAAACGGCTGATCAACAGTTCGCAGGGGGTCAACAATGTGTAAGCTGAGCATTATCATTCCTACATACAATAATGCGCATTTCCTGCCAGAGACGCTGGAAAGCATCTTCAGCCAAGATTGCAGCGCGTTTGAGCTGATAGTCGTGGATGACGGGTCCACCGACAACACGAGAGAGCTTCTTGAAAGCTATGGCGACAAGATCACTTATCTGCATCAAGAAAACAGCGGCGCGTGTTCAAAACCCAGAAACGAGGGAATTAAGATCGCAAAGGGCGAATATATTTCCATATTCGATTCAGACGACATAATGAAACCCGATAAAATACGGTTGCAGGTTAATTTCCTGGACAAGAACCCCGATGTGGGTTTCGTGTTCACTGATTTTTGCGATTATAGCGGTGATGTAGTTTCACTAAACCACATCGGAACATGCACAATTTTTAACGGCCTGAACAAGAAAAAAGTTGGCGAAATAGAGTATATAGTTGAGAAAAATGACTTGTACGAAACCTTGTTGATTGAGAACTTCGTCGGCGCTTCCTCCATGGTTTTCAGAAAAAGTCTGTTTGCGGATATTGGTCCTTTCGACGAAAGTCTGGACAGCAGTGAGGATATAGATTTCACTCTAAGGGCAGCACGCAAATATGACTTCGGCTTTATCGACAAGATATGCCATCTGCGCAGATTGCATAGCGGGAATATGACAACAAAAGTGGAAAAAATGATCACCAGAAGCCTCAGGGTATTTGATAGCCATCTTACCGTACCGAAGTCATCGATTTCACAGCAGAGATTAATAGACAAATTAGCTGACCTGCATTGCTCTCTCGCCTACTATTATCGGGAAAACTTACGATATCGCGATGCTCTCCGAGAATATCGGGCGACATTGAACCTGTGTCCGTACCGTTTCGGACCATATAAGGCAATGGTGAAACTTGTGCTCATGGCTTTAGCCAGAGGCGGTAGAAAGCTGACTGCGTTTAAACTCAACGGATAGGAGCCCAGTATGGAACGACCGCGAGTTAGTGTGATAGTAACCTGTTATAATTACGCTAAATACTTGGAAGGCTGCCTGACGTCTATCCTAAACCAGACCTATCAGGACTTTGAGTTGTTGATCGTTAATGATGGGTCTACAGACAACACGGACGAGATTGTCACCAGATTCCTAGATAATGACAAAATAAGGTACATTAACCAGAGCAACACTGGACAGGCTATCGCCACAAATAATGGAATCACAGCTGCCGCAGGCGAACTGATCGCTTTTCTGGACGCGGATGATCTCTGGGAACCCACAAAGCTTCAAAAACAAGTCAATCTTTTCAGTCGTGACTCAATAGGTGTCGTCTATAGTCGTCTTAAGTTCATTAATGAGGACGGGGTACCGCGATATGCCGAGATAGCAAATAAATATTTCATTCCCAGATCCGGGTTCATTACAGGTTTTCTTTTATTTGAAAACTTCATTCCCTATTCATCAACAGTGGTACGCAAACAGTGCTTTGACAAATATGGAATGTTTAATCCTGAATACAAAAATGGGCTTGATTGGGATCTGTGGTTGAGAATATCTAAAGAGTTCGAATTTGCTTTTGTTGATGAACCACTTTTGCTTTACCGGATGGGCCATCCCGGACAACTAACATCGAATATGGAACGAAGCGTTCATTGCTCTGATCTCATTTTTACAAGATTTATTGAAAATAATCCCGGCCTTATATCAGATAAGCTACTCAGAGAGGCTCTGGCCTATTCCTACTGCAGTCGCGGTCGTCGCCTCCGCAATGTTGATCGCAGAGAATCTACCAGATATTTTCTTAAAGCATTAACAAAGAACCCTACAGAAATTGGTGCCTACAAGGGACTGTTAAGAAATATCCTAAATATGTAGCACGGCTGCTGCATGCTGTATTTATCATCAAAATTTACTGCGATTTGAGTTTTTACATTACATTACATTATATGATATGGTGAAAAAAATCAGGATTGCTTATCTTATAGACACCATAAGCTCCGACAGGGCTGGCACTGAGAAGCAGTTGCTCAATATAATCAAACAGCTTGACAGGAATTCTTTCGAAGTCACTTTGATCTGTTTGTATGCTTCGCCCTGGATGTCGCGGAACCGGTTGCCATGCGAAGTTACAACTATTGGTTATAAGGGCTTCCTGAAACCCAACTTTCCGTTAGTGGTGAGGCGTTATTTGCATATCCTCAGAGAGAGACAGATTGACATGGTGCAAACCTTTTTCGAGGATTCAATGTTTGTCGGTGGTTTGGGGAAGATTATGAGCCGAAAACATCACGCTTTGGTGGCTAGCAGACGAGACCTGGGTCTAGGAAGTGATGAGCCTGCATACCACTGGCTCTTCAAGAAATTACGTTTTCTCATTTTCAGATGCAGCGATGGCATTGCCGTTAACGCCCATGCAATAAAAACCTATTTATCCGGACATGAAAAGACGCCATCCGAAAAAATCACCGTAATCGGAAACGGCATATATATGCCAGAACCTTTTAGCGCACCGCCCGCACTCTTCGGTAAGTATAACAATGATATATGGATCGGTATCGCTGCCAACCTGAAGCCGGTTAAGAGGATAGATGTTTTTTTGAGAGCACTGGCGCATCTTAAGGAGAGCCAACTTATAGCCAGGGTACATGCGGTTGTCCTCGGAGAAGGCCGTTTGAGAACAGACTTGCTTCAGCTTGCCACGGATCTCGGAATCGCCGACCGTGTGCATTTCGTGGGAGCGATCGATAATGTGAATGATTATTTGCAATGTATTAATATCGGAGTTCTATGCTCAGATAAGGAAGGCTTACCCAATGCAATCATGGAATACATGGCTTGCGGCCTCCCTGTGGTAGCTACGGACGTAGGAGGCGTAGGTGAGCTCGTTGATGATACGAACGGTATCAGTGTTCCAGCCGGCGATTACGTGGCCCTTGGAAAAGCTCTGGCAAAGCTCGTTTCTTCAGCATCCCTCAGAAAAGAGATGGGAACAAACTCTCTTGATAAAATTCGAAAGCGTTCGACTTGGGATATAATTATGCCTCAATGGGAAATTTATTATCGGTCAATAGTCAGGAAAGAGGCTTCTTCATGCTAGATGGTTATTGGTTGTCCCCATTGCGCCGCGCATTATTCGAACCTCTTATTTATTTAAGAAACGGCAGTCCACTTCGAAGATACTGGAATGAACTGGAAGAGTCCCAATACTTGCCGGAAGCAATACTAAAGGAAAGACAATGGCAGAAGTTAAAAAATCTACTCCGGTTTGTAATGGAAAACAATACATTTTATCGTGCGAGATTCAAGGCTGCGAGAATCACCCCCGATATGGTGCTGTCACCTGAAGATATGCAACGAATCCCCATTCTTACCAAAGAGGAAATCCGGCGGAATACTCGGCAGATGATGAGCAAGGGATTCGATAAGGCTGGTTTGCTTCATTTTAAAACCGGTGGCTCAACCGGTAAAGCCCTTGATATCTATCTCACTGAAGAATGCAGCGAATTTAGAAACGCCTGCGCACGTCGTCATGACAGATGGACAGGATGGGAAGTCGGCGAGCCGATAGCAGCCGTATGGGGTAACCCACATTTGCCAACAGGCATAAAGGACAGACTGAAGAATTGGCTTCTTACCCCGACAATCTACTTGGATACTATGAGCGTCAGCGAGAGATCAATCCGGAATTTCGCTCGAGAATGGAGCCGGGTGCGCCCCACTCTGCTTTTCGGGCATGCTCACTCTATACACCTGCTGGCACAATATGTTAGCGATTTAAACATAACCGACATCAAGCCCCGTGGAATTTTGTCCACATCGATGATGCTCATGCCCCATGAAAGGATAAATATTGAGGGGGTTTTCGGTATTAAAGTGACCGACAGATACGGCTGCGAGGAAGTAAGTCTCATTGCCTCGGAATGTCAGAAACACGAAGGAATGCATATGAATATCGAGCATTTATTTATAGAGTTTATCAATGATGACGGCAGTCATGCTTCTTATGGAAAGCCGGGCAAAATTGTCGTGACCGACTTGATGAACTATGCCATGCCTTTTATCCGATACCAAGTAGAGGATATAGGAGTGCCTTCCTATAGGACATGCTCTTGCGGAAGGGGGCTGCCTCTTATGGAGCAAGTAACCGGAAGGGTTTCTGATTTTCTGGTCAAGAAGGATGGATCTCGAGTAGCTGGGGTCTCACTGATAGAGAACACGTTGACTAAGATCCGGGGAATTGACCAGATGCAGATTGTCCAAGAGACGATAGACTCAATCACACTTCGAATTGTGCCGGGCAAGGATTACGCGAAAGCTGTTGATCTTGAACTAGTCTCATATTTTAAACATATCTTTGGATCAGAGGTCGAGATTGAAGTAAAAATAACCAGCACAATCCTACCTGAACCATCCGGGAAGTATCGCTTTTCCATATGCAAAATATGACCATTAAAAATTATGCCGCCCAGAACAGTGGTACCGAGTCAGCAAGTAATGTCGGTATTACAGTGGAATATCCGCAAATAAGTAATCCTTTACTATTGCTATTTTGTGGCTATGTGATCATCTGGTATCTTCAGATTGGATACAGGATACCGATGCTTGGGGCAATAAGATTCGAGTTTATTTATGCCGCAACGCTGATTTTTTTGGCAATGTTTTTTACTCCCCGAATCCACTATGATTGTCCGCTTTATCCATTCATCATCATGTATTTTTTGATAATTTTGATACAGGTGCCGTTATCCTACGATTTTGATACATCATGGACTATATTTGTTGACAGAATCATAAAATTCGCTTTCATGTCTTTTTTTATTGTTTCATTTGTAAGAAGTCCGACACATCTTAAGTTTTTTCTCGGCGCTTTTCTGCTTGCGTGCTTAAAGATGGGACAGGAAGGACTATTCGGCCGCATTTCGGGCGGCCTTATTTGGGAAAATGAGGGCGTAATGAGATTGCATGGAGCTACACCATTGTACACTCATCCCAATTCCTTCTCCGGTATGGCAATGGGTACTTTGCCATTTGTATATTATCTCTGGCCGTCGACCAACAAATATCTGCGCCCCGTACTCCTGCTGATCGGCCTGCTATCGCTGCAAATTATTATGTATACCGGATCGAGGACTGGATACGTAGGGTTATGTGTCCTGATTGCGTATATATTCATAAATTCCAAGGCTAAACGTAAATTCATTACGTGGTTCATTATTTTTTCACTCCTGGTGTTGCCATTCATACCATCCGATTATATTGGAAGATTTGATACTATATTTACCGGAACTGATAAGGTGGGCCATTCAACAGAGAAAAGAATACAGATATTAGAAGACGCCTGGCAAATATTCGTTGATAATCCGTTCGGCATCGGGGTCGCCGCTTTTCCAAAAAAGAGAATAGACACTTTCGGCAGATGGCAGGATACGCATAATTTATATTTGGAAATTGCAACAAACTTAGGTATTCAAGGACTGATAGTCGTCGGTCTTTTTATTTATAATATGCTAAAGATCTTGCGAAGTACGCGAATATCGGCTTCCAATCTAATTATGGAATTAGAAGCTTATCCGGACCAGATATCTAGAGTGCTCCTTGATGATTTAAGGCTAATTGAAGCGGTCGCATTGGCAACAAGCGCATTTATTATCGCAAGATTAGCCTTGGGATTATTTGGCATGGATCTCTATGAGATATATTGGTGGTTTGCTTTGGGTATTGCGACATCATTATATGGGATGTTGCAAAATATCGACAATACCATGCGCTTGCATAAACTTGCCCAAACCCAAGACAAATTATAAGAAGAGCCGAATCTCATTTCCGTCTTTTTAACGTAACTGTTCAAACTCTGGAAAGGTCCGTTGACAATGGCTAACCTGACAAAATGTAATAAAGTACTCTGGATAGCGTGGGAGAAACACAGACGGACGGTTGAACTCTGTAACCATTTTGGGATTGATTTAATAGCATATAGCAGCATATCAAATAGATTGGTAAAATATATTGTTTATTCTATAAAAAGCATTTTTAATCTAATTTGCATTCGCCCTGAAGTATTAATTGTACAGAATCCATCTATTGTATTGTCTTTGATGATGTGTCTCCTTAAGCCTTTTTTCCGTTATAAGCTGTTCATTGATACCCACAACGCTGGTATTATTCCTGATAATAAACTATTGCAAATGATGCCCTGGATTTATGTATATATCCAAAGGTCTGCAGATATGACTATTGTCACGAATAAAGGGCTTGCCAGTCTTGTTGCAATTAATAACGGGATGCCATTCGTCATGCCGGATAAATTGCCTGATATCCGTTTGCCACAAATCGAAGCCAGTTCCAAAGATAAATTTGTAATAGTTTATATTTGCACTTTTGGCGCAGATGAACCATATCTTCAGTTGATAGACGCAGCGGGATACTTTAGCAATGATGTCATTTTTTATGTTACTGGCAAGAAGAATAAAGTCCCGCACCAAATAATACAGAATAGCCCGTCTAATTTGATTTATACGGACTTTTTGCCGGACGATGAATATTGGAAGTTACTTACGAGTGCCGATTTAATAATAGATCTTACAAATCGCCAAGATTGCCTGGTTTGTGGAGCTTATGAGGCAGTTGCTGCTGAGGTACCATTGGTTTTGAGCGATACAAAAGCAATTCGTGAATACTTCACCATAGGGTGTGTGTTTACTCATAATTCAACAGACGATATTGTGAGGAGCATTAAATATGCGATCAAGAATGTTCACAGCCTCAAACGTGACATTATCAGTCTAAAAAATAAAATGCAACTCAATTGGCTACAAATTGCTGAAGAGTTTAGAAATCGTTTGGAGAAAGTTTGAATGGCACTAACGCACAAGGCATTTCTGAAGATATTTTAACCAATAGTTAACTCAATCTTAATAAACACAACTTAGACTAAAGTTGTGAGGCTAGTCACAAGAACATTTAAAGAATTCTGCTACACTTATGATAATTAACAACCAAGGGGGTAAATTATGAAAGTTAGGGGACATCTTGTAATGATTAAATATTTACTGTTTTCAATGTTGTGCTTGTTACCTATTTCGGTGGCAAGTGCTGCACCTTCGATTACCGGTATTAGCGGTACTCTGACTAATGGGCAAACTGTTTCTATTGCCGGTTCAAGTTTTGGTACCAATGCCGCCGCTGGCACGTCTAATATTGAATGGCTTGGTGGTGCGAGCGGACCCATTCAATCTGGTACTGTTGGAGCAACATTCACCAGAGCTAACTGGGACGCCGATTGGTATGATAATGATAGCACACCTTCAGCCCCAAAGAAGATAGCAAATGATCAGTATCATAGCGGGACTAAGTCATTAAAAGTTATCGTTCAACCGGCTACATTGTGGGATGGAGTATCCTCTTACAAATTGCCTTCCCCTTCTAACACTGTTTTCATCTCTTATTGGGTTAGGCATGACACATCTGTGACTGACGGGCAGTGGAAAATGCTTCGTGTTTCTTCGGCCAAGACAATCGTTGACGGCTCTGCCATCGCATTCTTTAACTGGTATGGCTATCAGACATTGGTAGAAGATACCAGGATTCCACAATCGGACTGGGTCAATCAGAATTGCTTTCCAGCGGCGGACAACAATTGGTATAGATTCGATGTCTGGTTCAATGACACCACTATTACGACGACCAGGTGGCTTTCAGGATCAGCGCCAGTGTCATGCACGACAACAGGGCCACTTAACTCAACAAGCGGATGGAACCCTCTCACTGCCAGTTATATTATATGGCAGGATTATATTGGGAATAGCCAATCGAACAATAGTAGCGCCACTAGTATATGGCAGAGCGACAACTATATTCAGAATGGGACTCAGGCTCGTGTTGAACTGTGCGACGCTGCAACTTGGGCAAGTGCTCAACACTGTGAAATTCAATATCCTCTATCCTGGAATAACACAACGATACAGGTCCAGCTAAATACAGGAAGTTTTTCTAGTAATGCTACAGCATACTTATTTGCCATAGATGCAAGTGGCAATGCAAGCGCAGGACAACAAATTACCATAGGATCTTCTGGAACATCCGGAAACGTCGTACCAAATCCACCGGTTCTTCAGTAATTGCCACTGGCAAATACTGGCTACAAACAAAAAGGAAGGGACCTGCAGGCAATCTGTGAGTCCCTTCCCTTTTTACTAACCTTAGCTATTAAGGGGCGGCAAGGGCCAGAATGAACCTCGAGTTTGTTGTCCCAACGTACTGAACATACCACGCTTCGCAGACAAGGCATGCCCCGCTCTGGGTAGACATTAATCTGCAAACCTAAGGTAAAGCTGCTTTTTCCTCAGCTCCGCTATAATATAAACTAATAATAAATTGGCTTAATGTTTACAAATGAAGAATATTATATCGAGTTAATGGAAGAAGAGATGCGGGTTAAAATAACAGGAACTGATTTCGGACGTTTGAAAATCAAGAAGTGCGTTAAATATAAGACTTTGCCTGCAGTCTCGTGAGTTAATGGATGAAACAATGACAAGCATAGAGAACAATCAAGTTTACCAATCCACAACGCCAGAACGAATATCATTCTTGGATAATTTGCGGGCCATCGCAATAGTCATGGTTGTTGGTGTTCATACATTAGGCTATTGCGTTCCCCTTCCGCAATACCATAAAGAAATCCTCATATTTATCATGCAGACCATTTCAGTCCCGGTCTTCTTTCTCGTTGATGGTTATTTGTTAGCACAAAGTGTAATAAAATCCGAGAGCTATAGTTATTACAGATATGTTCGGAAGAGCCTGTTCAGGCTTCTTGCCCCGTGGGTTTTTTTTACATTGACGTATACCCTTGCAAGATATGCCTTTGAACTAACAGGTTTTTTCAAGGAAAGATTGATTTTAGGGCACTCTTTCTTAGAAATAGCAACTTCTGCATATGGTTCCGTGTATGCTCCTCAGATGTATTTTTTGTTCTCTCTGTTTGTGATACGGCTATGTTCTCCTATGTTTAAAAAAATCTTATCCATTAAAAACCATTACATTCTGCTATTGCTGTTTTTTTGTTACTACGCTGCATACAAATTAACAATAAACTCTATTTCTCCATACCTAAGGATTGCCGGGGGACAAGAACCGGTACTGCATGCGCTTTGGGGACTTCAGTACTATCTTGTCGGTATTTGTTGCTTCAAAATATCAGAGATCGTCGAACTCAAGAAATTATTCATACCGTTTCTATCATTGTTTATTTCTGCTTTGTTAATTCAAAGTCACTTGGGCCTTTATTGGTTTAATATCGATCAATATTTATATTTACTGACCATTTTCACTTTCTTTGCATTTCTTAAAAACGGCTTTCCTCTCCTGAACGTAATAGGGAAAAACACAATGGGGATCTATTTAATCCATGCTCCGATAGTCTTAAAGGGTGTTTCTCTTATTCTGAATAAATTCGTAGCTGATCCATTATTGAGCTTTGCATCAGTTCTAATTTGTACTTTCGTTTTAACTCTTTGCATCGTAATGACCATTAATTCCATTCCTTATGGTTGCTTATTATTTGGAACACCGTATCAACAAAACACCAGGTTATCAGTTACTCCTTATAAGGCATAGCTTTGTCAAAATAAAGTAATGGCAAAACGTCATCTGTGAGTTACCAACTGCACCTATCGGTGCGTTTTTTTTATATCCTATATTGTCTTCATGGCCATTCAGTCCCTCTGGTGTTATGTTTGTTATAACCCTGTCCCCCCCTGTATTCTCTCTTGAATAGCCCTTTATCTAGTCTTATACTAAATGTTTCGATGCTAAAACCAGCGAAAGTTAACATAATTCGAGTATATGCACTTACTTCTCTTATAAGATATCGCAACTCCTCATAAAACAACGGTCTAACAGGTTGACGCGAAAAGGACATAGCAGGTTTCATACACTGAGGGGTATACTATCGGCATTGCTGTCTTATCACTGAATTAAGCTATCTGTCTCGCGGGGTGTCGAACTTTGTTACTTAGTCACCTAGATCTTACCATTCATTAGAGTTAGGAGGAAATCCACATACACCTTTTCCACTTTTATTCATGCTATTGAGCCTTTCACTTGTTAGTATTTTCAAAAGTCGGTATGAATTCTGCAATCTGATGCGTCCTCGCCGAAGGCTTAACGACAGGACTTTAGAGAGGGGTACTTGACAACGATACCATAACGAACAGCCGGCAGCATGAACCGCACAATTACACGCTTAATAACCCCGAGGCCTCTGTTCAAGCCGATCTCTTATTATGGCAATACGTTGATTACTGCTTCACCTTGCGTTCCATTGCCAATGGTAAACTGTATGCCCGAAGGAGTGTAAGGCACATATACATATTGATCGGCTCCGATATCCCACGGGTCAGAACGGGTCTGCCCGTCAATATCGACATTGAATGGAAGGCTTGAATTGCTGCCGGAGAGATCTTCACCGGCTCCTCTTGCCGCGGTATCCAATGGCGAAAGGTGGAAGTTTTTGCTGGCGGCATTTACGAATAAGACCTTTTGTAAGGTCCGATTATGCGAACCATTGTTCGGGATTGTGGCATCACTGGAAAGATTGTAATCAGTACCGCTTGCCCATTGGTCTCCTGGATTTATTGGTGCGGGCCAATTAGTAACACAATTAGACACTAAATTATTCATGGCCCGCACATACTCGTACGTGCCATGCGAACCGAAGCCTATTCCATTTGTACACCCATTTACCGTATTGCTATCAACCTCCGCAGGATTATACAAATAATCGCCGGTTATGGCGTAAGATAGAGCCGTGTTGAAATCATACACCATATTATTGTAAACATTGCCATTTACCTGAATATAAATACCAGTTAATCCAGTCCCGGTGCTCAGACTGCGCACAATGTTGCCATCTACTCTGCCGTAAGCATACCCATCAATACCTAATATGCCACTTTGACTGCCAGTAAGTAAAATTTGCAGCCCCTCGATAATAGTGTACTGAGGAATGGATATAACGGGTGTGCTACCCGTGATAGCCGTGGCATTGCTGATTTGCAGGTTGTATTTATTTGCATTCCACACGCCGCTATGTCGCTGGCTCTGATTCACTTCTGTCGAAGTATTGTTTGGAGCATAAATTTTAATGTAATTAGAAGGTCCCGTTGTGTAGGCAGGAACCTTTACCTGCGTGGTATCTGGCCCCGAATCATAGTAGCACGGAAGATAAAGTATATAATTTCCACCGGTAAGACTTGTGGTATTCAAGTGATTAACGTCACTTGCGCCTGCCAGTGCAGCGTTAAGAGATGTGTATTCATGGGTAATCAAGTTGACTGTCTGTGCCGCCACATTAGGCGGCGTTCCGCCCGTGGCAGTAACGAGGGTCCACTGCGTCGCCGAGGTCCTGGCCGAGATATAGGCTACGGAAACACCGTTGTACGTAACACGATCACCCACCCCCATATTGGCTGCAGTCTGAGGTATGGAAAATGTGGCGTTTCCACTTGAAATGGTTATCGTCGGTGTTCCGGTTTTGTGATCGGCAGTATTCTGGCCGACAGCATAGAAGACTGAGGCGGCATCGGCTGCCTGGACAAGAAGTCCAATGACAAGAAAGGCAAACAATATGTAAACAGAAAATCTGACAATTCTCATATCTGTACCCCCTTTTAATCCTAACTACGCTCCGCATTGTGACTAGGCATCGTCATCGCCCGTGTTCAAGCGATGGCGATGCCTAAAGGTTTTCTAAGTGTCTATTCCAACGTCACAGTGTAATCAATTGAAACATACAGCTCTAGAGGACTGTCGGTGACAGTACCGACGCTAATCCTGACATAGGTTCCTGCCTCTATCGATGTTGTCGTCGGAGTCATAACAGTTTGTAAGGTACTGCAAGTCATGGGCGCAGCAAGCACGCTTGTACAATTTGCTCCATTGCTGTCGCAAGCCTGTACGTCTACTGGCACGCCGGCGGTCGCTGCTTCGGTAAGGCAATTCACTCCCGTCAGAGTCATTCCAAAGGGTTTGTCAAACTTCCGCAAATTTCCGGTTGTCGGATTATCGAAGGTGAAAGAGTCAGAACGGCGTGAGTCATATACATTGCCATTCATTATTAGCTGGTTAGCTCCAGTGTCGTTACAGATAGCTCCTGGTGTGGTAGCAGTACAACCCGCTCCAGAGGGTACTGTAACCGTCTGAACACTCAACGAGCCCTCGCATTGAAATGTGCCGTCCCCATTCAGAGACTGAGCAACACAGCCTGATGGACCGACAGGCAGCGTTGCAGAAGCTCCAGTGGGACCAGTTGCACCAGTCGCTCCGGTTGCTCCGGTTGCCCCTGTTGAACCGGTCGCTCCGGTTGCCCCTGTTGAACCGGTCGCTCCGGTTGCCCCTGTTGAACCGGTTGCTCCGGTTGCCCCTGTTGAACCGGTTGCTCCGGTTGCCCCTGTTGAACCGGTTGCTCCGGTTGCCCCTGTTGAACCGGTTGCTCCGGTTGCCCCTGTTGAACCGGTCGCCCCGGTTGCCCCTGTTGAACCAGTCGCCCCGGTTGCCCCTGTTGAACCAGTCGCTCCGGTTGCCCCTGTTGAACCAGTCGCTCCGGTTGCCCCGGTAGAGCCAGTTGCCCCGGTTGCTCCCTGTACACCCGCGGCGGCAAGCTGTTGCCAGTATGTAGTTGCTACATCGGGTATTTGTCCTGTATTGTCGCTCATAAGACTTATATAACTAGAGTTGTTGTAAACAACAGCGTCTCCAAGTGCATATGTGGTATCTGGTGCCCATGCGCCTTGCCATACCAAGCCAGTAGCGCCTGTTGGTCCAGTTGCTCCCGTTGCCCCAGTATCGCCTATAGGACCAGTCGCACCAGTCGCTCCGGTATCACCTGTAGAGCCAGTTGCCCCGGTTGCTCCAGTGTTGCCTATAGGGCCAGTTGCTCCGGTGGCTCCAGTTGAACCAGTATTACCTATAGGACCGACAGCCCCGGTTGCCCCTGTTGAACCGGTCGCCCCGGTTGCCCCTGTTGAACCGGTCGCCCCGGTTGCCCCTGTTGAACCGGTCGCCCCGGTTGCCCCTGTTGAACCGGTCGCCCCGGTTGCCCCTGTTGAACCAGTCGCTCCGGTTGCCCCTGTAGAGCCAGTTGCCCCGGTTGCTCCCTGTACACCCGCGGCGGCAAGCTGTTGCCAGTATGTAGTTGCTACATCGGGTATTTGTCCTGTATTGTCGCTCATAAGACTTATATAACTAGAGTTGTTGTAAACAACAGCGTCTCCAAGTGCATATGTGGTATCTGGTGCCCATGCGCCTTGCCATACCAAGCCAGTAGCGCCTGTTGGTCCAGTTGCTCCCGTTGCCCCAGTATCGCCTATAGGACCAGTCGCACCAGTCGCTCCGGTATCACCTGTAGAGCCAGTTGCCCCGGTTGCTCCAGTGTTGCCTATAGGGCCAGTTGCTCCGGTGGCTCCAGTTGAACCAGTATTACCTATAGGACCGACAGCCCCGGTTGCCCCTGTTGAACCGGTTGCTCCGGTTGCCCCTGTTGAACCGGTCGCCCCGGTTGCCCCTGTTGAACCAGTCGCTCCGGTTGCTCCTGTTGAACCAGTCGCTCCGGTTGCCCCTGTAGAGCCAGTTGCCCCGGTTGCTCCCTGTACACCCGCGGCGGCAAGCTGTTGCCAGTATGTAGTTGCTACATCGGGTATTTGTCCTGTATTGTCGCTCATAAGACTTATATAACTAGAGTTGTTGTAAACAACAGCGTCTCCAAGTGCATATGTGGTATCTGGTGCCCATGCGCCTTGCCATACCAAGCCAGTAGCGCCTGTTGGTCCAGTTGCTCCCGTTGCCCCAGTATCGCCTATAGGACCAGTCGCACCAGTCGCTCCGGTATCACCTGTAGAGCCAGTTGCCCCGGTTGCTCCAGTGTTGCCTATAGGGCCAGTTGCTCCGGTGGCTCCAGTTGAACCAGTATTACCTATAGGACCGATTACTCCAGTCGCACCAGTCGCCCCCGTTGCGCCCGTATTGCCTATAGGGCCAGTTGCTCCAGTTGAACCAGTTGCTCCGGTATTGCCTGTAGGACCGGCAGCACCAGTTGAACCAGTCGCCCCCGTTGCTCCCGTATTGCCTATAGGGCCAGTTGCACCGGTCGCCCCGGTCGCTCCAGTGTCGCCTATAGGGCCAGTTGCACCGGTCGGACCAGTATTACCAATAGGGCCCTGAATGGCCGCAGAATCTTGCGTTGTACCATCCGGAAATAAAATGTAACCATCACTGCTTTCGCTACTGGTTTTATTTATACTGAGAATACCGCTTATTGCAACTTCATCTCCGCCGGCACCAAAAACCGGCAATGGCAATGTCACTAACAAACACAGCAGTAGGATGAGGAATGCTTTTGACATCTTTGCGCTACCTCCTTAAGTGTGCAAGTAACCAAGACAGTCTAGCGAATACGATATCGGTAACAGAGCAGTTCATTTACAATTACGTAAATTATAGCACCACCGGTCTAACATTGCTAGTATAAACCCTAAATAAAATGCATGTTATTACCCTATAGGGGTAATTTTAGGGGATATATCTAATGCCACCAATGGAATACGCAATATTAATGTATCGTAATTGTATCTTGCAGCACAGACATTTGCATTGGGTTCTTATAGTACCAACCCACTCCTAGTGTTTGATCTTGTGAAAATAACTTTAATATAATATTTTTTTACATTACAATAAACCTATGCCAATCACGGGACCAGTCAATGTTGGGGTATTAATCCCTGCTTATAATCCAGGCAAGTCGTTGCTGCGCCTGGCAGAGTCGCTTATGAATCTCGCGTTTCAACATATCGTTATTGTAAATGATGGAAGTAATCCCGAATGCAAGTCTATTTTTGCTGAAGTGGAGAAACTGGGAAACTGCCATGTCTTGCACCATGCCGTCAATCTTGGTAAAGGCAGGGCACTCAAGACCGGCCTCAATTACTGCTATATTAATTTCCCTGACCTTCCCGGAATAGTTACCGCCGATGCGGACGGCCAGCATTTGCCCGAAGACATATTGAAAGTGTCCGAAACTTTTCTAAGAAATACCGGCAAGCTGGTTCTGGGAGCGAGGAAATTTGCCCGTGGGATACCACTAAGGAGTTTGATTGGCAATATGATGACTCGATACGTCTTCGGGTTTTTAGTTGGGAAAAAGCTGTCCGATACTCAATCCGGTTTGCGCTGTATCCCGATGGGCAAGATTCCCGGCTTGCTCAGACTGGCCGGGGAAGGATATGAATACGAAATGAACATGCTCATCGCTAGTAAGGCAAGCAATACGGACATAGTGGAGGAGGAAATAGCCGCGGTATACCTGGACAATAATAGGTCGTCCCATTTTAATCCTTTTATCGATTCAATGAAAATCTATTTCTTGCTGTTGAGGTTTTCTTTCTCCTCCCTATTCTCGAGCTTCATTGATTTTGTCGTATTTGCCATAACCTTCAGCGCCACTTCAAGCATATTGACAAGTATAATTGTGGCTAGAATTATTTCTGTAAATGTTAACTTCATAATTAACAGAAAGCTGGTATTTCACAGCACTGGCGGACACTTTATTACCATATTGAAGTTTTATACCGTCGCGACTCTTCTCGGGTCATTATCTTTTTTGATAGTAAATTACTTTTACAGCTATTTTGGCTTAAACGTTATCCTAGCTAAAGCGCTGACCGAAACATTTCTTTTCTTATTTGGGTTCGTTCTTCAAAGAGACTTTATTTTCCATGTCACAAAAGAGAATGAATAATTACATCCTGCCACTTGTGGAAACTTTGTCGTGATTCAAAAAATCTTCCGATCGTTAAAGTATTTATTTGCATGTCCCCAATATTCCCTTCTCTATTTCTTCGGAAACCAGGACGAGGTTATCCATTTAGTAACAGGCAAAGCCTATGAGGAACTTGCGGTATTAAAAGACGCCATTGGAGTCCATTCCGATTTTGCCCGAGAGCTAAGTGAAAAAACATTTGAAATCACATCCGAGGATTTCAGGCTGACGGCAGACCACCATTTTATCTATACTTTAACGAGGTTATTAAAGCCGAAGTTGGTTTTGGAAACCGGAGTTTTCGACGGCTATTTTACTGCCTGTTTTCTCAAAGGACTGCACGATAATTTTAAAAGAGAAGGGATCGAAGGGAAACTCGTTTCAATAGATCTGCCGCCTTTCGCTGCCATAAAAGAAAGCACCGATAAGATGGCACGAACCCGTTTGCCAGAGGGATATGGTCCGGGGTGGGTAATCCCTGATTATCTGAGGTCGAGATGGAGGCTGCACCTTGGGGACAGTAAATTGCTGCTTCCCTCGATATTGAGAGAAGCTGGCGAAGTCTCTTTTTTCTTTCATGACAGTCTTCATACATATGCTCATATGATGTTTGAATTTGAATGCGTTTGGCCTTTTCTTGAGACGGGATCGGTTCTTATGAGCCACGATGTTCATTGGAATCGAGCTTTTCAAGACTTCTCCATAAAATACAGTCAACGGGATCTTGTGGCTCACGGATTCGGAATTATAAGAAAGCGGACACCGATAGAAAATAAATGAGAACGAAGCAGACCATCGCAGCTTTTGATTTCGACGGAACGATTACCGCGAAAGACAGCCTGATTCATTTAATCATCTTCCGTTTCGGCTTTGTGAGGCTCGCCCTTATAATAGCCACTTTATCACCTCTTATCCTCTTATATAAACTTGGGATACTGCCGAACAACGTTCCCAAGGAAAGATTGTTTTCTCATTTTTTCAGGGGATTGGGAGAAGCCGAATTCAATGCGCTCTGCAGGAACTATTCTTTGAACGAAATCGATACGATTGTCAAAAAAGATGCAATGAATAAGATCGCATGGCATAAAGGAGAAGGGCATACACTCGTTATCGTAACGGCCTCAATTCATAATTGGATAGCACCATGGGCGGAAAAAAACGGCTTCAACTCCGTAATTGCGACGGGAGCCGAAATAAGAAACGGAATCCTGACAGGAAGGTTTCAGCCAGTTAACTGTTACGGCAATGAAAAGGCAACAAGGTTTTTAGAAAGATATCCCGACAGAAAAGAATACCAGCTTTATGTGTACGGTGACAGCAGAGGTGATAAAGAGCTGCTCGAAATGGCTGACGAGCCTTTCTTTAAAAAGTTCCGGAGGAACTTCCGAGATGTGCAAGAATAAGCAGCCTCATTCGATCCTGATAACGGACGGACTCTGGCGCAAGAGTTTGAGCGCTATCCGCTCTCTAGGCAAAGCAGGTTACCATCCAACGGTAATGGGCGACTCGCTCTTTACTATAGGATTCTGGTCGTCCTTTACATGCCGACGGGTTATTGCCCCCACAGCCGCCTACGATAGTGAACAATTCGGAAGACATTTGCTGCGTGAACTGGAAGAATTATCTCACAGGTTTCCTTCGGTTGTATTACTGCCAATGGAAGACGCCTCGGTTATGTGGGTAGCGGCACATATCGAAAAGATCGATAAGCTGGCGCATGTTCTCCTGCCTTCGCTGGAGGCCTTGAATATGGCTCAAGACAAGTCAGCAACAATTAAAGTTGCAGTTCAAATCGGTCTTCCGTGTCCTAAGACATGGCATGTTGAACAATTTGACGACTTCATCGATGTTATAAACAACCTTAAAGATGAAGATTATGTCGTGAAACCGTGTCGTGGGTCTGGGTCATCCGGGATTGTTTACGGAAACCGCAGGCCGGAAGGACAATGGACGCGATACTGGGAAAAATACAGACCGGTTGTCGTTCAGGAGCGCATACCGCGCGAAGGAGAAGGGTTAGGTGTTTGTCTTCTTATGGACCGCGAGGGCGAGTGCATAGCCTCCTTTGCTCATAAGAGACTCAAGGAATATCCTGTGTCCGGGGGGCCTAGCACCGACAGGGTGAGTATTCATGCGCCAGAACTCGTCGATAACAGCATCAAACTCCTCAAGAAGCTCGCTTGGCGGGGCGTAGCCATGGTAGAATGGAAAATGGACCCTCGGGACAGGACAGCCAAATTGATGGAGATAAACCCGAGATTTTGGGGAAGTCTGGAGCTTGACATTCGTGCCGGAGTGGATTTCCCGCTCCTTTATGCGAAGGCCGCCCTTGGCGAGGAAGTCATTCCCACGCATCAGTATGCCGAAGGGGTGCGGTGCAGGTGGATACAAGGGGATATCATGAGGTACTTGAGCCAGCCAAGAGACAAGCGTGAAAATCTCAGTGAGTTCTTAAAAGGCTTCTTCTCACTTTCCGAGGAATGGAACAAGGAGGATGTTCGAGGGTGGCTTGCTTCGTGGCTCTGTATTCCGGGTTTAGCGTTAACTCCCAGGTACTGGAAATACGTTAGAAGGCATTGATTCGCAGATGCTACTGGATGGCGCGATGACCGGTGAAGACAGTGAAGTCCGTAATTTTTTCACCTTAGATATAGAAGAATGGTACCGCGTTAATTATGGCGGGATCGACCTGGCAAAATGCCGTGAGTTGCCATCTAATCTTGAAGCTACGGTAGACAGGTTAATCGAATTGTGTGAAATGAACAACGTTAAAACAACCTGCTTTGTCCTGGGGCAACTTGCTGAAGAGAATCCCGGAGTTGTCAGGAAGCTTCATCGAGCTGGGCATGAAATCGCTTCTCACGGCTATGGACATCAAATGATCACTCAAATGAAGCCCGAGGAATTCAGACAAGACCTGACAAGATCAAGTAAGATCCTTGAAAATATCATCGGTGAGAAGGTCATAGGCTACAGGGCACCGTCCTATTCAGTGACAAAGGAAAATCTCGAATGGTTCTATTCCACGCTTGAGGAATTAGGCTTCAGATATTCATCCTCCGTGTTCCCTGCCAAGGCATTCCTGTACGGGATAAAGGACTTCCCTCAGCAAATGCATCTTCCAGTTATAAATGGACGAAGATGCAGCGTTATGGAGATTCCCGTCCCTGTTGTTTCTATCATAGGGAAGAAAATAGGTTTATATATAAGATTATTCCCTTCACGGTTCATAATTGCTTTTATCGAAAGGCGAAACAGAAGAGGTCAATCGGTTTTTTTGTATCTCCATCCCCGGGAAATAGACGTGAGACAACCGAAGCTGAGTCTTCCTTTCTGGACATCCCTGATCCATTACTGGGGAATTCGAGGCTGTGAAAAAAGAGTGGCTGACATCTTGAGGGTCTGCGGTCCGGGATTTTTCAGGATGCGTGATATCCTGCCGCCTCAATGCAAGGCGTAGCTGTCCCGAAGCCATTGCGGCCATGCATGCGGTTCATGAGGTGACCACGTATTATTTGCAAAACGCTCAATGCGGTAATAGAAAGCATTGTAATATTTTACAGAAGGTGTGAAGCTAAGATCGCAATGAAAAACAAGAAAATGATCTATCTGCTTGCAGCGCTCTTCGCGATCGCTTTAACGGTCACTTATTCCAACCATTTTCATAACTCCTTTCATTTTGATGACTCACATGTGGTTGTCAACAATATATATATCAAGAGTCTGCACAATATTCCGCTCTTCTTCAGTGATGCCAGGACAATAAGCTCGTTGCCGTCTAACCAGGCTTATCGTCCGATCGTTGTCACGTCTTTGGCGCTGGACTACTTCCTCGGCAAAGGACTGAACACTTTTTATTTCCATCTCTCGACGTTTATCCTTTTTATTGTTCAGGGCATTTTCATGTATCTGCTTTATGTCAGGATATTCGACCGATCCGAAGAAAATGGATGGAATAATCTTGTAGCCTTCCTGGCAGTTGCCTGGTATATGCTCCATCCAGCCAATGCTGAGACAATCAATTATATAACTGCTCGGTCTGACTCTATTTCCACATTGTTTGTGGTAATTTCATTAGTGATGTTCATCTATTCCCCCGTCTGCAGACGGTGGTGTCTTTATTTCATTCCGTTTGCGCTTGGGATGCTTACAAAACCAATAACTGCAACGTTTGTACTTTTGCTATTTGCGTATCTCCTGCTTTTCGATGAAAAAAGTCCCTCGCGTCTCAATGCGCCGGCAATTACTCTTGCTCTGAAAAAGACAGCACCCGCGTTTCTTTTCTGCCTGCTCCTCACTTTTTTTATTAACCAAATGACACCGCCCACCTTCGCGCCTGGCGGAGCTCCTTTTTTCAATTATGTAATAACTCAACCCTATGTCATACTTCACTACTTCACCACCTTCGTTCTGCCTCTCTCCTTGAGCGCCGACAGCGACTGGGGAGTCCTTGCTTCGATGGCGGATTTCCGTTTCTTTGCCGGTATTTCATTTATTGCTGTTTCGCTTTTCACCGTAGTCATTACCTCAAAAAACAGGAAAACACGGCCTATAGCGTTTGGTATCCTCTGGTTCCTCATCACCCTACTCCCTACGAGCCTTTTCCCACTTGCCGAAGTAATGAACGATCACCGCGTTTTCCTGCCATATGTCGGGCTTATAATTAGCGCGAGCTGGTCAATAAATATTATGGTCGATACGTTAAAACGCGCTTTCTTTTCAAAAAAAAGATTTTACGGCCCGGCGATCGCAGTCATAATTATAGTTCTGTCGGCCTATGCTTATGGTACACATGAGCGCAACAAGGTCTGGAACACAGATGAGACGCTCTGGTACGACGTGACTGAAAAAAGCCCGCGGAACAGCAGAGGGCTTATGAACTACGGTTTGGCGCTGATGGCCAAGGGAGACTTTGCTGGCGCCGAGAGTTATTATGTGAGGGCCCTCAAATTAACCCCTAATTACCCATACCTCAATATCAACATGGGAATAGTGAAGGAGGCTACCGGCAAGACTGCAGAGGCGGAACAGTATTTCAAGAATGCTATCTCTTTCGGCCCGTCTTATCCCGAATGTTACTTCTATTATGCACGTTTCTTAAGAAACCATGGGCGCCTTGATGAGGCTGTCAGGAATCTGAATAAGACGCTGGAACTCTCAGCTGCTCACATAGACGCGAGGTATATGTTAATGTCGATCTACTTTGAACTGAATGATTTTGAGAGACTACGGGAACTCGCCAGACAGACATTGAGCATTGTTCCCAACGATAAGCAAGCAACTCTGTACCTCAACGCAATAAATTCAGGCAATCCCCAGTTTGAAATCATAAAGGAATCCTCAAGTGCTAGCCAAACCCCTGAGAGGCTTCTGAATCTGAGTTTAAGATACTACGAGGCAAAGCAGTTTGAAAAAAGCATCGATGCCGCAAAGGAGGCTTTAAAATTGAGGCCTGACTATGATCTCGCCTACAATAACATTTGTGCTGCCTACAATGCGCTCGGGCAATGGGACAAGGCTATCGAAGCCGGTGAGAAGGCTATCAGGCTAAATCCTAATAATCAGTTGGCAAAAAACAACCTTGCCTGGTCAAAAAAGCAGAAGGTTTCAGGAAAGAAGTCGGTGCCAAGATAACTTTTGGGAAAATGGATTAGATGCCTAAACGTGAACCTGTGCAAAAGGTTCATATAGTTTTATGAGGAGTGCATAATTTCATCAGTTATTTCAGGCCGATATCTACGAACGGTTCTTGCGTTATCCAGGCTTCGTCAATTTCCGCTTTGCAATGCGGAGGTAATCCTCGGGGTCCATGCCCCTGAGATAACCGACAATAGGCGCCATAAGCAAAGCCATGCCGTGATAAATCTCTAAATATCAGCAAGTATGTTTACAGAAATAATATTGTTATATTGATAATTAACTTGCCAGATAGGAAACTGGTATTATATTCGTGAAAGTTTTTCCATTCGGAAAATTTCACATAATCATTACTAGATCATTCTTGAATAAGGGAGGCTGCAATGAGCTTGCTTGAAAAAATAACAGACCGGAGCGCCAATGTCGGCATAATCGGGCTGGGGTATGTAGGTCTGCCGCTTATTTTTGAATTCTGCCGTGCCGGTTTCCGAGTGACAGGATTCGATATTGATCCGGCAAAAATCGAAAAGCTCAAACAGGGTGAAAGTTACATCAAACATCTGCCTTCTTCTCTAATTGTGGAGGCTGCCCCTCGTTTTACGGCAACTACAGACTTTACGAAACTCGCGGGCATGAATTGCATCATCATCTGTGTACCGACGCCATTGAACAAATACCGTGAGCCAGATCTTTCATATGTCTTCGATACTACTAAGACGATTGCACTCCATCTAAAAAAAGGGCAGCTAATTGTTTTAGAATCAACGACCTATCCCGGCACTACTGACGTGGACATGAGGGCAATTCTCGAAGAGACCGGCCTAAAAGCCGGTAAGGACTTTCACCTGGCCTTTTCGCCAGAACGCGAAGATCCCAACAATAGACATTTTTCGACTCGCACGATCCCCAAAGTGGTCGGCGGCTATTCATCTCAGTGCCTGGCGGTTGCGAAAGCACTTTACGATACGGTAGTGGATCGGACAGTTCCTGTCTCTTCGACCAAGG
This sequence comes from uncultured Nitrospiraceae bacterium, assembly GCA_963736105.1. Taxonomy (GTDB): domain Bacteria; phylum Nitrospirota; class Thermodesulfovibrionia; order Thermodesulfovibrionales; family Dissulfurispiraceae; genus Fen-1308. The sequence continues at coordinate 1,552,898 of CAVTNL010000002.1, read as the reverse complement.
CCGCAGAGGCTGCAAAGCTCCTGGAGAACATCTACCGCTCAGTCAATATTGCGCTTGTCAACGAGCTAAAGGTGCTCTTCGACCGGATGGACATTGACATTTGGGAGGTAATCGAAGCAGCCAAGACAAAACCATTCGGATTCCAGGCATTTTATCCCGGCCCCGGCCTTGGAGGCCACTGCATACCCATTGATCCCTTCTATCTCACTTGGAAAGCACGCGAATTTGACTGTTCAACTAAATTCATTGAGCTAGCCGGTGAAGTCAACACTTCGATGCCCTATTATGTAGTAGAAAAGACAGTGCGGGCTTTGAATGAAGCTGGAAAGAGCATCAATGGTGCACGAATACTAATTTTGGGACTTTCTTACAAGAAGGATATTGACGATATCCGTGAATCTCCGTCTCTCAAGATTATTGAGCTTCTGCATGATCGCCGGGCCATTGTCGATTACAATGACCCTTACATCCCGGCTACGCACAAAATGAGGAGGTACGATCTCGGCATGAAATCTGTTCCGTTGATGCCGGATACGCTCAGTAGTTATGATTGCGTGATCATCGTAACGGACCATTCTTCATACGATCCTCATGTCATTTTAGAACACGCACAGCTGGTAGTAGATACCAGAAACGTCATCAAAAGAGAGATCGATAAGGCAGGGAAAGTAGTTCGTGCCTGAAAAAGGTTGACGGCAGGCACTCGCAAGGTAAGACTATTTCAAAAGCATTGGCAGAGGCTGGCAAATGGGTCGTATTTTGTGTAGCATTGTCAGGCGACGTCTCCTGGGAGCATCGGATCGAGCACAGGTCGCTCTGGTCAGGAATAAAAGGTTTTTTTACGCAGCAATAAGTTTGTTTGCAATGATAATAATGATTCTTATATGACTAATACCGTCAGGAGGGACAATTCAGTATGAAGATTCTCGTAACGGGAGGCGCCGGATACATCGGCAGTCATGTCGTCAAGATGCTGGGCGAAATGGGATATGACATTGTTGTGTATGATAATCTCTCGACAGGTCATGATTGGGCAGTTCTGCATGGAAAGCTCGTCGTAGGAGACTTGGCAGATAAGGCTTTACTCACCCAGACCGTAAATGATTTTTCACCAGATGCCATCATGCACTTCGCTGCCTTCATCCAGGTGGAAGAGTCAGTCAGGGAGCCTCTTAAATATTACCGAAACAATACGGCCAACGCATTGAACATGCTCGAAGTTGCCCAGTCCGCTGGGGTTAAGAATTTTATTTTTTCTTCAACTGCTGCTGTCTACGGTATCCCTCAGAACAATCCCGTCACCGAGGACTCGCCTTTCATGCCGATCAATCCGTATGGCATGTCCAAAGTCATGGTCGAGCAAATCCTCAGGGATTTCTCATTGGCTGGGAATCTTCGTTACATTTCGCTTCGATATTTTAATGTAGCCGGAGCAGACCCTGGTGGCCAGATAGGTCAAGCATACGAGAATGCGACGCATCTCATTACAAGAGCATTAAAAACAGCTAAGAGGGAATTTCCGCGGCTTTCTGTCTTTGGTACTGACTATCCAACGCCAGATGGCACCTGCATCCGTGATTATATCCATGTAAATGACTTGGCGGCCGCCCACATTGCGGCCCTTGAATTTCTCACTAAAAAACAAGAGAACAGGATATTCAACTGTGGATACGGGCATGGCTATTCAGTACGCGAGGTAGTGGAAAACGCAAAAAAGGTCACCGGTATAGACTTCCCAGTCGAGGAAGTGGGGAGAAGGGCAGGTGATCCGCCTGCTCTTGTCGCCGACAGTTCAAGAATCCGCAACGAGCTTGGATGGAAACCGCAACATGACGATATCGAGTATATTATACGCACCGCGTGGGAATGGGAACTCAAACTGTGATCTGAGTTATCTAGGGAATTATTTATGAACACGGCTCGTTGATTTGTGTTTTGCGATAAAGAGCTGGCTAGAGCTGGTCTGGAAAAATGCAGACGGCCATATAATGATACAACTGCTCTAAAATAATAATTTAAGAAGCAGTTATGACAAAGAAGAGAAGGGAATTGCGAAGTTCCTTTTAAAGCAACGGTCGCTCCTGGAGACGCTTAAAGACAGCTAACATCGGTGGAGTTGTGGTTGAAATTCCAGGTGCATCAGAACCTGATAAAACCGGCTTGGATAATTTCGGCGAGGTAACCCAGGCTAGACTCATTTGTAACGTGTGGTTTTAGGCAAGTGTTCAGTAATTGCCGATCGAATTTTCAAACCCTGGAGGGAATGCGATGTCCGACTATGATACAATTTTGATTGTGCCAACAATCCTCTCTGGAGGATCCGGGACCAGATTATGGCCCGTATCGCGTGAACACTATCCAAAACAGCTCCTGCCGCTTATTACCGAAGAGACGCTATTACAGTCGACAGCCAAAAGACTTGATGGAATAAGCTCTGAGGTCAAGGTATCTGAAGAGCCCATAGTTGTCTCCAATGAGGAATACCGTTTTATTATCGCCGAGCAACTCAGAACAATAAACAAGATTTCCAGCAATATAATCCTTGAGCCTTTTGGTCGCAATACGGCACCGGCTCTTACACTAGCCGTATTGCGCGCTACAAACGGCGGTGCCGATCCCATTCTTCTGGTGATGCCGTCCGATCATATAATTGAAGATTGCAGCGCGTTTCAGCGCGCAGTGCTTGACGGCATTTCCGCTTCCCTGGACGGAGCGATCGTGACATTCGGTATCGTCCCCTCAAGGCCGGAAACAGGTTATGGCTACATCAAAACAGGCAGGTCGCTCCAGGCGCCGGTCAAGATCATATCTGCATTCGTAGAAAAACCGGATCATTCAACGGCAGAGCAATATTTTTCATCAGGTGAATACCTTTGGAACAGTGGTATTTTTATGGTGAAAGCGAGTGTCTGGCTAAAGGCGATGGACTTCCTCCAGCCGCAAATGCTGTCGGCCTGCAGAAATGCGTATTCGGAAGGTAGGCCTGATAATGTTTTTTATAGGGTCGACAGAAAGGCCTTTTCTGTATGTCCATCGGAGTCAATTGATTACGCAGTCATGGAAAAACTGATTGGTGCCCACGGGTTGAACATACAGGGAGTAGTGGTTCCTCTTGCTGCCGGATGGTCCGATGTCGGATCTTGGGATTCAGTGTGGAGCGCTTCCCGTCGGGATGAAAACGGCAATGCCGTGCAGGGAGATGTTATCCTTGAAGGAACAAGGGATTCTCTAGTGTATGCCACTGACAGACTGGTTGCATGCATCGGGTTGAACAATACAATCGTAGTCGAGACTCCCGATGCAGTGATGGTAGCAGATAAGGATCATGTGCAGGAGGTAAAACAAATAGTATCCCGCCTGAAGGAAAATAACAGAAGTGAATCCAGGGCCCACCGAAAGGTTTACCGTCCCTGGGGCTGCTATGATTCAATTGATCTGGGAGACCGATTTCAGGTGAAACGGATCATTGTGAACCCGGGAGCAGTGTTGAGCCTTCAGATGCATCATCATCGCGCTGAGCATTGGATAGTTGTTCGCGGAACTGCCAAGATCACTCGCGACAACGAGTCATTCTTACTATCGGAAAACCAGTCCACTTACATACCGATAGGTGCAAGACATCGTCTCGAAAATCCGGGTAAGCTTTCGCTAGAACTCATAGAGGTGCAATCGGGCTCATACCTGGGTGAGGACGATATTGTTCGCTTTGATGATCTTTACGGCCGTGAAAATACCGAGCTCTGAGGGAATATGGATCAGCTGAAATGCTTTAAAGCGTACGATATACGTGGCCGCATACCAGACCAGCTGAATAAGGACATTTCCTATCGAATTGGACGTGCATATGGTCAGGCTTTGAAGCCCAAGAGTGTCATTGTGGGCTACGATGTACGGCTGTCTAGTCCAGGGTTTGCTGAGGCCCTGATGCGGGGGCTCAATGAGGCCGGCGCAGATGTCATCAATATCGGACTGTGCGGTACAGAAGAGGTCTATTTCAACACATTCCATCGCGGCGTTGATGGGGGCATTATGGTGACAGCCAGTCACAATCCCATCGACTACAACGGCATGAAGCTCGTACGTGAAGACAGCAGGCCGATTAGCGGCGATTCGGGGTTGAATAATATTCAGGAACTGGCCGGAAATGGCAGATTCGATCCAATCAAAACTAACTGTTGCGTAGCGGAGGACTTTTCAAAAGCTGCATATATCGAACATTTGTTGGGATATGTTGATGTAAATAAAATGAAACCTCTCAGAATTGTAGTTAACTCGGGCAACGGCTCTGCAGGTTTGATCATCGACAGACTCAGGCAATATCTGCCTTTTGAATTCATCTGCATCAGTCACGAACCGGACGGTACATTCCCTAACGGTATTCCTAATCCGCTACTCCCCCAGAATCGAACCATGACATCAGATGCAGTTAAAGCACATGGTGCTGACATTGGAATAGCGTGGGACGGCGATTTTGACCGCTGCTTCTTTTTTGACGAAGCAGGGCGTTTTATCGAGGGATATTATCTCGTGGGTTTACTGGCTGTGCAGATGCTTGAAAAGTTCCACGGAGCACGTATTATTCATGACCCGCGACTTACCTGGAACACTATTGAGATGGTCAAATCTGCCGGCGGTGTGCCGGTCCAGAGTAAGACAGGACATGCATTTATAAAGGAAAGAATGCGCACTGAAGATGCGGTTTACGGTGGCGAGATGAGTGCTCATCATTATTTTCGTGACTTCGCATATTGTGATTCGGGCATGATTCCATGGCTGCTGATTGCAGAGCATTTATCCAAGAAAGGTCGTCCTTTATCATCACTGCTCGAAGAGAGAATGAAGGCATTCCCCTGCAGCGGAGAGATCAATTTCACAGTTCCCAATAGTGAGGCGATCATTGAGCTGATTATGAAACATTATGCAGGGGACAACCCTTCAATCGATCGTACTGACGGGATCAGTCTTGAATTTGCCGATTGGCGCTTCAATCTGCGTGCATCAAACACAGAGCCGCTTCTAAGATTGAATGTGGAGACGCGGGGAGATGTTTATCTTTTGAAGCAGCGAACGAATGAGCTAAACATGCTGATTTCCTCAAAGACAGTCATGCCGTCTTAGACTGCCTTGCAACAGTATTGACCACATGCAGCGTGTGCCGCTTTCCTTAGGCGCGCCGACGTTCGCCGGGCTATTTCCAACTTTACAAGGTCTGATTATCCGATGACTGGATATTTCCACTTTTTTGCTGGGCAGTTTTAGAAGAACGGCAACCCCCATTCCCATAAAAAGATGCGGCATTTCTTCTTCGGAAATGCCGCTTGTCTGAGATCATGTTATGACTATAAGTGCCTGGATACCGACCCTTTAACTTCCTCCAAAATACCATTGAACTTTTCGGCTTTTCTTCCGAAACAGAACCCAAGGCTCTCAAATAGAGCTATCTCTCTCACATCAACTTCCCTTCTCTTTATCAATTCCGATGTGGCCTGGTAATAGATCTTCTGCCCATCCACATCGACTACGGTATGACCGGTCTTTCCTTCCAGAAGCAGGCATACGGCAGCCGCGCCAGTCTTGTATCCGAAGTTGACGTCGTAGGCGGAAGAATCTCCGCATCGGACGAGATGGCCTGGCACTACCTCTCTCACTTCCGGGACTTCATATACACCGGGAGCATACATCCCGGTGTCCTTCATGAACTGGGTTACCTCCGGGTCTTTCTTTAAACGCTTCTCAAGTTCTTGCCTCACAAACTTGCCGGATCCAGCCAGTTTCTTGTGCCCAAAGGCATCCACTCCTGCGGATTCGTCGTACAGCATTTCTCCACTGGCATTGGTGATGCCTTCGGCAACAACGATCATATACGTGCCAGCCTTTACATCACTTCTCCGTATCCTGCCAATATAAGTCGTCTTCATGTGATCATACACAACATCGAAATCTACCGGAATCTCCGGTATCAGTATACAATCGGCCTCTGCGCCGACGCCGCCACGCAACGCAGTATGCCCCGAGTATCGTCCAAACACTTCGACAACAACGATACGGTTGTGGCTGAGCCCGGTGGTCTTGAGGTCTCTGGTGAAAACCGCTATGCGGTTGATGGCTGAATCTCCGCCGACGCTGTACGATTGAAGATCGAGATCCATAGTCTTGGGTACATGAACGCACGGGATGCCCTGCTCAGAGAGATCCACAACGACACTTCCAGTGTCGTCCCCTCCACTAATGATCAAAGCGTCGATATTGAACTTTTTCAGTCCGTCTTTGATCCGATCGTACTTCAGCGGGTCTTTAATCTTGCTGATTTTGACACGGGAATGGCCCGCCTCAGATCCCGCAAGTGACGCCTCGATCTTGCTTACCCGCTCAGCATTAAGGAAAACCACATTTTCGAGATTGATTAGGTTGTAAAGCCCCGCATAGCCGTTCGGAATCACCACCGTCTCGATTCCCAAAGAATATGCCTCCCTGGAAACCCCCTTGATAACGGCATTGAGTCCTCCGCAATCACCACCGCTCGTTATTATGCCAATTCTCTTGATGGATGCCATAGCAACCTCCTTCTTTACTTGGTGCATAAGCGGCGATCCATTGTTCGAAATGAAACTTCACTTTTCGTTCGAATCATGGATAACCGATCATGTATCACGTATTTATATGATACTCCTGAATCGATTTTATTTTAAGCTCCCTCTTCAAGAGAGATTCAATGGCCATAACGACTGCCTTCGCGCTCGAAATCGTCGTAGTATAAGGGATTCTGTATTGCAGCGCACTCCTCCTGATAGAGAAGGAATCCCTCTGCGCCTGAGAGCCTGTGACCGTATTGATGATGAAATTGATCTCCTTGTTCTTTATCAGATCGACTACATGCGGTCGCCCCTCCATGACCTTGTTTATCACTTCGACATCTATACCGTGATCATCAAGATAACCGGCGGTCCCCTTAGTGGCAACCAGTTTGAAGCCAAGCTCGCGAAGTTTTCGAGCTATATCGACTGTATGGATCTTGTCCTTGTCCTTGACGCTAAGGAAGATTTTCCCCGAAGTGGGGATTTTATTGTACGATGCCGCCTGCGATTTTGCGTAAGCCAGGCCGAATTCGTCGTCAATACCCATTACTTCCCCTGTCGATTTCATTTCGGGTCCCAGCAACGTATCGACACCAGGGAAGCGGTCAAATGGAAATACCGCCTCCTTGACCGCAATGTGTGTGATGCTCTTCTCGGCGGTCAGCCCTAATTCTTTAAGACTCTTCCCCGCCATAACTTTCGCGGCAAGCCTCGCAAGCGAAACTCCCGTGGCTTTACTCACATAAGGAATGGTCCGCGATGCACGCGGATTGACTTCCAGAATATATATCTCATTGTCCTTAACGGCGAACTGAACATTCATGAGTCCTTTTACGGCCAGCTCTTTTGCGATGGCTTTTGTCTGAACCTTTATTCCTTCCACTATTTCAGCAGACAGTGAATATGGCGGGATTGAGCAGGCCGAGTCGCCGGAATGAATTCCTGCTTCTTCGATATGCTCCATCACCCCACCGATGATCACGTCGTCGCCGTCAGATATCGCGTCCACGTCTATCTCAATGGCATCTTCAAGATATTTATCGACGAGAATGGGATGTTCCGGCGAGGCCTTTACGGCCCTCTCCATGTAGCCGACAAGTGACGTTTCATCATATACGATCTCCATTGCCCTTCCACCCAGCACGTATGACGGTCTTACCATGACAGGATAGTCTATCTTGCCAGCAATCTCCACTGCCTCCTCAATAGACATCGCAGTGTCGCTTTCAGGCTGTCTGAGGTCCAATTTATTCAGCACTTCTTTGAATCTCTTCCTGTCTTCGGCACGGTCGATAGAGTCAGGAGAGGTCCCGAGGATCGTCACACCTTCTCGTTCAAGGGGTACAGCAAGTTTGAGAGGTGTCTGTCCGCCAAACTGAACGATAACTCCCTCAGGCTTTTCGAGATCTATAATGTTCATTACGTCCTCGATCGTGAGCGGCTCGAAATAGAGCCTGTCCGAAGTATCGTAATCTGTACTTACCGTTTCGGGATTGCAATTGATCATAATGGTCTCGTAACCAATCTCCTTGAGTCCGAATACAGCCTGCACGCAGCAATAATCGAACTCGATGCCCTGCCCTATTCGGTTCGGTCCTGAACCCAGTATAATTATTTTCTTCCGGTCTGTCGGATTGGAGTCACACTGTGTTACAGGTGCCTGAATTCCGTCCGCAGTTATCGTATAATAAGGCCTTTCATATGAAGAATACAGATATGGTGTGAAAGCTGCAAATTCCGCCGCGCAGGTATCAACAAGCTTGTAAACAGGCCTCAGTCCGGATGCTCTCCTTATATTCCTGATCTCTGTTTCGCTTTTACCGGAAAGTTCTGAAATTCTCTTGTCGGAAAACCCATACTCCTTAGCCAGCCTTAAAAAGTCTGTTGATTCCTGTAAGATTTTGTCGCCATTAGATCCTGCCATCGACTTTTCTATGGCGTCTTCCATCTCGATGATCTGCAGTATATTATTCAGAAACCATGGATCGATCCATGTCAGTTCGTAAATATCCTCGACACTCACGCCTCTCCGCATGGCTTCAGCTATATACCATAGCCTTTCAGCATTTGGGGTCTTCAATTTCGCCTTGATTTCGCTCAAAGACGGAGCGCCGCGCATGTTCTCGAATCCGGCGGAACCGATTTCAAGGCTCCGGAGCGCTTTTTGCAGAGACTCTTTGAAGGTCCTGCCGATGGACATCACCTCTCCTACCGACTTCATTTGTATCGTCAGAGTCGGGTCGGCTTCGGGGAACTTTTCGAAGGTGAAGCGCGGTATTTTAGTGACTACATAGTCTATCGTCGGTTCAAAAGACGCCGGGGTCTCTCTCGTAATATCATTTCTAATCTCATCGAGAGAATAGCCTACTGCAAGCTTTGCTGCAATCTTGGCGATCGGAAAGCCGGTCGCCTTGCTCGCCAGGGCAGAACTTCTTGAAACCCTGGGGTTCATCTCGATTACAGCCATCCGGCCGTTTTTAGGATTGAGCGAAAACTGTATATTCGAACCGCCGGTATCGACCCCTATTTCACGAATAACCGCAATGGAGGCATCGCGCATCCTCTGGTATTCCTTGTCTGTTAATGTCTGAGCAGGAGCTACGGTAATCGAATCCCCGGTATGTACGCCCATGGGATCTAGATTTTCTATGGAGCAAATGATAACTACGTTATCCATGCCGTCGCGCATCACCTCGAGTTCGTACTCCTTCCAGCCGATTACAGATTCCTCGATCAGCACCTGATGGACAGGGCTCAATTTCAGCGCCCTCTCCAGAAGTGACCTGTATTCCTCGATGTTGTATGCAGTGCCTCCGCCCGTACCTCCAAGCGTAAAGGCCGGCCTCAGGATAACTGGATACCCGATATCCTCAATAGCTTCGAGTCCTTCTTCAAAGGTAGTGACCGGTGCGCTCTTTGGCACATCGAGCCCGATGTTCTTCATGGCTTCCTTGAAAAGCTCTCTGTCTTCAGCCTTCTTGATCGCAGCCAATTTCGCTCCGATAAGCTCGACGCCGTACTTGTCGAGGATGCCAGACTCCGCAAGCTCGACTGAAAGATTAAGGGCCGTCTGTCCTCCCATTGTAGGCAATATGGCGTCTGGCCTTTCTTTTTTGATGATCAGTTCGATTATCTCTGCTGACAATGGCTCAATATACGTTGCATCCGCCATGTCGGGATCGGTCATAATCGTGGCTGGGTTTGAATTGACAAGCACGACACTGTAGCCCTCTTCTCTCAAGGCCTTGCAGGCCTGTGCCCCCGAATAATCGAATTCGCAGGCCTGTCCTATGACGATGGGCCCCGATCCTATCAGTAATATCTTATTAATGTCTGTTCTTTTAGGCATTGTCTTCCCGGATAAATTTATTGAACATCAACATCAATGCACTGCATGAAACTTGCCTTCGATCATCTCCCTAAACCTCTTGAACAGATGCGAAGAATCATTAGGTCCCGGACCGGCTTCAGGATGATGTTGGACAGAAAAAATAGGCAGATCGACATGCTGCATACCCTCTTCGGTCCCATCATAGAGGTTCCGGTGGGTAAGGTTCACCTGCCCGTGAAGGCTTTTGATATCTACACAATAATTATGATTCTGTGAAGTAATTTCAACGAGGCCCGTGACAAGGTCCTTCACCGGATGGTTTCCTCCGTGATGGCCAAATTTAAGCTTGTAGGTCCTGCCTCCCATAGCGAGACCCAGGATCTGATGGCCCAGACATATACCGAAAATAGGTTTCTTACCTATGAGTTTTCTGGCATTATCGATTGCATATGTAACCGTCTCAGGGTCGCCGGGTCCGTTGCTTAAAATAATCCCATCTGGATTTTCTTCGAGCACCTCTTCAGCCGGGGTACGAGCAGGTACCACCGAGACAGCGAAGCCTGCCTCGACCAGGTTCCTCAGGATGTTGAATTTCACGCCGAAATCATACACAACTACTCTGTACTGTGTCATTTCTCTCTCGACTACGCACCATTTCCAGCATCCCTCATTCCAGGTATAAGCGTCCTCAGCTGTTACTTCTTTGACCAAGTCGAAAGCAGAGATGCCTGGATGCGCCCTGACCTTGCGAAGCAATGAGAGCGGATCGATGTCGATCGACGAAATGATACCCATCTGTGCACCGTGATCACGCAGATGGCGCGTCAATGCCCGCGTATCGATACCCTCGATGCCGACTATGTTATTTTGACAAAGATAGTCCCCGAGTGATCCCGATGAGCGCCAGTTGCTAGGGAAATCGATATATTCCTTCACTACAAATCCGTTTACCTTCGGCCCTCCGAGGGATTCAATATCCTCTTCGTTTATGCCGTAATTGCCAATTTGCGTGTATGTCATAGTGACGATCTGACCCCGGTATGAGGAATCGGTGAGTATCTCCTGATAGCCGGACATGGAGGTATTGAAAACAACCTCTCCAATCGTTTCCCCCTTCGCGCCGAAACCTTTTCCCGTAAATACAGTACCGTCCGAAAGCACCAGTAACGTTTTATCCATTAGTCATTACACTCCGCAATGTTGAAAATTCTGCCCTTTGATATGACGACAGACGGCACTCCTTTCAGTGTCCAGCTGCGAAACGGCGTATTTTTACCCTTTGAGGCGAAATTATCGGGCTTTACTGTAAATTCCCTAGCCGCATCAAGTACCACCACGTCGGCAACGGCACCTGCCTTCAAAGTCCCCCTGTCGATTCCGAGAATCCTTGCCGGATTGAGGGCCATCTTCTGCAGAAGTTGATTGATGGTAAGCGTTCCCTCAGCGACAAGGGCAAGACTGAGGGCCAGCGCGGTTTCGAGGCCCGATATCCCCGAAGGAGCACGGTCGAACTCGAGGATCTTTTCGTCCGCGTGATGAGGTGCGTGATCCGTAGCTATCACATCAATAGTTCCGTCCTTAATCCCTTCTTTTATTGCCGCCACATCGTCATCAGTCCGCAGAGGCGGGTTCACTTTTGCATTGGTGTCAAACCCTGTAACGGCCCGCTCTGTGATCGAAAAGTAATGGGGACAGGTTTCTGCGGTAACCGCTACACCCTCGCTCTTTGCCCGCCTGATTAATTCGACCGCACCTCTTGTCGACACATGTGCAATATGCAATTTGCCGCCAGTTAACTTTGCCAGCATGATGTCCCTCGATATCATGACCTCTTCCGCTGCAGCGGGAACTCCTCTCAACCCGAGATGCGTCGACAGTGATCCCTCGTTCATGACTCCGTCATCACTAAGTGAGAGGTCTTCGCAGTGGGCTATGAGCGGGAATGTAAATGCCTTCGCATATTCAAGAGCCCTCCTCATAACAAGACTGTTCATGACGGGTCGTCCGTCATCTGAATAGGCAACACAGCCAGTCTCCTGCATCAAGCCCATCTCGGCGAGTTCCTGTCCCTGCTGTCCCTTAGTAATTGCTCCTATAGGGAAGACAGAACAATAACCCTGTGCCATTGCCTTCTTGATGATAAATGCCGCCACTGTCGGATTATCATTAACCGGATTTGTATTCGGCATAGGGCAAAGCGAGGTGAATCCGCCCCTAATCCCGGCCATGGTCCCGGTCCTAATCGTCTCCTTGTATTCGAAGCCAGGTTCTCTCAGGTGTGTGTGCATGTCCACCAAGCCCGGAATCACAAGCATTCCGCCAGCATCGATGACTTCGTCATCTCCAGTGCTCGGCTTCGATGGGGGCTGTTTTTTTCTGGATGCCTCGGGTCCCTTGATGCTCACCTCAACGATCCTGCCGTCTTCGATAACAAGGTCTCCATACCCGTCTATGCCCTGTGAGGGATCTATTATGTGTCCATTCTTTATGTAAGTTCTTTTGTCCATTTTCTTTTATCGCTGTAGCATATAAATAACTGCCATCCGGACGGCAATGCCGTTTGTAACCTGTTCCAAAATTACGGATTGGGGAGAATCCGCTACATCAGAAGCGATTTCGATGCCGCGGTTGATAGGGCCGGGATGCATAACCAGCGCATCCTTGTCAGCAAGCAAGAGTCGCTGGGCACTCAGTCCCCAATACCTGAAGAATTCCTTAGTCGACGGGAAAAAGCTCTTCCCCTGTCTTTCGAGCTGAATGCGCAGCATCATTACAACATCAGCCCCCTTTATCCCCTCATTCATGTCGTAAAAAACTTTCACCCCATCGGGTGGTCTGATGGGAATGAGAGTCGGCGGTCCGACAAGCCTTACATAAGCTCCCAGCTTAGTGAGGCAATCGACATTAGAGCGTGCAACTCTGCTGTGAAGAATATCGCCTACAATCGCCACTTCAAGTCCTTTGATCCCTCCCTTCTTCTCTTTCATAGTCACAGCGTCAAGAAGCGCCTGGGTCGGATGCTCGTTGATGCCATCACCAGCATTGACCACTGAAGCGCGCGTCTGCCGTGCAATGAAATGTGGAACTCCGGAGGATGCATGACGGATGACTAAGTAGTCCACCCCGTAAGATTCAATGGTCCTGACGGTGTCAAGCAGGCTTTCTCCCTTCACTACACTGCTGCTGCTGACTGAGAAATTGATTACATCAAGGCTCAGCCTTTTTTCGGCTAGCTCGAATGATGTCTTTGTCCTGGTGGAGGGCTCAAAAAAGAGATTAACCCCCGTCTTCCCTCTCAGTGCAGGCACCTTTTTAATGTCGCGCCTTAGAACATCCTTGAACGAAAGCGCAGTGTCGATTATCGCTTCAGTCTCTTCTTTGGAGATATCCTTTATGCTGACGAGGTCTTTCGGCATACTCCCTACTCTTCGCTTGTCAGGATTACTTTTTCTTCCACAGACTCTTCCTGTAGTTGCACTTCTATATTTTCTGTCCTGGCAGTCGGTATATTCTTTCCCACATAATCAGCCCTAATCGGCAACTCGCGATGTCCCCTGTCGATTAATACAGCCAGCTGGATCTGGGCAGGCCTTCCGAAATCCATAAGGGCATCCAATGCCGCCCTGATCGATCGGCCGGTAAACAGGACATCATCTACAAGAATAATGACCTTTGCAGAAATATCGAATGGGATCTCGGTCTTTCTTACAACAGGATGTTGTTTTCTCAAACTGATGTCGTCACGGTAGAGCGAAATATCAAGTGAACCGACAGGCACACGGACTTGTTCGATGGTTGCTATCCTGTCTGAAATTCGCTGCGCGAGATAAACCCCGCCACGCTGGATTCCCACGAGACACAACTTTTCAGGCCCCTTATTCCTTTCGATAATCTCATGGGCGACCCTGGAGAGAATCCGCTCAATGTCCTGTTTATTTAGCAGTTCCTTGTTCATGATCTCACAAAAAAAAGCCTTCTCCTTGCTTCAGGGGAAGGCTCATTATTCAGTTTTGGCGTCACTTGCTCTCCTTACCTTTCTGGCCTCACAGGGCCATCATTAAAGGCAATAATTTATACCACAATCCTCCGGGAATTGTCAAAAGTTTTAAACTATCCGGGCACGCTCGCTGCGCTCATATCAGTCAGCCTTTTTCCGAATCCGCCGGGCAGGCGATGCCCGAGAAAGCAAAGAGGATCCTTTTTTCCTTCTCCGGTGTCTTGCATGAAAAGGAACTCTTCGAGATTTCTTCGACTAAGGGGACAGCCTCTTGCTTCGATGGAAGCCCTTTAAAACCCTCGCAAGCAATTTCACCCGTCCGGACGTTGATAAGACGAGCAAATTCCCCGTCGGTCACGAGGCAGAAAGGTATTGTCTCCGAACAAGCTGCACGGCATATGGCAACAGTGTATCTCTCCCATGATTCTGGCGAACTCATCGCACATTTAACCAGGAGAAAATTCCTCCCGCTCACTTTAATGACGACATCGGCCTTGACGGTGAAAGAGGCATCGTTCAGTTCGATCTTAAATTCTATCCCTGTCTCTATGTCTTCCCGCAAGTAACCCTTTTCGGATATGAGATATTCTACAATCATCATCCTTACGCTATCGTGTCCCATGTCGGCAAGACGCTCTTCCCGGGCCACCTGTTCTGCTATGAGCGACTGCCGGTCTTCGCAGTTCCTCGGCGCTCTTCCTAAAGGTATTAGCTTGGACATCGCGGCTATTTCCTAACTTCTAATACCCTCTTTAAGAATCAAACCGTATTTATCATGGTCGAAAGGATGTATGCCAGGCACCTTGGAAAAGAGCCATCCTTTGAAAATACTCCGTCCTTTTTCGAATACTTCGACTCTGACAGCAGGATTCACCGGCTCATTACTGCCAGAAGTGATAGTAGCTCCCATTTTGAAATCGGGTAGGAATTGACCGACAGCAACCTTTAGATCCGTACCCTGGATTTCGAACTGAGAGTTTATATTAACGGTATATTCCTTTGTCTTCTTTGAGCCCTTATCCAGAAATACAAGCGTGACCTTATGCCAGCTCTTCTTCACATCTGCGGGCACTTCGATAGTCAGCGGCGCTTTTGATACCATTTCACCATGGGGAGCACCCGTTTGCCCATTCGGAGGCATCGCCTCCTGGGGAGTCATCGGCTGTGGGGAAGTCATCGGTTGTGGGAGATTGGACGGCTGCGCCATTGGCGACTGCATAGGCGCTTTCGGTGCGGGTTGTTCTTCCTTATTTTGACAGGCAGCGAAGAATACCAGGCCGAGTGTTGTGAACAAAAGTAAGATTTTCTTTGTCATTGCGGGCCTCCATTTTGTTGTAAGCTTTAGCGTTGAAAATGGCGGAGAGGCAGGGATTCGAACCCTGGGTAGGGTGTTACCCCTACAACCGCTTAGCAGGCGGCTGCCTTCGACCGGCTCGGCCACCTCTCCAAGTGTAAAG
This sequence comes from uncultured Nitrospiraceae bacterium, assembly GCA_963736105.1. Lineage (GTDB taxonomy): Bacteria > Nitrospirota > Thermodesulfovibrionia > Thermodesulfovibrionales > Dissulfurispiraceae > Fen-1308. The sequence goes on along the minus strand of CAVTNL010000002.1, from coordinate 1,537,538 downwards.
AATATAATATCAACTCGGGAGAATAATTGTAAAGGCAAAATACCTGTGATAAGATAAAGTGTTCAAATGAAGAAAGATATATTAGACAGATTTAAAGATACCATTGCTAAGCATTCCATGATTGCATCGGGAGACATAATACTGGTGGGACTTTCGGGGGGTGCGGACTCGGTCTGTCTTCTGGCACTCCTCATTACGTTGAGGGATAATCTGAACATTAGACTGTCCGCTGCTTATATCGATCACGGCTTAAGGCCGGAGGAGACGCCTGCTGAAATGGATTTCTGTTCGAAACTCTGCGGCCGGATGAATATAGGGTTCAGCACCCGGAAGGTTGACGCCAAGGCATACGCTGCCAGTGAAAGATTGAACAAACAGGAAGCTTCACGTGAACTCAGGCATAAAGCACTGCAGGACATATCTGCTCAAAATGGAGTTAATAAAATCGCTCTGGCGCATAACGCAGACGACCAGGCCGAGACCCTTCTCATGCATCTCGTGAGGGGTTCAGGCCTACTGGGACTGTCGGGGATACCCCCTGTTCGGGGCCGGATTATACGCCCTCTCATCGAAACGCAACGCAGCGAGATTGAGGAATACCTTTCTAAAGAAGGGCTCGATTATGTTACTGATTCATCCAATCTGCAGGATGACTATCTACGAAACAGGATTAGGCATTTCATTATGCCCTCTCTAAAGAACATAAACAGGGATTTCATTCAGGCGGTTCTCAGGACAACGAGTATCATCCGGGACGAGGAGCGTTATTTCGAGATTCTCGTGACGAAGACCCTGATGAAGATGATCAGCAGGAAGTCAGACACTACGATTGAACTCTTCCTTGGTCCTATGGAATACATGGATACCGCCCTGCTGAGAAGGGTCCTGAGACGGGCCCTTTCCGAGACGAGAAGTCTTAGGGGTCTCGGTCTCGACCATGTCGAAGATCTTATAAAGCTTATCAAATCGGGAAAATCGGGCGACCGTATTTATCTGCCCCATTCCATTCGCGCCATCAAGGCTTACGCCACACTGGTATTGACTTCTGAGGCACCGGCCCAACTTGGAGAATACGTCTTGAACGGACCGGCAGAGCTAGTTCTGAAAGAAGCATCTATCGTATTACGCTTGTCGCTTATGGAGCGCAAAGCAATAGACGACTTTGGCGATGGAAAGAAGATCGCCTGTCTCGATGCAAAAAAACTAACTTTCCCGCTCTCGATTCGGCCGAGAATGTCTGGGGATTTCTTCTATCCTGGCGGGTTTGGAAGAAAAAAGAAAATCCAGGACTATTTCGTAGACGAGAAAATACCGCGCGATGAGAGGGATGCGGTCCCACTCCTTACAGAGAATAACAATATAGCATGGATAGTAGGATATCGGATTGACGAACGCTATAAAGTTGACGATAATACAGATAGGGTTCTGCTCTTGGAGATTAAACCTATGAAGTGCTGAGTCAGGAGGATTAGATGAGATATACTAATGTGCAACTGAGCAAGATTTTTTTTATCATATTAACCTTAATGTTTATCTGCTGCAGCACTCTGATTCCACATATGGCTATTGCTGGGGATTCTGAGGCAAGCCCGTCATCAAACATTCTTACGCTGCTAGGCAATGCCATGGCCGACGTTTCAGATAAAGTAAAACCGGCTATCGTAAATATCTCAACCTCCAAAACAGTGAAGACGCCGCGTCTGCCCTTTGATGACCCCATTTTCAAAAGATTTTTTGGGGAAGGCCAACCCCAAAATAGAAAAGTCTTTAGCCTCGGATCCGGCGTCATTTTCTCAAGCGACGGCTATATCGTCACATGCAACCATGTAATCCAGGGCGCTGAAGATATCGTAGTTAAACTCAATGACGCCAGGGAATTCAAAGGCAAGATCGTCGGCTTGGACTCCCGGACAGACATCGCCATCATTAAGATCATGGCAGAAAACCTGCCGATGATTACATGGGGAGACTCAGACAGGTTGAGGACCGGGGATGTAGTCATTGCGATAGGCAACCCATACGGTCTGAACCAGACAGTTACGATGGGGATCGTCAGTGCCACAGGCCGGGCGGGCATGGGGCTGGCAGATTACGAAGATTTCATCCAGACCGATGCCTCTATCAATCCGGGCAATTCTGGCGGCGCACTCGTTAATTCCAATGGCGCACTTATCGGTATCAATGATGCAATCTTCAGCACTTCGGGCGGCAATCAGGGCATAGGTTTTGCAATTCCTTCCAATATGGCCAAAAATGTCATGGACAGTATTATCAGCCATGGGAAGGTCGTCAGGGGTTATCTCGGCGTTCAGGCTCAACCTCTTAGCGCAGATCTTGCGAAGCAGTTCGGCCTCAATGACGAAAAGGGCGTCTTAGTAGTTGATGTCACCGAAGGAAGCCCAGCCGATAAGGTAGGCTTGAAAAGAGGTGATGTCATAGTCGGGTTCGATGGCAAGAACGTAGAAAATCCCTTCCATCTCAAAAACCAAGTTGCTGAAACACAGCCGGGCAGGACTGTCGAGATTAAAATCATAAGAGACGCCAAGCCGATGAACCTGCTTGTCACCATAACCGAACTGCCTGCGGCGCCTGCTGAGACTGGAACGCAGAAAATTGATAATGCGTTGAAAGGCGTTATAGTTCAGGATCTCAATGCTGACATCCTTAGGCAATTGGGCATTAAGCGGGAGATTCAGGGTGTCGTGGTATTAGGAGTAGATGAGAACAGCCGGGCGCTCGGCATAGTAAAGAAGGGTGACATTATCATGGAGATCAACAGGAAAGCGGTGCAGAACACTGCCGTCTATATAGACATCGCTTCCAAGATACCCCTGAAAGACGACATACTGCTGCTCGTCATGCGCGACGGTTCTGCTCTATACATATCATTAAGCGGACAATAATCGCGTTGCAGATAATAAGCCCCTCACGGGTCAGCCTTAAATGACTGCCCGATAGCTCCAAGAGGCCCTTATGAGAGAGCTCATCAAGGGCCTCTTTCAATTTATCCGTCATTGCGCCTGCGATCAGTTCAATGTCAAATCCTTCTGTTTTTCTCAAACCTAGAAACAACGTTTCCTCGATCTCGTCTCTGTCGGTAAGCAATGTTTCTTCAGCTATTGGCAATACACCCAGCTCCACATCATGAATGTATTGCTTCACATCTCTCACGTTGGCGATTCTCCTGCAATCCAGGAAGGAATGCGCTCCTGCTCCAATGCCGAGATATTTTCCCCTGTTCCAATAGTTCAAATTATGCCGGCATTCGTGCCCTGGCAGGGCAAAATTCGATATCTCATAATGCGCGTATCCGTAGCCCTTGAGAAGATCTATCGCCATGTAATACATCTCCGCAACAACGTCTTCATCTGGCAGCTTAAGACATCCCTTGTCCAGCTTCTCGTAAAGAATCGTGGTTTTCTCAGGAGTCAATTCATAGGTGGATATATGCTCTGGGCGGAGAGAGACAACCTTTTCAAGCGTTCTCTGCCAGCTGTTAATATCCTGGCCCGGAATCCCGTAAATTAAGTCGAGTGAAATATTCCTGAATCCCCCTTTTCTGGCCGCATGGAAGGCGGCTAGTGCCTCAGTCGCATTATGCATCCTCCCTAGAAGCGACAACTCTATGTCATTAAGAGACTGCACCCCTATGCTGATCCGGTTGATTCCCGCTTCGATCATGCCTATGATCCCCTCTTCGGTCAAGGTGCCGGGATTGGCTTCACAGTTGATTTCAGCGTTGGCATTTATAGTGCCGGTGCTTCGCAGTTTATCCATAGTCATAGCGATGTCGTTTACCTTGAGGATCGATGGGGTCCCACCTCCTATGTAAATCGCTTCTAGACTATTGATATGCCCTTTTCTTAGCTCGACTTCCTTACCTAAAGCGGACACATACGAATTGATTAAATCAGCACCATCTGATACTGAATAAAAATCGCAGTATATGCATTTCTTAAGGCAGAATGGTATATGAATATAGAGGTAATGCGCCATTGAGATGATATTGTACACTTTCGAGTGTATCACTCGCACTGATGCTATCGGAAGTGAAGCAATTTAACATGCAGGCGATACAGGAATGTCTAAGGGAACAAGATCGGCAAATGGCATCGTTCGCCAGTCAGCAGTTTAAATGATTCCTTTTTTTCTGGCCTTTAGCAGAGCATCTTGCCGGTCATGGGCATGGAGTTTTTCGTAGATCCTTTTGATATGGGTATGAATAGTCTGGGGACTGATATTCAGCTTATTCGCAATTTCCTTATAACTCCACCCCCGCTCTATCTCTATTAGCACCTCTTTTTCACGCCGGCTCAGAAGGTATTGTTCACTGTAACCATTGTCCTGAAATTCCTGGATGACCATTCTGGCTATTTTGGGACTCATGGGAGCGCCACCTTCATAAAGCTTGTTCAATGAATCGATGAGTTCAGCCGGTCTGCTCCCTTTAAGGATATAGGCAGATGCCCCCGCTTTTATCGCTGAAAAAACGCTTTCCCGATTCTCAAAGACGGTATGGGCCATTATTTCCAGTTCCGGGTATTTAGCCTTTACTTTGCCGATCAGATCGACTCCGGACATGCCCGGTAGTCCCAAATCCACTAGCATTACCTCGGCATTAGAAAAATCGAAAGACTTGAGGGCGCCTTCGGCCGAGGAACTAGTGCCGACGATTTCGATATTGGGCTCACCAGTAAGAAGCAGTTTGAGGTTCTCAAGCAGTATGTTATTATCTTCAACTATAGCAACTCTCATATTATTGTTAGTGTATCATCCACAGCCATTAATAACCAGTACCCCTCAAGGGTATTTTATGGGTATAGGGCAGTCAAGATGGACACTGGTGCCTTTATTGCATGTCACAGACAGGGTGCCACCGATATCTCCAGCGCGCGATTTCATATTCCGAATGCCCCGTCCATCACCTTGATTTTCTGTAACCCCGATCCCGTCGTCATGGATAGTAAAAATGAATCTCTTCGCCCCTACGCTGATAGTCACGTTCACCACGTTGGCTCTGGAGTGCTTTATTACATTTGTCAGAGCCTCCTTGTAAATCCTGAATATGTTGAGACATAAGAAACTTTCAGGCGGGATAGCACTTTGCTTGATGGATGTTTTAACCTTGAATATAAGACCGTTGCCCTCTATCATAGAGCTCCCGAAATTCCTAAGATCCGCGACAAAGGCATGCCAATCCAGCCTCCGGTCATCGATTATGTTCATGAAATTGCGGAGCTCCGAAATGGCCTCCCGGGATAGTTCAGAAACTGTACGCAGTGCATTCCTCACATATTCCGGGGACGTCGAATTGAATGCCATCTCAGAGAGCAGGCCGACATTCGTGACTATTCCGCCTATACCGTCATGCAAGTCCTTGAGTATCTTATCCTTTTCAAGCACCCGCTTATTCTCCTCCTCGTGGCGTATCCTACGCTCCTCATCCTGTCTGACAAGAGCAGCAGCTTTTTTTTGCGCGGTAATATCGCGGTTGCTACCCCTGATTCCAAGATAAGTGCCATCTGCGTCATAAACGGCCTGACAAACGTGGCCTATCCATCTTATGTTTCCGTCACGGTGTATAATCCGGTACTCAATCTCTCCAATAGTCCCTGAAGACTTGGTCTGCACAGGGCAATGAGTTGCACACTTGGTCAAGTCGTCGGAATGCACTATCCTGAGAAAGAGTTTCGGGTCGTCCTCGAATTCAGCTGCTGTATATCCAGTTACAGCCTGGCACGAAGGAGAAGTGTAAACAAACTTGCCGTCAGGACTCAACCAGAATTCCCAGTCATAGGTGTTTTCTGCGACTATGCGATACTTGGTCTCAGATACCCGCAGTGCCTGTTCGAAATTTTTTCGCTCTGTTATATCGCGCATTATGGCAAGGATTTCGTTTTCTCCGCACACAACTATCCTTGACTCGAAATAGGTATCAAATCCAGCACTGTTAAACATGAATTCAAAAATCTGGGGTTCTCCGGTTTCAAAGGCCTTCTTCATCAACAGATCTACTTTTCCAGCCAAAACACTAGGGAAAACATCAGATAATTTTTTCCCTGCCAGTTCCTTCGGTGGAACCAGCATCGCGAAGCCGGCTGCCCCTTTAAAATCTATCAATACTCCTTCGCGGTCGATATGAAACATGACATCCGGAATGGCATTAAGCAGCGCCCGGTTTCTCATCTCGCCTTTATATAGACTGTCGAGGGCCCGGCTTGCCCGCAGCATATAAAGTATCCGCTGCGTAAGTATCATCCAGTTTATCGGCTTTACAATAAAATCGGTCGCTCCGACCTCGTATGCCTGTGTTATCGATTTGATGTCTTCCAGTCCAGTAGTCATCAGCACAGGAATGCGTTCCCCGCCCGGCATTTTCCTCAACTTGACACAAGTTTCGTAACCATCCATCACTGGCATCAAAACGTCCAGCAGTACAAGGTCTGGCATACGGGAGCGCATCCTCGACAAGGCACTGTTGCCATCCTTTGCTAATTCAACTATGAACCCAGACTGCTCGAGAAATGCGCCTGCCATTTTGAGGAGCATGTCATCGTCATCGACGACAAAAATTACATCTTTCCTGTGTGCAATATCATTGCATCGCATTTCATTATCAACTTCGGATTGATGCGCCGGTTTCATTGTAATATTATAGCCTGAATGAGCATGTTTACACGACTTTAGTATATCCCTCAATCATGACATCTTCACCGATCTTCCTTACTCGAAGATCCGATATCTGCAAAGCGTCTTCAAGTTTCATAAAAGACTCACCTCCCACTACAGGAATAGAAGTCCTGCCGCATATGATTTTTGGGGCTACGAAGAATACCACCTTATCGACCACATTTCCCGCCAGACATGCGGCATTGAACGAAGACCCGGCTTCGATCAAAATAGAGGTAATACCCATACCGCCAAGTCTTTCCATAAGCCATTTCATGTCAACTTTCCGGCCTTCGTATTCGATGACCTGAATGCCTCGATTCTTTAGCTCACTCTTTTTTTGGCCATTGCCAGCTTCTCTGCTGACTACAAAAATGGTTGCCGGAGGTGGCATAGACACTCTATAATCCAGCGGGGTTTGGAGAAACGGGTCTACAATTATCCTTGCAGGCTGCCTGCCGCATTTTATGCGAGCAGTCAGTTCAGGGTTGTCAGCCTTCACGGTCCCCACAGCGGTCATCACAGCGTCTACACTGCAACGCATGCGATGTACGATCCGTCGAGCCCTTTCGCCTGTGATCCATTTCGATTGGCCTTCCGGTGTGGCAATCTTTCCGTCCAGTGTCATGGCGGCTTTCAGAGTTACGAAAGGTTTTTTGGTTATGATATATTTGCAATAAGCCTCGTTCAGTTTCAATGCCTTCTCTTGAAGTAACCCCTCGACTACGGTGATACCATGATTTCTCAATTCCCGTATGCCCCTTCCGAATACCCGTGGATTGGGGTCTTTCATGGCGACAAAGACCTTTTTGATCCCGGCATCTATTATTGCACGGCTGCACGGCGGGGTCCTCTTGTCGGTATGGCAGCAAGGTTCGAGGGTTACATATAGTGCTGCATTCTTCGCAGCATCTCCTGCCTTAAGAATAGCTAAGGCCTCTGCATGAAGCTCGCCCGCCTTTTTATGAAAGTCTTCGGCTATGACTAATCCGTTCCTGACAATTAGGGCCCCGACCATTGGATTGGGACTTGTCGCCCCACTCGCCTTTGCGGCAAGCATAAGGGCGCGCTTCATATACATGAGATCGCTTTCCGAAAACGTAGCGGACCTTTTATTCATAAAGCATTGCGGAGACTGCGATCGTAAATTTAAAAGCCGTACTCCTTCCATCTGGCATCAACGCGGTGCCTGATCTGTTCGGACATGAACAATTCCTGAGGCCATTCCCTCATCATGCCCTCTTCCCGTGTCTTTCTCGTGGCGTCAATACCCATCTTGGAACCATAACGCGGAAAATTAGCCGCATGGTCAAGATCATCTAACGGGCCTTCAGCTATAACAACGTCACGCTTCCAGTCAACATTATTCAACACGCGCCAAGCAGTATAGGATATATCTTGAACATCCACATCAGAATCAACAATGACAAGTAATTTGGCGAACATCATCTGCCCCTTGCCCCAGAGACCGTGAATGATCTTCTTTGCCTGACCTGGATAACTCTTCTTGATCGAAATCAGGCAGGCATTATGGAATACACCCTCCATAGGAAGATTGATGTCCCTAATCTCCGGAAAGTCCAGCTTCATCAGAGGCAGGAATATCCGTTCTGTAGCCTTGCCCATGTAACAATCTTCCATCGGTGGTTTGCCGACAATAGTTGCAGGGTAGATCAGATCTTTCCTGTGGGTGATACATGTCACATGGAACACCGGATAATGGTCTGCTGCAGAATAAAAACCCGTATGATCTCCGAAAGGGCCCTCGATACGAGACTCAGACGGATCCAGGTAGCCTTCGATTACAAGTTCACTGTTCGCGGGCACTTCAATGTCAGAAGTAATACACTTGACCATCTCGACCGGCTCCCTCCGTAGAAAACCGGCAAAGAGCATTTCATCCACCGCTTCCGGCAAGGGAGCAGTGGCCGCATAGATCACGGCAGGATCGCTGCCGACGGCGACGGCAGCCGGCATCTTGCGATCCATAGTCTTATATTTATCGAAATGCCGGGCCCCATCCTTATGGATATGCCAATGCATACCGGTGGTATTTTTATCGTAGACATGTATTCTGTACATTCCACAGTTAGGGCGTCCGGTTTCAGGATCCTTGGTGAATACCATGGGGAATGTTATGAACCTTCCCTGATCCCCGGGCTGTCCATCGGCAGGCCAACATTTAAGTATGGGGAACTTGCCGAGATCAGGGTCCTGTTTTTCCACCATTTCCTGACACGGAGCGTTCTTGACCCTCTTTGGCAGATACTTCGAAAATTCAAACAGCTTCGGAAGCATGGACAGCTTTTCTACAAGAGTCTTCGGAGGTGCCTGGTTCAACAATTCTTCAATCCTGTGTGCTACGTCATCGAGGTGCGATATTTCCAGGGCAAGACACATCCGCTCAAAAGAACCGAATATATTGGTAACCACCGGATAGGCCGATCCCTTAACTTTTTCGAAATAAAGTGCTTTTCCACCACTGGAGCTCTTGCACATCCGGTCGGTAATCTCAGTGATCTCGAGGATTGGATCAACTTCTGCTTTTACTCTATGAAGTTCGCCCTTGTCTTCCAGCAGTCTGAGAAACGCTCTCAAATCCCTATATGCCATAGATTTCCCTTATTCCGTTTGTCAATATTATATCCGTACTGCCGAGGGATGCGCAAGGAGAAGCGCGACTCGTTATTTACGATAAACATGTGGTTCCATGCAGTTGAAAACAATCAGGACTTAAATCATCATTTTTTGACAGGTGAGCGCTAGTTCCCTTCGTGTAATATAAGCCGGCTTAAAAACTACCATATTGTTGACATTCTCTCCGGCATAAATGCCGAAGATTCTCAGCTTCCGAACACTCCCAAGGGCAGAGCGCCTTATGCAAAGCCTTCTTGCGAGGCAGGAGGATTTTAGGGGTAAAGCTTATGTAATGCGGAGTCAGATTCCGATGTTATTCTGATTGCGGGTTTATGCTTAAGCTGATGGATAAGGGCAAACCCTCCATAACGTTGCCTTATCAGTATACTACAAGAGTCTTCATAATGGCAGAGCTGATAAGAAGTATCAGCGACTGTCTCCCGTTCCCTATTTCGTTTTGAATGTCAGGCTGACCGTGTCCCCATCCCTTAATTTTAGTTTATCCAAATCCGCCTGTGTAATAAGTATGCCTGTTTTTTTCTCAGAGTGACAAATTAGCTGTAAATCGCCCGCTTTCGATGCTCCTTTATATATGCTAACTGTACTGCTGTTGCATGCCGAACTGTAAATTATTCTGGACATTCTGGCGACACCCACCTTGGCGCCAAACCCGGATTCCTTCTTGACTATAGTTTTAAATACCGGCTGAAACAGGTCCCCAAAGAAGATAAAATAGAGAAAAATGTCCTTGAATAGACTGTCTGGCATCATTATCCTGCTGAAAACCCACTCCGGAATGAGCCGCCGATCGGAAAGCAGAAAATCTCCATTTTGAAAGGGATACGCAATTAGAAACTCATTCGAAAAGTTATCAATCCTTTTCTTGACAGTCGTTATATCAAGAGAAAAACCGGGATAATTGTCCAAGATCGCGTCGGTGACGACATCGAATGCTGCATAGCCTTCGGGTCCGCATTTGGCAAGATGTCCTAACAATCTCAATATACTCAGAAGCCTATGGACCAAAGAGTCGTCGAGGCTTAAAAGAAAAGGGGCAGCCGAAGGAAACGTCTTTTCTACAGTAGCGGGATGGACATCCTCAAATTTCACATGGGCCGGAGACGCGCTCACCTCTGTTATGTCATTTGTCACCAGCGACTCTATTATCTGCTCATGAGAAAGAGTGCGCGATTTGACATGGACAATTACCTCGTTACATACAAGAGCTTCGATGAGGTGTTTGCCACCGGTAATCAAATAGGCGTTGCTATCTCCAAGGCATTCCTTCTTGATAACAGAATATAGTTTCTCTAGTGCCACAGTATCCCCTCTCAGAAGGCCAACTCCTTATCTCTCAAGGCAAGTCAGCATCAAAGTTTGAACTTACCCACCGAGCTCACAGGTTAGCAGTAAGGCGACCGACTTCCATGCCTTCTCCTCGGCAGGGATCTTTAGCCCTACACAAGCCGGATCCCCCGGGCCCTTTTCCCGGCCCGAGGATTTGAGATCGATCAAAATAAAAGCCGCCTAAAAATTAAAGTTATAAGACTTTACGTATTCGGCAATGCGCGTCTTGGAGTTGTCAAGGCGCTGCCGCAAGTCCTTCTTATATTGATCCAGATCGATCTTGATCTTGGCAACTCCTGTTTCCATAGCTGCCTTGGCCACAGCTGGGGCTTCCCATACTAGCATACGTGTATCGAGTGCCTTGGGAATGACGTAGTCGATCCCGAAGCTCAGCTCTTTTACCTTATAAGCATCCAGCATCTCCTGCGGCACTGGCTCCTTTGCCAGCGCAGCCAGGGCTTTTGCTGCCGCAAGTTTCATTTCCTCATTGATCGCCGTAGCCCTTACATCCAGGGCGCCTCTGAAAATATACGGGAAGCCAGAGACATTGTTGACCTGGTTTGGAAAATCCGACCGGCCGGTACCCATGATGAGGTCAGAACGTGCTGCCTTTGCATCAGCATACGGGATTTCCGGATCGGGGTTAGCCATCGCAAATATAATCGGATGATTGCTCATGCTCTTTACCATCGCAGGCGATACCAGATTAGCCTGTGAAAGGCCGAGGAACATGTCTGCACCCTTGAACGCATCCTCCAGAGAGTCATATTTCTTTTTCGTAGCGAAATAGCGCTTCTGCTCATTGAGATCAGTGCGTCCGGCATGTATGTGTCCCTTCGAGTCGAACATGGCTATGTTTTCGAGGGGAATGCCCAAAGATACGTAAAACTTACAGCAGGCAATCCCTGCTGCGCCTGCACCCGACACAACAACCCTAAGGTTTTCTACCTTTTTACCCGAGATCTCCATCGCATTAATCAGGCCAGCCCCCGAAATAATAGCGGTGCCGTGCTGGTCATCGTGGAAAACGGGTATGTTCATCTCTTTCTTCAGGGTCTCTTCTATGTAGAAACACTCGGGTGCCTTTATATCTTCGAGGTTGATACCACCAAATGTCGGCTCAAGGGCTTTGCAGACCTTAATTATAAGATCAGGATCTTTTGCATCCAAGTTGATGTCATAGACATCGATGTCTGCGAAAGTCTTAAACAGAACGCCCTTTCCTTCCATGACTGGTTTAGCAGCCAGTGGGCCGAGGTTCCCCAAGCCCAGGATAGCCGTCCCGTTGGACACGACAGCCACAAGATTGCCCTTGTTGGTGTACTTGAAAACGTCTTCAGGGTCGGCCGCAATTGCACGACAGGCTTCGGCAACTCCTGGAGAGTAAGCCATGGACAGGTGCTTCTGAGTTGCACAAGGCTTGACTGGAATGACCTCGACCTTACCATGTGGAAAGGTGCTGTGATAGGTCAAGGCTTCTTCTTTTGTGTAAAGTGCCATGTCATCCTCCTTATTTAATTCAGTGTTTATTGTGCATAGTCCGTTTTTCTTAAAGTATCGTCACCTGTAGTTTAGGTACGCGCACAACTCTCCGCATGCTGCCCGCTTATAACAGCCATCAGAAAGTCCTTCGCTTTCAACTCCAGCGCAACCGTTGGGTCAGATGGTCAGACAGTTACCATTTCAGACCAGTTATGAGACATTAGAACTTTCCACTGTCCATTTCCTTTTCTTCACGTTCAATCATTACTTCTTCAGGCTCGATGGCCTCGAGATCGAGTTCGTTATTCAACACGCGGTGCATTTTGACAGTATCGATAGATTTTTCCCATTTTGCCACCACAACAGTGGCTACTGTATTACCCACCAAATTGGTCAGGGCTCTGCAGGTTGCCATAAACCAGTCAATTCCCAGCAAAAGAACGAGACCGGACACAGGCAGGACTTGTAATGAAGAGAGGGTCGCAGCCAGACATATGAAACCACCGCCAGCAACAGCCGCCGCACCTTTCGAGGTGAGCATTAACACAGCAATAATCGTGATTTCCTGCCCAAGGGTCAGCGGGATATTGAAAGCCTGGGCTATAAAGACTGCGGCCATTGTAAGGTAAATGCTCGTACCGTCAAGATTGAAACTATAGCCGGTAGGGATAACGAGACCTACTACGGACTTTTGAACACCGAGATTTTCAAGCTTGACCATTATTCGTGGCAGCACTGTTTCAGAAGATGAAGTCCCAAGAACGATCAAAAACTCTTCCTTGATATATTTAAAGAGCTTCCACAGGCTGAACCCAGCAATCTTGCAGATGGCACCAAGAACAAAAACAACAAACAGGAAGGCTGTACCCCATACGCCCAGCAGCAACTGTCCAAGAGCTGACAGCGTTCCACCGCCGAACTTGCTGACTGCGAATGCGATTGCGCCGCCGGCGCCGATTGGGGCCAGTCTCATTATATAGTAGATGCATTTGAAGAAGCCGTGAGTAAATTCGTCTACTATATGAACGACCGGCTTGCCTCTTTCGCCCATGGCAGACACTGCAGCGCCGAAAAGTATGGCAAAGAAGAGGACTTGCAGGATTTCACCCTTGGCGAAGGCATCAAATACGGTGTTGGGGATGATGTTCAGAAAGAAATCGACCGTGTTCAAGCTCTTTGCACCAGCAGTGAACTTGGCAATCTGTCCGATATCCAGCTTGGCAGGATCAGCATTCACCCCTGCGCCGGGTTGTAAAAGGTTGACCACGATGAGTCCGATAACAAGCGCCAGTGTCGTAACTAATTCAAAATAGATGAGTGCTTTAACGCCCACCCTGCCAACTTTCTTCATGTCTCCCATCTTGGCTATGCCGACTACGACAGTTCCGAAGATGATGGGGGCGATCAGCATCCTGATCATTTTTATAAAGCCGATGCCGAGTGGCTTTAAATATGTATCGATGAATTTAGGGTCGCCGAAGAAACCAATCGCAATACCAACAATAAGACCCACCGACACTTGAAACAACAGGTTATTATAAAACTTCTGCGGCTTAACGCTTCCATGTTTTTCTGCTTTTCCCACCTAAATTCCCTCCTTGCGTTGTATTGAAAATACCGTTGACCAATCAACGGAAATATCTTACTCAAACAACTGATAACTTATATGGGGAGCTGCGCCTTAATGAACTCCCTGTTCAATTTCGCTATGAATGAGACTTTGATCCCTTTGGGACAAACGGCCTGGCATTCATAATGGTTTGTACAGTTCCCGAACCCCTCTTTCAGCATGGCGTCAGTCATCAGACAGACGCGCTGCGCCGCTTCTGTCTGGCCCTGCGGCAGCATGGCGAGTTGCGTCACTTTTGCAGCGGTAAAAAGCATTGCCGACCCGTTGGGGCAGGCCGCCACGCATGCGCCGCAGCCTATGCACTCGGCGGCATCCATCGCAGTTTCAGCCGCCGGTTTCGGAATAAGTATGGCGTTTGCGTCAGCTACACCACCTGTGTGGGCCGACGTGTAACCGCCGGCCTGGATTATGCGGTCAAGGGCGCTACGGTCCACGATAAGGTCTTTAATGATGGGGAAGGCCTTTGCTCGCCAGGGCTCGATATAGATCGTATCTCCGTCCTTGAATTTCCGCATGTGCAGCTGGCAGACCGTTGTCCTCTCCTGTCCGCCGTGAGGTATTCCGTTGATTACCTGAGAACAGGTACCGCAGATGCCTTCGCGGCAATCGTGGTCAAAAACTATCGTCTCCTTGCCCTCTTTTACAAGCTCTTCATTCACCTCATCGAGCATTTCGAGGAAGGACATGTCAGGGCTTACGTTCTTAGCTTTATACTGCTCCAGTTTTCCGGGATCATTAGGGCCTTTTTGGCGCCAAACAAATAGTGTAAGGTCCATTATTTGTAGCTCCTTATTCCAAGATGTACGTTTTCAAATACTAGTGGTTCCTTATGGAGCTCAGGCTCCTTATCAGCGCCTTGGTATCCCCATGCCGCGACGTAGCTGTAATTGTCGTCGTCGCGTTTCGCCTCGCCGTCAGGCATCTGATATTCCACACGAAAGTGACCGCCGCAGGACTCGTTGCGATTCAGCGCGTCGCGGGCCAGGAGTTCTCCGAATTCGAGGAAATCCGCCACGCGTCCAGCCCTTTCAAGTTCTTGATTCAGGGTATCTCCAGTACCAGTTACTCTGACATTTTTCCAAAATTCCGCCCGTATTTCAGGGATGATCGCAATAGCCTTTTTCAGGCTTTCTTCCGATCTGGCCATACCGACATTTTCCCACATGACTTTGCCGAGTTGCTGATGAAATTCCTTGACCGTTTTCTTTCCGTTGATAGAAAGCAACTTTTTGGTCATGGCACTTACATCTTCCATGGATTTCTTGAATTCGGGCTGTTCGCAATTCGCCTTTCCCGGTTTAGTCCTTGCCAGATAGTCGGCGATAGTATAAGGAATAACATAATAACCATCTCCAAGACCCTGCATAAGTGCGCTTGCACCGAGGCGGTTTGCACCGTGATCCGAATAGTTGGCCTCACCCAAGACAAAGAGTCCGGGGAGATTGCTCATCAGGTTGTAATCCACCCACAGACCACCCATGGCATAGTGGAGCGCTGGATAGATGCGCATCGGCTGCTTATAGCCGTCCTCGTCAGTGATTCTCTCGTACATTTCAAACAGGTTGCCGTATCTGGCGCGTATTACATTTTCGCCCAAACGATTGATAGCGTCGGCAAAATCTAGATAGACGCCGAGTCCGCTGGGGCCTACTCCACGACCTTCGTCGCACACCTCTTTAGCTGCGCGGGAAGAAATATCTCGGGGAGCAAGATTGCCGAAACTCGGGTATTTTCGCTCCAGATAGTAGTCCCTCTCATTTTCAGGAATCTCATGTGGTACGCGCTTTTCGCCTTTCTTCAGGGGTACCCATACCCTGCCGTCGTTTCTCAATGATTCAGACATCAGGGTCAGTTTAGACTGATGCTCTCCCGTAACCGGGATGCAGGTCGGGTGTATCTGCGTATAGCAGGGGTTCGCAAAAAACGCCCCCTTTTTGTAGGCACGATAGCTTGCTGTGACATTGCAACCCTGTGCGTTTGTGGACAGATAATAGACATTTACATAACCACCGGTGCATAGACATACCGCATCACCGGCATGGCAGCTTATCTTTCCGCTTACCAT
This sequence comes from uncultured Nitrospiraceae bacterium, assembly GCA_963736105.1. GTDB lineage: Bacteria > Nitrospirota > Thermodesulfovibrionia > Thermodesulfovibrionales > Dissulfurispiraceae > Fen-1308. The sequence continues at coordinate 1,521,708 of CAVTNL010000002.1, read as the reverse complement.
GTCCCTGACCGTAATGCCCTTTGCCTCTCCATCAACCACAACAAGATCGAGCATTTCGGTGCGCGGATGCATTATTACGGTCCCATCTTTGATCTGTCGAGAAAGGGCCGAATAAGCTCCAAGCAGCAACTGCTGTCCCGTCTGCCCTCTTGCATAAAATGTCCTCGATACCTGAGCACCGCCGAATGATCGGAAATCCAGGTATCCTGCGTAGTCTCTCGCAAAAGGAACTCCCTGTGCCACGCACTGGTCGATGATATTGTTGCTAATCTCCGCCAAGCGATAGACGTTAGCTTCTCTGGATCTGAAGTCTCCGCCCTTGATTGTGTCATAAAAAAGGCGATAAATGCTGTCACCGTCATTTGCATAATTCTTGGCAGCATTTATACCGCCCTGGGCCGCTATGCTATGCGCTCGACGCGGGCTGTCCTGATAACAGAAACACTCCACATTATAACCGAGCTCTCCCAGAGTCGCAGCAGCGGACGCACCGGCAAGACCCGTTCCGACAACTATGATCTTATATTTTCTCTTGTTCGAAGGATTCACTAGTTTCATATCCTGGCGATGCTTGCCCCACTTATCTGCAAGCGGACCAGATGGACATTTCCCGTCAAGTATCACGATACCCCCCTTAACCTTTATAATTCAAAAAGCCTAGAATGATGACGACCGGAATTGACGCATATCCGAGGAAGAGGATAAGTGCCACCGCTGTGCCGGCCTTTTCAACCGCCGGAATAGTTTTGTCGCTGTTGAGGCCCAAAGTCTGCACGAAGCTCTGCACACCATGGGACAGATGCAATGCCAGGATGATCATCGCGGCGATATATATTCCGGCAATGGCAAAGTTCTTGAAACTGAACACTACCATCTTAAAAACATCCAGCCTCCCAAGAGCATCGATACTGTTGGATATATCTGGGTTTGTCACCCGCATCGTGAAGTGGAGCAGATGGTAGACGAGAAAAACCACTATCAGTAGCCCTGTCCATATCATTGTCCTGCCGCTGTAGGTGGCGCGTAAGTTCTTTTTTACCGCGTACGGAGCCGGCCTGGCAGCGTTGTTCTCCAAGGTAAGAGTTATACCGAAATATATATGAATAGCAAATACACAAAGCATAACGAGACGAAATGCCCATACGACAGGAGGCAAACTGTGCAGACGCTCTCCGTAAGCATTGATCCACCCAACATAAATCAGCGAATTACCAAAAAGATGAATCACCAGAAATGCTAACAACATAAGACCTGTAATAGCCATAACGATCTTACGTCCTACCGTGCTGCTCAAGAATTGCATATCCAAACCTCCTGTCAACTTGATTAAACACTCAGTCAAAAACCTGGTATCGTACAATCGCCCGTCTTACGATGACAGAAGAAATTGCTCAACGTGCGACGGGCTGTTTTCAGACTATATTCACACAATAAGCAATTCGTGTGCCATTGCGACATCGTGCACGTTGGATCGTTTTTAATTCATATTATCATAGTGTTAGAAGATAAGCTAATATTAGGTGGGCTTTACGCAAGCGAATGCGCACTAAAATGTGTAGCATGATTAGTGTGACACATGTCCTATTGTGGCGCCTCATATTGCCACACTTTGAAGTTCTAAGAGACGGAGAGAAAAATCAATTGATGCTAAATTAAGCAGCTATAGCGATAGGGTCACTATTTCATCTCAAGAGAAAATTGGGACTTTGATCCCGTTCGCTCGTGAGAGAATAAAAATAATATGTAAATACAGTTTATGCGGAACGGCTTACTTTTTTTGAAGATTGCGATATAGTGTTCTTCGATCGATCCCCAACTCGCGCGCAGCCTTTGCCTTGTTGCCGCCGTTTCTTGCCAGCGTCTCCAAAATAGCCTCAAGACATACCTTGGTCTTGTACTGCTTTCCCTCGGAGTAGGCATTCAGATTCTGTGCAAACTCCTTCGGAAGATGTTCCATCCTTATTTCGCCACCTGGACAAAGTATAAAGGCATGTTCGAGGGTGTGACGAAGTTCGCGAACATTGCCAGGCCAGCGATACTCCATGAACAGTCTCATAACTTCATCTGATATACGAGTAACGCTTTTTTCATAATCCAGGTTTAACTGGTTAATAAAGTGATGGCACAGCAGCGGAATGTCCTGTTCACGCTCTCGCAGCGGAGGCAGCTGAATACTCATAACCTTCAGGCGATAATAAAGATCCTCACGGAAAAGCCCCTGCCGGATCTGTTTGTTGAGGTCTGCGTTGGTCGCTGTGATTACCCTTACATCAGCCTTAAGCATCCTGGAATCACCTACACGTTCGTATTCTTTGCGCTCCAGAACCCGCAGCAGTTTTAGTTGGGTGCTAAGGGTTACCTCACCGATTTCATCAAGGAAAAGTGTCCCTCCCTCGGCGGCTTCGAAGCGGCCAATCTTGTCCTTGATGGCCCCTGTAAAGGCCCCGCGAACATGACCGAAAAGCTCACTTTCCAGAAGATTCTCAGCGAGAGCCGCGCAGTTCACCTTGATAAGTGGCCGCTTAGCCCTCGGTCCGCCGTAATGCAAAGCCTCTGCAATAAGCTCTTTACCGGTGCCAGACTCTCCTGTAATAAGCACGGTGGTTTCCACGTCCGTGAGAAGATCAATGACGCGGTAGACCTCCTGCATAGCCTTACTCTTGCCGATAATATTCCTGTAGCCTGCAGGAAAAGTTATCTGTTTTTCGAGGTTGGCCAAGCGGGTAACGTCACGGATCACCAACACGGCGCCCATAAACTGGTTATCCTGGTCGTGCAGCGGGGAGGAGTTGATGATAAAAACTTTCCCAGGGGTGCTCGTGGTACACTCAAGCCGATATTCGACAACAGGCTCTTTAGTCTGTAAGGTTTTAAAAAGTATATAAAAACAAGAGCGGTCGCATGAACCCGAGAAATCCTTTATAGATTTGCCGGGTACGAGTTTATCGCTGATGCAGCAGATGTCTCCCATTGCCTTGTTGATATGAATGATTCTCATGTCCTTGTCTACGGTGAGAACGGCGTCCGGTATGCTGCTGAAAACCGCTTCCAGATTAAGTCTATACTGTTCCTTTTCATCGGATATCCTGCTAATTTCCTGTTCGGCCACTACCTTATCTGTGACATCACGGCCAACAACCTGATATTCTGAAATCCGAACTGCCCTATCGAAAAAAGCACGCACAGAGCGAAGGAGCCACCTCATTTGGCCATCAGGCAGCACTACCCTGTGTTCTATTTCGGCAACCGGCTTCAGTATCGAAAGACTCCTGAGACATCTGTCAAAATTTCTCAAGTCCTCATCAGGCATATTGAGCGTAAAAGCCGTTCCCACGAGGTCTTCCTTATTCTTCTGGAAAAAGTGAGCATATGAGTCGTTCACAAATGTCAGCGTTCCGTCGCTATTATACCTGCAGACCTGCTCAATCTGGTCTTCGACTATAGCGCGATAGATCGACTCACTGTGCTGCAGCTTCTCCTTGATTAACTGCTGCTCGGTTATATCGTTGAGGAAACCGACTATCTCCTCAGCCCTGTCGGGACCTGAACAAGAAAGTCGCATCTGGTCACGCAGCCATACAAAATTACCATTCTTATGCCGGAATCGATATTCTAGAGTCTGTTGCCCCTGTTCTCTCAGTGTTTCGATCCAGGATGATATTTCACGAGAGTCTTCAGGGTGGACACATCTTTCCCAAAGCGTTGAATCCAGGAGGAATTCATCGGGCTCGAAACCAGTCAGATTTCCGACATTCTTGCTTATGAAGGTCAATGTATAATCGTTGTTCATAAGCACAAAACTATATATCACCGCCGGATTTGCGGTGAGCAGGTATTGGAGACGGTTCTGCGTAGCTTCAAGAGCGTCAAGAGTGTTTTTGCGAGATGTGATGTCCTGGATCATCGGCAACAAATAGTGAGGGTTGCCCTTTTGATCCCTCAGGCATCTCATTGAAATATTCACCCAGATGACGCCGCCGTCCTTATGGATAAAACGCCGATCGTTTTCATAAAAATCGATCTCGCCTTTGATCAAGCGAGTCGCATATCCGACACCGACCGAAACGTCATCTGGATGGATTATGTCAAGTATCTTCTTGGATAAGAGCTCCTCCTCGCTATAACCTGTGATGTCACACAGCACCCTGTTGACCCTGACGAGAGAGAAATTCAGGTCCATCATAGCCGCGCCAATAGGGGCTTGATCAAATGTGCGTCTGAATTTCCTTTCGCTGTCCCTGAGTGCCATTTCTGCATTTTTCCGGGCGGTGATGTCGATATTCAGGCCTTCTATATAACCGAGTTGCCCATCATCTGCCCGTACCTCACGGGCAGCCAGATTGATCCATTTGACACTACCGTCCTTGCAAATGAATTGTGTCTCGAAATCGCTCACCTTGCCCTTTTCCTTGAGAATAATGAAAAGGCGGTCTCGGTCCAGTGGATTTACATAGAGCTGCGTTTTGAGATCCTGAAGAGTAGATATCATCTCTTCAGGTCCGCCATAGCCGAGCATTTTGGCCAAGGCGGGATTAACGGTGATGAATTTCCCAGTGACTGACGATAGAAAGAATCCTTCTACAGCATTCTCAAAAAAAGTCCGATAACTGATTTCGTCATATAAGATATCGTCGCAACTATTTCGCACGTCAATATTTTGTGCTTTATTAATCATTTTTAAGGTTTCTGAGTCAGCTTTTTTTGAATTCATAAGTCATGAGTTTCTGTAAGACCAAGGAGTAGACAGGCAAAGCCAGTTGCGGCATTCAGACAATATCCGCGATACGTCGCTTAAAAGAATAACGGTTCAAACTCCTCTTGAAAAGTATAGCATATCCAGCCCGGAACATCACAATTCAGGGCTGGATATGCCGCATGGATACAAGTGATTAAAGAATTTCCAGATTGGAGAAGAAATACGGGATTTCAAAGGAAGCCGATTCAGGCGAATCGGAGCCATGAACGATATTGCGTTCTACGCTGTCGGCAAAGTCTTTCCTTATAGTGCCTGGCGCAGCATTTGCGGGATTGGTGGCTCCCATAATCTCTCTCACTTTCGATATTGCTCCTGCACCCTCGATAACCAGGACAACTATCGGCCCTTCGGACATGAAAGTTGTAAGGCTGTCGTAAAACGGCCTTTCCTTATGAACTATGTAGAATGCCCCCGCTTCTTCCTTGGATAGGACAATCTTTTTTAGGGCTGCGATCCTCAACCCGGTCTTTTCGAACCTGCTAATGACCTCTCCAATGATATCTTTGCTGACACCGTCGGGTTTGATGATAGAAAGCGTTTTCTCCACTAAAAATCCTCCTTTTATTGAATATCATTTGTATTTTGCATTAACGGCTTCGGGAGACTCTTCAGCCGCACAAACTTAGAGTCGCATCGATCTTGATCCGCAGATGGTCGCCCTCTTCTGCAACCGAATACTTCCCTCTGCAGGAGCGGATAAACATCTCGAATCTCTTGAGGTCATTCCGGTCGTTATCCATGAGTACTTCCAGTTCCTCATGGACGATACAGAATCCTTCGAGGTGCCTTTTGAATTCTTTGAGATGTTCGGGATGGTGCAGACCTCTGATGTCAATGATCACGGTATCTCCGAGAGCGCCTTTTCCAGGCTCTTCATGTTCTCCACGTTTAATATAACTGCATCCGCTTCAATCCTCTTGACCAGGCCCGAGAGAACTTTACCCGGACCGACCTCTATAAAGGTCTTGAAGCCCCTTGCCGCTATTGCCCTAACGCAATCCTCCCAGAGCACCGACTGGCTCAACTGGCGCACGAGGGAGGACCTGATCTCTTCAGCACCGGATATGAACCTGGCATCTACATTATTCACAAAAGGCAACTCCGCATCCTTAATCTGGAAATCCTTAAGTATCTCTCCAAATTGCCTCCCAGTATCTTCCATCAGCGAGCAATGCGAAGGTACACTCACAGCCAGCGGAATCGCTCTTTTCGCGCCCGCCTCTTTGGCTATAGCAAGCAGGGCTTCAACTGCCGACTTTTCACCGGATACAACAATCTGACCAGGGCAGTTATAATTAGCTACCGATACGTATCCGGAGTGGATACCCATGCAAAGTGTATCCACTACTGACCTGTCGATGCCGAGTATAGCCGCCATAAGCCCCTTGCCTTCGGGTACTGCTGCCTGCATCATTCGCCCGCGAATCTCGGTAAGTCTGACCGCATCCGAAAAAGAGATGCTTCCGGCCGCCACAAGTGCAGAATACTCACCAAGGCTGTGTCCGGCCACGGCGGATGGGTTAAAGCCTTTCAAACTGAGAACTCTGAATGCTGCAGTACTGGCAACCAGCAGGCAGGGCTGCGTGCGGAATGTCTTATTCAACTCGTCAGCTGGACCGCTGAAGCTGAGTGCTGCAACATCATATCCGAGGGTTGCCGAAGCCTCATCATAGAGTCGCCTTACCTCATCAAAGTGATCGTAAAAATCCTTGCCCATCCCGACGGCCTGGGAGCCCTGCCCCGGAAATACGAAGGCAGCCATCAGGATTTCGCCTCTTTCAGCTTCTTTGTCATCATGGGTATTACTTCATTGACGTCGCCGACGATTCCGTAAGTAGCGATATTGAAAATGGGTGCTTCGGGGTTCTTGTTGATGGCAATGATGACGTCCGACGACTGCATACCCACAAGATGCTGAACCGCACCTGATATGCCACAGGCAATATATATCTTCGGGCATACAGTCTTGCCTGTCTGTCCGACCTGATGACGATATGGAATCCATCCTTCGTCGACCGCAGCGCGCGAAGCACCCACAGTCCCGCCGAGCAGGCCCGCAAGCTCCCTAAGAAGCTCGAAACCTTTCGGGTCTCCGAGTCCCCTACCGCCGGATACTATTATCTCAGCATCCTGGAGATTGATCATGCACTCGGAGGTCTCCTGCACAACTTCAAGGACCTTTGTTCTGGAAGTGATTCCGTCCGAAGAAACCTTTATTATCTCACCCTTTCGGCCTGAATCATAAACGCCTTTTTTCATGACCCTCGGCCTGACCGTTGCTATCTGGGGCCGGTAGTTCGGGCAAAGAATTGTGGCCATGATATTGCCACCAAATGCAGGCCTAATCTGGAGCAAATTCCCGGAGTCCTTATCGATTTCGAGCGCAGTGCAGTCAGCCGTGAGCCCGGTCTTCAGCTTTCCCGCCACCCTGGGAACGAACGACCGACCGATGGCGGTAGCGCCTGCAAGCACGATTTCTGGTTTGTGCTGCTTTACAAGTTTTATGAGGAGCTGCGAATACGGTTCGTCATTGAAGTAATTGAGTCCGGGATCACCTGCATGGTAAACCTTGTCGGCGCCCCAGCCTATCAGTTCCTGCGCCTCTTTCTCACCCGCGCCAAACAACACCGCTGAAAGTTCTGTTTTCAGTTCGTCAGCCAGCTTTCTGCCTTCTCCAAGAAGCTCCAGGGCAACTGAGGCAAGCTTTCCCTGTCTTTGCTCCGCAAATGTCCAGACTCCCTTATAAGACGAAAGATCGACCTCTTCCTTGGCATCGCCTTCTTCTGCGATCTCAACAATAGCACCCTCCGGGCAGATACTCAGGCAGGTGCTGCAGAAATTGCAATATTCGTTTATGTAGGCCTTGCCTTCTTTGATTTCAATTGCGGTATACGGACATGCACTCACACACTCACCGCAGCCCGTACATTTTTCCGTCCTAACGATTATACGCATTTCATCCTCCTGAGTTCTTCGATCAGCGCATCGATCTGCTGTTCGAGGTTCCCTTCGAGAATCTTCCTGTCGTGCTTTGTCTGAGGGGCAAAGATGTTTTTTACCTGGGTAGGCGAACCTTTCAGTCCCACATTGTCTATTTCGGCGCCGATGGTATTCGCATCCATTTTTTCGATAATGGCTTTTTTGGCGGCCATTTTTCCCTTAAGCGAAGGCAGTCTTGGGATGTTGATCTCTTTGACTACGGTCAGCAGGACAGGCACGGAAGATTCGACTACGTCATATCCGTCGTCCATAAGCCGATGCACCTTAATCGAAGAGGCACTGACATCCTCAACCTTCTTAACATAGGCCACATGCGGGATATTAAGGAATTCTGCAATTTCAGGCCCGACCTGTGCGGTGTCGCCATCTATTGCCTGCTTGCCACAAAAAATTATGTCATATCCAAGTTTTTCAATAGCCTTGGAAAGAGTGTATGACGTTGCCCAGGTATCCGACCCGGCAAATGCCCTGTCAGAGATAAGCCTAATATCATCTACACCCATAGAAACCGTCTCTCTCAAGGCCTGCTCGGCCTGGGGGGGGCCCATAGTTATAACCGTTACCTTACCACCGACTTTTTCGCGAACCTGCAGAGCAGCTTCGACAGCATGGAGATCATAAGGATTGATAATACTTGGAACACCTTCACGGATAAGCGTATTGGTTTCCGGATTGATCCGCACCTCTGCGGTATCCGGAACCTGCTTTATGCAAACAATACAATTCACTCAAAACCTCCCAAAGTATTGTAGTATCTCAATTCCGAATTGAAAGTATACCCTTTATTTTGTTCTTCTTTCAACAGGAGGAACACGCATATTTAATTCTGCTGGACAACCTGTTAAGTTGTTGAGGACTTCTGGCTCACGCAGACAATAAGGGCGATACCCATCCCCTCAACCCCAGTTAATTATTCAAACGATCGTTGAGGTTACCCAAAAAAAGATATCACAGTCAACAGAAAATGCGTTATGACCTAGCCTTCATCCCAAAATTCTATTTCTGCTTTTGGATGCGGTATGAAGTGTCCATCGCAGGCTTGCATAGAACGTCTTTGCACCCACGTACAAGACGATCAGAAATAATAAATTAAATGCACTAATCAATGAATCTTGACCGTTGGAATTTCGTCCATATAGAAACAGCATCGCTATAGCGATCAAAACCAGCCCGATTACCATATTGGGCAGCGGATTACCGCGAACGAACCGACCGCAATTGTCGCAAAAAAATTCGATCTTATTTCTGCCTGGAGACTCTCTCTCGCTTGAAACAATAGTAACCGCGCCGCATTTGGTGCATATCCCCTGGCTGTATTTTTTATTCGTCTCTTTATCTGTTTTTTCCAAAATATCTTTTACTTCTGCAAAATCCAGCCTCGCCTCTGAATATCTGAAAATAAAAACACAAAGAGTAAGCGGCAGACACACCCACACTACCTGCGGCAAGGTATTCCCTATAATCCCTATAACCACTCCGTGAGCATCCGGTTTCATTGGAACTGCTATTAAGACCTGAAACAAAAATAAACCAACGCATGAGCAAAGAATAATCAGATAGCACTTTCTAAATCTATAAATATAGGGTGCTATGCCACAACCTAGACAGAGATAGAAGGCCTTGAGAAGCATCTTAAAAGTACTTTCCGGATTGCTTTGCAGAGATCCTCTAAACATAAATCCAATAACGATATTGAAAACTATAAAAGAAATGGGTATCAGCAGAACGATCCCCATGAATTCTAGCAAGCCAACATCTTTCCATCGTGGCAATAACTTAGCGGTGCTCATTGATACGCTCCTCCATCATAACAGATCAATTTGAATTGTGGAAGAAATCTGGCCGCCGGACACTAACTTAAAGAAGCATCCCATATCAATCCGAAAGCCTGCCAAGAATAAAGGTCAGCTTGACTTCCTCTCGGCGATTACAGTGGCAATAGCATAACTCCGCTCGTGAGATAGCGAGATATGAAGAACTACGGTGTTGCTGATGTGGCTGTTGATCCCTTCGGCAAAAACTACATAGGGCTTGCCGGAGGGATTATTCAGAACCTCGATGTCGCCGACATTGATATCGTGGTACCCGGCCAAGCCGGATAATGCCTTCACTGCCGCCTCTTTAGCGGCAAAACGCCCAGCAAGGTTCAAAAAGGGATCACGCTTGGAAAAACAGTAGGATATCTCATGTTCACTGAATATTCGTTTGAGGAATTTGTTGCCCCACTTATCGACAGCTGTTCTGATTCTCTCGATCTCGACAATATCTATTCCTATCCCCGCTATCATCAGAAACGACCTATAGCTTCCTTCATCTCTCTTACCGCCCTCTCAATCCCAACCATCAACGCACGGGATATGATGCTGTGGCCGATATACAATCCTCGGATGCCGTCGATAGATGCGATCCCCTTCACATTGAAATAGTTGAGACCATGCCCAGCATTGACACTCAGGCCTTGCTTCCCAGCCATATTCACCGCCTCAATGACCCGATGGAGCTCATCTTTCATCCGTACACCTCTTGCATTGGCATACAGTCCAGTATGGATTTCCACCATGTCTGCGCCAATCTCCTTGGAGATTTCGATGTCGCGAATGTTGGGATTAATGAACAGACTTGTTGGAATTCCAGCCCTGCGGATTTTCTTCACGGTCTCCTTCAGGTGTTTTTTTTGCGCGCTGACATCAAGCCCTCCCTCGGTAGTAAGTTCGAGTCTTTTCTCTGGCACAAGCGTCACCATCTCAGGGCGGATATCGAGAGCAATGCGCACCATCTCTTCAGTAGCAGCCATTTCTAGATTCAGTTCGCATGGAACGATATCTCTCAAGATTCGGACATCCCTGTCCTGTATGTGACGCCTGTCTTCTCTAAGATGGATGGTTATACCATCTGCACCGCCAAGAATCGCAAGGCTTGCAGCCATTACCGGATCGGGCTCAACCGCCAAGCGGGCCTGGCGGACGGTAGCTACGTGATCAACATTAACGCCGAGTATCATTTCGGACCCCCTCAGATTCTCTGATGCAGTAAAATCTATAAGCCAGATTACCCTCTCATTAACAAGAGATTTATAATAACATGCCTTTGCGAACTTGGAGTCCGAAACCAGGAGCAGGATACCAGAAACGGAAGTCAGTCGACATCACTATATTTGACCATGGTACCCATTTTCGATCCATATCGGAAAATCGTAATGCCCTTTAGCCCCTTTTCATATGCACGGATGTATATGTTTGCTATATCTTCCCGCTTCGAGCGGCCTGGCAGGTTTATGGTCTTCGAGACGGCATTGTCCGTATATTCCTGGAAGGCCGCCTGCATCTCGAGATGGTCCTCCGGAGATATCTCAAAGGCAGTCCTGAACAGTCTCCGCATCTTAAAGGGTATCTCCTTCAATCCCTTCAGATTCCCCTGCTTGTAGACTTTGGCCATAAGCTTTTCCGAATAGAGGCCTGCATTCACTGCTGTGTCGACAAAGATTTTGTGTACTTCGCATAAAGTAGTGTCCAGAATGAGCCTCTTGTATACTATCGAAAAAAGCGGCTCTATCCCGCTGGAGCATCCCGCTATAATTGAAAGAGTACCTGTAGGAGCTATTGTCGTAAGCGTGGCATTCCTTACCCTCGACATGCCGGGTGCATCGTAAACCGACCCCGTGAAATTCGGGAAGACCCCCCGTTTTTCAGCCATGCACTTTGACGCATCCCTCGCCTTTTGGCTGATGAATTGCATTATCTTTCTGGCAAACTTATACGAGCTTTTATGATTGTATGGCATCCCGAGCATGATCAGCATGTCTGCCCACCCCATCACGCCCAGACCTATCTTTCTGTTTCCTTTATGCATCCGCTCTATTTCAGGCAATGGATAGACATTTACATCAATGGCATCATCCAAGAAACGCACTGCTGTTGCCACATCGCTGCCGAGAGAGGTGAAATCGACAGTATTGCCAGCAACATACTTCGACAGATTCATTGATCCAAGGACGCATGCCTCAAAAGGAAGGAGCGGCTGCTCACCGCAGGGGTTAGTGCTTTCAAACTGGCCGATACGAGGCGTCGGGTTGGTTCCGTTGATCCTGTCGATGAATACTAGCCCGGGATCTCCCGTCAGCCAGGCGGATTCAACGATCTCACTGAATACATGCCGGGCCTGCATTGACAGCGTCACCTCGCTGGACCTTGGATTGACTAGATCGTAAGCAGCGTCGCTCTTAACCGCTTCCATAAAAGCATCGGTAACGGCAACCGAGATATTGAAATTAGTCAACTCTCCGTTCTTTCTTTTGAGCCGTATAAACTCCAGAATATCTGGGTGGTCCACACGTAGTATGCCCATGTTTGCTCCCCTTCGAGCACCGCCCTGCTTTATGACATCAGTCGCAGCGTTGTATATCTTCATGAATGAAACCGGTCCGCTGGCAATCCCACCAGTCGATTTGACAATGTCTGCCTTCGGTCTTAACTTGGAAAACGAAAACCCGGTGCCGCCACCGCTCTGTAGTATGAGCGCGGCATTCTTGAGAGTATCGAATATGCTTTTCATTGAATCTTCTACAGGAAGAACAAAACATGCTGCAAGTTGCCCTCCCGGCTTTCCGGCATTCATGATGGCAGGTGAGTTTGGAAGGAATTTGAGGGAAGAAAGGAGCTGATAAAATTTCTCTTCCGTTTGAGCAACCTCATCATTATAGATTTTTTCAGCAGAAGCGACATTGCTCGCGATCCGCCTGAACATCCCTTCAGGTGTCTCGATGACATTGCCGTCAGCGTTTTTAAGCAGATACCGGGCGTTCAGAACTTTCTGAGCATTTTCGCTGAGCTCCACTTTGCACCCCGCATGATGTTGTCCTGCCTACAGATATATGCTAAATAAGTATACTGGGAAAGGCCCCGTGTCACAAAGACGCACGCTACCTTTTACCAGACAGCATGCGAGTCATAGCTCATGAAAGTACATATTCCGACCATTTCTGTCACCTATTCAGATTTGGTTAGGACAGATTGTCAGCTTGATGACTCCAAAAGATTACGGAATCATTTCCTTCCTAAAAACCAAGAGGCTATCCCTGTTTGGCTGGGACGCTATGTGCATCTACTCATAAGAGCCGATATGGGAAATCAGGTTATAGTTGAAAATAACCATCAATATCGAGTTCTCGATTGCTTCAGCCTAACAATGCGTAATCGTACGGCCAATGGATTTTCCCGTGTATAATTAAGACGGGTCTATATAAGTGTGAAGGTATACACTGGTAACCAAAAACCCTTACATTGAAGGGCAACTAAGTTGGAGCAAACCACATGATTATCAACTAAGGAGGGGTACTCATGAGAGTTATTGCATTTAATGGCAGTCCGCGGAAGCACTGGAACACAGCCACTCTTCTTGAAAAAGCTTTGGATGGAGCAAAATCTCAGGGAGCAAAAACAAAACTTATTCACCTCTACGACCTTAACTACAAGGGATGTATTAGCTGTTTTGCCTGTAAGGCAAAGGGTGGAAAGAGTTATGGAAAATGCTCTGTCACTGATGACCTTAAGTCCATTTTCGATAAAATTGAATTAGCTGATACCCTCATTTTTGGCTCTCCTATTTATTTGGGAAATGTTACAGGAGAGATGCGCTCATTTTTGGAACGTCTCGTATTCCAGTATCTGACATATACGGACCCGCCCGGCTCGCTTTTTAACCGGCAGATAAAAACGGGTTTCATCTATACCATGGGTGTTACTGAAGAAGTCATGAACCAGATAGGCTATAGTCAGTTCATGGATTTGATTTCAATGTTCCTGACAAGAACATTCGGTCATTCAGAGGCATTGTGCAGCTTTGATACTTTGCAGTTTAAGGATTACTCTAAATATGTTGCTCCGCGATTTGACCCTGAGGGTAAGTCAAAGAGGCGTAAAGAAGTGTTTCCCCATGACTGTCAGAAAGCTTTTGAGATGGGACAAAGACTCTCAAGGGGTTAGAGATACTGTGTCAAGGGGTTATCCCTAATTGATACTAACAGTTTTTTGGATGGCGGCTATCACTCTTGGGAGAATCAAATAAAATATGTTGCAATTTTTACAGTCGTTCTTGCTATCGTTTCCATTGGAGTTCAGGGCTGCGCCACACAGGCACGCCAAGCCGCAGTAACCATAGGGTTTGAAGACGAGGCACAGGTACCCGGGTTTGCAGATGTTCGTTACCGCATTGGTTTCGACAAAGCCGCGGCTGCAATGGGCAAAGAAGGTTTGAGTCTTATAGGCGTGAACGTGCGCAGCTCGAACGAAGAGGGCATGCCGTCTGCCTGGCAATCTCCGGCGGGGGCGATAACGGGGCTTTTGGTGCTGGGCTGTTGTGTGGATGGACAACCGCTGGGGACCGGTCAGAGTTCAAGCTGGTAACAGGCATCAGCACAGGGGTCTTCATCAGTCCTTTTGTCTTGCTGGGGTCTGCATACGAAGCGCAATTGAAGGAGTTCTACACTACGATCTCCAAAAAAGGACATACTACAGAAACGCGGCATGCTGGCGGCCGCTGGAATCAGAACGAAGACGGTGCAGTACCATCTAAAATATTAACCGCTGCAATTTTCGTAACATATTAACTTATTGGCAGTATCCAATCCTCATGTGTCCTTGCTGATGCTTTTTTTGCTATACTTATGTTGGTATCTTCAAATTACGATCATCAATCGTTGCCTGAGGAGAGTGGATGTTTAACAGAAGGTTCACACCATCACCAAAGCGTACTCGCCCAGAATTAGTGTCGCACGTGTTGCTACAGTCCGGAGATATGCCGACTGATGATCTAGCACTTGCACGGGAGGAGACTTGAGATGGCTTTAACAATTCGGTCGGTTGCATTGATGCTTGTCCTTGCCATATTTACTACAGCTGCCAATGCTGAACCCCCGTTTGTCGATGCTGTCACAGGAATGGAGTTTGTATTTATTAAAGGCGGGTGTTATGAAATGGGGGATCCATCAGGCGAAAGCAATGACAGGCCGGTCCATGAAGTATGCGTTAGTGATTTTTATATAGGTAGGTACGACGTTACCAATGAGCAGTTTAGACAATTCCGACCCGATCATAATAGCGGTCAATTTGAAGGCATGTCAGTGAATGAAGGCAAACAGCCCGTTGTGAATGTTACCTGGGAGGATGCGGTAGCTTTTGCCAAATGGCTGTCGCAAAGAAGCGGGAGGACGTACAGGCTGCCAACCGAGGCAGAGTGGGAGTATGCCGCGCGGGCAGGAACCAATACTACATATTTCTGGGGCAACAACCCTGACGATGCCTGCCAATATGCAAACGTGGCTGATCTGACTGCAAAGAAGCGCTGGAAGAACTGGACCGTCTTTAACTGTGTTGATAATTTTGTGGTTTCGGCTCCCGTCGGCAGTTTTCTGCCCAACGGCTTCGGACTTTACGACATGCTGGGCAATGTTTGGCAATGGGTGGAGGACGTATACAACAAAGCAGCCTATACCAAACTTCCGAGGTATAATCCGGTGTATGAGGGTATCGGCATATATCGCGTTATACGTGGCGGTGGATGGAGCAACGGGCCTCTGGGTGTGAGGGTATCCCATCGTGTACCGCTGACTCCGGATTTCGGCCATCACGCACTCGGGTTTCGGCTTGTTATGACCAAATGAGAAGATTAGAAAATTATTGTGAAGTATCGATACTCCTTGCCAACTCAGTGCCCACTGTTTATAATAATGCATACTGATTTCGAGCAGTTTTGAAACACTGCTTGATTTTTTGATCAAGAGGAGGAGTCTACGCATTCCTTGGGGTTCTGCGATTTATGACCGCAACCTGTGTCACAAGGATTTGCTGATCTGATCAATGTTTAAACTACTCGTTATTTTTTGTTGCCTTCTCTCTACTCTTACCGCCTGCAAAAACCGGGAAGCTATCCCTCCGAAGAATGTATCAGAAGGTCAGGAAATCGTTATTGGACTTATTCCGGAGCAAAACATCTTCGCCCAGATGGACCAATACGTGCAACTTTCCGACTATCTTTCGGCTAAGATCGGCAGGCCGATTCGCTGGCGAGTGGTGCCACACTATGGCACTATAGTTGATTATTTTCGCTCTTCTGAAGTTGACGGGGCTTTTCTGGGGAGTTTTAGCTATGTGCTTGCTCACACAATAGCGGGTGCAGAGGTGCTGGTGCGCGCTGAGGACCTTGATGGCAGATCGATGTCTCGCGGAGTCATTTTCGTGAGAAAGGACAGTGGCATTAAATCGATAAAAGACATGAAAGGAAAACGTTTTGCCTTTGTGGATAAGGCGACGACTTCAGGTTACCTGTTACCTTTGGCGTATTTTAAGAAAATGGGCATTGAGAACTACAAGGCGTACCTAAAAGAGGCCTATTTCACGGGAACTCATACAGGAGCGATTTACGATGTGCTGGACGGCAAGGCGGATATCGGCGCTGCAAAGAACACCGTTTTCGAGAAAGTTGAAGCCACTAACAGCCGCGTAAAGAATGACCTGGTGATTCTTGAAAGGTTCCCTGAGGAACCTGAAAGCGGCTTTGCGGTTCGCAAAGGACTTGACGTCGCACTTAAGGAAAAACTCAAACAGGTCCTGCTCGATATGTACAAAGATCCCGATGGACAGAATGTGCTCGAGAAGTTTGGAGCTAGAAGGTTTATCGTGACTACGGATGGAGATTACAAATCCGTATACGAATATGCCGAAGAAGTCGGCATTCACATTCAAACTTTCGACTACGCTGGCAAGGAATAAAGAAACAAATTGTCATAGGGCTGACTTCCTTCCCCATGATCTTTTTTTCTCGGCTGTATCTACGTATTTTTTCGATCAACAAGGCGACGACGATGCTCGACCGGCTGATCTTGACCCATGAGACCCTAATATTGATAGAGCCCCTGATAAAACAGTGAACCTGGCTTTGCGATATTTCCGGATTCATGTTTAGTGGGTCTGTTTTAGACCTAAGAGATCGCGGTCTCCGGGGTGTTATGTGATCCCTCTATGCAATCCGACCAGCTCCTAACTAAATCCTTATGTCTGTCCGGCCTACCCCGGCATATCAAGCAAAGCACGCTATTGGCAAGTCAGGAAGATAAGCGACGACCGCAAACACTCTTTTGCTATAATAAAGGCAGTGGATGCGTTTTCTATTATCGAGAAGTATTATGAGCCCGGCTCACAATCACATTTTTACATGGTAGAACATGGTAAGGTCGTGGCGAAGAGGGCCCTTGATATAGCAGCCCGCTTAAGTAGTATGAATCCAGACTGCCGATTCATTGAAGAGGCGGCATTGCTTCACGATATCGGAATCTTCCTGACCAATCTTCCTCAAATCGGCTGTTTCGGCACTCATCCCTACATATCGCATGGATACCTTGGACGGGAACTCCTCGAAAAGGAAGGATTGCCAGCTCATGCCCTTGTGTGCGAAAGACATGTCGGAGTTGGGCTGACAATCGATGACATCAAGCGCAATCTTTTCCCCATTCCTGCGCGCGATATGGTTCCGCAAAGCCTCGAAGAAAAGATCATTTGCTTCGCCGATAAATTTTATTCCAAGGATAAATCAATTCTAACCATAGCCAGACCAGTCTCTAAGGTAAGAGACATGGTGGTCAGGTATGGACAAGACAAGCTGCAACAGTTCGACGAATGGCTAGCCTTATTTAAAGAGCGAGAGGAGAAGTGACCAACCCGGGGTTCTATTTTTTGTGTAATGCCCGCTCTACCGTCTTGATCGCGCAGAACTCGCCACACATGCTGCAGACCTCTTTTACTGATGGAGGGATGGCACCTCTCCATTCCCGTACTCTGTCGGGGTTGTAACTGTGCGATATCTGCCCTTCCCAGTCTAGGTTTTTCCTGCAGCGCGCCATCTGCCTGTCCTTCTCCATTGCTCCGGGAACGCCCTTGGCTATATCGGCGGCATGGGCTGCGATCTTCGATGCAATGACTCCTTCTTTTACATCTTCTATATTGGGCAATCTAATATGTTCCGCCGGTGTGACGTAACAAAGAAAATCGGCCCCGGCAGCGCCAGCGATAGCCCCGCCTATAGCTGCCGCAATATGGTCGTAACCCATAGCTATATCGGTCACCAACGGGCCAAGCACATAGAAAGGGGCTCCCTTACATATCTCTTTCTGCAGCTTGATGTTTAGCTCGACCTGGTTGAGGGGGACATGTCCGGGCCCTTCGATAATAGACTGCACGCCTGCCGTGTGGGCACGGTCCCTGAGTTCCCCAAGAGTGACCAATTCTTCGAGTTGGCTCCTGTCGGTTGCGTCGGCAAGGCATCCGGGCCTGAACCCATCGCCCAGACTCAAGGTCAGATCATACTTACGTGCCATTTCGATGAGTCTGTCAAATTGTTCGTAGAGGGGGTTCTCTCTTTCGTTATAGATCATCCATTCAAGGAGAAACGCCCCGCCCCTGCTCACAACATCCAGTATACGTCGGTCTTCCCTGAGTCTCTCTATGGCCTTCAAGGTGACCCCGCAATGGACTGTTACGAAATCGACTCCGTCCTTAGCATGGTCCTCAATCACCTCGAAAAGTTCGTCAACAGTCATTTTGGCGATAGATCCGTAGCGCTCGACTGTCCGCACGATTGCATCATAAATCGGAACCGTCCCGACTGCAACTGGAGACTTGGCAAGCAGGGTCCTTCTGAGGTCCCTTATCGCGCCGCCAGTCGACAAATCCATCACGGCGTCAGCACCGTACTTTACAAGGACCCCGAGTTTACGAATCTCTTCATCGAAAGATATCCTGTCTTTCGAAGTGCCTATGTTTGCATTAACCTTTGTACTGAGCCCATTGCCGATTCCAAGAGGCTTAATATCGTGAAAGAGGTTACGAGTTACAACGGATACGCCCTGCGCAATATCCACGGCTAATTTTTCAGGAACAATACCTTCAGCCAGAGCAACAGCCTTCATCTCATCAGTAATTATCCCTTTTTGAGCCTGCTCAATCCTTGTCATTGTATTTCACCAACCTTTTTTAAATACTCGCGGGCAGACGAAGTCCTGTCGCCAGACGAAAGAATTCCGCTGATCAGCGCCACACCTGATGCTCCCGAGCTAATTACATCTTCGATATTTTGATATTTTATTCCGCCGATACCGTAGATCGGCAAGCCGACGTCTTTTTTAACTTTGCAAAGAGAATCCAGCCCGACAGGTTCACCATACTTGAGCTTCGACGGGGTAGAAAACAGCGGACCGAAAGTTATAAAATCAGCTCCATCCTTTTTCGCCTCCATTGCTTCTTCGATCGAATGCGTAGAACAGCCTATCATAAGGATCTTTCCGGCGGCTCTTCTAATCTCCCTTACAGGAATGCCAGACTGCCCCAGATGGATGCCGTCGGCATCTACGCTTAGGGCAATATCCAGCCTGTCGTTTATAAATAGTTTCGCATCGTAGCGTGCAGTAAGCTTCCGGAATGTATATGCCAAATCTAGCAACTCCCTGGTCGGAAGGTCCTTCTCCCGCAGTTGAACCGCTTTAACTCCGGCGGCAAGAGCTTCTCCAACCGCCCCGACCAATTCGGTCGTTGCAGAGAAGAGCTTTCTATCAGTTATTAAATATAACTTAAAATCAATATCTTGACTGGCCATACTTAAAGCATGCCTTCAATTGGACTGCTCGCAGTGGCATAGAGCTTCTTTGGAATACGCCCAGCCTTATACGCCAGCCTTCCGGCCCACACAGCATATTTTATGGCTTCAGCCATCATTATCGGATCTTTCGCTCCAGCAACAGCCGTGTTGATCAGCACCGCATCACATCCCAGTTCCATAGCTATTGCCGCGTCAGAGGCTATGCCCACTCCTGCATCGACAATCACCGGCACTTTTGCAGATTCCAATATGATTTTTATATTGAAAGGGTTCCTGATGCCCAGGCCAGAGCCTATCGGGGCTCCCAACGGCATAACTGCGGCAGCACCCGCATCCTGTAGCCTTTTCGCCATAATTGGGTCGTCATTAGTATAAGGAAATACTATGAAACCCTCTTTGGCAAGTATTTCAGTAGCCTTCAATAATCCTATCGTATCAGGAAACAGAGTCCTTTCGTCCCCTATGACCTCAAGCTTGACCATATCGGACACACCGGCTTCCCTCGCCAAACGTGAATATCTCAAGGCATCTTCGACGTTATAACAGCCGGCTGTATTGGGAAGAATTTTGTATTTTCCGGGATCTATAAAATCCAGAAGGTTCGGCGAGTTTCTGTCGGTGATGTTCACTCTGCGGACGGCAACTGTGACGACATCCGCTCCGGATGCTTCGATAACTCTGGCCGTCTCTTCAAAGTCCTTGTACTTGCCTGTACCGATCCAGAAGCGTGACTTAAATTCTACGCCTCTTATAATCAATTTGTCTTCCATCATAGCTCCTCCAATCCGTATAGCCTGATATTACATCCCGGCCCCGTTTTATCCTCCTCCTACGAAGTTCACAATTTCAATACTGTCGCCTTCCATTATGAGATAGGTATCGTAATCGGGCTTCCTGATTATCTTCAGATTCACCTCAACGGCTACCCTGCCTGGCAGGATTTTCAGTTCTTCCAGCAACTCGGAGACTGACCTTATTTCAGTCTGTCGTTCTTCACCGTTAATCCTGATATTCATAGACTTTCCTAAAAACAAAAAACCCCTTTCCTGGATGGAATAGGGGTTGATTTTCCGTTTATCCCGTTTCCTCCGCCGGAATTATCCGGATCAGGTTTAGGGGTCTTTCCCGTTACAGGAAACTCTCAGGCTCAAACCTCCCCCAGGGCTGCTTAAATATATAACAATCGCTTTGCGGTTGTCAATTAAGCGAGTTGCCTCATAGCAACTCCATATCAAAGTGAATCGATGGTGCTATCATTTTATGTGGATTTTATCCTTAAGGGGATAAATCGTTTTTTTTCGTTTAGATTTTCACATAAAGCAATGGGTTAAGTTTCATGAATTTGAAGCTGCTCAACTCATAATATATTTCTATGATACACATATAGTCATCCATAACCTTCATAGTTACCTCTCCGCCGTGAGATCTGATAATATATCTGGTTATATATAAACCAAGTCCTTTACCCTCAACACTCCTACTAATAGCATTGTCGCCACGATAAAAAGGCTCGAAAAAGTTTTTCATTTCATTCCGGTCTATCCGATAACATGTATTGGAAATCGTGAGACTCAGGCGATGGCCTTCTCTTGAAACGCCAACCCTTATAACCCCGCCATGAGGGGTATACTTTATGGCATTGTCGGAGAGGTTTTCTATTGCACGTCGCATGAGAGTGTCATCGTAGCTGCACACAACGTCTGTGAGCCCGGAAGTATCGATGGTTATAGCCTTAGCAGAGATATCGGTTCTGTGCGATTCCAGTATTTCCTCAATAATCAGCTTTAGATTTGCCTCTTTCTTGACAAGGTCAAGCGGCCTGAATTTTGAAGATGCAAGCATGTAAAGATTATTGATCATGCCGATAACACGGTCAACCTCCTTGAGGCCGAGGCGGAGAGTCTCCCTGTATTCATCCATGCTCCTAACCCTCCTCAAGGTCACCTCCAGATTACCCTTGATGGAGGCTAGAGGAGAGCGGAGTTCATGAGTCACATTCGCCGAAAAGTTTTCCTGAAAAGCAAAGACATCCGCAATGGGCTTCATAGCCTGTTTCACTAGGTACCTGCTTACAAAGAAAGATACTATCAGCATGAGCGGCATTATTAAGGTGACCAGATTAACAAAATTCTTTTCATATTCGATCATCCCGGTAAGCGGCATCGCTGCCCTGCTGATGTAACCCCTATTAGTCGGGATGTATGATACGAGATAGCGTTCGCCGTGGTATCTTACGGTCTCATATTGCTGTTTCCCTGAGAATGCTTTGTCAAAAAGCTCACTGTTAAGGGGAAGATCGAAATCCAGGAACTTGTAGGTACCGGATACTATTTGCCCCGCCCTATTGAAAACCTGAAAGAAGTCGTGTGCTTTCATATCTTCAAGTGTCTTGAAGTCGCCGCTTCTAACATAAGGCAGATATTCGACTTTTACATCATGATTCAAATTATCCTGAAGACTTTTTATTATGCTTCGATTTAGCGTGTTGAAGCTGATGACCAGAACAAAGGCATTACATATGATAATGATTACAGTAAAGATAATGGTTAATTTTTTTTGTGTCGGCTTGATCATTAAAGCGCGTCTCCGCCAGCCTAAAATATTGGATATCAATCATCAGGCTACATGATTATGATGAATTCAAGATAAACTTTTGATGAAATTATCTTCATAAAAGTATATTCTTAATTATTTTTCCATGTCGATAGTATATCCGACCCCCCGGACACTCCGAATGATTTCCGAACTTAATGTATAACTGAGCTTCTCTCTCAGCGTTTTGATGTGCACATCAACCACATTCGTTGACGGATTATGATCGTATCCCCAGACATTCTCCAGGATTTGGGTGCGCGACACTATGCGGCCCTTATTCCTTAATAGGTATTGGAGAATGGCATATTCCTTCGGACTTAGCACAACCTCCTTATTGGCAATAAATGCTTTATGAGCAACAACATCGAGCCGCAGGTCGTCCCAAGTCATTTCGGTGATCGACTCTTTCTTCCTTCTGAGGAGTGCCCGGACTCTTGCGAGGAATTCATCGAACGAAAAAGGTTTGGTCAGGTAATCGTCGGCGCCACTATCGAGGGCAAGCACCTTATCTCCAACTGACTCTCTAGCAGTAAGCATCATAACAGGGGTCTGTATGCCCTCAGAGCGCAGTTTCTTGCATATCTCTATGCCGTTGATCCCCGGAAGCATTATATCCAAGATAATGAGATCATACTGAGTAGTTGGAAGATAGCAATTTAGAGCCTCTAACCCATTGACTTCGTGATCTACTGTATAATGCTCTTCCTCGAGACCCTTCTTAACAAAATTCGCAACTCCCTTTTCGTCTTCAACGAGAAGTATTCTCATAGCGCTGAGTCCTTACCTTATCCGTCAGTATTTTTTCTATAAAGCTTTATTCGTTTCCGTGCCTTTTCGGTCTCGTGCCACCGGTTCTGCACCGTTGAGCTCTCATAAATGCACATATGTAGTTTACTTTAGTTTTTACAAACACAAAAGTGATCAAGGGTCTGTCATCTCTGTGTCAAAAACTCCGGAGGATTCCCTCCAGTATGCGGCATGTCATTTCCTGGCTTCCGCGACCCTAACCTTTCTACCTTTCAAAACCATATCATTCAGTGAACCTATAATACTGTCCGCAAATTCTTCCGGCACCTCTACAAAAGTAAACTTGTCAAGGACGCGCACGTTTACGATCTTTCTTTGCGGTATGTTTGCTTCTGCAGCAATGGAGTTGACTATATCAGTAACATTGATCTTATCCATGCGGCCGATGGTCATGAAGAGCCTAACCCTGCCACCTGTCCTTTCTTCTCTGTCCCGAGACGGCATTTCACCCGGTAGCTCTCCGTAGGCTGTATGTAGAGCGGCGGCGGCGATATCCGCGTAACTGAATCGCTCGGAAAGACTCTTGATGATTTCAGCATATGCTGCATGCTTGTTCCCTGTTATCACCGCAGACAAGGAGGCTTCTATATTCTTCATCTGCGCAGCTATGGCTTCTTTATGGGAAGGCAGCTTCTCCCTTCCTATTACAGTCTGGGCCCTCCTTTCTATCTGGCGTAAAAAAGTGTACTCGCGGGGCGTCACAAGGGTAATGGCAATTCCGGATTTGCCCGCCCGGCCTGTCCTGCCGATTCTGTGGATATAATTCTCCGGGTTTTGTGGAATGCTGAAATTGAAAACATGAGACACATTCTGTATATCAAGACCCCGGGCGGCTACATCCGTTGCAACAAGGATTTCAATGAGTCCCTTTTTGAATTTACCCATTACCGATTCCCGCTGAGCTTGGGAAAAATCACCATGAAGTGCATCAGCATTGTAACCCATATGCTGGAGTTTCCGGCTTACCTCATCGACATCTCTCTTGGTGTGACAAAAAACGATGGCGAGAGATGGGTCTTCGACGTCAAGCAGTCTGGCAAGGGCGTTTATCTTGTCTTCATTTCTGACTTCATAAAAGACCTGTTTTATTTTTGGGACGACCATATTACCGGGATTAACCCTAATCTTTTCGGGTTTCTTCATGTATTTCTTTGCTATTGTAATAATCGTCTCAGGCATAGTCGCCGAAAACAGAAGGGTCTGCCTCTCCGGTGGGGTCTGCTTCAGTATCGTTTCGATATCATCGATGAAGCCCATGTCAAGCATCTCGTCCGCCTCATCCAGCACAACGATCCTCAAATCGGAAAGGGCAAAGGTCTTCCTGTTGATATGATCCATGATCCGACCCGGAGTGCCCACGACCACGTCAACTCCTCGCCTGAATGCCCTGATTTGAGTATCGATCGATTTACCGCCATATACCGGAAGCACCTGGATTTTTTTGTACAGACCGATGTTGCTGATCTCCTCCGCAACCTGAACTGCTAGTTCACGCGTAGGCTCGAGGATGAGCGCAAACGGTTTCTTGGAACGCTGATGAATCTCTGCAATCGGTATTCCGAAGGCTGCGGTCTTGCCTGTTCCAGTCTGCGCTTGCCCAATGACATCCGCTCCCCTCATAATTGCAGGTATGGCTGATACCTGAATAGGTGTCGGTTCCTCGAAGCCGAGCTTAGAAATGGCCTTATAAGTCTCTTTACTGAGTGAAAAATCTTCAAACCTCATAGTCTATATCTCCAAAAAAATCATTATTAATCCCGACAACGCGAGAAGTCTGCTCAAAATTATCTATATTAGTATACCCTCAGTCGTAACAAAAGGGAAGAAATGACGCTTCTCTCTCCCGGATTACAGTCACTTACATCTCAAATGCATTTGTATCTGCCTGCGCGAGCTCGGACCAGACACTAAAAGACAGCTCGGTTTGACAAAGTGCGATTAATTCATATAACATATACGCTCTATTTATGATACTTTATTATTTAATTTCATGTACTTCCAAGATTTAATATTACGTCTGAACGAATACTGGTCCAAGAAAGGGTGCCTGATCCTGCAACCTTATGATCTAGAGGTGGGAGCAGGGACTTTTCATCCAGCTACTTTTTTCAGGGTCCTTGGACCCGAGCCGTGGAAAACTGCTTACGTAGAGCCGTGCAGAAGACCGACCGACGGCAGATATGGTCAAAACCCAAACAGGCTGCAGCACTATTATCAGTATCAGGTTATCCTGAAGCCCTCACCTTTGGAAAGTCAGGACCTCTATTTAGACAGCCTTGCAATGCTCGGCGTAGCAGCCCTAGCACACGACATCCGTTTTGTCGAGGATGATTGGGAGTCGCCGACGCTCGGCGCCTGGGGATTGGGTTGGGAAATCTGGCTCGACGGTATGGAGATAACTCAGTTCACCTATTTTCAGCAGGTGGGTGGAATCGACCTCAAGCCCGTCTCACTTGAAATTACATACGGCCTTGAGAGAATCGCTATGTACCTTCAGGAGATCGACAATGTTTTCGACATAGAGTGGTGTAAGGGAATCAAATACGGAGAGATCCATAAACAGGACGAGATTGAGTTTTCGAAATTCAACTTCGACTATGCAAATACCGACTTACTGGTGAGCCAGTTTGAATCTTGTGAGCAGGAATCGATAAGAATGCATGAACTGGGTCTTGTTTTACCAGCATATGAATTCTGCCTTAAATGCTCTCACACGTTCAATCTTCTCGATGCCAGGGGTGTAATTTCTGTCACTGAGCGCACCGGATATATAGCTCGCGTAAGGGCACTGGCAAAGGTCTGTGCCGAGGCTTTTCTAAAACAGCGTGAATCGATGAACTTCCCGCTTCTGCAGAGGTAATATGGCTGAAAATATATCTTCCGACAGCGTATCTGCACCAACTCTGCTGATATTCGAAATAGGGACCGAAGAGATCCCCGCCCGGTTTTTGCCGGAGGCAACTCGCAAATTGCAAGAGAACGCCGAGAGGCTTTTTTTTGAGTATCGTCTCTGCTTCGCTTATCTCAGGACCTTCGCGACCCCGCGGAGATTATCTTTAATGGTGGACGTAGATCGCTCGCAGACGGCAACTGAAAAGGACGTCTGGGGCCCTCCGGAGAATGCAGCCTTTGATAAAGACGGCAACCCGACAAGGGCTGCCGAGGCCTTTGCAAAATCTCAGGGGATACCGATAAACGATATTTCTGTTAAGGAGAAAGGCAAAGGGCGTTATGTTTTTGCCACTGTCAAGGAAACGTCTCTCATTACTTCTGAGGTATTGCCGGAACTGATTCCGAGGCTTCTCGAATCACTGCACTTCCCGAAAGCCATGCGCTGGGGAGATGGCAATTTTAAATTTGTCAGGCCGGTTCACTGGCTGTTGGCAATGTACGACAACCAGAAAATACCCTTCGAATTTGAAGGCGTGACAAGCAGCAACACCACACGGGGACACCGCTTCCTGTCGCCGGCATCCTTCGAGATCAAAGATTCAAAGGCATACATCAATCTTTTAAGAAATAATTTCGTAATTCTAGATCCCTCCGAGCGAAAAAAGATCATCGTGGATGGCTCTAAAAAACTTGCCTCATCTGTGAATGCAGTGGTCATAGATGACGAAGAACTTCTCAATCATATCATGTTTCTTGTTGAGTATCCCGTGTCGGTACTCGGATCTTTCCCTACCGACTACTTGGACCTTCCAAAGGAACTTCTCATCACGGTTATGAAGGACCATCAGAAATATTTCGCACTTGAAGACGGCAGAGGCAGACTTGTCAACTACTTTGTAGTCGTAAGTAATACACGTCAGGAAAATGCCGACATGGTCAGAAAAGGCGCTGAAAAAGTAATTAAGGCTCGCTTTGAAGACGCCCGTTTCTACTACGAGGAAGACAAGAAGATTACCCTTATGGAGAGGTTAGAGGGGCTGGAGAAAGTCGTTTTCCATGACCGGCTCGGCAGCACTTACAGCAAGTGTACACGCATAGCCGCTCTTGCCGGGTTTCTGGCCGATAAATGTCTCCCAGAAAGAAAAAAAGATATTCTCACAGCAGCTCTTCTCTCAAAGGCCGATCTCATATCGGGCGTGGTTCGGGAATTCCCCGAGCTTCAGGGAATCATGGGCGGATATTACGCACTAAATGAAGGAATGAAAAAAGAGATTGCCCAGGCACTCCAGGAGCAGTATCTGCCGAAGTTCTCAGGAGACAAGCTTCCGGAAAGCAACGCTGGCGGGATAGTCAGTCTTGCTGACAAACTGGACAATATCGCTTCCTTCTTCATGCTCGGTCTGATACCATCTGGAACCGAAGATCCATTTGCTCTTCGCAGGCAGACCATCGGAGCGTTGTTGATACTCGTGAACAAACGTTATGACATTACGCTGAAGGAGCTACTAATTGAGGCCTTGAAGCCTTATGACATCCATGACAGGGAAGCCCTCATTAGCAGTATAGTTCGCTTCTTCGAACAACGTTTCGATCCTATCTTCCAGCCAGCTGGTTATTCGCCTGATGTAATAGCATCGCTGACTCATTTCGTTGGAGAAAAACCGTCATTTATTATCAAGGACAGGATGGATGCCCTGAGTCAACTGAAAGCTGATGTTGATTATGAAGGCTTTATGCTCGCTATAAAGAGGATAAACAATATCGCATCCAAGGCCGATGTCCCACCGGTGAATAAGGCACTTTTCGTCCAGCAAGAGGAAACGGTGCTATATTCCGCTGTCGAAACTGCCGCACCCCAGATTCTCGCATTCCTCGAAAAGAACAAGCCATCTGAAGCGCTTAATATCCTTATTACGCTCAAGGATCCGGTTAACCTATTCTTCGACAAGGTGCTGATCATGGATAAGAATGAAGAGATAAAGCAGAACCGGCTCTCTTTGCTCAAAACAATTCAATCGCTTGGCTCAGATATCGCTGATTTTTCGAAATTGACCTAACTCTTGCGGCGCGCAAGCCCCATGATTTTTTCTACGGACAAACACTCTATCGACAGTTTCCGTAACTTTCCGCCCTCGCCTTTGTGTCAACAATTTGAGTTGTCGCGAGAAATCTCACAACACAAACAAAAAGCGCGCATCCACGGATGTTTGCAATATCATGGATGGCCCGTGTGGCAACTGCATGAGAATTCCAAGAGACGCTCTGCTAGACTTCCTCGCAGTACGCGGGTGTCTTCGAATCGAGAAGTCCTCGCTCAACTGCGTTGTGCGGCAAAAACTGTCGGAATTCTCATGGTTCTCGCACTAGGTGATACGAAAGCAGACTTAATCGTTCTGGTATTTAGAGCATACATAGTTAAATGTTACAAACATTTTAAACGGCAATAAATAGCAGCCTGATCTGGTTCTCTGCATTCATACCGGGGGAGAATGTTACCGACTAAGTAGCGCTGGATGCTTTGAAAGTACAAGTACCTTTAGTTATAATTATATTATTGAGGCATATGGTTTTATAAATCGCTTCGCCAACGGAGCAATTGTGCAAATAGGATTCACTGGGTTGGTGCATCAATGCTCTCTCCGGATCAACGAAGCCTCATTGCAATTAGATACGCTTCTCGGCACAGGGTTTTTCAGCTTTTTTGTAACGTTTAAAGACTTTCAAACGTCTGTTATATATTAGATATCAGAGAAGGAGGATCAGCTATGAAAAAGATTGTATGGATTATACTTGTTATAGCGATTTCGATCGTTGTAGGTACCTTGCCCAGCCAGGCTGCAGGATGGGGAGGACACGGAGGATACTACGGACACGGAGGATACTACGGACACGGAGGATACTACGGAGGAGGCTGGGGATATAGAGGCAGCATATGGATAGGGCCAGGATGGTGGGGGCCTTGGGGATATCCTTACTATTATCCAAACTATTATCCTTACTACGATCCGTCCTATTATCCATATTATGCGCAACCACCTGTCATCCAGCAGCAGGCGCCGAATTATGTACAGCCTAACCAACAGCAGGAGGAATCGAATTATTGGTATTTCTGTTCAAATCCAAAGGGATATTATCCGTATATAGAGAGATGCCCCAGTGGGTGGATGAAAGTTGTACCATCTGCACCAGAGCAATAAGAGATAAATGATGCTGAATCATCTCAACAGGACCGGCGTTCAGGAAATGTTCTGTCCCCGGCAACAAACTAAGTGAGGTGCGAGAAATGACTACGTCGCATAGAGCAAGTATCTTGTTATTTACATGTGTGTTGCTGGTGATGTTGGGCGGTTGCGCATCAGTCCCTACCGGACCAACTGTCTCGGTATTTCCACCCGCCGGGAAGCCTTTTGAGCAGTTCCAGGCTGATGATGCAGTCTGTCGCCAATGGGCATCGCAGCAACTTGGCACAACTCCCCAGGAGACTGCTAATCAGAATACTGCTACCGGGGCCGTTGCGGGCACACTAATTGGCGCAGGCCTCGGTGCTGCTATCGGTGCGGCCAGCGGGCACGTGGGAACAGGTGCCGCCATAGGTGCTGGCAGCGGGCTTCTTGTCGGTACGGCAGTCGGCGCTAACAGGGGGGAGGCTGCAGGCAGAACTGCCCAACAGCAATATGACATATCATATCAGCAATGCATGTATGCCAAGGGGAACCTAGTCCCGGGAATGGCTCAGCCTCCCAGGCGCGTTCAAAGAAGTATTCCTCCTCCGCCTCCTCCGGATATCAATAATGTTCCCCCTGATTATCCTGGAAATTACGGGGCTCCGCAGATGCCCCCTGGACAGTAGGCCTTGTTAATCTCACAAAAAAGATAAACCCGGGCATATTTTTAAAGCTCCATCTTATAGCGGCAGGATAGGGATAATACCTATACTGCCGCTTAAG
This sequence comes from uncultured Nitrospiraceae bacterium, assembly GCA_963736105.1. Classification (GTDB taxonomy): domain Bacteria; phylum Nitrospirota; class Thermodesulfovibrionia; order Thermodesulfovibrionales; family Dissulfurispiraceae; genus Fen-1308. Next base: position 1,492,068 of record CAVTNL010000002.1, on the reverse strand, counting down.
TGTCGGCGGTCATGGAGAAGTACGCTCCCGATAAGCCGTGGATGTGACTGTGACTGAGATCTATAAACTAAGAAGTACGGCGACACAGATTTAGATACCGCCGCACCTCTTTTTTGTTATGCGCTCTTACCCGCTGCGCCAGAATGCATATTTCTGATATTATAGTTTCATAATAGGGGATGACGGAGTACTATCGAGAGAGAATTATGGTCAAATTCATAGTTATTATATCAGCGGTAATCCTGTTTTCGGTCAGCTCAACCTCCTTCATCGCCTTGGCAGATCAGACGCCTCCCAAGGAACAGGTGGCAAGTCCTGGCACATCCCCGGTCATCTTAGGTGGAAAAGTGCTTTTTTACCCTGATTTAAAGAAAATTTCATATATCTTTGATTAACAATATTAATTTACTTGTTAAAAAAGACTGCGCTGTCCGCCCCGCACAACGGACAGCGCGGTTTTCGTTTACGGCATTGCAGTGCCTGAAGTCCAGGCGGCCAGCTTCTCCGTCAGCATATCACACCAGTGGTCGATAGCGTGTTCGGCATCTCCCCACTTCCACTGAAATCCGGTTTTGAACGCTCCACCGCCGAGCCGCCTATCCACGGCCTCCGCAAGCACCTCTCCCGTCTGGGAGTCCGTAATTTTCCCCTCGGCCTGTGCTCCGCCGACAAATGGATACGTACCGGTTGCCAGGTACTTAAGACTGCCCAGCGCGCGTGCCTGCGGAACTATCATCGAGACACTGCGCAGCCCGGGAGTGGCCGCCGAAGCATCAGTCATGGCTACCTGAATCTTCATGACACCGGGGCCTTTTTCCTGCACAACCTCGAATTTCTTCTCCAACTGCATCTGCAGTTGCGCATTGAAATAGTCAACAAGTTTCTGCTGATCTTCAGCTGAAACCGGAGTGGTATCTCCGCCATAAAAAGCCACTGGCTCGATCATTACCTTGCTGTAATTTGTCCACTGCGCCGCCGGGTTGATGTAACGCAAACTCGTCTGGTCTTTGTCGCCTGGGGTAAGCCTGCTGCAGTCAGGGCCCAAAAGCCCGCAATTCAGTGTGGACTGATCAATCTCCCCCTTCTGCGTGACAGAGCAGGCAGCTAGTAACATGAAGATCATCAGGACTGACATAAATAAAAGAATTTTTTTCATAGTTTTTATCTCCTTTATGTATTCTTATCCGCTACGTCATTCATAATGATTCGACCTCTCGAATGTTTCCCTGCACCTCCCTTCCCATAATGATCACTGCGTCCCTATACGCGATGCGGCGTATTTTGCCACCGGCTCTGCATCTACAGACAGCAGGTCTTCCCGGCAGACACCGCCTAAAACGAAACAGACTGAAACTCTTTCAGTCCATGATTCCTCGTAGTCTCCTAAAGAAATTGGAGCAGACCAGGGTCTTTTCACAAACGCAGTGGCGGCAGCAACGCCTTAGAGTATGATCCCAATCCTGTCCATTTGTTTTTCTATCTTTCAAGGGTATTCACTCCATTGCAAAGTATCCACTTTGCCACAAGCATCTTAATCATGTTCTATATCTCGGCATATCGGATTACATAGCCACTCTTCTCCGATAAATTAGTCCATGATTTTTCCTGCTCCGGCATCCACCTCCATTCCTTTACTGTGAAGAAGGTGTTCACACACAACTACCATGTCATATCTGGATAAATAATAATGTTTCTTTAAGTATATAAATAAACTCAAGCACATGCTAAATACTACTGAGAAGAATGCACACCGCTCAAAGTTTTCGGGAAATTAACAACACCCGTTCTGAGATGGATCGCCTTCTAACTATCGGTAAAATACGAAATAATTTTTCACAGCCTCCAATCGACATTTCCACCAAGTAATTTTCCCTCGGTAATCTTTACATTACAACACCGCCGTATCGTAATTTTTTACCGATACTTTGGTGTTGACTGTTTTCATCTCACCTTACACATAATCGGTTCTCATTTTCCCGGCAGCCCCCACGGTCATCACTTAGCTAAATAAGCTCACTTGACTCCGATATTGAAACGCTGGATTATCAGGTAATCATCTCGAAGAAGCACTGCGACCCTTTTTCTGAGGCACTACCAAGTTATAATGATTACTATGAGTGTGCGCCGTAAAATATTACTGCTACTCGCTGGTCTGATCGGACTGGGTCTGGTCTTGTCTGTAGTACTCTATTTTTCAGCTGGAAAACTTATAAATTCAGAATCCGTAAAAGAAGAAATACGTATCTATCTCCTGGAGAAGGCCGGTGCCGGTGTCACATACGGGAGTCTTGAAATTCATGTCTTTCCACTTCCCGAAATCATTTTTCATCGGGTAAGAATATCGATACCCGATAAGGCGGAAGGTTCCGTTGCTTCTGTCAGAGTTTATCCGGACCTTTTATCGCTTGTGAAGGGCAAAGCAGGAATTGCAAAAGTAAGTCTCGAAAATCCAAACTTCACCGTTGATATTTCCGAAAAAAAAGAAAAACTTTCCCTGGCAGAAATCGAGGAGAAGATTCGCTCGGTGATTCATTACGTTGCATCAACAACTCCGGGTCTTCGCATCGCAATACAGGATGGCAAACTTGATTTAGCAATGGAAGACAAAACAGCTTTCTCCTTCGATCTTATTCAGTCGCAAATAAGTGTCTCAAAGAACACAGTGGACATTGAACTGACCGGCGGATCAAACCTATGGGATGTTTTTTCAATCCATTCTTCAATAGATACAGCTGACCTGAAAAGCAAAGGGACCATCCGGGTTAAGCAACTCCGTCCCAATAGCCTCTTAGCGCACCTATCAAAAGAAATTGCAAGACACATAGAAGTTGCTGATGTTGATCTGTCAGTTAAACTTGAGACATCGGGGCTGAGAGTGATAAATGCGTCAATTGAAAGTTCGATATCCGGACTAGCAATCTCCAGAGGGCAGAAACAGCTAACGTTGGGAAATACAATAATAAAAGGCGACATGAAAATAGAACCAGATGCAGTATCCATTCGTATTACACAGGCAAAGATCAGCCAGCCAGCCCTGAAATTGTCTGGGCAATATACCCTTAATCGCAATTCCGGTATCTCAACAGTCAACCTGGATGGGGAATCAATAACTGTGGCGCCTGTCCGCAAGTCTGCACTTGAACTAGGGGGCGACATACCGATCATCAGAACCATCTTTACCATTGTACAGGGCGGTGAGGTCCCTGCTCTTCATATTAATACCGCGGGGAAGTCCCTAAGCGAACTAGGGGAGACAGATAATATCAGGGTAGCCGCAAAAATGCGTGCGGGCATTGTCTATATAGAGGCGAAGGATCTCACGTTTAGGAATGTAGCCGGTGACGTAGTCATATCACGGGGAATACTTGAGGGCAACAATGTCGAGGCGTCTCTCGGGAATCATCGGTGCAGTGGAGGGAAGTTGCAGATCGGCCTGACTGGAAATAACATTCCTTTGCATATTGACATTCAGGTAAAGGCCGATGCCGCACAAATACCCTCGCTCCTCAGACACAAGAACCTGCTGAAAAACGAAGCAATTCTTCATGAAATAGACCGTCTCCATGACCTCCGGGGCAGTGTTAAGGGCAGGCTTATACTTGGTGAGCGGCTTGACTCGATACATGTGACTATCGCTGTTGATGACATAAATATCATGGCAAGCTATGACCCTTTGCCGTTTCCGCTTGCAGTGACAAAAGGACAGTTCTTCTTCGATGAAAAAACTGTAGGGTTAGCAAATGCAGGAGGCAGCATCGGAGGATCTTCTTTCTCCGGCTTGACGGCCAGACTCGGTCTCACAAACACCTATGATCTTGAGATCACAAGCGGACAACTGTCGATCTCTGCTGATGAAATCTACAAGTGGATTACATCATTCCAGGATGTCAGGCCGGTTGCCAAAGATGTGCGATCGATAAATGGTGTACTCTCCATCTCCTCTGTGAACCTCCGAGGGCCTCTTTATCAGCCAAAGCAATGGAAGTTCCGCGTAAATGGCGCGACAAAAAAGCTCACCCTCGATGCGTCATTCCTTCCTGGCAAAGCAGAAGATATGAATGGGACATTCGCGATAACACAGAACGAATTATCCCTGAAAAACATGCATTCTAAGCTAATCGACAGTCTGATCACAGTCACAGGGACGATCACGGAATTCCCCTCTGATATCAGAAGCACTGACCTTGCTCTGCAGGGAGAGATAGGGCCAGAAGTTACCGCATGGATAACCGCATTGCTCAAACTTCCACCTGAGCTGAAGATTCGCGCTCCATTTTCTGTAACGGATGCAATCCTCTCCATCGACAAGGATAGAAAAACAGCATTCAGCGGCAGGCTCTTATTCGATCATGGGACACAGGTTTCCCTTGCCGCGACTAAAACCCCTGATTCAACAATCATACGTGACTTGACAGTTAAAGACCGTGGCCACAATTGTGCCGCGAGTTTCGTAATTACAGAGAAGACTGTTGATGCGGCTTTCGAGGGGACATTGGCCTCACAGACCCTCAAGGCCATCTTTGTGGACAGCATCTATTCTAACGCCTCACTCGAAGGAACTTTCAAGACGCATATTGTTATTGAGAATCCGCAGCAATCCACTGCGGAAGGAAGGCTGACAGGTAAAAACATCCCAATCCCAGGAGACCGGCATATTCCCCTGATCGTGCTGTATATAGCACTGGAAGCAAAGAAGCAAGGTGTTGCTATCGACACCGCAGAACTTGAGGCAGGAGGAATGACGTTCAAGGCCAAAGGAACGATCTCCAGTCTGCCGGCATGGTTTGCTGTTGACATGGATGTCTACTCCAAGGGAATTGATTGGGCGATTATCGAAAATATACTGCCCAATAGAGACGATGCAGTCCAGACAAAGAAAGCTGGGTTTCTGAAAGATTTCCCGGTAAGAGGAACTATGAAACTCCGTTCGGATTTCTTCCGATACCATCTGTTCAAATGGGAATCTGTTGAGTCTGATATTTCTTTCGATGGCAAAACAGTACTTATAACAGTAACGAAGGCTGCACTATGTAACGTCTCTACAATCGGTTCTGTCGGCATAACAGAACAAGGCTTAAAGATAGATGTTGCACTTTCCGCAAAAAACCTCCCGTTTCAGCCCATGGTGCTCTGTCTTACAGAAACAAACGACAATTTCACAGGCACCTTCCAGATGGAGGCGCACATCAAAGGTGAGGGAAAGATTGAAAAGCTCGTGGACAGCCTCGACGGCACCTTTGCCCTTTCCTCAAAAGACGGCAAGATACTCAAATCAAAGGCACTCGACAAGACCTTTGGTCGCCTGAACGAATCGGAAAACCTCAAGGGACAATTCCCGGACCTTGACAAGGAAGTCATCAGCTATAACTCATTGAACGTGCGCGGCTTTATTTTGGAGCACAAGATCCAGATACAGGAAGTTATGCTTGACGCGTCTGTCTTGGAAATAATTGGGCGCGGTTATATCGACGTTAGAAATGAGACCGTCAATATCAATGCCCTTGTATCCCCTCTGAAGATGGTCAACCGGGTTGTTAGAAGGATACCGATATTGGGATATGTCCTGGGAGGCAATCTGGTATCCATCCCGATAAATATATCAGGAAATCTAAAGGACCCGCAGATATCATTTCTATCGCTATCAGCCATAGGCTCCCAAACATTAGGCATAGTAGAAAGAATCTTTAAACTGCCGGTTATGCTCGTAAGTCCGATATTCCCGACCAAAAACTAAAACGGATAATGATGCATGCCTTAAATCTCAAGTTCTCATCTACAATATCAGCTTCTTTCCGTAACCGAACCAATTTAACACTGGCTGATAGTTGAAAGCGATCCGTCTCATGTTTATGCAAGGCACCTTGCGTGTATTAATGCTTGAGGGCGTTAGCTTTAATCAGTTATTTAAGCTTGATTCCTAACCAGCCAAAAATGCTATAGGATAGAGCCCCGACTAGCACTGTTGATATTAAAACTCCCACTGTCGCATAAATTATTATTTCCCATTTTTGTATTAACAATTCTCCAATGTCCACCTGTAAAGCCTCGGCAAATAACAAATAACTCATTACCCAAGGTTTGCATTCTGCGCAGATATCTGGTCATCCGGTTGACTGTTTTCTGGGTCTCTTCAAGAGTGACTCGGGCTACTGCCAAAGTGTCTTTAATGAAATTCCAGGAAGTACCGTTGGTCAGAAATTGACATCTTAAAGACAATACTTGCCAGTTCTATTTCGCCAAGGTCTGCTGCCCGCTTGACGATATGGCACTTGAGATTTCCCGGCTTAATCTCTCCAGTGTCTTGCTCATCGCATCAACCAGTGCATCATAGCTGTTATCATTCGCCTGTTCGCTGATCGTCGATTCTTTCTTGAATAGCAAGACCTTGTCTTTACCGAATATAGCCCACTGTGCCCGTAGGGTCACCGAGCCGCCCAATGCCCCCTCAAAACGGTCAGCAAGCACTTCGACTCGGTACGAAACAGGCACCTGACTATCCAAAATTGGCGACCACTGGCTGACAAAAAAGCGATCAGCGGGCAGCATGGCAGAGATGTCCGCGGCCAAAACCCTGACAACATCATTGTCAAGTGACCCGCCCCAACGGTCAAATTCCGCCAGTGTGAGCTCATTCTTGCCGGAACGAGTGACAATCTGGGGACGGTCAAGATAGTCGGGCATTCGAACCGGACCCACAGCTACGATCAGGCTGTGTTCGGGTGAGATATCCCGTGAAACCATACTCTGAGTCTCCAATGAACTAAGTTGATAGAACTTCGATGGCGCCGAACCGCCGCACCCGGTCAGAGTAAATATCAATGCGCCAAGGACAATTGCCGACATTTGATCAAAACGCGTATTCCTCATTTCATTCTCCTTTAGAAGGACGAACTTTATTATCTTGTAAACGTTTATAGTTCTAATCAGCGAGACAACGCATTATTACTTGCCATCGCTCTTGCCCCGGATCAGTGCTCCAGGGTTGCGTTCGAGATAATCGGTCAGTATACGCAGCGATCGCGCGGCACCGGCGATCTCCTCAAGGGCGGCACGCATTTCCTGGTTGACAGGAGCTTCTTTGCCAACGAGGTTAGCATCCGTACTCTTGAGTACCTGCTCAGCGGCAGAAACCGCGCCCTGCAGTTTCTCAAGAGTCGTCTTCAATGCAGGCATGACATCTGAGTCCAGATGATTCAGTGTCTTATCCGTATCCTGAAGCAGCTGGTTGAGTGACGCTAGCGATTTCTCCAGACCTGTGCCAATCTGTTCGAAAGGCAACTTGTCTATCTTATCCACAATGCTGGTAAGCTTGGCCTCGATATCCTGGGCAGTACTCGGCATCACTGGAAATTCGACGTGGTCGGAGTTCCAGTCGATCTTGGCCTTAGACGCGTTAGGAAAGTAGTCTAAGGCAACATACAGCTGCCCTGTGAGCAGGCTTCCGCTCCTAAGCTGGGCTCGCAATCCCTTCACCTCAACCAGTTTCTGCATCATTGCGTGGCGTTGTTGTTCACTCCGGATCATTTTTTCGCCCATTGCTAACTGCCCCCGTCGCAGACGAGAAAGCAGAAGCTCAGGATAGCATACGATCTCCACACGCCCCCTGATATTCAACGTCTTGGGGTCAAGGTCAAGACCGACATCGGTAACCTCGCCTGCCGTCAGCCCAAAGAAGGTGACCGGCGCGCCCTTAGACAATCCACGCAGCGATTCCTTGAAATACAGGACATACTGCGTAGCGATAGAAGGTGGCTGCTTCATTGCGAGGGTCTGGTCACTGAAGAGGGTAAAAACTGTGTCAGCAGCTGCCGGCTCGGCCGTAGTTGCATAGGGCGGCGTGTCGAACGCAAGGCCGCCTGTAAGCACCGAGGCGAGAGATTGAGTGCGAACGTCAAACCCGGACGCCCCGACTGAAACGTCTATTCCGCTTGCGTTCCAGAAGCGTGTCTCAGAGTTAACGTACTTGTCGTATGGGGCATTCACATAGACCTTCATCTCGACCGCCTTACCATCTGGCATCAGGTTATACGAGATGACCTCTCCGGCCCTGAGGTTGTGGTAGTAAATAGGCGAGCCTATCCCCACCGAGCCGATGTCTGCTGCCTTGAGCACAAACTGTCGCCCCGGCTGGTCACTGGCGATGATCGGAGGAGTTTCCAGCGCCATGAACTTGCTCTGCTTCTTCGCAGACTTGCCCGTTTCAAAACCGATATAGTTGCCCGAGAACAAGGTGCCCAGGCCGGAGATCCCGCTCATAGTGACGCGAGGCTCGACGACCCAGAACTTTGCGTCCTCGACCATCAGGTTCGCCGCACTCTTGACGATCTTTACTGTAACCTCCACTCTGGAGTAGTCAGAGGCGAGTTGTACCGTCTTAACAAGGCCTATGTTCACATCCTTGTACTTTACGAAAGTTTTGCCTGCCTCTATGCCCTCAGCTTTTTCGAAGATTATGCTGATAGTAGGGCCCTCGCTCATAATTCGCTGCACCGCTATCCCGATTGCCACTACCGCGGCGAGGATCGGAATGATCCAAACAACCGAGACCCTCGTGCTCTTCTTAGGCACGACAGTGGCCTGGGGAAAGTTATCGCTATCAGCCATTATTGTCCTCCCATAGCGGCGCCCGAATCCCAGATCATGCGGGGGTCAAAAGACTCCGCGGCGACCATCGTCAGCACAACCACTGCAGCGAAAAACAAGACCCCTGGAGACGGCTCCACCGACATCAGCGGCTGGAGCTGCACCAGGGCGACGGTAAACGTGTCTACGAATACATCCAGCATCGACCACCGCCCAATAAACTTGACCATTCGATACAGCCGCGTCCGATCTTGGCTGCTCCCTCTAGAGCGACGCTGCACTGCTATAAGCAGATAGCTGAGCGCAATCAGTTTCCCTAACGGAACCATTACGCTAGCGATTAGCACAATAAGAGCAAGCGGCCATGACCCGGAAGTGTAAAGGAAAGTCACTCCACCCAGGATGGTATCAGAATCGGCGGACCCCAGCGCAGTTGTGGTCATCACCGGTAGAACGTTCGCAGGAATGTAGCATATTGCCGCAGCGATGACTAGTGCCCACGTGTATTGAATGGAATGGTGGCGGCGCCATACGAGTTCCGCTCCGCAGCGCGGGCAGTATCCCAGCTCGTTCACGTCGGCGGGTCGTGAAAGCAAATCGCAGGTTTCGCATGAAACAAGTCCAGCCTCTGCGGCTGTGATCGCGGTTGTCGTCATCGCCCTTCCTCTCGATGCGCCTCGGAAGCTTCCGTCTGCGGAGTCATCTCGGCATCAGCCCACTCGACACGCTTCCAGACTTCGCGCGGATTGAAAGTAACCATTATCGCGGCAAAGAGAAGCACAAGCGCCCCTACTGAATACATTCCGATGCCCGGATCCACCGTTGCCAGTTCCGCTATCTTGATCAGTGCGACCAGAATGCCAAGCATCATCACTTCATTCATAGACCACGGCTGCATATGCTCCACCCACCGCAGCATTTCGCCCACCCACTGCGGTGCCGGTGGTCGCCGCACCGCTAGCAGCACCGTCAGCATGAACAGGATGTAACTTGCTGGGGCGATCACTGCGCAAAAAGCCACCACCGATGCGGTCAATGGTTGGCCAGACACCCACATCTGGTACGCGCCGCCGATGATAGTGGTGCTCGCATGGCGCCCAACAGCCGTGAGCCCCATCAATGGCGCCGTATTGGCAACTATGAAGACGATAGCGGCCGTAATAGTCAGGGCTAGAGGGCGGTCGAGCGGATCGGTTGGCTCCGTGGCGAGAGTCTGCCCGCAACGGATGCAGCGCGCCTTCCCGCCAGGCGGCAAATGAGGAATGTACTGTAGCAGATCGCAATCAGGACAGCCAACAGTTTCCATGTGCAGTGAGGCGACCTCCTGATTAATTGTCATATATATATATATATATCAAAGACTGCCGCGCCTGTCTACGACTGCCGCTTCTGTCTACCACATAAATTTTGCACCAAAAATAATGCACTCATTCATAGTCACCTCTTTGAAATTAGTTGTTCCATTCTCTTCCACCGATAACGTTCACATTCCTTGCCAGTTGATTCTTACACCTATAGCACTACCTATTCATCTATTTTTCATTGACCGGATTACCTCCCCGTGCAGTGGCCCCGCCCTCTGTATCGCGCAACAATCGCACTTCGCGCTGCGGAAAAGCAAAGGTCATACCGGCTGCATAAACCGCGTCATAAACGGCTATTGCAAGTTCGCTCCTAATCCTGGTCCAGTCATCAAACTGGTCAGTCCATGCCCTCAACTCGAAGTTGACGGTGCTGTCTCCATACCCCATAAGAAGGCCCTGTGGTGCAGGGTCCGGCAATATGAACGGGTTAGCGGCCGCCACCGTTTCCAGCAGCTTGATCACGTCAACCGGAGCAGCGCCATAGTTTACACCTAACGGCAAGTCAATGCGCCTCAGCTGGTTGCTAAGTGTCCAGTTAGTTACCTTGTCGGTGATAAGTTGTGAATTGGGGACTATAATGTCAGCACCTTGTCTCGTATAAACTGTGCTAGCCCGTATGCCTATACTTTGGACCTTTCCCAAAAGGTCGCCAACCTCGACGGTGTCGCCTACATGAATAGGTCGCTCGAAGAGCAGTATGAGGCCAGAAACAAAATTATTCACCACACTCTGGAGCCCGAAGCCGAGACCGACACCAAATGCCCCAGTAAGCACTGTCAGCTTCGAAAGGTTCACCCCCAGAGCTCCTATTGCAGCCGTGAATCCTAAAGCGAGAATAAAATAGTGAAGCAGACTAGAAACAGCGTATGATTTGCCAGTCGAAATCCCGATGCGGGGATAGACGTCTTCCTGCAATATAAACCTGGTGAAGGCTGACAACAGATATGCCGCCCATACCGTAAGGAAGAACTCAAGGATGTCGCTTAAAGAGATGCTAAACGCGCCGCGCTCTAATGGTGCAGTCAGGACATTCTTGACAAAGGATAGCGCTGCCTCTAGCAGACCGATATAGCTAAGATAGCGTACTATCAAGGCTGCCACTGCCCCAAAGATGAGAAAATGGTATAACCTTTTTTCAATCATGTCACGATGATGTGACACCATCCTGAGCGTGCGGATTGGCCATAGACGAAATGCAAGATCTGCCATTCCGTTGACTACCAGGACCGATGCATAAAGCGCCAGTGCCATTGATCCTAATGCAAGTATGCCGGGGGTCAGCAGGCGTGCCAGGAGCACATATCCCATCACCGCAGCTACCAGCCCGGCAGTAAGGACTATAAGAATAAAGCTGGCTCCTGTTTGGAGAACAAGCATGCGGGATGACTCAGGCGCCTCTTTAAGGAATGGCTGAATTTTCCACAACAGCCAAATCACCGAAGCAATCCCGGCAAGCGACTCCATCACAAGGATGCACTGGCCTGTCAGCATTTCACCAGTGAAAAACACACGCACAGTATCCATAACAAACAAAAGTCCGAGCAGATATAGTCCGGGAATCAGACGTACTCCGACGGTCGGGCGAATAAGGATTATCATTGGCACAAGGGCCGCGATCTGTAAAATTCCGCGTACGGCATCCGACCCAAGCCCCCAAAAAGGCGATGTGACAACAAACAAGGCCAAGCTCAGCGCCGCAGCAAAGGGGTGATCAAAGACTCTGAGGCCAGACGAAATATTCTCCCACCGCCTAATCTCATTTCGGGCCCATAGAAAGAGGAGCGTCAGCGCAATGAGAAGCCCAACATGCAGCGGCATACTCACGGAGCTGAGCTCGATATAATTGCTGATCTCCATCCAGTTTGAGGCGGCAATGTTACTGATATGCTCTGGCACTGCCGGCAATGCATCAGTCCAAAACTCAGGGCTCCAGAGCGGCTTGCTGTCCCGTACCATAGTACCCGACATCGCTATTTGCTGAACCCTAGTAATCGCTGCTAACACATTCCCACACTTTGCAACCTCATCGGCGGCATTGCTTTGCAGTTCGAGCACAGATGTAAGCTGCTCCTTCAAAGGTATCTGCACAGCCTTTATGGCAGCCGTTGTTTGGTCGATCTGCTGAAAAATCGGTTCAGGCGCCTTTGAAGCCTTTGCACTGTCGAGGGTCTTTTGCCAAATTTTCTGTAAGTCCGCCAAACGATTCAGCGCATCCTGAAGCTCATTAGACCTTTTAGTCAGCACCGTAAGCCATTCAGTGTTCTTCAGCTGCATGAGCCGCCATTGCTCGTACTGTGTTTGGAGTGTAGAAAGTGTCGGCTGCCGCTGAAGGATATTCATAGTTTCCGTCAGGTTCTGTTCGATATGTCTGCTGACATCTGGCAGAGCTGCACGGATCATCTCGACTTGCGGAATGGAGGTCAGCTTCTGAGTAAGGGACTGCAGAACGCTTGCCACCTCAGTTGCCTTAGTCGCCACATCAGCCACCGGAATAGCAGTTGGTACAGACGGTGCAGGTGAGGACGCAGTGATATTCTGGGGTGCAGGACTCTTTTGCTCAGCCGTAGCATCGACAACAGGGCAAAGAAGCACTAGCCAGAAAATTACGGCCATGCTTGATAAACCATATTTGTTGATGAGAGACCTGCAAACTTTCACTAAATAGTCACATCTCCTTAAAAGAGTTCCCCCGATTAGCTTCGGACTGAAATCCTTAAAACGCGAATCATCACAGTATTTGCGACGAACATCTTCTTTCCGTATACAACCTCCACTGCCTCACATCTTTCCTCTTGCTTCAGTCCTTTGGACTACCTGTCCTTTCGCGCTTAAAAATTACTTCGTCATACTCGAAATGTCCTGCAAAAGCATTTTGGCATCTCTATATTCTGGATACCTTTTGATGATTGCGTTCAACATCCTGACAGTCTCATCCTTGTTGATAGAACTTCTCATGGCAATCACGACAGCTTGAAAAGAGCCGGCGTATAGAGATTGCTTGCTCTCATCAGCTTGTGCCTTTTCTGAGAGTGATAAGCATATGATGAAAAGGATCGCGGTCATTCTCATATTGATTCCTGTCACGAAAGGTTCCATGATTCGAGTAAGAAACTAAACGACACTCGGCTCCTTTTATCTGGTCGCGACAGTCCATCTGGCTCATACATAGCTCGCTTAATTGGACTTGGCATAATTGAAGTTCTGGATTTGCACACTTAACTGTTTGGCTGGCACTGTCGCTTCGGCATAGGCCACATGGTTGAGCCCGCTTGGAAGCGTGTTGAATGTTGCCGTGAGTTGCACGGAATCCCCTTTGAAGGTTGTGTTGACCTGAATCCGGCTTGTGTGGCGGGTGCGAGCATCGATCCAGATGGTAAGGGTGTCGCCAGAAAGGACAACATTACTGCCGGTCATCGAGAGTAGCCCGTTGGCATCCGGCCCTGCAGTATGTGCCGACATCATGAAGTCGAGGATCTTGCCAGTGGTTGGAAGAGTATAATGCTCGAGGAGACTTTGCAATCCCGTCAAGTACTCCTCCATCTTCTTTTTCTTGTCTTCGGCAATGTCGCGTCGCAAAAAACCGCGAGGCATCGGGGCTCCCTGATCGTTCAGAAGACTCCGTTGTATCTGCCCGTCCGGGGCGTAATTAACTAATTCGATGCGGGTATCCTTTACCTGACCTTGATCAATGATCTCAGTGCGGCTGGTCCACGAGTACTGGTGCATGAGAGCGGCATTGGCCTTGCGTGTCTCCGTAATCTGAACAGCCGCATTCGCGTCGGTAGAAAGCGCATTCTGTGCCTGTGTGGTGCGCGGCAAGACTAGAGCAATGAGACCAATCAAGAAGATAAGCTGATTTTTCATTTACCATTCCCCTTTTATCTGAATGTTTATGTGTCCTCTTCAGTGTGTCTAACTCTCATGCCTCCAAGAGAAGAGCGTCTCCCTTATCTAATATACCACCATCCTGTGCACTCTCATTACACGTGGGGAGGCGAGTTTCTCCTTCTGGAAATGGTCCGATAGCTGACGAATCCAACATGTTGGATAACGTCGGATTACCGGCGCCCACCTCCGAATCGACCGCCACCGCCACCTCCTCCACCGAATCGCCCGCCAAAGCCGCCAGCTCCACCGGAATGCCCGCCCCAACCGCCACTGCTACTAGTCTGCTTATAGCTGTTATACTTCTGTTCTCCCTGATTGCGAGCTACTTGTTCATTCTGAACCGATGATGGAGGTTTACTGGTGTTCTGCCACCCGCTGGAGGTGTGTTGCTGCCACCCGCTGCCGCTGTTCTTGTAGACATTGCCATTGTGGTCAGCATACGCCGTATTGCCAGAGCTGCCCGAGCCGTGTGAAACCGTCTTCGATTGTCCGGTCTTCGAGTTGGAGACCGTAGTCTGGTGCTGGACGCCTGACCCTTGAGAGCCGGCTGCTGCAGTAGTTTGACTGGTCTTCGATATCCCAGTCTTCGAGTTGGAAGCCGTAGTCTGGTGCTGGACGCCTGATCCTTGGGAGCCGGTTGCTGCAGTGGTTTGACCGGTCTTTGTTGTCCCAGTGTTTGGGTTAGTAGTCGTATGCTCGGCCTGGGCGGATTGTTGCCCGTAGACGTTTGCTGAGTGTGATCCCTCTGCCGATGTCGTACCTCCGCCCGGTCCTGTAGCCGTAGCGGCAGCGCCCTTCGTGGCAGTCCCGGTCTGCGGGTTGTAGGTAGCGCCGCGCTCGACGCCCCCTGATACGCCGCTTGTGGTATTGAACGATCGTGCGTAACCAGCTGAAACCTGCCCAGTTGCAGTATTGTAGCTTCGGCCAGCCTCATAGCTCCCGGTGGTTCCGGTTGAATAGTTCTTATAGGTCCCGCTAGACGCCGTGCCGACAGTGCCGCCAGAATTACTATAATAGGTCCTCGTGCCCGAGTAGGCCGTACTGCCATACTGTCCGTACACGTTGACGCTGGCCGAGCCGCAGCATGGGTAACCATAGTAGGCCGGGTGGTAATACGCCGTTCCGCCCCCACCATAGACCACCGCAGCAGTGGTGACGCCAATAGCAAATCCAAAGGTAACGCCTACAGCTGGGTTATTAACAGGCTGCGCCATTACCCCATAGGTGACAGGCGGCGCATAATAAACTGTCCCTACCCATGGCTGATAGACATATCCAGTACCATAGACAACCACACCGTCGGGAGTTACCACGGTACCCATATAGCCTGGCGTGTAACCAACATACACAACTTGTGGTGTCGCGCCGTAAATCCGGACATAGGTCACGTAGTGGAGTGGGGAATTGACTGGGATAGTGTAGATCGCAGCGGGTACCGCCGGTGCGACGTACCATGGGCCGTTCAACGTTGTCGCATAGAACCAGACGCCAGCCTGAAGCGCGTAGTAGGCGTATGCGTCCACCTGGATAACCGGCGCAGGCGAGTTCACAACGTACTGAAGGGAAGTGCCCCCAATCGTCTGGAATTGCGGGGCACCATCGAAGGTCGGGGTGAACTGTGGTCCATTTGCCCGAGGAATCGTCGCCGTCTGGGGTATAGAATTTGCGATGACGGCTTCCTGAGCCTGGGACGTGCCGGCCACAGACGCGAGCACGATGCCTGCAGGGGAGGAAGGCGGGATGTTGCCAAAGTCGGCCGGAAGATCGGTACTCGCCACATAGGTCCAAGGGCCGGTCAGTGCCGAGCTATGATACCAACGACCCGAGAGAAGAACATAGTAATTATTGTCTGCAGTGTTAAATAGCACATCGTTAGCGGTATTGGATGCCCAGATGAGACTAGTCCCCTCCAGCGGCGTGAAGGTGGGCTGTCCCTTGAACATGAGGAGTTCCGCAGGAGTCTCGCTCACATAGATCGTAGGCACCAAGTTCGCAAGTGACACCTTAGGCTGACCTCCTCCTCCGTTCAGAAGGTCTACAAGATCGCTTTCCGCCAGACTCTGTGCGACCTGGTCGATGCTCGGAGGCAGGATCATGGGCTGCAACCAGGGTTCCTGGAGGGTTCCAGCATAGAGCCAGCCGTCATAGATATGAAGGTAGAGCGTGCTGCTACCTTGTGGCCGGAGGATCAACGCGTGGGTGTTGATCACACGCTCGAACTGGGTGTTGGGAACCTGTCGCCAGTCGGGGTTCCCGTCGATGGGAATGAGGATCGCCGGCTTATAGCTGACGAGTATTGCTGGCGGAGTATTATCCACTGGGATACCAACAGGCTTCGCGGTCTCTGAGGCAGCCAGCGAGGCTTCCAGGCGGTCGAGTGAGATGATCCGCTTTGCAGTGGCGGCCAGCTGCGTTTGGAGCGCGCGCATATAAGCGTATCCGTTATCTGGGAGCGTGGGAAATTTAGTCTTAGTAATTGTGAGATCCTCGAGGAGTACCATCCGCGCCACCTTGTCAACTTGTGTGCGCGCCGTTCCCCAAAACACTCCGAAAGTCTCCTGCTTTGACCCATTAGGCTTAATACCGACCACAGCTCGAAAGTTCAACATATTCCCTTCCCACGTATCAATCTGCGGCTGGTACACAAGCAGCGAGGCCCTACTGAGTTTAAACTCCCGTGGCCATTTGTCAACGACAGGCTGAGGGCCCGAATGTGCCGCGGCAAACACAACCTCCGCAAAAAACAGCACAAAAAACATGACCAAAATGTTTTTCCGCATAATCTTCTCCTCCCCTTGTGCACAACCAGTTACGTGGCATCTCGCGCTGATGCTTATGGTTCAACAATAGCCTTCATTTCTTGAGTTTCTTGATCATGTCCCGCTCTTGATCGGCTCTTCCTGCAAAAGTCTGAAGGGCTGTAACTTCCTCAATCACCCGTGGTATCAGTAAAACGCCACTCCTTTAATAAAAAAGCCGAACCTGACGAAGTAATTCCTCCGGCAGCCCGGCTATCTTCAACATGGAAGACCCGCTGCTTTCCGTCCCCTTCTCACGATGGGTTTGGCTTTATCTGGGCTATCAATATAGCACCATTATAGGTATATGTTGATACAGTTGCAACCAAATATAGCTAAAGTTGTATCAAATAAATTGAGCAATGGCAAGATGTATCAAGTTTGGAATGAATTTTAAAAAGAATCAATAGTTTTGCAACTAAGCAGCCACGATCACAGGAAAGGATATCACGCCTCGCCAGAAGCGCTATAAGACGAAATTATTTTGATAATTCTATAATCCGAAGAGGTCTTTTTATTGCCGATTTACAGGGGAAAGATATATTCTGCAATGACTAGTTATGCAAACAAAAACTTGAAGCTGTCGCGGCGGGATTGGGCATGACTGGCGTATAAGGCGGTGCATGACCTGAACTTTGATGCGGTGGTGAATATTGAAAAGATAGGCAAGGACGTTGCTAAGTGAATGCCTGTGGAGAGAAGGGCTGCTGTCGAGTCGGTATTGTCGACGGTGACAAGCCCGCTTGTTGAAACAGGGAGCTCAGATGTCTCGTTAACATCGTGATGCATGGGATTTATCCATTGACCCGGTTACTCTATCCGGCAAACAACTAGGTCATCACGGTGGATTATCTCATCTTCCCGCTTCATGCCGAGAATCCTCTCAATTTCGATTGTCTTATTTCCTTTAATTCTCTCAATCTCGTCGGATGAATAATTTACTATGCCCTTTGCAACCCTGTTGCCCTCCAAATCTATACAGAATACTGCGTCGCCGCGGTCGAAAGTGCCTTCGACCATAACGACCCCAGACGGAAGCAGGCTCCGCCCTGCGTTCAGCAAAGCATTTACCGCCCCCGGATCGAGTACAAGTTGTCCGCTGGGCCTCATTGCGTTCGCAATCCAGCCTTTTCTAGAGGTCATATGCCGTGTGCCCGCTACGAATTCGGTCCCATGTTGGTTTCCGCTAAGCAGGGAGACAAGAAGTCCTTTCTTTTTTCCGCTGATGATGTTCACGCCGATCCCAAAAGATGTTGCCTTCTTGGCTGCCAGCAATTTCGAATACATGCCTCCGGTACCAACCATACTGCCTGCCCCCCCCGCAATCGATTCAAGCTTAGGGGTCACCTCATTTACGCAAGGTATCATCTGCGCCTTCCTATCTTTTTTTGGATCAGAGGAGTAGAGCCCTTCCACATCGGAAAGGATAACGAGTCGGTCAGCGTCGATAATTCCCGCAACTATTGCGGCAAGGCGGTCGTTGTCGCCGAATTTGATCTCATCGGTTGCTACGGTATCATTCTCATTAACTATCGGTACCAATCCGTACGAAAGCAACGTGTTTAAAGTGTTTCTAGAATTAAGATAAGTAGGTCTGAAGGTTACCACTCCCCTGGTGAGCAGAACTTGAGCGACTTTCTTTCCATACCGCCTGAAACTCTTTTCGTAGGCCCTCATAAGAGATGATTGGCCTGCTGCGGCAGCTGCCTGCTTCAGTTCGATTTCCTTGGGCTTCTCGGTAAGACCAAGCTTCTCCATCCCTGCGGCTATGGCGCCGGAAGACACTACTACCACCTCGTATCCAGCATTACATACTTCGGCAACATCGTGGGCAATGGCGTGAATTCTCTTGTAGTTTAGCCGCCCCGTGGATTCAGTGATGATGTTGCTACCTATCTTAACAACTATCCTGCTCATGTCCTATGTCCTCATGCCCTCGATCTTTTGGACGAGATACATCATCAATTCGTCAATGCCCTCACCGGCGACTGCCGATATTTGAAAGAAATCCAGCCCGCGTTCTCGGCAATGACGCTCCAGCGCTTCCAGCCTAATCTTGTCATATGCCAGATCAAGCTTCGTCCCGACCACAGCCATCGGTTTATTAGCAAGCTCAGGACTGTATAATACTAGTTCCTTGTTGATCTTTTCAAAAGCTTCCACTGGATCGCCTGGCGTGATGTCCGAGATGTCCACCAAATGAAGGAGCATGGACGTCCGCTCGACGTGGCGGAGAAACTGAAAGCCGAGGCCGGCACCTGAATGTGCGCCCTCGATAAGGCCGGGAATATCTGCAACAACAAAACTTCTGTGCTCGCGAAACTTCACGACACCCAGGTTCGGCACGAGCGTCGTGAAGGGATAATCGGCAATCTTGGGCTTTGCGGAAGATATGACAGATATCAATGTAGATTTGCCTGCATTTGGAAGTCCGATAAGTCCCACATCAGCCAGTAGTTTAAGCTCGAGGATGAGCCATTTCTCCTGTCCTTCCTCTCCGGGCTGCGCAAATCTGGGGACCTGCCTGGTCGCGGTCGCAAAGTGGGAATTGCCCAAGCCCCCCCTGCCAGCCTTAGCCGCCATTAACTCTGCGTTATCGGAGTCGAGGTCTGCAATGACCTCCTCGCTTTCGGCGTCCTTGACCAGAGTGCCGACAGGTACTAGGATTATCCTATCTTCTCCGTTTTTCCCGTGCTTGTTGCTACCCTTTCCATGCTCTCCCCGCTCCGCCTTGTACTCCTTCAGATATCGCTGATCAAGCAGGGTATTAAGCTCCCCAGACGCTCTAATGATGACATGCCCTCCTCTGCCTCCGTCGCCTCCATTGGGACCTCCCTTTGGCACATATTTCTCACGACGGAAACTGACACAACCGCGGCCACCGTCCCCAGCTTTAACATATATTTTCACATAATCGACGAATTGCATAAATAAAAAAGGCAGTCCGCATCAACAGACCGCCTTTGCTCATCTCCTCTGAAGCTTTTTATTACGCGCTCACGACAGCAGACTCAGCCGCATAAACGCTGATTTTCGTTCTTTCCTTGTCTTTTCTTTCGAACTTCACAACGCCGTCGATAAGAGCAAACAGGGTATCGTCAGAGCCTCGTCCAACATTATTGCCGGGATGGAACTTTGTCCCGCGCTGCCTCACTAATATGTTGCCTGCGCGGACCACCTGACCTCCGAATCTTTTTACGCCAAGCCTTTGGGATTCACTGTCGCGCCCGTTCCGAGTACTGCCAACTCCTTTTTTATGTGCCATCTTATCCTCCGATGATCTCTTTAATCTTTAATTTAGTAAAATACTGACGGTGTCCTGCGATCTTCTTAGTGGCCTTTTTCGACTGGTGTTTAAAGACAAGGACCTTCGGTTCTCTAGATGTTTGGACTATTTCAGCTTTTACTGTTGCGCCTTGTACATAGGGCCTTCCAAACACAGCATTACCGTCCTTCTCAATCATAAGTACCTTGTCCAGGGTTATCTCTGAATTGATGTCTCCGGTCACCTTCTCGACGGATACAACATCTCCGGCTGTTACCCTGAGCTGTTCACCGCCTGTCTCTATTATTGCATACATATCATTACACCCCCGCGTGAATTAGATAAATATTTAAACAGAAAAATGGAATAAATGTCAATGAAAATAACGGCTTTATTGACCGGACCGGCGTATATATTATAATATAAAAGGTGATTCTTGGGAGGAATAAGATATGCCTATTTACGAATACGGCTGTGTGAAATGCAGCAAGACGCATGAAATTATGCAGAAGTTCAGCGACGCCCCGATGACTGTGTGTCCTGACTGCGGAGGAGAGGTCAGAAAAATGATTTCTAGTACCTCCTTTGTCCTCAAAGGCACTGGCTGGTATGCTACCGATTATGCTTCCAATAAAACCGCAGTAAACGACAAAAGTACTCCTAAGCCAGCTGAGACAAAAACAGAGGATAAAGCAAGCGAAAACAAGTCTGAGGTGAAGGCGGAACCGAAAAAGGAAGAGGTCGCTGCAAAATAGATGACCTCCCCGCATGTCCATGTGCCATTTGAGAAGATCGAACGGTATCTGGACCTGATCTTACAAAACTGTCTCAATCTTGAAATCTACTTTAGCGCGGATATTCTTGATACTCTCGAAAAGGACTATCTATACAAAGTTATCGCAGCTTTGACTCACAGTCCTACCTTCACATTCCATGCCCCTTTCATGGACCTTTCTCCGGCAGCTGTCGACTCAAAGGTCCGGGAAGCAACCATCGCCAGGTTTAACGAAATCCTGGATATAGCCGAGATAGTGCGCCCAATCGCGATCGTATATCACTCGGGATATGAAAAGTGGAAGTACAGTCTGAGCGTCGATCTCTGGCTTCGTAAAAGCCTGGAAACCTGGCAGCCACTAAATAAGCGGGCTGAATTAATGGGCTGTAAAATAGCGATTGAAAACATCTTCGAAGACGAGCCGGCCAATCTGCGGGTATTAATGCAAGAGTTGTCCTCAGATAATTTCGGCATCTGCTTCGATACGGGGCATTGCAACCTTTTTTCAAAGGTATCGATAGATAAATGGGTTGAAGATCTCGGCGAACATATTGTTGAACTCCACCTTCATGACAACGACCGCAGTGCAGACCAGCATTATCCCATCGGGAATGGTACATTCGACTTCGACCGCTTCTTCTCACTCCTGGGTAAACGAAACTGCATTCATACAATCGAAGCGCATACGCCGGAACGGGTTTTAGAGAGCATTGAAAGACTGAAAAAATACACGAGTTAGAAACGTTTGCACTACTAGAAGGATGCTATAAATATTTTTTCCGGTTCCTCAACTCAAAACCCCGAAGTTTCAAATCTTTGTCGCCTTTATACTGGACCATTACCTTATGAGATTCCCCCATGCCCTCAGGAAGAATTAGTCCTTTGATCTTAGCAGTATCCATAATATCACCGGTCAATTCAGGCATATCAGCTGTAACTTCATCCATCCCGAGCGATATGAGATACGAACCTTGAGGCGAAAATCCCATAGTTTTGAGGCCCGCCTCATCTCCCCACTTTTTCAGTGAAGAGAAGTTGACATGGGCAGTAATGTCCTGCTCTCCGATATTGATGTACGGATTCTCTATCACCTGATGTTTGTGATAACAGAGCAACGTCCCCCTGTTTCGCTCCCTGCTATAATAATCGTCTGCAGTATAGCCATAATCTATGGTTAGAACGAATCCTCTGAACAGCTTCTTGACGACATCCCTTATCCACCTTCTTATCTCAAGATTCACTTCTGTCCTGTATCCGCTCTCCATAACCGAGTGGATATCGATCGAGAACTCCCGGAAATAGTTCAAAAGCTCGCACTCGCATGGTTTCAGGACTTCTATCAACTCATCATCCTCATTGAGCGAAACGAAAACCTCGCTCAGTTCGTCGCCCATTTCGACGAGCCTAACAGGAAATGCGTCCAATAATTCGTTCGATAGGTAACATCCCGTAATAGGAGCGATGTCGGCCAGACTATTTTGCCAGATGACCCTGCCTTCAAAATCCTTAAGCAGCGAAGACTGATGCGCCACAACCGCAGGATTTCTCTCTATAATCAAATAATGAAGTCTGTCAAGTATCATCCTCCTCTTGAGATAATCCATGACATCTTTTGCCAGATAGCCCATGCCGGCGCCGATCTCCACTATTTGGAATGCAGATGGTCGACCAAGAAGGCACCACATCTCTTCAATCTGCTTGCCTATCATAGCGCCGAAGAGCGGGTGCAGGTGAGGACTGGTGTAAAAATCGGCAGCCCTCCCTATCATCGTAGAATCTTTAGCGTAATATCCCATGCCGGGGAAATATAGGGCATCTTCCATGAATTCTTCGAAAGACAGGGGGCCGCTTGTTTTGATCCGCCGGATAATGTATTTTTTCAGCGGGTTGTCAGAGGACATTGTCAAATTGGGTAGGCAGATAATTTGCCAAGTACTGCTCTAAAACCGCTGCCTGTCACTTAATTTCGAGCATCCGGTCAAGAGCCATTTTGGCCGGAATCCTGATTTTCTCGGGCACCTTGATAATCTTTTCCATATCGTTCAGTGCCCTCGCAATACTTTTGAGCGTAGTCTTTTTCATGTTAGGACATATCATGTCTGCTCTAAGCGCATGAAACGACTTGCCAGGATTCTCTTGCATTAAACGATACATAAGGCCCAGCTCGGTGCCCACGATAAATTCCATTGCAGACGAAGCCTTGGCGAACCTCAGCATACCCGATGTGCTAGTCACATAATCGGCAAGCTCTAGAACATCCAACCTGCACTCGGGGTGCGCCATAAGCATTGCACCAGGATATTTACTCCTAGCATCCAAAACATCCTGTCTGGTTACACGGTCGTGCACATGGCAGAACCCGTCCCAGGCGATAATCTGCTTGTTAGTATTCTTCTGAGCCCACATCGACAGGTTTCTGTCAGGGATACATATTACCTTTTCATCGGGAAGCGATTCAATCACTTTTACGACATTGGCCGAGGTGCAACAGATATCGCTTTCAGCCTTCACCTCAGCCGTCGTATTTACATATGCAACGACTGGAACGCCTGGATAATGTTTTTTTATATCCTTAAGGGTGAAATCATGCGGGAAGACAAAAGTAGGCTGCACGTCATAGCCAGGAAAGGTCTTCCAGACCCTGCGGTCCGAATCCACTTCGATCATGTCCGCCATTGGGCATGTAGCTTCGGCCTCAGGCAGCAACACTGTCTTGTCTGGCGAAAGAATGGCAGCGCTCTCCGCCATGAAATGCACACCACAGAAAACGATGGTCTCACAATCTATAGTTGCAGCCGTCCTTGAGAGTTCCAGTGAATCGCCTGTGTAATCGGCAATCGCCTGAACCTCGTCTCTCTGGTAATTGTGAGCCAGTATGATAGCATTACGCTTTTTTTTGAGCGCTCCTATCGCTTCTCTAAGAAGAGAGAGTTCTTCAGGCATCGCAACTCCTTATTCAGGGTCTAATTTGTTAGGCGAGAGTGGCCGGTATTACAGGGCGTTAGTGAAAAGGACAGTTCCATCCTCCAGGACAACCATCCGTATTTTAGAATTTCCGCTGTCTGAAAGCCATCCAGTGCCTCCGGAATATTCATTCATCACCCGTTTTACATAATTGACTGTTTCAGGGATAGCGGGCACTCCCCTGTCCTTCTCAACCCTTGCAGGACCGGCATTATAGGCCGCAAGCGCCAAAGTAAGATTGCCGTTAAACCTGTCCAGTAGGTGCTTGAGATATTTGACGCCTCCCTCGATATTCTCCTCGGGATTGAGCGGATTGCAAACGCCCATATCACTAGCGGTTTTAGGCATCAACTGCATCATTCCGATAGCACCCTTCTGAGAAACAGCCATGGGATTCCAGTTTGATTCGGCCCCGATAACCGCACTGACAAGCTTTGGGTCAACGTTGTGTTTTCTCGCTTTTTCTTCAGCAATATTACGAAACTCGCCGCAGGCCTGCTTCTTGTTCCAGACGGTTTTGGAGGCCGTTTTGACGGCAGTCTTGACGACCGTCTTGACGGCAGTCGTACGTTTGGGCTCATGCTCTTTCACAACAACTTTCGAATGAGAGGCCGGGACGTTGGTGTATAGGACTGTTCCATCATTGCTGACAGATTGATACATATCTGCATAAGCATTGAGTCCAAACAGCAAAAATGAAATCGATATTAAGATCGTAGCCATCACCGAATTCTACCATTAAAAGCATCTTTTATCAAGGATTTGAAACAGCCGCACCGGAAGAACTGGATCCTGCTGATTGCTCAGACTCTTCAATGATTTTGTCGACAGCATCCTTGTCCAGAATTTCCTCTATAATTAGCTTCTCGGCAAGGCTAACCAATGTTGCCTTGTTATTCTGAAGAATCTCAATGGCCTTTGATTCGGCCTCGAGCATAAGCTTCTGTATTTCTTGATCTATCAGCCACGCCATATCCTCGCTATAGCGTTTAGGCTGAGCCAGTTCCCTCCCCAGGAAGGGGTGTTCCTCCCCGCGTCCCAGGTTCAGAGGTCCTATCTTGTCGCTCATCCCCCATTGCGCGACCATCTTTTCCGCAAGCAGCGAGGCCTCCTTAAGATCGTTTTGGGCTCCGCTACTCACGTCATTGAAGATCATGCGTTCCGCAACCCTGCCGCCAAGAGCAACGCTAAGCCTGTTCATTAGATAATTCTTCGGATAATAGTGTCTGTCTTCCTCGGGAATAAGTTGAGTAACGCCCAAGGCCATACCCCGAGGAATAATGGATATTTTGTGGATAGGATCCGTATATGGAAGCAAATGGGCTACGAGGGCGTGACCAGCTTCATGGTATGCAGTAATCTGCTTCTCCAAAACGCTGAGAGTATCTTCCCTGATGGCACCCATCAGAATAATGTCTCGCGCTTCTTCAAAGTCTGCCATTTCGACCTTCATTTTGTTCTTCCTGACCGCAATGAGGGCCGCTTCGTTGGCTAAATTTTCCAAGTCCGCACCGGTCAAACCAGGCGTGCCCTTCGCTAGCGTCTCCAAGTTCACGTCCTCCGACAGAACCTTACTACGCACATGGACTTCAAGGATCATCTTCCTCTCCTTCCAACCCGGCCGGTCGACAACTATGCTTCGGTCGAAGCGCCCAGGTCTAAGAAGTGCGGGGTCTAGCACATCGGGTCTGTTGGTGGCTGCCATGACTATCACCTCTTCATGGGCCTCAAATCCGTCCATCTCACTAAGCAGCTGGTTTAAGGTCTGCTCCCTTTCGTCGTGCCCCCCTCCAAAACCCGCTCCGCGGGTTCGACCGACTGCGTCAATTTCGTCGATGAATATTATACTGGGCTGTGTCGCCCTCGCCTTTTTGAACATGTCTCTAACACGGGAAGCCCCTACACCAACAAACATTTCGATAAATTCGGACGCGCTGATGCTGTAAAAAGGAACGCCTGCCTCTCCAGCAGTAGCCCGTGCAAGAAGGGTTTTACCGGTACCGGGCGGACCGACAAGAAGTACGCCTTTGGGGACTTTTGCCCCAAGCTTCATGAATTTTGACGAGTCCCTTAGGAACTCTATCGTCTCCCTGAGCTCAGTCTTTACATTTTCCATGCCGGCAACATCCTTAAACGTTACCTTCGGGCTAGACGAATCATACAGCCTTGCCTTGCTTTCCCCGAAGGTAAAAAGACCTCCTGCACCGCCTTGAATCCGCTGAGACCTTCTCATAATATAAATCCACACTCCGATAATGAGTGCCCATGGGAGAATAGCCAATAGAAATTGTTCGATCAGGGAAGGTTTTTCTTCCGGTTTTATAGTAATTGCTACGTTCTTAGTCTGGAGCTTCTGTATCAGACTCTCCCCCTGAAAGGTTGGCAAATAGGTTTGGAAAGAACGGACCATAACGGGTCCTTTTTGCGACGGCTCCTGTAGCGATATATCCTTCTTGAACTCGCCCTGAACCACGAGTCTTTCAATAGTGACAGATTGAACATTATCTGAGTCAAGTTGCTGCATGAATTGGGTATAGGACAAATCATAACGAGGAAGACTTTTCGGAACAAGAAAGTAATTAGTGATATATATGACCAGAAAGACGAGAGCAATAGCCAAGGCCATCATCCATGAGGGATCTCTGAACCTGTCTGGGAATCCACCCTTTCGATCGGTACTTTCTTTTTTCTTTGTTTGGGGTATTGGCATTTGCTCAACGATAATATATGCCTTAGTATACGTTGCATTTGACAGATCGTCAAGCCGTCACCTTGAACCAACCGCGGGGGTCGTAGTCGCTGAATAGAGAACAAAAAAAATAAAAAAGCACGTCGGCTTTTCAAGGGGGGGGCCGACGTGCTCGGAGGGGGCTTATTTAATAAGTCCAACCAGAGTCATCGATACATCCGCACACTACTCAATTTTGACTTTCCTTTCCTTTTTTTTGGCCTCTTCTGTCTTTGGGATCTGAATCTCTAGCACACCGTCTTTAAATGAAGCTTTGGTCTTTTCTGCCTCTATCCCGGAAGGGAGGCTGATTCGCCGCTCGAAGGACCCTACTGATCGCTCCATTCGGTAATAGTCCTTCTTTTCGACCTTTTCCTCCCGCTTCTTTTCGCCGTGGATTCTTAAGACACCATCGTTCAATTCGACATTTATATCCTCTTTTTTCATACCGGGCAGTTCCGCCTTCACCACAACAGCATCGTCCTGATAGAAAATATCGATGGCAGGAGACAACTCTTCTTCTGGAAAACCCATCTTCGGCCACATTGCAGGGAACATGGAAAATGGTCTTCTGATAAAATCCTCCATCATTCGTTCCACTTCAGAGAAAGGAGACAAGACTCTCGGTGTCTCGATCCTTACTAGTTCCGCTCCCTGTTTGTTCTTTTCCATGGTTACCTCCTCACATGCTCCTGAGACTATAGATTCACCATTAGAAATTTAAAAACCAATATCTTCATATTACGGGTTCACAGGATAAAAAAGAAATCAGACGAAATCCTATTTTCATGTCTCCGGAACAGCCATTATTGTGTCGGTATTAGTCTTACATTAGAAGCTTAATCGACAAGATGATTATGAATAGCGTAATGAGTCAATTCCGCATTATTTTTCATGCCCATTTTTTCGAGGATCCGCGCCCGATACGTGCTGATCGTTTTCACACTCAATGTCAGTTCGTCTGCTATCTCCTTAACTGTTTTACCCGAAGCAATGCTGCACATTACCTGGTACTCTCGATCCGATAGTAATTCGTGCGGAGCCCTTGCAGAATCCGCTTCGAGTCCGAAGGCAAGCTTCTCGGCGAGAAAATGACTTATATATTTTTTCCCGGAATACACTTTCCGTATAGCGGTGATGAGCTCGTTAGGCGCGCTCTCTTTTGTAAGGTAGCCATCAGCTCCCGCTCTGAGGACTCTTAAGGCATATTGATCTTCTGGATACATGCTCAAAACGAGTACCGGAAGCTTAGGTTTAAAACTTTTCAGCTCCTTTAAAACATCAAGCCCGCTTCTGCCAGGCATTGCGATATCAAGTACAACCACGTCGAAATCGTCCTTCCATATTTTATCGAGAACCTCTTGCCCATTAGCAGCTTCAGCAGCCACGACCATATCGCTAGAATCCATAAGTATCTGCTTCAGCCCTTCCCTGACAATTGTATGATCATCGGCGATAAGAATTTTTATGGTCATAGTTCAAGGCTCCTTTTTGCCGTGAATTGATCTCGCTAATCGGGCTACAACTCTTTCAACTAATTGTAACCATGGTTGAGTCGAGAATCAATGGTAGGCATGCCAAACAAACATTCCATCATGCCATTAACAATTCATTGCTAAAGCAGATTATAGAATTGATTGATTCATCGTAATGGCTCAGATTATGCTCTCTGCGATTTTTTATTGAAGCGCTTTATACTCCTATTTTGACTCTGCCTTACTGTTGCCCATTGGCATTCATTTATATGAGCTGGGATTGTAAGCTCAGCCTGTAACGACGAATGGCTAATTATTGACAAACTGAGATCATTTGAGGTTGAATACAAATTCAATATATTTTCGGTTAGGCGCGTAGCTCAGTGGGAGAGCGCTACCTTGACACGGTAGAGGTCAGGGGTTCGATACCCCTCGTGCCTACCATATTTATCAATAACTTACCGCGTACCATGATTACTTTGCAACCCCCGATTGTGCTAATTTTGTGCTAATCGTTTCGCCGTTGATTGCGTTATCGAGAATATCTACGGCTTTAACCTTGTGCGCGGGTGCAAGGTGAGCATATCTAAGCGTCATTTTAATATCCTTATGCCCCAGGAGTTCTTTTACTGTGGTAATGTCTACTCCCGCCATAACCAAATGAGAAGCGAAAGTATGCCGCAAGTCATGAAAATGAAAGTCCCATATCTTCGCCCTTCTGCAAGCTGTGGAGAAAGATCGTTTTACGTCCTTGTAGGCCTTTCCAGTAGTCGAATCGTGAAACACATAGGGAACATCAAGCCGCCTTGTGATACCCTGCAAAGCAGCCTTTAGAGTGCCGTTTATCGGTATTTCCCGGCGCTCTCCGTTCTTTGTCATGTCCAATAAGATAAAGCCGTGCTTGAGGTCCACGTTATCCCATTTGAGGCCCAGGATTTCACCCCGGCGCATCCCTGTATTAAGTGCCGTGGTAACGATTGGCTTTAAATGCGGTTCGCATGAAGACATAAGGGAAAGGCACTCTTCTTTTGAGAGATAACGCAATCTCCTGTTTTCACCCTTTAAGGGCTTTACCTTGCGGATACGTTTTAATGCTTCCTCTTCCACAAGCTCCCATTCCACGGCCTTGCTAAACATATGCTTAAGGACATTCATAACCTTGTTATTGCTTGCAGGCTCATATCCCTTGCTAATAAGGTCCGTCTGGAATTGATCTACAAGAGCCGTGCTGAATCTCCGTAAAGGGATACCGCCGAATACTGAGAGAAATTGCCCAATGATATAACCCTTTACCTTCGCTGATTTTTGACGGCCAGCAATCCATGCCGTGTACTTCTCCGCAAGCTCGTTAAAGTTACAGTTAGGTATTTTTTTAATCTCTGGTTCTTTACCGTCACCTATTATACTCTTACGATCTGCAAGGAGTTTTTCGGCCTTCTTGAAGTCTTTACTATTGGAAGATTCCCTCTTCTGCTTGCCGTCTAACCCGGTATAGCGTACCCACCATGTACCGCCTCGCTTATAAATACCTGTTGCCATTTGTTTATCACGCTCCTTTTTTTTCCTTTTTCTTTTCCTTGTGCTTCTCTTCCAGACAATCCAATAAAGCCTGCAAAGTATTGCCTGCCGTTTTCACCCCCTTTTCAAGATAAACAACATATTCCCTTGTAACACGCAACAATGCTGCAAAATCCTTTTGATAAAGATTAAGCCGTTTCCTGAAATCCCTAATCTCTTCGCTTGTCCAATCTTTCATACCTACATTATAAAGTAAACTATGTTTACTTGTCAAGATAAAAAATCGGACATCAACGGCTATAGTCAAAGAAGCTACCGATCATTTAGGAAGTTTGCGGATATTTTGACTTTATTGAAATAGCTCTTGAATAGGTACTCTTTTCTCGACTGGAACCATGGCTTGGAGTTCTTTAGAATAAGCTTCCCTCATACGCCTTGAAAAATCCTTTGGAATCATAAGAGCTCCACCATAATTTTCGACTTCCGAGAACCAACCCCCTTCTCCCCAGACAATATAAACAATATAGGTTCTGCCTCGTGGGCATTCAGGGCAATTAACTGAAGCAGAGCCGATTAACCGATCACCATCTTTCAATAGCGGAGAAACCAATGGTGTATTGAACAATCCTTGGGGACCACCTGTGCCATGCCCCTTTATCCAATCAAATGTTTGCACCGGTATCGGAAGTGGGTCGTTGCGATCCGGGAGGTCCAAGTTCCAAAGTTCGACCGCCCATTTTATATTACTGGTAACCGTATCAGATAGGTTTATAATCATTAATGCTGGTGATTTGGAGTACACAAATTTCAATGCTACGTCGTGCTGAGATTCTTTCAGAGGTTGTAGCTCCGGTTGGGTCAGTGGCAACTTAGCTATTAAATTTTTTTTAAAAGTCGTTTCTTTCTGTTTGTATGCCTTTTGCTCGGCTTGTGGCGGAAGTTTTTTGGCAACTTCTGACGCTATTTCTTCCGCTGTAGGTTGTTTCAGTTGTTCAGGTTTAGCGACAACAGGTGCTTCAAAAGACTGTTTTTCTTGCTGATGGTATTCCCCCAATGCCCAATATCCAAAGGCCACCCACAAACCAATTGTTAATAAGAAAATTATTGCCTTTATTAGTGTAGACAATTTCTTAATGAGTTTTTCATGAGAAAACAATAAAACTGTTGCAATTGCTCCTATAGATATAAAACCACCAATGGTATAAGAAACAATCTTTATTTCCACCAAAACACCCATAATAGCAAAAACAATAAGAGCAAATAACGAATGAGAAACAATGTCTCGTAGCCATGACGAGCTCCGTTCAACACTTGCTCCCACAGATGCAATGATCTTTTTGAACATAGAATCAGCATATCACATTCTCCTGTATCATGGAATCGATAACGGAAATAATGATTAGCACAATCATTAGCACAGGGTAGTTTTTACAACTGATATATTTAGCATTTTCGGCATAAGCACTTCCCCTAAGAGGAAGTTACCGCCCTCCTCTGTTTGAAGTTCCTAACCTTCACAGTCCCGGCACTCTCTTTATTGGCATGGGCAGGCTTTACCGCTGTAACGTCTTCATCTGACTTTGCCCTGTATTGTTCAAGCCAGGTGTCTATTTCTGATTTGCGGAAGAGGGGCTTTCTATTCATGTTGAAATGCGGTATGGCCCCCATATTATTGTAAATCCATTGTGCTGACATCCCCAGATATTCGGATAGCTGCTTTACATTGAAGTGCTTGTCATGGGGCATAATCTCCTTAGGCCCCTTGTCTTCAAACAAGGGCTTTAAGAGTTCAATTACCTTCTGTGATATGGAGTCTATGTCGTCCGCTTCAAATTGTGTCTTCACTGCCTATCCTTTGTTGTTCTTTGGTTCCAAGTGCCACGGTCTTTTTATCGTATCTGAGAGGCCCAGGGGGATAGCGCTGAGGCCCCTGGATGGGACCCATTTATGGACCTTAGCTGTCATCTCTCGCAAGGGTAAAAACATAGTCCTTACCCCTCATCCGGTGTGATATCGTCTAGGGACATAGGCGCGGTATGTTGCCGTAGAATTTCATCAACAATTGGATTTATGTACTGGTTGCCTTCTTTGGTGATGCTTATTACAACTGAGGACTGTGTTGCGGAGTTTAATAGGCCTCCCGCTTCTAGCACCCGCATTGACGCTTTTAGAGCTCGGTCACGCCCTTTATGATCTTCGACAGGCAGGTACTTCATGCCATTCACTTCCGACTTAATATTGTCCACGGCATCAGTTAGGACCCCCATTAAACTCATGCCCTGTTCCTCAATAGCTGCGCGAACGTCCTCTTTGTTGCTTAACCGGCTAATAGTCGATTGGTTAACCTGTAATTGTTTCGCAATTTCCGTCTGTGGTATCCCGGCTGCTAAGGCACCAGCGATAAAATCTTTCTTCGTTTCAAGCTTCGATTTTTTCATATGTCCCCCTTTAGTGCATAATTTGCATAGAATGTGCTGAAAAAATACCTATCGGTTCGTCTCTCTCAAGCCTTCCACATTTTTTTCATTACACCATTTTTTGGCGTGATCGCAGAACGGCTTCAGGCTCCGGGTTGGCGAATATAACTTCCATTTAAATGACGTGCAGGGCCCCTTTGGTACTGTCACACTGCCACATGGTTCAGCAAAGATTAGCGCTAGCGGCTTGACAGAGCCATAAGCGGACTTATCGGCTTGATTTTGTTCCTTGTAGCTGTCACGTTCCCCATCGATCATGTCAAAGTCATCCTTAGGGTTTCTATTATCTGCATGATGTATTTCCAAAAAGTTTCCACTAGGAAAACTCTCAGTTTCCTTCTGGTTTCCTTTTGTATTGCCATGTAATACCTTTATTGCCAAGGCTTTAAGGCTTTTAGTTTCCATTGGGTTTCCTCGTGGTTTCCGCGATTAATGCAAAAGTTTCCATGTTTCCATGTATAGAGTGGGAAACTGGAAACTTCACGGTTTCCCCCTGGTAAGCATTCCCTTTGCCTGCGCTCTATTTTTATATTTTGATACAGTACCCTTGGTGGTTCCGAGCATCTCTGCTATTTCATGCTGTGGGATACCCTCGTTTAAAAGTTCAACGATCTTTTCCATGAGGGTGTCTTCAAGGTCTTTCATAGTCCAAGTCTGTATGCTGTACGGGCCGGTGATTAGTTGCGCTTCAAATGGTTTTGCGTGATCGCCGTAAATGCCCCGTGATTTCTCAAAGTGAACTTCAAAGCGTGCGCCTTCTTCGGGTCTGTAGTCTGCCGGTCGCTTTAATCGAATAACGGTATCAAGTACGTCTTCTTTGCGAGTAGTTCCGCGCTGAAGTCCGCCTTTCCCCTCATGGTGGATAAAGAGAACACAAACCCCCCGTGAGCGAAGCCGTAGCGCCCACTCTTGTACCGGTAACCAAGATTCACCCTCATTCTCTCTGCCTGATCTACACAAAGTTGAAAGGTTGTCAATAATCACAAGGCTGATACCCGGCAAGTATTCTTCAATCCGCATCTGCCCCACTGGGTCCGAGAGGTCCGGCATCCCCCACTCTTGCAGGTCTGGGGTGATTATCATTAAAGGCGCTGTCGGTTCCCTCTCGTTGCTTGCAACAACAGCGCTAAATCGTTCCTGTAAAACCTTACCTGGCATCTCGCCGTCAAGTAGTAGCACCCCACTCGCTTTAGGTGCTGTCCATCGGAGAAATGTTCCGGCGCTCGTTACGGCATAAGCAATACCAAGGCTTAAATGAGTCTTCCCCACGCCTCTATAGGCGTGAATCATAGCAAGCCCCTGGGAGGGCAACCAAGGGTTTAAAATGTTCTCTCGTGGTGGAAAGTCCATAGCAAGAAAATCATAAATGCTCACGGCCTTTAATCGGCGTTCCGGTGCACCTGCCTTGGTCCCTGATATCATCTTAGCAAGCCTCAAGAGTTCATCAAGACCCTTTTCCTGAAGGGCAAATATAAACGATCCCGATCTACGTACCGGTTCACCGTCCTTAATCCTTCCCTCTGCCCTCTCATACATCTGAGAGGTAAGCTGCTCGTCAAACTCCGCTTGATAGACCTTTTCAAAAACCTGTAAGGCTCGGCCTTCATCAATCCCGGCTTCGACGAGAAAACCCATAAAAGCCGCGTCAATGTCTTCATACCCTGATAATGTTCCTTCCCGGATTGCTTCCCCTAATTGCACGGCAAGGACATTTAAAACATCGTCTTTATTTTTGTAATCATACGGTCTAAGTTCTATGGGGATTTCGGGCAAGTTGCCATTGAGCGGTATTTCCCAAGTTCTGCCATTCGTTGGCGCAAGTATTACTTGGTTACCAACTGCCCGATATGTCACCTTAAACCCTTCTTTTATTACTGCTTTAGAGTTACCGGAGATATGAACATTTGTCTTGAAAAAAACATGGACCCCGTTATTTGTCCGTTGTATAGGCGGATTCAATCCATACTTGCTACAAATATCGCTTACGATAGCAAGCCTTTGTTGCCAACCTTTTTTATCAATGTCAAGGGCCACAAGCCCCGGTGGTATTGTCCATCCGATCCAGGCCCCAGTTTCTTCCCATTTCTCGCATTCGTCAAAGGTCAAGCCGTGGTAATCAGGTTTTGTATAATCTAATGTGATAGGCTCTTTTGCCCGCTTGTATCTTTTCTCCTGATCCGTTTCTTTGTTTAGAGTAGGACTATACCCCGCGCACTTGAGTGCCTTAAACCCGTTTGCTGTATAAGTTTCAAAAAGGTTTTTCATGAGTGGCCCCCATTTTTCAGGGAATACATTTTGGCCTTTAGTTGCCGCTGCGCGTTACAGAAGTCAAGCACACTTACAGTCTCGTTGTCGTTATACCTCGCTGAAAGAGCATAAAACACTTCGTCAGAATCGAACATGCAGACAACACGGGTCCCCTGTAAAATCAGTTCTGGGGTATTACCATGAAGGTGTTGAAAAGATGAAAGGCCAGGGATATCAAGGATGGGAATTTTTCTTGCGGTACTCTTCTTCATTTGCCTTTGCTCTCCTTTTGCATTTGTTTCTAAACATTAGACTATCGCAAAAAGATGGCAAATTAGAGGGACAAAAGATCACTTTTTTAAGCCTTTTATTGCAGAGTTTTGTCCCTTATAGCAAAAACGATTCAAAGGGGGGAATAAATCGGTCTGCAAAATAATCACTTAATTCTGGTTTTAAGTTTCTCTGTGGACTTAGAAAAAAGGTGATGATCGCAGAATCTCTAACTCTTTCGTATTGCTCCTCAAGCGTAACTGGGTTAACCCTAACCCTTAGGAATCGCTTTTTGAAACTATCCTCATCACCTCGCCATTGTTTCATGATTTTTTGTTCTTCCAAAAATTGCATGGCTACCTTGTATTGCGGCATCCCTGTCGCTCTCTCCATACGTTTACAGAGCACATAAATAAGCGCATTTAGGGCAACATCTTTAGGTCTTCCAGTTGACTTGCCTTTTATCTGATCTCTGATAAATTGAATGCCCTGTCTTGATGTGCCCATTATTTTCACATTTAATTGTTCCAACAATTCTTTTTTGTCGGAAGGATTTAACCAACCCTTTCTTTCCAGTTTCCCTAAATGTGAAGTTATCTCTTTAATCTCGTTCCTCATTATTGCAATATTGCCTCGGTATTTTTCTTTCTGGAATTGCAGGATGATTCTATACGTTCTCGTCATTCGCCGCAGGGTCTCAATCGGAATGAATTGCGAGATTGTTTTTGTATGTTCGGAAATCTCAAAGCTGCTCAAATGCGGATTGTAAAGGTAAAACAAGTCAACCCAGTCTTTTATCGTGTCTTTTTCTATGGATTCAATTGTAGAAGGGCGTCCTGCTGGCTGTATTGGAGGTCTTGAAGATCCGCCATCATCAAAAAATCCTAATCTCTTTTCCCTTTTCATTTCCCTTACCACCTCTCCTTGTGGTCTCTCTATTTGCATCAGGGGTCGTGGAGTGCTGCCTTTCGCCTCATCAGGGTATCCGCTGGAGCCATTTGATTATATCTTTATAGTTAAAATAGGGGCAATACAAACTATGATTCGGGGTTGGAATGCTCGCGTCCGTGAGGTGATTTTGCCCCTTCGTTTTCCTGAAATGGCGTCGGAATTACTTACACCTTGTCGGCTAAGTTTACACTTTTAATTGGGTTATTCGTAGGACTATCTAACGTATAGTCTTGTTCTATATGGTTTATTATTGGCTAATGGTTCCGTTACATATATTGCACAACATATGCATGCATGTTTGAAGAGTGGATGTATCGCTAAGACTAAAAAACATTCTTGTAGGGAGGATTTAATGAAACCGCATAGCTTGGCAAAACTCATGGTAGTCCTTCTTTTCATGCTCCTTTTGACCAGCCTCAAGTACGCGGAGGCGACGCCGGTCTCCTACACATATACCGGTACCGATTTCACTTCCGCATCCGGCCCATACACCACTAGCGAGAATGTGACAGTTTCTTTCACAGCAGATTTCGGTCAAGGCAGTAACGGCTCATTTACATACACCAGTTCTGGTTTCACCTCGCCATCTACATCTGCACCGGTCCCTTTTACCATGACTGTCGGGAGCACCGCACTCATGTCCTCGATGATACCGAGTTATTACTATTTTATGGTGTCAGGGACGGGGACCAACATCACCTCATGGAACATCGAAATAATCTCCTCGTACACCGCATCTGGCCCAGTTCCCGGCGACGTCTCCTACCTTATAAGCACGCAGGGTTTTCCCGGGTCTAACTATGAGGACCAAGCCGCGATTGTAACTCTAGCCGGTCCCGAGTACGCCAGTGCTTACGCTGACGTCGTTTCAAACCCCCTGTCATCCCCCCCTGCCGTCCCCGTCGGCCAGTGGTCAGTCCCGGAGCCAACGACTTTGATTTTAGTCGCATCTGGGTTGGTAGGGTTGGTGGCAAATAGGAGACGGAAGAGAAGCTAGGAGAACCGGTTGGAGTGGGAAATAAAGTAGCATGAGAAGACTATTTGTATTGCTCACTGCGATGGAAATTGTTGTAAGCTTTTCGACAATGTCACATGCCGATACGTTGACCGTCGTGGGCACTGGTTATATGACTAGTGATCCAACACAAACGCAGTACCAATTGATCTATGACAGCGCACAGAATATCACGTGGTTGGACTATTCGTCCCCCCACGACACATGGCAGAATCAAGTGAACTGGGCACAGAATTTGACAGTGAATTTTAATGGGCAGAACGTCACTGGATGGAGTCTACCGACAACTGTTGATGGTCTGGACACCTATAGTTATGACGGCTCAACACCGGAAGGAGTGAACAATACAAGCAGTCAGATGGGGTATTTATATTATACTGCGCTAGGGAATATTGGGTATTATGATACCTCCGGTAATCAACAATCTGGTTATGGCTTGACAAACACTGATCCCTTCAAGAATTTAGTAATGGGCATTTACTGGTCTGGTACGGAGTATTCCGTTGATCCGAATTTTGCGTGGTCATTCTCTACTTACACTGGCTTCCAGTCTCCGAGCTCTGAGCCTGACGCATATTACGCACTTGCCGTGCTTCCCGGTGATATCGCCACAGAGTATCCAGTACCAGAACCTAGTACAGTGCTTCTCCTTGGTGCCGGAATGGCAGGGCTAGGGTTTGTGAGAAAGAGATTCGGAATTAGAACCTGTTGAATAGCCATAGTTGTCAAGAGGGGTATGAGCAATCATATCCCTTTCCTTTCATGTTCTCCATCTCCTTCCGACAGTCTGCATATCCTCTTCAATAGAGTTTCCAAGTTTCCCGGTTTCCCCGCTATACATAAAACTGGAAACTTACCCCAAAAATACCATTAACTGGGGATGTTAATTAAAAGGAGTGGGTGGTAAGCTATTCATTAGGCGACGTTCCCAAGTGCAAGGGATAGGTCGGCGAGAGACCTTTAGTACTTTAGTTGCACGCGTCGCCACCATTTACCTTCTAATTTGCAAGTCAGAAACAAAAGCACTTTGTCATAATCCCCTCTAATGCTTCTTTTCGTTTGTGCTAATGTTGTGCTAATGACCTAAGAATTACAGGATAAATAGCGGTAAGCCTGTGCAGACCTCTAGGCGATAAAAGCATTGATAATAAAGAATGTGGTAAAACGCGGTAAGTTTCTTAATAGACTGGTAGTGCCTTGACACGGTAGAGGTCAGGGGTTCGATACCCCTCGTGCCTACCATTAATTTCATTGATTTCATGAGATTCTTAAAAAGCCAGAACAGTCGATATGTTTCGGCTTTTTTTTGTTATTTCAATCATATCTTACGATAGAATGCGGGTTTCTTACGTCCCAGGTAACCGATACCGGTTCATTCCCAGGTAATGGAGACCACCATTTTTATAATACTACGTCTGCCTTATTTTTAAACTGACATTTTTTATCTCGATCTTGCCTTTTAGCCTGTAGCTGCTCCCCTTGAAAAGGGAGATATCCGCCCGGTCGAATATCCGGTCGATCGTTGCATTGGCGATGACCGGATCTGGAAACACCTGCGGCCATTCATCTATATCCCTGTTGGATGTGAGTATCATTGCCGAGCTATGTTTTCTCCTGTCCAGAAGGTCGAATATTTCCTCCGCAACTTCCCGGCTCATGGTGGTCACTCCCCAATCATCGAATATCCATAGTCGTGCCGACAGGATTTTTTTGAATAAGATATCGAGATTGTTTTTGGTCTTAGCCCGCAGAATATCCTCAGCCAGCCTTTTGATGCTGTTGCAATAGACACGGTATCCTCTGTTTGCTGCCAACACTCCTATAGCCAGAGCAAGATGGGTCTTTCCTGTGCCGGGCTGCCCAAGGAAAAGACATATCTGGTTGTTTGCAATGAACTCCAGTGTAGCAATCTGCCGAATCTTATCTTCATCGATCTGAGGATTGAAGGACCAGTCGAAGGTTTCCAACGTAGTGATCTCTGGGAAGTTAGCCTTCTTTATGCGGGCCATTAGCGCCTTTTCCCTCCTGGAATCGATTTCTCGTTCCAGCAGATCGCTGATCCAGGATAGTGATACTGCTTTTTTGTGATGATCAAGAACATCCTGCAGCTCTGTTGCGGCTGTATGAAGCTTGAGTGTTTTGAACTGACTTCGTACTGTCTCAGTGTTCATTGTTACCTCCAAAAGTTAATATTTGTTGATACTCCTGTATGGGCCTTACGAATTTGGATGTCTTTATGTCGGCTGCGGATGATTCGTTTCTGTCTTGTTTCAGTCCTGTTGCCTTAAGCTGTAGAAACGTCAGGATGCTCCGGTAGCTCATCGCATCCACAGACAAGGCCTTCTGGCAGGCTTCATTAATGTCATCGGCAGAGTATTTCTTGTCGAGCGACAGTATGCCCCATACCTTTCGGGTATCAATGAAGCCGTTGCCCTGTATTAGCAGCCTGACAATGATCTCCTCCACATACGGCCCAAGTCTCGCCGCTCTCTTTCTGTAATAGGACCCCTCCAAGATTGAACGTTGCCATGGTGCCTTGTGACATTCCTTGGTGCTTTTGGATATATTGGGGTCGGTGATGCGATCGTGCAACTCTATCAGTTTGCCTTTGTGATAGATGCTTACCTGAGTGGAGTTGCCGATTACTATAACCTTCTGACCCCGGTAATCTTCTTCTACCGAATAGTATTTACTCCTGAAACGGACATGGCTGTCCCTCCTAACGGTGCCTTCGTTGAACTCTTCAATGTCATAGGCGATCGCGGGCAACGGCTTCAATGCCTCCGCTTCTTCTTCTGAAAACACATCCACCGGTCTTCTGCGTGTTGTGCCGTGGATACGTTCATTGGCGATGCCGACCTTTTTGTTAACGCACTGCTGTGATTCGTCCAGCCCGCGCCACACATTTCCGTGTGCCTCATATAATCTCCTGCCGAAAGGCACCATCCGTTCCACACGACCCTTCAATTCCGGTGCGCCCGGCGGCAGACATTCAATCATCGTACCGTAATGTGCAGCAAACCGCTCATAAACAGGATTCAGTAGAGGTTCGTATTTGGAGGCCTCAAGCGCAAAACATTTCGGGTTATC
The DNA here is from genome assembly GCA_963736105.1 of uncultured Nitrospiraceae bacterium. GTDB lineage: Bacteria > Nitrospirota > Thermodesulfovibrionia > Thermodesulfovibrionales > Dissulfurispiraceae > Fen-1308. The sequence goes on along the minus strand of CAVTNL010000002.1, from coordinate 1,452,660 downwards.
GGAAACGATTCTCCTCGGTACACCGCCCAGTTCCCTAAACATTTCCTCCAAAGTGGCAAGCGTGGTCGGTACATCATATGACCATACGAGATGTATCAACATGTACCTCGAATAACCTAGAACTCCGATAAACATCCATAAGTTACGTTTTTTACCAGTCAGAGGATCGATAACGTGTCGGAGTTTGCCCCAGTCGATTATGAGCGCCTCACCAGGGGCATAAACGATCTCCTGGACAAGTGTCCTCCTGGCATTCTCGCCAATGTCTATTAGTTTGTGGCGGTGCAGGAACCGGTAAAAGCTTGAACGGCCTGTATTTACCGGCAGTTCTTCAAAAATGGTAATAGGCTGCCAGCCGGCCCGCAGCCGGTCTTCGATCCACGGTCTCCGCTCTTGCAACTGCAGGTCTGCTTCCGATGTTCTTAATGACCGGCCGTCAACCGGATCAGGAAAAATGGCTTCGGGAAAAGCAGGAATAGGCGCCGTTCCGTCGAGATATCCGTATTCCCGCGCTTTCTCCTTTATGTGGGATACACGGTTCTTCCCCACCTTAAGGTCTCTGCAAATGGCATTGAATCCCTTGCCTGATACCAGTTGCTCGACTATCTTTCTCTCCATTAAACGCCTCCTGCTCTTGCTCGTCATGACGTCCTCCGTTCCAAATAGTTAGGACATCATAACTGCTTCTACAGGTGGTCTCGTTTATCTGGGAATAGACCCCCGAAAACCGGTCTCGCTTTGGTGGGAATGGATACCTTAAAACCGGTATCGTTTATGTGGGAATTGCACCCCTAAAATCGGTATCAAGTAGCTGGGACGTAACACGGGTTTGCTGGATAAGCATAAAAACATTCATACATCCTTCATACGGGTTCAATCTGCCTTGCGAATTGAACTTGTGTCAACTGCTATTTTAGTTTTGTATTTTATAAATCCTCCGCTTTTATTAATAATGATAATGGATGGCAGGTATGGTGCGCTTTAGTGCCTTGGCCTTGAGAGGACGTAGATAGCGGTCTTTAGCAGGCTTGAAATACCTACATTTTTTAATATAACAGACTGTTTTAAATGCCCTTTCAGCGTTTTAAGTTTTCCTATGGATTCCCTTGGATTCCGTTGTTTTCCGCTAAATTTATGACGTTTTTATGACGTCAACTTAGGATAGATATCCATCGCGACTAACGTTCCTTTGCCTTGCCTTTATAGGCGCCGCTTCATATCAACACCTCTCCATAAGCAGTTTTAGAAACGGGCAGTCGACAAAGATAAGGTAGCTATACGCTCCAAACAATGACTAATAGCTCATATTAAGGAAATCGATCGGTCTAAGTACTATAGTATTGAAGACCTTCTTATGATAAAGTTTTTTAAAATCCTTCTCATTCCCGGTCACAAAGATGTCTACCTTATGATAGATAGCTGTCGTTAGAATAATCCGGTCATTCTGTGGGAGTTTCCGTATCTCTCCTTGCTTCAGGTCTGCAGCGATATCTCCCAATATCTTCGATTTCTCGATCAGCTCTTTGAGAAAGCTTTCCGAATCCGGTTTCTTTCTTCTGATATTCGACAAAGTCTCCTCGCAGACCAGCTTTGAAAGACACACTTGAATGATACCCAAACCCTGGATCTCATAGATTAAGTATGAACGCGACTTCTCCTTGCCCGAATACGCGATCGAAAACAAGACATTGCTATCGAGAAAGACCCTTACTTTTTTCTCCATTTAGAGAGAATATCCTTCCTTTCCGCCGGTTTCAGTTGATCCGCCTCAGTGATCTCCCTTATAAAGTCGTCTGGGAACTCACGTATTGTAATGGTCATGGCTGGCTTGATCATAATCCCGTCTTCCCTGAGCTCAAAAACGACAGGAGACTTTGATTTAATGCCGAAGCGATCTCTTAATTTCTTGGGAATTGTCACCTGCCCTCTTTCTCCAACTATGACTGTTTCCATATGTTATCACCCGCCCTTCTTATGTTATATTAAATTATACCTATTATCTGAATATATGTAAATATGCTTCATTTATTCATATGTTAGTCTGTCCCAAATTTATCTCAGTATTGTTCCAGGTCCCAGCAGGAAATAACTCCATTTCTCAGTTCTCAGGAATCTTCTTATATTTTCCATTAATGGTCCAATCACTCAACGGAACCTCACATGTCGGGCTAACATGCCTTTTGGGCTGTCTCGCCAGTTTGAATGCGGAAAAATAATTAGATAACGTTCGAGGGATAAAGATTGAGGAAGCGTATGGTGAAAAATCATAAAGACTTTGGCAATTTGTTGAATCAAATGCCGGATAACCCGCACTAATAATGTATGGACATTGTTACTACACTCTGATATACTAATTAAAGGGAGAGTGTAATTTGGACACTGAATGGTATTTTGAATGGGATGAAACCAAAGATCAAAAAAACCAGAAAAAACACTCCATAAGTTTTAATGAGGCCACGGAGATTTTTTTTGATCCGCTGCAGCGGAATATCCTTGATGTACGTTACGATGATGGCGAAGAGAGATGGATAACCATAGGCTCAACAAAAGGACACAAAATCCTTGTAGTCGGACACCTGTACGATATTTCCACCGATGGAACAGAATCGATTAGAATCATAACCGCAAGACCGGCAACAAAAAAGGAGATTACACAAAATGAAAACACTTAATCCTGATAAAATCATAATTAAAAAAAGAAATGACAATCGAGAAGATTTTGAATTGCCTAAAGAAATTGATTTCTCCGGAAGCGTCAGGGGCAGATTTTACAGACCTAAGAAGATTTCAACAACTATACGTATTGATGACGATATCATTCTTTTCTTTCGTCGTCTTGCAAGTGAAAACAAATCACCTTATCAAACTCTTGTAAATGAGGTTTTACGCGATTATAAAAGTCGATTTGAAAGTACAAAACAAGACGCACGATTAACGCGCGAAAAGAAAACATAAAAATAGGAAGATAGAAAACATATTATCTAAGCCTTCCGTAACAACACTATGTTATATCAACTGGAGACCATCTTGATAAAGTCTGGAGATAAAGCACCCGGGTTCTGCCTTAACGGAATAGATGAAACTGGCCAGGAACGAGAGTTCTGCCTGTCAGACCTCCTGAAGCTTAAGAAACAAATAATCCTATACTTTTACCCCAAGGACAACACCCCAGGATGTACTCAGGAAGCCTGTGATTTCCGAGATAACTTCAATAGGCTAACTGTCAAGGCTATGGTCATCGGTGTTAGCCGTGACAGCATTGCTAGTCACCTCAAGTTCAGGAAGAAACAGGTTCTTAACTTTCCACTGTTATCCGACCTCGATCATAAGGTTCTGGAACTTTATGGGTCATGGGGTGAAAAGAAGATGTATGGCAAGCCTGTAACGGGGACAATTAGGACTACGGTGTTGATCGGCAAAGACGAAAAGATCAAGAGGGTCTGGAACAATGTGAAGGTCAAGGGTCATGTTGATGAAATACTGGCTTACATGGAGGGATAGCAGTTCAGGAGTTTGGGCGCACTGCTGACTTAATCTTTTTCTTTTTTGGAATCTTTTCCGTGGGTTCGACCCCAAACCGAGGGTCATTCATCCTGATTGCCTCGACAATCTCATGAGAATCAGCTTCAAAATCTTTGGATGCTCCTGGCAGATATAACCACTTCTTTAAAAAAGGGTGTTGAAAAACATTCTGATAATCGCGGCGGATGGAGTCGTGATACTGGGGGGCAGTGGGAATCAAAATACAATTCCACGGTTCTTCTCCTGATGATAACAGCAGAGACAGACAACCATGAAGGTAAACCGCTAGACACCCGAACATGGATTTCTCCAAATAGTTTGTTCTTCCGCAAGGGATTCTATGACCCACCGGAGTGGTTGTTCTTTTTTGTGATGTCGGATAGCCTGTAATCGGTCCTGTTAGTTTTCTGCCATAACATGTGAGTGTATTGAGATTGTAATATCATAGTATTATAATACTAATGCAGCCAGTATCTTATGAGGACTGGTGAAGAACAATGAAAGGCTCAACGACATTAAGACTACCTGATGACCGCCTCAAGCTCATCAGAGCCATCGCAGGTTACGAAAATAGATCGCTTTCCGACATATATACGGAACTGACCGATGAGTATATTGGCAGACACAAAGAGACCCTAAAACTGCTTGGCATATCTGGCTTCCTAGAAGAGTGCAAAGAGGGCCTAGCCGAAATCCACGCTGGTGGCGGGAAAACCTTAAATGACCTGGACGATTAAGATATCGTCCAAGGCTGAAACCTATTTCACCCGGCTCGACAAGGACCTTCGCAAGCGGATAAAAAAAGATCTCCAGGAGTTGGCTGAATGCAACTCACCTATTGAACAGCGCCATGTAAAACCGTTCACCGGCGAGTTGAAGGGACTTTACCGTCTTCGCGTTGGCGATTATCGGATTGTCTTTGCGTTAATGCCGGAGATTCTCACCATAGCCATTGTAAATATCGCGCCTCGTGGTGATGTTTATAAATAAGATCCCGCTTTTTTGTGTTCAGCAAAGACGCTTCATACATTAATATGTTCACCTGCACGTTAACCCATGTCAAGAGGACAAAAGACCAGCAATTAAGCCCGGCCACCTTTGCTACATTTTCCCTGGCTTTAATCTATTCTCTTTTCAATGCCAAGTCGTTGCCAAACCCAAGCAAAGTCATAATAAGGCCTGGATTCCCGTTTATTCAGTTCCTCTCCGTTTTCATATAGCTTAAGTAACTCTATAACTTTTAGCTTTCCAGCTTCAGTCTTAACAGCCTCCAACGGGGTCTTGTTACCAAGAACTGGGATTCTGTCACTAAACCATTTCTCATAGTGGTTCTGCATGAACTGAAAATATAGTTGTTGCTGGATCTCCGTCGGCAATTCATTCTCAGTGGTGGTATTGGGAGATTGTTCCTTGAGAGATTTAATGGCGTCCATCGGATCTTGAAATGTGTCCAGTTTGTGGACAACAGTATTTGATAGAGCCCCGATAATAAGTTTCTTGCCACGCTCCAGTCTTTTCTTTGAATGGCATGCAAGATTAAGTTTATTACCCTTAATCTCGATTGTGCCAAGGATCGTGGCACTCCAATCCGGCTTCCTCTTGTCATACCAAGTAAAACCATCATGGTCTTGTTCAAATCCCTTGATTTTGGGCAACCCTATCTTGACAGCCTCATGATCCTTAATCTCAAATAGTGCTCTGGAAATCAGCATCGGTTCTCCACTTGTGGTATGCAGTTTCGGAGGCGGCGGTGGATATTGGATTGGAAAATACCAGTGGAAGTTGAATAAATCACCTGCCTCCTTCAGGAACATCTCCATAGTGCCATCGGGCAATGCCTGTTGATACTCTCGGAACTCGTTCATGATGTCATCGAGAATCTTTTGTTTCCTCATGATGCCATATGGGAAGACTGAACCGCTCATGATATATTGACCATCAATCATCAATAGCCGGGCAGCAAAAATATCGTACCGGTTAAGACTCCGGGTAGCAGACTTTTCCTTTACATCATATTCCCCACCCAGCAGTAGGTCCTTCAGCAACAGTCCCTTCTCAGGAAAGACCTCTTGGACCTCATATAGACTTATGACGGATTTTTTCATGAGAGTCAGGATTTTATATTGGTCTTGTGACAATCTCTTATTCCGCTCCATATAGAGGTCTATGAGGGTCTTGTCAGTATCGGGATCTATAATGAAATCAAAGGTAATCCATTCAAAGAAGTTTTGATAAGCGATTTCAAGGTCATGACCTTCAAGGTGTTCTCGTGGAATAAAGTCATCCCAGAACATTGCATGGGCTTCTTCAACAGTGTCCTTATAATTCCTGTTGTAGAAGTTCTGTAGTTCCGCTACAAGCTGTTTCTGGATGGAGTCTTCCTTGCCAACTTTTAGAAAGGTTTCTGCAAGGCAACATTTCTTGTATTTCTTTCCACTGCCACAAGGGCAGGGATCATTTCTCCCAACATTATTCATAATTGACAGTCCCGTTTACCTACTTCGGAATTCATCATCCTCAACAATCCGTCAACAAAGTATACCTTTTTGAGGAAGGGACACTCAAAAGGATCTCAAATATCGGGCTAACAGGCTTTTCCAGGGTTCCTGCCTGCCGTAAAAATAATGATCCATCTGGTCAGATCGCATCGCACTTATCCAAAACAGGTTTGGAGTTGAAGCATTGCGAGATTTTCAAGAAGTTATAGTGCCAATTCTTAGCGTAGAATTTATAGATCCGACCACCCATAATGCAGGTGTCAGTGCTGTTCTCACTGCATCAAGACGAGGATTAAGTTTAGTTGACTGCGTTAGCTTCGAAATAATACGCACACTTGGAGTTGAGACTGTACTTGCTTTTGATAAACACTTTGAAGAACAAGGGTTTACTATGTTTGACAACAGTACTCCGGGTCCCCATCTAGGCTGAACCTGTACTCGGTTGATATCAATCAACAGATTCTGGATAGCCAATATTTATTTGAAATCCTCCAAGATCTTGAGAATTTTAGTAACACTTCTGAAATAAGCAGATAGAGCATTCTTATCGATCCCATGGCAAACAAGGTCAAGAATTATATCGCGTATTTACGGCACGGGAGAGCACACTCGCTCTTCAGCTGAAGTGCATGTACACTCTCCTTCCGTTATTGCTAGAAATTAAAACCAACACCTACTCTGATACTGTATATATTGGTAATGCTCTTGGGCTCGAAGGCCATAGCTACGGGTACTCCGCCACTGGTAAGGGTAATTGTAGGTGACTGTCCGATGTTCCATCCCTCATAGTGAGGTGTGCCGAATACAAACATCTTCATCGCTTTACTTGAGTAAACCTCGTAATTGATCGGCAATTCAACTCTATACCCAAGTCGCGACTGAATCTTGAATGTCGCATTGTCTGTCAGACCAGCGGTATCAGTTTCCATCTTTAGATCGAATGGCCAAAGAAGCGCCCCATCAATCCCAATCGTCCATTTATTAATTTTATATGCGTAGTTTACGCCTGCTGCGCCGAACCACCAAGTATATTTCTCCTTGTAATCGGGCAACACGTCTTGGCCTCTGTCCCATTCACGGTCTCCTATCCCAAGGTATGGTGATAGCGTAGAGGTGCTTATATTTAGCGCCTTAACCCCGGCATCCAGTTCGCCGATGTAGATGCGTTCTCTCGTAGTCAGTGATATCGGCGTTCCGTTTTGTAATTGGCCTGTATATTTGGCATTATTGGAACCGACGCCGTCGAAATTGGCCCTTACAAACACGTAGTGATCATCATACCGTACCTCGGCAAAACCGCCATTTTGCCATCCGGTGTCCTTGTCAAGCACGGCGGCGTTCGGATCAAAGAAGTTTCTATTTCCTGTATATTCCCTGTAATTCAGCAATGAACCGTCGTAACCGGCAGATACTGATATTCCGGACTGCCCGGTGCCGGCAACTTCACCAGCAAATGCAACGCCGCTGAACATAAACATCAGTATGCACACTGCCAACACGATTCGTTTCATATTTTCTATCCTACTCCTTAAGATGTTTGATGCCTCAGCCAAAGGCTGAATTGAAACATACAGCCTGCGATCATTTTTGTACCTTGGTCAACACTGCTACAATCTGCTTTATAACCTTCCCACTATGATCTGTTCCTACCGCTAAATCTGATCCGTCAGACGACTTGCCTTCAAAGCTAAACCCATTGGTTACCGTGTCTGTATCCCTCCCGCTTACAATAATGTCAGCCCGAGTGATGCTTTGCCTGCGAATGCCCAGCAAGCAACCGGTCGGCAGCACTTACGCTTCCAATTTTAGTAATCTTTGCTCCACCTTTCCAGCATAAGATGTCGTCCAGTCTCAGACTAATTATAGTTTAGCGCGACGCTGCTTTACAGTCATTGGCGGTAACAGCCATGCACATTTAAAAAAGACTTTAAAAGTCGTCGGAGCAATCATAGCAGATATTATGTCCTAAATATAGTTCCACAATGTGGTACTAATTAATGTCGCTTCAAAGTTTATACTGCCTTATGACAACAAGCGGAATTTTATATCGCTTGTATGCTGTCATCAAGAGCTATTTTGGATACAGCCCAAGAAATTTGTGCCAATTCGATTATTATGTGCCAGTTCCGTTTACCTGGGTACGGATGCTTTAGGAGGCATCCTCCCATTATGAATTGTGAAATTGAAGGTTTTGGTTGTTTTCAGCCCACTCGAACTGCTAACGGATGCCGTAATCTTATATTCTCCTCTTTTAAAATATTGACGGGTCCATATTATTTTGCCTGTTAATGGATCAATAACCATTCCTTTAAGTATGGGGGGTTCAAGCGCATAAGTTATACGATCTCCATCGTAGCTTTTCCCTATAAGTTGCATTTCAAGTTTATGGCCCTCCTCATTAGTCTTATCTTTTATAAACAAGGATGGAGGACTGTAAGATAGTATTTTTTTATGAGACCTGATTGTCGTTTTTCAGCTGCATTCCCCAGTTTATTTTTCAGGGTCATTCCTCAGGTGTAGCCTCTATCTGAGATTTTTTAGCATATCTGATAGTACATAATCAAACTGCAGTCTGTTTTCTTCTCTGTGGCTGTTTTCTTTTCCTGTAGCTTTCTCCTTCGATGACGAGTTGATGAGCATTGTGGGCGATACGATCCAAGGCCGAGTTTGCCATGATCGGATCGTCGAAGAGCGCCATCCATTCGTGGACATCCCGATTGCTGGTGATCACCGTTGAAGCCCGACCGTATCTTTCGATGATGACCTCGTAGAAGTCGCCGGACTGTTCTTCGGTCAGCTTTTGAAGTCCGAAGTCGTCTATGATCAGCAGTTCCGGGCTTATGAGTTTCAGCAACTCCTTGCCATATGAGTTGTCGGCCCTGCTTTGCAATAGCTTTTTGAACATCGCGCTTGCCCTGAGCATGACAACCTTGTGTCCCCTTCTGCAGGCGCTGTGAGCCAGAGCGTTAGCGATGAAGGTTTTGCCTACACCAACGGGACCACAGATAAGCACGTTTTCTTTTCGTCCGACAAACTCAAGACTGAAGAGTTCTTTGAGCTTTTCCCTATCAACTGTGATAGCGGCATCCCAGTCGAATCGTTCAAAAGTCTGATCGAGATCGACCGTTGCGCTCCTGAGTCTTCTTTCTATATTTCCATCCTCTCTTCTTTGGATTTCGTCGTTGAGGACGAGCTCCAGGAACTCCGTGTAGGCGAGTTTTGTCCCTTTTGCATAGGCCACTCTATCAGGCAGTGTGGCCAGCATTCCTGAAAGCCTCAGTCGCTTCAAGGTTTGCTTCAGTTCGTTGGTTATTCCCATAGTGCTTTTTGATCCTCCTTTTTATGCTTGAAGTACTCCGCCGGACGACCGAACCGGCCCGGCACTACAACTCCTTTCTCACTTCCTTTCTTTGTTGTTGCCTCCTGGCCCAGGGCCTGTTTGATGATGCTCTCAAGCCGATAGACATCAATAAGGCTGAATGATAGAGCACGGCTGCATGCCTGCTCTATCCGCTGCGCCCCGTACTTCTCAGAAAGACGGATAAGCTTCTGTGCCTGCCTTAGTTTGCTCCATGGAAAGACCCCCGACAGCAGTTCCTCCGCAAAGCTGCCGCAATGAGTTCCAACCTCCTTTGCCTTGCCGATGTAGTAATCACAGTTTCTCATCGCATAAGCTGTTTTGTGCTTTGGGTAATCACTGTAATCGGTGGATCGCTTGCCTTCGGCCACGACAGGATGCGTTTTGATCACCTCCCCTCCATGGTAGATACGTGCTAGTTTGCTGTCGACGCGGAAGTCCAGGTTTGCGCCGATATAATCGTGGGGTACTGAATACATTGCGTTGTTGAAACGGATGTGATGATCGGGATGTGCTTTGCCGCAGCCCCACTTAGGAACGTCGAAGCGCTCTTCTCTGACCGGCAACAGCAAACCCTGCTCCTGTTCTTCAAAGATGATACGAGGCCGCTTCCTCGTGGTGCCGTGGATTCTCATCCCTGCCGTATTCATACACCACTTCACGGCCTCTCTCTGAACATGATCCCTGTCGATGAACGTCTCGCCCTTGAAGAAGTTCTCCCGCACATACGGTATCTGCCGCTCTACGGTCGCCTTTCCCTGAGGATGGTGAGCAACGGCTGGGTCTATTATGAAACCGGCATATTGGGAATACTCAAGGAATGTCTTGTTGAATATGGGCTCGTAACGATCCGACTTTACGACGGCCGCTTTCATGTTGTCGATTATGAGGCGCCTGCTGACGCCGCCGAACAAGTCCCAGGCATCTTCGATCCCTAGTATGAGTGCCGGCAGGTCCTGTTTGTGCGTCACGTGGACATATTGATACCGGCTGAACACCAGCGTCACCACAAGGGCATACAGCAGTCTCAGCCTGTTGAGGGCTTTATCAAAGATATATCCGAGCCTGCCAAAATCGACTTCAGCCACTTCACCGGGTTCCGTCTCAGCCATGCGGACAGTTCCGTGGCTGCCTACCCCGATATGTTCCTGTACGAACCGATACAGAGAGCTGTAGCTTATCTTGACGCCGGTCCGCAGTAGTTTGATATGCGCCTTGGTAATGGTCAGCCGATCACGTTCAATCCACTCTGCAATGCTTTCTTTGTGCGGCAGCAGAATGCCATCTCTGATATTGGAATCCTCAGCGTTGCCTGCATTGACTTCCTTGAATACGTCATAGGCAATAGCTTCGATATCGACATCAGTCTCTGTTGCCAATCCCTTCTCTTCGGCGCTCCGGATATACTTGCGGACAGTCTTGCGATCCATTCTCGTAGATCGCGCTATAGCACTGATGTTGTCTCCATCAGCTCGTCTTCTTAAAACATCTACAATCTCAATCACGGTATACTCCTTGTCTGACATGCTACCCCCTTTGTATTGGCAAGAGAGTAGTATGCCTATTTTTGAGATTGCTACACCTGGTTGCCACTTATAGAGGTGGGGAATGCCCTGAAAAAGGGGTGGGGAATGCTCGTGAAAAACTAGCCCTTCAAGCTGGGGAATGCTCGTGAAAAATCACATGATCTCATTTGCTATCTGAACCTCATACTTTTCATGCACATATTGATAAAGTGGAATTACAGCAACTAAGAACAGTAACAATAGGGCGATGCCATAATGCATTAACGAGTTTTCTTGCATATACTTAAACTCCTGCCAGGTGTCCTAGACCAAAATAATTTCTATTATATAACCATAGGTGATGTTTATTGTACCCTCTTATCATCCCAGAAGAGGATTTTGTTGCCGATCGGCGTAGTGGTGATTACCTTTGTTTCTTAGTTCCATCACTTCGTCATGGGCAATCTCAGATAGGTCGCATCCGCGATGACAAATGATATCGACGGTACCCTCTAAGAAAGTGAAACAATGAATAAAATCTACATGACGCAATCCCTTCGGTTCTGTCGCGTCCGATATAGTCCGAATCCCAGTTATCTTTGAGAGGGCTATTCGGCACAAAAACACAGATTGGCTTCTGGCGGGCAGTTTGGGCAAACTATCTGTTTTTTAGCGGTTTTTAGGATTTCCATTGATTCCATTAATTCCATCTAATCTGATGATTATGATACGTTCTATCACAATTTTATCACAGTCTTATCACGGAGTGACGAGCCCTTAAAGTTATATCAAAGTGGCAATGGACCTAACAGTCAGACCTTTCACACTAACTCTACTTATGACAACGCTCTGAAGTTGTCTATCACATGCATATTGTTATCAAGAACAATTGGCAGAAAATATGGAACGCATTTGACCTCTCATGACCAAGCCATTCATTTTACCCGCCGGAATGCGTGCATCAAGGTAAGAGGTATCCTAGCGTCGTAATGTTCTTATCTTTGCCAGTTCTTCCTGATATCCATAAATATGTGCTCCTGCACTATATGCATACATTGGTCCACTTTCTAACCCCGTTTCTCCAGCAACATATTGCTTCAGCAATTCCAAGCCGCCGAGGTTGGAAGGGAATCCAGCCCACAAGTCCCACGACCGGAAATAGGCTGTCACTGTTAAGCGCAAGCGATTTTCATACGGCACTGCTTTGAAGTCTAGGAGTCTGAGACATGGCGGGTCAAGCTTATCGTCTTTTCCATAGCAGACATCATAATCCTCCGGAGTGCCAATCTCAACTACCGCCTGATTGGTCAGTGGAGTCTCCTTAAGCATATCCATTGCTCTTTGGAGCTGCGTCTCGCCCTGCGGCATCGGATAATGGATCCTGCTGGAGTATCTATATGTCTCGTTTTCTGAAATATTTGGATCCATCAGGTAGTTCGCAAAATAGTCTTCAATATATTCCATAGAAGTTGGAGAGGGGATCCCAAGTCCCGGCGGAATTGTCGGAACTATATCGTCGCCTGGATGTTCAACATATACAGCGATTCCCGGATATTGAAGTCGGTATTGTTCTTTTTCAAACGATCCTCTCTGTATATTCTGGGTATAGGAATGATCAAATATATTATAAATTAGCTGAAACCAAGCATCAGATATTGTTTTAGCTTTTAGGAAAAATGGATCCACATTATCCTCCAGTAGGAATTTTAATGGTATCTTATCATTTATATGATTTCCTAGCCATTATTGTGCAGGATACTGGGACATAGTCCTCTTCCTACGGGACGCGTCGATAATAACGTATAAGCATTCTTCGAAAGATCCTCACAGTAACCTTTGAAAAAGCTTATCGGTCATAGATTCAAGCTTAGAAGCGGTAATCATCGAGGGTCATTTCAAGACTAAGCCCAAATAGTTCTATCTCTTTTATGTCGCTATACGTAAAAGCCTTTCGGTCAATATGCTTGGTCAGCTTATCTTTCCGCAGATGTCAAAGTAGGGTTGAATCGGTCATGTCGACCGATTTATTCGGAAATGCGTTCCGGGCTTTAAAAATATGCGTTTTGTTCCAATTGCCGCTCGTAATAAAATCCGTATCTTCGGTCGCGCTTTTTTCAATTTCTGCAAGCACATCATAAAAGGTATAATACTCAAAGAGAATGGAATCACTTAAGCAGCGCCAGGAGCGGCCATGCGGTGGGGTTTTCAGCACAATGAGTTGTGCAGATGAATAAGAAGAACAAGAAATATCTTTGGATTATAATAACGGTACTGAGCGTAATAGGTTCTATCGCTTCTATCTTAGGCTACTTCTCATCCAGTACAGGTTTGAATCTATCCAGCACGGGGAATAATAGCCCGGTAATTTCTGGCCATGGTAATGTCACGGTAAACATTGGGGCTAAATCCTTAGCTAGTCAGTATCCTGGCGCCAGCCAAGAACGGTCCAGAGTTCTTTTTCCTTGCTGCTCAGATCTTCCCACGATAACTTTACGATATTCCCGGATCGCCTTTCATATCGCGAACATCCATAGACGCATCCCCCTTTATTTGTACCTTCCACGCATCGATCAGTTTTGTTAGTATAGTCACAACTAACTGTCAGTACTGGATGAACTGGTTTTGGGAATAGTCATACTTTATGTCTTTGGCCATTCATCTCCAGTACCAGTTCCAGGTTTGATATCCAAACTAATCAGTAACTAATCAGCTGTTGTTTTATATCTGCATTGCACGACCATATTAATAAACTCGCTCTGCTTGATTTCTCCCTGTTCGTTCACAAACGAAAACTGGTCCCAATTAACAATGCATAGCATATTGTCCTTTCTGATTCCATAAGCTCCTGAGCCGGGGCCATCGGCCCTTAAGCTCTCATCTATCCTCCATCCTCCCTTGTAGAGCTTCGAGTTCTCTTCGGCCTCGAATGAAGGCAGGGCTTTATTTTTCATCAGTCTTTCATTGCTTCTGAATACAATCTCGCAGCCAGTATATATTTGGTCATCTTGAATCGAGCGCCACTTCTTTGTGTTCACCTTAAGACTGTCATAAGGGATTACACTTAACTCTTCCCGGAACATATTACAGGCGTCTTCCAAGTGGCCTGCGTAAACAACAGCGGGGTAAAGCAGTAACAGTATCAGAAGCGCTTTCTTTAAAATCATAGATACCATAATCATATCATCAATCGCAAACAATATGCTCCTTTATAAACGTCGTTCCGGTGCGCCCATTGCGGAACAGTTTCTGCTCTTACTTACAAGAATTATAGTCGGCGATTGTTGAACGATTACCGGAAGTTATCGAGATATTTTTCGCACCAGTCCCAAATCTCGACTTTTTCTCCTACCATGCATTCGTGGTATAAGTAGATATGAGTGTTAAAGCCGCCTTTAATGTGGAGACCGTGGTTGCTATCTTATGTATATTTTGATACAATATATATATCAATAAATAAGGAGGTATTGCTATGACGAAGGTTGCCGAGTCTATAGAACATACGAAAGCAAGTAATTCTAGAAGCAGAGAGGACCGTGCTGCCTATGCAAAAATGGTAATCCGTCTGTTCGAACACTGGGGGCTGCCTGTTGATGATCAATTGGCGCTTCTAGGGCTTGCCGAAACATCACGGATGACGCTGAATCGGTATAGAAAGGGCGAGCCTCTTGCTGACAGCCGCGATCTTTTGGACAGGGTTAAAAATCTGTTCAGCATTCATCGTTCACTTAGGATTCTTTTTCCCGAGAACAGGGAGATAGTTTATAGGTGGGCGACTCTACCCAACATGGATTTTGGCGGTAAGTCGCCAGTCCAGGTGATGCGCGCGGAAGGGTTCCTTGGACTTCTTATGGTGAAGAGGTATCTCGATTTTGAAAGGGGTCGCTGATGTTTAACGATATTGTTAACAAGGTCGTTAATTATGACGATGATGTATTCAGAAACATCCCGACAATATACAAACCGGAAACCCTACTTGATGATTTGAGTTCAGACCCAGAGAATATGTCTCGAGCGCAGAATCTTATGAGTGAGACCGACTTGGAGGATCTGGCTTCTATCATTAAGAGCCCCTTTCAGGATGGTCCGGCACTTGGTAATGTGAAGCAGGCTACGAGATATAGTGATGGCACATGTTTTGGCGTCTGGTATGGAAGTGTATCGTCATCCACTACTGTTTATGAGACAGTGTATCACTGGCAAAGGCGGCTGTCTGTTATAGAGTTTGACGCTAAGACACAGAAGGAAATAGTTACATACCGCAGATTGTTCAAAGTATCCGTACTGGGTCTGATGATAGATATACTTGGGAAGGAGATTAAATATCCCGCTCTGGTAGACAAGAAAGACTACTCTTTTACGAATGCGCTTGGTAGTTATCTTTACGCCCAAGGGGCTAACGGCATTGTCTTCAGGTCGGCTCGCGATACTGAGGGTATTAATATCGGCGCATTCAAGCCGACAATCCTTTCTAATGTACGGCCTTACTCACACATGCGGTACCGCTGGACGCCGGGAAGCGATGTTGTAACCATCGAAAAGACTCCCGGACGTTTATGGAAGAGGGTTCAATCATTCTTCTAGCAATCGGTTAAAGCCGAGAAATTCGACATTCTCCCCGCCTGCAAGAGAAAACTTTACGGCTACGCAACTCATTTGAGGCTAAGCTGTAAAAATATCAAAGAAAATAAAATACAACAGAAGAGATCTTCTGCAAAAGACAACGCCCCTAACTTATTAAGCTAGAGGCGCTTTCTTAGTTTACAGGGGTTATGACCAACACCTTTGCGAACCGGCTAGCTATAAACAGACCCCCTCATCATTAAATCCGATGGGGTTTAGGGTTACTTGCAAAGGGGAGTAATGATTTTTTTCGAAAATCACCAAATTTCCGGTGCCAGCGCCCATAATGATTTTCAGTAGGTGCGACATGAGGTCGCATGAGCAATTGTCTCAAATCACGGAGGGTTTGTGATTAGGGGACCGTCTATTCCGTTAGACGTAGCCTGCTGCCCTGAATAAAGTGCGGGCAGGAAAAGGATAACCTGACCTGTGAAGGTCTAATCAAAGCCGTGAGGTAATGATATATCTGCCAGCATCGGGGCGGATAAGGTGTCGGGCTTGATGGTATGACTAACATAAGTGAACTGCTGATAAACTTCGTTAAATCAGACAAGCCAAAGATGCTGGGCTTGAACCAAAAGGTGTATAGCTGGTTAATCTCGTCTACTGTGGGATTACACGGACATAACAGCTATCGGAGGAAAGGCAGAGTCTAAGCCATTATTGTTGCTTATGAGGAACATGTCAAACCCATATCTCTCCCGAAAGGGAAAGCAACCCGCAAGGGAAGCCGATAGAGGTGTGGGCAGGGGATAGTAGAGAAAGCGAACGCCGACCTGTAGCGGGCCGGATAAGGATTGAGCGAAAGCGACATCATCCTATGCGAAAGCATGCAGACTTCTACTTGGTCCTTCTTTACAAGAGAATTTACAGAACCTTCGAAGGAGGAAAAGCAAATGAACGCAGGAGTTAATGCGTGTGCGTCCTCCTACGTGACTGTGCAGTGGCCTGATATCAAATGGGTGCAGTGCATAAGGAACGTAAGGAGGCTGCAAATGCGTATTGTAAAGGCAACGCAGGCCTGTAGATGGAACAAGGTAAAAGTCTTGCAACGTCTATTGACCAGCTCGTTTTCTGGCAAGGCATTAGCTGTAAAGCGGGTTACTGAAAACGAAGGCAAAAGAACATCAGGAGTTGACAGACAGTTATGGTCAACTTCTGAGAGCAAATCTCATGCAGTACAAAACCTTAACAGACGAGGCTATCAGCCTCTTCCGTTAAGGAGAGTCTACATTCCGAAAAGCGGAACGAAGATGCGCCCGTTAGGGATTCCTACGATGAAAGACAGGGCTATGGAGGCATTACATCTATTAGCTCTCGAACCCATTTCGGAAACCACGGCGGACAAGAACTCTTATGGGTTCAGACCGGAAAGAGCCACTCAAGATGCAATCGCACAATGTTTTAACATATTGTCGAAGAAGACATCTGCACAGTGGATACTTGAAGGCGATATCAAAGGCTGCTTTGACAATATCAACCATGACTGGCTAATCGACAATATCCCGATGGATAAGAAGATTCTCCTGAAATGGTTAAAGGCGGGCTACATTCACAAAAGAATCCTTTATCCGACAGAGGCAGGGACTCCGCAGGGCGGAATAATCTCGGCAGCGTTGGCTAATATGACGCTTGATGGATTGGAAACGGAACTGAAAAAGTTTCGCGCACAAGACAGAGTTCATATGGTTCGATATGCGGATGACTTTATCATTACAGGAAACTCCAAAGAGTTGCTGGAAAATGAAGTCAAACCTTTGATTGAGAAGTTTCTATCAGCAAGAGGACTGGAACTCTCTCCGGAGAAGACCGGTATTCCGCATATCGATGAAGGTTTCGATTTTCTTGGTGTGAACATTCGTAAATACAGCGGCAAATTGTTGATTAAGCCGTCCAAGAAAAATGTGAAGGCCTTTCTAGATAAAGTCAGGAAAACCATAAAGGACAACAAAACAGCAAAACAGATCAACTTGATTACGCTGCTCAATCCGATTATCAGGGGATGGGCGCATTATCATAGGTCTGTTGTTGCGAAGGAAACCTTTAAGCGTGTGGACTGTGAGATTTGGCAGTCGCTATGGCAATGGGCTAAACGCAGACATTCGGAGAAAAGTTCTGATTGGATTAAAGAGAAATACTTTAAGACAAGAGGTAACAGACGCTGGGTATTTGCGGCTGAAGACAGAGGGAAGCTATACCCCGATGGGAAACCATTGGACGTATCACTATTCTCTGCGTCAGATATACCGATTAAACGGCATATCAAAATCAGAGGTGAGGCGAATCCTTTTGACCCAAAGTTTGAAACTTATTTTGAGGAACGCGCGACTTCAAAAATGAGGGACACTCTGAAAGGTAATCGGAAATTCGTGAGCCTGTGGTTAAATCAGGGCGGTAAGTGTGCAATATGCCATCAGAAGATTACGGCAGATATGCAATGGAGTCTTCATCATATCAATCGGAAGGTCGAAGGTGGCGGCAACAACGTATCCAATCTGAGGTTGACGCATTCCCACTGCCACAGAAAAGTTCATAGCCATCAGTTAACAGTTGGGGAACCGGTTGCCAACAGGCAGCTTATGAAGGGCTTGAGCCGTGTGTAGGGAAACTTACATGCACGGTTCTTATGGGGCTGGGACCCAGGAGACCGTTCGGTAAACTGTGTCAATCCTGACTGACATTCTATCAGACCCTGAGGTCCAATTTCAGCCTGCCCTCAAAAAATACTGAAAGCTGCGAAATAGTCTGGCTCCAGTTTTTGGGCGGCATTGTCCACTTCTTTGAGATATTTTGTATCGCGAGATAGATGAGCTTCAGAAGCGCAGTCTCATTTGAGAAAGCACCCTTTGTCTTTGTCACCTTTCGTAGCTGTCTGTGGAATCCCTCGATGACGTTAGTTGTGTAGATTATCCGGCGAATTTCCTCAGGGTACTTGAAGAAAGCCGAAAGCTCCTCCCAATTGACACGCCATGACTTCAGTACCAAAGGGTATTTTTTGCCCCAGGTAGCTTCAAGGTCATTGAGTTTTTGTTCTGCCAATTGTTTCGTCACGGCCCTATAGACCTGCCTAAGGTCACGCATGAAAGCCTTCTGATCCTTAGAGGCCACGTACCGCAGAGAATTCCTCACCTGGTGTACGATGCATAGCTGGACTTCTGTGACGGGGAATATTGTCTTTATCGCTTCGCCGAACCCTTTAAGCCCGTCTATGGATGCAATCAATATATCTTTCACTCCACGGTTTGACAGGTCAGTCAAAACCTGTAGCCAGAAGTTCGCTCCTTCGCTTTCGGAGACATATATTCCTATGACATCCTTGATCCCATTAACATTCAAGCCCAATATCGTATAAACAGCTTTGGGTACGATCTTCCCTTCCTCGCGTACTTTGTAATGAATGGCATCCATCCATACGAAAGGATAGATTTCCTCAAGGGGCCGAGCCTGCCATTCCCTTATCACCGGCAGAATGTTATCGGTTATTGCACTGAGCGTCGCCGGAGACAGCTCTAGCCCGTACATTTCCTCCATGTGGTGGGCTATATCTGTGTAGCTCATTCCAAGACCATAGAGTGCTATGATTTTGTCATCAAGAGATTTGCCCAGAGTAGTCTGTCGTTTCTTTACAAGTTCAGGTTCGAATGTGGCATTTCTGTCTCGTGGGGTTTCAAGCTCGAAAGCGCCGTAGTCAGAGCGAACGGTCTTAGTGCTTTTACCATTCCTTCGGTTCTTCTTTTCTGGGGGTTCGGAGTCGAGATGGGATTCTACTTCCCCTTTGAGAGCGGCCTCAACAATCAGCTTGATAAGAGGCATCATTACCCCATCCTTACCACTTAGTGGTTTGCCGGATTTAAGCTTCTCAATGGCTTCCTTCTGAAAGGCTTCGAAATCAAAGTCGGTGGGCAATAACTTCTTGAAATCTTCTTCCATATCAATCCTCCCATAAATATATTGTAGCCCATCAGGCTACTCAGAAGAATTGACACAGTTTATTTAATAGATCCGGACCCAGCGATGGGTCCTGGCTACCAGACACATTGAGAACCGATTACTGAGTCGTTCTAGCAAGCTAGACACCAGAAACATCTTGCTAAGAATTCGAAATTGTAGCGGGAAATAAGTTATGAAAATCTTAACAACTTATCGAATGGAGCTTGCGTGACATCAATAGTTATGTGTCCATCCCGGTCGTCGGAATACGACGCGATGATACAGCCATCGGGCATCTTTTCTATTAGGATATGTTGTCCTTTGCACCGGTATCGGAATGTATACGCGTTATGAGAGTTCTCCAGAATCAAGCGGAGATGGTCAATCATAGACATACGTCAATCAGCGCCCTTTTTTAATCTGTCTCCGTAAGCCATATCTAATTATGCCCAGTTCAAATTGGACGTATCACTTCTGGAACATCATGCTCCGGCTTATTCATGACAGGCGAGACACGATAGAATTCCATCTCATCGGAAGGATACGGCGTCAGGAGTGGCAGCAGTTTTTCCTTCTCAGTGGTTTTGGGATCCAGCCAGAGGTCTTCCTTGTCCTTCAGGATAATCACCGGCATTCTATCATGAATCGGCCTCAGTAGATCATTGGCATCTGTCGTGATGATTGTGCATGTACGGATATCCTCTCCTTCAGGGGATCTCCAGACAGAATACAGTCCTGCAAATCCAACGGGAGTATGAGACTTAAGGCGGATATAGACAGGCTGCTTAACCTTACCCTCAAGTACCCACTCATAAAACCCGTCGGCGATAACAAGACACCGCTGATTCCTGAATGCGTCCTTGAATGCCGGTTTATCTGCGACACTTTCCGCCCTGGCATTTATCATTTTGAATCCCATTTTCGGATCTTTGGCCCACCAAGGAATGAACCCCCATTGGCACTGAAGCAGTTCCCGTTTGCCAGAGTCCCTAATGACGACGATATTTTGAGAAGGTGCAATATTGTAATGGGGCTGGTAATCGATAGAGAGACGGTCGATCTTGAATAATTTTGCGATGACCGAGATTTCAGAATGACAGTCGAAGCGTCCACACATATATGTATATTAACACCTCGTCTTGCTCATCACATATATTGTGTCGCAAAGAAAACTATCAAGATCATATTTTCAATCCCTATTATAACCATTACCGCAGGGACCTCGTATTGTTATACAAGCTTTCTTCCTGTAGTCCTCGGCGTTTGCATGATCTGATAACTGTTTCTTTCCAATGCTACTGTGCAAAATTGCGAGGACTCCGTCAGTTCGATGTACTCCCTATACTCAACGCCGCCGGGACCTCACTTAAAATGATACGTTTGAACCAGTAAGACGCACTTAAAAGCTCGAATTTTGGGAGGGCTGCGATCTCAAGTCCACCGACTTAACGACACTTTCACAGCGGCCTACTTCCTCCTTTCTTTCCGGCAATCTTGCCCCCAGAAGAATTGCATTATAACATATGACGTAAGAGATCAGTAGATGCAATACCAGGGGGGGGTAAAAGGAATGACCGATTTTCTCACTCATCGGTTAGTCGCTGAACTGAGTCTTACAGGGATGGGATTAGATGTCCTTGGCGGATGTTACCTGGCGTATGATCTGCTCGGCGGCAAACGAGGACCGCTGCGAACAATCGCCCAGACAATCGGCTACATCGCGTTATTTTTCACTGGTCTCAACATTTTGGTGGGGCTTCGATATGCCATCGTAGCAGCAAGCGGCTTGGGCATCCTGTTGGCTATTGAGTTCCGTCTTGCCGCACTCAGCCCGGCCCGGGGTCGAGAACATCGAGCCACGGTACTCCTTTTTGCTTTTCTGAGAGGTTTTGTGCTTGGCCTGGCCGGCATCAGTATTGCGGGACTGAGTTTTGGCGTCCTATTCGGTATTCTTTCGGGAACCGGCTTGAGCATCTCTTACGTACTCGGCTTCGCCCCAACTCACGATTACGAAGCCAAATCAAAGCCTCATCTGTCCTGGCACAAAGTTTTTGCCACACTCTGGCGGGCTGCCGTGGTGAGTGTTGCCGGAATAGCAGCGGGAATTCTCACCACGGCGGAGACTCATTTGGTCCTTTTCGGACTTAAGCTTGGGTTGGCAGCTGGCACCGTAAGTGCAATGATCGGCCTCTTCAGCCCAACCGTTGAGTGGTGGATTGAAAATCTTCCCGAGAGACGGCTTGGTGTTATTGGAGTGGGCTTAATTTTTGTAGGCATGCTCTTCCAGTCGGTTCAATACTGGCTCATTGTGTTCGATATGCCTGTGCACTGATATATTCGCCAAGCACGTCTCTATCGTTATAAATCCACTATAACTACGCTATCCATGTAACTATGGCATATTGTTTTCTACGATTTCTAACCAACAATTTTATAAGTCATTCCGGTTAACTTTGCCACGTTGCGGCACGGCAAAGCCCCTGCCGATAACTGCCGAGTTCCCTTTATCAAAATAGCGAAAGGGGGCCCGCGTCGCAGAACGAGTGATACGAGAATGAATCAGCTTCTCCGCATAGCGTCCCTGCTGAATCGCCGCCTGCGCAACGCCGGGCAGCGGCTTGCCGTCCTGATCAAGTGACGCGGTATCGCCGATAACTAGAATCTGCGGATGGCCAGGCACCGTGAGGTTTTTTTGTATCCTCACCCTGCCCCACGCTGTCAGTCTCAACGTCCAACCACTTGCCGGCAGGTGACGCAGCCACACCAGCGGTCCAAATTACTGTTTTGCTCGGAATGCGCTCGCCGGCTATGATGACACCGTCTTCGTCAATTTGATCAACACCATGTCCGAGCCGCACCTCCACACCCAACATTCCCAGCCGCTTCTCCGCTGCCTTGGAGAGTTCCTCCGAAAAACTCCCCGGACACGATTGCCCCTATCAAGCAAAACTATTCTCGCTGATGTGAGATCGCCCTCCCGCCGCCTGCCACCCAAATTTTCTCAATTCTGGGATTGACACCCAGAAGGCAGCACGCTATTATTATTTTATGGAGAAGCCACTTAATGGTAAAGTTGTTTTAGTCACCGGCGGTTCGCGAGGCATCGGTGCGGCGACCTCATTAGTCCTCGCGGAGCGGGGGTTTCGGGTGGTCGTCAATTATCACGCCAGTGCCCAGCAAGCAGAGGAGGTAGTGGCGACCATCAGCGCGGCCGGTGGCGAGGCTGTGGCGATTCAGGCCGATGTCACCGCGGCCGATGATGTCGCCGGCATGGTGGGCAAAATCGATCAGCGGTGGGGTGGCGTGGACGTGCTCGTACATAACGCCTTGATCCCTTATGCCATCACCTCGTTCGCTGAGCTGACCTGGGAACAGCTAGGCGGCAAGCTGGACCGAGAGCTACGGGCCGCATTCCTGATGACGAAGGCCGTCGTACCGGGGATGATTTCCCGCGGCTACGGTCGATTGGTCTACCTCACCGCGGTATTGTCCCGCCATCCGCGCGACGGGATGATCACGCTGGGCACCGCCAAAGCGGCGTTGGACCAGTTTATCCGGTTCATCGCGCTCGAGCTGGCGCCGCACGGGATCACCGCGAACCTCGTCGCACCAGCAACAGTAGAGGGAACGACGATGACCCAGCAGTTGACGCGGGAGAAGATGCATGAGCTCGCCGCGGCCACGCCGATTGGGCGGCTTGTCCGGCCCGACGACGTGGCCAGGACGGTGGCGTTCCTCGCAAGCGAAGATTCTGGCTTCACCACCGGCCACTCCATCCCGGTCAACGGCGGGGCCTCAATGGATTAAATGGGACTGCGACGCACCAGATCGGATCGGAAGGAGGCCGTCTCACCATGAACATAGTCGACTTGGCCTATGCCGGGCATGGTATCCACGAGGAACTGGTCGCCTATGTTGCCGACCAGGAGGGCTATTACACGGATGAGGGTGTCCACGTCGCCATCCGCGACGGGGTTAGATGGAAAACGGAGCGTCTGCGCCGTAGCGCGACGATCGGTCTGGGTCGGACCCTGCTGTCGCGGCTGACCGACGGCATCGGCTGGAAAATGCTGAGTGTCAACACCCATCGTCCGCTGTTCTGGTTTCTCGGCGGCGCCAAGGTGACATCCATGGCGGATCTTCGCGGGCGCCGCCTGGCGGTTCACGCCGCCCACACAGCCCCTGGTTGCTTCGCACGGATCGTCCTGCGCAAGCACGGCCTGGACCCCGATCGTGACCTGGAATGCGTAGTGCGGGCACCGGGTGACTATCAGATGGATCTGCGACGCCTTCGGGACGGCTCCATCGACGCCGCCTACGTAGGCAGCACGCTCGCACCCGAACAGGTCGCCCAGGAGGAGGGGTTCCGACTGCTGGCCTGGGTCGGCGATCACTTCCAAATCCCTACTGTGGGCATCGCCGTGGACCCAGTCCATATCCCGCTGGACAGCCCGGCGTTGCAGGCGCTGGTGCGGGCAAACAAGCGAGCTCTCCGGACGATCGCCGAACAGCCCAGCCTGGCCGTCGACTACATCGCCTTGTTTCTCAACCGGCTGACGCGCGATGAAGCGCAGCGGCACTATGAGCGCTACGTCGGCCCGTACTTCACCCCCGACGGCCAAGTGGACCTCACCATCGCACAGCAAGCGATCGACGCGGTCGCGGCCGAACTCGGCGTCGCCTCAGTAGCCGCCGACGAGATCTATCAGCCGGCCCAGTGAGCGCCAGAAGGGTCCCTGGTTACCAAGCCGCTATCTACGCACAGCTCTCTATCTCCTTCTGGGGACGCCTCGTAGGCGTGAAAATGGGGTCGGGTCGCTTTTTTACGAGCTATTGTAGTTACTGGGGGCTTTTCAGCATTTTTGCTCATCATGTGCTGCCCACCTCTTAATTGGCTGCAAATTGATTATGGAAGGGGCGCTGTCAACACTGCAGGATAATCCGTTTTTATTTCTTCTCAAACCGAATATCCGATATTTCTTTTCTCAGTTTAGGACACGATCAGGGGTGTTTCCTCATGCACAGTTTCAAATGGTAAATGTTAAAAGGGGAGGTATCTCGAAAACGTTTGTTTGTGGCTGCAGTCAACGTTTTCAGGTCTTTCAAAGGGCGTTTACTTCCGATCGAAGTGTCGATAGAGTTTCAGCTTCCTGAAACTGTGATGTTGTCGGTGTACACCACATCGAGCTGCAGCTGTAGACGATGCATAATTCCATGTGAACACCTCGCTTCTATCGATGCAGATTGCTGCATATTGCAGGAGTTCACTTCATGAAAAAAGTACCGATAGATTATTGTATAAATCATCGATTTAGGCTAACTGACGACACGAATGATTATCAGTAGCAGTTTTTGGACGGCAGATCACAGAAGGCAGCGAAGGGGTGGATCCTAAATGCACTGAAGGGTATCAGCGGGAAGAATCAAGGGTCGGCCTAAAACTCCACGAAGGAGTCGAAAAAAAACGCATTACCGCGAAGAATGCTCATTAAGGTTAGCCAAGTTTATGGTTCAGGATGTCCCTTATTTTTTCCAGTAAAGTATTAGGACTGAAAGGTTTTTGCAGAAAGTTTACACTTGTGTCAAAAATTCCCTTCTTTTGTGCAGTATCCTTTGCATAACCACTCAAAAAAAGTACTTTCATTTCAGGGTTTAACTTCTTTATCTCTTCAAACACCTCGATGCCGCTCCTCTTGGGCATTACCACATCAGTTATCAGCAGATCAATACCATCTTTATATTCACTAAAGCGAGCTAACGCGACATCACCATCAACAGCCTCAATCACGGTATACCCATACTTGTGAAGCAAGGTTACAACGAGTTCCCTTAGTGCTTGGTCATCTTCAACTAAGAGAATTGTCTCTGTGCCACCTACCGATAACTGTATCCCGACATCTTTTCTTTGTTCAACTGTGCTGGTGACCTCGGACAAATATATTCTGAATGTTGTACCTTTCCCCACTTCACTATATACATTGATAAACCCGTTATTTTGTTTAATGACCCCATATGCCATTGCCAACCCAAGCCCTGTTCCTTTGCCAACTTCCTTAGTTGTGAAAAATGGCTCAAATATCTTCGCCTTAGTCATTTCATCCAAGCCCGCGCCGGTATCTTCGACCGAGATAACGACATATTTGCCAATTTTGCCGTACCCATGAGCCTCTATGAATGTTGCGTCCATAAACATTTTTTCTGTGCTAATCGTCAAAATGCCTCCATCCGGCATAGCGTCTCTCGCATTTGTTACAAGATTCATCAGCACCTGTTCGATTTGCAAACGATCCACTATAACAGTGCTATCCTCTGCGCTCAATTCAAGCTTGAGTTCAATATCTTCTCTGATGAGTTTTGATAATACTGGAGTTACCTTTCTTAAAATCTCGTTGATTCTGCCAGGTTGCGGATTAATGATTTGTTTTCTGCTAAAGGTGAGCAGATTCTGAGTCAGCATAGCTGCTCTTTCCGAAGAGTCGAGTATCTGCTCCACATAGGGTCGCAGCGGACTGTCCTCTTGCATCTGCGTAAGAACAAGATGTCCGTAACCAGTGATTGCTGAGAGTATGTTATTGAAGTCGTGTGCGATGCCTCCAGCAAGTTGTCCCACCGCCTCCATTTTCTGAGCCTGCACAATTTGATGTTCAAGGGTTTTCTCTAAGGTGACATCCCGAATAATCCCCCGGTAATTTATGACTCTTCCTTTTTCGTCTCGAATGGCTGTGGCCGTTATCCTGACCGTTATCTGTTGACCAGGTGCCTTCTTGAATTGCACTTCAAAATCCTTGACGTACCCCTGTCGTTCTATCAATTGCTGAAAAACAACCCTGTCTTGGGCGTTTACATATAAGTCATTGCGGATATCAATCTTTCTTAGTTCCTCCAAGGATGCATAGCCAAGCCATTCAAGGCCAGCTGGATTAATGTCAACAAACTTTCCCTCCGGAGAGCTTATAAATATGACATCCTTGGTTTCTTCGAATATACTACGGTATTTTTCTTCAGACGCGCTGAGACACACCTCCCCCTTCTTCCTTTCAGTGATGTCTTCACTCAACGCGATAATATCCCTAATGTTTCCAAGCTTATCGCGCACAGAAGCAACGCTGTTACGGACCCATACTGTATCTCCAGATTTTGTTATGAATCTCTTTTCCATAATGAAGTTGTTTGTTTTGCCAGACAATAGCTTTTCTATATGTTCCACACATGACGGGTAATCCTCAGGATGAGTAATTGACTCAAGGCTCATGGAATACAGTTCCTGCTCTGTATAGCCGGTGATATCACAAAAAGCCTTATTTACTTGTATGAAATTTAATCCTTTGTCACTCATTGCCTGACCAACAGCAGCTTGAGCAAAAGCTGTGCGGAAGCGCTCTTCACTTTCCAGTAGCATTTCCTCCAAATCTCTGGATTGCCTGATGTGCCGAGAGATGAGTTGATAGAGCAGTATAGCGGTCATGATAATAAAGAAAATTCCCTTCAAGATTGACACGTGGACAATTCGAACTATATCCGGTGCGATGAATCTTAAGGCATTGTCGGAAATGAATATCCACACTACAGCAACCATTGCATAAATGCCTACAATACGCAATGCGGCATGACGATCTTCTTTGTTAAGAGAATCTTTCATCACGGTTTCTCCTTTTGAAAGCTGCTTATCCTCTCATGGAGAGTGGAAAAACTTAGATCGCTAATTTGCAAAAATAGATTAAATTGCCTCCTAATTCCGATACAAGACTTCTTTAATAATCTTATAATTAAGAAGCTCAAAATGCTATTATCGTCCATTCAGATGGAACTAGTCGAATTGCCAGGCATGTCTGCAATGTTTGTTCCGGCTAATCATCTATTTTGCAATACTTCGGGCGCAAAAGATTATCAGTAGGAGGCATCTGACGTTGGATCCTCACAGTAATCATTTCGAAAGGGTATCCTGAATACACTGAAGGGTATAAGCGAAAATCATCGGAGCCCTTTTAAAACTTCACCACGTTAAATACCATTCTCAAGCAATCCACTTTCATGACTGCTAATGCAATCTCTTTATACATTCAATTGACAATTGTGACTACCGAGATAATTCGTGGAATAGTGATTATTGTTTGCGTGAGAAAATAATAAAAGGCGCGAGGCCGAAATATCCACCTGTGCCTCAAAAAATACTTTCTGACTGCAGCAATATCCTGGTAATAATGTCAACAAGTTTCTAGTTATTGAATGATCAGATTTTCTATAATCACAGTGCCGTGGCTGATTGTAAGTGTTCCGTGGACAGTCGTGAATCCGGGATTCATTGAGTAATCGCAGCTGTATCCGCCTGAAAGCGTAAACAATACATCCTGTGACGTACTTAGACTTTCACTTAAACTCGTATCCTGTATCAGTAATGTTTGTCCAGCGCCTACAACACTTAAAGCGCTCCCAATGGATGGGTAATAAGCATTAGTATCTGCAAAAGTGACAGGTAGTTCAGTACAAGTCCCCGATACAGTTATATAGTTGCTCTTGGTCGTAATTACCTGTCCGCCTGAGCCGGTAATCGTCAGCGATACAGTATAAGTGCCGGGATTAGTATACATGTGAAGAGGATTTTGTTCTGTACTTGTTGTATTGTCTCCAAAGTCCCACAGCCATGCCGTAGAACTTGACGATTTATCAACAAACATCACTGCAAGTGGAGCGGGTCCAGTTGTTGGCGTACCGAGGAAATCATAAGAAGGGACGAGGGTAAGATAGTATTGAGCATTTATTGTTGGATTGTCTGCAAGTGAGATTTGGAGCATTGCACTTGAAACGTCAGGGGCGGTGACAGTCCATGAAACCATTCCATTCAGAATCGGCACCCCGGAAGCAATAGTTTCCCATACACTGTTTCTGAGAAGACTTATATTAACCGTTTCGTTATTCCCGATGTTGCGGTATGTCCACTGAATGGATACTGTATTGCCCACGGTGACCGACGATGCGTTAAATAACAGGAAGAGTGTCTCTTGATTCGTTGCGCTGAAGTCCTCCTCTTGGCTGTTGCCGTTTAAAGTAACGACTACTGAAGTGGGATTTATAACCGCTGTCGGATGGCTTGCCGTTAATGTGTAACTGCCGTTTGTTATGTTTGATATGGCATAGGTTCCATCTGGCGCGCTTGTTGCTACACCAATGACATTATTATGGCTATCCAGCAACTGTACGCTGGCATTGCTAAGCCCGCCGACTGAGGTGAGAATTGTGCCATAAACGCTTTCCAGGCCAGTGTTAACCTGTATTACTGCTGATGTAGAGAGGTTCCCTAAGCCATCCATGCTATACACTGCGTAATAGTAAACCGTATTAGCCGACACAGTATCGGCAACACTCTGCCCAGGTCCACTATATACCGTCACTCCATCTGTGCTTGCGCTGGGAGCGGATCCAGCCTTGCGTATTACCAGCACCGAAGCGAACAGGGGGTTGCTGGTGTTTGTCCAGGAGAGTGCCACGCCTGTTCCACTGTTGTTGACTATAGCGTTAAGGTTCGTTGGAGGGTTAAGTATTGTAGCAACATTTGCGTTGTAATCGGGATTGTATATATCGTTTGCTATTGTCCGGCTGATACCTGTGTTGGTATTGCCGCTGCCAACCGTAAATGCGATCTGCGTGGCGTCAGCAACTGCTGTGGCCAGGTTTTCATAGTTAAGCTGCTGAACTGTACCGTCTGCATTGGGTATGATTACAAAGACTTCAAGACCCGCAAAACCGGCATATTTCGTTGCCTGTATTTGGTAAGTATCCGCCACTGGTAAATATAACGATGTAAATAAACCATTCCCGCTTACGGTCTGAACAGCTTGGCCGGCTATAATATCCCCATTAGGAATAAGCGTTACAGATGAATTTGCCGTCTGATCATAGACGCTGTTTACCTGTGCACCGATAACCAAGACTTGAACATGATCTGGATATTGGTAGTCCACTATATCGGTTGCGGCAGCCTGAGAGATAGCAGACTGAGATGTAGCACATGGCGCCGACCATTGGTTATAGATATTCTGAGAATCTCCGCATAATAGCGGCACAAACGTAAGCATACTAACATCCCAATTCAGAAGACTCTTAAATGAACCGCTCGATTTATCGATCTTAAGATAGGGACCACCAGCATTTTGAATCACTGCATAGGGACCAGAAGCGGCATCCATTGAGCCCAAGGGCCAATTATTATCCCAAATCGTTAATTGTGTTTGTCCATTCTGGATAATCATTTGTGGTACGACAACCGCGTGGCCGCTGACTGATTGCTCGATATCAAAACCCACGGCAACGGGGGAGCCGTTCTTTAGTATACTTATAACAGAATTATCGGTTTCAGAGGTTATTAAAGTATTGTTCAGATCCTTCCCAACCCAATTTTGACCTCCTTGGAAAGGCTGCTGCTGAGCAACAAAGTAATACATAATTTTTTTGGCTGAATCGATGCTCCAGACTGTGCTGGGGCTATTTAGGCTGGGTGCTGTGAATATATTGGCATCTGGTGCAAGCGCACCAAATGGACTTGTTGCTTTGTAAGGATCAGCCCATCTGTTAATAATATCTGTGTTCCAGCTGTCTTTTGTAAATGTTTCAATTCCCCAAGCTTCAGTATCATCCTGATGAGTATAGTTAGCTATAGCAGAATTTGCCAGTCCATAGCAAAAGCCGTCGCTCTTATGAACATACATAAAAGGTAAAGAAAATGTGTAGGCAGCTCCATATGAAGCATACCCAACACTGCCCCAGAACGTGAATTTATCTGAATCTTTTAAATAAGATGTAATCACATCTGCAGCGTAATAGATGCTATTATGTGTGGCCCACCACTGAACGGTGCCAAGTTGGCCTGGGGAGTTATCCTGCGCCCCATTGCTAAACTGCCACGCATGCTTTCCAATGTCAAAAGTTGTCCCATATACCGAGAAATCTTCGGGTATGCCGCCTATTAGTGAACAACTTGAAAGATCACCGGCACCAGACCCCATGTTGCTGCAGAGATAGAACGCTGCTTTTTCAATATATCGTGCTCTTTTATTAAGTTGAGTCCCATCGTCGGTGATCTTTAAGGTGATCGTGTGGCGGCCAGTTCCCTGATCCAGAAATACACAACTCTGCTGAAGCGCAGTCCTGCCTGCAGAATCCACTGCCTTCAACACGTTTCCACATTGATTAGGAGCTGGATTACCGTCCTTATTTTGTTTCAGATCCATCCATACAGTGAATGTATCGGAGATGTTATCAATATTGCCGACACTAATATTCTGGGCTGTATATCCCGTTATCAGAACGCCATTCACAAAAGACCAACTTCCGACAATAGTATCGGCATCGTTAATACCAGCAGCATCTGTGATACGAATGTCAGCTATATCGATTGGCGCAAAAACACCATTAAGCATAGTAAAGCTGGAGGTATCGCCGTTTGGGTACGTCCACCAACCGACAATCGTCCCGCCTATATTAATATCAGCGGCATAAGTGTTATTGGCGCCTGGATAATCGAATGACGTATAGGTACCATCTATGAGAGTAAATCCATGTTGTCGCCCATCTGCGCCAGTCTCCCACCCGATAATATTGTCCAAATAGTTAATGCCAGAGACATAGGTGTTGCTGGCGCCTGGATAATCGAATGACGTATAGGTACCATTCTTCAGAATAAAGCCGTGCGCAACATTGTCATCATAAGAGTAATATCCGACAATTGTGCCATCATTGTTAATGCCAGAGGCATAGGTGTTCTTGGCACCGGGATAATCCACAGAAGCAGGGGTTCCGTTGCTCAGAGTAAAGCCATGCTCGTTACCCTGTGAGTCTTTATAGATTCCGACAATCGTACCATCATCGTTAATACGAATGGCATTTGTAGAGTTCCCACCTGGATAGTCGAATAGAGTATAGTTTCCGCCGCTCAGAATAAAGCCTCTATTATTTGATCCATTCTCGTAGAATCCTACAATCGTACCAGCATTGTTAATGCCTTCGGGAATATAGTTATCACCGAGGTTGGTGAAGGTGTAAGTGCTCGGATAGGAGGTATTTGCTGCATAGGCAGCATTCAATGTTACCGTGACAATAATTATACCCGTAATGATTGTCATGACTCTTTTCATCGGATACCTCCAAAGGATGCACTAATACTATTCTACGTCGCCCTGGTAAAACTCATTTGAGTCAGCATTTGACATCTTACTATGTTATCAGCCCTGCAAATCTGATTCTGATCCGGTAAACATCCCGTTGATAGGCATAATTAAGAGACGCATTCCAACATTTTCGTGCTTGCGCCGTACAAACGGCAAATATTTAGAAACGGCAAAAAGTTTCCAGGTACACTTTTATTTATGCCTCTCAAATCCGCTTCGTTAAAAATCTCTCAGCACATATTACTCTTTTGCCGATGAAATTGCAATTATTAACCATCTCTTCCAAAGTGCAATTTTGTACAGCTTGAAGAACGGTTGAAATGTCAGGCCGCGAAGGGTACAGCTAATAGCCGACACAGGGTATTATGCAGGACAAAGTTAATGAAAGAACAGAACTGGAAACTTGGTGATCCGGTAATGCCACGCAATAGTAAGGTCAGCTAATCCAGATTAGAAGAGCTATACGCATGGAAGTGTTCTCATGTGAGGAGCTATCTTTATCCAACTTTCTTGAAGTTTTATATCTGATAAAGAATGAGGTGTACAAAGAAAATGGACCAGTCAAGAAACTGTGGGGACTCTATGTTTGTACCACCAATCACCAAGTTTCGGATCATAGAAGTCCTGATTGTTATCAGTAGGCATCTCTTTCGTCATAAATTAACGGGGTTTTTTGTATAGATCGTCATGATCAAGAATTCGAAGTAGAATAATACCTTTATCCCAATCCGGCGTACCGCTGGGGTCATTATAAGCTTCGGGATCAAGGGATATCCGATATCGTTCATCTACCCGAACTGACCAAGCGGTTGGATCGTTGATGATCCTCTCAATGTGTAGCCCCGGGTGAAACGGGTTTTCTTGAAGAAAAGCCAAAGCTTTGAGTATCTTTTTTTCGAGAACCCGGTTTGATGCAAAAGCATCAATGTCTTTGAGGAAAAGCTTAGTCGGCGTCAGTACGGGCATTGTTTATCTGCTCGGCCAACGGTGTTGGCATCTTGACTGTACCGCTTTTTCGTGCATCTGCGAGTTTTTTGAGACCCTTTTCGCTCAGCTTAACAGTAGGATAAATAGCGACAGGTGTTAACACAATAGCGCCGCCTTCAAGGACCTCAAGATCCATACGCGTTCCTACATCGAGGCCCATATCCTTTCTGATAGTTGAGGGAAGATTGATACTTCCTCGTTTATCAATTGTGACCAACATGTTTACTCCTTTATTTGTAGTATAAACAATCATTATCTATTCGTCAATATGTCATATTACTTTAAATGACATATTGACATCTATTCGATTTTGGGAAATGGTAACTGCGATGATCAATGTGTGGTGCGTGCTGAGCAGAATGACCAATACCGAAAGAGAGGTGACGATTAGTGTGGCCAATTTTTGGTTTTTCAAACTGGTCATTTCACTAGCGTATATATAGCCTTCTGGTTTACCGCTGCCCTCGACCACATGCTATTCTAAAACAGGTTGAGAATGGGTTGAGCAAGCTGACTGTATGGTTTTTTACGCCTCGTGCTATTATTAATTATTTACCGAGAAAACAATTCCCCATCGGGTATCAGGAAGGAGCGAAGTGATGGATAACGATACGTTTTCTTTATTCGATGACACGGAATTTCTAGGTCAAAATCATTCTGCCGGGATCAGCCTCGAGATAATGGCGGGGCGTAATAAGAAACTCACAAAACAACAGCAGACATTCAATAGGCTGACAAAGCGAATTGAAGAGTTGCAAGTCACCATTGGGAAAGAAACAGCGAAACTTGAATCTTTGCTCAAGACCTATTTGGCAGAAATACCCGAAAAAAGGCGCTCAGTTGCAAATGGCCGATTGGAAATAGCGAAGGCGTTGGGAGGCTCGGTAAAGAATATTAAGTACGGGAAACGGCAATACGAGGACTTGCGGGATGTGATCCTTATTCTTTGCAGCGAAGCCTTTGTCGATGTGGAGCCCGATGAGCTAACTGAAGCATTTTATGATAAATGGTCGGAAACAAGTTATAAAGAAGAAACGAAATGCCAGATCGACCAGGTAAAGTGTGAATTTGCCGATCAAGCGCGAAACCTATTCGGAGTTGAGATTGACGTAGACGATATTGATGACACACCGGAAGGGTTTGCACGTTTTGCAAACCGCTTGCAAGGCGAGTTTGAAGAGCTCAATATGAATAATGGGAATTCTCATGGTCGTAAGAAAACAAAGAAACAAATTGAGCGTGAGAAACTACAAAAGGACGAAAACAAGCTCACCTTGAAGAGCGTGCGCAATATATATCTTTCACTGGCAAAGGCCCTGCACCCGGACACGATCATGGATCCAGCTGAAAAAGCTAGCCCAGTTAATTCATAAATTATCAGAACTGAGCAGAATTGAAGCTTTTTCATCGTTAAGAGCGCGGTAGAATGGTTCGGTATCAACTTTTTGAGTGTAATGCGAGACTTGGGGCCGCGTGCAATGCGATGAATGTGATACCGGATCCTTTTTTGGGCGCACTTCACCTGTTGGAACTTTACGGTGCTTGTTGTCTTCAGGGTTTTTTAGCAGGTATCAGCAACAAGTCTTCGATGTGCCAAGGCAAAGATATCTTTCCAAGGATAGCCGCTTGCCAGGCGGAACCATACCCGTCTAGCTGTCAGAACCACTTGGCCGCCAATCTTTAAGATCCTTGTCCTGAGCTGCTGAATCTGCATCGATGAGAACTCTGTTTCCGTAAGCGCGCCTCTGAGCCGCAGTACGAGCCAATATGCAGCCATATGCAAAAACAGTCTGAACTGATTGGCTACAAAACGATGACAACTTAACCGATCGGCTTTCAGTCCATTTTTGAATTCGTCAATGCGGACCTCGCAAGTGCCTCCTCGCTCTGTGTAGAACTCGTAGAGTTGCTTGGCCTCCATTGAAAGGTTAGTTACCACAAACCGACGGTTTGGTCCTTGCGGAAGCCATTCGGCCTTCATGATTACCCGGCGCTCTGTTTCCCAGCTCTGTGCCTGATAAAAACCCTCCGCAAAGAGTCGTTGCTTCTGTCCCGTTTTTTCGTAGAGAGATTGTACCTTATCAGTAAGTCTTTCAATCATTCGCTCCAGTACGTCGTTGCGAATAAGGCCGATCACATATTTAAGTTTCTCGTCTTCGCAATACTCATACAGGGCCGGTATCGCAAACCCTGCGTCACCTCGTATGATGATCTCAGAATTGGGAAACGCCGCCTTGAGCTTCCCAACTATCCGCTTCAGAATTGAAACTATTCCATAACTGGCGTGCCGATTCCCTGCACGCAATACTGCGGTGATCATCTCACCGGTATCGGCATCATAGACCAACAAGGGATGGTACATATACTGATCATAGTACCCGTGAAAGAAGGTGAGTTGTTGGTCTCCATACGTAGGATCGTCGGTGCCGTCGGCATCGATGATGATTCTCTTTGGCTTACGCTTCCGATTGCGACGGATATACAGATCAACAAACCACTGCCCCATCCGATACAGATCTTCTTGGGTTACGGTGTTCTCCAACCTCGACAATGTAGGCTGAGATCCCAGTTCTTTGTCACTTGGCGTCCTGCCGCATGCTGCCTTCAGAGCAGGATCTTTCCTCAGAAAGTTAGAGTCATTGCAGTCTTCATATCCTGCTACTATCTGATATATCCGTTGGCGAAGAAGAGTCAACAAGTCATGATCTGTGTACCGCGTATCACGATGGTCTACTATACATTTCGACAATCCTTCCAAGAGTCCCAATGATTGATCGGCCTGCCTAACAAGTAGAAGTCCGGAGTCAGATGTGATCTCTCCGCCTCCAAAATCTACCGTCAGTTTGCGCTTCCGAAGGAATGAAAATCCAAGCTGTCTTGTGTTACACTTTGTCATAGTAGCCAACGTCCTTTCTTGGGTTATTGTTGCTCGCACCTTCAATAATATCAAAGATTCAAGGGATGTTGGCTATTTTTTTGCAGATTATTTATGAATTATCTGGGCTAGAAAGGAAGAGTTGATGAAGCTGGTGACCTTGGCTTACGCCGATAAGGACCTCCATACGCTGTTAAAGTTGGAAATGGAATGGATCGTATCGGAAAACGATGCTCTCGGCACACTGCCTGATGACAAATTAAAGCTTTATATCTCTTCACTTAAGGAGCAGGTTACGGGGCTCGTCCAGGAACTTCATGCATTATATTATCATCCTCGGTTTGCTGAGATGGCTGAGTTTTCGCTATTCCCGGAATCTGAAGCAAGGCAGCAACTCCGAAGGCAGGTGAATGATTATTCCAGAGTTATCACGGAGCTCAATGATGTAATGACGATATTTTCCAAGCCGGAGCCAAAGAAGGAAATAATAAGGTTTGTTAATGAGTACAAGAAAGTCATAAATGCACGGAATCCTTTTTCGGAAGCATTCATATCTAATATATTCTGAGAGGGGTTGCATGCTACTGGAGGAACCTGCAGCATTCCGTTTTCGGTGAGATATTCATTTATTATTATTGGGTACCAAAAGATCATGTTTTACAAATAGGGGAAGTTCATGCTTCTTGCAAGATCTCCAGCATCGAGCTTGTAAGCATAACCTATGCTATCTTGCGATGATCACCGTGTCCAATTATCGGAAGACAGAACGTCTCTATGCCTAGCCAGCAGTTATCAGATTATTTTCAAAATTATCAAATTGTGTATACCGGCGACACTCTCGATTATCAGTAGTACTACGTGAATCCTCAGTGCTGCGCCCCTCTCCCCGGTCTCTGACAGTAGCCCTGTGTATCAGGGGGTTGAATGCTCACCTAAAGCACGAACGGGATAAGTGCCTTAACTCGTGCTTTGTAGTTGAGATAGCATTCTCCAAAATGCTTGGTCAGAAGTTTCTCTTCTTGACGCAGCTTGAACCAAGTGCCAAGCAAAGAAGCGACGAATATAGCGATCCCGGCTACAGTGGCATACCAAATAACTGTGCCAAGAAACATCAAGAGTAGACCGCTATACATAGGATGTCGAACATAGGCATAAGGGCCCCGCTCGATTAGTTCGTGATTTTCTTTTAGTGCCGGATACATATTCCAATTGCGGCCGAGTGCTATGCGTCCCCATAGTGCTATACCGAGGCCACTGAGTACGAGGATACCCGCAATAACATCAGTGATCAAAGTGCGTGGCCAGAGTACCATATCTGTCACATATACACGCAAATGCACGAAGTATTTAAAGAGAAGAAGCGCTCCGACCACTATGGCAAGTATAAGCCAGCTCCATGTCCAGCCTCGCACGACCTCGACCGTGCGTTTGACCGAAAAAGCAGAAATGACCATATAGACAAAAAAAGCTGCCCAGCACAAGGCAATAAATAATCCGGTGAAATTATTCATGATGATGCATCACTCCCGTCCAAAATAAATTATTAAAGATGCACCCTGATTATGATACTAACAATGCGGGGTAGTCGGCTAGCAATATAACACAATCTTATTAGAACCTATCTCAAAATCGTTTGAGTAGTACACATATGGAGGCAAGCTGTACAAGACCGAGAAAATTCTCGGCGTAGTATTCCCATCGAACTAGGAGTCGACGATGCCATTGCAACCAAGCAAAGAAGCGCTCAACTATCCAACGCCTCTTATAGCGACGAAGTTTTCTTCCGTCCTGCGTCTGGTCTTTGACACGATTGCATTTGTGCGGCGCGATCATATCGATGCCTTGTTTGCCAAGATCATCATCCAGGTCGTCGCTGTCATATGCCTTGTCGCCAATAAGCTTCTCAGGCTTCGCTTCTATCATATAAAAATCAAATGTCAGCTGAACCAATGTCACCTCATGATGATTGGCTGCATGCGTACAAACTGCAAGAGGAAGTCCGTTCCTATCAACGATTCCCATGATCTTCACACCCTTGCCACGCTTGGTTTTACCGATGCCTGCACCACCGCCTTTTGCAGAGGCAAACGTGGCATCTATAAAGCTCTCCCGTTCATCTATTTCTCCTTGCTCTCGAAGCGTATTAGCAAGACTTGTCAGTACATTGCGGAGCACTTCGTTTCTGCACCAGTGCTGAAAACGACGATGAACTGTTTTGTAATTAGGAAAGCTCTGTGGCAGCATGTGCCACTGTGCACCAGTATTCAGTATCCAAAGAACAGCGTCCAAAACCCTACGCGTTGGAACAGGTTTTCGGCCAGCACGTCCATCAGGAATGTTCTCCTCTGGAAAGTGATCTCGTATCAATTCCCACTGCTCATCACTCAAACGCATCCTTTATGATACATCATTTTAATTTTGAGATAGGTTCTAGAATTGGAACGGTTTTTGGGAAAGAGACTGCATGGCAATGGGAAGTAGTTGAGAACGCGATGCCGAAAGTTTCCCTTTTTGTACATCAAAGTTCACGGACTGACGGCACACGGGATTCGCAGTAGAAGGCACGCGCGATAAAATATATATTACTTTACTAAGCGAATAGTGTTTCAAGATGACTTTTCTCCAACTAGAAAATTATGGTATGGCAGAACGGCATGTTTTCTGATATTCATAAAACCACTGGAGCGCATCTGATTCTCGATCGTTTCCTCGATTACCCTTATTGTAATAGGAGGTCCTTCAGGCGTTTCTTCCTTCTTCCAGTCTATAATAATGAGCTTGCCACCGTCTTTCAGTAGCCGCAGTGTCTCTCTTATTACCATAACCGGTTCTTCTAGTTCATGGTGGAGGTTGATCATATAAACTAGGTCGGCAATTCCATCAGGCAGTGGAACCAAACTTTCTTCCATTTTCACAGGCATGACAACGCCCCGCGATTCCATAGGAAGATTATTCTCCATCCAAGTAATCATATCTTCAGAAATATCGCATGCGTATACCTTTCCTGCCTGCAGTCTCTTACTAAAATGGAGAGCAAAAAAGCCGGTACCTGCACCGATATCGACTAAGATTTCGGGATTCTTGAGATCGGCTTTTGCCCATATCACTTCTGGACTCAGAATTTCCAACCTTTTTGGATCGTTGAGTTTGGCAAGTTTGGCCGCGTCGAATTTCCTTGATTCACTCATTATTTCACACCTCCACTCAGTCTTCACAACAATTATAGCAATTCGAGAGGATTTGGCGGCGAAGAGATTTGTATCGTAATCATCGATTTAGGCTTGATGTCTGCGTTCAAGGTTATGAGTAGGAGGCATCTGACGTTAGTCCTTCTCACAGAAGTCCGCACCCGCACCTTTTCTTCATACCTGCGGATTTTGTCCCAAACTCTGCGGGGACTGCCGCGCCGGAGCTTACTGCCTCGTTGGGTCGGTCATTAAATAGATCTGTTTCCCCCGTGTGGGACGCTGGTAGTAACATTTATAACAAAGTTTATACGGTGCAGAAGCTTACGAAATGATGTCGGGCACTGGGAACAAGAGAACGGGTTAAACCTAGAATATAATAACGTAGCTTTTGGCGACGGCATATGCTAAATATGCAGCATGAAAGCGATCGTACAGTTTGATATGATGAGCGAATTTACAGATTCTTCATTTGTAGTTGTCAAGACTTGATCTGATCAACGCAGTCAGCCTTGCACTGAATATTCAATAGGATCTGTCTGTAAACCGTAAGTCTCTGGATCTATCCATCTCCTTGTTTTCTTCTTTTGGAAGCTTCTGATCGTGGGTGGCCTTTACATCCCTTATGTACTGCCGTGCGCTTCCGATGAAAAATATGACGAACGTTCCAACCACAAAGAGCCACAGTGCCGCAGCCAAGACGAGAACCACCAGAACCCATGATATGATCATGACAACCACAAGAGCCGTTAGCCCTGTGATGCCCCAGAGACACTGTGACAATGAAAGCTTTACTTGCTTCTTGGTTTGTCCGACGCTGATCATTGCCTTTGTCCCTGTCATGAAAATTACCTTATGTCAAATAAAACCTGAATGTGGCAATTTCCGCCGTTGCGCAAAACCTAATCGGAGGCCCTGACGTTCCACTGCCCGTTGATACATACATCGGTATGCGCTTGCCCGTGTACCATCCCTCGACGTAGTTTCAGCATTTTTGAATCAAGTCCTATGCGCACTTATGCTACGGACACACGATGACTAATATGTTTAGCACTGCCCGCCTGAGCATGATCGGCTATGGCAATGCATCTGCGGAAGATGTCACATGCAGGGTGATCATCCTTGAAACAAATACGGGCCATTTCATCGAGTCTAGGAATATGGCTATCTGTATAGGCGTCGCAAAATCCTATGTCACGACTATTCTTAAAGAAAGGACAGGACATATATTACCTCCGCACGTTAAATTCTTATCCTTCAAGAACTGCAAGTATTTTAATTCTAGCTTTCCTTAGGCAAAGAATATATCAGTCGAAGTCCTAAAATAATGTAAGACGATCATCGCTTCAGGTTGTCGGTGTCTATCTGACCGATTCCGCCTTATCTCAATCACCTATGCACTGTTGCGCTTTAAGCCGCTTTCAAGGTACTAATGAATAGTGTTACGACCGAAATTTCACCCGGCAAGAATCAGCTAATAAAATCCAGAGTTGTTCACGGCAGCGCCCTTACAGGGTGGCAGCCTGAGCACCTGGCGTCATAGCAAAGTGCGTGTAGTACACATCAAGTTTGCGGTTCCACGTTTGGTTTCATCTTTGCGGGCGGTGTGGGCGGCAAGAAGATGAGTTGCGTGATAAGATACGCATAATCATACTCTGCAAGATAAGACACTATTTGGGCCTAACCGGGGGAGAGTATAGGAGATTGAGCAGGGCTAATCGCTCACATCAGGTTCAAAAAAGATCCAGCGCACCATGGGAAATCTCGCCTTGAGTGCAGCCTCAACGTTGTTGATATCTGCAAGCAGTTTGGCGGCACTTGCGTCTTCATGCATTCTCACCTTAACTGCGATCATAAGGTCACTGCCTAGTTGTAGAGTAATGAGATTGTAGACATGGTCGACCTCCGGCCGACCTGAGAGGAAATCCAGTAGAGAGGCTTTCGTTTCCGGCTCCGCACTCTCACCGATCAGTAGACTCTTCACTTCAATGCCGACGGCAACGGCAACAAGCAGGAGGACAAAACCGATCGCGATAGTGCCCAGCGCGTCAAAGAGCGGGTTTGCCGTTAAGATCGTCGCGAGAACAGCTACCATAGCAAGTGAGAGTCCCACGATAGCCGCAATGTCTTCGCCAACCACCACAATAAGCTCGCTTTGCCTGCTCACCTTGAACCATTTCGTTAAAGAA
This sequence comes from uncultured Nitrospiraceae bacterium, assembly GCA_963736105.1. Classification (GTDB taxonomy): domain Bacteria; phylum Nitrospirota; class Thermodesulfovibrionia; order Thermodesulfovibrionales; family Dissulfurispiraceae; genus Fen-1308. Next base: position 1,411,830 of record CAVTNL010000002.1, on the reverse strand, counting down.
CGCTTGCCCTGTACCTTCGTAATCTCTGCAAGGGCCCCCCGCAGAGAACTGATCTCCAGCAGCATCGAAACAACTAGTACCACCATCGCGACCCACGGCGACTGAGGCATCTTTGGATAGAGCAGCTTGTGCAGGCCCTCGTACATCGCGAACATACCGCCCATGCTAAAAAGCATGATCGCGACAATAAATGACCAGAAATAGATTGCCTTTCCATGCCCCAGGGGATGCTCAATCGAAACCGGCAGCCGCGCCTCTCTGAGGCCGAGCAGTAGGAGAATCTGATTGGCAGTGTCGGCTGCTGAATGAATGGCTTCTGCGATCATGGCACTTGACCCCGTGTACCATGCAGCCAGCCCTTTCGCCGCCGCAATACCCAAATTTGCCATCAGGGCATAGATAATCGCTCTTAAGGAGCTGTTTGCATGTGACATAGTAGATAGTAGCAGAAATGGCGATTAAGAGTGAATATTCTCCCCGATAAATCTGAGCGGAAATTGCACTGCTGCGCTTAGCAATCACAGGTTTATGGTGCTTAATGACTGCTTGAAGAGGGGGGTGAACCTGACTCTGTTGATCTACGGCGGTGAGAATTATGACATGAACACCACAGATTGAATTGTAGTCTTGGTGCGCGTGTTAGAAACGGAAGGACTAAACCGCTGCGCGGTGGATTCGATTAGCATGCCTATCAACAGTAGTGCCCTCTTTTTCGAATAGCTACTTTTGCCTGATCACATTTCTTGGTTGAACCATCGAGGTCTTTTTACAATCTCCTTTTGCTGTGCTGCTGGCATAAGCTGGCAGAAATCAGTTTCAAAGGAGATAGAATCATGAGCACGTTGAAAGAGCAACTGCAGGCGGACCTTCAGTTGAAGGGTCTCTCCCTTGGTGTCCAAAAGAAATACCTCAGGGAGTTCACCCTCCTGGAGAACTATTTCGGCAGGTCGCCTGAAGAACTGAGTGAAGAGGAAGTGAAAAAGTATCTGATTCATCTTATGGAAGAAAGGGATTTAACGAGGGGAACATACAGAACCTATGTAGCCGGGATCAAGTTCCTTTATAGAACGACCTTGAATCGTGCGGATGTGGTCGATAGAATCCAGTATCCGAAAGCCCAGAAAAAGCTGCCTCTCGTTTTGGATTTATCCGAAGTTCAGTCTCTGTTTTCCGTCACTGAGAATATCAAGCACAAGGCGCTGCTGATGATCACTTATTCTTCGGGACTGAGAATAAGTGAAGCGGCAAAATTGCAGATCACCGATATCGACAGCAAGAGGATGCTGGTATATATCCGTCTGGGCAAAGGAGGAAAGGACCGTTACTCCATCTTATCTCAGACTGCCCTTGAGTGTTTAAGGCAGTACTGGAGGGAATATCATCCAAAAGAGTGGTTATTTGAAGGACAGAACAAAGGTACTCACATAAAGTATACTGCGGTAAGAAATATCTTTCGTGATGCTATGAAGCGCTCGGGCATAAAGAAACCAGCAAGTCCGTGAAACTTAACCTCCGGGTCCTTTTCCGCTTCCTTAATCCAGGCCAGGTAGTTTGTCTTTGAATGTTTTGAGTCGCAGGTTGCGGGATAGAGGTCAACATTGAGGTCAAAGGCCTTCAGGGAGCAGACCTCTCTCTTTTCAAGGAGCAATACGTTGTCGCCCTTGCTTTCTTTGAATTGGGACCAGATATCGCCCCTCCCGGCTGATACGAAATCATGATTCCCGGGGAGTACGACTACCACACGCCCCTGGAATTCGCTTAATATCTGCGCCGCCTTGACGACATCTTTTTTGGAAACCGTCAGGCGATCAAAAAGATCTCCTGACACAACAAACATATCGCACAGCTCTATGTTCGCCACGTCAACAAGACGCTTGAGCGTTTCGAAACGCGCATCGATCAGCTTTTTGCTAACCTCTTCAGGGTATCCTGCGAATCTAAGCCCAAGGTGTAAATCAGAAGTGTGAAATATTCTCAACCCCATAAAACCCCCGTAAGACTCTTATGCGCTATTTTAGACTAGCCGTATTCTTTTCACAAAAGACATTACATATACTTGTTGCCTTTCCCGAGTCGCTATCAGTCATGTGATGCTTGCATCACGTCCTAGCACGTTCCAGCACGCGCCTTAGGATATCCCAAATGCATCCATGTCCGGATTCCAGGTAACGCTTATTTAACAATCCACTGAGTCCCGCATGCGTACTGAAAGTCGCATTTCGGACAAGCCTTCTTCCTGTCGTCCGTCGGACCAAAAGGAATTGAAGGGTCAGTGATCTCCCTGAGCAGCTTAAAGATCACCTCTTTCAGAAGCGCATAAGTCTGAGCGGCAGACGAGTCTTCAAAAAGAGGAAGTTCTATGTCTGTTGATATTTTAGAACGTCCAAGGAGCAGGAAAAGCGCTTCCAGCCCGTCTATTGTCAATTTATGCTTCTCAGTGTAAAGCAGCAGGTAGAAGGGAAGCTGAAGGCTTCCAATCGCAGCTGACCATGTCTCTCTTTTGTCAGGATCAAGCTTTTTCATATTTATTTTCAGGTAATTCTGGTTGGCGCCGGTCTTGAAATCTACAATGACAGTCTTGTCACCCCTACGCTCGATGCTGTCAAGCTTCCCAAATAATTTAAAAGAGTCGACATTCACATCTATTTTAGACTCCATTGCCGTTATGGTCAGCGGCTGGTTGCCTATCAGCGGGACATAGTAATCCCTGAGAACTGACGCCATGTGTTTCCTGATCTGCCTCTTCAGAAGATAGAGGGCCCCTGAGGGGTCCTTCCCGTACTTCTCGTCAAAAAGAACTTCTATAATGTCGTCCATCGGCTTCACGGCAAAATCATCCTTTGTCAGCTGCTTCCCCATCTTGCCGGAGAAATAGTCCTTCAGAACTAAGTGTACGAAAGTTCCAAGGTCATCACGTTCAATGTCACCGGTGATCTCAGCCCTGCTGCTGAATTTCAGCACCCTGGAATAGTAGAACTGTAGCGGACACTTCAGATACTGGTTCAGGTTTGTCGCAGTGTATGTAAGATCCCTGAGGAAAGTACTGATCTCAGCGGTCTTCGGGATTGGATCAGGAATGCCGTTGGCGAGCTTAACCCTATACTGGACTGTCTTGATGTAAGGTTTGACATCGGTCATCCTATCCTTCTTCTGCTTTTCCCAAAGGAGCTTTTCGACAAATCTTGACCTTTCAGCCTTGTCATTTTCCACAAAGAAAAGATGGACTTCCTTTGCCCCCTGGAGCAGTGAATCGAAATAGTAAGATGCCAACCTGTCCTTGTCCACATACGTGGGAAGCCCCAGTATTTGCCTCGCCTTGAAGGGCAGCAGTGAGTCTTCCTTATTCGTATCGGGAAGAGTATCCTCATTGGCATCAAGGATGAACACCCTCTCGAACTTAAGATTCCTTGTCTCCAGGGAACCAAGGACCTGCAGTCCCTTGAGAGGTGTCCCTGAGAAAGGCGTCTGAAATGTCATGACATACTTTCTCAAGAAGGTGAAATAACTTATCCTGTCCACAAAGGCCGTATCCTTCATAAGCGATCGCGTAAGAATGTTGAGTGCCCCTACGAAAGACTCCGAAAAGGGGTAAAAAAGAGGATGAAGCCTCGCCGTGCTGTTGTTGAAGATATAGATCAGGATCGCTTTGCACTTCATTGCGAAGTCCCCGATATTTCCGAAAGAAAGAAACCTCCCTATCGTCTCCCCGTGAATCGCCATCAGATGCTCCCTGAGCAGGGCCTCACTCATGCCCTTTGCATCATTGCCGAGTCTTCCCATAACACTCTTGAACAAGGCTTGGTTTCCCTCAATCTCCGAAAGAGAAGTGAAGGTTTTCGCCTTGTGCCGGAGGAGCTCCTCCTCGATGGAATGAAATAGTATCCTCGTGATCTCCGACTTCCGCTTGTAATAGATGTTCTTTGTGTAGGGATGAAGCACAAATTTAAGGTAGTCGGGGATATAGATGCGATCCCCGTCCATAGAGGCAGCCAGTTCCATGAGGTTATTCAGGAATCCGAAGACCGGGGTTCGATGAAGCGGATACCCCATTGACACATTGTATGTGTCCTCAGGCAGTGATGACAGCCCCTGACGCACAAGGGGGAAAAGGGTCTCCGATGAAGGCAGTACTATGACGGTATTTTCGTCAACGCCAGATCGCTCCGCAAGTCCCGTCTCCAACACCTTACCCAGTGCCAGGACCTGGCCGTGAGAGTCGGGACTGCTGTAGAAGTGAATTGCCGGCTCTACAGTATCTATGCCGGGACTGTCGTAATCAATGGCCATGGCTTCAAGCTGTTCCTTTAGTCCTGCACCGTCCTGAAAAATCAGGACCACGTTATCGCGGTCTTTGAGCTTTTGAAATAACATTTTTTCAGCATTGGTCAGCGCGAAAAAGCCCGCCAGGATTACCTTTTCGTACCCGTCAAGCCGGGTCCCGTCAATTTGTGAAGCCGCCAGCTGATATCTGCCCGATCTGCTCGAAAACCCAAGCTCAGCGATCTTTTTGTAGAATGCCTCGTAAAAGTAGTTAAGCGACTGGAATCTGTCCTTTGTCTGCTCGGGCATGCCTTCCTCAACGTAGGATTGGATACCCTTCACCATGGATGTAGCGACTCCTTCAATTTTCAATTCTTCAATAGATTTGTATATTTGGAGGCCAAGCGGGAAGAAGCTGTCAGCGGTCATGAACCCGCCTCCGCCAAGCGGTGACGCCGCCTTTCTGTGGATGTCATAGAGAATGGCAACGGCGTCTATCGTTTCAATATTTCTCATGAGGCCTGGCTTATCGCACAGGTAATCGATGAACTGGTCCATTGAATGCAGTACCGGCGGGATGAAGCTTGAACCGACCCGAGCGGCCAGAGCCTTTCTCAGAAAATGAGATGGCCGCTTGCCGGGGAACACTACCAATGATCCCGAGAAATCCTTCCCTGTCGCATGAAGATGAACAAGAGTCTCCCGGATAAGGCTCTGCCCTGATGGAATAATCCGTGTAATCATTCTATCACCTCAACCTCTCCGAGATCGACAAAAGCAATGACGCCCCTGACGGTCTTCCCAGGATATATGTCAGAGAGAATTGCCATGTAGTTTCTCATCTGGGCTGCGTACTTATCCAATGCTTCCTTGCCCTTACCCGTCTTATAATCAACCACTGTGACGCTTGCGGCTTCAATAACCACACGGTCCATTCTGAAAAGCCTGCCGGATGCATCCGAGTACTCCTGCTCCGTCCGAATCTCAGCGCCGGAGGTTTCCGGGAAGTATCCCGCCAACTCTCTATTGCCTGTCAAGGACATTATCAGCTCCCTGATCTCGTCCCCGGGATAATCGCTCCCAGTCTCATCTTTGACCTGATTTATGATAGTTATCAACTCTTCTTTGAAGCCTTCCTTCACCAGCCCGATGCGGGACAGGACGTCATGTATGAACTCACCGCGTCTTTTCTCCTCATCCGTCATGAACACCTCGGGAGTCACGGGAAATTCCAGTTGCCCGTGGCGGTGCAGCAGCGGGCAAGGAGGCTCTCCCTCTGTCTCCTCCGAGGACAATCCGCCAATTCTGGCCTGAGGCTTTTCTGAGGGCGGGAAATCATCAGCAGGGATAAGCACGAAGGGATAAGTATCAGGTTTGCCCTGTACGCCTACCACGTAGAGCTCTCTCTTGGGGCGAGTGAATCCGACATAGAGGCTGTTAAGCCTGTTTACATAATCCCTCATCCTCTCTCCGTCATAAAGTCCCCGGAGTGTTTCATCACAGGCCGCAGTTGACTGATTGATCTTAAGAAGGCACACGGCCTCGTCCTTCTCCTCGACGATGTACTCAAACCCTTTGTTCCTCACCTCATAAAGAAGCGTGATGACCACGGGGAACCCCAGTCCTTTTGCCTTATGGACGGTCATCACGTGTGTGGCCTCGATATTCTTCGGAACCGCCATATTCCATTCGGACTCCGACTCATCGTCGTCCATCGCGGTCGCCAGGAAATCCTTAAGGCTGTTGAACCCTCCGCCTTCGAATTCCTTCACGACCTCCAGTATCTTGACAAGCGCAGCCTCTTCCTCCGGCAGGCAATCAAAAACTTTGAACACGGCAAAAACCTCCGTGACAAGGTCATAAAGTGGAAGGAAGCCTGAAGCCCTGAAAAGCCCTTCAAAATACCGTTCCCAGAGGTGGCTGTACTGCTGCTGGAACGCCTTATAAAGAGGATGATTATTCTGCTGACTGAAGCAGAATCCTCTCAGACTATCAATGCCTGCGTCAGGGTACTCGTTCGAAATTGCCACCGTAAAGACCTCGCCGATGATGAAAGTCCCGAAGGAGAAGTCATCCGTCGGAGAGTCAAGGAAGTTCATGAGCGCGACGATCTCCCCTGTGATCCTGCGTCTCCGCACATCGAGGCTGCTGTAGGAAATAAACGGGATGTCCTTCTCGTTCAGCCACGCGCTCACCCTTACTGCGCCCTCGTTGGTCTGGGTAAGCACCGCTATGTCCCCGTAACGGTATCCACGGGTACGCAGCTCCACTATTATCTCCTGGATCTTCTCCTTTTCGGCCGGCTCGTCGTCGTTCCTGGGCAGAATGGAAACCTCCACATACCCTTCGTCCCCTGCATCCTGCGCCGGCCTCTGGATATATTCGGTCAGACCGCTCCTGTTACCCGCCTCTTTGTATTCCTCGTTGGCGGCGAGTCGCTCCTTGAAGACCTTCTCGTTGAACTCAAGTATCTTCTTTCTGCTTCTGTAATTGATTTCCAGTTCCTTGACCACATGCTCAGCCGAGGGGAAAGGATTTACTTGCTCGACCCCTTTCATGATGGCGTAATCTGCATTGCGGAACCCGTAGATAGCCTGTTTTGTGTCTCCCACTACAAAGAGGCTTCCGCCTTGTGAAAGAGAGTTCTCGATGAGCGGATACAGATTCTGCCACTGTATCGGGGAGGTATCCTGGAACTCGTCAATGAGGAAATGATATATGGTCTCGCCAATCCTGAAATAGACATCAGGGACTATGGCACTGCTCAGGTACTGGGCAAGGTGCATGTTGATGTCTTCGATAAAGACCTTGCCCTGCTGCCTCTTAGCCATCTCTACAGTACTCCTGAATGACTGATAGGCCTTTACGTAAGGCATGCACCGCGCGCGGGTAAAAATGACCGTGTAACAGACGATAAGCTGTGCAAGTTCTTGCCAGATGTTGACTATATGGTCAAAGGAATCCTGTCCGCCGCCCTTGCCTTTCTGAGGCTTGTTCACGGGAGGGGCCACAAACTTTTTCCCGATAAGATCAGGGAAATTTTTATCTCCAACCGCTCTAACTATAGTTTCGTAAGAGGAATTTTTTCTAATCTCAAGGCCTGATTTCTCAATCTCCCGTTTAAGGAATTCGACATGCCCGCTTATCTTCTTCTTTGCTTCGCCCAACTCATCGGTGTAATCTTCAACCTCGACTTTTTTGCCCTTGGAAGAAAGCTTGCTGTAGATCTTCTTTATCTCTTCCAGGAGAGCCGAGGATGGGTCCCATATGAAAGATTCCAAAGTATTTTTCTGCTCCAAAATGGAATCAACAATACTGCCAATATATTCGGCCTCGGTCGTTCCCTCCCTGACGTCGCGCATGAAGAGGTTGAATGCGTAATCCATGAGTGAATCATTGCTCAGAAGGATGTCGAAATCCGGGTTATAGCCAAAATCGATGGCCGACGCCTTAAAAACCGTCGCCATGAAACTATCGATAGTCCTGATCTGGAAATCCGCATAGTTGTCAAGGATCTCCCCAACAAGGAGGCCGGCCTTATCTCTCATTGCGTCCTCATCAAGCGAGGTAATACTGAGCAGTTCGTCCAGCTTTTGCCTGTCCCCGAAATGAATCTCTTTCAGCCATGAGAGGGTCCTTTCCTTCATCTCCTTGGCTGCGTTGTTCGAGAAGGTAATGGCCAGCGTGTTCCTCAGTCGGTTGGCGGGGATTCTCTCAGAGAGGAGAAACTGGACGAACCTCTTTGTAAGAGTGTGCGTCTTGCCTGAGCCGGCCGATGCCTTCAGGACCGTGAAGTACGGAAAGTTGATGTCCGTGTCTTTTATCAATACAGGATCTGCCATATTGCCCTCACTCGTATTATAAAAACCGATGTCCCCCAAGGAATGTCATAGGTTATGCACTAAATGTTTTCATACCATCTATTATAGTCTTAAACACTTTCTGTCACTTTTCCCATTTGCAATTAATTCTGCTAACAAGGGACGTTCTCATTCATCCATTCTGAAGAATGATTTAATTGGAGGTTGGTTCACTAATGCATATTGTTTGCAAGCCCACCGAACAAGCATAATCGAGAGCATCCACATCTGGAAGCATTGAGAGGGTCTTAGTAGCATTTTATTAATTCTATTGTCTGTCAACAGTTTGGGCGATTCACTCTGTTTTTCAAAGTGTTTTTAGCATTCTGCCATTTCTCAACAACTCAGTCGATTGAGCAGCTTGCCTAATTTTCAATCCGTTTTGTTTGTCATTTCAGAACCAAGCTCAAGGAGAAACTTTTCGGCAGGCTCAATACTAATGCCGTTCCTTAGCAACCTTTCTTTACCTCGGTATATTAAATATCTCTTTGCTTCTGGATAGTCTTCGCCGAAGGACTTAAGTGCGCGAAGATCCTGAGGATGTATAGTCGTCGCGTTCTTGACCTCTATTGCCTGGAACACATCTTTACCATATACGACGAAATCAACTTCAGAACCCGCACTTGTCCTCCAATAGTAGAGTTGACAGCCGGCTTGGTTGTAGTCGATCCATGCCCTGAGATGTTGGGCAACAAGTCCCTCCAGCGCGGCTCCCCATTGTTCTTCAGGTCGGTCCAAGGGCCCCGATGGACGCAGTGCCGCAAAGATACCAGCATCAAAAAAGTAGAACTTGGGATGTGTCGCTACAGCGCGCTTGGCTCTACGGGTAAATACCGGGATTCTGTATGACAGCAGCAGATCCTCAAGGATGCTAATATAGCCCTCCACTACTTTGCGCTCCACCTGGCATTCGCGCGCAACATTACTCACGTTCAGAATAGCCCCGTGAGAAAAGCTCACCGTTTCGATAAATCGGGAGAAGCCCCCTATATTCCGCGTGAGGCCCTCCATCTGCACTTCTTCTCTAAGATAACGATCCACATATGCCTGAAGTGTTGCCATTGGATCTATACTATTCAGAACGAGCGGGACCATTCCAGTCTGAAGCGCTTTTGGTAAATCAAACAATCTTTTAAGTTCAGCCGCCATAAAAGGATGCATATGCTTCATGAGGGCACGACCGGCGAGCAAATTCACTCCCGCTTTCCTTAATTTCCTCGCACTGGAGCCGGTCATAATAAATTGAATCCCGAGTTTTTCTTCAATAAGGCTGTGTACAACTTCGAGAAGCTGCGGCGCTTTCTGCACCTCATCAACTATGACAGTCTTTTCGCCCGTCAGCGCATGCACCAACTCCCGAAGCCGCTCGGGATGGGCGACATAATTCCTGAACACATCTGGAAGAAGGAGATCCACATAGACAGCATTGGGATGTTCTTTTTTGATAAAGGTCGATTTCCCGGTTCCTCTCGGTCCCAGCAGGAAATAACTCTGTTTTTCCGTTCTCATGAATCTTCTGATAGTTTCCATTTATAGTCCAATTATGGAAGTGCCTTATCCAAATATAGGCAATATGAAAATAAATGTCAAGTGGCTACTATATACAAGGTAATCATCTGAGTGTCGTGGAGTTGAGAGTACGTAGACAGGGGTTTTAAACAGGCTTGAAATACCTACATTTTTTGTAACTTCTCAATAACAACCGGCAGACCTATTTCCATGTCGAACAGTTGACCCATCCAAGAAAACTTCAGAAATCCAGCTGCCAATAGCTGTTCCTAGATAGATCAACAGGCAACCTCGTCGTATTAACAAGTAAGTTCTCCTTCAAAACACTTTCAAAAAAAGTGTTGCAATAATCCTATAGCTGTATTAGGCTATAGGAATGAAGAGAGCAAAACGGATTGAAAAACAAATCCAAAAGATAAAAAAGGAATTGATGGAGTTGGGAGAGCTGCGTCCAGGCAGTCTGAGTCAACAGTACAATGTCTGTGGGAAAGCCTCGTGCAGATGCAAGGACCCCGAAAATCCCAGAAGACACGGCCCATATTACCAGGTCAGTTATGTGCGAAAGGGAAAAAGCAGCAGCACCTTTGTCCGACCAGAAGGTGTGGCTGCTGTCAAGAAGCAACTGGCAAACTACAAAAAGCTGATGCAGCTGGTGAATCTCTGGATTGATCTGGGGCTGGAGCAATCGCAGATAACAGGGAAAACACCGAGCAGAAAATTCACAAGGGGGCGAACTCAAAAATGAGCGCTATCCCCAAGCTGCCCGATGTTCCGGAAGAACAACGGACAGAGGTGGTATGTAGTCTTCTGGAGATTATCCGCACACAACAAGATGCTATTCAGCAATTAAGAGACGAGATCGCCAGACTCAAGGGACAAAAGCCGAAACCGACTATCAAGCCCTCGAAGCTAGAGCAAGGCTTGCACAACGACCAAAAGGATGCCGGCACAGGTAAACGGCCGGGCTCGTTGAAAAAAAGCAAGACGGAAGCACTGCAGATCCATGAGACAAAGAAGATCAGGCCTGAGGGAATACCGCCCGGAAGCAGGTTCAAGGGGTATCAGGACTATGTGGTGCAAGATATACTTATTAAGCTGCACAATACCAACTACCGTCTTGAAAGTTGGCAAACACCTGCTAACGAATATCTTATCGGCAAGCTACCAGAGGAAGTGACACTCCCACGCGGCAAGCCGCGGGGCATCTTGAGCGCAGCTCAAAACAGCTGCGCAGGCCCTTGCTCCTCTTTGCGATGATGCCTTATATACTTTTCGACAATTTGCCGAGTCATACGGTCTCCGACAGTTCTGGCAAAATATCCATCCTCCCACAACTGCCCGCTCCACAAACGTTTCTTGATTCGAGGGAACTCACGAAACAGCTCCCTTGCGCTTATACTTTTCAGTGTCCTAACCACTTGCCCAATAGAATACTTTGGATGAAACGATATCAGTATATGAACGTGATCCTCTCCCACTTCCATCTCTTCGATCTCAAATTCGTACTCGTCGCAAATTTCGCGAAAAAGCTGTTCCGCTCGTTGCCTAAGTTCGGCATCCTTAAATATTGTCTTGCGTCTTTTCGGGCACCATACCAGGTGGTATGTCGCGTCGTAGACCACATGACTCGCCCTCTTGAGTGCCATATCATATGTTATACCACACTACGCAAGGGCCTCAGCGGATAAGGGAGACTCCCTGTCTCCCTTATAACCCTCTGGGCAAGGCATGCATTCATCCCACGCGGTAAGCAGGCTGTCCGACAATTATCGAAACTAAAACCAAATTGCGGATACCTCACCGTCCTGAGTTCACAACGGGGCTATCTGCTTTATCCATAGTGTCCTCAGAAAAGGCTTTCTCGGCGTAAGGCAGTATGTGCCATCCTTCGGAGGCCTTCCTTTCCCCTTCAGGTATTGCCATATCTTCTTCAGATTAACTGCCGCACAGGCAAGGTTAAATTCCGATCTTACCGCATTAATCCCTCTTGTCAGCAATGTTCGCAACCCTTTGTTCTCCTTGATATCACCGATTACGGGCTCAACAATCTGCTGTCTAAGCTTATATATATCCTTTGCTACAGGCGTTTTCATTTTTTCCGTCATCGCATTGCAGTGAACTTCGTGAGGGAATACCTTCAGAGAGCGTATGCCGTCCTTCTGTTTGGTGCACAGTCGCTGATGCTCACATTGCAAGCATCTCTGACCACGATAGACCCTCACCATCTTGTCCTTCTGCATGTCAAAATGTTCACCCAACAATGTTAGCGGGTGATTGGCGGGACAAATATACTCATCCTTTTGTTCATTGTATAAAAAGTTCTTCTTGTCGTAAGGGTTGCTTGCCCTTGTCCCACTATTGTCAGGCATGTATGCATCTATCTTCCTGTCCGATAAAAACGCAATGTTCTCACCGCTAAAATATCCAGAATCAAAACTCCAGGTACTACTCTCAGCAAGTCCGCCAAGATTCTCTATGGTCTGTATGACCTGCGGCTGCAACTGACCTACATCGGCAGCATTCTGCACCACATCATTGGCTAAAATGAATCCACCCTTATCTACTGTAACCTGAGGATTATAAGAAAGCTCTATTCTGCCTTTCTTGTTTTTCATAAAACGGCTATCAGGATCCGTTGTGCTCACCTGCTTCAGCCCTTCCTTGTCCACTTCGTCTTGAGCTTCCTGAAGACCTTCTCTGAGCTGCACGATGAAATCTTCCCCATCTTCCTTTAATCTTTTAACGTAGTACTGTGCCGCTTTCTGAACAAGTTTTTTGCCCTGTCGAGACAGTTGGTCGCTACCCCTCAGCTCACCGAACCGCCGATCCTCACTTTCGTCAATCTCTGCCCACTCTTGAAGCTCACCATCGACAAAGCTTGTCAGAACCGCCAACTCCTCCTTCGTCAATACCCTCCTGTTCGATGCATTCGCCTTCACTTTAGTCCCATCTGTCGCCAGATGCGACAAATCCAACAATCCTTCCTCTTTGGCAAAACTAACCGTGTATTTGAAAACGTCCTTGAGCAGATCAGGATTGTTCTTTCTGAAATCGCTGATAGTCCTGAAGTCAGGGCTTAGCTGCTCCGCCAAATAAATATACACCACGTTCTCTCTGGCATTGCGGGCGAGGCGACGAGATGATCGCACCCTGTCCAGAACTCCCATGATAAGCAACTTTACCAGTATTTTTGGATGGTACGCCGGATGACCGGCCCCTGAATATCGGATATCGAAACAACTATAATCCAGGGAGTCGACCAAACCTTCAATGAGATAACAAATATGATCTTCGGGTATCAGATCTTCCAAACTATGGTTTTGATAACCTAAAATTGACCAGCAAAGCGGGGTTTTGATAACCGAAAATTGACCACCCCGAGCATATCTCCTCATGATGAAGTGGGGCATAGTTTCCAAGTTGCCCCATTTTTATGCTGAGGAGGAAGGAGTGCTCAAGATGGATCAGTATGAATTGGTCAGGACGGGTCATCGGGTGTACGGACAAAACATCAGTGAGTTATCAAGATTGACGGGCCATTCTCGAAACACGATCAAGAAAGCCATACGCGGTGAGCCTTGGGGGTACAGGGAACGGAGCCATCAGCCGTTTCCCGCTCTTGGCGATTATATGGTAGCTATCGATAACTGGCTTAAGAGCGACAAAGACAAACCGAAGAAGCAGCAGCATACGGCACACCGGATATACAATCGGTTGGTGGATGAGCGTGACTATAAAGGAGGAGAGTCCACTGTCCGCCGCTATGTAAGACTTGCCAGGGTTATTTTGGGGATCGAGACACCGCGCGTCTTTATCCCATGCAATCCGGAAGCAGGGAAGGAAGCGGAAGTTGACTGGGGGACGGCGACGGCGATTATTGCCGGAGAAGAACTCCGGCTGAAGTTTTTCTGCATGCGCAGTAAGTATTCCGGCAAGCACTTCGTACGTTTCTATCTTTGTGAGAGACAACAGGCATTCCTTGATGCGCATATCCACGCGTTTTCCTTCTATGACGGTATATTCCCGGTCCTAATCTACGACAATTTGACGACAGCGGTACAGAAGGTGTTGCGAGGGCGTGATCGCATAGAGCAGTCTGGATTCAGCAAGTTCAAGGCCTACTACAGCTTTGAAGCCCGTTTTTGCAATCCCGACAGCGGTAATGAGAAAGGCGGCGTTGAAGGACTGGTCGGTTATGCACGGCGCAATTACATGGTCCCGATACCGGAGGCCGCCAGCCTGGAAGAGCTGAACGAGAAGATTCTTCGGCAGTGCGTTGCTTACGGTGATCACAAGATGGCTGGCCGGGATCTCACTGTGAACGAATTGTACGAAGAGGAGAAAGGGCATCTTCTGGTGCTTCCCGAAGCTGTGTTCAGTAATGTGCAGATATCAGTGGGCCGGGCCGACAAGTATGCCACGGTCATTGTGGATAAGAACCGGTATTCCGTACCAAGCCGTTATGCTGGGTTCAGAGTGAAGGTGCTGCTCCGCGCTGATCGGGTGGAGATCTTTACAGGCACGAAGAAGCTGGCAACGCATGAGCGTTTGTACGGTAACAACAAATGGGCTCTGAAGGCTGACCATTATCTTGAACTTATCCAGCAGAGGCCGCTGGCATTCAATAGTGCCCGGCCCATCCAGCAATGGCGGAAGAGCTGGCCGCAGTTCCTTCATCTTCTTTTGGAGCGTTTTTGCCGTTCCCAGGGTGAAACAAAAGGAATCAAAGACTTTATCACCGTTCTTATGTTCTATCGTGATTATGAGGCCGGCGAGATTGAAGCGGCAGTGGAACTGGCCATAGAGAACAACATCAGCACCAGCGACGGTGTGCATCATGTGCTCGCTTACACGGGTGACACCGCCAGACCTATACCCTCCTTGGCCTGCTGGCCAACGCTGCCACCTCCGGATTTGGCTGTCTATGCGCAGTTTGGAGGTGTTCAATGAAAGCCGGGGAGATGATGGAACTGCAGGCAAATCTCAAAGCTCTGAATCTATCGACCATGGCTCGCGACATGGAGGGGTTAGTTCGGCAGGCCCGGGAAACAGGTATCGGCTATGACGAGTTTCTCCTCAATCTGACCGTGGCCGAATTGCAGGCCAGATCAGAAAGCAGGTTGAACCGTCGCATCAGGGAGGCAAAGTTCCCCATTATCAAGCCACTGGAGACATTCGATCTTGCAGCAGTACCGGAACTGGACCTTCGGCTGTTCCGGGAACTTACCGCAGAAGGCTATATAAAGGAGTGCCGGAATGTCATCTTTCTTGGAAGAAGTGGCACTGGCAAGACGCATATGTCCACTGCCCTGGGGATCGAAGCCTGTAAAAACAACTTCCGTACCCGGTTTGTCACCTGTTACGGCCTGGTCAACGAACTGATCGAAGCAAGACAGCAGCGGACGCTACAGCGTCTTATCCAAAGGTATGTTCGCTACGATCTGCTCATTCTGGACGAACTGGGGTATATACCTTTTTGCAAGGAAGGAGCGGAACTGCTCTTTCAGGTCTTAGCTGAAAGACATGAAAAAGGGTCAGTGATGATCACAACCAATCTTGGGTTTGCCGACTGGACACAGGTATTTGGCGATCCGGTAATGACCGCCGCGCTGCTGGATCGGCTGACCCACAAAGCCCATATCATCAACTGCACCTGGGATAGTTATCGGCTGAAGCAGAGTCTTAAGGAAAAGAGAAAACACGGAGGCAAGGAGAAATAACTTATGGAAACCACAGTGTACAATCCTCAAAAAGGCAGACTTGAAACGGTTGAAGTCGCATTCACCAGAGACAATACGACCTGGTTCAGGCAATGCAGCAATGCCGACGATATCTCGATGATAACGGATCTCGACGGCGATATGCTGATCAGCGAGTCCGGGTACGCCTATCCACTCAGGGTTCCTGATACTTCGAGGGCTGATATCGGGTATGACCGGAAGAAAGCAAGCCGACTAAGACGCCTGTACGAATAAACGGCGGGATGATTACCCACTATCATCCCTGATTATCAACTAACTCAGGGTGATCAATATTCGGTGATCGCAGATGGTCAAATTTCGGTTGCTTTTTCGAAAACTAGGCGGCAGCAGCCAGGATTGCCCTCCGTGCGATTCAATGTATGCCATCCGGTGCACTCCTTGATATCGTTCTTAAATATATTCTACCACCTGATAACTTGATAATTGTCGGACAGCCTGTAAGCCGCGGGGCATTCTGCAAAGGCTTTCGGTAAGGAGTCATTTTGGTGGAATGCTGATTACGTATATCCTGCATCAGTACTACCATGCGCATGTAACACAACCCTTGATACTGGAGCAGCTTGTGGAGTTTGGAGTGATAATCTCCGCAGGGCAAGTAAACCGGATCATCACTGAGAAGAAATACCAGTTCCATGGCGAAAAAGACGACATCTTGAAGGCCGGACTCGAAGTCTCAGGGCACATCAATGTGGACGATACCGGCGCACGGCACCAGGGCCGCAACGGCTTTTGCACCCATATAGGCAATGAATTGTTCGCTTGGTTTCAGAGCACGGAAAAGAAAAGCCGCATTAATTTTCTTGAACTCTTAAGGGCAGGACACAATGATTATGTGATCAACCTTGATGCCGTCAATTATATGCAGGCCCAAGGTCTTCCTGCAATACCGCTTGCCAAGTTTGACGCCTTTTGCAATGCAAGCCTTGAGAATCTTCCAAAGTGGGAAGAAAAGCTTCGGACTTTACAGATAACCGATGAACGACATGTACGCATAGCGACGGAAGTGGCGCTTTTAGGCAGCGTTCTTGAGCATGGGTTCAACAAAGAACTGGTCATTGTCAGTGACGATGCAGGGCAGTTTAATGTTCTCCTGCATGCACTCTGCTGGATTCATGCCGAACGCTCCATCAATAAGCTCATCGGCCTCAGTAGCGCACAGACCGAGGAGATCGAAAAAATACGCGGTGAGATTTGGGATTTCTATGCCTCCCTTAAGGATTATAAAAGAGATCCCTCAAAACAGGAAAAGGTTCTACTGGAAAAGCGTTTCGATGAGATATTCGGAGCCAAGACATCTTGTGTCTCTTTGAATCTGGCACTTCAACGATTATATAACAACAAAAAGGAACTCCTGCTGGTGCTTGAACATCCTGACATTCCCCTGCATAACAACTTAAGCGAAAATGACATTAGGGAATACGTAACAAAGAGAAAAATAAGCGGTTCAACACGAAGCGATTCGGGACGCCGGTGCAGAGATACTTTCACAAGCCTGAAAAAAACTTGCCGTAAGTTGGGGATTTCCTTCTGGGAATATCTTAATGACCGTGTCACGAACAGAAATGCTATCGCACGCCTGCCAGATTTAACCCAGAATTGTCATTAGAGATGTGAAGTGAATGAAACAGGCAGATCAAACTCTTTTGATTTGCCCCAGAGCCCTTCAAACCATTGCCGTCGTCGCATCGCCAGGCAAAGCTTAAGAATACGCCTATTACCATCTTTGACTAAGTAGCCGCCGGCAGCAAATACCTTGTATCGCATTGTCTTTAAAGTTGGTTGAACCTTACTGCACAAGACTACCTGCCGAAACAGACTCATCAGATTATAGGCAAGCATGACGCAGTTCATTGCTGTTTCAGTAGCGCTGAAACTTTGCATATTGAAACTGTCAGCACCAAAGTCATACTTCAGTTCCTTGATCCGGTTCTCAGCATCTGCCCGCATCCGATAGATTTTCCACACAAGGTGTGCCGGAAGCTCCAGGCTTGTAACAAAACAACCGTAGCGATAGTCCCTGATTTCCACTTCCTCTGCAAACAATCTCAGCACTTTGCCAGTTGCCTTCGGCCTTCTGGAAATCCGTTGTCGCACCATGACCATCCTGCGCTCTTTGCCCCAGCCATTGCCTGTATAGAGAACCGAAGCCACTTCTATGCCGTCTTCAACCTCAACCCACTGCCGATGCGCCGCAAGCATGCGCTGTACAGGCGCATGTAGTCGTGTGGCAATAATATAGGGGATTGTATGTTGCGGTTCCTCAAGGTACTCCAGTATGGTCTTCTGGCAAAATCCGCTATCTGCACGCAACAGACCAACCTTCTTGCCGGCAAGGTGTTCCAGAGTGTCTTGCAGAAATCCCTCAAAGTTATTTGCCGTATAGGCATCGCCAGATCTCAGCCAGCAGTTGGCCACCATTCGACAATCTGCAACAAATGCTAGTAGTGGATGATGGGAGTTTCTCCCTGGCTTCTGAGGATTATAACCACGCCGCGCTCCTTCCTGTTGCCCGTACCGACTCATAACCGTTGAGTCCAGATCCAAGGTGAAATTATCAAAATGCAGTTGTTGGAAAAACCACTGATAGAGCTCCTGAAACACTCTCTGGTTCGTTGCTTGCCCAAACTTCCTGAAATATCTTTGAACTGACTTATGCCCGGCCATACGTCTGTAATCAAATATCTTCCGTATTGCTTCATCGTGCCGAGTGACTTCAAGATGCTCAAATCGGT
This sequence comes from uncultured Nitrospiraceae bacterium, assembly GCA_963736105.1. GTDB lineage: Bacteria > Nitrospirota > Thermodesulfovibrionia > Thermodesulfovibrionales > Dissulfurispiraceae > Fen-1308. Next base: position 1,393,707 of record CAVTNL010000002.1, on the reverse strand, counting down.
TGGCTCCGCACCACACACTTATTAGAAACTGTTCTATCAGTTGCTCAGGTGCATACCCCCGATTGGAACCTTGCATCGGCAGTGCAGCCCGCTTTAATGCTCCCCGAAAGTCCATTTTACCAAGCATCCGATTCATTAACGCCATGCCGCCCCATGGGGTTATTTCTTTGTCGCTAAAGCTCAGCTCAAGCTCTCGTGCCATGAATAGGTTCCTTACACCATTTTCGCTTCCGCTTGTGCCAAAGGCATTGCAATATCTTATCGCTTTTTCAGTAACTTATCCAGAGCAATTCCTAATGGCGGCCATTAGAAATTGTTGGCTAATGACGATTCTGGGTTTAATTCGCTCTCACACATCATAGCCTTTTATCTTATATTGCAAAGCGGAGTTCGCCGACACTTATTGAGAAGTTACCTTTTTTTCACATAACAGACTGTTTAAAAGTCCTTTTTTGCTGCATTGAGTTTTCATATGGATTCCCATGAATTCCCTTATTTTCCGCTAAATTTATGACGTTTTTATGACATCTGAGTTTCGCGGCATCGAGGTTCTTTAGAAAAAGGGAATATAGTATCCTTTCTGTTTAAAATACGATGGTTGGCACCCTGCCCCAACCGGTTTCTATTGGTATAGCTCGCAAGGGGAATTTTCATGAGTGTTTACACGATGCCGGGATAGGTCCTTTAGTATTAGCACATGGTACAACTAAAATTTATTTATGAGCGGGATATCGGCTAACCCTAATATAAGAAAATACTTGTATGGTCGATATGAATTCTTTTATACTTTAGTAATAACATCGTTCTTACGGAGGCTGATAATGATTAAGCACTTGCAGAAGATCGGCAATAGCAAAGGTATAGTATTGGACAGGCCAATTCTTGATTTGTTAAATGTTCCAGACGATGGCGCATTTGAGATAACACAGCAGAATGGTGGACTTTTTCTCAAGCCGATGACTGCTAAGCAGGCCTACGCTAGAATTTCAAAAAAGCACCGCAAGTCATTGGACAAACTGGCCAAGTGACGGATGAGCCTGTTTTTATAACGTTTGAAGACGCTTTATTCTTTCACAAAGAGGAGATTAGGCGGACTGGAGGCATCCGCGGTATTCGGGATCAAACGGCCCTTGAGGCGGCCCTCGGCGCACCAAAAGCTTCATTTGGTGGTGCCTACCTGATGAATCTATTTGAAATGGCCGGCACATATGTTGAATCTGTCTGCGCCAATCATCCATTTCTTGACGGAAACAAGAGGCTGGTACTGCATGTGCTTTGACGTTTCTCTATCTAAATGGTTATGAGGTGGATGAGAATCATGATGAAGACCTCCCTTGCAAACTGCACACCCATTTAGATGGTATACATCATCTCCTCTCAAAAATGGCTGGTTTTGATTCGACCCTAAGTGCCTGGTTTTAAGCGGCCGCTAACGTCACACGCAGCACAAGCCAGTTTCGGCCAAAATTATGCTCACATTGTTTGCAACTTTATAGTGAAATGGACATGAATGTAAATTATACCACCTCACACTTGATATTAGTACCATAATTCATGGTAATATTACCAATAATTATGGTAAGGAGAGCACGTCATGCTTGAAAGCCTTTTCGGAAACACTGTAATTGAGAAGATCTTCTTTTTTCTTGCAACATATGAGGAAGGTTATCCTTTAGGAATGGCAAAAACCTTTGGAGTTCCTGTAAACAGAATTCAGCAGCAACTTAAGAGGCTCGAAGACGGTGGCATTGTGTCAAGCAGACTTGTCGGAAATGTAAGATTATATACCTTTAATCCTCGATACCCTTTATTAAAAGAATTAGAAAAATTGATCGCCAACGCTTTTGAGTTTATCCCAGATTCAGATAAGGATAAGTTCTATAGGCGTAGGACAAGACCAAGGAGGGCTGGGAAGCCACAGTGAGTATTGATTGGAAGCATATTGACACTAAAGATTGCGCTGCTATAGTAATGGATACGCTTAGAAAAAAAGGAATTGACGCGCTGCTCGTGGGCGGTGCTTGTATCTCTATCTATACGAGTAATAAATATCAGTCTAGTGATCTTGATATCATATCATATGCTGAGGTTAAGAAAATTTCTGAGGCGCTAGCGGACATTGGATTTAAAAAGAAAAGTTCTCGCCATTTCGAGAGGAAAGGTTGTCCTTTTTTTGTAGAGTTTGTTTCGCCTCCTGCGGCCGTGGGGAACGAGCCCATAAAGTCGCAAAAAGAAATGCAGACAACTTACGGCAAAATAGTCTTGCTTACTCCTACGGATTGTGTTAAAGACCGATTAGCTGCTTATTATCACTGGCATGATCCACAGTCTCTGGAACAGGCATTGATGGTTGCAGATGCTCAGATAATAGATCTTAATGAGGTGCGACGCTGGTCTAACCAAGAGGGCTTTAAAGATAAATTTGATGATTTTGTTAATAGACTTCGCAGGAAAAACCTACGATAATTCTCCACGCGGTAAACCCTAGCAGCTTCACCTGCTGCTAAACACCAGTTCAGCCGAGCTACTATAATCGATGATTACCGATTGATACATTGATTCCGCGCCTTCTTTAAACAGCAAGCCCGCATTCAATGGTTTCGTGCAGTAGAACTAAACCGCTACGCGGTAGTGACGTTGATCCGGTAGAGATGTTTCGATAGAGCATCCTCCATTTCCTTTCCGAGAATCTTTCCTTCCATTGGCGCACGAACTGTAATCCCATAATCTCCTTTTATCGCACCGTCGGCATGAGCTGACGGATATCGGTATCAAAGGAGATGTATTATGGACACGTGGAGAGAGCAGTTGCTGGCAGACCTTCAGTTGAAAGGGATCAAGCCGAGGACTCAGCATAACTATTTGAGAGAAGCAGACAATCTCGAACAGTATTTCAGCAAGTCTCCCGAAGAGCTTCAGGAAAGTGAGATCAAGAGTTATCTGCTTCACCTGTTGCATGACAAGAAGGTGTCCGAGGGAACTTTTCGGTTTTATGTAGCTGCCTTGAAAGCCCTGTACAGAACACTGAACCGGGAATGGTTGGCAGAGAAGATCTGTTATCCGAAACGCAAGAAGACACTGCCGGTTGTTCTTGATCTGTCCGAGGTTGAGGCATTGTTTGCCGTCACCGAGAACATCAAACACAAAGCAATACTGATGATCATCTATTCATCAGGCCTCAGAATCAGCGAAGCTGCAAACCTGAAGATAACCGATATCGACAGCAAGCGCATGATGGTGAGGGTGCAGCAGGGCAAAGGAAGCAAGGATCGTTACACCATATTGTCTCAAACTGCCCTTGAGCTGTTAAGGCAATACTGGCGGCAATATCGGCCCAAGGAGTGGTTATTCGAAGGCAGTAATGATACCCATCTATCGATAACTTCAATATGGCAGATCTTCCACGATGCCAAGAAGCGTGCCGGGATAACGAAACCGGTGAGTCCTCATTCGCTAAGACACAGCTTCGCAACACATCTTGTTGAGGCAGGAACAAGCCTGCATCATGTGCAGTTGCTTCTGGGCCACAGGTCTCCTACGACAACAACCGTTTATCTCCATGTCAGCCGAGTAAACCTGTCGCAGGTCACGAGCCCTCTGGATAAAGCCACCATCAAAACACCGTAGCAGCTACTTTGATGGGGACGTCCAAGGGCGTCGAACTGGCGGATATCTTTCGTCAGCACGGACAGGACTATAAAGAATCCCACCCTATGCCTCTACGTGATCTGCGCACCATGCGTGCCGTGGAGATATGCAGGACTGCGGCCATGGGCGGGCATAAAGACAAGTGCGGCGATTGCGGTCATATCGAGATATCGTACAACTCCTGTCGTAACCGCCACTGTCCCAAATGCCAGACCCTGCAAAAAGAGAAGTGGATAGAGGCTAGAAATGAAGACCTTCTGCCCATCCAGTACTTCCACGTAGTTTTCACTGTCCCATGGGAATTCAATCCCATTGTCATCATGAATCAGAAGGTGATGTATGATCTGTTGTTCCGTTCAGTATCAGAAACACTCATAGAACTCTCACATGATCCGAAGCATCTTGGTGCTCGCATCGGCTTCATCAGTATCCTGCACACTTGGGGACAGAACCTAATGGATCATCCTCATATCCACTGTGTCGTTACAGGAGGCGGTTTGTCTACTGACAACGATAGCTGGATCTCATGCCGGAAGAACTTCTTCATTCCCGTGAGGGTGATGTCGGCGCTGTTCAGGGGCAAGTTTCTGTCCCATCTCAAAAATAGCTTCGATGATCTGATCTTCCCCTGCGGTATCAGTCATCTCGGAGAGCCTCATGACTTCGAGATATTCAGACGACGGTTCTATAGCAAGAAGTGGGTCGTCTATTGCAAACCTCCATTCAACGGAGCCGAGGGAGTACTTGAGTACCTGGGCAGATATACCCACAGAATCGCCATCAGCAATAACCGTATTCTCGGCGCACAGGACGGCAAAGTCTCCTTCCTGTGGCGTGATTATGCCGACGGTGACAAGAAAAAGGTGATGCCGCTACAGGTCAACGAGTTCATCAGAAGATTCCTTCTCCATGTTTTGCCTAATCGATATGTTCGGCTCCGACATTACGGCCTGTTGGCAAACAGAAAACGTAAAGACAATATCTCTTTGTGCCGTGAGTTCCTTGGCACTTGCAAAACCGTAACAAAAGAAAAGTATAAACCGGAATCCTGGCAGGAGCAGTTGCTCAGGATCTGCGGTATCGATGTCACTAGCTGTCCAGTCTGCAAGAAAGGCAAGATGTTACGGGTAGCGGTCTTGTCCCCATCACGATGCAACGACCCGCCGGAGCAAAGCCGATGAGTTACGCAAAGAACATAGATATGGATCAATGCGAAAAACGCTTCCCTTTTCGCTATGTCCCACTATTGCCTGAAAACCGGTCTCTATTGATCCTGGAGTTACTGACAGGGCGTTTAATCCTGCACATATCAGTTCAGACAGCACGGTTCCCTTCACCACGCCGCAGTGCGATGACAATATCAGTTACAACCCGATAGCTAAAGACAAGACCGACGGTATTGAAACTCCATACGTCGCGCAGCGGCATAGTCCTTCATGCGTCATTCTGCAACTTCGCAGAAGAATGACGCTTACTCGCAGTCATCATTCTGGCAGATACATTTGTTTAATATCTGTTCAATAATTACACCCTGCTATACGTAACATAACCTGCTTTTTCTTAGGTTTTCAGTTAGTTAGTACGGGTTTCTGCAGCCCTCTTTTACCTGATTTAGAGACATTTTCACTTATTGGCAAGGTTCTTTGCAAGACAACATTGATCGCCTTATAGTAATCGCGCTGCACTTTGAGATTGGAAACTCTACAGTAGCACTGGGTTGTTGTAATCTTGCTATGGCCCAAAATATCCTGAATAGTGACGAGAGCGGCATCCGCGTTTAACAGTTGCGTTGCCATGGTGTGTCTCAAATGATGACAGGACACTTGTATCCCAGTCTTCTGTGCATAGTATTCTATTCTCTTTTGGATTCCGCGCACTGATATCGGCTTTCCTCTCAGCGGCCCCTTTTGTACTAAGAACACTTTTTTCTCTTTAGAGAATTTCCGTTTCTGCATGTACGCCTGCAAGGCTCTCAGAGCATCTTCGCTGAGATAGACAACCCTGTCCTTGCTGCCCTTCCCATTGAACACATAAAGCTGTCTGCTGCGATAATCTATCGCATCTGCAGTCAGGCGTGAAACCTCTTCAACACGCAGGCCACATCTGAGCATCAGCATGAACATGGCCCGATCCCTGGTATCATCAATTCTTTTGAATAGCGTCGCGACCTGCTCGTCCCTGAGATGTTTGGGCAGTGGTCTGGGTAGACGAAGTCTGTAATTCTTTCTCACCGGATTGATAAGAGGCAATCTCTCATCTTCGATCAGATATTCGTAAAAGGCATGGATGCAGCCCATATGACAGTTAACGGTCTTTGGTTTTTTTCTATGTCTCAACAGATGGTCCATATACGCATCGGTTTCCTTGATAGTCACCTCTTCTATAGGAACCTGGAGCGAGCCGCTGAAGTGAGCGAGGATATTCATGTAGTTTCTTACAGTGTGAGACGAACAGTTCCGTCGCTTCAGGAATCTCCGATACATGCCAATCGCATCAGTAAGCTCCATGAATGCCTCCCTGCTCGATGATTTCCATGGCGCGAAAGTATTCCTCTTCCCGGCTCTTATCAGTGAGACGGGCATACCTCCTGGTCATCTCCATCTCGCTATGACCCATCAGCACTTGCAGACATTCCAGACGCATGCCCGCATTGAGCAGCTCGCTTGCAAAGGTATGCCTAAGACTATGGATACTGTAGCCTTTGTGTTGGAGCTCTGTTTGTCGCAAATATTGTGCAAAGATATTCCAGGCCGAGCTGTAACATAGGCCACGGTTCAAGCCATGAAAGAGATATTCTTTTGTCTTGTCTCTCTTTCCCATCCAGAGCTTTAAGGCCATCAGAACATCGTCGCTCAGATAGACCACTCGCCCAAGACAGTTCTTTTCTCCCTCATAGATGTTTATCTTTCTCTCATTGATATCAAGGTCTATCATCTTGACGTCAAGCACTTCACCGATTCTCATGCCTGTTCGTAAAAGGACGAGAATCAGCGCACGGTCACGAGTCTCTTTAATGGCACCGAGAAGTTTTCTGATATCCTCTGGGGCAATGGCCCTCGGCAAGAATTCCGGAACACTCAGTTTGATTTTTCGTTTGAGTATACGAGCGTCAATGATATCCTCATCGATAAGATACCTTATGAAAGCCCACAGCTGATGAAGTCGTGTTCTGACCGTTGTGACTTTGAGTCCTCGATCCTGCTCGTGTTCGACAAACGCCTCGATATCACCACTGACTACATCTTGCAGATGGCTCTTCCCCATGTCGGCATAGAAAATGAGAAAGGAAACCACAGCGTTAAAGCTCCCCTTAAGAGTGCTTGGCTTGTGGTTCATTCTCGACTTGTGGCGTATGTAGCTCTCGAAGTGCTCCTTGCCGGGAAGGTCCAGTATGAGGATCTTTTTGAGAATACGATCGATAGGAGACTCTGCTACTTTAGGAGAGTCTGCGCTGTAAAAATCTACTGCTGCGATTTCACAGATGATTGCTCTGAGAATTGCACTCGACGGGGTCATTGCTCCTCCTCTTTCATATTGAAAAAGCAGGATTAATGATGACCCCTAGAGGTTCTAAGAATCAATCCATTTTGTTACGTATAGCACCAAGGAGTCAATAGTCTGGGCGACTCTGTCCAGCCGTTTATTTCCTAAAATAACTATCACTTGCCACGTTCTAACACCGACGCTCCTACAACCCTAATTATTAGGCATAGCTCATGCTTTTATGGCATATTTTATTGAATGTTGAAGAGCTCTGTTTGTAATCATGCCTGCCGGCAGAGGGCTACAGTAGCGCATTATCCTACATTTTAATATACTGTATCAAGTTAATGATTTTGCGACAAAGAGTGAGTTCTTGCTAGCGGAACCTTTACGATTCGGAGGACAAGGGAGTAGGCAATGGTAAAAAAAGAAATCCACGATGCGGGATTCAAAAAAGTCCAATGATACTTCGAACTTGAGCAGGCGTGCTGAAGAGATGCTGGTGGAAAAGCACAGGGAATTAGTAAATGTTCCGCCTGCTGAGTTGCAGCATCTATTCCATGAGCTACACCTTCACCAGATTGAGTTGAAAATGCAGAACGAGGAACTACGCGAGGCACAACACACTCTGGAAGCAAACCGTCAGAAATATTTTGAACTCTATGATCCTGTCCCAGTGGGTTATGTTTACCTTAAGGTTTCCTGTGCCAAGAGTACAGGGTGCAATGTCTTTATTAATGACTTCATAACAGAAAGGGGCAATACATGAAAAAGACGACGGTTATCGTAAGTGGGATTATGATGGTTTTGGCTATGTGTATGTGTTATGCGTGGGCTGATGATACTGACACCTCCCTTGGCATTGATGCTGGCACCTACGGTGGCACTAACAATACCTCCGTTGGGGAAGCTGCAGGCTATTACGGCGGCACTAACAATACCTCTCTTGGAGACTTTGCAGGCTATAACGGCGGCACTAACAATACCTCCCTTGGGTCCGGTGCAGGCATAGGAAATAGCGGAGCTAACAATAGTTTTCTCGGAACCTTTGCAGGCTACCAAAACGAAGCGGGAAACAACAATATATTTATCGGATATGGAGCTGGATATTCTGAGACCGGTAGCAACAAACTCTATATAGACAATTGTCCTAATGGTCCACCCTGTTCAAATCCATTTATAATGGGCGATTTAAGCATTCAGACCCTGAGTCTTAACGGCTTGTTAATACTCGAGACACCGAGCAACGGCGGCGTTGCTGGGGGCATTCAGTTTCCCGATGGCACAACTCAGACTACTGCATTCACAGGCGTGTCTAACAGCAGCTCTGGTGTGACTTCCCTTGGCTATTATGCTGCCACAGCACCCACTAATAATTACAGTACCTACATTGGCTTCCAGGCAGGCGCTTCAGACACTGGCGGCACTTACAATACCTCCGTTGGGGCCGAAGCAGGCTATCAAGGCGGCTCTAACAATACCTCTCTTGGATACTTTGCAGGCGTTAGCTACGGCTCTAACAATACCTCAGTTGGGGTAACTGCAGGCTGGTACGGCGGCACTAACAATACCTCCGTTGGGTCCGGCGCAGGCTATTACGGCGGCAATAACAATACCTCCATTGGGGTGAATGCAGGCTATAACAACACAGGCAATGGAAATGTATTTATTGGCTATAACGCAGGATTAAACTCAGATAATGTAAGTAACCAGCTTTATATAGATAATTGCTTTTTAAATTCAGATAGACAATGTGATACTCCCTTTATAAAGGGCGATTTTAGCACTCAGACCCTAACGGTAAACGGTCAGGTCACAGCTACAAATGGCTTCGTGGGCAACGGTTCAGGGCTGACGAATGTCAACGCTGTGACCTGCACAAACGCAACAACTGTAACAAATGGAGTCTACACCACTGGAAGTTATGCAAATCCTACTTGGATAACATCACTTCCGGGAAGCGCGATAACTGGAACAGTCCCCAGCGCTACCATCGCTCTTACTGCCACCAGCGCTAATAATGCTATTAATTGTCAGACCGCTCAAAACGCTACATACGCTGGAACTTCTTTATACACTAATCAAATAGGCCCTATGACAACTTTTTCTACTCCAACATGGAATGGATCTCAATTTGTGCCAGGGATTATCTTACAAAACGGTAGCACCGCATCAGTCAACGGCACACTCAGCGTGACGGCACTTGTATCAGTTTCTGACGAACGGTACAAGATAAACATTCGGCCGCTTCAGCAATCTCTGGATAAAGTGACACATCTGACTGGGGTGAGCTACGAATGGAAGACCGATGAGTACAGCGGTAAGGGATTCAAAGAGGGACGACAAATTGGCCTTATTGCCCAGGACGTGGAAAAGGTTTTTCCGGAGTTAGTGCTTACAGACGACAAGGGGTATAAAGCCGTTGCTTATGACAAACTGGTGTCGGTGCTGATAGAAGCCGTAAAGGAACAACAGAAAACGATTTCTGATAACAGGAAAGTAATTGATGAGCAGAAAAAAATAGTAGCTGAGCAACAAAATGCCATAATGTTGCTTAGTGAGCGACTTGAAAAACTTGATAGGTTAGAAGCAAGATTGAACAAGCTTGAGAGCAAGGATATGTCAGCACAGAGATGAGCGCTATTTGCAGGCATAGGCGGTGATAGACTGCCTGTGCCTGCTCAAAAAAAGGCAGCGTAACGCCTTCATATGAATTGCATGTGCATAGTGCTATTTACAAGGAAAGCGCAAACGCACGTAATCGCCAGGACGCATTAGCATCATGTGCAAATACGATGATTACCGGAAGAAACCTCGCATCTTTACGACGGCTGGCGAAATCGCGATTATAAGTAGGACTCACGAATCCGATTTCAAGGACAATTTTTGGTAATCATTGATTCCGTCATACTATGTGTATTGAGCATTCAAAGAAGTTTTGAGGCAACATCCAGTTCCTACAGAATGGGGACCAGTACTATCTAAGTGCAGCCATCTTTTTTATTTTCTCAATCTTCTCTTCGCGCAGTCCTCCGAGATCCTTCTCATTGATCCATCCCTCATCAAAGAGTTGTGCGAACACCAATATGAGCCTACTATATCTGTAATCGTACTTGGCGTCAGTCAGGTCCCTTTGCTCAGTGAGATAGTTATGAATTTCCCAAATGTCGGATGGCTTGGACACCCCTGCAATCATTTCCTTGAGCTTAGCAGCGATCGAATCACACTCCCTTCGATACGCGTTGTCAAATATCTGGCGTGCTAATTCTTTTTCAGTCTTGGACCACGTCATCTCGACCATGGCTAGATGCCCTCCTTACCGTGAGTGTCAGATAACTTTTATTAATTATGCAGTCTTTCAATATCATATTGACTGCCACTCTTGTGCGTTTTTAGCTTATGATTGGCACAATTATACCACATGGCTGAGGAGCAGTCATTCCGGATGCCATACAAAATGGGCAGGATTTTAGATAATCACTAGCTTAAAACTTATCCATTAGATCTGATGATTGTGTCGTACACTGAAACTATGCAGGCCCTGGCCAAACAATGGAGGTGTGATATGACTATCCGAGAGGCTGTTGAACTCTTCAAGCAGCATCAGAAGGGTAACGTGAAGAAAAATACCATAAGGAGTTACAAAGGTTTTCTAACTCAGTTACAGATGAGATTTTCCGATCAACCGGTGGAGTCTGTGTCTCCCGATGATATCTGCAGATTTCTTGAGGAGTGCACCGAAGGTTTGAGCAGGTCCACGCGCCATCTCCGGTACGCTCAGATAAAAGCGTTTTTTAACTACATCATCGAAGCGACCGACTTGAACATCAAGAGTCCATGCAGTGCGGCTTCACTGTCAAAAACATTCAAGATGGCCCAACATCGGCCCCGAAAGATTCTGGACAAAGAGACAGTGGATGAGATCATCTTCAAGTCCAGAAGTACCCGAGACCGGCTAATACTGGAACTCCAAGCGCGCTGCGGGCTACGGATTGGGGAAGTTCTCAACCTTCGCGCTGCAGATGTCTCCGGACGGAAGATCATTATCCAAGGCCCCAAATCTGGCAAGGACGAGGAGTTAGCCTTCATGCCAGAACATATCTCTGTTAGGTTAGCTGATTATATTGCCAGTCAGAAACTGTCCCCGTCCGACAGGGTGTTTCCTGTTTGTTACAGTACGGTATGGAACCTGGTCACCGAACTCGGCATGAAGTTGAACGTAAGCATATCGCCTCATGATCTTCGAAGGCACTCAGCTACTTATGCCAGCAGGAATGGTGTCCCACTTGAGATCATCTCAAAAGTCTTACTCAGGCATCAGGATCTGAAAACCACCCAGATTTACTTGGGAAAGATCAGCGACACTGAGGCCATCAGGTGGATGGACATTCTGCACGGTAAATAGGAACATAAACTAAATTTTGATTGCCAAGGTCTGCAGAGTTTAGGAGCGAGTATTGTACTTTAACTGCAGTATCGCTGCTGGTTTATATGCCGAAGCATGACCAAAAGGTATCAGATTATTATAGAAATCACGACTCTTGAGCATAGCTGCCTATACTGACTCAGAGGTATCATTGGAAACCGGCGATTGGATGTAACTAAGAAAGTCATTTCTTTTGCCAGTATAGGAATTTGGTGATAGCCATTAGAAACCTTGATACTGAACTTTCTTTAAACAGAGCGAGCTGCAGTCGACTATTACGTGCAGTTATCTCCAGTCCGGCCGATACATGTTCTTGAATATCTACTTGATAACTCCGAGTAAGAAATCACAACCTGCCACAGCATTGCGCAACCAATGATAGCCGCTCGTAATCATGCATCCATAAATATCGAGAAACACATTTAACTGCTCATAGTAACAATCGCAAGATAGCATCTTGAATACACTGAAGGTTGCTACCGGAAACACTTGCAGGACAGTTTGCCTAGCTCTCCGCCTTCTACTGTTTATCTTTATCTTTCGGAATTATGACTGTTATCGTTGTCCCCACGCCTTGACTGCCTGTTATTCGCACTTCGCCATTGCAGATCTGTACACGCTCGCGCATACCAAGAAGACCGAAGGAATTATTTTTTGACAGATTCTCCTTTGTGATGCCAACCCCGTTGTCAGCAATCTCAAGTATGATGCTGTCTCCTTCGTCGCTTAATGTCGCTGTAACTTTAGTTGCCTCTGCATGACGAAGCACATTGGTCAGTGATTCCTGAAAGATTCTGAAAAGCGAAGTGGAGTACTTCTCGTCGACAGTAATGTCAGATGGAACCAGGTCAACTTTACATTCGATCGCGTTTCGCTTCTGGAATTCTTCAGCCTGCCACTCTAGAGCAGCTCCGAGACCAAGATGATCCAACAGCGCCGGCCTCAACTGCGAGCACAGTCTCTTCACTGTCTGTATGGTAGTATCAACAAGTCCAATGTCCGTCTTTACAAGTTCCCGAAGCGTTCCAATATCCTGATTGGACGCGATTTTCTTTTCCATCATGGACAGATCCATCTTAAAGGCTGTCAACGCCTGCCCCAGCTCATCGTGTATTTCACGGGCAATCCAGGTTCTCTCTTCTTCCCTAACAGTTTGCAGATGTTCGGCAAGATTTCGTAATTGTTCACGAGAATGCCTTAGTTCCTTAACAGCCTTCCTACGATCTGACCTCTCTTTTGCCTCGTCCAAGGCCCTTCGCACAGATGGAATCAGCCTTGATATCCTGCTTTTCAGAACATAATCCGTAGCCCCGCTCTTGAGTGTTTCAATGGCCAGTTCTTCACCCATCGCCCCTGAGACGAAGATAAATGGTATGAATGGACGCCTTATTCTTGCGATAGCAAGGGCCGAAATTCCGTCAAAGGCAGGTAAGGAATAGTCGGCAAAGATTATATCAAATCCACCACGTTCAATAGCGGTGACAAAATCATGCCTAGTTTCAACCCGGAATATTTTGCAGGCGATGCCGTCTCCATCAAGAGTTGATCTGACGAGTTCAGCGTCAAGAGGATCATCTTCGAGGTGCAGAATCTGCAGAAGTGAGGTCGTTATTAGAGAATCTGTCAGCAAATGGTTAATTTGTCCAGCAAATGCTTATTGGTGGAGGTTCGTTAATAACAGCCCAGAAAGCTCCTGTGTGCTTTACTGCATCAACAAAATGGTGTTCACTCATGCTGTACCAGGAAGTGCACAGTACTATGAAGATCGCAGAAATAATGATTTTGCAAATGAGACGTCACTTTCTGGATAGTGACAGAAATGGACACAGGAACTTTGAGCAGAGTATCGAGTGCATTCGGAAGCCAGCGATGCAGGATAGACTCCAAATCTTTGCTGAATTGGTGCAAAGCCAAAGGCTTCTGGATATAAGCGCTGGCACCGGCAGCAATTGCCTCAACTTTGTCCGATTCGAGTGCTGAAGACGTGACTACCACAATAGGGATCTTCCTAAATCGCTCGTTGGCGCGTATCTCACGGAGCACTTCGATGCCACTCATGCCAGGCATTTTCAGGTCGAGCAATATTAGGGCCGGCACTTCCACACCATTCATTAGCTTTGCAAGTGCAGACTTGCCGTCCGGGGCGGAACATACATCTATTTCACGCCCAATGGCTTCCAGTGCAATCATTGTAAGCTCTATATCGATCGGATTGTCATCAACAATAAGGATCATTTTCTTTATTAGCCTCGATCATTTATTCTTTCAAGTATATTACTTTTCAGTTTCAAGTCAAACTGAAAGAGATAGTCGCCCCTCTTCCCTCAGCTCCTTCTGCCCAAATTTTTCCTGCATGAAGGCGAACAATACGGTCTGCAATGGCAAGGCCTATCCCGGTACCCTCAAACGCATCTTCAGCATGAAGCCTATGGAATGGCCAAAACATCTTCCCAGCATATTTCTCGTCGAACCCCACACCGTTGTCCCTGATGTAATAAATGATCTTACCATCCTGCTCGGTTGTTCCGAATTCTATGCAGGCGTGGTCGGTTTTAGATGTGAACTTCCAGGCATTTCCGAGCAGGTTCGATAGAACGATCTCAACTAGCCCAGCGTCCGCAAAAGCGGTAAGACCACCCTTGATGCTTACCTCGACATCCCTGTCTGGATGAGACGTGCGCAAGTCGGAAATAATAGATAACGCCATTTCGCTCAAATTAATCGACTGCCGTCGGAGTTCCTGCCTTGAAATACTCGAAAGGTGTAGAAGATCGTCGATAAGACGACTCATTTTTTCTGTATCATCAAGAATACGTGAAAAGTATAGCTTTCCCTTCTCATCTAATTTGTCTGCAATGTCCTTCATCAGAAGGTTTGAGAACCCATGTATATGCCGAAGTGGCGCACGCAGGTCATGTGCGACGGAGTAGCTGAAAGCTTCAAGCTCTTTATTGGCGACCTCCAAATTATCGTTCCTTACTACTAGGTCACTGTTCAGTCTTTTAATCTCTTCCTCGGACTCCTTGCGGTCTGTTATGTCATGGGCGATGCCAAGTATGCCAATAAGATTGCCCTTAACATCGTGCATAGGAGTCTTGATAATATGCATCAGGGCTTTATGGCCATCGTCGGCGAAGGTGACCCATTCTTCTCTGCTGTTGGGCTTGCCAGTCGTCAAAAGTTCGCGGTCGTATTGGCGGTGGATGTCAGCTACTTCCTTATCAAAAAAGTCGTAGTCGGTCCTGCCGACAATGTCTGCTTCCTTGGTGCCGATTAAACGTTCTACCATGGCATTGCAGGACAGATATACGCCATCCGGATTTTTCAGCCAGATCAGGTCCGGTATGGTTTGAAGCAGGGTGCGCAGACGGAATTCACTCTCTGCCAGAGCTTTCTCAGCAATCTTTTGTTCTTCCAGCTGCTTTTCTAATGTATTGTTTAGTCCTTTAATCTCTTGCAGCGTGCTTTGTAAACTTGGCAGGGAAAGGGCTTTAGGTATCATTGGAATAAACATTATTGCCCCAACAATAGAAATAAGAGCAGTAGCTGCTTTCACATACCCCTCCTGCCAGTAAGCCGGGGTGTATATTATGTATGCTGCAAAAAAGTGGGTAGTGCCGCACGAAAGAAAGATCAATACAAAAGCAATAGCAACGCCTGTAAACGGAAAGTCGCGTCTTTTAAAGAGAAAATACATCGAGGCAACTGGAATTGAAAAATAGGCAAGGCCGGTAAGAATATCCGATATTACATGAAGCCATATCAGAGACGGTTCCCATAAAAGACAATATCCATGAGCCATATACTCGCTCATACTGCCATGATCCATTTTCCCTCTCCTACTACAACACAACTGTTAAATGCTAGAATTATAGCATTAGTATTTGATACTCAGTCAGCTGCAAGGCCATCTCCGCTGAAATATCCTATCATTTATTAATCTCGGTTTGTAAAGATGCCGCTTTTGCCGGGAGTGTAAAGAAGAAGGTCGATCCCTCACCAGGTTTAGATGTCACCCAGATGCGTCCTCCGAAGCTCTCCACAATCTTTTTACATATTGCCAGACCGATGCCGGTACCGGAGTATTCATCCCTGGTGTGCAAGCGTTGAAATATTTCGAATATTCTCTCATATTGACCAGGATCTATGCCGATGCCATTATCACTTACCTGAAACACCCATTCTTTATCCTTTCGCTTAGCAGAAATATTAATATGCGGCGTGTTGCCGCGATACTTGATAGCGTTCCCGACGAGATTTTGGAAGAGCTGAATTAGCTGCACATCGTCTGCCATTACCGTAGGAAGAGGGTCGACAGTAATGGCAGCCGTGCTCTCCTGGATCTCAAATGTAAGATTGGCCAACGTCTTTTCAACAATAGTATTGACATTCACTGGGACAAGTGGCTTGTCGCGTGAACCTGCCCGAGCATATTGAAGAAGATCATTGATCAGATGGTGCATGCGGTCAGTCCCCTCGACGATAAGAGAAATGAACCGTTCAGCCTCGGCATCTAGTTTCTTTTTGTATTTTTTCTCAAGAAGACCTGCAAATCCCGCAACAGTGCGGAGCGGGGAACGCAGATCATGTGCGATAATTGAGGCAAATTTATCCAGTTCACTGTTGCTTCTCTCCAACTCCTTGGAATACTGGGTTACCCTCTCTTCCAATTTCTTCCGATCACTAATGTCATGGGCAATGGTGGAGGCGCCTATGATTTTACCTGTAGAATCTTTAACTGGAGATACCGTTAAAGAAACTTCAACTCGTGAACCATCTTTCCTCATGCGCGTGGTGTCATGGGCAGCTATTGTTTCTCCACGGCCGACTTTTTCTAACATTGCCGCTATCTCATCAGGCTGATCAGGCGGAGCCAATAAAGTTATATGCTGCCCAATGGCTTCCTTGTCGGTATAGCCATAAAGTTCCTCTGCTCCACAGTTCCAGCTGACAATAATGCCTTCTAATGTTTTGCCGACAATAGCATCTGAGGAAGACTCGACAATGGCGGCCAGACCAGCGATCTTATCATGAGCTTCCCTAAGGTCGGTGATATCTAATAGAACGCTGACAGCCCCCCTTACAGCATTATGACCGTCAAAAAGTGGCACAGCGTTACCGTAAAAGTAGCGGGTAAGCCTGTCAGCTCGTACAATCTCTAATTTGTCTCCGACTACCGGCTGCCCCGTAACGCAAGCTACCTTGATCGGCAATTGCTCAATCGAGATAGGTAAACCATCCCTGCGTATCTCAACCTGGGGTCGCTCGCACGAGGCATCTTTGAAGGGATTTTGTTCTTCGGTTAATCCAATGATTTCCAGCCAGGTCGGGTTGCACGTTATTTGGCTGCACTGTGGGTCATGCGCAATCAAAACGCCAGCCGGTAGCGCATCAATCACCGCTTTCAGTTCGCCACTCTGCTCCTGTGCGTATGCCTGGCTCTCGAGCAGCCCCTCTTCTGAATGCTTGCGAGAAGTAATGTCGCTCGCCGCCCCGAACCATTCCACGATCTCACCGGCAGCATTTCTCACCGGTACGGCTCGGGATAATGTCCACCCCAGTGTGCCATCTATGAGTCGAACCCTGTGTTCCAATTCGAAAACGCTCCCGGTTCGCACCGCTTCTCCAATGACCTCCAGCACATGCTTCTGGTCGTCCGGATGGATGTACTCCTTCAGCCACTTGCGATTCGGCTTTTCCATGTCAGCAAGAAAGTTGCCGCCTTTAAGTTGTCTCATCTCGCTCCAGTCCGGACTCATGATATAGAGTACTTGCGAACTTGCAGCGACCAACGCACGATATCTTGCCTCGTTCTCCATTAGTGCCTCTGCTGCCCGTTTGCTCTCGGTAAAATCGCGGACGACAGACAAGAATACGATCTCGTCATTCATTTGCATGGGACCTAGTGCTATATCCACCGGAAACTCACTCCCGTCCTTCTTTCTTCCATATAGTTCAAGCCCTGTGCCCATGTGACGGATGTAAGGGTCAGACATGTACGCCTTTTGCTTTGCGCGGTGCTTTTTTATGAAACGCTCCGGGACAAGGATATCATGGTTCGCATTGAGCAACTCTTCACGAGTATACCCAAACAAGGACTCAGCTTGTTTATTGACCTGAATAATATGACCTTGTTTGTTCACAATAAGGATTGCATCAGGGGCGAATTCGAAAAGTCCCTCGAACATAGCCTTGGTCTGGGCAAGTTCAGCCTCGTACTCCTTTTTTTCCTCTTCTATTTTCTCAAGCTCGGTGATGCGTTGTTGCAATCTTGCAAGATCTTTTATGAGCCGTTCTTTAGAAAAGTCTTCAGGTGTCTGCATGCATGCTCCCTTCAAGGGTAATTAAGTCAAAAACGCAATATCTTCATCATATCAATAAACTACCATCCCTTGAAGTGGTGACATAGTTGATAACGCCGATTTATTGTGCTGTCGGACAAACACCTATTTCTAGTACGCCGTACGTCCGACATTATTTTCAGACAATGACTGATTTTATCCGAAATCTATCCTCGATAAAATATAAAAGTGTGCGTGCGCTACGGTATCAGAATCCAATAGGAGGCTATGTATGTCTTGTGCCTATTTTAAGAATAAGTTCGACTTGGGATTTTGTAGTGCTTCGCCGGACATCCACATCCCAAGTATCAACGAGATGAGCTGTTTCTGCTTTAAAGATGATCATCATTCATGCCCCATATTTTGCAACTTCATAGCTGAGAAAGATTTTCCTACGCACAAAAGGAGAGGCGAAAATAGTGGACATGCCGATCATAAGCAAGGGAGGTTTGAATGTTTGGCGTAAAAGAGAGGCAGGTAGTTGATCAATCAGCTAACTTCTTTAATGAGCCGCAGGAACTAAGTGCATTTAGAAATATCAGCAGTATCCTAATTGTAGATGAAGACCGTGATGTACTGAATCAGCTTTCGCAGAGTTTCGCCATTTGTGCGAAACACTATAACATTTACCTTGCACAAAACGGCAATGATGCATTAGAAGTGCTCAAGACTTCGAAAGTCAAGATTTTGCTAACCGCCCTTAACATACCAGTCATGAACGACTTTGAGCTTCCAGATTACACAAAACTCTATTATCCTGCTACACGTATATTTGTGATGGGTGAAGATGATCCATCAACAATAAAAAATAGATTGGATGATTTGAGAATTTCGGGATACATCAGAAAGCCGCTAAGGATTGAACTGATCTATAGCATCCTACGAGTTTGATAGTGTCGTAGCTTCCATTATCAAATAGCAGCTTGATTAGATCGTTGCTTCTTCTGAGAGCACCGATAGAAATAGCTATAGCAATGAGCATCCAGGCTCTGTGTTTGCCAGTGATGAGAATCATTCTGAATGACAGGTATGCAGCTATAAACTGAAGCAAAACACTTGACGCTATTAAAGTGATCATCGTCCACTCTAAAATAAATGAATAATAAACACGCCACTACCGCAACTATCCATCACAAATTTCCTGTAGCAGCCTCCATTCAAAATCACAAACAGGTAATACTTTTGTTTATATTATAGCAATGTAAGGCTCGGTACAAGAAACGCTCGAAGAAGCAGCCGCTAGAGATATTTTTCGGAAGTCATCATATCCCTACACTGCCACCACTGGAGGTTTTCAGGTGTACAGTGTAACTTATCTGAGAAGGCCAGGATCTTTATTTCTGGAACTAATGTTGAGAAAACATTCCAATCTCTTCGGCCAATATTATGAATAGCAATCAAGATAGTGTTCTCGATATGGCCGCCTCAAAGATTACGACATGCTATCTTGGCTTGTAATTTTTTGACTACGGTGTCAGATTCTTTTTGAAATATTGAATTGCTTTCCTAGCACATGTTGAAGGTTCGTTCAGAAATCTCTAGCCTGCTTGCTTAATTTTGTGTTATAACTGTCACTGATTAACGTCTTGTTCAAATCAGACTGAAATAGACTGTTGCTCCTTTTCCCTCCTCGCCCTCGGCCACAACCAGCTTCGATAAAATCAACGAACGGGGCAATACTATTTCATTACTTCCCTATAATATAATTGCTCTTTAAAATTGCTTTTCTTGGTGCAAAGTTATAAGCTTGAAGTTGAGAACCACAATGCTACTTTTAAGCGAAAGACTATTATTGTTTCCTTGGCGAAGTATCATCTCAATACTTCTGATACCTTCATTAATTTGTGTGTATTATCAACCGCCAAAAAGGAGAAAAAATAATCAGTTCACCAGAAAATATAACCATTATGTATTCACCTCAGTCGAATACGATTTTCACATATATTGCCTTTGCCGAGAGCTACTTTGGGAAGCGGGTATGGAAGTTACGCCTAACTTGAATGTATTCTGGAAATTAGCACCGAACAAGGTTATCCGGAGAGATGCTGATTTTACGACAGAGTCAGATACACCAATGGTGTTCGCGATTACGAATGGCAAGAAGACTACGCCCCTTGCCATGAACCAGTCATCAAAAAGGAATGAAGAGATTATCTCAAGGCAAGGCCGTGAGATTGCATCGCCAGAGGACGCCTTTATGAAGAAGCACCAGCTGACTGACAAGAAATAAGATGTCGAACGTTATATTTAAAATACTGCTCATCGAGGATAGTACTGAGGATGCTGAGTTAATCCAGGAAATGCTGGATGTACCCGGAGACACCCATAGTATTAGAAGAGCGGATCGGCTGTCAGTAGGATCGAACCTCCTTGAAGAAGACACCTTTGATGTCATTCTCTTGGATCTCGGATTGCCTGACAGCGTCGGCTTGGAATCCCTCGCTCGAATTCGGAATCAAAAGCCTGAATTGCCTATTATTGTTTTGACGGGGCTATCGGATGAAGCTCTCGCTGTTAAGGCTATATCGCGAGGAGCACAGGATTATCTGGTAAAAGGGAACTTTGATGCAGATTCTCTCTGTCGCGCTATTCGTTATGCAATCGAACGACAAGGAGTGGAAACAGAACGAAGAAAGCTGACCGATGCCGTCCCGGCGCTTCTTTCTTACGTAGATGCGAACTATCTCTACCGTAGTGTTAATCACACTTATGAACTGTGGTTCGGCCTGAAACAAGAGGACATTGTTGGTCGGCATGTCCGAGAGGTGCTGGGCGAGATGGTATGGGAGAAGGTACACCCACATATGGATCGTGCACTGAAGGGTGAAAAAGTTTATTATGAACTGGAGCTTTCGGATCCTCTTCATCACCATGCAACTTCTCGGTGGGTCAACGTTAGTCTCACGCCAGATTTTGACGACAAGGGTAAAGTTTGTGGCGTAGTTGTACTAGTTCAGGACATTAGCAGTAGCAAGCGAGCAGGAAATGAGAGGGAGTTAGCCGTCAATTTTCTTCGCCTTGTGAATGAGAGCAGGAATAAGAAGGATTTAATTCAGGCTGTAGTAACCTATTTCCGGCAGCACTCCGGATGCGAGGCTGTGGGAATCCGGTTGCACGAAAAAGACGACTACCCTTATTATGAGGTTCGCGGATTTCCGGTCGAGTTTGTCTTAGCGGAAAATTCATTATGCTCTCGCTCTGATACCGGAGAGGTCATCCGCGATAGCACCGGTAATCCTGTCCTGGATTGCATGTGCGGAAACGTCATTAGTGGGCGTTTCGATCCTTCAAAACCCTTCTTCACTGAAAGCGGAAGCTTCTGGTCGAACAATACGACTAAGCTACTTGCAAGCACCACTGACGCAGATCGACAGACGCGAACGCGCAACAGGTGTAACGGAGAGGGATACGAATCGGTGGCTCTGATCGCCCTGCGCGTCGGCGAGGATAGACTGGGGCTTCTTCAGTTGAACGACCGACAAAAGGGTCGTTTCTCGCCTGAAGACATTGCTCTATGGGAGAGATTGGCGGGGTATCTTGCCGTGGCCCTGGCTAAATTCCATACAGAAGAGTTGCTTCGCGGCAGTGAAGAATTATATCACTCCTTGTTTGACAATATGCTCAACGGCTTTGCCTATTGCCGAATGCTTTTTTCGGGAGATCAGCCTCGGGACTTCATCTACCTTGCCGTAAACGATGCCTTCACAACATTGACAGGCTTAAAGAATGTTGTCGGTAAGAGGGTGTCTGAGGTCATTCCCGAAATACGAAAGTCTGATCCCGAGTTATTTGAGATATACGGCCGAGTGGCCTTGTCCGGGAAACCCGAGCGCTTTGAGATGTATGTAGCTGCCTTGCAGATGTGGTTTTGGATATCAGTGTACAGCCCCAAAAAAGAACACTTTGTGGCCGTATTCGACGTTATCACCGAGCGCAAGCAGGCAGAAGCGACGTTAGTTCGTGTTAATAGATTGCTTTCAGTTTTAAGTCATATAAACCTGGCAATCGCAGAGTCAAATGATCGTGCACAATTATTCAAAGACATTTGCCAGATCGTGGTTGAGCGAGGCAATTGCAGAATGGCCTGGATAGGTTTGCTCAACCGGGAAAATGGTTATATTGATGTGGCAAGTCACTTCGGATATGAAGAGGGATATCTAAATTTACTAAGAATCACTACTGACGGCACTGTCCCTGGAGGCAGAGGACCGACAGGGACTGCCATAAGAGAAGACCGGTACATAATTAACAATAACACCAAAGAGAATGCTTATATGATCCCCTGGAGTGATGAAGCGATAAGGCGGGGTTACCTGTCTTCAGCTGCATTCCCGATCAGGGAGCATAAACAAGTGATTGGCGCCCTTACTGTTTATATGTCGGAACCGGATTATTTTGAGAAAGATGAAATAGATTTGGCGCAGGAGATCGTTGATAGCATTTCATTTGCTGTAGATAATTTTTATCATAAGGAGCTGACCAGGCAGGCAGAGGAGAAACTAAGGGAGGCAAAGGCCTTTACTGAAAGCACTTTGAACGCCATTGATGATATCTTCTATGCCTACGATCTAAATGGTAAATTATTAATTTGCAATGAGGCTCTCAGCAGAATTACTGGTTACAGTTATGAAGAGTTGCATTCCATGACCCCTACAGACTTCTTTGCAGAGAAAGATAGAAAGCTTATCAGTAAGTCAATCGGAATAGCTCTTAAAGAGGGACATGTAAAGCAGGAGGCTTATTTGGTTTTGAAGGATCACCGGCAGATTCCATATGAGTTCCTGGGTTCCGTGATCAAGGATCATTATGGCAATAACAGCGGGTTTGCCGGGATGGCCCGAGACATCACAGAACGCAAAAAAATAGAGCAGAAAATAATAAATGCAAAGAAGGAATGGGAGAACACATTTGATGCCATCACAGAATTGATTTTCATTCATGACAGTGACGGCAGGATTATAAGGGCAAACAGGGCTTATGAGCAAATGGCGGGCATGTCACCCGCTGACTTTGTCGGCCGACCGTATAATGAGATATTCCCCAAAACTGATATCCCCGATGATATATGCAAAAAAGCAGTGAATTCGGGCGTGGCTGCGCTAAGAGAGATCACAATAGATTCACTAGGGAAAGCTTTTAGTGTGCGGATGTATCCCAAATTAGACGACAATGGCAAGTATCTATACTCGGTTCATGTTATGCAGGATATCACCGAACGAAAGAAGATGCGAGAGGCCAAAATCATGAAGGAAATGGCCGAGGCAGCCAACAAAGCCAAGTCTGATTTCTTAGCGAGTATGAGCCATGAATTCAGGACACCGCTGAATGCCATCATTGGTTTTTCCGAGCTGATGGCGACAGGACTCAGCGGTCCGCTAACTGATCAACAGAAAGAGCACGTTACAGATATATTCACGAGTGGACAACACCTGCTCAGCTTAATCAATGACATCCTTGATCTGTCAAAAGTTGAAGCTGGCAAGATGGAATTGGAGATGAAGGAATTCAATATAAAAAGACTTGTTGAAACCAGTCTTGCCTTATTTAAGGAAAAAGCGTACAAGCAGAGTCTGCAGATAACCTTCGAAATTGCACAGGGCTTAGAGACAATGATTGGGGACGAGAGGAAAATAAAACAGGTATTGTTTAATCTTCTGGGCAATGCAGTTAAATTCACACCCGCGGGTGGGATAATTAAAGTAGAGGTGACTTTGGCTGATGATAAGGAATTGTTTAGATACTCCGTCCATGACACTGGCATTGGAATATCCACTGAAGATCAAAATAAACTTTTCAAACCATTTCAGCAGATTGATACGAGATTAACAAGAAAATACAAGGGGACCGGTCTAGGTCTGAGTTTATGCAAGGAGCTTGTTGAGCTTCACGGCGGAAGGATTTGGGTCGAGAGCGAAGCAGGTAAGGGGAGCAACTTCATATTTGTAATCCCTATGCGCCCTGGAGCATAAAAGTGAGGAGAATTCTGATTGTAGATGATGAGGAAACAAACCAAAGGCTATTAAAGGCCATTCTTGAGGCTAAAGGCTACGAGACATTGAAAGCCTACGATGGAGCCGAGGGCATTAAAATCGCAAGGGAATCTCAGCCTGATCTTATCCTTATGGATATTCAGATCCCGGAGATTGACGGGATAGAAGCATTGAAGATATTACAGTCTGAGCCGTCCACCATAAACATACCTATCATAGCACTCACATCGTATGCAATGAATGGTGATAGGGAGAAGTTCTTATCGATTGGATTTAGAGACTACTTAGCCAAGCCAGTATCTATAAATGAATTAGTGGGACTGGTTGACTCTTATTGCAGCTAAGGGAATCTACTCAACCCCTTGTTGCCGGATTTATGTGCCAGTTTGATCACTGTATCATGACTTTAGCCACACTTTATGTTGATAGTTTTGTCCCTGCATCCAGGGATATATTATTGATAAGGGAGCATAACAACAATGGTTTTACAGGAAACTGGGAACCTCATGCATCCATCCCAAGATCCCATCCTTATCGTAGACGATGACCGGAAAATGAGGGTCATCATGAAGACCCTCATTGAATCGAGTGGTTGGACTACGATAGAGGCATGTGACGGAGTGCAGGCCATTGAGATGTACGCACAGGCAAGGCCGGCGGTAGTATTGCTCGATATGCTCATGCCTAAGATGGACGGGCTTGAAACCCTACGTGCACTGAAAAGCCTTGACAGCGACTTGCCGGTTATAATAATTTCGGCGCATGCTGATGTCTCGGATGCCGTGAATGCCATCAAAATCGGAGCGTATGATTTCATAGTTAAACCTCCCGATTTGGATACGCTCACCAATATCATAAGAAGGGCGATAGAGAAGAGCAAGCTTTCCAGAGGCTTTAGAAAGCTGGATGCGGCTATCGATAACTCCCTTGAAAGCCTTCTGGGAAGCAGCAGTGGCATGAAAAAGGTAATTGAACAGATCAGGCAGGTCGCTTTTACGGACTTTTCGATAATAATACAGGGCGAAACGGGTACCGGAAAGACAACTGTTGCCCGGATGATCCATAACATGAGCAAGCGTTCGCTGAACCCATTTGTGTCTGTTGATGTGGGCAACATGCCTGAAACGCTCATCGAAAGCGAACTGTTCGGTCACGAAAAGGGCGCATATACCGGAGCTATCGATAAACAGAAGGGATTTTTCGAAGTTGCCCAGGGAGGAACCATTCTGATCGACGACCTCCAGAATGTGCCACTTTATACTCAGAGCAAACTATTGAGTGCTGTTGAAGATAAGAAGATATTTCCGATCGGGGCACGTCAGCCGGTTGAAATCGATGTTCGTATAATTGTGGCTACAAATGTTGACGCCCGCAAGGCAATGCAGGAAAATAAGTTAAAATCAGACCTCTTCTTCCGCCTCTGCGAGTTCACTATCGACATACCGCCGCTCCGGGAGAGAATCAATGATATACAGTATCTTAGCCGTAACTTCATGCTCGAAGTGGCTGCCGAACTAAGTAAGCCGATGCGGGAGATATCGGTGGCAGCGATTGACCGCCTTAAGAGATACGAATGGCCCGGCAATGTTAGAGAACTCAAGAATGTTATTCGCCGGGCTGTGCTCATCGCTGAAAGCAATGTAATAACAGAGGCACACCTCGAATTCCTCATAGGAGACGGGTACGGAAACAAAATGTACTCTACACTCCTTCAGCGCAAGCTTCCAACTCTAAAACTCAATGAACTTGAGCAGATTGCGATTAAAGAAGCACTGGAAGTTACATCCGGCAACAAGACCGAGGCGGCCTCCCTTCTTCAGATAAACTGCTCGACCCTCCACAGAAAGATCAAGCAAATGGACGCTTAGACCCAGGGTTGTAACCTCATGCGTCAATCAAACTTAGTCTCATGATATTCACCGCTAAATATAATTCTTAGTCTTGCAAATTGCCAGACCGTTGCAAATTGCCAGACCGAAGTATCTCATCCACATGCTAAATTCTCTTCAAAATCAACAACTCTATCTTGGGCACGTCTATTGCTAATATAAATGCAAGCAACACTATAAGAGTGAACCGAGAGGAGGCTGAAGTGATGATCTCTATAATTTCAGGGAACGAGCCACAAAAAGATTACACAATGGAACAGGCTGTGGCCAAACACAGTGTGACTGCACACGCTCAAATGCAAGTCCCACAACCACCAATTGAAACTAAAGAAGAAGATATTACACTTTCGAATCGCGCCAAAGCCAAGCTTTTGAAAGAGCAAGGCTGGAGTATCAAGGAGATCTCCATAAAAATGAACCTGGACGCTAAAACCATAAAAAGTTACCTTTGGTAATTTGCTAATAGACACTCTTTTATTTGCGATATAGGAATCAAATGGAAGGGAACATAACAACATATGATGTTACAAGAAACTGAAAAACTCTCCCAGCCCAAGGTCCTCATAATCGAAGATGATATGATGCAGCAAAAAATCATGTCCGCCAATATCGCCAGTTACGGATATGCCTGTGAAACCGCTTCGAACGGCTCAGAGGGCATCGAGAAGGCCAGACTCTATGATCCGGATGTCATTATCCTCGACTTGTTCCTTCCGGACACCACCGGAGTAAGCGTGTGCAAAAAGCTAAGGGCCGGAAAAGACACACGTCACATACCGATAATTTCAATTACCAGTTCAGACGACAAGAGAGTGAGACTGGACAGCCTTAATGCAGGTGCAAACGATTTCATTTGTAAACCGGTAGATTTCACCGAACTTCTGATCAAGATCAGAAATCTTGTCCAGATGAAGGGATTCGAGGACATGAAAGTAAAACACGATATCCTCGCCAAGACAATTGACGCAATCGAGACTGCCAAACGTGAATGGGAACAAAGCATGGATTGCATCAGGGATGCCGTTCTGCTGGCCGACTCAAACGGTCTTATACTGCGGTGCAATAAAGTGCTCAGCACATTGACCGGCAAAACATACGGGGAACTTCTTAATTGCAAATGGCAGAATGTCATCGAAGGAGGGGGCTTTACGAGCCTTTCAGGTCCCGCGGAGTGCGTTGAATTTTATCACACAACCGGACGCTACTTCGAGTGCTCGGTATACGACGTCCCTAGCAAGGATCGGTTTATGTCAGCTGCTTCAATTATAACTCTTCACGACATAACAGACCGCAAGAAAGCTGAAGATGAACTTAAAGAAGGCCGGATAGGCCTGCAAAAGGCTCTCGATGAAATATCCGCACTCATACAAGAAGTTGCAGTCAAGAAGAACTTCAGTGTCAGGTTCAAAAACCCCAACCTGAAGAAATGTCATGAGTTCATGAAATGCGATAAGGAAGGTTGCATCTGCTATGCGGACGGTGGCAACGATAGAAGATGCTGGCAGAAGGCGGGCACTTTTTGCAAAGGTGAAGTCCAGGGCCAATTCGCAAAAAAATATGAGACATGCACGAAATGTCCATTCTTCGAGGATGCTGCACAGGATCCCTATTCCTATCTGGGAGAACAATTCAACAATATGATGCATATACTCGAAACGCAGCACACAGATTTGGAGAATGCTTATAACGAACTTAAAATGGTCCAATCCCAGGTATTGCAGCAGGAGAAGATGGCCTCGATCGGGCAGCTTGCGGCTGGGGTAGCGCATGAAATCAATAACCCCATGGGATTTATCATCAGCAACCTCAATACACTGAAAAGGTATAGTGAAAGGGTATCGGAATACCTGACAGCCCAGACCGCCACAGTAGAGAGATGCAGCGAGAAGTGCGGCAATGCGGATGTTCTTACGGAGATTGCCGAAAAGAAGAAGGCACTAAAGAT
This sequence comes from uncultured Nitrospiraceae bacterium, assembly GCA_963736105.1. GTDB lineage: Bacteria > Nitrospirota > Thermodesulfovibrionia > Thermodesulfovibrionales > Dissulfurispiraceae > Fen-1308. The sequence goes on along the minus strand of CAVTNL010000002.1, from coordinate 1,365,985 downwards.
CGATTACATTACTGGAGACCTCAATAACCTGATCAAAGAATCCCTTGAGGGCGCTGACAGAGTCAAGAAGATAGTCCATGACCTCAAGAATTTCTCACGCGTAGATGAATCGGAGTTTAAAACGGCGGACATCAACTCAGGTCTCGAAAGTACGATTAACATAGTATGGAACGAGCTCAAGTACAAGGCGACGCTCGTCAAGGAATATGGGGATATCCCTCTGACAGTCTGCAACCCCGGGCAGCTGAACCAGGTCTTTATGAATCTGCTTGTGAACGCGGCTCACGCGATCGAAAAACAGGGAGAGATACGGGTAAGGACATGGTTTGAAAGAGGGCTGATCAACATTACCATATCTGACTCGGGCACCGGCATATCACAGGAGAACCAGAGAAGAATATTTGAGCCGTTTTTCACAACCAAGGAGGTCGGCAAGGGAACGGGCCTTGGCCTGAGCATCGCCTACGACATAATTAAAAAGCATAACGGAATAATTAAGGTTGATAGCGAAGTCGGAAAGGGAACGACTTTCACCATCAGCATTCCGGCTGTGCCTTAGGGAATACGAGGAACAGTGGTGGAAGAGGAAATCAAGCTACTATGCGTCGATGACGAGCCTAACGTCATTAATTCGGTACGACGTCTTTTTCTTGACTCTGGATACACGATTTTAACTGCCAGTTCGGCGCAGGATGGTCTCGGCATCCTGGAAGACGGCGACATTCAGATAGTTATCTCCGACTATCGCATGCCGAACATGAATGGCGTAGAATTTCTGAGAGAAGTCCGCACTCGCTGGCCTGATACGGTAAGGATTGTGCTTTCGGGATATGCCGACACCGCCTCTATCGTATCTGCGATAAACGAAGGGGAGGTTTACAGGTTCATCCCGAAACCATGGAATGATGATGAATTAAAGGTGACCGTTGCCAATTCTGTAGAGCGCTATAACCTGCTAAAAAAGAATGCAGAACTCACTGCCGAACTTGTGAAGGTGAATGAAGAACTTAAGGATTTACTCGAAGAGAATTCCCATCTATTGGAATTAAAAGGGCAGATGCTTGAGGCAAATCAAACAATACTTTTTTCACTACCCGTGGCTGTACTTGGTATCAGCGATGATATTGTCGTGCAGTGCAACCAAGCATGGGTTGAGGACACGGGCTTCGGATGGAGTTCGCTAGGCAAGGCTATCGAAAATGCCCTTTCGCCGGAAATCATTGGACTCATTGATGAGGTGAAGGCAAGAGGGAAGATGATAAGGAAGATCTCGATAAACGGCATACAGGGGTGGCTTTTCGGTTCAGCGGTGCAGCCAGACGACAACGAACCCAGAGGCATCATACTAGTTTTCATTCGTGGAGACCGCTTATGACTGCAGACTCTGTTTTATTCGTAGATGATGAGCAAAACATTCTAAGTGCTGTAAAGAGACTGTTCATTTCCGACCCAGTATCCGTGCTAACAGCTACTTCCGGACTTGAGGGCATGGAGTTGATGAAACGCAATATCGTCTCCGTCATCGTTTCGGACAATATGATGCCAGGCATGAACGGTGTTGATTTCCTGGCGTGGACTAAAACTGTTTCGCCTGATAGCGTGCGGATACTCATGACCGGTTATGCCGATCTGCATGCCGCCATTGAAGCAATCAACATGGGCGAGGTCTTCAGATTTATCACAAAACCATGGATTGACATGGAACTAAGGCAGACAGTGCTAGATGCCGTCGACAAATTCAAGATCGTTTCAAGCATCAAATCCACTGATGAAGCAAAAATGCTCTCCCTTGCCCAAACTATCGAGCTTAAGGACCCTTATACAAGGGGACATTGCGAACGGGTTGCCAAATATGCGCAGCTGTTAACCGATGCTATGGACCTGCCCGACGCCATGAAGAAAAACATCAAATACGGAAGTTGGCTTCATGACTGCGGTAAGATCGGTGTGTCTGAGACGATCCTGAACAAACCGGGTGCTCTCGATGCCGAACAGCTCAATGCGATAAAAAAACATGCTCGTTGGGGTGCCGATGTTGCAAGGACAGCCCAGTTACCTGAAGTTGTCGTCAACATAGCCCTGTATCATCATGAGAGGTTCGACGGTAAAGGGTATCCGCAAGGACTCAGCGGGGCCAGCATTCCGCTAGAGGCCCGCATAGTGTCGATAGCCGATGCCTTCGATGCCCTGACATCAGACAGGCCTTACCGTACTAAACTCACTCTTAAAGAGGCACTCAAAGTACTCAAAGAGGGCGAGAGCTCATCTTTCGATCCGGCTCTGGTCGACATTTTTATTAATACATTGACTGGTGTCATCGACAATAATGGATATGGCGAATAAAGATGTTACTGTTCCCAATCGCATACTATTTGTAGACGACGAGGATAATGTACTGCGCTCGCTAAAGCGCCTTTTCATGACCGAAGACTACGAGGTTCTTACTGCAATGTCAGGCGAAGACGGCCTTGCTGTTCTAAAAGATATCGAGGTGCCTGTCATAGTCTCTGACCAGCGAATGCCGGTAATGACCGGTGCCGAGTTCCTGGAAAAATCCCGACAAATCTCTCCGGATGCGGTGAGGATAATACTAACGGGTTATGCGGATGTAGAGGCTGCAATTGGCGCCATTAACTTAGGAGGCGCGTATCGTTACGTATCAAAGCCCTGGAATGACGGTGATCTTCTGCGGGTTATTAAAGATGCATTCGAAAAATATCGCCTTGTCAGAGAGAATCAATATCTTACGGAACTAACTATAAAGCAGAATGAAGAACTGAAAAAATGGAGCGTTGAACTTGAATTATATGTCCAGCAGCACACGATAGATCTGACAAAACAAAACAAGGAGCTAAAAAAGCTCAACCTGAAGCTTAAGAAAAACGTATCTGAGGTCCTGACTTCACTTTCGAGTCTGATTGAACTAAGAAACGGCTCAATGCACAACCATTCTAACAACGTCGCCATCCTTTCAACGGCTATAGCGGAGGAAATTGGCTTGACTGCACCGGAGATCGAAATGATTTCGACTGCTTCACAACTTCATGATATCGGCATGATCGGTGCTCCAGATATTGTTCTCCTGAAGAACGTCGGCGAACTTTCGCGGGATGAAATGATTGAATATGTCAAACACCCGGTGAGAGGACAGGCTGCGATCGACTGCATCGAAGACTTCAGGAAGCCGGGCATTCTTATACGGCACCATCACGAATGGTATAACGGTAGAGGATTCCCGGACGGATTGAAGGGCGAGAATATCCCGATTGGCGCTCGGATAATCGCCATCGCAGATCGTTTCGACAGGATTCTTCATGGTGAAATGCGGACCATGGACGGTGCTATGGCTCAGATCAAAGCCTCGCTTGCCACCCAATTTGACACCTCGCTTTTCGCACCTCTCGAAAAAGCGGCTCTTGTTTTTTTTCATTCGATAGTCAGTGACACAGATTTAGTAGAGATGGAGATAACAACCAAAGACCTCGCTCCAGGGATGGTCATATCCAGGGACGTAATCACTGGTACAGGGCTTCTGCTACTCCGCAAAGGTACCGTACTTAAAGATAAAAATATCGAAACACTCAAGAGGGCGGCCTATTTGGACCCCTCTAAAAGCGGCATATTCGTGACTAGTAAAAAGGGAGCGGCATGATATAACACGACGAACACGAAAAGAGGATGCCTTACTGAAGGAAAGGAGACCAATATGGAGATAAGCAATATACTCATCGTAGATGATGAACCAAGTGTGATCAAGGCTCTGAAAAGATCGTTTTTGGACGATCCTTACAAGGTATACTCCGCCATGAGCGCGACCGAAGGTCTCGGCATTTTGTCTGCAAATGAGATAAAGGTAGTTATAAGCGACGAAGGGATGCCGGGCATGTCCGGAGCCGATTTTCTGGCGAAGGTGAGAAGTAGCTTCCCGGCCGCCGTCAGGATGATGCTGACAGGTCACGCAAGTCTCGATGCTGCGATAAAAGCAATTAATAGGGGTGAGATTTACCGTTTCTTCACTAAACCTTGGGATGACTTCGAACTGAGATTCGCCGTGAAATCTGCAGTAGAAAAATATGATCTTGAAGAAGAGAACCGGAGACTTCTGGATATCGTAAAGAAGCAGGCTCTCAATATGAAACTTCTCGAAAAAGAGTTCCCAGGCATTACACAACTTGAATATGATGAAAAAGGTCGGATCATCATCCAGGATGTTCCCGATGGCGAGATAGCTCAGATTGTAGCTGAACTGGAAAGAGAATACTCTGTGTGACCCCGCTGATAACTGCCATACGCAATTCAATCGCATACGGAAAAGTAGGCTGAACTGATAGTTATTTTCCGCTAATCATCGATCTTCTGAAAGCTCAGTCGCGAAAATTATCGGTATTGGGTCATATTTCCGGGAGAAGAGTGTGGTTCCGGATTTCCAAGAGAAAGCTCGTGTAATAAGCCATATCGTTTCACTAATGATAATGAATAGCAATCGAGACAGCAGCCTCAATATGGTTCCTCGATAATTACGACATGGAAGCGATGGCTCTATTTTGGTGAAGTCTTGAAACGACTATCAATGATTTTCGGTAATTATCTTGGTGTTTTCAGGATGCGTTCCCTTAGAGACTCTTTGATGCAACTCCGATTGCTTATCGGAGCAGATCATTGTGCGTTATAGGATCTAACCCCACAATGTGTAGCGATAGATTCTTCTCATAATCATTGATCTTCAAGTACCACCGACGTCAAAGATTTTCAGCAGCGACAAAGTCGTTAACTGTGTCATATGTCAAATTTCTGTCAACGATAGAGGGTACATCCCGCAATCATCATACTGCAAGAAATCTCAAAATCGTGACTTTCAGTAGCAGTTTTTGGACGGCAGATCACAGAAGGCAGCGAAGGGGTGGATCCTAAATGCACTGAAGGGTATCAGCGGGAAGAATCAAGGGTCGGCCTAAAACTCCACGAAGGAGTCGAAAAAAAACGCATTACCGCGAAGAATGCTCATTAAGGTTAGCCAAGTTTATGTGCACTAGTTGAGAAAAGCGTTTACAAGTAAAGACTCATAGAAGTGAAAGAGTCATGGCCTTCCGGTTAAGATAAGTCACCAAACAAAACTTAACCATAGGAGGAAGAACCATGACTCAAAGACAGTATATCATTACTCGCAAGCTCAATATCCTAGAGCTTGGCCAAACCCTTGGAAACATCAGCGATGCATGCCGGAAACTTGGTGTGAGTCGCCAACACTATTACGACATCAAGCAGGCAATAGAAGAAGATGGCCTGGAAGGGCTCCTGGAGAAATCGCGGAAAGCACCGCGGATCGGCAATAGAGTGGCGCCTGAGATTGAGCAAAGGCTGCTGGATTACTCCCTGGAGTTTCCTACACACGGACAGACACGCACAGCTAATGAGTTGAAGAAGATAGGTGTCGTACTCAGTGCTGGCGGAGTTCGGAGCATTTGGCTCAGGCACAAGCTTCATATTAAGGGCTTGAGGTTGAAAAGGCTGGAGCAGTGGGCAGCTGACAATGCGAATATATTGACAGAGTCTCAGGTTCAAGCTCTTGAAACAGCCAAGGAACAGAGGGAGATGTGCGGGGAAGTGGAGAGCCACCACCCTGGTTTTCTCTTTGCACAAGACACCTGTTATATCGGCTATATCAAGGGTGTAGGGAAGATCTACCAGCAAACAGGCATCGACACTCACAGCAATGTCGGATTTGCCAAAATCTATCTTGAGAAAACGTCCTTGACCGCAGCAGACTTTTTAAATGACAAGGTGTTGCCATTTTTCGATGAGTACGGAATTAAGATACTCCGACTCCTCAGCGATAATGGAGCAGAGTATTGCGGTCGTCCAGAAAGCCATCCTTACGAACTGTTCCTTCATCTGAATGATATTGAACACACGAGGATAAAGGTCAGGCATCCCCAGACTAACGGATGTGTGGAGAAACTGAATCAGACCGTTCAGGATGAGTTTTACAAAGTGGCGTTTAGAAAGAAACTCTATCGTACCATCGAAGAGATCCAGGCTGACCTGGACGCGTTTATGGTGTGGTACAACACCGAGCGGACCAATCAGGGCCGGTACTGTCAGGGCAGAACGCCGCTACAGACTCTTATCGACGGTCTTGCCCTGTATAACGAATTAGTCTATGATAATCACGAAGGAGAGGAGGCTGCGTAGCATCGGCTAAGGCGCTTAACCGGAAGGCCAACTGTAAACGCAACTAGCGATTAGTGCAGTTTATGGTTCAGGATGTCCCTTATTTTTTCCAGTAAAGTATTAGGACTGAAAGGTTTTTGCAGAAAGTTTACACTTGTGTCAAAAATTCCCTTCTTTTGTGCAGTATCCTTTGCATAACCACTCAAAAAAAGTACTTTCATTTCAGGGTTTAACTTCTTTATCTCTTCAAACACCTCGATGCCGCTCCTCTTGGGCATTACCACATCAGTTATCAGCAGATCAATACCATCTTTATATTCACTAAAGCGAGCTAACGCGACATCACCATCAACAGCCTCAATCACGGTATACCCATACTTGTGAAGCAAGGTTACAACGAGTTCCCTTAGTGCTTGGTCATCTTCAACTAAGAGAATTGTCTCTGTGCCACCTACCGATAACTGTATCCCGACATCTTTTCTTTGTTCAACTGTGCTGGTGACCTCGGACAAATATATTCTGAATGTTGTACCTTTCCCCACTTCACTATATACATTGATAAACCCGTTATTTTGTTTAATGACCCCATATGCCATTGCCAACCCAAGCCCTGTTCCTTTGCCAACTTCCTTAGTTGTGAAAAATGGCTCAAATATCTTCGCCTTAGTCATTTCATCCAAGCCCGCGCCGGTATCTTCGACCGAGATAACGACATATTTGCCAATTTTGCCGTACCCATGAGCCTCTATGAATGTTGCGTCCATAAACATTTTTTCTGTGCTAATCGTCAAAATGCCTCCATCCGGCATAGCGTCTCTCGCATTTGTTACAAGATTCATCAGCACCTGTTCGATTTGCAAACGATCCACTATAACAGTGCTATCCTCTGCGCTCAATTCAAGCTTGAGTTCAATATCTTCTCTGATGAGTTTTGATAATACTGGAGTTACCTTTCTTAAAATCTCGTTGATTCTGCCAGGTTGCGGATTAATGATTTGTTTTCTGCTAAAGGTGAGCAGATTCTGAGTCAGCATAGCTGCTCTTTCCGAAGAGTCGAGTATCTGCTCCACATAGGGTCGCAGCGGACTGTCCTCTTGCATCTGCGTAAGAACAAGATGTCCGTAACCAGTGATTGCTGAGAGTATGTTATTGAAGTCGTGTGCGATGCCTCCAGCAAGTTGTCCCACCGCCTCCATTTTCTGAGCCTGCACAATTTGATGTTCAAGGGTTTTCTCTAAGGTGACATCCCGAATAATCCCCCGGTAATTTATGACTCTTCCTTTTTCGTCTCGAATGGCTGTGGCCGTTATCCTGACCGTTATCTGTTGACCAGGTGCCTTCTTGAATTGCACTTCAAAATCCTTGACGTACCCCTGTCGTTCTATCAATTGCTGAAAAACAACCCTGTCTTGGGCGTTTACATATAAGTCATTGCGGATATCAATCTTTCTTAGTTCCTCCAAGGATGCATAGCCAAGCCATTCAAGGCCAGCTGGATTAATGTCAACAAACTTTCCCTCCGGAGAGCTTATAAATATGACATCCTTGGTTTCTTCGAATATACTACGGTATTTTTCTTCAGACGCGCTGAGACACACCTCCCCCTTCTTCCTTTCAGTGATGTCTTCACTCAACGCGATAATATCCCTAATGTTTCCAAGCTTATCGCGCACAGAAGCAACGCTGTTACGGACCCATACTGTATCTCCAGATTTTGTTATGAATCTCTTTTCCATAATGAAGTTGTTTGTTTTGCCAGACAATAGCTTTTCTATATGTTCCACACATGACGGGTAATCCTCAGGATGAGTAATTGACTCAAGGCTCATGGAATACAGTTCCTGCTCTGTATAGCCGGTGATATCACAAAAAGCCTTATTTACTTGTATGAAATTTAATCCTTTGTCACTCATTGCCTGACCAACAGCAGCTTGAGCAAAAGCTGTGCGGAAGCGCTCTTCACTTTCCAGTAGCATTTCCTCCAAATCTCTGGATTGCCTGATGTGCCGAGAGATGAGTTGATAGAGCAGTATAGCGGTCATGATAATAAAGAAAATTCCCTTCAAGATTGACACGTGGACAATTCGAACTATATCCGGTGCGATGAATCTTAAGGCATTGTCGGAAATGAATATCCACACTACAGCAACCATTGCATAAATGCCTACAATACGCAATGCGGCATGACGATCTTCTTTGTTAAGAGAATCTTTCATCACGGTTTCTCCTTTTGAAAGCTGCTTATCCTCTCATGGAGAGTGGAAAAACTTAGATCGCTAATTTGCAAAAATAGATTAAATTGCCTCCTAATTCCGATACAAGACTTCTTTAATAATCTTATAATTAAGAAGCTCAAAATGCTATTATCGTCCATTCAGATGGAACTAGTCGAATTGCCAGGCATGTCTGCAATGTTTGTTCCGGCTAATCATCGATTTTGCAATACTTCGGGCGCAAAAGATTATCAGTAGGAGGCATCTGACGTTGGATCCTCACAGTAATCGCGATTGTCCCCGCCGCGGTGACGACGCTTTGTTTTTACCGGTAATCATCGAGGGTCGACTCAAAGCAGCGCCAGATATTCGCTGAGATCTTGCAGGCGGATGATAAAGAAAGGTCCTCAGGTGCAATAATAATTGACCAATTCTAAAAGTTCGTCTATAGATATGGGTTTTGCTAGGTAGTCTCCGAAGCCAATCGATATGAACTTCTGCCTGTCATCTCTCATGGCATAGGATGCTAGCGCTATTACAGGGATGTCTCTGGTTAAAGGCTCCGACTGCAATGTCTTAATTGCCTCGATCCCATCAATCACCAAAGTTTGCAATCGCATATGCGTCATCTTAGACCAGCTAAATATGTTTCCATTCCGGCATGTTCAGGCGTCCTTTATTTTTGGCAGTGTAAAGTAAAAGGTGGCGCCTTGACCCACAGCACCTTCGGCCCATACGCTTCCACCATGGCGGGATATGATGCGCTGCACATTGGCAAGGCCAATGCCTGTACCTTTGAATTCCTCCTGTGTATGGAGTCGCTGGAATACGCCGAAGAGTCTGTCGGCATATTCCATGTCAAACCCTGCGCCATTGTCCGCTACGGCACAAGTGAATTTATCTCCCTCATCTTTGCATCCGATCTTGATTTCAGCATTCGGTCGAGTGCTTGTGAACTTAACAGCATTTGAGACGAGATTGACAATCATAAGCCTTAATAGTGACTGGTCACCAAGGACGTCAGGTAGTTCATCGATCTCCCAGCTAATCTGCCGTTCTTTCAGCTCTTCCTGAATTTCCTTGACCACTCCTCCGACGAGGGCGTTTAAACTCACCTTTCTCATTTGTAGCTCTGCACGCCCGATGTACGAAAAGGAGAGTAAGTCTTCGATAAGCATCCCCATCTTCTTTGAGGCCTCGATTATCAAATCTAGGTATTGGTGTGTTTTTTCATCAGGGTCGTCGACTAGTTTTTTTTGCAGCATTTTCGCGAAGCCGGTCATATGCCGCAATGGTGCACGAAGATCGTGGGAGACTGAGTAGCTGAACGCTTCGAGCTCTCTGTTGGCAGAGACCTGTTCGGCGACCTGGTGCTTCAATTGCTCGTTAAGTATCCGTATCTGTTCCTCGGCCTGTTTGCGCTCAGCAATATTGTGTGCGACCTTCGACACACCTACAATCTTGTCACGAGCATCTTTGATAGGAGAAAATGTCAAAGAGACGGGGATCACCGTACCATCCTTCCGCATACGCAGAGTTTCGAACTGGTCTATATGATCTCCGCGGACGATTCTCTTTATAATGTCAGGAACTTCATCGATATGCCCGGGAGGAAGGAGAAAAGATATCTGACGACCCACCGCTTCCTCTGCCGTATACCCAAATAGCTTTTCAGCTCCGATATTCCAACTCCGAATGACTCCGTTCAAGTCCTTGCTCACGATTGCATCGTCCGAACTCTCTACGACCGCTGACAGGAGACTACTCAGCTCTTCAGCGCGCTTACGCTCCGTAATTTCCATATTTACGCCAAGAAAGCGCATAGCCCGCCGATTGTTGCCCTCTCCTTCAAAATACACGCGTCCGTGCGAAGACATCCAGTGCACAGAGCCATCCGGCCATACGACTCGGAACTCCCGCCGGTAAGAACCACCATCGGACCCTGCGATTGCCCGATTCACTGCTTCGGCTGTTGCCTGACGATCTTCTGGGTGAATTAGTGCAATAGCCTCCTTGTAGTCTCTTGGGTTGCCTGTCGGGATACCCCACATGTTTCGGCAGCGTTCGTCCCAGAATACTGTACCGGTTTTAAAGTCATAGTCCCACACCCCAAATTCCGCCGCTTGAAGCGTTAATTGGAGCTGATCGGACGTTTGCAGTAACTCATCCTCCGCCTGTTTGCGGGCAAAAGCGATGCCTATAACGGCGCCCAAATCTTCGAAGAAAGAAATCAGCTCCGGTGTGAACCGCTTTGGACGACGATCGTTGAGTTGCAGTATGCCTATGATTTGTTTACCGGCCCGCAGTGGAATAAGCGCCACAGAATGAAAGCCCTCATGTATACAGCGGTTTCGCGGATGAAGCCTTGGATCCTGGCTAGCTGAGAGTTCTAATAGTTGAAATGATTCATTGGTCCAGCAACTTCCCCGTGGGGTAAAAAGGGACTTTGTCGAATCAGTCCTGCCGGAAATTACCAGACCGCATGTGCATTCCAGGCTGACGTTGCCGTTTTTATCTACGCAAACCCCGCCATCCTGGGTGCGAACAGCCAGCGAATTTTCCGCGATTAGAAATTCTTTAGAAAAACCGTCCTGAGCAAAATATGGGAAGTCATCACCGCGATGCAGGCGAATCCCTACAGCGTCGAAGCCTGTTTCCCGCTTAATTGCAGCGAGAACACGGTTTGTCGCATCACCCAGGGCAGGCGGGTCGTTAAGAATGAGCAGTATTTCGGCCGAAAGAGCCTGACGACGTTCGGCCTGCTTGCGTTCAGTGATGTTATCAAAAACGGCGACAAAGTAATTCTTTTCAGTGCTATAAACTGACACAGATAACCATGCAGACAAAGGTTTGAATTCGATTTGAAATTTCTCTGGCTGACCAGTCAATGCCACCCGGCTATAAATCTCGAACAACTCCGGATGTGACTCTTTAATCCCTGGAATTACCTCTGTGACATTCTTACCTACTACATTATGCAATCCGGTCAGCTTTCCGAAGGCGGTGTTGACGTCAAGGTACACAAAATCTGTCGGTCTGCCGTTATTATCGTAAAGCATTTTGCAGTATGCAGACCCCTCAGACATGTTTTCAAACAGCGAGTGATAGCGCTTTTCGCTTTTCTTAAGCTTTTCCTCTATCCGTTTGCGCTCACTGATATCGATTATGATCGCACGGGACCCCTTCGTGTTGTCGATGCCTTGCGCTGTGCTGATATCGATTCGCACCCAGAATGGGGTGCCGTCCTTTTTCGCTATTCTCAATACGCACGCCTGATTCACGCTCGTTTCAACAAGTCGCTTGCGGCAAAGGTAATATAAGTCCTGATCTTCGATGCATACAAAGCGGAACAGCGGATGTCCGACTAAATTGTTTCTCTCTACTCCCAGCAATATGGTGGCCGTTAGATTAGCCTCTAGTATTATTCCCTCTTCGTTCAGTGAGACATATCCTGCTGGGGCTAGGTCATATAGGTCAAAATATTTTTCACGGGCGGTTTCGAGTTCCTGCTGCACCCGACGCAGTTCTTCATTCTGCATCTCCAGTTCGATCTGGTGCACCTGCAGTTCGTGAACTACGCGCTGCACATCGGCGGGCGGAATCTTGTCCACCGCCCCGGGCTGTTTGAGCAGCATCTCTTCAGCCCTCCGGCGCAGGTCTGGATTATCAGCCGGCATTTTGGAATCCGGAATCCCGGACTTATTTTTTTTTGCCATCGTCTGCCTCCAGCTTCTTGCGATCGCTGCTGTTATGGTATGAGCTCTGATGCTCGCTCATAGCGCCGTTATCCACGGATCGGTCTTGGTATGCTGTAGAATGAATACTTTTGGAGAGGGTCGCGCGAAGTCGCAATAGAGGCGATGGACAGCGACGGCTTCCCAGTTAATAACTATCAGTATAAAAATACAATGGGAGCAAGTGCTAGCTGTCCAATACATCCCTTATCTTTCTCATCAAAGTGTCCGGATTAATCGGTTTTGAGATGAAATCAACACCCTCTTCAAGTATCCCCTTCTGCGATATGATATCGTCAGTGTAGCCGCTCATAAATATCGTCTTAACACCCGGTTCGATGCCCTTTATCTCTTCGTATGCCTCCCTACCGTTCTTCACTGGCATTATCACATCAAGGAGAATAAGGGACACTGCACCTCTGTTTTCTTTAAATTTACTTACCGCTTCCTCTCCGTTTTTGGCCTTTATTACCTTATAACCATTCTTCTGCAGGAAGAGTCTCATACTCTCCCTGACCTGTCGTTCGTCCTCGGCGATAATTATCGTCTCACCTTTCCCTACTGGCAAAGTTTGAAGCGGCTCGGCTATTGCTTCTCTCTTTTTCTGTACTAGGGGCAGGTGTATCTTGAATGTCGTTCCCTTCCCTAGCTCGCTGTATACATTGATGTTTCCGTTGTGCTGTTTGATCATTCCATAGACCATGGAAAGCCCCAGCCCCGTGCCCTTACCCACTTCCTTTGTGGTGAAGAAAGGCTCGAATATTTTTCCCTTTGTTCCCTGGTCCATACCAACTCCGGTGTCCGATACTGTCAGTTCTGCATACATGCCAGCGTTCCGTGAAATATGTGCCTCGGCACCAAGGTTATCTAAATTCACAGTATCCGTTTGTATAACCAAACGCCCCCCGTCAGGCATGGCATCACGGGCATTGGTGGCAAGGTTCATCAGTACCTGTTCTATCTGTCCTATGTCGACGAGTACTGGCAGCTCTCCGGCGCTCAAGACGGTACCGAGTTCGATATCCTCTCTCAGTATCCTCCTGAGCATTTTGTCGATTTTCTCTACTATTTCATTGAGGTCCACCTGCACAGGTGCAATGACCTGTTTCCTGCTGAAGGCAAGAAGTCCTCGCGTTAGTTCCGCGGCACGGTTCGCCGCGTCAAGCATCTCTTGTATATACCCCTGCGTTGTCGTATCGCCTTTCAGCATCATTTGCGCCATTGTCCCGTAGCCTATCATAGCCATTAGGATGTTATTGAAATCATGCGCCACCCCACCAGCAAGGATCCCTATACCCTCCATCTTCTGCGCATGGTGAAGCTGTTCTTCGAGATTTTTCCGCTCCTTTTCAGCTTTTTTTCTCTCACTGATATCTATTACAAAATGAAGATAAATATTTTCCTTTACGGGTATCCAATAAACAGTCCACCATTTGTCATTAACGCACAACTCGTCAGCAATAATCGTTTCCTGTTTTTTAAACATATCATCTGCTCTGCAGAAAGAGCATTGAGTTTCCCCTGATGCTAAATAAAAATTCTTGCAGAAGTCTCTGTAACAAATGCCGCCGATTACCGCCCCTGCATCTTTCGCCAGCCTGTTCGCATTCAGTATGGTTCGCTCTGGGTATTGTATGAGCATGGCGGCATAGGGCAATGCATCAACTAGGATCTGATCAAGTTCCTTGGCCTTTAGTAACGCAGCTTCCATCTGCTTGCGCTCGGTTATGTCTTCCCTGAAGATCACGATACCGGCGATATCTCCAGATGCATCATACCATGGCCGTACTTCCCACCGGAGCCACTGCACAGAGCCATCTGCCCTGTCGAACCTATCGTTATCGTCGCGCAATACCTCGCCTGCCAACGCGCGGCGGTGGATTGACTTCCAACGTTCCGGGATATCCGGGAATACCTCGTAGTGCGACAGGCCGCTCAACTCGCGTTCTATAAGATTGTAGTCACTCAGCCATCGACGGCTCACGCCCAGGTAGCGCATCTCTCGGTCAAACATCGCCAACGATGCTGGTGCGTGCTTGATGAAAAGCCGCAGCTGTTCTTCACTCTGCTTGTGTTCGGTTATGTCATGAATTACACCAAAAACAATTCTCCGTATAGGGTCATATTCCGCTAGTGAATGAATATCGATTATTTCGCCATCTGTTGGCCTATGGATCTTGAATTCTACGTCATAGGGCCTGTTATGCTCAATCAGTTCCGTCAATGCCTTATCTAGCTTAGGGCGATACTCAGGAAGAACTATTTTCTGCACATCTGATAATTGCCACTCTTTGCCTTCACAACCATAGATAATTGCAGCTCCATCGGAGGCTTGGATTATTTGCTCGTCTACCAATAATTCCCAGTTGCCAAAATTGGCTACCTCCTCAGCTCTGCGGAGACGCCGTTCGCTCCTCAGCATAACCTCCTCTGTACGTTTGCGGTCGGTAATGTCGCGGCTGATAATGACAACTCCCAATGCTGCCACATTGGCAAGAAGCATTTTGCCAACTGATTCGAAGTTTAGCCATGAGCCGTCCTTCGCACGGAAACGATACTCTACTGAGGTTGCTGCACCCGGCTTCCCAATTACATAATTGAAGGCATCCATGACTCGCGATCGATCTTCAGGGTAAATATACTCAAAGGCGCTCTTACCTATCAGTTCTTCAGGCTTGTATCCCAACATTTGCTCAGTGTTTGGACTTTGATAAAGAAACGACCCACTTGCATCCAAAACAGTAATGATGTCACGGGCATTTTCGACGAGTGAGCGGAAGAATGCCTCACCGTCAGGCGAGTACGCTGGCGACCATCTCCTGTCTGAGTGCATCATATCCAGACCTGAGTGCTGTCGTCGCAATTCCTTCAGTTCACGAAGCAATTCCTCTTTAGTTTTCATGTCATCTTCCACTCAGATACCTCATACTCGTCACTTGCATTTGATGGTAATATAGCAATAAACGTGCTTCATGCCCACAGTTAAAAAAGCAGCAAGGCTCTTCAATCACCCATACTCTATAAGTACTCTGCCCACTACTTTCTGAAATTGTACTATTTTATTTTGACACTCTTCAATGCGAGCACAAGGGATACTTCTATTAAGAGTCGAAAATTATCAAGATTATTGACAGTCAGGGAAGTATGTCCAAATTTGATTTAGTAGCCCTAACTAACTGCCAGTCATACATCGCATCACCAATCAGAGAGTCATCGAGGAAGGAGTGGAAATCATCAGGGGTCGATTCTCACATCCGAGAAATGAATGAGGCGGTCGACTCTCTCCGGTCGTTTATTTCCTAAGCACCAGACTCTATGTGCGAGGAGATCTTGCTAAGCGTTGACATTGTTTGAGAAAACGCCTACATTATTAACTGTATGAGAAAGAAAAATCAGGCATTCACATCTGTATCACCGGGCAAAAAAGAGATTGCAGTAACTCCGGAATCTGTGCCAGCCAGTGATGCCGAGCACGCCCTGAAAGAGAATTTTCCCATCGTCGGTATTGGCGCCTCTGCGGGAGGGCTGGCAGCATTTGAAGCTTTTTTTTCCGGCATGCCGGCTGACACTGATCCCGGCATGGCCTTTGTTCTGGTGCAGCACTTGGCACCCGATCATAAGAGTATACTTGCCGAGCTGGTTAGACGATACACAAGGATGCAGGTTCATGAGGTTGAGGACGGAATGACGGTCAGGCCGAACTGCACCTATATCATTCCACCCAGCCGCGATATGGCCCTGCTGAACGGTACGTTGCATTTGCTTGAAATCTCATCGCCAAGGGGCATGCACCTGCCGATCGATATTTTCTTTCGATCCCTTGCGCAAGACCAACACGAGCGGGCCATTTGCATCGTGCTTTCCGGCACTGGCAGCGACGGCACTCTGGGGCTTCGGGACATCAAGGGTGAGGGCGGCATGGCCATGGCGCAGAACCCAGAATCTACTGAGTACGATGGCATGCCGCGCAGCGCGGTCGCCACCGGTCTTGTGGATTACGTGCTTCCACCTGCTGAGATGCCAGCCCAGCTCATTGCATATGTTACTCATGCCTTCGGGAAAGCGACCCACTCGATCTCTCCCCAGCCCCCCAAGGTCGAAGATGCACTGAAAAAGATATTCATTCTGCTCAGATCCCATACCGGCCACGACTTTTCGAAGTATAAACAAAGCACCATCAATCGCCGTATCGAGCGCCGCATGGCCGTTCACCAGATCGCACGTTTGAGTTCATATGTGAGTTACCTGCAGCAAACTCCGGCGGAAGTGGAAGCACTCTTTCGCGACCTTCTGATCGGCGTAACCAATTTCTTTCGCGATCCTGATGCCTTCTCAGCTCTTGAGACGCGGGTGATCCCACACCTTTTTGACCGCAAGCCAGCTCGTATGATAATCCGTGTTTGGGTAGCCGGCTGCTCTACGGGTGAGGAAGCTTACTCCATCGCCATCCTGCTGCAGGAGCGAATCGAGACACTGAAGCAGAGCTTCAAGGTACAGATATTCGCTACCGATATTGACAGCAGTGCGATAGGTGCAGCACGAAGTGGTGTATACCCGGCAAGTATTGCCGCCGATATATCACCGGAACGGCTGGCGCGCCATTTTGACCGGGAACCGGACGGCAGTGCCTACCGTGTTCATAAAAGTCTCCGCGATATGATCGTCTTTTCCGAGCAGGACGTGATCAAAGACCCGCCATTCTCAAAGCTGGACCTTATCAGTTGCCGCAATCTGCTGATCTATATGGGCGGAGACCTGCAGAAGAAGCTTATCCCCCTGTTTCACTATGCTCTGAACACCGGAGCTTTTCTCTTCCTCGGCACCTCCGAGAGCGTGGGAGAGTTCGTACACCTTTATAAAATAATAGATCGAAAGGCTAAGCTTTACCAGAAAATAGAAGATGCAGCCAGCGTGCATCGCACGGGCATCGGGAAATTTCCTTCGGCACTGACGGATAATGCGCTTGCCCCGCGTTTTTCTGCACCGGCTCCAGGCGAAGGGAGACTTCCGCTGCGCGAGCTGACCGAGCGGGCACTTATGCAACATTTCTCTCCGGTCGGAGCGCTAGTCAACGAACACGGTGATATCCTCTACCTTCACGGCCGCACAGGCATGTACCTTGAACCAGCTCCGGGCGAGGCAGTCCTCAACATCCTGAAGATGGCTCGTGAAGGACTGCGGCGAGACCTGACCCTGTCATTGCATAAGGCGGTAACCCATAAAGAGCCGGTGTTGCAACCTGGCTTGCGTGTGAAAACTAACGGTGATTACACTACTGCCAATCTGACAGTGCGGCCTGTGGCGTCTGGCTCTAATGCGACTACGGGGGCGACTTTATATCTGGTAGTCCTTGAAGAAGCACCAATAGGTCCTTTGGAGCGGCCAGAGGCGGTCATTCCGTCGTCCGAAGGAGACACTGCTACCGTCGAAGCACGCATCACTCTGTTAAGTCAGGAACTGAGGGCCAAAGATGAATATCTCCAGACTACGATTGAGGAGATGGAGACTTCAAACGAAGAGCTCAAGTCCTCCAACGAGGAGATGCAGTCCGTCAATGAGGAACTGCAGTCCACCAATGAAGAACTCGAAACCTCCAAGGAGGAATTGCAATCGGTCAATGAGGAACTGGCCACAGTCAATGCCGAACTGCAGCAGAAAGTTGCTGAACTCTCGCGGACCAACAACGACATAAACAATCTGCTGGCCGGCACCGGCATCGGTACCATTTTTGTGGATCATCACTTGCGCATTCAAAGATTCACGGCTTCTGTCACCCAGGTGATTAATCTTATTCTTAGCGACGTCGGGCGTCCGGTTGGCCACATTGTCTCCAATCTTATGGGCTATGACAGTCTGGTGGCCGACGTGCAGGAGGTGCTTGACAATCTGGCACCCAAAGAGATAGAAGTCCGGACTAGGGCAGGCGCTTGGTATCTTTTGCGCATCCGACCGTATCGGACGCTTGAAAACGTAATTGAGGGAGCGGTCATCACCTTCACCGAGATTACGGAGATGAAGAAGGCGCAGGCGTCATTACAGGAAACAGAGACCTTGCGTCGACTTGCGGTAGTGGTGCGCGATGCTAGCGATGCCATCACGCTGCAGGATCTGGAGGGTCGCATTCTTGCCTGGAATTTAGGGGCCGTGAGGACATACGGCTGGAGCGAGGCTGAGGCGCTGAATATGAACATCCGCGAGTTGATTCCCGAAGGGCTACGCGAGGAGGCACTTGCTACAATGCGTCAGCTTGTCAACGCGGAGGTTCTGAAACCATATCGGACGCAGCGTATCACCAAAGACGGTCGGGTCGTGGATGTGTCTTTGACCGCTACCGCACTGTTAGATGAAGCGCAAAAGATGTATGCGCTTATGACAACAGAGAGGCAAATATTCAAGGAGTAAGTCATGCCTGACAAAGAATCCCGTTCAGACCGAGAGCACGATTTGCGTAAGCGCGCAGAAGAACAGGCCGCCAGCATGCCGAATCCCATGGTCGCAGTGCCCCAGAAGGAAATGCAGCAGGTGCTTCACGAACTCCAGGTGCACCAGATCGAACTAGAGATGCAGAATGAGGAATTGCGGCGCACGCAGGAGGAACTGGAGGCCTCTAGGGCGCAGTATTTCGACCTCTACGATCTCGCCCCGGTAGGGTATTTCACCATCGGCGAAAAGGGGCTGATTCTGAAAGCTAATCTTACCGGTGCTCAGCTGCTCGGTTTTACAAGAACCGATTTAATCAAGCAGCCTTTCAGCCGATATATACTCTCTGAAGACCAGGACGGTTACTACCTACACCGCAACCAACTATTTAAAACAAATATGTCACAGCGGTGTGAACTGCGGCTGGTGAAAAGTAATGCCAACTCCTTCTGGATACAGATGGAATCTACCGTTGTGCATGCCGTTGATGGAGAGGTGATCAGCCACGTTGTAATAAGCGACATCACTGAGCGCAAAAGGAGCGAGGACACCCAATTGTTCTTAGCAGAGTGTGCTTGGGTAAAGTCTGGCGATGATTTCTTCGCAGTGCTTGCAAGACACTTGGCTACAAATCTTGGAATGGATTATGTCTGCATCGATCGTCTTGTCGGAGACGGGTTGAATGCTAAGACGGTTGCTGTATATTTCGACGGCAAGTTTGAGGATAACGTTGAATATGCGTTGAAGGATACTCCCTGTGGCGATGTGGTAGGGCAGACAATCTGCTGTTTCCCCAAAGATGTGCGCCATTTGTTCCCACAGGATGTGGTGCTTCAGGAGATGGGTGCCGAGAGTTATGTCGGAATCACCCTCTGGAGTTCCGCAGGGAAACCTATCGGTCTTATCGCGCTAATCAGTCGACAACCCCTTGCAAATCCTGGTCAGGCGGAATCAATTCTGAAAATGGTGTCCGACCGTGCTGCAGGCGAGCTAGAGCGCAGAGATGCAGAAGAAGCACTCAGGCAAAGTGAGGCTTTTAGCAGAAGTATCGTTGATAGTAGTTACGACTGCATCAAGGTTCTCGATATGCAGGGCAGATTATGGTTCATGAGCGAAAATGGCCGGAAAGCACTTGGCATTAGGGATATGAATTCGGTTATCGGCATGCACTATGCAGACTTCTGGAAGGGCTCAGTGCAGAACGATGTGCGTCAGGCCATTGAGCAGGCAAAGGCCGGGGGTCACGGAAGTTTCACCGGATATTGCCCTTCAATGGATGGCACCCCAATGTGGTGGGACGTCAGGATTACTCCTATACTAAATGAGAAACAGGATGCGGATAGTCTACTTGTTATTTCGCGTGACATCACTGAACGCAAGTGGGCTGATGAGGAAATCAAAAGACTGAACGATGACCTGATTGCAAGGAACGCGAAGTTAGAGTTCGCGAATATAGAGCTCGAATCTTTCATCTACTCTGTTTCCCATGACCTGCGTGCACCTCTGCGGCACATATCGGGGTTCGCCAACCTTGCGCTGAAGGACATTACAGACAAACTCGACGACAAGGGGAAGCGATATCTTTCCGGTATACATGATGGTGCAGAAAAGATGAGTCGTCTTATCGACGATCTTCTAAACCTTTCAAAGATCTCAAGGCAGGAGATACAGCGGAGAGAGGTCAATGTGAGCGCAATAGCAGCATCAATCGTTACTGAGCTACGCCAGGCCCATCCAGGCAGGAGCGTCGAGGCAGACATCAAGGAAGGTCTTACCGCTTTTACGGACCGTGGACTGATCGAGATCGTCCTTTCGAACCTGATAGGGAATGCCTGGAAGTTCACCTCTAAAGTAGAGCACGCCCGCATAGAAATCGGATCCGTTGAGCAGGATGGCAAGATCATTTATTATGTTGGGGATAACGGCGCCGGGTTCGACCAGACATATGCTGGAAAGATGTTTTTGCCCTTTCACAGACTTCATTCAGAGACAGCGTTTGAGGGCACCGGCATAGGCCTTGCCATTGTGGACCGTATCATTCGCCTTCATGGCGGAAAAGTCTGGGCAGAGGGCATAGAGGGAAAAGGGGCGATGATAAATTTTAGTTTGGCCTGAATCTATCGATAATTAAATAAGAACATGGAATAGTGTCTTTCTGCCTTTTTCTGCATCACAGTTGTGACGGAGGATGACAAAGAGAATGATTCTTATAGTTGATGACAGTCCGGCCGATATAGAGCTTACGGCCATTGCGCTGGAAGCGACAGGACAAGA
The DNA here is from genome assembly GCA_963736105.1 of uncultured Nitrospiraceae bacterium. GTDB lineage: Bacteria > Nitrospirota > Thermodesulfovibrionia > Thermodesulfovibrionales > Dissulfurispiraceae > Fen-1308. Next base: position 1,345,173 of record CAVTNL010000002.1, on the reverse strand, counting down.
AATAAGTGTGAGTTCTGCCCTGGACGGCCAGTCCGCACTTGCAATGCTCAGGAATGGATCTGGGTTGCCAGCCCTAGTGTTGCTTGATCTGAAGATGCCAGGCATGGGCGGCATCGAAGTGCTCCGTGAAATGCGTGCCGACGATCGCCTTAGTGATCTCCCCATTGTTGTGGTTACGTCTTCACCGCTCGAAGCGGACAGAGCGGAGGCGATTGCTGTCGGCGCCAACGATTATATTCAGAAGCCTTTGTCTTTGGATCGATTCAGCAAAGATTTAGAGTCTATTTTACAGCGCTGGCTACCGAATTAGTATTTGATCCCATTGAAAGTTCCATCACCGTTACAATATCCTATCATGTTCTAATTTCGCTTTTTAACGCTGCCTCTTTTGCCGGGAGTGTAAAGAAGAAGGTCGATCACTCACCAAGCTTAGATTCCACCGAGATGCGGCCTTTGTAGCTCTCCACAATCCTTTTACATATTGCTAGACCGATACCAGTATCCGAATATTTTTCCCATGTATGCAGACGCTGGAATATTTCACCAGCGAGTCAGCGCCGGCGGCGGCTCTCTCTGGCTGTTTGTGTCAATACTAATTAGATATTCAGGAAGCGGAATTTATTGCGAACTTGCTGCCTTCTAACACTCAGCTGACCTCGTCCGCAAAAGATGCGCAGTACACCCTAATCATTAAGGAGCCAGTATCAGAAATGTTATGATTTCCAAAAAACCTATCAAAACTGTGATAGGCGATCCCATCAACGAATTATGAATCGTGGCTCTCTACGTCCGTTTTTGGCAGTCCTCGAAATCAAGGTTAGCAGGGTGAAATCACCAAATTCCTAGTACTGGTAAGATCGATAGTTTTCAGGTGCTATACGTAACAAAATTCATTGATTCTTAAGGCCGCTGAAGGTCATTATGAATCCTGCTTTTTCAATGAGAAAGAGGAGGAGCAATGACCCAGACAAGTTTAATTCCGCAATCAATCATCGGCGACAGAGAAACATCTAATCAGAACATAGTAAGCCCTTATGTTGATCACATTGTTCGGAGGATTCGCAAGATTGAACTCCCCGGCGCAGAATACTTTGAGAGCTATATGCGTCACAAGTGGAGAATGAATCATAGGCCTAATACTCTTAAAGGCAGCTTTGGCGCAGTAAGTGCTTTTCTCACTTTCTATCACAATCTAGGGAAGATCCAACTCAAAGATATTGTAAGTGACGACCTGGAAGCATTTGTCGAAAGCATGCAGGACCGAGGTCTTAAAGTCACGACTGTAAGAACAAATTTTAAGCATCTTTGTGCCTTCCTGCGCTTTCTGACTGAACATGACATCATTGATGCAAGCATCCTCAAACGTAAGATCAAACTCAGGGTCCCCGATTTCCTGCCAAGGGCTATTGCCCCAAGCGATGTCAGAAAGCTTCTTAGGGTTATTGAAGAAACTCGTGATCGAGCACTAGTTCTAGTGTTATTAAGAACAGGCATGAGGATCGGTGAACTCCTCAGATTGAAGGTGCGAGATCTTGATATTCGTGAGAGGAAGATTCACATCTACGAAGGAGAAAAGAACTGCCTTGGACGAGTTGTATATCTCAGCGACGATGCCGTGATGGCCTTACGGCTCTGGCTCAAACAGAGGGATAAGACAAGAGAATATCTCTTTTATGGCAGAAGTACCTTATGCTACTCTTCGGCCTGGAATATCTTCCAGCGTTATTTGGTGGAGGCGGGGCTGCAGAATAAAGGCTATACAATGCACAGTCTGCGACACACCTTTGCGAGCGAACTGCTTAATGCCGGCATGCGTCTGGAATGTCTGCAGTTGCTGCTTGGGCATCGCGGGATAGAAATGACACGGCGGTATGCCCGCCTCACCGATAAGAGCCGTGAAGAGGAGTACTTCCGTGCCATGGAAATCATCGAGCAGGGAGGCATTCATGGTGCCTACTGATCTGATTGGTAGGTATCGAAGGTTCTTAAAGCGAAGGAACTGTTCGGTCCATACAGTAAGAAACTATATCAATATCCTTAGTCGCTTTCTGGGCTGGCTACAGATGCCTATAGAAGATGTGACTACAAAAGAGACCGATGCATATATGGATCATCTATTGAGAAGTAGAAAGAAACCAAAGACCATCAACTGTCATTTCGGATGCATCCATGCCTTTTACGATTATCTGATAGAAGATGAGAGAATGCCTCTTAGCAATCCTGTGAGAAAGAACTACAGGCTTCGCTTGCCTCGGCCACTGCCCAAGCATCTCAGGGATGAACAGGTTGCAGCGCTCTTCAGCGAAATCAGCGATACCAGAGATCGGGCCATGTTCATGCTCATGCTGAGATGCGGGTTACGGGTCCAGGAGGTAGCACAACTAACAATAGATGCGATCGAGTACCGAAGCCGACAGCTTTACGTCTTAAATGGCAAAGGCAGCAAGGACAGGGTTGTCTATCTGAGCGAGGATGCTCAGACTGCTTTAGCGGAGTACATGAAGAAACGAAGATGGTCAAAGCAGAAGAGAGTATTCCTTGTACAGAAGGGACCACTTAAGGGAACACCACTATCAGTTCGTGGTATCCAAAAGAGAATCGAATACTACGCAGGGAAAGCAGAGATAGAGGTATCCTGTCATCATTTGAGACACACCATGGCAACTCAGTTGTTAAATGCGGATGCTGATCTTGTCACCATCCAGGATCTACTGGGCCACAGTAAAATAACAACAACCCAGTGCTATTGCAGGGTTTCTAATCTTAAAGTGCAGCGAGATTACTATAAGGCCATCAATGTTGTCTTGCAGAGAACCCTGCCAATAAGTGAAAATGTCTCTACATCAGATAAAAGAGGGCTGCAGAAACCCGTACTAACTAACTGAAAACCTAAGAAAAAGCAGGTTATGTTACGTATAGCAGGGTGTTATTGAGAACCGTGCACTCAGCAGTAATATTTTAAGAATATGCTCTTGAACAATCTGGACCCTGTTGAGACATTCCTTATTTGTACAAGGCGGTAAGGAACCTTTGCGGGTCCATTAAATGAGCACGGACGAACACATACTCAACTGGCAGTGCAGTCAGGATAATCGCTTTCTTTATACTGTTGTAGTTCATAACCCTCTCAATTTGTCACCAGTCAGTTGCCTTTATCATTACTATTTGTTGATGTTAATTGCTCGACTTTGTTTAGGAAGCTGGCAAGTGATCTTGGTCCAAGAAGCTCCATTTTCCCCATTTCTTCAGAGGTAAATTTTGGGATACCCAGAAGTGGATCCGTAGATCCTTCAGGCCACTGGATAAAACGATAAAGTACAGCTAAAGATTTTTCTGATAAAGGTGGACGAACTTTACCGTCATCTATGTACATAATCATGTGTGCAGGTTCTTGTGCATAATAATCTTCTGGAAACCCATCACGATTATTTGGCATGAGCAGATCATAAAAGCGAGCGCGCCAATATGCTTTTTGTTCGCCATAAATGATTTTGTGGCTGTCTTCCGTTATAAGAGTTTGCATTTTTTCGCTGGCCTTTATCAATCGTGCGGCACTTAGCCAGTTTAAACGATTATTTTTGGGAAGCTGCTTATCATCTAAATCAGCCAAAGTTTCAAAGGCTTTTTCTAGAAATTCCGTAGCACTTTTCAGATAATTTTGGGAATTGCGTTTGCGATCTTCAGAATCATTCCTGTCCAAATTGATTCTCAGGGTTAGTAATGCTACAAGTGCTGCAACTCCAACAAATAGCGGGCCGATATTAGTGACGTACTCTGGCATTGGTGGAAAGAATAAGAAGTATGCGCCAACGATCAAATCGAACAATAAAAGAGCTATAAGAGTTACAATGGCTATACACATAGATTATACTTCCTCAAATTTTTCAACATGAAGAACCTCTTTGTTTAACCACGCTAATTCAGTAACAGAACTAACTTTGTTCTAATCTCTTCCTGATATTCTTCTTTATCGGGGCCAGTTGCACTAAAATAACCTTTGAAGGAACTTTTATGAATTTGAATAGAGGTTTTGTTCTTTCTCGTTACGGTCATAAACGACTTTTCCCCGGATATGGTGTTCTCCCAATATATAGATAATTCACTTTTGTCCCCATTTAATTCCTTTTCCCAAATTTCGTTCACTAATTTCTTGGACTCTATTTCTAGTGTTTCTTCAGATGATTGCCTCGTCATTTTGTCCCCCTCTGCAAGCAGTTTTTGCATTATCATTTATTAAATAAATATTGCAATTGGGCTATTTCAAATTGTCTTATTAACGCAATTATAGCAGATTTAGCTCTGTATATTTTGAGAAGTAAATGATTACGGTATACTGATCATTTCTTCTGTAAATCTTCATTCTTGGGCATAGGCACGAATTCTTGATTATCAGTAGATACTCAGATTTATTCTTCCTCTCTCTCACTATTCAATCTGCCATCGAGATACACAAGAAGAATCATCGTGAATTGCTGTCACTAGGCCGAGTTAATTGTCAGAGGTGAATCTCTTTTGCGAATGGTCCTCACCATCATCCGAGGGAGGTTTACCAACAACTCTGTTTCTTCCCTCTTGCTTGGCAACATATAAGGCATCATCCACTCTCTGTAGTAACCTGTCGATATTATCTCCGTTACTATATTCGGTTACGCCGAAGCTGGCGGTCAATTCATTATTAATACCAGTAAAATTCTGTCTCTCGAATAAGCGCTGCAACTTCTCTGCCGCAAGGCAAGCTTCATCCATTGAAGTTTCTGGAAGAACTATCATGAACTCCTCGCCACCCCAGCGACCAAGCGAGTCGGCGGCTCTCAGATTAGCTTCTACAAGCAATGCCACCTCTCTCAGGACACTGTCACCTGCTAAATGACCATATGTGTCATTGATCACCTTAAAATGATCTATGTCGAACATAATAAGCGACAATGGGTGATGATAACGTATCGATCGTTCTATCTCTCTTGAAATAACCTTGTCCAGTGCTTGACGGTTGATAAGAGCCGTAAGTTTGTCTATCGACGCAGCTTTGATGAGCTCCCTTTCGAGCGCTTTTCTATCAGTGACATCCACTCCGGTGCTTATAATGCAACAATCAGTTTCACCTTCCTCGCAAAACATGGAATTGGTCCACACGATTGTCCTTTCTGATCTGTCGACAGCTTTGAAGCTTGTTTCATAACCATTGAGAAATGGCATATCCTTGGCAGTAGCGGTTGCGAGACGGACTATGTTTATGTCTTCCTTAACAGCAAACACATCCCAGATAGCACGACCTTTAACATGCTCGCTGCTAATGCCGGTCAGGCGTTCACATGCGGCATTGTACCTAATTATCGCCCCCTTAGGGTCAAGCACAACAATCAGGGTTGAAGTTGTATCCAATATTTTCGCAAGAAACTTGCGCTCCCTTGCAAGTATTTGTTTGGCTCTTGTGCTCTCTGAGATGTCGCGAATGAAACCACTAATGCGATCAGGTATTCCCCCAGCGCCCGGTTCCGCGCGCCCCTCGATATGCACCCAACGAACAGAGTCGTCCGAGAGGACAATCCTACAATCTATGCCCAAATTCTCTCTGCCTTGTGACAGGTCCGCGAGCATTTCAATAACTCCTTGTTTATCATCGGGATGCACTGCAGCCAACAGTAGCCCATCATCTGGAGCCAATGATTGAGGCGTAAAACCGAAAATCCTAAACACCTCATCGGACCAGACATATTCACCGCTGTGCAGGTCTCTTATCCAGCTTCCGATGTGTGCGAGGGCCTGCGCACTGTTGAGTTGTTCTTCACTATCCCTAATGAGCTTGCCAGCCCGCCAATAACGATAGACCTGCCAGTTTAAGATTATCGTTATGATGGCAAACAACAGGGCTGCGAGTGCTGTCTGCCAGGCTTCAGTTTTCCACGGTGCCAAATAGTCATCTTCTGCCGTGCCGGCAATAACCCACAGCGGAAACTGACCAACTTTACGGATCGAATAACTTTTCTTGACGTTGTCAGTGGGCGCGGTAGCAGTATAGAAAGCGGACCTAGTTTCCGCATCCAACAGAGCCTTTAGTTGCGGAGAAGGTTTCTGGGTGCCAATGGCGTTCTTACCCCCTGCTTCTTCGGGATGGCGGGCTAAAGTGGTCGTCTTATCCCACATGCTTACAACACCGTGAGGCCCCATGTCGGCAGCCGAGAATATGCCGATTATCGTATCCACCGCCACAGAGGCATGAACTTCAGCGCTAAAAGATCCATCCGGACGGGACATGCGGCGTGAAAAGATCAGAACCCACTTATTGGTAACACGACCAAGGATGGGGCCAGTAATAACCAGATCTGAATTGGGGTCATCTCTTACACGGATGAAGTGTTCCCGATCCCCTTCATTCACTCGTGAATTCGTCACATCATTGGTCGAATAGATAACATTCCCTGCATGGTCAATTACGCGCAGGCCGAGGATGTCTGGAATGCGAGCAGACTGATTCTCAAGGAATCGCATAAAAAGATGATTGTTGGGCCTAGTGATGGCACCTACCCGTGTCCCCTCATCAGCTACCGTTCTCAGGGTAAGGTCAATCTCTTTGATCAGCGTAAGCACGTTCTGCTCTAACACCTTGGAAAGGTTGTAAACATTAGTCTGCGCGCTTTCTTCATACTGAATCCTGCTTTGCCTAAGGGCCAACCAGAGCGCTCCGTCCACTGCCAGGTTGAGGACAACACACCCAAGCACAAGTATCAGTATAAGCCTCCCGTGCGTCATGTGAGATCGTGTTTTAGCCCGCACCCCCCAGCCTGTATGTTGATCGATCATTGTTTTTCACCAGTGATAATCGTCCTGTTCTTACTGCTTATCTGCATTCCGTATCCTTCGGTCTATTAGGCATCCAGACGATTCATTATAACAAATCAAGTGATACCGATACTGTTAAGTGCGCGATATTTCGCCTCAATTTGTTGCTTGTTGCAAGGATTCCTCGCCTGAAACGTCTATCCGAAGTTTCTTTGGAAATCATCGAATTTCTGTCACGGGCAGCGCTGGAAGGTTTTCGGTTGACCTTTCCCCGAAAAAGTGGACACGCAGTTAAGTTTCATTGAGCAGTGTTTGATACTGCTCCGGGCTCTTATAGCCCAATGCCGAATGCCTCCTGAGTCGATTATAAAACACTTCTACATACTCAAAGATGCTTAGTCTTGCTTCCAGCCTGCTTCGGTATCGCTCGCCATGAACCAACTCAGTCTTCAAAGTACCAAAGAACGACTCCATATAGGCATTATCCCAGCAGTTGCCGCTTCTGCTCATGCTCTGAACAATACCATATCCGTTTAGCAGATTCTGGTAAGCATAGCTTGCATACTGTCTGCCCCGATCAGAGTGGTGAATCAGTCCCTCAGATGGCCGCTGTCGGCCCACTGCATCCTTCAGTGCGGAGGATGCCAGCTCTTGCGAGATCTTATCACTCATGGACAGCCCAATGATCTTCCTAGTTTCGACATCCATCACTGCCGCCACATAGAGCCATCCCTCAGAGGTGGGAATATACGTCATGTCTGAGGCCCATACTCCCTCTGTCTGTTTCTTACCGATTAATAAGTTTGCCGCCAGAGGATAACTATGCCCTGAATCGGTGGTTCTCCTGAATCTCTTCTTCTTCACTTCAGCCCGTATCCAGTGATCTTTCATAAGTCTGGCCACACGGTTCTTCCCACATCTCAACCCCTGCTCATTGAGTTCGGCAGCGATACGTGGGCTCCCATAAAGCTTCCTGCTCTGAATGTGGATCTGCTGAATCTTCTGCAGAAGCTCCGCATTGTATCTCCAACGCGTGCTCGGTAGCCGATCCTTCCAGACATAATATCCACTCCGGGAGACCTTCAATACCTTACACATGTTGCCGACTCTGTACACTTTTCTGTGCTCGTCCATAAACTTGTATTTCACTTGTTTTGTTTGGAGAAGAAGACCAGGGCTTTTTTTAAAATATCCCTCTCCTCCTTCACCCTCTCCAATTCTTTATGGAGGCGCTTCAGTTCAGCCACCTCAGGCGTTGCGTGTCCTTTGCCTACAAAAGCTTTATCGCCCTCTTTGAGAAACTTCCTTTTCCACTGATGAAGAAGATTAGTATGAATATCCAGCTCTCTGGCCACTCTGGTTGCTGGTATTCCCTTCTCCGTTACCATCTGTACCGCATTCTTCTTGAACTCAACAGTAAAATGCCGGTAATTACCTTCTTTCCCCATACACACCTCCTCTTCCAAAGATACAAACTATCCGGTGTGTCCATAAATTCGGGGAGGCTCAGGTAGAAGTCAACTGCGGTGCAATATATATTACCGAAAGTCTTTGCAGAATGCCTGGCAGCTTGCCGCGTCGGATGAATGCATGCTTGACTTATGCGGCCCTATAAGAAAGAATATCTGTGACTTGTAAGTGTAAGAAAGGAGCTATGTAACGATATACGATATGGGGAATCCCACGAAACAATTAAGAGTTCTCATAGCCGACAACGATATCTCCACAAGGAGAATGATCATATCGTGTCTTAAACCTAATCATGTCGAAGTTGAAGAAGCTACAAGTGGTTTGGAAGCTCAAGAAATGTTGAAGAAGTGTCAATACGACCTTGTCCTCTCTGAGTGGGAAATACCTGGCATGACAGGATATGCCTTATTGCGGTGGGTAAGAAGCCGACCAGAAACAAAAGATACGCCTTTTATTGTAATTACCCAGCCTAAAGATAAAACAAACATTATCCAAGCGATAAAAGAAGGTGTGAGCGGTTACGTAATTAAGCCCTTTACGAAAGACACTTTCATTAAGGCGCTTCTTAATGTTGATCCTCGGTTTGGCGAAAACGATCAAAAAACACCGGTGCATACAAGCAGGCAACCTAATATTAATCATTCGGAAATAAATAGGCCTCCCACTGTGTCCAGTGACCTCCAGCAAATTGACAATGCCGAGCACCTCATTCAAAGTGTCGGGATTCCAAGCCAGCCTGCTGCCATTCTTGAACTTAATAAAGAGATGGGAAAGGCACAGCTCGATCTTCAAAGGGTTGCTGGACTCATTAGTAAAGATGTCAGCATGTCTGCAAAGGTGATCAAGATAGCGGCCTCGCCCTTCTTTGGCTCAAAGCGAGTTGATTCTATTGAACAGGCGCTTATCCTGCTCGGGGTAAAGAACTTTCAGAAGTTGATCCTGTCTGCATCGCTGCGGGATTCATTCGACGGTTATGGTGTACCAGACTCTGCCCGCCACTGATAGATTCTTTCACAAATCACCAAATGCCCGGTCTTGGCAATATCGATAATTATAACTAGAATAGTCTCATCTCTATTCTGGTCAAGAGGGGAGATCGTCTAGCCTGTTGTCTGGTAGTGCAGTACATACCTAACGTACAACCACTTCTTTTTTTGGTGCCCAAGGTGGGAACCAAGTGGGTACCGTAATGGGTACCATTATAATATTGATTTATATAATATTCTATATATGTTCCCATAGTACCCCCCTTTTTTACAATTCACACGCGCGAATAATAAATTTAATCATTGCCTTATCCATGTCGCACCATCGGAAAAAATTTTCTCAGGGAGTATATATTTTTGCAACAAGTGTGGGTACCATTGTAAATGTCGCTATTCCACTTGATAATCATAAAGTTACAGAGCCGCTTACGGTACCCATCGTGGGTGGGTACCGAGGGAAGATAGGCGATTAACCCGTCGCGTTCGCCATCGGGTTACCCTTAACCGTCAGTCTGTACTTCTTCAGGTTCAAAGACACCCAGAATTTTATATCCCCTTACTTTTTTGCCGAGTAGGCTCTCTTTACAGCCACGCCTTGTCTTTACTTTTCCATTTTTCCCTTTTTCAACGCTAACCTGCAGCCGGTTGTGCTTATGTAATTCGTCCAGCACTTGCTCCATTACTAGGCCTTCTTCTCTACAAAGTTTCCCTAACCCGGCCGTGATGATAAAAACATCTCCTCTGTAAATTTTCCCATACAAGCTGTCAACCCTTTCAGGGTCAGGCGTGAACTTTTTAAGATTTACAATGCAGAAATCCGCAAGCATGGTTAGGAATTTTTCATGGAAACCTAGCACCTTGTTCATTTTATCCATGTTAGTCCTTGCAATATTATAAAGATGCCCCTCTGCATTATGGCACACAGGTTTATCAATTACCCCCATATCGTGCAGGCAATACAATACAGTTAAAAGTGCGGCATATGTGCTTTCCAGGCCGCCACAGTATATCTCCGACGAAAAATCTTTGTGGAGAGTCTTATAGTCTTCTGCTATCTTCGCTCTGTTAGCAGTAACATAGGCAATCCATTTCGCGCCAAAATGTCCATAGTTTGAGTTGCAATGCTGGCTTAGTTCCGGCAAATTCGTAACAACATCCCCAGTGAATGGCTTATAGTATGAATCTGTCGCTTTTATCTCAAGGACTCTCCGGTACAATCCCCACGGCTGTGTCCTCATTTCTTTTACCTGTGAGATAATTGAGTCTAAGGTTTTTTCCGATGTTGTAACGAGCACACCCCTGAACTCCAATGTTTTCCGTAGCGACACCCCTATTGTCCCCCGGCTCTTCCCTACGCCCGAGCAAAATTGATAAATAAAATCTATTGCACCAGATAGATTCTTTCCTGCGGTCTCGACTTCGTCGAACCACACAAAAATATCCCGGTGCATTGCTGCGTAGAATTCAGATCCAACTTTTGTTGCAAACCACGTGGCCATAAGCCTTATCGGATTACCAAATAAACTCGCTCCCACTCTTACGGAAGTTGATTTTCCCTCTGCCGTGAATCCTGTTATATTGACCGCATAGTTTTCTATGCCGATAATGTGAAGAAAAGGGGCAGATAACATTGCAAGCGTTACAACCCCTGCAGGAGTATTAATTATATTTTGTAACCTACCCGATTCTACAATGTCTTCGCCAGCTGATCTGAATGCATCAGTAAGTCTGCTATCAGTCCATAAAAACCCTTCGCGCTCGATCGATGGAAGCAAAAATCTATCGCCCTCCCACCCGGTTCTTGTAAGACCGATTATTTTAGGAATTACTAGGTTATTCAGAATGTCGAAATCAGATAAATATTTTTGATAAAGCATTATTCTTCCCCTGTCGACCACAACACCGATGGTGTTGTTCATGCCCGTCTCGAACTCGCTGCCATCAGCGGATATTGCCATTTTGATGATTTGGCAGTGTTTTGTATCTCCAACGATAGTGCAATATTTTGTTTCCTCCGTTACAATCTTGCTTGCAATCGCTACAACGGGACCTATTTCGCTAATCTCGTGCCCCCCATTCTTTGATGTCCGTTCCGTAGATAGATATCCCCTTCCATTTTCAATCGTAATTTTGTATCCCTGTGGAATACGCGGTATGTATTTTAGCCCGCAAATTTCCGCCAATAACGTACCTTCGGCATTTGCTTCATCAACCGCACTGTTTGAAGCTTCAGCTCGCTTTTTATCTATTTCCTGCCGAATGGTGCTTTCCTTTGCACCCAGTTGCTTTTTTAATATCTTGATTGCCTGGTCAAGCGCTAATCCCTCCATATCCGATAATGCTATCGCACGAATAATTTCTGTGCTAAAATCGCTATTTACAAATCTAAAAAGAGGTATAGATGTCTCCGTTAATAAACGGATTACCATCTCTTCCGTCGCAAATCCATTATCACCAGATACGCTTGTAACAATATAGTCGTCTATCCCTTTTCCTTTCGTTCTATCCCATTTAACTATCCTGACAATGCCTCCAAAAGCATGCAGTTTCACAGCAAGTTCAAGCAGCGCCATTCTAACGGCAGGATTTACCCATAAATCGGAATCAAATGAAATGTAAACGGTACGCCCTTTCCACGCAAACTTGCGTAGGTCTGCCCATATGTATTTTTCTGTATTCTCACACTCGCTATTCTTTCCGGCTTTAAAGTTCCAGATGCCGCTTAACGCTATCGCATATTCACCATGTTGTATTAATTTTAATGCTTTCTTTTCACCCTCTGTTATCCACAGCGGCTGATTAACCTTATCTTTCTTAAGCCAAATCTGTGGGATAATATATGGGACAGGAAGTTCACCCTTGGGCTGAATGTACCTAAGCTCTTCTACTGGTGGAACAAGCTTATACCGAATAAGAACTATTCGACCTGATTCGTCAGAGTATGCAAATTCAACGAGCTGTGAGACACCTGTAATCTGATGATCATTGATTTTGCCGAATCCTATGATTTTTTTTAGTTCGTCGTTCGATCCGCAAAACAGCTTAACTCCTGCTTTGCGGAGGATATCTCCGCTCAACCCGGATTCCTGCATGTCTTTTACTGCCTCTAAAGGGAGGCCGCCATGGATCCCCGTAGTCGTCTTACCGTTAAGAAAATCAGTGTATTCTAGTTCTATTATGTCTGTATTATCAGCATTTGCGCCCTCATTCTTGCGGTCCTTGCTCGCATAGGGTATGGGTGCAGTATCACACTTGCCGAAATTAATCCTATTGACAGTTGTGGTGGTATCTGTGTTATTGTTATTCAGTGTAACTGTATGCCCCTTGTCATTGCCGCCAAGCCTGACCAGGGGCGTTTCTTTTCTATCCATTTTGCCCCCCGAATTATCGTGTTCCTGCTAACCCCAATGTCTCCTTGATTAGCTTTCTGATTACACAACTCATAGACTCATCTCTCTCCCTTGCCACGCGTTCAACCTTTTCGCGAGTTACAGCATCAAGCATTACAGCGGTCAAGTGCTCCTTCTTCCCGGTTGCATCCGACATTTGCTCTTCCATACCATTTCCTCCTTTTGGGGTTTTAAAACACTATTGAAAATATTAAATGTTAACTTCCTTAAAAAAGAGCATTGCATGCTCTTTTCCCGCCGGTCTATTTTCTCTGCCGCATTAAGATAATACCCTCAGTGTTCAAAAAGAGTGTTATAAATGTAATTCCATTACACCTGTGATATTGATTTTGTAACAATATCCTGACAGCTGTTTATTCATATTTTTTCTCCTTTCAAAACAATTCTCCCCGGTCAGTAGCGTTGCAGTGTACATTTCTTCATATGCAACGTAATTATAAACAAGGATAGTATTAGATTCCCCATGGGAAGCTACGTGTTTTGATGTCTTTTTGTTGCCTTAGGCATCGCCCCGCCCTTGTTTGCCGCTGGTGTTTTCTTAGTGTCCATTATCATTTTCTTTCTTCCTAAAAAATGAGCATGACATGCTTTTTTCCTACCACATGCAGGTGATTCTTTCCGAACATTTTATAAGATAATACCCACAGAGTGGTAAATTGCAGCAAAAAAAGTCTTGGAAGTGTAAATTCATGCGTCTGCCTCGTGACAGCTACTTGCTTTCATGGTTTTTCTCCTTTCAAAGTTTATGGTTATGTCACTCGCTATCCCTATAATACTTATCACCCTGCAATACTTACCCCACGTGCTTCGTAACTGATCAGTTGCGGCCTGTTGCTATTCGATAGTAGCGTTGCAGTGTACATTTCTTCATATGCAACGCTATTGATAAACAAGGATATTATTAGATTCCCCATGGGAATATACGTGGAGATGTCTTTTGTTGCCTTAGGCATCGCCCCATCGTTGTTTGCCTGCTAGTGTATTCAATTCATTTCTCTTTTCATAATATGTTGCACTTCATATACTAGATAATACCGACGGGGGTCTAAATCGATGGTGTATGATATGCAGTGGGATATTGTCCAAACAATTTCATGATTAAAGCCTTCAGAACATCCTTTTCGATGTTAGAAATTTCTGATAATCCGTTTAGCAGGGTCGTCGTGACTTTTCGAAGCATTTGTCCCACCTGTCATACACTATTACCATTGTGAAGTCATATAATCGCTTATTATCAATTAATATGTGTTGGGCATGGGATTATTAATCAGCAACTTTTCTTCAGGAGAAAAATAGGGATGTAAATGAGAATTTCAAAAGAACTACTCATAGCTAAGCCCGAAAACAAGGGGAGACATGTAGTGATTCTCGGTGCCGGCGCAAGCGTGGCAGCATTCCCGGATGGAGATGCAAACAGCAGAAAGCTCCCAACGATGGACAACATCATTGAAGTGGTCTGGCTCAAAGACCACTTTGAACAGGCCGGGGTCAAGCATAAAGGCAGAATTTCGAAACCATTTATAGCGAAATGTATGCGAGTAACCCTAGGTCAGTCTTTCTTGAAGAAATAAAAAAAACAATACGTTCATACTTCAATTTGCTCAAACTCCCAGATCGGCCCACTTTGTATGATCACTTATTGCTCTCTTTGCGCACCAAAGTCCGAGGCCATCTTCGAAAAATCAATATACCTCTCCGGCAGGGAATTTATTGGTGGAAGATAGAAACAACTGATAATTTCGTTTGCCTTTATAGAGAGAATAAGACCAGCAACACTGTCCTTATTCGGAGTCGCACCCATCAAATCATCGGACGAGATAACAGGGGATGCCAAAATAGACTCCTCACGTCCAGCTAGGCTGCATATCGAATGTTGATGTTCTTTGCTAATTAATGTGCGTATATTTTCTTGTCATTTTGAATGTGCAGTGTATCTGCTGAGGGACTTTCCCCGCTGTTTCTTTCTGCACTAACAAGACGATATCCAAGCGATCGGGGACTTTAGTAATGATGCCCTGATCTCGTAACCAGTCACAGAACTGTCTAAGACTGGCCAGAATCTTTATCTTTGTTTTATACGACAATCTTTCGCGCATTTTTCGGATAATCTTGTCAATATGCTGCGATGTAATTGTCCGACAATCTACATCAGCAAAAACTGGTAGAAAATATGTATTGATGATTCTATCCGTGTGGGCAAGGCAGACCCTAGATTGCCCCTCCATTTCCTTTGCACGATACCACTTAGCTAGCAGAATCTTACCTTTGTAATCTTCAACACCTATTTTCATTTTCTTTCCTCGTTATGTATTTCTGTTATTATTAACCGCACCGCCCCTCACGCTATGGCAAGCTATTGTTCAAAGTTGTACGCAGTCCAACAATCCGCAACTATAGAGTAAACATCATTAGATGAGTAGATAACATTTTCAGCTAATTTGAGGACCTTCTCTCAGTCTTGCGTATTGTACCCCATTTGATGCCCGATACAGGATGGGCGAGCCTGAGAGGGTTTTCTTAATGATTTTTCTGCCTTGAATTTGCTGGGGGTGCATTCCTTTTATCAACTGCAGTTCCATTTGATATTTGCGTTGATATTTCACCTCAAGTTCCCCTTTTATTTGAATCTCGAGACTAATTAGCGCATGTTTGAGGCGTTGCAAATTATATTCTTCCATTAGTCTCCCTAAATTCTTCGCATGCTCGGGCCTTTCCACGTTATAAAATTTGGCCTTCTCTTGCTGCAGTGTATCAAATGCTTTATCAATTTCATGTTTGCGTTCCTGAAGTCTTGTCATCGCAAAACTCACGTAACAGTAATACCCGAGGATGCCGGCTAAGCCTAGTCCGATCCCAATCACTGTCAATTCTAATATTACAGAGGCCAGATCTGAGAGACCTTCCCGGGCGCCAAACAAGTATCCGATGAACAAGCTGACTACAATGGAAATCAAAATTCTTTTCATATTTAATATCCTCTCCTTAACATGCATGTCTTTTTTTGTATTAAAGGGCTCATCAGCTTGTTAATGATTGGCCTTTTGACCCTCAACTTTACATATACAAAGAAACGACACGGCCATCCCATGCCATATAGTTACTCCCAAACAATCCACCGGGTTCAGTAAAAAAATCGCATATTAATATGAAATAGACCATGCCTGCAAGCTTGGGATAATCCTGCATCGAAGTCCACAGCGCCATCATATTTTCTTTTGTGTTGATAAGATAGATTGCCGGAAAAACCTGTCTACACGCACGGTCGATAACCTCTTTAATAGATACACTGCCCATGTGTACTTCAAATAATGTACGATAGCGGATAAATTCATCGGGCAATCTAATGTCTACAAGCAAGTCGGGCTTTGGTGACTGCAGTCCAAGAGTCGTTTTTAAGGACTTACAGGCTGAGTCATCGTAATAACTTAGTAAATATTTCATCTGAACGCTTTCTTTCCTAAGCTTACGAACAAGGTCAGTAACTACCAGTTCATGACGCGGCGTGTGCTGTGAGGGCAGTAGCGTTCGGATTTCTTCTCTCATGCATTTATCGATGCACATGTGTTCAATTCCTGCAGTTCCTAGCACATAGAGTACGTGTTGATGGCCGTTTGTGTTATCGACATAATGTCCTGATTCTAGGTATTGACCGCGCACTAGTTGAGCCAACCTCTGACGCATTGCATGCTCTGAATCAGCGAAGAATGGTCCGAATTTTTTGAACAAATGAATAAATGTGCACCCCCCCGCTATTACTTCATAGAAGATGCTTTCATCCCTTAACCTAATGATCGATACATCATCGCCGCTCATAATCCACCCTCCCTTGTTTAATGAGTTGTCTCAACACCGCTTCAATCCACACCTTCTTTTTAACTAATAATACCTAGTGCCCTGTTAATCCGTGCCCAATTCGCGCTTGGCTTTTTTAATATAGAGAAAATATTTAAAGATATATATATTCTGGGTTTCATGATCATTAATATATGCCTGATTTATCAGCATTATATTGCCTGGGCACATCCAGCCATGTCAGGCCCTATTTCTACCCTCCCGCAACCCACTACCGGGCCATTTTTCAATCTTACAAACACTTGGGCTAGCAATAGTGATTATTCATCTATTCATGTATGAGTCATTCCATGATCGACTGCAAAAGAACCTGACATTCTGTTTTTTAAAGGTCGCGGGTAATATACCTAACGAAGATTCAAAAGAGAGACAGCTTGTATATGGCCATAACGAAGGCGGAAATGACAAAAGTTACAAATATGGTACCAAGTAGAACCAACCGTTCGTTTCGAATGTGCTGGCAGCCACCATAGTGGTGCCAACATCGCAACCATTCAGTAATCCATATAAATATAAATAACAGGAGGAGGTCGCGATGAAAGTAATAGGTCTGGACATAGGATTTGGTACCACTAAAGTCGCATACGATGGCGGTATAAGCGTGTTTCCCTCCGTGGTTGGAACGGACACCACCCGGCAACAAGTTGACGGCTTGCTTGATGCTCAAATGGATGTTGTCACCATTGATGGCAGGAGTTATTGCGTCGGAGCAGGAGCCGTTAAACACAGTAGCCGCTGGATCAATAGCAGAGATAGGGGCTGGATCCACACCGTCGCTTTCAGGGCTCTTGTTACACATGCTTTGGAAGTTGCTAACGCAAGGTCTTGTTCAGTTATTATCGTGACAGGCTTACCTATTACCCATTACAGCTCGGACAGAAACCAGCTGGTAGGAATTATTAGACGGATTGCCGATGCGTACTCCATAGACTTGACCGTCAAAGTAATATTGCAGCCCCTGGGAAGTTTTTTTCGCCTGCTTTTGAATGATGAGGGTATTGTTGCCGATGCAGAATTAACGTCCGGGAAAACTGGGGTACTGGATATTGGCTTTTTTACGACTGATTTTCTCACTCTGGCCGATCTTGAACTAATGGAGTTGCAGAGTGACAGCTGTGAATCCGGTGCCTCAACAGTCCTCGAAGCAATTTCAACGGATATTGCCGATCAGTATGGCATCAGGTTGGATATTAATGCAGTAGAGAATGCTGTTCGTAACAGTAGCTTACGACTTTATGGAAAGGACGTAGACATTTCGGGAACAGTCGATAGAAGACTTTCTGAGTTCGCCGCTGAAATCACTGCCAAGGCTAAAACAGTCTGGAAGTCCGCCGCCGATATAGATCGGATAATTATTACAGGCGGCGGTGCGGAACTTCTTAAAGGAAAACTGGATTTATACAGACACGCATTTTTGTGTCAAAACGCTCAAACAGCAAATGCGGAGGGATACTTCCGATTCGGGCGGAGGATTGCAAATGAGAAAAGCGATTAAAGTCACACTGAATAGTGACAATGTTTTCGATGGAGTAATCCTAGAGTACCTTGGTAATAGGAAGAACATGGCAGGTCAACTCAAACGCCTGGCATATGACCACATTTCGCTTAGTACTAGCAGGGTCGTGCAGGATAAAAGCATACGTAACAGTAACCAAACAGAAGGCAACCCGTTAGAAACGCCGGAGATTAGGGAGAAACTCTCAAAGCTGGGCGGGTAAATGAAATCTGAAAGTTTATTGACAATAATCAAACACACTCAAGTTTAATATCGAATCAGGATAGGTATCATTGGCCTGCAGATATGATTAAACAACTTTCTGGTAGCAGTGCGGGTGCCTCAGGGCGCTTGATAGATAAAATGATCTCCTGCAGACTTTGCGTTGCAATGTACATTTCTTACACTGCAACGCTGATGCAATCATTGATATATATGGAATCTTCAATTTATATCCCTTATTTTCACGGTCTGCTGCTTTGCTTTTTGTTACCATAGATTAGCTATTATTATTCTTCTTCATTACCGGGTTACAACCCTATCCCAAAGTCGTCTTTTGCATGTTATAGACACTCCCTCCTATATCCAACCCCTCGGGATATAATATCTTGGGGATTGATACCTCAGTACCTCTTTCTTTTATTCTTCATTTTTGTACTCAGGAGAAGAATGTTCTGTTAGGTGTCTGTATTATCAAGCTGATCTGCCATTTCTAGCAATTGTTTATAGTCATAGCCGTAAACTTTTCCCCCGAATTCCAGAGCTTGATCAGTCATACTAAGTATCTGTTTTCTCGTTTTCCATAAATGTTTTGGGCATTTAAATCCTCCTCACTCTCGGCATTCATCTCGGATGACATTAGTATTTGAAGTAGCTTCTATACCTGACTCTCCCGGCCACTCCTATTCGGGTTTATTGGATCGTTCCTGCCGCCAATCCTTTCCTAGCAGTATAAATAATATTTTTCAACAATATGTAAAAAAACTTTAGCAATATTACCTCTCATTTAGCATTGCAAGGGTAATATCCTTATGTGATAGCTGATTATAAAAACGATGCGTGTAATTGTTTTGGATATATAACTTGATGATGATTGCGAACATAAATAGGAGACCGGAGTTGGAAGGAAGATCATTTTAATGGATAACCTACTGACAGCCGAAGATGTTTGTCGTCTGCTCGTTATTGCTCCTAGCACACTATACCATTGGACCATGCAAAACAAAATCCCGCATGTAAAACTTTCACGGAAAATGGTCAGGTTCAGAGAAAGTGAAATATTGCGGTGGATAGAAAATAAGAGCGGCGTATCCGATAACGATAACGGGAAACAACAGCAGGTGGTACATAAAAAGCCTAGACGAAAGACTATGAAGATTGTAACAGATGATATTGACGCCTTAATTGACAGAGCAAAAAAAGAGGTACTAGGATGATAGTGTTATACAATTACTTAGGTATTTCCAACCTGCTACCCCCGCTATTTACGCACCAGAAAGAAAAAGGAGGTTCCAATGGGGTTGTATAGGCGAAAGAAGAAAGATGGAAGCATTTGCCCTGTCTGGTGGATGGCATTCGTAGTTAACAAGAAGCAAGTTCAACGTTCCACGGGGACAACGGACCAACGTTCTGCAGAACGAATTTATGCGAAGGTAACGACGGAAATAAACGAAGGCAAATGGCTGGACAAGGAACAGTCTGCAAAGAGAACGCTTGATGAGATGATTGAACGCTATGAGAGGGAATACACAAATCTCAAACCACATTCTTCGAAAACGCGAGATTGGACTATATTCAAGCATCTCAGAATTTATTTTGGCGATGGGGCAACCTTGAAAGAAGTGGGAAAGCTGGTAGGATCGTATGAAGCATGGAGGCGAACGCAGCAGACAAAACGCGGAAGCAGTCCGAATTCAGGAACAATTCGCAAGGAGCTATTGCTATTGGGGAGGATGTTCAACATCGCCAGGAAACAATGGGCTTGGGGTGTAGCAAATCCGGTACACGACATTGAACTACCGCCCGACTCTGCACAACGGGTTCGTTATCTGAACAAGAAGGATCCTAAGGAGTCCGTGGAGTTGGTAAAAGCTCTCGAAAAGGCTCCGCAGACATGGCTGTTGCCCTTTGTGCGAATCGCGCTCGGCACAGGGTTACGCGAAGGCAATCTCGTTAATCTCAAATGGTCAGAAGTCAATCTATTAACGCAAACAATAACCATCGATGCCGAGAAAATGAAGAATGACGAATATTTCGGCAATCCCCTTGCTAGTACTGCTTTTGAGGAACTCTTAAGAATGCAGCAGGCGCGCGGTGAGGGCGAATTTGTTTTCTACGGCGATGATGGGAAACAACTTAGTGAACGTAAAGTTCAACGGGCGTTCAAGGCTGCTGTAATGGTCGCTGCGGTAAAAGCTCCCACGATAATAGATTTCCGTTTTCACGACCTGCGCCACACCTATGCCAGCTACCTGCGACAGGGCGGTGTAGCATTAGAAGATATCGCAGCACTGCTCGGGCATAAAGACCTGCGGATGACAAAAAGGTACGCGCACCTGAATCCTGATTCTCTCCGCGAACCAGTCAAGGTCTTAGACAACAGGTTATTACGTTTTTATGACACTGCCCAAAATGATGAGGGAAAAGAAGAATGGTTGATAGCTCAACCACTTGATTCTGCTTGCTTATAATTTGCACTAGTTGAGAAAAGCGTTTACAAGTAAAGACTCATAGAAGTGAAAGAGTCATGGCCTTCCGGTTAAGATAAGTCACCAAACAAAACTTAACCATAGGAGGAAGAACCATGACTCAAAGACAGTATATCATTACTCGCAAGCTCAATATCCTAGAGCTTGGCCAAACCCTTGGAAACATCAGCGATGCATGCCGGAAACTTGGTGTGAGTCGCCAACACTATTACGACATCAAGCAGGCAATAGAAGAAGATGGCCTGGAAGGGCTCCTGGAGAAATCGCGGAAAGCACCGCGGATCGGCAATAGAGTGGCGCCTGAGATTGAGCAAAGGCTGCTGGATTACTCCCTGGAGTTTCCTACACACGGACAGACACGCACAGCTAATGAGTTGAAGAAGATAGGTGTCGTACTCAGTGCTGGCGGAGTTCGGAGCATTTGGCTCAGGCACAAGCTTCATATTAAGGGCTTGAGGTTGAAAAGGCTGGAGCAGTGGGCAGCTGACAATGCGAATATATTGACAGAGTCTCAGGTTCAAGCTCTTGAAACAGCCAAGGAACAGAGGGAGATGTGCGGGGAAGTGGAGAGCCACCACCCTGGTTTTCTCTTTGCACAAGACACCTGTTATATCGGCTATATCAAGGGTGTAGGGAAGATCTACCAGCAAACAGGCATCGACACTCACAGCAATGTCGGATTTGCCAAAATCTATCTTGAGAAAACGTCCTTGACCGCAGCAGACTTTTTAAATGACAAGGTGTTGCCATTTTTCGATGAGTACGGAATTAAGATACTCCGACTCCTCAGCGATAATGGAGCAGAGTATTGCGGTCGTCCAGAAAGCCATCCTTACGAACTGTTCCTTCATCTGAATGATATTGAACACACGAGGATAAAGGTCAGGCATCCCCAGACTAACGGATGTGTGGAGAAACTGAATCAGACCGTTCAGGATGAGTTTTACAAAGTGGCGTTTAGAAAGAAACTCTATCGTACCATCGAAGAGATCCAGGCTGACCTGGACGCGTTTATGGTGTGGTACAACACCGAGCGGACCAATCAGGGCCGGTACTGTCAGGGCAGAACGCCGCTACAGACTCTTATCGACGGTCTTGCCCTGTATAACGAATTAGTCTATGATAATCACGAAGGAGAGGAGGCTGCGTAGCATCGGCTAAGGCGCTTAACCGGAAGGCCAACTGTAAACGCAACTAGCGATTAGTGCATATAATTGGCAGTACCAACGGGTTCGAATACATGTTTTGGTCTTGAGGGGATCACTAGCACTTGTTCATTGCATTTTGTCTGTCAACTATGTGGGCGATTTACTTTGTTCAAAGTGTTATGAGCATTCTGTCATGTCTCTTCTTTACGCTTATCGTCAGTAAAAAGTGCCTATTTCGTCCACGTGATTCATTGCAGCAATAACTCACAGAAATTATCGTTTTTGAAAACAGCTAAAGTCGCGGTGATTATTCTTGTAAATCGCCATTATCCTTGGGAAGATAGGCGATGTGTACCTAAATGTAGCCGTTAAGATAGCTCAGATTTTGTTGGAGTTTTTAAGCCGTGCAATTGATACGTATTGGGGGTACTTATATAACAGGACTACTAACTGGAAGGCCAATTCTAGACAGGTAGCTCGCAAACCGTTGAGAAACGTCTTCTCTGAAAAGTTGCGCTACACTGCAGACATAGTTTGTTTTTTTAATCTTCTTGAGATATTCAACATTAACCGAAAAATAATGTTTAAAATCTATGACTGAAGCGACAATAGGTATTTCCTTCGGAAATTCAACATAATGATATCTGGGGATTTCATTATGTCGCAGATTTATCCCCTGTGACTTCTTCTTATTTATCATCTGCATCTTCATGTCTATACTACTCAAATGTTCGCCTTGGTAAACATGTTCAACGTTATAAAGAGGCGCAACAAGAACAGAAAGCAAATATTTATCTTGAGTATCGTGAGGTTGTTTTGACCAACGAAATTTAAAATCCTGTTCTAAATCACAATCCTGTGTGAGAACTATAACAAGAGGAAATAGAATTTTAGAGATGATTATGGTGCCGGACTTTTCAGTCACGTGTTCTACGTATTCGACTTCTTTGAATATATCTCCCTGACATACACGGCTAGATCTTCGATTGTTGATCTTAATCATGAATCAATTTTGCTCGTATAACTATCCTTCTAGGTTTGCCAATTCCATATGGTTCCGCTTCAAGATTGAACTCGGCAGGCAAGTCCTCTTCCTTATCATCTTTATCAATATTTGTCGTGCTTTCGCTCTTGTATTGCTTATCGAATATTTCTTCTTTATCCAGCATTCATTACTTCTCTCAATTTTGGAATAATGCTGTGTTCAAATATCTCCTGAATCTTATCATGATATTTATCAAGGTTCGACACCACATCGTCCTTGTTTTGAGGTCCATCATAATAGGCGTCCAAATCTAATACGAAACTTTTTTTCTTTATAGGCGCCGGATAATCAGGGTTGTTCATACCAAACTGATATCTTAAATTAAAGTCACTAAAATTATATTCCAAATTATGGAAGACCCTGGAGATAGCTTCTATATCATCAATTCTTGAAAAGCGAAATAGACATAACATTCCTTCATTCAGATATTCATTCCAATATAGTGGGCTCTTATTGTCTTGTGGTAAATCGATATCATTAATGTATCGCAATCCTAATCTTCTACCCTGCAAATCTTTATATACATCAAACAGACTTGACAGGATACCCATGAAATCAGTTTTTAACTCATCAAAGAGGCGATAAGCTGAATATGTAATAAGTATCGCGTCCGTAGCAATTACTAAAGTTTTATCTCTATTCTTCCCATGGAATTGCCAAACTATTTTATTTCTTTCTGTCTCAGTTAAGCTGCCCTTTTTTGATAGATCCATATGATACGCTTTTTCTCGTACTTTCTTAGGCTCGGCAACTGGGAACGCTTTCATTGCGGCTTCACCAATCTTCGGAGGCAGCTTCTTCTCAATCTCAGGTATAGGATTAAGTAAATCAAAACGTACAATGACCTGTTTTAGGTAATTCCGCTTGTAACATATGCTCTCAAATGATGCATGACTCATAATTTCACCCTTAAAATCAAATCTGGCTTAACTTATCTCACATAATCATCGTATTTCAAGCCTTAACCACAATATTACTCCTTTGTATTCAGCTCTGCAAGAAATATTTGATACTTTTACAGAAATATTTACTTTTATTGCTTGGCGTTGTGTGATGTCACCCGTCTAAAGGTTTGTTTCGATAATCACCAAATTTCCAGTTCAGGTGAAATTGATGACTTGGAGGTGAAGCATTTTATGGCGATGAGTAGGTGTATCTGACAGACGCCTCTTCGCAAAACATTTCTTTTATGAACAGCCGACTCATCAATTTATAGAGAAGTGCTGGTCGCCCCTGTCAGTACCAACCGCTTAAGTCCAGTGGGAGTCGGGGCAGTATCTCACCGATCCAGTGCAGCGCCTTAGTACTGTTTGGGGCTTCGTGTCTAGCGAGAAAATATATACTCTAATCTCTATTGCACTGTGATATACTTTTTTCAGAAACGACCAGTTGGTTTAGTAATTATTATTTGTAAAAAGGAGAATGATAAAGAAACATGATACGCCAATTCCATAGCGCCGCTCAGAAATATTCGCATGCGGAATTCCAGAGATGGCGGAAGGAAAATCCGGCCGGTTTTTTATTGACCGTGAAATCAAAAACATCCGGCATGATTCATCGCACAATGTGTCCTCATCTCGGTGGTGCGGAATGGCAGGCGAGTGAAAGTGGCGATCTCTGTAAACAAATGAAAGTCTGCTCTCCGAGTTTGAATTTGATTCATCAGTGGGTGACACAAAACGGCCTTAAGCATGTTACTGAATGTTCCCACTGCAAGCCGTTTGCCGATCAACGAATAATGGCTGAAATAGCAGAAACCATATATGATAAAAACGAGTTTGATCCAGACGGGGTTGTTGATGAAAGGGAAAGAATACTGCACGACATTGTTCTACGACAGGGACAACCCGCTTTCAGAAAGGCACTGCTTGATGCATACGACGGGCGTTGCACCATGACAGGCTGCTCAGTAGTCCAGGTCTTAGAGGCCGCACACATATATCCGTATCAAGGCGATGAAACGAACAATATTACAAACGGTTTACTGCTCCGCTCAGATATTCATATATTGTTTGACATGAACCTGATTACGGTGCATCCGGAAACCCTGCAAATACACATCAGTCCTACACTTATAGCGTCGCCATATGGTGAACTGAATAAGAATAAATTACGAGAACCAATAGATGCGGCAAATGGACCTAGTAAATTGGCCTTGCAAAAACATTTCGATGCAAGTGGCATCAAATAGGATAATAAATCATCTCATAACGAGGCGCCGCACTAGGAGCGGCTTAAAAACTGCCTATGCCTACCAGTGAGCTTGTGCGCTAAACTCACAAATAATATGCGGCATAATGGCTTTGTAATCCTCCATGATCTTTACCAATGCGAGCTCGGCTTTACTGCTAAGGTGCTGCTAATCATTTCTTTTTCTTCATAAAGGTAATAGTAGTCTCGCCTGCGGGAGACAGAGGGGGAAACTTCGGGAAACTGGACGTATCACCCGATACCCTCATCTTATCGCCTGCGGCCTTAGCTTTCTTCCCATCTGCTATCAACTTGTCCAGTTCGGCCTCTGTCATTCCCATTGATTCGGCCCACTCGCTGTGGGTCATCTCCTTATTCAAAATCTCATTTATCTTCTGATCCTCGGTCATATAACGCTGATTCCCCACTAAATAATTTGCCTCATCGTATTCATCAAAATATTCTTGCTGTTTTTCCCGGTCTCCTGAAGTTTCATGCGCTATGCGTAGTTGTAACTTTTTGAGTGGTTCATATCCATGATCTAATTCAAATCCTTGCTGAATTACATCTTTGGCTTCCTCAAGGTATCCCAAATCCAGTGCAGCTTCTGCAAGGTTTTCATACATAGCAATATCTCCTGGGTTCTTCTGTACCCCGTCGCGTGCTATGAGGTATGCGTCATGGTGTAGTCCTGCCTCGACATATGCGCAGCAGAGTCCACCATAAACACTACCTGATTCAAGCCCTTTCCCCTTTGCTGCCCT
This sequence comes from uncultured Nitrospiraceae bacterium, assembly GCA_963736105.1. Classification (GTDB taxonomy): domain Bacteria; phylum Nitrospirota; class Thermodesulfovibrionia; order Thermodesulfovibrionales; family Dissulfurispiraceae; genus Fen-1308. Next base: position 1,319,325 of record CAVTNL010000002.1, on the reverse strand, counting down.
GTAGTAATGAATCGCTGCCGATGACTCTTTCCTCTGCAGATGACAATATCCCATTTCCAACAAATATTCAGGATCGTCCGGAACTTTTGCAAGGAGCTCGGTTAGGACTTTGAAAGCTTCTTCATGGTATCCGAGACAATTTAGCGAAAGAGCTTTGTTATAAAGCAGAGATGCAGGATTTGTATTTGCTATCGCAAGAGCGCGATCAAAATATCTAAGAGCCTCGTAATAGTCATTTGTTCTTTGAAACACTAAACCCATGGAGTTAGTCAGCTCCCAATCTTCCAGATACTTGCTCAAGGCATCTTCAAGTAAGAGTCTGGCCTCTTCATATTTCTCTTTTTCTATAAGCCCTTTAGTTACGCCATAATAAAGTTCTGCGCCGTGAGATTCCCGTGGGAGAGCTGCATACAACTGCCTGGCCTTGTCAAATTCATTCTCCTCCAGATATAGGCTGCCAATATGAACGGTAAGGTCAAAATATTCAATTTGCAGAGATCTTATTTTTTTAGAATCTGTTGTAGCTCGCATAGTTTTTTTGAGCTTTGCTATTTGTGAATTCAATGTATTAATTTTGCTTACCCGTTTATTCGCTATGTTCTGACTCATAAAGCCTCCTTTTTCTCTTAGCCCTCTGTTGATATTCGTGAAAGCTCGGAATGCTGATCAGCTTAGCGTCAAATTCCATCGGAACAATATCCAAAGTGAGGGATGTAACATCGATCTTCATTTCTTTTTCTTTATAAAGATAGCAACAGTATCGCCCTTATCAGGTAAAGAGGGCAACTTGGTAAAGCCATCGGCAGGCGTGGTCTTCCCTGCCGCCCTGAGCCTATCTGCATCGGCCTTTATACGCCTGCCCCTTGCTACCCAGTCATCATACTCTTTCTGTGTCATATTAAAAGGTATTGCCATTTTATTTACCTCTCATCCTGATATTTTTTTGGTAGTCCTTCTGTCCTTTTGCAAACTTTCTTTCAATCGCTTTAGTTTTATATCGAAATATTCCGACCCGATAGACGGCCCACATCCTTTTGACCACTTCACAACCGATTCCCCTCACTATGCTTTGTTGATATAGGCCCTAAGTTAAAAAAAGGGTAATTTCCCCACAACATGCTATTTCATACTTGTAGTTTAGATAAGCATCTACGATAGAGAGTGTCATGGGTCGTGGGAGTTTGCGAAGATCAGGGGCTTTACGCTCTGAAGGTATAGCGAGCGACAGTTTCTTTCTTTTGGTGTGGTCATGGATGCATGTATCTCCTTTTTCGGAGTTTTACATGCATCAGGAGCATAAAAAAACCGTCCTGCATCAGGACGGTCACTTTCCGGAGAGACTTTTTTTTCGGAATTGTCTTCCGCACATCGAGCTTTTCAGCTCTAGGCACCGCAGCGTCTCCCTGCTCGGTTGCCGGATCCTTCCGGATCACTCCTGATGCTACTTTAAGTTTACCACATGTAAGATAAAATGCAAGCGTTCGAATTGCCTCATCGAAAATCTATTCGAAAGTGATTCGTTGCCTCATGAAGGAATCTATTCGAAATAATTTCATACTGTCTCTCAGAAGAATGATTATGGGAGGCAGAGATGGGGTTAACGGCAAAAGAGCGGCGTTCAGCAACGAAGGTCACCGCAGCGAGATATCAGAAGGCAACGAAAAAGCTGAAGGGGATCATTCTTGAGGAGTTTGCAGCTCTCACCGGGTATGACCGTTGTTACGCTGCCTATCTGCTCAGAACTCATGGCAAGAAGGTGTATGCCGGCGGTAACACCATCTTTGTCGCAGATGTGGGTACAAAGGCAACAAAACCTCGCAACCGAGTCTATGACAAGTTGGTGTTCACTGCACTGCTGAATATCTGGTCCATTATGGACTGCATTTGCGGGAAACGCCTTGCCCCGACGCTTAAGGAATTGGTGCCGTTATTGCAAAAACACCGTGAAATCACGCTTGATGCCGCTACCAAGGGAAAGCTGTTGACTATAAGCGCGGCTACGATAGACAGAATGCTGAGAGCGGAGAGAAAGAAGCAGCAGCTGAAAGGCAGATCTCATACAAAGCCAGGAACATTGCTTAAACACCAGATTCCTATCCGTACATTTGCCCAGTGGGATGATAAAAGACCCGGCTTTGTTGAAATAGACCTTGTAGGGCACGACGGAGGAGATCCCAGTGGAGATTTTGCGCAGACGCTGAATGTTACGGATATTGCTACAGGATGGACAGAGGCACAGGCAGTTAAGAATAAAGCACAACAGTGGGTGTTTGAAGCTATCACCGATATGCGTGTCCGATTTCCTTTTGACATTTTGGGCATTGATTCTGACAACGGTGCCGAATTCATCAACAATCATCTTTACCAATATTGCAAAGAAGAAAAGATAACCTTCACTCGTGCTCGCAGTTCAAGGAAAAACGACAACTGCTTTATAGAGCAAAAGAACTACTCTGTTGTAAGAAGAGCAGTAGGTTATATGCGGCATGATACCCAGCTGGAACTGGAGATCCTGAATGAACTCTACGGCTTCTTAAGACTCTACAGCAACTTTTTCCAGCCGGTAATGAAACTGCTGGAGAAAACCAGAATCGGCAGTAAAGTGAAGAAAAAATACGACAAGGCACAAACACCGTATCAACGAGTCCTGGCTTCTCCTGACGTACCCAAAGAAACCAAGAAACAGCTTCGCAGTCAATACCGGAAACTCAACCCCGCCGAACTGAAACGTAAAATCGAAAACCTTCAACAGCGATTGATTCAAGTTGCCTCGAACAGACACAAGAAACGCCTGCAATAGCGATAACCTTTCGAATAGATTTTCGATGAGGCAACGAATACCCATTTCGAATAGATTTCCACGTGAGGCAACGCGGCGTTTTTTCCCCTGTTGTTTCCCCTGTGTCTTTTCCCCTGCTGTTTTTTCCCCTGCTTTTACCTAGCGTTTTTTACCATCTCGCATTGCTGAGACATCTCACGCCTTGTCAACTCATTTATTGTAATTTTAGCGGTTTCTAATACTATTGTTGTGCTTTTCATTTGGCTTCTTAATTGTAGGCCATTACTGATTATCGACAGTAAATACTTAGATCCTGATTCAATTTCTATGCACCTTGAATCCGATCGACTTCCCGCGATTCTCTTATAAATAATCAAACCAGAAAAGGATCCAAAAGAATAATTTGTGAGATATTAGTGAACATGCTTGGTCGTAAAAGCCATTGTTCAGCGGTTAGGTTCTACTTTTTGCGAGAAATAAAGGCATGCTCAGTGTTTCAGGTTAGGGAGCTCTCCTGCATCTATCAGGACACAAAAATGATTATGAAAATGGCTCTTCTCAACAGGAACTAACTAATTTTTCCCCTGGCTGGTAGGCGTGAATAACCTTCCCTTTCGATACGAAGTCTTATAAATTCTGTTAATGCAATACGAGCATCAGATTCTGTTCTATACTTATACTTTTTCTCCTGTGGTTTACAGCACCAACAAAATTTCGGTCCTGGGGCCACTTGCAACGAACCCCATCGTGCTATTATGTATTTATTTCTTCGAAAAAGATGGTATCCGCGTGAGCCCAGACCACTCACATTCTGCTTTATAGCTCCAATCTTAACAAAGTATGGCATATTTATCCTTCCTTATTTTGCCTTTCGGTGTCCTTTATTCTCCATGAACTCAGCAAACCGGTCCAAAGATACTCCATACCATTTCTTTGCGTTAGAGGGGGACCAATGGATGCCACTCGGCTTAATGCGAATGTGACCTACTACTAAATTGTTTTGGTCGACAATGGTGAAATCGTGAAACTTTTCGGGGCTGAAGCGATTCTTTGACATGATATTATCCCTCGTTTATTTTTGCTTTTTCCCTTTTTTCTCTTCAATATTTCTATAATACGCAGCCTCGAACGCCTCGCTTGCTACCCAGGCCTCGCCAAATGTTTTGAAGTATCCGATAAACAGGTCGCCCCCAGTAAGAGGATAGTAGTATGCTCTCCATCTCAATTTCTGCATCTTAGTAATAGGACGAATACTTATCCCATCGCAATCCTCCATAAGAGGATAAAAGAGAGTTTTTCCTGTCCAGGGGAGTCTATGTTTCAGCTTGACGTTTATGAATTTTGCGAAATTGTTTCTCTCATGTCGTCTATCCCATTTCAGCGCATGTACATAGCCAGCCTCATCTACTTTACAAGTAAAGTAATTGCCATAGCCGCACTTCCGGCACATGTACAGTAACCATCCAGCAGAGCTGACTTCTTGATACATTTTCTTCTTGCCGCCACAAACGGGACAGTCGGCACTCGAAATAGCAGAACCCGTAACAGTGATACCCATTATTCTCCTTAAATGCAAAATATCATGACTGAGAAATAATACTGTAACTCAGCTATTTTTTCAAAGGGTGCGCGTGGTGGAAACATTTTCCACATTGCTTATTCTTCTATTTACGATTGTGTCGGATATTTTTTTGCTAAGACTTTTGTGTGCCCGAACACAGTTTGTGTGGTATCAAGCATTCTACTTCTGACGGTTACTTTTGATAAATCTTGGTTCAGAAATCAGAGTCGTAGCGTGGACTATCAGGGTGAAACCTCAATTGCGCATCGATGCTAATTTCTGCGCGTCACAAGGATTCATTCATCGAATCGGCTATCCGAGGTTACTTTGGGCAATCATTAGATTCCGGGTACTGAGAAAATCGATAGGAGTAGAAAGCACTTAAGTCAGACTTTCACATCCACTATCTAACCAATCAATTTTACCAATTGTACGCAATTGCTTTCCTTTTCGCTTTTATTTGCCACTCCTTACCCTTTGGCATAGGTGGCGTATAACAAGCCTCATCAAAAGATTATGAGGGTTGCATCGGATGATATTGACAGCATAATTGAAAGAGTAAAAAAGAGGTATTGGTATGTTATCAAATGCTATAATTCATCCAGGTATTTCAAGCCTGCGACCCCCTCTATCTATGTATCAGAACGAGACGAAAGGAGGTTTCAATGGGGTTGTATAGGCGAAAGAAGAAAGATGGAAGCATCTGCCTTGTCTGGTGGATGTCATTCGTAGTTAACGGGAAGCAAGTTCAACGTTCTACGGGAACGCCTGACCAACGTTCTGCAGAACGAATTTATGCGAAGGTAACGACGGAAGTAAACGAAGGTAAATGGCTAGACAAAGAACAGGGTTCGTCAAAAAAGCTTCGGGAATTGATCGCGGCATACACTGAAGACTATACCGAAAATAAGGATAAGAACTCTAAAAGTCGCGATAAATCGATTTTTAAGCATTTGATGTGCTACTTCGGCGAGGATGCTACACTTCAAACAGTCGACCATTTGGTTGGTAAGTACGAAGCACACCGCCTTAAACAGACAACAAACCGGGGCGGATCTCCGGATTCCGGCACAATCCGCAAGGAGTTGTTGTTATTGGGGAGGATGTTCAACATCGCGAGGAAGCAATGGAATTGGAGTGTAGCAAATCCGGTACACGACATTGAACTACCGCCTAACTCTGCAAAAAGGGTTCGCTATCTGGGTTCTAAAGATTCGAATCCTAAAGATCCGAAAGAGTCCGTGGAGTTGGTAAAAGCTCTTGAAAAGGCTCCGCAGACATGGTTGTTGCCCTTTGTGCGAATAGCGCTCGGCACAGGGTTACGCGAGGGCAATCTCGTCAATCTTAAATGGTCAGAGGTTAATCTGTTAACTAAAACGATAACCATTGATGCAGAGAAAATGAAAAACGACGAATATTTAGGTATCCCCATTAGCAGGACTGCTTATGACGAACTCTTAGGAATGCAACAACAGCGTGGTTATGGGGAATTCGTTTTCTACAATGATGCCGGGAAACCGCTCAATGAACGTAGAGTTCAAAGGGCATTCAGAGCTGCGGTGGCGGAGGCTGCCAAAGAAGCACCCTCTCTAATCGATTTCCGCTTTCACGACCTGCGCCACACCTATGCCAGCTACCTAAGGCATGGCGGTGTCGCATTGGAAGATATTGCGGCACTGCTCGGGCATAAAGATCTGCGGATGACAAAGAGGTATGCGCACCTGAATCCTGATTCTCTCCGCGAACCAGTCAAGGTCTTAGACAACAGGTTATTACGTTTTTATGACACTGCCAAAAATGATGATGGAAAAGAAGAAGGGTTGATGGCTCAACCCCTTGATTCTGCTGGATTATAATTGGTAGTCCCAACGGGAGTCGAACCCGTGTCTTAGCCTTGAGAGGGCTATGTCCTAGGCCTCTAGACGATGGGACCATATGACTGGGGAGAGAGGATTCGAACCCCTATAAACAGATCCAGAGCCTGTCGTCCTGCCGTTGGACGACTCCCCAAAGAGCGCTTCTACAATAATAAAAATTTGGCTGCCAAGTCAACTTCCTACTCCTCTACCTTTGCCATTGAAGAGCGACTTCACTTTCTTCATCATGTCATTGATGTCCGTAAATTATCGATGTACTGATACTCGTTCTTATGTTTGCGACTGCAATGGGGACGCCTTAATCGCTATTATAAGTGTGGTGACATATTTAAATGTCTGGGGGGGTTCCAAAAGATGAAAAGTTCAGCTGACAAGCCTGATGGTAATATCGGGCATAAAAGTAGACTTAATGATGATGAGACATATTTGACCCGCCGCCGCTTCGGACGCCGGCTGGCCTAACACCAATGCAGTTACCAGGCTCAAAGCAAAGTTGCCCAAGCGTACTAAGGCCGCTGCAACTGGAGGAGCAATTGATAGTGCATCCTCCACTCCGACAGCCAACAAACACTACAACATAGTAAATATCCCAACTATGATTGTCTTACTTGATTGTGTTTTCATGGCAGACATGTCAGTACCCCCCAATAGAATCAGCCATTTCATTTCCCGCCCTAGTTATAGATAATTCTATGAGCAAAATGTTCATAACGCTGGCAAAACCTTTTTGCCGTTCTATTAGAAATCCCAACATCGATCAGCCTGCAATACAAATGTAATGCGTTGAAATGATGCTGGACCCAAAATCTTAGAGTTTTCATCTTCCTGCCCCCTTATGCACTTTGCAGTGGAGGTTTTTACCAGATCAGTTATCGTCAACCTGCATCTACAAAGATTGCAGCATTTAATGTGCCAATATATCTAAAGACATAATATATTGACAATTATTGGTAATATCACCAGAAAGAAACACCTTTGATAAGACGTTGGTCGAAAACTATCCCCAATCCAGTGTATGTCTCTCTAAATGAGGATGCTAAGTTTGTGTCGGCATTACTAGAAGAAATGTTGAGAAAAAGTCCCAATCTCTTCGGTCAATATTATAAGCAGTACCTGCGAAGTTGATTTCAATGGTTATTTTCCGAAGTCATCATATTAGGCGCGATGGCTAAAGTGGTGACTTGGAAGTGAATGCATCGCTTGCATATTCTCACGGTACTTGAAACTAAGTAGCATCGAATATTCCTAGAGTTTCTGTTCTATATTTGAATCCAGCCGTACATAGATATCAATATGATTATCTCGTTGGCGATAGCTAATGTCGAGAATGTCTTTGGATCCGAACGTAGTCTGTAGAAAAAGCGGACGGACTTCGTAACCTACAACCCTTTCATAATCATCTATAATTCTTTCAATCTTGCTACCGCTAAAAGAGCTATGGCGCGACACGAAGTCTTCAGCACGGGTAAGTGCTTCATTAGCTGATAGACCTCGCACGACTGTAAAGTCGAAAACAGGCGCATAAGGCTCAAGTGTTATACGGTCATCTTCGCGATCTAGAAAAGCCACATTACCAATAGCGTCAAGCCAAGGTCCACTGAAGAGAATCAGAGAGAAAAGACAACTTAAATCCACTCCTTTGGTGCTTTCGGTTTTCATCTACCTGCAGTCCTTTCAGAAGGAAGCATTCTCTATTTTACTGGTCTTTGTTCTCATGCTAGTCGATACACGGAAGCCTTATGGGAGTCTTGAACAATATTGTACTGGGCATAGATATGATAACCCTCTGCTGTTATGTGCCCATTCACGGTAGTTGCATTCGGCAACTGCGCAAGTCGAGACGCTAAGTCATTATCAAAAATCCTAAGTTTATGTCCATCTGATGATAAACCCAAAAGTTTGCAATCTTCGTAGCCCACTACTTCGATAAGCTCTGCGTCAGGGTTATCCATAAAAAGGTCAGTTAACGTCCTTGACACAATACCATAAGCCTCTCTGCAAACTTTCTGTCCAGTGATATTGAAAATATAGCATAACCGCATAAGAAATGGAGAAGATCTCTTCCCGCAATCCTGTCAGATTTGTGCCATAGGTGAGATATTATTTTAGAAATAAATCCCGCTTCTCTGATTTGAGCCGTTTTCCTATCCTAGTTTGCGGCTGGCAACATCAGTGTTGGGTTTGGCCTAAGGAAGAAGTAGTAGCACGAACCTTGGTGTCGCTCAGTTCTCCGATTGAAAAATTGCATCGAGGTTTTTTAGGTGATAAGTCGCAGCATCTAGAGGATGGCGATACTATGGTCATGACTCCTGGTTGGGTAAGGGTATTGCCACAGATTATGCAATCTCTCGGCTGGGACGAGGTCGATGTGAGAATAAATCTGGGAAGATATAAGCGGATACTCATTGTCGATTCTGGAGTAAAATCTTTGAGTGACGAGGACGTCCTCGCTTTTTTTGATCTGACACAAGTTCCATTGGAGATTGAACTATTAGACTTAGGTCACTTCAGACATGAAGTTGCCGAATTACTCAGCATAGATAAATAGTCCGTCCCCGGCCGATGACCCTTCCCTTGCTCTCATTTCATGAGTATCAGGATCTTGCCTTGTTGAACTATTCTGCCTGATTCCTTCAAGCTCTTCATTGCCCGGGTGATACTCACCCGGTGGGCACCAACTAAAAAGCTGAGTTCTTCATGAGTCAGAGGAAAATGGATTGACGTCCCCTTCTGGTCCTTTATCCCATGTTCACTGGCCACTGTAGTCAGCACACGGTATAGACGTTCTTCAAGGTTGGAGGTGTTCATCGTCTCGGTCCGGCTGGTCAGCCACTCGATGCGGCGGCTCAGGTTCTTAATCACCTGAAGCCCGATATTCGGGTGGTCGAGAACCAGCTTCTCAAAAACCTTGCGTGTGAAGCCGCAGGCGAGGGACTCTTCTATGCAGGTGGCGGTAAGTGGATAGTCAAATTCTTCGTTCAGAACCTGTTCGCCAAGGAAGTCCCCTGCCTTACGGATGTCTAATGTAAGCTCGTTGCCCTCTTCATTAAGCTTGCTAAGTTTAACCCTTCCTAGCTTGATCAGGAACATCTCGGTACCGCGCGTTCCTTGCATAAAAATAGTTTGTCCCCTCTTAAATCGCCTACGCTGTGCGACAGCAACAAGGGCTTCCAGTTCAGTCTGCTTCAAATCCTCAAACATCCACAGATGGCCGATGCAAGTGGATACCGGCGGAACCCCTTTGCCTATGATTTCATTACAGATACATCCCATGAGGGAATATTGCCTCCTTGTTTAAATGAGGGCGTCAGTCTTGCAGCAATTCCCTTTTATGAGGATTGCTTTATAACAATGAATCAATTTGCTCAACTTTCATAACTGTCACAAATTGTAAATTTCCGAGCTGCTTGGGAAACACTTCTCTCAGTTTTTCAGAAATTGCTCCCTGACGCTCAATATGAGCAGTGCCGCTCAGACGGTACCCACTGTTCCCTTTTTCCGAGACAAGTGCAATTTGAATCTTACCATTGTTGGCAATATTCTTACTCGTAGTGCCCTGCCTCCAGCCGAAAAAGGCCAGCGTTTCATCATCAATAAAAAACCCTTTGCCGACAACAATGATGTGCGGCGAATCGCTTCCTTGTGTAACCAGTGGCACAAAAGGCATCTTCTCAAGCATTTCCCTGATTTCTCTATTCATTTTCATGTAGTTCCTCCTTGAGACCAGAATGTGTTGTTGAACATGACTTTGTCCTCTTAAATCTATTATACATCAATTCACTATCAGCCCTTTGTAGCACATGCTACAATTATATATCTGTATTCCGGTGATGAGAAAAAAAGAAAGTATTTATGGCCGACGCGGCCTCTCAGCCATCGCCGCAGCAAATTATTGCCACATAACACCTCTTTGTGCGGAGTGAGGCCAACAGCATCCTGCCGGACACTGCGCAAAGTCTGAGCTGAGGGGACTGTGGGAAATGAGGCCACGCTATTGAAAGTATGAGGAGCGGTTTACTGAAAGAAAAGTTTCTCCAGTAGCATGGCTGATCCATGAGGGGATGAATGTTAAGTTCATAAGTCATCAAATTGTTGGTACTAGCTAAATCGACAAATTTCAGTAAGCCGATTCAGCAGCACTGGTGTGACTGATGCGATGACTGCGAAGTGCATGCTAGCGCTCCCGTGAGTAAGCTGTCATAGGTAAGAGATTTTATTGGGAATTATTATCGATTAAAAGTGGTCACTGCATTGGTTCCGTGCAGCAATCATTCATCCATCGATATCGAGATGCACACTCGCATGCTAACAGAAGTCTTTAGGGGAGCCCATCGTGAATACACTGGACGTAATTAACGGTAATCACTAAGGGCCACTCAAGCAGTCATCATAGAAATGCACATTTAGTAGTTTAGGGGTGAGCAATACCGATCGGAATCCAGCGTCCTCACTACGGCTGGCACACTCTCAATTAATAAGTAGCAACTCACAGTGGTATCTTCTTACTGTCACCAAGTAACTGAGATTTTCATGAAAACCTAACCTCTGTCAACAGTACTCCAATCGGAAATGAACGCCTTTGAAAAAACGGTGACGTTTGTTTCGGCCACTTAGAAATGGTTTGAGCTAACAATGAATGTAACATAAAATTAACTAACACCAGGCACCCTTTATGTTATATTGGACATGTATGAAGTTTAGGAGGTGGTTGAGTTGAATAAGATTCTATTTCCCCTGCTCGTTTTCCTTCTGTTATTTCCTATAGCATATGCTTACAGCACCGACACTAAATGCGAGACTCTGACTAAGGATGAAGCAACAGCGATTTTAAGGAATTTGGACCCTAAAGTGAGCGCTATCGATGTTAGAACCAGTCCTGCAGAAGGCATGTGGGAGGTTACTGTCAATACCGGAGCAAAAAAAATACTGGCCTATATAGACTGCTCGAAACGTTACGTTATATTGGGTAATCTGATTGACACAAAAGAAAAAAAGAATCTGACGCAGGAGAGGTTGACAGAGATTAACAAGGTTGACGTTTCGTCCATTCCCTTGGATGATGCACTCGTCATGGGCGATAAAAGTGCCCCTCACAAACTGATTGTTTTTGACGATCCGGAGTGACCATACTGCGCAAAACTTCATCAGGAGATGAAGCAGGTTATCGAAAAGAGAAAAGACATTGCTTTCTTAATCAAAATGTTTCCCCTCGCTATGCACAAGGGGTCTTATGATAAGGCAAAAGCCATTGTATGTGAGAAGTCACTCAAGCTTCTTGATGATGCTTTTGAAAAGAAAGAGATACCTGCTGCAAAATGCAATACGCAGGTGCTGGACAATAATATAGCATTGGCTGACAAGCTTGGCATACAAGGAACACCCGCAATTATATTCCCGGATGGCAGGGTAGTATCAGGGTATATGCCCGCAGATTCTCTGATAAAGGAAATAGATGAGGGCGCCGCTCGAAAGTAACTGAATATTCGCGAATCTAGTTATTTGTTTCTGCAAATAACCGGGGAGCAGCTAAAATAACACCAGGTAACTCGATACTTTTTCTAAAATCTGGCACATGGAGCCGTGTGATCGGTGTTCGCCTTGGTAGACAGAGGGCTGCAGATTCAGCCACCGAAACCATAGAATGCCCAGGAGACCACATATCTTGAAGTCCATAAAACCGATACTCTCTAAGACTCAAGGGGTCACTCTGGCACGACCTGAGTTGTTTATCAACTGGCAACTCAGCCAGCTTGAGTTCAACTTTCGCGTTCTTGCCCAAGCGACCGATTCGGCTAATCCCCTCCTCGAAAGACTTAAATTTCTTTGCATAACTGACACCAATCATGATGAATTCTTTGAAATAAAGGTTGCCGGCCTTAAACAGAAAATTGCTTCAGGATCAGTTCAGACGGGTCCTGATAACATAGCTCCAGCTGACATAATTAAGGAGATTGCTTTCCGCTCTCATGCACTAGTTGCCGAGCAGTTCAGGGTCTTCAACGAAGTGTTAATCCCGGCTCTTTCCAGTTGTGGAATCCAGTTGCTTCCGAGGACGGACTGGTCTAGCAAGCAAAGAGAATGGTTGCGTGCCCATGTTAATCATGTGATGCCTATACTGAGCCCGGTCGGTCTTGATCCTGCACATCCATTCCCCCGTATTCTCAACAAGGGTCTCAACTTTATTGTAGCCCTCAAAGGGAAGGATGCTTTTGGTAGAAAAGGCGGTATGGCCGTCGTTCAGGCCCCGAGGTCTCTGCCACGGGTGATCAAACTGCCGCCAAATGAGACTGGGAGTGGACCGAGTGACTTTGTTTTTTTATCTTCCCTAATTCATGAATTCATCGGCGACCTGTTCCCGCAGATGGAGGTGGTCGGATGCTACCAGTTTAGGGTGACGCGAAATAGTGAGCTTTACCTGGACGAGGAAGAGATCGCCGACCTTCGAAGGGCACTTGAAGGAGAACTTCTATCCCGCCGGTATGGCGATGCTGTGCGCCTGGAAGTGGCTGACAATTGTCCAACCGATATGATATCATTCCTACTCAACAAATTCGCATTGACTGAAGATGACCTTTTTAAGGTTGACGGTCCAGTGAATCTGCACAGGCTTATGGCAGTATACGAATTATTGGATCGCCCTGACCTCAAATACCAGACATTTACGCCGAAGATACCGCGGAAAATTGCGAGGCAAATAAACATGTTTGAACGGATCCGTGACAAAGATATACTCTTACATCATCCATTTGAGTCGTTCGTACCTGTCATCGACTTTGTCGCCGAAGCCGCACGTGATCCAGAGGTTCTTGCCATCAAGCAGACCCTCTACCGGACCGGCCCCGATTCGGCAATCGTAGATGCTCTTGTAGCAGCTGCGCGAGCAGGGAAAGAGGTGACAGTTGTTATTGAACTTAAGGCGCGCTTCGATGAGGAGGCAAACATTGCTCTTTCGAACCGCCTTGAAGATGCCGGTGCCCACATCACCTATGGTGTTGTCGGATATAAAACGCATGCAAAGATGATCCTAGTTGTACGGCGTGAAGAGGGGGACATACGGAATTACGTGCATCTGGGAACAGGCAACTATCATGCTCGCACATCGCGGCTATATACCGACTATAGCTTTTTCACTTGCAATAGAGATATTACTGAGGATGTTCACCATCTATTCCTCCAGTTGACGGGTCTCGGTAAAGTGGGAAAACTCAAGAAACTGATTGATGCACCTTTCGCTCTCCACGATGCATTACTGGCCAAGATAGAGCGTGAAACGCTCCATGCGGCGAAGGGACAACCGGCGCGCATTATCGCTAAACTTAATCACCTGACAGAACCTGGGATAATTCAGGCCCTCTATCGGGCGTCAATAGCAGGGGTCCAAGTTCAGCTTGTTATAAGGAGCACATGCAGCCTGCGGCCAGGCATACCAGGGGTATCGGAAAACATCACAGTGCGTTCCGTTGTTGGGCGTTTTCTTGAGCACACCCGTGTACTCTATTTCTATAACGCTGGAAAGCCGGAGGTGTTTTGTTGCAGTGCCGACTGGATGGTAAGAAACTTCTTTCGTCGCGTCGAAACGTGCTTCCCCGTTGAGCTTTCAGAACTTCGACAGAGGCTCATTGAAGATCTCGAATACTATCTTAAAGATAACTCTCAAGCTTGGATTCTCCAAAGTGACGGAACTTATCGAAAGCTCGAACCCGATGGCGTAGAACCATTTTCCGCACAGACTGCTCTTCTTGATAGATACTCACGTAAGGCAGGGGAAGCTTGAAGCCTGAGTCGCGGTGCTTAACTACAGCGGACCTGCACGGGCTTCGTAATAAAAATCATGGGTTAAGCCGATACATATCTTTCAGTTGTTTTTACGTAAAAGATCCAAGATAATACCCTCTCTCATCGCTGTCTTTGAAACCTTCATGCTTCTAATTGCAAGGAGGTCCATGATGCTCTTTAGAATCGCAAGGCCGCTTGGAAAGATGGGGGCACGGTCCTGAGACAAGCCCTTAAACTCAAATAGCTTGTCCACATGTCTGGCATTGACTACCATTTCGATCAATTTGTCCAGAGCAACTATGGTAATCTCTTTGTCTCCCCATCCCTGTTTTTTTATCACTTTTCGAGTAGTTTTTATTGTGCCGGAGGTGCCGATGACATCAATCCAAGTAATGCCTCTCAATCTGTCCATGGACGTCTCCAGCAGTTCACCAGCTGCAACCTGGGCTTCTTTGAATAACCGCAGGCTTATTTTTGCGTCGGGGAAGAAACGCTTGCTGAAGGTCACACATCCCATATGCAGGCTCTCAGCAGCAAGAACGGCCGCGTCCTTCCCAACTATAATCTCAGTGCTGCCGCCACCGATATCCACAATCAACCGGGTTTCGTTCTGATTTTTTATAGTACTGGCAACGCCAAGGTTAATGAGACGTGCCTCCTCCGTACCCGTGATGATTTCAATGGGTAGGCCCAGGATATCGGTTGCATCTTTAACGAAACTCTCATTATCGGAGAGTTGACGAACGGCGCTTGTGCCAACAACACGGATATTACAACAAGGTACTCGCCTGAGCAGTACCCTGAAATGACGGAGTGCCTCAAATGCACGATGCCGAGTAGCGGTATCAAGGACACCTCCTTTTTCTATGCCCTCCGCGAGGCGCACAACTAACCGCGCCCGGTCGATCACCGTAAATTGGTCTTTTATGCGCCGTGTTAAAATCATATGAAAGCTGTTTGAACCGAGATCAGCCGCTGCGAAAAGCTCTCGATCCTTACCATTTTCTGTTAGGTCAATTGCGTTCGTCACCATCTAATTTACCTTAAATATGCAAGTTAACACTGATTTTTTTTGGAATGAATTAATGTGTGCTGCACAGTTCTGAAAACTTCATGAATCTCTTCTTTGTATTCTTTTCGCTTGGCATTTATGACTTCAATGGCACCGGATAGTGCGCACAAGAAGTGACATTGACATGCAATAGTCAGGGTTCCCATCGTATCTCTTCTGAAGGAGAGACAATGGTGCTTTTGGCGTTACCGCGGTCCAACAGTATTGAGCGCCGCCAGAGCCTTATCCGTTATCCTCACCGGCAACTGAATGTATCCAAGCTTTGGAGCGTATTTCTGACCATCCAGTAGGCACCACTGGAAAAGGTCGCGGACGGACTTTGCCTTTTCGGCATCAGGATAGTTTTTATAGAGCAGAATCCAGGTAAAGGTTACGATAGGATAGGAATCCGGCCCAGATGGATCCGGCACAAAGATCCGCAGGTTCTCTGGCATTTCTGCTGTAGCCAATGCAGCCGTGCAGCTCTGTTCTGTCGGCTTGACGAACTTCCCTTCCTTGTTCTCAAGGACAGCCAACTTCAGTCCCAGTCTGCTTGCAAATTCATAGCTCACGTAGCCAATTGAGCCAACCGACCGCTTGATAAGTGCGGCGACACCTTCGTTGCCTTTTGCCCGCGTGGCATTACCAGGCCAACTCACTAAGGTAGCGGGACCATGCTGAGCGCGCCATTTCTCGCTGATGGCATCGAGGTGTTTTGTGAACGCATAGGTCGTGCCGCTTTTGTCCTGACGCACGACCGTCATGATTGAGATTCTGGGAAGTCTTATGCCTGGATTTGTTATCGCAATTGCTGGATCGTTCCAATACTTGATCTCACCCAGGAATATGCCAGCATACGCCTTGCGAGAGAGCTTGAGATCGCCTTCAAGATCGGGGAGGCTGTAAGCAAGCGCCACACTGCCGGCGGTCATGGGCAGTAGAACCACGCCATCAGGCACTTGGTCTATATCATCGTCACTCATCGCAGCATCGCTGGCTCCGAAATCCACTCGATCCTCTTCTTTGACATTCTTCCCGATGAAACGCCGGATGCCCTCTCCACTACCGACTCTGTCATAACTGATAATCGTCTTAGGGTGATCATTCTGGTAGACCTCAAACCATCTCTCATAAAGCCAGGCAGGGAACGTAGCCCCGGCTCCACGCAGAATAATACCACCAGGTGGGGCTTTGGGCTTTTCCTCTTTCGTATCCTTCGAGGAACAGCCATTAATACCAGCCAGAAGAACTACGACCGCCAGCAAGAACCGGGCACCTCTAAATGCCGTGTGGGACATTCTGTCAACTCGCATTGTGCTTTCTCTCCTCCGTGAATACGGATACTGAAACTACGTCTGTCGTTATATATGTGCCAGTGATATCGGAGTAACAGTGCGTAATAGTCTTCTTAGCCGAACTGTCCACTTATATAGTCTTTGGTGTACTGTTCTTTGGGATTATTAAATATCTGCTCTGACGCTCCGAACTCCACCAAGTATCCGCACCTGCCACCGTCGGAGGTGTCTACGTACAGGAATCCGGTATTGTCGGCGACACGCTGTGCCTGCTGCAGATTGTGGGTCACAATGGCAATCGTGTAACAGTCCTTCAGTTCGAGCATGAGTTCTTCAATCTTGCGGGTGGCGATAGGGTCGAGAGCCGAACAAGGCTCATCCATGAGCAGCACTTCCGGTTCCGTAGCAATGGCCCTAGCAATACAGAGCCGCTGCTGTTGCCCACCGGATAAGGAAAGACCGCTCTTGTGCAGCTTGTCCTTGACCTCATCCCACAGGGCAGCACGCTTCAAAGCCTCTTCTACCTTCTCTGCGACTGCTCCCTTGTAGCCATTCAGCCTTAAGCCAAATGCGACATTATTATAAATGCTCATTGCAAACGGGTTAGGCTGCTGAAACACCATTCCGATAAAGCGTCTTACCGCAGTTGCATCTACAGATGGATGATAGATATCCTTGCCACGGAAGTGCACATGGCCCTTGAGCCGAAATCCACGCACGAGGTCGTTCATCCGGTTCATGCAACGCAATACCGTGCTTTTCCCGCACCCTGAAGGTCCTATGAAAGCGGTGATGTTATTTTTTTCCACTGGAATAGACGTATCACGAACAGCCTTGAATGTGCTGTAGTAGAGTTCTTCTATGTTGCAGTCGATAACAACTCCTTGACTCTTAGTTGCTTTGCCCGATCCTAAAGCAGTGTTTATCTGGACCTTCGATTGCTGTGCTGAGTTAGTCGTTTCTTTCATGTCTCGAACTC
The DNA here is from genome assembly GCA_963736105.1 of uncultured Nitrospiraceae bacterium. Taxonomy (GTDB): domain Bacteria; phylum Nitrospirota; class Thermodesulfovibrionia; order Thermodesulfovibrionales; family Dissulfurispiraceae; genus Fen-1308. The sequence continues at coordinate 1,302,007 of CAVTNL010000002.1, read as the reverse complement.
CTATTCCTGAATTTGACGCCTTGAGAAAGCCTGCCCGATAAGATTTGTGACCAATACTAACAATACGAGCACCAGTGCAGCCACCCAGGCAAGATCCACCTGGTTCTCAAATGGCATGCCTGCGAAGTTGTATATGAGCACTGCTAAAGACGCCGTCGGTTGCATAAGGTCGAATCCACCTCGGAAGAGCCAGTAGTTGCTGAAAAGTGCCGTGAATAACAAGGGCGCAGTTTCTCCCGCTGCACGGGCTATTGCTAGCATTATGCCGGTAAGAATGCCGGGCATGGCCGTAGGCAAAAGGACCATCCAGGTGGTCTGCGTTGGAGTAGCCCCCATCCCAATCGCCGCATCCCGCATCTTTGCCGGAACCATTCGGATAGCGTCTTCGGCTGTAAGCATGATGGTTGGTAACATCAGAATTGAAAGGGCAACACCGCCGGCTATCGCTGAGTAGCCGCCAAAAGCAAATACCAAGACACCGTAGGCGAACACGCCTGCTAGGATAGATGGAAAACCTGTGAGAACCTTGGCCCCGAATCTTACGGCACTGGCAAGAGGGTTCTCCTGACTCGACTGGGCCAGGTATACAGAGCTGAGGATGCCCAAGGGGATACTGATCAATGCTGCAAGGGCGACCATGATAAGCGTGCCAAGGATTGCGTTGCCGAACCCGCCGCCTTGCTCCATAGGAGCTGGCGGCAATTGCGTGAAGACGTCAAAGCTAAGCCTCCGGCCACCATGCCATAGCAGCATCACCACCACGGAGAACAGGGGGATTAGGGCCAACAACGTCATGGCAGATACCAAGTTGCTCAAGAGCAAGTCAACTAACGTGCGAGGACGCCGTAGGGACTTCTCCAACTCGGAGAAATCCACATCCGCAAATGGGTTAACATCAGGCCCAGTCGGATTGGGTGCGATGCATGATTTTATGGTAGTATCCTGCGTCTTCATTGCTTACCTCCTTCCTGTCCGGCCGATGCCCGCTGGAGAATGACCGAGCCGGCAATGTTGACGAGAAGCGTAATCGCCAGAAGTACGAGTGCTGCATACATAAGCACTCCTACATCTTTTTTGGCAGCCTCTGGGAAGTTGTTGGCAAGAAGAGCCGCAAGAGTATTTGCCGGGGAGAATAAGGAAACGCTGATCCGGTTGGCGTTCCCGACAAGCATTGCAAGCGCCATAGTCTCCCCCAAAGCGCGTCCGAAAGCCAGGACTACCGCTCCGACGATACCCCGGGACGCTGCAGGGAGGATCACCGCCAGGATGGTCTCCCATCGCGTTGCTCCCATTCCGTAGGCGGCCATCCTGAGCTTTGGAGGCACCGCCGCCAGGGCGTTACGGCTTATAGCCGTGATTGTTGGCAGAATCATGATAGATAGGACAATAACTGCCGGGAGCACCCCCGGACCGGTCAGAGTAGTGCCAAACAGGGGGATCCACCCTAGTTTCAGGTTGAGCCAGTTGCATTCGGGCCGTATAAGCGGGATAATCACAAACAAGCCCCACAACCCGTAAACGACGCTAGGGATTGCGGCTAACAGTTCAATCAGATTCTTAAGCAGGTCCTCCATGCGATCAGGCAGCCTGCCCAGCATTGGATGGAACTGAAGTCCGAAAGTCTTTAAAGCTCTAAATACAGCTTGAGCGAGAAATCCTTCGCTGAGGAATATTGCCGCTGCCACACCAAAAGCTGTACCGATGAGAAGGGCAAGGAAAGATGTGTAGAGCGTTCCCCAGATTTCCGGCAGAATTCCGAACTGTCCGGTGTTCGGGTCCCACGTGGTCCCGACGAGGAATCCAAGCCCGTACTGTCGCACAGCTGGCATTGCTTTCGTAGCGATCTCCAGCATGATGAACGCCACTAAGAGAACCGACAGGCACGCAAAACCGCGGCATAGCCAACGAAACGCAGTATCAACTACTTGCTGATAACGGGTCGGTGGCTGTGAGATCTGTTCTCTATCGGGCATGATTGCATTTCCTCACGTTGTCTTGCTCCAAGGAACTTCCCTTGCTGTTATCTTGTATCCTCAAGTCTTGTCTGCAATTTCAGTAAGACGTGATACACAGCTGCTACTTGATGTTCTGGACTGCGGCAAGCACCTTATCGCTTACAGTCTTTGGCAGCGGGATGTACCCGAGAGGTTCAGCATCCTTCTGGCCGTCAGTCAGGACGTATTTCAAGAGGTCCTGGAGTATCGCGGCTTTCTTTTTGTCCGGATAGTCCTTGTACAGAAGAAGCCATGTATAAGTAACAATAGGATAAGCGTTCTTGTCAGTCGGGTCGGAAGCCCATACTATCAGATCGTCTGGTATATTAGCCGAAGCGAGTGCAGCCTGGCCGGATTCTGAAGTGGCTGCAACGTAGTTGCCAGACTTGTTTTCCAGCATAGCCATGGGAAGATTCTGGCTCTTGGCATAGCCGTATTCGATATAGCCGATTGACCCCGGTGTTGTTTTGATACTGGCTGTGACTCCCTCATTACCCTTGGAACGAGTTCCCACTGGCCAATTCGGCATCTTATTGGTTCCGGGGCTTTTGGCAAAGTCCGGACTGATGGCGCTAAGATGCTTCGTAAATACATAGGTAGTACCGCTACTGTCGGCTCGCACGACCACATTGATTGGTGCGTCAGGAAGTTTCATCCCGGGGTTGGTTTTGACGATCAAAGGATCGTTCCACTTCGTGATCTTGCCCAAGAAAATGTCAGCGTATACTTTCCTCGACAGCTTCAACCCGTTCACGCCCTCTATGTTGTATGCCAGCACTATGCTTCCGGCGGTCATGGGAAGGCATTGAACCCCGGCCGCGACCTGAGACATCTCATCCGGCGTCATGGCGGCGTCACTGGCGCCGAAGTCCACGGTTTTGTCCATGAAGCTTTTTACACCGCTGCCGCTGCCAACCGATTGGTAATCGATCTGAACATTTTTGTGTGACTCACTATAGGCTTTAAACCACTTAGAATAGAGCGGAGCAGGAAAGCTCGCTCCCGCTCCCTGCAACTTCACTAGGTCTCCGACTTCATTCTTTGCCGTGCAACCAAGGGCAAGCACAGCAACAAAAACAATCGACATCCAACGAGTAACCTTCATGTCATGTCTCCTTTTATATAGAAGTGTCAATGATTGTGATTGTATTAATATACTCCGCTATCTGCTGCTAGACTTTTTTGTCGCTGGGTATAAAACGTCGGAGCCCTTCCTTTGCTTGGATCGTATGGTTCAATTCAGTGCCACTATTCATCTCAGTGCCACTATTCATCGTGGCCAGGGCAGCGGTTAGATAATCCTACATGCGCCGTACTCCATACACTATACATATTCATTGTTACAACAACATTACATTTGTATGAAATTATCGCGACCTATCCAGTCATCGATATTTTGACTTGTTTATTCTTTGCTTTGTTGGCATTCACAGGCATATTTTCCAAGCTATCCCGCCCAGGAGAAAAGCGGCTTACACCTATACCTTCTCACAACATCACCAATCTTAATCACTGTAAAATCCTTGTCTGACATACTACCCACTCTTTAGTGGTAAGAGCGCGTATAGCTATTTTTGAAATCGGCACACTTGGAGAGCGCTCACGACGCTCATACATGCGGGTGAATGACATAAAGGAACAGCTTCTCATGAAAAGAACGAATATCATGAGACAGTCTCAGGGAATTTGAAAACCTGTATCGGCAGACAGGACAAAACACAGGTTGGCGACGATCTTGACTTCGCAAAGGTATCAAAAGGTATCTGCGTCTATTCTTTGTCCTGCTGCCCGCTTCAAGCTATAAACAGCAGAGCCGGAAGGCTGTCGGTAAGCGTGTTGACAGAAAGAACATTGTTTCCTTTTGTCAGGCAACCCTATTGTTGATTTGCCCTTAAGCGCTTCGTAAAAGTGCAGGCCGTCCACACTTAAGCGGACATTGCTGTTGATCGCTTAAGGGACGGCCCGAACCACCGTTTTCTAGTTTCCCTTATGCTTACTTCTCTTTGTAGTCACCTCGGATGCTGATGATGCTTGAGGTGAGGCTGCACCTACCTTGCCTTTCGGCAGAGCTGCTGAAGCGACTTCTTTGACTCCTTCTACTACGCCTACCAGCATTTCCCTGACTGCGTGGACCGCCGTATTTCCAATGGTCTCGGCAGCCTCAATCGCGCCGCCCACGGCGACCTTGGCCACTTCTTCAACATTGCCACCGGTCTCCTTCGCAGCTTCAATGACGCCATCGACAGCCCTCCTGGCAACAAGGCCGACATCCGCTCCAATCTCGGCTGCGCCTTTCACAGCACCCTTGACGGTCTGGGCTGCGACTTTAACTATATCTCCGCCGACGTCGCTCACCCCCATAACCACTCCCTTTGCTACGTTCTTGGTGCTGAGTATAAGACCAGTGCCAACTTCTTCGGTAGCCTGGATAGCACCCTTGACGACATCCTTGGTAATTTCTAATCCTTCGTTAGCGACAGCTCCCGTGGCCCGGAAGGCGCTGGAAACTATGTTTCTGACAAGGCTGACTATTTCGGCCTCTATCTCGTCGACCCCCTTGAGGCTGCCGATAATGCCTGCCTTGACGCTCGCGCCCACCTTCCCGACCTCCTCTTTAACACTTCCCGCTTCTTCCATCACCCTCTCTTTGCCGTCATCCTTACGTGCCATAACTTTCCTCCTTGCTGCTAGGCTTACTTGTTGCTTATCAAACTTATTCTCTCTTCATCGACAGCACACACATACGTATGATGCCACTGTCTAATTACAGTATAGTCTCAAATAGTATATAGCCATATCCGTTTTCCATGACTTCATTCATTACTTGCCTCAGCCAGGCCTGTATCCCTGCCGCAAGAGAGAAGCATGCGACTAAACAGCTACGCGTCATGGTGTGTAATATATTTTCTGGGTGTTTCACAAGCGCCGAACCCGCAAAGAATGCCTTCAAATTGACTACCCTGCTCCGAGAGCGCAGTGCGTTAGCTAATTTGATGCCATTTCGCCGCACCCGGGAGTGGGTTCATTGATAATGTCTCTTTTTGTCCGCAGGTTGTATGAAAACATGTAACTGAAAATTAACTCATCTGTAATATTCAATTAATAGCGGCTGTGATATTATGCGTAATTGTTAAACATGAGCCAGAATCATGGAATAGTGATACTCTGTAAGTTACCGCACGGCAGAAGATTGTTACTGCGATAAAGGCCAACATATGTTAAGCGGGATGCAGCAGTCAAGGTGGGATACGTGAATCAAATCGGAGACGAGGCCTTTACTGAAATTGGCGGAGATAGAGGCAGTAACATATCGCCCGATGAATTGCGGAAGGAATTCGAGCACCATCTTCGCTATACCCTCGCAAAAGACCTTTATACCGCAACGGATCGCGACCGATATCATGCACTAGCATTGTCAGTGCGAGACCGGCTGATTGATCGCTGGATGTGCACCCAACAGACTCATCATAAGAACGCCGTGAAGCGGGTGTATTACCTTTCCATGGAATTCCTCATGGGCCGACTGCTCGGAAACAATGTGATCAACCTTCAGATTGAAGAGGTATGCAGAGAAGCATTACAGCAGTTTGGTGTCGACTGGGGCGCTCTCCGGAATCACGAAGTTGATGCCGGCTTGGGCAACGGGGGACTGGGTCGTCTGGCTGCCTGCTTCATGGACTCCCTCTCGACCCTTCATATACCTGCTATCGGTTACGGGCTACGGTACGAGTACGGCATTTTCAACCAGCGCATTGACAACGGTTATCAGGTGGAGGAAGCTGACCCTTGGCTCAAGCACGGCTACCCCTGGGAGATTGCCCAACCAGAATTCTCCTTTGAGGTCCACTTTGGCGGCCATGTTGAGATTAGGCCGGGACCAAAGGGGCCAGAATGGAAATGGATAGACAGCAGGCCTGTCATCGGTATGCCGTATGATTTGCCGGTCGTGGGATACGGTGGACAGACCGTCAATACCCTCCGTCTATGGTCCTGTAGAGCCGCCGAGGACTTCGACCTTGAGGATTTTAATCGTGGATCCTACGTCGAAGCTGTGGCAAGCAAAGTGCAGGCGGAGAATCTGACCAAAGTTCTTTATCCCAACGACAACATATTCGAGGGTAAAGAGCTACGTCTGCGTCAGCAGTATTTCCTTGTCTCCTGCTCACTTCAGGACATTATCCGTCGGTTCAAAGAAGACGGCGAAGACTGGGAGGTGTTTCCAGATAGGGTGTTCCTGCAGCTCAACGACACACATCCTTCACTGGCCATTCCTGAACTCATGAGAATCCTGATAGATGATCTGAAACTTGAGTGGAATAAGGCGTGGGAGATCACCACTGCATGCATCGGTTACACCAACCATACGATCTTACCCGAGGCAATGGAGGTTTGGCCGATAGATATGTTCGAAAGACTCCTTCCTCGCCATCTGCAGATCATTTACGAAATCAACGGCAGGTTCATGCGATCTGTGGCAACACGCTATCCGCTTGACGGCGATCGCCTACGACGCATGAGCATCATCAGTGACGAGGATGGCAAAAAGGTCCATATGGCTCACCTAGCCATTGTTGGCTCTTGCTCCGTCAATGGCGTCTCTGAGATTCACACCCGGCTCCTTAAAGAGCGAGTGCTACGCGACTTTGCGGAGTTCTGGCCTCATAAATTCAACAATAAGACCAATGGGATCACGCAACGCCGCTGGCTGATGAAGGCAAACCCAAGACTGGCCTGCCTTATTACGGAGACAATCGGGGATAGTTGGATCACGGACCTCGATCAGCTCCGAAGGCTAGAGCGAATGGCCACAGATGAAAGGTTTCAGGCGAGTTTTAGAGAGGTAAAACAACAGAACAAGGCCGCCCTGGCCGGCTATATCCGCGCTCGGCTGGGTATCAATATTTCACCTGACACAATGTTCGACATCCAAGTGAAACGGTTCCACGAGTACAAGAGGCAGCTCCTGTTAGCTTTCTACATCATTGTCCGATACAACCAGCTGCGAGATAACTCCACGCAGGGGTCTGTCCCTCGCACTTTCATTATCGGGGGTAAAGCTGCGCCAGGCTTCTTCATGGCCAAGCTGATAATCAAGCTCATACATCAAGTGGCGGATGTGGTCAACAACGATCCATTGGTACAGGATTTGTTAAAGGTCGTTTTCGTCCCCAACTACAGGGTTTCACTCGCTGAGCTGATTATTCCTGCTGCCGACCTAAGTGAACAAATATCCCTTGCTGGCACAGAGGCCTCTGGTACCGGCAATATGAAGATGCAGCTCAACGGGGCCCTAACCATCGGAACACTCGATGGCGCTAACGTCGAGATACAGGAAGAGGTCGGCCATGACAACATATTTATATTCGGAATGACCGCTGATGAAGTCGAGCTGAGAAGTCCTTCCTACAACCCGTGGGACATATACAACAGCGACCTGGAAATACGTCGGGCGATTCAACTCATCGAGGCGGATTTCTTTAGTTTGTTTGAGCCGGGCATCTTCCGTCCCATCGTTCAAGCCATGTTGTACGAAGGCGACCATTATATGCTTCTGGCAGATATGCGTGAGTACATAAACGCACAAGTCCGTGTTGATGCCTTATACAGTGAGCCAGCCCAATGGTATGAGAAGGCAATCCTGAACGTGGCACGCTCCGGCAAGTTCTCGTCCGACCGCACTGTACGAGAATATGTTTCTGACATCTGGCATGTGGAACCGTGTGATCGGTTTAGCTGCAGTAGCGAGAGGGCCCCGAGGGACCCGTAGATTTTAATGTGGAGGAACAAGATGGATAAGAGTCATGAGATCGCAAAGATAGCTTACGCACTTTATCAGAAAGATTGTTGCATGCCCGGACGGGAACTCGAACACTGGCTTGAGGCGGAAAAAATAGTGCAAACCCAGCAGTCTTCGACTGCACCGACTAAGCCGATTTCAGTGAAAAAGGCGACGTCCGCCTCGGTACTAAAGAAAAAAGTCTTGGCAAAAAGCGACAAGCCGGCGAGCAAAAGTCAAGAGCCAAGTAAGCGGCCGACAAATGGGAAGCTGAGAAAGGCCAGCAATTAACAATGAGGAAGAGACTTCGTAATATCCTCTTGAATGGGAAGAACATGCATGTCGGACGCAAACGTTGTTCTCCAAACCCTAAACGCTGTAGAGACATTCGATGAGCAGCATGCTATAGTCCCTATGATAGTGATTCAGGAGTTGGACGAGATGAGAAAAGTAACGTAGCTAAAGAAGGCAGTCGCGGAAGAGCGGCTACTAAATTGACGTAATATTGCTCCTCACTACCCCTGGCAGAGGTTTTAGGAAACTCTGTATAGGCATTGTCTTGCACAAGCTTGCAGACTTTCTTTGTCTATCGGGTCAGGCATTAGGTCAACGGCATGATATTTATCTATTTCATGGATACATTCATTGAGGAAGGAGGGAAAGAAGTCTAAAGGTCGCAAGACAAAATATGTAATATTAAATGCAATACCAAATCAAAAACAAAGGAACAATACAATGGCACCTAAAGCATTATTAGCAGCACAAAAACACGACAACATAAAGGAACAGCTTCTCAAAAGAAGAGAGGACATCATGAAACAGTCTCAGGGGGATCTGAAAAACTGTATCGGCAACCAGGACAAAACACAGGTTGGCGACGATATGGACCTAGCAACCACCATGTCCAATGAACACTTTCAGGCCAGCATTAGCAAGAGCCATCGAAAAGCACTGCAGGATATTGACAACGCTCTATTGAAGATCAACGATGGATCTTACGGTATATGCGTTGACTGCGGAGAGGCAATATTACCCAAAAGACTCGATGTGTTTCCGCTTGCTAAGAGATGCCGAGACTGTCAGGAAGAACACGAGCGCGAGGTAAAACATGCTTCCATTGCGGGCTTAGTAGTAAATTAAACACCGGAGATAGGTGTACGCGGTGTTTGCTCGATGGAGTATTGGAACAACCCCGATGATTTCCCCTCGAAATATTCTACGCAATCAGGGTATCTATCGTGGAAACTTCTGCGAGCAGGTGAGTGTTCATCTTGATATTTATGGATGCACGATTACTGCACGTATCCTTGAATGCAGGCATGCTTTGTTTTTAAAGAAGACACAGAACTGTGGCTTTTTTTTAGCACACGCAAGTGTGCTTCGGAATTAATAAGTCTCTCAATTTTGGCACGGTGTTTAGTTGCAGGTGTTAAATGTTTGCAAGATCGAATGCTAGCTTGATAGCAGCCCCGATCAGCGCAGCTTCTTCTTTGCTCATCTCTCCCAAGCTCCCGCGTCTTTCTGTCATTCTTCGGAAACGAGTGAAGTCAGTCGGCAGTGTTTCGGTGTCTATCAAATACGCGATCCCCTGAATAATCTCGCCTATTCTTTCCGGAGATTTCGCCTCTCCTTCCAGTTTGGCGAAATAATGAACCTTGATTTTAGCCCTGGCGGCGTCGTATTCCACATCCTTCACGCGATGAAGCGCGAGAATGGCATAATCGCACAAGGCTTGCCAGTATAATTCGTCGTAACCTTGCCAATTTGGCAGGGAGAAGCGCAGTAACGCTGGCCTTTTCCTTCCTATTTGCGGGGCGCATTTTTTAATCGTGACAACTAAATCCCCAACCTTGTTCTTGTCCATCTGATCAAGCATCGCATATAGCTCGCGCCGCTGTTGTTTCCGCAGGAGCTTCTCGATCTGCTCCAATACGCTGCCCTGGCCAGGTAGCGTACCTAATTTATCGAGAACATTTTTCATTGATTTATCCATGATATTCCTCAACGGATTTCTATGACCTGCTTCGGATATGTATAAAAAAACCGCCATGATTGGAGCGGCCTTAGCAATCACACTGAAAATCCAAAAGCTCTTTGTCTGTAGGATGAATGATTATCCTGTCAACATTGAGTGCTCGTTAAGATCAATGTTATCTCGCTTTATATCGTAGCGATAAACATGGCACATTTCGAAGCGATTGCTCATGCAGAACTTAATATTGACCTCCTCAATGTTTCTGACGTAATCCTTAGCAATTTCGCACATAGCTCCGCAACTGCTTCCTTTCAGATGGGGGCATGTGATTGTATTGAAATCAGACCGCCCAAAGCACATATCTTTCTCCTTCTATTAATCCGGCAATCAAATAGAATTATTATGCAGCATATCTGATCCTCGGGTGCTCGAAGTATTTTCTCACGCGTCCAGGCAGTTTCTGCAGCTTCCGCATATGTGAAACCAGCTTCCCTTTCAATTCCTTGTCGTTCCTTGCAGGCATCCCAGAATGCACTCCGTACTTGAGATCGCAGTTCAGATATTCGTCCGGATTCAGCTCTGGTGAGTACGACGGTAAGTAAAATACCTCTATCTGCTCTTCGTTTTCCTGGAGCCATTGCTTAACTGGTTTACTGTGATGTGTCTTCAGATTGTCTGCTATCAGGAATACTTTGCGGCCCGCATCTTTAATCAGCCGCTTCATAAACCGAATCATCAGTGCTGAGTTCATAGCTTCTTTATATACCATAAACCTTACTTGTCCCTGATTTGTTATCGCTGAAACCATACTCATACTTGTCCGGTTGGCGTTTAGCCGAATGGTCGGCGTCTTGCCTTTAGGCGCGTATCCCCTCGCTCGATTCTCATCATTTCTAATGCCTGTCTCATCGCACCAGTTGATTTCTGCCGATTCCTTCTTTGCACGCGCTGCTATAACAGGATATTCTTCTGTCAGCCATTGCTGTACTCGTACCGGACTCTGTTCGTATGCACGACGAATAGGTTTCTGTACCGTGAAGCCCCATCGTTTTAAGTATTCTCCTACTGTCCGTATTGGCATTTTTATTCCATACGTTACTCTAATCATTTCCTGTACTGCCTTTCGTGTCCAAAGTGCAAATGGCATCTTCAGCTGATCCGGGGTCTTATCCTGGATCACTTTGACAATCTCAGCTTCCAAGTTGGCCTGCAAGGTCTTCTGCTCTTCCGGGCGCCGGCCACGCTGCCCCTTGCTAATTCCTTTCAACCCATCACGCTCATAGCGCTTGAATATTTTATTTGCATGATTCGGCGTTATCCCTACCACTTCGGCTATGTCCGCATACTTCATTCCTCGCTGCCGAAGCTTAACTATCTGTTTTCTCATCTGCTGCTGGGCATCCTGACTCAGGGTTCGGGCATCGATCTTTTCCATGCCCTTATTATATCATTATACTATTCTATTTGCTTGCCAAGTTAATAATGTATATTCAGCCTAATATATAGTGGCATTCAAAGAGCGAGCAACGACCTTAAGCCTGTATCAGAAAGTACTCGCAGTCAGCTTTTTCAGGTGTAACACTGGTCCTTATTGCTTTGGCATTACTGTATAAGCGACCTCTTTGCCACCTTCTACCACGCCGACCAGCATTTCCTTGACAGCCTTAACCGCCGAATTACCGATTGTCCCGGCAGCTTCTATTGCTCCTCCGACGGCGCTGTTTGCCACCTCGTTTACGTTTTTACCTGTTTCTTTGGCAGCTTCAATCACCCCATCTACAGCCCTTCTGGCGACAAGGCCAACATCTGCGCCGATCTCAGCAGCGCCTTTTACAGTGGCTATAACTGTCTGAGAAGCGACTTTGACTACATCCCCTCCAACGTCTCCTACTCCCATGACCACCCCTTTGGCCACATGCTTAGTGCTAAGGATAAGTCCGGTGCCGACTTCCTCGGTAGCCTGAATAGAGCTTCTTACAACATCCTTGGCAATCTCGACGCCGTCATTGGCTACAGAACCTGTGGCACGAACTGCATTGGAGACGGTATCCCTAACAAGACTTACGATTTCGGCCTCAATTTCATTCATGATTTTCAAACTGTTTATAACACCCGCCTTTACTCCAATTTCATTCATGCCTTTTAAACTGTTTATGACACCCGCCTTCACGCTGGATCCCACCTTGCTGACTTCCTCTTTAACACTCTCTTTCTTGCTGGCCACTTCGGGCATATTGTCCTCCCAGTGCTTCGTTAGATATCACCATCTCTGAATAAAGTATAACTCAATAAACCCTATGCTACGAGCTATTAGCGGACCTTATAGACATTACTTACCTCTCATGCTAATGTCTAAATGTCTATTAGATGATTATCCATGTTATTCAATTTATTTTATGCTCAGCCTATAACAATTGTGCTCCGAAACTCTAGCACAGTATAAAACAGGCTTAATTATCTCGTAATGATCTCGTAACAATAATCTGATATCATTATCGCATTAGCTTGCGTGCGCGGGAATTTCCTGACCTTGTGTAGGAACCAGAGAACCCGGATCAGTTCGGTTTTTTTATGCTATATATACCAGCCTCCGGAAGCATGCCAAAGCTCGATCAATCAAGTGATGGAAAGCCAGATGTTACACAATGACAGGCAGGTAATTATAAAGGAGGTTAGGCAATGGCTAAAACCGTCCTAAGATTTTTCATGGGGTGTTCCCCTAATGAGAAGGTCTGCTCAAGACTATGGAAATGGAGTTAAGGGAATGATTTTTATTGTTGATGAAGGTCCGATCGATATAGAGCTCACGAGGATTGCATTGGAAGAGATGGGGCTACAAATCAATATACGCTCAGCATCTGACGGTAAGTCTGCACTTGCAATGCTCAGACATGAATCTAAGTTACCCGCTTTATTATTGCTCAACATAAGGATGCGGGGCATGAGCGGCATTGAGGTACTCCGTGAAATACGTGCTGACGATCGACTTAGAGAACTCCCCGTTGTGGTGGTCACATCTTCAGCACTTGAATCGGACAGGGCAGAGTCAATTGCTGCTGGTGCCAGCGATTACATTCAGAAGTCTTTGTCTTTTAACCAATTCAGCAAAGACTTAGATCTCATTGTGCATCGCTGGCTGCCGAATTAGCGCTTGATAGTCTGCTGAAAGTTTCTCTATCCAAATTGTATTTGATGGGACAGGAAGGTGAACCGTTTATTCTGGCATTGTCTGGCAGTTAAAGATTATTTAAAATCCTCGCTGCCACAATCTTCATATCAAAGCGCACTTCTTGGTGGTCTATAACCTGCTAAAGAGAATTACTGCATGTGAGCGCGGCTATCGGCCATGACGCGCCCATCAATTTCTACTCATAATCGAGTGTCCCCGCCAGACACAATAAAAAAGCTTTATTTTAACCCGTAGAAGGTATCTGCATTATATCTCCATATAATAGCCGACACCTCGCATGGTCTTAATATATGAGGGATCATTCGGGTCGTGTTCAATCTTAGCCCGGAGCCTCCGGATATGAACGTCAACGGTCCTGGGTTCGACATAGACATCTTTACCCCAGACCATATCCAGCAGTTGTTCCCGATTAAATATCTTCTTTGGCCTCTCCGCAAGGAAGAGCAGCAGCTTGAATTCGATCGCGCTCAGTTTCATCTGGCGGGTTCCCACCGTAACGACGAAACGCTCCTTATCTATAGCCATGTCTCTTATCCTGAGAATGTTCTCATCTTCTGCCTTTCTAGCTGCTGCTTCTGCGGGCCGTTCGGCTCTTCTCAGTAACGCCTTCGCACGCACAACTAATTCACGCGGACTGAACGGCTTAGTTATATAATCATCGGCGCCAACCTCAAAACCAAGGATTTTATCGATCTCTTCGTCCTTGGCTGTAAGCATCACTATAGGGATGCGCGCAGTATCTGGATTGCTACGGACCATCTTACAGAGCTCTATCCCTTGGATCCCCGGAAGCATTAAGTCGAGAAATATCAGCTCGTATCTCTTGCTGCCGATCTTCTTCAGTCCCTCTTCTCCGTCATAGGCATTGTCTACCCTAAACCCTTCTTTTTGCAGGTTGTATGCGACGAGCTCGCCAATATCAACTTCATCATCGATAACAAGTATGTTTTTCATTTTCTCAGCACCTTTCAATCCATGGTAACTTTACGATGACCAGGCATTTCACACCCTTCGCCATAATGACATTTACTAAATCCTGAATTCTGATGCTCCTGGGGGTCAGTTACAAGACTTTCTTTTCGCATATGCTATCTCATACTCTATAAGAAATAGAGATAACCCTCTTTAAATACTCGTATCAGAAATAAAGTGCTGCAGAGTGAATAATAGACTAGCCCCCTCCCCAGGTAAGGCAGACCATTTATCTATCGTACCACATTGGAGTACTACTTGAAAGAAGTGCGCATACATTTTTGTACTAAGTGGTGAATGTTCATAAATAATGGGTTTGATGGTTTTCGACCAGCAATGACGGTTTTTACGGTCAGTAGTTTGTGTGACTTCCAAATGGATACCGCATTTCTCATATATGCAGATCCAGAAGCGTTACACGGGAGCACTCGACGTGGTCATGATAGGTTATTTTTTAGGTAATCACCAAATTCATGGTGCTGGCAACTTCGACGATTAGGAGTAGGTACCTCTAAAGTAACACAAATGATCTTGGCACTTTACACCGGATTAAATCTATAGCCCGTACCCCATAGTGTCTCGATGTATTCAGGGTTCGACGGATCTTTTTCGATTTTCTTGCGTATCTTTTGGATATGTACAGATACAGTGGCTGTATCGCTGTGATACTGATCGCCCCATAGGGTATCAAATATATGCTCCTTGCTGAAAACAATGTTCGGATTCGAAGCCAGAAAAACCAAAAGCTCGTATTCCTTTGTCGTCAGTTGAATTTCTCGTCCGCTTAGAAGGACCTTGTGGGAGGCCGTATTAATTTCCAGCCCCTTGTGCTGTATTACCTCCGATTTTGCCGTATCACCTTTGAGTCGCTTGTATCTCGTAATATGGGCTTTGATCCTAGCCGCTAGCTCGGCAGGGCTGAAGGGTTTCGTCAGATAATCATCCGCGCCGAAATCCAAGCCTCTGATCTTATCGATATCCTCGCCCCTGGCCGATACGACAATTATCGGGATTTCCTTGCTTCTCCTAATTTCCCTGATGATTTCAAAGCCATCTTTATTTGGCAGCATCAAATCCACTACAACAACATCATACATACCTGAGACAGCCTTTTTCAGGCCTTGCAGTCCATCCTGAACAATTTCCGCCTTGTATCCATTTAATTGCAGATAATCGCGCTCCAGCTCGGCGATATCCAAGTCGTCTTCTATAATAAGGATGCGCTTCATTGTCCCACTATTTCATTGTCAACTATTATTGGGAGCATGATAGTAAAGCGAGTATCCCCGGGCACGCTTGAAACGGCAATTTTTCCTCCATGGGCTTCTATGAACTCCTTGGCTATTGCAAGTCCCAAGCCCGTGCTCTGAAATTCCTTCGGGCGTTCAGCATCAATGCGGTAAAATCTATCGAAGATGAATGGGAGTTTATCTTCGGGAATTCCCGGTCCGTTGTCTTTGATGATCACGCAGACAAAACCGTCTTGTTCGTAAAGTTCTACTTGTATGGACAAATCAGTCTCAGGTCCATGTTGGATGGCGTTGCTGATGATGTTGTTGAAGGCCTGATGGAATCTCTTCCCGTCCAGATTCACCCGGTAATCACGTTCCAAGCGGACAATATAATGAAATCCAATTTTTCGTTCTGAAAGGTCGAAGTTATATTCTTCCATCAGGTCATCAATAAACGCTCGGATCCGCACGCCTTCGAATTGGAACTCCAATTTCTGCATGTCCAGCTTTGAAAACAAAAAAAGGTCGTCTATGAGTTTATTCACATAAACCGTATTGTGATGAATTGTTTTCAGGTATTTTTCTCTGTTTTCTGCGGTGATGACCGTCCCTTCCAAAAGCGCTTCGATATACCCTTGAATAGCGGTTATCGGCGTTTTAAGGTCATGGGAAATATTGGCGATAAGCGAGTTTCTATTCTCTTCGTACTCGGTCTGCATCTTTTCGCTTTCGTACAATTTTTCGGCCATCTCGTTAAAGGAAGCGATCAGCAAGCCGAGATCGTTCGGCCTAGCATACTCGACCTTGATGTTGTAATTTCCCTTGGCAACTTCATCCAGCCCTTGCTTCAGTCTCTCCATGGGCTTGAATATTCGCCTTTCAACACGCAAAAAGAAGAGAAACTGGAGTATTTCCTTAATTATGATCAAAGCTCCGAAAAAAATGCCAAGACCCTTGAAGCCTATCCAGCTGAACAGCAGATAGAGTATAACGAGGTTGAACAGTATGAAGGCCAGGCGAATAAATCGGAAGTACCTGTAGTGCTGCAGGTATTTTTCATGGTGAAGATCATGAATGAGCCGAAGCTTTGAATGAAGATTTCGATGGCCCTGTTCATCCGAGCAGAAATATGGATGCTGCCGTCCTTTACATTTGAACATAAATGTTACCTGTCACAACTTTTCCTCAACTCGCCTTCGGTTTCCCATTATTATATTACATAGAGATGCAAGGCGCAAAGTAACATACTGCGCCCCGCATCCTCGCAAACAATTTGTTGTTCGACGCTTACCAACTGAAGGACAATTCAGCCCTTGCCTTCAGATCGTGTTGTTCATTTTGCCCGTCGCTTTTGGACCCGCCGAAAGTGATCAGGATTTTCTCGATTTCTGATTTCTTGTTGATAAACATTTTAAGCAGGAAATCGAGTTTATCAACGGTGGAGAACTCTCTCATGAAGCCGCGTTCAGCATGTCCACATGCGCTTGCTCGGCTCATTTTTTCGCAAAGAAGCTCCTTTGTGTCTTCGGGGAGATCGTCGGCATTCAACGACATGACTACTGACCTGCTTTCCTGTTCTTCGGCCTGCAAGGCATTCAGTATCGCCAGGGCAAGAGAAAGCTTGGCAAGCACCCCTTTCAGGCCGCCGCACCCGGCAGAATGATCACCGTGCATGCGTTTCATAAATTCACAATGCTTACTTTCGCCGGAGCAGGGCAGAGTGAATTCAGTGTCACTTTCATGTTTTACCGTCTTTCCTTCGTAATCCATCTCTGTGCTGATTTTCGCCATGGTTCGTCCGGTCAGCAGATTTTTGTCGAATTCATTCCGGATGGTGAAAATATTTACCCTGTCCTTTTGCGCCTCCGCTGTGAGAACTCCGCGCAAAGCCTCTTTGTTCCACATTGTCATTACCACATCGTACAGCAGTTTGATCTTGTTCATCTTAAGCCTCCTTGGTAGTTGTGATGAGATTAGTTTAAACAAGGATTTTAAAGCGAACTTAAAGCATTCTTAAAATTTATATAAAAATGTTTAACATTATTTGAGAAACAATACCCCTTTTCAACAGAACAATCTGCATCTATCTTGCGGCAGAACAAGTAAGCACTTCTCAGCTGACACCACATTGTTCAACAGAGCAGATCAAGACGTAATATCGGAGACAATTGACTGCAAGTCAATAAGCGTTATTTTCGGGAATCACCAGGTTGCCGCCACTGGGGAAATCAATTGCTAGGAGTAGTTACTCAAATTCTCGCAAATATAGTTGAGGCTTGGCACTTAGAATTAGTCTCAGTGACAATAGTTGTCGCTCTAATGGCAGAATAGTGTCACTTGAAATGCATTTTGTATTACTTTTTTATTTATTGTCTTATTCTGCAATGCTGAAAATAACGGCATGAATCTTGCGTTTTATACTCGGACTACTGCTTTTTTGACCGTGTCAAACTCATAATATTGTGAAGGCAACCATGACATTGATAACGCCTTCACTTAACTCATAATTTGCTAGATATTAAGACTGCATGGAATGTTGCATTGTCTGGCAAACGATTTTCAATTATTTGGTGCTATAGAGTAAGACAAATCATTTGGTGGGTGCAAAACATAGGATATATGGTGGGAAAGAAAATAGTTTGGCTCATAATAATTACTCTTTTTCTCGGCAGTGTTAATGCATGTTCAAAATCCACAGGAGCCGAAGAAGGCAAAGTGGATGAGGCTGGAACATATCTGGCGCTCGATCAGTTTACTATAAACCTAGCGAGTCCTGATGTGTTGCGCTTCATAAGAGTATCCATGGTCCTTGAGCTTTCACACTCTTCTTTAGCAGAAAAAGCAAAAATGAGAACTGCTCCGATAAGAGAAGCTATTATTTTCCTGGTTTCAAGCAAAACACCGGACGATCTGCTCTCCAAAGAAGGGGAATCTCAGTTAAAGGACCAACTACTAGCCCGGGTCAACCAAATATTGTCGGAAGGGACTGTAAAAAACATTTATTTCACGGACTTTGCAATGAATTAGTATCCATCTTCGAATACGACTTGTTAGCGCATGCCATAAGTTATTGATGCAAATGAGAGACTAATAGTTATTTTTGGCAATCACTAACAAGCGGTTCGAAATGTGCCATGTTTATCACTGCGATATAATGGAGAAGGAAACAATTCTAAACGGGCAAGACATTTTATTAAAAATGTCTTGCCCGTTTTCTATCTATGAGAAATATTGCTTGCAGATGACCTGACAATTATTTTCTCTCATCCATGCTGTTAAAAATATTTATACCCTTCAGAGAACTTGGATCAGCCTTTGATGTATGGCACATGGCGCAGAAATTCTGCATCTTCACGCCCTTTTCGGTGTCCACCCTGAGGTACTTAAAATTAGGGTTTGAAGGGTGGGGATCATGGCAGCCCACACATTCCAGTTTTCCCTCTCTGAGTGCCGCATCGGGTACGGTGGCTATCTTGGGGTTAGGAATCAGATCAAACGGATGGCTATGAAGAGGCGAAATAGGTGCGATACCCATCCCGCCATTTTCAGGAGTCTCATGACAGCCAAGGCATAGGGCTGTGATACCTGTGTATGGTTTTTTTGTCCTGGGGTTGATGGCCTTTTTGTTAGGCTCAACAGCAAATATCAATTCCCCCTTTGCAGTATGTATTGCGTGACAACCGGTACAACTGAGCCCATCATGAGGACCGAAGGCAAATGCAAATGTAGGCACAGCCAACAGAAAAATCACTACAGCAAGAGTTTTTAGATGCTTCATGAGATCTCCTTCCTTTGAAAAATTTGTTTATTATACATTGTGGCATCATTACAGTACCATAGTATGATCGGAGGGGGTTATCGGTCTTGCTTTTATTCTTTGTAGAGGCGCTCTTTATAAGTGCCTTGTAGTCAATTAGTCAGATGTACCAACAAAAAACATGGAAGTACAAAGAAAGCAGACCGAGTGGACTGCCGCAAGCTGGCAAGAAGCCTCCGAAACGGAGAGATCAAGGCATATATGTCACTTACCAGCCCAAAGTGGAAGACCGTAGCCCTATCAGAACTAGGAGCAATGTCTTTTCGATATACACAGGTCAGACGTTGTAAGTAGAAGGGGGGGTGGAGGACCGAGGTCGATCCCCCCCTACATAGCGAGTGAACAACTATGGCAGAAGTTAGCTTACCAAGTATATGTGACAAGATTATTAAATTGACATTACACCTTCATGACGGGCAAAAAAAGCTTGCGGCTATCCCTTTTTGCGTGTTATGTGTAAAGAACGGATTGTGCCTTTTCCTTCTGAGAATTCTCAAAATCTCGGTTCGTATTGTTTTATCAGGTGATTTTTAAAGGAGATTTTCTGCCAGTGCCAGTTTGGTGCCTTTTTAGTTTTTTGGTATAAGGTCAGCAGGGATAAGCAGGGTCATCTGCACTTTGCTGATTGCTTTCAGACTCAACTTGCGTGCATAGTGCTTTTCTGTCATGGCCGTCCTTGAGTGTCGAGCCATTTTTGAGGTGTTATACAAGTCGCCCGATTCAAAAGCCATGCTGCTAAGAGATGGATGTTTCAAAGCCCTATAAAGCCGTACGTTCGACATCCCTGCAGCATTAGCAGCCTTCACAAATTTGTAACTGAAAACTGATTCTGTAAAAGCATTCCCTTTTTTATCCGTGAATAGGAAATCATCAGGACTTTTCGTCATGCATAATTTACGGAGCCTTTCCAACATGTCCAAGTGAATAGGGAGAGCCACAGCGTTTTCTTCGCTGTCGTGAGTTTTCACCAGATCTGCAAAATCCTCATTTAGGGCCTTCTTCTTCTTTGATACAAATAGATCTATGATATGATAAAGAGAGTTTTTGGGTGAGAGGGCAATATGACTATAAGAGTTGTCTACCGCGATAATACGTGCGATATGCTGCCTGTTTATATCCTGCAGCTAGCCATCGATTGCAAGCAGATCAAAATGTTCTATCGCAATTCCGAAAGAAGATGGATCACTGTGGGCGCAGATCCAATGAGGATAGCAGCTGACATATTAGCTCCCTATACTGGCCCCGAAAGACGTGTTCTTCAGAGATTTGAAAGCTCTCTTTGCAGCGCAGAAGCGCATCCTATCTAGACAATAGCTTTCTCTGCGACAATATTATACAAGGTTAGTAATTCTCTAAATTGTATTTCTTCCATACTTCTCCACAGAATTGTTCTCCAGCATCATCTCCCTCTTTTGCCAGTTTTTTAGCAGTTGCTATATCTTTTGTTGTTCCCAATCCTAAAGCATACATTTCCGCAAGCTTACACTTTGCCTTAGCGTATCCCCATGCAGCCGCAAGCCTAAAACATTTAATTGCCTCTTTGTAATCCTGCAAAACGCCATCACCTGTGTAATACATCAATCCCAAATTAAATTGAGCTGTGGTAAGTCCCTTTTCCGCAGCAAGCCTATACCACTTGACTGCCTCTTCGTAATCCTGAGGGACTCCCTGACTTTTGTAATACATCAATCCCAAATTAAATTGAGCATCGGCAAGTCCCTTTTCTGCAGCAAGCCTATACCACTTAGCTGCCTCTTTGTAATCCTGCAAGACACCATATCCATTAGCATACATTGTGCCCAACTCAAATTGAGCCTTGGAAAGTCCCTTTTCCGCAGCAAGCCTATACCATTTAACTGCCTCTTTGTAATCCTGCAAGAGGCCATCACCTTTGTCATACATCAATCCTAAATTAAATTGAGCCTTGGCAAGTCCCTTTTCCGCTGCAAGCCTATACCACTTAGCTGCCTCTTTGTAATCCTGCAAGAGGCCATCACCTTTGTCATACATCAATCCCAAATTAAATTGGGCATCGGCAAGTCCCTTTTCCGCTGCAAGCCTAAACCACTTAGCTGCATCTTTGTGATCAACCAAGACACCATAACCATTAGCATACATTACGCCCAAATTAAATTGAGCCTGAGCCACTCCCTTTTCCGCAGCAAGCTTAAACCATTTAACTGCCTCTTTATAATCCTGCAAAACGCCATAACCTTTGGCATACATACCACCTAAATTATTTTGAGCACTTGCATTGTCCTGATCCGCAGCAAGCTTAAACCATTTAACTGCCTCTTTGTAATCCTGCAAAACGCCATAACCTTTGGCATACATAGAGCCTAAATTATCTTGAGCAATGGCGTTTCCTTTTTTTGCCTCTATGAAAAACAAATTGCGAGCAGTGCTGTAATCCCCTTTACCATAAGCCGACTCGCCATCCTCAATATTCCCTGCGTACGAATGAGAAACAGAAATGCCAATTAAGCATATGATTGCTATCAATATTGTTCTCACAGCTACTCCCCCTTATGAAATTTCGCAACTCTGACAATCTGTAACCCCAATATTACTACTTTGGTAATGGTTGTGCAACGAGAATCTGATACGAGTTAACCAATAATCTTAAGTAAGATTGCCAAGGGGTTTCTGCGACACGGGAACGTACTCCATCAAGGTATGGGTTGAATGTTTCAGTGATTATATCTTGAAGTAGGTTGATAGCACTCTGACGACAGTCTGGTGATGGTCGCACTATTGACCTTATATATTAATAAGTTAGCACTGTTTTAGGTAACTTCTCAATAAGTGTCGGCGAACTCCGCTTTGCAATATAAGATAAAAGGCTATGATGTGTGAGAGCGAATTAAATCTGGCAGGCGTGCGATAGCATTTCTGTTCGTGACACGGTCATTAAGATATTCCCAGAAGGAAATCCCCAACTTACGGCAAGTTTTTTTCAGGCTTGTGAAAGTATCTCTGCACCGGCGTCCCGAATCGCTTCGTGTTGAACCGCTTATTTTTCTCTTTGTTACGTATTCCCTAATGTCATTTTCGCTTAAGTTGTTATGCAGGGGAATGTCAGGATGTTCAAGCACCAGCAGGAGTTCCTTTTTGTTGTTATATAATCGTTGAAGTGCCAGATTCAAAGAGACACAAGATGTCTTGGCTCCGAATATCTCATCGAAACGCTTTTCCAGTAGAACCTTTTCCTGTTTTGAGGGATCTCTTTTATAATCCTTAAGGGAGGCATAGAAATCCCAAATCTCACCGCGTATTTTTTCGATCTCCTCGGTCTGTGCGCTACTGAGGCCGATGAGCTTATTGATGGAGCGTTCGGCATGAATCCAGCAGAGTGCATGCAGGAGAACATTAAACTGCCCTGCATCGTCACTGACAATGACCAGTTCTTTGTTGAACCCATGCTCAAGAACGCTGCCTAAAAGCGCCACTTCCGTCGCTATGCGTACATGTCGTTCATCGGTTATCTGTAAAGTCCGAAGCTTTTCTTCCCACTTTGGAAGATTCTCAAGGCTTGCATTGCAAAAGGCGTCAAACTTGGCAAGCGGTATTGCAGGAAGACCTTGGGCCTGCATATAATTGACGGCATCAAGGTTGATCACATAATCATTGTGTCCTGCCCTTAAGAGTTCAAGAAAATTAATGCGGCTTTTCTTTTCCGTGCTCTGAAACCAAGCGAACAATTCATTGCCTATATGGGTGCAAAAGCCGTTGCGGCCCTGGTGCCGTGCGCCGGTATCGTCCACATTGATGTGCCCTGAGACTTCGAGTCCGGCCTTCAAGATGTCGTCTTTTTCGCCATGGAACTGGTATTTCTTCTCAGTGATGATCCGGTTTACTTGCCCTGCGGAGATTATCACTCCAAACTCCACAAGCTGCTCCAGTATCAAGGGTTGTGTTACATGCGCATGGTAGTACTGATGCAGGATATACGTAATCAGCATTCCACCAAAATGACTCCTTACTTCCTCTGGTAGCTTGCCGATAAGATATTCGTTAGCAGGTGTTTGCCAACTTTCAAGACGGTAGTTGGTATTGTGCAGCTTAATGAGTATATCTTGCACCACATAGTCCTGATACCCCTTGAACCTGCTTCCGGGCGGTATTCCCTCAGGCCTGATCTTCTTTGTCTCATGGATCTGCAGTGCTTCCGTCTTGCTTTTTTTCAACGAGCCCGGCCGTTTACCTGTGCCGGCATCCTTTTGGTCGTTGTGCAAGCCTTGCTCTAGCTTCGAGGGCTTGATAGTCGGTTTCGGCTTTTGTCCCTTGAGTCTGGCGATCTCGTCTCTTAATTGCTGAATAGCATCTTGTTGTGTGCGGATAATCTCCAGAAGACTACATACCACCTCTGTACGTTGTTCTTCCGGAACATCGGGCAGCTTGGGGATAGCGCTCATTTTTGAGTTCGCCCCCTTGTGAATTTTCTGCTCGGTGTTTTCCCTGTTATCTGCGATTGCTCCAGCCCCAGATCAATCCAGAGATTCACCAGCTGCATCAGCTTTTTGTAGTTTGCCAGTTGCTTCTTGACAGCAGCCACACCTTCTGGTCGGACAAAGGTGCTGCTGCTTTTTCCCTTTCGCACATAACTGACCTGGTAATATGGGCCGTGTCTTCTGGGATTTTCGGGGTCCTTGCATCTGCACGAGGCTTTCCCACAGACATTGTACTGTTGACTCAGACTGCCTGGACGCAGCTCTCCCAACTCCATCAATTCCTTTTTTATCTTTTGGATTTGTTTTTCAATCCGTTTTGCTCTCTTCATTCCTATAGCCTAATACAGCTATAGGATTATTGCAACACTTTTTTTGAAAGTGTTTTGAAGGAGAACTTACTTGTTAATACGACGAGGTTGCCTGTTGATCTATCTAGGAACAGCTATTGGCAGCTGGATTTCTGAAGTTTTCTTGGATGGGTCAACTGTTCGACATGGAAATAGGTCTGCCGGTTGTTATTGAGAAGTTACTTCAGAACTACTTAAGTATAAGAAACAAATAATCATGTATTTCTACCCTAAGGACAACACCCCAGGGTGTACTCAGGAAGCATGTGATTTCCGAGATAACCTCAACAGGTTAACTGTCAAGGCTCTGGTCATCGGTGTTAGCCGTGACAGCATCGCCAGCCACCTCAAGTTTAGGGAAAAGCAGGGTCTGAACTTTCCCCTGTTGTCTGACCCTGACCATGAGGTTCTGGGACATTATGGGGCATGGGGTGAGAAGAAGATGTATGGTAAGCCTGTTACTGGCACAATCAGGACTACTGTGCTGATCGGCAAAGATGGAAAGATCAAGCGAGTCTGGAATAATGTAAAGGTCAAAGGTCATGTTGATGAAGTACTTGGTAATCTGGAGTTTTAGAGCTTCAGGAGTTTGGCTGCACTGATGATTTAATCTTTTTCTTTTTTGGAATCTTTTCCTTGGGTTCGACTCCAAAGCGAGGGTCATTCATCCTGATAGCCTCGACAATCTCCTGAGCATCAGATTCAAAGTTCTCTGATGCTTCTGGCAGATACAACCACTTCTTTAAAACAGGATGCTGAACTACATTCTGGTAATCTTGGCGGATGGTGTGGGCGGCGCTCGAAAGGAACCGATTCCGGCGGCGCCGGTTCTTTTTTGGAGTTGATGAAGACGCAAGACCCCGTCGAACACCTGGCGCCGGGGCGAGTTGTCCCAATAGGATGAAGATTATCGCGAGGCCGTGTCTCATCAGTTAGGACTGCCTATTGTCTACTCCTATAAGACCTCCCTTCGAAGGTGATGAACCTTCCGCTCATGCTGAGCCGATCCAGAATCGCCGACGCAGTCACGGTGTCGAACACCTTACCCCAGTTTGATGGCACAAGATTAGTGGTGACGATGGTCGTCCCCACTTCTGCCCTTTTCGAGATTATCTGGAAGATGCAGTCCGCCTGTTCTTTGCTCGGGATCACATAGCCAATCTCATCCAGACACCAAACGGCTGCCCTTGAATGGTATTCGATGAAGCTGTATATGCTCTTGGCTTTCGCCATTTTGGCGGTGAGATCGAAGAGTGTCAGGAAGACCGTCTGCTGGCCTTTGCTCAGGGCATCGTGACATAGTGCTGTCGCAACATGGGTTTTGCCGACGCCGGCAGGACCTATGAGAATGAGGTTGCTTGGTTTCTTAAGCCACTGCGTGTTCATGTATTCCAGGATCTTGTCCCTCGGTATCTTAGGATTATATTTCCAGTCGAAGTCATCGAGGACCTTTGTCCTTTTTATACCGGACATGTTCATGAGATATTGGATTCTTTTTTGTTCCTTGCGCTGATACTCCTCGGTGAGGAACTTCAGCATGAACTCCTTTTGTTCTTTTGACAGAGATTCCTGGTCCGCAAGGAGTCTGAAGTGTCTCCACAGTTCAGATAAGTTCATCATAGTCGCTCAGCTGCCTCCCTTCATATGAGATGTGTAACAGCCCATGGTTCTGAGGATGCACGGGATTGTCATGATTACCGGCAGGCCCTAGAAGCCCCTGGATATATGTCACTCTGTATGTATCGATGCTGATCGCGGTCTTTACCGCCGATATAAGCGTCTCTCTGGCTATGCCTTTGAGCAGTTTGAACAGGTCGTAAGAGATCTCAAGAGGATCCTGTCCTTCCTGTTCGGCCCGCCTGAGGAAGTGTTCGATGTTTTTGTCCATGGACTTCAGGAGCTGGTACATCCTTTGGTATTTGAAGTGGGGAGTGATATTGAGAAGCCTTTCGCGGTGAGAAGGATGTTCTATCTTTTGTTTCCTGTCGAATACTCTGTTGTGTGTCGCTATCTTTTTGCCCTGAACCAGGATTTCTATCTGATGAGGATAAGCAAAGATGTCACAGGGCCTGTTGCTGTACTGCGACGGCACCGAGTAGCGGTTGGTGTCGAACTCCACAAAGCATGTCTTATTGATAGCCGCCGGCTCTTGCCGGTAAGGTAGGTAATGGATCTGAGGAAGATTCCTGAGACGTTCCTGTTTCAATGCCTCCGCGGGCGTTATCCCCAGGGACCGGTGAATCTTGTTGTTTCTCTGTATCCGCCACTGCCCGAGTCTTCTGTTGAGGTCGCCGATATCACTGAAGGTGTTGGCAACGAGGAAGCTTTCGATGTCCCTGATAACCCTCTCAACTCTGCCTTTTTCATTGGGCTTGCCGGGATTGCAGGCACGAATCGAAAAGCCATAATGTCTGGCGAAGTCCACAAACCTTGCATTGTATGTGATCACGGGCTTTCTATTTATGACTACGGATTTGAGATTGTCGTAAGTGTGTCTGCTGACGATTCCTCCGATCTCCTTTAGAGCCTCTATGTGGCCGTCCAGAAAGAACTCCATGGAACTCCTCAGATAGAAGTGGGCGTAGAGGTACCGCGAATAGGACAGGATATAGACAAACCCGTAAACAACGCCGAAAGGCATGGTCCGCTGCATCCAATCAACCTGAGCTTCTTCTCCAGGAAGGAACTCCAGAGCATGATAGGAGGTGTTCTTTCGCTTATTCCTGAACTGAAGAGTACATTCCTTTACCGCTGTATACCCTCCCTCATAGCCATAGCTCTTCAGTCGTTCCAATACCTGAACGGCTTTGAGGAGCGGATATTCCTTGTACCACTGCTCTATCAGTCGTTCATAAGGAGTAGTTACGGTCTCTGAAGACTTTCTTTGCAGATCATCCTGTCGGACGAGACGGGTAACCTTCTTCCTGGATATGCCAAGTTGCCTGCCTACCTGGGTCAGACTCAATCCTTCAATTTGGTAGAGATGCCGTACCCGGCTCTGAAGTGATTCTTCCATTTCGGCCGCTGTCTCCTTGCTTGTCGTGATTCCCAAGTTTACATCGGCACTTTGCCGTAGTCCATCGTGTCTTGTATCACGGTCCATAGGCGGTAAACGTAGTACTATCAACCCTTCGCAGCCGTATCTCGTCTTGTATCACACCTGTTATCGTGTCCGGTATCAGCAGAACCAGTTGCTGGTATGACTTTGAAGGGGGTATCGCGTCTTGTATCATGGACTGAGACCGGAGGGCAGCACTCTGTTGGCGCTTCTGCTGTCGCCATTCCTTCACATACCAGTAGCGGCCTTTATAATATCCAGGATTCTTTACGTTCCAAGCCTGCTGGGCACTTTGCTTGCGTTTCTTCTTGCACTGATCCCGGCTACATGCTTTTTGCCGATCGCCCAGCCGTCGATCAGGAGTAAAATGTCGCCCGCAATAGATACATCGCTTCGCCAATGACCCACCTCCGCTCTTACGTCAGAGGTAATCATTGCATTAGGAAGGAATAAAAAGGTAGGTCTTATCTTTGTTGCAGCACTTACAAGCTAACAGCTAAAGACCGGCTCCCAAGGCGACGCTTTCGGTTCCACCGGAATCGGTTTTTTTTCCCCGCCGCCCACAGATGGAATCATGGAACTGGTGGTCTGTCGGAATCAACAGACCATTCCATGGCTCTTCTCCCGATGTCAACAACAGGGAAAGGCGACCATGAAGGTAAACAGCAAGGCATCCAAACATGGGTTTCTCAAAATAGCTTCGTTCTTCCTCAAGGGATTCTATGACCCAACGTAGGGGTTGTTCTTTCTTGTGATGTCGGGTAACCATATAGGATCAATACTATTTCAGAAAGTTATTAAAATGCTCTATTGTCTATTATCCATATTATAAGCAAAATAGAACTGATGAGAATAATCCGCTGCACACAAAAGCTTCTAAAGGAAATTGGAAATCCTCCTCTTGTCGATACCCAATCCGACACCGAAGGGCTTGGAAACTGGTATTCCAACATTATAAGGATCGACCGCAAGAAATGTCTTTTGTTAACTAATGAGAAAACTCTATATTCATTTCTCATCGCTAATGTAAAGAAATCCAACCTCAAAAACATAATGGGTGAGTTCCTTATCAATCTCAGCTTTTACCTTCAAGCAGAAGGCTTCGGTCTTGATATCATTAACAAGATCATGCAGGAATACCAGGAAATCGGATTTGCCAAGACAGCAAGCAAGAAAATACTGGGTTCCATGAATCAGATAGCCTTTGAGTATGAAATACGAGTCCAAATGAAAGAAGGATTGGAAAATGTCCGAGTTCTTGAGATGAATAAGGAGATGAATAAAATCCTACGCAGTAATCAGAAGGGGAGGGAGTATTTTTATCCTGTCGAGGCTTTGAGGGAAGTGTTATCCAGTATTCCTCAATAGATTTCAATCGGTCAAAATCCTCATGTATAATAATCCCCATGGGCAAATTATTTTCCAACAACAATCAATTACAGGAATGGGTTGAAGCAGCCGAAGGCATTGAAGAACGGTTTGGTATTGAGAAGGCTTTAGGCTACGTCATAGGTGAGAAATTCTACAATATCATCTCCAGCATGCAATACTCTCGCAAACAGATAACCATGATTGATACTGAGCGGAAGAAGCCGAATTATCAAGCGATTCGTGAGGTGAAATTACGAAAGTCTACGTATACAGAAAATTCAGATGAAATCTACGAACAGGAAAAAGAAAATATAATTGAATCTGAAAAGGTATTGGCAGAGTTTGCCGACTTGATCAAACAAACTTTTGATCCTCACAAAATCCGCCAATACTTTAATTCCCACCCAAGACTGGGCGTCTATGGGCATATCGGCACAGAGGAACAGTTTGATTTTATGGTGAGCAAGGGAGCTATAGAACATAATATAGATACCGAGATTGAGGACGCCCTAATATTTGGTGAGATGATGAAGTATTTTGGGATGTCTTGACCATCTACAGCCCAATATACGTATAAAATAAGTCAACTAATCCCCAAAAAACAAGAGGTAGATGGCACTTAAGCCGCCTACCTCACTTTTTAAAGGTTAACAGGATTACGCCTGGTAACCTCTTCGGGTGCTGACGATACTGCAACTTCTAATTTGCTCCACTTCCGTCAGCTATCCCAGGACTGTCTACTGCAGCCCCTTTGCCTCTTTCGAGGTTCCTTTCTCCTGTAGGACTAATACATGGAGAAAGTTTTTTTGAGAGAATCCCTCCTCTCTGATTCAATCATAGCACATCTAATAAATATGTCAAGTGGTTTTTTTGCGTTTTTGTGACGCAAATCACAAAAGACAGAATTTCAAAGGTTTTGGGATACTAGAGAAACTTGAAAGTCTCTCAATGTCTGAATGTGAAACCCTGCAATGCTTCTATGGTAGACAGCAGCTCTTTTTTACTCTGGGAGTTTCGACTGATACTTCAGGCTTCCCTCTCGGTGCTGAGGGCTTGCTCACCGCATCCGAAACCGACTCCCATTCGATTAATTGTTCCTGTGTCTCGCCATAGAGCACATTGCAAGCTCTTCTTAATCTCATTTTAGCTTACTATTTGCACGTTGTCAAGTGATATTATGGCTGACTAAATGTCTTGTATAATCAATAATATACCGCATGCATTTTGAGACATAAATTATAACGAGCCGATGATGATATCCTCTGATAGCAACTCAGGAAAATCGTAAAATCTTATCAAATGGCGACTGACTAGTATCAATGGTGATGCGTCCATCCCTGTCATCATCATAATAGGCAACGATGCTATTGTCGGGCATTTTTTCTATGATAATTTGGAGTCCCTTGCACCGATACCTGAAAGTATATCCGTTATGGGAGTGTTCAAGGAAGCGTCGAAGTTGATCAAGTATGGGCAATGGCAATTCAGTATCCTTTTTTTAGTTGCAGTTTATCATTCAACTACCTGAGTTTCCTTTTTTTGCTTCATAGTGGATTTTATAAACCGTATAATCAAATTATTTTTACCTTCAACCCCAACACTTTTGCTACCTTCGCTAATTCCTTATCCGCAGTGACTAAAACGGGTTGTGATTCTCCACCCAGGAAGGAGTGGCATCCTTTTTTCAGGGAAACTATTTGTAATGCATCAGAGAGGCTTATTTTATTAGGGTATTTTGCAGCAATTTCTTTCGCCTCTCGAAAATCATCAATATTTTCACGCCGTATCTCTAACGAATGAAATCTATTATTTATTGTAAATGACCTCAATGAGTTCTTCGCGTTAAGGTATTTTTCATGATCAATCTTTTTTTGCTTCCATTTACGCTTTATCATACCGTATGCTTCATCCAAACAGACTTGCGCCGTCCTTAATGTACCTTGTCCCGCTAATTCTCTAGCCTCCTTGCTTCTGGGTTCGTCAATTACAAATTTTACGATAACTGAAGCGTCAAGAAAGAAGAATTTAACTGGATTAACATAGTCCATCTCATTTCTTAGCTGATCATATTTTCGTTGGCATCAGTGTCCTTTTTTCAGTCTCTTCAGTAGCTTAATCAGTTGTCTGAGCCTTCCCTTCTCTTTGGTTTCGTGAATGGAGGGATAGGTTCTGATATAACCTTCCTTGTCTGCTTCAACATATCTATTTTTGTGCTTCATTAATTCATTGTAGCAAACAGAATATATCTTCACCAAATCGCTTTAAACCCCTTTATCGGATCTCTGGATTGGACAGGCAAGGTCAAGTGATAAGTATTCAATAATTCATAACCCCAAACCTTATAGACGGGACGCAGATAAAGTGATATGGTACATTATGGAGCCATACGAGGACAGGGAATGTGTGAAGTCGGCGATATCACGAAATATGAAAGAAGTTAATAGTGCACTTCTCAAGCTCACTGCATACATCAAACCGTGCGAAATCGATATCACCTGTATTGGAATGAGTTTTTTTGTTATTGCTGGAAAAGCTCTGTACAACGACATGCTTGTAAACGTTTTTTGAGCACTTGACCTGCGCCCAGATGCAGATTCGTTTTGGTACATCGAGAGAATTATTCCAGTTGAGGTTCGAAGCGCAGCGAAGAGTTGCAATACAGATATCGAACAGGTGAAAGAATTCTCGTCGAAGCTACTCTATGTGAAGAATAAGACGTGTGTTCATATCAATAAATGTGCTGTTGAGGATTCGAGAGACGTTTGGCACAAAGCTGGCATCTCTGGGGAGGAATTTATTCGGACACTATATTCTGTA
This sequence comes from uncultured Nitrospiraceae bacterium, assembly GCA_963736105.1. GTDB lineage: Bacteria > Nitrospirota > Thermodesulfovibrionia > Thermodesulfovibrionales > Dissulfurispiraceae > Fen-1308. The sequence goes on along the minus strand of CAVTNL010000002.1, from coordinate 1,271,007 downwards.
GCGGATATATTAGCAAAAATCGAACAAGAGCTTTGCGGCGGCGAACTTAAAGCAGTTACGTCATATGACGGCTCTGACATACCGAAGATAGTTGCAGCGTACGAAAAGGTATACGGCAAGTTGCACGGCGTTCCACCTAATCGTTAAACACGCTGATAACTGACTATGGTAGCTGTTTTCATAAAAGAGATGTTTTAGCAATAGTAAAAAGGGAGGATTAGATGCTTGCCTCTTGGATCGAATTAAAGGAAAGCAGTATAGGTGGTGGGTTCGGACAGAACCAGGGGGGGTGTTAATTTTAAAGAGAAAGGCTAGAGTGGATTTCTGGCCCTTTTAAAAACTGTTTAAGCAGTTCCCCCAATAACAAAGCCATAAGTGGCGCAAAGCATTGCAGCAGTAGCGAGGCCATCGTTCACGAAGTGGTCTCGATATGTTTTGGAAAAAATGGGGGAACTTTTTTTACTACAAGCAAGGGAGAAAACACAGGCAGACCTCCTATGGTATATCTTAGAAGTGTCGAGCAACTAAGGATATATCAGGGAGGAGGCCTAATGGATTATAGCAGAATGGCTAGGAAGTTGAGGGCTAAGATAGCAGGATTTTCGGGGGAACTTTCTGCTGGACTGCCAAAAGTTGCAAAGCGACTGGTAAGGGAGATGATATATGGTATACAAGCGAGCCAGTCGGTTGTGCTGACCAAGGTTGCAAGGACATTAGAAGAGCAGACTGCAATAAAGAAAGTAGAGGAACGACTGTCGCGGCAACTGCTGCGTAAGGGGTTGGGACAAAAGGTGCAGCACAATCTTCTGACACTGGCCTCTGGACTAATAGGTAAAGACACGCTGCTTATTTTAGACCCCAGCGATATTCGGAAGAAATACGCCAAGAAGATGGAGTACTTGGCAAAAGTGCATGATGGCAGTGCTAATGAGATTGGCAGTGGCTATTGGACCTGTAATGTGGTTGCTACAGAGGTAGACGGCAGTACGATAGTACCGTTGGTGGGACGGCTGTACTCAGCGGAATCCCCTGAGTTTATCAGTGAGAATCATGAGATATTAACGGTTATGGATATGGTTTCCACGGCGACAAAGAAGCGCGGTATATGGGTGATCGATCGAGGTGGCGACCGAAAGAATCTAATTATCCCGATGCTGAAAAAAGAATGTAGGTTTTTGATACGACTGGTTGGCAGTCGGTATCTGTTGTGTGGTGGTAAAGAAGTACTTGCTGAGGATTTGGCAAAGGACTGTCCGTCCTTGTACGCCGAAACAGTAGTGAAAGTGGATGACGGAAAAGGGTAGTGTCAACTATTTTGTGTAAATTTGGTAAAGGGGCAAATGGGGACGCACCTTTCCAACCTTCATTATTTGCACTAATCGCTAGTTGCGTTTACAGTTGGCCTTCCGGTTAAGCGCCTTAGCCGATGCTACGCAGCCTCCTCTCCTTCGTGATTATCATAGACTAATTCGTTATACAGGGCAAGACCGTCGATAAGAGTCTGTAGCGGCGTTCTGCCCTGACAGTACCGGCCCTGATTGGTCCGCTCGGTGTTGTACCACACCATAAACGCGTCCAGGTCAGCCTGGATCTCTTCGATGGTACGATAGAGTTTCTTTCTAAACGCCACTTTGTAAAACTCATCCTGAACGGTCTGATTCAGTTTCTCCACACATCCGTTAGTCTGGGGATGCCTGACCTTTATCCTCGTGTGTTCAATATCATTCAGATGAAGGAACAGTTCGTAAGGATGGCTTTCTGGACGACCGCAATACTCTGCTCCATTATCGCTGAGGAGTCGGAGTATCTTAATTCCGTACTCATCGAAAAATGGCAACACCTTGTCATTTAAAAAGTCTGCTGCGGTCAAGGACGTTTTCTCAAGATAGATTTTGGCAAATCCGACATTGCTGTGAGTGTCGATGCCTGTTTGCTGGTAGATCTTCCCTACACCCTTGATATAGCCGATATAACAGGTGTCTTGTGCAAAGAGAAAACCAGGGTGGTGGCTCTCCACTTCCCCGCACATCTCCCTCTGTTCCTTGGCTGTTTCAAGAGCTTGAACCTGAGACTCTGTCAATATATTCGCATTGTCAGCTGCCCACTGCTCCAGCCTTTTCAATCTCAAGCCCTTAATATGAAGCTTGTGCCTGAGCCAAATGCTCCGAACTCCGCCAGCACTGAGTACGACACCTATCTTCTTCAACTCATTAGCTGTGCGTGTCTGTCCGTGTGTAGGAAACTCCAGGGAGTAATCCAACAGCCTTTGCTCAATCTCAGGCGCCACTCTATTGCCGATCCGCGGTGCTTTCCGCGATTTCTCCAGGAGCCCTTCCAGGCCATCTTCTTCTATTGCCTGCTTGATGTCGTAATAGTGTTGGCGACTCACACCAAGTTTCCGGCATGCATCGCTGATGTTTCCAAGGGTTTGGCCAAGCTCTAGGATATTGAGCTTGCGAGTAATGATATACTGTCTTTGAGTCATGGTTCTTCCTCCTATGGTTAAGTTTTGTTTGGTGACTTATCTTAACCGGAAGGCCATGACTCTTTCACTTCTATGAGTCTTTACTTGTAAACGCTTTTCTCAACTAGTGCACATTATTTGCCAGCCAAGTTCCATCTTCAACGATATGAATGCCAGCAGTCTATAGCAGGCATCTTCGCCGGCCACAATCTCCATTGACTTCGTTCTGCGCTTGAACTCCTTGTTTAGCCGCTCAATGACATTCGTTGTCCGTAAGGATATCCACTCTTCCTCTGGAAACGAGAAGAATGTCAGGCAGGAGTCTATTGATTGGCTCAGAGATTTGACTGCTGAGGGGACCTTCTTGTCCCACCTCTCGACGAACCCCTTATAAAAGGTTTCGGCCTTTTCCTTAGTAGACGCATAAAAGATCGATCTCATGTCATCTGCTACAGCCTTTTTCAGCTTGTGCGGCACTTTTGCCAATACATTCCTGGCCACATGAACCTAACATCGCTGCACCTTTGCGTTTGAAAACTCCTCCTTGAATACCTTCTCCAATCCAGACAGACCGTCCATCATTCCAAGCTGCACCAGTGACCCATCGAGCCCTCTGCTCTTTAGATCCCTGAAAAACTCTCTCCAGTTAGTCGCCGATTCCTTATCCCCGCTCTGCAGCCCCACAACCAACTTCGTCCCGTCATCTGTTACACCAATCGCCGCTAGCACAGGCACAGCCTCGACGTTCTTGCCTGTCCGCATGGTGAAGTTAACCCCATCAACGTAAAGATACTGTATCTGTTCTTTCGACAGGTCACGGTTTCGCCATCTCTCTACCGACTCCTTCAATTCACGGCTCGCCTTGCTTACCTCTTCGTGGGGTATACTCCGGCCGATCAGTCTCTTGCTTAAAAGAGAAAGCGTCCTAGTGCTTATCCCGGTCAAGTACATTACAGACAGATCTTCGGCTATCCGCTCTTCGTATTGTTTGCTCCTGGGCAATACCTGGGTCTGAAAGGCTCCGTTGCGGTCCCTCGGTACTTTGACGCCAACCTCGCCGATTCCCTTTATGCAAAATCCCCGCTGATAACCGCCATTGCGATGATTGCTTCTTCCTACTGATCGCTCATACTTCTGACGCCCTAAATGATGCGTTAATTCGGCATCCATGAGGCCGCTAAGATACTGTCCCACTTCTTTCTGTACATTCATGCTCACCATCTCGAATATCAGCGAGGGCTTCTCCTGAATCTCCTTGATCAAATTTACCAGCTCTGGTACGCTAATCTTTAGTTCCACGGTGCGCCTCCTTTAATGTTTGTTAGCGGTAACTACATTTTATAGGAGGTGCGCCTTTTTTTTGCCCTATTCTGAATTCACACAAGAAAGATTACACTGTCCGGAAAAGAGAAGGTATACCATATTGAGTTTGGATATCGGAAGGTGAGATTTCCCGGAAGGAAGGAGGATCTCGGATTATTGGTGGTTAGAGGATTTGGGCATGAACCGATGATGCTACTGACTACAGAGCCTTTAAGGAGAAGCAGGAAGGTGTTGTGGCGGATGGTTCGAGCGTATATTCGCAGATGGGCGATAGAAGAGACGATACGGTACATAAAGCAAAGTTACGAATTGGAGGATGTGAGGGTATTAAACTATCAGAGTCTTCAGAATATTATGCCTCTGGTGTGTGCTTCAGCATATTTTGCAGCGGTCTTGCTGGATACGGCATCGAAACTCAAGGTAATGGCCGGTTATGTATTGAAAGCAGCGAAACGAGTTTTTGGAATCCCAGAGTTTCATTATTACAGCATAGCTGACGGGTTGACGAGCATCTTTATGAGGTATCCAGGACGAATCTTAAGACTGCTGCCAAGAGATGCGGCACAAGTCATGCTATTCCCGTCCAGTGCATGAAAATTTTGGGGGAACTTCTGTTAAAAACTGTTACCATTGATTATATTGGTATAAAATGCTAGGCACGAGAGGCATCGAACCCTGACATAGCCTATAGAATGGCTTAGATACGCCATTTATTCTCACGAAAAAGCGAAGCACTGTCGGTTCACTGTCGTGGCACTGTCGAACATCCTGTAACTCGCCTGTAAATCGGTAGCAGTGCGACTGTCACCGGACTGTCACTGGACACCCCCAAAATACCACTAGTCGGGGATGTTAATTCAAAGGAGTGGATGATAAACTCTTCATTAGGCGGCGTACTCAAGTGCAAGGGATAGGTCAGCGAGAAACCTTCGGTGCTTTAGTCGCACGCGCCGCCACTATTTACCCTCTAATTTGCAAGTCAGACACAGAAGCATGTATGTTCAAAATCCGGCCTAACTAGGCTGCAAATTGCTCTAAAAGAGATTCCGGAATCATGAATCAGTAACAGAAATTAAACGAATCGATGAGGGATTGACTTATATATAGCATGAATAAAACTGCTTGCAACAAAGATACCGTAGTACTACCTGATGATACTGAGGCCCGCCTTCTTGTCCTCGACCCAGACCACTTTTGCCTCTACGGAGGGGCGAATAATGTTAACTGTATCACCCGTAGCGAGTTGAGCAAGCGTAGCGACGCCTAATCCGCTTTCGCTCATATCTACTATTTCACAGTTCCAGGAGTTCCCCTTAGGATCAGAAAATTCGGTAGCTACGGCCAATCTTTGTCTCAACCGATGTCTTTTTTCGCAAGAGAAGTCTTCCTGCTGCCTTTTAAAAAACCCGCCCCATATCCTCATTAGCAAATCTTAGCATATTTTGCGCCAAAAATAAATAAATACATGATGAATATAATGATTTTGTGACAACTATCACAAAAAGCGCGAAGATAGTTGCAATAAATTATTCTCTGCACAACGCAAAATCGTGTTGAGTATTTTCGTTTGTTGTAAAATAAAACTCTATGGGACCACCAAAACATCTAAAAAAACTTTTATCCAAAGAACAACGAGCCTGGGAGAGGATACAATGCAAATATATTACGGAGTGCTCTGATTCAAGTGGAACTCAGTGGGCATGCAAAGTAATCGATATCAGCGGCAATGGGTTGGGGATTTTTTCGAGTGCATCACTGAGTAAGGGGGAAACGGTAAGTGTTGCCGATCCTAAGGTAAATGCAGTAGTCGTTTGGGTTTCGGCATCCAGGATGGGGCTTCACGTTTGCAATTAAGCAATATCTTCTCGTTTTCATTTCTGCATGAACGCAATGAAGATGAGGAAGAGCACAATGATAATGAAGTATATAAGATGATCGTTGCGCTGTTGCGGCTCTGGTTGATCTGATGAAGAGTTATGCTGAGTATAAAATAAGCCGGTACCGGGCAGCCTCACAGTAGCACGATTCCCTTTAGGGCCCACCGTCACCCTAGCACCCTTCAGGCCCAGGGAGATCGAGGGCCCAGATCGGCTTAGGTTAAATGTGATGCCTGGAAGCAATCTCTTTCTACTGTAGAAGCGGAAACCCATTGTGTTAAGAATACCTCAAGCACGTTCTAAAGTCCAAAAACATAGGAGTGGGGTTGATCTAACCCACTACAGCATTGATATTATAGCGTAATTATGGCCATAAACAATCAAACGCCAACGAGTTAGTTGTTGACATGCAAAAATGGGGTTACGAGGCATGTTGAAAATCCGCCTGTATCCGCCTGTAATTGAGGGGTGCACTATTTTTGTTAAGGCTGCTACGTGCAACTGATACTCGTTTTGGACATCAGAACAAAAACTATTGAATTAGGAAAATAACCATCGACAGTGGATTCTTGACTGCTACTCCTAATCATTGCAGCAGGGACGGATATCACTCGAGCTTTCTTCCGGAAGTCAAGACCAGACCTTGTATCAGACAATGTTGGGGCAACCTGACTATCATGTGTGTCGCAAGTACCGAAAGTTGGTAATTTCCTGAAAAATCTATCATTGCCGCTTTGTCGAGTGAACAGATATGGGCGATTATTTACCATCGTTCATTTGCTCTCCCGATCGTCAAAAATGGCTGCTGCCTAGAAATGCAGATTAACAGAGGGAAACCACGAACTATATTGTTAGCGGCCGCTTAAAACCAGCCACTCAGGGTCGAATCAAAACCAGCCATTTTTGAGAGGAGATGATGTATACCATCTTGTGCAGTTTGCAAGGGAGGTATACATGTCAAACAGACTCAAGATGGCAAACATCCACGCAATCATAGGGTTACTGGAACGGGCTTGGTCGCATCGACGCATAGCGCGGGAGCTTGGTGTAAACCGTGAGACAGTAGCGCGATATGACCGGTTACGGCGTAAACAGCCAAAACCAGCCATTGTGACCCCCGGGTCCGAGCAATCTGAGGGTTCAAACCCAGCCATTTCGACCGCCGGGTCTTTAGTGGAAGATTTGATCTTAATCGAAGCCTCCGGGCATCCACTGGGGAGACCCAGCCAATGCGATCCGTTCAGCGACATAATCAACAAGAAGCTCGATGAGATGTTATCCGCCCAGCGGATCTGGCAAGACCTTGTCAGCGAAAACGGATTCAGTGGCTCATATTCATCGGTGAAGCGATTCGTCCGCAGACTTGGCGCAACCACACCGCTGCCGTTTCGAAGGATGGAAAGTGAGCCGGGTCAGGAAGCCCAAGTGGACTTTGGCGCTGGGGCCTGGGTATTTGAGGATAGCAAGAGACGCCGGCCGCATATCCTGCGCATAACACTGAGCCATTCCCGAAAGAGCTACAGCGAACCAATATGGCGGCAGACCACAGAGAACTTCATTCGCGCTTTAGAGAATGCTTTCCGGGCATTCGGTGGAGTTCCCAAAACGCTGGTCATAGACAACCTCAAAGCAGCCGTAACGAATGCTGACTGGTTCGATCCGGATCTCAATCCCAAAGTGGTAGAGTTCGCACGGCATTACGGCATTGTCATTCTTCCCACCAAACCTTACACGCCCAGACACAAAGGTAAGATTGAAGGCGGTATCAAGTACGTTAAGAACAACGCGCTGAAGGGCAGGATATTCTCTTCGTTATTTGAACAGCAACAGTTTCTCATCAAGTGGGAGAAAGATGTGGCCGACACCCGCATCCATGGTACAACCAAGAGGCAGGTCCGTCGTATATTCGATGAGGTGGAAAGGCAAGCTCTCCAGCCTTTGCCTGCTGAGCCCTTTCCGTTTTATCACGAAGGCAAACGCAAAGTACATCGTGACGGTCATGTGGAAGTGGCCAAAGGTTATTACTCGGTTCCGCCTGAGTATCTCGGACGTGAGGTATGGGTTCGATGGGACAGCCGTCTGGTCAGGGTATTCAATGGACAGTTCGAGCATATAGCTGTTCATCCACTGGTAGCTCCTGGCAAGTTCAACACCAATCGTTCTCATATTGCAGATCAGAAGATATCAGCTGTGGAACGAGGAGCAGAGTACATGCTGCGCAAAACAATCAGTATCGGCACTGAGGCTGCTCTGTGGGCAAAGGCCATGCTCGATACCCGGGGAATCGAAGGAGTCCGCGTACTGCAGGGGTTCATTCAGCTATCCAGGAAGTATCCCGCCCGTGCCATCAATCAGGCAAGTAAAACAGCTCTTGCGGCAGGAATGTTCAGGCTGCGCCCTTTAAGAGAGCTTATTAAGAGACATCACGTACAAGAAGAGCTTGAGTTTGCAGAGATCCATCCTATCATCCGACCTCTGTCGGAATACCAGAAACTTATAACAGTGTCGTTCAAACCAACAGATGAAAGGAGTGACAATGAATCAACAACTTAAGAGTGCCTTGAAACGTCTGAAGCTCTCCGGCCTTCTATCCTCTTTGGAGGTCAGATTGCAGGAGGCCCAGGGAAACCAGCTCAGTCACCTGGAGTTCCTCGAACTGATCATCGGTGACGAGATCTCTCTAAGGGAGGACAGAGCCATCGAAAGGAGGGTCAGGGCTGCAGGCTTCCGAGACACGAAGAGCATCGAGGACTTCGACTTCAGTTTCAATCCGGCTATAAACCGAAGGCAGATAATGGATCTGGCCACATGCCGGTTTATACGTGAACAGAGGGATATCCTTTTCACTGGACCTCCCGGAGTCGGCAAATCCCATCTGGCTCAGGCTCTCGGACATCAGGCAGCAAAAATGGGATATGTCGTCATGTATCGTTCGATCTTCGACACCGTGGGCGAACTGATTCAGGCCGAAACGCTCAATGAAAGCAACAAGGCAATGAGGAGATATCTCAGGCCTGACCTTCTCATCATCGATGACATGGGTCTTAAGAAGCTGCCGAAACAGTCCGGAGAATATCTGTTTGAGATCATCATGCGTCGTTACGAACTCAGGTCTACGATTATGACTTCGAACCGGCCCCTTGATGAATGGGGAAAACTGGTCGGCGATGTCCCTACGGCCACCGCCATCCTCGACCGTTTCCTAAGCCGAGCTGACGTAATCCAAATCACCGGGAAAAGCTATCGACTGAGAGACGGAGGTTGCAAAAACAAAAATGAAAATGGTAAATAAAAATAGAACCTAAAAATGGCCGGTTTTAAACCGCCCCTACCTGGCTGGTTTTAATCCGGCCGCCGACACTATATAAATCAATGACTTACAAATGCTATTTTTGGCCCTAAAACAGTAACTTCTCAATAACAACCGGCAGACCTATTTCCATGTCGAACAGTTGACCCATCCAAGAAAACTTCAGAAATCCAGCTGCCAATAGCTGTTCCTAGATAGATCAACAGGCAACCTCGTCGTATTAACAAGTAAGTTCTCCTTCAAAACACTTTCAAAAAAAGTGTTGCAATAATCCTATAGCTGTATTAGGCTATAGGAATGAAGAGAGCAAAACGGATTGAAAAACAAATCCAAAAGATAAAAAAGGAATTGATGGAGTTGGGAGAGCTGCGTCCAGGCAGTCTGAGTCAACAGTACAATGTCTGTGGGAAAGCCTCGTGCAGATGCAAGGACCCCGAAAATCCCAGAAGACACGGCCCATATTACCAGGTCAGTTATGTGCGAAAGGGAAAAAGCAGCAGCACCTTTGTCCGACCAGAAGGTGTGGCTGCTGTCAAGAAGCAACTGGCAAACTACAAAAAGCTGATGCAGCTGGTGAATCTCTGGATTGATCTGGGGCTGGAGCAATCGCAGATAACAGGGAAAACACCGAGCAGAAAATTCACAAGGGGGCGAACTCAAAAATGAGCGCTATCCCCAAGCTGCCCGATGTTCCGGAAGAACAACGGACAGAGGTGGTATGTAGTCTTCTGGAGATTATCCGCACACAACAAGATGCTATTCAGCAATTAAGAGACGAGATCGCCAGACTCAAGGGACAAAAGCCGAAACCGACTATCAAGCCCTCGAAGCTAGAGCAAGGCTTGCACAACGACCAAAAGGATGCCGGCACAGGTAAACGGCCGGGCTCGTTGAAAAAAAGCAAGACGGAAGCACTGCAGATCCATGAGACAAAGAAGATCAGGCCTGAGGGAATACCGCCCGGAAGCAGGTTCAAGGGGTATCAGGACTATGTGGTGCAAGATATACTCATTAAGCTGCACAATACCAACTACCGTCTTGAAAGTTGGCAAACACCTGCTAACGAATATCTTATCGGCAAGCTACCAGAGGAAGTAAGGAGTCATTTTGGTGGAATGCTGATTACGTATATCCTGCATCAGTACTACCATGCGCATGTAACACAACCCTTGATACTGGAGCAGCTTGTGGAGTTTGGAGTGATAATCTCCGCAGGGCAAGTAAACCGGATCATCACTGAGAAGAAATACCAGTTCCATGGCGAAAAAGACGACATCTTGAAGGCCGGACTCGAAGTCTCAGGGCACATCAATGTGGACGATACCGGCGCACGGCACCAGGGCCGCAACGGCTTTTGCACCCATATAGGCAATGAATTGTTCGCTTGGTTTCAGAGCACGGAAAAGAAAAGCCGCATTAATTTTCTTGAACTCTTAAGGGCAGGACACAATGATTATGTGATCAACCTTGATGCCGTCAATTATATGCAGGCCCAAGGTCTTCCTGCAATACCGCTTGCCAAGTTTGACGCCTTTTGCAATGCAAGCCTTGAGAATCTTCCAAAGTGGGAAGAAAAGCTTCGGACTTTACAGATAACCGATGAACGACATGTACGCATAGCGACGGAAGTGGCGCTTTTAGGCAGCGTTCTTGAGCATGGGTTCAACAAAGAACTGGTCATTGTCAGTGACGATGCAGGGCAGTTTAATGTTCTCCTGCATGCACTCTGCTGGATTCATGCCGAACGCTCCATCAATAAGCTCATCGGCCTCAGTAGCGCACAGACCGAGGAGATCGAAAAAATACGCGGTGAGATTTGGGATTTCTATGCCTCCCTTAAGGATTATAAAAGAGATCCCTCAAAACAGGAAAAGGTTCTACTGGAAAAGCGTTTCGATGAGATATTCGGAGCCAAGACATCTTGTGTCTCTTTGAATCTGGCACTTCAACGATTATATAACAACAAAAAGGAACTCCTGCTGGTGCTTGAACATCCTGACATTCCCCTGCATAACAACTTAAGCGAAAATGACATTAGGGAATACGTAACAAAGAGAAAAATAAGCGGTTCAACACGAAGCGATTCGGGACGCCGGTGCAGAGATACTTTCACAAGCCTGAAAAAAACTTACCGTAAGTTGGGGATTTCCTTCTGGGAATATCTTAATGACCGTGTCACGAACAGAAATGCTATCGCACGCCTGCCAGATTTAATTCGCTCTCACACATCATAGCCTTTTATCTTATATTGCAAAGCGGAGTTCGCCGACACTTATTGAGAAGTTACTATCTTAGCCCCTAACGATCTGAATTATTAGCGTTTTATAGCGTGTTCATTTCATACTGGCGGGTGTATAATAGCGTTATGAACGTATTTGCTGGCATGGTCGTTATCTTGGGGCTTATATGGCTTGCATGTTTATTCCCATGGCTCTGGATAGTGTATGCAATTTGTTGGGCTTCAGCTAAACTTTCAAAACGTAAGTAAGGAGAGATGATGACATCCGAAGAGTGCAACAATATTTGTAATAAGCATAGAGCGTCTTATGATCTTCCACCACGACCAACTGGGAACTATGACTGCCTGGAGAGTTGTCAATTGCAATATGACTGCCCATTGATGCTTGAAGCACTCGATTTTAAAATCAGTTATAACTGAACTATATATAATGAGGTTTTTATGGATGTAAATTATATTTTGGAATATTTCAAGCAAGACCCTATAGCCTCTGCTTGGAAATTCCAGGATATTAAGTTAGGGATAGTGTGGCGCATATATAAGAGACAACCACATGAAGCGTGTTTCGGGGGATGCGAAAATAAGAATTTAAATTGGCTTGACGAATGGTTGAAAAACCAAAAAGCAATAGATCGCAAGTCATTCGTAAGGGATATGGGTGGATTGTTGATTCTTTGGAGAGCAGTACAACCATTCATTCGAATACAGGACTTTCAAAGAAGATTCTTCGTTCCGCATGTTGACATATATAGTTTAGCTTGGTTGTTTCACCTGACCGATTACCAGATTGATCTCAAAAACATATGGAAAAATCAGAAAGTGGGTGATTCTATTCTTGACGTACTGAAACCAATATCGCAAATTGTTCATACGCATATTCTTCAAAACAGTCGAGATCTATTATGCACAGAATACACTAAGCGTATTGAATGCTGGGAGGAATTGATTACAAAAGATTACATACTGCCAATGAATATTAGATCGGAATATATTTTTGATCCAAGGTATGTGGTGGTCGGAAACATATTAATTGGGATTAACTGAAACGAATTATGTGCACTAGTTGAGAAAAGCGTTTACAAGTAAAGACTCATAGAAGTGAAAGAGTCATGGCCTTCCGGTTAAGATAAGTCACCAAACAAAACTTAACCATAGGAGGAAGAACCATGACTCAAAGACAGTATATCATTACTCGCAAGCTCAATATCCTAGAGCTTGGCCAAACCCTTGGAAACATGAGCGATGCATGCCGGAAACTTGGTGTGAGTCGCCAACACTATTACGACATCAAGCAGGCAATAGAAGAAGATGGCCTGGAAGGGCTCCTGGAGAAATCGCGGAAAGCACCGCGGATCGGCAATAGAGTGGCGCCTGAGATTGAGCAAAGGCTGTTGGATTACTCCCTGGAGTTTCCTACACACGGACAGACACGCACAGCTAATGAGTTGAAGAAGATAGGTGTCGTACTCAGTGCTGGCGGAGTTCGGAGCATTTGGCTCAGGCACAAGCTTCATATTAAGGGCTTGAGATTGAAAAGGCTGGAGCAGTGGGCAGCTGACAATGCGAATATATTGACAGAGTCTCAGGTTCAAGCTCTTGAAACAGCCAAGGAACAGAGGGAGATGTGCGGGGAAGTGGAGAGCCACCACCCTGGTTTTCTCTTTGCACAAGACACCTGTTATATCGGCTATATCAAGAGTGTAGGGAAGATCTACCAACAAACAGGCATCGACACTCACAGCAATGTCGGATTTGCCAAAATCTATCTTGAGAAAACGTCCTTGACCGCAGCAGACTTTTTAAATGACAAGGTGTTGCCATTTTTCGATGAGTACGGAATTAAGATACTCCGACTCCTCAGCGATAATGGAGCAGAGTATTGCGGTCGTCCAGAAAGCCATCCTTACGAACTGTTCCTTCATCTGAATGATATTGAACACACGAGGATAAAGGTCAGGCATCCCCAGACTAACGGATGTGTGGAGAAACTGAATCAGACCATTCAGGATGAGTTTTACAAAGTGGCGTTTAGAAAGAAACTCTATCGTACCATCGAAGAGATCCAGGCTGACCTGGACGCGTTTATGGTGTGGTACAACACCGAGCGGACCAATCAGGGCCGGTACTGTCAGGGCAGAACGCCGCTACAGACTCTTATCGACGGTCTTGCCCTGTATAACGAATTAGTCTATGATAATCACGAAGGAGAGGAGGCTGCGTAGCATCGGCTAAGGCGCTTAACCGGAAGGCCAACTGTAAACGCAACTAGCGATTAGTGCAGCTAAGGCGCTTAACCGGAAGGCCAACTGTAAACGCAACTAGCGATTAGTGCAAATTATATTCAGCTTACACGAAGTTCTTTACTTCCCAGTATCCTGTTAGTTTGTTGTATGATCTCTGTTGCAGTTGCCACGTCTTTCATGATCAAATACTTTCTTGCATCTACGCTGATTTTGGTGGTCTTGATCGTTATGTTGTCGATATATACATAGATCGTCAGGTCTGGCGTCTCTGCCTTGATTTTCATACCGCCATCTGCTGTCAGTTCTGTATACCGTTCCGTAATCTCCATCTTTTTCAACGCACCGTGAACCGCAGCCACTACTTCGCCTGAGGGATACGTTACCGTTTTGTATGCGACATTGGTAAACGTATATGCTATGCCACCACCTGCACCAGCCACTAAAATACTTGCGCAACCTACTGAAAGGATCAAGACTAAAAGGAAAAATATACTGACGGTTCTTCGTGTGGTCATAATATATAGATTACATGTATATGCACGTCCGATACAACCTCTACAGTTGAGAGTTGTCAAGTCTTCTCTGACTGTCCATTGATGCTTGAAGCCAACACCTGCATGCCCTGTCAGGTAAAGGTGCTGTCACCAGTACCCATATCCACATGGTACGGAATAAACAATTTCTTGTCTAGATTCACATTGCCCCTGATCCCGACAATGCCGTCCCATTATCCACTTGTATTCGCTTTCAGTACCTTTTTTGCTAACTTCTTTGTTAACGATAATATGCACCTGCAGGACTGTCTACCCCCATGCTCTGTTTGTGAACTCAAGGAAAAAAACAGAAGGCTATTCACTGTCCTATCTGGCCCGTTCCCTTGGGAAAAGACGCGATACTATTAGCTATAGCCACACTCAATCTATCAACGGCTTTACTCATCGTCTCAACAAGCTCATCATAACCATTACCACTAGCCTTTTCAGTTATAGTTGATTCCTTTTTGAGCAAAAACTTGTTCTCCTTCCCAAATATGCTCCACTGAGCCAGCAAAGTCACTGAGCCGCCCAGAGTGCCATCAAAACGGGTTATAAACAGTGCCACTTTGTACGATGTGGGAAGCTGCTTCTCAATCAGTGGAGTCCAGTGAACTACAAAAAAACGATCCTGTGGTAGTTTCGCAGAAACGTCTTCGGCAAGAGTCAAGGCGATGTCGTTTTCGATCGCACCTGCCCATCGGTCAAATTCCGAGAGTTTGAGTTCGTTCTGTCCGGTTCGGGTAACTATCTGAGGACGATCCAGATAGTCAGGTATGTGAAGAGGACCAATAACTACTACCTCGCTGCCCTGACTTGAGACATCCTGTGCCATAGTAGTCTGACCGCTTACTGAACTTAACTGATAGAACCTTGACGGTGATGAACTCGCACATCCGCTGAGCACTATAACGAATACTCCCAGGATAAATACTGTCAGTCGATTAAAATAGATTTTTCTCATTTCATTCTCCTTTAGAGGGATTCTTCCCTCTAATCAAGGATTCTGGGTGCCGGTCAAGATAATCTGCCAGGGACCTGAAGGACCGTGACATGGCGGTCATCTGCTCAAGAGTCCTGCTTAATTCATATCCGAGATTTGCATTCTGCGCGGCAATCTGTTGCGTATCTTCCAGCGTAAGGCGTGCTGCTTTTAAAGTATCCTTAATGCCCGAAGCAATCTCGCCGGGGACCCCCTCTTGAAACGCTAGCGTCTTTTCAGCCTGTACAAAGGTGCCGTGAGCAGCATCCGAAGTCCTCTCCAAGCTTGCCGCAAGCGGCCCCATGTGTGCATCAATATTTTTTGCAAGCTTATCAGTGTCCTTGAGCATCTGGTTCAGAGAGGTCATACTCTGGTTCACTGCAGGTGAATTAACGACCTTGTCGATCCCCTCAAGCGTGTGGTCGAGCTTCGCGAATATTTCTTTGATTGGCAAGTTCTGCAAAGTCTTTGTCAGTTCTTCCATTGTGGTGGGTATTGTCGGGATCTCCTGATATTTCTTATCAAGGCCAACAAGCTTGATCGGTGTGTCCGGATACAAATCAAGTCCGATCATCAACTGTCCCGTAACAAAGCTCTGCATTTCGAGCCGTGCCCGCAAACCCTTTTTGAGCAGGCCTTGGTATCGCTCTTCCGGCATTCGTTTTAATGGCTTCTGGTCGGCATCAAGTTGGAATTTCTCCGGATCAACATCAATGTATACCGGGATTACCATGGTCAATGTCTTCAGATCTGCGCGGAGCACGATATCGGATACCTCACCTATCTTTACACCGCGGAAAATCACTGGGGCACCGACCTGGAGCCCCTTCACTGATCCATCGAAGTACATCACGTAGTGCTGCCTGGTGCTCAGGAATTTCCCCGAGCCAAAGATAATTACCCCGATAACTGCCAGGGCAATCGCGCCGACAACAAAAGCCCCGATGAACGTTTTGCTCACTTTTTTACTCATATCATTTCTCCTTAACCAATCGAATAGTTACTTTAATGATGCTGCTGCCTCACCGCGCGTGAGAAAATTTCTCACCCTCATATCCGGAGATTCATCGCGCAGTTTCTTAGGGTCTCCTGTCGTGAGCATCGTCTTTGTCTCAGCATCGAGGAAAATCGAATTGTTCCCGATGGTAAAGATGCTTGCCAGTTCATGGGTCACCACTACCACCGTCGCGCCAAGACTGTCCCTGAGTTGCAGGATCAACTCATCAAGCATGCGTGCGCTTAGCGGGTCCAGACCGGCCGATGGCTCATCGAAGAACAGGATGTCCGGATCCATCGCCATTGCCCTGGCCAGCCCCGCCCGTTTTTTCATCCCGCCGCTGATCTCCGATGGGTAGTAGTCGTCAAATCCCGCAAGCCCCGTGAGCGCAAGTTTCAGCGAGACCAACTCTTTTATCTGACTGCGACTGAGCGTTGTATACTCCTGCAGCGGAAGGGCAATGTTTTCCGCAAGGGTGAGAGAACTCCAAAGAGCACCGCTCTGGTAGAGAATCCCGAAGCGCCTCATGATGCGCTTCTGCTCCTCAGTGTCCACTTCCCAGAAACTCACCCCATCATATTTCACCTCTCCCTTGGCCGGCCTCACCAACCCCACCATGTTTCTCAACAGTGTAGACTTGCCGCAGCCGCTTCCCCCCATGATTATGAAGATGTCCCCTTTATTGATGGTGAAGTTTAAATCGTGCTGAATGACATAGCTGCCATATGCCATCGTGAGATTTTCTACAACAATCTTTTTCTCCGTTTCTTCCATCATTTTCACCTTCATATTCCCAGGATATTACAGACAATGGTGATGATTGCCGTTGCAACAATGATGCACACGATTGAGGTTACCACTGCTGATGTGGTCGCATCTCCCACGTCGGAGGCGCTTCGCCCACACTGAATTCCCCTCATGCAGCCTGCCAGGGCAATGATGACACCAAAGACGGCGCCATGAAACAGCCCGATCCAGAGATTATTCAAGCTCACTGATTCCTTGGTCTGATTGAAATACTCCATAACCCCAAGGTTAAGCATCCCCACGCCAACAACGAAACCTCCCAAAATGCCCATCAGATCCGCATAAAGGCAAAGCAGCGGCATCATTATGAATAGGGCAAGCATCCTCGGTAATACGAGAAACTCCATCGGTGAAAATCCCATGGTCTGCAGGGCATCGATCTCCTCATTAACCTGCATAGTGCCCAGCTGCGCAGCAAAAGAGGCACCTGTCCGACCAGCCATAATGATCCCCGTCATGACGGCACCCATCACACGGACCATGGCGACGCCGACCAGACTAGCCACATATATCTGAGCGCCAAACAGCTGAAGCTGTATAGCGCCCACAAAAGCAAGAATGAGACCGACGAGCAGACTGATTAACGACACAATTGCCAAGGCCTGTGCGCCACATTCCTGCAAATTTTGAAACAGGTCGGACCGCCTGAACCTGGCCTTGCCTCCAGCGAGCCGCAACAATGCGGTAAACGCTTCCCCAATGAATGCAAGCGTTGAGAGGGCTGAGTGCCAGAAGTCCTCCGTTGATTCGCCGATACGCTCAAAAAACCCGGGGCGCTGTGCTGACCTGCGCGCTCCCTTCCGTTCAGGGACTGCAGCGGCAAGACTGAGCAGACGCTGCACCCCATCCGGAAGGCCGGCCATTTCCACAACAATATTGATTCCCTTGCAGAGATCAATGACATTAGTAAGAAAGGTCAATAAACCACTGTCCCATCCCGTCAGTCCCCTGGCGTCGTAAATTAACCTCCTGACCTTTGGGCGTGCCTCCGCCTGCTTCATCACCTCATCGGCCGAAGGAAGTGTGTTTGAGAGTTTCCACTCCCCTGCAATTCGGACAAGAAGTGTGTCTTCCGATGGCCCGTCAAAGCTTATATTACTGCCAGTATTCATTGTTTCGGTTGCCGGCATGCAGCCTCCTCAAATCCGGTGTCACTTGAAGTGTTGGATCTTATCCCATAAATTAATAAAAGCATACTCCTTAATGAGCATCGTTCGAAGTGTATTTCCCTTTTTTGCTCATATCTTTGTCATTGATAAAAGTCTGCCTGCCCTCTTTCGCATCGTATGGCGCATTGGAGCGGCTCCATATCTGACAACTAACTTTCTCTCTATCCCTCATCACAAATCGTCTTAGCTGAAATAAGTCAGCATTGCTCTATTTAGTAATGCTGTCCCGCCGCGGCACAAAACCCGGTGGGGTCTTCTGCCATGGATGACCCTTTGCCGCCATGCTGTACCCAACATCGAAAAGCTGACGCATGTATGCAGTGTCAAAATCCTCCTTCTTCGGCACATTGAAACTCGGTGGGATAACGGCCAGGGGTTAATCAATTCCGTCTCTCTGAGCCGTCACGCAAATCCGATATAAATCTCCGATGCCCTGAGTCTGAATCATGGATGAGATGGCCCGTGCAGCTATGGACAGCGTCCTGCGATCGACCTGAACCCACTCCTGCTCAAGCAGACTGTTGCGGATGATGTAAAGCCGCCTCTCTCGTTCCCCCATGTGTGCCTTTGCCTTCATCTCCTCTATTGATTGATGGTGGGTAGAGGAAGACCTGAGCCATGGTGCCCCAGTCCACGTGCATCCCCTGGTACGGTTGGCCGCCTGCCTCAACATCGATCATCATCGGTGGAAAGGCGCCTGGGATAGCCATTCCGGGCCAAACGGCGCGGCCGTGATGATCAGCGGCTGCATTTTCTCGGAAAATAGGGAATCGAAGGTGTAGAACATATTATGTCTCCTTTCTAGCTAGATTTGCGTTATATTGGTCCGCGGTCATGCGGAGCCTTGAGCGCATGATGAGGTGGGTTCCGGATCCAGTTGTGTTTGCCCTATACACCTCATTTCCTAACTGGAAACCTCTCCAAGACCCGTGAGTTGGCCATGCTCGATATAATCCTTCTCAGACACCGCAATTTCTCCAACTCCTTACAAATTCCCTTATAATTGAAAGTCTAACACAGTGAAAAACATTGTCAACGGGCTCCTCTTCTTGTCCCTGTTCCTCTTCTTGTCCCTGTTCCTCTTCTTGTCCCTGTTCCTCTTCTTGTCACCCTTGGTATCCCATAGCCGCCTGCAGATACCAGTTGTACGATTTAGGTGAGTGAGCATTTCTATACTCTGCGCATCCCATGAGCTGGCTCACTCACTATAATGCCGATACAAAAAATATTCCGAGCCTTGAAAGCTCGTTTGTGAAGGCGTATAGTAAAAGTACAACTGACCGTTAACCAGTTTTCTCGCAACTGGCTCTTCTCGCTATTTTGGTACTAACCATGACGTTACCAGAAAAGTGGATGAGCAGACAGAAGAGTTTCACAAGGACGGCGAGGAATTCTTGTTTATCCATTGCTTACCTCTGAGATCTCTGCGGATCCAATGTTTCAGCTGGTGAATGTTCTTGTTTTAGTGCTCCTTATGACGTATTCATATTTTAAGCTTTTGGATCCCATTAACAGAATGATTTTAGACAGCCCAAGTAAATAGATCGTGCTCTGGATTTCCGGTAGAAACCTTGTATCATAAGCATTTTGCCTGCGGCAATGACTTTAAGTTAGCGCGAATCTTATTTCGATAGTTACTTCCCGAATGCAACATTTTGACGGGATACCCGAGGTGATGAGTATCAGGGTGTAGTGCTCATCTTTGAATCTTGATATAATGATGCCGAGTACGATTATACATCATGACTGGGATTCTAATAATGATAACTAATCAAATGCGCCCTGTGGTATCACAACTATTATTTACGGGAGGGTAGTGGATGACTTTGATTGGGTTTCTGCTCAAAATGCGTTATCTTGCGGCTGTGGCTGTGCTGTTCTCTGTCCTAAGCGGCATGGCACTTATGGCTATTGGGGTGTGCGAGTCCGTTCATGCCTATCAGATAATCCTGGCGGGAATCCCGTGGGAATCTGGCAAGCATCCGGTGCAGCAAATTGGCGAGTCGATCGATACATTTCTCGTGGCACTAGTTCTCATTGTTCTCGCTTTAGGGCTAACAGAACTGTTCCTTGTAGGGGATGATGAGAAAGATGCCTGCCTGATCCCCTCGTGGATCAGGGTTAAATCGTTTCTCGAACTCAAACTCCTCCTCTGGGAGGTGGTGCTTACGGTCTTAGTGGTTGCATTTCTTGGTCAAGCGCTGGGACAGGCGGAAGATCTGCATTGGGAAGTTATGATTTTGCCTGCATCGATTCTGATGCTGGCGATCAGTCTTTTCATTATGAAAAAGATATCTGGAGGACATCATTAAGGATCATATGTCAATGAAACTATTTCGCAAGTTTGTCCCGTGTTGCATTTTTTGTCTTGACGTTGTCTGGTATGCTTCACGGGGGTGAAGTCTTCGGCGCAAACGATGACGGGAAGATTGTTATCGGGCATATCAATCTGGTCAACCGGGATTCCCTGATGCCGGTGAAGAAAATCAGAGGAATGTCCCGGGCGTTAGAGCTTACCATCCATGTCCATCAAGATTAAAGCATGCATCAAACTTATCCTTGACTCCTGCCTATCCTACAATTCTGATTGATCGCAGCTCCTAACTCCAACTCCGCGCCATTAGATCGGATTAGAAGACGTTTGCTGCAGAAATAAAAGATCATCCCTTCCTTGGTTTCTCGTTCGTAACGGATATAATTTTAGAAGTATCGGGGACTAGTATATGCCAGAGTCGGAGTCCTCGCATTAATATGCTCTGTCGACTTGATAATAAGAGTGTGCTTTTACGCTGGTGTTTTGAATAACCATCAACCTAAACATGGAGGAAATTATGAAAACAATGTCAAAGGCAATTGGATCACTGGTAATCGGGCTTGTCCTTATAGTCGTCACAGGATGTGCATCCACTCCCAAACAGACAGGATTCCTCGGAGACTATTACACGAATTTAGAGCCTGGTCCTCCGGATGGCGTCAAGATGCGTTGGTTGAAGCCGGGCGTCGATTTTTCCCAATACGACAAGGTGATGATAGATAGTGTGATTTTCTATTTCGCCAATGATTCAGAAGATAAGGGTATAGATACGGAGGATATGAAAGAGCTTACGGATTCCTTCGACCAGGCAATCGTTGATGCTCTCAAAGACAAATATCCGATTGTAGCTGACCCTGGCCCTGGAGTGGTTAGAATCAGGGTGGCAATTACAAAATTAAAGAAAAGCAAGCCGGCGCTGAGCGCCGTCTCGTCAGTGCTTCCAGTGGGACTGGGCATCAACATCATAAAGAAAGGTTCCACCGGCTCCTGGACTGGTTCTGGTCTAACAGATATGGAAATGATGGGACTCGATTCTGTTAGCAACGAAGTCATTGCCGTTGCCGAAGATGAACAATCTGCTAAATTCACGGAAAGATTCAGCAGTCTAGGATCAGCAAAGGAAGCCTTTAAATTTTGGGCCGGAAGGCTCAGAGCATTCATGGACCAAGTGCATGGCGTGAACCAATAATCGCATCTTGCTGTTAACTGCGAATAAGAGTCATTCGCAACTGCGCAGCAGAATGACGCGACTCTCCGCTAAATTGAGGAGGACCGCCGTTACAAATGCTTGGCGGACAATCGTGGCACGCATTTTCGTGGATAGCAAGAAGATGATATTTTTACGTGTGCTCGCTTCAATTGTTGTCAGCAGGGAATTTATCGCCCGTCCCGTCAGTTGCGGCGGACAAGCAGCCTAACATCCTCATCTGTGGGGTGATGACATTGGCTGGTACAACGTCAGTGCCTACAATCGTGGCGTGATGGGCTACAAAACACCTAATATTGACCGGATCGCCCACGAGGGCGCCTTCCCTCCGATGATGATCGATGTGGAGGCAGGCGGCCAGCAGTACCAGGAGATGCATGTGGACGGTGGCACCATGTCTCAGGTCTTTCTCTACACAGCGCCGGTCGACGTTAAGGCAGTGACAGCGCAGGAACACATTGGCGAGCGAGAGAGAAAACTTTACATTATACGCAACAGCCGGCTTGACGCCGATTGGGCTCAGGCCGATCAACGGACGCTGACCATTGTCGGACGGGCCATCTCCTCCATGATTCAGACTCAGGGTATTGGCGACCTCTATCGGATCTACGTGACGGCTCAGAGAGACGGCCTTGATTACAACCTGGCCTGCATTCCCCCGAGTTTCAATGTGCCGAAGAAAGAGGATTTTGATGCCGCTTACATGCGTCAGCTTTTCGATGTTGGGTACAGCATGGCAAAAAGTTATCCATGGCAGAAGACCCCTCCGGGCTTTGTGCCATCGCAAGACAGTGTTATTAAATAAGATATGGAATCATATTATGTCGGCAAAGGAGATAAACTATGAACGGAAAACAAATCATCATTCTAATTGGCGCATTTATTGCTGCAGGCCTTATTTTGTGGCATGACCTCCCAATTGAGTTTCCAGGCACGATTATCAAGATATTTCTGCTGTTTATGAAATTATCCATAGTATTTGCCATAGCCATATTTGCGTATATTTTTGCGGGCGGGAAGAAGAAGTCAAAATAACTTCAAACCTTATTCTGATGAGTATAGATTCAGCAAGAAAAAGTTCGAGGACGCGGCATGAGAAATATTCTTAATACAATCAAACATGAAGTTCTCGACGTTATCCCACCTGCAATTTTTTTACTTATCTCCTTTTGTCTTCTTATTCTGACTCATAACCTACTCTCAAGACAGTATGGAAACCCGTTTAAAAGTTGCGCTACCGCTCTCGTCACTGCTAGTTGTGACACATTAATTAAGGAGGGAATGCAACATGCAGGCCACCATTGAGACGCAAAGGCTTCAAGATGCGCGGGAGCAAAAGATTCCCTGGAAGAAATGGGGCCCTTATCTGAGTGAGCGGCAGTGGGGAACCGTGCGCGAGGACTATAGTGAAGGGGGTGATGCCTGGAATTTCTTCACCCACGATCAGGCTCGTTCCCGTGCCTACCGCTGGGGAGAGGACGGCATCGCCGGCATTTCCGATGACAAACAGCACCTCTGTTTCGCACTGGCACTGTGGAACGGGAAGGACCCCATCCTTAAAGAACGACTCTTCGGCCTCACCAACAGCGAAGGCAACCACGGTGAGGACGTTAAAGAGTACTACTTCTATCTCGACAGCACACCGACCCACTCATATATGAAGTATCTTTATAAGTACACCCAGGCTGCTTATCCCTATGCTGACCTTATAGAGACAAACCGTCGTCGCAATCGCAACGACATGGAGTATGAACTACTGGACACAGGCGTCTTCAATGACGACCGCTACTTCGACGTCTTTGTCGAGTATGCCAAAGGTGGTGCTGAAGACATCCTCGTGAAGATCACGGCAGTCAACCGGGGTCCGGACGCGGCCGAGCTGCATCTTCTGCCGACGCTGTGGTTCCGGAACGACTGGTCGCCATGGATTGCCGATTCTAACAGAGCTCCCGAGAAACCAAACCTCAAGCAGAGCACGGCATCGGCAGGCGCGAGTACGGTTGCGGTGGCTCATCGGCTGCTGGGTGAATACACGCTTTTTTGCGAAGGCGACGTGCCGCTGCTCTTCACCGAAAACGAAACAAACCACGAGCTGCTTTTCCCCGGTCAAAAGAATGAGAGCCAATATGTCAAAGACGGCATCAACGACTGCGTGGTGATGGGTCACCATGGCGCGGTGAACCCGGACAAGACCGGGACAAAGGTTTCGGCGCACTACCAGGTCACTGTCGGAGCCGGTCAGACTACAGTGATTCGCCTGCGGCTCTCCAGCAGTTCTTCGGACCAGAAGGGCAGCCCCTTTGGCAAACAATTTGATGAAGTCTTCGCTGACAGGCTACATGAAGCTGATGAGTTTTACAAGTTGGTCATTCCTTCATCAGCGAGTGAAGATGAGGCCAACGTGATGCGCCAGGCTATCGCCGGCATGCTCTGGAGCAAACAGTTCTTCTTCTTCGACGGTGACAACTGGCTGGATGAGCATCACTCCAACCCCCTGCATTCCGGATATCGTCACTCCAGGAACTCGGAGTGGTTCCACATGCTGAACGAGGACATCATCTCCATGCCGGACAAGTGGGAGTATCCGTGGTACGCGGCCTGGGACCTGGCCTTCCACACGCTGCCGCTCTCGATGGTCGATCTCGACTTCGCCAAGGAGCAGATGGAACTGATGCTCCGCGGGGTCTACCAGCACCCCAGCGGCCAGATTCCCGCCTATGAGTGGAACTTCAGCGACGTCAATCCTCCTGTCCACGCCTTTGCAACGCTCTTGCTACAGCGCGTCGAGCAGGTTCAGTGTGGCGCTACGGACCTAGATTTTCTAAAGGCGACATTCAACAAGCTGCTCTTGAACTTCACTTGGTGGGTAAATCGCAAGGATCGCTTTGGTAAGAACGTCTTTGAAGGGGGATTCCTCGGCCTCGACAACATCGGCATCTTCGACCGCAGCGCCCCGCTTCCCACCGGGGGCAACCTGGAGCAGGCGGACGGAACGGCTTGGATGGCCCTCTTCTGCCAGAATATGCTGGAACTCGCGGTGGAGCTGGCCGTCCACGATTCCATCTATGAGGACATGGTCGTGAAGTTTGTGGAGCACTTCGCGTACATCGCTGTGGCCATGAACCGGCCTGGTGAGTACGGCATGTGGGACGAAGAGGACGGCTTCTACTATGATCTGCTGCGCCTGCCGGACGGCAGTGCGACGCGGCTCAAAGTACGCTCGATGGTTGGGCTCCTGCCGCTGTGCGCCACGACGGTGATCGAGAAGTGGCAGCGGGAGCGCATTCCGCGAGGGATTGCTCAATTGTATAAGCGGGCGCAGCGGATGCCCGAACTCATGAAGGCTGCCCACCCCACTGGCCCGGAACATTTAGGCGTGGCCGAGCGTGGGATCCTGGCTCTACTAAATCCGGAGCGGCTCCGCCGGATCCTTACGAAGATGCTCGATGAGAAGGAGTTCCTGAGCCCCTATGGCATCCGCTCGCTTTCCAAGATCCACGAGCAGCACCCGTATGTTTTCCACGTGCAAGGCCAGGAGTACCGGGTGGACTACCTGCCGGCCGAGTCAAACACCGGCATGTTCGGCGGCAACTCCAACTGGCGGGGACCGGTGTGGATGCCTGTCAACGGCCTGATCATCCGTGCCCTGCTTCAGTATTACACTTACTACGGGAATGATTTCACAATCGAATGCCCGACGGGCTCGGGGCATCTAATGAACCTGTACCAAGTGGCCGAGGAGATCTCGGGGCGGCTGGCCAAAATCTTCCTGCGTAATGAACACGGCAAGCGGCCGGTCTACGGTGGGACGGAGAAGTTCCAGTCAGACCCTCACTGGCGCGACAACATCCTTTTTTACGAGTATTTTCACGGAGACAACGGAGCCGGCCTCGGAGCAAGCCACCAGACAGGATGGACTGGAATTATCGCACGGCTGATAAATATTTTTGCGACCAGCACCGCCGAGCAATTCCTCGAATTCGGCAAAATGGCCGCCATCATTGAAATAAAGAAGCAGCGGGAAGGCGAGCAAAAATGAAACCATGGCCTAAGCATCCGTTAATTTATGAGATCAATACCTGGGTTTGGCTGCATGAGCTAGGTCGGAAATACAAGAGTACCATTACGCTTGCCACGGTGCCGGCCGAAGAATGGGACCGCCTATCCTCCATAGGCGCTGATGCCATATGGTTCATGGGAGTGTGGGAACGAAGCCCGTCCGGAATCGAAATAGCCATGCAAAACCAGGGACTCCTAGAGGATTTTCGGCGCGCGCTTCCTGACTTTTCACCAGAGGATAATGTCGGCTCTCCCTATTGTGTGCGTAGCTACGTCGTTGATGAACACCTCGGCGGACCGATGGGACTAGCGGCCGCGCGAAGCATACTCCGTGAACGCGGGATGCGGTTGATTCTTGACTTTGTTCCAAACCATGTGGCCCCCGACCACCCCTGGGTCAACGACGACCCCGAATACTTCATCCAGGGCAAGACCGACGACGCGCGCAGCAATCCATCGTCTTTCATCGAGGCGAGAGGCAGGGTGTTTGCCTGCGGTCGGGACCCATATTTCCCGGCATGGCCCGATGTGCTGCAGCTAAATGCCTTTCAGCCTAGGCTCAGGCAGGCAGTGATCGATACGATCGCGGAGATTGCCAGACAGTGTGACGGTATCCGCTGCGACATGGCCATGCTCATGCTGAATAACATCTTTGAGCGGACTTGGGGGTATCGTGCCGGAGAAAAGCCGGTCGACGATTACTGGACAACGGTTATCCCTGCGCTTAAGGCGAAGTGGCCAGAGTTCAGGTTCATCGCTGAGGCATACTGGGACCTCGAGTGGGAACTGCAGCAGCAGGGGTTTGACTACTGCTACGACAGGACACTGTACGACCGGATGGAACACGGGGGTGCCGAGAATGTGCGTCTGCACCTCCTGGCAGATCTTTCTTACCAGGATGGGATGGTCCGGTTCATCGAGAACCATGACGAGCCGAGGGCTGCTGCCACTTTTCCGTTTGGAAAAGGGCGCGCTGCAGCAGTTGCTATTCGCACACTCACCGGGGCAAGGCTGCTGCATGAGGGACAGTTCGAGGGATTGAGAGTAAGGTTGCCTGTCTTTCTGGGGCGTCGCCCGGCAGAGTCGCTTGATCACGATCTCGCAGGCTTCTACCACAATCTTCTGAAAGCGATTAATAATGATGTCTTCCGCAACGGTGAATGGCGCCTCTGCGAGCAAAGCGGCTGGCCAGACAACCAGAGCTGGCGAAATATCCTTGCCTGGTGCTGGGTCAAGGACGAGGAGCATTACGTCATCGTCATAAATTTCTGGGAAGGACCCACCCAAGCTCTTGTCCATGTGCCATGGGATGAACTGAGGGGAAAGAAGTGGCGCTTCAACGATGTGCTGTCGGGCGAATCCTACGACCGAAGTGGGGACGAGATACGGAATGCCGGTCTGTACGTCGACCTGGGGCCGTGGGAATGCCACCTGTTCCAGGTGCGTGCATTGTGAGCGATGCCATGTACGATGTCCGACAGGAACAGTATCCAACTGTCATTCGTCAAATGATTAGGCACGAAAACGAGGTCACCAATCACCGCATCATGTGGT
The DNA here is from genome assembly GCA_963736105.1 of uncultured Nitrospiraceae bacterium. GTDB lineage: Bacteria > Nitrospirota > Thermodesulfovibrionia > Thermodesulfovibrionales > Dissulfurispiraceae > Fen-1308. Next base: position 1,243,929 of record CAVTNL010000002.1, on the reverse strand, counting down.
TGTTGGTCGGGCAAGGGTTTATCGCTAACGCATATGTGTTTGCGGGGAGTAAGGGTGCACCCGCAGATTTTATGCTTCCCCTTGTGGGGATCATGATAACGCTTTCAGCATTTTTGATGCTCTACAAGAGCTACCAGGCCCGAGGATATCTGCAGTTCCTGGGCGAGCAAGCCAAGCAGGGGACTTTGCAGGAGGAACACTTGCCACTCGTGGGATGGCCGAGGAGGAGGATCAAGGGCTGGTGGCTGGATGTCTGGGTTTGTCCATGGATCGGTCAAACAGGTGACATCTTGGAACCTTGGCTGTTCCTGCCCTGCCTTTTCATGATCATGTGGCTGACGGATCTGCTGCGGCAGCAGACGCGACTGGACACAGGGGTAGACTTGATACTGGCCATGATCCTGTCGGCAGTGATTATTTCCGTGGTGTGCATCGTATTGGTCTGGTTGCAGGGCAAGGACGAGGAGCATACGGAAGAGGCCCGCCTGTAAAAATACCATTTAAAAAATATAGATTGGCGTCAATAAAGGGTTAGCGAGGTATAGCACGGAGTTAGATACCCCTCGTGCCTACCATTTAATTTTAACGAGGAATAAGTCCTGTTCCCGCTAAGTTGTCTAATTTTGTGCCAATTGTTTTAGTACTGTTCAAGACATTCGTTTTCGTGACACATTCGTTTTCGTGTCTTGACAATTTCCTTTTCGCATGTTAACTTTCATCATGCTAAAAAGTAATTTTCTATCTGCTATTCTTCTATTTTTGCTCGCCTTAACAACCTCTGCCTGTCAGCAGAAGGAGCAGCCGAAGCCTCAATCACAGCCTGTGGGTCAGATTCAGCCACAAAATGATCCCAAGATACTTCAGGACATTGTCCAGAAAGACCCAAACAATCTTAAGGTCTGGATAGAACTCGGCAATGTTTTGATGGACACAAGTCGTTTCAATGAAGCCATAGACGCTTACCAGAAAGCTCTCTCCCTTGACCCGACCGATGTAGATGTGAGAGTGGATATGGGAACGTGCTACCGGAACGTTGGCAGATCCGACATCGCTCTCAAGGAATTCCGAAAGGCCATCGAGATCAATCCCAACCATGCCCTGGCACACCGAAACATGGGCGTTGTTCTGGCTGCTGATGTCAGGGACAATGCCCAGGCGGTAAAAGAATATGAGAAGTACCTCCAACTTGCACCCAATGCCGTTGACGCTGACACGATCAGGGAAGATATACTGAGACTGAAAGCGGCGAAGTAATCCCTCGGTGAAGGCGTCACTGTCCGTCTGTTTCAGCGCTATTGTGATTATGCTGCGTTAAGTCACCGGTCGAACTTCCAACTGAAGGGCGTCCATGGGAAACCATTTAAAACTCTATATTGCTTAATCAAACTCACTACTGTCCGGCTAAAATAACAGGAGCATGGTGCTGCAATTCTTCGATTTCTGTTTCTTGACCTCTGATAATCACATTTAGCGAACTCTTCTTCGTCAAGGACCAGGGCGGGCAGTGTTTTGTGCCAGCATACCCATATAATACCCGTTCCTGGTGATTTACTTCGTTCTAGCTTGGGAATATGATTAGAAGTAACAACCGGAAGGAAATCTTCGGCGAGATCCTTAATAAAAATGTTGCAGTTGAATGCTTGGAACATCCAGAGAAATATCATAAGCAGCTGTCTTTATATTGGAGGGAAAAAATGACAGCACAGTTCATCTACTTTGGAACTATTATAGCAATCACCATCGCTGTAGCAATCTACATTGCCATAGTCGTAGCAATCCAGCACCGAATTAAATTAGAAGAGAAAGGTTCACAGGGAATGGGGAAAAACTGATGCTGGTCTGCAGCATGTGACATGTGAATATTTTATAGAGACAGAAGACGGCAAACTGCGATGGCAAGACATTAAGTGGATTGTTAACTGTTGTATCTTAGTCAGTTCGTTGGGGCAGTGATAGCTCTAGCAATAGCACACTAGGCGCGGTCATCCCCGCGTGGAAGCCAAGGCTTTCTCATGGTAATGAGCATTGATCCGTTCGGCTGTTTTTGCCTGAGGAGAAAGGCATAGTGATTATTGTCGATAATCCTCCAGAAAATCTGACATACGCTCCGCTACAGTCTTAATTTCATCAACTGTAGGTAAAAAAACCACACGAAAATGGTCAGGGTTTGGCCAATTGAACCCTGTACCTTGTACCATTAAGACCTTCTTGCTCAATAAAAAATCGAGTAGAAATTGTTGGTCATTGTGAATCTTATATTTTTCAATATCAATCTTTGGAAACAGGTAAAGAGCACCCTTAGGCTTTACACAAGAAATGCCAGGAATCGAATTGAAGGCTTCGAAGGCAACATTTCTTTGTTCATAAAGTCTACCGCCTCGAGAAACCAACTTGGTAAGACTCTGATAGCCGCCGAGTGCTGTCTGGACAGTGAATTGAGCAACCATGTTGCCGCAAAGTCTCATATTTGCCAAAACGTCGAGACCTTCGACTATATAATCTTGAGCAGAATCCTTGTTCCCGCTGACAATCATCCAACCGACTCTCATTCCCGGAATACGGTGTGATTTTGATAGACCGTTAAATGTTACGAATAATACATTTCTCGACAGCGATGCTATCGGAATATGTTTCGCATCATCATAAAGAATCTGGTCGTAAATCTCATCAGAAAAAATTATTAGATTATGTTTCTCCGCTATCGCGACAATTTTTTGCAGGATCTCTTCAGGATATACGGCACCTGTCGGATTATTAGGATTGATGACCACAATTCCCCGCGTCTTTGTTGTTATTTTTGACTCAATATCCTTAATATCTGGATTCCAATCAGAGGCTTCATCACACATATAATGCACTGTAGTCCCGCTCGATAGATTGACTGCTGCCGTCCATAGCGGATAATCCGGAGAAGGAACCAGTATTTCATCTCCATTGTCCAGCAACCCTTGCATGGACATCATAATCATTTCACTAACCCCGTTACCTACGTATATGTCGTCAATCTGAACGCCCTCGATGCCTTTGAGTTGACTTTGCTGCATAATAGCTTTACGTGCAGCAAACAACCCTTTAGAATCTCCGTATGCCTGGGCAGAGCGCATATTTAGGATTGCATCATGTATAATCTCATCCGGTGCATTAATACCGAATGCCGGGGGATTGCCGGTATTCAATTTAATAATTATACAGCCCTCAGCTTCAAGGCGCTTAGCTTCCTTCAGGAGCGGCCCGCGAATTTCATAGCATACCCTATCCAATTTTATTGATTTGCGAATTCGGTGCATTTCTTTCTCTCCTATCGGCATTTAAGGCAAAGATTATCCACATAATGCAATACAATTATTTTGACGTACTCCCAACCTAAAAGTCGAGTATTCTTTTCGGGAACAACGTACTTGCGTGTAATAAGCACACCGCACAGTGGTCCAGCTATGACCAAGCCACTTAGATCCACTTTTCGAGATTTACGCAGGCAGGAGATTGCCATACTTCGCGCACGAGATAAGCTGATACGCCAACAAGACCCTTCTCATGCCGCTTTGATTCATATCGTAATTCGCTTGTATGTGTATATGCTCATATTGGCATTCTCCTCAGCATAAGTGCCCGGGATTCTCACCTCTCGACACCCCGGAGGATTAAGTGCCCTTATGTAGTCCTCTAAAGGCTTATCAGGCGATAAGTTAACCTTGAAAGCGATGTCAGAAACCAGGAAACCCGCATCGAAGATTCCGTTCAGGCCAACAGCATCCTACGAAACTACGAATGATGCCAATTTTTTTCAGGAGAACAATTTTCTCGTCAGCCCGAGCATAGACAGTCGGCAAGAAGGCACACCACAGCTAACGAAAGAAAAAAGGGGATCATGCGTCCTTCGACTGCACAATAGGGAGGTGTTGCATAAAAAAAAGCCCCTTGGCCAAGTGTATCTTCAGTCACTGGCAAGAGGCTTTTTGTTATATTTAATTCTGCCTGTTTGAAGTCTCAGACTGTTTCGTAAGCTTTGACAGGCGTGAGCTGATGCTCAGCCTGCCGTTCTTCCCTGCGGCCAGCCCACATTGACCGAAGCACTATAAAGGCGCCTATGGCAAGAGCAAATATCATTATGGCAAAGCTCGTGCTGCTGAACATCCTTGAGGTGCTTTCGCCAAGCTTTCCAATGAGCCCTAACTGAGACATATATACAGGCACCATAAGTGCACGGCTGAACAGCACGATGACCATTATGACACCCATGACCATTTTGATTACGAAAGGCTTAACATAAGTAGTGCCGATGGCCCCAAGCTGGATTCCAAAAAGAGAGCCGCCGAGGATTATCATCGCCAGACGGATATCCACAAGACCGTGAAGTGCAAATTTGAAAGAGCCGCCCAGCCCCATTACAAATGCTATTACCAGTTCAGTCGCCGAAGCCATGAGGCTCGGTGCTCCAAGCACATAAATCATGGAAGGTACTCCGATAAAGCCTCCTACCGCTATGGTAGATGCAAGTATCCCTGTTGCAAAACCAAGGGGAATGGTGAAGAGTATGGAGATGCGGGCGTTCAGGCACTTGAAATAGACCATCGTTCCCGGAATGTTCACAGATTGAACCCACTTCGCTATCTTAGTCAACTTCTCCGGAGCATTGGCTGTGCTGGCGCTGCGGCTCTTAAGTGCATCATAAAGCACAAAGCCTCCGACAACTGCCAATACAACCACAAAGCACAGACTCACATAAAGATTGGACCCGGCATCGCCGAAGGCCGCCTTGATCTTCTCCTGGATGCCTGCTCCGTAAAGAACCCCAGCTTCTGCAGATATCCCCAGAACTATCCCGAGTTTGACGTCCACCTGACCATACTTGGCGCGTTTGAGGGATCCAACAAGCGCCTTGGGAAATTTGTGGCACATGTTACTGGCTACCGCTACTAGACCCGGAACCCCCAGACACATCATGGCAGGCGTAAGTACAAAGGCTCCTCCCGAACCGATGAATCCGCTTACAAGACCTCCTACAAATCCGACCAGAAACAGATAAACAATATTCATCGTATCAAGCGTAATGAAATTGGCTGCCTCTTTGGCTATGTCATGCATTAGTTTGTCCCCCTCTTTTTAGAAGCTTCCACTCCCAGTACGCTCCAGAAATTGCCGGTAAAAGACCCATGTACGTAAGAAATAAGAAAAGCCGCTGCGATCGGAAGAAATGCAAAGAAGCCTCCCCTTGCAAAATTATCGATGATAGGCGCTTCGTAAATGAATAATAGTGAATAGATTGCTATTGAAAGCACCCCGAACATAACTGCTTTACCAACCGGTCTTGTCTTTTTGTTGTCCTTGGTTTCCATACAGATTGTCTCCTCCCTTTTTTGTCTTTTTATTTTCTGATCGTCAGGCACCGACTACAACAAGCGGGCACTTGACAATATTCGTAACATCCTGCAGAGCATTGGCATCTTCACCGCATCCTGATTCGAGGTCATGATAAGAGTTCACAACAACATAACGGATATCCCGATTCCTGGAAGTAATATCTACAACTGCCTGCTTAAGGCAACCGTCCGTCTCATCTATGGTATATTCGATCCCTTTTTCCCGAATGCTGCTCAGAGAGACCTCCACGGATTGCCTCATCCCGGCTGCGCAGAGCACCTCGAGCTTGGCCTTCATGCGATCACAGAAGTTCTCCGCATACTTCAGTGACTTGGCATCGCCGACAGTTCCCGCAAGCATAAGCAGCACACGATGATCAGCCTTAATTAGTTGGCGAGCGGTTTCATATTCTCCCGCTTCTGCAAAAGCTGATGCGGAAAGAATGTCTCCCAGCTGATTCATAATCCCCTGAATGTCGATCTTTTTTTTGTCCATTTGTTAATCTCCTCGCAGACCAATAGATCAACAATCATGCCACCCCACCATAAATAGTTAAAGCTATGATATTATTAACTTATTTGCACTCAACAGATGACAGACCCCCGGCGCCATTGTTGCAGAATGCAACTCAGAAATTTACATTGGGGATTTTATCCGGTGTTTACTGAGTTCCAACGATGTTGCAGTGGGCAGACAGGCTATTTCAATATGCAACATAATGAGGCTTCAGATAATTGATTGGGAATCGGGGGAGGCTAAACCGGAACACCGATAAAACTTAATTTCTCGGCGCTCCGGTTCTAAGGGTGCGTTCTAGCGTGTGTTCTTTTGTGCCAGATGTTTAACTGCGACTATCTGCGCCTATTACTTCCTTTTTAATCCAGGCGCCCTTAGTCCTTGTCTGGATCTCACAACGGGTGTAACACGGTCAATCTTGCGGGGACGGTCTTCTTCCCTCATATACTCCCTGGCTGTGTCGGCTTCACCGGCCTCGGCAAAAGCAATGGCTACAAATAAATTTTCAATCTTTTTGGCAAATCCGTTCATGATAATCTCCTTTCATTTACATTCTAACTTCGTTATTATTTAGCTTGCATATACCATACCACTTTGCATGCAGTTGATATATATAGAATATATTTGATAGCACGATAAACGAGTGTTTCAATTTGTATTTATTTGATTCAGAATGAATCGTATACCTGCCAGCAATTGGGCCAATAACCCTTGCATAGCAGTAAATATAAGCCTTGTGGATTATTTGTTGCATTAAATATATGACTGTTGCTATTTGCAATAGCTATAGTCAAACTGGCACTGACTCATGTCCAGCTTTCATGAAGTGCCACATCTAGCATTGCCGCACAGCATGCTGTGCATACGCCCGCGCACTTTACTTGTTCAAACGAAATGCGATTGGGACAAGCACCCATTCTTCAATGGACGTATCTCCTTTACGAGCCGGAACGAACCGCCATTTCTTTACCGCATCGACAGCAGCTATATCAAATATGTTAAAACCGGAAGATTTGGCCACATCAATCTTGACGGGATCGCCTTCACGACTTACAAGCACCTTTAACATTACCGTTCCTTCTATTCCAGTCCTTCTGGCAAAAGCGGGATAAATAGGTTTCGGATTGTTTAGATAGGCAGCCCCAAACTGGGGGGGTGTGATTGACACGTTGGAGACACCGGGTCCCTTGGCTAGCTGCGATGTGGCTACAGATACTTTACTATCATTGTCTGTCTGTGCCCTCGATGCAGGCAGTGACACTGCCGGAGCTGCAGGAGCCGACACTGGAGCGGGAGCTTGTGCTATAGATTGTATTTGTTTGGGCAATTGCATCACTGATTGATGTATAGGATTGGGACCCGACGATTTGGGAATAACGGCGTGTTTGATAGGTGCCGGTATCTCAATCAGTTGTGCATCTATAGGTTTAAGCTGAAGTGATTGCTCAGCCATTTGTTCTAGCAAAAAACCAACTCCCCAGATTATCAAACCCCATAGGATCAAAGATACAATTAAGACGACTGGGAAACGTCTCCATGGATTATCAAGATACTCAAATTGGCACAATGACTGATTCCTATTCATTATGTTTCACTGCTATCAGAAAATGCTCAGCTCCGGCAAGATGCGCCTGAAGCATGGCTTGGACCACCACACCCTCTGGCGCTGCGTTATCGGCTGCAACAACAATGTTGCCATTTGAACTCTTTAGCATAGGCTGCAAAGTCCCTGTCAGAGTTTCAAGGCTTACGGGAGTGCTGTTCAATAGAATTTCGCTGCTCTTTGTCACTGTCAATGTTAAAGAAGTAGTGGACTGAAACGGTTCAGCCTTGCCTTTGGGCAAATTGACGGGCAGGGAATGCAGGTTTTGTAAAGAGAGTGATGCAAGCATAAATGTTGCCAGAAGAAAGAACATCACATCTATCATAGGTATGATTTCTATTCGTCCGCGCCGTGATTGTCGAGACCTACGCAGTTTCATGGAACACGACCTCCTGTTTGTTCTGATCCATGCGGATGTGATCTATGAGCCGTGTGCCAAGACGTTCCATCTCATCCATTGTCTTTGATTGCAGATGAGAAAAGAAATTAAATGAAAACAAGGCCACCAAGGCTATGATAAGTCCCAGAGTAGTTGCAATTAGAGCCTGAGCCACGCCGCCCGTGATACCGGTAGGATTGACCAGACCGCTGCCTCCAATCAACCTGAATGACTCCATCATCCCTATAATTGTACCTACAAGCCCTAGCAGCGGCGCCGCCGTCACAATGGTTTCCAATACCCATAGCCCTCTATGTAACGCTTTTTCTATCAATTGTGCCTCGTCAGCCGCCCGAGACTCGACCCACCATGCCGGGTTAACCCTGTTTGCAATAATGACCTGAAAGAAGCGTCCGTAATAGCTTCCCTGCGGAAGAGATTTCAGCTGTCCATCCAGGTCGGTCCATGCAAAACTATAGGTCTCAGCCAGCAATAGCAAAGATTCGGGTAGCTTGACATAGCGCCAGTATACAAAAGCCTTATCCAGGGATATTACTAACGTTGCTATACCTAATAACAAAAGCGGATACACCGCCATACCTCCAAATTGCAGAGTCTTTAATGCATTAAGCAATTCTTGCATAATACGCTCCTTCATGTAGTGTATTTTTCAGTAAGCAGTCGGCACGAAGCTACAATAAGCCCTAATATGTACTTCTGATCACCCTTTCTCTGTCTTGATGACTAATTCCTTGAATCCGTTGCTTTTCATTAGCTCGAGCACAGCTCAGAATATTCTGGCTCACTAAGTGCGATCAGTATGCTTTAAATACGATCCTATATTCGCCCGCAACACCTCTTTAAGCTCGGGGTGCGCGTTGGAGGAGTATACGTACTCCTGGCGGAGACAGTGCTGCAACATGCGACGCCGGATGGAGCCCTATAAAAATGCGTCCTCTTTTTGACATTCTGCTTAAAAGTAATATATAAGGCTTAGGCGCGCGTTTAGCGGCTCTACCGGTTTAAAGTGTATATCATTAACGCCCGACGAGGGCTCCCCCGGCAGCCTGGATGTATAATAATACGCGACATCGGCGGCCTTCTTGTTATTTGTTAGGTTAAGCCCTTCCAGCACCATTGTCAGGTGCTTGGAGAATTTATACCCTATTTGTGCTTCCAGCAAGGTGGAGGCCCCTTGACGTTGGCTGTTGTCCTCTATAAGCGGATACCCTCCAAGGTAGCGTACCTTTAAGGATCCGAAATACCTACCTACATCATGTATTTGTATCCCCAGGGAACCCACACCCTCAACTGCACCTGGTATGTAATTTCCGTAGACGGTTTGAGTTCCGTACACTACGGGAACTTCCGCCCCTTCAGAGCGTGCCTTGGTATATGCATAATCCAAGTCTATTGTCAGCCATTTGGCAGGAGAATAAGAGTTAGTAAATTCAAATCCCGTCCGCAGACTTGGACGGCCCGGAGAGGTCTCGCCAGTATCTCCGTCCCACTCAAGTTCAGAGTCGAAATGCAACTGGAAAAATGTCAGGGAACTCTGAAGCCCGGGGATGATTACTGTGCGTGCTCCGACATCATATCCCTCGGAGCGCACCAGAGGCTCTACTTTTTGATTCGGGCCCGCTGATGGGTCGCTTAAGGGTACCGAGGTGTCAATGCAACTTCTGGCGTCATTGCTGTGAAAGCCCTGTCCCGTATTGATGTAGAACTCTGTCTTGTACCAGGGACCGAATATCAGGTTTAACTTGGGACTTAACATGTTGGCTGAGACATTGCCCGAATTGGCTACAGCGGATTGGTCGTTTATCTGCAAAAGGTCCCACCGCAGACCAGCTTCAGTACGAAACTTCTCAAACCAGTGGAAAGTATTCTGGAAATACGCTGCTTCGCTGTCTTCATTTACGCGGTCTTCCCTCCAAACTTCGATAAGTTGCCGATCTTCGGTGTGGTTCAGACCGTTATGAATATAGTCAAACTGCAGTTGTATTCCCACTTCATTTTCCATCTCACGTCCAAACAGCTTACCAGTCCAGGTATGGCTGGCGTTGGCCGCCTCCGTTGTCCTCTTGTCCCATTGTTCAAACTGGTCCCCATGGACAGGATCATTCAGAAAATAGGTGAAGTCTGAAAATAACTCCATCGTCTTGTCGATAATATAGATATTGGCCTTGTCAACTGTATCGCCTGTAGTGTGCTGCCAGGCCCCCGAAAGACTGTAGCGGCGTGTGAAGGTGAAGTCACTCGGGTTAAGACTGCCGTAACGCGTGATTAGGTCTTCGCTCAATGCGCGGTCGGGAATCTGGTTAGTGGCTATGCCCTGGCTTGTATAAGCCATCGCAGCGAAGGTAAAGTCACCTGCAGTATAGCGCAATGCTCCATTGACCTTCCGGAAATCCTCTTTATTAGCCCACGGGCCGTCGTTATGTACGTATTCCACAGCCCCTAGAAGGTTTCCTGCCCCAAGCTTAATCGAGTCAGCCAGAAATTGGCGCTCATATCCATCGAATCCAACGGTTGTCTTGGCGATCCCCTGCGGCAGTGTATTTACATAGTGGATGTCAATGGCGCCTACTGAGGAGAAATCCCCATAATCAGCATAGTAAGGCCCTTTCCGATATTGTATGTCCTCTATGAGCTCCGGTATCATGAAGTTCAAGTCCGAATATCCCTGCCCGTGCGCATTAGTACGTTCATTGACTAACATGCCATCAACTGTAATCCGCAGGTCCGTTCCATGATCAAGATTGACTCCCCTGAGAAAGTATTGGTTGGCCTTTCCTTCTCCACTGTGCTGGGTGACGATCAGTCCCGGTGTTATTTCCAGCAATTCTCCAGGTCTGTAGTAGGGACGCGATTGTACTTCCTCTGTCGGGGCGGTCCCTTCGGTTGCCGAATCGGTGATACCTATTGGATTATCGGCAGACTCCGTCACCTCCACGACATCCAATGTCTGGATGCCTTCAGCAAAGGCCGGCAATGCAAGCAAAAACAATAAAAATGACATGAGGCAATATTGCATTGCTTTTCTTAGCATAGGCGCACTAAACATTGTCACAATACTCCTTAATTGACATTCTCTCCGGCATAAATGCCTAAGATTCTCAGCTTCTGACACTCCCAAGGGCAGAGCGCCTTGTGCAACGAGCCGAGACCTTATTTCCTGTTTCAACGAGCGGTCACCATTGTCATCAGCGTCTGGATGATCCTGTCGTGATAGTTGTTGTGTTCCATCCAGAGCTTGTACCTTGGAGCATATCCGTATCGGAAATGAACACTTGCAACTCCTGTGCAGATTGATTTTGCCACGTATCCTCAAATCGGATATAATTTCTCCTTCTTGGAGGATTCAGTCTTCAAGTCATAAGGTTTCAGCGGGAAATTCAATAAAAAAACCATGAATGACGCGTCTTCGTGACGCATACCTTCATGGCTTAATTCGCAATGCAAAGACTAAACAAACCACAGATTTCTTATCCGCAATTCATGCTACATGAAAGCGCACTAGCTTGTCAAATGATCATCTTGCTTTGGCCCGTGCCCTTAAAAATGATTAATACCATTCGAAAGAGGCAAGAATGTTTGACACGCTCCCCGACTGAAACGCGAGTATTCATGGGCGCTACAGTGTAAGCTCTCATGAAGATGCATTGTACCGCACACTTCAACTCCTTTTTTTCTATCATTCTGCTGTTTTAATAATTATTATTTCGCTGGATTTTGGATAGCATACCGAAACGCTGTCTCAAACAGATCTCCATGATGTAACTGAAATGCAGCTCCTTACAATACCTTACAATACCGAGTTGACAAAAGATCTTCTTAAGTATTATAAAAGCTAATCTCAGGTGCCGTAAGGATTAATAGGGAATCCCGTGGGGCAGTAATGCCGATTCGGGAGCGGGCCCGCCGCTGTAATCGGGGACGAAAGCCACATGAGCCACTGGAGAACCCTCTGGGAAGGCTGGCAAGTAGGAAGATCCGGTAGCCAGAAGACCTGCCTGCGATACTCAGTGATATGTTGCTGGTGACGGGAAGATAATTCGGGCGATTCTATAGAATGCCCCTGTTTTCCGCTCAACATTCACTCATCAACCCTCCTTGCCGTGGCTGGAAGGAAAGAGGATGAAGTAAATCAGGGTGCAATCCTCAGGGCATTTTGCCTTGGGGATTTTTTATTTTCAGGAGCAAGTGAAAATGAAATAGTTGCACGCTAGCTGCAAAATGGAAAATCACCACTATAGATAATCCAAGCGTAAAATGTGAAAGATTGTATGGCGAGGTGTTTCGGGGCATCCTACATCAGCAGTTATTATCACAGTCAGGGTAGTAAGTTATGTGTCGAATGCCTAATATAAGGAGATATGATTATGAAAAGTCAAAGACCTGCATCAATAAGTCATCTTTATCGAATAGCTTTTTTAGGTGCAGTTTTATTAGTACTCCTATCAACAAACGCCTATGCCATGCATATCTCGGAAGGCATATTGCCTTTGAATTGGGCAGTACTATGGTTTGCTGTAGCAGCACCATTTGTGGCCTATGGATTGTTCCGGTTAAAGAAAATATCCAGTACTGATATCTCCTTCAAACCGCTCGTGGGCCTTATGGCTGCCATGGTCTTTATTATCTCCTGTATGCCGATTCCTGTTCCGACAGCAGGTACATGCTCCCACCCTTGTGGAACAGGAATGTCAGCCATACTGCTAGGTCCCCCAATTAGCATCCTGATTACCGCAGTAGCTCTTCTTATTCAGGCGCTTTTCCTTTCCCATGGCGGTTTGAGCACGTGGGGAGCTAATATTGTTTCCATGGGAGTAATGGGATCATTTGCCGGATATGGGACCTTCAAGGCATTAAGGACGCTGAGGGTGAATATGTGGGTTGCAGGCTTCTTTGCAGGGCTATTTGCCGATTGGGCAACATACCTGGGCACATCTATTATGCTTGCTGCAGGCATAAAAGGTACCGATCCATTTATGCCTATTTTTACAAAGATCATCATTTCCTTCATCCCTACACAGCTACCTCTGGGAATTTTGGAAGGTGCAATGACCGCAGGTGTAGTAATCCTGCTTGCCAAGAGACGACCTGACCTCCTAATAAAAATGAAAGTTATAAAACCTGGCGAGGTGACAATATGAAAACTCTAGCTGCAGGCATGTTTTTTGTAATCTTCGTTATGCTTTGTAATCTATCGGTTGCTATGGCTGATCAAGATAAATGGACTGGAGTAGATGAATCGGTCGTTCAAAAAATAGCTAAGGAGCATGGCAGAGAAGCACATGCTCCACTTATAAACACCGACCAGGGAGACTTGCTGCTCTTTGTTTTTCTCATAGCGGGTACAATCGGTGGATTTACAGCGGGTTATTACTGGAGAATACTACTGGTTGAAAGATCGCCTAAAGTTACTAAATAAAAACTGACAATCCAACGATAACACTGCGCTTATGTGAGGATTGTTCGCAAAGCAGCTGTCAAGTTTTAAGGGAAACCGTTCTGTAAACTGTGTCAATCCTAACTAACATGATATAAAACACTCAGGTTTAATTTCAGCCTGCCCTCGAAAAATGCTGCAAGCTGTGAAATGGGCTGCCTCCAGTTTTTAAGAGAGCATGGCGAAACCAGCATGGATCTGTTTTCCGAACACTTCAAGAAGAGACACCTGCTCTGCTGGCATCGATATAATTATAAAACTATCGTTGCGAAATTACTTCTCATGCTGGTTTGAGTTGCGATGGCTTTACCTTTAACAAGTCGTTGCAATACTGGGGGGCAGCCAGCATTACCAATGGTGGCGGATTCGATCGACTTCAAGATGAACTCCGTTAACCTCTTTCCGTTTCTGGTTCATAAGCGTCTATATCGATGATATTCTTGATATTTTTATTCTGCTCAAGCATGCTTCTTATCAACTGCTCGACATAGTTTGCATGTTTCCCCTTTGTTGCCACCAACTGACTGACTTCGATAATGAAGTTGCATTCCACAAGAACCTTGGGTTCCTGAAATTTCTTTACCACCGGTTGCTCGGCTTTCTGAAATGCTTCTTTCAGGGCATTTCCAACCGCCTCATCATCTCGAAACGCAATATTCTCATCATCTTTCTTTTTTGGCTGTATCATGTATCTATTCTTCTTTCCTCCGTTCCTTTTGGACATCCAAAAGGGCTTTCTTCATTTATACATTGCAGCTAAACACTCTTTGGAGTTTAACGCGCATAGATCTTTGCATAAAAGTCGATCCGCTCCTGACTATTACAACAGAATGCCTTCTCCTCTATGATAGCAGATACCGCATTCGCATAATACTGCCATCCCAGCATGCTCTTTATCTGCAACTGCTTCCGCTGATACCATGTGTTCTTTTCGTGTGCAGCGATAGATGACGCTTAAAGACGTCCAATGCCTATCATGACACTTACTCTTTTAATAGCCATCTATTTTTAGACGGAAATGATCAGTAAGAGGTTACAACGTGATGATATCGGCAATCGAAAATCTTTTCCACTATTAGATACGTTTCCAAGCGACACGAAATGATATCCGTTACTTTTAAATAATCTTCACCGATTTAGTATACTAATAATACGTAATAGTTTGTTAATAACTTTTTTCGGCGCGATGTCATCTAACAACCAGATGAGGAGGTCTCACTATGAAACGACGCGATTTTCTCAAGGTGGCGGCTTTGACCGCAGCGGCTATGACAGCACCTCCGCTTTATGCGGAGACGGTTACCGAATCAGCATCTGTCAAAAGCTATCGTGAAATCGGAAAGACCGGGTTGAAGATGAGCGACATTTCCTTCGGTGCCGGAAAACTTTCAGCTGCTTCGATGGTCCTCAGGGCTATAGACAGCGGCATTAACTATTTTGACACCGCACCAGATTACGGCGGATCTGAAAATACGATAGGTGAAGCTATGGGCAGGATTCGAAGGGACAAGGTAATCATTACCTCGAAATTCTGTAGACCCCAGCCCTATCCCGGTCATCTCCCGCTGGGTTCGAAGAAAGAGGATTTCATAGCTTCAGTCGAAGGAAGTCTATCCAGGATGAAGACTGATTATCTCGATTTCTGTTTTGTACACGCTATAGGTGAGATGAGCAAAGACCTGGAAGCCGAGCAAAAAAGGCTCCTCAGCGATGAGATGTTCGAAGCTGTGGCTGCACTGAAGAAGGCAGGAAAGATTCGTTTTCTGGGCACATCTTCTCACGGACCTAACAATATGGAGGCACTCCTGATGACCGCGGTCAACTCAGGCCACTTCGATGTGATCCAGCCTTCCTTCAACTTCATGAAGTTTCCGAAGCTCCCGGATGTTATAAAAGAAGCGCACAGAAAGAGTATAGGCGTGATAGCCATGAAAACCCTTGCTGGCGCAAAGGACATGAATTTAGAAGCAAAGGGAGAGGAGTTCCCCCATGCAGCATTCAAGTGGGTGCTGAAGCATCCGGAGGTAAGCGGCCTTATAGTCACAATGAAAACGGCTTCTGATATCGAGCTCTATCTGAAGGCCTCTGGGGTAAAATTCACCGCCGCGGATCAGGATGTTCTTGATCGTTATGCCCGGTTGTACGGTAGCGAATACTGCAGAACGGGCTGTGGAGAGTGCGAGGGGTCATGCACACTAGGAGTGGAGATCGCCTCAGTCATGAGATACCGGATGTATTTCATGGACTACGGTATGGAAAAAAGGGCAATGCAATCCTATGCTTTGTTAAAAAAGAACGCATCAGACTGTTTCGGATGTGTTGCTCCCGGTTGCGTCGGCAGCTGTCCCCATGGTCTTCCTGTGAAGGACATGCTCTGCCATGCCCATGAATTGATGTCGTTCTCAGTTTGATGAACTCAGCTCCGCTTAAGTACCGTCTTCTTCTGATCGGGCTGCTGCCGCTTATCGGCGCGGTCCTATATTTCAGGGGCCAGAACTATGATCCGGCCCTGATTGACTTCCGCAAAACCGTGCATCAGGAAGCACCTGGTTCTATAGCCGCATCTGGGGTTATTCAAGAGTCAAAACCTCTCACTGTCGTTCAGGACATCGCGGGTTTCCGGAAGTTCGGTGAGGATCATCGCTACTCTAAGGAAAATCTTTATGAACATGTGGACGGTCATGCTGAATATTTTATCAGTGCAGGGTTTCAAGGGCTTACGGTAACTGAGTACATTGAAACGGGGTCAAATGCCAAGCAGGCGGATATCCAGGTTGAGGTCTATGACATGGGCAAGAGCATTCAAGCCTTCGGGGTTCTGGTGGACGAGTCTGGAGAAAAACCCCCTCCGGTCTCTGTGGGAACAATGGGGTACAAAACCTCTATGGGTGTGAACTACATCAAGGATAGGTATTACGTAAAGATATCTGCCTTCAGCCCGAAAACGCCTGTGATCAAATTTGCCCGGGGATTGGCGGACACTCTTCCCGCAGGACATGATTCGTTCGGGGTCTTCTCGAAGTTCCCCAATCTCGGAAAGGTCGAGAACACGAGGTTTGCAAAAGAGGGTTATCGCGGTCTTGATTTCCTTCATAATGTGATCGAGCGTGAATACTCCACAAGTAGTGGAAAGATCCAGGTGGCACTGATGGCAGGCAGTGAACGAGAAATGCGATCATTGATATCCGCCTTTCTTGACTACTTTAAAAAATCCGGAATCCGGTACGAAAAGATTGAAAGAAACGGATCTGAAGGATACAAAGTCATGGACAAATATGAGGGCAACTGGTTTTTGATCCAGTCTCGCGATGCGGTTTTCGGTGTGTTCGGAACGGACGACGAGGGAATCTTGAAATTCTTTATGAATGACAAGGGGTAAAAACCTCTGAGGTAGATTTATGCCATCAAAGAACAACAAAATGGAACCAGGCATTAGCAGAAGACAATTTCTCTTACGAACCGCTGTCACCTGCGGCTTAGCGGCAACTGCAGGCATATGGGGATATGTATTTTACAGTGAAAAACCGGTCCGAAGGAGCGAAGGTAAGATACTCACATTCAAGGATTTTCGCATTAAAGACAAGGCAGCCTATCCTAATCTTGCAGTGGTTCACGGTCAGGACGCCGAGAAAATGGTCCGAGCCGCAATCGAAAAAATCGGTGGCATGGGCCGGTTTGTGGATCCTGGCGAAAAGGTCTTGCTAAAGCCAAATGCAGCATGGGACAGACAGCCGGAGCAGGCAGCAAACACCAACCCAGCTGTGGTTGCCGCAGTCGTTAAACTGTGTCTTGAAGCGCGAGCATCAGAGGTCTGGGTAACAGATGTTTCAGTGAACGATCCGTACAGATGTTTTGCCCGTTCCGGGATAGAGAATGCGGTGACAAAAGCTGGTGGCAAGATCAGATTGACTACCGAAAAAGATTTTGTACTAACCGATCTTAGGGGAGACTCTCTGAAAGTGTGGCCCGTAAGTTCCTTCTACCACCAAGCTGACAAGCTTATCAATTTACCGATTGTGAAAAATCACTCTCTTAGCAAATGCACAATGGGCATGAAAAACCTTTACGGCGTCCTCGGTGGACAGAGGAACCGTCTGCATCAGGACATTAACACCTCGATTGCAGACCTTGCATGTGCGATAAGACCGACACTCACCGTCATGGACGCAACAAGAGTACTCAAACGAAACGGGCCGACTGGCGGTAACCTCTCGGACGTTTCCATTGAGAACACGGTCATCGCTGGAGTGGACGCGGTGGCCATTGAGTCTTACGGCCTAAGGTTCCTTGATCTGAAGGTTGAGGATATCCCTTTTATCCTAATGGCGGAAAAGAGAGGCGTCGGGATTTCCGACTGGAAATCACTCAACGTCGCCGAAATGAACATATGACCCTAAAGATACTGAGCCTGCGAAATATCAGGAGACTCTACGCCGTCTTTTTCATAGTTCTTTTCATACTTCTTCTTTGGCTGACGAGTTTCAGGAGTATGAAGGGCTATGAGACTCCGCTCTTTCTGGAGCTCGATCCTCTGGCGGCTATCGCCTCTTTTCTCACCAGTTGGACAGTCTATAAGGGACTCTTACTTTCACTCTTTATCATTATCGGGACGCTCTTTTTCGGCCGCTTCTTCTGTTCATGGGTGTGTCCAATGGGCATCATCAACCAGATTGCAGGAAGCATATTCACAAGGCTGAGAGCGGTAGATACCGTTACATTGAACTCCTATCGCACTGTCTACCGTCTCAAATACTACATCCTTGCTATATTTTTAGCCCTTGCTGCTTTTGGTTCGCTTCAGACTGGATTGCTCGATCCAATTCCATTTATCACGAGAGCCTTCGCTATCTCAGTATTTCCGATGATTAATCACAGCCAGGGTTGGCTCTACCTGAAACAGCCTCTTTTTAATGGGGGAACCTTGCTAGGAATGATTTTCCTTGCGGTGATCTTTGCGAACAGGTTTCTGCCGAGATTCTGGTGCCGTGCAGTCTGTCCCCTGGGTGCTCTTCTCGGACTACTTTCTTTTCGGCCTCTTCTTAGGATATGGCGCGACGTCGACCTTTGCACCGATTGCAAAAAATGCCTCGGCCACTGTCATGGCGGATGTGATCCCCACACGGCTCTTCGGGTTACTGAATGTCACCTCTGCATGAACTGCATCGAAGACTGCCCAGAGGGTGCAATTCATTACGGCCTGTCAAAACCTGCTAGTTCTGCCCAGATGCCTCTCGACATAAGCCGTCGCAGGCTGATCGAGAGCGCCCTCGCAGGGGCGGTTCTCTTTCCAATGATGCAAAGCACTATCACTTCGAAAACTTCCCCGCAGCATCGCGTAATCAGACCGCCTGGTTCCATCTTCGAAGATGACTTTCTGCGACGGTGCATCAAGTGCGGGGAATGCATGAAGGTCTGTCCGACCAACGCGATCCAGCCTGCTTTATTGGAGGCAGGATTCGAGGGGCTCTGGACACCAATCCTGATCAACAGGATCGGCTACTGCGAATACAACTGCGTGCTCTGCAGTCACGTATGCCCAACAGGTGCTATCAGCCCTCTTACGGTCGATAAAAAAATTGGGAAGAATGCAGGACAGAAGCCCCTCAAGATCGGCACTGCCTTTTACGATCGCGGAAGGTGCCTGCCCTGGGCGATGAATATCGAATGTATTGTCTGCGAAGAGGTCTGCCCAACGTCGCCGAAAGCGATTTGGTTTCAGACCTTTGAGGTGGAACTTAGAGATGGGACAACAAAAATGCTGAAGCGCCCTTATGTAGACCCGAATCTCTGCACCGGATGTGGCATTTGTGAAAACAAGTGTCCTATCCGCGATCAGGCTGCAGTCCGAATTACATCTATAGGAGAGACGCGATCATCAACGAATCAGCTGATACTAAAGTCCTGAAGAAAAGACATATTGTAAACTTGTTGAGTCTCGACTCTTCTGCCATCCGTCAAATGAGTGTAACATACTATTGTTTCATAATGTTTTGCCGGACATTGCCGATGGATTCCCACGAACGGCTGAAGCTAGCCCTAGATTTCTAAGTGCCTTCAAATCGGGCTGCATATAATGTACAATAACCGGGGATTGCAAATCGGATCGCAGATGCTCAGGCACACTAACGAATAGCTCATGATCATGTGCTCAAGAGGCTAGGAACCGGTTTTGACGACTAATATGGTCAGGGTTAATATGTTCAGGAAGGCTGGATTCGATAAGAAAAGCAGCAAGATAGAAACACCGGCTTGTAAAGAACCTGCTCTCAGAGCCTGTGTCCGGAAACGAATGGATTAATGCCGGAACCGCACAAAAGGGGGATGTAGCTATGAAGAGATGCATTGCATATACAGTTGCTGCAATGCTGCTTGCAGGCACGGCCATATGCTGGGCAGACAATCTGTGTCGCGAGGCTGTTGCGGGTAAGGATTATAACGAGGGTGTCGAAGAGTACGCAAAAATGCTGGCTAGCGGCATGTCCAAAAAGGACATGGCAGCAATTTACAACAGTCGGGGCTATGCGGACTACAAGGAAGGGCTGTGTGACCAGGCCATTGTCGATTGCACCAGGGCCATCGCCCTGAATCCAAAACTTGCTGATGCATACTTCAACCGCGGTAATGCTTATAGTGGAAAAGGTTTTTTTGACATTGCCATTGATGACTACACAAAGTCGATACGGATCGCACATAAAAATGCTAGCGCCTATAATAATCGAGGCATTGTTTATAGCAGAGAGGGTCTTTATGACCAAGCCATAGATGATTACGATGCTGTCATCAGGTTGCTCCCCAATAACGTTAATGCCTATAACAACCGGGGCGTGGCTTATTATAGGAAGGGTCGCTATGATCGGGCAATGGCAGATTACAAAAGGGCGATAGGCTTGGACCCGGCATTTGCAAATGCCTATTTTAATTTGGGCATCGCCCATGACGACAAAGGCCTTTACGACCAAGCCATAGCAGCGTATACCAAGGCGATTGATCTGGAGCCTAAATTTGCGATCGCTTACAATAACCGCGGTATTGCTTATCGACACAAAGGCCTTTACGACCAAGCCATAGCAGACTATACCAAGGCGATTGATCTGGAGCCTAAATTTGCGATCGCTTACAATAACCGTGGCATTGCTTCGCGTAATAAAGGTCTTTATGATCAGGCTATCGCGGATTACTCTAAGGCAATTGATCTTATGCCCCGCTTTATAAATGCTTACATTAACCGGGGCAATGCCTATTATGATCAAGGACTATACGCCCTATCCGAGACTGATTTTGCCAAGGCCATAGAACTCAACCCGGGGTACGAATACCCATACCTGCGCATGCTCAATGCCGAATGGATGCTCAAAGGCAATGTCACGGCAACTCTCGACAGGCTCAGGCAATATGAGGCCTCGACTGATTTTAGTGGATCCATGCGAGCTGTTGCAATCTATTTCTTGGGCAGGGGCAGTGATAAAGAGCAGTCTATTCTGGCTGGTATCTTGGACACCAAAGATGAGAAGAGACGCAGAGAGCTGCTTTGCGAGGCCTACTTCTTCCTGGGTGTAAAACTTTTTGCTGATGGCAACAGGCAGGGATCAGCGGCCTACTTCGTCAGGAGCATTGATACAAATGCTCCCGACTGCGATGAATATTATGGTTCGAAGGCCATGCTCAAACTGATGAATGAAGGGAAAATCTAGGAGCCTGTTGTAGTATGGATTTTCATAGTCAAACATCTCACTGACCATTGCGACCATTTAAGCCGTGCCAGATTGCCCGCAAACGACGCGTTGGCCGAAGTAAACTGACTGCATCGCTATGCCGCATGTGATACTTCCGCTCCATATCGAATAAAGAGTCGCCACACCTCTTTTTAGCGACATTATAGGACTTCCCAACCTGGGGCATCGGGATAATCCGGATTCTGACTCCGCTTTGCATATACTTAACTCTAAATACCCCGACTCGGGAAAAGTCTACAGCACTGCTTGCCTCCCCCTCATGGGTACCGCCGGGCAGGAAGAATGAGCAATTATCAGTTCGACAAATAGACGACATCCTAACAGGTCCAGTTTTCCCATAATATTACGATAACAATTAGAGGGCCTATGTTCGGAAATGCAAATTGGAATGGAATGAAGCATGGTATCAAGGATTTGCTTAAATTCAGAAACCTGCCTATTTTCTGGAAAATATCATTTATGCCCATTCTTGCGGTAAGTCTTATGATGATCGGTTTTTCTTTCTACATGCTGCCATTGACGAAGGAAAAGTTTATCGATGATAAAAAAACCAATGCATCTAATGTTGTGAGCGTTGCATATACTGTGGTGGCAGAATATGGCCGACGTGTTGCCAAGGGCGAGCTTACGCTTAAAGAGGCTCAAGATAGGGCCAAGGAAAGCGTCAGGCGTATCAGGTTCGGTAAAAACAGAGATGAATACATTTGGATCAATGATCTTGAGCCAAAAATGCTGATGAACCCTATATATCCGGAACTCCAAGGTAAGAACCTTTCCGACTTCAAGGATCAAAACGGCAAACAATTCCTTATTGAAATGGTCAAGGTCGCCAGAGAAAAGGGCGAGGGGTATGTCGAATATGTATTGCCGAAAGCTAAGGGAGATAATCCCTCTGCTGAAATATCCTACGTTAAGCTTTACAAGCCGTGGGGATGGGTAATCGGTTCGGACATATATGTAGACGATGTGATGATAACAGTATGGAAAATATTGGCCGGAATCGCAATATTGTCTGTTATTATTTCCGTTGTCGTGACAACGGCAACCTTCATTGTAGGTGGTGGCTTCATATCTGGCCCTGTAAAAGAATATGGGAAACTGTTACAGGGCTTCTCATCGGCAATCGCAACAGGAAAAGGAGACGTGAGCAGCAGACTTTCGGTAAGATCTAATGACGAGATCGGCAAACTCGCCACAGATATCAACACGGTTTTAGAAGCCTACGGCCTGAATGTTTCAGAGCAGCGGAAACTACAACAGCAGCTGCTGCAGGCACAAAAGATGGAGGCAGTGGGCCAGCTCGCCGGAGGAGTCGCTCATGACTTTAACAATATTCTAACTGCAATCATGGGCTATGGGTCACTTCTGCAGACTAAAATTAAAGATGACGTTCGTCTGAATGACTACGTCAAGCAAATACTGGATGGCGCAAATAGAGCGGCTGAAGTCACTAAAAGCCTTCTCGCATTCAGCAGAAAGCAAGTGATAAATCCCAGGCCGGTCGATCTGAACGACATTGTACGCGGCGTCGAGAAATTACTTTTCCGACTCATTGGCGAGGATATTGAAATAACTACCACGCTATCCAATAAAGGCGTGGTCTGCATGGTTGATGCCGGCCAGATAGAACACGTGCTTATGAATCTTACCACCAACGCCAGAGACGCCATGCCCGACGGTGGCAGACTCTTTCTGAGGACAGAAGTGGTCGAACTTGATGATATATTCGTTCAGAGCTATGGTTATGGCGAACCCGGAATGTACGCAGTACTTTCGGTGTCAGACACCGGTATCGGCATCAATCACGAGGCAAGGGAGAAAATCTTCGAACCTTTTTTTACAACTAAGGAACCCGGGAAGGGCACAGGACTCGGACTGGCAATGGTATATGGCATCATAAAACAGCACGGGGGTTATATCAACGTCTACAGTGAACCCGGCAATGGTACGACTTTCAAAATATATCTTCCTTCAACGCAAGCGAAGGAGGATATCCTTCCCGGCGGTCTTCATGAACCCGAGCCCCGAGGCGGAACTGAGACGATACTAGTTGCAGAGGATGATGAAAATATCCGTCTCTTATCGCAAACAATACTTGCACAAAATGGTTATGAAGTAATTTCCGCTAAAGATGGGGAAGACGCTGTAAATAAATTTATCGATCACAAAAATGAGATCCAGCTTGTCATAATTGACATGATAATGCCCAGAAAAAGCGGCAAGGAAGCTTATGATGAAATAAAGACATTCAGACCTTACATAAAAGTACTTTTCTCGAGCGGGTATACCGGTGATCGTATCGATAACTCCATTCTTAGAAATGAAGACTGTAGTTTCATAAACAAGCCGGTCTCACCTAACGATCTATTGAGAAAGGTGCGCGAGTTACTGGACGATAATATGGGGCAGCCGCCAAAAGATACAGCAGTGACTGTTAGGGACATGCAGCCGACTTGCAGAAATGATTCGACGGTACAATATAACCTGATTCCGTGAAATAGAAAGTTGACTTCCACTGAATACATAGGCACCGGAAGTTCGTCCGTCAGAGGTCCACAGGACGTAATCCTTGTGGCCTTGGTCGCCTCCTGCGTGGGCGTAGCTTTGTTTGATCGTACCGCCCGCGTTGGCGGCTTGTTTCACGTTCCACTTCCGGCACCCGTTTACTCCGATGATCCCTGGCAGCCAGAGAGTTATGCATCAACGGGTCTGCCTTTATTCATCGATAGACTCTGCAAATCAGGGGCTAGGAAAGAAAAACTAGAGGCCTTTGTTGCAGGTGGGGCATTACTTGGCAATGCCGTTGGACATAATCTTGACCTCGACATCGGCGGGCAGACAGCCGACATCGTTATGGATATTCTGAAGCGCGAATCAATCCAGATAAGGCAATCCGAAACGGGGGGCCTAAACAACATGCGCCTCAGCCTAGATCTGAGTACATGGGAATGCACTATCAAGCCCGTCATGCAGCATCCTCAAAGCCGAAAAGGATCGGTCGAGAAGCCTACTGCAGAAGAAATTAATCGGGCTATAGCGCGCGTGCAACCTATTCCGCAAGTAGCGATCAAAATTGTAAGGATGATAGGCGATGACCGTTATAGCCTGCAGGATGTGGCTACAGAAGTCCGTCAGGACCAAGTCATCGCAGCGAAAGTGCTGAAATTGTCCAATTCTGCCCTGATAGGCTGGAAAAGCCGTATAGATTCGGTAGACCAGGGTCTCGTAATTCTCGGGGAGAGACTGTTCCTTCTCTTGGTAATGTCATCCTTCATGGAGGTATTCTTCGCAGAATCTGAACACGGTTATTCCATGTGCAAGGGGAGTCTGTACCATCACACAGTCGGAACCGCGCTTGTTGCGGAAAAACTGGCGCGACTCACATGCTTGGCTACCCCAGCCGTTGCTTACACAGCCGGACTTATGCATGATATTGGAAAGATTGTTCTCGATCATTTTGTTGCACGGAACATCCCTCTTTTTTACCGCCGAACCCAAGAAGATATTATTGATCTAGAGCAGGCGGAGTTGGATATTCTGGGCATTGGGCATACGGAAGTCGGCGGAAGGCTTGCACGTTTATGGTCTATTCCCCAGAACCTGACTGAAGCCATTCTATACCACCATCAGCCGGGGAAAGCTATTATTGATCCCGCTTTGACGCATATCGTATACCTTGCCGACCTTATCCTGTCGCAATTTTGGGTGAGCGGGATGCTGCAACGTCAAAACACCAGTCCGCTTGCTGCATGCCTGAAACAACTTGGGATCAGCTCGAGTCAAATGTCGACTATAGTGGACAGCATCTCCTGGACTGCCCTAAATTCTCTGATGTAAAGAACCCATCAGCAAAGAGCACAGTGAGTTCTTGCTCAGTCATTAAAGCTGATGAGCAGCTATTGAACCAGGAGCTTAGGATTACTGCTCCTGTTCTTCATTGTCTTGCCAGCCCTCCCCGTAAATATACTTTTTGCCGTCCATCTCTACTTCTATACGTCCCGAGCCGGTCCGTTGACGCTCAACGGGAGGTGATGGCTGCCAGGGGCTGTCGAAAACAAAGCTGCCCTTAGGGATTAGCCTTATCACCTTATAGTCCTCGTCGATGTAATAATTATAGTTTATGAAGAACGAAGACCCCAAAAGGTTTTCGGAGGATGAAGGAACATAGGCAACATCATAATTATATTTTTGGATGCTTCCAAGCATAATTGAATTGAGCGTCAGAACATAGCCATCGACGATGCCGCCGGCTGTGTGCGACTGGAGCTTCCTGCTGGCACTGAACTCCATAATGCCGAGGCTCTGCATTGCAGCAGTATTAAGAACAAGGCTGTTGGCTCCGGTATCGAAGATGAGTTCCAAGGGCACTCCATTTATTTGCACGGTTATATACTTGAGACTGCCCCTCTCAGTAAAAGGAATGGCTTCATTGGCCAGAACGTTCTCGCTTATGATCAATGCGAACAGAAAAGAGACAAGGGGAAAAAGCACTGTGATGATAATTCTTCTGATCAAGACATCCTCCGATTTTGAGACCTATATTTTCATAAAGGGATTTGTATGATATGAATCCCTTTTCCTGCAGAAGAACAGAATCTCTCTCCCAAAGTGCTCCGTGTTCCGCTATCCAATCTACTTCGATAGCAGAAATCTTCCACGGCACCCTGAACCGCATCTGTTATCCTTCTCATTTGAAGAATATCTTGCTGGATGCCAATTGCTCTTTCAATTCATGCACCAAGCTATTCTCGCGTGCGCTAACTTGAAGAGCCGATCATGATTAGAGCTCCTCTATTTGCGGCAATATAGATTCAGCTTATTTTCTTATCGGTTATTTCACGAAAAACTTCAGTGACCAGATAAGCATCTTTGGAATGGGATGGGCGCCTAAGTCATTGGAAGAAGAAACCAGAAATCGAATTTGAACCGAAGACCTACTGATTGCTAATCGGCGTTATGAAATGATTTATCACCTGACTATCAAGCATTTATGCTTTGCCAGCCCTTGTGTAATTTGCAGCTCTGTTCAAAATAAAAAGTTTTGTTGTTGTTTGTGTAGTAATGACCACGTTACGATAAGCAGTTTTCTCGATCGGATTTCGCCCTTTCAGTCATTTGTCGGGACAACATTCCGTCATTCATCATACCTCACATGCCCTGAACCATGAAGTAGTCAGAAGGCTGGTGTTCCTGAAGGACTCAGGTGGAAAAATCAGTGAGCCATTCGATTTCCTTTCAATACACGCCGAAGAGTCCCTCAGTTTATGGTGGATGCAGCTATCCATACACTGGCGCTTATCGCTCTGACGGGTCTGCCAAAGGAAACTGTCCGGGGCACAATGCCGATCCCGATGTTTCAGATTTCCACGGGAAGGACTTGCATTACTGCACAGAAGAATTGTCTCGGCCTCTTTTGAATAGACAACATGCTCTTATTTTAAATAAAATCTGCTTTCTGCCGGTGATTTAACTCTCAATTATGCGCACATCCTTCGACATGTCCGCCGCAGCACTGTTGAGGTGTAAGTATCGGAAGCTGACTTTCTTCAAAGAGCACTATATTTTCCCTTATGGTCTGCCTTTGCGCCCTGTAAACAGTGATGCCCAGCTGATTAAGCCTGCTCAGCGCCCCGGCCCCTATTCCGCTTACAACTATAGCATTAACGCTTTCTCCGCTCAAGGCCTTCATCGGGTTGCATGCGCCGTGGGTGTGATGCAGATCGCTGTTATTGATCGCAGAAACCTCTTTCGTTGCAGTGTTGAAAACAATGAATGCCGGCGCTGAGCCAAAATGATTGTATACCGCACTTTCGATCCCTTGATTATCATCGACTGGAAAACAGACCTTCATATAATACCTCCAATGTTTTTGTTCATATGCACATTATATTGAGAGATGCAGCCCATTGTCAAGCTAATTCTGCTCAGACTAAATTTAAGTCAGGCAGCTATTTGGTTTAGCATTCAGCAAAGACAAAGTTTCCAAGGCGAAGATGTTTTATACCATCAAATCCGGATCAGATGGTTACGAGGACATTAATTCATTGATGGCGGGCGACGGAGATTTTACACGGGCGGACGTTTCAGCGGATGACGGCTTTGTGATAATTCATACTGCGGCAATTACAGGAAAGCCGAGAGGCGCCTTGCACAGTCATAGGAATGTATTATGTTCAAATTTGCACTCAGAATAGATGTAAAAAGTGATGATACTTTGGTTACGTGAGGAAAGCCATGGAACTTGAGAGGCAGGATATTTACGGTCAAACGCTATCGTTGTCCCCCCCTCCCGCACAAGACAGCTCCTCACGTAAATTCGTGCATACCCTGAGGGGCCGAAATAATATTGCACTGTACAAGAGGCGACTCAGCTCATTGGCTGATTACCTTGAGTCTTAATTCAAAAGCAAACTTTGGGGGCTTATAAGTTCGCAAATCAGCCTGTTAAGCTTGCTGACTTCCCTTTTTATCTTTCGGATGTGGGCTTTTTTGAGATAACCCATCTGCTCAGTTATACGTATATTGGTCAATAGTTTCTCAAGACAGTCGAGAGTTCTGTAAAAATAGGCTTTTGTATCTTCGGCATTATGCGTCAAAAACCCCTCAGCAATATTGGATGGTATCGTAAAGGCCATTGCCTTGAGCATGCTTTTGATATAAAGGGATTCAGTAGATGTGAGGTTATCGACTATTTTCTGGATTGTGTCTGCGAGCTCCAGGCCTTTACGCCAAATTGCAAATATTTTGGGACTCTTAATAAGCTGGGGCATGTGCCAATTTACCTCCACTTGGGAATTGACTAACCATTCTATTCCAACCGCCCGTCTAATTTTCCCTCAACCCCTTTGCCCAAATAATAGAATCTAAACATGAAATCTACATTAAGTTGTGATTAAGATATTTTCATTTTCGCAAGGTTCGGCATGACAGATACATACTAGCGGAATAATCAGAAGTCCATACTCTCAAGAGTTATCAAACACCATGAACATCTCAATCGTATGCATACAAGAGTTTTAAACTTTTTTATTACCTTTATTCTTTCGCACTGTTGTGATTATTCCAGCCAAAAAGTAACCAGCTACGCCACCCACTGAACAAAGTATAAAGCCATAAGCCAGTGACACCGCAAAAAGGATTAATCCCCCTTCAAAGCCGGCGAAGTCCACTGCCCTGCCCAGTAATTGGTATACAATAGTCACCACAAGACTCAAAATGGCCGTGGGGATTGCCAACGACATTCCTAGTATAAATTTCTTGCGCGGTAATAGATAAGCCGTTACAAATGATGCAATAAAAGGTGATATCCGCAATAGGAGCATTAAAGCTGGTGGATGAAAATTCATTAGAGTAGCTGCGACTACCATCATATCTACAATAAACAATATCATGAACCCGATACCCCAGGCTCTAATCATGAAACATCTCCCTTTCGCAGTCATACATTGTTTCCATCTGCGATAACCTCTTTATCGATTCGAAAGACTTATAAATTATTGGTGGTACTGATCATTATAGCAAATCGCAGGCATGAATGTTACAGGAAGGCTTCCCCTCTGTATCAGTGCCTTCCATCGCGAATAATTTCAACTTTCGCGGCGAGAAACAGCGGCGAGAGTCGCACGCGACGTTGCCGCTATCCGATAAGGTTCAAGAAGTAACTGAACTCCCAAAGGGGTTAAAGAGAGTACAGAAAACGAGTTAGTTAATAATGTTGTTCATGCCCTTATAAGCCTCCTCATACCTTTCAACGAGGGTATCGCGTTCGATGCGACTAACAGCTTGCATCAGTCTGCAAAGGCTCTTTACATCGATGATCTATGAGGGTTTGATGACCAGCCGCTATTCACTGTTAAGCCTGTTGTAATAACAGATGTTTTTGACTGTCACAGCCGGCTCTATTTTGTCGTTATGTGATGCACCTTATTTTGGACAAAATAAATGCGCAGACGTCCCTTGCTTCTCTGGCGGTTGAATCCTTCCCTATTTAAGTGCGCCTTTAGGTTGTTTGTCCCTCTTCTCTTTTAGATCTTTTGCCTGTTTGCTTGACTTCTGTTTCTGGCCCTTTTCCTTGTCTTTTTTACCGCCTTTGTCTCCCATTGTGCGCCTCCTTTGGATTTGCGAACATATTATAGCCGCGATGGACGGGTGAGGTAACGTTGCATCTCGTGATCCTCATGATGAATGCTACCACGAATACCTATCACTGGCAGGGGCAGTATGGCGATTGAACTTTTTAGATGGGATAGCCATTCCGCCGATTTCATCATGCGAGCTTTTCAAGAACTCTTTAAGATCGCCCAATATCCTCTCCGTCCAAGGCATATTTCACAGCCGCCTTTAAATAGTTCAACGGCTTTCCGGTAGTCAGCCATTCTCCAACATTCACCTATTTCCTATTTGGCCAGAACGATTCCACCACGTTCAACATGCAGACAGATTGCAGCGACGATCGGCAACATCTTTTTAGGCATGATCTTTTTGCCGGAAGGAATCTTGTCCCGAAACCAGCCACTTTAACGATTGCCTTTTTAATAGCCGGCATAGGTTCATAATTTTCCTTCCTATCGTCATATGCTTAGTTTATTATTTTTTGCCACTTTGTCCGAGGTGGTAATTCTCACCTCTGCCGAATGCTCCTGCCGGTCATCAAGAAGTGGGATGACGTTATCGTGCTGTTCAACACCATCTAGAATCACGCTTGTCACGCCTTCACTCCGCTGGAGTATGGTGATATGGTATACGGTTTCCCTGTGCCTGTAATGTACCTTGAGCGACTTCCACTCTCGGGGCAGGCACGGTGCGAAACATAGTTTGTCTCCTTCACGCTTCAGCCCGAGGAGCGATTCAATGATAAGCGTGTACATCCAACCAGCCGATCCAGTGTACCATGTCCATCCGCCGCGGCCAGCGTGCGGAGAGACCGCATATACATCGGCAGCGACAACATATGGTTCAACTTTATAGATTGCGATCTCCTCCAAAGATCTCGCATGGATTACCGGGTTGATTATTGCCATTAGTTCCCATGCTCGGCTGCTGTTGCCCAATGCAGCAAATGCCATCGTCGCCCAGATTGCCGCTTGAGTGTATTGGCCTCCATTCTCCCTTACACCCGGTACGTATCCCTTTATATAGCCGGGATTCATGGCCGATCTGTCGAACGGCGGATCCAGGAGTTGGATCAGACCATGGTCTCTTCTAACAAGAAGCCTATCCACCGATTCCATTGCCATGTGAGAGCGTTCGGAATCCCCTGCGCCGGAGAGAACAGACCAGCTTTGCGCAATAGAATCAATTCGGCATTCGGGATTGTTTGCAGAACCCAGCGTTGAACCGTCATCAAAGTAAGCGCGCAGATACCATTCACCATCCCACCCATTCGCTTCGATATTTCTGCGCAATTGATCAGCCTCCGCCCGACAGCGTTCGACGAAGGATAGATCACCGCGCAGACGCGCAATCTTACAGAACTCTACGAGCACTTTGTAGAGGAAGAATCCCAGCCAAACACTTTCCCCCTTGCCGTGTGCGCCCACCAGATTCATTCCATCGTTCCAATCACCTGAGCCGATGAGCGGCAACCCGTGTTCGCCATAGATCAGGCCCCTCATAATGGCTCGCACGCAGTGATCGTACAAACTAGCCGTTTCTTCCGACGCACGGGGAATGTCGTAATACGAG
Source organism: uncultured Nitrospiraceae bacterium (assembly GCA_963736105.1). GTDB lineage: Bacteria > Nitrospirota > Thermodesulfovibrionia > Thermodesulfovibrionales > Dissulfurispiraceae > Fen-1308. The sequence continues at coordinate 1,213,198 of CAVTNL010000002.1, read as the reverse complement.
TCCTCTTCCTTGTTTACCGGGTGGTCTTCGATGAAGCGGACAGTTTCATCCAACACTCCCATATCTCCGGTAATCAGAATGTAACGGCACGCAGCCAGCGGCAACCAGAGAAAATCGTCCGAACAGTGTGTACGCACGCCGCGCCCCGATGGGGGGTGCCACCAATGCTGGACATCTCCCTCTATGAACTGATGGGACGCGCAGAGGAGGAGGTGCTCACGCACGAGCCGCGGCTCAGAGTGGATAAGAGCCATCACGTCCTGCAATTGGTCGCGAAAGCCGAAAGCTCCACCGGGTTGATAGTATCCACTCCGCGCCCAAAGACGACATGCCAGAGTTTGGTATAAGAGCCAGCCATTAGCCAGCACATTGATGGACTGATCCGGTGTTTCCACCTGCACTGCGCCTACGGTATGGTTCCAGTACTGCCAGACTTGTTCGAGTGCCCCACGCGCCGCGGCAGGTCCGCGGAAACGACGCACCAGTTGGCCAGCGTCATATGAGTCTCGCCCTACGCCGAGCCTGAAGATAATCTCACGCTCTTGCCCGTCCGCCAGATCGAAAGGGACCTGGATAGCGGCGCAGGGATCAAGGGCAACCCCTACCCTGCCGGAAAGACGCGCGCGGGTCATCGCTTCCGGATGCCGAAGTGTGCCGTTACGGCCAAGAAACTCTCTACGGTCGCCGCTCACAGTCCTAGTCGCCTCATCCACGTCGAAGAAGGCGGTCAGGTCTGCAAACTCGGTATTATAATGGTTCCTGCCTAAAAGTGCTCCGGTCTTGGGATCGATTTCGGTGCTCACATGCATCGCCGTTTTTGGCCTCAAATCCCCCAGCACCCATTCCACGTACCCAGTCGCCGAGAGTCGGCGGGATCGACCCGATTCGTTTCTCACCTTTAATACCGTCAACTTGACGGATGCATCCATTGCAACGTAAACCCACATCTCTGATTTGATGCCGTCCTCCGTATGTTCAAAGACGCTGTAGCCAAATCCATGGCGACTGACATAATGCATCGTTCCCCGAACCGGCAGCGGAGAAGGTGACCAGAAAAGACCGCTATCTTCATCTCGGAGGTAAAAAGCTTCTCCGCTACAGTCACTTACCGGGTCGTTGACCCAAGGGGTGAGACGAAACTCATGAGCATTCTCGCTCCAGGTGTAAGCACCTCCACCTTCAGAAATGACCGTCCCAAAGTGTTGGTTGGCAATCACATTAACCCATGGGACCGGAGTGACCTGTTCGCGGGTTGTCGTGATGATGTACTCCCGGCCATCAGGCGTAAAGCCTCCGAGTCCGTTAAAGAAAAGCAGATCACCGCGAAGCATAGCTGCGGCACTTACGGATTCAGCGCGGTGGCTCCGGGTCGCAGCAAGACGTGGCACTATCAGAGTCGCTATGCTGCGGCGCTTTATCTGATCCTCGATCGGGCCAAGGCTGTCGGTGATGACTGCGCGGCTCGCTGTTTGCAGTAGTATGCGGTCCTCAGCTGATATCTGTTCCGCAGGCCTTACGAAGATGCCGCCCGGCCGTTCTATCACATTCGCGTCTATGCCTGCGGCAATGAGTCCCAAGATCTGCTCTTGCAGAAGCTGCCGGTAACCGGCGTGATCTTCATTCCAAATCACAAGGTCAACTGCAAGTCCCTTGAGACGCCAATATGCGTGGGCCTGTACGAGCTGACGAACCAAGTCGATGTTTGCTGGATCCGCAATCTGCAATAGCACGATCGGGAGATCGCCGGAAATAGAGTAACCCCAGAGACCCGATTGTCCGCGGCGGTTCCTGATGATAACGCTTGGGTCGGCTCGCAGTGAAGAATTTGCATAGATCACGGAGCTGGCAATGCCGGCATAAAGCTGCGCATCGGCCTCTGAGGCATTGATCTGTCTAAGCAGCACCTGGCTGTGCGTCCATGCAAGGTCGAATACGCGATCTGCGAGATATCGATCCTGGTACTTCTCTACGAGACCCATACAGATGCTGCGGGTCTCACCGACGCCGGTGACAATATTTATTGTCACTGATCCTTCCGGATCAAGGGTCATTCGATACCGTATGGCGACGATCGGATCGAGTACTGAGCCCTCACTGCCCGAAAGCGCGGCGGAGCTGCTAAGTGCTTGAGGAGCGGCAACGGTGTTTTCGCGACCGACAAACCGCATACGGTCGGTCTCATAGGAAATTTCGCCGGGTTTCACCCCATGGACGGTCATCAGATGAAACATCCATAACGAGTGCTCGTCAAGGGAGCGGGGGCGGCGAGTACAGAGGATCGCCTGCCTGTGATCGATGATCTCAGTCTGAACGAAAAGATTGCTGAACGCAGGATGCAATGTGTCTGCGGCAGACGGAGCAAGAACGACCTCCGCATAACTCGTGACGTCGATCTCTCTGCTTGTTCGACTGCGGTTGGTGATGGTGATTCGGCGCAACTCGATATCATCTTCCGGAGAAACGGCGATCTCCGTGCGTGTGTCAAAGTCGCGGTCCAGACGGCGAAATTCGGCACGGCCTTCAGAGAAAATAGCCTCATAATTCTTCGAACGTTTGAGCGTGGGCTGAAACGCGGCTGACCAAAACTCTCCGCTCGTTACATCACGGATATAACAAAACGTGCCCCAGTCGTCGCGGCTGCTGTCTTCACGCCAGCGCGTAACTGCGATGTCCTTCCATCGGCTGTACCCTCCACCGGCGTTAGTTATCATCACATGGTATCTTCCGTTGGACAGCAACTGCACTTGGGGAAACGACGTGTCCGGGCTGCTGAAAGAGCGCACAGAGGTTACAGCGCCGGTGGAAACCGTATGCGCTTCGGACACGGTTGCGCTCTGCGAATAGAATCCAGTAGCCCTCGGCACACGCTCCTGGAGCAGAAGCATGGTCGCCTGAAACAAGGGGTCCGCCGCGAATCGTTTCTGCATCGGACCGTCCAAAAGCAGATAGGCCAGGGAGAGAAAGCTCATGCCCACATGATGAGCCATAAATGACCTGATCAGTGCGCTCGATATACTTCGTGGCAGGCGTGAAGGGGTATAATCGATCGCTTCATAGAAGCCGAATTTTCCTACATATCCTTCCTCAGCCAGCCGCTGCAGATTCTGGCAAGCCTCCTCAGGAGCCACCATCAACGCGAGAGCAGAGGCATAGGGCGCAATCACCAAATCGTCCGCGAGCCCGCGCTTGAGTCCTAGACCGGGCACGCCAAAGGCTCGGTACTGGTAGTTAAGATGGGCGTCAATCATGTTGTATGCGGATTCCGAAATGCCCCAAGGTACTCCCCGTTTCTTTCCATACTCAATCTGCCGACCTACCACAGCCTTATAAGTCTCATCAAGCAGAGTACGTTCATACGTCGGCATAACCAGAAGTGGCATGAGGTATTCGAACATCGAACCGCTCCAGGACACAAGGATCGGCTCTCCTCCAACATTCGTCAGTAGGCGCCCCAAAGCAAACCAGCTCTCCTGTGGTAATTGTCCCTGAGAGATTGCCACAAAACAGCACAGTCTAGATTCAGAAGCCAGCAGGTCATAATAACTCGTATCGCGCCTGCGACCATCGACGTTGTATCCAATGGACAGTAAATGACTCTCCCTATCGAACAGAAAATCATACTGCATGAGGCTGAGTTCTCCGGTTTGCAACACGAGTTTATCGATAGCAGTGATCCTCTCGGCGGCATGATCGTTTCCAAGTCGTGCAAGTTCGCGTAGCGTAGGCAGCTCATCGATGTCGCCGATTATCGACGGCGCAAGACGCATCAGTTCATCAAGTGCGGCCCCGCATTGTCTGCCAAGAGAGCGCGCCCACCAGACTATTTGATTTTCCAGCCCGTCCTTCGAGCTGCCATCTGCGCGATTGGCAACCAAACTTTCGATCCTGGAAAGCGCCTCCTCTGCTTGTTTTGCAAGCTGATCAAGACGGAGCCGAACGTCCAGGAGCGCAGTAGGTTTGGAATCGCAAGCGGATTCCAATTCCTTCTCCAGTTGAGCGAGCAAAGCAAAAATATCCTCTTCAAGACGCTCTTCGGCTGCGACATCAAGTAAAATCCTTAGGGTGTCACGGAGTCCGCTAAAAACTTGCGGACCCAGGATCGTCTGATCGGGAAGCGCCAGCAGACCCTGCCGCAACGTAAGCAGATGGCCCGCAAGATTGCCGCTGTCTACGGTAGAAACGTATCTGGGCGGCAGCGGCTTGAGTGTCTGCGTATCGTACCAGTTATAGAAGTGGCCCCGGTAGCGTTCCAGTGCTTCCATCGTGGAGATGGCATTCTTTGTACGTTCGATGAATTGCTCCGTAGAAATATAGCCAAAGTCATGGGCGGATAAGTTCGCCAGCAGTGCCAATCCCATGTTAGTCGGAGATGTGCGGTGAGCAACGGCATGTGCCGGGTGCTCCTGGTAGTTGTCAGGCGGCAGCCAATGTTCTTCAGGGCCCACGAATGTCTCGAAGAAAGCCCAGGTCTTCCGGGCAATCCTTTGAAGAAAGACAATCTGTTGGGGCCTCAGCCTTGCTACGTCGTGGGCAAGAGGCTGGCTGATTCGCCACGCAATAATCGGGGAGACAAACCAGAGAAATAGTATGGGTGCAGCTGCGGCCAAAACGACTGGGTTAGAAGCCGCCAGATAGATTATCGCTGCAACGGCAAGGAGGGGGGCGAACAACATAGACCGGCAGATACCGGCAAAGCTACCCACATGGGAACTCCCCGTATTTTTATCTGAGTCGCCAGAAGGACTCCATTCGAGGAGTCGCTTGTGCGTGACCAGCATTCTCCACGTTGTCCGTAGGATCGCATCCATGCTGAAAAATGCTTCGTACGGAAGACAAGCGAGTGCAAAGACATCCTGAACAAAACGCCTGACGGTGGTATGCCACACAGCAGTGAGATGCTGCACAAAAAGCACATCATCCGACTTCTTAATCACGTCGAGTATAGAGGATGTCAAAGAAGGAATAAAAATGATCCCGATTACCGACAAGGTCCAGAACCACGTGGAAGACCAAGCTGATGATAAGACTGTCCAACCCAGCAGCAGGAGAAGTGTCAATGCCGAAGGGACAAGGCTACGACGAAGGTTATCGAAGAGCTTCCATCGGGACAACGCAGAGAGAGGATTCTTCCGTCGCTGCCCGTCGGGGCCGGGAACTCCCGGCAGCAACCAGCGCACAAGCTGCCAATCCCCTCGAATCCACCGGTGCCGACGGCTCACGTCAGAGCTGTAGCGGTAGGGATACTCCTCGTATACCATCACATCACTCAACAGACCTGCACGCGCGTAACACCCTTCGATAAGATCGTGGCTGAGAATCCGATCTTCAGGGAAACGTCCGCCCAGAGCCCGTTCGAATGCGTCGACGTCATAGATACCCTTGCCGATAAAAGAACCTTCAAGAAAAATGTCCTGATAGACATCTGAGACTGCACGCGTATACGGATCGATACCTGGATCACTCCCGTGCATGCGTGCATACCGCGACCGGTTTGTACCTGGCAGACTTACGGCTACACGCGGTTGAAGGATGCCGTACCCTGCCACAACGCGCTGTTTGCCTTCGTCGTATTGCGGACGGTTCAGCGGGTGTGCCATGGCTCCCACAAACTGCCGGGCTGAATCGCGAGGCAGCTGAGTATCAGTGTCAAGGGTGATCACATATTTTACGTTGGACAGCATTTCCGTATTACCAACGATAAGCGAGAAGGGATTCCCGGAGAGCTCGTGAGTTTCGCCAGCCATCCCACTGCGCAATAAGGAATTCAATGCCGACAATTTCCCTCGTTTACGTTCGTAACCCATCCAAACCTGCTCCCTTGCATTCCATCGACGCGGACGGTGAAAAAGGAAGAATGTATGCCTTTTTGCGTTGCCGTACTTTTCATTTAATTCTTCTATTCTCTGCCGGGCCAACAGTAACAGCGATTCATCACTTGGCATTGTTTGATCTGCTGCATCATGGAAATCAGTCAGCAGACCGAAGTGCAGGTTATCGTCGCGATTTGCAAGGAACCTGACTTCCAGAGCCTCAATCAGAGACTCGATCCCTTGGGCGTTTGTGAGCATAGTCGGGACAATGGTAAGAGTCCGCGATTCAGGCGGAATACCCATCGAAAAGTCCATTCGCGGCAGTGGCAGCGGGATTACCAACAATGTTGCCAGCCAGTTCACCATGGCAAGCGCGAGCTGGCTGGCACATAGCGCTGAGAGAATCCCGATCGTAGCCAACAGCCAAATAGGCAAACCATCAGCATGCGCCTTCTCCAGTAATCCCGCGGTGAAAATCGCCGTCATGAGCATGATCACGCCCAGATAGAGAAGTAAAGGAAACCGGGAAGCCGCTATTCGAAGGGCTCCTGAGAGAGACAACCTAACATGTGCCAGTTTTTCAAGCTGCGGCAATCCTTTGTCAATAAGGTAATAGCCCACATGGACCGCGCGATCATTATCACCTTGACATACGACTTTGTTGGCTGCGTACTCATGTGCGAGCCGCACCGCTTCGGCTGCCACCTCGCCTTCAGACAGGTGGCCATTCTTAGCTATTTTCTCAACTACGTGACGGTAACGGTCACGAGTAGAGAAATCCATTTTGCCGTATGTACCACCTATGTCTTTACACAGGGTCTGTTCAACAACGCTCATCGTCTCGACAAACTCGCGCCAGTCCATCGTGCCAAGAAAACGGAGACTGCCGATGCTGTTGCTCATCGATACCTGATCAGCTGCTTGTTGCTGATTCTCTGACTGCACTAAATGGTCGATCGTCAGACTGCGCTCGGAGAGTCGCTGTTCAATCCACGTGAGCGGCATTGCCAAGGCTGGACCCTGGCCCTGAAGCCTGCGTGCAAATTCCGCGACAAACGCGCTCTTCAGCGGCGGGTTAGACCGCGCCATGTCCGCAATAACCAATATCAAACTCTTCGGGTCTTTTTCGGCCATCTCGGTAATACGGTCCGCCCAGTAATCGGCCTGGTTTCGGTCGATCCTGTCGGCAGCAATCCGTGCACCAACACGCCGTAGATTTTCGATCAAAGCGAGCCGCAACATGATAGGGATCGCCCACAATTCTCCTAACTTCAAGGCAGTCACTGTCTGATAGGCCGCAACGAAGCTACTGAGACTTTGCGGATCAATCCGCCCATCGCTGTGTGAGATCGTCTCCAAAGCTATATCATACACTCGAGGAAGCCCAGCCGATCCACCGCCCAGCAAGCGTGGAAGTTCCTGACTGTACCCCTTCGGCAGATGCCTTCTGGCTGTGCGTATCTGATCTTCAATCAGATAAAAGTTATCAAGCAACCAGTCACCTGCCGGCGTAATCCGACGATCAGTCGTGACCGCCTCCATCAGCAGGCGTCGTGTTCCGGTCAAAATGCCCTCATTGTCGGCTAGTCGCGCCAAAAGCTGATCGGGAGGATACTCAGGGCTCAATTTGTGCAAGCCCGCTAGGGCCTTGCCATGCTGCTCCATCTGATCGCTGCTGAACAATTCCGCTCGCAGTGGAGGCTCGCAAACGGCATACTTTTGCCCAAGATTAATGCCGCGAAAGTTTGCACGCAAATGCGGCAGGTTTCCAAACATAATCTTATTGCTAGCCTTCAATGTCGGCTCTCCTTCTTTCTGAAGGAACAGGTCTTCTATAACTCAGGGTCTCCTCACTTTGTTATGGCATATATGCCGTGAATAAGAAATGCTATCCATTTAATAATCTCAACCATTCCTCTTCTCGTAAGCGCAGGTATTCGATCAAGCGAAAGCGGCATGCTCAAAAAAGCAATACCACCGTGCTGCTTAAAAGGGGTATGCGAGCCCCGTAAAAATTAGGGCTTATAGTCTATATAATGGGTGTCCTATGAGGGAAAGAAGGTGTATGCACTAATGGAATCATTCATAAAAAAATAAAAGGTAGCTTCTTTTGTCATCCTTAACTATACCACATAACAGCCATACATGATTGAAATGATTAGGAGCCTGCTGTGAGAGCGCAATAAGTAGAAGACCTATCTCAAAACAGTGCTGGGGTGCCACTGATCTGGAACTGCCAAGCGGCGCCGGTGTTGAAACATTCATGAAACTTCATGCAAGGTTCCCATTAACCCCGCTTGCAGTTCTTTCCGGATTGAACGATCCGGGAACCTCAATCGCAGCGCTTCAAAAAGACTCGCAGGATTATCTGCTCAAGGAGTTAGCAAGCGTAGACTCTATCATAAGGTTGATACGTTATTCTATCGAGCGGCAAAGATTGGTCACAGGCGTCAGAAGCGCCTAAAGTGAATAAAGACACTTAAGGGGCTTAATCCCGTATGCGCGTGGTAATCTTCCTATTAACAGTTTTGGGAACTGCCCACAAGTTTAGTAATATTAGATCAGTATGGACTCAAGAAGCGGAAGACTCAATGCAAGTTTTCAGTGCATTTGAACATACTAGTACCCCGTATTCAAGGTACGCCAAGGGCACAATCTGGACCTGTTCTGTGTCCTTATAAGTCATGAGCAACCGGTCAGATATCGAGACGGATAAATGTTTGGGCACAGAATGGAGATTAAATATGGAACATCAATCCAGTGACAATGGCATCATCAATAAACCAAGCAAGTACTCTGTTAAAGAAACGCTAGATCGTTTAGAGGCCGTATTGAAATCTAAAGGCATAACTATATTCGCCCGCATTGATCAAAAGGCTGCGGCAGAAGGCGTAGGTCTAATCATGCAGCCGACCGAGTTGTTAATTTTCGGTGATCCGAAGGCAGGCACTCCATTGATGAATTCATATCCGTCTCTAGCTATAGATTTGCCTCTTAAAGCTGTGGCATGGGGAAGAAAGGACGGAAGAGTATTCCTGAGTTATAACAGCCCGGAGTACTTAGAGCAGCGTCACGGACTTGCAGAGGTGCCATTCAGGTCAATGGAGACACTGTTTGAGAAGGCGCTAGAATAATGTAGTTTCCCAGAGGGAAAAGACCGCTTCACGGTTGTTTGCTTATTTAGGTAAGTGTAACCATAGTTTACGTGAATAAAAAAGGCAACCATCTTGATGGCATTATAAGAATGCTAAAAAATACCATAGTTATTAGGCTGTACAGATTATTTTGGTCCTGGTTTTCTAATAAGCGCCTAAATTCTTCTAACTTGCGGATGCCGACTACTTGAAGCCTAAGACAGGATGCGGAATATAGGGCTCCTCGAGAAAAGCAATCTCTTGTGGCGTAAGACGCAGAGAGAGAGCGGCTGCGGCGTCCGATAGATGGTGAGGTTTTGTAGCTCCGATAATTGGCGATGTAATCGCCGGTTTGCCCAGCATCCAGGCAAGTGCTACCTGAGCGCGGGAAATACGACGCTGCTCTGATATTTGTCCCACGCGATCTACGACCGCGCGGTCATTTTCTTCCGTCTGCGAGTACAGGCTTTTCCCGAACTGGTCGGTTTCATAGCGCTTGGTGCTTTCAGTTTGCCAGGGGCGGGCCAAGCGGCCACGTGCGAGGGGACTCCAAGGAATGATGCCGATGCCTTCGGACTGGCAAAGGGGAATCATCTCACGTTCTTCTTCACGGTAAAGCAGGTTGTAGTGATTCTGCATGGAAACAAAGCGAGTCAAGCCGTGCAGTTGAGCGAGATAGAGTGCTTTGGTGAATTGCCAAGCGTACATGGAAGAGGCCCCGATATAACGGACCTTGCCTGATTTTACCACATCGCTCAACGCCTCGAGAGTTTCCTCTACCGGAGTTTCGTAATCCCAGCGATGAATTTGGTAGAGATCTATATAGTCAGTCTGCAGTCGACGGAGGCTCTCGTCGAGTTCGAAAAAGATCGACTTTCGGGACAGTCCGCGGCCATTGGGCTCGTCCCGCATGATACCGTGGAGCTTGGTGGCGATGACTACGGCTTCTCGGCGGGTGTTTGCTTTCAGGAATCGTCCGAGAACGTTCTCGCTATCTCCACGCGAATAAACATTGGCAGTGTCAAAAAAATTGATCCCAAGTTCCAAGGCTTGGCGTAGGAACGGCTGGCTTTCCTCTTCGCTAAGGGTCCAGGCGTGGCTTCCGGGTTTAAGTTCGCCTGTAGCAGGTATCCCGTAGGTCATGCAGCCGAGACATATGCGGGAAACTTTGAGTCCGGTCTTACCGAGATTAACGTAGTCCACTATTCTCCTCAACAGGAATGCTAATTTTATTCATGTAAGTACATTTTCGGACATCTGGCCAGATTTAATCTCCTCTTTGCAGCCTTCGACGTATATGGAAAGATAGCAGTTCGTAAATACCTTGAGGCTGTTCTAGCAGCAGATCTCGTTGGCAGGTTTAGCTGCATCGGCTATACTGTGTGCAAGCTCATGGTCTATTTCGCTTATTCTAAAAAATCCGATTATCATCCACTTTTCCCGGGATGTCAGACCGCTTCTATTAATGCAATCCTCGAATCTTTCTGATCCGAGTTGACGAAAGGAATATCTCGCAAAGGCCATGAATTTTCTGATGTCATTCTGGGGTTCATTTTGACAAAATTCGACAACTCTCTTCAGAAACTTTGAATTATTAAGGTAGACCTTGCCAATAAACCAATCCTCCAGCTTTCTTAGCTGATCGATGAAACTAAGAGCCAAGTCAGGGTCTTTATGTCTCAACTCTCTGTTCTCCAGAAAATTGTCAATCGCGGAAAGCACTTCGCTGATTTCAAATCTGCTCGACATCAACTGTTATCCTCTTGGTTTCCAATTTTCTGTTTGCTTTTTGATAATTCCTCTTTCGGAGCAACGGGTTCCAGTGATGTCCCATCAGGGTTCCGCTGGAAAACACTATGTATATTTCACTATTTAGAATTGTGCTTAGCGATATCGTCTTAATTACAACTACTGCACTTGCACACAAAAAACATATATTTTTAATGATACAGGTAATAGCCCGATATTAATGTCCACATCTGTCTGATAATATTGTCCAAATTTGTCTGACATACAAATGACTGATTAGGACAACATCCATGCATGTATCGTATTTTAGCTTTGACAATAAAGTGTCATCTCGCTATTCTTCATAGGTAGTAGTACAACCAATCACCTGACAGTGAGAAAGATCGGTGAAAAGGAAATTTATTTTTATTGGAGATCACTCCTACCTCCTCAGTTGGAACTGGTATTTGAAGAGGATACACTTAATATGTAATGTAGACAGCTCACGAGGAGGCAGTTTATGGCAGATAAAGACTTATCCAGCAGCTTTGTTACAAGATTGCTTTACGGATTCGTAGCGGGTTTTTTTGCCACCCTGATTTTTCATCAGTTGACGCTCGCTGCGCTTTGGGCTGCTGGCTTTGCCCCATTCGCACCTTTCTCAATGGCGGCAACCGAGCCTTTCGGAATGCCGGCAGTCTTCTCCCTCTCTGCCTGGGGAGGAGTTTGGGGTATTATATTTGCGTTGGTCGACAACAAATTCCTGCGCCGCTCCGGGTATTGGGTAACCGCTTTTCTGTTTGGCGCTATCCTGCCTTCCCTGGTGGCCCTTATTGTTGTGCTTCCTTTGAAGGGTAAGCCCATGGGGGGCGGCTGGCACGCTTCCCTGGTGTTGACGGCACTACTAATAAACGGGGCTTGGGGGATAGGGACAGGGCTGTTCCTTAAAGCTTTGACATACAACCTGTCTCGTAATAAGCGACCGTGACCGTACATAAATTTCTAGCTTCCCAATCATCCCTATCGCGTCTACAGAACAGGCTTTTTTCAGCTGACAGGCACTTTTTAGAAAGATACGAAGAAGATTTAATGCGGCTGCTAGGTTGCAGACAGTCTAGCCGTGCTGTTTGTTACTCTCTTCTCCTATATAGAGCTGAGAATAGAATCAGAACATTCTATCTATGCTTGCCGCTATAATAGGCATTCTGATATCATCCAGAAAATTGATTAATGATATGCTTAACTATTGATATGGAGGATTGTGTGAAATACTCTGAATTAATTGAAGGTTGGAATAAATCAAACAGAGAATGGAAAGAATATCATGTTCAATGCGCATTGGTCGCTAGTAAGATTTATGCTACGTTAAAAACCTCGCTGGATATTTCTGATAAACAAGTATTTAAGCTAATAGATCCAGATGTGCAGAATATACAACAAATTAAAGGTTCTGACTATACACCCATAGATGCAACTAAATTAATTGAAAGCGGATGGGCTAAATTTGGCTTATATTTGATTTTGCACGAAGCCCAAAATGCATGGCCAAGAAATGAATTTCGTTTTACATCCTTCGTCAAAACAGATCATCAATCTATAAGATTTAAATTGACTAAAGATGATGATGAGATAAAATTGAGCTTAGATTATGACAGTAAGGATGAGGAAGAGATAATAAATAGGTTTGAAACTGCAATGCGTTATAATGTCCATGATAGTTTTAAACATTGGCATGATTTATAACGTAATGGAAATTCCTTGTCACCGCTGGGGAAAGGGTTCTTCTAGGATCACGAGATATAACTCTCTGCGTCAAACTTACTTGCATAATTTTATCCCATCCATATCCGGTTGAAGTGTCGATAATTATGCATTAGTGGCCAAAGGATTACAAACAATTGGCGATATATGTAAGGTACTTTTCATATGCAGGCGCAGGTGATAAGAGTATGTTTGTCAGAAGGGGTTTGCTGCAGATTTTACTGGGAGATGAGAGGAAATACCCAATCTAGGAGCCGCCTAGTTGCACGCAAAGAAAGTTACATAGGTTCCAACGCGGGAGATGCCGGCCCTTTTGATGTCAGTGGCAAGCATATTCTTATCATGCCCTATTGAATTCTGCCAAGCTGCAAACAGTTCCCTTGGTGCCCCATAGTTCTTAGCAACATTCTCCACGCAACTGTTGTGTCCTGAATCTTTGAATCTCTCATCAAAGCGGTCGTGGCTCAATACACCTTTTCGCTGCATGTCGGCACTGTGATTCTGAGCAAGAATGGTCAATTTGTTGTCGAAAGAAAGAGGCTTTAGCCGTTTGCTTTCCCGATAATGATTGATGAGATTGAGAAGTTTGTATATATATTGAGATGTGTCGTCTAGATAGGCATAGGTGTCGTCGGCATACGCCGGTTGAATTATCAGAGAAAAGAACAATATGGCAGCAATTATGATTTTCATGATTTATTATGACACAGAATGTCCCATAAGTCGGTGATGTTTGTCACAGTGGTTTGATCGTCATTGGACGACTTTCGCCTCTATTCAATCAATCATTAAAGTGCATGCCATAGCACATAAAATATTGTTAAACAGCACAATCTGGCTGCTTTTTGTGTGACAGGCGTCACCAAATCAGTAAATTCTTATATTTTATATTGCATAGCATTACGTAGATGCTTAATATATAAATATATCAATGATGAACGTGACTAATTAATAAGGGGAACCCCCTAACCTTTTCCAAGGAACCACCCGTCCCTGCGGTGATTTGTGATTGTAATGTGTTCGGTTATTTATAACATAGACCCGCCAAGCCTTTGACCATGCTTGCATTAAGGTTACTTGACGTGCTTTATAAGCTGACTTCTGTGGTGACGCATATAGGATTAAGTTCGGTCTTAGCATACGCTTTATTAACATTCCGCGAGGTGACTCTCATCGGTCAAGCGGGAAAAGGAAATTTGCAATAAAATCGTGATTACCCGACTAAGCCAATTATCACCAATTCGCCGTGGGGAAGTTGCTGTCGTTCTTGGTCATCTCAGGTTCTGCCATAAGGTGCGGCGATCAATGTTGCAAGGCAGGGAACCTTCGACGGCAGACCCTGCTGACGAGTGCTCTAGCACGTATGTTGTGCCAAACTGAGGCGGCGGTAATGAATAAAATATTGTCTTTAGGTAGTCGGGGCTTATTTCTGCTCGTAACTGCTTTACTAATGGTTAGCCTTCTGGGCAGCGTGACAAATGCTTATGCATCGGTAACACTGAACTGGACTGCGCCCACCACAAATACCGATGGAACGCTATTAACAGATCTTGCCGGGTGTAACATCTACTATGGCACTTCTTCAGGCAATTACACCGCTGAAATTAATGTCGGGAATGTAACAACCTATACTTTCACGAATCTTGCCGCTGGGACCTATTATTTTGCAGTGGCCGCATACGATACATCGGGGAATCAGAGCGTTTACTCTAATGAGGTCGTTCAGACTGTCGGAGCGAGCATCTCTGGTACCGTTACCAGTACCACAGGAATGGGAATCGCTAATGTCTATGTTGAAGTGGACAACAGCAGTGGTAATTATATTGCGTCCGGATGGACCGCATCAGACGGTACATATACAGTCAGCGGGATACCGACCGGTAGTTATACAATCAATTTTTCAACATACGGTTCGAACTATTTAAGGCAATGGTATAACAACGAAACCAGCTCGGACAGTGCCAACCTGGTATCTGTGACTGCCCCAAATACGACATCAGGAGTAAACGCAGTCTTAGCTGTCGGTGGCAGCATTTCGGGTATAGTTACAAATGCCGCAGGAATGGGAATATCGAATGTCTATGTCGAAATGGACGACGGCAGTGGTAATTACGCCGCAGAAGGAGTGACCGCATCAGACGGTACATATACGTTCAGCGGGATACCGACCGGCAGCTATACAGTCAATTTTTCCCCTGACGGTTCGAACTACTTAGTTCAATGGTATAACGATGAAAGCAGCTCGGACAGTGCCGACGTGGTATCTGTGAATGCCCCAAATGCAACATCAGGAGTAAACGCAGTCCTGGCCGTTGGTGGCAGCATTTCGGGTATAGTTACAAATGCCGCAGGAATGGGAATATCCAGTGTCACCGTTGAAATAGACGACGACAGTGGTAATTATATTGCATCTGCGGTGACTGCATCAGATGGTACATATACGGTCAGTTGGATTCCGTCCGGCAGTTATACGGTCAATTTTATCCCAGCTGATGGTGCGAACTATTTATTGCAATGGTATAACAACGAAACCAGCTTGGGCAGTGCCAACTTGGTATCTGTGAATGCCCCAAATACAACATCAGGAGTAAACGCAGTCCTGGCCGTTGGTGGCAGCATTTCGGGCATAGTTACAAATGCCGCAGAAATGGGAATATCGAGTGTCTATGTTGAAGTAGATGACGGCAGTGGTAATTATATTGCGTCTGGATGGTCTGCATTAGACGGTACATATACAGTAACCGGGATACCTACAGGTAGCTATACGGTCAATTTTTCCCCTTATGGTTCAAACTATTTAGTTCAATGGTATAACAACGAAAGCAACTCCGGCAGTGCCAACATGGTATCGGTAACCGTCCCAAATACAACATCGGGAATAAACGCAGTCCTGCCTGTTGGTGGCAGCATCTCGGGTATAGTTACAAATGCCGCAGGATTGGGGATAGCGGATGTCTATGTTGAAGTAGATGACGGCAGTGATAATTACGTCGCAGCTGCATGGACTGCATCAGATGGTACATATACGGCCATCGGGATACCGACCGGTAGCTATACAGTTAATTTCTCTCCTAATAGTCCGCTCTATTCAGTTCAATGGTATAACAACGAAAGTAGCTACGGCAGTGCCAACATCGTATCTGTGACTGCCCCAAATACAATATCTGGAATAAGCGCAGTCCTGCCTATTGGGCAATATACCTTGCCCACAGTCACCACGACCGGGATCTCAAATGTGACATCAACGACGGCCACCGGGGGCGGCAACGTTACATCCAATGGCGGCTCTCCCATAACCGCGCAGGGCGTTTGCTGGAGCAGCACTTCAATTACTCCTACCACGTCTTCCGGCCCATGCACAAGCGATGGGACCGTCACACCATTTACCAGCTCCATAACCGGTCTTGCCCCCAACACTACTTATTACGTCAGAGCCTATGCCACCAACGTGGTCGGCACAGTCTACGGCAGTTATGCTACGTTTACTACATCGCCATTGGCAGCCTTGCCCACAGTCACCATGACCGGCATCACAAATGTGACATCAACGACGGCCACCGGGGGCGGCAACGTTACATCCAATGGCGGCTCTGCCATAACCGCGGAGGGCGTTTGCTGGAGCAGCACTTCAACTACTCCGACCACATCTTCCGGCCCATGCACAAGCGATGGGACCGTCACACCATTTACCAGTTCCATCACCGGTCTTGCCCCTAACACTACTTATTATGTCAGAGCTTATGCCACCAACGTGGCCGGCACGGCTTACGGCAGTTATGTGACGTTTACTACATTGGCGGCTTTGCCCACAGTCACCACGACCAGCATCTCAAATGTGACATCGACGACGGCCACCGGGGGCGGCAACGTTACATCCAATGGCGGCTCTGCCATAACCGCGGAGGGCGTTTGCTGGAGCAGCACTTCAACTACTCCGACCACATCTTCCGGCCCATGCACAAGCGATGGGACCGTCACACCATTTACCAGTTCCATCACCGGTCTTGCCCCTAACACTACTTATTATGTCAGAGCTTATGCCACCAACGTGGCCGGCACGGCTTACGACAGTTATGTGACGTTTACTACATTGGCCTTGCCTATTGTCACTACGACCGGCATCACAAATGTGACATCAACGACGGCCACCGGGGGCGGCAACGTTACATCCAATGGCGGCTCTGCCATAACCGCGGAGGGCGTTTGCTGGAGCAGCACTTCAACTACTCCGACCACATCTTCCGGCCCATGCACAAGCGATGGGACCGTCACACCATTTACCAGCTCCATAACCGGTCTTGCCCCCAACACAACTTATTACGTAAGAGCCTATGCCACCAACGTGGCCGGCACCGCTTACGGCAGTGATGTGACATTTACGACATTGGCAGCCACGCCCACAGTCACCATGACCGGCATCTCAAATGTGACATCAACGACGGCCACCGGGGGCGGCAACGTTACATCCAATGGCGGCTCTCCCATTACGGCGGAGGGCGTTTGCTGGAGCAGCACTTCAACTACTCCGGCCACATCTTCCGGCCCATGCACAAGCGATGGGACCGTCACACCATTTACCAGTTCCATCACCGGTCTTGCCCCCAACACTACTTATTACGTAAGAGCCTACGCCATTAACGTGGCCGGCACGGCTTACGGCAGTGATGTGACGTTTACTACATTGGCTGCTTTGCCCACAGTCACCACGACCGGCATCTCAAATATGACTTCAACGACGGCCACCGGGGGCGGCAACGTTACATCCAATGGCGGCTCTCCCATTACGGCGGAGGGCGTTTGCTGGAGCAGCACTTCAACTACTCCTACCACGTCTTCCGGCCCATGCACAAGCGATGGGACCGTCACACCATTTACCAGTTTCATCACCGGTCTTGCCCCCAACACCACTTATTACGTAAGAGCCTATGCCACCAACGTGGCCGGCACCGCTTACGGCAGTGATGTGACGTTTACTACATTGGCTGCTTTGCCCACAGTCACCACGACCAGCATCTCAAATATGACTTCAACGACGGCCACCGGGGGCGGTAACGTTACATCCAATGGCGGTTCTCCCATTACGGCGGAGGGCGTTTGCTGGAGCAGCACTTCAACTACTCCGACCACATCTTCCGGCTCATGCACAAGCGATGGGACCGTCACACCATTTACCAGTTCCATAACCGGTCTTGCCCCCAATACTACTTATTACGTAAGAGCCTACGCTACCAACGTGGCCGGCACCGCTTACGGCAGTTATGCGACGTTTACTACATTGGTGGCCTCACCCACTGTGACCACGACCGGCATCTCAAATGTGACATCAACGACGGCCACCGGGGGCGGCAACGTTACATCCAATGGCGGCTCTCCCATTACCGCGGAGGGCGTTTGCTGGAGCAGCACTTCAACTACTCCGACCACGTCTTCCGGCCCATGCACAAGCGATGGGACCGTCACACCATTTACCAGTTCCATCACCGGTCTTGCCTTCAACACCACTTATTACGTCAGAGCATATGCCACCAACGTGGCCGGCACGGCTTACGGCAGTGATGTGACGTTTACTACATTGGCTGCTTTGCCCACTGTCACCACGACCGGCATCTCAAATGTGGCTTCGACGACGGCCACCGGGGGCGGTAACGTTACATCCAATGGCGGCTCTCCCATTACCGCGGAGGGCGTTTGCTGGAGCAGCACTTCAACTACTCCTACCACGTCTTCCGGCCCATGCACAAGCGATGGGACCGTCACACCATTTACCAGTTCCATAACCGGTCTTTCCCCTAACACTACTTATTACGTCAGAGCCTACGCCACCAACGTGGCCGGCACGGCTTACGGCAGTGATGTGACGTTTACTACATTGGTGGCCTCACCCACTGTCACCACGACCGGCATCACAAATGTGACTTCGACGACGGCCACCGGGGGCGGCAACGTTACATCCAATGGCGGCTCTCCCATAACTGCGGAGGGCGTTTGCTGGAGCAGCACTTCAACTACTCCTACCACGTCTTCTGGCCCATGCACAAGCGATGGGACCGTCACACCATTTACCAGTTCCATCACCGGTCTTTCCCCTAACACTACTTATTACGTCAGAGCCTACGCCACCAACGTGGTCGGCACGGCTTACGGCAGTGATGTAACGTTTACTACATTGCCTGCTTTGCCCACAGTCACCACGACCGGCATCACAAATGTGACTTCGACGACGGCCACCGGGGGCGGCAACGTTACATCCAATGGCGGCTCTGCCATAACCGCGGAAGGCGTTTGCTGGAGCAGCACTTCAACTACTCCTACCACTTCTTCCGGCCCATGCACAAGCGATGGGACCGTCACACCATTTACCAGTTCCATCACTGGTCTTGTCTTCAACACTACTTATTACGTCAGAGCCTATGCCACCAACACGGCCGGCACCGCTTACGGCAGTGATGTGACGTTTACTACATTGGCCGAGCCCACAGTCACCACCACAGCAATCACCGGCATTACCTCCACGACGGCAACGGGAGGCGGCAACGTTACATCCAATGGCGGACATTCTATAACTGCCGAAGGGGTTTGCTGGAGCAGTACCTCCACTAGTCCGACCACGTCTTCCAGCCCATGCACGAGCAATGGCACCGTAACCGGTTCATTTAGCAGTTCCATCACCGGGCTCGTCTCAAACACGACTTATTACGTCAGAGCCTATGCCACCAATAGGATAGGCACAGCTTACGGCAATTATGTGACCTTTACGACATTAGCTTTGCCAACGGTCACTACCACAGTGATCAGCAGCATTACCTCCACGACGGCAACGGGTGGCGGCAACGTAACTTCTAACGGAGGAGCCGCACTCACTGCTGAGGGAGTCTGCTATGGTCTGACAGCCAATCCCGCCCTGGGAGGCACCTGCACCAGTGACGGTACTGTCTCAGGCGCATATGTAAGTTCCCTAACGGGCCTGGCGCCGGGCCAGCTCTACCATGTGCGGGCCTATGCCACAAACTCGGTGGGCACCTCCTATGGTACCGACCTAACCTTTACAACATTGGCGGCGCCAACGGTCACTACCACTACGATCACCGTCATTGCCTCCACGACGGCAACGGGTGGCGGCAACGTAACTTCTAACGGAGGAACCGCACTCACTGCTGAGGGAGTCTGCTATGGTCTGACAGCCAATCCCGCCCTGGGAGGCACCTGCACCAGTGACGGTACTGTCTCAGGCGCATATGTAAGCTCCCTAACAGGCCTGACACCGGGCCAGCTCTATCATGTGCGGGCTTATGCCACAAACTCGGTGGGCACTTCTTATGGTACCGACCTAACCTTTACAACATTAGCTTTGCCGACAGTCACCACCACTACGATCACCGTCATTACCTCCACGACCGCGACAGGTGGCGGCACGGTAACTTCTAATGGAGGAACTACGCTCACCGCTGAAGGAGTCTGCTATGGTCTGACAGCCAATCCCGCCCTGGGAGGCACCTGCACCAGTGACGGTACTGTCTCAGGCGCATATGTAAGCTCCCTAACAGGCCTGACACCGGGCCAGCTCTATCATGTGCGGGCTTATGCCACAAACTCGGTGGGCACTTCTTATGGTACCGACCTAACCTTTACAACATTAGCTTTGCCGACAGTCACCACCACTACGATCACCGTCATTACCTCCACGACCGCGACAGGTGGCGGCACGGTAACTTCTAATGGAGGAACTACGCTCACCGCTGAAGGAGTCTGCTATGGTCTGACAGCCAATCCCGCCCTGGGAGGCACCTGCACCAGTGACGGTACTGTCTCAGGCGCATATGTAAGCTCCCTAACGGGCCTGGCGCCGGGCCAGCTCTATCATGTGCGGGCCTATGCCACAAACTCGGTGGGCACTTCTTATGGTACCGACACAACCTTTACAACATTAGCTTTGCCGACAGTCACCACCACTACGATCACCGTCATTACCTCCACGACCGCGACAGGTGGCGGCACGGTAACTTCTAATGGAGGAACTACTCTCACCGCTGAAGGAGTCTGCTACGGTCTGACAGCCAATCCTGCCCTGGGTGGCACCTGCACCAGTGACGGTACTGTCTCAGGGGCATATGTAAGCTCCCTAACGGGCCTGGCGCCGGGCCAGCTCTATCATGTGCGGGCCTATGCCACAAACTCGGTGGGCACCTCCTATGGTACCGACCTAACCTTTACAACATTGGCGGCGCCAACGGTCACTACCACTACGATCACCGGCATTACCTCCACGACCGCGACAGGTGGCGGCACGGTAACTTCTAATGGAGGAACTACTCTCACCGCTGAAGGAGTCTGCTACGGTCTGACACTCAATCCTGCCCTGGGTGGCACCTGCACCAGTGACGGTACTGTCTCAGGGGCATATGTAAGCTCCCTAACGGGCCTGGCGCCGGGCCAGCTCTATCATGTGCGGGCCTATGCCACAAACTCGGTGGGCACTTCTTATGGTACCGACCTAACCTTTACGACATTAGCAGCGCCGACAGTCACCACCACTACGATCACCGGCATTACCTCCACGACGGCAACGGGTGGCGGCAACGTAACTTCTACCGGAGGCGCCACACTCACTGCCGAGGGAGTCTGCTATGGTCTGACGCTCAATCCTGCTCTGGGAGGCACCTGCACCAGTGACGGTACTGTCTCAGGCGCATATGTAAGCTCCCTAACGGGCCTGACGCCGGGCCAGCTCTATCATGTACGGGCCTATGCCACAAACTCGGTGGGCACCGCCTATGGTACCGACACAACGTTTACAACATTAGCTTTGCCAACGGTCACCACCACTACGATCACGAACATTACCTCCACGACAGCGACGGGTGGCGGCACGGTAACTTCTAACGGAGGAACTACGCTCACCGCTGAGGGAGTCTGCTATGGTCTGACACTCAATCCCGCCCTGGGAGGCACCTGCACCAGCGACGGTACTGTTGCCGGCGCATATGTCAGCTCCCTAACGGGCATGACGCCGGGCCAGCTCTATCATGTACGGGCCTATGCCACAAACTCGGTAGGTACAGCCTATGGTACCGACACAACGTTTACAACATTAGCTTTGCCAACGGTCACTACCACAGTGATCAGCAGCATCACCTCCACGACGGCGACGGGTGGCGGCACGGTAACTTCTAATGGAGGAACTACGCTCACCGCTGAGGGAGTCTGCTACGGCCTGACACTCAATCCTGCGCTGGGTGGCACCTGCACCAGTGATGGTACTGTCTCAGGCGCATATGTAAGCTCCCTAACGGGCCTGACATCGGGCCAGCTCTATCATGTACGGGCCTATGCCACAAACTCGGTAGGTACAGCCTATGGTACCGACACAACGTTTACAACATTAGCGGCGCCAACAGTCACTACCACTACGATCACCGGCATTACCTCCACGACGGCGACGGGTGGCGGCAACGTAACTTCTAACGGAGGCACCACACTCACTGCTGAGGGAGTCTGCTACGGTCTAACAGCCAATCCTGCGCTGGGTGGCACCTGCACCAGTGACGGTACTGTCTCAGGCGCATATGTAAGCTCCCTAACGGGCCTGACACCGGGCCAGCTCTATCATGTGCGGGCCTATGCCACAAACTCGGTAGGTACTTCTTATGGTACCGACACAACATTTACAACATTGGCGGCGCCAACAGTCACTACCACCACGATCACCGGCATTACCTCCACGACGGCGACGGGTGGCGGCAACGTAACTTCTAACGGAGGAACTACACTCACTGCTGAGGGAGTCTGCTACGGCCTGACACTCAATCCTGCGCTGGGTGGTACCTGCACCAGTGACGGTACTGTCTCAGGCGCATATGTAAGCTCCCTAACAGGCCTGACACCGGGCCAGCTCTACCATGTACGGGCCTATGCCACAAACTCGGTGGGCACTTCTTATGGTACCGACCTAACATTTACAACATTGGCGGCGCCAACAGTCTCCACCACAACGATTACGAACATTGCCTCCACGACCGCGACGGGTGGCGGCACCGTAACTTCTACTGGAGGAACTACACTCACCGCTGAAGGAGTCTGCTACGGCCTGACACTCAACCCTGCGCTGGGTGGTACCTGCACCAGTGACGGTACTGTCTCAGGCGCATATGTAAGCTCCCTAACAGGCCTGACACCGGGCCAGCTCTATCATGTGCGGGCCTATGCCACAAACTCGGTAGGTACTTCTTATGGTACCGACACAACATTTACAACATTGGCGGCGCCAACAGTCACTACCACCACGATCACCGGCATTACCTCCACGACGGCGACGGGTGGCGGCAACGTAACTTCTAACGGAGGAACTACACTCACTGCTGAGGGAGTCTGCTACGGCCTGACACTCAATCCTGCGCTGGGTGGTACCTGCACCAGTGACGGTACTGTCTCAGGCGCATATGTAAGCTCCCTAACAGGCCTGACACCGGGCCAGCTCTACCATGTACGGGCCTATGCCACAAACTCGGTGGGCACTTCTTATGGTACCGACCTAACATTTACAACATTGGCGGCGCCAACAGTCTCCACCACAACGATTACGAACATTGCCTCCACGACCGCGACGGGTGGCGGCACCGTAACTTCTACTGGAGGAACTACACTCACCGCTGAAGGAGTCTGCTACGGCCTGACACTCAACCCTGCGCTGGGTGGTACCTGCACCAGTGACGGTACTGTCTCAGGCGCATATGTAAGCTCCCTAACAGGCCTGACACCGGGCCAGCTCTAC
Organism: uncultured Nitrospiraceae bacterium; assembly: GCA_963736105.1. GTDB lineage: Bacteria > Nitrospirota > Thermodesulfovibrionia > Thermodesulfovibrionales > Dissulfurispiraceae > Fen-1308. The sequence continues at coordinate 1,189,997 of CAVTNL010000002.1, read as the reverse complement.
CATGTACGGGCCTATGCCACAAACTCGGTGGGCACTTCTTATGGTACCGACACAACGTTTACAACATTAGCTTTGCCAACGGTCACTACCACTACGATCACCGGCATCACCTCCACGACGGCAGCGGGAGGCGGCACGGTAACCTCAAACGGAGGAACCACACTCACTGCTGAAGGAGTCTGCTTCGGTTTAACACTCAACCCTGCTCTGGGAGGTACCTGCACCAGTGACGGTACTGTAGCCGGCGCATACGTCAGCTCCCTAACAGGCCTGACGCCGGGCCAGCTCTACCATGTACGGGCCTATGCCACAAACTCGGTGGGCACTTCTTATGGTACCGACACAACGTTTACAACATTAGCTTTGCCAACGGTCACTACCACTACGATCACCGGCATCACCTCCACGACGGCAGCGGGAGGCGGCACGGTAACCTCAAACGGAGGCACCACACTCACTGCTGAAGGAGTCTGCTTCGGCCTGACACTCAATCCTGCGCTGGGTGGTACCTGCACCAGTGACGGTACTGTCTCAGGCGCATATGTCAGCTCCCTAACAGGCCTGACGCCGGGCCAGCTCTACCATGTACGGGCCTATGCCACAAACTCGGTGGGCACTTCTTATGGTACCGACACAACGTTTACAACATTGGCGGCGCCAACAGTCACCACCACAGTGATCAGCAGCATTACCTCCACGACCGCGACGGGTGGCGGCAACGCAACCTCAAACGGAGGCACCACACTCACTGCTGAAGGAGTCTGCTTCGGCCTGACACTCAATCCTGCGCTGGGTGGTACCTGCACCAGTGACGGTACTGTCTCAGGCGCATATGTCAGCTCCCTAACAGGCCTGACGCCGGGCCAGCTCTACCATGTACGCGCCTATGCCACAAACTCGGTGGGCACTTCTTATGGTACCGACACAACGTTTACAACATTGGCGGCGCCAACAGTCACCACCACAGTGATCAGCAGCATTACCTCCACGACCGCGACGGGTGGCGGCACGGTAACTTCTAATGGAGGAACTACGCTCACCGCTGAAGGAGTCTGCTACGGCCTGACACTCAATCCTGCGCTGGGTAGTACCTGCACCAGTGACGGTACTGTCTCAGGCGCATACGTAAGCTCCCTAACAGGCCTGACGCCGGGCCAGCTCTACCATGTGCGGGCCTATGCCACAAACTCGGTGGGCACTTCTTATGGTACCGACACAACGTTTACAACATTAGCTTTGCCAACGGTCACTACCACTACGATCACCGGCATCACCTCCACGACGGCAACGGGTGGTGGCAACGTAACTTCTAACGGAGGAACCACACTCACCGCTGAGGGAGTCTGCTTCGGCCTGACACTCAATCCCGCTATTGGAGGCACCTGCACCAGTGACGGTACTGTCACCGGCGCATATGTCAGCTCCCTAACAGGCCTGACGCCGGGCCAGCTCTACCATGTACGGGCCTATGCCACAAACTCGGTGGGCACTTCTTATGGTACCGACTTAACCTTTACAACATTGGCGGTTCAGTATACACTGACAGTCACCACAACCGGCACTGGTAGCGGTACAGTAATGCCAACTTCCGGGACGATTACATGGAGCGGCAATACCGGCACCGGGACATACGACTCCGACGCATCAGTGACTCTAACTGCTTCTGCTACTGATAACTGTTCAATTTTTACAAGCTGGAGCGGAGCATGCTCTGGAAACGCGAACCCCTGTATAGTTGTAATGTCAGACAATGAATCGGAGACTGCTACCTTTAGCGCCACCCTGCCAGTCAAAATCGGAAGCTCGTATTTTCCGACCATTCAGAGCGCCTTTGCTTGTCAATCATTGTCAGCGGGTGATGTGGTTCAGATACAGGCAATGACTCTAACAGAGGACTCGTTAATTTGGAATCAATCGATTGACGTTACATTAGTAGGCGGATATGGATGTGACTTCTCGATTAATCCCGGATTCACGACAATATATGGTACATTGACTATTAGCAACGGCTCATTGACCATCGAAGACCTGATACTGCAGTAGTATGGAAGTGCCGTCACTGACGAGCTATATTTGTAGAATCGTAAAATTAGGACCTATATTGGCATACGGCGTCGGCCACCGTTGAAAGTTGACGTTAGATCTTCACATCAGAGTCGAGTTATCTGAAGTATCGCTCCTTAATCCCGTGCGCGACGGCAAAAAATAATTATCCTTCTAAGATTTATCCCAGAATTGTCATTAGCCAAGGATTTCTAATGGCCGCCATTAGGAAATGGTCTGGATAAGTTACTGAAAAAGCGATAAGATATTTCAATGCCTTTGGCACAATCGGAAGCGAAAATGGCGTAAGGAACCGATACATGGCACGAGAGCTTGAGCTGAGCTTTAGCGACAAAGAAATAACCCCATGGGGCGGCATGGCGCTAATGAACCGGATGCTTGGGAAAATGGACTTTCGGGGAGCATTAAAGCGGGCTGCGCTGCCGATGCAAGGTTCCAATCGGGGGTATGCACCTGAACAACTAATAGAACAGTTTCTAATAAGCGTGTGGTGCGGAGCCAACCGATTTGAGCATTTGGAAGTCACTCGGCATGATGAAGCAATACGGAAGATATTTGATTACAGACGTATGGCCGGGCATAAGTCAGTTCAAAGATATTTCAGGAAGTTTGGGCAAGCAACGAACCAGAGAGTGTTTCAGGAGCTCTATCGGTGGTTTTTTGAGCACCTGCATTTTGATAACTTCACCTTGGATTTGGACTCAACGGTTATGAGTCGGTACGGGCAACAGGAAGGGACTCGTCGCGGGTACAATCCGCGGAAGCCTGGAAGAAACTCCCATCATCCACTTCTAGCATTTGTTGCAGATTGTCGAATGGTGGCCAACTGCTGGCTGAGATCTGGTGATGCCCACACGGCAAATAACTTTGAGGGATTTTTGCAAGACACTCTGGAGCACCTTGCCGGCAAGAAGGTTGGTCTGTTGCGTGCAGATAGTGGATTTTGCCAGAAGACAATACTGGAGTATCTTGAGGAACCTCAGCATACAATCCCCTATATTATTGCGACACGACTACATGCGCCTGTGCAACGCATGCTTGCGGCGCATCGGCAGTGGTTTGAGGTTGAAGAGGGCATAGAAGTGGCTTCAGTTCTTTACGGGGCCAATGGCTGGGGTAAAGAGCGCAGAATGGTCATGGTGCGACAGCGGATTTCCAGAAGGCCGAAGGCAACTGGCAAAGTGTTGAGATTGTTTGCAGAGGAAGTGGAGATCAGGGACTATCGATATGGCTGTTTTGTTACTAGCCTGGAGCTTCCCGCTCATCTTGTATGGAAAATCTACCGGCTGCGAGCGGATGCTGAAACCCGGATCAAGGAACTGAAGTATGACTTTGGTGCTGACAGCTTCAATATGCAAAGTTTCAGCGCCACTGAAACAGCAATGAACTGCGTAATGCTTGCCTATAACCTGATGAGTCTGTTTCGCCAAGTGGTCTTGTGCAGTAAGGTCCAACCAACTTTAAAGACAATGCGATACAAGATATTTGCTGCCGGCGGCTACTTAGTCAAAGATGGGAATAGACGTATTCTTAAGCTTTGTCTGGCGATGCGACGACGGCAATGGTTTGAGGGGCTCTGGGGCAAATCAAAAGATTTTGATCTGCCCGTTTCATTCACTTCTCATCTCTAATGACAATTCTGGGTTTATAAGAGGGTCTTAACCCTCTAGGTTGAATCTTGACGACAATCCAGACAAATGCGTAGAGTACACCGCAAAGTACTTTTTTTAACAGATCAGATATGATGCCGATGAGAATGCATAAGGCACCGAGCCGGAACAACTTTCATGGATATGAGGATTTTTTGCTCGCCTCCAGCGGCGCGGGAAGACAGGCATGTTCACAGTCCGATACCACCGGGCTCATCAGGTCTGCTAGTTGATAATCGGTACAAAGCTCGGGTTCATCAGGACACTGTACGTGTCTTCGATTTTTTTTATCGCCGAAGTCAATATTTAAGAGTAAGTCGCGCTTGTTAAAATCCTAATAGTCCTCGCCTACGGTATGAGTCATTGATACTAATCAGTTGGTCGACATACTTTCCGGCAGTTTATTACCCTTATCTATTGTCGCCTAACTCGCGCGCAGAACAGATAGCATCTTTATTTATGAATTTATTGGGCATTCAATTAAATTTACTATTTAGTATATTGCTTGACTTGTTCTTCAAATTTCGATACATTCTAGAACAACGTAGCAACAGTTGCTTGGCGGTAGGCTGAGCGTGCCATAGGTATACCGAATGGAGGCAGTTAGCATGAACTCTTTCATAATTAGCAATTTCGCAACAACAATGTTAGCAGTCGTGTTGCTAGTCACACCTGCAGTAGCGCAGAAGCAATACGACACCGGAGCCACGGACACCGAAATCAAAATCGGCAATATAAGCCCTTACTCGGGTCTGTACTCAGAATACGGAGTTGAAGGGCGCGCAGAGGCTGCATACTTCCAGATGATCAATGATCGTGGCGGAATAAATGGTCGCAAGATAACCTTCGTAACCGTTGACGATGGCTCTAATGTTCATAAATCTATTGAACTAGCGCACAAGTTGATCGAACAGGATGGGGTACTCCTGATCTTCAGCTCTTTCGGAACCGAAAGCAACTTAGCAATACGCACGTACATGAACGAAAAAAAAGTGCCGCAACTTTTTCTACAGACCAGTTCGTCGGCATTCGACGATCCGATGCATTTCCCTTGGACAATGGGTTTTTTTGCTACATACCGAACGGAGGGATTAGCCTACGCGAATTATGTCCTGCAAAGCAAGCCCAATGCTAAAATAGCTGTACTTTATGCGAACAGCGATGCAGGCAAAGAGTATCTTGCAGGCATTCACGATGGCCTGGGTAAGATGGCGTCAACTATGATTATAAAGGAGGTTTCCTACGAGTCTACTGATTCATCGCTCACTTCGCAACTCTCGGCGCTCAAGAGTTCTGGAGCAAATGTGTTCTTCAACCTGGCATGGGGTAAATTTGCAATCCGGGCGATTCGCGGGGCCTATGAAATCGGCTGGCATCCACAGCAGTTCATTCCCAACGCCTCCCTCTCGATTGCTGCCTTCTTGGACCCGGCTGGTCTCGAAAAGGCCGCTGGAATCATCTCGAATGCCCGTTCTAAGGGCTGGTCGCATGCGCAAGAGCGACGTGACCCCGCCGTGCGTGAATTTCTCGACTGGATGAACAAATACAATCCGCAGGCAAGTCTTCGAGATCAAAACAATGTGGCTGGATACGAACGCGCGCAGGCTCTTGTTGAAGTTCTAAATCAATGTGGTGACAATCTGACCCGCGCAAACGTGATGAAGCAAGCTTCGAGCCTCAATCTGGTACTCGGGATGCTCCGCCCCGGAATCAGAATAACGACGAGTCCGACCGACTATCAACCTATCAAGCAGTTGTTTTTGATCAAATTCAATGGCAAAGACTGGGTTCCGCTTGGGCAGGTGATTGGCGAGTGATCAAGATTCGCAAAGACAAGAAAAGTCGACTAACTCCTTTACATCAAGTTCGGGTTTGAATAGCGTGGTTGCGGGTCAATAATACGCGTAGAGGTTAAAGCAGTATAGTATCCTGGATTTAAACGATAAAATCAGATGAAGAAATATTATCGGTGGCTAATCCAACCATTGACAAAATCATGGAAAGTTCCTCAGAGATCAATCATAATAAACATACGCTGGATTTCACAGCCAGAATGAAGGTATCTTCACCAAAGACTACGTCGACAAGATTTGTAAGTGCTATCAATCGGAATTGAGCTAATTCCCGAAAAGAGTATTTGTTGCTGTCTTTCGGAGACCATCATCGATAACAATAGTCTGGAAAAAAGAGCGCACTAAGCAAGACGGAAAATTCGTAGCCGAAATGGTACTCGTCAAGGAAATTTCAATGTATTTATTCGACATGCAATGGTGTTTTAACTCAATGCTAACACCTTAATTCGACCTTACTGTCAATAGCAGCTTCGGCCACGCGGTTATTCCTAGCATTAGTCGCAGAAAATCTGACGCTTCGTATGGACTTGATGCCACTAACGTGTCTTACTCATCGATTTTGCCATCACCGGGAATCTGTTGCTTGCCATAAAAAAAACTGTCGTTGCTGAGCTGTCAAGTGCTTCCTTCATAACGCGCCGCGATTGAACTGATAAAATACGATTCTCGCATACCTATAATTGCTAACGTAGCAGATGCCAGTCTAATTCTTTTGGTTCAAGTTGTAATTGCTAGTGTCATTGATAATGAATCTTTGCGATAGACTGTAAAAAAATATAAAAGAATGATGTGCGTGTTGACAACAATAATAATAGTAAATAATTTATAGGTAATAGTACGTGACACGATGCTTTCTCAGTGTGGGCGCAGAACCTAGAGTTGTTTTATCAAAGGACGGGGATAGGGGAAAGCCGACTCTAGTGTTGCAGTCTGTATTTGTTTTCTAACATAGCTAATCGACTACTTACAGGCTGCTGCATTGATTCGGTGGGAATGGGTGGTAAGATGCAACACAGATTGATGTGGATTTCAAAAGTCTTTTCCATTAGTATCGTAATAATCTCGGCATCATCATTATTAAGTTTCAATGATGCTTGCGCCCTGCAGAATCGAACAATCCTTGGAACAGACAAGAGCGACCTTGACAACAACCTGTTGCAGTTTACGGCCAATGATCATATCCTTGGGTTTGCTACTACAAAAACTTATATTGCTTCACTTGATCATGCGTTAATCGTCGAGTATATCGGTACTAATGTTGTAATTCCGCAAGTCGATGGGGCTTCGTCTGCTACACGTTCAGCAGCAAAATCTCCATCGCTAGGAAAAGTCATTTATCAAAACTTATGGGACGGAATCAACCTGACATATGAATCGACAAAAAACGGCATAATCGAAAGTACATATCAAGTAGCTCCGGGCGCTGACGTTTCAAAGATAAGGCTTAAATACAACGTTCCTGTCGCGCAGCAGAGCGATAAGTCCCTTAAATTCAGGTTTGAGAACGGGAGAATGACCGAATCTGCGCCGATTGCCTGGCAGGAAATAGACGGCAAACGCATACCGGTTACAGTGGCATTCAAAGTCTCGAGGGGTGAAGTTGGGTTCAGTGTTGGTAAATATGACTGCGGCAGGCCACTTATAATAGATCCTATATATTCATGGAACACTTTCTACGTTTCGGGTAATACCGATTACATGTATGGCAATATGGGTAGTGGCATAGCCATCGATAATAGCGGCAATGTTTATATTACGGGGTCCAGCTTAGTGTCCTGGGACGGGCCGATGGGCCAGACACCTCTCAATCCTTTTGATAACTCCGGCTCCGGCAATTCGGACATCTTTGTGCTTAAACTCAGCAACAGTGGTGCATATCAGTGGCATACCTTCTACGGCTCAGGCTCTGGCAATACAGGCAATGCCATAGCTGTGGACAACAGCGGCAACATATATGCAACTGGGGACAGTTATGGAACTTGGAACGTTCCAGGAACTTGCTCAAAACCAGGGGTCTCACCTTGTCCCCTCAATCCTTTAAGCGGCTCCCCAGGAGATATCTTTGTGCTGAAACTCAACAGTGGCGGTGCATATCAGTGGCACACTTTCTACGGCGTATCAGGCGACGATTATAGTAGTGGCATAGCCTTGGACGGCAGCGGAAACGTGTATGTAACTGGATCCACCCTAACAACAGTAGGCTGGGATGGGCCGACGGGTCAGGCACCGCTCAACCCTTTTTATGGTTATGGAGAGTTCTTTGTGCTTAAACTCAACAGTAGTGGAGCATATCAATGGCACACTTTCTATGGCTCGGGCGACTATGATATGAGCAGTGCTATAGCAGTGGACGGCATTGGCAACGTGTATGTAACTGGAGGAAGCATGTACTCCCCCTGGCCTGGAACATGCGTTACACCAGGGATCTCACCTTGCCCGCTTAACCCTTTTAACTTTGATGCCTTCGAACAAATCTTTGCGCTTAAACTCAACAGCGCGGGGGCCTATCAGTGGCACACTTTCTACGGCTCTGGCGACGGTGATAGCGATACCGGCAGTGGCATAGCCGTGGATGGCAGCGATAACGTGTATGTAACTGGACAAAGTTATGGGCTATGGGATGGGCCCACAGGCCAGACACCTCTCAATCCTTTTAGAGGATGGGGTGACATCTTTGTGCTGAAACTTAATAGTGGCGGCGCATATCAGTGGAACACTTTCTACGGCTCTGGCAATACTTCTTACTCATTTGGCGATATGGGCAATGGCATAGCCGTGGACGGCAGCGGCAACGTATATGTCACAGGAGCAAGCTATGATTCATGGGATGGGCCGATGGGCCAGGCACCTCTCAATCCTTTTAACATTGATGCCTTCGAACAGATCTTTGTGCTGAAACTTAACAGTAGTGGCACGTATCAGTGGAACACTTTCTACGGCTCGGGCGTTGCTTCTTCCTTCAATGGCGATATGGGCAATGGCATAGCCGTGGATGGCAGCGGCAACGTGGATATTACAGGATATAGCTATGGTGCATGGGATGGGCCCATGGGCCAGACACCTCTCAATCCTTTTAACGACAGCATCACCCCTGACATCTTTGTGCTTCAACTTCAGCTTAGCACATGTTCCTCAACGGCTGTGCAGATTGAAGGTACAAACATTACTTCCGATTTGATCCAAAGCGTTTATAACGTGGCTTTCTCAGGGCAGACTATTATGATTCAGGCTTTGGGATTAACCGAAACCCTGCTGCTGAATCTAAATATTGATGTTATGCTGCAGGGCGGATATGAATGTGGTTTCCCATCAGCCCCGCCTGGACGATCGACCATCAAGGGCAGCCTGACCATCAGCGACGGAACGGTGACGATTGAGAACCTGATAATACAATAAGGCTAACAAAGAGATGTAGAGGGTGAAGTGCATCGTATCTCCAGAGCCAGCCTGTCATTTGAGAAAACCACGCCCCTGTCATATAATAGAATAAATGGGAGAAATGAAGAAGACTCAGTCAACATCATTCAAGACTTGCTCCAAGTGCGGCTTTGTCTGGCCCGAAAGGGTGTCTTTCCTCAGTGATTCGCAGCTTCGCATGGTCGGCTACCAGGTGGCCTTTGATGAGCTTGTGGCAGGGCTCTTTCTATTCACCCACAGCTGCGGAACCACGTTCTCTGTTCGGGCAGGCGACTTTCGTGATCTCTACAATGGACCAATATTTAAGGAAAGGCTGAATGGCACTGAAAAGTGCCAGAGCTATTGTTTGCACGAAAATGATTTGCACCCATGCCCGGCGCAATGTGAGTGTGCATATGTACTTGAAATGACGCAAGTCGTCTTAAAGTGGCCTAAAACTCTCAACGGTGAGTCACGAGCCCAAGACACTTAAAAAATAAATTCCAGGATGTTTCATGAGCAACGTATCTTGGGGATAGCCCATAATTGGCGGGCTTAGAAATACTCTCGCGTATTAAACATATCTGCTGGTTCTTTTCCGCCTTTGCTGCCGCCATTTTCGTATTTCGATTCAATATGTATCCAGAGGAAAAAAGTCTCCCTCAACTGAGAGGGAGACTTCCACGGTCAATTACACTTTAACAACGTTGATCGCTTTGGGCCCTTTTGGCCCTTTTTCGGTATCGAATGTTACTTTGTCCCCTTCTACAAGGCTCTTAAAACCATTGCCTTGGATGGATGTATGATGGACAAAATAATCGATTCCGTCTTCCCCCACTATAAAACCAAACCCCTTGCTATCATTAAACCACTTTACAGTACCTTGTTTCATCGGTTTTCTTCTTGGAATTTTATAGGGACGCTTTGAGATTCTTGCCGGCCGTGAATTTGACAGTCTTGCTGGCCTTGATCTTAATCTCCTGTCCGGTCTTTGGATTTCTGCCTTTTCTAGCTTTTCTCTTTGCTAACGAAAAAGTCCCAAAGCCAACCAGGGTAAGCTTGCCATCCTTCTTGGCCGTTTTGGAGACTGCCTCGCCAAAAGACTTAAGAGCTGCCTCCGCCTGAGTCTTGGAAATGCCTGCGTCCTTTGAAAGCTTCTCTACGAGTTCTGCTTTGTTCATATCTGTTCTCCTATAGATGTAAGTGATGTCAAAAGTATACCACAAAAATATTGTCTAATGGCCTCAGGATGATATCATCATCAATGTCTCACTGAGGAGCAACGAGAGCCGAGCTCTTAGGATACTGCTTCACCTCCTCACCGCGGATATTTTGCCAAAGGTGTTTATTTCCATAAAATATTTCACACATAGCTTACGGTGCTCGGGGTTTTCCCATTCATAGGATGATAAGATAGCTGAAGCATTACGCGATAACTCGCTATACAGGCCAAACGCCAGTAACTAATAGATGATCTTCTCGCAGGTCGGCACCACCAAATGCAATCCATATTCCGTGAAAACACAGAGATCTCTTAGAAATTGCACGGCACACTCAAGTCTGCCAATTGAACATACACTTCGCACTGATATGCACGTATCTCAATACGTGTCTGACCCTATATATCAAATCGGTGAACGCTTTAATAGCATGATGGCCTGTAAATGTTGTGATAGCCTTATTGCACCTCAGCACTCTGCCATTTGAGTCAGCGGACAAAATCATGTCATCAATGCAGTCTACGGTATTTTCCCACTGTTGTTTTACCGCTTCAACCTTATTGAAAAGGGATTGCAGATACTCATTCTTTCCAACTGCCTCTGTTGTTTGGCAAATAATTGTTCTTTGGTCTCTTCGGCTTTCATATCTGTATCAGATCAGTGGAAAAACTTTTGCATACCTGCGGGGCAAAGGAAATCATAAGAATAGTTACTTACAGACTCTGTTAGGCAATTACATGATATGTCATCATCAATTTTACTATTATCTTCTGCGTTGTCTCTTATTCTTTTATAAATGGCCTCAATTTTTTGGTTAAAATCTCGATAGTTATTGGTTTAGTAATGTAATCGTTCACGCCTAACTTCATTGCCTCCATTACTATATCTTTTTCGTTGTGTGCTGTTAACATGATAAACGGAATAGCCTTTAGGTCATTCTGTTCCCTTACCCACTGCAGCAATTCAGTCCCTTTGATACCAGGCATGTTCCAGTCACAAAGAATCAAATCGTATCGACGGTTCTGTAATTCTTTCATTGCAGATTCGCCGCTATCGGCTTCTTCAATTTGTACATTCTCCCGAAAGGAGACCTTGATGCCAGCCCTGATAAATGCTCTCATAGCAGACACGTCATCTATAACTAAAATGTTCATATCCTGCTCTCCGTTTACGAAGAAGTATATATTAATTTGAAAAATATCTGCAAGGCATCCCCGGAGGTATCTATGGTTCTGGACCTGTAATGAGAGCTCTTCGCGGTCAGTAGTTTTGTAGACTTCTCAGGGTGAAGTCCGCATATCTCAGCGAGTCAGATCGAAGCGTTTTATATAGAGACAATCGGCGATGTGTCAATAATAGTTTTTTGGGTAATCATGATATTCCTACTGCTGTTAAAATCATGACTTTCAGTGTTAGCAGTGCCCAATGGTTCAAGCGTTGTCCAGTTTCCGCCCCGATAAATATTAGAAGTTTCCTGAAAAGATTTCAACATCCGAGCATCTAGCTCGACAGGTCATATTTTGACCTCTTTTTCCACCTCACTCTGAGCCATATCCGTTTAACCATTTATTTAATCGAATGTTTGTCTGAGCTACTCCCATCGACACGCAGATTTGTTAATTTTCGGAAATAATCAGGGGTCAACTCAAAAGTCTGCGACAATAAACACCGCAGACAAATCTCTCGGTTGTTTGTTTCTACTCACCGATATTTTTAGGAAGCGGAATCTGTTTCAGACGTTCTGCATCGAGCGAGTCTTAAGCCATGCCCCTAAAATACCCGCGGTTGGTGATAGTTATTGAAGGAAGTGACTGATAAACTTTTCAGTAGGCAACGTACCCACGTGATAAGGGAAAGATGGGCAATGCTTCAGATAGTGGGTTAACTCCACTCGTCGCCTCCATTTCCTTCTGATCTGCAGTTTAAGCACGGAAGGAAAGTCTCGCTAGCTGTGGGCGGCGGGGAAAAAAAACCGATTCCGGTGGAACCGAAAGCGTCGCCTTGGGAGCCGGTCTTTAGCTGTTAGCTTGTAAGTGCTGCAACAAAGATAAGACCTACCTTTTTATTCCTTCCTAATGCAATGATTACCTCTGACGTAAGAGCGGAGGTGGGTCATTGGCGAAGCGATGTATCTATTGCGGGCGACATTTTACTCCTGATCGACGGCTGGGCGATCGGCAAAAAGCATGTAGCCGGGATCAGTGCAAGAAGAAACGCAAGCAAAGTGCCCAGCAGGCTTGGAACGTAAAGAATCCTGGATATTATAAAGGCCGCTACTGGTATGTGAAGGAATGGCGACAGCAGAAGCGCCAACAGAGTGCTGCCCTCCGGTCTCAGTCCATGATACAAGACGCGATACCCCCTTCAAAGTCATACCAGCAACTGGTTCTGCTGATACCGGACACGATAACAGGTGTGATACAAGACGAGATACGGCTGCGAAGGGTTGATAGTACTACGTTTACCGCCTATGGACCGTGATACAAGACACGATGGACTACGGCAAAGTGCCGATGTAAACTTGGGAATCACGACAAGCAAGGAGACAGCGGCCGAAATGGAAGAATCACTTCAGAGCCGGGTACGGCATCTCTACCAAATTGAAGGATTGAGTCTGACCCAGGTAGGCAGGCAACTTGGCATATCCAGGAAGAAGGTTACCCGTCTCGTCCGACAGGATGATCTGCAAAGAAAGTCTTCAGAGACCGTAACTACTCCTTATGAACGACTGATAGAGCAGTGGTACAAGGAATATCCGCTCCTCAAAGCCGTTCAGGTATTGGAACGACTGAAGAGCTATGGCTATGAGGGAGGGTATACAGCGGTAAAGGAATGTACTCTTCAGTTCAGGAATAAGCGAAAGAACACCTCCTATCATGCTCTGGAGTTCCTTCCTGGAGAAGAAGCTCAGGTTGATTGGATGCAGCGGACCATGCCTTTCGGCGTTGTTTACGGGTTTGTCTATATCCTGTCCTATTCGCGGTACCTCTACGCCCACTTCTATCTGAGGAGTTCCATGGAGTTCTTTCTGGACGGCCACATAGAGGCTCTAAAGGAGATCGGAGGAATCGTCAGCAGACACACTTACGACAATCTCAAATCCGTAGTCATAAATAGAAAGCCCGTGATCACATACAATGCAAGGTTTGTGGACTTCGCCAGACATTATGGCTTTTCGATTCGTGCCTGCAATCCCGGCAAGCCCAATGAAAAAGGCAGAGTTGAGAGGGTTATCAGGGACATCGAAAGCTTCCTCGTTGCCAACACCTTCAGTGATATCGGCGACCTCAACAGAAGACTCGGGCAGTGGCGGATACAGAGAAACAACAAGATTCACCGGTCCCTGGGGATAACGCCCGCGGAGGCATTGAAACAGGAACGTCTCAGGAATCTTCCTCAGATCCATTACCTACCTTACCGGCAAGAGCCGGCGGCTATCAATAAGACATGCTTTGTGGAGTTCGACACCAACCGCTACTCGGTGCCGTCGCAGTACAGCAACAGGCCCTGTGACATCTTTGCTTATCCTCATCAGATAGAAATCCTGGTTCAGGGCAAAAAGATAGCGACACACAACAGAGTATTCGACAGGAAACAAAAGATAGAACATCCTTCTCACCGCGAAAGGCTTCTCAATATCACTCCCCACTTCAAATACCAAAGGATGTACCAGCTCCTGAAGTCCATGGACAAAAACATCGAACACTTCCTCAGGCGGGCCGAACAGGAAGGACAGGATCCTCTTGAGATCTCTTACGACCTGTTCAAACTGCTCAAAGGCATAGCCAGAGAGACGCTTATATCGGCGGTAAAGACCGCGATCAGCATCGATACATACAGAGTGACATATATCCAGGGGCTTCTAGGGCCTGCCGGTAATCATGACAATCCCGTGCATCCTCAGAACCATGGGCTGTTACACATCTCATATGAAGGGAGGCAGCTGAGCGACTATGATGAACTTATCTGAACTGTGGAGACACTTCAGACTCCTTGCGGACCAGGAATCTCTGTCAAAAGAACAAAAGGAGTTCATGCTGAAGTTCCTCACCGAGGAGTATCAGCGCAAGGAACAAAAAAGAATCCAATATCTCATGAACATGTCCGGTATAAAAAGGACAAAGGTCCTCGATGACTTCGACTGGAAATATAATCCTAAGATACCGAGGGACAAGATCCTGGAATACATGAACACGCAGTGGCTTAAGAAACCAAGCAACCTCATTCTCATAGGTCCTGCCGGCGTCGGCAAAACCCATGTTGCGACAGCACTATGTCACGATGCCCTGAGCAAAGGCCAGCAGACGGTCTTCCTGACACTCTTCGATCTCACCGCCAAAATGGCGAAAGCCAAGAGCATATACAGCTTCATCGAATACCATTCAAGGGCAGCCGTTTGGTGTCTGGATGAGATTGGCTATGTGATCCCGAGCAAAGAACAGGCGGACTGCATCTTCCAGATAATCTCGAAAAGGGCAGAAGTGGGGACGACCATCGTCACCACTAATCTTGTGCCATCAAACTGGGGTAAGGTGTTCGACACCGTGACTGCGTCGGCGATTCTGGATCGGCTCAGCATGAGCGGAAGGTTCATCACCTTCGAAGGGAGGTCTTATAGGAGTAGACAATAGGCAGTCCTAACTGATGAGACACGGCCTCGCGATAATCTTCATCCTATTGGGACAACTCGCCCCGGCGCCAGGTGTTCGACGGGGTCTTGCGTCTTCATCAACTCCAAAAAAGAACCGGCGCCGCCGGAATCGGTTCCTTTCGAGCGCCGCCCACACTAGCTGCACGCTCTTGAGAAATCGGCAAAGAAGAATGTTCCCAAGGGCTGTTTTGCTCTGCATCGGTTACTGTTGGTTTGGACATAAGAAGGATGGACCGCGAAGAAATTGAATATGAATGCTCCTCTTCTTTTGGAAACAAGTAGCCCAGAAGAATAATATAGCGAATTATCGCGGGGAGGTATGCATGAAAAATGAAAGAAGGCGACACACGCGTGTGGCCGTTGAGGTTGATGTTGAGGTATCGGTACAGATTTACAAAAAGTGCTGTGGCCGCGTAACTGATATTAGTGAAACAGGTTTCTTCGCAGAATCCGGCAGTAATGTGGCGAAGGGCAGTTTTGTTGTAATCAAATTATCCGGCCAAAAAATTATGATTGGCGCTACCGTGCATAGAGTGGCAGAAAATGGCTTTGGTGCGGAATTTGGAAGCATGAATGACGCACGCCGCGAGGTAATTTCAAGCTATCTTCCAAAGCCGGACCATGCAAAAGTTTCGTTAGTTTCACAGATGTCGACCGTAATGTTACTTTGCGACGATGAATCGCGTCCAATTCATGAACACGAACTGGAAAAAGCAGGCTTTGCCGTTTTGAAGGTAAGGAGCATAGATAAGGTAATCCCTTCAATGGAGCGCTTTCATGTTGTAGGTGTTGTCAGCGATTATATTGTTGGCGGTAATGATACATTATCAATCCTCAAGCAAATCAAAGAGGAACAAGAGCGAAACATTCCGGTTGTTATGTATTCAGGTAGATATGATGTTCCGCATAAGATATTTGAGGAGCTCGGAATCCAATGTTTTTCCAAGAGTTTCACGAGCCCGAGGAATCTCGTTGGCTATATTAAGAAGAGTATCTCCGAAGACCATAAATAGCTTCAAGATGTGTTGTGTGTGGCTGTCAAAAATCTGCGCCACTTCAATGGGGCACTGAAATCAGGTTTCCTAAGAGACGATGTCGCTTTTATTTGCTATCATCAATTATGCAATACTGCGGCTAGCGGTGATTTTCAGGGTGAAATCGAGAACCAACGGATGCGACGTTCCATAACAAACAGATTCGAGAATTTGTAATGGATGTTCGTTGCTCCCAGCAATATTCAGTTGGAACCTATGCGTCACAATGCTGGGTTCAGCTAGAAATGATTGATTGTGACACAAAAACCCTCCCTTCTATGATCTTGTTATCACGGTCTGCTGTCCAATACGCTTCGAACTGTCTTTAAAAGATCCCGGGGCGAAATTGGCTTCAGAACGGGTCGAACATCCTCTTTTGTGTTTCCTTGCTTATCCCCCCTGTGTCAGAAACGGTAATGATCACGTACTTCTCAGGCATCTCACAGCCTTGGGTTTCGCAAGCAGCCTCATCAATCTCATATAGATCGGTAACGGTTGTTAGGATTCCACCTTTCGGCATGGCATCCATAGCATTTGTCGCAAGATTCATGATAACCTGTTCTATCTGGCCGCTATCAGCCATGATCGACAGCGATTTCTGTCGCAATGTCCATCATCCTGATTATCAGATACCGACCGAGTTTATTCTTCGTCGGTCTCTTCCTTGTTTTCAATAACGAGGTTTCTGTCCGTGATATCTACGCCAATAACCTCGGCCTCGCCTGTAGTATCGAAACATTGGCAGACCAAGCTGTTGATAACATTCTTAATATCTGCTCCCTCCTTGATTTTGAGATCGACAAACATACTGATCGACACAGTAATGCGGTTCTCCACGATATTCCTCCTAATGGTAATTTGTTTCATTTTATGAAGAACGATAGTATTAGCCCCCACTGGATGCTTGGTGTTCCAATTACCAAGTTCTGCATCATAGGACATCATAGGACATCATCGGGCTATCAGGAGAGGAAGACCGGTCGAGCGTTGGAGTCGCTTAACGGCTTCCCCTCCTGATAATACGTTATGCGGTCAGCAACATATTACCGGCTGAGAGGTGGCGCACACTGATATTACTCCCTGGCACACACACTGCGTTACTGTCGGTGAGTGGCTGCTCATCTAAGCCTTGCTATACAGGCTTTATCATTCCCTTCAGCATTTTTACCGAGAAGTTTGTTATAGAATATCTTTTAGCAGAACCGTACCATATAAGAATTCTTCTGTTTTTTATGTCCGATATTGACTGATTTGCAAGTAGGTCTTTTACTTACAAGGGAAGGCATTGAGATTGAAGGGCTCAAAGTCCCCATCTGCAAAATGCGGCACAAATATGCATTTCCGTGTCCTGGAAGAAATATTGCACCGATGTTATAATCGGATGATACGCCGTATGAGTTGCAAGTGATAACAACACCATAATCTAGCAAACGTTTACTAATTAATGTCACAAGCGTCTTGGATTTCTGCCGAAGGTGTTTTATTCTGGTTGTACTATTTATGAACATCTCATGTATCAGTGATGCTGATCGTCGCGTGACAAGGAGAACAACTTGACAACGCGATTCAGAGAGTTTCTTTTAAAGTCATCATTTCTGATGAGCTGAACGCAGTATCGTTTATCAGGCAACAATAGATCAGCCACCTCCTTTTTAAACAGCATTCTGTGTATAAGCATAGATAAGATCGCCCCGGTCAGCTTGAGAGAGATAGCCTTTAACGCTTTGAACCGACGACCTGCTGATTACGAATTATCACCTTTCCAATGGCTTACCCTGTCATATCCTTTCCAAGACTTGCACTGAAGCTCATCACAGGGAATCTCCAATACACTTTCCTTGCATATCTTTCAGATACGAACTGCGTAGTTATTGCATAGTGCGCATTGTCCCGATTGTGCGTTTTCCCTTTTTCTGTTGAAACAATACACTTACAAGAGTATGATTAGACTATGGACTGTACTTTGGATTGGATTGGCATTACCACCATTGCAACAGGGCACCTCTCGTTATCCATAAATTCATTTCAACTGTATGAGGTTGTGTGGATAGAATCCTAAGACAATCAAATTTCGGAAGACTTGAAGACTTTATTGAGATGGCGAAAACAGGTGCGATAGTGAATGCCTCAGTCGAACTTCGAAAACAATCTGTGATTCAGAAGAGTCACGCTGTTGATTATGAAGAGAAGAAAGGTGAATTGGAAATGTATCTGTTTTCTGCCATTTTCACTTTCAAATACGGCAACGAGGAGAGAACGGTATCCAAGGTATATCTGCTTGAGTCTGCCGGGGGAGAAGATGAAGATTCAAGAGCGCACAAGAATATAGCCAATGCGCGGCTAAAGGAAGATTATAAAAGACTGAAAAAGACTAATATATCGATCGAGGAGATATTTTTTAACATCTGAAACGAACGATAAGGAAGATTACTAATATCTTCACAAATCCTCGCGTCCTGCTATATGAATATGTTGCTATGGCTTGTCAGTCGGATATACAAATCGTATACTCATAATACAAATATAAGTAATGTGCATTAGGAGGCAACAAAATGAAAAAATTACTTTCCGGAGCAATATTTTTGGCGTTGGTAATTGCCGTTCCTATGCCACTGATGGCAGCGGTCGATATTAACGTTAATATTCCTCTGCCACCACCAATCGTATTTACCGCACCACCAAATGTGATAGTGATGCCTGATGCAAACGATGTTTATGTCGATCCTGAAGTTAATGTAGACCTCTTCTTCTGGAATGGTTGGTGGTGGCGTCCATGGGAAGGTCGCTGGTATCGCTCACATTATTATGACCGGGGCTGGGGTTATTATAATAATGTTCCAAGTTTTTATTTTGATGTAGATCCCGGTTGGAGAGGATACTACAGAGACCATAATTGGTACGGACACCGGTGGAACTATGAACGAATTCCTTACGGACAACTTCAGCAGAACTGGAGGAGCTGGCACAATGATCGCCATTGGGAAAAGCAAGGAACTTGGGGAGTACAGAACTATCAACCTCGCCCACAACAGCAGAGACAGGCACTAAGACAACAAAGACAACAACAATATCAGCAGAGGCCCGAGGTTCAGCGACAAAACCAAGCTCATGTTCAGAAACCACCACAACAACATCAGCCTCAAGGGAAACCTGAAAAAAGGGAGGAAGACAAACAGGAAAGAAGGTGATCTGATTACTTAGGTGGATGACAAAGTGGATACGCGGCCGAATGGAACAGATCCACGAACTCATCAACAACGTCAAGATTTGAAGAGAGTAACGACCAAGATGACCATCGAGAAGTCTAGATCTAAATAGACACTCGACAAGTTATCATGCAACAATTAGGGCGACTCTCTCCCTCCTTGCGTTTGTTTCCGGCAGGATCTGCCAAGATTATTCGTAATTTAAGGATAATCGGCATGACGGACAGAGACCTCCTCATAACTCATCACTACAATATGGATGCAGGAGCTTTCGGAGGGATATCAGGCAGTCGAATAGGCTGGAGGAATTATACCTCCAGCCCCTCACAGATTACTACGTGACAGTCTCCCGTCATACGGCTCGTATCAATCAGCCGAATGAAACTTTGCAATCTAAAACATACACATTGAATGATAGTTCTCCTGACTACCCAGTTGACTGTTATTCTCTGTGTATTGACCCATCCCCTTCGCTCGATTCCCATTACAGAAACTTCAACACTACTATTTGGATGGTCTGACCTCTTCATCTGCCTCGATACTTTCCCACTTATTTTACACTTATAGGGTTTTCTCTTAGCACAAGATGAAGAGTTCCCTCGTTCCACACAAGAGTCCAGATCAGCTTCATGCCGCTTTTATGCCGGACTCCGTTCAGACAGTAACCAGGATTTCCTCTGCACTAATCCTGATGTAAATTAGGATACATCAGTCTTGACGTCATCTATTGCTTTTCGACACCTCACCAGCGGTTCGCTTGCGCTCATCTCTCCGGTCCTTAGCCGACACGATCATGTCGTGCTTTTTCCTTAACTATAACCACCAGAGTCTATCGGCTACAGACAGCTTAAGGTGGTTTGAAACCTGCTCCTGCAGAGGGGCACACCCCTCATCTTCCTGGCTGCCTCATGGCGACCTAGCTCGGCATCCAGCGATTCACAATAGATTCTAAGTCCTTACTGAATTGGGTCAAAGCCAATGGTTTCTGAATATAACAGTTTGCGCCAGCAGCAATTGCATCGGCCCTGTCCGATTCAAGTGCTGAAGACGTGACTACCACAACGGGTATCTCTCTAAGACGATTATCGACACGTATTTCACGGAGCACCTCGATGCCGCCCATGCCAGGCATCTTCAGATCGAGCAATATTAGGTCAGGCAACCCATGTCCAATCCTGAGCATCGACAACGCGGAAGTGCCGTCGGAGGCTGAGCAGACACTGATTTCTCGCTCAGTAGCCTCTAGAGCTATTTCCGTAAGCTCTATATCTGTCGGACTGTCATCTATAATAAGAATCATTTTTTTCATCTCAATCTGCCACATCCGGCATGTTAAATACCAGCAGCATTTGCGTTAACGACAATAACAGAAATTATCATGGCAAGCAACAATGCGAAAACGCTGAAATATCCGAACCATTTCACCATATCCATCACTTCCCTCTACAAGATAAGACGAAGAAACTTAGCAGATAGTTACAATAGAGAGCCTGCTTTTACAGCAGTCCTCACCAACGCGCTATGCAACTCCAGTTGTGTTATAAAGCATCTGCGCAACACATGCTTACATTTTTTATGAATTAAATATATAGCTCCTATAATTGGGCAATCGTTAAGTATCAATGTTTTACCAATTAGCACGCAGCGACACCTTTTGCCCCGGAATCGAATCAGCCGAGGAGTTCAAGAGTTTGTACATTCTACAGTGCCGGTCTCATCATAATCAATCGACAAGCACAGGACGATATTTGCAAGGACCTCAACCTATTAGACTTGAATTCTGAAAGCCGCTATCATACCGCCAGCAAGAATACCGCCTTTCCGGCCTTGCGGAGATGACTCCATGCGGTAAAGCTACCAGTCGTTTGAGGTCGCCTCTGAACGACTGATGATGACGAAGCTCGGGTTGCCGCCTGTGCTATTATTGTTCCCGCTGGGGGAGCTGCCTTAGACAATTTAGTGCTGGACTCGCTGAAATTGATGATGCGTCCTATATCGATCGAGCTCTTCATTTCATTACCCTGACTGCTAGCCATCGCGGGTACCGGAAGGAAAAGATTCATCGCACCGATAACAAGATTTACAAGAACAACCGTTAAGGTGATAGTTCGTTGCATTAGTGTCCTCTCTAAGCTTCCACTAGCTATCGATACTAGGCTCACAAAAAACACCCATTCCATTGTCCGAATGAAGAGGCATCCATTTCTTTGAAGTAGCAGCATTAATGGCAAACAGGCAATCCTAATTTATACTAAATTCTTACTGTCTTTACGCTACATCCTTTCGGACGGTTAGCCTTTTCGGTGATAGAACAGTTAAAGGAAATTAAGAAGGCCGATTTATGCCTCGCCTTATATCAATAATAAAGCCTGACAATGAAATCTCTATTAAATTCTTATTAAGATGTCTTCATTTTAACCATATAATAATTAACTTCTATTAATTTAAGCTGATAGGGTAAGTGCTCTATCTCGGCGCTGAAGCGCATCGAGGACACCCGAATCACGATCATGCCCCCTTTCTCTCTTGCATCGAAACAGTGAGCCATTCATTCGAGAAAACAATCTCACGTTACGCCGAACCTTGTCTTGACGGCTTCATCCGCTCGCCACAACAAGTTATGTCGCAGTAATTAGCCCCCTTTTCGACCGTTACAGCTAAGCCGCATACGCCGCACTCGTATTGGTTTCCGGCTTTAAGGTCTTTCTGTTTCTTCGGTAATGCCTTTTTTAACGCTATCTTCGGCTTAGACGCCTTTACTGCCTTTGAAGTTGATACTCTTTCTTTTATCGCCATCTTTCCTCCAGTTAAATAGGTTATTGATATAAATATAGCAACTTTTGCGGCACAATCTTTGGCAGCGCACCTCCAATAGACCGTCGCTAGTTTGATTATTGAAAACGCCAGCACACAACGTGCATTTTGAAAAAGAGAAATGATGC
This sequence comes from uncultured Nitrospiraceae bacterium, assembly GCA_963736105.1. Lineage (GTDB taxonomy): Bacteria > Nitrospirota > Thermodesulfovibrionia > Thermodesulfovibrionales > Dissulfurispiraceae > Fen-1308. The sequence goes on along the minus strand of CAVTNL010000002.1, from coordinate 1,167,982 downwards.
ATATAATGTAATTAATTGTGCATCACAATGGCAGTATTAAGCAGTGTGTTCATGAGCGTGGTCATACATCCGGCATGTTACTACGCAATTTTACGCATTCGATGGTCGAGGTGAAGTAAGCAGAATGACAATGCAATTAGTGGTAAAGAGTCTTTTTGTCTCTATTTTCATTATTCTTTTGCCGATCAGTCGAGCATGCGGTAATGCCGTGACGCCAGCCGATACAGCTGGCATTGCGGAAAAGACGGGCCAGAGTGTTCCGCTTGACCTGACTTTTATCAATGAAGACGGAGGACAGGTTAAGTTGCGCGAGTTGGTTACTAAACCTACTATACTCACACTCGTATATTATTCATGCACTGGGGTCTGTCCCCAGATGCTGGGAGCGCTTGCTTCTGCCCTGGGAGGAGTTAAGCTTGAGGCAGGAAGGGATTATGAAGTCGTGACTATCAGCTTCGACAAGGACGATACCTCTAATATGGCAAAAGAAAAGAAGATAAATTACATCAAGGCAACGGGCACCGTATTCCCGGCTGATGCCTGGAGATTTCTGACAGGCGGAGAAGAGAGTATTGGCCTGCTGACAAAAGCGGTTGGCTTTAGTTTCCAGAAGGAGTCGAGCACCGGAACGGTCGGATTCGGCTCACAAAAGGAGTCTCAAGGGTTCATACATCCTGCGGTGCTTATATTTCTGGCGCCGGATGGCAGGATCACACAATACATTTCTCTTGAGGAATCCCATTATGGGACGCTATCACCAGTTTCATTTTCATCATCAGAAGTCACAGCAGCGCTCATCAATGCTGCAAAGGGAAAAGTGCAGGCTGAATCCAACAATCCTATACGTATCTGTTTCCCAGGCATATCCGACCAGCAGGAGCGATTCTATACGCTTATGTCAATCATCGGCGTAACAACGCTCCTCTGTACACTGGCCTTTTTCATTTACCTCAGAAAGACCAGTAAGCAGTCTGGCCACTAAAGACCTTGACCGTTTACAGGTCGAGGAGAGTTTTACTTAGCACGCTCTATCCTTATGCAGGTTACATCCGGCCGCCCTGTGATGATAATGATTGAGAACATTTAAAACCACCCCAGGGTGGCAATCTCTGGAATAATCCGATACCTTCTGTACAGTGGTTGCGATATTAATCTGGGACCGGTGAAGCCCCAAAGTGCTAGGTGAGCAAAACAATTTTGAGTTAGGATATAATGAGAAATGAAGACTTTCTTCCATATCTTGCTTTCCATCTCTCTTATGTCTGTCTTTGTTCAGATTGTGTTTGCTGCTGATATCTCCACCGGACCTGACGGCGTTCAGACTCTCGTTGCAAAAATAGTAGCTGCCTATGGAGGGGAAAAAGTCATCAAGGAGACGACATCTGTTTATGCAATTGGCGATATAGAAGCACTTATGCGTCAGGATCGGGGCAGTTATGAACTTTTCTTTAAGAGACCCCGGAAACTTAAAGTGGACATCAAGTATCAGCGGTCTTCCGAAACAAGGGTCTTGGATGGCAACACCGGATACAGAGGGGCGAATGATGGTCCCCTTGCAGAAATCAATGGCCCCAGTTTACTCGCCATAGTGTACCAATATAAACATATTGATCTGCCATACGGTCTCTTATCTGGGGCCTACTCAATAACGTCGGAGGGGAAAAAAGACATCAATGGAACAATAGTGGAGATTATACATCTATCTGACACCGAGGGGCCTCCGATGGACGTATGCGTTGATGTCGAGACATTTCACATCGTAAAGGTCACTGGCTATTTTGTGGCGCCCGACGGCCGCACAATGGCTTTGTCGTCTGAGTTCTCTGACTTCAGAACGGTCGGAAATACGGTGTTTCCCTTTAAGGTGATAAATTACGCCGCCGGACAGAGGATAGCTGAAACAATCATGAAATCTTACAAAATAAATCTACCCACTCCTGATCACCTCTTTGAGCCAAAATCTTCCTTGCAAGGTGTTCCTCTTTAAGATATTGGAAAATGCAACGTTCACCTGAGAGTCAACACTTCGGACATCTGAGCAAGACTGTTTAATTCCAAGAATAATTGTTGAAACCGGATTCGCAGGTACTACTACTTAAAATTATTACCGCGAAAACACAGCTCATTATACAAGCTTTCAACCGCAAATCATGACCAGAGCCCATCGGTGGGGAATGTTGGTGGTACCTGATAACTTGGAGCCGCTCTCAGACTATTGCAGAATGCTGTTGAATCAGACTTCTTAGCGTAAACAATTGCTTTTAATAAGTAGGAGCAATAATACTGTGGATTTGATTCTATAGCTTTATTAATATCCACTAATCCTTTGTCATCTTGATTCTTTTCTATAAGGGCGAACCCACGGGTACAGCATGTCTGATAGTGTGTAGGATCTAGCTCTATCGCCTCAGCAAATAAACTATTCTAAAAGCCTACCCCTTTTTTTTAATCAGTATTCTGTCGTTGGTCTTTCCTGCAATGTCATCAAGAAAGTGCTGCACCGAAGGGTAATCCTCAACAGGTACACGGGAAGGCTTGAATTCCACAAGCTCCTTTCCGATAATCTGAGTCCCTTGATTTGTATATTCACGGAGATATGCGGCAAAAGGCGGGTTCAGGCCTATTGTCTTTGGAATGACAGAAACCTCGTAGCCATTAGGAATTATATAAGTTACCCGTACCTCAGTTTGATCCTCTGAAAGAAAAACAATGGGGTAAAGCCGTTTCGGAGCAGAAAAAAGTGATTTGCGCTGAGCCGATGGCAACCCAAACACCATCATGTCGCCCATGCGTTGTACAATGCTTGAACTCTCAAACCGTATGGACAAGACGATTGGCTCGTACGGCGTATCGATATTTTTCCAAGCCTTCTCCAGAACCTTCCCTCCGGAAACTATTGAAGTCTCCATTGCCGCAAGTACTTTCTCCCGTTGTTCAGGGCTTAACTTCTTGATCCCTTCGCGAATAAGCACGGAAATGTCCTTTGACAATGTTGCATTGTCCTCTACCAGTGCAGTGCCGTCATCCTTGATCGTGACTTTCCGGACTTCGACCGTATTTTTATCATCACTATTTTTCACCGGCAGTACGGTAAAGAACCCGGTCCGATCGTTTAGTGTGAAAACCCTTTTGCCTTCGTAATCTGCAGGCAACTCTTTGAAGCGATATCCTTTGTCAAGTACATCGGTATAATAGCGTTTACCTTCAAACTCTATTGCAAGAATTGCATGATTAAAATACAAGGGCATTGGCAGAAGATCCTCTCGGTGAAGATCTGAGTATGAAGACATGAATGTGGGAAAGGCTTTCACACCCATTTCAGAGAGCAGGGTAATAGCTAACAAGGTTTGGTCCTTACAGTCGCCATACTTATTTTTGAATATTTCATCAGCCCGATGAGGTTCATAGTTATGAGAGTTCATATTCATCGAGACATAACGGTAGTCCTGTCTGATATATTCGATGATTGCCTGAACCTTATCAGCGAGAGTTGTTTTGCCTTTTGTAAGCAATGCCACCTTTTGCTTCATTTCGTCTGTGACGATCATGTTCTTTTTAAACAGTACCTCTGCCCAATCAGATAGCTGCTTCCAGTCTTTTAATGTGGAGATACTAATGAACTTGTAAACTTCCTCTGGTGATGGCATGTACTCTTCTCTCTCCACCTTATCGCTGTTGTGTATGGTCCAAGTGTAAGTCACCTTATCGTCGCTACTCTCCACCTTGGAATCTACAGTGGCGTTGAGCACTTTAATGTTAAGCGGCGTATTTTGGGGTGCGGTTACTGAATAGCGAGCCTCCTTGATAGGATAACTCGCAGAAAAGCGGAAGTTGTCAAAGAAGTTATGCTCAATAATGGGTTTATGTCGCTTTATAGTAACTTCTGAATCGATGATGCTGCCTACCACAACTCCTGGCATGGTGATGACTTTTTTTCGCGCATCGCTGTAAATACTATTCTCACCGGAGGTGCTCAGGTCTTGGATTTTTTCATATTGTAGTTTCTTGCCGTCCGGCGTGATAGTATAGGCCTCTATAGACGTTATTTCCTCCCTGTCTTGATCATACAGAAAAGTAAGCTCACCAAGAGACTTTGCACTTTCGTTCTGAATTTTCTGGATTGTATGCCGATGAGTTATTGTGGAGTAATCCGGATTAATTGTAATGGTTTCCTCCAATAACAGCACAATGTAAGGATCGTCTTTATATTTTTGTTCCCACACCGGCAGTGTTTCATCCGCAAGCGCGAAGGTATGTAAAATGGATATTGTTAACATAGCGAGAAACACGGTGATATATGTTGTTTTACGGTGTGTCATTTATGCCCTCCGAAATCAATATTGTGAGTGACTTACTACCCATGACGCTATTATCGTTATCGATATTTTTGCGTAAACCTTTAGAAAGCACCTAACAGGCCATATGATTTTCAGATCGCGCAAATCCCAACCAGGACATCCACCGCAAAATTATTCTCAATTATAATAAAACAGTTAAATTACAAACCCTAACACTCATATTAACATTGCTTTGGCTTCGTGTATAACTGACTTATAATCGCGATTTCGCCTGCCGCAGTAAAGATGCGATGTTTCTTCCGGTAATCGAGGGTCTGCCCTCCCCGTTAAGAATTCGGTGTACACTGACAAACCGCGATTTCCAAATTTCCAGAGGCATGATGAGTATCGTTAGTACCCTCGATCGTTGCCGCTAATTTGACGCTCGAGGTAGCATGTCGCTATACGTAACAAAATGAATTGATTCTCTGCATTGCTGAGGGTCATTATTAAGCCTGCTTTTTCAATGAGAAAAAGGAGGAGCAATGACCAAGCCAAGTTCCAGTCCAAGCGTATTTACTAAGAACATCGAAGCAACAAATCAGCCCACCGTAAGATCTTATATCGATCGCCTTGTTCAGAGGATTCATCAGATGTGGTTACCGGGAGGAAAGCATTTTAAAGACTACATGAGTTACAAGTGGAGAATGAATCATAAGCCCAACACTCTTAGGGGCAGCTTCGCAGCGGTGAGTGATTTTCTGTCTTTCTGTAGCACCTTAAGGAAGAGGCAACTGCAAGAGATTGTCCGTGACGATGTGGAAGCATATATCGAGCACCTGCAAGACCGGGGCCTCAAAGTCACTACGGTCATAACACGCCTCAAGCATATCTATGCATTCCTAAGGTATCTGATCGAACAAGACATTATCGATGCAAATATTCTCAAGAGAAAGATCAAACTGCGAGAGCCCGATTTTTTACCGAGAGCAATCGCCCCTGATGATGTCAGGAAGATTCTCGGTGCCATTGAAGACCCAAGAGATCGCGCTCTGGTCCTAATACTATTAAGAACAGGCATGAGAATCGGAGAAGTCCTTAGCCTGACTATGAATGACATTGATTTGCGTGATCGAAAGATACATATCTATGAAGGGGAGAAAAACTGCCTTGGGCGAGTGGTGTATCTCAGCGACGATGCGCTGATGGCCTTGCAGATCTGGCTTAAGGAAAGAGATAGGACGAAGGGATACCTCTTTTATGGGGTTAGGGGAAAGTTGTGCTACAGTTCGGCTTGGAATATCTTTGCACAATATTTGCGACAAACAGGACTCCAACACAAAGGCTACACAATCCACAGCCTTCGGCATACCTTTGCAAGTGAACTGCTCAATGCCGGCATGCGCCTGGAATGTCTGCAGCTGCTTCTGGGACATCGCAACATAGAGATAACGCGGCGGTATGCACGCCTGACCGATAAAAGCCGCGCAGAAGAGTATTTCCGGGCCATGCACATCATCGAGCATGGAGGCATTCATGGAGTCTACTGATCTGATTGCCAGGTATAGAAGATTCTTAAAACGAAGGAACTGCTCGGCCAACACCGTTAAGAATTACCTCAATATCCTTGATCACTTCAATGGCTGGCTGCGTGTTCCTCTTGAATCGGTAACCACAAAGCAAACCGATTCGTACATGGAGCATCTCTTGCGAAACAGAAAAAAGGCAAAGACGATCAACTGTCACTTCGGCTGCATCCATGCCTTTTACGATTATCTGATCGAAGACGAGAGAATGCCTCTTATCAATCCAGTAAAGAAGAAGTATAGGCTGCGGCTACCGCGACCACTGCCCAAACATCTCAGAGATGAACAACTGCAAGCGCTCTTCAGTGAAATCACCGATATCAGAGATCGAGCCATATTCATACTTATGCTGAGATGCGGCTTGCGTGTCCAGGAGGTTGCACTGCTGACGGTGGATGCCATAGATTCCCGTAGCCGGCAGCTCTATGTGTTCAGCGGGAAAGGCAACAAAGGCAGGGTTGTTTATCTGAGCGATGATGCCCAGACTGCCTTAGAGCAGTATATGAAGAAGCGAAGATTGTCGAAGCAAAAAAAGGTGTTCTTAGTACAAAAGGGGCCATTGACTGGAATGCCGATATCAGTTCGCGGAATCCAAAAGAGAATCGAATACTATGCACGGAAGGCAGAGATAAATGTATGCTGTCACCATTTGAGACACACGATGGCCACTCAGCTTTTGAATGCCGATGCCGATCTTGCCACCATTCAGGATCTGCTGGGCCACAGCAGGATTACTACAACCCAGTGCTACTGCAGAGTGTCCAATATCAAAGTGCAACGAGATTACTATAAGGCCATCAACGTTGTCTTGCAGAGAACCTTGCCAATAAGCGAAAATGTCGCTACATTAACTAAAAGAGGGCTACAGAAACCAGTACTAACCAACTGAAAACATAAGAAAAAGCAGGTTATGTTACGTATAGCATGTCGTAACCATCGAGGCTGCTGACTTGATAGTTATTGATTATTTCGTTGCCGTCGGAATGATAATTTTTGATGATTTCCAAAATAATATGACAATTTCTGGCTGGCACATAGAGATGTGCTGTCTCCCAACATTTGGACCTGATGATAAAAAATGGGGGGAAATTGTCACATCATTAAAGTCGATCTCAGGGGCGTGATCGACAGAGGCATAATTACTTTTACCGTAGTGCCTCCGCTTTTCTCACTCGTGATCTCTACTTTCCCCCCCCAAGGATAAACACGTTCACTCATTCCAATCAGACCGAAAGTTTGGAGCTTCGAAAGTTGTTCATCCGTAATGCCGATGCCATTATCTGCAATTTCCAGTATTACGTGGTCATCTTTCCGTATCAGTCTTGCCGTCACCTTTGAAGCATTTGCATGTTTAAGAACATTGGTAAGCGCTTCCTGGAAGATCCTGAAAAGTACTGTGCTCCGTTCCTTGTCTAGCTCGATATCATCAGGTTCTGAGGAATATTTGCATTCAATCCCCGACCGGTTCTTGAATTCGTTCGCCTGCCATTGCAGAGCGGCGACAAGCCCAAAATGGTCCAATATGGAAGGTCTCAACTCGGTGCAGATGCGCTTAACCGACAAGATCGTCGCATTTATGGCATCTAACATGGAATTGGACTTGTCGAAAATTTCCTTATGGTCACCATACTTGTCCAGAATCCAACTGAACGCCATCTTTATTGCGGTCAGCGTCTGACCAAGCTCATCGTGTATGTCACGGGCAATATTTGTTCTTTCCTCTTCTCTGATGGACTGCAAATGGGCTGCAAGATTGCGCAACCGATCATTCGCAGTTTTCAGCTCCGAAGTGCGTGCGATAACTTGCAACTCTAATTCCTCATGCGATCTTTTGAGGGCCTCTTCTAACTTCTTGCGCTTGGTGACGTCCCGGACGAAACAGCAATGGTACTCTTCACCACCGAATTCATGATGGTTTATTGCAACTTCCACCGGAACGTATCGCCCGTCTTTGGTCCGGTGAAGAGTCTCTATAATCTGGAGCTTACGCTGCTTTACTTCTTCCCAAGTCACGGGCCATTGATCCTTCTGCAATGTAGGATCAATTTCCTGAATTGTCATGTCCAGTATCTCTTCACGTGAGTAACCGAGATATCCGCACATGGAATCGTTTACATAGCGGAACCGCGCATCTAGTCCTATCCAACAAATAGCGTCACTTGCATGGTCCACTGCAAATTGAGTGAATAATAGTTTCTCTTCTGCCTGCTTAAGTACAACTACATAATGGTACAGCAACCATGCCAAAAAGAACACTACCAGGGCAAACAGTGTCACCATAGCCAAGATTGTGATAGTTTCTTTCCACCACTCGGCAAGATAATCGTCATTGGCTAATCCTACCAGTACATAAAGGGGATAGGAGAAAATCTTACGATAGGAAAGTGTTCGATCTATGCCGTCAATAGTGGATCGGGTTCTATATGTTGCCGAAGTTTGGTTGTTTTTGAACAATCCTCGGAGCTGGCATCAATATTTGTCCACGATGTCGTGGCACTCATCAATTAGTCTTCATAACTACTTTATTCCATTTATAGTGAACACTTTCAGAAGATGAGAGCTGACATTTATTTCTCCCTCAAGCCGCATGCGCAAAGCTGCCATCAAAAGTGCTGCTCTCTTTTGGAAAAGTTAGGCTGTTGGTTGGAACGTGCGAAGGTGCATGCAAGTTGGAGGACTGTTGGAGGACTTGACAAAGTGACGGCGTAAGTTATTATTAAGTAAAAGTATTCGAGGAAAAAATAGGATTCAAGGGACCGATCCCCAGTCACTGTGTAACTGTAAATCAACGGAGGCATTATGATAATTAAAGTTGCAATATTAATCTTATTTGTGTTGTGCCTGATGGCGCCTACCGTAAGAGCGGCAGACACAGCTGCAACGACCGAGCCTTTTTTTGAAGAAGAAAATGAGGATGAGACCGAACTAAACAAGAAGCTTACCAACCCGGTGACTGATATTTGGTCCATCTCTTTTCAGCAGAACAATTACAGGTTGGAAACCGTTCCAGGCCAAGAGGACGGCTGGAGCTCAAACCTGCAGTTCCAGCCTGTTTTACCGGTGTCTTTGACCAAGGATTGGAATCTCATAACAAGACCGGTAGTTCCACTCTTTGTGTCCCAGCCACACCCTGATGTGGAGGCAGGCCCACCACCCCAAGTCAATCTGCAAACTACAACCGGATTTGGAGATACAATTTTGCTGGAGATGCTCTCGCCGGCTCCATCGATTGCAGGGAATTGGCTGCTCGGTATTGGGCCGACCTTTATCTTCCCCACAGCGTCTACCAACTTCACCGGACAAGGAAAGTGGCAGGCTGGTCCTGCCGCGGTAGTAGGCTACCTAGCGAACAAATATATTCTCGGCTTCTTTGTCCAGAATTGGACGTCCTTTGCTGGCGACAGTAACCGGTCTAACACGAACCAGATGAACCTCCAACCCATTGCAGTTTATTTTTTGCCTGGTGGATGGAGTATCGGATATTCAGGCAATATCCTCTCAAATTGGAAGGCTGATGAAAAAAATTCCTGGACTGTTCCCATCGGAGTGAACGTCGGAAAGGTGGTGAAGTTCGGTATTCTTCCTGTCAAGATATCGCTTGCGGGCCAGTACATGCCCATTCACCCGGATACCTTCGGTCAGAAGTGGAATATACAGGTGCAGTTTACCCCAGTCATCCCGAAGCTAATCAAGGGGGCTCTTTTTGATTGATGCTACTGATGTTCACGATGGGCCAGCGCAGACGATCAAAGAGTCTCGCCCCTCTTAGAGGGTAAAAGGGACAGTCTGCCACGTCCACTTTAATTTGCTTAACAAAATACAGACTATCCAACAAAGGAGAAAAGACATCATGAGTAAACAAGCGCAACCTAAGATCCCTCCAAGGCAGTGCTGCTCCACCGACGGCAGCGTGGAAACCTTCATATCCGATAAGGCTTCGTCTAGGCGACAGTTCCTGCAGATGGCCATGACAGGGATCTTGGGCGGCTTGGTTACGACAGCTGGAATGGAGTTCGCCACCCCGCGTCTGGCTCTGGCGCAGAGCAAGCTCAGCCCCGAGGCTGCGCTGCAGGATTTGATGGATGGAAATCTACGCTTCACGTCGGGCCGTCTCATTGCGCACGAGCAAGACCTTGCGATCCTCAAACAAAACACAATCGAAAAACAGGAACCATTTGCGGCGGTGCTGTCTTGCGCCGATTCCCGCGTTCCTGTCGAGCTTCTTTTCGATCAGAGCATTGGCCATATCTTTGTTACACGTGTCGCTGGCAATGTTGTCACACCAGAGATCATAGCGAGTCTCGAATATGGAGCTGCTGTGTTAGGCACAAAGGTGATTCTTGTCATGGGACACGGTAATTGCGGAGCAGTAAAGGCTACGATTGAAGCCAAAGAAGTTCCTGGGCAAATCAGCGCGCTTTATCCTCATATCCAGCCTGCGGTTGAACAGGCGGGACCAAACCTCGATGCAGCGATCAAGGCAAATGCCAAGATCCAGGCGGCCCTTCTGCGCGAAGCATCGACTGTCATTTCCGGTTTGGTGAAAGAAAACAAGCTGAAGGTGGCCTCAGCGTATTACGACGTCGGTAGCGGAACCGTAACGATACTCAAGTAGGTTTTTCAGTAAGCGGTTTTAGTGTGCTTCCTCTAAGGTCTTCATTTAAGGACATTCTCTATTAGGTATTCTAGGTGCTACGGTAACCTCGATCGCGTTCGCTTGATCGAGGTTTTTGTTTAAAGCCGGGTAATCGATGGTTGCAGCGGACGTAACGACTTTCGAGAAAAAGAGATAGAGATGCTGCTGGATCCTGACCTCGCGCTGAGCGACTTTGAGCTTGAAAGTCACTTAAACGCCAAATTATAGTTTAGCGCAGTAGGAGTGGGATTAAACATTGGCGGAAGCTGCCTTTCATCCTGAAATGGTAAACCATTCGGTGTCTTTGAAAATGCGACTTTGCTCTCTAAGTGGGTGTTGCTGTACTTCTGGCCTTTGAGTTTTTCCAAAGACGTTTTATTCTGGTTGTACTCTCGATAGAGTTGCGGTCTTGACTACCTATTGTTATTGATAAGTCGGTGTTCACCGCATTCTTACCGAGGAAGGCACACCTCTCGATTACTGGATCAAAGCTGCATCAGCAGACTGTGGACTTTAAGTAGCAGTCACTATTAGGTCTGATGTTAATATAGCTGCATAAAGATGATAAAAGAGAATGGTCATTCCCGAGTTTCAACCCTTGGATTAACAAGAGGGTTATTCTAAATATATGCGAAAGCTCATATTGCCTGCCTTGATATTTATCGCTCTCTGCGTCAGCTTTGCGAGCAGTTTGAGCACAGCGCAGGGTGATGACAGCAACCAGATCGCCCCGGCACAGCCAAATCTCGTCAACGCGGCCAACGCGCCAATATCAAGTATTATGCAGATCAGATTTCTAGATACTTACGTTCCCGAATTCAATGGGTTGCACGGTCAGGGCAACACCGCCGCAATAGCTCTGACCATGCCACTACCTGAATACCGCCTGCTTCCCTTTCCTCAGCTTTCGCTCTTAACGATTCCAACGGCAGTCACGCTCCCCGGCGGCCAGACGGGGTTCGGTGACCTGCGATTTCTCGACGTCGCTGTTCTCAATGCTGGGCATACTGTCCTTTTTGGGATTGGGCCGACCTTCGTATTTCCGACAGCGAGCAAAACGACGACAGGCCAGGGCAAATGGCAGGCGGGACCAGCCGCGGCGGTGGCGTTTCAACCCGAGCGGTGGCTAGTGGGCGTACTCGCACAAAATCTGATCTCCTTTGGCGGAGATCCTCATCGGGCAAATGTGAATGTTATGATTCTACAACCTTTCCTTTCCTATCAACTAGGCAAAGGCTGGTTTGTCAGATCGCAGCCTCAGATGTTCTTTGACTGGGAAACCAATAAACAGATATTGCCGCTCGATCTCGGGGTGGGACGTGTATTCAAGATCGGTAGGCAAAACGTTAGTTGTTTCGTCGAGGCGTTTCGGAATGTCTCGTCCGACGGCCCAACGCCAAAATATGGAGTCACGTTTGGGGTACAGCTGCTGTATCCGGATTTCTGGCATAAGCACTGATGCAGTCCACGCATGTCTATTCCGACTGTTTACGAAAGGGCCAAGGAAAAGAACGTCAATTGTAATTTTGGACAGACACAGTATCTCTATAAGTGGCCAGAAAGTATCAGATTATTTAAATAATCATCATTCTTCTGCATAGGTGGATTTTGATGATAATCAGGTGCAGGTGAGACATCTAGTAGAAGAGCCCGTATAGCTGAAAGAAATGTTGAGAAAGCATCCGGATTTCTTCGGTCAATATTATAAGTAATTATATCTGCACCCTCTTCTTCTATAAGTTCCATTGCTAAGGTATGCCCTGTTTCTTGACACCCCCTTTCTTTGCCCCTACACTTTATTAAAAAGACGCATGGCGCATTAAAAATAATGTTAGCTAGACGAGTGGGCTGGAAGAGAAAGTGACATCGGCCAAGAGCATCCTCTTTTCGTCGGTCGTGAACATGGTTGCGGGCTCGCTGGCAAACATCGAGGCACTGAAGTGAAACTTAAAGGAACACAAACCCTTAAAGGAGTAAAATCATGAAACAAACGACACGTGCGCAGGAGCAGAAGCCAAAGATCGTTCACGATGCGGAGTATTACATCCTCGAAGCCCAACACGGGCAGAAGTGGGCCGCTGAAGACAAAGAACTAGCTGCTAAGCTGACCGAATTGAAAAAAAAGTATGGCACGCCGCCGAACATAATTCATGTTATGTGGGACGACACCGCCGTCGGCGAGGTGGGCATTCCAGCTATTCAGAAGGTGCGTGGCTTCGAGACCCCGAACATCAACCAGCTCGCCGCTGATGGCATCAATTTCATGCGGATGTATAGCGAGCCGTCCTGCACACCGAGCCGCGCCGCCGTCATCACAGGTCGCCACGCGGTGCGTAGCGGTATGCATACGGTGACCTTCCCAGTCGAACACTCCGGCATCGACAAGGACGAGGTGACGATGGCCGAGGTGCTGGGCAAGGCTGGGTATGCGACGGCCTTCTACGGCAAATGGCATCTGGGTGACACCAAGCCCAGCTACCCTACCGAGCAGGGGTTCGACGAGGCCCTCTGGACGCCATACAACCAAGTGCCGAGCATGTGGGTTCCGCAGGCTGAGCTGATGAACGTAATAACCGGGATGTATCCGGATTTGTATCCCCGTGACACTTACGACATGGACGACACTTGGCAGCCCCGCGGCTTTGTCTGGACGCTCGAAGCCACCAAGGGTGGACCTGTGCGCGAATGGGGTCCACCGCCGGACATCGCCAACTTCTACAAGATCGATTCGGAATCACTTAACCGCACGCTGGCGTTCGCGCGCCAGAGTACCGCGGCGAAGAAACCCTTCTACGTAGCCTGGTGGCCGGTCGCAGCCGCATTTGTCCCCGACCCCACTACGCGCCAAAAATCTACCATTAACAAGACACTTCCAGCCGAAGCGCTCGCGAGATTGGATAAGCTCATCGGGCAATTGATGGACGATCTGAAGCAACAGGGCATCGCCGAGAATACGCTGGTTGTCCTGATGGCGGATAATGGCCCCTTCACCCACCACGGGCCGGACGGCATGGTGGAAACCCTCTATCGCGGTGGCAAGGGCGATTACTGGGAAGGCGGCGTACGCGTGCCAGCTATGGCCTGCTGGCCGGGTGTGATCAAGCCCGGACAGACGGTCGGAGACATCATTCACGAGACTGACCTGTTCACAACCTTTGCCCGTCTGGGCGGAGCGATGGATTACATCCCAACCGAGCGTGTCATTGATGGCGTGGACCAGACCGGCTTGTTCTTGAATGGCGATGGCCACAGCCGCCGCGATTACGTCTTCATCTACACGGGACCAAATCTGGCGGCTGCGGTTAAGGGCCGATTCAAACGCATTTGGGCAGGCGCACAGGCAGGCCTATCCGGAGCCGAGTTCTTCGATCTCTACGACGACCCGCGCGAGGAACATGGGCTGATGATCCCGATGTTCAACGTGAAGAGCAGTTTCAACCACCAGCGCCGGCGCCACGAGTTCTGGATGCAGAAATACCCGAACAGGCCTGGCCCTACCATCGGCCCGGTGCTAACCGACATAGAGAATGCGCGGCCTGAGACCAAAGCGCTCTGGAAGCCACCCGTAGACCTCAAGAAGCTGCCCTTCGACCCAATGGAGATTCTCAAGCAGCCGTTGCCATGGACGGATAGCGACTCAGGACAATGAGAATGCGCTGAGGTAGTATGGAGATACATAACGGAAACGTGTCTGTGTAGTCGGCACCTATAGCAAATACACGAATGGTCGCAGCACTTGAAAATGCCACTGCTGACGCTAAGGCATATAATCGATTTCCGGTAGAAACATTGTGCAATGAGGTGTATCCGCACACTGGAGACTTTAAGTAAGTGGGAGTCGAGGATCCGGTTTCGATAGTTACCTTCCGAAGTCAATACCGGCGGTCTTCTCCAGAAATACTTGGTGCTACTAATAACAAATCCCTGTCAGTCTCGCCAAGGTTGTTATATTCCGAAAGTAACTATCGAAATCTGATTTTCAGGTACTGATTAAACCAACCACATCCAGACCATGATATAATTCTGCAGAGGACGAATGGTAAGTGATGGGTCAAGGTACACGATAGCTTATGATTGAATGGACGGAAGATCTTGCTGTTGGCATCGAGACGATAGATAGCCAGCATCGCGAGCTGTTTGCTCACATCAACAGCCTGCTAGGAGCTCTTGAGAACAAGATGGCTGCGGAAGAAATACATAGGCTCTTCACTTTTCTCGATTCATATGTCGACGTGCACTTTGGAGTTGAGCAGCGATATATGGGTGAATATTCAAATCTTGGCTATGCTGACGCGGAACACCACAAGTCAGAACATAAGGCGTTTGTGCGCGATTTTCGCGAGTTTAGAGTTGATCTTGAGGCGATGGAGCCCAGCGTGCAGTTTATTGCAGAATTTGCTAGGTGGATCGTGAACTGGTGGCTGATGCACATACAGCGCATAGACAAGGGGCTGGGCATATTTTTGAAGAGAGTATTGCCGAAGCATTAGCGCTGAGCTAAATTGAGTTATAGTTCGCTCTGCCGCTAATTTTTGCTCACCTGCCGTGCCGATAAATTCTTTGCACTGATAACCGAGACTTTTCGCCATTGCACGCAGGCGTAGATTTATAAGAAAAATAATCAGTTGTAACATGGAAGCTATTTGCATGATTACAAGCCTTTGCATCCCTAAGGCGCTTAAATCAAAGGTTTGTGAGATATTATGCAGAAATAAATCACCTATAACACTTGGGTGCATAGCCCACAAGTAGACTTTGCTGCCCGCGACATTGAAATCTATGTGTTTGTCTGCGCTATACATGATTGCGCAACATAAGCTCAATTGGATGCGGGTTAAGGTAAATTTGTCTCCGAAGGTATGGTTCTTCATATTTGCGCATATAGTGCTTCAGGAGCATGATAGGCACAATAAGGGGTACTAGGCCTTTATGATAGGTATCGATAATTTCCAAAAGTTCATGCCGGTCGTCCTGTGAGAGATGCTTCTTGAAATAACCGAGAATATGGTTCAAAACGTTTGTATTCTTTTCTTTAGTGGCAACAGATCTGAGACCTTCCATGAGCATTGACAGGTAATCATAGTGCAACTTATCTGACCTATATTTCTTTCCCTCGGCCACCAGTCGCCCCAGGGAGGTATAGTGTTTGGGACTATGTGCAAGGATCAGGAGTTTATGATCGGAGTGAAAGTCGATCAGGTCTCTCAGAGATCCTCCTTTTTCTTTGAATGCCTTCCAGCGCTTAAAGACGAATATCCTCTCGATGAAGTTCTCCCGCAGCTCCGGGTCGTGCATGCGACCATCATCCTCAACAGGCATTAGGGGGAATTGACGCATGAACTCGGCGGCAAAGATACCAATTCCCTTATTACTCGGTATTCCTGTGGGCGCATAGACCTTGACACCCCTCATACCGGAACTGGGTGATCGGCTCTTGAACACGAAGCCGCAGAGTTCATCCTTCTCCAGTTGCGACAGTCTTATCTGCGCCCAACTTCTCATTCCATCAGTGTGATCTATGCCGGAACGGGCAGTTACGAGGCGGGGCGATTCCGGGGTGCCTACGAGACGCAGAGCCTCACGCGGCACCGGTAGACCGTATTCCACCTCCGGACAGACAGGAATCCACTCGACGTACCTGCCAAGTGTATCGGTGAGAAAGTGATCAAGCTTGTGGCCTCCGTCATAGCGCACCTGCTGCCCGAGAAGGCAAGCGCTGATTCCAAGTCTGATTTTGTCTTCCATATGAGAAGTCATGAACTCTTCACTTGCCGCCTTTTATCTCAGCTTCAGGGACGGTCTTCCCTTCAGAAACAGCTATGCGCACGGCTTCCCTAAAAGACGTTTTGCTTATGGCAACATACTCATCTATACGATTATCTCTGCAAATGACCTCATTCTTCATGCCCTCGATGAGAGGTTGGGCTATTCCCGATGGAACTGGCGTGACAAGGTCCACCCAGTAAGAGGAAAGTAGTGGGGTCAGAAATGGGACAACCACAATTAGTCTCCGCGCAAGTCCGCATGCTGCCGCATATTCCTGCATCATTTTGTGGTAAGTCAGGATTTCCGGACCTCCGATATCGAATGTCTGCCCTGTGGTAACTGCGTTGAAAAGACATCCGACAAGATAGCTGATCACGTCCTTCACGGCAATAGGCTGGATGCGGGTCTCTATCCATCTCGGGCACACCATAACCGGGAGGCGCTCAACGAGATGCCTCAGCATCTCGAACGAAGCACCTCCCGCACCAATGATAACAGCGGCACGCAAAATTGTTGCCACCGCCTTTCCAGACGCAAGAATCTTTCCTACTTCTGCACGGCTGCTTAGGTGCTCAGAAAGTCCCACTCCCTCCTCCCCGAGCCCCCCAAGGTAAATGACCCTCTTTAGCCCGGACAGATCAGCCGCCTTGACAAAATTTATGGCTGCTGTCCTGTCTTGAGAGGCGAATTCGGTATTATTGAAGAGCGATTGGCCTCCCAGGGAATGTATTAGGTAGAAAGCTGTATGTATCCCCTGCAGTGCCTCAACGAGTCCCTTATTGGCAAGAACATCCCCCTCAACAACTTCGATATCCCGAATATTGGGGAAAAGCGAAGAAACTTTAGCCAGAGAACGTGCGAGAACACGGATTTTGACCTGCCTTTTTAGAAGTTCCGCAACCAGTGACCTGCCCACGAAACCTGTGGCGCCAAGCACAAGGACTTTATCAGAAGGCGTGAATGAAGGTTGAACCATTTTCAGATCAACGGTCTTACTTCGGCTACCGCAAAGTATGCTGAATGTTTGACCGCAGCTGCAGCCTCCGGGCCCACAATCTCCCTTGTCCGGCGTTTGATGGTATCAAGCATCTCTCCAGAGTTCTCGATCCCTTTAAGCTTCAAGCTTAGTCTAACGCCGGCATAACCTGAGCCGGCATACATGTAAAGGTAAGCTGCGTTTGGATTATCCATGACATTGTTGTATGTCCTGCCTTCCGTCATGCCCCATGCGAGGGTTTCATCATCAACAACGTGAGGTGCAGCGTAGATGGCAACATTGACCTCTCCCTGCCTGTTTGACGTGGCGATGACTCCACGTCCTTCACTTTTGAACAGCTCTGAAAGCTTCAAGCCAGCCTCCTTCGTGTCTTATACTCTACGCAGTTTTGACTCCCAGACCCACAATCCCGTAGCACAACAGATACTTTGGGATGCAGTTGCAGCCTTTAGATGCCTAATATAGACTTTATTCCCTGCTCATTGAACTAGTGTCCATATATTGATCCTTTGACAAGTGCTTGTTTTTAGATAAGACATCTTCAGAATCTATCCGCGGCTACCTATTCTAACTTGTCTTATTCCAGACGGACAGAAATCAAGAACTTCTTTAAATAAAGTATACTCGATTTGCAGTAGTTCAATAGCAATCAGCATGCTTACTCTTCTGCTATCCCCGCTATCTGCTTCATTGAATGACTACTCAAATCTTCCTATTATTATCATAAGAAGACAGCTACTCTGGCGTTTGGAGTGAAAAACTCGACCTCAATAACAAACAGGAACTTGAGTCTTGGATGGAGAAAAACGGGTTCTGGATAATAGGCGAACCAATCCGGCCACGTTACAACCCGCCCTTTACTTCCGAGGGTCCTCCGGCGAAAGGAGATTCTAATTTAGGTCGATACAGAGACAAATTAAGCAAATAGTTCGATTTAAGCAGTTGGTTGCGCAATAACAGGCCCGGTTTAACCTGAACCGAATGCCGATGGCGGGCGAGGCTAATAGTGAATAGAAAGCGGATTGTCGTCAACGATCTCATGCAGACCAATTACACCTACTACCTCACTGAATCCATGGGAAGTGGATTTCATCCCGCATTCAGGCCCGAGTTGAGGCCCTCAGAAATGCTTGAGATGGGCGTATTCGGGGGAAAGTACATGACGGACTGTGTTGATGAGTTCCCGCGCCAGTGGTTCAGAAATGCCAAGCTATGTCATGAATTCCATGATCCCACTCTTAACTATTTCGGTGTTAATGCTTCACAGCCGTTATCCTATTGGATAAACAAAGGCTGGATCTATGAGGAAGATCCCAGAGGATGGTTTCAATGGTACTGCAGGTATTATATGGGCCGCAGATGCTCCGACGACAAGCGCCAGATCAAGAGATGGAAGGCCATGACAAGACACATTGCCCAGATTGAAAAGCACTGCCGAAGAGGAGACTTGACTTGTCGAGGAAGGCAGAGGCAGGCACTATTGCACTGGGCGTATGATAGCAGACGGATGTGATCGTCCAACATTGGGGTATCAATTAACGGATTGATGGTATATTTTTTTACGATGCAGTCGGTGAACTCTATCTAGTTCTGGTGCAGGGTTGAGTCGCCCCCAATAATTTTCAGTTGTATGTAACAGTATTCAGGATACCCTCCCTCAATAGTTATTGTGAGCACGCATTAAGCATCGAGAAATTTCCTGATGCAAGGTTGGCAGTCGAAATCAACGACGGGAAATATCGCCCAAATCGATAGCTTCTTCTATGTTAAAAAAGCAAGACCTTTTCACCCCGACATAGTCTGTTGCAATGTTTGCAATGTCTGTTTAGCAAGCACCATACTCAAACCCCAACCTTCTATGAGCAGACAGCCTTCATTTATGAAGACGCTGCATTACCTCATTCATGTGTTTGAAGACGTGGGTTCGTAGTCTGCACGAGGACAGTCGGCATCCTTTGAGCCGCTGTAGAAACAATAATTCGATACCCACGGTACATTTAGGTTTGAAGATATGTTGCCATGCTCTATTATCACACTCTACTGAACAACAGCCGATACATATTCTTGTTGATGCTTTAAGACATAACGGATCCTGTTTAATAGTTTTCTGGCGATTCGGACTATTGCATTGGTTTTCGACATTTTCTTACACAGCGCGTTAAAGCTCATCAACAGAGCTGGGTCTTTGCGTACCGCCACCCATGAGCACTCTATCAGCATGCCACGAAGTTGTCCATTGCGTCTGCTAGTTATGCCGGTTTTCCGTTCCGTCTCCCCGCTGGAATCAGTGTCCGGGATAAGTCCGACGTAGCTGCAGAGCTTGTCGAAATTCGTGAAACGACTGATATCGTATAGTTCCGTTAGTAGTATCATGGCTGTCAACGTACTAATCCCCGGCACCGTCTTCAAAAGACCGACGTTTTGCCGGTAGTCCTCAGAATTAGCAAGGGTACGGATGGCACGGGTAAGATCCGCAATTAGCTTTCGCATATTATTGAGATCATCCAAGTGAACTTTCAATGCAAAATTGCCGCTGGCACGTTCCATCCGGATGTCTTCAATCCAATTAATGAAGCGTTTGGACCAGTTGCCGTTTGCCAGTTCTTCCGGTATTTGGATCCCATAGAAATGCAAGATAGGCTTGATTTGGTTCTTACAGCGCGTCTGTTTCTTGACCATACTTTGTCGAGTTCTGATAAGGCTACGATCTTCCGCTTTCGGTCGACAAGGAACATATATGCCCTTGATCTCTCCGCTTCTGAGACTTTTGGCCAGCTTGCGGCAGTCCACCTTGTCGGTTTTCGTTCTTCTCTCCTTATCATTTGTTGGGACATCGGCCGGATTGACTACCAAACACTGTACTCCATGTTCCTGCAACCGATCATGAATCCAGAAACCACAGTAACCAGCTTCATAGACAGACTTATACAATGCACCAGGGAAATGACGCTTGAGATAATTCACCAGTGTGCCTACCTCAGGAGGCTGTGTAAAAGTCTTATGTTCAAACTTATCCGTAAGAATACTAATGCTCCAGCTCTTCTTATGAACATCCATCCCAACATAAATCTGTTGACCCTTAAAACTGAGTTTGCTAATCTTATTCATGACAAGTCCTCCTTCTGTCGGTTTGTTGAATCGTCCAGATACAACATACCCGATCGGGGGACTTGTCTTCTACTTCTTAATCATAGGGTCTGCACGAAAGCTTTGCCAAGTCGTTTTTTTGTTGCCAATAGTTTCGGAAAGAATCTTTCACTCACGGCAGAATAATGACAGGAATGACTTCAGGAAGAATGAAAAAATATTCTCACAGGCAAAAGCATGCGTTGTAGAATCGAAAACTCACACTCGATCTGAGATTGGCCGATAGGTCAAGTCCTATCTTTTACAGATGATCTGAATTTAAACTCTTATCAGCATCCGTGAAGTTCGACAGTTGGGTTTTGCGCTTTCAGATCTGTAATGAATTCATGAAACCCATCGAATTGATTCAATATCGTTATTTTGCCTCTCGTTGTTTTGATCGAAAAAAAACCTACATGACCGCTTTGCGGTCGTATAGATAAGATTTCGATGGGCCTGAAACGCTTTCTCTTCATAATGCTTATAAATTCAATCTTTCCACTATTAGATACTTCAATTCTGTGCGGGACGGATAATATCCAATAACCGTTCCCCAAGCCTATCGCCAGCCAAATGATACCGATGATTTCTCGAGGTCCGTCACTCTTGGCATGCCCTGCAAAACCTAATATAAAAGCTATTCCCATAATAACAAACATTCCGAGGATACCGCAGACGAAGAAAATAAAGAATTTTGATAAGTATAAGGAGTAACTTTTCTCAATTGATCCTTCCATTACTTACCTCTTTACCTCCGTCTATTTGTAATCAGAAGCATTTTAGCAGACTTGTTGATCAGAAATTTCTGTGCATTTCCCTTCTGGGACCTGTGTCACAATATTAGTAGCAAGAAGAATATCCATCGTAGCCCTATGGATTACCAGTTAAATTATGCAGCATTATAGCATGGTATTGCGACGATGAGGTAGTACTGTTTCAATGACGTCAGAATCCTTTTTGTGCCGAGTATAAGTGGGACATCTCAGTAACACGATCCTCGATAACTCCTTAAAGTCTTCAGTGTAGGGATTCACCTTATTACACGATGTCTCTATCCGAAATCAAGACCGTAATCATGTCGGTGAAGAATGTTTGCGCCTATGTATAATCTTGCTTGTAGCCATTATGGCAAAATTGATGATTGAATTATCTGATACTGTCCGACCATTTTGGATGCCCGGGGAAATGATCTTCTGTAGTTATTCGATTGTGATAGCGCCGAAAGGGCAGATGTATTCAATTCCTTTATTTTCTTCTAAAACGAAGTGGTCATAATTTATGAACCAAGCTTTTTCATCCCTCAGTACAAAGAATGAAGGATACGCTTCGGCGCACCCCCCACATCCAACACATAAGCTATAGTCAATATACGGTATCAAGAGCCAGTCACAGTTTCCAATTACTATGCCGAATTATAACAGACAAAGCGCAGAAACGTGCTAGTGCCGGGATATGGCAAGTGACATAAGCATAAAACCAATAATCAGGTTCCTCTTGAGGCTTATACCAACCCTTGGCGTTCCACCGACTATTATCCTGCCCGTGATTGCTTTGATCCAGGTTAAGAGAAAGAAGAATGCAGTGATAAAATTACTTCTTATAGTCATCGCAGCAGAGACATGGCTCATTACTCAAGCTTTATTTCTGAAATCCACGTCATTCGGACCGTTCATATAGGATGCGACAAAAATATTACCACCATCGCCAGAGACTAATTATGAATACAATGAGGAAAACAATCGTAAGATTCATATAAGCCAAAAAATAAAAGAGCTTTGGTTTTTTTGTTGTCAGTGCCCCTTTACTATCCTTTATAAGTTTTCCAACGACTGGCATTACGAGTACTTTATTCTCGCCGTGAGGCGCTGAACCTACCGCGCTAGTAAGATCAAACCCGGCAGCATGCCTCTTCATATGGGAACCGCCCTTCCACAGCTTGCTATTTGAGACGTCATAAATGTGCCCATTATACGCTATATAAGCTGGATGTTCTTCCTTTCCATTGAATTGAAGCAGTTCATCTGCCGTGACATCTTTTTTATTCTGATCAACGGTAAAAGCTCTTTTCTTTTTAAGTCGCGGACCAATAACGAAGGTTACAAATACAGCGGAAAGCACCATTACGAGAAAGAGACTAATCTTAATTGAAAGAAGAATGCCAAATCTTGTGTGAAACAGAGTCCACCAGGTCGGTATCCTGGCAATGGTAAGCAAGGTCCCCGTCAGTGCCATAATCGCAATTGAAATCCACCCAACAAGAAGCTCACTTCTCGGCAATCCACGCGCTGCGTACGCGGGCTTCAAGATAAGATGCACGTAAAGAATGGTACCAAACCACATTATTGCAGTAATCATGTGGAGATACCCCGTGGCAAATCTTACGATGCGTTGCACTTTTGAAAGAGGCTTGTAGCTTCCCTGTGCCTGCAGTTGTGCTTTAAATACTTCTCCTGTTTTAGTTAGTTCCCCACCTCCTGCAGGATCAACGTGACAGTCACTGCAGTTTCTGACGGTCTGCTGTGCATATTCAACTGTACATAAGCCCGTCGCAGGGAACAGAAGGGTTAGAAGAAACGAAAGCATCACAGCAATACTGTTGAAGAAATTAGCCATAGAAAACCTTCCCTGAGCGATCCTCGACAGAACTGAGCGGCGAAAATATGCACTGCCCACAGCAATATTTGTTCTCATTATAGCACATTGAAATAGTGGGTCTTTATTGTACAGACCTGATATCCGTTCCTGCTGTGTCTTGCATCGTGTTTTCATCAACGGGATTGACGTTCATAATTCAGTCCTGCTCACAGTGAGACACGAATAGTAAGCTGGCGCATCGCCATGTCAGGCAATTCGCGTCACTGGAATGATTGTGATACGATTATTATATAAGCTATGATCGACCCGATAACGAGGTGGCAAGATGGAATGGGATGATAGCTTGTCTGTCGGCTTTAAGAAGATTGACGATGATCATAAAGAGATTTTCAGAATGATAAAGGAACTCGTCGATGCTATAATGCAGCATACTTATAAGTACAAAATAGATGGTGTGATCAAATTCCTCGAAGATTACGCGAACAATCATTTTTCAATGGAAGAAGGGTATATGAAGGAACTAGAGTACCCGGAGTACCTCAAACACAGGGCGGAACACGAGAAGTTTCACAAGACTTTCTCCAGACTAAAGAGAAAACTAGAGCACATAAAGGCTTCCGGCTCATATGCTGGCTCGTATGAACTTTCCGTAGCTACCGATCAGGTACTTGTGGACTGGCTTCTGGATCACATAGCTAAAGTGGACATGAAGCTTGCGGATTTCCTGAAAAAGTATGGGGCTCAAGCTTCTCCGTAAATGTATTCAGGGAACGGAGCCTTATTTCAATATATAGAGACTGCTACTCCTAAAATCTCGACCGCAGTGATATCCTCTCGTAGTCAGAGACTACGAGCATCCTGGTAGTTCAGGACACAGGTTCGTAAGGACACCCTTCGGTTTTTGCCCGACGAAGGATTCAACAGGAGTCGGGCAATACTGAGGCATTGAAGTGCCCTCAGGCTGTACCACACAGCAAACTGGTAGATGTTCAGAAAATTAAGCGTCGAGTTGATGTCCCTGGCTATGGTAAAACCACACAAGGGACATGCAAAAGTTCGTACTGAGGGCGATAAACCCCCTGATATGACATGTCCGCAACAAGAACAGATCCTTGTAGTACCCCGCTCGTTGAATTTCCTGACCTCTTTACAACGCAATGCGGCTTTGTAAGAGAGGTATCCAACGAGTGTCATAATGGGGTTGTTGTTCTGGACTTGTCTGTTGATGCGCTTGTCAATGAATTTGTAGCCGGTGTCTGCCAGTGTCTGACTCTTATCCCAGTCCCCGACATTAAAACCAATCACATCCGGGTGGTCGGCCAGAATGCGGTTTGCGATCTTGTGAAGATAATGCTTGGTTTGCCCTTCAATCCGTGCATAGATGTTCCGTATTTTCGAGTTCAGTCTGCGCCACTGTTTTGATCCACGCTTCTTCTTGTCACGCCTGGATTTAAGCTGGTCAAGCAGGACATAGTGATTGACATTCAACTGCCGCAGCGGATTGATGTCGTATTCCCAGATCGTCCCGTCTGTTTTAATGCCAGTCAGTGCAGTCTTGCAGCCTGGATCGAAGTAAAGCAAGTGAACAGGCTTCCTCGTCAACGGGTTGTAAGCGATTGGAAGAGGGCAAAAGAATTCCGGCGATCGCGGAGATTCTTTTTCGGACATCTCCCTACTGACAGCCACCGCATCCGCACAAGACACCTCATGCGTGAAGCTTGCGCTCCATGTTTTGGATACTTTGTCATAGGCAATAGTGACTGTTTTGATAGTATCCGCCGCGTAATCCAACTTCGGCAGTTCGATCTCGATCCACTCGGCCTTGTTCTTGCCATGCGCAAGTCGCAGAGTGTTGCCGACGATCTCAAAAGAAACACCCTGCTGGGGATACTTCTGCGTGAAGAAATACTTGTACGATTTGAAGCGGGGTGGGCGGACTTCAGCATCTCCCTGCTTCTTCTTCGTAAAGTACATACGCCACGCTCCGGTAAGCGACTTGACCACTTCCTGCAAGGTCTGTGAGCAAGGCTCTTTGAGCCGTGGACAGTCTTTCTTGAGTTCCGGCAGCATCTTTTTGAGGTCATAGTAGCCCAGACCATTGCGCTGCTTTTCATCGTTCAGAATGTTCCAGACATCCTTGCAAATGTAAGAAGTCTGCCACAGTGTTGCTATAGCACTGGATGGCGGTTGAATCTGCACTCGATGCGTTAGATACAAGGATTACTCTCCATATGTATATTATACCATAGTGAACTGATGTTCACCAAAGAGAAGGGCCACGGCGAAAGCACGCTTTCATCTCGGGATTAAAATACCCGAGGATTCCCGCGCACTATCCTAAACGCAACACAGACGCTTTGTTTCTAGTGATATTGCTCAGGGATGATTTGGTTGCCCTTTTGGTTCTGCCCCTATTTTTACTGTGTGAAAAGGCTTTTACCTAAGGGAAGAGGACCTGCCGTTAACAAAAACTGACCGCTGAGAAGTTCTACTCCTAAAAGTCATCGTCGCCGAGACATGGCTCATTACTCAAGATTTCTTTTGGAAATCAAAACCCGCGCTTGTAAGTGGAGAATGTGTCGCCACCAGAAAGTGAGAGATTTCGCTGGTGCCCGGGATTTGGTGATAGGCGGTAATAACCTTCACCTTTTCATTCTGTGAGTAAGCCTGTTTCGATAGTGCATGACTACTTTATTAAGTATACTGGGTATATGTACTTAAGAGAATAAATCAATAGGTTCAAAGGGGTGTTTATGCAAAACAAAAGCTCTTTTTTTATGAGTATAGTGTTACTGTTGTCTTGCCTCTTCATTGTATCCGTGGTCTTTGCTGAAGACCAGACACCAACTTATTCCGGCGACCTTTGGTCGCGTTCGACCCTTACCGGTGACTGGGGCGGATTGCGTAATGACCTTGCGAAAAAAGGCGTTACTTTTGATATGAGCCTCACTCAGGTCGGGATAGGGTTAATCAGCGGCGGAAAGGATACTGGTTGGGAATATTCCGGGCGCGAAAACATTACGATAAACGTCGATACGCAGAAGCTAGGCTTGTGGCCCGGCGGGTTTTTGACCGTTGAAGCCGAGGGAAATTACAACAAGTCCATCAACCGTAATACCGGCGCACTCTCACCTGTGAACACGAACCAGTTATTCCCGCAACCGGGTAGCATCGAAGTACTTAACTTTCCTGCTTTAACATACATGCAGTTTCTTTCGCACTACTTCGGCGTAGTCTTTGGTAAGCTTGATACTACTTCCGGCGATGCCAACGAGTTTGCGCATGGCAAAGGAGATACTCAGTTCTTTAACCTTTCATTAAGTTTCAATCCCGCCTATATGCTGACTGTGCCGAATTCCGTTCTTGGCGCTGGTGTGATCATTCTGCCAACACAAGACCCAGACTCCGCGGTCATAACAGCATTCGTAATGGACGCCAACGGAAAGGCAGACAGAAGCGGTTTTGACACCGCCTTTGAAGGTAACGATACTTACGCCATCGAAGGCAGGGTGAGGACCAATTTTTTCGGGATGACCGGTCATCAGCTCGTGGGAGCAACCTATTCGTCCAAGAACTACACGTCCCTTAATCAGGACACACTTGTGTCGTTAAAGGGATTTGTCCAAAGCGGACAGCTCACCATTCAGCAGGTTAATAACTCCTGGTCTGTCTATTATAATTTTGACCAGTATCTGTGGGAGCCGAGTAAGGGGCATGGCATTGGTGTCTTCGGAAGGTTTGGTGCTTCGGACGGAGAGGCTAACCCAGTACACTATTTTTACAGCCTTGGTATTGGCGGTAAGGGAGTGATGACAAGCCGGCCGAACGATGCCTTCGGTATCGGCTACTACTACATTGATATCGCCAACCCCACACTCACCGGCATCTTCATCAACAAGCAGTTTCTGCGTGACGAATACGGTTTTGAGGCATATTACAATATTGCCATCACGCCATGGATGAAGTTAACCCCGGACATTCAGGTCATCAGACCTGCGCAGAAAGAGGAACTCGGCGTCGTCCTGAGCCCAAAGAACATCTTTGGGGTACAGGTTCCTGTTCCTACGATTGTCAAGAACGATATTAATACAGCAGTAGTCGCCGGCCTGAGGTTGCAGATTTTATTCTGATAAATATCGTATTTAGGCGGTAGGTTTACTAACGATATTCAAGGCCTTCCGTTTAGAGGAATATGCTAATAAAAGAGGAGAACGTCAACCACTCGGGGTTAAAACCCCGAGCATGTGCTAATTCAAGCATGCTCTAGTTGACCAGGCTCAGTGTTGTATTAACTACGTTACCGGTGAATACATAGGCACCTTGGGATGCTTGCCAGTCCCGGGCTCTGCGGTGGATGGTTAAACAGGTGGAAGAGTTGAGCCAGTGCCATCCACATCCCAGCAGTGGGCGCTTTAAGCGAAACCGCCGGATAACATTGCCGAGGCACACATTACCCCAGCAATGGGAGCTTAAAGGAGTAGTTCGATGCAACGTGTTTTCGTAGTAGGCAACACCGGACAACAGCTTATGCCCTGCACTCCGGCAAGGGCCAGGATGTTATTAACGGAGAAGAAGGCTGCTGTGCTGAAACTGTATCCGTTTACGATCGTACTTAAAGATCGAGCAGACGGAGACACTCAGCCGATTGAACTAAAGGCCGACCCTGGCAGCAAGTTGACCGGAGTAGCACTTGTCGCCGAGTACGCCAAGCGAGGGAAGACGGTATTCTTTGCCGCAGAGATTCAACACAGGGGCCAGGCAGTCAAAAAAGCTCTTGATTCAAGGCGCTCTATTCGCAGAAGCAGATGCAACCGCAAGACCAGATATCGTGCTCCACGTTTTGACAATCGGACCAGGCCAGAGGGGTGGTTGCCGCCCTCTCTCATGTCTCGCGTTCACAACACGATGACTTTGGCGCAGAGGTTGCAACGGCTTGCTCCGCTAACGTCTGTTGCGGTGGAGACTGTCAGGTTTGATATGCAGAAGATGGCAAATCCGGAGATATCGGGTGTTGAGTATCAGCAAGGGACACTTGCCGGATTTGAGGTCAAGCAGTACCTGCTCCAGAAGTGGGGTCATAAGTGCGCGTATTGCGGTACAGACAATGTTCCATTGCAAATCGAGCATATAATCCCCGTGAGCAGGGGTGGTACTAATCGTGTCTCAAACCTCACTCTGTCCTGTGAGGACTGCAATCAGAGAAAGAACAACCTTAGTGCTGTGGAGTTTGGGCATCTGGAGGTGCAGAAACAAGCTCTTATGCCGCTCAAAGACGCGGCAGCGGTTAACGCTACCCGATATGCGACTGGCAATACTCTCAAGTCTCTTGGGTTGCCGGTGACATTCTGGTCCGGCGGGCGCACTAAGTTCAACCGTAATCAACAGGGTTATCCGAAGGCCCATTGGATAGACGCTGCCTGTGTCGGTGAGTCCGGGACGCACGTTAGTCTTGACCCGAAGATGACAGTATTGCAGGTGAAGGCTGCCGGGCACGGTTCCCGCCAGATGTGCCGTATGGATAGGTTTGGATTCCCACGGACTTCAGCCAAGACAATACGTGTTGTTGAGGGGTTTAGAACGGGGGATTTAGTTAAGGCTAGTGTCCCGACCGGCAAAAAGACAGGCATTCATGTCGGCAAGGCAGCAGTGAGAACGTCTGGTTATTTCAATGTGTCGACTACTGCCGGCGTTGTTCAGGGTATCAGCTATAAATACTGCTCTGTGATTCACAGGGCTGATAGCTATTCGTATCAATCAAAGACAGGCGCTCCTCTCCGTGATGAATTATCGAGTATCCGCGCCTAAGGAGTTCTCATGAAACCTAACATCGTATTCATTCTCGCAGACAATGTTGGATGGGGTGACTTTTCGGTCTACGGGGGCAGCACGCCGACCCCTCGGATCGACAAGCTCGCCGGTCAAGGCATCCGCTTCAACAACTACACCGTCGAGTCGCAGTGCACGCCGACGCGCACAGCGATCTTGACCGGCCGCCAGTCGGTGCGTTGTGGCACGTTTACAGTGGTTCCCGGCCAGGGGAAGAACGGTTTGGTACCCTGGGAGTACACGATCGCCGAGTTGCTCTCAGACGCGGGGTACGCGACGTCACTGTACGGCAAGTGGCATCTCGGTGATACCGAGGGACGGCTGCCGACTGACCAGGGCTTCGACGAGTGGTGGGGCTACCGTAACACCGTTGACGAGGCCGGCTTTACGGCCTATACCGCGTACAGGGAGATGCTCAAGGAAAAGGGGATGGAGTCGCCCAAGATCTGGGAGGGCAAGAAGGGCCAGAAATCCATCGCGGTCCGCGAACTGGACATGAAGGTGCGTCCCCTGCTCGACGAGCTAATCGTGGGCAAGGCCACGGATTACATTGAGCGAGCCGCTAAGGGCGAAAAGCCATTCTTCACCTACGTCTCTCTCTCCCATGTGCACCCGCCGGAGAAGGCGCACCCGGATTTCGACCAGGCCGATCCGTCCCGTTTGGGGCTGTACGCGGACCTGATGGCGGAAATGGACTATCGGGTCGGACAGATCATCGACTCAGTGATAAAGGCCGGTATTGCCGACAACACTATCATCGTGCTCTCCAGTGACAACGCTGCCGTCTTTGCTCCATCGTTCGGATTCGGCGGTTCGAACGGCCCCTGGCGAGGGGACTTCGCCACCCCGCCCTCTGAGGGCTCGATGCGAACACTGGCCATGGTCAGCTGGCCGGGGAACGTACCAGCCGGCGTGGTCACCAATGAGATGCTCTCTGCACATGACTGGTATAAGACATTCGCTGCTCTGGCGGGGGCTTCGGACAAGGTGCCCACTGACCGGCCGATGGATGGCATTGACGCTTCCAAGTTCTTGCTCGGCGAAAGCAAGACCACTGGCCGGGATCACCTCCTGTTTTTCGGCCCGGACGGGTCACTGATGTCAGTCAAGATGAACAACATCAAAATATGGCTTCGCTACAGCGAAGGCTTCGACAAGCCGATTGTCACGCCGCAGGTACCGATTGTATACGACCTCGGCAGCGACCCTGGCGAGAGAAACAATCTTTTTACTGCCAAGATGGACATTGGATGGATGTTCGAAATGGCTTTTCCGTTCCTCGCCGAGTACCAAAAGAGCATCATCCAGTACCCGAACATCAGGCCGGGCGAGGAGTTCACCGGGTATGCAAAACCCAAATGACCCGGCATACGGATTATGAGTGCGCTATACCGTCGAGCATCTGCTCGACGGTATGTACCACAACAGCTCTGGGCCAACCTTTCCAAAGAGTTCAACATCGAGAAGAGACGGACCGAGTGGGGATATAAATATTGGCATAGGCCATGGCGGGTTACGCTCAGGTCGATCATGGAACACAAGACGATGTGTATCGGGTCTGAGGCCATCTAATTGAGGAGGGACGGTAGCTGACCGTCCTTTCTCATACACTCTATATGCGCGTCTGCACGAGATGTTTGAAAACAGATCCCCTCCTTAAATATTCTAGATTAGCAGAAATAAACAGCCGGAGAAATCCGTCCTCGATCTTGATTATTTGACGGAGAATTTACAGACATTTTCACTTACTGGCAGGGTTCTCTCCAAGACAACGGTGATGGCCTTATAGTAATCTTGTTGCACTTTTGTGTTAAGGTCTGGTTTTGATAACCTAAAATTGACCAGCAAAGCGGGGTTTTGATAACCGAAAATTGACCACCCCGAGCATATCTCCTCATGATGAAGTGGGGCATAGTTTCCAAGTTGCCCCATTTTTATGCTGAGGAGGAAGGAGTGCTCAAGATGGATCAGTATGAATTGGTCAGGACGGGTCATCGGGTGTACGGACAAAACATCAGTGAGTTATCAAGATTGACGGGCCATTCTCGAAACACGATCAAGAAAGCCATACGCGGTGAGCCTTGGGGGTACAGGGAACGGAGCCATCAGCCGTTTCCCGCTCTTGGCGATTATATGGTAGCTATCGATAACTGGCTTAAGAGCGACAAAGACAAACCGAAGAAGCAGCAGCATACGGCACACCGGATATACAATCGGTTGGTGGATGAGCGTGACTATAAAGGAGGAGAGTCCACTGTCCGCCGCTATGTAAGACTTGCCAGGGTTATTTTGGGGATCGAGACACCGCGCGTCTTTATCCCATGCAATCCGGAAGCAGGGAAGGAAGCGGAAGTTGACTGGGGGACGGCGACGGCGATTATTGCCGGAGAAGAACTCCGGCTGAAGTTTTTCTGCATGCGCAGTAAGTATTCCGGCAAGCACTTCGTACGTTTCTATCTTTGTGAGAGACAACAGGCATTCCTTGATGCGCATATCCACGCGTTTTCCTTCTATGACGGTATATTCCCGGTCCTAATCTACGACAATTTGACGACAGCGGTACAGAAGGTGTTGCGAGGGCGTGATCGCATAGAGCAGTCTGGATTCAGCAAGTTCAAGGCCTACTACAGCTTTGAAGCCCGTTTTTGCAATCCCGACAGCGGTAATGAGAAAGGCGGCGTTGAAGGACTGGTCGGTTATGCACGGCGCAATTACATGGTCCCGATACCGGAGGCCGCCAGCCTGGAAGAGCTGAACGAGAAGATTCTTCGGCAGTGCGTTGCTTACGGTGATCACAAGATGGCTGGCCGGGATCTCACTGTGAACGAATTGTACGAAGAGGAGAAAGGGCATCTTCTGGTGCTTCCCGAAGCTGTGTTCAGTAATGTGCAGATATCAGTGGGCCGGGCCGACAAGTATGCCACGGTCATTGTGGATAAGAACCGGTATTCCGTACCAAGCCGTTATGCTGGGTTCAGAGTGAAGGTGCTGCTCCGCGCTGATCGGGTGGAGATCTTTACAGGCACGAAGAAGCTGGCAACGCATGAGCGTTTGTACGGTAACAACAAATGGGCTCTGAAGGCTGACCATTATCTTGAACTTATCCAGCAGAGGCCGCTGGCATTCAATAGTGCCCGGCCCATCCAGCAATGGCGGAAGAGCTGGCCGCAGTTCCTTCATCTTCTTTTGGAGCGTTTTTGCCGTTCCCAGGGTGAAACAAAAGGAATCAAAGACTTTATCACCGTTCTTATGTTCTATCGTGATTATGAGGCCGGCGAGATTGAAGCGGCAGTGGAACTGGCCATAGAGAACAACATCAGCACCAGCGACGGTGTGCATCATGTGCTCGCTTACACGGGTGACACCGCCAGACCTATACCCTCCTTGGCCTGCTGGCCAACGCTGCCACCTCCGGATTTGGCTGTCTATGCGCAGTTTGGAGGTGTTCAATGAAAGCCGGGGAGATGATGGAACTGCAGGCAAATCTCAAAGCTCTGAATCTATCGACCATGGCTCGCGACATGGAGGGGTTAGTTCGGCAGGCCCGGGAAACAGGTATCGGCTATGACGAGTTTCTCCTCAATCTGACCGTGGCCGAATTGCAGGCCAGATCAGAAAGCAGGTTGAACCGTCGCATCAGGGAGGCAAAGTTCCCCATTATCAAGCCACTGGAGACATTCGATCTTGCAGCAGTACCGGAACTGGACCTTCGGCTGTTCCGGGAACTTACCGCAGAAGGCTATATAAAGGAGTGCCGGAATGTCATCTTTCTTGGAAGAAGTGGCACTGGCAAGACGCATATGTCCACTGCCCTGGGGATCGAAGCCTGTAAAAACAACTTCCGTACCCGGTTTGTCACCTGTTACGGCCTGGTCAACGAACTGATCGAAGCAAGACAGCAGCGGACGCTACAGCGTCTTATCCAAAGGTATGTTCGCTACGATCTGCTCATTCTGGACGAACTGGGGTATATACCTTTTTGCAAGGAAGGAGCGGAACTGCTCTTTCAGGTCTTAGCTGAAAGACATGAAAAAGGGTCAGTGATGATCACAACCAATCTTGGGTTTGCCGACTGGACACAGGTATTTGGCGATCCGGTAATGACCGCCGCGCTGCTGGATCGGCTGACCCACAAAGCCCATATCATCAACTGCACCTGGGATAGTTATCGGCTGAAGCAGAGTCTTAAGGAAAAGAGAAAACACGGAGGCAAGGAGAAATAACTTATGGAAACCACAGTGTACAATCCTCAAAAAGGCAGACTTGAAACGGTTGAAGTCGCATTCACCAGAGACAATACGACCTGGTTCAGGCAATGCAGCAATGCCGACGATATCTCGATGATAACGGATCTCGACGGCGATATGCTGATCAGCGAGTCCGGGTACGCCTATCCACTCAGGGTTCCTGATACTTCGAGGGCTGATATCGGGTATGACCGGAAGAAAGCAAGCCGACTAAGACGCCTGTACGAATAAACGGCGGGATGATTACCCACTATCATCCCTGATTATCAACTAACTCAGGGTGATCAATATTCGGTGATCGCAGATGGTCAAATTTCGGTTGCTTTTTCGAAAGGTCCTATTAAATTTGTGAAGCGGCATGATAACGACACTTTTCAAAATCTAAAAGAGTATAATAAAAGCACAACCGATTCGATAATTTCATAATACACCTTATAAAAAAACTAATAATAAGGAGAGATAAATGAAGAAACAGTTTGCAAAATGGATGTTCTTGATATGCCTCACATTACTTTTCGTGACAGCATATACCTGTTATGCCGAGACAGATTACAAAGGTGCAGTAACAAGATTTATTGAAGCCAACACCCCACCACAACAAAAAACAGTCTTCGAAGCAAGAACTGTTCTGGCCACAGATTCACCGAATTGGAAAGCAGTGGTTGTCTACTTTAAGCAGGGACACACAAAACAGCCACAGGCACTTTTCGTATCTGCAGACGGTAAAACCATAGTGCCGGGAATGGTGTTCATTGACAATAAACCTATAATCTCCCGAGACAAACTGGCATTCAAACCCGAATACGAAAAAGTAGACTATAAATTCACTGAGGAACAAAGGGAAATTATTAACCTATCCGGCACAAAAAAGGTGTTGCTATTTACAGATCCAGAATGTCCATACTGTCAAAGACTTGAGAACGCTCTTAAGAACTATCATGGGGAATATAAGATAGTAATAAAAAATTTCCCACTGCCTATGCACGGTGAAAAAGCAATGAAAGGGGCTATTGAACGTCAATCAAAATGGCTAGTAAAAAATGGAATGCCACAGGAAGAAGCTGATAAAAAAGCCAAAGAAATGGTGGCAAAAGATATAGCAGAAGGAATAGCCGCAGAAGTTAGCGGCACGCCAACTATAATATCTGATACCGGCGATATCGAGACACAAGATATCTTTAAGAACTAACTATCACATGTTTCCGTGTATAGGAATATGAAGGATCACGCGCTCAAGATCACAGGGCAGGTAAATCTTCTCTTATTTTTCAGAATAAGGCATCGATAATTGTCATAAACGTTCAAGGACAGGACGGCCTCTAAAATATGCGTTTCCTCGTGAAAATCCGGCTAACGACTGATAATCGTGTGTGCAAGCTGCACCTCAACGTTGGTGATTAGCCTTGTACCCATCAGCATATTCAGGATACTCCCAGCCGAATGTTGCTGTGAGAATTTGAAATATAGGCGCCGATAATCGGTAGGAACCCAATCAGAAAAAGGCGGTACTTAAGTGGAGCCGAATTCATCAAACAGAGAAGAACATTAACTCATGGGCTTGGCAGAGCATGTCTTTCACGGGAAGAAACTACCGAAACAAAGTTTTCGACTGCTTCATTGACTAACTATGAACAGCAGCCGTTTCCTCAATGCCCAGTCAAAGCTTGGCCCTTGAGCCTGATGCTGGAATGATCACTGTCACGGTTGTTCCGTTCTGCCCCTTTCCTTCGACCGAGAGCGTTCCCCCAAGGAAATGAAGAAGCTCGCGCATTCCCAAAAGGCCGAAAGAATGACGCTTTGATGTCTGCTTTTTAGTAACTCCCACGCCGTTGTCATGTATCTCAAGAACAAGCTTGCCATCTTTCTTTTTAAGGCTCGCTTCGACTTTTGTTGCCTGTGAATGCTTGAGCACATTCGCCAGTGCCTCCTGGAAAACCCTGAATAGTGCATTAGCGATATCTTTATCGACCGTAAGCATGCCAGAGTCAAAGTCCACCGCACATTCCACACCGCTTTCCTTCTGAAACTCTTCTGCCTGCCACTCAATGGCTGCCTCGATACCGACATGGTCCAACAACGTCGGCCTCAGGTTTGTGCAAATCTGGTTAACCGTCCCTATGGTCGCAGAAACATGACTTATTGCCGTGTGCAGTTGTTCGGCGATTGCTTTATTCCCGAGGGTATTGGCTAGTTTTGCATCAATCCGGGATAACTCCATTTTTAAAGCGGTCAGATTTTGACCAAGTTCATCATGGATTTCCAGCGCAGTACGCTTTCTTTCTTCTTCTCGGACGGTTTGAAGATGGGCTGCCAGGTGACGCAATTGTTCATGAGATTCCTTTAAAGCTATGGTCGCCTTTTGCCTATCCTCCTCTGCCTTTTTGCGGAGGTCAATGTCGGCTACTACCACCTTTGTCACCGTCATATCGTCAAGGGCATGAGCTTTGCTGATATCTACTCGCACCCACATATGGGTGCCATCTTTTCTCGCCATTCTCATCTCGCATACCTGCTGAGTCTTTGTTTCAAGAAGCTGCTTGTGGCAAAGGTAATATAAATCCTGATCTTCACCGTATATAAAGCGGACTAGGGGCTGCCTGAGCAAATGGCTTCTATCTTGGCCTAACAAAACGGCAGCTGTGAGATTGGCCTCCGTGATTATTCCTTTTTCATTAAGGGTTATGTATCCCACTGGTGCCAAATTGTAAAGGTCGAAATATTTTTCGCGGGACGCTTCGAGTTCCAGTTGCGCGAAGCTAAGCTCTTCGTTCTGCATTTCCAACTCAATCTGATGCACACGCAGTTCATGGACTACTCTCTGCATATCGTCCGGCGGAATCTTGTCCGTTGCTAAATGCTGTTTGAGCATCACCTTCTCGGCCCGTCGGCGCAAGTCATCCGATATCGCTGGCCTTACCTCTAAAGCGGCATCATGAGTCACACCCTTGAACCTTTTATCAGGAGGAATTATCCGGTCCTTCTTTACGGCTTTCTTCTTTTCGGCCATTACTGTCCCCAGTAACGATATTGAGCATTGCTTTTAAGCATATTCAAACCGTTACCGAGCTAAATTGATGGCTTCATCTGCTCGCCGCAGCAGATTATGTCGCAAAAATCAGCACAGCCGCATACTTCATCGACTGTCACAGCAATGCCGCATACGCCGCATTGATAACGGCTGCCACTCTTAAGCTCTTTCTGTTTCTTCGGTGATGCCTTTTTTACAACCTTCTTCGGTTTTGACACCTTTATTGCCTTTGAAGCAGGTACCTTCTTTTTCGTCGCCATCTTACCTCCGTTCGATTTAGGTATTTATATAACTATAACAACTTTCCAAGGCGTTCAAATACGCAATCTAACATTTCCGTTTGGGACATTGCCTTATCATCAGCGACAATCAAAGCTATTCTCACGGCTAACTATTCAAATGTTCAATTCCCGCTGAACTAATATATAATTGATCAGCTGGAATATCACTCTTCCGGGGAGCCCAAAATGCAAAAAAAGCAGAAAGAGCCAAGCCGAATAAGTACGAAGAAGTCATCTATCTCTTCCTCATCCAAAAAGAAAACTAGCGGCAGCAAACCTGTGAAAGATCAATTTTACATA
Source organism: uncultured Nitrospiraceae bacterium (assembly GCA_963736105.1). GTDB lineage: Bacteria > Nitrospirota > Thermodesulfovibrionia > Thermodesulfovibrionales > Dissulfurispiraceae > Fen-1308. Next base: position 1,131,317 of record CAVTNL010000002.1, on the reverse strand, counting down.
GTAGGCATGGGTGGATCCGCCGGGTCGCTGGAAGCTTTCGAGCAGTTCTTCCGCAATATGCCTGGCGACAGCGGAGCTGCTTTTGTCCTGATATCGCATCTCGATCCAACACAAAAAGGCATGATGCCTGAACTCCTCCAGCGATATACGAGCATGAAGGTATTCGAAGCTGCAGACGGCATGAAGGTCATGCCTAACTGCGTTTACATTATACCGTCAAATAAAGATATGGCTATTTTGCACGGCGCCCTACAGCTCTTGGATCCAACCGCAACCCGCGGCCTGCGCCTTCCGATAGACTTCTTTTTCAAGCACCTTGGGCAGGATCAAAAAAAGATGGCAGTAGGTGTCATCATTTCAGGAATGGGTACCGATGGCACCGCAGGATTGAAGATCATTAAAGAGCAACTCGGAATGGTTATGGTGCAGGAACCGGAATCGGCAAGGTATGACAGCATGCCACGCAGTGCCATTGATACGGGACTTGCCGACTATATCGCTCCGGCAGAAGCGCTGCCTACAAAGCTTCTCTCATTCATAAAACGGCCATCAAAGCCTTTTGAGGAGCATATCGGTACTGAGGAGCAGGTTATGAGCGCGTTGCAGAAGATTTTCGTCCTTCTGCGTGGGCAGACCGGCAATGACTTTTCGCTTTATAAAAAGACAACCACGCTTCGCCGCATTGAGCGCCGCATGAATGTGCACAACATCGGCAAAGCGGAACAGTATGTCCGATTCCTTCAAGCCAATCCTCAAGAGGTCGAATTGCTCTTCAAAGAACTACTGATCGGGGTGACAAGCTTTTTCAGGGACCCTGAGGCTTTTGATTTTCTTAAAGATAAAGTGGTTACGGACATCCTGAAGAGAAAGGCGAAAGAGCGCACAGTCCGTGTCTGGGTACCTGGCTGTTCTACCGGAGAGGAAGCTTATTCGATAGCAATCATTTTCTCTGAATGTCTGAGCAAACTCAGAATGAAAGGCGATTTTAAGGTTCAGATCTTCGCAACCGATATAGACAAAGCAGCCATCGACAAAGCCCGCCAAGGGCTATATCCTGCGAATATAGCGGCAGATCTGTCGCCGGAGCGCCTGGAGCACTTTTTCTCAAAAGAAGACAACAAGTACCAGATTAATAAAGACATACGGGAGATGGTAGTTTTTGCTCCACATAATGTAACTATGGACCCGCCCTTTACAAAGCTCGACCTGATCAGCTGCAGAAATCTACTGATCTATCTGACCGCCGAACTGCAGAAAAAACTGATAGCCCTCTTCCATTACTCTCTGAACCCCGGTGGTATTCTTTTTCTCGGGACCTCCGAGACGATCGGCAGATTCGCCGAACTCTTCTCACTGGTTGATACCAGGTGGAAAATCTACCGGCAGAGCCAATCCGTACAGACGCCGACTGACATGGTCGATTTCGCCCACTTCTATCGCTACGCAGTGCCCGCTGGAAAGGTTGGAGGCAAACAAACTGTTGAATTGGCCTCTATCCCTGAATTGGCCAACCGGCTGCTCCTTGAGGACTTCACGCCTCCGGCTGTATTCATCAACGAGCAGGGTGATATCGTTTACATTCACGGCAGGACAGGGAAATATCTGGAACCACCCGCCGGCAAGACAAACATAAATATCTTTGCAATGGCCCGTGAAGGACTGAGGGTCGAACTACCAGGCGCTATAAGGGAAGCCAAATCACAGAATCAAGTCAAAACAGTCAGAGGTATCAAGATCAAGACCAATGGAGATTTCCAGACCGTTGACATGATTGTTAAGCCGATTGTTCAGCCAAGTAGTAAGCAAGTGCTTTATATGATCGTGTTTAATGATGTCGAGATACCACCAAAGAAAGGGGCTGCCATAAGCGGTCGTAGTGGGTCATCGTCCCAGCTCAAGGAGATTAATAACGAGCTGGAACAGGAGTTGAAACACACCAAGGAACTCTTGCAGACCACCACGGAAGAGATGCAGTTGTCTCAGGAAGAGCTTAAGTCTACCAATGAAGAATTGCAGTCCACTAATGAGGAGCTTCAGTCCACTAATGAAGAGCTGTCTAGTTCCAAGGAGGAGATGCAGTCGCTAAATGAGGAATTGATGACGGTCAACGCAGAGCTCCAGATCAAGATCGACGAGTTCTCACAATCCAACAGCGACATGAAGAACCTTCTGAACAGGACAGAGATAGCAACCATATTCCTCGATAATGAGCTGAATATACGCCGATTTACTCCTGAAGCCACAGAAGTATTCAAGCTGATCCAAACCGACGTCGGCCGACCGATCTCCGATATAGTCTCCAACATCAGATACGCAGATATCGTCACCGATGTCCAAAAGGTGCTTGATACGCTGATGTATAAGGAGGCACAGGTACAAACCAAGGCAGGACATTGGTATTTGATTAGAATTATGCCTTACCGCACCAGTGACAATGCAATCGATGGAGCAGTGATAAACTTCATCGACATAACGACTATGAAAGAACTGGAGATCTCCATACAGGAGAAGGAAGCTACGGCGCAGAAAGCCCGTCTGCTTGCCGAGGGGATTGTGGCAACTGTTCGAGAGCCTCTCGTCATCCTCGATTCAGATTTTAAGGTCATCAACGCCAACCCATCTTTTTACCAAGCCTTCCAGGTGACCCCCGAACAAACGGAAAAGCACGATCTATATGAATTGGGAAATGGACAGTGGGATATCCCCGAGTTAAGAAGACTGCTTGAAGATATTCTTTCCCAAAATTCAGTTTTTAAAGACTTTAAGGTGGACCACGAGTTTCCATCAATCGGCCGGAAGAAGATGCTGCTTAATGCCCGCAAGATTGCCCAGCAGGAACCAGCTGATACGCTAATCCTCCTTGCAATGGAGGATATCACTTACCGATGCAAGAGTAATTAGACTACAACCTATCTGACTGTCTCAAAAGGAGAATATGAAACCACCTGATGATCTTACCAAAGAGCAGCTGATAAGGGACCTGACTAGATTGCGTGCACGAATCAGCGTGCTGGAACAATCTGAAGATGATAAGAAGAAGTACAAAGAAGAACTCGTGCAGACAAAGGCCATGTTCGAGGGTCTCTTCGAATTTGCCCCTGATGCCATAGTCGTTGTCAATCGTAAAGGCAATATCGTCAGGGCAAACAAACAGACGGAGAGATTGTTCGGATATGCTGCAAATGAATTGGCTGATTCGCATCATGAAATTCTCCTGCCAGAGAGATTCAAAAAAAGACATATTAAACATCGTCGGACATACATGGCAGATCCCCATATCCGTCCGATGGGCACGGGGCTGGAACTTTGCGGCCGAAAGAAGGATGGGAGCGAATTCTCCGTCGATATCGCTCTTGGTCCCCTGAAAGCCGAGAAAGAGACATTAGTGATAGCGGTCATCCGCGATGTTTCCGAGCACAGGAAATCCGAGGCAGCCCTCAGAACAGCTCTTGACGAAATGGAACTGAAAGTTACGGAGAGGACGTCGGCGCTATTAATAGCCAATGAGGAGTTGCTTACAGAAATAGAGGAGAGGAAACAGACTGAAGCACAATTGGAGGAATACAGAAGGGATCTGGAAGAGCAGGTAACTGAGCGCACAGCCGAATTGATGGATGTAAACAAAGAGCTTGAAGCCTTCAGCTACTCAGTCTCCCATGACCTACGGGCACCATTACGACAAATGGCAGGATTTATCACACTACTTCAGAAACAAATAGCTGACTATCCAAACATTAAAGTCCGCCAGTATATTGCTTCGATACTCGCTGCCTCCAGAAAGATGGATGTGCTAATCAACGATCTGCTCGCCTTCTCTCAGATTGGACGCACAGAAATACAAAAGAAAAAGGTAAGCCTGGATGAACTTGTCAGGGGCGTGATGCGGGAAATTAGGGATGAATTTAAGGAGCGGAATATCATCTGGGAAGTCGACGAACTACCTGCGATTATTGGTGACCGTGGACTATTAAGACAGGTTATCGTCAATCTAATCTCAAATGCAGTCAAGTTCACCAGTACGCGTTCTCAGGCTGAAATCAAAATCGGATGCAAAGACGAGGACGACAAATACACCTTCTTCATCTCGGACAATGGCGTTGGGTTCGACATGAAATATGCAGATAGACTCTTCGGAGTATTCCAGCGACTGCATACTCAGGATGACTTTGAAGGCACAGGAATAGGCCTTGCAAATGTGCAGCGCATCATAGCGCGCCATGGCGGAAGAGTTTGGGCCGAAGGTGCAGTTGGACAGGGCGCAACGTTTTACTTTACGTTGCCAAAAATAAAAGAGAAATAGCCTCCCTCATAGAAGTTTATTTTTCGAAATCAAGAGGCTGGCCTTCTCCGATAAAGATACACTTACACCCTTATAACAAACACCGTGGCTGCCTCTTCAAGAATGTTGTATTCCGAAAGTGGCCATTAGAATCAGCTTCTCAGCTTCTACTCATTATCAACGCCTCAGGGGTAAGGCTCATTGCTGAAGCTTTCTATCGGAAGTCGAGACCGGCGCTCGTCTGTTGAGATTGTTTGCGCCTACTGAAACCTCTATTGTCAACGGTGCTAGGAATGTGATGCTTTCCGAAAGAATCTATCTTCCCTCATACATGTTAATCACTCGAAGAGTTATTCTCGAATTGGTTAGTCATGCCCGTGAGTTACAGGGGGGATTGCCCGACACCAGATGCCTTCTCGGGACTCGCTAGAGCCTTGTTGCTGCTATGACTTTATGATTTACAGACAAGGGGAACTTTTCAATATGATTTTTTTATGCTTTATCTTTTACATAAACCGGAGAAGACCATATACAGGACATCGTCGTCAATTCTGCTCATCAAATCTGCTTCATAGGCTTCTGCGAACTTACGCTCTTCAAGCACATCTTCGGGAAGATGGTTTGCAGTAGCGTCACTATCGCATAACACCTTAATAGCTCTTGTCAGGTCTTCAGTCTCATAATCCAGACCCTTATTATGCTCTATCCATCGGAAACAGTCATCGTGTGGGCCCACATACAAAAGCACGAGATGGGAGTCCTTTTGCATGCATACGAGACGGTAACCGCATCCCAGCACTATCTTCTTGCAGTTGCTAATTCTGCGTTCCCCCTTTCTAGTAACCCTAAACCTGTCTTTAGCAGATTCGTTGCCCCGACTTGTGAGGCTGCAAATGATTTCGTCAACTCTCTTTGCTGCCAGCGAGTCAGTACCGCCTCGATCGCGCAGATCATTGAGGCAACGATCAAAGATCGGAGTCCGGTGGACAAAAAGGATTGTGCCCCTATCTTCTGTTTGCAGATCCATTAATTTCTATCCCTTGTGCCCCCTGAGTCGAGCCGATGCGGGGATAGCGACATCGATGGAACGCAGAGGATATTCAATTCCTTCAACTTATTGACGGTAGTAGTGATTATTTCATCGATGTTGAGACTGACCACATCTGACATATTGAGACCTAACGAGAAGTCGCATGCGGAGGGCTGCATACCTATCAGGCATAATTTGGATGGCATCACTCCCTTAAGCTTTGCCACCGTAATGAGATCTGCAAGGCCGATTTGGTGGACCGAAAGCTTAGAAAAAATTACGGCAGGGATCTGGTCATCTTCAAGTACTCCGATATAACCAGGCTCCCTGCCGAAATTCACCGCGTCCACAATAACCATTCTGTCGTATTGCTCGAACAGAGGAAGGAGGTCGAGGCCCAATGTGCCGCCATCTACAATTTCAAGTTCGGAAGGGCAATCATACCTCTCCCTGATGGTGTTGACCACATGGACCCCAAGCCTCTCATCTTTCATCAGGACATTTCCCAGTCCTAAAAGTACTGTCGACAAATTAATGCCCATCCTCCATATTTTTGTACCCGCTGAATATCGAGCTTATCAGGCCATTCTTCTCGATAAGGTCGTTGTGCCAGCCGATATATACGTGAACAATAACAAAGATGGGGATCACCAACATGATGAGATGATGTATAAGCCTCAAATACGCCACACTCATAATACCGAGCGACCAACCTCCGAGAATTGTCCATGTTGCTCCTCCGCCCTGAGCGACGGAATACATGGCAAAACCCGTGACTATCTGGATTATATAAAGACCGAACAGAAACGTGTATGAAAGACCTGCGAGACCGGTATGTCCGGGATAATGGGGCAAATCCTTACTGCAAAAGGCATAGAATGAGGCGGTGCAGGCGGTGTTCTTGATTCTTTCCGCTGACATTGGAATAAATTGGTTTATTCGTGCATATTTATTACCTGCGAACCACCAGTACATTCTGACGATGACACAAACAGTAAAGACAAAGGCAGCAACAAAATGTGTGAACCGCATGTACGCCATTGTAAGGGTATCGCCACTTCCGTAAAGAAAAGGGGCGCCGATATAAAATCCCGTTACGGACAGCACGACAATGCTCAGCGCAATCAGCCAGTGCGCCAACCGTACAGGAAACTCCCAAATATAGACTCTACTCATGGCAGCCTCCCTACTCTACAACGACTTTAAACAGTTCTTTTTTCTCTGCGTCAAATAAATGAATGGCGCAGGCCATGCATGGATCGAACGAGTGGATTGTCCGCTGGATCTCGATGGGCTTAGTGGGGTCTGCGACAGGCGTCCCGATCAGGGATGCCTCAAACGGACTCTTCTGTCCCTTCGGATCTCTCGGGCCGGAATTCCATGTTGTCGGTACGACAGCCTGATAATTCGCGATCTTGCCATCCTTAATGACTATATAGTGTTGGAGGGCGCCTCTGGGAGCATCATGCAAGCCCACCCCCTTCGCCTCAGCAGGCCAAGTTGAAGGGTCCCATTTGTCTGTGTTGGCGACCTTGTAGTCACCCTTCTTCATATTTGCAGCAAGTTCGTCTGTCCATTCGCTCAACTTGCTCACAACTATGGATGTTTCAATCCCTCTTGCTGCGGTCCTGCCAAGCGTTGAAAACAACGCTGCAGGCCCTACCCCAAGTTTATTCAGGACCATGTCCACAGTCTCCTTGACCTGCTTATGGCCTGATGCATAAGCGATGAGCATTCTTGAAAGAGGGCCGACTTCCATCGCCGCATCCTCGTATCTTGGCGTCTTGACCCAGCTGTATTTCTTATCGGTGTCGAGGAACTCGTAAGGCGGTTTCGGCCCGGTATAGTTGGGATTCGTTTCGCCCACCCATGGCTGCTTTCCTTTTGAGTCGCCGTCGGAGTAGCTGTACCAAGAATTGTTGATATATTCGGTGATCTTAGTCGGATCGACAGTGTAAATCTTGCTCAAATCCTTGTTCTTGATGATTCCGGCAGGGAAGAAAGGTTTCCCGCTTGCATCCGGAAATTCACCGGAGGACATAAAGTTGCTGAAACTCCCGTAAGCGGCCCAATCCTTATAGAAAGAAGCAACTGCAAGAAGATCAGGGATGTAAACCTTATTTACAAAATCTACCGACTTTTGAGCCAATTCGTGCAGTAGGGCGATGCTTCCGGCATTGAGAGCATTCTGGCTGTTCGGATCGACCGGGATAGACATGCCTCCGACGAGGAATGTTTGAGGATGCGGATTCTTTGCGCCCAGCAGTGCATGGGCACGGATGATGTCTCTCTGCCAGTCTAGCGCTTCAAGATAGTGAGCGACAGCCATTAAGTTCGCTTCGGGTGGAAGCTTATAAGCCGGGTGCCCCCAGTATCCGTTGGCAAAGATGCCGAGCTGACCACTCTCTACAAACGATTTCAGCTTCTCATGAACAGCCTTGAAATGGCCAACCGATGCGTTGTTGGGCCAATCCGAAATGGAGGAAGCGAGTGCGGCGGTCTTAGCCGGATCTGCCTTCAAAGCACTGACGATATCGACCCAGTCAAGTGCGTGAAGATGATAAAAATGGATTACATGATCCTGCACCGACTGAAAACCCATGATAAGGTTCCTGATGATGCGCGCATTGTCGGGTATTGTAATGCCGAGAGCGTTTTCCACCGCTCTGATGGATGCCATAGCATGTACTGTCGTACATACACCGCAAAAACGGGAAACAAAGGTCCAGGCATCACGCGGGTCCCTGCCCTTTAACATAATCTCGATGCCCCTAAACATTGTTCCTGACGCCCAGGCATCTTTTATTTTGCCACCTTCGAGCTGGGCCTCCACCCTCAGATGACCTTCTATTCTTGTCAAAGGATCAACTACAATCTTTGCCATATTGTTATTCCCTCCCTTTATTAATCCTTATTTTTGCCCTTTGTGGCAGTCCTGATTGCTGCATGGGCCGCTACTGCTGCGACTGCAACAGCCGCTACACCGAGGCCGATCTTGTCCGCATTAGCCATAACACCGGCACCGGGAACCTTTGGCAATCTCTTGTAGAACGGGTATGCAGCATCCCAGTTCGCCGGAGTTGAGCATGCGATACAGCCATGTCCGGCCATCACAGGCCAGCTTGTACCGCCGTTCCACCTGACAGTCGGGCAATTCTGATAATTCATCGGGCCCTTGCAGCCCATCTCGTAAAGGCACCATCCTTGCCTTGCACCTTCGTCGCCCCACTTCTTGACAAACTGGCCAGCATCGAAATGCGGACGCCTTTCACAGTTATTATGAATCAGTTTTCCAAAAGCAAACTTCGGACGGCCATTGCTGTCGAGTTCAGGCAGCGCACCGAAGGTGAGGAAATGAACTACGGTGGCAGTGAAGTTCTCGACGTTCATCGGACATCCGGCAATATTAACAACAGTGCCTCCGATGGCCTCCTGAATGCCAACATACCCGCATGGGTTTGGGCTGGCTGCAGCAATTCCGCCGTAGCAGGCACAGTTGCCAACGGCAATGTTCGCCATGGCGCCGGCCGCGACGTCCTTAAGGCTCTGCATAGAGGACTTTCCTGCGATGCAGCAATAAACTCCTCCGTCTTTCGACGATACGGCCCCCTCGTAAACAGCGATGTACTGTCCCTTCTTGTTCTTAAGGATATCCTGCAGTGACTTTTCAGCAGCTTGCCCCGAAGGGGCCATCAACGTTTCGTGGTAATCCAAAGAAATGATATCAAGCACTATCTGTCCAATCGTAGGCTTTGTAGCACGCAATACTGATTCTGAATCTCCGGTACACTCCGAAAAATGCATCCAAACGACTGATGGTCTTTGTTTCTTTTCCAGTGCCTCTGCGATCTGCGTTGCCCCAGAAGAACACAGCCCCAAAGTCGCTGCCGTGGTTGCGCAGAACTTCAGGAAATCCCTGCGCGACACGCCTCGTCGCGTCAGATACGAATAAATGCTCTCGCTCTCCATGCTCGTCCTCCCTCATGACGAAGTTTAACTCTATAATATAGAGCTGGTGTAGCAATCTGATTCAGGCTGCTAATGCGCTGCCCATCGATTTGTTTTTTATGTACAACATTTTCCCTGCCGATCTGGCTATCTGCTGGGCAGCAATATTTGATCCGTGACATTGAGTACAATCACACGGAGCTATGATCTCGTGGTTGAAAGAGGGCATACAGGAATAGAGGAACAGCAGGAGCTGTTTATCATTTAGCAGGTCTTTGATTGAGACACTGGCTTTGTACGCCATGTAAGACGCTGGCCACCTGCCCCACGGCAGGTGTTCATAATAAATATGGGCGAAACAATCGGGCTCCGGATTGCCGAGGTAACAGCAAACTACCTGATCGGGAATGCGTTCCGAACTAGAACGGCGAAACAGTGAGGTATTCATATCTTCATTCGTCTCCCCCTTCGTGGTACACCGTGGATAGCCGGTATAAGGTGCTTACTATATTGTGACCTTTAGTGGTTCGATGGCTCATTTGCAGATAAATCTAATATAGATTACAACAATAAGTAAAATAGATTATATGAATAGTAAAACTTCCAACTATAGATTTGTCCCCACTGTCTGATAGTTTATAGCCAAGCTCATGGTGATTAGTGGATGAAAAGCGTATTCCGATAGGTGCATTATCGCGTTGTACTTGGAAACTTAATAAGGGAGGTATTTCTTCTTGAACTCATTTAAGAGGAACTGCCTCGGGAGATAACAGGAAGCTCTTGTGTCCAATTTCAGCTTTAGCAGTCTTCTGAATGCTAAGAGCTCAACCTGAAAGTTCATACCTCGGCCATCTCAAACCGAGACAATTGCTGCCGGAGCCAGCGATTATATTCAGGAGCCTTTAGCTTTGCACCAATTCAGTAGAGATTTAGAGTCTATTCTCCGTAGCTGGCTGGCGAATTAGTATTTGATACCCTGCCGAGAGTTCTAACATCCATAGCACATCTGATAGTTCAGGAAGAAAAGGACGTCTCAACCTGCCTATTTCCAGAGAATCAAAGAATTAATTTAAAAATATAATTGCTATGATAGTCATTAGAATGATAATTCTTGATGGATATGAGAAATCGATCCTTGATTGTTCCCATTCGCACCAATCATTGCATTCAGCATAGCTATTTTCAATTATTACCGTTAAGGATGCCGGTAGAGATACATAATACATGGCTAATATAGTCACTGCCTGCTGTGTTGTCTTCAAGCCTATGGTTGAAATTTAACTTTTGACTAAAGGTCTGTTATTATCAACCATAATTAAGCGACGTAGCCTCAATGAATGACGATATATAGAAAAGGTAAAAGGTATCTGGGATTTCTTCACCAAATTGGCTTAGCGTCGATGCATTCAGTGCGATATCAATTAGACTTTAATGGAGCAGACATGAAGAGTAAAATTTCCTTGCTCGCACCTTACGCCAGTGCCATAGCGCTCGTAGGAGCAGCCTTTCTGATCAGGCAAGCCCTTTTAAAGTTGTCTGGCAGCGACTTGCCGCCCTGGATCACCTTTTATCCTACAGTCATGCTTGTGGCGCTCATTGTCGGTTTCAGACCCGGCCTTCTGGCTACCGTGACATCGGTGCTGGCAGCTTACTACTCGCGAGGTTTCGTATTCCAAGGCTTTCCCAATGTCATCAGCACGACGCTCTTCGTCGGGATGGGCATATTCATGAGCGCAATAGCCGAACGCTATCGCGGCATTCGCAATCACTTAGAGGAACTGGTAGCTACTCGAACGGCCGATCTTATCCGGAACAATGAGCAACTGGAACAGGAAGTAAGTGATCGTAAGGTGGCCGAGGAGGCACTGAGAGAGAGCGAGACCGAATTTCGCTTACTAGCTGAGTCTATGCCACAAATTGTATGGGCTACTCGACCTGATGGTTGGAATATTTATTTTAATCAGCAATGGGTGGATTATACCGGTCTAACTCTAGAGGAAAGTTATGGCCATGGCTGGAATATCCCCTTTCATCCTGATGACAAGCAGCGTGCGTGGGAGGCTTGGCAAGAGGCGACAAAAAATGGCTCTCCCTATGACATCGAATGTCGCCTCCGCCGCGCAGATGGTGTGTATAAATGGTGGCTAATTCGCGGCGCGCCGGTGTTAGACGCGAGTGGCACTATTATCAAATGGTTTGGTACGTGTACTGACATTGATGATATAAAGCTAGCAGAGCAAAAGCTGTTATCCCAAAACCTTAAAAATGCGACACTCCTGCGTGCTGCAAGCGACGGCATCCATATCTTAGATATTGATGGGAATGTCATACAGGTGAATGAGGCATTTTGCCGCATGCTAGGGTACACGCCTGATCAAATGAAGAACATGAACGTAGCGCAATGGGATGTGCAATGGTCAGCCGATGAACTTAAAGAGAGAATACCCAACCAGATGAATGCTCAGCGAGTATTTGAAACCAAACACCGCCGCAGTGATAACCGGGTGATTGACGTTGAGATTAGCAGTGTAGGTGTGGAAATTGACGGTAAGCCAATGCTGTTTAACTCAGCCCGTGACATAACAGAGCGCAAGAAGAGCGAGCATGAGAAAGCAAATCTTGAAGCCCAACTCAGACAGGCTCAGAAAATGGAAGCAGTTGGACAGCTTGCAGGGGGTATTGCTCACGATTTCAACAATATTCTTTCCGCGATAGTGGGGTATGCATATTTGCTGCAGTCCAGACTTGTTAGTAATGATCCATCTTTAGAGGATGTAAAGGAGATACTCGAATCAGCACATAGAGGGGCTGAGGTTACCCACAGCCTTCTTGCCTTCAGCAGAATGCAGGTAATAAATCTCAAGCCGGTTTCAATAAATGACATTCTAAGAAGAACCGAGAAATTACTTTCTAGAGTTATTCGCGAGAATATTAAAATAAATACTGTGCTTTCACAAGATGAGGTCAAATGTATAGTGGACGCCGCTCAGATAGAACAGGTACTTATGAATCTTGCTACCAACGCAAGGGATGCAATGCCCCGCGGTGGGAGGCTCACTTTGAGTACAGACTACTTTGAGATGGACGAAGCCTTCATTCTAGATCATAGATATGGCAAGCTTGGAAAGTATGCCCTCATTTCTGTGTCTGACACGGGTGTCGGTATGAGCATGGAGACAGCGTCAAGGATTTTTGAGCCTTTTTTTACTACGAAAGAGACTGGAAAGGGTACAGGTCTTGGACTGGCAATGGTATACGGCATTATAAAACAGCACGATGGTTATGTTGATGTCTACAGCGAGCTCGGCAAAGGGACGACTTTTAAATTATATCTTCCCGCTACTGAATTGAAAAAAGAAGAGGGAATGAAAGCAGTTGAATTAGAACCTTTAGGCGGGACAGAGACCATACTTGTTACGGAGGATGATGATAAAATACGACGCCTCTATGAAACCATTCTTAAGCAAAAAGGATACAAAATTATACTTGCTAAAGATGGGGAGGAGGCGATAGAGCAGTTCAGCAAAAATAAGGATGTAATTAGTCTGGTCCTCCTTGACATGATAATGCCCAATAAGGGCGGCAAGGAAGTATATGATGAAATAAGAAGAGTCAAACGGGATATGAAAGTTCTATTTGCGAGCGGTTATAGTGCTGACAAGATAGACAAAGAGATCCTGATCGGAGAGCATGTTGATTTTCTATTTAAGCCGCTATCTCCCATTAATCTGTTAAGCCAAGTCAGAGCAATGCTGGATAAATAGATGTTCAACGAAACCCGATGGCAGAGCGGCTATCTTAGCTGCAACTAAGCCAACTACTACTATTTATGTAACTGAGTGTTTGTAAAGTTTTTGAGTGGGATAAACAGGAGGCGTTCAATGAAATTTCCGTGGCAATGCTATTTGCGACAAACCCGCTTACTTCGGATTCTTTTTTTGTATCTAGTTCTGGCCGGTGCCTTTTCGGGGTCGGGAATGGCTGTTGCCTGGGCTGATGATGATACGCCTACAGCTCCTCAAGACAAATTGCAGCCATTACTGAGCCCTGACAACCCAGCATATCGCACTCCGCGGGCCGGGGAAGGATTCAAGACTGAATTATTCGGACAGGAAATTACGGTTCAGCCTGAAAACAGTCGTTCGGTTACAGCAGCTGATTTCGGCGTGCAGGCTAATATACCCGGAGCGGACAATAGGGGGATCATTCCTTTTGGCGCAGTTTACTTATGGCGTCATCCGGATGACCAAAGCCTTTTTCGAGCAGATCTCGTAGGAGTCTACAATGATATCTTTTGGGCTGGCTCCTCTCCGGATCTGGGACATTTCGAGTGGGTTCTTACTTTTGACAGCTACACCCTTCCCATCGGTCAATATGAACTGGTAGACGGCAATGCCGTTAAATCCGAGGAATTGATCTGGGGGTATGTCAGGCCGGGATTCGGTCTCGGATACCGCCAAAAGGTTTCCCCAGGCCACCAGGACAATATGCTGGCTATCGACCTGACTATCGAGCCGGGTTTTCTTTTCTTCAGCAAAAGTTCATACGCGGCCTCTAATTTTGTCCTGCCGCAAAACACCTTTGAGCTTCGCGAACATTTGCAGGTGAGATTGGACGCCTTAGATCGCAACCTGTTGTCATTGCCACATAATGGCTTTGCTGCGGGCGTTGACCTGGTTAATGCCAATCGTACCAATTGGAAGAATTGGGGATTGAACGGCTCGGAGACCGACGGGCGAGAGTATTTTTCAGCCAGTGGTTATTTATTGGGAGCAGCAGCAGTTCCGGGCATCGACAGCGACAGGCACAGGCTTCTCGGCTCTATTCATGGAGGCGTTGGCAGCGATCTTGACCGTTTCTCCGCACCTCGTATTGGTGGCGGGGTACTAACAATGGGCGAAGAATATGGCTCCACGTGGCGGCCGCTCCTCCCCGGTTCGATCATCCAGGAATACTTCCCAAAACATTACGCGGTGGCTGTCGGGGAGTACCGGTGGGAAGCCCTCTTTTTTACCTACCTGAGCTTCGATGCATCGGCAGGCTGGCTTGACCGCATGCGACAGACGGGGCCCAGTTTAACCGATACAACTTCGAAAAACGACTTCTTCTCCTCACTGGGGGGCCGGTTGACTACTGGTTTTTTCTTCGATTCCCGTATGCAGCTCTCTTATAATTACAATTTCTCAGAGATTCGAAGCGGCAAGTATGGTGGGCACGAAATCTTACTGCATTTTTCGCGTAATTTGTGAGGATGTTTGCAAGTGTCTTCTCCTACTTTACTGGAAGCTGTCAAGCGTGAATTGATCCCCCTGAATTTTAATAATCTGCTTTCTGCTGCAATCAGCAGAACCGGATTAAAGTATTCCAATGATCAACAGTGCGAAGAATCTTTAAAAGTTATTATCGATTCGTGCAATAACGAGGCTGATCTCAGCCTGATCCGGCGAATAGCCCCCCGGGATCATCTGCTTGAACTGCTTGAAACACGTTTCAGACTCATTGATCAATGGCAACAAACACCCGAAATCCTTGAGCAAAAGATTCATTATGATGTATCTTTATCCGCTTCTCAAGAGCCGACTCCGAAGGAGACGCAAATTATATTGCAGCTTTTCAAATCTGCATTTCGTCCTATATTAATACACTGTCAGGCTGGAGCAGACAGATCCGGATTGGTAGCGGCAACGCGAAAAGTGATCGTTGACAATAAATCCAAGATAGAGGCAAGTAAAGACCTATCTATTTTGTACGGGCATTCATCGTTAGGCCCAGCTTCTGCCATAGACCATTTCTTTGAGAAGTGGCGACCTGAATTGACAGTCGTAGAACAATAACCAACACAAACCATGTTCCGCCCATTCCAAGACTATTTTGCAGATTCACCAGGAGAAGAACTTCCCGATCCATTTAATCGCTGTTATAATTTTGATTGGCAGAACTGTTCAGCAGGATGAATATTGGATGACCAGTAAAACGGAAACTATATGAGGCAGTGTATCTTTATAATTCTAACGAGCGTATTGCTGGCCGCAACATTTGCCTTTGCAGCTAGTCCGGACGATATCCTGGGGTTATGGAATACTGAAAAAAAGGACGCAAGGATAGAAATCTATAAATGCGGTACTAACTACTGCGGTAAAATCGCCTGGCTGAAGGAAGCAATTTATGAAGCTGGTTCAAAAGAGGGGGTACCAGGCACACCAATACTCGATCATAACAACCCGAATCCTGAATTAAGGAAAATGCCTCTTATCGGGTCGCCAATCCTAATTGACTTTGTGTTCGCTTTTGATAATTTGTGGAAGGACGGGGAAATATACAACTCGAGCAACGGCAAGATGTACAGTGGCAAACTGACACTCATTTCACCGGATCAATTAAATGTGAGGGGCTTCATCCTCGGCATATCGCTCATCGGCGGATCGACGACGTGGACACGCGCCAGAGCTGGAACTAAATAGCATCCCTACAGGCAGTTTCTGGATTGTATCGTCGGATAATATTATAAAAAAGCCCCATTTTCTAAGTATTCCTAAGAATAAAGGGTGTGAGGGCCATTTTAGAAAGCGCTGCATCTTGTTGCGCATAATCTACGGACCATGTTCCTATTTTGACTAATAGACCTCGACAATGCAAACGTCGCCGTTCCGAACAACTGATTGTTATTATTTTAGCAATTCGTATAAGGGCCTGATGACTCTTGTTCAAACTCTTTTACTAAGTATATAGCGCCGCTGTTGCCAGCGGTTATATTCAAAAGCCGTTAGCTTTAGACCATTTCAGCATAGAATTAGACTCTATACTGCATTGTTGCTACCGAATTAGCGTTTTATCCATGCCGATAGTTTCCGATATCAAAAATTGTCTCGGATGTGTTAGGAGGAGATTAATTAAGATATGATGGACCATTCGAGAACTAAGACCGAAATCTTCAATGGCTACTGGACTTCAATGCTATTGAACATGGTCGGTCAGATGGTATATGATTAACTGCAATATCAGCAATTTCATGAGGACATTTTGTATGGTCGACAAGATATCAACATTTATAGAATGGGCAGATAAAAGACGGGAGTTTCGTTGCAATAAAAAGGAGATATCCCCCTGCATGCCTGGAAAAGGCAGCTCGGATTGCGTCAATTGTTACGAGGTTTATGTAAAGAGCTGTATATCGCAAAGTTTGGATATGCGAAGTTCTGCCAGGAGAGGATCTAGATAGGTAAGTCCTTACCGGCAGGTCGTAGCAACAGTGGTTTATATAGATAGCTATGGGTTTCCCGCCATTCTGTAAAAACTCGATGTTGGCTCAAAACTCCTTCTGATAATCTTTAGTGCCGCCAGTACCTGAACTTTGGTGATTACCTCCGATTATAACCTTGCGT
Source organism: uncultured Nitrospiraceae bacterium (assembly GCA_963736105.1). Taxonomy (GTDB): domain Bacteria; phylum Nitrospirota; class Thermodesulfovibrionia; order Thermodesulfovibrionales; family Dissulfurispiraceae; genus Fen-1308. The sequence goes on along the minus strand of CAVTNL010000002.1, from coordinate 1,114,678 downwards.
CGTATAAACTTCCTGTGGTGTTATGTGACCTCACTTATCGTTGGTTTTTTGCTTTAACTTAGCCCACTCCTATTCTTCTCCTCGACCCTGATCCACCATGGTCCGGAACCAGTCGTTATGCGCATATACTTCATCGTGGGTACCCGCAGCCAGCACTCGGCCTCTGTCCAGCACCACCACCTGATCCACGCCTTTGACCATGGAATACCTATGGGCAACGATCAGAATCGTGGTGGTTTCTTTCAACCGGGCTAGGGTCTCTTTGATCTCCAGTTCAATGGCATAATCCAGGTTGGCTGTAGCCTCGTCTAGAAGAAGGAAGCGAGGTTGCGCAACAAGGATGCGGGCGATTTGCAGGCGCTGGCGCTCGCCCAATGACAAGCCAATGCCCTGTTCGCCGATTTCAGTATCCAAGCCCTGGGGCAAGCGCTCCACTGTGCGGGTAAGCCCTGCATCTTTCACAGCTCGAACTATTTCGTCTGTGCGCGCATCCTGATTCTTGAACACGATATTGTCCCTCAGTGTGCCTTTGAACACAGCCCCATCTGCTGACACGATGCCCACCAGCTGCCGAACCGACGCTGGATCCAGCCGTGATAAAGACTGTCCGTCAATGAGGATCTCACCCGATTGCGGTTCATAGAATTTGAGCAGTAAGTCTAGTATAGTTGTTTTCCCAGCGCCGGATTGGCCGATTAGTGCAGTAATGCTGTGGGGCGCCAGCGTCAGATTGAAATCGTTGATAACTGGAGAAAGCGGCTCATACCCAAAGGTGACATGGCGGTACTCCACGAGTCCGGGTCCTTGGAGGCAAGACTGACCGGGACTTTCCTCTTCGCCAGCATGTAGCAGGCGTAACCCGCGCGAAATGGAGATGCGCTGGTTTTGCAGAGTGATAAAATGGGAGGTGAGCGTATCGATCGGATCGTACAGCTTGTCCAGTAACGCAGCGAACATCACCACGTCACCAGGTGTCAACTGACGCTCGATGACCTGCCAACTGCCGTAAGCGAAGACTAGAAACTTGCCTAGATGAATGGAAAAGGTCTGCCAAAAAATATAGATGTTCTCAATGCGGTTTCGGCTTAAATAATTGGACATCACATGCTGCATGGAGGCAACAAAGCGGGCGGCCATGCGCACTTCGGCGCCGGACACCTTGACGGTTTTGATATTCACTAACGAGTTCTGCAGATTATTTGCGACGTCGTCCCATTGCTCGAAATACTGCGCGCTGGTTCCTTCCAGCTTCTTGGCCATGCGCCGTGACAGCACGGCATAAAGGGGCAGTGTAGACAGGGAGATGGCTGTGAACACGGGATGTTGAGACAACATTATGCCGAGAGTCCCCACCAGCCGGAAGGATTCGGATGCCAGATCCTGAACAATAGTGGTAACTGCAGGCCCTACCTGATCGGTCTGATCAATCTGTTTGGCCAGAGACGCGCTAGTATTACGTGTAAAGAAAGACAACTTGAGCTTGAGAACATGTCTGAATACCGCCAGGATGAAATCCTGCTCCACCTTGCTGGAATATTGAGCGGACAAATAATCGGACAATAGGTTAAAGAACCGGTAAAGAAGGTTGACAAGAAAGAGCAGCAGGACTCCAATGATCAGGGTGTGGAATGCCTGTACCGCAGTGCGGGGCATCACGGTATACTTAGTATGCGGTTTCAGGCTTTCTTGGAGCAGGTTTTCAGCCGGTGTGAAGTGTTGAGCAGCCTTATGCACAAACATGCCGGCTAGATCATTGATCACCACTTTGTAAATAACCGGCTCCATCAGGTCTGCGGCAATTGCCAACATCATGAACACCATCACAAGGACGATGGTCCGTTTGTAGGGAACGGTAAAAATATGCAGTTCCTTGAGAAATTCGATCCAAGAATATTGTTTTTTCGTCATAGACGGTATGTAACCATTTCATTCATAGCTTATCAAACTGACGCTGCAGGACTTGTCTGATATCATCGTGGTCGTCTCTAATTTTGACAATATGGCGTTATTTTGGACATAAAGTCAAGGGTTACCGCAGAATTTGCAGCTTTCAAAATAATTATCAAACTGCCTTATCAAGTGCAAATAAGTGTCATTATGCAACTGCGCAGCAGCATGACGATTATTCGAACGCAGCAGCGGTCGGTCTCGATGTCACCTTTTAATCATCATAGGTAACCTGAACTCAAGAATGATGATTATTGAAAAATCCGATACCAGTTTTACAACTTCACTGATTTAGGGCTATTCTGAAACATTTTGTTCAAGAAGATACTTGGAATAATTGGGAGTTATCGTAATGGCGGTGTGATAGACACCTTGGTTTCCGAGATGCTAGCCTCTGAACAAGAACAAGAAGCTCTGATATCGATGATGATATATCTTAAAGAGTTTTCCACTAACTGCCGGGAATGCACCCAACAGATTGGATCGGAGCCTGGGCAGTGGGGTACAGTCTCGCAATCGGCTAGCCGATATAGCGATTCAATTGCTCCCACTGAACCGCGAGTGCCACGAGTGTCGGTAATGCAATGAATTCCGAAAGCAATCTCTATTTTTGATCCCTTCTTCTCAACAATTCGGACGCTCAGTACATGGCTTATCTCCATGTCCAGGTAATTTCGCTTTCTTCCCACCTGCTGACTCTCCTTCAATAAGTGATTCGATGTCAGCATATGGATATATGGTAACTGCTCCGTTTTCAGGTAAACACCCTGAATCGATCGACGGTCCATATACACTATAGACTTTCCTCCCTAACAATCTCAGCAAAACTCCCTGCTCCGCCCGATGATGCGCAGTGTGTGTTATCCTTCTCAGCATAATCCAGGCTCTTGTTCTCATAACATCAAAAAAGGGCACCTCAATCTCCCACCAAGTTTTATCCTTCTTCTTAAGAGCGGCAAGCCGCTTTCCACTATCTTCAGCATACCGTTTTATGAACTCGATGCGTGTTTCCGGATTAGGCAAGGGAGTCGTTCCAACATCAATACCAAACATATTGCAAAACCACCTATTTTCACTCAAACACTGATGCACCATGTGTTCGAGGGCATTTCTGTCTCTGTGATCCAATGGATGTGGGCGAATTGGAAGATCATCATCAATGAACGTGCTCCAAACACTAATGGTTTTTAGTCGTTCTGTCTCATAAGTGTCTACAAGTAAGTCATATTCCATTTTTTCTCCTTATCTTAACTTAAGTGGATGTTTACAAAGTATAATTCTTTGCATTTTATTCATCAAGTAATGCAGAGAATGCTCCTTTACTTTATCTGGCTACTTCTATCACTCTCAACCTGGAGCCTATCAATGAAAGTGATCTTGCTCGCAGACTCTTTTTGGAATAAACTGTTGAATAATGATTTCAGTTTTTGATAAAACTGCTGTAAAAGGATCTTTATGCGTATTCACCTGAAAGAACGCCGCCCCGAGACAACCGATGTTATGTCATTTACTTTCGATCTGGATGGCCAGCAGCTTGAATACAGGCCCGGCCAAATCTTGCATTATGAATTGGATGCCCTTGCATTTCCTGATGAACGCGGCACGAGGAGACATTTCACTATCTCAAGTTCTCCTTCTGAAGAAGGGATTGTAACGTTCACAACGAGAATCCGCGGCAGTGGGTTCAAGGAAACGCTGCGGCAAGCGCCGATAGGATACGAACTCACATGTGAAGATCCCGAGGGTGAATTTATTCTGAGACAGGGAGAAGCACGTTTGCGCCATGTCTTCATCGCCGGAGGCATAGGCATAACGCCTTATCGTTCGATGTTGCGCTACGCAATGGATAAAGATGAGCCCTTAAACGTACTTATGTTGTATTTCAGTCATTCGTCATCAGATATCATCTTTAAGCGCGAACTGGAAAACATAGCGGGACGGATGCCTACGTTTTCGCTGGTTAACGTGCTGACAGAGCATGAAGAAGGCTGGAAGGGAGAACAGGGTAAATTGGATGAAGCGATGCTGCGAAAGTGGGTTCCTGATGCCGAACGCGTATTTTTTTGGCTGAGCGGCCCCCCCAGCATGGTGAGCGCATACAGGGAGCTGTTCGAACTCGTCGGCATCAAGGAGCAAAGCATTCGGAGCGAAAGATTTATGGGCTATTGAATATTTGTTTTTGAAAAGGAGAGGTCTGTACGAACAGCTTTGATTACTCGATAGGAGGATATATGTGTTATACCTGTGGATGTGGCAATCCGGACGACAGCATGGGCGACCCAAGGAACATAACTAATAAGACATTTGAGGAGGCAGCAAAGGCTGCTGGCGAAAAACCCGACGAGGCAAGGAAAAACGCACTCAAACTTCTCAAGAAATTACTTAAGGAAAAATAGGACGCGTAATATTCGATTTAAGGCATGAATTCTAAAACGGTTCCCCAAAAAGTTTAAGAATTAATTGATCAGACATACATGTAAGGCGGGCCTGCACCTCTGTGCGGGCTCGCCGGGATCTAATGCAGATAACTAACGATAAAGTTGCGATAACTCCCCGAAAGTTGTGACTTTCAGAGCGAGTGACCATCTCAAAGAGGCAATTTAAAAAGTCTGATCTCGATGTCTACTGAAAACCATCGATTTTGCCAGTACCCGGAATTTGGTGATTGCCTAAAGTAACCTCGGATAGCCTATTCAATGAATGAATCCTTTTGACGCGCAGAAATTAGCGTCGCCGCGCAATTGAGGTTTCACCCTGCTAAACGCATTTCAAAAAAGTTGCCGCCGAGAAGTACCCAGTGACATCCTCCCCTGATTGAAATCAGGGGCATCCCCTGAAGACAACTCAGGTTCCGCGCTTGGCGCTTTGCACTAGCAGACTGATTGCGGCTCATGTGGCAACTCCGGAGTGTCCTGAAGATGTTCACAAGTCTTGCCTTCCACGGTAGGTTCCCCATCCGTGGTACTTTGTCCCCGCGCCTGTAGAAGTTGACGCTTCCAGGAGGACTCTGAAGCCGGGATGACCTCCGACTCGCACAGATGGCATTCGCCACGCAGTGCCTTGTCCTCTCCACGTCTGACGAAGACCTGCCCGGCCTCCGGAGAGTGTGACCCCGCTCCCAGGGTAAGACTTGCAAATCCGAATGCTATGATTGCTACGATATTGGCCGCTACATGGTCACGACCGGCAGTAAGCCCGCATGCCGGACAGTGGTGGACCCTGTCTGAAAGTTCCTTCGGGACAGGTGCACCACAGGTGCAGGTCTGTGAGTTGCCGCCGTTCTCCGTCTGGTTTGGCGCCGCAATGTACCGCTTGTTACCAAGCTTGCTCTTGAGCAGGAGCTTTTGCTTGTGGATTGCCCGATCGGAAGCCACTTTCGCAAGCTTCCGGTTGCGGATCATAAAACCCACGGAATGCTCCTCTACAGCTACCTTGCGGTACCGATTCGAAATAACTGAAGCATTCTTCTTGTGGTGATGGTCCCTGATGCGCTCTATCTTGGTATGTATCTTGGCAACGACCTTGATCTGGGCCTTCAGCCGGTTGGAATAGGGGATGTCCTTGAGTGCTGCGATTGGCCGACCGGCAGCTTTCGCCAGTTCAACCTGATTCTTGTACCCAAGTTCTCTCGTTTCAAACTGCCTGGACAGTTTCTTTTGTGCAGACCGGAGTCCTCTGCGGTAATCGTACCAAGCTTTTGGCGGATCGTACTTGACGCCTTCGGAATCTGTCAGCAAGGCAGTCAGTCCGGTGTCTGCCCCAGCGTCAGGACGAAAGTCCGAAGAGGTAAGCATATCCAGAACATCTTTCTCCTGGGCCTCGGCTGTAACTACGCAGTGCCACCTGCCCTGCTTGAACTTGATCGTAACGGTCTTGGGTTTCCCCTTGACCTTGCGGTAGTCGAACAGCCGAAACTCTCCGAGGCCCGAAAGGTGCAGCTTGCCGTTTTTGATTTTTGCAGCAGGACCGTATTGCGGGAAGGTGATGCTGCGGTACTTCTTTCGCTCGATGAACTTGGGCGGGTGGACATCAGTCTTCCCTTCTTTGAGAGCTTCGAAGAACCGTTTATACCCTTCAGCAACTCTAACAGCCACATTCTGTCTGACCTGGCTGTGGACTTTAGAGAGTGCAGTGTCGTGCAGGACGTATTCGTGAATGGCTGTATACTGGTCTGGTTGGGTGAGATAGTGAATGTCCGTCACACCTTGCTGCTTAAGAAGCTTATTCGCTGTACGGTTGTCAGCGCGATCGGCAACCAGGTCATTGCGCAGTCGCCAGCAAGCGCCGACCCACATCCACAGCCGGTCAGCCTGCTTTGCGCTTACCTCCATGGGGAAATCAAACGCACGGGTGACTACAGTATGTTTGGGCCTCTTGGTGCGCTTAGCACGCGTATGTGTAGGTGTATCGTTAGATAACTCGCGCATCTTCCTATCTAAAAGCAATTCTGGACGTTTGTCAAGAATAAGAACTGTAATAACCAACAGCGGCGCTTTCATCCCGGCAATCAATTACCGGGAATTCCCGCTTTATGTCTTAAAACCCGTACTTTTCAGAAGCTTCAAAATCGCGTATGTTGTTATTGATAATCAGCTGAGCAAGACGAGGAGGTGTAACATGAAGGTATTGGCACTTAACTCTAGCCCACGGGGCGGCGGCCACAGCAAGACTGAATTAATGTTGAATTCCCTTGTTGGAGGTATGCGTGATGCAGGTGCGGAGGTCGAAGTTGTGGCTTTGCGAGAGAAAACCATCAAAAATTGCGTAGGTTGCTATACCTGTTGGACACGCCCAGACTCCATAGAGAGCTTTTTGCTGCTCCTCCCTCTCGGGCTCAATGCTAAAGCTGTTGGTGAAAGGAAGGTCGTCCTACAGTTCAGTTTTTTTGGTGAGGTGGAGGCTTCATGCTATTTCACCATCGAGACGGGGAAGGTCGACGCTCAAAGCGGAACCTCGGCCTGTCCTGACCTCACCATCGAGACCTCTTTCGGCGTCTGGATGGACATTTTGACAGGCAAGGCCGATGGCCGGCAAATGCTCAAGGATCAGAAATACAAGGTATCTGGCGACCTGTCTTTCATGCTGCAGCTGTCTCAAAAAGCTTGATCCGGAGCGCGAGACCCGACTGCGCCTCGCACCTCGTTAAAAAGAGGTTTGTCCACAACGATTTCCGCTCGCAAGCGATACTCCTCATGCCTGGCTAGGAGGTGTCAGGTACAGGAAAGACTCTTGCAATGACACTCGTGTCGCAAATCTCTTTCGGGTTGTCATTAATCAGATCAATTGAATTTCAATGTGCGTAAATTATTTTGTATGAACCAATCTGGAAGATTCCCTACGGTATAAACATGGCATCAAAGATATGGTCCCAGGCTTATCTTCAGTATTAGAAAGTGGATGGGTCACCTTACTGCAAAATTGACCTTCTTCTAGTTCAGTTTTCGTTTATTTCCCCGATAAGCAAAAGAGATACTAAGAGTAGAGTCACCTCAGAATGCCATAGTAAGGCCAGAGAGTGGAATCGCTTGAAGAGTTTCTATCAATAGCACATGTGACTATATGAATAGTAATGACGAAATTGTAACTTAGCATTTATGACAGGACACTTTGCTCATTTGCGAATAAAAGACGATTGTAAACTTGAACTATTAATAAGGCCAGGTATGTGTCATGCCAGCTAGGATCAGAGAGATCAGTGACAAGCCTGCGGGCACTGAGCCGCGTCTTGCAAAGGACACTCTCTCTATCGAATTAGAGATAATGAAAGAATTCTCGCTACGGAAGGAAAGATATTTTCAGCTGTCTCGAAACACGCTAGTAGAGGACACGACAGTCGATTTCAATGTTTTCAGAGGACGAGGCCGGCTTTTTGAACTTGCTATCAAAGCTGATCCTCAATTCCCTGTGATTCTCGATAATATGAAGCTTGCTAAGATCAAGGAAGTCGATCGCGAGATCCTGATAGAAAGAGCAGCTATCCCGCGTTATCTGGCCTATTTAGAGTCGCTGATTCGTGAGGAACGCACCTCTACAGATGCCTTCACCACAAGACGTGCTACCCTTCTTAAAGAAAACTCTAAAATCCTCGTTAAGGACCTTCTTGACAATCCCGATAGCAAGGAAAAGATAGAAGAAATAAAGACTTCAGTGGTTGCCATAATCGACATACTTTTCGAAAACGTGGACATGATCCGTAACATGATGTCTCTTAGCCAATACGACTACTATACATATACTCACAGCGTCGATGTTGCAGTTTTGAGTGCGGGATTGGGTGTCGCCATTGGACTCAGCAAGAACGAAGTTCTGAACCTGGGGATTGGAGCCATGCTTCATGATATTGGCAAGTCGGCGATCTCACCAGAACTTTTGAACAAACAAGGCAAACTGAACGACCGCGAGTACCGGATGATCCAACATCATGTGGAAGCCGGGGTAAGTATTCTAAGGAGACACAGAGCCATTCCAGAGAGTTCATATGACGCCGTGGCACAGCACCACGAGAAGCTTTCGGGGAGCGGGTATCCGCATGGATTAAGGGGAGCGGAGATAACGCTCTTTGGCAGGATCACCGGCATAGCTGACTGCTATGACGCGCTGACAACTAATAGGGTGTATAAAAGAGCCCTCAAACCTTTTGATGCATTGCACATGATCTCCAAGGAACGCAAAGACTACGACAGTGAGCTTTTCCAATCCTTGGTCACAATGCTCGGCAGGGGCAGGACTGTCACCTGATTTAACTGTGGTGGCATCCGACATTCGCTTCATTGAAATTATGAAGCTGTGTATATGGTCTCATCTCAAAGCTTAAGTAGGTTAGTTGGGAAGGATCCCATCAAGCCACGCTGCTCGCTATATATCAGAACTTTTATGCCACCTCCTCCTTAGTAAAATACTATCCGCTTCTGAAGCAATAGCATCAGACTCTGTATTCGAATCGTTCTGAGGCGAAAAATTCCTACTCCAAAGTCTTTAGCGCCCGCAGTATGGCAAAATCGATGATTGGTGAACATAATCATCAAAATCGGTTGCGCCATCTTTCTTGAAGTTCGTACACGTTCATACCACATTGTGGCACTATATTATGGACATAATATCTGCTATGCTTGCTCAATAACTTTTACAATAGCCTTTAAATGTGAATCGCGTCACCATCTAGAGGAATATAGACACGGTAACCAATGAGTTGAGTTTTAAAGCAAGTCGTCTGATTTATCAGATTTTGCGGTGGTAACAGACCATAGTGGGAAGACTGGGAAGCAGATTGTAGCAGTATTGACCAAGATACAAATTGATAGCTGGCTGTCTGTTTTGGTTTAGCCTTTGGCAGAGCCATCAGAGATCTTAAGGAGTAGGATAGAAAATATGAAACAAATCGTGTTGGCAATTCCGACATAATGATTCTATGGATATATCCAGATCATTGGAACGCATAAAGACGTGGCATGTATTTCTTATTGCTGTACTATTTTCGGAAATACTTACTCTTTTTCTTAATTCATTTCAGAGTATCCTTCGGTGGGGTAGGTTTTCACGGGAACTATTAGAGATCGGTGCTATTGACGCTGGCATTGTGTCCCTCATCGTAGCTATCTTGGTAGTGTTTCTTCTTAGATCATCAGCAAAGATAGTACTCGAAAAAGAAATACTGCAAAAAGAGATTACCGAGCGCAAACAGGCGAAAGAACTGTTTCAAAAGGCCTATGATGAGCTGGATTTACGGGTCCGGGAACGTACTGTCGATCTAGCGGAGACCAATGCATTGTTGATGGCTGAGATAGCCGAACGCAAGCGCACTGAAGAAGCGCTTCAGCATAATTTTGAAAGAGACCACCTGACGATGATTTATAACAGGAGAAAGTTTTTCGAACTTCTGGAGACCGAAGTATTGAAAGCTAAAAGGTATGCAAGGCCTCTTACTATTACCATGCTTGACATCGACTATTTCAAGAAGGTTAACGATAAATACGGTCATAGCATCGGCGACATCGTACTGAAGACAACTGCGGATATAGTGGGCGATATCATCCGAAAAGTCGATATCTTTGCACGGTATGGGGGAGAGGAGTTTATCCTTCTCTCCCCTGAGACAGGGCTTGAAGGAGCTATAGTGATGGTGGAGAGAATAAGGGTGGCTATTGAGAATCACTCTTATTCTGCTGGCGTCAGGATAACCGTAAGCGCAGGCGTAGCCGAATGGTCTGGCGAAGAATCCGAATTAGCCTTCATAAAAAAAGCTGACGACATGCTATATATGGCAAAAAACATGGGTAGAAATAGGGTTGAGGCCGCAAAGTCGGCCTAGCCAAGGGGATGCCGATTGAAATTACATATAGCAAGATATTTCGGTGGAATGCGGGAAGCTAGCCTCGGAGATAGCAGTACTTACTGCTTCCCTCCAGTTTCACCAGTGTCAGGAATGCGATGAATGCCGATAAAAATATCTTTAGTGCTGATTCGTGGAGCGTATCTTGGACTACGCCTAGATCTGGACTGCTGAGACATACGATATCCCGCTGAGACTGTCTGAAATTCAAACAAAATAAATCTAAATAATAAGCCACTCAATATTGCAGATGCTGCTTCAAAGCTATCCCTCTGGGGGGAGTATAGTATGATTGTTTTATGTTGATTGTGTTGGTCCCGCCTTCTTCTTTCTGCACCTCTCAGACCTGTTATAATAATGTAACTTTATAATTATAGCCCGTATAAACAGCGCTCTTTTTGATAGGTACGCATGGAAGATAAAGCTAAAACAAAAGAACAACTCATCAATGAAGTGGTAAAGCTTCGTCGCAATATTGCTGAATTGGAGCAAATGGACACTGAACGAAAGTATGCGGAAGAATCTATAAAAGAACAGGAGCGGTTCACTGAAGAATTGATAGAGAATTCAGCTGTAGCCACGTTTGTTCTAAATCAGCAACATAAGGTTATTCTATGGAACAAGGCATGTGAAGAGCTTACCGGCATATCGGCTTCCGATATGAAAGACACCGATCATCAATGGAAACCTTTTTATACACAGAAACGCCGAGTACTTGCAGATATCATCATTGACGGTAGTTTCGACGAAATGCCTTCTCTCTATGACAAATATGCGCAGTCTACCCTTCTGAATAATGGATTACGATCAGAAGGCTGGTATAAGAACTTAAATGGACGAGACAGATATATCATTTTTGACGCATCGCCTATTCTGAATACAAAAGGCGAGATGGTTGCAGTTATCCAAACTCTGCAGGACATCTCCGAGCGGAAGAGTGCCGAAGAGGCGCTTCACGATAGAGAGGCGGAGTTGCGGGAAAGCGAACATAAATACCGTGATCTGGTAGAAAACGCCAACAGTATAATACTGCGCTGGAATTGCGACGGTGAAATCACCTTCCTGAACGAGTTTGGATATAAGTTCTTCGGATATAGGGAGGACGAAATCCTCGGGCATAACGTAATCGGTACCATTACGCCAGAAACCGAAAGCACTGGCCGGGATCTCCGTCCGCTCATGGAAAGCATTTGCAAGAACCCCACAGCATTCGAGCAGAATGTCAATGAAAACATGCTCCGGGATGGCCGCCGAGTCTGGATCGCATGGACCAATAAGACGGTGTTTGATGCCGAGGGAACCTTGGTCGAAGTCTTGAGCATAGGTACAGACGTCACCGACCGCAAAAGGGCTGAAGAGGTCTTGCATAAGAACGACCAATTGCTTCGCAGGGCCGAGGAGGTAGCCAAGTTCGGCAACTGGGAATTTTTCTTGGATGAAAATAAGGTGCAAGCTTCCGAAGGAGCCAGGGCTATTTATGGACTGGAGATTAAGGAGTGGAGTATATCCGATGTGCGAAAGATCGCGCTACCGGAATACCGAACCATGCTGGCAAGAGCACTGAAAGATCTTATTGAAGAGGGAATACCCTATAATGTCGAATTCAAGATTTGTCGGCCTACCGACGGCAAAATAATACATATTAATTCAATGGCAGAATATGATGCGGCTAAAAATGTGGTTTTCGGTGTCATACAGGATATTACGGATCGCAAACAGGTGGAAGCGGAGTTGCGCATAGCTCACGAAAAACTGGAACTGCGCGTCGTTGAGAGGACATTGGAGCTAAATGAATCTAATGAGCAATTGCGTAATCTCGCCGCTCATTTGCAATCTGTCAGAGAAGACGAAAGAATTAAAATTGCCCGTGAGATTCACGATGACCTCGGTCAGACGCTAGCCGCTCAGAAAATGGAATTAAGTTGGTTTCTCGACAAATATGGAGATCATAAGCTAATTTTCAACAAAGCCAACACCATGCTGGATAACATTGATTTGACTATACAGGCTGTTAAGCGTATCTGCACCGAACTGAGGCCTTCACTATTGGATGATTTTGGTCTTGCTGAGGCAATGCAATGGCAGGCGAATGAATTTCAGAAGCGGACAAGGATTGAATGTAAAGTTGAATCCTCACCTGAGGATTTCGAACTGGACAAAGAGCGGAGCACGGTGCTTTTCAGAATTTTCCAGGAAACACTGACAAACGTTCTTAAACATGCAGAGGCAACAAAGGTGATAGCAAGACTGACAGAAGACAATGGGAATATATTGTTGGAAGTCAAGGATAACGGAAAAGGCCTAACAAATGAAGAACTTTCTAAGCATCAATCCTTTGGCATCATAGGCATGCGTGAACGTGTTTATCCCTGGGGAGGAGAAATAAAGATAACAACTTATAAAAACAGAGGCACTACCATAAAGGTTAGTATGCCGCCTCTAACCTCCCCAAAAAACAATTGAAATCAATAAGCCACTTTTGACTGGAACACATGAGTGTACTAATGATGATACCTCCAGCGATGACTGCCGTGAGAATCTGAGTAACTACTGAAAACATTCAATGTCGCCTATATTGGGCATGTGGTGCTTTCCCGTACAACCCATGGCGTCTCTATTATTGTTAAGGGGACTCTTTTTTTTTAGTAACATCACTAAACCATTTCAAAAGTGTAAATGACTTTACTGCCCATTTCTGTAGTTACACCCAAAGCTTAGAGTTAATCTTCTGTCTTCTCATCAGTTGGAATTACATCTTTTTCGAGCCGCTCCTGCCGTCTGATAATAGTCATCTTTACCGGCTTGCCTACAGGCCATTCGCCAAAAAAACTATGGATGTGATCCACACTTGTAATGTCCTGGTCGTTAATTGCCACTATTAGATCGCCTTTCAGGATGCCGCTCTTTGCAGCCGGACCGTCAGTCAGAATTGACACCACTTCCACAGCCGAGTCTCTTTTAAGATTGTGGAATATCACCAACCGCCTGCCGAGAGGTCTTTGCTGCGCGGTGATACCTATAAAACCGCGACGCACCCGACCATAGGTCAGCAGCTGAGAAACTACCCATTTGGCAGTATTTGACGGAATAGAAAAGCCGATTCCTTGGGCCTGCATGATAATTGCTGTGTTAATACCTACTATATGTCCTCTGGAATCGACCAGTGGGCCACCAGAATTCCCGGGGTTGAGCGGCGCGGCGTGCTGAATTATATTTTCAATGAGTCGTCCTTGCCTGCTGCGCAAGGCCCGCCCAAGCGCGCTTACTACACCAGTAGATACTGTGGACTGAAATCCGAAGGGATTGCCTATTGCTATTATCAGCTGCCCGACATGTAATGCGCCCGAGTCACCGAGAGTCGCGTATGGGAGACCTGACCCGTCAGCGCGGATCACCGCCAGGTCTGTCGCCGGGTCGACACCGACCCGTGTTGCTGGCAGCGTCGTTCCATTAGTTAGTGTTACAGACAATTTTTTTGCTTTATGCACAACATGGTCATTGGTAAGAATATATCCATCCGGCGCAATAATGACTCCAGAGCCAGAACCAACTTGTTCAATTTCACTATCCCCGGACTTCATATCTGCGGAAACACTGACAACCGCAGGTCCAACTGCATCAACAACTGTGATAACTGCACGCGAGTAGGCGTCGAGAAGATCCACATCCGTCTTCTCATTCTCTCTAACCTCGCAACGACCCTCTATGTTCTTTGATTCCCCTTCACCCTTGATAAGGTTTAAAACATTTTGTAAAATCTCTTCGTTCATTCCTTCCTCCGGTAGTCCTCGACTGTTGCTTATGTAAACATGCTCCTTCTTACTGTAAATTATATTATTTTAGCATTCAGCCCTACTACATGTTTGAAGAAATAAACGTTCGGAGATGGCCTTTTGCGCTAGTTACTATGAGAACCTATTACGCTACTGACCGTCTTAGTAATATGACATCGGCAGCACCTAAGGCATGGCCTACTTATTTCGTCTTTATCTTGTGAAATACCGCATCGAGGGTGGTGGGGTTATCTAATGTTAGGTTCTGGCCTTTTATAATCTTGACGAATTTGCGAATCTCGTTTCGCACATCCTCGTCTACGATAAACTGAACGGATACCTGGAATGTATTGTCTTCGGGAATGACCCTGACCACCTCGGCTGACGCAAAGAAATGAACATTAGTGAGGGTCCCCGTCTTGGACTGAAGCATGAATTGAATTGTCACTACTTCTCCGACAGTCAATTGTCTCATTGAGTCAAAGAAGAGGCCACCTGCGCTCACATTGGATGTGGTGCATTCGGTCCATGCCGGATCGCCTGTCAGTTTCACCTTGACGTTCGTATTCACCCTCTCATCCTTTCTTTTCTCCGTCCCTCCCATGCTATCTTCCTCTTCTAGGTGTCGAATGAAAAGACTCATTAACACTGGCATCCGTAAATTGCTCAGCAATTGAGTGGAATGTAACGTGTATTTCCCTGAAAGCATCGATCAGTTGTGGATCGAATTGCGAACCGCGGCCAGCCAACATAATATCCAAGGCGTTTTCGTGAGAAACTCTTTCTTTATATAGCCGGTGCGAGATTAAGGCATCATAAACGTCGGCTATTGCCATAATTCTCCCGGCCAAAGGAATCTGCTCACCCTTGAGTCCGTTCGGGTAGCCTTTCCCATCCCAGCGTTCATGATGAGAGAAAACCATTTCTTCTGCCAATTTTAAAAAGGAACTACCCCCAAGTTTAGCCTGTGCGGCATCAATGATGCTTTTACCATACTGCGTGTGCTTCTTTATCTCTGCAAACTCTTCCGATGTCAGTTGTCCGGGGTTAAGCAGAATGTGATCCGGCACGCCGACTTTGCCCACGTCATGAAGTGGTGCCGCCTGTAAAATGTTCTCAATATAAGAATCATTCACAATGTCCACATATGCCGGTTTATTTCTAATATGCTCGGCGAGCGCCTTAACATAGCTGCGGGTTCTTCGGATGTGGCCTCCTGTTTCTGGATCTCGCGTTTCAGTAATATTGGCAATAGTTTCAAGCATAGCTTCCTGCGTTATCAGTTGTAGATTGGTCTTTTCCCTCAACAGCCTCTCTTGACGCCAGAAATTTAGAAACGATAATAAGGAAAAGTTTGAAGTACAGACCAGTATTGGGTAGAGAGGAGAAAGATAAATTCCCTTTCGGAAGAGTAAAACAGTCAGTATTATCACGACCAACGTCAAAAGAAATAGAAACGTCAGATTTGTAATTGCCTTGCGGCGAGCAGAAAGAATTGTTGACAACAACCCTAAAAAAACAATGGCAATAAATTCATAAATAACGGCAGCTTTCGGCCGCATAATAAAATTGCCATGCAAGATAGCGTCGATGATGTTTGCGTGCACCTCTACCCCAGCCATTGCAGGATCGGTTGGCGTAGCGTGGAGATCCCACAAGCCGGTAGCTACCGCTCCAATGATCACGATGTGTCCTTCAATCTGCCGAGTTCCGGCTGTGCCATTCATGATATCGGCAGCTGAGATTTGATGATATATTCCGTGCGGACCATGAAATGGAATCAGGAAGGATCCATTATGTTCAAGCGGAATCTCAGTGTCATCAATAAAGAGACTTTCTGCTCCTGCCCGGCCGACAGTCAATGCCATGTGTTCCGGGTTGATTGCTGTAAGAATTATGGCTAAAGAGAGTTGGGCATAGAATCTACCATCATATTCCATTATTAGTGGGACTCTGCGAACAATTCCGTCATGATCGGGGGTTATATTGATAAATCCCGAAGCTGGAGTTGCCTCTGCCAGAGGATGATATATACAGTCGACAGAATACGGTTTGAGCAGGCCGCTCTCAGAATCAGGAATCTCGCTTTCCTTTCTAATCAAGACATTGACCGGCTGGAGTGTGCATCTTTTTTCTATGCCTTCTCCAAATAAAAACTGGTATCCAAGCACAAAAGGACCTTTTCTGAGCGCCTCCGCCAGCATCGCATCATTGTCCATATATTGTTGGGGAACCCCTGCTAAATTAACGGTGTGGTTGAAGTCTGCCGAAATAGTATTTTGTATATTGCGCAGCGAACTTCTGTCCGGTTCGGCAAACAGGATATCGACACCTACACTCAGTGCTCCCATTTCGCGTAACTTGTCTAGCAAACGTGCTATCCGGTATCGCGGCCACGGCCATTGTCCATACTGTGCAAGGCTTTTTGTATCTATTGTAACAATAACGATACTGTCCGAGGCTTTGTGTGCAGAAAACGATTTGAGCAGCGCATCGTATATTTTAAGGTCGAGCGCCGATAGCAGAAGTGGTTGGAATAAATATAAGGAGGCTACAACACAGGTTAACGCAATTCCACAGAGCAAAATGGGAGCACGTTCCTTACTCTTTTGGATCCGCTGGAGATAGGAATATAGTCGTCGTAAATTGTGCATTATTGCGGGCTACTTTACAATGACTTCAACTCTACGATTACGTGGTTCTCTCACATTGTCACCAGTCCGAATAAGAGGATCACGCTTTCCGTGATATCTGAGCTCGATCAGACCAGAACGTATGCCATGAGAGAGAAGTGTCTGTCGGACAACCTCTGCGCGTGCGGCTGATAATCTCAGATTATACTCATCGTCACCTGTTGTATCTGTATGACCTATGATGCTTATTTCACAAAACGCTCTTTTATTGACTACCGACAGGACTTCAGGAATATAAGACTTTGACTCGGCAGTCATTTCCGTTGAGTCGTTCAAAAAATACAAAAGAAAACTGACAGGCTCCGTAGGAAGGGCCTTCATGGCATCAGTGAATAGTAAATTAATTTGGTTTTGGTCTATCGTTTTGGGATCAGGCGGGCTCTTCTCAAATCCGGTAACCGCTACCATTGTATTTGCAACGGTAAGTGTTTGAGTCCCGCCCTTGGTAGTAACTGTTATTTTCCCAACCTTACCATCGGCATCATGAACGAGAACAATCGTGTCCTTTACGGTTGCGCAGCCTGATATAATCAGCAAGACCAAGAGAACAAGAAGAATTTCTCCACATCTCATCGTATGCAACTTTCACTGGCACGATAAAGAATTGGGGAACATTTAATCGTCATTAACCTTAATATTGTATGTCGTGCCACGGACACCAATTGAAGAGGTCGGGGTCTCAATGATAACAGACTCCGGCGATAACTTTGTCATCTTTCCTGAAACAAATGATCCAGTTCCTTTTGTCAGCTTGTTAACCATAGAGAATTGTCCCTGGGCTGGCTTAAATACAAACTTCTTTATATCCAAGCGAGAGTTCGGTCCAAGGCCTATTCTTGAGTTGTCCTTGAAAATAATTCCCACGGAGCTGTCCGCACCTGTCTTGACAGTGTCATTAGGGTATATGGGAGTTCCATCTTCGGCTTTAATGATGTTTCCGGACCGCTCAATGAGAACATCTCCTTTAGTCTTTCTAAGGCTTCCGGCGGATTCATCGGAGGCGTTGGCAATAGTCTCAAGGAAAACAACAAAAAAAAGCAGCAGGAACATGATGACGAATCCTGACATTAACCTTACGCTAATTTTCTGATTTGCAAACAAATTCATATTACACCTCCTCAAAAAAGCGTTGCAATAAAATCGCGGAGTATATTAGGGATATGATTGTCACACAGGACTCTAGTGATTATCATTGCCCCCCTCCCCAGGTACGGCTCTAGATACATAAATTGTAGCACATTGCAGCACATTGTGGTACAGCCTGACTCACACATTTTAGACTAGAGTACGGAATTTGCACATACCGTGATAGTTGTCACAAAAGACAGATATGCAGATCCCATAGTAAGTGTGCATTCCATATGCGTTGACAAAAGTTTTGACACTCGAAAGGACCCAGATGCCCGACCAGTAATCGCTCAGGTAGCCCCCCATGCAAAACGGTGCGAGATCATACGGCCTTGAGGCGGCCCTCGGCGCACCAAAGGTTTCATTTGGTGGTGCTTACCTGATGAATCTATTTGAGATGGCCGCCACATATGTTGAATCTGTCTGCGCCAATCATCCGTTTCTTGACGTAAACAAGAAAAGCTGGTACTGCATGTGCTTTGACGTTTCTCTATTTAAATGGTTATGAGGTGGATGAGAATCATGATGAAGAACTAGCCGACATGATTCTTGACCTCGTTTGTCATCGGATCGATAAAAATGCTCTCTCTGATTATTTCAGAAGGCAAGCCAGATACATTAAGTGAATCGTAGTGAAAGACTATTAGTGATATCCTCTCGTAGTCAGAGACTACGAGCATCCTGGTAGTTCAGGACACAGGTTCGTAAGGACACCCTTCGGTTTTTGCCCGACGAAGGATTCAACAGGAGTCGGGCAATACTGAGGCATTGAAGTGCCCTCAGGCTGTACCACACAGCAAACTGGTAGATGTTCAGAAAATTAAGCGTCGAGTTGACGTCCCTGGCTATGGTAAAACCACACAAGGGACATGCAAAAGTTCGTACTGAGGGCGATAAACCCCCTGATATGACATGTCCGCAACAAGAACAGGTCCTTGTAGTACCCCGCTCGTTGAATTTCCTGACCTCTTTACAACGCAATGCGGCTTTGTAAGAGAGGTATCCAACGAGTGTCATAATGGGGTTGTTGTTCTGGACTTGTCTGTTGATGCGCTTGTCAATGAATTTGTAGCCGGTGTCTGCCAGTGTCTGACTCTTATCCCAGTCCCCGACATTAAAACCAATCACATCCGGGTGGTCGGCCAGAATGCGGTTTGCGATCTTGTGAAGATAATGCTTGGTTTGCCCTTCAATCCGTGCATAGATGTTCCGTATTTTCGAGTTCAGTCTGCGCCACTGTTTTGATCCACGCTTCTTCTTGTCACGCCTGGATTTAAGCTGGTCAAGCAGGACATAGTGATGGACATTCAACTGCCGCAGCGGATTGATGTCGTATTCCCAGATCGTCCCGTCTGTTTTAATGCCACTCAGTGCAGTCTTGCAGCCTGGATCGAAGTAAAGCAAGTGAACAGGCTTCCTCGTGAACGGGTTGTAAGCGATTGGAAGAGGGCAAAAGAATTCCGGCGATCGCGGAGATTCTTTTTCGGACATCTCCCTACTGACAGCCACCGCATCCGCACAAGACACCTCATGCGTGAAGCTTGCGCTCCATGTTTTGGATACTTTGTCATAGGCAATAGTGACTGTTTTGATAGTATCCGCCGCGTAATCCAACTTCGGCAGTTCGATCTCGATCCACTCGGCCTTGTTCTTGCCATGCGCAAGTCGCACAGTGTTGCCGACGATCTCAAAAGAAACACCCTGCTGGGGATACTTCTGCGTGAAGAAATACTTGTACGATTTGAAGCGGGGTGGGCGGACTTCAGCATCTCCCTGCTTCTTCTTCGTAAAGTACATACGCCACGCTCCGGTAAGCGACTTGACCACTTCCTGCAAGGTCTGTGAGCAAGGCTCTTTGAGCCGTGGACAGTCTTTCTTGAGTTCCGGCAGCATCTTTTTGAGGTCATAGTAGCCCAGGCCATTGCGCTGCTTTTCATCGTTCAGAATGTTCCAGACATCCTTGCAGATGTAAGAAGTCTGCCACAGTGTTGCTATAGCACTGGATGGCGGTTGAATCTGCACTCGATGCGTTAGATACAAGGATTACTCTCCATATGTATATTATACCATAGTGAACTGATGTTCACCAAAGAGAAGGGCCACGGCGAAAGCACGCTTTCATCTCGGGATTAAAATACCCGAGGATTCCCGCGCACTATCCTAAAAGCATCGAGGTCTTAGAGGGTTTTTATAAAGCAACATCCCCAATGGACCTGCTTAAAAGGTGGAAGTTAGCCAGACAAAGCAATGAATAGTGCTTCGTGAAACTTCCACCTGCCGATAGCTCTGATCGATAACAAGACTCCAAACATATTCCTTACCACATTTAGACCACAGACTCGTCATGAGCTATGTTCTGCCAGTCTCTTTGACTAAGCCTCTTAAGGCGCGCCTTATGTTCGAACGTGCAGAAAGAATCCTCCGTGAGAACGGCGCCTCATACTTGATACTTCATGCATAGGGATCTACTTCTATCAATCAAAACCCTCTTAGGGACTCAACGCATACAAATATTTACCGATAATGAAAGAAGAGAGACAAAACGACTATCACAATGCATATCAGCGAAAAGGTACAATGGTGGAATTAGATCATAATAATCCGGTATATTGGCTGGCGGTCGCGATTTTTTGTTGTGGCATGCCGAATTGCACTATTAAGAACGACAATGCGCTCTGTAAATTCCAGATGTTGCACGATGCCACAGACTTCAACAAAGAACATATTCCCTATTTGCAGACAGTGGATGACAAATGCCCGGGGGTGGTAAATGGATAACGTAGCAATGATTAGAAAATTCTCCGTCAGGGAGTTTATTACCAATCGCAATATCTATAAGTGCAGTGAGAAGACCGGACCTTGTCAATGGGCTTTCCTTTCGGGCGCATGCGGGCATCCTTGGTGCGTTAGAAAGGTTGGCGCTATCCATGATCAGGAAGTGGACTAAGCTGGAAAAGGCCGAGCGGTGTAATCCCGTACATTATTTGATTTGCGAGTCATGTTCAAAATCCGGATGTAAAGTGGCTGTAAATTGCTTTGATGAGGGATTGATTTAAATATTTAGCGCTAATGGAACTGCTTGCAACAAAATATACCGCAGTACTACCTGATGATAATGAGGCCCGCCTTATTATCTTCGACCCAGACCACTTTTGCCTCTACGGTGGGGCGAATAATGTTAACTGTATCACCCTGAGCAAGCTGAGCACGCGTAGCGACGCCTAATCCGCTTTCGCTCATATCTACTATTTCGCAGTTCCATGAGTTCCCCTTAGGATCAGAAAATTCAGACGCTACGGCCAATCTTCGTCTCGACCGATGTCTTTTTTCGCAATAGACATCCTCCTGCTGCCTTTTGAAAAAATCGCCCCATATCCTCATAACCCAAGCCTAGCATATTTTGAGCCATAAATAAATGAATACATGATTAATATAATGATTTTGTGATAGTAATCACAAAATATTCGCGGATAGCTGCAATATATTTGCTTAGAACCCATTCAACTGTAACGCGGCTGCAAATCCGTTTAATAGCAACTGTCTGTCATAATATCTGCGCTTTTAACTGTCAATATGCGTTTGAATAACGATTACTGCGTCATTGTTTTGACTCCTGTCTTATAGAACCGCTTGATATTCAATAACTTGCATCGGGCACAAAAAGTGCAAACGATCTAATTAATAACGGCGATCTCAGGGAACTAGACGTGTTTTAATTTATTTCAGGTATAAAACAGGTTTTAAAATCCTAGTGAATACGATAATGGCTATGTCCTGTGGAAATGGTGGCGTAGGCAAGACGCTATTTGTTGCCAATCGAGCCTGCATTTTGCGTGTATAAACAAATAAGTATTTATCAAGTATGCCAATCTTGGATCATACAATAAAGACAAATTACCTTGGAAGGGATGGTTATATGTTTAGAGTAAAAGAGAAACAATCATTTGATCAATCGATTAATTTTTTTGATATGCAGCTGGAAAAAAATGTAATTGGAAATATCCGCAGTATTCTTATTGTTGATGAAGACCGCGATGTACTGAATCAGCTTTCGCAGAGTTTCGCCATTTGTGCAAAGCAATATAATATTTGCACAGTCCGAAACAGTATGGATGCTTTAAAAGCTCTAAAAACCACTTCAGTAAAAATATTGCTAACTGCCCTTAATATGCCCATGATGCATGACTTTGACCTTCTTGACTATACAAGAAAATATTATCCTGCTACTCGGATATTCGCCATGTCGGAAGAAGAGCCATCTGCAATTAAAAAAAGATTGGATGATCTGGGCATTTACGGATACATCAAAAAACCGTTCCGGATTGAAATGATCTATAGCATTTTACGCGTTTGATGGAACGAATTATTTTGATCATTATCATTCCGGCCATAGTCGTTATAATAAGGACTTCCAAATGTATTGCGTATTCACCACCAGAAAAGCCTCGCCCCTTGATTTATATCCGGCTCTTCAGAACATAATCCCTAGCTCCGCTCTTGCGCGTTTCAATGGCCAGCTCTCCACCCATCGCCCCTGAGACGAAGATAAATGGTATAAATGGACACCTTATTCTTGTGATAGCAAGGGCCGAAATTCCATAAAGGCCAGGTAAGGAATAGTCGGCAAAAATTATGTCAAATCCACCACGTTCAATAGCGGTGACAAAATCATACTCTGTCCCGGCGACGCTGCCGCCATTTCTCAACCAGCAGGCATTGGACTACTATGTCGGCGAGCTCACGCGGACCGGCATCCAGCCCGCAAACAATTGCTATGTCGCTAATCCGCAGAGGAGCAAACGCAATTGCTCCGGTGGGAGTCGGCCCACGAGGTAGAGATAGTTAAATTCACTCTGGACACTGAGTAGGGTGGAGATGCGAGGCAAGTTTCTCAACCTCCATAGTCAACGGCGATGTCTCCGCCGTAAGCTACAGATTAAGTCCAGAGGTTATTTTAAATCCTTCCTGCATCGATTCCATTTAAAGTCCGCTGATTTCACTTGTATGACAATTAATAGCAGAGAGACTGTTTCTTGATATATTGTGTTAATATTTGGGAATTTATATAGGCGGAGAAAAGAAAGACTAATGGAAACAAGATTCACAATAATCTTCATCATATATAGCGGATGGTATTGTATATGAGGTTACTTTTTGATGACCCAAAGGATTTCTTTGGAATAATGAAGATAATACCGGATAGGAGACTGATGTTATGAGGCGGTTGGTCATCATTGGGTTGACAATAGTTCTGGGTTTATCGGTTTTCGGGTGCGCGCATTATCCTGTCAACCAGCCGTTGGCCCAGATTGATCCCAGTAGCGGTTACCGCGGCAGGCTTTGGAAAGACGAAATAAAGTCTGACGATATCGTTCTGTTCCTCGCATTCTCAGGTGGAGGGACACGTGCGGCAGCATTTTCGTACGGCCTTCTTGAGTCCCTGAGGGATACGAAAGTCACGTTGAACAATAAAAAGACACGTCTGCTTGACGAGGTGGACGCCATATCAGCAGTATCTGGCGGCAGCTTTACTGCTGCGTATTACGGTCTCTTCGGAGATCAGATCTTCGAGGACTTCGAGGCGAAGTTTCTAAAGAAGAATATTCAAGGGTCACTCATAGCCCAGGTGTTTCTTAACCCCTATAACTGGGTAAGGCTCTTATCCCCTACGTTTGCCCGGAGCGACCTTGCGGCTGAATACTACGACAAGAATCTCTTCGAGGGCAAGACCTTCGGTGACATTGCAGCCCGGAAAGGCCCCATGATCCTGGTCAATGCCACAGACATGGTCACAGGCATCAGGCTGGCCTTTAACCAGGATTTATTCGACGCGTTATGTTCCGACCTGTCGAAGTTTCCGGTCTCCCGTGCCGTGGCAGCATCATCGGCCGTGCCTATTCTTCTTACGCCGATAACTTTGAAGAATTACGCAGGCAGTTGTGGATTCACCTTGCCGCCGAAGATCCAAAAAACTCTGGATGAACAGGAGATCGGGAACCGAGCGTATTATTATGTGAACAATATACGGCCCTATCTCGACGCGAAAAAGATGCCGAACATCCACCTCGTTGACGGAGGTGTTTCAGACAACCTTGGCTTGAGGGCGGTGCTTGACAGGATGTACTTATACGGAGATTTCTGGAGTGCCCTCAAACACTTAAAACTTGAAAAAACCCGCAAAGTGGTATTTATACTTGTTAACGCTGAAACAGAATTAAAGAGGGATATCAACTTATTCGACAAGATACCCGGCTTTTCCGCTATGCTCACTTCCTATTCATCGATTGCGATCACGCGGTATAATTTCGAGACGGTGATGCTGCTAAGGGAGAGTTTTGAGCGGTGGACCAAGGAGGTTCAAGAAGGCAGGTGCGGCGGAGAAAAGATTTCGTCCGAGCCGGGTGGGTGTGGCGATATCAAATTCTATCTTATCGAGGTAAAGTTCGATGCGCTCAAGGATGAGAAGGAAAGGGAGTATTACAAGAGCCTGCCGACCTCTTTCAAGCTTTCAGATGAGGTGGTGGACAAACTGCGGCAAAAGGCGGGCGAAATACTTAGGAATTCCGCCGAATTCCAGGAATTAATGAGAGATTTGGAATAGAATGCGCTAAGTTTAGCTTCCCTGTGAGTATCGTACATGGTATAGGCTTTATTTCTGATCTATGCAGATAGCTGCGCTTTTTAAGGAAGCCCTTGACAATCCTGTTATGATGGAAGAAATCATCAATTTTCTGATACCGGTATGGTCGATGAGCACTCAGGTGCAAATAAGATTTACAGGAGGAAAGCCACGGTCTAGATTTTCAGAAGAAAGCTTATATAATGAGCCGTCATGCGGTTGCACTCGCAGCCTTTGATGTGTTATCATGTATGCATAAGTGTAATCGTAGGAGGCATAAAGATGATTAGGACTCAGGTGCAATTGACGGAAAAACAGGTGGAGAAGATCAAATCTATAGCAGCAAGAAAGAGACAATCTATGGCAGAGGTGGTTAGAGATGCTATAGACGGAATGATCGAGGGCAAAACAAGACCCGATCTAGGCGAGCGTCGTAAACGTGCTTTAGAACTGGCCGGCAAATACAAAGGAGAGAGTGATCTTTCAACCCGGCATGACGATTATCTATCTGAGGATTTTGCGCGATGATAGTTTTTGTGGATACGTCTTTTTTTTTGGCTTATCTGAACGGACAGGATGCGAATAATGAAGTAGCAAAAAAGAATTTCGCAAATGCTATAGCCTGTAATGTTTCTTTGGTCACCTCTAACTATGTACTGGTGGAAAGCTTTGCTCTTATCCAAAACAGGTTTGGAGTTGAAGCATTGCGAGATTTTCAAGAAGTTATAGTGCCAATTCTTAGCGTAGAATTTATAGATCCGACCACCCATAATGCAGGTGTCAGTGCTGTTCTCACTGCATCAAGACGAGGATTAAGTTTAGTTGACTGCGTTAGCTTCGAAATAATACGCTCACTTGGAGTTGAGACTGTACTTGCTTTTGATAAACACTTTAAAGAACAAGGGTTTAATATGTTTGACAACAGTACTCCGGGTCCCCATATAGGCTGAACCTGTACTCGGTTGATATCAATCAACAGATTCTGGATAGTCAATATTTATTTGAAGCGAGAGGCCAATATCTGTGTACAACTTCAACTGCCTAATAGATATTAGCTCATCATGTCATGATAATCTTTTGCAATTTTTAACATGTCAACATATTAGAATCGCAAAGTCACACAGAACTGGCTGAACACCTAATCCTGCCACAGGTCTGAGGGCATCCGTCTGTGAGGCATGCCCGTTTTCATACAAGCATCCTCATCTTCTATTCCCAAATTAGTAATCCGTCTCAACATTTCCTCTAATAAATCTTTTTTTTCATCCGCTATGTTAGACACTATGGCTTCCGTTATTTCTTATTGCTCTTAATTTTCTTATTGCGGACTAGTTTATGTGCCAGTTCCATTTTGTTCTACCGCAACTGTTTTATTCCCAATAGTCAGGTTCACAGAACGTGAAACTTTGCCAGTGTTTGGTTGAACAGCTAATACCGCACTATCCTGACCAGTAGTTCCTAATGAGGATGACTTTAGGCTAATCCATGAGTTTGTGCCAGTTACGGATAACGGACAATTCGCCTGAGAGGTAACTGCCAAGGTTAGAGCCCCCCCAGCGCTACCGACGACCGGCACAGGAGAAGGAGTTACCGTATACGTACACGTGGCGGGATTCTTCTGAGGTCGGCACCGTTCTTAGGAGATATGACGAACACTTATACGTTTTTCTTGCATGCTCCGATAAAGAAGAAAGGAGAATGCAGGATATGACAGCATTGCACTTGTTCGACCGGCTCAGTAAGGAAATCAGTCAGCAAGACGGGAGATCATCAAACTTGTTCGTTACACTATTGACGTGTGGATTGACCGTTATCAGTGCTTATCTCGCTGGCAAGGATATGACGATGAACTTCAAAAGAGACTCGAAACATGCCTACGACACTATCGTTACACTGGATCTTTTCTGAATTACGTATTCCGTACACTGCTGTTGGCCGGGAGAAGCTTGCATCCGCTCTACGTATATTCTTTGGATGAGCCGATAATCAACAACGCAAAAAGGAGTAACCTTGAGAATGTTTTTCAAGATCCGGACACGAATGGAATCCGAATTTATGGACGCACTAAATTCCATGCAGAACGGGAACGGTAGAGGCACTTTAGAAAAAGGGATATAGTATCCTTTCTGTATAAAATGCTAGGGTTGGCACCCTACCCCAACCGGTATCTTTTGTCGTATCTCGCAAGCGGAATATTCAGGAGTGTATATAAGATGCAGGAACAGCATCTTTGGTATTGGTGCATGGTACACTGGAATTTATTATGAGCGGGATATCGGCTGAACCTAATATAAAACAGTACTTGTATGCCCGACATGAATTCATTTATACTTTAGTAATAACATAGTTCTTACGGAGGCTGATAATGATTAAGCACTTACAAAAGATCGGGAATAGCAAAGGTATAGTATTGGACAGGCCAATCCTTGATTTGTTAAATGTTCCAGAGGATGGCGCATTTGAGATAACACAGCAGAATGGCGGACTTTTTCTCAAGCCGATGACTGCTAAGCAGGCCTACGCTAGGATTGCAAAAAAGCACCGCAAGTCATTGGACAAACTGGCCAAGTGACGGATGAACCTGTTTTTATAACGTTTGAAGACGCTTTATTCTTTCACAAAGAGGAGATTAGGCGGACTGGAGGCATCAGCGGTATTCGGGATCAAACGGCCCTTGAGGCGGCCCTCGGCGCACCAAAGGCTTCATTTGGTGGTGCCTACCTGATGGATCTTTTTGAAATGGCCGCTACCTATGTTGAATCTGTCTGCGCCAATCATCCGTTTCTTGATGGAAACAAGCGAGCTGGTACTGCATGTGCGTTGACGTTTCTCTATTTAAATGGTTATGAGGTGGATGAGAATCATGATGAAGAACTAGCCGATATGATTCTTGACCTTGTTTGCCATAGGATCGATAAGAATGCCGTCTCTGATTATTTCAGAAGGCAATGCAGATACATTAAGTGAATCCGAGGGCTTGGAGGATTTTTATAAACCGATATCCCGATGGATCAGCTGAAAAAGGTGGGGATTAGCACACAGCTTTGATAAGGTTAGAAATTGGTCCTACTGATAACATTGAATGCCGACATCAAGCCTAAATCAATGATTTCCAAAAAATCCTTCATGGGTGCTCCGCATAGTGTCTCATTGTCACACACAGCGATCTTATCGATGAAAGGAGAGGTGTTCACCCCGTAACTGTCACCGGCGGGCAGCTCCGTCTGGATATTTACTGCACCGACTACTCCTCGCAAGTCACATTATTGCTATAGTTAAGGTTACAGGAGAAGTCAACTGTATTGCGCTGGTGAACTCAGCGCCGAAAAGGAGAAAGAACTTTACATTAGGGTGAATAATATTGCTGGTACCAGAAACGCAATAGCAGAGAGTCGTTGCCAGTAAATCGACTCTTTGTTATTGACTCGGTGTAAATGGACAGGCAAGCTATATATAAAATTCCTAAATAAAGCTGCAGGAGGTGCATTGTGAAACCACCATCGGTATTCCAAGCGGCCGCTTTCCTCCGCCTGCCTTTGGGATATACACCCTTCGCACTGGCTGAGCTTTGTAGCACTGCCGCTTCAGTTCCCCTGCAATCTCTTCAAGATACTTCTCCGCTCCTCCATCCCTCTCCTCTATGCTCGCAAAGGTCTCGCCATCTACTCCGGGCGCTCCCTTGTTTGCTCGGACAAGGCGGTAGGCATGGTTCAGGATGTCCAGCCTATAAACCTTGTCATAGAGAAGATAAAAACGATACTCTTTTTCCTGCTTGGCTTTCCGGTATAGTTTCCTCTGAAGTTCCCGGATCTTTTCTGGAGTTTCCAGCACGTTGTGCAATCTCCTGTCCTTTACTTCTTCAAAAACATGATAAAAGTATTGCCCCTTCCCTCTCCCAAGGTTATGTTGTTCTTGAGATACAATCGGTAATATGGGCAAATCCGACTCCCGTACCGACCCAGTGAAATTTCGTTTCCTTATATCCACCGGTTGCTTCCTGTACTGCATCGGCACGGGTCTCCCGTGTTCATTGTCGTATGGCTTCTCCTGCGTGTCACCTCTGTTACCCCGGAAGTCCATCTCTCAGTTTCGGTAGTTATCGTTAAGAGAGATGCTGCGGTCTTCCCCTTTCTTGGACAGGGTCGACAACTCCATTTTCGAGTATCGAGGCTACATCTGAGTTCGCAATCGCTGCGACCCGCAGGTTCGCTCAGCTCCCTTTCGGAGCCTTTGTCAGGAAACTTAGTGCTTTAGATTGCTCTTCACACCTCCCTCTAGCTACGCGGGTGAACCACCGAACTCCCGCGGTCGGACTTTAACCGACTAGTCATACGTTTTACACGGCATACCCAAGAAGTCTCGATTTTAAAAATTCTTGAGGCATCGTGATTACCGTTGGTACCCTCCACCACTGCTGGAACTTTGACGACCGTAGCATGTCGTAATCTTTGAGGTGCAATATCGAGGTTGCTGGCTTGGTCGCTACTCAAAGTCATACGTGTCGCCAGTGCCAGGAATACGATGATTTCCGAAAAAAGTCTTTCATGTCCGCTTCGTCGATTGAATCACCGTAACCACGTAGCGACCTGCATCAAGGAGTAACGAAGTTTTCGTCCTGAAACCTCTATTGAGAGCGACTATGTTAGGTCGCTTTTTTACCTAAGACTAGAATTATCGTTATCGAGTTTTTGTATATATTGTGATCGATCTTGTTATGGCTCCATACCATGAACATTATCTATGCGCAGCCTTGACATGCAAAGTCAACCCTAGTGCCCGTACCACCTTCATCACCGTGGCAAATTCTGGATTGCCTTCCGGAGAAAGCGCTTTGTAAAGACTTTCCCTCCCCAATCCTGCTTTGCGAGCAATGTCCGTCATACCACGTGCTCGGGCTATGTCACCCAAGGCGACGGAAAGCAGGGCTGGATCTCCATCCTCCAGAACCGCCTCAAGATAAGCGACCATGTCTTCTTCAGTTTCAAGGTGCTCTACTACATCCCAAGGGCGGGTTTCTATTTTTTTGTGTTTCATAATATCCTCCTACAAGTTGCGCGCAACCCTGAGCGCGGTTTGAATATCTCGTTCCTGTGTGCGTTTGTCTCCACCCGCAAGCAGGATTACCACCTTACAACCTCTCTGAGTAAAATACACCCGATAGCCGGGACCGTAGTCAATCCGCAGCTCAGATACGCCCTCACCGACCGACTTAACATCGCCGGGATTGCCTAACGATAGGCGGCGAATACGTGCATTGATGCGAGCGCGGGCCTGTCTGTCGCGCAAGTCGGCAAACCATTCTGAGTATTTATCAGCCTGGCGCACTTCTATCATAGATATATTGTATCCCAAAGGATACATAAAGGCAAGCCATTATCAGCCATTATCTGGAGGATGCAGTATAATGTCTCTGAGTGATCAAATCTTCAATCGTTGCATTCATTCACTATCAGCGTTACTACAATACGTGTCACGACACATTTCAAGACCAACTGTATAGCATTATTCCGACCCGCATAAAAAGTAGGCAAGGATAAAGACCTTTGATCTTATAAATTGGTATAATCATCGACGCTACAAGAATTGGATAGCTGAGGATTAGAATCATGGGAAAAGACTTCTTGGGGAAATGGTTCATTGCTGAAATGGAACAATGGGACAAAGAATACATTGACTTAGAGGAAGATGGATATTTCGCAATCAAGAAGAAAGGAATTGGTGAGTTTAAATTCGGGGCAGTAGAAGGGCAAATGGATTACGTCATAGAGAAGATCGGCGATGAAGAGCGTCTGGAATTTACGTGGGATGGCTCGGATGAGATGGATCCTGTATCAGGAAGAGGCTGGATCACTTTCAAGGACAATGGTCTTCACGGCAAGATATATTTCCACATGGGTGAACAATCCTGGTTCAAGGCGAAGAAAAGCACAATGAAGGAATGAGAACACCTCTATGCAGGATTTCACACTCGATGTAATAATACACTGACGTCAATAGGTGAGTTCCTAGCGATGGCCTATGAGGTATACGAGGCCTGCTAAAGGGAACGATGAGAATAGTCAGCGGGACACAAAAGCAACGTTTTGAGCTGATATTGGGGATGAAAAATGCCATCGGGCGATGCTCATAGACAATGGTTTCCGGAAATGATACACATGCTGAGCCTTCAATGGGCTCCCGAACTTTCATGGGATGAACTTGTGGGTCTGGCTGGTCGTTTGGACGCGACTCTTCAACGAATTAGGAAAGATCGTAATATCATTCCTCCGATGTTCACCTGCCCAAAATGTGGATTACGCAAGAGATCGTGTTTCACAAGAATCTCGGTCAACGCTACCATTTTAGCTGCAGGTCGTTTCGGAATCGCGTCACAAGCAGAGGCAAAGGAAATGTCCAGACGCTGGAAGCAATACAGAAAGGAACAGGATATCAACCACTATGGGGAAAAAGAATTGAACATCGCCCCGAGGAACCCGGCTGGTTGTAATTAGCATTGAAGATAAAGGAGGGATAATGTTGATATGAAAATAAAAAAGACACCATATGGAGCAAAAATACCCGTTAAGCTGACGATTCGCGAGCGCAACATTATTCGGGATGAAACATTTTGTGATCCGGAATTCGCCAAAGTTGCGGTCGTCGATGGCAAGAGTATTCAGGTGGAAGTGTCTCTTGATGAGATAGAGGAAATCCAAGGCCATGTCGGTGCCACGGCCAATCACACTAAAAACAAGAAACTTGAGAAGGAGCTAGATATACTCTTCGACAAGTTGCAGACATATTTAGACAAATTCGATGAACAAGATACACCCTAAATAATATTACCTTTCCGACAAGCAAAGATCAGCGGTCGGTTCTCAATAAAACCTCCTACTGATAATATCGCCGTCAGTATTGGAAATCTGATGATTTGCGAAATAATCTTGATTTTCAAATTTCACCAAGCATAATGATTTCCGCTTGGACTATAGCCTAACGACAAAAAATTGCCGTTACGTATAGCATGTCGTTATCATTACTGCAGGGATACGGCTCATTACACAAGCTTTCTTCCCGAAGTCAATACCGGAGCTCTTCTCCG
Organism: uncultured Nitrospiraceae bacterium; assembly: GCA_963736105.1. Classification (GTDB taxonomy): domain Bacteria; phylum Nitrospirota; class Thermodesulfovibrionia; order Thermodesulfovibrionales; family Dissulfurispiraceae; genus Fen-1308. The sequence goes on along the minus strand of CAVTNL010000002.1, from coordinate 1,083,108 downwards.
GAAAACGTTGGTGCTACTCCTAATCATTCATGTCGCCAGTACCAGAACGTTGGTAATTTCAGAAAAAATGTATCATCACGCCAAGGTAAATCCGAGGCATTGGGAATCCAGTCGAGCGGGATGAACCCTTAGATAAGTAATTATCTGAAATCTGGAATCATTAAATGCTGATGCCGCCCCTTTAATATCCTGATTGATTAGTAGAACGAAGGGTGTTCAGAAATAGCTATTGTGGTTGCTTATTGTGTTGTTAGTTAACTCAACCCGTCTATTGGAATTTCGGCATTTGATGATGTTCAGACAACCATAGTCCTGGTTTATCCTAAATAAGTTGATGGGCGGTATTCCCAGTACATTGCATAGTATCAACCGGTTGACGCCAGCATGTCCGACGATGAGAATATTTCCGCTCGAAGATCTCAAAATATCATCGAATGCCTTTACCACGCGTTGCCCGCATTCGGCGAAGCTCTCTCCTCCGGCCACCCGATAATATGCAATATCCTCGCCCCGGGCTTTAAATTCGGCTGGAAAACGACGCTCTATATCGACAAACGTACAACCCTCCCACTCACCCAGGCTGATTTCTCTCAAATCTTTTCTAATGATAATCCTGATACCCCTGTCTGCGGCAATTATCTCCGCTGTTTTCCGTGTGCGTGAAAGATCACTCGAATATATTGTGCTGATATCCTCGCCGGCAAGTCTTTTTTGCAAGCAAGCAGATTGTCTTATGCCTTCTTCATCCAACGGCAAATCAATTTGCCCAATATACCGCTTGTCGTCATCCTGTGTTTCAATCCTCCCATGCCTTATCAAAAACACCGTCCGAGTCTCCATCTGTCTTAAAGGGACTCCATTATCTTTCTTTTCCCTGTTCCTGTGGAAAGAGTGCCGTCACATTGTATGGTCTTGACGATCACCTTCAACTTGCCGTCCCTGCGTGTCTCGCAGATTGGTTCCACTGCATCCAGCGCCCCAGCAAGCGCAGATTCGATAATCTGATCAGGCCGGTCTACAGTCACAGCTTCAATATTTAGTAGTGTCGCTTTTCGAGCATTGTTTACTGACACTGTATAGTCGATCACTCCAGGCATTGCAAATATAGCTTCATCGAGGTCTGACATATTGAAATGTTGATTTTCACTTAATGATACCCAGTTATTTTTTCTTCTCGTTATTCGATCCAGCCGCCGAATAACCGTACCACACTTGCATGGTCCGGGAAGGAAGCGGGAAACATCTCCTGTACGGTATCGGATCAGCGGCATTCCCTGCCTTGTCAGAGTAGTAAACACTACCTCACCTTCCTGTCCTTCCGACACGAGATTTCCTGTGCTATCGACGATCTCAAAAAATAAATCCGACTCGCGCAGATGATATCCGCAATGCGCTTCACACTCGACCCCTCCACCCAGGCCCATCTCGGTCATGCCGTAATGCTCGAATACCCGACATCCACATAAGTGTTCAAGCTCCCGTACAATGACAGCGGGGGTATAATCGGTACTCAGCAGCACGCTCTTCAGATTGATCGGGATGTTCACAGCATCGGCATATCGTGCTAGCGCAAGCACCTGCACTGGAACTCCAACCATAGAATTTACCTTTTCCTTGTGCATTATATTTAAAGTTTCCAGGATATTTCGCACGATGCCCTGCCGCACAGACCTGACGCTCAAACGGGCAAGAGCAGTAGCAAGCAAATCGCCGACACTCCCTTCACGTTCGCACGGCAACAGGATCATCACTCTGTCTCCTGCTTCAGCCAATGTGGACATCCCCTGCTGAAAAAAATCAATGGTCAGTTCCTGGTCGGCAGGAGTGAAATAGATGCGTTTGGATTTACCGGTGGTACCCGAGGTTTCCAGCGTTACCACCCTGCCGATTTCATCCTGCGATACACAAAGTAGCTGAAGGGAGTGTTCCCTTATATCCTCTGCGGTCGTAAACGGAAAGCTCATCAAGTCCGACAGGCAGGTAATTTCCTTCTCAGCAATACCTTTCAAGAAATTTCGATAAAATTGGCTCCGGCTATACGCCAGCCTGATAGTCTCGCGCAGCTTTTGCAACTGATATAATTCAATCGCCTGCCTGGTTAGTTTCCCCTTTTCGGCGCCGATCTTACCCGAGATCCAGGCATCCAATGGCGTCTTTTTAATCATCATCGTGCTTACCATATCACAAATAGGCACTCTGCGAACGATAAAGAGATTTGCCGTCTGCACCGGTCAGGTTGAACGCGCAGAAAGGTATAATCCTATTGTCGGGGCTGACCACATGAATAAAGCATTCGCGCAGACGCTCAAGGTCGATATTCCAAGCATCCTGGAATGCCATACCAGATACGCAGAGTGAAAACTTTTCGACCCGCTCCAGGAAGGCATCAAGACTGTCGACCTTCATGAATCTTCGGCAATCTATCTTATTAACTACTTCATTATCCTCACTTGCAGACCATTTCCTGGCAACGAAACACTGAGACTTTTTGGCTCCGTCTGCTGCAACCTGCGGTGAACAGCAGCAGCTGTTACCTTCCTTCCTCCACGTCTTCAACTCCCCGTCCGGCATTAGGACGAAATTACCGCTGAAGGAGCAATAGGCATTCTCTGCAGAAGGCGGATGGAAATCTTTGACTTTCAATCTTCCGCCGGTCTGTCGTTCAATCTTGGTAATTACTTCGGGAACCGTAATCCTGCCGGAATCTGTGGGTTCCGAGTCATACCGTCCGAAATAGCTGACAGGCTGAAAATGGACCCCCCTTACCGTCGGCATCATCCTGACCGCAAACTCGATGATCTTGCCGATATCATCGGTATTGACTCCGGGCAGCAAAGTTGGTACGAGGACGACGCCCAGATTATGCTTACCACAATTTAGAATCGCCGACTCCTTTACTCTCATCAACCCGTCACCACGAATTTTCCTGTAAATTTCATCGTTTGTCCCGTCAAACTGGAGAAAGACACAGTTAAGCCCAGCTTCTTTAAGGCTACGGGCATAGCCGTTATCTTTGGCCAGTCTCAGGCCATTCGTGTTCAGCTGGAAGAAACTGTAGCCCAGAGAACGACCTAATAAAATTATCTGAGGAATGTCGTCCCGCAGCGTAGGTTCGCCTCCCGACAACTGTATATTGTATGGCCCCCCGCTTTCCATCAACAGTCTGTACCAACTTTCAATTGTTCGGATGTCAGGATCATGCGAATCACCGCCCGCCCTTGCAAAACAGACAGGGCAATTCAAGTCGCATCGCTGGGTTATTTCCAAGAGCACACAGCACGTGTGCTGCCGATGTGCAGGACACAAGCCGCAGTCAAAGGGACACCCGCGTTCCACATTCGTAGCACACACAGGCGGCCGGGACGGGAGTTTCGGCACAGACCAGGACTCGTAGGACGGTCGCCCACGCCAAATTATTGTCTTGAAATTTCCATGGTCCCGGCAAGTTTTATCCAAATATACATCTTCATCGACAGCAATCCGCCTTGCCGGTATGCGATCTAAACACACCGGGCAAATGCTTTCTGTAATACCTATAACCCTTTCATTACGTTCATTCATCACGCTGTCCAAACGCACGGCAAATTTCTGCATAGTCCTCAGGCGTGTCGATATCCATCAGGATCCCCTCATCCTGTACCTCGACTTCGCATGCCTGCTCCTCGTGCTGCTCGAGAAAGGACTGCAAGCCGTCGGGCCCTTTCCAGGCGAGTATATCTGGGAACAAGTCCGACAGAAGAAGTGGAGGATGCCCGCGTTGTTTCAGATAGGTAGGATAGAAGATATGCGATTCGGATTTACTATAGACCATCGCAATTTTTTCTATAGTGAGTCTCCTTACCAGAGGCATATCAGCCGGCAGCAAGAAAACGCCTTTCACCGAAGTCCTCAATGACAGTTCCGAGATGGCCGATATGACTGACGAATACATCCCGTCGTCATATCGGCCATTGTATATCCAGTGTATATTAGAGCGGTCGAGCACCGGTTTCAAATCATCGGCCCTATGGCCGATGATAACAGTTATATCTTTGATGTTGGCATTCAGGAACGTACTCAGCGCAGTTTCAATTACAGTAGAGTGACCCAATGGCAACAGAGGTTTGAAATCTGACATCCGGGAGGAATAACCCGCGGCCAGTATGACGGCGGCCAAATGATTTTCTACAGGCATTGTCCCTTTTCCGCCCTCACCTTGATCAATTCACCGACAATACTCACCGCTAGCTCCTCCGGCGTCTCAGCCTCTATGGCAGTGCCGATTGGAGAATAGACCCGTTCGAAATCCTGTTTGCCGAAGCCCTCGCCTGCCAGCACTTCAAATATCTTGTCACGCTTCCTCCTGCTCCCAATCATCCCGATATATCCGGCCTTTGTCTTCAATGCCTGGGCTAGAATCGTCTTATCGTGAAAATGGCCTCGTGTAACAATCACTATATATCCGTCCTCGTCAATGGCAAGCTCCGGAAGGTGGTCGAAAGATTCCAGAAGAATGATTTTCGACGATGACGGGAATCTCTTTTTGCTGGCATATTCGGCTCGATCATCAAGAACCACCGTTTTAAAACCGACCGTTTCGCTCAAAGGGACTATCTGCTGTGATACATGGCCGGCACCGAAGATATAGACGGTCCCGGAGTTTCTCAGTGGTTCGATGAGACACCGCCAGTTGTCTATATCTTCCGAGTGGATCGACATGCTTGCAGTCCCGGACGTGAGTTTTGACAGCAGTTGCGGTTCCCCATCAAATCTCCCAACTAGGGTCCCATCCCGTTTTATCAAGCATCGATGCGTATCAAAGTTTTGCCCCCTACCCATCGTGGTAATCAGCCAGCCCTTTCCCTTCGTTTCCAGGATAGTGGTCGCCTCTTCGCAGATGATCCGGTTAGTCTCATTCGTGCCATCGATAAAGTCCAGCAACACCTTCCCTTTCCCCCCGCAGATCATGTCCAAGCTGGCAGCGTCTTCACCGGTAAGTTGAAATGACCATATCAGGGGTTGCCCCGAAAGCAATACCTTCCGAGCTGCCTGTATTGCATCAGCTTCCAGACGCCCCCCGCCGATAGTCCCGGAGATCGTACCGTCCGTCCTGACCAACATTTTTGCCCCCGAAGTGCGTGGAGCAGATCCCGATTGATCGAAAACGGTGGCCACGACAAAACTTTCCCCGTTGTGCAGTAGTCCGGCCATCTCCCGGAATATTTCTTTCATTAAATCTCCCTCAATAACTTTATTCAGCGGGACTGCCCGAAATCATAATTGTTGGCCGCCAATATTTCCTTCACCTTTCCGACCGTTGCGATAACCATTTGAGGACAACGCGACAGCCTGTTCCGGGGGTCGTCCTGCAAAATATCCGAACAATTGATACCACCATACATTGATGCATATTCCTTTTCGAACCATTCCACAAGTTCACTCATCATAAGATAGAGACGGCTGTCCGGCTGTTCCTCGGCTGTCCCTTTTCCAGCGTAGAGTCCGATGAGACAGGCGCCGCCCGTTAGGGTACCGCAAGTCTTTCCGCAAAAGCCAATCCCACCGAGCAGTCCCGACATGGCCCGCACAAGGTCCGGGTTGCTCTTGCCTTGTGCTTCCAGTGCCATAATTATCATGATCTGGCTGCAGTAGAAACCCTGCTGCGACAACTCCATCATCCGAATAAGTTCGTCGGTCATAACACACCATCCTTTTTACGCTGCTAAGTCTCTTTACGGGCGACAAGAAGAAAATAGCCTACGCATGCCTTTTTCAAGACCGCCGTGTTCAACTGCTGGTCGCCTGCATTCATGTCGTGGCGGCCACAAAAGGCCTGTATTGAGCCATGTTTCATTATCAATTGAATGATAAATTCCTTTAGCACATGAGAATGGTCTTCCCATAGCTCAATAACAAAGCCATTTTGAATTAAGCTGTTCGACAGGCTCTGCTTTGTCATGAAGCCCGATATGCAGAATGGAAGCGCCAGATCATCGATCGAGCTAATGGCACTAGTGTCCCTGGCGTAAACATCCGTTACGACAAGCCTACCGGACCCACATAATGCCCGATTGAATTCGGCCAATGCACGGTCCTTGTCGGCAATCACCGACAAACTGCATTCCGCAAGGATACCATCTAATGAAGCTGCTGCAAACGGCAACGCCTCAGCCTTCCCACGCACGAGAGGCAAGGTAGGATTATGTGACATCCCGTGTTTTAAGGACATAATATCCGGGTCGATGCCAACAGCAGTGAGACCCGATGCGTCATGAAGAAAATCGATGCTGGCCCCTGCTCCGCATCCAACATCCAATACTAATGCACCTGTCCTGAATGAGCAGTATTTTGCGGCTTTTGCCGTCAGCGCCAATCCCCCGGGGTGCAATATCTCGGCCGTTGGCCCAACATGAAGATCAAGCATCATTTATCTTCCAGTGCCTGCTCAACTTGCAGCATCTTGCCGGTAGCCAATTCCTCAGGCACGAATACTGTGCCGCAACTTGGACATCTCAACAATTCGACGGGGAATTCACTTCCAAGATATGAAACAGTTACCTTACCAAGTGATAATGGCATCCTGCATTTTTCACAAGTCAATTTCGGTTCGGGCGGCAGATTCTTTTCTCCGCTCATTTTGTCGTCGCCTCTGTTAATTCCATCCTGTGACTATATGTATGATGGACAATAAAGCCGGAACCGTGCATCGAGTATTCCACCCAATAAGTCACGCTTACCGGCTTGTAGTGTGCTATGAGATGCCCCGTCGCAGCGTCGAGGATTTTCTCACCCGTATTTTCGGCATGACTTATGACTTTTTGCAGGTCCTCGACCAGAATCATTCTTGTCTCCATCAGCGCTGCCACTTCCGGATCGATATAGAGTTCTAAAGCTTTTTTCTCATCTGCCACTTTTTCCTCCCATATTTCTCTCAAGAGCTGTGCCTTCAGTTTGGCCCGGTTCTCATGGCGATCTGAAAAGCCTGGCCCTTTCCTTGCGGCAGGATCGCTCTCATCAGGCGCCCAGATCAAATCGAGAATATGCAGCGCACGCTTGCCCCTAGCCGAAAAATTATCACGACACATGGCGCAATACGTTACATAGTCGATGTCACTCTCCCCGATTCTGCGCCTGACAACCTTCTCCGCGACCTCCGAATTGGCAAACGACATCAAACCTCCGTAACTGCAACAGGTCGTCAGATTACGATTATCGTTTAGTTCTGTCACTTGCACACCAAGCTTACCGAGAATGCAGCGGATATTGTCCTGTACCGATTCATCGTATCTGGTGGAACAGGTGTCGTGAACAGCCAAATCCTTAGACATCGTCTTTTGTTCGGACTGAGGTAGCTGGTGCACAGCCAGGATCGACCACAGCGTTTCTGCTTCTGCATCTTTCAGGAAGTCTTTGAACACGCGGTAACAGCTGGAACATGCCGTGATTATCCGCGGAGATCCCATTTGTCTCCATTCTTTAGCAAAAGCCCCCATGGTCTTTTCCAGCAGATCCTTTTCGCCCGCCCATTGCGCAGGAGCACCACAACATCCGAGCATAAGCCCGACACCGCCACTTATGTTTTGCCGTAGATAGTCATATACCTTTGCTACTTGGCCTGGCGATGAAGCACTCAACTGGCATCCTGGATAGAAGATCGATTTGCTCGTGGAGAAACCGGGTTGATGTCGTGATAGGGAAAAAGCTTCGCTATTGCTGAATGCCATATCCCGTAGTGCAAAATCGTGGGCCGAAGGAGGCATCTTCCCTTTCTTTACCATGCTCTGTCTTGCATCCAGACAGATGTCCGCCATATTCAGATACACCGGGCATACCGCTTCGCACAGACTGCAAAGGGCGCATGTATTGACCATGCGATTGGACTGATGCATTCCCATGATAATGGAATCATTATTGTATATTTCGCGCACGTACCTCTTGGGGTATGAGCCGTAATGGGCCAGATACTCGCATACCTTCACGCACTCTAGACACTGGCAATTAAGGCAGCGCTGGGCTTCTTCAGCCGCTTCTTCCTGTGTATATCCCTTTGTCCGATCAGCCATTGGTACCCCATGCAAGGGTTCTATCCCTTTTGTGCTGGTATACAACTTCGTCTTATATGAACCTTCAAGATCACGCCCGGCCGTCAGAGAAGCCCCCTGCATAAAACGGTCTATCGAAACTGCAGCTAACCTTCCATCCGACATCGATGAAATCGGTGAATACCGGGAAGGACTGTAACGATGGCTGCCACCTGAGAACACCTTGTTATCGCTGGTTGCATAGGTTATCGGAGCTATTTCGATATGGCCATCCGGATTGAGCGCCAGATCCAGCCTTAGACTTTCAATGGCTACCTGTCCTGGCCCGAGATAGATCGCGTCAAATCCCTCAAGAATAGAGCCAAACGGGATTCCTCGATTATTGCTTACCTGGCTGTTGCAATGAATCGTAACCCCTACTACCTCCAAAACAGAAAGATCGTCATCTATTGCCTGCTTAGATAAGATACGCTCGTCCGAATCCCTTACACGGCCGCCGATCCTCTCTTTTGCCTCAAAGATTTCGACCAGGTATCCTTTCGAAGCAAGATCAAAGGCAGCAGTGAGCCCGCTAAGCCCCGCGCCGATAACTGCGACCCGTTTATCTTTTTTGGATACAAAACTCTTCTTCCTCGCATGCCTCTCGCTGTAATCCGTACACGCCTTCTCCAGGGCATTGATCATTATAGCCTCACCCACCTCGATGCGCTTGCACGCAACCTGACAGGGATGGTCGCATATCCTGCTGATGATGCCGGGGAAGGGGACAGCCTTATGAAAAATTGCAAATGCCGCTGCATAGTCACCTTTGAGAATGGCGGCTATCATGCCTCTGGCATCCACATGTACCGGGCATGTGGCCGTACACTCCGGTGGCCATTCCTGGATGCATTGCATCTCGCGTTCCCGTGCGTGGTCGTGGTCCATGTGAATCTCCTGCCTGATTAATTCTCTGAAAAGCCAGCCTGCGCGAAAATAAAGGAAACCTAAAACGGACCTCAGACGAGTTTGGCAGTCCGTTTTAGGCTTTTACTTTATCGTCTCATCTACTATTATTATTACTACTTCTTCTTTGCATCCAAAGCCGCTTTGATCACCTCAGGCCTCGCCGGTACGCTGGTGATGCGTGCGCCACAGGCGTTGTATACGGCATTCAATATGGCCGCGTGAGGAGATGTAAGAGGCGCCTCGCCGACTCCGGCAGCACCGTATGGCCCCAGCGGCCTCGGTGTCACATTGTAAATGATCTGGAAATCGTCCGGAATGTCTTTTGTATAAGGCAGCCCGCAACTCGCCAACGTCGTGTGTTTCTTGAGATCTTCGAAGTCTTCACTGAGGGCGAGGCCGATACCCTGAGCTATGCCGCCGTATATCTGACCATCGACTGTTGTCTTGTTGATGATTGTACCCAGATCAGCGACGGTAGTGAATTTGACCACAGTAGCCTTGCCTGTCTTCATGTCGACTTCGACTTCCGGCATGAATAACTCGTACATGTAGACCGGGAACGGGTTGCCCTGGCCGGTTTCACTGCTGCATGCGGTACATGCCGCCGCCGCCCATTTGCCGTTGTATTGAAGTGGGATCTTCTCCGCCACCATCTCGTTAAAGGTTCTGTATGTCCCGTTAGGTTTGCGCATTGCGTTGAGCAGCATTTCGCAGGAAACCTTTAACGCATTACCGCACATGACATTGCTGCGGCTGCCGCCGGCAGGGCCGCTGTTTGGACATGTAGCTGTATCATTCATATGCAGTTTGATTTTGTCAGGTGTCAGACCGAGCGGCTTGAGCGTCTCGTGAGCAAATGTAAGCGTACCGAGGTCTGCACCCTGACCGTGATCCTCCCATGCATCAAGCACGAGGACACCGTCTGAAGTCAATTCTACAGCAGCTTCCGAACCGTCCGGACCATCAAGTCCGCAGCCGTAGATGCCGAGGGAGATACCAACCCCGCGCTTTTTATCAGGCGTGGACAGCTCCTTACAGCGTTTTTTCGCATCTTCATAGAGAGGACGCAGTTTATCAAACATTGGCTCCAGACAATAAACATCCGGTTGGCATCCGTTGGGTGTCGTGTCGCCAGGACGATAAATATTCTTGTATCGCAGTTCAAACGGATCGATCCCAATCTTTTCGGCCAGTTCATCCATCAGACTTTCTGAAGCCAAAAAAGCTTGAGGGGAACCGTAGGCGCGGAACGCTGAACCCCACGCATGGTTGGTGCATACAGTGCGTCCTTTTCCACGGATGTTGGCTATGTTGTACCCGGCCCCGATGAACTGGGCCTGTCGAACGGTAAGTAAATCTCCAAACTCGGAGTATGGTCCGTGGTCTATCGTCCAGTCGCTCTCCATTGCAATCAGCTTGCCGGCCTTGTCAGCCCCGAGTTTTAATTTGACGAACCCAGGCGAGCGCTTGCCGGTATATGTAATATGTTGGTACATGGAATATGTCAACGAGACCGGCTTTTCAGTTGCCATGCAGGCGACCCCTAGCAGTGCTTCCATAGTCGGGCTGAACTTGTACCCAAAAGTGCCTCCTGTAGGGTTCTGGATGATGCGCAGTTTTTCAGGTTCTATGCCGAGTCCTGGGCAGATCATGGCATGGTGGAGATGGATGCCGATGCTCTTGGACTGGATGGTGAGACGTCCCTCTTCGTCAAAATATGCGCATCCGCAGTCAGGTTCCATGGTAAGGTGCGGCTGGCGGCTACAATAAAATTCATCCTCGACCACATAGGCTGCCTTTTTCATTAAAGGTGCCGTATCTTCGCCTTTTACGATTCCCTGCTCATAATACACATTGGGAGTCCCAGGATGTATCTCCATAGCATCAGGCGCCATAGCTGCAGGGGCACTCATATAGGCGGGAAGAACTTCCAGATCTACCTTCACCATCTTTGCAGCGGCCTTGGCATGTTCTTCGGTGTCGGCGCACACTATGGCGATGGCGTCACCGAACTGAAAGACCTTGTCTTTGCAGAGAATGGGACGGTCCCAACCATCGCCCTTGTTAGACGGAAATGTAATAAGACCTGTGATAGCGTTCTTGCCCTTCACATCTTTGTGCGTTACGACCTTGTATACGCCGGGCATTTTCTCGGCCTCAGATACGTTGATGCCTTTGATATTTGCGTGGGAAACATCAGCCTGGACCAGTGCAAGTCTCAGTGTATCAGGAGGCATTTGTAAAGCGACGTCGTCACCGTAATCCCAAGTCCCTGTAACCTTGGCAAGAGCCGAAGGACGCTGGTAGGTCGATCCCATAATACTTCCATCCTTGCCGGGTTTGAATAACAAAGCTTCCTTCTTCTTTTCACCTCGCAGCACTTTGGCAGCATCCATTACCGCATCTACCAGAGGCTTATACCCGGTACAGCGGCAGGCGTTCCTGTTTTTCTGGAACCAGTCGCGCACTTCTTCACGCGAAGGGGTCAGGTTCGTGTCCAGCAGAACCTTGGCTGACAGGATGAAGCCCGGGCTGCAGAAGCCGCACTGTGCCCCACCATGGGCCATCCATGACACCTGTAGCGGATGAAGGTTATCCTCTGTACCAAGCCCCTCGATGGTAGAAATCTCCGCATAGTCCTGTACCGTCTTCATCTTCACGATACACGACCTGACTAGTTTGCCATTCATGATAATAGAGCAACAGCCACACTGGCCCTGTCCGCAGCCTTTCTTACAGCCCGTCAGCAGCATCTGTTGCCTCAGGACATCGGCCAGGGATTTCTCTGGTTCGACTACCAGCGACCTGGCAATTCCGTTGACCTTGAGAATTTTTCTTTGCATTTTGTCTCTCCTTATTTTTAGATAAGAGAAGCTGGTGGCTTCTCTAAATGCCTTTGCCAAAAGAGCAATTTGGATATCGACACGGATCGCAACCCGAACAAAGTCCACCATGGCCAAGCCGAGTAATATCTTTGCGGGTCAATTCTTCCCCAGCCAAAATACGAGGAACTAGTAGATCGAATATCGTTGTCTTGTGGTACATAACGCAGCCTGGCAGTCCTATAACGGGGATATTGCCTATATAAGCAAGCATGAACATGGAGCCCGGCAGCACTGGGGCTCCGTAAGCGACAATTCGGCCGCAGGCTGCCCTGATTCCGGCAGGTGTCACATCATCGGGGTCGACCGACATGCCGCCGGTAGTTATCACCATCTCGGCGCCTTCCTGGATCAATGTCTGGATCGCCTGCGATATCATCGCTATATTGTCGTCTACGAAAATCCGTCTCAGCACTCGGCTGCCCAGATCGGTTAACTTCTTGTCGAGTACTGGGCCAAACTGGTCCTGGATGCGCCCGCGGTATACCTCGCTGCCCGTTGTGACTATTCCTATTTTCAATGCCCTGAGGGGTTTTATCTCTAATACTGGGAAATTTAATCGGCCTATATTTTCGACTTGCCGTATTTTTTCAGCATCGATCACCAATGGAACAACCCGACAGCCAGCGACGACTTTTCCGACAGTTACCATTTGATTTGAATGAATGGATGCCAATACGATTTGATCTATGTCGTTGATCTCGTCTAATGCGCCCGTATCGATTTTTAAGAGACCCGATATCTCGGCCTTCAGCTCGACTTTGCCTTCCGACGGCTCTGACAAACGCAAACCAGGCCCCGCTGCCGCATTGCCTATCCTCATTGCCCCTTCATTTTCGTGAAGGGTATTTTCATCCAGCTCCCATACATAAATATGCTCCTTGCCCAAGTCCAGCAGTTTCGGTATGTCTTCTCTGCAGATAATGTGTCCTTTCTTAAAAGCTCGGCCCTTAAACTTGTCATGAACGATTTCCGTAATATCGTGACAGAGAATGGTACCTTCAGCTTCGTGCACAGATATGGTTTTCATCCATTCACTTCCTTTCAGATGTATATTAATAATTTCGAATTTTCACAGATAAAAAATAATGCGGCGCATTGCCGATCAAGCAACCCTTATCGTCTGCATATCGGCAAGTGCAATAATAGTTATGGCAAGTTCGGTGCCACCGCATAAAAAAGACTGCCCATCTCAACGGCGTGGCAGTCTTTTCCATGCTGTTTGTATATATTTTCGAGAAAAATGGCTAGCTATACTTAAGGCAAATTAATGTGTAAAAAACCAGTGTCGCATAATATGTGTAACCTTTGTGTTTCCTAAGTAACAGAACTTATACACATAGGTGACAATCAGATCAGTTCTGGATCGAATACGCGTGCATTTTATTGTAAAGCGTTTTACGAGATAAGCCCATTTCCCTGGCCACCCGACTGACGTTTCCTGCATGAATATTCAAAAGATTGACTATCCTGCTTTTCTCAGTATCCTTGAGAAGTTGCTGGCGCTGTTCGCGATTATCGAAGCTCTTTGTTGACTGCATTATCGGTCCAGGCGAAGAATGTGAAAAAGAAGCATAAAATTCTACGGGCAGCTGTTGCAGCGATATAATTCCATTTTCAGCTAGACTGGCGGCTCTTTCTACAACATTTTGCAGTTCACGGACGTTGCCCTGCCATTTATGTTGATTCAGATAATCGAACACCTCGAGCTCGACATCGAATTTTACTCCCCAGTCACGACCGAGCTTTTCCAGGAAATGCGTAAAGAGCAGCGGGATGTCTTTAACTCGATTGCGCAGTGGAGGAATAGTGATGGACATGACATTCAGTCTGTAGAACAGATCATGTCGAAAGGCTCCTCTCTCGACTTCCTGCAGCAAATTCTTGTTGGTTGCACAGATCAGTCTGACATTGACCGGTATCATCTTATCACTGCCAATTCGCGCAACTTTCTTTTCTTGTATCACTCTGAGAAGGGAAATCTGCTGCTCAAGAGGCATGTCACCAATCTCGTCAAGAAATAGAGTGCCGCCAGACGCCAGCTCGAATTTACCCGGCTTTCCGCCTCGTTTTGCGCCCGTAAAGGCTCCCTCTTCATAACCGAATAATTCACTGCCGATCAATTCGCGAGGAATCGCCCCGCAGTTAAGGGCAAGAAACGGCCCGCTATTCTGAGCGCTTCGATTATGAATCGCCTGTGCGAAGATCTCCTTGCCGGTGCCACTTTCGCCCTGGAGCAAAATGTTCGACGTAGTTGAGGCCGACAGAGTTGCGAGCCGAATGGCCTCGCGTATTTCAATACTCTCTCCTATGATATCGCTGAATTGCAGGGTCGCATAATACCCACTGAATCGATTGACCAGGTTCTGCACCTGTTTTATGTGCCGCAATATGATAATGCCACCAGTAACTTCTCCGAGTTCATTCATTACCGGCTCACCGGAGGCTAAGCAATGACATGCTCCGTCTTTAGTATCTACCATTACTTCAACGTCGGCAAACCGTTCATCAGTCGAAAGCAGACTTCCCCTCGGAGCCCGGAAATCCAGGATTCGATCGACCGGGGTCCCAATCACATTATCCGCCGACTTACCCAGAATCGTCCTTGCCGCTGGATTTAGCTCTGTTAATATCTTTTGTTTATCTATAATGAGAACCCCATCAGAGACGGTATTGAAAAAATTTCTCAATCTGTTGTTAATGAGTGCCAATTCACAGTTCTTTTGCTGAATCCTAAGTTGCGCCATAATCGCCTCGGCGGCGGCTACGACCATTCCCAACGTATGCAGATGAGAGGCATGAGATGCACCAGACATATCGAGAATGCCGATGACCTGCCCACTAGGGTCCATGATAGGCGCAGCCGAACACGTCAGGCAGTGATGCTTTTGACAAAAATGTTCTGCACCAGATACCTGGATCGGAGATCCGATCGCTAATGCCGTCCCGATGGCATTAGTACCGGCTTCGTACTCGTGCCAGCTGGCTCCACGTACAAAATTTGTTGTCATCGGATCTTTCAAGGTAGATTCGTCACAGAACATTTCCATGATATATCCATTTTCGTCTGTCAAAACGACGACAAAGCCGGATCCTGCAACAAACTTGTAGAGATTCTCCATGAAAGGTTTGGCCACTTTTATCAGTTTGTTCTTCTTATTAAGCAGCTCCGATAAGGCTATGTTATCCAGCGACTCATGATAACGAGTATCGTATGGATTGACTCCCTCACGATTGCACCTGAGCCATGATTCAACTATCTGAGTGCGCAGTTCGCAACTATCCTTTTCTCCTGCAGCTACGAACTTTTCCCATTCGGTGTAGTTCCGGTCAAGAATACTGAGAATATCACTTTGCATAAATCACCTCATTAATCAACATTGATCAATTGCTCACTGGAGCGCTAATTGTTTATTCATTTGACATAGGCATGATATTATCGTTCCAATGCTGAAATCTATTCTTCTTGTCCTCATAACTAAACATAAGTTGCATCCGCATGCTAAGTCAAATTTAATCCATTCATGAACAGAGTGAAGGATTTTCATGCTAAATCATATGATCCATATGCTGGGGATGCTATAGAAAATGGATATTCAGAGGCGTTGACTGGTTACATTAATCGCGAATCAGAAACTTTCTGCCCAGTTGCATATTATATGATTTACATCCTTACGTGCGACGAGGATGAAAATATATATATCATAAGAAAAGCTGATTTATGTGCGGGCGAATAGCCATGACACGAAAGATGGGGAGTCGCATAAACGGTGTATGAGCACAACGATATTACGATAGACGGCAAATCAATTGCGCTGGATGAGGACGGCTTCCTTGCTAACCCTGATGACTGGTCTTCGCAGGTTGCCGAATACTTCAGTGCGGCAGATGGCCTATCTCTTAGCAAGGAGCACTGGCAGGTTATCCAGTTTGCGCGCGATTATTACAGAACTTTCGGTATCGGGCCAATGCCAAAAGTGGTTGTTAAAAGGTTAAACCAGCAGGTGGGCTGTGAGAAGTACTCGATAAAGATGCTGTATGCGCTGTTCCCTGAAACACCTGCGCGGCGCATCTGCAAGTATGCTGGGACACCACAGCCTGCCGGTTGCACCTGATACTGCTCTTAAGGCGGACGGGCGTCCGCGTAATGGGGCAAGTTAGAAATATCTAAGATATTATGATCACGATCACGTCGACTTGCGGTATAACTATAAAATGGATAATCTTCTACCGGAAGGGCAGGATATAGCTTAGCCGCGCTCTTAACGGCAGACTTTATCATACAGAAGGCAAGAAGACTAGTCCTGTTGTATGTGTCACCTGCGCACTGATTTCTCAGCCAATTTACCTTCAAAGACATCACGGAAAAAGCCGTCAGCCTTTGCCCTTGTCATGCTCTGAAGCTTATAGTAGCTCTTTAGAAGGTTATCTGCAAATGGCGTAAGTTCAGACCCACCTCCACTAATTCCACCACTCTGCTTCCGCAACAATTGTTGGCCCAGGCGATCCTCTGTAGCTCTGATCTTCCCCCACACAGCCCTATAGCTCATCCCAAGAGCTTTGGCGGCCGCTGAAAGAGACCCATGCTCAGAAACTGCCTTGAGGATGCGGAACCTTCCTGCACCGAAAATAACCTTCCCGGTATCGTCTTCAATCCATATCTTGGTCCGTATGGCGAAGGTACTGCGTCTGTTAGGCATACCAGGATCCTCCCCAGAGCTGATCATGAAAGATTGAACGAAAAGAGGGTCAACCTTTGTCAGCCAAAGTCGAAATAATTTCCTCGGCAAAGCTTATCACTGTGCAGGTAGGGTGGTCAAGGATCGCAGGCCACTATGGTCAAAAAATGATTGTTGATTTCATACCCGTTAGAAAAATATAATGCGTTATGCTAATATTGACGCAACGCCAGCTGGCCTGATTATTTATTGTTAGCTTTGGGTATGCGACCTGATAATTTAATTCGTCGACAACCATAACTTTTTGCGGAGGGGATACGGATGGAGATTAAAATCAGCTGCAATGAACTGGATAAGGGAAACATTATGAAAGGCAAGCCCGTACCGGAAGTTGCAAAAATCAGCGACTTAATCACTGCTCTTACATTATATATAGACATGCATGCTCGATCTTTCCGCAATCCTCAATCAGAGCATGTATTTGACACCCCGTCTATGACTTCGTGGGATGCATTGGATTGGTATGAGGTAATTCAGGACATTGAAGTAATTGATTTTCTCATCTCGGGCACCAAAGAAGCCGATAGGTTGCTCAGGAGCCTTCAGTCATATTGTAAATATTATCGGCAGCATAAATATAGACAAGCATCGATAGGTGAGAAGCCATGCCCTACCTAAAAACACGATGAATACAGTATGGGTGCCACAGCATCACAACTTTTTTGGGTGATCGACTGAGGACTTAACAATTATAGCTTGTAACCTCCAGTATTTTGGGTATTCCTTCCAGCGGTGACTACTGTGAGAAGCTAACGGCAAAAGGCCGAGCTTATTTTATAAGACTTGCCGCTGACATGACTCCTGTGTTTGGGGCTAGAAAATATTTGCAAGGCCACGACAGCTAAAGCGGTCTGGTGTCCGAACTAAATCATAACAACTGTCCGAAATATTCCGGAACCGAAGTCTGAACCCCTCCGCAATTTCCACGAGACTATCTTGGGATATCATATTGATTTATCGAGCTTTTAAATGCAATGAAGTTGGTGTTGAGAGGGCTATGTCCTAGGCCTCTAGACGCTGGGACCAAATGACTGGGGAGAGAGGATTCGAACCCCTATAAGCAGATCCAGAGCCTGCCGTACTGCCATTGTACGACTCCCCAAAAGCAATATTTACAATAATAAAAATCTGGCTTCCAAGTCAATATTTTACTTCTCTACCCTTGTCGTCAAAGAGCGTCTTTACTTCCTTTATCAGGTCATTGATGTCCCTGAACTGCCGGTATACAGATGCAAACCTCACATATGCTACCTTATCCAGGTCTTTAAGAGCTGACATGATTTCCTCACCTATCCAGGAACTGGGGATTTCCTTTACGCCCAGACTCATAAGCTTCTTTTCGATGCTCTTTTCCACTACCTCCAAACTGTTGATCGGAATGGGTCTCTTTTCGCAGGCCTTCTTGAGACCTGAAACTATCTTGTAGGCATCGAAGAATTCACGGCTTCCGTCTTTCTTGATAACCATTGGGAGCGGGTCTTCAACCCTTTCATATGATGTAAATCTTTGCTCGCATTTGAGACACTTCCTCCTGCGGCGGATGACATCTCCTTCCTTAGCCATCCTCGAATCGATGACCTTGTCTTCGATGCTTCCGCAGAAAGGACACTTCATACCGAACCACAATTCATGGCTGGTATATTGGAAATCTATCGCAGAGTGACCGGACCCTCGTGCCGGTGGCTTCCAGAATGGCATCATTGCCGATGTTGCGAATAACAGTGGAGATGATATCTGCTATCTCTTCCATCTCAACCTCCCCCATTCCCCTGGTCGTAACGCATGGGGTACCCAGCCGAATACCACTCGTAATGGTTGCAGGCTTCTGATCGTAAGGGATCCCGTTTTTATTTACTGTGATGCCGGTTTTATCAAGTGCCTCTTCGGCATCCTTACCCGTGACATTCATAGGGCTAAGATCCACGAGCATGAGATGATTGTCGGTGCCGCCGGATATGATGGAGAAACCCCTTTCCATTAGAGCTGTGGCGAGCCTCTTAGCATTTGCAACAACCTGCTTCTGATAATCCTTGAACGCAGGGCTCAACGCCTCTTTAAAGGCAACTGCCTTCGATGCAATCACATGGACAAGCGGTCCACCCTGGATGCCTGGAAATATGATTTTGTCAATGGCTTTCGCATGTTCTGCCTTGCACATGATAATGCCGCCTCTGGGCCCTCTAAGAGTCTTGTGGGTAGTCGAGGTGACAAAGTCCGCATAGGGAACCGGCGAAGGATGCTCTCCCACTGCGATTAGTCCAGCAATGTGAGCAATGTCAGCCATCAGGTAAGCGCCCGTTTCTTCTGCAATCTCTGAGAAAGCCTTAAAGTCGATTATCCTCGAATAGGCGCTCGCCCCTACTACTATTATCTTCGGCTTATGCTCGAAGGCGAGTCTCCGGACCTCTTCAATGTTGATTAGTCCCGTATCCCTGGTCACTCCATAGGATAACGCTTTGTAAAGCATGCCGGTGAAATTCACAGAGGCGCCGTGCGAAAGGTGCCCGCCATGCTTAAGGTCCATGCCTAGTATCGTATCTCCAGGCTTCAGTACCGAAAAGTAAACAGCCATATTAGCCTGGCTGCCGGAATGCGGCTGTACATTTATGTGTTCTGCATCAAAGAGCTCTTTAGCACGGTCTATGGCAAGTTTCTCAACCTTATCGGCGAATTCGCATCCGCCGTAATAACGCTTGCCCGGATACCCTTCCGCGTATTTATTGGTGAATATGGAGCCCTGGGCATCCATGACAGCCTGGCTTGCGTAATTCTCAGATGCTATCAGAAGGATCTTTTTCTTTTCCCTTTCTTCCTCGCTGACAATAGCATCATAAATATCGCGATCAACGGCTTTGAGATATTCTGCTTTCATGGGGCGGTCTCTATGCTTCCTTATGTATTTTTATTTGGCAGCTGTTTTAATCTCAATGAGAGAGATCTTATTAAGTCTATTCAGATGTCTGCCGCTTTCAAAATCGGTCTTCATCCAGGTACTGACAATCTCTTTCGCAAGGTCTTTTCCTATGATCCGGCCGCCCAGAACAAGTATATTAGCGTCGTTATGGAGTCTGCTCATCTTAGCAGAGAACAGGTCGTTGCATAGCGCGGCCCGGATGTTGCGAAATTTGTTGGCGACTATGGACATGCCTATACCGGTACCGCAGATAAGTATTCCCCTTTCAGCCTTGCCGCCGGCAACTGCCTGGGCTACTTTTTCACCAAAGTCTGGGTAGTCAACGGACTGTGGGGTATCGGTTCCGTAATCATTGATTTCATGACTCAAATCCCCCAGGAGCGCGATGACATCTTTTTTTAGATCGAGACCCGCATGATCAGAGCCGATGGCGATTAACATGATTTAGATCCTCCCTCCTTAACGAACCGGGCGTTAAATGGCCCTCAAAAAGAAAAGCGAACGTTATTTTATCCAAGACAGAGAAACCAAGTCAAGGCAAGGATAAGTTGAGAAAAAAGCTATTTGTAGCTACTGTACCAGGAATTCGAGCAGTGCCTTTTGTGTATGAAGCCTGTTCTCGGCCTGGTCGAAAATAGCGCTCTGCGGACCGTCCATCACCTCGCCAGTGATCTCCTTGCCGCGATAGGCGGGCAGGCAGTGGAGCGCTATCGCATCAGGTTTGGCTAGGCGTATCAGATCTGAATTGATCTGGTATGACCGGAACTTTCGAGCCCTTTCTTCTGCCTCAGCTTCCTGGCCCATGCTGACCCAGACATCGGTATAGAGGACATCGGCTCCGGCCACCGCCTCCTTAGGATCGGTCATCACGCTGATGCGGCCCTTTCCTTTCTTGCGTGCTCTTTCAACTACAGCCGCATCCGGCCCGTATCCTTCCGGCGAGGCTATTACGAAGTCAATACCGGTGAGAGCCGCTGACTCTATGAGCGAGCTTGCAACATTGTTACCGTCGCCGATAAATACAAATCTTATGCCATCGAGATGTCCCTTCCTCTCGATCACAGTCATCAGGTCCGCAAGCGCCTGACACGGGTGGTGCATATCCGAGAGACCATTAATAACTGGCACCGTCGCGCATCGAGCAAATTCCTCGACAGTCTTCTGCTTAAAGACGCGCATAACCATGCCATGCAGGTAACGTGAAAGCGTCCGGGCTGTGTCGGCGATCGTTTCTCCCCTGCCTAGCTGAATGTCCTTGGGACTGAGATAGATCGGCTGCGCACCTAGTTGGTAAACTCCGACCTCAAACGAGACTCTCGTCCGAGTGGACGGCTTTTCGAAGAAGAGGCCGATACTTTTTCCGATAAGCGGACACTTGTTGGAATCAACTCCAGACTTAAACTCGAGTGCCCTTTTCAGAAGCAATTCTATTTCACTTTCAGCAAGATCGAAGATAGTCAGGAAGTCTCTTTTCATGGTATCTTATCCAATACATCCTCAAGTATGTCGATCATGTGATCTATATCTTTTTCCTCTACAATCAACGGGGGGGTGAATCTCAGGATGTTACCGGCACCGGCCAAGCCCACCAAAACACCCCTTTCCATGCAGGCTGCAACATAAGGGACACCCTCACGCATCAACTCCATCGCGATAAGCAGACCTTTCCCCCTCACATCGACAACCTTGCCGTGATAATCATCCTTGAGCTGATTCAGCCTCTCGACGAGATACCGGGACATCCTATTGCACTGGTCGAGCACAAAACCATCCTCCAAAATGGCTTCGAGGGTGGCAATGGATGCGGCGCAGACAAGCGGGTTACCTCCGAAAGTAGATGCATGGGTACGTGGTTGAAAAGCAACTGCAACTTTATCGGTGGCTAGCATAGCGCCGATAGGCACTCCTCCGCCCAGACCCTTGGCCAAAGCCATTATATCGGGCGTTATCCCATAATGCTCATAAGCAAAGAGTTTGCCGGTCCTGCCCATGCCAGTCTGAACCTCGTCTAGAATAAGAAGGAGCTTTTTTTCATCGCAGAGTTCGCGAACCATCCTAAGATACTCCTCTGATGGAAGATTGATTCCGCCTTCCGCCTGAATAGGTTCGAGCATTACAGCGCAGGTCTTCTCCGTAACAGCAGCTCGCAGAGCATCGATGTCGTTGAAAGGCACATGCTTGAATCCCGGCAGCAGCGGTTCAAAGCCTTTTTGGAACTTGGTTTGTCCGGTCGCAGTAAGGGTTGCAATGGTCCTGCCATGAAACGAATTGAAGGCAGATATTATTTCGAACCGCTCTGGGCCAAACTGTTCCTTGGCAAACTTCCGGGCTATTTTAATAGCGGCTTCATTGGCCTCTGCACCGGAGTTGCAGAAAAAAACCTTATCGGCAAAAGAATGAGTAACCAGCAGTTTTGCAAGCTTTACTTGTGGTTCGATGTGATAAAGATTAGAGACATGGATGAGCCGTTGAGCTTGTTTTTGTAATGCCACTACCACCTTAGGGTGACAATGACCGAGCACATTAACAGCTATTCCGCCGACAAAATCTAGGTATTCCTTTCCATTCGTGTCCCAAACTTTTAAGCCTCTTCCCTTTCGCAAAACAATCGGGAAACGGCTGTAAGTCGGCATCAGATAATGATCGGCGTCTTCAATGATCTTCCTTGTTTCCATTTGGAATGATAACACATCTCTCAAAAAAGATTAAAGTTATGCTATAATCTCACTTATGAAAGTGGCAATTACTGGTAAAGGCGGCGTCGGCAAGACGACCCTCTCATCTATTCTGAGTCATCTTTATGCAGCAGAAGGCAAAAAGGTGATCGCGGTCGATGCTGACCCTGACGCCAACTTTGCGCAGGCACTCGGAGTTTCTCCTTCAGACATAGAAAAAATCAGGCCCATCGCCGACATGGCAGACCTCATCGAAGAGCGGACGGGCGCAAAGCCCGGAACTATAGGCGGTACTTTCAAGCTAAATCCACGGGTCGACGATCTACCTGAAGAAATCGGGTACAAGTTTGACGGCATTACTCTGCTCATGATGGGCAAGGCAAAGACTGCTGCATCGGGTTGTTATTGTCCCGAAAATGTGCTACTTCGCCAACTTCTTAAACATCTAGTTGTCGTACGGGATGAAATAGTTATCGTTGACATGGAGGCTGGCATCGAGCATATGACACGCGGAACATCCGAGGCTGTTGATGCTTTTATAGTCGTAGTAGAGCCCGGACAGAGAAGCATTCAGACCGCCAACACCGTGAAGGAACTGGCAAGGGGTCTAGGTGTGAAAAAAGTCTTTTTCGTGGCCAATAAGATAAGGAGCGTCGAAGACAAAGAATTCCTCAAAAAAAATATCAAGGACGTCCAGTTTCTCGGAGCAATCAGGTTCAGCCAGTCACTCATGGATTGCGACATTAGAGGGATCTCGCCTTACCACGGCTCGCCCGAGACGGTCTCACAGGTAAAAGAAATAAAATTGCAACTCGATGCCCTCGCTCAGGAATGAAATCGATGGCAGGAGCTTTTGATCAAAAAGCTGCCTTAGACAATTGTCGCGCCAACCCCAGCAATCAAGCAGTCGATAAAAAATCACTTAGAAAAGAAATCATCCTGCGCCGCGACTCGCTCTCTCCGGAAATCAAGAAAGTCAAAGACCTGGCAGTACGTGAAAAGTTGACATCCATGAACGAATACAAGAAGGCTGGTGCAATTCTTCTCTATGCCTCGTTTCGAAGCGAAGTGGATACCGAAAACCTTATACGGCAGGCACTTTTGGATAGATATACCGTTGCCCTGCCACGCGTCGACAGGGAAAGCAATACCATAAAACTATACACCATCAGAGAATGGTCTGACCTGGCATCTGGCTGCTGGGGAATATTGGAACCTCTAGAAGCCGCTGAAAGGGCGATAAACATAGAAAACATAGATATAGTGATTGCGCCTGGCGTCGCCTTCGATGAGAGCTGCAACAGGCTCGGGTACGGAAAAGGATTTTATGATAAATTGCTGAGCAACAGACTATCTATTTCCGGCGGAGCTCTTTGCCCTCGTGTCGTAGGGCTCGCTTATGAAGAACAGATTGTGCCTACCATTCCCTGTTCTCCACACGATATGAAAATGGATTTCGTTATAACAGATAAAAGGAATATTTACTGCAATGGACCAAAAAAAAATTGAGGAAGGCGTCAGGCTAATCCTGGAAGGCATCGGCGAAAATGCTGACAGACCGGGACTGAAAGATACACCAACACGCGTAGCCAAGATGTACGCAGAGTTGTTTGCCGGCCTTAGCGAACCCAAAGAAGATCTACTTAAACCCATAGCGGGCGAGAGCCACGACGAGATGGTATTGCTTAAGGAGATTCCGTTCTATTCTATCTGTGAACATCACCTTTTGCCGTTTATCGGCAAGGCCAATATTGCTTATATCCCGGACGGTAAGATAGCAGGCTTGAGTGAACTCGCAAAAGCACTCGAACACTTGGCCAACAGGCCCCAGGTACAGGAGCGGCTGACAACCCAACTTGCTGACATCATAATGGAAAGGCTCAAGCCAAAAGGTTGCATGGTCGTAATCGATGCGGAGCACCTCTGCCTAAGCATGCGAGGCATAAAGAAACCAGGTGCGAAGACGGTAACATCTGCAGTAAGGGGGATTTTCAGGAGCAAGCAAAGCACCAGAGAAGAGATGCTTGAGCTTTTGAAGCGAAAAGAATAAAGGCCTTTACTAACGTCGGAATTTCGTCTTATTTCCAACATAAAACATTCATCACAGGAGGAGCAATTATGGCAGCCAAAATCATCAGCGGTACAGAAGTCGCAGCCCAGATCAGAGCAGAACTCAAAAGTGAAGTAGCCGAACTTAAGGAGAAGAACGGAATCGTGCCAGGGCTAGTTACTATCCTGGTGGGCCAGAATCCGGCTTCGGTGAGTTATGTCACAGCTAAACAGAAAGCGGCCCATGAACTTGGGTTCCATTCGATTCAGGATAGCCAGCCTGCTGACATCTCCGAGCCAGATCTTCTCAAACTCGTCGATAAGTACAACAAAGATCCGAAAATACATGGCATCCTCGTCCAACTCCCCCTTCCGAAGCATATTGCTGAAAAGAAGGTACTCAACGCAATTGATCCTGACAAGGACGTTGACGGTTTTCACCCAGTAAATGTTGGCCGCCTTATGATCGGAGGCAAAGAGGCTAAATTCCTACCATGCACTCCGGCCGGTATCCAGGAGCTGATCATGCGCGCCGGCTTCGAGACATCAGGTGCCGAAGTGGTCGTTGTGGGCCGCTCGAACATCGTCGGCAAACCGATTGCGATGATTATGGTCCAAAAAGCCAAAGGAGCAAACTCCACGGTCACAATAGTGCATACAGGCACCAAAAACCTCGAAGACCACTGCAAGCGGGCGGACATCCTTATAGTTGCCGCAGGCGTTGCCGGTCTAGTAAAGCCTGAATGGATCAAGCCGGGTTCGTGCGTAATCGATGTAGGCGTAAACCGCGTCGGTGAAAAGATGAGTGAAAAGACCGGCAAGATGGTACCCATTCTGAGAGGCGATGTAGACTTTGACAAAGCGAAGGAAATCGCAGGTGCAATAACTCCGGTGCCAGGCGGTGTCGGCCCAATGACCATTACCATGCTAATGAAGAATACGGTCAAATCCGCAAAGATAGCGGCGGGGATTGAATAGCAATAGGGATTGCCCGATTGTCGCGTGAAGCTCATCTGGAAGTGCTCAAAATAACTCCACTTACCCCCTCTTGACATAAGAGGGGGGTACCCCCTCACAAATGATGTATACAATCATAGGTTCCCACATTTACAGGAGTGAGTGAGGTCGGATGGGTTATTTCCCTTCCTCTGCCCGGTATGGTCTCTAACCGGTAACTGACAGGAAATTAATGTATATTTTATCTTCAAAGGATTCACAACTTGTGATGGTTATCACCAGACCACCATGTGATAAGATTGTATACTTAAAATAATCGTTACGAAACAGTTGTATTGCACTCCGTAAGTATGGTACATTTGCATACAATGGACGCAATAGGATAGCAAAGACAATCTCATCATGCTGAAAGAAGAATTTATTTAAGGAGATAATGATGCCGACTACCTTTAAGTGGACAGGAAAGACTCCTAAGGGAACTGTTCAACAGGGAGAATTATCTGCGGAGACAAGAGAAGATGTGATTGCTGCCTTACGGAGGCAGGGCATTATACCAACTATTATTGCTGAGAAAAAAGCTCAGGCGATCCAAATGGGATTCTTTAGCAGAGGACCAAAGATCAAAGACAGAGACATTATCGTCTTTACCCGTCAGTTTGCTAGCATGTATAACGCAGGTATACCGATAGTCCAAGGCCTCGATATCATGTCTAAACAGACTGAAAATAAGTCATTGCGTACAATTATAGGACAGGTTAAGAGCGATGTAGAAGCCGGAATAACGATGGCCGAAGCCATGAAAAAATATCCCAAGGCTTTTAATGATCTTTATGTCAATCTCGTAGGAGCCGGCGAAATGGGCGGCGTACTAGATTCAGTATTGCAGAGGCTTGCAGTATATATTGAAAAGGCGATGAAACTGAAGAAGAAAGTTAAGGGAGCAATGATTTATCCTACCGTCGTCATGTTCATTGCCGCTCTTGTTGTTGCCATCATAATGATTTTCGTCATACCAGTCTTTGCTAAGGTCTTTTCAGAAATGGGAGCAGCCCTTCCTCTTCCGACCCAATTTGTTATCGGATTCAGTAATTTTTTAAGCGGGTTTGGTGGTTTAATAGTTTTCTTGTCTATTGTCGGTTTCATAGTAGGATTTCGTCAGTACAGAAAAACTCCTAGCGGTCATATGAATACAGACAAATTATTTCTAAAAATACCAGTTATCGGCAATCTTATCAGAAAAGTGGCTGTTGCGCGATTCGCTAGAACTCTTGGAACACTTATCAGCAGCGGTGTGCCAATCCTAGATGCTCTGGAAATATGCGCAAAATCGGCCGGTAATAAAGTCGTAGAAAAAGTCGTATTTGAAGTCAAAAAAGAGGTTGCCTCCGGTAAGACCGTTTCGGAACCTTTAGCTAAATCAGATGTTTTTCCTCCAATGGTTGTTCAAATGATAAGTGTCGGGGAGTCGACGGGTGCTCTCGACCAGATGCTTTCCAAGATTGCAGATTTTTATGACGATGAAGTAGATAACTCTGTGCAAAACCTTACCGTTATGCTTGAGCCGGCTCTGATGGTCTTTCTAGGCACTGTCATCGGGTTTATCGTTGTTTCTCTCTATTTACCGATATTTAAACTCGGTGCGGTCGTCTCAGGAGCGCATTAACAAAGATACGGTAGACAGATTCACATTCAGTCTCCCGTATCTTTGTATTTTGTCAGCCTGTATCTGAATTCCCTAAAAGTCAATTTGAGCAGTTCGGCCGCCCTTGTTTTGGTCCCATTGGCTTGTTTCAGTGCTTTTTGTAAGAGTTCATTTTCGATATTTGCAAGATACGTGTTTATATCCAGACCTTCCTCCGGGATTTCGATCGATGAGTTATCGATGCGGACCTGATACTGGCCGCTTGTGCACCTGATACAGCCGTCTTCGGACAGGATGACCTCTCGCTCGATGATGTTTTTCAGTTCTCTTACATTTCCCCTTAACTCATGTTGCATAATATAATCCAGGAAAGCGGGATCAACCTTAATTATAGTTTTTTCGAATTTTCTGGAAAAGAACCTTATAAAATGGTCAACAAGCAGAGGAATGTCCTCACGCCTCTCCCTTAAGGAAGGGACTCTCAGTTCAAACGTGGCAAGCCTGTAATAAAGGTCTTCCCTGAATTCCCCCTTTTCGATCAATTCTTTGAAGGTCTTATTGGTCGCAGCGAATACCCTGACATCGACATCGGTTTCCTTTCCACTCCCCAAGGGCCTGATCTTCTTATCCTCGAGAAACCTCAGCAGTTTTGACTGGAGCGAAAGGGGCATTTCCCCAATCTCATCTAAAAATAATGTCCCGCCATCGGCATCCTCAATCAGTCCTCGCTTGGACGTATATGCCCCTGTAAACGCCCCCTTTGAATATCCAAAGAGCTCACTTTCGAGAAGCTCCGATGGCAGACTCGCGCAATTTATTGCTACAAGGCGCTTATTCAATCTCCGGCTTCTGTTGTGTAAGGCTTTCGCAATCAGTTCCTTTCCCGAACCGCTCTCGCCGATAATCAATATATGTGAATCGAAGGGTGCCACTTTATCAATTACTTTGAACAGCCGCTGCATGGACTCTGATTTACCGATCATATTCTGATACTCGTCTGCATATTGCTGCAGTTCTTTGACCCTGGTTTCGAGCAATATTTTTTCACTGATATTTTTGAGAATGATTCGGATCTCATCGAGATTGAAAGGTTTTGTCAAATAATCATAAGCCCCTGCCTTCATAGTCTCTATCGCTGTTTCTGTAGACGCGAAGGCGGTGATGACCAGCACTACCGTATCCGGATTGGTACTTTTTATCATTCTTAACACATCAATACCCGATCCATCGGGCAACCGCATGTCTACAATAGCGATGTCAAAGAAATAGTCCTTTGTCAATCCAACCCCTTCAGAGACGTTGGCCGCTTCATGGACCTCAAAGTCGCTCTCCTCGAGGATTACCTTTAATATCTTTCGGATGTTGATCTCGTCATCGACTATTAACGCCCTCATTTATCATTTACCTTCTTTTTCTTTTTTTCTTTTCTCATATGGCAGAACAATAGTAAACTTTGCACCCCCATGGGGCGAATTGCCTACAATAATATTACCACCGAAACCAGCTATGACTCGATAAGCAATGGCGAGCCCAAGTCCGGTACCATTTTGCTTCGTAGTATAAAATGGCTCAAAAATGCGCTCTTTGATTGATTCATCAATACCATTGCCGTCGTCTTCGACCTCCATTACAACTACCTCATTATTACCGACAGAAATATCCACATTCTTTCTCCTAAGCGTCACAAATACATTTGAAGCAGCAGACTCTTTGGCATTTTTGACGATATTAGCAAAGGCTGCCTCCATAAACATCCTGTTAGCCCCGATAGAGATGCCTTCCTCAATATCTGCTGAGATAGTCTTGCCATTTCTATTGCCTTCGATAATGATTCTCACCATATTGGATAAATCCACCTCTTCACGAGGAGCATCAGACGGTCGAGCAAACATCAGGAAGTTATGAACCAGTTGAGTCAATCTTGTTGTTTCAGTGGAGAGTATTTCGACAAAGTCCTTGCTGCTTTTGCCTTCCTTCAGAAACTGTACTGCAGCTGAAATCGATGCCAGAGGATTTCTTAATTCATGGGCCAGGTCCGCACTGACCCTGTAAAGTCTCTCGTATCCCTGCATTTTAATCCGTTCTTCTTCAAGACTTTTTATATATTTATCCTGTTTTTCCAGTTTTTCATTCAAGTTATTTCCTGCGAATGAGATTATGAAGAAAGAAAACGCATGAAGTAAAATATTCAAGAGATTTTCCCTTGATGAAATGGCACCGTTAATCACAAAAACAGTTCCATAAAAAAAAGTAGCAATTGCTGGATAAAGAAATATTTTCCTAGTCCTGATTACGATTGAGGAAAAAAAGATCGGAAAGAGGTAAAAAAGAGAGAGATACGAATATATGCCGAAGCTCACTTGCACTAAAGCCGAAATGAATACGATATCCAAAAGGAAATCAAAATAGCCCATAGCTTCCTGAGCTATAGCTAAACGAACAAGGGCTATAAAACCATAGATAGTGATGATGTAAAAGAGGCCTGGAAGGGCATGCAACAGCCCGGCTATTTGAAAGGCTACGAGCAGAGCCAGGGCAAATATAACCCTGCCGATCTTGTAATAACTATAGACCGGAGACAGCGCCATATAGAATTAAATAATTTATTGCCGTTTTTTGTCAATCCTGCTGACAATTAACGTCAGATTGCAATGATAACCCATTATTTTTTAGTGCACGATATTATTGTTCCCTCGCACTCTTTTCCGATATCTCATTGTTTCCCCGTGTTTTTGGTTAAGTGGATTTAACCTGTAGATAAGCATCATGAGAATTATTTGCATTGATTTCACGCTCAATATTTCGTGGCATAGTACTTGCTCAATTAAATCTAAAATAACTAGCCGCCCTCGGCGGCAAGAATATCACAACAGAGGAGAAATAAAATGTTTAAGACTCTCGACATGATGAAGAAGAAGGATCAAAGAGGTTTCACCTTAATCGAACTGCTGATCGTCATTGCCATTATCGCCATTCTGGCAGCGATCGCAATCCCGCAGTATGCACAGTACAGGCAGAAGGCAGTAGCGGCTAACGCAGTATCTGCTCTTAACATCTGTGCAAGCGAACTACTAGCAGTATACGCAAATGATGGTAATCTAGCTGATACTCAGACATGTCAAGGCGTGACCGGAGCTGGCCTACCACTCACACTCGACCCAGCCAACGGTAATGTCGTTTATGCTGGCGGTGTTATAACTCTCGCAAGTGGCGGGAATGCAACCTGCGCTTATACCAACGGTGCTGTTTTTACTTGTCAATAAGCACAATTCTAACAATTCCTGTAGTAGCAAAGAAGGAGGCTATGCCTCCTTCTTTGCGTGGAATGGAGTATCTGATAATGAATCGGTTAGTGTATAATTCCAACTAGATGCTAAATAATAGCAATGGCTTGAAAATTTTGAGACTTATATTGCTGATCCTGGTGTCTGCAATTCTCTTGGTATGTATTGAAAGCACCGTGAGAGTCTATGATAATGACCTATGGGTCCACCTGAAATATGGAGAGCACTTCTTTCTAAACCATACCTGGTCGATTGATCACTCTGTTTTTTCCTGGACCCCTGCAACCAGAGAGTGGAAATATG
This sequence comes from uncultured Nitrospiraceae bacterium, assembly GCA_963736105.1. Taxonomy (GTDB): domain Bacteria; phylum Nitrospirota; class Thermodesulfovibrionia; order Thermodesulfovibrionales; family Dissulfurispiraceae; genus Fen-1308. The sequence continues at coordinate 1,052,694 of CAVTNL010000002.1, read as the reverse complement.
TCACCTGGATAGGGAGCGGTATAATGTACGTCATCTACACCTATATCTCCCTTGATGCCGTCATGCTACTTCCTTTTGTAACGCTCATCTCAATTCTGCTCGTGTATGTCCTGTTTCTGAGATCTACCGGAAGGTCTTTCAACCTCATTACAATGGCTCTTTTCTTTATTGCGGCTCTTTTTTTCTACATGCCGATAGTCAAACCGGCCATACTGTCATCACTGCTGTTTGCAACCTGTCTTGCCATTTATTATTCCTCGCGTCACAATAGTAGTAACTCATATTGGGCCTTGCCTCCGCTATTTCTGGTGTGGGTGAATACCCACGGAGCGTTTATCTTTGGCTTGTTCTTTCTATGTCTTGCATTTGCAAGCGAACTCCTAATCTCCTGGCACAAGGGTACGTTGCAGTCGGAGAAAGTCTTTCTGCGGGGCTTGGGAACGGCTATTTTGCTGTCTTTTCTAGTCCTTGGTATCAATCCAGAGGGATTCGGCTATTTGGCCGGCATTATGAAGGATATACTGCATGTGAACTCAGTCGACCCGTCCTTGTATATATCTGAATATAGCAGCCTCTGGCGTCGTCTCGATGGATCCAAAAATCTTGGCAGTGTCAGCATAAGCTGGGCAGGAGTCTTTATGTTCTCGGCGTTTGCACTGCTTACTCTTTTAGAAATAAAGAAAGGAAACCGTCCTGACTTTGTAAAAATCATTCTCCTGCTTGTCTTCTTCGCAATGGGCATGCTCTATTTTCGCCTATTTTCCTTCTATTGCCTGGTCTGGCTTTTCTCGATAACTGAGTCCATGACAACTGCAAGCCATCTTCGCTCATCATTTAAACTCTCCCTAATCGCACTTGCATTCTTGTGCTATTTTGTTGCGAATCAACTGAACCTCTATATTATGGATGGCCGAAGTATTAGGCCCTTTCAACATCGTGTTGAAGGATTATTTCCCGTTAGTGCAACAATATTTCTAAAACAACACGCACTTCCGCCCCAATTGATCAATGATTACGAAACCGGCGGATACTTGCTATGGGCACTCTATCCCGAATACAAAGTTTTTATTGATCCGAGGGCTTGGCCATATCAGAAGGATATCCTCCGTGATTACTTCGCGCTTGAAAGATGCACCAACGAAGCCGAAGTGCGCGCCATTATCAACAAATATCCTGAGGCGAAGACAGCAATGATTAATTTAGTATTCAAGACGCTTGTACAAGTATTTATGCGGATGCATGACTGGAGAATGATTTATTTCGATCAGACGGTAGCGATATTTGTTAAGACTAATGAACCTCAAAGCAACATACCCCTTGACATGACTCCACAACGCTTCTCTGTACTCAAACAACCAAGCCTCCTCATCGGTCTTTTTAACCTTTATCAATTTCTCGGCGATAAAAAAGACGCTCAAGTTATTAGGACTTATTATCAGAACAATGTGAGCGATAGTTATTTATACAAGCATACAGAACTCGGCATGATGGATATTAACCTGAATGCCCCGTACACACAAACTGGGGTTAGAAAGTGAAATGTTGGTGTCTTAAAATGCGTTGTCGACATTGATGAAAAAGCTCTTCCGGTCCATTCCATCAATATTCGATTTCGACCTATCTCGCAATTGCAATCTCTTCAATCATAATTACTATTGTGTCTGCTTGCTCAACAGACGATTATCATCCCGTCAACAGGGGCGATGCAGACGCTAGTCAATGAGTGCAGAACCGTCATGGTAAATTAGCGACGTCGCCATCACCACTAAAAGAGCTTAATAAATATCATACACTTTTATTTTTGAAATACATATAATAGGTATATAATTGATCCTGACCAAGTGAATGTGCAAATGCTAAGTGAGGGGCTGGATATATGCCACATCAACCAACTAAACCCCCCGTTCTTGCAGTAGTGGTTCCCTGTTACAATGAGGATCGAGTGCTATCGTTGACTGCTGCTGAGCTTTTAAAAGTTCTCTCTGATCTCAGCAAGAAAGAAAAGATAGCATGCCAAAGTTTTATCTACTTCGTCGATGATGGTAGCCATGACAGTACCTGGAGCATCATCGAGGAACTCCATGCAGAACATCCCAACATCAAAGGACTGAAACTAGCCCATAATGCGGGACATCAGCACGCATTGCTCGCCGGGATGCTCTCCCTGAGAGGCAAAGTAGATTGCATTATTAGCGCGGACTCTGATTTGCAGGACGATATTTCAACGATCGAACCAATGTTCGATGAATATTCGAAAGGATGCGATATTGTATTTGGTGTCCGCAAAAATCGCGATCTCGACACATTTTTCAAAAGATTGTCGGCACAGGCCTTTTACAAGACAATGACAACGATGGGTGTAGACATCATCGACAATCATGCAGATTACCGTCTCCTATCAAGCCGGGCACTCGATGCTCTTTCAGAATTCAAAGAAGTCAATCTCTTCCTGAGAGGTATAATTCCTCAACTGGGGTTTCGGACATCTAAAATTTACTATAACAGACTCCAAAGGTCAGCTGGTGTATCGAAGTATAATCTGAGCAAAATGCTTTCATTCGCATTTGATGGCATCACCTCGTTCAGCATTGTGCCATTGCGTATAATTACAGTGCTCGGACTGCTTTTTTCTTGCCTTTCGTTGAGTTTAGGTGTCTGGGTTTTTATTTCCTACCTTTTCGGGAGAACTGTTCCAGGCTGGGCATCAACGGTTCTTCCCATTTACGTTTTCGGAGGCATTCAACTCCTTTCGATTGGGATAATCGGAGAGTACCTTGGCAAGATTTTCAAAGAAGTGAAAGCTCGACCGCGTTATATCGTTGAGCAAGAATTATTCTGACATGGGGAATGTTGATTTCGACGATTTTGCTGATGACTATAAAGAGATACTAGAGAAGCAAATTCGTTTCTTCGAAACTGGATCGGACTACTTCGCTAAGTATAAAGTCTCAGTCGTCATGAGGCTATTGCAGCATAAGCCCAAAAGTATTTTAGAATTTGGCTGCGGTATTGGCGGCAACATAAAACACCTTTTACAGGCCTTCCCATTTGCGTCTGTTGCAGGTTGCGATCTTTCCCAAAAATGTCTCAGCGTTGCAGCGCGGGACAATCCTGATGCTGAATTCTTCATGATACCTAAAGACGCATTTCCTGATGATAAGAAATTCGATCTTATCTTTGTTGCAAACGTCTTCCATCACATACCACGCAGGGAACGAGGCGATACGATGAAGTTGTTAAAACGTTTAATGAAACCCAATGGAGAGCTTTATGTTTTCGAGCATAACCCCTATAATCCCATCACTAGACATCTGGTTGATACGTGTCCTTTTGATGAAGGGGTACAACTCCTAAAACCTAAAGAAATGATTTCATTACTTGAGCATGCAGACTTTTCAATCATAAGGCGAAATTTTATACTTTTTTTCCCGTCCCCCTTGCGTTTTTTGAGACCAATCGAACATCATTTGTCACCCATTCCACTCGGAGGACAATATGTAGTGCAAGCACAAGTCAAAAGAGATTGACGACATGATCTTCATATCCTTACTTATCTGCTATACTATGTGAAATAAAGCTACCCTCCTTTTAGAAGTTTCTGTTGTTGATGGTTGATTAAACTTTTATTTGGCGTTATTTTTATAGTTGGAGGCGGTACATGCATTTCATTGGTCTTGATGCCGGGTCGGTTACAGTTAAAGCAGTTGTATTCAATGAAAGCGGCAATAAGACTGAAGGGCATTATATCAGACATTATGGACATCCACTGAAGGTTGCTCTCAGCCTTCTGCGTGACATTGCGAGCCGTTATCCGAAGAGTTCCCTTTCCATAACCGGGTCGGCCGGAAAGAGCATTGCCTCTATCCTGAATATCAAGCCCATCAACGAGATCGTCTCGCAGTACTATTCCATAAAGAAGCTCTATCCCACAACATGCACCATTATAGAACTCGGCGGTGAGGATTCAAAACTGATCCTCCTGGAAGACGGAAGGATCAAGGGCTTTTCGATGAATTCGGTCTGCGCGGCAGGAACCGGTTCTTTCCTCGAACAACAGGCTGAGCGCCTGCGCTTTACGATAGAGGAATTCAGTGAGACAGCTGCAAAGTCTCAGCGTCCTTCGAAGGTCGCAGGAAGGTGCAGCGTGTTCGCCAAATCCGACATGATTCATCTGCAGCAGATAGCAACACCGGTGGAAGACATCGTTGCCGGACTCTGTTTCGCCGTTGCCAGGAATTTCAAAGGGAGCATCGCTCAAGGCATAGAGCTGAGACCCCCGGTTTCTTTCCAGGGAGGTGTTGCGGCAAACAAAGGTATGGCAAGAGCGTTTAAGGAAGTTTTTGATCTTGATGAACTCTTTGTCCCTCCAGATTTTGCCCTGATGGGGGCAATAGGCGCAGCACTTAAGGACAAGGATGAAAACATACGGAACGCTTTCGATCTTGATAAACTTGAAGCTTTTCTCTCCGACACTCAAAACAAAGAGCAGGGCTACCTTCCATTGATATGTGAAGGAGATGACTTCTTTGAGAGACATTTCAATAAAAACGGCAAAACCAAAAAGCAAGTAGGGGTGCATCCTGCTAAGAAGGATGCTGAGCTACTGTTAAATCAAAAGATAAATGCCTATCTCGGCATTGACATCGGATCTATCAGCACTAATCTCGCCATTATCGACGAAAATGGCAAGCTGCTCGCCAAGCGATATCTGATGACGGCCGGGAGGCCGATAGAGGCCGTTAAACAGGGACTCAAAGAGATTTATGAAGAAGTCGGCGATATGATCGACGTCAAAGGTGTTGGCACTACCGGATCCGGGCGATACATGATCGCAGATTATGTTGGTGCCGATATTGTTAAGAACGAAATCACCGCACAAGCCACAGCAGCAATACATATTGACCCCTCCGTAGATACTATTTTTGAAATTGGCGGCCAGGACTCTAAATATATTGCCATCAGGGACGGTATAATCGTAGATTTCGAGATGAACAAGGCTTGCGCCGCAGGTACCGGCTCTTTTCTCGAAGAACAGGCTGAGAAACTTGATATCTCGGTTAAAGGAGAGTTTGCAGACGCTGCTTTCCGGTCTGATAATCCCTGCAGGCTGGGAGAACGCTGCACGGTCTTCATGGAAAACTCCTTGATGTCAAACCTGCAGAGGGGCCATGAAAAGGATGACCTGCTTGCCGGCCTATCTTATTCCATTGTCCAGAATTATATCAACAGGGTCGTTGCAGGCAAACCCGTCGGCAAGAACATCTTTTTCCAGGGAGGAGTTGCCTTTAACAAGGCCGTCGTAGCCGCTTTTGAAAAATATGTAGGTGCCAAAGTTACCGTCCCCGACAACCACGACGTAACAGGCGCCATAGGCATGGCACTGCTAGCCATGAAGCAGATGAAAGGACAGCAGTCAGAAATCAGCAGTCAGAAATCGACAGGGGAGACTACTCATCAGGCAGATGCGGCACCCGCACAAACCGCCTTTAAGGGCCTTGAATTGTCCCAGCGGCCTTATGCGATAGATTCATTCGCGTGCAAGGGATGTCCAAATGTCTGTGAAATAAACAGGGTGAAGGTGCAGGGTGATTCCGGCCACCTTTTTTATGGCGGAAGATGCGAGAAATACGATATCCGTCTCGCAAAAAAGTCAGCTATTCCCGACCTGTTCTCTTTCAGAGAAGAGATGCTCTGGAAGGAGCACCTAAAAAGAACCGAGGGGCAGAAGAGCGGAAGGAAAGCCCGGCTCGGTATTCCCTATATATTCTTCTTTCAGGACCTGCTGCCATTTTGGACTACATTTCTGTGGGAGCTTGGATTCGATGTGCTGGTCTCGCCTAGAACAAACAGACAGATCATAAATCTGGGTGTCGAAAATGTGCTTTCAGAGGCCTGCTTTCCGGTAAAGGTGTCCCACGGCCATATCAAATATCTTCAGGATCAGGGGGTCGATGCGCTCTTTGTACCCAGCTTTATAAATGTAAATAGCGAGGCCAATGAATACAGCAGAGGGCTTTCATGCCCTCACACCCAGACCATCCCATATATCACCAATGCGGCAATTAAAGGCCTTAAGATGTTAATGCCGGTTATTGATTTCGAACGGGGGGAAGGTTATATCAAGAAGGAAATCAGAAAATCATTGGCTGAATTCCGCATCGGCTCAGGTGATATTAAACGTGCATTTGCTGCTGCACAGGCGGCTCAAGATGACTTCAGACAGGCGATCAAGGCCAAAGGCAGGGAAATACTTAATAGGCAGACTCCCGAAAGCCCTCTTATTGTAATTGTAGGAAGGGCTTATAATTCCTATGACTCCGGCATCAACCTCGAAATACCCAAGAAGCTTTCTCACATCAACATACCTTCAATCCCGATGGATTTCCTACCTCTCGAAGATGCGAGTCTGAAAGACTCCTGGCCAAACATGTATTGGCGCTCGGGCCAGAGGATATTGAAGGCTGCTAAGTTCATCAAAGCCAGTCCGAACCTGTACACGATTTACATTGGGAACTTTTCGTGCGGTCCCGACTCCTTCATCCTGAAGTATTTCAAGGAAGAGATGGGCGAGAAGCCTTTCCTTCATATCGAAATTGATGAGCACAGCGCCGATGCGGGAGCCATAACCCGATGCGAGGCATTCCTGGACAGTATTGAGCAGCAAACAAGAAATAGGGAAATTGGCGATGCCGGGAATGGATGTTCGGCCGAATTGCCCTCCGCACGTCCGCTCATTCGTGCTCATGCTCTTGCGAAGCGCACTATATATATGCCACATATGACTGCTCATTCATATGCAGTGAAGGCTGCCTTTGAAGCCTGCGGCGTATCAGCCGAGGTACTTCCCGACTCAGACAGGGAATCGGTAGACATCGGCAGGAGATACGTATCTGGTAAAGAGTGCTACCCCTATCTGATAACTTCGGGCGATATGCTCAAGAAGGTCTTATCCTCGGACTTCCAGCCTGATAGATCAGCCTTCTTTATGCCCTCGGGAAGCGGACCTTGCCGCTTCGGTCAGTATAATGTCTCTCAGAAGATGATCCTCGAAAAGCTCGGACTGGATAACGTGCCCATCTTTTCTCCAAACCAGGACGTCGAGTTTTACAGAGAACTTGGTCTTGTCGGAAACGGTTTTGCGATGACAGCCTGGAGGGGCGTTGTCGCCTATGATCTTCTCACAAAATGCCTCCACGAAACACGCCCTTACGAAAAACAGGACGGTGTAACCGACTCAGTTTATGCCGCCTATCATGAAAAGATTTACAACACTCTCGTGGGCGGCAACGGCAAGATGGAAGGCCTCTTCAGGGAAATGAAGGAGGCTTTCGCCTCTATCCCGAGGAATGAAGGGAAAAGGCCCCTGATCGGAGTGATAGGCGAAATTTTCGTCCGGTCCCACAAGTTTTCAAACGAAGACCTGATAAAAAAAATAGAGGCTCTTGGCGGAGAAGCCTACCTTGCTACCATGGACGAGTGGATCAGCTACATCAACGCCATGTCTTTACGAAAGGCCTTGATAAAAAAAGACAAGTCTGATATCATGAATATCTTTGCTAGGCGCTTTTTCCAGAAGCGCATCGAACATAAGTATTCAAAACCTTTTAGAGGCTTTTTGAAGACGCTCGGCGAGCCCGACACCAGGGAGATCCTGGAAAAGGCTGCACCGTATGTGCACGACTCATTCGAAGGCGAGACCGTCTTGAGCATCGGGAAGGCAATAGACCTGATCGAGAGGGGGGCCGCAGGCATCATAAACGCTATGCCCTTCGGGTGCATGCCAGGCACAATTGTGACCGCCCTGCTTAAGAAATTGGGTAAGGATCTGGGAATTCCATGCATCAGCATTCCGTACGACGGATCAGAATCACCGACCACCGGACTGCAGATTGAGGCATTCATGGAAGCAGTGAAAACAGAAAAGTAAAAAAAGAAGCTCAATTAAGCCTATTTAGACTTACTGAGAAGTATATGAGGAGGTGATGGTGTGGGAAGCGTAGTGAAATGGCGCAAGAAAAAGATGCGCAAACATAAGCACAGCAAGCTCCGCAGGAGCACGAGGGCTCAAAGAAGAAAATAAAGGGGACTGATAGAAGAAGTCGGTCGTGAAAGATATAAACATCTTGCAAGAAAGACTTTTCACTGTTGACTCCGTAAGATCATCAAAATAATTTCACCGGCTGATCGCATACAAGGACTTATCTGCAGGTAATATTAGGTCGGTGTATATTGTTTATCGCTTAGAAGTGCCCTTGTCCATATGTCGGCAGTAGTCTTTAATCATGCAAAACGTCTCCGGTAATGGCCGGAGGCCTTTGACCGGAGTTAACAATAAACCATGTCCAACACCTTAAGTCCATTTTCCACAACCGGCATAGGCAGCGCCCCACATGTCAGTCCACTGGAAGCGTGTAAGCTTATAGAGGCAGTCTTTGACATACCTTTCTGGCCTCAGCTGCCGAAATATTCATTCAGGGAATATATGATCCCTCAGTATTCCGAAGGGATGCCTTTCCTGAAAGTTTACGAAGAACATAATAAGGTCTTCGTTGAAAGAGATGACAGCGACCAGCTTGAACGGTTCTATGAAACTCAGACCGCTGATACCCGTATTGCGATATCAGAGGATTATGCAGCCGGTTTGCATGCCTTCCTGAAATCCATCAAACATCGGAAATTCAAGGTCTTGAAAGGGCACATCACAGGCCCTCTCACCTTTACTCTCGGACTTAAAGACAGCAAAGGAATGTCGATATATTTCGACGAGGAACTACGCGAAATCGGGTCCATGCTCTTACAGGGCAAGGCTCGCTGGCAGGTTGACCTCCTGAAGCAATTCGCTGATGAGGTCATTATCTTTATCGATGAACCCATATTCTCAGCAATCGGCAGCTCATCATACTTGGGTGTCAACGAAGGCGAGATAGTGCGTATGCTATCGGACTCGGTATCGGCTATTGAAGGCGCAGGCGGCATCTCCGGCATCCATTGCTGCGGCAAGGCAGACTGGAAGATGGTGATTCAGAGCGGCGTGGGGATACTCAACTTCGATGCCTTCGATTATTTCGATACTCTCGCCCTCTACAGCGAAGAACTCAAGGGCTTTCTCGAAAAGGGAGGATACCTGGCTTGGGGTATTGTGCCTACTTCGGACGCGATCAAATCGGTGACCGATGACCATATAGCTTCCCTTCTTAAGGAGAGGGTTTCAAAGCTGCAATCCCTCACGGGGTCTGACCGTGTTTACTCTCAGGCACTCATCACTCCGTCCTGCGGGGCCGGCTCCAGAACCGTAGAGGAGGCAATTAAGATATTTCAGCTGACCATGCGCGCAAAAGAAGCGATGGTTTTTTAAACATGATGCGGGCCAATTCCAAATCCGGCTTTTTCATCTCGCTAGAAGGCATGGACGGAACGGGTAAGACTACCCAAGCCACATACCTTTACGATCGTCTGACCGCTCTTGGATTCGGCTGTCTTTTGACTCACGAGCCGGGAGATACTGTAATAGGTGAGAGAATTCGGGAAGTCCTCCTTCACACTGACCATAAGGAGATGGCCTTCATGACAGAACTGCTTCTGTACAACGCGGCGCGAGCCCAGCTGATTGACCAGAAGATCAGGCCGGCCCTCACCAGTGGGATGGTCGTAATTACAGACAGGTTTTCAGACTCGACAGTAGCCTACCAGGGATACGGCCGTGGCATCGACCTTGAAATAATCGCAAATCTTGATTTGATATCCACGAAGGGTACAAAACCGGACCTCACCCTGCTCTTCCATCTGGATATCGAAACAGGCCTCAGAAGAAACAGGACTATCAACAAGGTCGACAGACTCGAACTCGAGGATATCGAATTTCACAAGAGAGTCCGGCATGGATTTTTTGAAATCGCCGGGAAGGAACCTGAACGAGTCAAGCTGGTAGACGCTTCTTTGCCGCTCAGTAAGGTGCAGGATGTTGCCTGGGAGATTGTGAGTGAAATGATGAAGAAAAGAGGTCTTCTGCAGTGCTGAGGAGTTACCTCGCCCCTATTGTTATATGGCACTACGCGATATCATAGGCCAGGAAAAAGCGGTCCGTATCCTCTCGGGCACCATCAGAAGAGATCGCGTCCCCTCATCCATACTGCTGTCCGGTGACTCCGGGATCGGTAAAAGGCTTGCTGCACTCAACTATGCAAAAGTGCTCAACTGCCTGACACCTCTGGATTTTGACGCATGCGACCGTTGTATTTCATGCAGAAAAATAGATAAGGAACTCCATCCGGATGTCATCACCTTGCTCCCCGAAAATGATGAAATCAGGATAGACACGATCAGGCGCGCCGAGGAGATACTCTCCCTTAGGCCTTACGAGGGTAAGAAGAAAGTCATCATCGTTGATGACGCGGACACCATGAACATCAGCGCAGCTAATGCTTTCCTCAAGACTTTGGAAGAGCCGCCCGCTGACAGTATTATTGTCCTTCTATCGGCGAGTCCTGACAGACTGCCTGAAACCATTCGGTCGCGCTGCATGCATGTACGTTTCCGTCCTCTTTCCGGCGAGGCATTTGCACGAGTGCTCTCACTGAAAGCCCCGGGTCACAATCTCGGCTCATTTGCGGGACTAGCCATGGGGCGACCGGGGATCGGCATCTCAAAGGATTTTGCCAAAGAGAAGAAATGGTTCATTGACATTTTCACAAGCATGATGCGCGGTGAAACACGCTGCGCATGGGCCGACAAGAATGACATTAAACTCTGGCTGGACCTCTCCCTCATCCTCCTCAGGGACATGGTGGTTTTCAGCATCACCGGGAGGGATTCGGACCTCTTGTATGGTGAAAAGCGCCCGGGCGGAGATCTCCGGCGCATCCTCGATGCTGGCCAGCGCCTCCAGAAAGTAAGGGCACTGCTCGACCTAAATCTCAACAAATCAATCACATGGAACTTCGTATCGGGTATAATACAGGATGTAATTGAACCGGCCGCGACATCGACCAAGAGAACATCAAGATATTGATCTATTGTCCGACCGTGAAACAGCGCTCTATGGAGGAAAGATAAATTCATGCCCGATATAATCGGAATAAGATTCAAATCCTGCGGCAAGGTCTACGATTTTGAAATAAACGGCATTGAAGTAAAGGAAGGCGATCATGTCATCGTCGAGTCAGATTTCGGTCTTAGCCTCGGCAAGGTTATAAGAGGACGTCACACGCAAGAGAAGAGCGAACGCGAACTGAAGCATGTCGTCAGGGTCGCAACTGAAGAAGATTTCAAGACTCAGGAGGACAACAAGCAACTCGAAAAAGAGGCGCGTGATTTCTGCCTCGAGAGAATAATGGCTCGGGGTCTGCCTATGAAGCTCGTAGCAACAGAAGCAACCCTCGATAGAAAAAGGATAGTATTCTACTTTACTGCCGAAGGGAGAATCGATTTCAGGGAACTGGTAAAGGACCTTGCAGCGAAGTTCAAAACCAGGATAGAGATGAGACAGATAGGTGTACGTGATGAGGCGAAGCTTGTAGGCGGTTTTGGCGTCTGTGGACGAGCGCTCTGCTGCAATACCTTTCTAACCGGCTTCGAACCCGTATCGATCAAGATGGCTAAGAAGCAAGAGATGGTGCTGAATATCGGCAAGCTTTCCGGCCTTTGCAGCAGGCTAATGTGTTGTCTAAGATATGAATATGACGGCGATTTAGGAACAATTTCCTCCGATGATGTGATACCCCTCGGCGCAGAGGATGCCCCTGTCGAGTTGATCGAAAAGAAAATGTCCCGTAGCCATCATAGGGATAAAAGATCTCATCAAGACCGACAGCAAAACGCTACTCCCGTCCCCGCGGAGACTGTTGCTGCGCCCGACAAATCCCCGCAAACTGACGGCGCAGAATCGGATACTGGAGGCCCCTCCGCTGCTAATGAAGGAATCCCGGCAACCCAAGACGCGCAGCAAAAAGACCGCAAGAGGCACAGGAGGAGGCGCTTTAAGAAATGAGCACCGACAAGCATAGATTCTATATCACCACTCCAATTTATTATGTCAACGATATCCCGCACATTGGTCATGCCTATACGACAATAGCCGCGGATATTCTCGCACGCTATAATCGCCTCAGGGGCAAAGATGTTTTCTTCCTTACCGGTACGGACGAGCACGGGCAGAAGGTTGAAAAGGCCGCCAGACAGAAAGGCCGGACCCCGAAGGAACATGCAGACCTGCTAGTTGACAATTTCAAAAATAGCTGGACCAAACTCTCCATCAGCAACGACGCATTTATCCGGACTACCGACGCAGAGCACCAGAAAATAGTCAGGGACCTTTTGCAGGAGCTTTACGATAAAGGCCAGATAGAGAAGCGCTCATATTGTGGCCTTTACTGCACGCCGTGCGAGCGTTTCTGGACCGAAAAGGATGTCACCGAGAGCGCATGTCCAGACTGCGCCAGACCAGTTGATCAGATTGAGGAGGAAAATTATTTCTTTCTCATGTCCAAATACCAGCAGCGACTCATCGATTACATCGAACAGAACGAGACATTCATCCTCCCCGAGACACGGAGAAACGAGGTGCTGGGGTTCCTGAGGTCGAAACCTCTCGGCGACCTATGCATTTCCAGGCCCAAGACCAGACTGGCCTGGGGAATTCCGCTCCCCTTCGATGAGAACTATACCACCTATGTCTGGTTCGACGCCCTCGTAAATTATTATTCAGCGACCAAATATCTTGCACCGGCAGGACGCCAAGACTGGTGGCCATCGGACCATCACCTCATCGGCAAAGACATCCTAACGACCCATGCTGTTTACTGGTCGACCATGTTGATGGCCCTCGACATACCACTTCCCAGAAACATATTCGCCCACGGTTGGTGGACTATCGATGGCGCTAAGATGTCAAAGTCCCTGGGGAATGTTGTCGACCCAAACACAATGGCCGATAAATATGGTTCGGACGCATTCAGATATTTCCTGTTCAGGGAGGTTACGTTTGGACTCGACGGCGACTTCTCGGAAGACGCCTTAATCCGACGCATCAACACTGACCTTGCCAACGACCTCGGCAACCTTCTCAGCCGCTTCCTGACAATGGCCGACAAATATATCGAGGGCAGCATTCAACGCCCTAACCCATATATGACTAGCGGCTTCACCGAGGAATGCTCGAACGAGCTCGGCCATATCATGAACAAATCAGGGAATGCCTATTGGTCGCATCTTAAATTCAACGTGATCCTGGAACATGCCTGGAATATCGTCAGGGCAACAAACAATCATATAGCACAAACCGAACCGTGGAAACTGGCAAAGAACGATCCGCCTGCTCTGAGGGCCGTGCTGTTCGACATTTGGAACGCCCTCAGAGTGACTGCTCTTTCGCTTTATCCCTTCATGCCATGTGCTGCAGAAGTTATCTGGAAACAGATCGGACTAAAAGAACTAACGGTAGATGCCGAAGAGAACCGGCTGGCCATCTTCGCATGGGATTGGATGCCAGATTATCCGATAAAAGTGCACAAGGGCGCTCAACTCTTCCCAAGGATCGAGAAAGAAGATAATAAAAAAGATACGGATACGAAATATGAGACCAAAAAGGAGAAAACCAGAATGTCCGAGCTGACTCCTGCTGCATCAGCTGAATTAATCGGCATTGACGATTTCGCAAAGATTGAGCTTAAAGTGGGAACTGTCATCGCCGCTGAGAAGGTAGAGAAATCTGAAAAACTCATTAAAATTAAGGTCGATATTGGCGAAGAGCGCCAGATAGTTGCTGGTATCGGCAAAGCTTACTCACCTGAAGATCTGGTGGGAAAAAAGATCGTGGTCCTTGCTAACCTCAAGCCTGCAAAACTCATGGGTATCGAATCACAAGGAATGCTCCTGGCTGCAACGGACAGCGAAGGGACTATCTCGGTCTTAGCACTCGACAGGGACGTTAAGCCCGGCGCAAGGATCAAATAGTTGACTCAGAACATACTTCAGTTATAAGGCTGGAGGGATTTGAACATACTGGATCTACCCTCAAATGCAAAGAGACGATAGATCTACAGTGCAAACGCACCGTGAGCAGAATATTTATTAAGTACAAATATTTCTTTAAGTAACGAAGCGTTAATGAATAGGGCTTTAAACGGGCATTGTCTTCGCACTATAAATTTTTACTAATGATTATTTCAGGAGGGTTCATGATCAAAAGGGCTCTGATCAGCGTCTCCGACAAAACGGGCGCTGTTGAATTTGCGAAAGTATTGGCATCACTTGACGTTGAGATACTGTCGACAGGCGGCACCGCAAAGGTGCTTCGCGAAGCGGGAATACCTGTCTTGGAGGTATCGGACTACACTGGCTTCCCTGAAATGCTTGACGGACGGCTCAAGACCCTCCATCCCAAAATCCACGGCGGCCTGCTATCGCGGCGCAATAATCCCAAAGACATGGGAGACATACAGAAGCACGGCATCGGAACCATCGACATCGTTGCTGTCAACCTCTATCCATTCGAGAAGACTATTTCAAAATCCAATGTGACCTTCGAAGAGGCCATAGAAAATATCGATATCGGCGGCCCGACCATGATAAGGGCTGCATCCAAGAATTTCGCCGATGTCGCTGTTGTGGTGGATCCCAGCGACTATAGCACCATAATTGATGAGATAAAGAAGTCAGGCGGTGAGATCAGTAGGACGACAAGACTCAACCTCGCAAGGAAGGTCTTTGCCCACACATCTCGGTATGACACCCTGATAGCCGACTATCTCTCATCAGTGATTGAAAAGGAACTCACCCTCCCCGATTTCATGACAACCTCTATGAAGCAGGTTGCGGTATTGCGTTACGGAGAGAATCCCCAACAGGAAGCAGCCCTCTACAAAGAAAGGACGAACGGCCTATGTCTACCCGATGCGCGGTTGATTCAGGGCAAGGAGATGTCCTTTAACAACTGGCTGGACACCAATTCCGCGTTGCTGCTTGCCATGGAATTTGACAAGAAGTCGTGCGCCATCATCAAACACAACAATCCCTGCGGAGTTGGCCTTGGAGAGACAGCTGCAGATGCCTTTAAAAAAGCACTCAAGACAGACCCCGTCTCGGCTTTTGGTGGAGTCATCGCCTTTAATGACCAAGTAGATGCAGAGGTCGCCATTTCCCTGATCGACCTTTTTCTTGAGGTGATCATTGCGCCTTCGTTTACCACTGAAGCACTCGATATCCTGTCCCAAAAGCCAAATGTTAGGCTCCTCGAATTACCAGAGATAATCTCGCAGGAAAAAACAAAGCTAGGCTCCTGGGACATGAAGCGGATCGCCGGAGGAATGCTCGTCCAGAACTGGGACAATGCATCTGAAGATATCATGTCTATCAAGGCAATCACAAAGCGCCAACCTACACAGGACGAGCGCGCAGCTCTGGACTTTTCATGGAAGGTGTGCAAGCATGTGCGATCCAATGCCATAGTATATGCCCTCAGAGACCGCACGCTTGGCATCGGTATCGGCCAAACGAGCAGGGTCCACTCGGCAAAGATCGGAGCCCTCAACGCCTGTGAGTCGATCAAGGGATCTGTTGCGGCATCCGACGGCTTTTTCCCGTTTAGGGATGGGATAGATGTCCTGTCCGAAGTGGGAGTCACCGCAGTCATCCAACCGGGAGGCTCAGTGAAAGACGAAGAGGTTATAACAGCTGCTGATGAATACGGTATGGCAATGATCCTTACTGGTGTGAGGCATTTCAGGCACTGATGAGGTTCTTCAAGGAAATAAAATCTCATTACAACTTTAGCGTTGAAGACGAGCGACTGCTTGCATCCATCAGTCAACTGATGGATGACCACCTGTACGTGGTCATGGGGGCCCTGCATTCGTGGTTGCTGCGGATCGGCGAGACAGCAAGTTTCTTCAGGGGCGACGGCAAGAGGCAATATGTTTTTGATTCCCACAAAAAATGGTTTCAATGTGTCGACTACTGCTGGTGTTGTTCAGGGTATCAGCTATAAACACTGCTCTGTGATTCACAGGGCTGATGGTTATTCCTATCAATCAAAGACAGGCGCTCCTCTCGGCAATGAATTACCGAGTATCCGCGCCTAAGGAGTTCTCATGAAAGTTCTTATCGTGGGAGGGGGCGGAAGGGAACATGCGATAGCATGGAAACTTTCACAGTCCCAGAAGGTGGACAAGATTTATTGCACCCCAGGCAATGCTGGGATTGCTGAACTTGCTGAATGCATAGAAGTGGCTCCGGATGATTTCGGCGCCCTGCTTGATTTCGTAAGGTATGAATGGATCGATCTCACAATCGTCGGCCCTGAAGACCCACTATCAAAGGGCATCGTAGATGTCTTTCAAAAAGAAGACAGGAGGATAGTGGGACCGACAAAGGCCGCGGCCATGCTGGAATCCAGCAAGGTATATGCCAAGGATTTCATGAGACGGCACCGCATACCTACCGCCGAATACAAGGTCTTCTCCTCATACATGCACGCTGAAGATTACGTCAGGATGGTCGGAGCGCCTATCGTTGTAAAAGCTGACGGTCTGGCCGCTGGGAAAGGCGTAATCGTGGCAACTACGGTGGATGAGGCGATAGATGCCTTGAGACTCATTATGAAAGACAGGGCCTTCGGCGATGCCGGTGACAGGGTCGTAGTAGAGAAATGCCTGCAGGGTGAAGAAGCCTCTTTCATGGTCTTCACCGACGGCGAGACGATCGTCCCCATGGTGAGTTCACAAGACCACAAGCGGGTCTTCGACTTAGATACCGGCCCCAATACAGGCGGCATGGGCGCATATAGCCCTGCACCGATCATTACGCCAGAATTCGAAAAAGAGATCATCGATACAATCATGAGACCAGTGATAGAAGGCATGAAATCGGATGGGATCAAATACAAGGGCATCCTCTATGCGGGTCTCATGATCGACAACAACAAGCCATCGGTTCTGGAATTCAACTGCAGACTAGGAGATCCCGAAACTCAGCCGGTGCTCTCGAGGCTTTCTACCGACCTCCTCGACATCTGCCTTTCCCTGACCGACGGTAAGCTTTCGGAACTCGAAGTCAAGTGGAAGCCCGAAGCAGCTGTATGCGTTGTACTCGCTTCAAAAGGTTATCCTGGCAAATACCCAAAAGGGGATGTGATCGAGGGACTCGAAGCCGTGAAAAAGATCGACGGAGTCACGGTCTTTCACGCTGGGACTGCATTTAACGGCAACGACATCGTTACAAACGGCGGCAGGGTGCTTGGGGTCACCGCATTGGGTGATGATATCAGATCCGCTAAAATCAGGGCATATGAAGCCATAGAAAAGATACATTTCAACGGTATGCATTACCGGAAAGACATAGCCGACAGGGCGCTTAGGCGTAACTAATCAGGGACAAAAGCTATAATTTTGATTAATTGATTTATAAATTAATTAGTTCTTGACATAAAATGTCGCATTCTTTAAGATAGATCGCACTAACACTATAATAACTAACGATTATTTATAAGGAGGATTCAGTACGTGGAATCACCGACAATCTTAGGCGCAATACCGTTTCTCAACCAATTTCCACCCTACGTTACCTACTCATGGCTTGCGATGATACTTCTTATCGGAACTGCCTTGGCGGTGAAGAGTAAGCTGAGCCTGGTTCCTTCTGGCCTCCAGAACCTGATGGAAGTTTTCGCCGATTTCTTTATGTCTACTGCGGAAAATAACATCGGGCATCACTACGGTGCAACATTCTATCCCTTGCTCGGTACCATCTTTCTTTACATATGTACATGTAACCTTTTCGGCCTGATACCGGGATTCGAGTCACCTACAAGCAACATCAATATGACAGCATCAATGGCAATTCCTGTATTTTTCATCTATCAGTTTTACGGCTTTAAAGTCCATGGGATTGGGTATCTCAAGCATTTCCTGGGTCCCATCCGCTCTATTCCGGCAATCCCATTTATGATGTTTATGTTCTGCCTTGAGGTAATCGGACACTTCGTAAGGCCGCTTACTCTCTCTGTCCGACTTTTCGGCAACATGATTGCTAAACATATACTTCTTCTCGTCCTGGCGATCTTGGCTCCTGTTATCGTCCCTTCTTTAATACTCATGCTGGGAACCCTAATAAGCTTTATTCAGGCGTACGTATTTATGCTTTTGACGACGCTTTACCTCGCCGGTGCGGTTGAGGAATCGCATTAAAATAATCCAGAAAGGAGGATAATGATGAAGAAACTGTTTGTAATCTCTATGCTCACCCTCTTCATCGTGGCGCTTTTCGCACCCATCGCCGGTGCTGAAGAAATGGCCAAGGCTGCCGATGCCGGCAAGCTTGGATACTTCAGCTTCGCAACACTGGGCTGCGCTATCGGTATCGGCTTGGCAGCACTCGGTTGCGGTATCGGCATGGGCCACGGCTTAAGAGGAGCAACAGAGGGTACTGCAAGGAACCCCGGAGTATCCGGTAAGATCATGACGACCCTGATTATCGGTCTGGCCATGATCGAGTCTCTTGCTATTTATGCTCTCGTTGTCGTTCTTATCACGTTCTATGCAAATCCTTTCGTAAAATAATTTTTCTCACTATTTTTATTACTTAAAAGGACCTCTTCGGAGGTCCTTTTTATTTGACCAGTCATCTCATATCGTCTAGCAAAAGCCTTCCTTTACATGCTATTGAGCAGTGCGGAGTTTACTTACAATGGTTTTAAGTACATATATATGTGTCTGACGATACTCAGAACTACTACGATTTTTCCTCCCTGTTGCGGTAAAAAGAAGATTTAAACTTTTCTGGATAGTACGATCTCAGTCTGACAACCCGGCATTCGCTACAGCGTTCACGAATAGCCTCTTCAGATACTCGCTGGTCATATCCGAGGGCTATGATATCAGGTTTCAGTTCATCCAGTATGCGAAACAAATCATTCTCCATATTTCCAAGCACGACGACATCAGGAATACCCGTATCCCTCACACTCTGCGCCCGCAACGCCTCATTATGCTTGGGCAGAAATCCCTTTATCCTGCTGACCGTCTCATCCCGAGCCACGATAACGATAAGTTCGTCACCGAGTTCCTTTGCCTGTGATAGAAAGTCTGTATGCCCCTGATGGAGATAGTCAAAAGTTCCTGCACAAACGACTCGCTTGCTCATAGACTCCCTTTCCGCTGAGCACCCTTTTTATACATCATACCAGAATGCTAAACCCTTGACAATCCTTGATCACAGATGATATTCTTAGAGTCTGCTTTGGGGCTGTAGCTCAGTTGGGAGAGCGCTTGAATGGCATTCAAGAGGTCGACGGTTCGATCCCGTTCAGCTCCACTCTATACAATCAACAACTTACGACGTTCAACTTTTATCCTGAAACTTCGACTGTAGTAAAATTGTAGCAAATCTCATTTTTTGCCGTTATGTTATTCAAGGTATTGTCCAAAATATATACCTCTTTTACCTTGTGACTTAGTGTAAGATGCGCATATCGCAGTGTCATCTTGATCTCATTTGAGGTTAGCTCATTACTTTTTACTCTTCTTTCCGAGAGTGTCCGTAGAAACACCAAATCTTTCTTTCTGGTCTGTCAATAATTCTTTCTCAGTGAAAGTAAAATCTATTTCGAAAACCTCTTTACTATCTTCTGAAAGGCGAGCATAAATCCCTTTTGACGTCCATTTTTTAAAAGGCGAATCATCCTCATCGGCAAAACCACTCTTGTCTGGATTGCCATGCTCCTCAATCAATCTTTCGACAGGAAAAGGTTTATCAGGAACCCATCTCACCCAAGTGACACCCATAGAATCGCCCGAAAGTTGAGCCAAACGAGAATACATTTCCTTTGTAGCTCCAAACCACGCCTTGTCGCTTTGTTCTTTCCAAAACGAGCGCAAATCGTGAAACCTGATGAATATCTCTCCTTTTATGCCGGTACCTGTAACTGAGTACGTAACGTCATATTTATTCGCCGAAGCCAGAGTAATTTTCGAAAAGGTTGCATTAGGGAATTTTGCTTTAATCTCCCCTAAAGTGGAATACGGTTTGATGCCTTGGTAGATTTCCGCAGAAGCTTGATAAGATAAACATAATATGAGGACTAAAGCTAATAATTTTAAAGCCCTTACCATAAGCCCCTCCGTTTTACAGGTCTCGATTGTTTGACAGTCCTCATAATTATAGTAATTGTTAGCCTTTGTTCCCTTCTTTCACAATAATCAACTCCTCAATTCATTATCGGCAATTTTTTAGTAGAGATTAATCTGCTGAAGGTCTGGGAACGGTATTTTTTTCACTGTGACTGAATTGTGACAGAGTTATGCTTATCGGATATAAAATATGCGACAATAGTGCAAGATATGATTTGCTGAATTGCCTCAAATGTCAGTAGCTTGCCTGAATTCCCTTGCAGTTCAAGATGGAAACCACTTACGCCTTTTCTAATTCCTAAACCTGGTGCTGCAAGTTATATCTTGGGTCACTTTAGATCATCAGCGTTGAAAATCGCTTCTGCGCTCTTGATCACTTTTCAAGAGGGCAGGATAAAGATAACTCTTTAGTAAAATTGTAGCATGACACATCGAAAAGGCAGAAACATATAGAAAATACCCCACGAAATAGAATACAGCTATTTAACATTAATTCAATGACCAGGGATTGTCATCATATAAGCTTTTGCATCTATTTCATGGCCATTATTTCCCTTAGACAGGCATCAAAAAATTGGAAGGATGAATGCCTTCCATTTGTCCCTTTGTTCTTCAGAAGTGCAGTGTCACTGTATCGCGATGTTGGAGACGGTCAGGCTGTCTGAACCTACTATCAGCGCCCCCCCCAGAATTGTAGTCATTCCTGTCGGACAAGCGAAGTAGCTGTCGAGTCCCCCCAGCAGGGTCAGGTTCAACGCGTTGTCCAAGTTAATGGGGCCATCTAAGGTAGCCACCTGAGTCTCGATGGTGACAACACTTCCGGAGGTCAGAGACCCGTAGGCCTGCGTGAACGACTGAAAATAAGCATCTGGAGGGCCGATGACCCTGACCGGCGACGGAACCACAATAGGAGTAGCAATAAAACCATGCTCGCCCAGGGAGTCCGTGTAAAGCCCTGTTACCTGACCGTTGTTGTTTATCCCAAACGCCTCTGTTATCGTAGCGGATGGGTAATCAATCGTTAACTGTGAGCCGTCGGGGCATCTCACAAAGCCATGGTAATGGGAATCGTTACCAAAGTACCACCCGGCTATCTGGCCGATGTCGTTTATGCCCTGAGCATTGGTCTCGCCTAAGGGGGCATTGGTGACGTCAAAGGCGGTGTACTGTGTGCCATCGGCGCTTCTTATGAAGCCATGGTCCCCCGCTCCGTAAAAACAAGTCCCGGTCACCTGGCCGTTGTTATTGATGCCATAGGCATTTGTTTCGCTGGCGGATGGGTAGTCAATCGTGGTGTATGTTAAGCCGTCGGCACTTCTTATGAAACCGTGGGCAGCGTGATTGACATCTGTGTAATACCCAGTCACCAGGCCGTTATCGTTGATCCCAGTGACCGTGGTTCCATCATCTGCAATACTTAAGCTGGCATTTGGGTTGTCAATGGTGGTGAATACTTCGGTGGTGGCGTTCAGGATAAAGCCATAGTGGAACCCCAGTGCAGAGCCGAGGCAGTACCCGGATATCTGGAGATTGTTGTTAATGCCGTAGGCATAAGTGAAGCCCATGCCATTACAACCGGAGTACGTGTCGTAACCGTTGGTGAATGTTCCGTTAACAGCTCTCATGAATCCATTGTGACCAGCAGGGTAAGTGCCGTCGTAGGTGCCGAGGTAATATCCAGCTACTACGCCGTTGTCATTGATGCTCTGCGGCGCGGTTCCTTCGTACCCTTGGGCAATAATGGCAGATGGATCGTCAACGGTTTGGAAGTCGTAGGACACAGCCCTGGCGCTTGGCGGAAGAGTAACCAGTGCGAGGAGAACTGTTATTATCGAAGCTATTATTAGTTTCATGCTACGCTCCTTATTTTCTATAAATCAAATATAATATGATTCCGAGAATTAGATGCTTTACTGTACCAAGCAATGTTGAAAATAAAGCCGTGGCTCCAAAGGCGCCACTGTACGTTTACCGCCTGTACGTTTAAGGGCATGCATGTCAAACATAAACGATGTACCTAGAGTAATCAATAATCTGATTGTACTCTTTTTCAGCTTTCCACCTCCTTTGCATTTAGATAAGTATTCAATAGCTCACCTACCAAAACAGTGAGGCCGAACTGCCCAGTGTCAGTTTCCAGGAAACTCGGCCATCTTTTAAATTAAAGATTCGCAGCTTTCCTAACCCGCCTCACGACCGGGTTGGCTTTTTCCGGAGCCTATGTGTAGCACAATTATAAAGCAATATAGAAGTGAATGCAATAAAATTTGGAGGCTGTCAATGCATGATGGAAACGACTTACGTACACCTCAGCGCTTAAAACTATATTAGCTATTACCTCAATATATCATGTAGTTATAAGACTTGCAGTTCCAGGCTATCCGAATAACATCACGCTTCGCCAGAATTTTTACCTAAAAATAGCGGGATTATTTTAATAATTAGAACTGGTCGGGTCTCTGAGAGGCAGAATGTTTGCTGCGGCTTGTGTTTCCTGAAATCCAAAATTCTTTTGGAAATAAACGGACGTAGAGAATCGCCTATGCTGAGTGTTTCTTGGTCAAAGCCTGAGTTATGAGCCATGTCCCTCCGGTGATGACTACTTCAGATAGATATCTCCCAAAAAAACTCTTATGCATCTCATGGCTGCTGCAGGGAATGATGAGTGTCCATAGGTTAAAACATTGGCCATATCTGTCTTCACAAGCTTTCTGATTCTCTAAGCCGCTATGGAACTACCCTATTCCCTGCCGCCTCAGACCATTGTGCTCTTTAGTGATGTTCCGCAGCCTCGGCAGCATCTGCTTCGGCTTTCGTCTTATGCACCGTCCCGTCAGGATGATTTGGAGGGCTGTAAATAGTGTATAATCTGAGCGGTTTGGTCGCAGACGTGTTCATCACGTTATGAAATGTGCCTGCAGGCACAACAACAGCATCACCATCACCAACAATATGTTCCTCCGTGTCGTTGAAGACGAATCTTGCAATGCCCTCCTCGATACGAAAGAACTGGTCGACGTTGGAGTGTACTTCGTTGCCAATCTCCTCATTGGGCTGCAAGCACATAACCACTAGCTGGTTGTGTTTGCCGGTGAATAATACCTGACGAAAGAATCCGTTACTTAACGTCGCCTTTTCAATATGACCAACATATCCTGTCATAGTCTACTCCTCCTTTTTATGGAACCGGTGGTTTACTCAGGTTTCTTATCTCCTGCCAAATAAGCTTAGCTTATATCCAAGCTTATTGCGGCGTTTTATTTTTATTTTACTGCTATCGTGCTGGTGCAGCAACCCGTTCTTCTTTGATCATGCTGGCTAATCTTTATATTTCCTTAACGTCAAGCTTCACCCTGCAGCTACCCGGCAGCCGTTTTTCTCGTCCGCTTTGTAAAAGACAGTAGTCTGTCGCATCTAGATACGCTCCTGTGCATTGCCCAGATGAGACACAATGTTTCCAATGAGGTGCTCATGGTCCGTCTACGTCATGACTTTGAGATATACTGCCGGCCTGTACGAAGTCGTCATTAGGATATTTATAAGGATGTCTTCCTGCCTTTCCTTCTACATCTAACATCGGCTCCCCCGCTGTGGAATCTTTCATTTGTTGCTATTGACAGCTAAATATGATATCAACTAAGTAATGTTTCCGACAAAGCTTGCCTCTAAAAGAGGCACTCAAACTTATGTTCTTATCATTACTAAGAAGATAGTCGGAGTTGTCAAGGTAATGAACTTCGTGGAGCTTGGCTTTTTTATTCCCAGAGGGGCTTATGGGAAATATTTTTATGTTATTATTAGCTGCAATGCTCCTTAGATTACAGCCGTTGTCCCGGCATATGAGAGACAAAGAACCATATTTACCAAACGACGGGTCTCTATATGCGTGTCTGATTCTGTGATGGAGGCCGTTATTATCGTATCGTGCGTCAGCTATGGCACAAATCTTGTTAGGCAGACCAAACACAAGGAGGCGTAAGGTTATGTCAAGAGCCATCTTGATTCTATTTTTTGTGTTTGTGATGTCGCCTTTGTCGGCGTTAGGGGACTCGGAAGTTTGGGTAGATGGCATTCTGAGCATAAACTCTGGCGGGTACATCCTCTTCCCAGACGGGACATGGATAGATAGCACTAACAACCTATCTGGCGCTCAAGGACCGACCGGACCAACGGGGCTGACTGGACCAACGGGACCTACTGGCAATACGGGTGCTACCGGAGTTACTGGCCCTATTGGCAATACGGGTGCTACCGGACCAACTGGACTAACCGGATCAACCGGATCTATCGGCAATACGGGTGCAACTGGAGCAACTGGACCTATTGGCGATACGGGTGCTACCGGACCAACTGGGCCAACCGGTTCTGCTGGCATGGTGTGGCAGGGCACATGGACAGCAGGGACCACATATGCACTTGGAGACGCCGTCGTTTACAACAACTCTAGCTATATCAGTCTTCAGGACGATAATCTTGGACAAATACCTGATGTGGCAACTGAATACTGGCAGCAACTTGCCGCTGCAGGCGTACTGGGAGCAACTGGTCCTATTGGCAATACGGGTGCTACCGGACCAACTGGGCCAACCGGTTCTGCTGGTCTGGTGTGGCAGGGCACATGGGCAGTAGATACCACATATGCACTTGGAGACGCTGTTGTTTACAATAGCTCAAGTTATATCAGTATTCAGGACGGTAATATTGGACAAATGCCTGATGTGGCAACTGAATACTGGCAGCAGCTCGCCGCTGCTGGCGTACAGGGAGCAACTGGTCCTATCGGCAATACGGGTGTAACCGGACCAACTGGCACTACAGGTGATACTGGTGCGATCGGAGCAACTGGTCCTATCGGCAATACGGGTGCTACCGGAGCGACTGGACCTATTGGCAATACGGGTGCTACCGGACCAACCGGACCACCTGGTCCTCTGACAATTACTATTACTTCACCATCAGTTACAGGCACCGTGACCCTCGATGCATCGGTTACAGGTAAAGAGTTAATTACTCCAGTTGCAGGTTCTAACTCGACACTTACCATTGCCTTTATCAATCAACCTTCTTCCGGATATGTTAGTTATATGAGAATCCAGATCATCACTCCTGCGACTGGTACTGTAACAATGGTATGGCCTACAAGCAACGTGTACTGGACGGGTGGCACATCAGCACAATTGACGGCACTCACTGTATCAAGGCATTATGAGTATGTTTGCGAACTGGAAAATATAAATATCTACTGTTCGATCATATCTGAAGCATTGTATTGATATGAAATGGTTATTCTGCTTAATCCTGCTTCTAATCAATACAGTTGCTTACGCTATTGGCCCTGAGATATTCATGGCGGTAAAGAACCCGGGTGGGCCTATAACCTGGGAACAAGGAAATAATGCCCAAAACGCTTCTAAAGTATCCTCAGTAACATTTACTAAAAATGATACTGTCGGTAGCACACTATTAAATTTTGTATCATGCGAAATAGATCAAGCACCTATCCCAAATGGCGATGTAGTTATCACTGATTCCGTTGAAAACACATGGGCTTCGGTCGACACAGCATATGTTGAATACAAACCCAACATATGGCAATACAATGGACTTTTCTTTACTATTAACAACAAGGGTACTGGCAGTGAAGCTATTACTGTCTACACGGCAAATTATTATACAGGGTCATACACTTGCACTTCGTGGGTAGAAGAGTTTAGCTCCAGCGGCAATACTCTCTCTCCAGACAACGGAGCATACAATTTTCAGTACGGCACCTATTCAGTGTCAGGTACAGTTACACTTACAGGTCCAACTATTACTCCTGTTACAAATGGTGATCTGATATATGCAATCATGCCTGATTTATCCAGTAATGCAAAATCAGATACATTTTCAGCTGGCAGTGGATACACTATTTTGCAAAACATTGGAACAGGAGGAATTGGATATTTGGCTGACGAGTATCAAATACAAAGTTCTGCTGGAAGTATAAGTCCCACCTTTGGGTTCAGTGCCGCTTCCGAACCTCAGCAATGGGCTATTTTAGCGGCAGCTTTTAAGAAAATGTCCAGTATCATGCCTGTTGTTACGACGCCAGCAGTGACAAACATTACTACAACTTCTGCAATGGCCAATGGTACTGTTGTTAGTTCTGGATCTTCCAGCGTAACCACTGAAGGATTTGTTTATGGTACAACCTCTTTGGTCAGTACTTACCCAGGGAATGTCGCTCCTAGCTCATCAGGCTATGCCAACAATGTATACAACACAGGGACTTTTAGTGTTGGATCATTCGCCATAAGCCTAACAGGACTTTCTGCTAGCACAACTTATTATGGTAGAGCTTATTCCCAGAATAGTTCCGGGTACTCTTACGGTCCTGAAATAAGCTTTATAACCGGCTATACATCAAGTAATCCTATGACAGTGGTAAATGCCTGGAAGATTGAAAGTAAGTCTGGGAATACAGGTGAAATTACATTGGCTGGTCATGGAACTGCTACTGGTCCTGAAGCTGGGAATTTGCTTGTAGTTTTTGGTACTGACATAAGCACCATTAGTGGGGTGTCAGACAACATTGATAACACAACAGGCTGGACAGAAGTTGCTAGTGTTAGTGGTACAAGCGTATCTGAAACGGTGTACTATTTGAAAAATATCCCGAGTGGGATAACTTCAATGGCTTGTAATGGTAATGGTCCTGTTTGTTTGATATATGAAATTTCCGGTGCTTCAACTACTGTTCCATATACTTCGGGAGAATCTGGATGTCAAGATCAAACAACGAGCACCACGCCAGCCACTCCTGCAATAACAAATGCCACTGCCAATTCTATTTTGGTTGCTGGAGCAGGTGTGTCCTCCGAAACAAATGTAGCATATATTGTTGATGTATCCGGATCAAATCCTTCCTATGGTTGGGCACTGTATAATGCAACTTATTCACAAGAGGTAAATCTTGCTGAGTATTGGGGGAATAATATGCCTTATATTACAGTTGATTCGTCCATCACTAATGCACAGCATGTATGGACTATTACTGACACACCAAAAGATGTAGTCACTTGTATAGCGGCATTCCACTAAAAAGGCAGAGAGGATATTTCAGATCGTATCCTTCAACGTATTCGGGATACCCTTTCGCAATGATTGCAGTAAGAACCCGAGACAGAGGCTTCACCCAAGGAGTCAACTGTCTGGGTGACTCTTTCTGGTCGTTTATTATCCTTGCTAATCGAGATTTTCAATATTCCGAATCCGACGCGAACTTTTACCTATGCTCCGCAGCCTAATGCGTAGTCAGGAGATGCGTTCCCTCCAGACAATCCGCAAAAAAGCATGATCGCACATTTAATAATTTTGAATAAGCCTCCTTGGTGATTTCAAGATTTTTTTGCGTAATCGAGCATGCCTTGAAAGTCCACCACAACAGCAGGTTCAGTTCCAATTACCCAAGCATCATGTCCTTTAGGCAGCAGAGATACATCGCCAGCTTTACACTCAAACTTTGAACCGTCATCCATCAGGATCACTAGTGTGCCTGAAACGTGATATTGGAAATGCGGAGCTTCGCAGCTTTTTGTCCCTGCCAACGGCTGTACAGAAGTGGACCACTTCCAACCCGGTTCAAATGTAGCACGTCCTATTGTAGCTCCGCCTATTTTCACTAATTCCACCTTCCCATGCGGAAAGGCCCTGACCTCATCCGGCTTACTGAAACTTTTCATTTCGGCCTTTTTATCTGCTGTCTGCATTTTGGAACCTCCTTAGTAACTTTTTCCTTTCTTTCTTCAATGATAATGCCTTAAGGCATTTAACGTGATATCCTCTCGTAGTCAGAGACTACGAGCATCCTGGTAGTTCAGGACGCAGGTTCGTGCAGACACCCTTCGGTTTTTGCCCGATGAAGGATTCAACAGGAGTCGGGCAATACTGAGGCATTGAAGCGCTCTCAGGCTGTACCACACAGCAAACTGGTAGATATTCAGAAAATTAAGAGTCGAGTTGATGTCCCGGTCTATGGTAAAACCACACACTAGACAAGCAAAAGTTCGTACTGAGGGCGATAAGCCCTCTGCTATAACGTGTCCGCAACAAGAACAAGTCCTCGTAGTGCCCCGCTCATTGAATTTCCTGACCTCTTTGCAACGCAGTGCAGCTTTGTAAGAGAGGTATCCAACAAGTGTCATAATCGGGTTATTGTTCTGGACTTGCCGGTTGATGCGCTTGTCTATGAATTTGTAGCCTGTGTCAGCCAGTGTTTGGCTCTTATCCCAGTCCCCGACATGGAACCCAATCACATCCGGGTGGTCGGTCAGAATCCGGTTTGCAACCTTGTGAAGATAATGCTTGCTTTGCCCTTCAACCCTAGCATAGATCTTCCGTATTTTAGAGTCCAGTCGTCGCCGCTGCTTGGAACCACGATCCTTCTTGTCACGCCTGGATTTAAGCTGGTCAATCAGGATGTAGTGTTTAAGATTCAACTGCCGCAAAGGGTTGATGTCATATTCATGAATCGTTCCATCTGTTTTGATGCCAGTTAGCGCTGTTTTACAGCCCGGGTCGAAATACAGCAAGTGGACGGGCTCTCTTGTAAACGGATTGTACGCAATGGGAAGAGGGCAGAAGGATTCCCGAGACAATGCTGGCACCTGTCCCGCCATCTCCCTACTGACAGTCTCCGCATCTGCACAAGATACCTCATGCGTGAAGCTCGCGCTCCAAGCCTTGGATACTTTGTCATAGGCAATAGTGACTGTTTTGATAGTATCTGTTGCGTAATCAATCTTCGGAAGTTCAATCTCGATCCACTCAGCTTTGTTCTTGCCATGTGCGAGTCGCAGTGTGTTGCCGGCAATCTCAAAAGAAATACCCTGCTGGGGATATTTCTGCGTGAAGAAATACTTGTACGATTTGAATCGGGGCGGGCCAACTCCGCCATCTCCCTGCTTCTTTTTCGTAACGTACATACGCCACGCTCCGGTGAGCGACTTGACTACTTCCTGCAAGGTCTGTGAGCAAGGTTCTTTTAGCCGTGGACAGTCTTTCTTAAGCTCGGGCAGCATCTTTTTGAGAGCATAGTAGCCCACGCGGTTGCGCTGTTTTTCATCGTTCAGAATGTTCCAGACATCCTTGCAGGTGTAAGACGTCTGCCACAGTAGATCTATGGCTGATTTTGCTGGCTGGATACACACTTTATGTGTTAGATACATGTCTTATTATACCATAGTGAACTTGTGTTCACCAAGCGAAAGAGGTACAGTGAAAACACGCTTTCATCTCGGGATTAAAATGCCCGAGGATTCCCGCGCACTATCCTAAAAGTCCGCAACACTGATGACATCAGGAAGACTTATATCAGATATCAGCGTTATTTATTGATATTAAATTTATTCCTTTAGGAAGAAGATAAATTGAGCAAATTATCGCGACGCAACTGAACCCCACAGCTAGAATCTCCTTAGAATAATTCGTTTCTGAGGAAATAGACGTGATCGACGAGAGACTTCAAGAATCTATGACATTATTGCAGAGTCTGGTCCAATACCTCGCGAACCTTGGACGCCAGATTACCAGGGGCATTACGCGATCCGGTGGAATGATAGGTTATGCGATCTTCTATGGCCTTATCTCAACAAGCGTACCATTTGGAGCTAACTTGTCAATTTCCTCTATTTCTTCGTCTGTAACGGCAATACACCCTTTCGTCCAGTCAACCTCTGTGTGAAAATCACCGACCCACGATAAACCATTCTTAATGCCGTGTATCATGATGTCTCCGCCCGGAGAAACACCAAGTTCTTTTGCTCGCTTTTCGTCTTTCTCGTTTGGATACGAAATATGAAGAGATAGGTGATAGCGGCTGTCCTTGTTTCTTGAATCGATAATATAGGTTCCTTCCGGGGTTTTGTTATCGCCTTGCCTTTCTTTTGGGCCATTCGGGTTCCCCCCCAAGGCTATTTTGTAAGTCTTGAGCACCTTGCCCTTTAAGATCAACGTCAATCGTCGTTCTTTCTTTTCTATCAGAATCTTATCTGCCGGTCCCTTCTGCATTGCAAAAACCTCTTTTTGCAGTGTAATAATCTCATTCTCTTTGCTCTTAACCTCTTGTGCAAGCGCTTCAATTTTATTTTGCAGTGTAATAATCTCATTCCCCTTGTTTTTTGCCTCTTGTTGGAGAGTCTCAATCTGTGTTTGCTGCGTACCAATCATTCTATCCTTAATAGTGACATTATTGATATGAAATATCATCATCTCACTGTCCTTCCTGTACCCACTCTCCGGGTAGTCCTTTATGAGTTTCTGAAAACACTCCAGAGATCTCTGATAATCTTTTTGCCTATTACTAGGATACGTATAAATAATACCCATCTCGAAAAGAACCCTGTCT
Source organism: uncultured Nitrospiraceae bacterium (assembly GCA_963736105.1). Classification (GTDB taxonomy): domain Bacteria; phylum Nitrospirota; class Thermodesulfovibrionia; order Thermodesulfovibrionales; family Dissulfurispiraceae; genus Fen-1308. The sequence goes on along the minus strand of CAVTNL010000002.1, from coordinate 1,022,187 downwards.
TCCGCCGTAGGATATTTTTCTCTAATCTGCTGATATTTGCTCAGAGAAGCCTCGTAGCTTCCCTGGCTGAAAAGATCATTCGCTTCTTTGAAGGTTGACTCGGCCTGCAATTCCTCATTAAAGTGACTGCATCCGCATATTATAATTGGTGTTATGATGCAGACAAAGAAAAAGTAAAGATGCTCACCTATCCCACTTTGCTTTTTACCCATATACGCCTTCGTGCTCGTTAATAATATGTTTGATGATCGCAGAACCATTTATTCTTCCTCTTCCCGATATATCCAAGACATGTAACACATTATAAGTGAAATTCTGCAATGTTTTCGTGCTATCGTTGGAGTACAGAAATCGGACAAGAAATATAATGCAAATTATAAACCGATTTCTCCTTGACGAGAACGGTATCTACATATCGTCAGAATCGGTATACTATAATTCGTAATGCTTACAATTTGGAAGATTCTCAGTTCTCTCGTCTCCTCATCCTTCGACAGAAGCACCAGGAACACATTGTGCTGAAAGCCTGATGCACCGGCTTGACAGATTAAATGCTTGAATGCTCCTAACAGATTTGAATGGTGGAAGCATAAGGAAGTGGCCGGGTCTCAAAACCCTGCCACTTCCGTTCCGGAGCGCTAAAGCAAAGTCAACAGCTCCACATAAAATTGACTTACTTCTTCATTGATTGCTGGAACGCTGCGTCGGCACTCTGCGCCTTTTCATCTGCGAGTTGCGCCTTTTCATCCGCAAGCTTCGCCTTTTCATCTGCGAGCTTCTCCCTTTCCTCCGCCATCTTCAGAGCATTTTCGGCGCGAGTTGCGGCAGCCTCTGCCTTTAATGTGGCCGCATCAGCTGCAGCCTTAGCAGCCTGCGCATCCTGCGCTGCCTGATCCGCTTTAGCACCAGTCATCATTTCCTGCGACTGAACTTTGTCAAGGTCACCTTTTGTTGCACACCCCCACACAGTAATAGCAAGAACAAGCATCATTGAGATCACCAAAAGACTCTTCTTCATCGTCTAATCACCTCCTTTCCATTCAGGTTCCTTTATTTCAACGCGGTACTTCAACAAACTATGCGGCTTGAACGTGTAAGAAAAGATGGGACCGGCTATTTCTTCTTGACAGGTTCAATCAATATAGCATCCATTTCCAAATCAATTTTCAAGCGTTTGATTGCATCTTTGGCCTCTCCGATATCATTGAAAGGGCCAGCGATAACACGGTAGCTACCGTTCCTTGATAACACCCTTGCCGGGATTTGTGGACCTTGGTGGTTGATAATGGCGGCAAGCCTCATAGCATCAATCTCGTCATGCTCGTCAGCAGCCAAAACAGACCACGCATCTGTTTTCAATTCCGGTATTTCTGGTCTGCCATATAATTCGTCTGGGTGTTTGACTTCTATAGCTTCCGCAACCCCTTTTCCACTTCCTTGCCTGATCTCAAATATGGGGACAGGAATCCCCCGGGCCTCGGCCAATACCTTCTTGACTTTGCTCCAGTCAAGCGTGCGCCCCGATTCCATTTCAATATTTCGCAACTTTGTATATATCTTATCAAACTCAACAGTGTCCAAGTCTTCCAGGGTCGCATGAACTTCCATGTAAACCACTCCATTATATTGACCAAGAAGATATGGTTGGTTAACGATGTATACAGGTGTTTTAACCGGAGTGTTCGCATAGAGCTTCTTCACGTCTTCTGGATAGAGTCTTATGCAGCCATTGGTTGCCCTAAGGCCAATGCTGGCCGGTTTATTAGTGCCATGGATCAAATAACTCGACTTACTTAAATATAGCGCGTATTCTCCCAGGGGATTTAGAGGTCCCGGCAGAACTGCAGCGGGCAGAGGATCTCCTTTTTTAAGATGATCCTTAGCAATTGAGGCAGGCACATGCCAGGTCGGCTGGGTAACCTTGTGCTCCACATACATTTGACCTGTGGGCGAGGGTCGCTCTTCGGTGCCGACACCGACCGGATAGGTCAACACCGCCAGTGACTCACTATCTCCTTTAAATTCAAACAGCCTCATTGTGGCTAAGTTAATCACGATGCCTTTTCTAGGAGCGTCCGGCAGGATAAAACTCAGAGGCAACATGATACGTTGTCCGGCCTTAGGCACCCATATATCTACCCCTGGATTGGCTGCACTGACTCCATTGATTCCCAGGCTGAAGTGCCTTGCAATGTCCGGCAGCGTATCCCCCTTTTCAAGACTGATGAATGCCAACCGGCCAATGACATCATCTCCTTTTGCAACTGAAAAGTCATGGCGTTGGTATTCCTCACGGGGCTGGTATTCCTCATGAACGCTTTTAGTTGTAGCACATCCAATAAGAGCTAAGATGACGATAAAAAGAACTATAAGACGAAGCCTATTGGATAAGAGTGACAGGTCAATGAATCGGCACATGGGCAAAATTGGGTCCTTTCCTTGATGCCTATCGGAAATATTTAAATATTTAAAGTGCAAACTCGGCGAATCCTTATGCTTTTTAAGCATAATGTCATTTTATTAAAATTAAATGAAACATTTATGAAGATATATTCATTTGAAACTCAAGCACAGCATATCAAAGAACAAATCAAAGATGTATAAAGATTGCAGAGGGTTCCGCTTTCTGAAAATCAAGACTCAAATTCCCGATACTGGCGACACGAACGATTATCAGGCGATATTTTCAGGAGAAGAGCTTCGGGCTATACTTCAGGGAAGAAAGCTTGTGTAATAAGCCATGTCCATGTGATGACTGTGATATCCTCTCGTAGTCAGAGACTACGAGCATCCTGGTAGTTCAGGACACAGGTTCGTAAGGACACCCTTCGGTTTTTGCCCGACGAAGGATTCAACAGGAGTCGGGCAATACTGAGGCATTGAAGTGCCCTCAGACTGTACCACACAGCAAACTGGTAGATGTTCAGAAAATTAAGCGTCGAGTTGATGTCCCGGTCTATGGTAAAACCACACAAGGGACATGCAAAAGTTCGTACTGAGGGCGATAAACCCCCTGCTATGACATGTCCGCAACAAGAACAGGTCCTTGTAGTACCCCGCTCGTTGAATTTCCTGACCTCTTTACAACGCAATGCGGCTTTGTAAGAGAGGTATCCAACGAGTGTCATAATGGGGTTGTTGGTCTGGACTTGTCTGTTGATGCGCTTGTCAATGAATTTGTAGCCGGTGTCTGCCAGTGTCTGACTCTTATCCCAGTCCCCGACATTAAAACCAATCACATCCGGGTGGTCGGCCAGAATGCGGTTTGCGATCTTGTGAAGATAATGCTTGGTTTGCCCTTCAATCCGTGCATAGATGTTCCGTATTTTCGAGTTCAGTCTGCACCACTGTTTTGATCCACGCTTCTTCTTGTCACGCCTGGATTTAAGCTGGTCAAGCAGGACATAGTGATTGAGATTCAACTGCCGCAGCGGATTGATGTCGTATTCCCAGATCGTCCCGTCTGTTTTAATGCCAGTCAGTGCAGTCTTGCAGCCTGGATCGAAGTAAAGCAAGTGAACAGGCTTCCTCGTCAACGGGTTGTAAGCGATTGGAAGAGGGCAAAAGAATTCCGGCGATCGCGGAGATTCTTTTTCGGACATCTCCCTACTGACAGCCACCGCATCCGCACAAGACACCTCATGCGTGAAGCTTGCGCTCCATGTTTTGGATACTTTGTCATAGGCAATAGTGACTGTTTTGATAGTATCCGCCGCGTAATCCAACTTCGGCAGTTCGATCTCGATCCACTCGGCCTTGTTCTTGCCATGCGCAAGTCGCAGAGTGTTGCCGACGATCTCAAAAGAAACACCCTGCTGGGGATACTTCTGCGTGAAGAAATACTTGTACGATTTGAAGCGGGGTGGGCGGACTTCAGCATCTCCCTGCTTCTTCTTCGTAAAGTACATACGCCACGCTCCGGTAAGCGACTTGACCACTTCCTGCAAAGTCTGTGAGCAAGGCTCTTTGAGCCGTGGACAGTCTTTCTTGAGTTCCGGCAGCATCTTTTTGAGGTCATAGTAGCCCAGGCCATTGCGCTGCTTTTCATCGTTCAGAATGTTCCAGACATCCTTGCAGATGTAAGAAGTCTGCCACAGTGTTGCTATAGCACTGGATGGCGGTTGAATCTGCACTCGATGCGTTAGATACAAGGATTACTCTCCATATGTATATTATACCATAGTGAACTGATGTTCACCAAAGAGAAGGGCCACGGCGAAAGCACGCTTTCATCTCGGGATTAAAATACCCGAGGATTCCCGCGCACTATCCTAAACAGGAACAGCGTTGAACAAGGTTCTTGATGCCACGTCTAGAAAAGACCGTCCGGTTAAGTCAGGGCTTTTCTGAGAACACAGTAATTTTATATTATTCTGCGGCTTATTTAGAATTAATAATCAAGACCGGTAAGCATAATGGAGCCCTTCGTGTCGAATTGTGCAGAAGCCAGCCAAAACCAGCGTTCACTCTAACATGGAAGCCCGTTCAATTATAAGATGATGTAACAGTGGCGTTAGCAGTCCAGCCAATAGATGCTGCGATATTATAAGACCAATAAAGAACATAGAAACGACTACTTTTTCCCTATACTATCCCCAGTTATTTTTTTAACTTCTCAGAATAGGTATTCTGCGTTTCATCCACATCTTCAACTCAACACTAGCATAATCAATTTGGTCGTGCAATACTCTGACAATTTCTGATAATTTCGGCCAATCGCTGAGATATGAAGTCATCCTAGCATTGCTATCGATGTCAGTAGCACGGGCTTGATTGGTTACGCCTTGTAAATCTTGCCTTGGCTGTTCAACAAGCATGTCAATTCCTATGTGAAATGAATGGTAGAAGAGAATCGGTCGCACTGAGGACTTCTTCTGGCGGAGAGTTTGTAACACGCAGCAATCTGCATCAATAAGAAGTGAGGCGTTCTAATAAGCGTCATTCTGCAACTGCGAATTAGATAAATTTTAGATCATAAATTTCACAACAATGTTTTTTGGGATAAATGCCATTTAGTGGCAATTCGATGCACTGTAATGTATATCAAAATAACGTGGATACAGGGGCACAGCATAACTGTGCCCCTGCGAATCATATGTCTCCGAAATTCTTTTCCCTGAGTACCCTTTCAAGATCATGCCTAACAGAGACCCAGATGGGATGTACCTTACACGTTCTGCTTAGTTCGCATTCCTTCCTGTCTGAGGTGCACCTGTTAATCTCCGCCGGTCCTTCGACTGCCTCGATGACATCATAAAGCGTGATATCGTGCGGATGTCTGGCAAGAAAGAAACCGCCCCGGACACCGACATAAGAATTTACTATTTTTGATTTTGCCAGTTCCTGAAGTATTTTAGCCAGAAAACTTTTTGGGATACACATCTCCCTCGCTATCTCATCTACCACAGTCACCTCGTCAGGCTTTCCCGAAAGGTAATAGACGCAGCGTATGGCATAATCTGTTTTGCGGTTTATACTAAGCATATAGACCTTCTGATCAGTAAGATTCCCCTTTTTTCAGCAATTCGGAGGGGCTTATCTTCTGTCTGAATGTCCTATAGTTCCAAGCCTGATAAGCTATTACAATCGGGACAAAGACTAAAGCCACAGCAGTCATGATCTTGAGCGTATAGATGCTTGAAGACGAGTTGAAGATGGTCAGACTGTAACGGGGATCGATGTTCGACGGGATCAGGTTCGGGAATAAACCTATTACGCCAGTGAACGTGACAGTCAGTATGGTCAGGCAAGAAGCTACAAAAGCTTTCAGAGAACTTCCTTTTGCCGCGAAAGCCTTTATTCCCAGAAGTGACGCTACCGCTAAGAGCGGCACTACGAACAGGACGGGTGACCCGACGTAATTGTCATACAACTTCGTGGCAAAATTAGTGTGAATGAGAAATAACACGGCCACGACGAGAAGCGGATACCAAGCCTTGTTAGCAAAGTTCAATGCTCTTTGGCTGAGATCTCCCGATGTTTTCACGGAAATAAAGAGGGCACCGTGCATGATAAACAGCAGGACGAAGAAAACACCGGTAAGCAGGCCGTACGGGTTCAAAAGTGTGAAGAGGTTCCCGTGATAACCGTCGGCGTCCATCGGAAGACCCTGGAATATGTTTCCGAAGGCAACGCCAAAAAGAAGGGCGGGTAAAAAACTCCCGACCAACAAGGCGATGTCCCAGTTGCTACGCCACCTTTCGCTTTCTTCTTTTCCCCTTAGCTCCATGGCCACACCTCTTACTATCAGCGCAAAGAGGATGAGCAACAGCGCCGTATATAGATAACTAAACATCAGTGCATAGGTTGTCGGAAAAGCGGCAAATGTGGCTCCTCCAGCTGTGAGCAGCCAAACTTCGTTACCGTCCCAGACGGGTCCCATGCTGTTGACAACTGCAAGTCTCTCGGATTCATTCCTTGCGAGAAAACGCTGCAGGATGCCAGCTCCCAAATCGAAACCGTCAAGCATGAAATAAACAGCCCACAATACCGCCCATAGAACAAACCATATTATCTGGAATTCCATATTATGCCTCCTGTTTTGCCGGCACAACACCCGGTCGCTTCACTGATACAGATGACTCATCTTCAGGCCCTTTTTTGGCGTTCTTGAAAAGTAGATATATGTCAACTATCGCCAGAAACCCATAAAGAAGGGTGAATCCTATGAGAGACAATATGACCTGTCCCGGCGTTACTGACTTGGAAACCGCATCGGAAGTTTTCAACAATCCATAGACAATCCACGGCTGCCGCCCGACTTCGGCAACGATCCACCCTACCTGAATTGCAATATACGGAAGCGGGATGGCATAAAGCATAATCTTCAATAGCAGTGTATTTGATTCAAGGTTATCTTTTCTTGAAGCCAGCCATGCAATAATTGCAAGAAGGATGAAGAGCGTTCCCAGTACAACCATTAACCGGAAGCTCAAGAATGTAGCCATTACAGGGGGTCTCATCTCTGCTGGAAATTCGTTGAGTCCCTTGACCTCTGCATTTGCATCGTGATATGAGAGATAGCTCAGCATTTTGGGAATGCCTACCGCTTCGATGGAGTTCCTCTGATTCTGCGTGTCGGGAACGACTAGAAGATACATCGGAGCAGCCTTCTGCGTTTCCCAGATAGCTTCCATGGCTGCTAGCTTCGTCGGTTGCGTATCTGCCACTTCGCGTCCGTGAAAATCACCGGTAACTAGGACAAGAAGCGATGTTAACAGCCCAAAAGATGCCGCCATCCTGAATGATGCCTTGAAAAAGGTAAGATTGTTCCTTCGCAGAATATGATATGCGGAAATGCCCATCACGAAGAATGCCGCAAGTACATAACCGGACACAACGGTATGGAAGAACTTCGACCAGCCGTAGCTGTTTGTCACCAGGGCACCGAAATCGACCATCTCTGCCCTGCCATTCCTCAAGAGATATCCAACTGGCTTCTGCATCCAACCGTTGGCGAGGAGTATCCACAGGGCTGATAAATTTGCAGCTAGGGCGACGATCCAGATCGATACCGCGTGTAGCTTCTTCGAGATCCTGTTCCAGCCGAATATCCAGAGGCCTATGAATGTTGATTCAAGGAAAAAGGCCAGTGTCGCCTCGATGGCAAGAGGTGCACCGAAGATATCGCCAACATACTTCGAATACTCGGCCCAGTTCATCCCGAACTGAAATTCGAGGGTAATACCGGTAACGATGCCCAGGGCGAAATTGATGAGAAAGAGTTTGCCCCAGAATTTTGTCATTCTCAAATACATGTCGTCACCTGTGCTGACATACTTCGACTCCATAAATGCAACCAGCAGAGAAAGGCCAAGGGTAAGCGGCACAAAAATGAAATGAAACCCTGCAGTGACTGCAAACTGCAGCCTACTCAACGTCAACGTGTCCATCTCCCGTTCCTCCTAGTAGTTTTAAAATAATAAGATATAATTAAGACCATTCTACTCCCATTTTATCCGATTGTCAAGAGAATGAAGAGATCGTGTCAAGGCAAAGCAGAAATGTCCTGTTTTCGGCAAAGCAGAAATGTCCTGTTCTATGCCACCGCCGTCTGCGGGTTTTTTTGTTTGTGATTCATGATGGTGAATTTCCTCCATGGATGATCTTGAGGAGGAACGTACCGTGTCCTCCCCGTTCCGATTACAGGTTGTTTTATTGCCTCTGGACGTGTGGTGATCTGATGATAGCGAAGGGACTTGCCCTTACAAACTATCAGCATCTTTCCGTTTATCCGCTGCTCAACCATCACTTTCTTGCTTAAGCTGGACTCATCGATTTGATACAGCTTCCGATCATGGGCAATCGTATGATCATTCTTCACTGTACGTTCTGTTCTGATACACAAAATCTTTTCCAAGTCGATATCCTTGGGGACAATACGATGCAGATCCTCCTTGCTCACTGGAGCGACCATGAACTTTTTGTTGTAGACAGGCAAATACTCTTGTAGAAACCGATTCGCTTCCTCGATGGTGCTGATTCCCCGTAACCTCATCTCCTTTACCAACCGATCCTGAAGAGTACCGAAAAGCCTTTCGATGCGTCCCTTGGCCTGAGGACTGTGCGCATGGATCACCTTGACTTCCAATTCCTTCATGGCTCGCTCAAATTGGCTCATAGGCTCTATACCATGGAGTTCCTCTTTGATTGTCGCTTTAGCTGTCGATTTGTAGGTCGTATGCTTGTCCAGATAGATACTGAGCGGTATCCCATGCCTTCGAATGTACCGTCTAAAACCGTCCATCGCAGGAATGGTTCCCTCGTACTCGTAAAACCTCCCGTGGACACGGCTCGTTGCATCATCGATATAGCCCATCAAGACGCACCAGGGACCTCGCCCCTCAAACCAATCATGATGAGACCCATCCAACTGCACCATCTCTCCTCGATGCTCTTTGCGTTGTCGCCACTGCCGATGTTCCCGGCGTTTTCGCCCCTTCTGCCAGTCTCCAGATTCAATCAGCAAGGTCCGCACGGTCTCTTTGCTTACTTTTATCCCGTCTATTTCAAAGAGCTTCTCTGCTGTGAGGGTCGGTCCGAATCCTTGGTACTTCTGCCGATACAGTTCGACAAACCGCTTCGCTATCTTCTGTGATAATTTATTGTTAGGCTGTCGTCCCCGTGATCGATGCTGTATCGCACCATCACCTTCATCGCGAATCAGCTTTACAATACGCCGCACCTGACGCTCGCTTAACTCAATGATTTCTGCTGCCTGAACCTGGGTTAGTTCACCTTCAATAATTTTGTGAATAACATGCAGTCGCCTGATATCTCTCTGCCGAACCATGATAATGTCCTTTCCCGCCATACCGCCTCCATATAAAAAGACAGTATAGCAATCCTGATAACAGGACATTTCTGCTTTGCTCTAATAGGACATTATCACTTTGCTGTTACAGAGAATGAAGAGATCGTGTCAAAAGATCGTCTTTTTTACTAAAGTCACAACTGTTTACTAAAGTCAGCCCGAGAATGAAAAAGAAACCGCTCATTATAGCCACAGAATGAAGTTCTCGCGCAGAACCGGGTCGTGCATGCGTACTTCATCCTCGACAGGCATTATCGGTAATTGCCGCATGACCTCAGCGGCAAAGATACCAATCCCCTTGTTGCTCGGCATTTCTGAAGGAGCAAAGACCTTTACATCCCTCATCCCGGAACTAGGTGACCGACTTTTGAACACAAACCCACAGAGGTCCTCCTTCTCCAACCGAGACAGCCTACCCTGCGCCCAACGTTTCATTCCCTCAGTGTGGTCTATGCCAGTACGGGCAGTCACGAGACGGGGCGATTCCGGAGTGCCCACTAGGCGTAGCGCCTCACGCGACACTGGCAGCCCCTATTCTACCTCAGGACATACAGGAACCCATTTAACGTATCTTCTAAGTGTATCGGCGAGAACGTGATCCAACTGGTGGTCGCCATCATAACGTACCTTTTCACCAAGAAGGCATGTGCTGATTCCGAGCCTGATTTTATCTGCCATGTCAAACCTTGACCACTGGTGCCTTCCGGATTCCTCACTCATCTAAGTATGATCAAGGCCCAGACTGCTCTTCCCTCCAGAAATTGTTAGCATTGCCGCTTCCCTAAAGAATGTTTTCCGCATGAACTGTGTCGCCGCGACGTTGGTTTTAAATGGCTCAGTGATCGGTCCTCGAAACCGCCAAGCAATCATCGAAGTCGACATCACCCATAATATGATGATTAGCCAACATCATATTATAAGCTCAGTCGGTCAGCGAGCCGAGATATCCTTCCTGAGTCAACTCAAAAGAATACTGACAGTCAAGACGAGCGAGAATAAATTGTTTTACTTATTTTGTATCTTTATGGGATCTCCCTTCGCTCACGCCTACAGAACTGTTGCTGTATAGGAGCCCTCTTCAATAGTTTTCACGACTCTGTTTGCAAACTCCACCTCCGGAATGTCCGTACTATAACTAATGATTACAGAAGCCGCACCGATATTAATACGAATACTCCTGACGTTCTCCACTTTCTCTAGAAGCGATTGCAGCCGATTTGCGTAGTCCTTATCTTTCTTCAAACGTGGAACCTTAACCCGGATGCGTCCCGAGGTCTGGTGTGCGATTCTAGCAATATTTGACCCCGTTGAGGATACCCCGGCATAAGTTTCTTTGAGCCTGGCTTTTCTGAACCCCCCGAGAGAGACGCGAAAACCTTCCTCGCTTTCCAAGTATGCGAGCAAGTCTACAAGAAGATTCTGTAAGACTGCCAATCGTTCATGGCCCTCCAACGCCTCAGCCTGATTAGTCATGTCGATAGCTGAAAGAGTGCAGCGGACGGCCTTGCTCTGATACAACGGAGCGTGCCTATTCAGCTTGTCACTAATCTCTTCCTCGAACTGAAATAGCGGAATAGATTCTAATACTGGTAGAATGGCTGTGGCCTCTCCTATGCGCCTAACCACGGCTTCACCCAGAGAACTTCTCTCGTCGATACTGAAACGGAAAGCATCTCCCGAAAACTCGCAGCGGCTTTCGAAGGTATCCGCTATCTTCCTGATCAGTTCGATCACTACGGGGTCCTTAGTGTAAGGTCCGTACCGAAAAATATGATGCACCCACCCAAAATACTGACTCAGGTGGTAGAGGAGTCCAATTGCAGCCGGCGATCCAATTTCATACTGATCCGGATACTCCTTCTTATAAAAAGCCAGTTCGTCTTCCTCAAGAATACTATACAGCCGCGACTGCAACTCGTCTATGGCCAAAAGGAAAGGATTTACGTATAGAGCAGCTTCCTGATCGCGCTTGAGTTCTCTTCCCTTCTGCTGTTCCTCGCTCCAAGTCAAAACGGACCAAACTGTTGCGGCCAATGCTGACAAAACAGAAAGAATTTGCGCTGGGTTCATGCACATCCTCCCGAAAGACCAGTGATAATCCGAACGATACTTATAGATAGCATATTCAGCGATCTTTTGCAATCGGATCTTCGGTCATGAAGATGCGCAGGACATCCGGCTTGGAGAGGTATATTTTCCCAGGAAATTCGATCCCGGAAAAGCCCGGCATGTTGATGTCGGTCACAACGGCATCTACGACGTTGCTCTGGAACTTCTGAATTGCGTCTTTGGTATTTTGGCATGCAATATAGCCATGCCCAAATTCACCCAGGAGGGATGAAACAAATTCAAGACAAACTGATCTTCGTCCACAGCAAGAACTGTGGCATGTTCCTGCTTCCATTGTTAATTGTGATTTCTTGCATTCATTGCTGCAACACCACCGAAGCATTTATGATGAGGTGCCCTTTCCAGGACAATTGATTTCTGCGCTTCGACCCATCTCTAGATGGCTATAATTCCTTATACCTCAAACTGCTCGGCGATACCCTTTAGGTCACCCGCAAGACGTGCCAGTTCAGTCGACGACTGAGCGATCTGATCTGACCCTGATGAAATGTGATCAGTGCCAAGCAACTCACCAACATCCAGCATACTAATAAGTCTGTCAGGCAACTTTACAATGCCTGTGAGGTACCGCAATGTACCTCTGACAGCAACATCCGGCGGAACTTCGATAATATCTGACGGAATCCGCAGCACTTCAGAAACAGAATCCACAATCATCCCAATAGTCTTGCCCGCCTCCACAACAATTATTCTCGATTGGCTGGCGTCGATCTTTGATTCGAGGCCGAACTTTAGCCGCAAGTTGATAATGGGTATAATTTTACCTCTGAGATTAATGACTCCTTCCACATACTTGGCAGAATCCGGCAAAGGAGTTATCTGCCCAATCCTGTTGACCTCCTGAATGCAATGAATATCCACAGCATATTGGCTATCGCCAAGGGTGAAGGTTACTAATTGAAGTAAATCTGTCGACATACCCATTGTTTCTATTATTACTACCTCTCATCGATTCTCGCTGGAATCGTACGATCAAGCTTTTATGACCGCTGCTCGATAAAGTCTTCCTGACTCACAGTCCACCCACTTGGTTCCCGCTCATCAGTACTGCAACCCTAAGAATCCGATCGTGAGCACTTAGAGCCTTTTCCAGGAAATCGCTAATCCCTTTGCTCAGAAGATGAACCAGAAATGCTTTATCTGCATAACCTGATGTAATCATGACTGGAAATGGTGTGCCCATTTTTTTCCATTCGGACATGAAATACTCCACCGACACGCCCGGCTTTTGTATATCGACAATAGCAAGTTCGATTTTTTTGCCGACACTGTTTAGCTTCTTGATAGTCTCTAAAGCCGCTCCTCCATCAACTGACAGATGAGCGCTATACCCGCAGTCCTTCAGTGTCGCAGCCAGAGCGTATCGCGTGGGATACTCGTCGTCTACCACTAATATATGCTTTGACAATTCCTATCTCCGGCGGCAAAATATGTAGTTTTAGTGTCCATAATTCCTATGTTACTAAGCATAAATACTGCCACATTGCATCATTATGATATTCAAGTCTTTTTTAATTGGCAGATAATGACAGTATGGAATCTGTTCCATAGGGATTGCAGACATGTACGATGTTTGACTGTGTAATTAAGGATACAGATGATGTTGGTAATAAGGCTCGCAGCACAACTACTGCACATACCACGGGGTGATAATTGATATATATGGAATACATTCCATATATATGGAATACATTCCATACAGATGGCCAATATTGTACTCCTTAATCTTGCTGAGAAGGGTCTTACAATCTAATGTGAGTGGACGAACCGCCCGAGTTTTATTTCCAATTCGGATTGACTAGCCGGAAATAAACAATTCCTTCTGAAAATGCTTATTTTCCTGAGTAGGTAAGAAGGACACGATAGGTCATCCTTAGCGATAGAGCATTCATTTTCAACCAGGAATTTTCAGGGGTAGGTGCTCGAGATAAGCAATAATGTGCAACAACTAATGCCCACGAAGAATGCTCATTCCATCTAACAACTATCATAATCGGGTGACGACGGCTGTATTTGCTGCGTAAATGTAATAACCGATTTAATATGTGATCTTATTATTTCTTCTTCTATCAGGTGTAGTTATATCAAATGCACCAGATCTCTTTCTAACCGGATCCTTTAAAGGATCGATCCATCGTTTCTCGGAAGGTCTGTAGAATTCTTTTACAATCCCCTGATCAATGCAGGTCTGTAATCCAAAAGTTCTTACGATATCAGATTTTCCATTCTGGTGTTTGAATCTAATGAACGCCATCACATGCCTCCAATAATTTCACGGCTCACACATTCCGCGGTATTTGTATTCAGTTGCGTGATATCATCGACCCAGAACGGATTGATATTCACCAATTCAGTTTACATCGAGTCTGGCTTGCTGCTATAGCAGCCATTCAGACGGACACCGGAGAACCATATCCAAGACTGAGTACTGCTTATATTTATATAAATAATTATGATATATTTGTTAAGCTGTGTCAATTCTTTTTTGTAGAATTCGGGTAAATGTGTGAATTCGGAGATACCTTAGGCCTTTTGCTGTAACATCCTGGCCCTAGCCGGAGTGCAGGGCATGAGATGCTGTCTGGTACTGCTTACTACTAAAACACGTTGCATCGAATTACTCCTTTAATCTCCGCTTCCGCGGGTAATGTGTGCCTCGGCAATGTTATCCGGCGGTTTCGCTTAAAGCGCCTACTGTTGGGTGTGCAGAAAGCACTGGCTTAACCCTTACACCTGTTTAACTGTCTGCCGCAGAGCTTGGGACTGGCAAGCATCCCCAGGTGCCTATGTATTCGCCGATAACGTAGTTAATACAACACTGAGCCTGGTCAACTAGAGCATGCTTGAATTAACACATGCTCGCGGTTTTAACCCCGAGTGGTTGACTATCATGTCTGATAAAAAAGGGATTGCCGATAAAGGCCACATAAATAAAGCAATGAAGATATTTGTAAATCCAAATTTTCAGTACTTTTTTGCAAAAAAAACACAGACCAAAAATAATAAGCATAGCCACAAATATCCCTCATGGTGAAAGAAGCTGTGAAAACAACTCCTTTAGTTCAAACAATTTATTAAACCTCGCATAACAGAAAGAATTATAATTTATCGTGACGTATTGGTACCAGTAGCAGCGGAATGGCGGACCGGCTGGCCACATTAGGTGTGGCGCTTCCCGACCAGAAGGCATCCATTGCAGTTTTTCCATGGGTCGCCAGAACAATCAGATCAGATCCTTTTTGTTCTGCGGTGCTGATGATGACTATAGCGGGATTGCCTCGACGGACATCGGCCGTTGCCGTAACCCCATCAGCCCTCAACGTATTCATGTGACGTTGAAGATATTCTTTTGCATCCTGCGCGGCCAAGTCCAGCAAAGCATGTGTTGCACTGGGCAGAATATTTGCCGCGGCAGCCTGCTCCCCGGATAATGTGTTAAATGTGTGGACAGCCATAAGGAGACTTAACTCAGCACTGCAGATTTTTGCCAGACTTGATGCAACCTTTAGCCCCTCTTCGTGGTCAGAGTTGCCGTCCAATGTCACAAGTATCCGGTTACACGAAAATGTGGTGATCTTGGCTCCAATCGCGGCAGGCGGTATGAGCAGGACAGGTGTTTGGCCGAGTCTGACCACCTGTTGGGCAATGCTGCCAAACATAAAGCCACGCATACCTCCACGCCCATGGGTGCACATGACTATCAGGTCAGAACCTAATTCCCCTACATGATCTACGATGCTACGCGCTACATCGTCAACTTCGCCGCTGTGCACATGCCGTTCTACAGATATCTCGAATGGAAAGGAACGAACAGCAACTCCATCCAGATAGCCCCTAGCCTCTTTAGGGTCGGTCAGATGCCGCTCCCCATGGACTTCCTGCTTCGCACCGCGCTCAATTACATGGAACAATGTAACCTGTGCTCCCAAGGTTTTGCCAAGGTAAACGGCGGCGGGGAGTGATGCTTCCGCCATGCGCGATCCATCAAGAGGAACTAATAGATGTGTGAACATTTTATCAATCCGTCGCAAATACCTGATAAACCAGGTACGCGTTTAAAGTCAAAATAAGGGCGGCTACAATGCTGGTCAACACAGTTGTGACAGAGTGGTTAACCAATACTCCCATCAAGATTCTGCGTCTGGTGAACATGATCAGGGGAATGATCGCAAAAGGCAGTCCGAAGCTAAGTACTACCTGGCTGATTACAAGAGTGCGTGTTGGGTCCAGCCCTATCGAGATAACGACCAGAGATGGAATAATCGTCACTAATCGTCGGACCCATACGGGGATTCGCCGCTGTAAGAATCCCTGCATCATAACCTGGCCTGCCATTGTCCCGACGGCAGAGGAAGACAAGCCGGAAGCCAGAAGTGAAACGGCAAATATCCAACTTGATGCCCTGCCCAACAATGGTTCCAAAGTTAGATGCGCTGTTTCGAGGGTTCCGACCTCAGTCAGCCCATGCTTGAAGAACGTCGATGCAGCCATGATAAGCATCGCCATATTGACTAAGCTTGCAAAACCCATGGCAACGATCACGTCCACCAGTTCATAGTGGAACAGCCGCCTTAATTGACTTGGGTCCCTAACTACAATGCGCCCTTGGGTGAGAGCGGAATGGAGATAGATTGCATGGGGCATCACTGTTGCACCCACGATACCCGTAGCAATCAATACACTCTCTGTTCCTGAAAATTGTGGCACAACAGAATGGTATAACACATCGCCCCAATTCGGTCTGTCCAAAATGGTTTCAATCAGATAGCTGACCACTACTACGCCTACCAAAACCGCAATTACTGCCTCAACAGGCCGGAATCCGTAACGCTCCAGACCCAGAATTAGAAGGGTTGCAATGGCGGTTATGATACCAGCCAGCCAGAGTGGAATGCTGAACAACAGGTTGAGGCCAACGGCCGCGCCCAGGAACTCGGCAAGGTCGGTCGCCATGGCCACAATCTCCATCAACCCCCACATAATAATGACAACAGGATGAGAAAAATGGCTGCGGCATTGTTCAGCCAGGTTCAATCCCGTGGCAATGCCAAGCTTCGCCGACAGAGCCTGAACAAGCATAGCCATCAAGTTGCTGGCAACGATAACCCAAAGGAGAGTGTATCCGAACTTGGCTCCACCTTGAATATTGGTGGCGAAATTGCCAGGGTCTATGTAAGCAACACTGGCGATGAAGGCCGGACCCAAAAAGGGAAGAATGCGTGACGGCAACCCTTTATTGCTACTTCCGGTCAGAATCTCCACGGCAGTGTCGACTGTCTCTTTATCACCGGTCTTCTTGTGTTGAGTTATATCGGTTTTATTCATAAAAAAGCTTCCTTCTTTTTCGATAAATTATACAACTCAGATCACGTAGTTCAGGCGGAATCTCATCGGCATCTAAAATAGAGCGGCTACTTGTGCCTTTCGCATAGGCTTTTACACGTCTGTGAATATCCCCAGTGATGCTAATGTAGAGAGCGCCGCCTTTGCAGCGCAGCCGAAAGAGGTATTCAGATAGAGGTAGCTTTCCTTGTAGGTCTTCAATCACTACCTTATTATACGTATATGTATGACTGTTTCGTAATACATAGCCCGATCAAAATCTTCACGTTAAGCATCGGTTGAGAGGATCTTGAATATGCTGCGTGGTACGAGCGGAAATAACATCGGCAGGCTCAAAACTCCAGTTTATAAGACGGCTGCTAGTGCCTAATGGCCCTAGTGCTGTATGTGTTATTTATTCTCCTTAGGAGCACGCCTTTCAGCTTTTCCATGAGGTATCTGAGTTTTGCTTCTGATGGGATCTGCGCCGACGGTAATCCATCTCTTTTCAGAATAGCGGTAAAACTTCTTTATCTTGCCGTTGACAATCAGGCGTTGGAGAGTATTGGCCGCAATTATGTCATAGACGCCATCGTGGTATTGCACTCTTATGGTCATTACGCCCCCCCCAGGGTTTCATTAATGATACCACACCGTAGCACTGATTAAAATACAAAAATAGAGGTCGACGAGTTGAATTAGCATATCTCGTGACGACCATCACAAAAGGTATCATTTGGAGCTGGCTTCAGCGAAGCGATCACTTGATTCAATGCTTCCTGGCGTTGAGTTCTCAGCGCTGCTCGAAAACGTAGTTCTCACTCCCATTTTTGTAACAGGTTTGCAATCTTGATGTAGGACAGACAGCGTTGTTCATTGTCGAGTAGTTCTTTACTGTAGCGCAAGAGCTCTATTCAGGACGAAACGACTACAGCCAGCATATTACCGGGACGTTGCCTCGTCTAATGGGCGGTATTCTGGCTGAACTTATTCCCTTTCCTTGGCGATACTCTTTTGACTTATAACTTGTGTGTTGAACCGTGGCACGAAGAAGGATAGAATAGAATTAGCGTTATCACAGTAAAACTATTGATCAAGGAGAATGTTGATATGAGAAAATGCGTCCTTGCGGTTATAGCTCTTCTTCTGTTTTCATGGCAGGCTTCAGCCGGGATGTTTGACAATGTCATTAAGTCCGTCGAGCAACCGTCACAGAAGTCATCGCAAAATGCGCCTGATGACAAAACAACGGCCTCAGGCCTACAACAGGCCCTTGACATAGGGACGAAGAATGCAGTAAAGGAGATCTCCCAAGTCAACGGATATTTCGGCAACAATGCCATAAAGATATTGTTGCCCGACAAGATCAGGAAGGCTGGTGACCTTCTCAGTTCCGCAGGCTACAAAAAGGAAGTAGACGATTTCGTCCTGAGCATGAACCGAGCAGCAGAAAAGGCTGCGCCCAAAGCGGTGTCGATCTTCGCTGATGCGATCAAGCATATGACCTTCGACGATGCACAAAAGATACTCAGGGGCAGCAACACGGCGGCAACGGACTACTTCAAGGAAAAAACAAGTGCAACATTGTTCAAGGAATTCAAGCCTACCGTCACCGAAAGCATGGACAAGGTCGGAGTCGCCCAATCCTATAAGAAGATGACCGCCCAGTACGACAATGTACCGTTTATGAAAAAGGAGGACATCAACCTCGACGATTACGTGACGAACAAGGCCCTGGACGGTCTCTTCTATATGGTGGGACAAGAAGAGCAGAAGATCAGGACTAACCCTGCGGCGCAGGTGACCGATCTTCTCAAAAAGGTCTTCGGAAAATAGCATTCAGACCTATCAGATCTAAAGCAGAAGGCATATTAAATTGACGGATATGTGGAAATAGGCGGGGTATCCTGCTAGCAAGCAGACCAAGGGGTGGAATACATCATAACCAACGATTTCTACGATAACCAATATTTCTTCGACTTCGTTAGGCGCGGCAAGGCAGCAGGCATAAACATCCCTATTCTGCCAAGCATAATGCCAACATACAGCATCAAGATAATAGAGAAACTCTCTGGCATTTGAGAGGCTTCCATAACTGAAGGAGTGCGCCTTGACATGGAAAAATCTCTGAACACGTTCGGGATAGATTTCGGCGTTTGTCAATGCGAGAAGTGCTGAGAGCGGGCATGCAGGGTATGCACATTTATACGATGGATCGCTACAATTCATCAACCGGAATAATCAACAGGCTCAAAGCGGAAGGATTGCTGTAATTATATGATCAGATATATCACGGAGAAGCTTTATTCAGACATTCCGCAGGAGACGCTATACCACTACACAACATTTACCGGACTGCTCGGTATAGTCAAGAGTGGATCCCTGTGGGCCAGCGATATCAGGTATATGAATGATTCGGCGGAAATGCGACATACCGCTGACCTGATAGGCTCGGAGATAAACAAACGGATCGTGGGAGGCCACTCTAATTCCAACCTGCTTAACCAGTTTCTCGACTGGGTATCTCATCGTTTCACCAACGGCCATATGCTTTTTGCGGCTTCGTTCAGATCGAACGGCAATCTGCTCAGCCAATGGCGTGGATACAGTTCGCTGGGCAAGGGCGTGAGCATCGGATTCGATCCTGGCCATCTGTTGAAATGCGCTCAACGCCAATCTTTCCAAGTAGGCAGGTGCATATATGAACCCGCGGAGCAGAACAGTCTGATCAAACAGGTCGTCGATTCCGTGGAGGCGCTTGGTTCCGAATACATCGGCGATCAGTCGCAGCACTCTTCACGATCTTATCATTCGGTTTTCGAGAATATAGAAAGCGATCTGCTTCGCATAGCGGCTATACTAAAGCATCCGTCTTTCAGAGAAGAGGATGAATGGCGTATAGTCTCTCCGGTGCTGACCGACTACGTTACCTCACCCGTCCTGTTTCGGGAGGGCACATCGATGCTAGTCCCATACATGGAATTCTCGTTTATGACCGAGAAGGACAGGCCGATACCTCTGGAACACATCTTTCTGGGGCCAACATCTAACATCGATCTTTCCATGAATTCGCTCGCGATGTTCTTATCCAAGACGGGCATCAAGCCTAAAAATGGAATAGAGTATTGCAGAATTCCGTACAGGCAGCAATGAACGTTCCACTCATTGATTCAAACGGAGATAATCCCCTGACTTGACTAGAATAGATTCACGCAGTGGCAGGATATGAAAGTAAAGCCACACTTCTACTGTATTGCCATCTTCAAGTTTAACAGGTACAAGATCTCTTTTGTTGATGCGCGGATGTCCTTCAAACCGGTCAACCAATGTCAGCACATCATCCGATACGGCATAAACTTCCCCCTTTATCCTGGTCTCCGGTAGCTTGGTGACAACTGGTTTGTCTTTAATAAGATAAAGGGCATAATTATGTTCGGTCTCTGCCTGTCCCAATAAAATAGCGCTGGATACAAGGTTGTTGTTACGGCCGCCATTGCGAAGAGTGCCATGAGCGAATAGGTACGGCATATTGACTACCTCCAAATTTGATATACGGCAGAAAGCAAATATAGATACACATCAGATCCAACTTGATCGGAGCATGGTCCGACAAGCTCACCAGCAGCCATAAAATCATCCTGAGCTATCGGAGGGTGGATTCACCAGGTTATTACACCCCCAATGCGAGCCGAAAATATTTTCCTTTGACCATTTCGCTAACAGACACTTTTTATTCCTGCTCGTCACACCACTTCCTGGCATTCTGGAACATCTTCAGCCATGGTGAAACCGGCAATGCCTTGCGCATCTCTTCCGGCATCCATCCCCAATTCCACTTACGGCACGTGCGCTCGGGATGGGGCATGATCGCAAAATGGCGGCCGTCAGGAGAGCATAGCGCCGCTACGCCCTGAGGCGAACCGTTTGGGTTAAATGGATAAACCTCGGTGGCCGTACCCAGATCATCGACGAAACGAATCGGCGCCAGACCCTTTGCCATCACATCATCGAGGATAGTCCTATCCGGGAAATAGGCATGTCCCTCTCCATGGGATACCCACACTCCAAGCACCGAACCTTCCATTCCCTTTAACATGATAGCAGGGCTTCTATCGATCCGCACTGTGGCGAACCGCGACTCGAAGCGACCGGACAGATTATGAATAAAACGCGGCTGCGCCTCGTCGGCAATACCGCGCCACGGCACCCATCCAAGAAGTGCCATAAGTTGACAGCCGTTACAGATACCGAGGCTGAAAGAATCAGGACGCAGGTGGAAGGCTTCAAACTGCTCGGCTAGATCCCTGTTAAAGCGGATAGTGCCGGCCCATCCTTTGGCTGAATCCATGACGTCAGCATAACTGAAGCCACCTACCATAGCGACTCCTTTAAACCTGTCGAGTGTTATCCTTCCGGCCAGAAGATCTGACATCGTCACATCGTATGGATCAAAGCCGGCACTGTAGAACGCCGCTGCCATCTCCCGGTCGCTGTTGCTGCCCTCTTCCCGGATGACCGCGACCAGCGGTTTCGGATCGAGCTTCAAAACCATGTCGGGCGTCGGTGCAACATCAAAAGTGACTTTGTATGCAGGCCCCGGCCGGTCATAGATGGCTTTCTTCTCCTGTGCGACACAGTCAGGATTAGCCTGGAGAAGATCCAGGTGGTGGCTCGTCTCTTCCCAGAGTGCGCGGAGCACTCGCATATCTTCATCCAACACCGTCTCCCATTGGCTCTTTATAACGATTCTCTTTTCTATTGTAGTAATGCCTATTGTGGCTACTGGAACGTTGAACTCCCTGAACACCCTAAAGATCTCTCCTTCATCAATATCAGAATACTCAGCAACAAGGCCGAGCTCCTCGGCAAAGAGTATCGAAATAGCATCCATGCCCGGTCTCGACGGAAGATTGACATCGAGTCCACAGTTACCGGCAAAGGCCATCTCCAGCAAAGTGGTGATAAGCCCCCCATCGCTCCGGTCGTGGCCCGCCAGGATGATCCCATTATCAATGAGTTCCTGCATTGCGCTGAATGCACGTTTTAGAAGCGCAGGGTCCTCCACATCGGGGGTTGCATCGCCTATCTGGCCGAAGCACTGGGCCAGCGAAGACCCACCGGTGCGATAAAAACCAACACCGAGATCGATATAGAGCAACCTGCTCGCGTCCGGCCTCTTGATGTCCGGAGTTACGACTTTATTTATATCGGGACATCCGGCATAGACAGAGATAACCAGGGTACCCGGCGACTTCACAACCTCATGCTCGCCTGCAGCATGGGGTACCCGTGCAGCCATCGAAAGACTGTCTTTGCCGCCGTCGACAGCAATGCCGAGCTCTATCATCATCTCGCTCATGGCAACGGCCGCGTCGTATAAAAAAGCCCCCTCACCAGACAATTTCGGCGCCCACATCCAGTTGCCAGAGCAGCGAATGTCCTCTATTCTGCTGATACGCGCCCAGACGATGTTGGTCAGAGCCTCACCTACACTCATTCTAGCCATGGCAGCAGGATCGATGAGCCCTTTTATTGGCTGTTCGCCAATGGCTATCGCAGTTCCTGTAATTCCGAGATGACTCTGAGCTACAACAGCCACATCAGCTACTGTCAGTTGTAATGGTCCGGCGCACTGCTGCCGAGCGATAAGCCCCGTAACCGAACGATCCACCTTGTTCGTAAGGAACCGCTTGGAGCCAACGGAAAGCAGCCTGAGCACCCGATCGAGCGCTTCACGCACGGTAAGTCCCTGCGGTAGTTCAAGGCGCCGGCATATCAGCGATTTGCGCTTAATTTCAAAGGTCTTCTGCGGCATGTCTCCCAGAACCTTGCCGAGGTCGAGATTCACCGGGGTTTCAATCCCGCCTTCAGCCCTGGCATCTAACAGCACTATGCGGCCGTCGCCGACGATATCTCCGATTAAAGCAAAGGGTACCTTCTCACGCTCGCAAAGTGCACGGAATAGCGGCTCTTTGTCTCTGTAAATAAGCAGTGCGTCCTGTTCCTGGTATTCGGCACCCCAAATCTCGAGCACTGACAGAGTAGCGTCACCGAGTTGTATAGCGCGGAGATCTATCTTCGCTCCAGCAGGATATATAATCTCTTTGACCACGTTGCAGTTGCCGCCTGCTCCCTGGTCGTGGATGCTTGTAATGGGATTGTCGTCACCCAGCTCGACGCAGGCTCTTATAACTCGGTTCAACTTCTGCTCCATTTCGGCATCACCCCTCTGAACCGCATTGAAATCGAGCTCCTCAACATTCTCTCCCTGGATCATACTTGATGCAGCCCCTCCGCCCATGCCAATGCGATATGCGGGGCCGCCGACCTTCACGACTGCCATACCGCGTTGTGGTTCCAGTTTCTCAATATGGCGCTCGTCTATCCTGCCCACGCCGCCCGTGAACATGATCGGTTTGATCCATTCTCGCCGCTCACCGTCAGGCAAGGTAAGGCCAAAGGAACGCGTAAATCCCTGTATAAGAGGTTCGCCAAACTTATTTCCGTAATCCGAGGCGCCGTTGCTCGCATCGATTTCGATCTGAAGGGGCGCAGCTAGATTTGTCGGGTAATTGTAATCTTTTTTTTCCCAAGGGAGCTCATAACCATGAATCCGAAGATTGCCTACGCAGTAAGCCGCCGTACCGGCGACGACATGACTTCCACGGCCTGTAGCATGCACGTCACGGATGCGGCCACCTGTCCCGGTTTCAGCCCCAGGGAACGGTGCAACACCGGACGGGAAGTTGTGTGTCTCAGCCGTAAAGATGATGTGGTCAGTTTCGTTCCGCTCGCGCATAGCAGATGGAAAACCTGTCTTTGCGGGAACAAGCGTGGTTATCGGAAATCCCCTGATCGCGCTCGAATTATCCTTGAAGGCGATCACGCTGTTGTTCGGGTTACGCTTGTATGGCTCTTTAACAATCTGCATAAGAGTTTTCGGAGCTTCGACGCCGTCAATGACGAGTCGACCACCAAAGAACCAATGACGTGAATGCTCGCTGTTGGACTGGCTGAGATCGAAGCATTCTACGTTCGTCGGGTTCCGCTTGATATCATTTGCGAACAGGTTGTAGTAGTAATCTATGTCCCAGTCGTCGAGGCCAAGCCCCATCAACCGGTTGATCTCAACAAGGGCTGCCTTTCCCTCTTCGATAAGAGGCACCACTCTCGGCGGATCCGGCACGATACCGGTATCGAAACTTACCAGGGGTTCCGAATAAGCACATTCCGTCATCCGGTCATGAACAAGATCAAGAAACGCCTTTGCAGAATCGTTGTTGGAAAATGCTTTTGCAACACCGGTAAGGAGATAGCGCCTGGAGCGTTCAATGCGCGATATTTTTGCAAGGCCGCAGGCATGGCATATCGAAACGGCGTTAGTCGACCATGCTGTCGAAAAATTCATCCGAGGTCCGACTTCTATGAGCTTGGAGTCCGTCTTCCCCAGTTTCATCTTATCCAAGAAGCTCGAATTGGAAAACTTCAGCGGTTCGAAGGTCTCGGCCAGAAGCCATCGAAGGACTCTTCTTTCGTTCTCGTCGAGGGAGGCGGATATCTTTATATTGAAACAGAACTCAGTCTCTATATCATTAATTGAGGGGTTGATACTCTGTCGGACCTGCCCGAGCAATACATTCTTTTTATACTTGGAAAGAGCAGGGGTGCGATAGAGGTGCAGCAACTGTTCCAGTGGCATGATCGCTCCTTGATTTAAGTAATGTGTATAATTTTAGCACAGATCAGGCCATGGACACATACGCAGAAACGCATGTTACAAACTCGTTTTCACTGCATGCGAAGAGGCCGGGTATGCACTGAACATCCGGCAGGCCGAAATGTATGGTAAAATAGTCCGTATGCGGCAATTCGCTAATTCGTACTAAGGAGAGCGCTCCAGTCTTATCTGCGATATGGAAATACGCCTAACATCCAACGAAATCATCCCCCTTCGTAAAGACGAAAGCATCTTCATCGCTCTCAAAGGGGCGGGTATCTATCTGGTCGCGTCGTGCGGCGGCAAGGGAACGTGCGGCAAGTGCAAGGTCCAGATCCTCGAAGGCAATTTTGAGGCTGACACTTACGGAAATCTCACTTCCGAGGAAAAAAAATCTGGACTCGTACTAGCCTGCCAGACATTTCCGCTCAGCGATATGCTTATCTCAATACCCAAGGAGTCACGCCTGGTTATTGGTGACAAGATCGCAGTCTCGAAGACAAAAAACCTGGTAAGCTACCTTAAATCATACGACGTCGAGCTCAACCCCTTTGTCAAGACGATCTCGCTTGAACTCCACCCTCCGACTATAACAGACAACATCAGCGACCTCGAAAGATTGAGGAGGGCTCTTGCTGAACGAGGGCTAGATTTGATGGGGTTCCGTCATGGCTTTGTAACCTCAATGGGAAAAATCCTTAGGGAAGCGAACTGGAACGTGGAACTCGCCTACATAGAAGACAGGGATGACGGCCGGGAAGCGATCTCTATCTATTCGAGTGCAAATGCAGAGACGCATTACGGCCTGGCAATCGACATCGGCACAACGACTGTGGTCGTCTATCTTGCCGACCTAAAGACAGGCGAGGTGATCGATATAGGTTCCACCTACAATTCCCAAATCAAGTTCGGAGATGATGTTATCACGAGGATTGTCCATGCTACCGAGGGTGGAGGCTTGGATAAATTGAGGGAAGCCGTCGTCACCGATATCAACACCATTATCAATTCGATGATCGAAAAACACGCAATCGATCCCAACATGATAAATGCGGCATCTATCGCCGGAAACACTACTATGGACCATATATTCTGGGGCCTCGATCCGGGATCAATTCGCGAGGAGCCATATATCCCTGAACTGAACAATTTTCCCTTATGGAGGGCTTCGACTGCAGGGCTATCGATGAATGAACAGGGCCGCGTCTACACCGTTCCCTGCATAGCCAGTTACGTGGGCGGCGACATAGTTGCCGGCGTGCTTGCATCCAAAATGACACGGAACAAAGATCTTGCACTCTTCATGGACATCGGCACCAACGGAGAGATAGCAATAGGTAATAATGAGTGGATCATGACCGCCGCCTGCTCTGCCGGCCCATGTTTTGAAGGCAGCGGCATCAGATGCGGCATGAGAGCCACGCCCGGAGCGATAGAATCTGTTGTGATAGACCCCTCAACCCTCGAACCTTCCATCCGGGTCATCGGCGGCGGAAGTCCTCTTGGCATTTGCGGCTCTGGCATGATCGATGCTGTATCCGAAATGCTTCTTGCAGGCATTATCGACCAAAAAGGTAAATTCCTCGAAGGCAAGTCGTACCGCATAAGACGCGGCGATGACGGTCTGGAATATGTTATGCACAGCGACAAGAAACTGAAAAAGGACATAATACTTACCGAAGTCGATATTGAAAATCTCCTTAGGGCAAAGGCCGCCGTATATTCTGGGATAGCGACGCTAATCACAGAGGCAGGCCTCACAATGGAGGCGATAGAGAAAGTCTATGTCGCGGGGGGCTTCGGAAACTATCTCAACATCGAGAAAGCGATTCTGCTCGGCATGATTCCCGATATACCGGAGGAGAGATATACCTTCATGGGGAATACGTCCATTACAGGTGCATACCTATGCCTAATGTCAGAAGAACTGAAAAGAGAGGCTGACGAAATAGCGTCCATGATGACTTACGTGGAACTGTCGGTTTCAAGAATGTTCATGGACGAATACGTATCAGCGCTATTTTTGCCGCACACGAACATGAACCTGTTTCCGACTGTCGCTGCGCGCCTAATGTCAACAATGACCCCGATGAAGTTCTGGATCATGACCAACCCGGACGAGTAAGTTGACTGCTCACATGTTTAACCCCCGGTGGTTCTGGAGGATAAAGAACCAAGCTTCCCAATCAGCGACTTCAGATCCTTACAAACCAGAAACAACGATAGCAGAATTAAAAAAAAGCACGCAGACAGGTCATATACGGAAAGCAATTATTTGACGTACTCACCGCTCGGAAGTCGAGGTTTTCCCGGTGTTGCCCTGTAATGATTGTGATCTGCTGACTTTTCACCTCTACCCTCTACTTAGCTGCAAGCACTGATAACAAGGATTCTGTATGTGCTGGTGAAACGGCTGTGTGGTCAGTCGGAAATTGTGGGCTATACAAACATGTAGATAAACCTGGGGGCATTGCATTTAACGCCCCCATCAAGCATAACTTTATTTGGCTCCCAACTCTTTCTTAAGCCAGTTTTTCACATCTTTACTGATCGGATACATACCAAAATAATGCTTGTCCTTGTTCTCCTCAATAGCCTCGCTCAGCAGTTCTTTCGGGATATCGTCAATCTGCGCCATAGTCTCTCCAAACTCCGAAGCAGTATGCCGCATTAGAAAAAGAATAGGCTCTTTGCCCATTGATTCAATATAAAAAATATAGCCTTTGATATCGTCTCTTTTACCGATGCCCTGCTCCGTCTTTTTGAACTTAGCCTCCATTATATCCTTCGGCTCCACGTCCCAAAGTATATGCTCGATTACGAAAGGCTCGTTCTTTATGCCGCTCAAATTTAAGTACTCTTCATTCATACGAAAATTACCTCCCTTGTCAGACCTGTTTTTCCGGCGGCCTGCGCTCAGGCACTACACGGTGTTCCATCATTCCCTCATTCCACTCTTTCGATACATAAAGCGCGCAGAAACAGCTACCATATTCCTGAACATCCTGATCTTTATAGGCGCATGGACAGACGATATCGGCATCCCGTTCCCTCACCCCTGAGGCAAGTCGGCAGGGACAGGACCGATAACCATATCTCTCTTCGTTTCTGAGTAGGCCTGTCAGGATATCAAGAATGGAGTCCTTGTCACGGTTGAGTTGCTGCCCTCTCGATGCAGCATACTTTGAAAGAACCTCGGATAAGCGATCCGGCGTCATTCCAGCCCGAGCACCTGCTTCAGCTTGGGTTCGTCAAATCCGTTGACTACTTCCTCGATGATGACGGTCGGATACGAACCTGAAGGATTGTACTTCTTCAGTTCCTTTGATGCCAGCCACTGCTCTCCGCTGTCGAGTTGATCGACCACTATGGTTTCGTAGGAGATTTTATGCTCGTCGAGGAATTTCTTAACCTTATTGCATGCTGCACAAGTGCTTAACGAATAGATCCGTATTTTTTTATCGCGCATGTCCACCTTATGCGTTCCCTCCTGGCCCGTTCGGCTTCGGATTATTCTTACGGCTCAGTTCAGCCGCAGCAATCCCCGCATCCTCCAGCATTTCCAGACTTGCGACGCTCACTTTGCCCATTGGTACATTCAGCGTGCGTGCTACCTCTTCGAGGTTCATCCTTTTACCATAGTGCAGTTCGGCTATCATGATTTTCAAGGCGTCGTCAAGAATGAACCTCTTCAACTCATCGTCCGCAACCTCTATGGTCTGGCAGGCCTCTTCAAACGGGATTCCATTTTTCATCCCTTCCCTGATCTTTGATATCGACTCATTATAAATTCGGTCCTCTTCCGGACTGTATTCTTTATACTTAACTCCAGCCATACAAACTCCTTTATAATCCTTTTAGTTAAACTACCATATACAGGGGAGTTTTATCTATTTTGATAGCGCGACTACTCGCTCTCTGAGTTGGTCAGCAAATAGCTGATAGGCATCAGCAGATGAATGCTCTTTCTTCTTTTCAATATCGCTGACCCGAAAGGGCTTGCCAAAAATGACCCTGATCTTCGCCGGTTTGATAAAAGCAGCTCCGCGGGGCAGTGCCCTCGAAGAGCCTTTAATATAGACCGGGATTACCGGGATGTTCTTCTCGATTGCTAGAATCCCTACCCCTTTTTTGAAAGGCAACACATCGTTACTGAAGGCTCGTCCCCCTTCCGGAAAGATGCATATAGACTTGCCTCTTCCGATCACATAAGATGACATCTGAAGGGCGCTGTTCAAATATGCTTCAGCGTCGATCGGTATTACATGGCTAATCCGAGCGAAGACCTGCTTGATGCTTCCAGCAAAGAATGTACTGATGCCCAGGAAATAAAGATTCTCGAAAGTCGCATAAGGTACTGCGCTTCCCACTACGAAACCGTCGAGATAGCTTGCATGGTTCACGGCCAGAATATAGGGTCCGTTTCTGGGGATATTTTCCCCACCTGCAATCGTCATGCGGAAAAAGATCCTGAAAAATATCTTAAGTATAATTAACAACAAATACACTATCCATTTTTCTACGCGGCCGTGATAAAAGCCAGCCTTCTTGCGGTCTTCTTCGGAAGGTTGTTTTTCGAGTATTTCCTTCCATGTAAAGCCGCTCGCCCGCTCGCTGACATTCTTCCCGATGTATTGCCTTATCCGTAACACCACATCGCCGACGGTCTGGACATCGTAGGTAAACGTCTCGGGAAGGCTGACCGAAAAGGCATCTTCGATAGATGAAATGAACTCTATCCTCTTCAGAGAATCGAATCCAAGATCGAGTTCAAGATTGTCTTCGGACCGGACAGGCACTTTTTCGCTCAGGACAGAGTTGATGCAACCCACAACCTTCCTCCCTATTTTATCCTCCAAAAGTGCTGCGTCCGCTGTTCGATCTTCCTTTGCAGACGATGCGGCGCCGGCAATAATGTCCTTGAGCATGAACCTGCGCAGTTTGCTCAAAGGCGTGCGCGGAAGTGGATCGGAATATAGCATGAATCCCCTTATCCTTATATATTCAGGTAGCCGCGATGTCACCTCGTTTAATTCCCACTTCAATGTCTCGGAGATATTGCCTATATTGTGTTGCCGGGCATAGTCGAGATCGGGGACAATGATCGCCTGAATTGATTCGACTGCTCCGTTCTTCTCAATTCCGGTAATGGCGATCTCCTTGATAAGGGAGATGTGAAGGTATTCCTTTTCGACGTCCTCAGGATAAATATTCTTTCCTGAACTCAATACGATCACTTCTTTTTTGCGTCCCGTAATGAATAGGTATCCATCCTTATCGATATGTCCAAGGTCGCCGGTATAGAACCATCCTTCCCTCAGTACCTCTTCAGTCGCCTTGATGTTTTTGTAATAACCTGCCATTACCATTGGTCCCTTTACCATAATTTCGCCGCCTGAGACTTTAAGTTCGGCACCCGGCAGAGCCACGCCAGCGGAACCAGGTACTCGTCTCGCAATGGGATTGAAGGTGATGACCGGGGAAGTTTCAGTCAGGCCATACCCCTCCAGTACTGTAAATCCTAGCGCTTCAAGATCCTCCATTACCGCCGGATCCAGACGTGCGCCCCCGGAGGCAAAGAATCTAACCCTCACGAAATTCTTGTGAACAGTCCGGAATATCATTTTCCCAAAATTTATGTCGGCGCTGCGCCTCACAGTGCCACACCACCTCATTAGTCTCACCAGGAGCGTGAAAGCCAAGCCTTTATCCTTCATCTTTGCAATGATTCCGTTCCGTATCATCTCGAAGAGTCGCGGCACGCCGACTATAACGGTAACTCCTCCGTCTCTTATCGCGGATACGAGTTCTGCTGCTTTGAGACCAGGACCGAAGGTGACCGTGGCACCGAGAATAACCGGCACTATGAATGTACACATGAAAGGATAAGTGTGGTGCATGGGCAGGATCGACAAGACAGTGTCATCCGCCGATACCAGTCCTGACTGGATGACTGCGTCAGCGTCGGAGCAAAAATTACTGTGCGTCAGCATAACGCCTTTGGGATTGCCGGTAGTTCCTGAGGTGTAGATGATCGATGCGATATCATCGGGGGCAGCATCAGAGGCGGCTTGATATGTTGCATTGCCAGACTGAGATATCGTCAGCGTATCGAAATCGACGCCTTTAATCGAACTGCCTTCAATCGCTTTTAAAACTGTGGGGCCTGTCTTGGAGCTATAAAAAACGAGCTTTACATCGGCATCCAAAAGAATGTTCCTTATTTCCTGCGGACCGAGCTGCATATCAACGGGAACTGCTGTACAGCTGCATAAGAGAATGGCCATGTATGCGGCACACCACAGTGGCCGGTTCTCGGATACGACAGAAATCTTGTCTCCTTTGCCGGAGCCAGCTTGACGGATAAGTGCAGAGAGGAACGTTGAACTTGAAAGGAATTCTCCATATGTAATGGTCTTCCATGATGCGTCGAAATAGCGAAAGGCGATGAAACTGCTGTTTTTTTGCGCCGACAGGAGAAAGCGCGATGTGATGCTGTCAGTCATGTCTTAATAAATTCAGGGCGGCGGTATGGAGTCCCCGGTTGCCTGCTGCCAAAATGGGGGTCCGAGTCTTCAGCCCGGCAACAACGTCATCGAGACTCATGCCGTTTGTATCGGTGATAATCCCACCTGCCTCCTTCACCAGCAGATACCCAGCCGCAAAGTCGAAACTCCTTGATGGCGAAGGAGTTACGAATAGACTTACCGCACCGTAGGCGACAAGTGCGAGGTCAAGTGCAGTGGAGCCAAAACATCGCGTCCTGCTCGCCCCGGCAAGAAGTTTAATTAATTTAGGGACATCTCTTCCGGGCACCTGTGCTTCATAGGCGATAAGATAAAACAGGTCGTCGTCCTGGCTATAAATGCGGTTGCCGTTAAAAAAAGCGCCCCCACCTTTCTCTGCCCAAAATTCGTCTCCGGTAAGAAGATTTATAACATATGCCAGCATAAGATCTCCGAAGGTCTCTCCGTCGCATACCGCTATCGACGTACAATATAAGGGGACCCCGCTGACGGCGTTTCTGCTGCCGTCGATCGGGTCGATAATGACCTGTGGCCCCCCTCCGAGGACCTCCTTGAGTCCGTACTCTTCTGAGACAATGCTGAGTGGCTCCCTTAGTCCTTCCAGACTGCTGATGATGATCTCCTCGGAGGTCTTGTCGATACCGTATGTCTTGTCGCCTCCAGCGCCTTTGCCAATGGCCTCGGAAGTAAATGGACGAAGACGCGTAGTTCCCAATTCCGAAAAGAGCCGGCCGCCGATCTGTCGAAGGTTTTGAATGTTCATTGCACCCATTATACCCCACAATCGAAGCATTGACAATGGTTTGTGGTAGATATATTATAATCAATGATGAAAAAAGGCGACCCATCCGGACTCGTGCGTTCCAATGTCCGCGCTCTCAAGGCGTATGAGGCAAAAGCAATTCCGTGCAAGGTGAAACTCGATGCCAATGAAAGTCCTTACTCGCCGCTCCCACCGGAGAAGATTTTTTCAAAAAAAGATGTACTTTGTCACTTAAACCGTTACCCAGACCCCGAAGCAACAGAATTGAAAAAGGCACTTGCAAAAACACTCAAGGTCACTGACAGAAATCTCCTGTTCGGCAACGGCTCGGACGAATTGATTTATTATCTCATCACGACCCTGGGCGGCCCGGTGCTTTTTCCGGTGCCAACCTTTGTTATGTATGGCATTATCGCACAGGCCCTTGGTGAGAAGCCTGTTGCCGTTCCTCTCGACAATACATTCGATCTGGATATAGATAGAATGCTTTCATCTGTAAAAAAGGATAAGCCAAAACTCGTATTTCTCAGCTCTCCAAATAACCCGACTGGGAATTGTTATTCAACCGACAAGATACTTAAAGTCATTGAGGCATCAAAGGGCATTGTCGTGGTGGACGAGGCATACCAGCCTTTTTCTAGCAGCCGAGGCTTCCTTCCGTTTCTCAAGGACTACAAGAACCTCGTCATTCTCAGGACCATGAGTAAAATAGGTTTCGCTGCGCTACGCGTAGGTTATATGATCGCTGACAGTACGCTGATAAAAGAGGTCAATAAGGTTAGGCTGCCCTATAATCTTAATGCCCTGTCGCAGGCGGCGGCTCTCGAAGGTGTCAGGAATAAAAAGTTCGTAGACGTTCGAGTCAAGGCGATCGCGAACGCCAGAAAATGGTTATTCGACGAGCTTGCATCACTTGAGGGAGTGACGCCCTACCCGTCCGAGGCAAACTTCATACTTTTTAAAGTTGCCGACCCTGAAAAAGTATTCCGGGGACTTCTGAAACAAGGTGTACTCATAAAAAACATGGACAGGGTGATAGGGTTAACAATGCGTGTGACCGTTGGCAGTCGAGATGAAAATATGATCTTTATCAATGCCCTTAAAAAAGTTTTAAATAAATAGTGTACACATAGGACCAAGCAGAGGAGGAACAATGAGAATCGCAAAGGTTCAAAGGAAGACTAAAGAGACTGAGGTCTCTCTTCAGATAAAGCTGGATGGCAAGGGTTCATATGACATCAACACCTCGATCCCTTTTCTGGACCACATGCTTAACCTTTTTGCATTCCACGGCATGATGGACTTAAAGATAAACGCAAAAGGCGATATCGAAATCGATTATCACCACCTTATGGAAGATATAGGCATCACGCTAGGTGAGGCACTCAAAAAAGCACTTGGCGATAAGATGGGAATAAGGCGCTACGGACAATCTACCATACCTATGGACGAGAGCCTTGCAACAGTCGTCCTCGATATCAGCGGAAGGCCTTACCTGGTCTATAATGTGAAGCCTCCCAAAGGGACGCTGAAAGACCTTGAAATATCTCTCTTTGAGGATTTTTTTAGGGCGCTAACCAACCATTCAATGATCACACTGCATGTGAACCTTGAGTACGGCCGCGACCTTCACCACATCATAGAAGCCGTCTTTAAAGCATTCGGGCGCGCACTGCGGGACGCAGTGACGATCGACAAAAACGCTAAAGTTCTCCCTTCGACAAAAGGAAAACTTTAAGCTGACTAAATTACACAATTATACATACTAGTAATGGTCGCAAGGTGGTGCAAGATTGCCACTCAGATTCACAGTCCTTACAAGAAGCCCCGGTCCGCTTTCATTCCGATGTTATTTTTTTAATCCCACTGAAAGCCAGAATCGACATCTGATGAAGCTTTCACAATTAATCTTCCTGGCCCGCCTGAGCATGTTTCTACGTCTCTGCCTGCAGATCATCTCAGGCAAGGGAAACTTGTGTTTCCCAGGTAACGTCTGCTTCGGCCTCGGACCGACAGTATCCACCAAGACTTTCTTTCTCTGAAATCGCAACTCCCTTTTCTGCATCACAGTCTTGCCCATATCCGATCTAGCCATACCGCTCAAAGGCTCTCTATTGTAGCTATAACATTTCATCACGTTCATTCATCGTGCTGCTCATAGACACGGCAAATTTCCGAATAGTCCTGAGGCGTGTCGATGTCTAGCAGAATCCCTTTATCTTGCACCTCGACTTCGCATGCCTGCGCCTCATGCCGCGCCAGAAATGATTTCAGTCCGCCGGGACCGTTCCAAGTCAGTATTTCAGGGAAGAGATCCGATGGAATTAGTGGAGGATGCCCGCGTTGCTTCAGGTAAGTGGGATAGAATATGTGTGCTGCGGATCAACGATAGGCCAGCGTGATTTTTTTTATAGTCAGGCTCTTAACCAGAGGGATATCGGCCGGCAGCAGGAAAACGCCTTTCACTGCCGGCTTCAATGCCTGCAACCCCGAGACGACGGAAGAGTACATCCCTTCGCCATATCTTTCATTGTATATCCATCCGACATGAGAACGGTTGAGCGCCGGTTTGAGTTCATCAGCCCGATGACCGATAACAACCGTTATATCGCTTACGCCGGCCTGTCGGAAAGTACGAATTACAGTTTCAATAACTGTAGAATCGCCCAAGGACAACAGAGGCTTGAAGTCTGCCATTCGGGATGAATAACCGGCGGCCAGTATTATAGCTGCCAAATCTTCTACAGGCATTTTCACTTTTTCGCATTTCTCCAGTACAAGCTTTTGACAGAGTGCACCTTGGTGCCCCGGATCAGTTTACAAAACGTCCGAACAATTAATATCTCCGCACTTGATTGATATGTCTTTCAACTATTCGTCAAGTTAGTTCATCAACAGGAAAAGGCAATACTATCCCTTTGTTCATCGGTTTTAACGCTTTCCTGCATAAAGCCCTGTGAAAAGGTAACGCTTGTGAGAGTCCGGAATTCTTTTGCACGGGCTCGAGTGCTTCAGGCTTAGAGCAACATAGGGGTCTACCGGCACAGGTCCGATGGAGCTTCGATTCCGCTTATTACAGAAGTGAAAACTTATATTTTCTTAAAAAACTCCCTGACTCCCTTCATCTCACCACAGGTATAAGCGCCCTCTGGGCACCTGCCCTTCAGGCAACCAGGCCCCGCATGCCTGAATATCGTAGGGGCGATTCTGATTACTAGCCTGAGCATCTCAATCGCCATTGCACGAATCTCCCACTGAGCTCTGTTGCAACACCTCTGGGCGAAGAAATGGAGCAACTCACGTGCGTTCATCGTTATGATAATCTTAGTTTCACACGCATTAGGGAGAATGAATCGCGCGTCCTGGTTGGCCGCTTCGCCTTTCAGTCCCTTCTCATTCAATCTATTGACAACATGATTATATGCTTCCTGTGCCTGGTCCATAAAATTCTCGAAATAACGGGCTAACTCGCGGTCTTTCTTGATGGACGGAGGAATAAGGAAATCGAAGCCGTCCACTTCGCTAACATACCTTTGGCTCTGCTGTGAATACGATGCGAGTCGGTGCCTGACCAGTTGATGAGAGCATGCTCTGGAGATGCCTTCGACTGCGAATGTGAACGATACGTGCTCTATCGGCGACATATGACCGATATCCATCAGCTTTTCGACGAATTTCTTCTGATCACTCGCCGCTGTCTTTCCTTTCAGGGATTCGATATCAGACGGGCTGTAACAAAGCTTTGCAGCCATTGCCACAACTGCTTCCGGATTAGGGGTATGCTCAAGCAAAATGACCTTCAATCTGGATTCCATAGTGTGTCCCTCTCATTAAACATAAATTACATGAGCTTATTATAAACGACCAGACAGGGCTATTGCACGGCATCTGGAACGCCTCGAATCTGTGCCTGACCCAGCAACAAAATGGATACCCCGACCGCCGCCATTTTCTCTCGCAATTTCTTTATGTGTCCGTTGGCGATGAAGTCATTGACAACCAACCGTTCAAGCATCCGATTTCTCTATATGCTCAGCATGCCATAACCAATGACTGTGATACCTCGGTTTGCAGGCTAAGCTTGTGATCGATGTCACCGATTCGCCTTATGCTATATGGTAGATTTAATCAAGGAAGTCCCCAACCCCGCCGCAAGGAGAAAAACATGATCAGACAATCTTCGGGAAGACCCAGGTTAACGCAAATCGGAAAGGCTGAAATCATGCCATCCCTGTATCCGGTATTAACGTTACTGATCTTATTTTTGTCGGCTGGCGTATTTA
Source organism: uncultured Nitrospiraceae bacterium (assembly GCA_963736105.1). Classification (GTDB taxonomy): domain Bacteria; phylum Nitrospirota; class Thermodesulfovibrionia; order Thermodesulfovibrionales; family Dissulfurispiraceae; genus Fen-1308. The sequence continues at coordinate 986,132 of CAVTNL010000002.1, read as the reverse complement.
TCGGCGACATCTGGACGATCCGGGAATATAGCCCTATAAATAACGCATTCCTGTTGATGCAGAAACCAGACACGGACGATCAGGCACTCTTCACACCCAACGCACTCCACCCTATCTCCGAGAAATTGATCGCACCTATTGCCAGCATTACTCCAGATAAACCTGTTGATCTGGTTCAGCAAGCATATGTAGTTGTGAAACATGCACTGATATCAACAGGAAGAAGACACGCAGAGTCGATCTTACCGGTAGCAGCAAAATGTGCGGACGGGTCAACTTTCGCCAAGAGCCTGGTTGCATTCATTCCCACATGGGGAAGCGACGGCATGTACATCAATTGGAAACCTCTGGCATCATTTTTCGATCCAAAATTCTTTTTCCTCATGTCAAATTTTAGCTCTGTTTTTACGGCAATCTCGCCGAAGCCACTGCTAACCACAGTCGCTACGTGGAGCGTCATTACCGTTCGCCCCGCTCTTGAACTTTTAGAAACTCAGCAAAATCAAAATCCCGTGATAACGTATAAGATATCCACGCCCTGGCCGGACCCGGTCATCTGCCGCGATACTTCCTCACTGTGATCAATATCACAACGCATCTTTCATGGAAGTCGCATAATAGAATTAATGACGGCCTAGCCGGCCAATAAGGAAACAACGGATTACGCAGCGTAAGGGTGACAAATACAGATGATCAAAAAAAGCCCAATAAAGGTACTGACACTATTGTTGTTGTTCGTGATGTGGATTGCTCCGGAGGGCTTGAGAGCGGCGGACGATCAAAACACCTCGCCTGTGAAGGTGCCGATACTCCTTTACCATCGGTTCGGGCCTGTAGCAGCAGACGGGATGACCACTACAACACAGGTCTTCCAGTCCCATCTAGAATACCTGAAGGCCAAGGGATACAGCGTCATCCCTCTCAGGCAGCTTGTCAATTATTATCTTCACAAGGGTCCACCGCCACCGCCCAAATCGGTTGTAATTACGGTCGATGATGGCCATAAAACTGTTTACACGGAAATGTTCCCGCTGGTCAAAAAATACCGCATACCGGTGACTCTACTCATTTATCCCTCTGCAATATCTAATGCTTCATACGCCATGACATGGGAACAGTTGAAGGAACTTCAGAAAACCGGATTGTTTGACATGCAGGGGCATACATACTGGCATCCCAACTTCAAGACGGAGCGCAAGAGGTTGAGCCCTGCAGAGTACGAAAAAGCCGTAGATATGCAACTCAATAAATCAAAAACGAAACTGGAGAGGGAACTCGGCACAAAGATAGATATTTTAGCTTGGCCTTTCGGCATTTACGACGATTTTCTCATCTCAAAGGCAAGTCAGGCCGGCTATATCGCGACACTGACCCTCGAAGCACACGCTGCATGCAGCTCGGACAATGCGATGAAGCTCCCGCGTTATTTATTAACCAATGCTAACAGGGGCAGGGCATTTGAATGGATACTGACAAACTAGTTGTCCAAAAAAACGGCATGAGAAACTATGTATTTGTTGTACTGATTGCCATCCTGGCTGCAGTATTCCTGATAGCGGAATGTATTCACAGGGATTCCGGCGGAGATGCCAGGGTCGCCGAAGCACGAGTTTTATCAAGTGGTCTGGTTGTTGATGCCTCGACGAACAAGCCTTTGGCAGGAGCCATCGTTACACTCGACGGCAACGAGACCGCACAGACTGATGAAAACGGTCTATTCCAAATCAAGCCCACGATAAAAAAAGTTGCGGTCCGCACTTATGGATATACCAGAGCCGCGATCGAGATCGCTTCGCAACAAGGAAAGTCACCCGTCGAAATAAAACTGAAACCTTTCATGCCGAAAGCGCTATATTTGACAGTCTACGGCATCGGAGACCGCAAAATCAGGGAATCCGCCTTGAAGCTCATCGACGAGACCGAACTGAATTCCCTGGTAATAGATGTCAAAGGCGACAGGGGCATTATCCCTTATAGAAGCTCGATACCTATGGCCTCGCAGATCGGTGCCCAGAAGGTCATAACGGTGAAAGACATGAAAGGCCTCGTGCAAAACCTTAAGGACAGAGGTATTTATACTATCGCACGGGTAGTTGTTTTCAAAGACGACCTTCTCGGTCAGGCCCGGCCAGACCTTGCGATAAAAACCGCAGACGGAAAGGTATGGCGGGATAAGGAAAATATAGTCTGGATGGACCCTTCACGGAAAGAAGCCCAGAACTATGCCATTAGCGTTGCAATAGAGGCCGCCCAGAACGGATTTGACGAGATCCAGTTCGACTACGTCAGGTTCCCGGATCATAAGGGACTCGTATTCGGCATAGCCAATACCGAAGAGAACAGGATTAAAACCATTTCAGGTTTTCTTGCTGAGGCACGCAAACAGCTGACGCCGTACAACGTATTTGTATCGGCTGATATTTTCGGTTACGTTGCATGGAACCTCGATGACACCCAAATAGGCCAGAAAATCGACAGGTTGGCGCCCGCAGTAGATTACATATCCCTGATGCTCTACCCTTCAGGATTTCAATGGGGTATACCCGGACACCGTAACCCTGTAGCAAACTCAAACCGGATAGTATACCTATCACTTAAAAAAGCTCATGAGCGAACTAGTCTGCCGACTATACGTTTCAGGCCTTGGCTGCAGGCATTCAGGGACTACGCCTTCGACAGGAGGCGCTTTACAGGCGTTGAAATTAGAGAGCAGATAAAGGCTGCCGAGGAGTTCGGGTCGAATGGCTGCATGCTTTGGAATCCGAGGAATATATATACATCCGATGGACTTAAGAAAAAGACTGCATCAAAGAGCTCCAATATCAGCTGAACCCGAAAGTATTCCCTGCCTCCGAATCATCAGACCCCAAATCGAACACTTCAGGAACAACTGCAGTTAGCTTCACGATCATCTGCAAGAACATAAGGTACAGTGCCTTGTCTATGGGCTTTTCAGTCCCCATTAGGTCTCTGATGAATGGTTTTGTTTTTGAGGATAGATTGAGTGTGTCGTTTAGTCAGATTCATAAAATCCATTTTGGAATAGTGACATGAAAAGTTTGATTGCCCAAAGCGAATCTAAGTCTTTATAGTGCTCGCCCGACATGACAGTTCAGTCGATGATTGAGCAATCCCATCTGCACCTGAAATCATTCTGTCCTCTTCAGCTTGGGCAGTGTAAAGTAAAATGTGGCACCCTGTCCCACGGCACCTTCAGCCCACGTCCTTCCACCATGCAAGGAAATAATACGTCGAACATTTGCCAGGCCGATGCCCGTGCCTTCAAATTCTTCCTGGGTATGGAGTCGTTGGAAGACGCCGAAGAGTCTGTCAACGTGTTTCATGTCAAATCCGGCACCGTTATCTTTTACAAAGCATACAACTTCGTTTTCGCCCTTGTTACACGCAATTTCGATTTCAGCCTTGGAACGGGTGCTTGTGAATTTGACTGCATTTGAGATGAAATTTGAGAGCACAAGCTTCAGCATCGATGGTTCACAGTAGACAGTGGGCAACTCACCAAGCCTCCATATAATGTCTCGCCCCATCGTTTCCTCGGAAATCTCTTCGATAGACTCCTTTAAGAGATGGCTTAAGTTCACTTCCTCCTTTGGCATCTCTTCGCGTCCAAGACGCGTGTAGGAAAGTAGGCCATCAATAAGTCTCTCCATCTTCGATGAGGCATCGGATATCACGCGCGCAAACTTGAGGCTTTTTTCGTCCTGTTGACCTTCCAGTCGCTTTTGGAGCAGTTTCGCAAAGCCAGTCATGTGACGGAGGGGTGCACGCAAATCGTGAGAAACCGAGTAAATAAACGCTTTCAGATCCTCATTGGCAGCTTCGAGTTCTAAGTTCAGGGAATCGCTCAGCCTCTTTGCTTTTTTCAACGTATCCTCCGCCTGCTTTCGGGACAGAGCAATGCCGATAATAGCGGCCAAGTCCTCAAAAAATGAAATCAGCTCGGGCGTGAACTGGTTCGGTCGGCGATCATTAAGTTGCAGTAGACCTATGATTTGTTTGCCGGCCCGTAGTGGAATAAGAGCTACGGAATGGAAACCTTCATGTATACAGCGGTTTCGCGGGCGAAGCCTGGGGTCCTGGTCAACGGGAAGTTCTGACAGGACAAAAGACTCATTGGTCCAGAAACTTCCCATTTGCGTAAAAACGGGATTTGCCGGATTAGTCCGCCCTGAAATTACCAGGCCGCATGTGCACTCCAGGCTGATGTTGCCGTCTTTATCATTGCAAATACCGCCATCTTGATTACGAACAGCCAATATATTTTCCGTAAGTAGAAAATCATTAGAAAATCCGTCTTGGGCGGCATACGGAAAGTCCTCGCCACGATGCAGACGAATGCCCACAGCTTCGAAGCCTGTGCCTCGCTTAATTGCGGTAACGATATGGTCGATAGCATCTTCCATTTCAGGCGGGTCGTTAAGAGTGCGCAGGATCTCAGCCGAAAGAGCCCGACGACGTTCCTCCTGCCTGCGCTTGCTGATGTCACGTGCGATCTTGGATACTCCGATGATTCTGCCGGTCGCATCTTTTACCGCCGAAAGTGTTAGTGATACATGAATAATCGTACCATCTTTCCGCACCCGCACGGTTTCGAAATTCTCAATGTGCTCTCCTTGTTTGATCCTTGCAAGAAGTTCTGGAACCTCGTCAGTTTGCCCTGGCGGTATAAGAAGAGAAACAGATTTACCGATGATTTCTTCAGCCTTGTACCCGAAAATATTTTGGGCTCCCACATTCCACGTCAGGATGATATTGTTCAGATCCTCGCCGATTATCGCATCCTGCGCGCTCTCAACGATGGACGCCAGACGGCCATGTAGCTCTTCCGCCTGCTTGCGTTCGGTGATATCAAGCGCGTAAATTCGAGCGACACTGAACTGTGGGGTTAGATAAATAGCTTCGCTGAAAACCCTGTCCCTTATAGCAAGTTCACGGTAATAAGATATGTCCTCCTTCTCGTCCAGATCTTTTAAGATGACATGGAAATCGGACGGAAGAAAAACGTTGGTGTCATTCTGGTCCATCCCGAGACTGCTGAGGACCTTCTGTGTCGCGACGTTGCTGAATACTACGACGCCGGCAGCATTCACCTCGATAACCGGATTCGGATTGAGTTGTGGAAACGAGGCGAGGTGCTGTATGCGGTTTTCGGCCTGTTTGCGCCGCGTGATGTCGATTATTGTCATTCTGTACGCAGGATTGTTGGAGTCTCCCCTCACTGCCGCAGCCCCAAAGTTGGCCCAAAACTGTGTTCCATCTCCTTTCTGCATCCTCACTTCGCAATCCAGATGATCGGATGTTTCCGAAAGGCGTTTGCGGTAACGATAGTATATGTCCTGATCTTCCTTGTTGATGAAACTCGTTAAAGGTTGCTTAATTAAAGAGCTTCTGTCTTGACCCAAAAATCCGGCAACAGTGAGATTGGCTTCAAGAATTATTCCATTTTCATTAACGGTAACATACCCCATCGGGGCTAGGTCATAGAGGTCAAAATATTTATCACGAGATGTTTGGAGTTCCTGCTGCGTACGACGAAGTTCATCATTCTGCATTTCCAGTTCGATCTGATGCACCTGCAACTCATGCACTATGCGCTGTATGCCTGTGGGTGTAATTTTGGCCAAATCACCATGTTGTTTTTGAAACACTTCTTTGGCTTTTCGGCGCAGGTCGGAATTATCATCTGACATCTTAGGCCTAGTTTCTTTTGCCATGGGTTACTCCACCTTCTTTCGATCTCTGATTTCTAGGCCTTTGATCTGAAGACTGTATCGCCATGGAAACGGACCGGTCTTTTTTGCGGTGCAGGATAAATACTCTTGGGAGAAGTCGCCCGCAGTTACATTAGGTTGATCGATAGCCACAGCCTCCGGCCGGAAGCATGTTGTTATGAAAGAGATCAATTGTTCCGGCATCTATTTATCCGCTGAAAGAATTTTGCCTGCTTTATGTTGTTCTTACTGACGGTAACCGCAGTTCTACTATATAGCTATCTGGAGCGGTCTGGCTTTGCTATAACTAGCCATCCAATAGTGGTAATAGGCTATCTGCAACGCAGATATAATATATCATAATCCAGTCAAGATAATGAGTAAACTTTCGTTCAGCACGCATCCCGGAAGTTTGCACTGCAAGTACCAAGTTAAAATAATAGCCTCATCGTCAAAATGTTCATTTGTGGCTGCACTCCGCGTTTGCCAGGACAATAGCATATGAACATTGCTATGCACATACCTCATCCCTCCAGTGTGCAGAGCTATTCTTGATTTCATACAAGAAACCAAATCCTCGACAGCAGTAAAAACGATGGGGGTTCAGTAGTAGGAGCTACCCTTGGAGAGAGCTCTAGTCTCGATAACCGAAAGAAACCTCACGCATTCAGCGACATAACCTAACCCTATTTCAAGTAGAAATTAGCAAGGTTGAAATGAAGCTTTGCAGCAGTAGATAAACATCGTCTCAAAAATACTAGTCAACGAATTGCACTTAGACCCTGTAAACACAAATACCGTCTTTAGCACTTTATTTGTGAATCCCCTCAGTAAGACCGCAAAAAATTGACCCGCTGATGCCTTATATACTCCTATGAACAAGACTCCTGATAGTAAAAAAGCCTATCAAGAGGGTACGCAATTAAGCGTGCCTTCTTGATAGGCTGACTATCTAATATTTATTCGTCTACTTAATGTCTTTCTTCTCCCTCATCTAACTTTGACCACCAGTTTGGTTGATCATCTTTAGAGCTTTGTCAATCATCATCTGGCCACAGTCCATCATCAACTTGGCCTGGTCACACATCATTTCGCCTTCTGGTTTCATTCCCCGTTCAATCATCGTCTTGCCCTTTTCCATTAACACCTTGCCATTTTCTATCATCATCTTGCCATTTTGCAACATCATCCTGCCATTGTCCCCATTGTCCATCATCTTGCCATTGTCCGTCGTGTCGGCGGCTGAAACTGCCCCAGTCCCTGCGGAAAGCATAAGACAGAAAAGAAAGGCTATTGCTGCTATATAGCATACTATTTTCTTCATGTTGAATTCTCCTTTGATTTCATTGTTGATACCTATGAAACTAATATTCTAAGGATAGTGATGCTTTTCACTCCTATTTTGCTTCGCTATCCTTATGTGGGTATCGCGGTGCTACATGATTTAAATATGTAGTTGAGTCACCTCCTCTTCATCGAAGAATAAAATTAAAACTAACAAGCAACTTCTTCGCAGTATATGCATCAACCGAGATGATTCCTATAGGAGATTCTCTCTTTTTTATGTAAGACATAGACCTGCGTTTTACTTTGTTAACACCATATTTCTTATCGAGTCAGATCAAGGCGTGTTATAAGGAAGCACTAACAGAAACACAGCCATGATAGTAATTTAATTCATTAAGTTACTGATGCTGTCGGCACTCTTGATAATTAAGTGGCACCGCCATTTTCCACCGATACGAGCTAGTCTCGATTGCCGGAAGCAAAGCTTTTATAATTAGTCCGGTCTCTGGCGATGACTTTAGGAGCAGGAGTTACTATTAGTTCTGATGCTAAAGGTGTGCTATATATTGAGAAAATATAGGGGAAGTAATTTCCTCTAGGTCTCTTAATTGTTAAGTGCAAAAAACAAGGGGGCGAGCTTGTGGGATATTTTGATAGACTAACAAGTGCGTTTTATAAACTGATTCACAAGGCAGTATTTTATGGGTATTCGGATTATCGTGTTGCAGTTTCCTGGCGGATGTACTTGAGAGACTATCCGGAATGGTGGTGCTTGAATCCATGGCCTTTCGTTGCATATAGTGTTCTATGCCTATCCCTTCTTGCTGTTTTATGAAAAGCATATTGTTTTATCTTATTTTTTATATTTTTTACCGTTTTCAAATGAGAGGTATCCACCACCGCACTTTCAGGTGGAAGCATCACATTATTGCCGGCCTTCAGACTTAAGCCAGGATTCATTGCTATAATTATCCCTTCAGATACTCCGGTATGTCTGGAAATACTTTTAACTGTATCTTTCTTTCGCACAGTATACTGTCTGATAATATCTCCAGGCTTCATATTAGAGTTATCGAACTTCTTTATGAAATCATCTGCTGTACCCTTCGGAATACGCAAGAGATACTCGGTTGTATTTAAAGGAGTGCACCACTGCTTTAATTCCGGGTTCAAGCCCCTTATTACATGTACTGTTGAGCCTGCAGCCTTTGCTATTGTGTCAATTGTCGCGGGGTTTGTGATAATAACCTCGTCATAATCTATGGGGGGTTCGTATTTTAAATCCACGAAACCATATGCTTTCGGATTGGCAACGATGCGCAATGTAGCCAGATAACCGGGAACATACTTTTTTGTTTCGTCCGCTAAGCTGGCCGACTGTGAAACATCCAGATAATCCTTCAAGTTGTCTCTGGACACCAAACGCTGGATTTTGTTTTCACCCGCATTATAGGCCGCCATCGCCAACTCCCATGAGCCAAACTGGTTATAAAGATCCTTCAGATAATCTGCTGCAGCCTGAGTGGCCTTCACAGGATCCTTTCTCTCATCATGCCAGAAATCGATATGAAGACCGTAGCGCTTGGCCGTCTCTTCAATAAATTGCCATTGCCCTACGGCCTTTGCTCTTGAACAGGCATTCGGATTAAAGCCACTTTCAACCAGGGACAGATAAGCCACATTCTCAGGCACGCCCTTAGTACGTAATATCTGTTTCATTAGTCCCACATACCGCGTAGAACGCTCAAGATAGGTTTGATACCTGTCCCGTATCCGACCCGTATAAATTTCTATTATCCTGTCTACAGGATTTACAATTGATTCCAAATCTGACTTGCTGTCCGGAATTATCGGGGCTGAAAGCTGTTGGATATCATCTGTCGTCTTAAGCTGCGGAACTGACAGATTACTTATTGTTGTCCTGCTATCCAGTTTTACCACATCGCTATCTGTTGCAGGTGTCAATCGCAGGCTTTTATTGGCAAAATCAAACGGCTGTGTTGAAAGTACCTGATTGGGCAACAAGGTCGAACCATCTGTCTGGAAACGCTCCTCTGCAGAGCAGATTCCTCGGAGAAGTAAAACAATAAATAAAAAAAGATATATTTTCATTCCTAACAATTCAGTTCTTATGATTAAAGCGCGCTCTCAAGTTATCAAATTATTATTATATTTACCTTTAAAAACACATATGTCAAGGAAAATCGACTACGATGGGGTGGTCTTTCCACCACCCCATTCACAACCACTGCTACATTTAAAACTACTTCTTTTTGCTAACAGGCTTCTTTGAGGCTTTCTTAGACGGCTTCTTTGTTGCAGCCATTGTTGAACCCTCCTGTTTTCGTATTTTGAATCATGATAATCCCAAGCAAGCATCATCATTAATTATTTATCGTGATTTTTTTACTTTTGTAAAGTGTTTTTAGAAAACTTTTTAAAAATATTTTATTCTAATCTGGCGGCACCAACATCATCCACCGACGAGCGCTAGTCCAGGCTTCCGCAAGCAGTCAAGAATTAGATTTCGATAGTTGCTCTAGATAAGACCATGATGTCCTCGCGATCAATCAAGCATTTATTTTTTCATAAACGCAATGAAGATGCGGAAAAGCACGATGATGAGGAACAATACCAGATGACGATTCTTTTGTTCTGGCTGTGGCGGGGATGATGATTTAGGGTGCTCGGTATAAAACAGGCCGGTGCAGGGTGGTCCCACTGCGGCCCGATTCCCTTCGGGGCCTACTGTTACCTTTGCACCTCTCACACCAAGGGAGATTGAGGGACCGGACCTCGAGCTGTTCAACGTGACGCCTGGAAGCAATCTTTATCTGCGGTAGAAGCGGAATCCCATGAATAGCTCCGGCTATTATGTTGAAGTTGCCTTGCCGATGCTCTTGGCAAAATTTGCCCGTATCCTTATTTGATCGCATGCACCTTGAATCCAGCAGGATAATTCTCTGGCTCCGCCAATGTATTGCTGATGTTTTCCAGTGCTATAACAAGCGTCTGCCCAAGTCTTAATCTCAACGGTCTTCTCCCCAATATAACTGTCCGTTGTAGCTTCCCTTATCATTTCTGCCAGGGCAGTAATCTTCTCTTTTGCTTCAGGATTGGAGACTCCGGGCTCATTTGCGGATAAGATATAAAGGATGTCTTCTAAAGATTCTGAGATAATGTCATGATCAAGCCGGTATTCATCATCAATTTGCATATCATTGCTCCGAGAGGATTTTTCTCAAGCCTTCCAATGTCTTCATGATACCACTATTTCTTCCTCGCGTACTTCTTTAGAAGATCCTCCGCAGCCTCTTCCATGAGCGCGTTAAAAGGTCTATCAAGATCAATGGAACGATGCCGTAATCTCTTCAATGTATCGGTGCTAGTGGAATCCTGGATTGCTATCTGCTATGCCAAGAGTATATCACACTGTAACAGAGAATATTCATTATGGTATATTATTGTTCTCACTCATATACATGAATAGTATAGATTTACCCCACATATCTCTGGGGTATGTTATTTTTAACTTTGCATAATACGAATGGGAGAATTACCCAAGGTCTTTATAATAGGATTAGAAACCGTATTTATCATTCCAATCCGCTTTAGAAATCTTTGAGCAACCTTAAGGTTAATTTTAAATCGGTTGCGGGGGGTGACATCATGCCGACTGAAATCAAACGCTCTGTTTGCCCATACGACTGTCCCGACACCTGCAGTCTGCTGACCTATGTAGAGGACGGCAGGGTGACAAAAGTGGCCGGAGATCCGGACCATCCCTTCACTCGCGGCACGCTATGTCCCAAGATGAATCACTACGAAAGAACCGTCCATTCATCCAAGCGGCTGACCCAGCCACAAATCAGAACCGGTGCCAAGGGAAAAGGTGAGTTCCGCCCTGTTTCCTGGAATGAGGCCATGGAACATATCGCCAGCCGCTGGAGGGATATCATTGCGCGCTACGGTGCGGAGGCCATCTTGCCATGTTCGTATGCCGGGACTATGGGTCTGGTGCAGCGCAACTGCGGCCATGCATTCTTTCACCGTATGGGGGCCTCACGGCTGGAGCGCACCATATGCTCTCCTGCCAAGGACGCCGGCTGGACGATTACTATGGGTGACACACCTGGAATGCATCACAGCGAAGTCATAAATAGCGACCTTGTGATTCTCTGGGGAATCAACGCGGCCGCCACTAGCATTCATACACTGCATGAAGTCCACGAGGCCAAGAAGCGAGGAGCCGATATCTGGTTGATTGACACCTACGAAACCCATACCGCCAGATCAGCTGACAAGATTTTCATTACCCGGCCCGGCAGCGACGGAGCGCTCGCCCTGGGAATGATGCATGTTGTGGTTAGGGATAAGCTGGCAGATGAGGCTTTCCTTGCAAAATATGTCCAAGGCTTTATGGAACTCCGTGACATGATTCTGCCGGAATATACGCCAGCAGCAGTCAGCCGCATAACAGGCCTGCCGGCGGCGACCATCGAGGACATGGCGCGCGCATACGGCAAGGCGGATGCTCCCTTTATCCGCCTTGGCAGCGGTCTATCTCGTTATGCCAACGGTGCAATGACGATTCGAACTATCACCTGTCTTCCTGCGTTGGTAGGTGCATGGGCCAAACCAGGCGGTGGACTGCTTGCAGGCGTTTCGACAGGGTCCGCATTCCACAGCTCACTAATAACACGGGAGGATTTCATATCTGCACCGACCCGGCAGGTCAACATCAACAGGCTGGGATATGCCCTTACTGAACTAGACAGCCCTCCAGCAATGAGTTTCTATGTGTACCACTGCAATCCTGCCGGGGTAGTGCCTGATCAGAACAAGGTACTGCAAGGCCTGGCACGCGAGGACCTCTTCACTGTTGTGCATGAGCGTTTTCTGACTGACACAGCCCTGTACGCAGATGTCGTCCTGCCTGCCACTTCCTCGCTTGAGCACAGCGACATATATCGTTCTTACGGTCACTACTGCGTGCAACTGGCATTACCGGCCATAGACCCCATAGGTGAAGCAAAGTCGAATTGGGATACTTTTAGCCTCCTGGCAACTGCCATGGGATTTACCGAACCCTATTTTCAGCAGACTGCGGATGATCTCATACGCGAGCTACTGGAAAACCCTTCGCCATGGCTGTCAAAGACCGACATCAAAAAGTTGAAGACGGGGGTACCGGTAGAACTGCAGCTGTCGCCCGATTATAAGACTAACTACAAGACGCCCTCGGGTAAGATCGAGATACTCAGTTCTTTAGACAGCGAGCGTCTGCCGCGCTATACCGAGCCATATGGAGACGATGCTGCCTTCTGGCTAATGACAGCTCCAACACCAGTGATGCTGAATTCCTCATTCAACGAGCGCGACGATCTTCTTGCTAAAGAGCGCATAACGCTGAAGATGAATCCGGCAGATGCAGCTGCCAAGGGGCTTGCCGACAATCAGAGGGTGATAGCTTTCAACGCACGCGGCGAAGCCGTATTCCATCTCTCGGTCACACCCAGAGTGCCTGTCGGTGTTGTCGTTGCTGAAGGAGTTTGGTGGCTGCAGAAAGTACCCGGCATTCGCTCTGTAAATGTGCTAACCTCACAGCGTCTTACAGACCGCGGCGCAGGCAGCACATTCTATGATACAAAAGTGAACGTAAGAGCCGAGTAGCTCGCGTAACAGACTTTACTGGTCATCTTTCTCCCGTATTTCGACCCTGCGGATCTTTCCGCTGATCGTCTTGGGGAGTTCGGTTACGAACTCAATTATCCTTGGGTATTTATATGGTGCGGTGACTTTCTTTACGTGCTTCTGCAGTTCATGCGCCAATTCTTCACCAGCTCTGTATCCCTTAGCCAAAACAATCGAGGCCTTGACAATCTGACCTCTCATGGGATCAGGCACAGGCGTGACTGCGCATTCTAGCACCGCCGGATGCTCGACAAGAGCGCTTTCGACCTCAAAGGGGCCGATGCGGTAACCCGAACTCTTAATGAGATCGTCCGCACGCCCTACGAACCAGTAATACCCATCCTCATCTCGCCAAGCCATATCTCCTGTATGATAAATACCGTCACGCCATACTCCTGCGGTCCGTTCTGGCTCGTGATAATAGCCGCCGAACATTCCGAAAGGCAATCGTTTGTCGGTGCGAACAACGATCTGTCCTTCTTCCCCGACATCGCAAGTATTGCCATGATCGTCGAGCAGATCTACATCGTACCAGGGAGAAGGCTTCCCCATCGAGCCAGGTTTAGGCTCAAGCCATGGGAATGTGCCAATAGCCACCGTCAGTTCTGTCTGGCCGTATCCTTCCATAAGCCTTATTCCAGTTGCCTTGAGGAACTGATAGTAGACTTCCGGATTTAGCGGTTCGCCAGCAATGGCGCAATATTTAAGCTTGTCAAAGCGGTACTTTGAAAGGTCCTCCTTAATGAGAAACCGGTAAATCGTAGGTGGCGCACAGAACGAAGTGATTCCATACCTGACTATTACATCCAGAAGTTTTCTAGGTTCGAATTTATCGTAATCGTATACAAAAACGGCGCAACCGGCTATCCATTGCCCGTATATCTTACCCCATACAGCCTTAGCCCAGCCAGTATCTGCTACTGTGAGGTGCAAGCCGTTTTCCTGCACGTTCTGCCAATATTTAGCAGTAAGTATATGGCCGAGGGGATAAGTGAAGTCATGCTGCACCATCTTGGGCATGCCTGTTGTACCCGATGTAAAGTAAAGAAGCATTGTGTCACTGTTCGAAGTGGCTGAGTCACCTACTGGTCTGGAAAACGATCCCGGTACGCGTCCGACTTCTGAAGTGAAATCGAGCCAGCCGTTGCGGCTGCCTCCAACAAGCACCTTAAACAACAGTGACGGCGACTGTGCCTCCGATTCTTCCACATGTCTTATAACTATCTCCTCCGAAACGCTGACAATCATCTTGATATCCGCTGCGTTGTTACGGTATAAGATGTCCTTCGTGGTGAGAAGATGTGTTGCAGGAATCGCAATTGCGCCAATCTTGTGGAGGGCGAGGATGCAAAACCAGAACTCGAATCGCCTCTTAAGTATCAGCATCACCGGGTCGCCTTTGCGTATGCCCAATGATGAGAAGAAACTCGCCGTCTTATCGCTGAAATGTTTCAACTGGCCAAAGGTGAAGACCTTTTCTTCGCCACTGTCATCACACCAGACAAGTGCCACCTTATCAGGATTAGCGGTAGCCGCTTCATCGACAATATCGTAGGCAAAATTGAAATTTTCCGGCACGATAATCCGGAAGTTTTCTATAAAATCCTCATAAGAGGTGTACTCTACCTTTGAAACGAATCTCTGGAGCATCGGCCGCCTTTCATAGTATAATCGCCAGGAACTTGGCCGGTTTTCCATTGAGCGCCTTCATCCCGTGCTGAAGCCCGGAATCAAAGAAGAGGGAATCCCCTTCATTCAGCACAAGTTCATGCTTGTCAACAATAAGCTTGATCGTGCCTTCGATCATGTAGTTGAACTCCTGGCCGGGATGGGCATTCATGGGAACCGGGGCTTCATCGGAATCGGGATTGACTGTGACCAGAAATGGTTCGGCTTTTTTATGCAAAAAGTTGTTCGCGAGGCTCTGATACATATATTGACTTCTGCGCTCTACGCTCAATCCCTTGCCCTTGCGCACGAGGCAATAGGCATGAAGCCTGGGTGCCTCACCCATTAATATTTCATTCAAATCCACGTTGAATTTCCGTGCGATTTCGAGCAAAATACCTACTGGTATGTCCTCGGTGCCAATCTCGTACAATCGATAGGTATCAGGGGAAACACCGAATTCATCAGCCAGAGTTTCAACGGAGAGATCAGAGATCTCTCTCAGTTCCTTAATTCTCGTTCCTATTTGACGAAGTTGTTCCAACACTCTGAGAATGTATCATTTACGATCTTAAAAAATCAATTTCAGATTAGCAGTTCGCTATAAAGATACATGGTAATCCCTTAGGTTTAGAGACAATGGCGTGAATTCCCAGAACGCTATGACCCCGAGATGATGGCTATATCTTGTTTTCTGCAAGCCATTAATACAAAACCGTTAGTTCAATATCCGTGGTATAATGTTATCCGGTCTTGAGAGCATAGGGAGAGTGAGTACTGTATCCAACTCATCTCTTACAGAACTGCGAAAGGATGTCACAACCGCCCAATCTTGTTAAGGACGTCCTCTATCACATCGACCATTAGCTGTACAGCCTTCTCCCCTTTTTTGCGATTGGCCTTTCCGGGATCCCCCCAGACCCCTCCCTTCCAATATTTAGTGTAGTCCTTAAATATAAACGGCTTTGGAATTTGAGGAAATTCCTCTGCCGCCCTTCCCTTCACAAGTTCAGGCGCCAGGTAAAGCATGATCGATGTCTCGATCTCGCCAGCATGAGAATCGTTGGGTGTTTCAGCCAAGGCTGCGATCTCCTTCCACAGGAGGTCATAGGGAGAAAATACAGCAATCCGCGCACCTTTAAGACTATCTATCAGTATTTCTGCAGTTTCCTTCAGGGCCGACATATGGAGACTGCCTCCATGACCGGAGATGAGCAGAAAGGTCCTCAATCCCTTGCGGTATGCGTCCCGGATAAGGTCAGAGGCAAGATGTCGTAGCGTTTCCGGAGTAATACCTATCGTGCCCGGATGGCCTCCAGTCGTTGTGCATACTCCGTAGTAGATTAGCGGCGCGAGAAAAAACTTCCTTTTGCCTGAAACTTTCTTAAGGACTTCCCTGATGATGAGAGCGTCGGTATTCAGAGGCATATGAATGCCGTGTTCCTCGATGGTGCCAAAAGGAAAGACAATGGTCTTCGTCTGTTTCAGGTAGCGTTTATAATCAGCCATCGTAATATTTTCAAGCTCAATCATGTTACCTCTCCAATCTCGGTTTTCTACATTTTACAGGTAGAAGATGGCAAATGGAAATCGCGGCTCAGGTAGTAATAATGCAGTGTCGCCAAATAAACGATACCATTCCCTCAAAATTTGATATAATTTAAAAAAATCCCCGGGGAATGATGATGTCTACTTTGGCGCGCATACTAGAACGAATCGAAAAGAAAAAGGCCGACTATCAGCACTATAATTTTTCGGGAAGAGAGAATGACGCGCTCAAAACTTTTTTTGATCTGGCACAGGAGGTCGACTCACTCGATGATTTTTATCTCCTGTCGGTGGCCATCCCCAAAGGCTTTTTCGACCTTGAAGCCAGGTTGTACATCGTCAGTCCCAAAACCAATGAACTATCCCTGGTCGCAACCACTAAAGAAAACGATATGCCCCTTCAGACCCCTGCACCACCTCATATCAAACCCAACGAGCACCCTTGTATTACGGGGAATAACGTGCTTGTGCTGAGCCTCCGGGGTAAAAGATCCCAGCAAATTGATCAGCTGCCCTTTAAGATGGATGGCAATGTCATGGGAGTGCTGGAGATATTTCCATTCATCGGCCGGACAGTCAGTGAGGAATTTTTTTTCGAGAAATACGCCAACAGGATAGGATATAACGTACATAACCGCTTTATAGCTCAAAAAAACATCGAGCACCTGCGCTTCATCAAATCTCTTGTCGCCGATATAGAACACAATATCATCGTACCCAATATCATTTACAGACTTTATCTCAGAAACCTCAAGAACAAGATCAACAAGAGTATTGTCATCGAGCAGATGCTTAAGGATTGTATCAAAGAGGACAGATGCGATGTCGTCTACCTGGCGAGTATCCTTTCTGAAATCGAGGATAACAACAGAAGCCTTGTCGGTGAATACGACAATATCGAGAAGCATTACAAAAATATGAGTCTCTTCCTCGAGACTCTGCTCAGACGAAGCCATTTCGACCAGGGCAGACTAACGCTCCGGACAAAGCCCTGTAATATGAACATGGAAATAGTGAAGCCGCAGCTTGAGCGGTATATCGAGCGTTTCCGTGAGATGGGTATAATGATCGATGACCGCATCAGTGGCATACCTGACGAAGACGTCATCAGCGTGGTAGACGTTGGCCTGATGTCACAGGTCTATGCTAACCTTTTCTCCAATGCCCTTAAATATACCCAGGAAGTGACAGCCGACAACGGGGGATTAGAGAAGCACATGTCGTACGGCAGGCAGCTGATTCCAAACTTCTTCGGAAAATGCAAAGACGGCATCAAATATAACGTCTTCAACACAGGTCCGCACATACCTCCAGAGGAAAGGGACAAGATATTTGAAGATGAATACCGCGGATCGAATACAGAACTCAAGCCCGGAACCGGCCACGGTCTTTCATTTTTCAAGAATGTGATCGAAATCCACGGTGGCGTTGTCGGCTACGAGGCGACCCATAACGGGAACAATTTTTATTTCATCCTGCCCAAAACTTCAAAATAGAAACGCCGTACCGATGGACCGGTTTTAAGGCCCTCACTCCTACTTTAGCTGGTATATCTATGGTTACTATTGGCTAAGCTAGGTCTCTATGCGCGAGGTCATCAAGCGCAGATTCAAGTCTCGCAGATTCCTCGACTATTATGCGGACATATTGCCATTCATTTGAGGCAGGATTAAGAGTCCTTTCGAGCTTTCTTGCAAACCCTCCTATAGTCACGAGGGGGTTCCTGATTTCATGAGCAACCGCCTGAAGGGCTTTCTTGGCCGCACTATCCTGGGTGTTGAGCCCGGCAAAAGTCGGCAGCGCGAAGCGTGAATCAGCTTCATTAATCTGAATCATCTTCTCCGACAGTGCGCTCAGAGCCTTGTTCGCCTTTTCGACAAGTTCAAGGATATCATGCTGCCTGTCCATCTCAACCGTCAGGCTTTCGGCGATCTCCTGGACCTCATCAAAAGTGGATACTAGAATATCGATCAGGATGTCACGGTCGAGATGGTAAGTCCCATCCGCCACGCTGAATGAGGATTGCCAGTCCGTGGATTTTTCACAGATTAGTTGCGAAAATTCCCTAGCCATGTCACAGACGAAGGCAAGTTCGGGTACGTCCAAGGTATCAGATCTGACATAATAAAATCTCTGGCAGGAGATAATATCGTGCGGAAAATTCCAGTATTTGAGAGCCGCTTCCCCGACTTGACGGTGAGTTACTCCATAATGCTCCTCTTCCCACTGAAGGAGCGACTTAAGCGGATGAAGTCGTATACTCTCCGCCTCTACGTCGACCTTGCCCTTTATAAAAATATCCAAAAAGATCAGGAACCCTATTTCAAGGACAAGTCCGGCCACAAAGGCCTCGTCTGGTTTGCAGGTCCTGAGCCGCTGGGCCAGAGCCTTCGCAAGCAACGCCTGATAAAGGGATGACTTCCAAAACATCTCGTAATCGAGCGGCCCGACACGGCGCATGGGGAAGGTGTCCTTCAACGAAAGCGACAAGGCCATAACACGCAGCCGGTTGAATCCTACTATCTGGATTGCCTGGTTTATTGTGGTTATAGGACCACCGGTCCGGAAAAAAGCACTGTTAGCCAACCTCAAAAGGCGTATGGTAAGGGCCGCATCCTTCTCGATCACGCCTGAAAGATCAGTGACGGATATATTCTCTTCAGAAGCCAGCCTGACGAGACGCATGGCAATGGGTGACAGAGTTGGAAGCGAGTACCCGTCAGTTATCCTGTCGAGTATGTTAGTTTCGGGACCGTCCATAAGTGAAAGGTAACAGAAATGTTCCAGTCTGTCAATCGTGACGCTCTGTACGGGCAGCTTTACAGAGCAGCAATATTATCCCTATGGTCAGGGCTGAGTCTGCAACATTGAAAGCAGGCCAGTGATTCATCCCGGCAAATACATCCAGGAAATCGATAACATATCCACGCAGCAGGCGATCAAGCAGATTACCCGTTGCGCCGCCTAACAAAAGAGAATACGGAATCCCATTGTCTGGGTCCTTAGCGATCATTACGGATAGGGCAATAGCGGCAGAAATAGAAACCACAATGAAAAATAGGCTGCCAAGTGATTTGAACATCCCGAAGGCCGAGCCAGTATTTTCCGCATAGACGATATTGAAGAAGGGCGCAACATGGACCACATCTAAAGGGCCGATATGGCATTTCACATAATATTTTGTGATCTGATCGATAGCCAGCACAACCAGTGCCACGGCGTAAAAAGGTATTGGCGATTTTCTCATTTAAGAGCTGATTGACACCTTTCACATATGCCGGGATGATCACTGAAGGTGCCGACAAAGGCGCTCATGTTCCAGCAGCGTTCGCACTTTTCTCCCGGTGCTCTGTCAACCTTGACAAACAGTCCGTCAATTTCAGGGCTTTCATAGGCTTCCTTCACCGGCTGGCCTAACTTTTGTATGTTAACCTTCGACACTATGAAAAGGGCTGACAGAAATGCTTCATATTCTTTGAGCAGCGCGAAATCCTCATCAGACAGATATAAAGAAAGTTCAGCTTCAAGTGCGTTGCCCAGAAATTTGTCTTTTCTCTTTATCTCGAGGGCCTTGTTAGCTTCATCTCTTATGGTAATAAGTCTTGCCCATTTCTTTTCGAGTTCGAGGTCTATACACTCATCATCGGCTTCAGGAAACCCTGCCAGAAATATGCTGGTCGTATAATAATGATCCCCCCCCCGATCCACAGGCTGATGGCTGACAGCCAACAGCTTTGCTTTCGGGATGTACTTCCAGATCTCCTCTGCCGTAAAGGAAAGTATCGGGGCGACAAGTCGCGTCATGTCGGTAACTATCCTGTATAACACCCACTGTGCCGCGCGTCTCTCGATCGAATCGGCCCTGAAGGTGTATAGGCGGTCTTTCAGTATGTCGAGGTAGAAAGAACTCATGTCGACAACACAGAAGTTATAGACCGAATGAAAAACCTCATGAAAGTCGAATCTCTCGTAGGCAGATATTACTTTTTTGATAAGGCCATGCAGTCTTGAAATAGCCCACCGGTCAATCTCAAGAAGATGACCGCCATAGTCATTTCCATCGAAATCATATAGGTTGCCCAAGAGAAAACGGCCGGTATTCCTGATCTTGCGATATGCCTCGGTAAGCCTGCTAATGATCTCTTTGGAGAGTTTAATATCGTCACGGTAATCTTCTGCAGAGACCCAGAGTCTGATAATTTCAGCACCATTGGCCTTGATTACTTCCTGCGGCGATATGACATTTCCTAAAGACTTTGACATTTTTTTGCCACGGCCGTCGACAGTAAATCCATGTGTCAGTACGGTTTCATATGGGGCCTTTCCCTTTGTGCCAACGGAGGCAAGCAGTGAACTTTGGAACCATCCGCGGTGCTGGTCGCTGCCTTCCAAGTAGAGGGCTGCAGGCCATGATAATCTGTCATCCCTTTCGAGCACCGCAGCCTGGCTCACTCCCGAATCAAACCAGACATCGAGGATGTCCATCTCCTTCCTGAACGAAGAGCCTCCACATTTTGAGCAGGCATGTCCTTTGCCAAGTAAGTCCTTGACCTCCATATCGAACCAGATATCTGCGCCCTTCTGTTCCGTAAGTTTGACGATATTCTCGAACATTGCATCTTCATTGATGAATTCTCCGCAGTCGGTGCATGATATCAGCATTATCGGTACACCCCACGCCCTCTGGCGAGAGATGCACCAGTCTGGCCTGCCGCTAACCATGCCATGAATCCTCTCCCGGCCCCACGAAGGCACCCATGAAACCCTTTGAATCTCCTTGATAGCCTTCTCTCTGAGGCCGCCCTTTTCCATAGAGATGAACCACTGGGCAGTAGCCCTGAAGATCACAGGTTTCTTACACCTCCAGCAGTGAGGATAGGAGTGTCTGATCTTGTCGACCCTCAGAAGGGCTTCCCTTTCTTTCAGGAGTTCAATTATTCCATCGTTAGCCTTGAATACGAATTGCCCCTCGAATTCCGGGACTAGCCGAGTGAATTTCCCATGATCGTCAACTGGAGCATAGATTTCGAGTCCATATTTAAGTCCGGCTTCATAGTCGTCTTCGCCATGACCGGGTGCGATATGTACGATGCCGCTTCCTTCGCCCACGGTTACGAAATCTCCGAGTATGATTTTAGATATGCGGTCGATGAAGGGATGTTTCGTCCTCAAACCTTCCAGTTCGCGGCCTGAGATCTCGGCCGCAACTTCACAACCTATCTGCAGCTTTTCCCGTAAGCCGTCCAGGTTTTCGCTGGCGACTATTAGAAATTCGCCGTTCTTTTCCACAGCGACGTATAACAGCTCCGGGTGGACAGCAAGCGCCAGATTTGCCGGCAGTGTCCAAGGCGTAGTCGTCCATATTACAACCGAGACCTTCCTGTCTGCCAAGATGCTCATATACTTCGCGACGTCTTCGTCGAGTATGCGGAATTTTACGAAGACTGACGGCGACTCTTTGTCGTTGTACTCGACCTCCGCCTCCGCAAGTGCCGTGACACACGAAGGACACCAGTGCACAGGCTTCTTGCCCTTATATACCAATCCGTTTTTCACAAACCTGAAGAATTCCCTGACAATGGATGATTCATACCCATAGGACATCGTAAGATAAGGCTGCATCCAATCTCCGAATACGCCGAGCCTTATGAATTCATCTCTTTGGATATTTACGAATTTTTCCGCATATTCTCGGCAGAGCTGCCTCTTCTCAGACACGCTCACACTGTCCTTCTTCTGTCCGAGATTCTTGTCCACCTGCAATTCTATCGGAAGGCCGTGACAATCCCACCCCGGCACATAGGGCGAATAATAGCCCCTCATAGACCGGTATTTAACAATGATGTCCTTGAGGATCTTGTTCAGTGCGTGACCGATATGAATATTACCGTTGGCATAAGGCGGTCCGTCATGGAGTATATAGCTCTTGCCGCCTCTGTTCTTCTCCTGCATGCGCTCATATATCCTGTTTTCTTCCCAGAACGTGAGCATCTCGGGCTCTTTCTGTCCGAGGTTCGCCTTCATCGGGAAGTCAGTTTGTGGTAAATTAAGGGTATCTTTGTAATCTGTTGCCATAGAAGAGAAAATTAACACTAAAAGCTTTCTCAAGTCAAGGAATGTGAATGGAATCAATGTCTAAAAAGAACGCGGAATCTACGCAAATTGCCCGGCGTTTAGGGGTTCATACATCAATAGCGGGGGGGGTCCATTTATCGCTTGAGCGCGCAAAGGATCTTGGCTGCAACACCATGCAGATATTCTCTCACAACCCGCGCCAGTGGGCCGTCTCGAATATACCGTCCTCAACCGTGGCGGCATTCACAAAATTGAGGGGAATCTATAATATCGGGCCTATCTTCGTTCATACGTCTTACCTGATCAATCTGGCATCAGGCGATGCCGGTATTCTGGGGAAGTCGATACAACTGATGAAACGTGAACTTGACCTCGCTGATGTCCTCGGCGTTGAATATGTAGTAATTCATACCGGAAGCCTGTCCGAAGGCAGCGGAGATGAAGGCCGCAAGCGTGCAATAGCCGCTCTTCGTGAGATAGCGATTGCAGGCACATGGAAAACCAGGCTTCTCCTTGAAAACACTGCGGGTGAAAAGGGCGACATTACTTCACGAATGGCGGACCTCGCCAAGATTATTAATGATGTGAAAACTCACCTTATAGCAGGCATCACTCTAGATACATGCCATGCCTATGCAGCCGGCTATGACATTAAGCATGTGGCGGGATTATTGCTTCTCGTCAAGGAAATAGAGAATCATCTGGGCCTTGACATGGTGAGGCTTATTCATCTGAACGATGCCAAAAAGGGGCTTAACTCAAGGGTTGACAGGCACTGGCATATCGGAGAGGGAGAAATCGGAATGGAAGGGCTACGTGAATTCATCAGGCACCCCGCGTTCAGGAATGTCCCATTAGTCCTTGAAACACCAAAAAAGAGAAAAGAGGACGATCCGAGAAATCTGAAGATTGTTAGAAGCATGCTGCAGGCATGAACATAAATTGACCTATATTAAAGCATACCGCCTGATCGCCATAGTCTGCATTATCCTAATATATGCTTCGGCCTCTCATGCCGATGATCCAGATAGCATTGTAGGCATATGGAGCAATGAAGATAAAGATGCTCGGATAGAAATCTTCCGCTGCGGAGGCAAGTACTGTGGAAAGATAGTGTGGATCAACAAACCACTTTATTCGGCTGATGAGAACCGGGCACAAGCAGGCCAACCAAGAAGGGACATCTACAATCCGAATCCGGATCTCAGATCCAGTTTCATTATCGGTCTTCAAATCTTGTCCGACTTCCAATATGCTGGGGGCTACAGTTGGGTTGGAGGGAAATTATATGATCCTAAGAGTGGCCGTATTTATAGCGGGAAAATGACTCTGGTCCCAAGCAATCAACTCGAGTTGCGGGGGTACGTAATCTTTTCACTTTTCGGAAGATCAACATTCTGGACCCGCTCAAATCCTTAATCGCCTGAGACTTCCGTTCCCCGATTCGCACCTTGGGCCATGACCTTTACACTAACCCTTAAAGGGGGTATATTGTTACTAATAAGCACCGGTACTTTCTTTTGAGGAGGCAGCCATGAATGAAGTAATTCAGACAATCAAGAAAAGACGCTCAGTTCGATCATATGATTCCAGAACGGTTCCCAAAGCCCTTCTAAGCGTAATTATCGAGGCCGCCAACGAGGCACCATCTGCGATGAACAGTCAACCCTGGCGTTTTGTAGTCGTTGAAGATGAAACCGCCAAGAAGAGACTCCTCAACGCGGCCAGACCCAATGCCCATAAAATACTGGATATGATAAGAGATAGCGATCCCGAACGCTATGAGATGCTCAGAAAGCGATATGCCGAACTGCATGATCCGATTTATTATTCTGCCCCGGTCATTGTTTTCATCATAGGGTCAGGACGGTATGCAAATCACTCATGCCCCCTAGCCTGCGAAAATATGATGCTGGCAGCTCATTCTTTGGGAATAGGAAGTTGCTGGGTCGGTTTCGGAGCGATGGTGACAGACGATACAGAAGTCAGAAAATTACTGGAACTGAAAGAGGATGAAACGATTTTTGGTCCCATACTACTGGGGTATGCCGCCGCACATCCCGAACGCCCCGCCAAAAAGGAACCGGTAGTAAAATGGATTTGATCCAAATGGTTTAACAGAAAGAAGCTTCTTATGCACGATATGCTGTTTCTTGTTTAAGCCGCAAACAGACTCGTAAAATAACATTCCCCTGCAAATACAGCCGTGCTGCGCACGGCTCTGAGGAGAGCCTTAACTGTCTCTATGACCTTTGTTTCTTTGCCCTGTTCCTGCTGCCCGGAAGATGGTATGTTCTGTCCATTTGTTGTCTGTCAGTTCCTGCATCTTCTCTGTCCTTAGAGTCGATCACAGGCGTGAAAACAAGCTTATTTTAAATCGAATCGCTGTCCTCGGCCTGTATGTTCAGCGTTTTTTATATCTGTTCATACGCATTCTGCTTGCGATAAGTTATGATAATCAAATGGAAAAGACAAAACTACTAATTACTTGCCCTAAAGGCCTTCCACCCTATTTGGCACAGGAGTTAACAATGCTAGGTTACCCGGTGATCGATGAAACCGTTGCCGGCATCGAAACAGAAGGCAGCCTTGATGATACGATGCAGTTGAATCTCTCATTGAGAACAGCACATAGGGTTTTGCTCCATCTCAAGAGCTTTACCGCCGAGGACGCGGCTGATCTCTACACAAAAGCTTCTGAGATAGAATGGGAACGGTATATCGATAAAAATGAATATTTGTCGGTCCACTCGTCCGTAGATAATCCGACAATAACTAATCCTCTTTTCGCAAACGTAAAATGCAAGGACGCGATCGTCGATAGGATAAAGAACAAATGTGGCTGTCGGCCCGACTCCGGACCCGAGATGACGGGAGCCGTAGTTTTCCTTTACTGGAAAGGGAACAGGTGCAGCATTTACCTCGACACATCCGGCGAACCTCTCGCAAAGCGCGGGTACAGAAAAATCCCTTTAAAGGCGCCGATGCAGGAAACACTGGCTGCTGCCATAGTAATGGCAGCAGGATGGAAGGGAAGTGGAAATTTTATAAACCCGATGTGCGGCAGTGGAACGATCGCTATCGAGGCAGCCTTGATTGCTCTTAACCGGACACCAGGCATTCTTCGGAGCAATTACGGCTTCATGCATATCAAAGGTTTTGACAAGGACAAATGGGATGAACTGCGCACCAGAACGAAAGCAATGGGGACAAAAACTCTGAACGGAAAAATCATAGCTACGGACAATAACCCATCTGCAATCCGGGCAGCCAGAAACAACGCATCTACTGCTGGTGTAGAACATCTGATCGAGTTCGCAATATGCGACTTCAAGGAAACAAGGATTCCCGCAGGCGGAGGCGTTGTTATTCTCAATCCTGAGTATGGAGAGAGGCTGGGCAAACAAACTATGCTTGAGAATACCTATAGAGAAATAGGTGATTTCTTCAAACAAAAATGCAAGGGATATAAAGGTTATATCTTTACCGGCAACTTCGATCTAATCAAAAAAGTCGGCCTGCGCTCAAAACGCAAAATACCTTTCTTCAACAGCAATATAGAGTGCAGGCTGCTTGAATATGAGCTTTATGAAGGGAGCATGAGAGTGAGGAGTTCCAATAACCTGCAGACGTGAGTTATATTGCGGCATCTCATAAGCTCCCTGTCGGGTCGACTATCTTAGATGCATTATTGATTCACACAGGCTTACAATTCATACAGGCTTACAACTATGTCTCTTCTACTTCACGGCCATCCCCAGAGTTTCTCTGAGTTCTTTCGATCCTTCATTGCTGACTTCTTTTTTGATGATTATGTCAACCGGGTAGACGTTTCTCCCGTAGTACGCACTGTTAAGGCTATCTCTTACATCCACAACCGCACCCTCCAGATTGAGTCCGGCGTAAAGACCCTTCGATTTTGCAAAAGAGATGAAATCAGCCGTGATATTTTCCTTTGCGCCGCCTCCTACAGGACCGAGCGCAACCGAAACATCTCCGCCGAGCTTGAAAGATGATGAAAGCAGCGAATCGATCGCCTTTTGGCTCATCGCCAAAACTACTAGCTGAGAGGCTTCGCCTCCAATCTGAAGACCTAATGTTACGGAGCCGATAGTATAGAACGCCGGTTGGCTCCACTGGCCCGTCTTTTCGTCCTTTATCACTAGCACACCTGTACCGCCCGACCCGCCGATAATAAAGCCCCCCTTTATCACCTGCGGATAAATCAGCAGCCCTTTTGCATACTTCAGATGTTGCTGGAACCACGAGTACTGGTTATCGCCCATGAATTCGCTAAACGTAATCCTGGCCTTGTCTACAAGGCCCTGTGCGTCAGCATAATCTGATGCCTCTGACGGGGTCACCAATGCTGCACATGCTGTTATTGAAAAGATAATTGTCATTGCGACTCTTGCGATAAAAGATATCCTATTAGCCTCAATCATTTAAGCTCCCCCTCAGTGGAATTTGCCGGATGCCCGGATATCATCCGGAATGCCCATATTAAAAATATATCAATCTGACTGGTTATGTCTACCAGTACAAGACATCAACAGGTATCGCTATAAACCCGCCGTCCTTCGACACTACCCCTCTCACGCAGGAGACAACAGATTTTTTTTCGAAATAGCAATAATCGAAAAGATGGGTGCGTTGCCAAGCCTCCCAGTCAGAGAATAATGGTTCAAGGGTATTTTAGTCGCTACAGGATGCGTTTGTTTTTTTAGGATAGTGCGCGGGAATCCTCGGGTATTTTAATCCCGAGATGAAAGCGTGCTTTCGCCGTGGCCCTTCTCTTTGGTGAACATCAGTTCACTATGGTATAATATACATATGGAGAGTAATCCTTGTATCTAACGCATCGAGAGCAGATTCAACCGCCATCCAGTGCTATAGCAACACTGTGGCAGACTTCTTACATCTGCAAGGATGTCTGGAACATTCTGAACGATGAAAAGCAGCGCAATGGCCTGGGCTACTATGACCTCAAAAAGATGCTGCCGGAACTCAAGAAAGACTGTCCACGGCTCAAAGAGCCTTGCTCCCAGACATTGCAGGAAGTGGTCAAGTCGCTTACCGGAGCGTGGCGTATGTACTTTACGAAGAAGAAGCAGGGAGATGCTGAAGTCCGCCCACCCCGCTTCAAATCGTACAAGTATTTCTTCACGCAGAAGTATCCCCAGCAGGGTGTTTCTTTTGAGATCGTCGGCAACACTCTGCGACTTGCGCATGGCAAGAACAAGGCCGAGTGGATCGAGATCGAACTGCCGAAGTTGGATTACGCGGCGGATACTATCAAAACAGTCACTATTGCCTATGACAAAGTATCCAAAACATGGAGCGCAAGCTTCACGCATGAGGTGTCTTGTGCGGATGCGGTGGCTGTCAGTAGGGAGATGTCCGAAAAAGAATCTCCGCGATCGCCGGAATTCTTTTGCCCTCTTCCAATCGCTTACAACCCGTTGACGAGGAAGCCTGTTCACTTGCTTTACTTCGATCCAGGCTGCAAGACTGCACTGACTGGCATTAAAACAGACGGGACGATCTGGGAATACGACATCAATCCGCTGCGGCAGTTGAATCTCAATCACTATGTCCTGCTTGACCAGCTTAAATCCAGGCGTGACAAGAAGAAGCGTGGATCAAAACAGTGGCGCAGACTGAACTCGAAAATACGGAACATCTATGCACGGATTGAAGGGCAAACCAAGCATTATCTTCACAAGATCGCAAACCGCATTCTGGCCGACCACCCGGATGTGATTGGTTTTAATGTCGGGGACTGGGATAAGAGTCAGACACTGGCAGACACAGGCTACAAATTCATCGACAAGCGCATCAACAGACAAGTCCAGAACAACAACCCCATTATGACACTCGTTGGATACCTCTCTTACAAAGCCGCATTGCGTTGTAAAGAGGTCAGGAAATTCAACGAGCGGGGTACTACAAGGACCTGTTCTTGTTGCGGACATATCATAGCAGGGGGTTTATCGCCCTCAGTACGAACTTTTGCTTGTCCCTTGTGTGGTTTTACCATAGCCAGGGACGTCAACTCGACGCTTAATTTTCTGAACATCTACCAGTTTGCTGTGTGGTACAGTCTGAGGGCACTTCAATGCCTCAGTATTGCCCGACTCCTGTTGAATCCTTCGTCGGGCAAAAACCGAAGGGTGTCCTTACGAACCTGTGTCCTGAACTACCAGGATGCTCCTAGTCTCTGACTACGAGAGGATATCACGGCCTGCAAATTTCCTTATTAAATAAATCCCGTCGCGGATAGTAAGGAACAGCTTCTCGGCCCTATTGTCCGCTTTCACCAATGCGTCGAAGTTCGCCATTGCTCGGCTTTCATCGTCCTTAGGATCGAAGACCCTGCCGTACCACAGTGCATTATCGGCAAGTATCAACCCGCCATTGCGCAAAATCCGCATTGATTCTTCGTAATAGGCGCTATAGCTCTCTTTGTCTGCATCAATGAATACCAAATCAGTCTTTGAATCAGGCAGCGTTTTCAGGATGCCGAGGGCTTCACCTATCCTCAAGGTAATCTTGCATCCGCTCGGGCTTCGGTTGAAGAAATCCTGAGCGATTTTTGCGTGGTCGAGATTATACTCTATGGTCAAGATTTCACCATCATCAGGGAGGACTTCGGCCATCGCCAGCGCCGAGTAGCCGGTAAAAGTACCTATGTCTACAATGCGCCTCGCCTGTGACAGTTGACTGGCCAACTGCAGAAAGCGGCCTTCGACTCGTCCTGTCAGCATGCTTGGATAAGGCGTTTGCGTAAGGGTAAAATGTTCTATTTCCTCAAGGAGATCAGACATCGGAGTGGTATGATCGGCAGCATACTCCTCTGCATCTTTAGCTACGATATCCATAAAGCAGAAAATGCCTTTTGACTTGTCGGTTTGCTTGTCTGAATTCCCAGACTTCTTACTTTCCATAGGATCACCTTCTGTTTTTTTATAGCATCTACTGTCCCAGCCAGGCATCGGGCTGTCCAGTTTTTTCATAGTGGAATCTCGGGACACAAAATGCTAATAAGAATCCTTCGTTATAAGTATAGCCGGAATCACGGGCGATTCGAGCAATATCTTTCAGCACGATAACTCTCTAGACACCGCAGGCCTGCATACTTATCACTATAATAGTTGCCGTGAAATTTTTTTAAAAAAATTATGAAACATGACAAGGAGATGTTGGAAAAAATAGAGTTGTTCACAAACATGACAAAGGCAAAAAAAGCGAATGATGAAAAAAACAGGCAGGTGTTCTGATGTGCATTGGAAATCGCCTCTTCAGTTGAACTACTTGTTTATTGCTTCGTTGTAAAGGAAAGCCGTTTGCCCGCCCTATTGGTAATTTTGATAATGCAAGTTCGGCTGAACTCGGTCGACTTTGGCAGTAGGATCGGAGCGCTTACACCATTCTCCTGCTGATGATAGGTTCGAGCGTTGCAATCACCTTACCCTTTTCGAAGACCGTCACCTTACCAGTGCTTTCGGAGACTACAACTGCAATGGCCACGGTCCTGCGCGTAATTCCGGCTGCCGACCTGTGTCGCGCCCCCAGCCCGCGGAGTTTCTTAGTCACCAGTCCTGCGCCTTCGAGAAACCTGCCTGCAGCCTCCACTATGCCGTCATCCGATATAACAACAGCGCCATCCAACTTAGCTAGTTCCTTGATACTCTCTACCACTTCCGGCAGTGTTATAAGCCTCTCATGTTTTGGATAGCCCTTGAAGGGATTGAAGACAACCTGGTGAGATAGCTCCATCACGTTGTCAGTATCCCCGATGACAAATATGGTACCGACGGACTTGCCTTCTCTGCCAAGCGCACCTATGTCGAGCGCTATATCTAATACTGCCATGATAGTATGGAAAGCCTTGTGCTCAATTATCGCACGCACGTCGAACGGGAAATCCTCGCTCCATGAGAGGCCAAGGTCATGGATAGTGATGGTGTCGAGATGAACCTTATCATAAGGTCCGAGTATACATACCACTTTGCTGTCTACCCCTATGACACCCTGCATAACACCCTGCAAAAAAGCATATTTGATCCTCGAAAACCGGGTCTGGTTGCCCGACCAGCTCCGCACAATTGCAGTGCAATATTTTTCGAGGTCCCCCTCTTCCAGGTTGAGGCTTTCCGGTATCACGATAACGATGCTGCCCCGCTCCCCTATCGCTGCTTTCACAAACCAGCGGCATGCCTGCTCGTTGTTAAGAAATATGAAGAGCTTCTCGCTGCCGGTTTCCCGCGCTATATTAAGGGCATTGTCGATAATAACGATTTTCTGGTCTTTCACCACTTATGCCACGATCTCGGTGCCTATGCCTTCATTCGTGAATATCTCAAGGAGGAGACTATGTGAAACTCTGCCGTCGACGATGTGTGTCTTCTTGACTCCGCTTTCGATGGCGCGCGTGCAAGCCTGGACCTTCGGAAGCATTCCCCCGCCGATGACTCCTTCATTTATGAGTTCCATGATTTCCAGCTTATTGAGGGTCGACAGTACATTGCCGCTGCCATCCTTAATGCCGGAGACATCTGTGAGGAGCAACAACTTTTCGGCTTTCAGAGATGAAGCAACGGCAGATGCAACATAGTCTGCATTTATATTGAGCGCATCGCCAGCCGCACTGATACCTATAGGCGAAATCACCGGTATAAACCCGTCTCTCTCCAGTGTGTTCAGGATGTGAGGATCTATCTGCTGTACCTCTCCCACAAGCCCAATATCAATCTCCTCTTCATCTTTCATGGATCTTTTTTTAAGAAGCTTCTTTTTAGCCCTGATAAGCCCTCCGTCCTTTCCGCTGAGGCCTACGGCTTTTCCACCGTGACCATTGATAAGAGAAACGATCTCTTTATTAATGAGTCCGCCAAGTACCATCTCGACGATGTCCATCGTTTCCTTGTCTGTGACCCGCTGACCCTGTATAAAAGTGGGTTCCTTGCCCATCCGCTTCATGATCTCGCTAATCTTGGGTCCACCGCCGTGTACGATGACAGTCCTGATACCTATAAAGTTAAAGAGGACCACATCCTGAGCGAAGCACTTTTTGAGATCATCGTCAATCTGCGCAGCACCTCCGTACTTGATGACAAAAGTTTTCCCATAAAAGTTCCGTATGTACGGCAGTGATTCGATCAGTATATTGGCCTTTTCAAGCAGTTTCTTCATACGTTCCCCCTGAAGCAAATTTGACTACCTCCTCCTCTTCCAAGCTGACACTATGAGGAGAAAAACCTCCCCTGGAGATTGGATGGGCTCGCTATTGGCTGCTATATCTCGTAACAAGAACGCTGTAACCTTCCTGCGCCAGTTTTTCTGCCAGTTGCACGGCATCCGTTCTGTCCTTCAACTCTCCTATCCTTACGCGGTAGTATTTGTCGTTACCTATATTTGCATGCATGATATAAACATCCTTATAGTGAAGATCAAGCCCATTTTTGAGCCGTATGGCATTGGACTCGTCAATGAAAGACCCAATCTGAATAGTCATAATCGATCCTTTCAGATCAGCATATTTAACTTCCTTAACATATCGCACATATCGACCTAGAGGCTCTATGTCCACCTTCGCCACGCCCGGACCGATAAGTTCTATCCGCTTTGCTGCAGCATAAGACAGGTCAATGTCACGCCCGTTCACAAACGGGCCGCGGTCATTGACTATACACTCGACTTCCTTGCTGTTGGCAGGATTGGTGACCCTCACCTTAGTTCCCAGTGGATAATCCCTGTGTGCACATGTGAGGGCAAACATATTGAAGTTTTCACCCGAGGCTGTCGGCTTACCGTGGAATTCTCTCCCATACCACGAGGCGTAGCAACTCTTCTTCTCACCCTTGAATGTTTCAAATTCCGAACTCCGCTGTCCATCCGGAAGCAGCTCTTGCTCCGAAGCAGTCGATACTGGGAGTGGAGCAGATACAGAAGGTACCATACGACTTGAGGTGGCGCAAGCTGACAGAAAGACCAGTGAAAAAGAGGATACAATGATAACAAGTCCTCCATGTCCGAGACACGCTGTCCGTAAGGAATGATTTCGCTTATAGTATATATCTGCTGAGGTCCTCATCTTTCACGACATCCGACAGTTTCTGCTTTACATAGGCCCGATTGATAGTAATAGACTGGTCCTGCATCTCTGGAGCATTGAAAGATACATCCTCGAGCAGCTTTTCTAGCACTGTATGTAGCCTGCGCGCTCCTATGTTTTCTGTCTTTTCGTTGACAGTTGCCGCGATTCCTGCCAGTTCATCAATCGCGTCTTCCTCGAAGGTGAGCCTGACCCCCTCCGTCTCGAGGAGCCCTATGTATTGCTTGATAAGTGCGTTGTGAGGTTCCGTGAGTATCTTTATAAAATCGTT
The DNA here is from genome assembly GCA_963736105.1 of uncultured Nitrospiraceae bacterium. GTDB lineage: Bacteria > Nitrospirota > Thermodesulfovibrionia > Thermodesulfovibrionales > Dissulfurispiraceae > Fen-1308. Next base: position 953,740 of record CAVTNL010000002.1, on the reverse strand, counting down.
TTTACCGAGAGATTGGAGCTCAACCCTTATCGGAAACCTTCCCTGAAGTTCAGGGATTAAGTCCGAAGGTTTCGACATGTGGAACGCGCCAGCTGCAATAAATAGAATATGTTCTGTCTTTACCGAGCCATGTTTCGTCGTCACGGTTGATCCCTCTACTATCGGCAGCAAGTCCCTCTGGACCCCCTCTCTGGAAACATCAGGACCCTGGCCATGCCCCCTGCTGGCGATCTTGTCAATTTCGTCCACAAAGACGATGCCCGACTGTTCGGTCCGCTCTATGGCCTCCTTAGACACTCTCTCAATGTCGATCAGCTTGTTGGCCTCTTCCTGGGTTAGCAGCGCGAGGGCTTCAGGCACTTTCACTTTTTTCCTTTTGGACTTCTCAGGCAGAAAACTCCCCATCATCTCCTTCAGGTTGATCTCTAGCTCTTCGAGCGCGACATTAGAAATCACGCCGAACGGCATTGATTTTTCCTTAACCTCGATATCGACATTCCTAGAATCGAGCTTGCCTTCCTTCAATTGCGCCCGCAGCCTCTCGCGTGTATCTTTATAATGGTCCTTGTCTTCAGACTCTTCCGCAGCCTCTCTGGCCGGTTTTTGCATTGGCAGCAACAAATCGAGCAGGCGGTCTTCGGCTTGAATCTTAGCCTTTTCGCGCACCTTTGCCATATGTTCTGATTTGACCATGCCCATGGCAAGTTCGGTGAGATCCCTGATCATCGACTCCACATCCCTGCCTACATAACCAACTTCGGTAAACTTAGAGGCCTCGACCTTGATGAACGGGGCATTGTCCAGCTTTGCAAGCCTCCGCGCTATCTCAGTCTTGCCTATGCCGGTACTGCCTATCATGATGATGTTCTTAGGCAGGACCTCGTCCTTCAGGTCCGGCGCAAGCTTCTGCCTCCGCCACCGATTCCTCATCGCAATAGCGACAGCCTTTTTAGCCTTCTCCTGGCCGATAATATATTTGTCCAGTTCTTCGACGATTTTCCTCGGTGTCAGATTATCCATTAAGTTCCTCGAGAGTGATATTTTTATTGGTATAGATGCATATGTCTGCAGCGATCTCCATGGCTTTGCCGACTATATCAGCGGCATTCATATCAGTACTTTCAAATAACGCTCGGGCAGCCGCCTGCGCATAAGGACCACCCGAACCGATAGCGGCGATGCCGCTCTCTGGATCTATTACATCGCCAGTGCCGGAAAGAATCAGAGTATGTTCGGCATCAGCAACGATCAGAAGGGCCTCGAGCCTCCTCAATATTTTGTCGGTCCGCCAGTCCTTGGCAAGCTCCACCGCGGCCCTAGTAATGTTGCCCTTGTAGGTTTCAAGTTTGCCCTCGAACCTTTCGAAAAGAGTGAAAGCATCGGCAGTAGCCCCTGCGAACCCTCCAAGGACCTTGTCATTATACATCTTCCTTATCTTTCTTGCGTTGTGCTTCAAAACCGTGTTGCCCATGGTCACCTGTCCGTCGCTTGCCATGGCAACCTTGTTATTTCGCCTGACGCATAGAATCGTCGTTCCTTGAAACATCTACTTGTTGCCTCCTCTTTCTCCATCCGAAAAGGGATGAGCCTTGTCGTATACGTCTATGAGATGCCCTATATCGAGATGGGTATATTTCTGGGTAGTCGACAGGGAGGAATGGCCCAGGAGTTCCTGTATGACCCTCAGGTCCGCGCCTCCGATTAGGAGGTGCGTCGCAAATGTGTGCCTGAGCGTATGTGGGCCGATCTGCCCTTCGATACCCGTAAGCCTAGCGTATTTCACTACTATACGTCTTATTTGCCTGTTGGTCAACCGTTCGCCGCTCTTGTTGAGAAAAAGTGCGGTATCGCTGTCGGCCAGAGACTTCTTCTTTTTGAACAGCACTCTTTCGATAAGATACGACTTAAGGGCCTCTATCGCCTTTCTGCCAACTGGCACGATCCGCTCCTTCCTGCCCTTCCCCCTAACCTTGACAAGACCTTCTTTTATGTTAAGGTCGTCGGTATTCAGACCTTCGACCTCGCTCACCCTGAGGCCGCTGGAATAGAGAAGTTCGAGAATGCCCCTGTCGCGAACCGGCAAAAGACCGATCCCTTTGGGCGAATTGACAAGGCCGAAGGCATCATCAACATCAAGAAAAGTGGGCAAATGCTTCGGCGCTTTTGGGGATGGTACGAGCTTCGCATAATTTATCATTACATAACCTTCCTGGTAGAGATACTTGAAGAAAGACCGGAGGGTAGCAAGGCGCCGCGCTACAGTAGATTTAGCCTTGCCCTCGCTCATCTGATTCGACAGGAATCCCCTAACATCCAACATCTCGATGTTTTCCGGACTTGACTGGCAATAAGCCGAAAAGTCCATAAGGTCTTTCTCATAGGATCTGAGGGTGTGAACAGAAACGTCACGTTCCACCTCCAGGTATTTGAGGAATTTTTCGATGTATGGATTCAATCCTTTATCAGGCATATATTATTCGTTCACAGGCGTGCTACTCACTGTGTTTTTTTGGGGCATGCTGGCCCAGTAATTAAATTTTTACGTGAATACGCATTATTCATCAATCATAATCCTCCGAAATTATACTCTCTTTTGAGCATCCGGATATACTCTGACCATTGTTCAATGGCGGTCTCAGCCATCCTTAGCCGGCGCAGCCGCTTATCCCGCAGGCGCGGCATACCGTCATCTGCTGGGAGCAAGCCGAAATTTATATTACTGGGCACAAAATGTTTCCGGTCTGAGTCGAGAATATAGGCCAGCAGAGACCCATGCGCCGAAGTTCTCGGAGGAGCGGGAAAGTCTTTTCCCGAGACCCGGAGAGCTGCCGAAATCCCGGCCAGGAGCCCTATTGCCGTAGATTCAATGTATCCCTCTACACCAGTAATCTGTCCGGCAAAATAAACCCTATGAATCTCAGAATATCTACCGGCTTTTTTTAAAGATAGGTCTTTGTTCAGATGCTGCGGGGAATTGATAAAGGTATTTCTGTGAATGCTGCCGAATCTGTAGAAAGCTGCATTTTCAAGGCCCGGGATGAGACGGAAGACCCTCTTTTGGTCTGGCCATTTCAGCCGCGTCTGGAATCCCACCATGTTATAAGCCGTCCTCTGCCTGTCTTCCGGCCTCAACTGGACTACGGCATAGGGTATCTTTCCAGTCTTCGGGTCCGGAAGGCCGACAGGCTTAAGAGGTCCAAACCTGAGTGTTTCCTTTCCCCTGTGCGCCATGACCTCCACCGGCATGCATCCTTCGAAGACCTTGATGTCCTCGAACTCCCTTGCAGTGACTATATCGGCTTCCATCAGGGCTTCAAAGAAGGCCTCATATTCCTCCTTTGTCATCGGGCAGTTCACGTAATCGTCTCCACCCTTGCCGTACCTGGATGAACGGTATACTTTGGACTCTTCAATGCTGTCCGCTTCAATTATGGGAGCGATCGCGTCGTAGAAATGGAGATGTTCCTCACCGATTTTTTCCCTGATCGCCTCCGCCATAAGACCTGAAGTAAGAGGTCCTGTGGCAACAATGACAGTTTGATCCGATGGAAAAGAGATGACTTCCCGCCGGACAATGTCGATTAGCGGATGACTTTCGATGGCCTTAGATATAAACGCAGAAAATAGTTCCCTGTCGACAGCAAGTGCAGTACCAGCCGCAACACATGAACTCTGCGCAGCCTTCATAATCAACGATCCCGCTATTTCCAGTTCTTCCTTCAGCAATCCCGGACCTGTAGACATTTCTTTCGATCGAAGGGAGTTAGAGCAAACCAGCTCTGCAAGACCAGTTGTTTTGTGCGCTTCTGTCATCCTTATCGGCCTCATTTCATATAACCGCACCTTGACGCCGAGCCTGACGGCCTGCCAAGCCGCCTCACAGCCCGCAAGACCCCCACCGATAATGCTGATTTCATTCATAATGCCGTGCCGATACCTTTCCTAAACAATAAAGAGAACTCTCTTTTCGCTATTAATTATTGACAGCGCCTCCAAAGTACTGCTATAAATAATAACTTATGCTAGCGAAAACTGAAAAGATTTGGATGGACGGAAAACTTGTCCCTTGGGATAAGGCAAATGTTCACATCCTTACCCATACGTTGCATTATGGCCTTGGGGCCTTCGAGGGCATCCGCTGCTACAACACTGAAAAAGGTCCGGCGATCTTCCGGCTCGATGAACATGTAGATCGTCTCTTTCAGACCGCACATATATTCCTCATCAATATTCCATATACGCAGGAAGAGATAAAAAGCGCCATTATCAAGACCGTCAAGGCAAATAACCTTAAAGAATGCTACATAAGACCCCTGGTATACATTGGTTATGGTGCAATGGGCTTGTATCCCAAGGACAATCCGATCGCAGTTTCTATAGCGGCCTGGCCCTGGGGAGCATATCTAGGCGAAGAAGGTATGGAAAAGGGCATTCGGGTCAAGGTTTCGTCATTTATTCGCAACCATGTTAATTCGAATATGTCCCGCGGCAAGGTTTGCGGTTATTACGTAAATTCCCAGCTCTCAAAAAAGGAAGCTGTTGCAGACGGCTATGACGAAGGGTTGATTCTCGACACTGAGGGGTATGTCGCAGAAGGCAGCGGCGAGAACATCTTTATAGTGCGAAACGGCTCCCTTAAAACTACGCCCCTGACTTCGATACTCGAAGGTATTACCCGCAACAGCATTCTCAGCCTTGCCTGCGACCTCGGCATTTCCGCAATAGAACAGCGCTTTACCCGCGACGAGATATACATCAGCGACGAAGCCTTCTTTACCGGCACCGCCGCTGAAGTAACGCCCATACGTGAACTTGACAATCGAACTATCGGCAGCGGTAACGCAGGACCTGTGACTAAGAAGCTGCAGGCCGCTTTCTTCGATATCGTAAAAGGCAAAAACACAAAATACAAATCCTGGCTTACGTACTTTTAGATACTATTCGCAAAAACATGCTCAAACGTGGTCAAGCTACTTTCTAGCATAGTTTTGCCTTTAGGTGGCGGAGTGTCGCTCTCAGATTGACCGGCGCAGTTTTAAAATCGTATTTATATCTCAATCCTGTCGACTGACCTTTACCAGACAGCCTGAATTGCGTGGTTCTCCGGTGTCTGTAGTCCTGCCCGCAACAATGCGCTGATTGGACCAACTCCACACTGACTTAGCCCTTAAAGATCCCATTCTTAATTAAAGACAAGCCAGAGAGGCCCGGTTTACCGGGTAGGCGGCTTTCGGATACACAAACTGGATTAGATCCAGACCGCTAACAATTTTTTGTCATGAACTTCCTTACTATGTCGGGTATTCGCCAGTGCCCTGCACCTGGGACCAATGCGGAGCAACTGTACATAGCTCAACACGAGCGATTTTGCCTTTCACTGCTTCAACCAATACTGCTGCCAACTTCCTTTCCTTGTCGCCTTGCGACAAGATCAGGCAAGGCTGACCTTCGCTAGCGAATGCAGCCTCAATAAAAGCATGCTCCTGGCTGCCCATAAAACCAACCTCGGCGATGAGCGCCGACCCAGGGGTGTTTCGTATCGTGACGAACTTTTTTTTCATGTAATCCAGCACAGCTTCCTTGCCTCTTAGAGGAGTGAGTACCTGCTGACTTTCGTATATGATATTGTCGTCAAGCAGATTTGAGATATGAGAAATATCAAGGGTGTTGTAAGCCTTGCCGAGGGCAGTTACAAGGATCAGGAGCTGCAACTCATAATTAATGGGGATCTCGCCGAACATTATTATAACTCGTGGTTCTTCACTTTGACATCACATCGATATCTTAAGCATATCATGCTTTGGCATCGAAGTTATACATAATCAGCAGGTACGTTTAACCGATTACTTGCTAACTTTGTTGCCATACCGAACAACAATTTGCAGGCGATGTTAGTCCTCTATTATACGTCAGTTACAATAGTCACCCGTGAGGGTTTCCCGTTCTTCTTTGAGATTAAGCATCTGCCAGAAAAGAGGGTGATCGACATATAGTCGCTCACCCCTTATCTCGTTTAAATTACTGTCTATTTCAGTCTGAAAACTGCCGCAGTTTCTTAAAGGTCGGGGCAGTAAGAGGCTTTCGGATGCCTTGCTTTGGACCTTCTCTCAGAGCCCTGCAGCATTATCATGAACTTTCTACTGGGACTTTCTTAGGTATCCGCCAAGGTGACAATAGTGCCGGAAAGAGCACCATGCCCTTTCCGGCATCCAGCTATTTCTTATGACATTTAGTACAGTTATCTTTCGGCGCGAAAGACTTAGTGCCATTATGGCAGGTGAAGCAGAACTTGCCTTCCTTGTGATCCGCCTGGGTTATTTTGTCAGCGCCTTTCTTCATGTGGAATATCCCCGGATGGCAGTCCTTGCACTTTAATCCTTTATCAGCATGAATTGTACCGCTGAACTCAACCTTACCAGGAGACTTTTCTCCAGCAAATTCGACTGTCTTTCCAGGCGGGACGGCCCATGCGGTCCCGATCAGCGCAAACATCGCAAGCGCCATAATCATCATTCCCACTACCTTCATAATTACAACCTCCTTTTAGCAGGTACTTTAAGTTCCTGCCCTGTTCAGTTAATACTAATCAGCAGCCTCATAACATGGCTTTTTCTTAATGGCCCTTCCATTCCTTCTGTCACCTTGTCACCAACCCAGAACGCCTTGGATTCCCTGACACGAATGTTTCATGGCCATTCGCCCACCCGTCTGTGATCTTACCACAATCAATCCTGGTGATCATTCCCGTCATATCAGCTTCAGGCCTTAGACCCTTGACGGCTATCGCTGCCATCTTGTCGACTGGCCGTTCACCATAGCAGCACTTTTTGCCCTTCTCCAGAGTGCCACAAAACCAAATGAGGCAAAACCCAGAACAAATATAACTGCGACAACTAATACGAATATCTACTCAATAACTTGCACCTCCTTTTAGACCAGATTTAATGGCAGATTATCTGCCTTGTGCATTGCTGCATTTATATCCAAATGAGTATGTGCAAATATATACTTGTCATTTTATACATATTTCCAAGGTTTTTCTACTAATAGCTTATTTGGGGTCCCCGCTTGGGAAATGAGTTCCCGTTTAAAGGAAACTCCCCATCTTATTTGCCTAGTTTCTCTTTGAGCAAGTCGTTAAGCACCTTAGGGTTCGCCTTGCCTTTTGTCGCTTTCATCACTTGGCCTACAAAGAACCCCAGCAACTTTTCATCGCCGTCTTTGAATCGCTTGACCTCGCTTGTGCTTTGCGCCAGTATGCCTTCGATGACTTTTTCGATTTCACTCGTATCGCTTATCTGGACAAGCCCTCTTGTCTTGACAATGTCCCCTGCGTTACCCCCTGTCCTGTACATCTCTTCGAAGACAGTTTTGGCTATTTTGCCGCTGATAGTACCGTCTTCGATCAGTTTCAGCATGCTGACCATCTGCTCGGGATCAAAACGCAATTCTTCGATCGACTTATTCTCTTCATTAAGGAGGTGCATCAAATCGCCCATCATCCAGTTTGAAACCACCTTGGGCTGTCCGCCCGCTTCGACTGCCCTTTCGTACCAATCCGCAATCGCCTTCTCTGAGGTGAGCAACTCGGCGTCATATTCGGGAAGTCCGTGCTGCTTGATGAAGCGATACCGCTTTTCATCCGGCAGTTCCGGCAGATTCGCTTTTATTTCATTTATCCACTCCTGACTGACCATTACCGGAGGAAGGTCTGGCTCGGGGAAATAACGGTAATCGTGGGCTTCTTCCTTTGAACGCATGGACCTAGTCACTCCGGCTACAGAATCCCACAGCCTTGTTTCCTGGGTTATCACGCCACCGTCCTCCACCACACTGATCTGTCTCTTTATCTCATACTCGATAGCCTTCTCCACAAACTTGAAAGAGTTGATGTTCTTCAGTTCCGCCCTCGTTCCTAACTCTTTTTGACCAACCAGCCTTACGGAAACGTTGGCATCGCACCTGAGGGAACCCTGCTCCATGTTGCCGTCACAGACCTTAAGATACCTGAGAATCGCTCTCAGCTTCTTCATGTATTCGGACGCCTCCCGCGGGTTCCTGAGATCCGGCTCAGATACGATCTCCATCAAAGGCACACCGGTACGGTTGAGGTCGACAAAGCTGTAATCACCACGTTCCTCGTGAATATTTTTTCCAGCATCCTCTTCCATGTGAATCCTGGTGATACCGATTCTCTTCACTTCATTGTCAACGACAATTTCGACAAAACCTTTTTCACAGAGCGGCAGTTCGTACTGGCTTATCTGGTAGTTTTTGGGAAGATCCGGATAGAAATAATTCTTCCGCGCAAACCTGCTGTACGGCGCGATTCTGCAGTTCATGGCAATGCCCGTCAGGATGGCATATTCAACCGCCTTCCTGTTCATCACCGGCAGGACGCCCGGCATGCCGATGCAGACCGGACAGGTCTGAGTATTGGGTTCAGAACCGAATTTAGTAGAGCAGCGGCAAAACATCTTCGTCTCGGTTAGGAGCTGGGCATGCACTTCGAGACCTATTATAACTTCGTACTTTTTCATTATCGAACTGGTATCTGCACCGCCTTTCATAGCGAGGGCCTCCTAAGGTGCCATTCGGTGCTTTGCTCGTAGGCATATGCCGTCTTCAGCAAAGTCTCTTCATCGAAATGCTTTCCGATGATCTGGAGACCCACGGGCAGATTTTCCTTCGTAAAGCCGCAGGGAATCGATATGCCAGGCACCCCGGCCAAGTTTACCGATATCGTAAAGATATCGGAAAGGTACATCTGGAGAGGATCCTGTGCCTTTTCCCCGACTTTGAAAGCAGGTGACGGCGACGTCGGAGTAATAATGACATCCGCCTCTTTAAAGGCGTTGTCGAAATCATTCTTTATCAAGGTCCTCACTTGCTGAGCCTTTTTGTAGTATGCATCGTAATATCCTGACGAAAGGGCATAAGTGCCCAGCATGATCCTCCTTTTCACCTCAGGACCAAAGCCCTTTGCACGGGTATTCATGTACATGTCTATCAGGTCCCTCCCCTGTTCCCTGAACCCGTACTTCACACCGTCATACCTTGCAAGATTCGACGAGGCCTCAGATGTAGCAAGAATATAATATGCCGCTGTAGCGTACCCAGTGTGCGGAAGCGAAACTTCTACGGGCGTAGCGCCAAGAGACTCGAGTTGCTTTATCGCATTATTCACTGCTTCTGCGACATCCTTATCAATGCCTTCGATAAAGAATTCTTTCGGTATGCCGATACGAAGGCCATTTATCTCCTTGCCCAATGCGTCTGCATAATCTGGTGTATCGACAGGCACCGACGTCGAGTCGAGAGGATCATGACCCGCAATAACTGTGAGCATTGCAGCGGCATCGGAGACGTCCCTGGTAATCGGCCCAATCTGGTCCAGAGAAGAAGCAAAGGCAACCAGTCCGAACCTTGATACGCGCCCATAGGTCGGCTTGAGTCCGACTACGCCGCAAAGGGATGCCGGCTGCCTGATCGAACCACCGGTGTCAGAACCTATAGCCGCTATACACTCTCCGGCGGCAACAGCAGCCGCAGATCCACCACTGCTTCCTCCCGGCACGTATTCGAGGTTCCATGGATTTCTCGAAGTATGAAAACCCGAGTTCTCCGTGGAGGACCCCATGGCAAATTCGTCGAGGTTAGTCTTGCCGACCAGAACATATAGCTGCCCTTTCAGCTTTGCTGTGACCGTGCTCTCATAAGGCGGTATGAAATTATGCAGGATCTTTGACGCACAAGTGGTCAATATTCCCTTGGTGCACATGTTGTCCTTAACCGCGACAGGTATTCCGCTCAAGACCGACATCCGGTTTGCGACTATAGATTCCTGGGCCTGCTCCGCCAACCGGTAAGCTTCGTCCCTTGTGACGGTTATAAAGGCCTTAACCTTAGCTTCGACCGCGTCGATGCGACCGTATACATCATCAAGCACATCCCTGACCAAGATCTCGCGGTTGTCAAGAAGACGCCTCAGTTCCTGGATGTTCATCTCATTGAGTTTCAAGGAGTCCTCCTGATACTGATTTAGTTACCGTCTTTCTCAAATTGGAATTTTATCACTCTGGTATGATATTTGTAAATTATGTCAAATGACAAAACTAAAGGCAGTGCAGAAGTTCTGAAACTTGCCGCTGCGCCGGATGATATGTCGAAGAGACTTGATATCCTGACGGCTGAAAAGGCTGGCATCACGCGTTCGCAGGTTCAAAAATTAATCAAGGATGGACACATTTTAGTAAATGGGAAACATGAAAACCCCGGATACAAAGTAAGGACTTCAGACATGATTGAAGTTAGACTGCCCGTTCAATCAAGAAGTGCTCTTGTACCTGAGGACCTGCCACTTACAATTCTTTTTATGGATGCATATATCGCAGTTGTCGATAAGCCTGCGGGGATGGTCGTGTATCCTGCCGCGGGGCACAATGACGGAACTCTTATGAATGCATTGGCATACCACGCCCACAAACTGGCCTCTATTGGCGGGGATCTGCGTCCAGGCGTAGTACACAGACTGGATAAAGAGACTTCCGGCACCATGATCATTGCACTAGAAGATGCTGCGTACTATAATTTGGTCGAACAATTCAGAAAACGCTCGATTCACAGAAAGTACATCGCCCTTGTATCAGGACAGTTAAAAGATGATTCCGGAGAGATAATCCTCGCCATAGGCCGTTCGGACTCAGATAGAAAAAAAATGTCGACGAGAACAAGACGAGGGAAGGAAGCGGTCACACGCTGGAAGGTGCTCAAGAGACTGAGCAAAGCAACCCTAATCGAAGCTAGGCTCGGTACCGGCCGGACGCACCAGATACGCGTGCACTTCGCGGCAGTAGGCCATCCGGTGCTCGGCGACAGCACATACGGGAGGAAAACCGAAGTCGAGATAAAAGGCAGGAGAATCCTCTTCCCGCGCCATATGCTTCATGCTGAGACACTTGGATTCGAACATCCCCGGACCGGTCAGTTCATGGAATTTTCGTCACCCTTGCCGAATGACATGCAGGAGTGTATAGAAAAATTGAGTTAAAGATTATACCGATTGACTACCGGTATTACCTTAGCTGTGCATAACCTGATGAGAGTAAAGCCTCACCATCATCAGCAGCCGTACCGGTTTATTGCTCTTCGAATTTAAGAAGTCTCACTATAGTTTCGAGCAGGTCCGATAAATCGGGACTTCTAACCACATATGCATCAGGTTTAAATCCCCAGGCAAAGAAGTCTTCTTTATATTCAAGGTTTGTATAAATAATGAATGGCAAGTCTGGATTAATCTCCTTGGACGAGTTCAATAAATCTATCCCGTCTATCTGAGACTGCAGCAGACTCGAAATGACAAGGTCTGACCTGTTTGAGGTCAGATAAGCCAACGCTTCTTTTCCAGTCTCATAATGAACCAGTGATATTTTATCGCCGAATTTATTTTCAAGCTCACGAGAACATGTCTTGTAAGTTCCATGTTCCCTCTCGACGCAAACTATTACTTTCTTTTCACCCGACATAATTAGTCCCACCTTTCAGACTGCATGAATGTATCGCAGCATATTATAGCAATATCTTAGAAATATGCAGACCTTAACTTAATTAAAAGGATACTTACGATTTCCATTTGCCTTATGGTATTGTATTATACTTGTCTTGGTCGCGCCCATAGCTCAGCTGGATAGAGCGTCAGACTACGAATCTGCAGGCCGGGGGTTCGAATCCCTCTGGGCGCGCCACCTAAAAGCTCCAGCATCAAGGGTTTGAGTGATTCGACTCAGACCTTTTTTTGCCTCTGCTCCACACCGGCGCTACATTTCGCACTACACCCACATCAGCGCACTATTTGGCTATTTTTTACTGCTCTTTTTAAGTAATATCGGGAGGGTCTTTAATTAATGTTAAACTCGATGCCGATAGCTCCTTGTGTGCGGCGGGGAAAAAATCAAGACAGAAGGGATGATATTTTGAACATCAATGAGTTAGCGAAGCTTGCCAATTATATTCACTCATTAGTAAAAATAACGGGCCGGATACTTCATCCGTCCCGTTATTGTACTCCATTATTGCTGTTTACTAACTATTTGCCGCCCTTTTCTATGCTCACCTTTTTCGTGAACTTCTGCCAGAGTTGCGAGTTGCCTGGATCATCCTTCTTGCCGTAGGGCAGATACCAAAGCTCAACATCCACAGTGAAGTCGTTGGCTATGATATTACGGACTACTTTACCATCTTTCTGTTCTTCTTTATAGTCGGGGACATAGATTTTCTCCACTACGGTTTTGCCGGGGGGGAGGCTAGTATCGCGAATGAAGCCGCTTTTCTCATAAGGGCCACGGCCCATCTTGTCACCTCGTCCGAATTGTTGAGGAATAGGCATATAAATCTTTTGGTCGCTAAAAAATATTTTTCCGTCCATCGTTTTCGCGGTCACATACAGGACCAGCCGGTTAGGAGTAGGTCAGCCGTCCGGAATGCCATGTCCTGCATGGTTAGTCATCTCTACCTGGACAATGCCCGCCGGCGTCGTAATCGAACCATCGCGCCATTGGTAGCCAAAAGCCGTGGCCCTGAATTCGACAGCCATTTGCCCCATTTCGGCAGAACGGTAACTTTGCATATTATGGCCTAGCTTGCTCTTTTCCATATGACATTCCTGACAGGTTTCTGTGCCACCCTCGGCTTTATACGCCATCAGGTAACTTGCATAAAGAGTAGCGCACTGTGTCGGCTCATCAAGTTCAAGATTTGGCCCAAGCCCATGACACTGTCCACAGAGAATAGACTCCTTCATATATGGGCTCTTCTTCATAACGGGATGCACAGGATCTGCATGTTCGGCATCCTTGGTGCCATAGACAGCATCCTTCTGTGGGTATCCGAATTTCCATTTATGAATGATCGCATTCCTGTTATGGCAGATCAGACAGCCTACGTTAAGTTTCTGAAGTGTTGCTGCAGCCTTTTCGTCACCATCATTGGCGAAGGCATAAACGTTCTTCACAATCTCCTGTGCTACACTATCCTCGGCATCCTTGAGTTGCGGAAGATGACATTTAGCGCAAATCCAGAGATGTTTCACCTTAACATCGGCAGGCGTCTTAACCCCTGAATCAGGCCAATCCATCAACCCGTTCTCGATGGTCGTCTTGATTGTCGCACATGTACGCCCCGTCACTTCCGGGCCGAAAAGCGACCGCGCGTGCAGCGACTTTTGCCACTGCTCCCAGATTTCTGAGTGACATTCTTTACAGGAGCTTGAGTCATACATCTTGGCGAGTTCGTCGATAGTCTTGGCTTTTTGCGTTCCGTCGTCCTGAGAACTGAATGCTGCTAGAGGAACCAGAACGGCACAGAAAACTACAAACGATCTGAGAAACCTCATATTCCCTCCCTTCTAGTCAAATAATGTATTTTCTGAGTTCATACTCATCATGAAAAGTAAACCATCCTATCGGTATAGTCAAATTAATAGAAATTATCTATCCATCAGATCACCTTATATATGTATAAGTGTATGCCATGCATAGGCTTTGATCTACGATTGACTGACGGTCCCAGTCTATCGCTTATAATTAGTCCCGACTTTCGAACCATGCTAAAATTCCCCATAATATAAGTGGTAATGACTAATTTCATATGGGAAGAAGCTCAGCCAGTCAAAGGAGAATGTATGTCATGCTAAACCCGGCGAATTGGCCTTCGTTGTTATGGAAAAACGTCTGGCTGGTGCACTCGGCCCGCACTGCCGTTGGAGCGACAGCATCCTTGACCGTCGCACGGTTATTGGGCATGCCAGAGCCGTATTGGGCGGCGATTGCGACGCTCACTGTAATGCAGTCAACTCTAGGGGCCGCATGGCCTATTTCGAAGCAGCGCTTTATCGGCACCGCGCTGGGGGCTGCTTTGGGAGGGTTTTTGGCCAGCTATTTTGATCCGGGGATTATTGCATTCTTCGTGGCGATCTTTGTGCTCGGATTAATCTGCGCTATTTTGCATCTCGACCAGAGTGCCTATAGATTCGCAGGCATCACTCTCGCAATAGTCATGCTGGTTGTACGAGGGGAAACTACGCCACAACTCATTGCGGTTCACCGATTCGTCGAGGTATCGCTTGGAATTGCAGTAGCCCTCGCTCTCACCGCGCTTTGGCCTGAGCATGAGTTGACAAGCGACTAAGTCCTAATGCTAGGACCGCCCATATTTCACAGTATAAGAGTTGAAGTCATTACCAGACCCCACTTTGAGATGCAACCTGGTTGCAGAAGAGCACGCAGGATTAGGCAATAATTCGGTAGAATTGGTCTACAAAAGCAGCAAAATTGACATTTCTCAGTTTTGATGATAAGTTTTTACCAAAAGACAGGGAATAATAGTGCTGAGGCATATTTTACTGCCAGTCAGCATTAATAAATTATGGATAAAAGCAAATCTTCGTCTTTATTGCATAATTGGACAAGTATCGTCGGATTTGTCCTGGCGGTCGTTTCATCCTTGATCATTCTTTTTCTGCTTGGCATCAATTTCATAGTCGGAATAAAGAGTCCTTACATAGGGATTCTTCTTTACATTATCTTACCCGCCTTTCTTGTCCTGGGCCTTTTGATAATCCCTTCCGGCATGTATCTCAGGTGGCGAAAGCTGCGGACAGTAGGGGAAATCCCATTGAAGTGGCCCAGTATAGATCTTAATGAGAACCGGCAATTGAGGGCTGCCATAATTTTTCTTCTGGGCACATCGCTATTCATACTCTTGAGCTCGGTCGGAATTTACCAGGCGTATCAATTTACTGAATCAGTGACTTTTTGCGGAAAGCTTTGTCATGTCGTAATGAAGCCGGAGTATACAGCATACCAGCGCTCTCCTCACGCTCGGGTAGAATGTGTAGAATGTCATATAGGACCAGGCGTAGGATGGTATGCCAAGTCAAAATTATCTGGTCTCTATCAGGTCTATGCGGTACTAACCAATGTATATCCCCGCCCTATACCGACACCCATTAGTAATTTAAGACCTGCCAGGGAAACATGTGAACAGTGCCACTGGCCAAAAATGTTTTACGGAGGCATGCAACGTCGGTTCGATCATTACCTGTACGATAGGTACAACACCAGATGGCCGATAAACATGCTCCTTAAAATCGGTAGTGGCAGCCCTTTAGCGGCCCGGATATCAGGAATCCACTGGCATGTGAATCCCGAAGTAACGGTGGAATATATAGCAACGGATGAACAAAGGCAGAATATACCGTGGGTTAGAGTTAGCAATAAACTGACTGGGAAAGTCACGGTTTTTCGAGATTTTTCCGATCCTCAAGCGAATAATCTAATAATTTCGAAGTTTACACGGATAATGGACTGCATGGATTGCCATAATCGCCCGAGCCACGATATGCATTCTCCCGACTACGAAATCGATCTCGAAATATCTTCTGGCGGAATCTCATCATCCATTCCTGAAGTCAAACAGGCGGCAGTGACAGCTATGACAAATATTTATGCCTCCGATGCCGATGCGGCTAAAGGCATCGCTGCAGCTATGAACGGTTTCTA
The DNA here is from genome assembly GCA_963736105.1 of uncultured Nitrospiraceae bacterium. GTDB lineage: Bacteria > Nitrospirota > Thermodesulfovibrionia > Thermodesulfovibrionales > Dissulfurispiraceae > Fen-1308. Next base: position 938,183 of record CAVTNL010000002.1, on the reverse strand, counting down.
TCAAAAGAACTATCCTCAATTTTATTCGCAAAGAAGCACTGAGATCAATAATGCGGTCAAGGCAACACAAAAAGTATTTCAGGAGAACATTTTCCCAGAGATGAAGACAAGATGGCTGGATTACCCAAACAACATCGGCCATCTTATTTTCAAAGGGTGCATGAGATGTCATGACGGCAAACACAAAAGCGATGAGGGGTTGATTATTCCAAATGATTGTCATACATGTCACATTATTCTTGAACAGGGCAATACCAGTACGGCTGAGCCCCTGAATATGTCGACCGGCCTGCAATTCAAGCACCCCGTCTCCATCGGCAATGCGTGGCAGGAGATGGGGTGCTATGAATGTCACAGCGGAGTCCGACCTTGATTAGGCAGTTTTACAGGCAGGAAATTCCCTCTTTAGAGCCAAATAATACGAGTGCACATTGACCGCTGGACCACGTATCTCAATGAAGTAACTAGACACTGCGGTGTTGTGGTTATAAAAGATAAGCATGGAATTATATCCGAAAAACACTTCACAAGGAGGAAAACAATGAGTTCTCCAGATTATATGCCCACATACTACACGAGACGTAGCTTTCTAAAAACTTCTATAAGCATTGCTTCGGCCGGAACACTATCGCTATTGTTTGCCAATGAGGTTACGGCCGATAATGACCCACAACCTTCAAAACTGCACGCATACAATGGTGGCACTGATCCTTATCCGATACCGTGGCTAGATAAGAACGGCAACCATAACCAGCCAGCGGGGCCACAACTGGAACCATCGCACATCTACCATTTCAAAGGGCGAGTTGCCAGGTGCGCCGGATTCGTTGGGATGGGCACTGACAATTTAGATAAGCGAATCGCTTTCGGCACTCCCACAACGGACTACGGGTTTATGCATGGAGAATATTTTGCTGGTCGCACGGAGCATACAGGAACATTCACTCACATTTGACTTACCTTATTTCAGGGGCAGGCTGTCCCTGAAAACCAAGTTCATGATTTTCATCCTCCTATTGCGCCTTCGGGATTATATTGGGTGGTTCCAGTTCCTAAAGATGGACTTATCATTAGTCCTGATGGGGGGACAGCAACACTCGAGATGAATGATATTGCGGTTGTTGATCAACCAAGGTGGCCAGCACTAGATGCCGTGGGCATGGCGGCCATTATGAGTTTTAGATTGATTTGGAAGGCTACAGACGAAAAAATAATTTATGACGATCCGCAGAAGCAATTCCGGGTGGAAGGCTATCGCGCCACAGCACAGCTAGATGCACAAGTTAAAATTCCATCTATAGGTTACTCATGGGAGTCGGATCCGCTGTCAGAATCGCATGCCAATTTTGCGATCATCGGAGATGAGGTGAATGGACGATACTATACTCCAATGAAGTAGCACTCTGAAGAAGGGCTTTGAGGAAATGGCGTCAAATCTAGCTTCTCCCAAAAAGCGCTCTACCAAAAAGTCTCATTTTGGCTCTAGTAGCCGATGACCTGAGGACTACGGATCTGCAGTCCGGTGGTTCGAATCCCTCTGGGCGGGCCATATTACTCTATCTCTGACCGAAAGCACTCTTATTACAAGGACTTTGCTTGACAGCGATATTGACGAATTGGTACATTATACGGAAATCCATATATAGAGAGGGGTGAGTAACGAATGCCCTCTGTTAAAGTCAGGGACAATGAATCTCTTGATTCCGCGCTTAAGCTGTTCAAGAAGCAATGTGAGCGCGAAGGCATTCTTTCTGAAGTAAAGAAGCGGGAGTTTTACGACAAGCCGAGCGTCAAGAAGAAGAAAAAGATTATTGCCGCCCGCAAAAAGGCTTCCAAAAAACCAAGATCCTACGCTCCGAGGTAATTTTGGCTTTTCTCTACGATCTTAATGCCGACTTGAAGGAGGCCTTGAAATCCAGAGATGAACTGAAGGTATCGGTCATCAGGATGATAAAGGCCTCCTTGAAGAATAGAGAGATTGAGAAGATGAACAGCCTCTCCGATGAGGAAGTTCTGTCTGTCCTGTCAACCCTTGCCAAACAGCGCAGGGAGTCGATCGAACAGTACTCCGCCGCAGGAAGGCCCGATCTCGCCGACAGGGAATCGGAAGAACTCGAAATTGTTTACTCCTATATGCCCAAGCAGTTGTCTGCAAGCGAGCTCTACAATGTCATACGCTCAGCCATCAGCGAATCAGGGGTATCTTCACTCAATGAAATCGGCAAGGTCATGAAGATCCTCATGCCGAAGGTCAAGGGGGTTGCCGACGGCAAAATTGTAAATCAGCGCATTAAAGAACTCCTAAGTCCTGCATCTTAGTTTTAAATCGCTGCAAAAGGATGACCCTCTATGAAGCTTTCCGAACTCTACAAAAAAGCTATTTCTACAGGTATAGACAATGATCCGAGGGGCCGAGACGCAGTCATCAGAGAACTCGAACAGGCCAAAAAAGAATACATCGATCTAAAACCCAGAAATAAGGAGACATTCGACACCGAGACTCTGGAGAACCCATATTCCGATTCACGCATATTGTTCGGAAGCGGCGATGAAGAAATAAACAGCGTGATGGTCGGAATAGACATAGACGTAGGAGAGATCCTTCTTGCCGAAGCCCTGAGGAGCCGAAACAGAGGAATAGACCTCTTGCTCTCTCATCATCCGGGAGGAGGCGCCTTCGGAAACCTCTTTTCAGTCATGTCCATGCAGTCTGAAATTCTCCAGCGTTTCGGGGTCCCTGTGAACATAGCAGAGGCCCTCATAGACGGCAGGGTGAAAGAGGTAGAACGACGCCTCATGCCTGCAAACCATGCCAGATCGGAAGATGCCGCTAGGCTTCTGAATTTCCCCTTCATGTGTCTGCATACCCCTGCAGACAATATGGTTACGAAATACCTTCAGGATCTTTTGGACGACAAAAAACCGTACCGGCTCGACAATGTTGTCGAACTCTTGCGTGAAATCCCGGAATTCAGAGCCGCTGAAAAATATAATGCCGGACCGGGCATCCTGCTGGGATCAGATAAGAGAAAGGCAGGCAAGATCTTCGTAGATATGACTGGCGGCACCGAAGGCGCAAAGGACGTATACAAGAGTCTTAGTCTGAGCGGAGTCAATACGATCGTCGGAATGCACATGAGCGAGGACCACCGAAAAGAAGCGGACCGCCATCATATGAATGTCATTATTGCTGGCCATATAGCCAGCGATAACCTCGGGATGAATCTTCTTCTCGACCGTGCAATTGGCTCCAATAATGTAACTGTAATTGAGTGCTCGGGGTTCAGAAGGATGGTCAGAAACTGATCCCTGATCACGTACAGCGCGGGCTATCGAATGCAATCTGACGGACTCATTGATGAGATAAAGTCACGGATCGATATACATGACCTGATCGCTGAATATGTCGATCTTAAGCGCGCCGGCCAGAACTATAAAGGCCTGTGTCCTTTTCATTCCGAAAAAACGCCTTCCTTCATGGTCAACCCCGCCAAGCAGATATTCCACTGTTTTGGATGCAATAAAGGCGGGGATATCTTCTCCTTCATAATGAATTACGAAAACATGCCGTTCAATGAAGCACTCTCTTTCCTTGCAGGCAAAGCTGGTGTTCAGATTGATGCTTCACATGGCAGCGGTGCGAATAAGGGGATAAAGGAAAGCCTGTTTGCAATTCACGAAGAAGCGCTTAAGTTCTACAGGTCTAACCTCAAGGAAGCCAAGCATGTACTCTCCTATCTCAGGGAGAGGGACATCAACCCGGAAACGATCGAGCAGTTCACCCTGGGATACGCAAAAGGCGAGCGGGATGCGTTGCTGCGGCACCTCAGAAATGCAGGCTTTTCAGAAGCGCATCTGAAGGCTTCGGGACTAGCATATTTCGGAGGAGACGGGGCGCATGACTTCTTCAGAGATCGCCTGATTTTCCCGATTTTTGATCTAAGGAGCAAGGTAGTCGCTTTCGGAGGCAGGACACTCTCATCGTCAAAGAACATCCCGAAATATTTGAACTCACCAGAGAACCCTATTTTCAGAAAAAGTGAATCCTGCTACGCCCTCAACACCGCCAAGAGTCATATCGCGCAGAAAGGTTACGCAATAATCGTCGAAGGGTATTTCGATGTTATCGTCTGCCACCAGTTTGGGTTTCTAAATACCGTGGCACCTCTCGGCACCGCCCTTACCGCGGGACATCTCAGGAGACTGAAAAAATTATCCAACAAGATACTTCTGACATTCGACGCCGATGCAGCCGGAATAGCTGCCGCCAAAAGAACGATTGAGCAGATATACTCTGAAGGGATGATCTCAAAGATCGTATTGCTCAGTGAGGGAGAAGATCCAGACACCTTCCTCAGGAAATACGGCGCCGATCACTTCAGGAAATTCCTTGCAAAAGCTGCGTCGCCGGTCCAGTTCTTTCTTTCAAGGGCGGGCAGTAGCAAGATAGATGGTGTGCGCCAGTTTCTATCTATACTTTCTTCATGCCGGGATCAGCTTTTGAGGGATGATGCGTTGAGGGAACTCTCCGACCTTGCGAGCGAAAAAATCCTAAGGACGGAACTTGCAAACATGTCCCATAAGGCCGCAGGACTGATTCGTCATGCAGATGCCGGCTTCGCTCCTTCGCTTTCCGAAAAAAGCGCAGCCTCTGATCTCCCCTCAATAAGTAAGGAAGAGGAAATCCTGCTTAATCTTTGTCTATCATTTCCGCGTATGGCACATCGCATAGCCGAGCGTATTGATGCCTCAAATTTGGATCATCCTCTCGCTAAACGCGTATTTGCAGCTATTCTCGCCCTGCATATTGACGAGGAACTCACAGCTGAGAAGATAATGGCAGTCTGCAGCCCTGAGGAACGGATTATTATTTCCAAGTCCTCCATCGACCCCGGGATAGACATGGATGAAATCTCGCAAAATATCGAAGGCTGCATCAGGAAAATTGCGGTCAAAGGGATTGACAAGAGAATAGCCGCGGCCAAAAATGAAGGAAATGAGAAAGAACTAAGCGTGCTTCACTGTGAAAAAAGCCGGCTATTGCAAAAGCCTGTTGAACTTTTTCAATCAAAAAAATCAAAATAGAGAAGGAGGTTGACTTGAAGGAACCCTTTGACAAATATAAAAACGGCTTCGATGACGGAGAAGACAATGAGTCTGTCCAGAATCTCTCAGAGGAAGATCTCTTCCAAGAAGGCGATGCCGTTGAGACTGCTGAAACAAAGAGCGACTCCGAACAGGAGTTCGATCCTCTCAAGTCTTATCTGAAAGGTATCAGCACGCTGCCCCTGCTTACCAAGGAAGGGGAAGTTCAAATCGCCCGTCAGATCGAACAGGGCAAGGAACGGATCGAGGGATCCCTCTTCACCATCCCTTTCGTACTGAAAAAGCTTATCATGCTCGGCAAGCTCGTGGAGAGCGGCGAAGCCCCCCTTATTGATCTTATCCAGGACGGCGAAGAGCTCTCTGATGAAGACATCCTTGAAGAGAAGGAGCGATTTTACCGCATAACGGCAGAGATTGCGGCCCTGGCAGATAAAAGGCAGCGACTTCTGAACAGTGCAACCGGCCGGAATAAAAAACCACTGGGGGCTCCCGCTAAAACCGCTACTGCAGCTGCAAAATTAGCAGAGAACAAGGCACTGATTATAGCTAAGATAAGAGATATCAACCTGAAGACCGATGTGGTAAATGCCTTTTTTGAAGAGTTGAGAAGGATGGCCGAAGAGATAGAAATACTCCATGAAAAAATCCGAATGTGCAAGAAGCCCCGCACAGGAAAAGAGGCAAGGGAGCATCTCTCAGAAATAGCACGTATAGAAGAATCCTTCGGTGTAGACAGCGGTGAAATTACGAAGATCTCTCACGAGGTTCTCGAGGCCGACTCGGAGGTCGATAAGGCAAAAAGTAGTCTAGTGGAGGCAAACCTCAGGCTTGTAATCAGCGTCGCAAAGAGATACATCGGCAAAGGGCTCACACTCGGAGACCTAATCCAGGAAGGAAATATAGGCCTAATGCGCGCCGTCGACAAGTTCGAATACAAACGGGGTTATAAGTTCAGTACTTACGCAACATGGTGGATCCGCCAAGCTATCAGCAGGGCTTTAGCCGACCAGTCTCGGACCATCAGAATCCCGGTCCACATGATAGAAAATATCAACCTGATCAACAGGACCACGAAACAACTCGTACAGGAAGCAGGTGCAGATCCAAACGCTGAAGATATCTCGAAAAGGGCGAATATTCCAGTCAGTCGTGTGCGCAATATTATGAAGATAACGAAGGAACCCATATCGATCGAGACTCCTATAGGCGACGAAGACGATGCCATGCTCAAAGATTTCATCGAAGACAAATCCATTCAATCCCCGCTCGACATCGCCATTCAGGACGATCTGAAGATCCAGATTGAAAAGGTTCTGTGCACTCTTTCGCCTAAAGAACAGCTCGTGATTCGGCGAAGGTATGGCCTCGGGGAGGGTACCCCACGCACGCTCGAAGAGGTCGGGCAGGAATTCGAGGTGACGAGGGAAAGGATACGCCAAATAGAGGTCAAAGCGATCCGCAAGCTTAAGCATCCTTCGCGCAATAAGTGGCTCAGGGACTTCCTCAATAAACCATGATGCCGGTCTTGACTTGCATGGCTCTTTACATTTATAGTAAACGCTTACAAGCGTAGGCACCGCGCCGTATCTCGCCGGCAGACCATCGCTTCGTCTGTTTAGCGCGGGCCCATAGCTCAGCTGGTAGAGCTACCGGCTCATAACCGGTTGGTCCCAGGTTCGAGTCCTGGTGGGCCCATCAGACTTCATCTAGTAATACTCCGGGAGCAGACACCGGATATCTGCAGCACGGGAGGAGTTTTCGTGGATGAACAGCTGCACCGTCTGGTAGACTTACAGAAGCTCGACACCAATATACTTAACTTGCGCCTAAAGATCGACTCGATACCATCTCTTGTGACAGCGGAAGAAGCACCTTACAAAAAGGCTCTCAAGGCCTTTGAATCCGCACGCCAGCAGCAGTCATTGCTCGAAAAGAAAAAGAAAGACAAGGAAATCCGAATCGAGGATTTGGCCGAAAAAATCCGCAAACTCAAAGCCCGCTCATCGGAGATCAAGACAAACAAGGAGTATCAGGCAAACCTTAAGGAGATTGAGACAGTCGAGGCTGAAATAAGGTCGGCCGAGGATGATATCCTTGCTGTAATGGAGGTTATGGAAGCAGCCTCCAAAAGTACCGAAGCCGAAAATGCCCGGCTAGCCGAAGCTAAGACTATGGTTGAGGCCCTCAGCAAAGAAAAAGAACAGGAGATTCGTATCATTGAACAGGAACTGCAGACCTTAAAGGAAACAAGGAAACAGTTAGCTGAAAAGATCGAGCCAGAACTTTACACTCTTTACATGAATCTGCTCAAAGCTGGCAGGGGTCTTGCAGTCTCCGAAGCGAAGAATGAGCTGTGCGGAGGGTGCAATATGAATATCCCGCCGCAGCTTTTTGTTGAGATCAAATCTAGCGGTTCCATCTTCCGGTGCCCCCAGTGCCGTAGAATATTGTATTATGAGAAACCTTCCGAAGAAAATCAGGAACCGGCGGTCGCGAATTGACCTCACAACGCCCAACATCACGCTGCCAAAAGGCATCCGATGCTGGAGACATCGATCACAAAATTATTAATTTATTCATAAACAATATTTATGCTATAGTATAACAGCATGGGAATGGAAGATCATAAGCTTAAGGTTTTCTGCACCGTCGCCGAGACAAAGAGCTTCTCGAAGACGTCGGAGATCATACATCTCACGCAGCCGGCAGTAAGCCTGCAGGTGCAAGCGCTCGAAGAGATCTACGAGACAAAACTTTTCGACAGGACAAGCGGATCTATCAACCTTACTCCCTCTGGTGAAATACTTTACAAATATGCGAAGGACATCCTCGCACTTTATGCCCTGGCTGAAAAAGATATTTCCAAAATAACAGGACTTGTAAAGGGCAGCATAAAGATAGGCGCCGGCACGACTTTCGGTAACCATATCCTGCCGAGCATTATCGTAGATTTCAAACAGACACATCCGAAGATCGAGATCGATGTCTTCATAGGCAATACCAAAAGAATCATGGATCTTCTGCACTCAGGCGCCGTAGATGTGGGGATAGCCGGTGAAGTGCCCTCAAAGAGCAAAGTCGTTGTAGAACCGATAATGTCTGACGAACTTTTCATCATCGTGCCTCCGGAGCACCCATGGGCAAAGAAAAAGGTAGTATCGATCCTCGAAATCCTGAAAGAGCCAGTAGTGTTCCGGGAGGAGGGTTCTGGCACCCGGCTGATCATCGAAAGGTTCCTAGCCGAGAACGGTATAAGTGTCTCGGATCTTCACATTGCCGTTATTATGGGAAGCACAAGTTCTATTAAAGAGGCCGTCGAAAGAGGCATGGGCGTTTCGATCATTTCGAAGTGGGCCGTCAGGAAAGAGGTACAGCGCGGCCTTTTGAAGGCTATCGCCCCGAAGGAAGGAAGGTTAACGAGAGATTTCTCTCTTGTTATACCAAAAAATACCATCCTTCCGCATGCTGTGGATGAGTTTATCGGCTACCTGAAATCATACTCATACGAAAAAATGATGCTTGAATGTAAAATTTAATAATTATTGCACGATAACTTTTCCGGCCCCTTTCACTACCTTTCCTATGACAGCATAATATGCCCCAGCTTTTTCAAACACCTCCAATCCGCTTTGCCTCATCGTGATCAAAAGACCTCCGGATGTCTGGGGGTCGGATAACAGCAACTTCCGCTCTTCAGACAGGTCACCCGGGAATTCGACCTTATCGTGCAGAAATCTGAGATTGTGATATGCCCCTTCCGGCACCATACCGCCATCGATCATTTCGTAAACTTTATCCATGACCGGTACTCGGTCGTTATAAATTACGAAATCAAGGCTGGCGCCCGCGAGCATATTTATGCAATGGCCCAACAAGCCGAATCCAGTAATGTCCGTACAGGCGCTTGCTTTTGCCAGTAGTGCCAGCCCTGATGCCCCTTCGTTCAATGTCAGCATCCATTCGATTGCCTTGCCCATTTCCGCATCCGTCAGTTTACAACCCTTGAGCGCCGTGGTCAGTATACCTATGCCAAGAGGCTTGGTCATGATAATCACATCGCCTTCAGCGGCGGTATTCGCCCTAAGGATCCTTTCCTTATCAATCACACCTGTCACAGAGAGACCGAATTTCATCTCATCATTCTGAAAGCTGTGTCCGCCGATCAATACAGCGCCAGCACGCTTCAATGTAGAGACTGCTCCCTTGATTACTTCCCTGAGCACTGCAGGCTCGTAATCGCAAGAAGGGAACCCAGCGATTGCAAGAGCCGTCAATGGCCTCCCCCCCATAGCATAGACATCGCTAATCGAATTGGCAGCGCTGATTGCGCCAAATGTGAAAGGATCGTTCACCACCGGTGTAATGACATCGACGGTCTCCACGAGTGCCTGGTCTCCTATGAGATGCACGCCAGCATCGTCGCCCGGACCGACAAGCACATCTGCCCGGTCATGGAAGTGGATATCGCCAATGATCTCTTCAAGGTCCGCCGGACCTATCTTTGCCGCTCAACCAGCAGCCTTGACCTTTTCTGTAAGCCGATAATTCATATCATTTTTCGCAGGGTTCTCAGTAAGTGCACCTCAGGTATCCACCGGCCGAACTCAGCCCTCACTGCATTTTTAATTAATCCGATAATTATACTATAGCACTATCCCTATAAAAAGGATTACGATTGAAGTTATCGCCTCATTTTCTGCCTGTCTGACTCACAAGAGCGCAACTTTTGCTGTACTTCATTTATTTTTCGAAAGTTCGTGACTTATATCGGGCATATTATTAATCAGAAATTTCACAACCCATGTATTACAGGAAACTGATGAATATCCTCAGCTAAGATTCTCCTTACGGTCAAACCAGCTTCGAGCATCAAGGATGGATATGCTATCAGCCGATACTGAGTCGATGGAATGCTTCAAATGGAATGCTTCAATAGGAATAGGACGGCAAGTGAAGGATCATAAGATGAGGAAGTCGAGAGTCTAATGCTCAATGAGAGCAGGAGTGCAGGTCATAAGTAATCCGGATAAAAAGAAACCAAACTATTGATGTTGACAAAGATCTGAACATTGTGTATTCTATCAAAGAGTTCACTGATTCCCCCCTTTCAGGGATAAATCATAGCCAATTTTTTTACCAACAGACTTTCACTATTGAGGAAATTTCCGCAGGTTTAACGTGCAACGATCAGCGACACCTTCCAACATTCTCCGAGAGAGGAAAAAACTAATGGAAAATTATATTTCAATTTCTGAATTGAAACAAAAGAGCGTGGACAACCTTACCTCCATCGCTAAGGAACTTAATGTTGACGGTGCTGGGGGGTTGAGAAAGCAGGAACTGATCTTCGCCATCCTGCAGGCCCAGTCCGAAAAGGCTGGAAATGTTTACGGATCTGGGGTGCTGGAAATCCTTCCTGACGGCTTCGGCTTTCTGCGTTCGCCTGACTATAGCTACCTTCCGTCTCCCGATGACATATATGTCTCGCCATCGCAGATAAGAAGGTTTGCCCTCAGGACCGGCGATTATGTTTCGGGCCAGATAAGACCGCCAAAAGAGAGCGAGCGTTATTTCGCTCTCCTTAAGGTCGAGACCATCAATACCGAATCGCCCGAAGAGAATATCAGCCGTCCCTTATTCGACAACCTGACTCCGTATTATCCCACTGAGAAGATAAACCTCGAATATTCGTCCAGCGATTTTGCCATGAGAGTTATGGACCTGATCACGCCTATCGGAAAGGGCCAGCGTGGAATGGTCGTCGCAGCTCCCAGAACAGGCAAGACGATGCTCCTGCAGTCGATAGCCAAAGCAATCAAGAAGAACCACCCGGAGATACACCTGATCATCCTCCTCATAGATGAAAGACCTGAAGAGGTGACAGACTGGAAAAGACAGGTGAGCACTGCGGAAATAATAAGCTCGACTTTCGATGAACCTCCGCAGAGGCATTGCCAAGTTTCGGATATGGTTATCGACAGAGCCAAAAGACTTGTTGAGGAGAAAAGGGATGTCGTTATACTTCTCGATAGTATTACAAGGCTAGCAAGGGCCTATAACGCGATCACACCCGCCAGCGGAAAGGTCCTTTCCGGCGGTCTCGATGCCAATGCACTGCAGAGACCGAAGAGGTTCTTCGGTACCGCAAGGAATATCGAAGAAGGTGGCAGTCTCACGATCATGGCGACATCTCTCGTAGATACTGGCAGCAGGATGGATGATGTCATCTTCGAAGAGTTCAAGGGAACCGGCAACATGGAACTGCATCTCGACCGCAAACTCGTGGACAAGAGAATATTCCCCAGCATCGACATCAATGCTTCCGGTACGCGCAAGGAAGAACTCCTTGTGGATGCCGATCAGTTGAACAAAATGTGGATACTGAGAAAGGTACTAAACCCGCTGAGCACTGTCGAAAGCATGGAGTTCCTGCTAAGCAAGCTCAAGGGGACAAAGAGCAATAAAGACTTTCTCGAAATGATGAATAAATAATGGATCAACATAGTGAGTAGGTATAGCAGACCTATTATCAGGCTTCTTAGCCCATCAACCCTTTAACTCCTCAACATGAATATTATCGACAACAATCTCTGCTTCGTCTGTGGCAAGGAGAATAAAAGTGGGCTAAGATTGTCGTTCAAAACTGAGAAGGGAAAAAGCATCTCCGAATTCCTGCTTCAAAAATCTTTCCAGGGCTACGAGAACATCATCCACGGCGGCATCGTAGCTGCCATACTTGATGAAGCCATGATCCACGCGGCGATGACTGAAGGCCTCAAGCCGGTAACGGCTGAAATAACTGTTCGTTTCAGACATCCGCTTTACACAGATCGGGATGCTGTAGTAGAGGCGGAACTTTCAAAGAATGGTGCGCGGATTGTCGAGGCTCGTTCACGCATAACCGAGAAGGCATCTGGAATTCTCCTCGCCGAAGCAACAGCAAAGTTGATCCCGCTGAAAAGGTATCCGTAAGACTGTTCCCAAAACTGTAATCAAACGTGATCATGCACCTTTGAAACAGGTTTTGCCTCTGGGTGATGGAGTTTCGCTCTCCGATTGACCGGTGCAGTTTTAAACAACTAATATTTACTCTTTCAACCTCCCCTGCCCCCGTAACTTTAAGAGGTGGGGATCGATCGAGGGTGCATTACACTCGCGCCAGAATGGCAAACAACAGCTATTTGACATAAAATAAAAGTCTCTTGTGAATCGCTCTAATTGTCGGCAATTGCCCCCAGGCGAACTTGCCAGCTGCCTTCGCAGTATGGAACGAACAGGGTCATTCTCGATCCTCACAGACGCATTAAACTACCGTTAGTTATATCTGCCGTATAGTCCCAATCCGCCCACTCCTAATCTGCGGCATAACATTCTATCGCGCCTCCTCCCAGCGCGTCGGCAAGTCCAGCTAGTATATCCCGCCCGCTGTTAGCACTGTGACCATTAACCTACAACCGGTGATTAATCACTAGGACAGCAATCATTTTCCTGGATAGGTTCACTATGAGAGATGGAGATCGTCATAGCGAACTTGCAGGACATGCTAAGTTGTCTCCACCCGGTTTGGTCGCCTTGCCCATTTCTAATTTCATGACATTGTGTTTAAACTGTGAAATACCATGAATGTCACTATCGTCAGTACCAACCGTCGCAATCAACCCTTCCCCGTCATGCCACTCTGTGCATGCATTGTTGCGAAGGCCATCGAACAGTAGGAACATAGGGATCAAATGCTTGATTTCATATTCAAACTTGATCCCGTCCCTGCCATGTGTCGCAATCTTATGGAGCATGGACAATTGAATTTGCTGACCCATGATATGCTTCCGCCTGTCTTTTATCTTTTCGCCGGATATCGAGTCAGAGTGGCTCTCGGAGTGCACAGATGATTTTATGAAAACCCTCGCTAAAGTTCTGGAATCTACAACTCTTGGGATATCTCTCCCGCCGTCATCGCATAAGATAGGCCCCAGGATAGGCGAGAAGCCCACTTTCTGGACATGCTGCTATTTGAAGGGTTCTTCAATATACGGGTACTCATACATATAGGTAACGAGAATGATCAACAAGCAAAAAACATACATTGCATCTGTCGGACTGGCTATACCACCCTTGCGAGTCGAGCAAATTCTTGCCGGAGAAATGCTCGAGGCTCACACCAAGCATGAACTGAGCGAAAGAAGCCTTTATGTCATGCGAAAACTTTTCGCGCATCCCTCGATCAGTTCGCGCTCTTTCGCGATAGACGACAGCGAGACTATATTCGACGAGAATCCCGATGACCGCATTGCGCGGTTTACGAAATGGTCAATCGCCCTGTCTTCAGAGGCTGTGAGCAAGGCCCTCGATGCCTCCAAAGTAGACATTGGAGATATCAGGGGTCTAATCGTAAATACCTGCACAGGATATCTGTGCCCCGGTATCTCCACATATCTCATAGAAAAACTCGGGTTAAAAAGAGAGGTCAAGGTCTATGATCTGCTGGGAAGCGGCTGCGGCGGCGCGATTCCTAACCTGCAACTAGCCGACGCTCTCGTTAGACAGTCAGACGGCGGAGTCATCGTAAGCGTTTCGGTCGAAATCTGCAGCGCCACTTTCCAGATGGCCGATGACCTGAGTCTGATCGTCTCAAACACGTTATTCGGCGATGGAGCGGCAGCAGCTGTTCTTCGCAATGAACCCGGGCAACTGGAAATGATCGATTCAGCCAGCTTATATATTCCTGAAGAGCGCGAATACATTCGCTACATCCACAAAAATGGACAGCTGTACAATCAGCTTTCTGTACTTTTACACAACCACGTCAAAAAAGCTGCGGCACAGGTGGTAAGTAGTCTGCTATCTCGCCACTCTTTAAGGATTGCCGACATCCGCCACTGGGCGCTGCATACCGGCGGCGAGAAAGTCATCAATTCGATCAAAGACAAAATAGGTCTTTCCGAGGAGCAGCTTGCAGCCACCAGAAGCATCCTGGCCGATTACGGGAATATGTCTTCCCCAACAGTATTCTTCGTCCTGGACAGAATTAAGGAAGCCGGAATGAAAAGAAATGACCTTTGCATGATGGTCGCTTTCGGCGCGGGACTGTCGGCCCACGCCTGCCTATTGAGAAAAGCCTGATGCGCCATGCTAAGAATTTAGCGGTAGATCCTGTAACCCCCGTTGCAAAGCAAAAAAGTGCATCAGCAACCGGACGCTAACGCATCTTGATTTAAGTAAAGATGTGCCAGCCATAGCCTTTGATTGCCTTCGCTCATTACATGGCCAAGCATGCATGGAGCGGACCGTTCGATGACTACAACATTCCAGATGGAAAATTATGGCTACTAATTTTGATAGCATAGCCCTTTCATGTTCTCTGAATATGAGAAAAGAGTTACTTGACAATTTCTCCGGCATAAATGCCGAAGATTCTCAGCTTCCGCCACTCCGCAGGGCAGAGCGCCTTATGCAACGAACCGAGACCTTATTTCCTGTTTCAATGAGCGGTCACTCGCTGGCCGCTTCGTTGAATTCAGACCTTTTCGGAATAATTACCCTGATCGTGGTCCCTATCTTGTCCTGGCTTCTGTTGTCAACATCGCCGCCCAATACGATGATCTTTCCTCCTATGCTGATAAGACAAGAGATTCTGGAGAGTAAATAAGCTCCGCATGTATGCCGACACCGTTGTTTTTCACTTCAAATACAAGCTAATTCTTCTTTTGGCAACCTCCACCGAAACCTCTGTCGCACTGGCATGGCATGCGATGATCTGTCAGAATCACAACGAAATGATACGAATCCCACTTTCTGTGCGCGCTTAGTCTTTAACGTCTTGACAATGGTCTGACTTATCGCTTAATGTTAGTAAGCACTTACAAACTCTGCTCCATGTTCGGAGGGTTAAGATGTCGGATGGTCAGATGTCCACTCGTGAGAGAATTATTGAGACAGGCCTGCGTTTGTTTTCTCAAAAAGGCTACCTGGGAGCTACAACAAAGGAGATATCTGCAGAGTCCGGCATCGCAGAGGTGACACTTTTCAGGCACTTTCCTTCAAAGGAATCCCTCTTCAAAGAGGTGCTCGCCACATATACTTTTTTGCCAACTCTGAAGGAAATAGTGCCTTTGGTAGAAGTCATTCCTTACGAAGAAGCCCTTGCGGAGATCGCGCGCCGCTTCATCGATACTCTTAGGTTGCGCAAGGATTTCATTAGGATCATGCACTCCGAGTGCCATCTCTATCCAGAAGAAATAAAGAAACTGCAGCACTCCTTTCTTGCAGAGATGATGGACACTCTGGCAGCGTTTTTTGCTTCGAGACGCAGAAAAGGCGAGCTGAAAAGTTTCGATGGACTGCTGGCTGCCAGACTCTTTCTGGGTACGTTCTACCATCATTTTATTACCAGGGAGGTTGTCGGCATTAGGGTTCTTGACAATTACGATGACGATACTATCATCGGTGGTTATATTAACATCTTTTCCAGGGGAACCAGAAAATGACTTCAATGCTGAACAGTTCTCGCAGATTTTCCAACGCTTCGCGTCTTGCCCTCTTTTTCTTTTCGCTGATTCTACTGGCCTGCTCTCAGCAGAAGACCGCGCCTCAGGCACTCTATGAGTATAACGTAGCCATTGCGAACCTCGACAAAGCGATGGGTGTAATATAATGATTTCGAACGGATCAAATCAGCAACTATTCTTCGCATTAGTACTGCTGGCGGTTATCTCCCTTTTCCCCATATCGGGCTATGCTCAGGAAACGTCCATCGATAAGGGTCAGACGCTTTCGCTTTCCGAAGGCCTCAGTTTTGTTACGAATGAAAACAGGGTCATCAAGATTGCCCTCTTCAACCAGGACTTGGCCTCTCAGGATATCTCCATTGCCCGCTCACGCTTTTTCCCGGTTGTAAATGCGTCCGCTAATTACACGATGCTGGAACACCAGCCGGTTGCCATATTCGGCCCGCTTAGCGCACCGACTGCCGATAGGGACTATCCTTCATATACAGTGGCCGTCCATCAGACCTTGTTCGACTTCTGGGCGAGAAAGTCGGGGTATAGCGCCTCCAAAGAGTCTCTCGAATTAACAAAAGCAGACATTGCAAGGACTAAGAACCTCGTTGCCCTGGATTTCATCAATGCCTACTTCAACCTTCTTGAAGCCGAAAAGATGGTCGAGGTCGGGGAGCATGAAGTCGAGGCTCTGCAATCCCATGAACTAGTGGCTAAGAACCTTTACGATGCCGGTTCTATTACAAAAAATGATCTCCTCCAAGCTGGGGTGAGACTGTCCGATGCACAGCAGAGGCTCTTGACCCTCAAGAATCAACGGACCTTGAGCGCTTCGAGGATTAATAATATCCTTTCGAGGCCGCTCAATTTCTCAGTGCTCCCAGTGGAGGTTACGGAAGAACTCCCACCGATGCCTGTCCTTGAAAGGTCCTGGGAAAAAGCGATACAACAGAGACCGGAAATCGGTATCGTCGATCATCAGCTGAAGATAAACGACCTGCAGGAAACAGCCAAGCGCTCGGAGTTTCTGCCTACCTTTTTTACAGAAGGCGACTACAACTATACCAGGAACCAGTTCGTGATGCCCCAAAACAACTGGTCGCTTGTCTTCGGACTGACTATCAATCTGTTCAATGGTGGCGCCACGAAAGCTGAAGTGTCGAAGCTCAGGGCGAGATCTGGACAGCTGCAGGAGGAAAGAAACAAGCTGCTCAACGACATACGGCTAGAAGTTGAAAGCTACTACCTCGATGAAAGCAATGCTCGCGACAATGTGACTACTACAAAGGGGGCCATCAGGCAAGCTGATGAGAACCTTCGCATTAACAAAGTCCGCTATGAAGAGGGGGTCGGCACAGCAACGGAACTGCTCGATGCCATCTCGCTTCTCACGCTGGCCGAGAAAAATTACTACAAGTCACTTTACGACATGAGGCGCGCCCATGCCGGCTTGATCTACGCGACAGGAGACGATTTAACGCTTTCATATAAATAACATTTATTTTTGGGAGTCATAATGGAAGAGGAAAAAAAAGAAAACGGCAACAACAAGAAGAAAAAAATCACCGTCACTGTATTCATGATACTCCTGGTCGCAGGCCTGGTCATCCTGTTTTTTTATCTCGACTACAAGGCCACCCATATAACTACCGACGATGCCTTTGTCGACGGGAGAGTCTACTCTGTGGCACCTAAGATATCTGGGACAGTCAAAACAGTGAATGTCGAAGACAACCAACTGGTCAAGAAAGGCGATATACTTGTCGAGATCACACCCGAGGATTACAATGCCAGATTGAATGAGGCCCTATCTTCGATGGAAGCGGAGAGGTCTAAATTGGCTGAGTACCAAGCCAAAGTCAAGACCGCCAAGGCGCAGCTGGATCTTCAGAAAGCTAACCTGCGGCAGGCGGAGATTGATATTCGGCGCGCAGAGGCGCTCTATAGCAAGGGTGCAATATCAAAGGAGCACTATGAAAAGACACAGACGGGCTACGACGTTTCACAGGCTGAAGTAAAAGCTTCACTGGAACAATTGCGGCAAGCCGAATCCTCAGTGGCATCCCAGGCATCATCTGTCACTGCCAAAAGGGCAAAGCTAAAGACCGAGCAACTGAACGTCAGCTATACAACGATCTACGCGCCCGTTGGCGGCCGCATTACAAAGAAGAATGTCGAAAAAGGCAATCAGGTCCAACCCGCTCAACCTCTCATGGCTATTGTTCCCCTCGACGATATCTGGGTTGTTGCAAATTTCAAAGAAACGCAACTCGAAAAAATCCGCCCCGGACAGCGGGTAGAGATCAAGGTCGACACCTATTCTGGAGCGACATTTAAAGGCAAGGTCGACAGCATAATGGCGGGCACTGGTTCGGCTTTTTCCCTCTTCCCTCCTGAGAATGCGACGGGTAACTATGTCAAGATTGTCCAGAGAATACCAGTCAAGATTGTTCTCGACAATGAAGACACATCTCACGTTCTCCGGGTGGGCATGTCTGTATTACCGACCATAATCGTGGAAAAATGAATAAATGGAGTAAATGGCTTGTCGCACTGACGGTCATGCTGCCAACTCTCATCGAGATCATAGACACATCTGTCGTTAACGTGTCTCTCGACCATATCCGCGGCAGCCTTTCGGCCGGTATCGATGAATCAACATGGACAGTAACGTCCTATCTCGTTTCGAACGCGATCATAATACCGATGACCGGATGGCTTAGCAGGCTGTTCGGCAGAAAGCACTATCTCATGTTCTCAATCGTAATCTTTACGATCAGCTCTTTTTTATGCGGTTCCGCATGGAGCCTAAGGAGCCTTGTTTTCTTCAGGATACTGCAGGGGATCGGCGGGGGGGCGCTCCAGCCGATTTCGCAATCGATACTGCTGGAGACATTCCCTCCACGACAGCACGGCATTGCAATGGCCGTCTTCGGCGTGGGCATCATGTTCGGCCCCATTATCGGCCCGCTACTGGGCGGATGGATAACGGACAACTGGTCGTGGCACTGGATCTTCTATATCAATATACCGATCGGCATCATTTCTGTTTTCATGACGCTGATCTTTATCACAGACCCCCCGTACATGAGGAGACAGAAAATGAGGATCGATTACTGGGGACTCGTCCTGCTTGCTACCGGCCTGGGATGCCTCCAGATAGTGCTTGATAAGGGGCAGCAGGACAACTGGTTTGAATCGAGTTTCATTCTCACGCTAAGCATCATCTCGGCGGTCTCCATCATCTCCTTCCTGATCGTCGAGCGTTTCTTTGCGGAACATCCGATTGTGGACCTGAAAACATTCAGGAACATCTCCTTCAGTACCGGCAGCACCGTGATGTTCATAGGTTTTTTCAACCTGTTTGCTAGCATCGTTCTGCTTCCCATTTATCTCCAGACGCTAATGGGATACACCTCATTTCTTGCCGGGTTCGTTCTGGGACCTGGCGGCATTGCGACGCTGATATCGCTGCCGATTGCTGGAAGGCTGGTGACAAAAGTGAATCCTAAGGCGCTTCTTTCATTCGGCATCGTAGTAAATGCATATGCTACATATCTCATGTCTAACTTCACCCTCAGTGCCGACTTCGCCACCGTTATTTTACCCAGGGTCGTACTCGGCATCGGCATGGGGTTTTTCTTTATCCCGCTGACAACACTCACCATGTCCGGAATCAGGAAAGAGGATATGGCCAATGCCTCTGGAATATACAACCTGCTAAGAAACCTGGGCGGCAGTTTCGGAGTTGCTTTTGTGACGACGGTACTCGCGAGAAGATCTCAATACCACCAGGCGCATCTGGTAGATAACCTGACGCCCTACAATACCGCATATGGGATAGCCGTCAAGCAGGGCTCTCAGGCATTGCAACTGAGGGGGTTCGATGCTACTCAGGCACAGCATGGAAGTCTCGCCAACATCTATAACGAACTGCTTAGGCAGGCATCGATGCTTTCATTCAACGACGCATTCCATCTCGTCTGCATAGTCATGCTATGCGTGCTACCGCTCGTCTTGTTGATGCGGTCGGGCAAGGCATCCGTAGCCCCAGGCATGCACTGAACACATTGCCCATATGGTATAATTAACGAATATGGAAAACCTTGATTTTACCGGTATCGCACCTGCTGCGGCTAAAAAGATACGCCCTTTTCTGGAAGAAATCCTGGCGTGTTGTCCTGAAAAGGTCCATTCCCTATATATAACCGGCAGCGCGGTCTCTACCGACTTCAGGGAGAAGGTGTCTGATGTCAATTCACTTATCGTGCTGGCTGACCTTCACTTCGATTTCTTTAAATTTCTTGCTCCCCTGGGCAAGAAATTTAAATCCAAAGGCATCTCGGCACCGCTGGTCATGACGCCCTCATACATACATGAATCGTTGGATGCATTTCCTATGGAGTTCCTCGAACTGAAAATGATACATAAAACTGTATGGGGACCTGATATAGTGCAGGATCTGGATCTAAACTATAGATTTTTAAGGCTTCAGTGCGAGCGCGAGATAAAAACAAGACTCATCGGATTGTGGAACGGATATGTCTCATCGATGGGTGAAACAGATATGATCGCCCACATTCTCTATCGATCCATTAAAGGCTGCATACCCTTGTTCAGGTCGATAATATTCTTACTGGGCAAGCAACCGCCACTCAAGAAAATGGATGTCATCGACGCCATAACTGCTACTACCAGCATCGACAAAGATCTTATCATCAAAACCCTCATGCTGAAGGAGAGCCCGATCAAAAACAGGGATGAGCTTCTCTCGCTCTTCGAGCGCTATTACGGCAACCTCGAAACTATTGCCGGGACGGTCGATGCACTTCCACATTAAAACTAAACCCATAGCCTGTTTGTTTAATCATGGCATCCTGCTATTCATCCTGAGCTGCATACTCTTCTGCTCGGACCCATCTTATGCAGTGACGCCCGAACCGCCAGCCGCTCCCCCAAATTACGTTGTCGATCTGGCTGGAATTATGGATGGCGGCGTTCAGACCCAACTAAATGCTTATTTAAAAGAACTCGAGCAAAAGACCACTGTTCAAATGGTTGTTCTTACAGTAACGAGCCTAGACGGAGAGAGCATCGAAGATTTTTCGCTAAAGATGGCTCATGACAAATGGAAACTGGGACAGAAAGGGAAGGATAACGGTCTGCTCTTAACGGTAGCGGTCAATGACCGTAAATACCGCGTAGAAGTCGGCTACGGCCTTGAAGGTACACTCCCGGACAGCATGGTGGGAACCATCGGAAGACAGTATCTTGTACCTTACTTCAGGAAAGGGGATTACAACAACGGGATTTACAACGCCTCCCTCGAGATCATCAAGACTATTGCGGCCTCACAAGGAGTTGAAATCACGGGAATGCCCAAGGCCGCCGGGATGAGGTCCAAGAGTAAAGGCAGTTTCGGCCTGGGAGATCTGATCTGGTTCGGCATTCTCATCGTATTCGTCATTCCTTTCATGCTGTTCAGCGGAGTCATGAGGTCACGTGGTTACTGGGGCGGAGGCGGCGGATTCGGCGGTGGCGGGTTTGGCGGCGGCGGGTTTGGTAGCGGCGGAGATGGAGGGTTCAGCGGCGGGGGTGGCGGCGGATTCGGCGGCGGCGGAGCATCAGGGGACTGGTGATATATGGCAGGTACGCCCTGAAGGGTCGTCTCTACCATATATAAAAATTCAGGAGGTTTTCATGGGCAATGGAGCAAAGATAGCATTGGCCGTAGTAGCTGTAATTGCTGTAATAGTGATAGGTATAGTGGGCTGGGGAGTCGGCCAGTATAATACAGTTATTACGCTTGACGAGCAGGTAAAAGCCCAGTGGGCTCAGGTGGACAACCAGTTGAAACGTCGATATGACCTGATACCTAACCTTGTCGAGACGGTAAAGGGCTACGCGACTCACGAGAGGGAGCTCTTCGAAAACATCGCTGAGGCTAGGACGAAATATTTCCAGGCGCAAACCCCAGGCCAGAAGATCCAAACGTCAAATCAGCTTGAAGGCATGCTATCGCGCCTTTTAGTCCTGAGGGAGACCTATCCCCAGCTTAAGGCAAACGAATCTTTCCTGAAACTGCAGGACAGCCTTGAGGGAACTGAAAACCGGATAGCTGTGGAGAGGAAGAGATACAACGAGGTTGCCCAGACTTTGAATACCTATAGAAGAACCGTACTTGGAAGCATCATAGCTTCGATAGCAGGAGTGCAGCAAGCTGCGTACTATGAAATACCCGCAACAGAAAAAGAAGTACCGAAGGTGAAATTCTAAATCAGTTGGTAGGGGCGATGCAATTATTGGCTCCTATATTGACATTTTGATGCCTAATAAAATAGAGATCCCTGTAACAGGAATGAGCTGCGCGGCCTGTTCCTCTGCAGTCGAGCGGACGCTGAAAAAGATTGAAGGCGTCAAGAGCGCTGCCGTCAACCTGCCTCTCGAACGTGCGACGATTGAATTCGCAAAGTCTGATATTCCAGTCCTCTTGCCGGTCATCATCGATGCGATCAAGAACGCAGGCTACGGTGTCGCTACACGCAAACTCGATGTTTCAGTGAGCGGCATGACCTGTGCGGCCTGTGTGAGTGGAGTCGAGAGGGTCCTTAAGGGACTCGATGGAGTCATCGACGCAACCGTAAACCTGGCGACTGAAAAGGCATCCATCGAATATATCCCGACGATTACCGGCTTCGAGGATTTCAAGCGTGTTATCGCTGATGCCGGATATGCCGCTCATCTGGTGACACAGGAATTCGTCGATACCGAACGTGAAGCGCGCAAAAAAGAGTATGATGCATTACGAATCCGGCTCCTTGCAAGCCTACTCCTGACTGCTCCGATCATAATCGGGAACATGATCACATTGCCGATAATCTCGAATTGGTTCGTTCTTTTTATACTGGCAACACCTGTGCAGTTCTGGTCGGGGATGAGATTCCACAAGGCAGCTCTGTCTGCCATAAGACACGGTTCAACTAATATGAATACCCTGATCAGCGTTGGCACTAATGCCGCATATTTTTTCAGCGTAGCTGCCACCTTTATCCCTCAATTATTATCACACGGCGGTATTGTGCCTCACGTCTACTTTGACACATCAGCGACGATCATAACACTCATTCTTCTGGGCAGGCTCCTTGAAGCGCGCGCTAAAGGGAAGACATCGGAAGCAATAAGAAAAATGATAAACCTGCAGCCAAAGACAGCTTTTGTTCAGAGAGGAGATCAGGAAAGGGAGATCCCCGTGGCGGAATTAACTATCGGGGATATCGTGATAGTACGTCCCGGAGAAAGAGTGCCGGTTGACGGCGAAGTGATCTCCGGATCTTCGACTATCGACGAATCAACGTTGACTGGCGAAAGCCTCCCTGTTGAAAAATTCCCGGGCGCCACGGTCTTCAGCGGGACCGTCAACAAGGTCGGCAGCCTGAGATTCACAGCACTGCGAGTGGGCAAAGATACCTCCCTAGCGAGGATCATAAGACTAGTCGAAGAGGCCCAGGGCAGCAAGGCTCCCATTCAAAAGCTTGCCGATCAGATAGCGGCAGTATTCGTTCCAATTGTGATGGGTATCGCCGCTATGACCTTTATACTCTGGCTTATATTCGGTCCGCAGCATGCGTTTGCCCTTGCTCTTATGAACTTTGTCGCCGTTCTCATCATCGCTTGTCCCTGTGCCCTGGGACTTGCAACTCCGACGGCCATCATGGTCGGTACGGGCAAAGGCGCCGAGCATGGCATCCTTATAAAGGACGCAGAGGCTCTGGAGCTCTGCCATAAAATTAATGTGATCATTCTCGATAAAACGGGCACAATCACGAAGGGTGAACCCGAGGTTGCAGATTTCATAGAAACTGGTGAGCATCATGATAGGCAGTTGAATGACCTGCTGCGTATAGCCGCGTCTGCTGAAAAATTGTCGGAACACCCACTTGGCAAGGCCATCGTGAAAAAGGCGGCTGAAGACCGTATCGACATAGTAGATCCGTCCGCATTCATTTCCGTATCCGGAGGCGGAGTTAAAGCGACCATCGTCGTGCCCGATAGTGCTAAAAACATGGAAGTTATTATGGGCAATGAAAACCTGTTGTCGGGCGAAGGTGTCGATATCTCTTCGGCAAACGACATAACCAACAAATTCGCGTCGGAAGGCAAGACCCCAGTATTTATGGCGATCGACAAGACGCTGAGGGCGGTTTTTGCCATTGCCGATGCCGTCAAGGAAGATTCGGCTGCTGCCGTGCTCGAGCTTCTGTCGATGGGGATAGAAGTTGTTATGCTGACGGGCGATCACAGGAATACGGCAGAGACTGTGGCACGCCAGGTCGGCATTAAGAGGTTCTACGCAGAGGTACTACCTGACCAAAAGACGGCTATTGTGAAGCAGCTAAAAGCTGAAAACAAGATAACTGCCATGGTCGGCGACGGCATCAATGACGCCCCGGCCCTCGCATCGGCGGATGTTGGCATTGCCATTGGCACCGGAACTGACATAGCCATCGAGGCATCCGATATCACCCTCGTTAAGGGCAGCCTGAAATCAGTTGTCGATGCCATCAGGCTGAGCAAGCTCACGATAAAGGCCATAAAACAGAACCTCTTCTGGGCCTTCATCTACAATGTCATCGGTATTCCCATTGCGGCTGGAATGCTTTATATCTTCGGCGGACCGCTGCTTAATCCAATGATTGCCTCGGCCGCAATGTCCTTCAGTTCGCTGTCAGTAGTTACGAATTCGCTGAGGCTAAAACATAAGAGGTTATAACATAAAACTTTACAAAGAACTCCAAATGGTTTATTTTATTGTTACTAAATATGCAAGATTCTCCTGAACGACAGACTAGCAGTTCCCTGCTCATAATCCCTCTCGGAGGGGTTGAAGAGATCGGCTTGAACATGACGGTCTTTCAATATGCCGAGGACCTCATCATCGTAGATGCGGGACTAATGTTCCCTGACGAGGAGATGCTCGGAGTCGACGTAGTCATACCCGACTTTTCATACATCCTCGACAACAAAGAAAAGGTTAAGGGCATCATCCTGACGCACGGGCACGAAGATCATACCGGAGCTCTTCCATTTATTCTCAAGGAGATAAACGTCCCTGTCATAGGCACTGCACTGACCCTCGCCCTCGTCAGGGAGAAACTGAAGGAATATAACATACTGGATGTACCGCTAATCTCGGTTAAGCCGCGTGATATAATAACCATCGGTGCCTTCAGGATAGAATTCATTAGAGTCACGCACAGCATCGTAGATGGTGTAGGATTGGGGATACAGACACCTTTCGGCAATATCATACATACGGGAGATTTTAAGCTCGACCCAACACCTGTAGATGGTGAACTGATGGACCTTCACAAATTCACCGAGTATGGCGAAAAGGGCACTCTGCTAATGCTGTCCGACAGCACCAACGCTGAGAAAGGTGGCTTTACCTTTTCCGAGAAGGAAGTGCGGAGGGCCTTCGAGGATATCTTCTACAAGTCAAAAGGCAGGATCATCATCGCCACATTTGCCTCGAACATCCACAGGATCCAGCAGGCTATCGACGTCGCGGTCCAGTATGACCGCAAAGTAATTATGTGCGGTAAAAGCATGGTTTCCAATGCGGGAATCGCTCTAGAACTCGGTTATCTAAAGATACCGCAGGGCACTTGGATAAAGATGGAACACCTGAAGGACCTGCCAGATGAAAAGGTAGTAATCATAACAACGGGAAGCCAGGGTGAGCCGATGAGTGTGCTGTCGCGGATAGCTATTGATGAACATAAACAGATAAAGATCAAGGAAGGCGACACGGTCATCCTTTCGGCAAAGATAATCCCCGGCAACGAGCGGTCAATCGGCAGGATTATCAACCACTTGATGAGAAGGGGCGCTGACGTGAAGTATGAAAAAGTCTCGGATATCCATGTTTCGGGCCATGCGTCCAAGGAGGAACTGAAGCTCATGATGAACCTGGTAAAACCGAGATATTTCGTGCCGATCCACGGAGAATACCGTCATCTTAAGTACCATTACCGACTTGCTGAAAAATCGGGGATACCCCGAGAGAACATCTTTATTCTAGACGACGGTAGTATACTGGAAATTACCCATGATGGGGTCTCTGTATCGGGAAAGGTCAATTCAGGCAGAATATTCATTGACGGCAGGGGCATCGGAGGGGTTGAGGACATCGTTCTCCGAGACCGTCGAAGGCTCGCCCACGACGGCATAGTTATCGTCTTAGTAGGCATCGAGAAGCTCTCGAAGAAGATCATCTCTGGGCCTGACATCATCTCCAGAGGATTCGTTTTTGAAGATGTATCCCAAGACATCATCAGCGAAGTAAGAGACCTCATGGCAGCCACCCTGATGAACCTCGAGGCCGATGTCATCGCAGATACCTCACTTATCCAGGCGAAATTGAGGGCGACTCTCAAGAAATACCTGCGAAATACGATGGATAGAAGACCCATGATAATGCCGATCATAATGGAAGTATAGGATCGCGTATCAGCTTCGGCACGCCATATGTTGCGAACAAGGACAGGTTGAGGCGCTTGGGATTTAACTAGTTTGAGCGCCACGCAAAGCGCAACTGATGCGATATGCTGTGCTTGGTCTGGAGAAACTGTCACTGGTGATCGTCGGGGCCGTGCTTCAATAAGGCAGTAGAACCTCAACAGATCCAACGTATACCTCCTGGACGTTTTTGCTCCATATCACAGCATCAATATCAGGTATCTTAGATCCCCTGGCATGCGACTTCGACGCCTCGTATACTATCGCTTAGCCCTTGCTGCTATAATAATACTAATATGGTTGAGAGGATGGTCACACAGTCTGACGAAGAATTAGCCTACCAGCCGAGAACCAGCCGGAGGCAGTTCTCTTCGAACAGTAAGAGCCGACAGCACGAGCACCGCAAAATCCGCATAATAGTTGGCATCCTTGCGATATTGGCCGGTATTTACCTCATGATCGCCCTTTTATCTTTCAATAAGTGGGATCCGTCTTTCTTCACCTTTTCTGACCGACCGGTGCAGAACTACGGCGGCCCTGTGGGCGCGTATCTGTCCGATCTTATCGTTGCTCTCGTCGGAATGCCTGGATATCTCCTGCCTGCATTCCTGCTTATCTTCGGAATAAAAAAGATCCTTGGCAGCGAGCGGAACCTCTTCCATCTGCTTGGATCTGCACTTTTTATTCCCGCTCTTGCCATGCTAGTGGAGCTGATATCGGAAACATCGTCTCGTGCTTTCTATCCTTCTGGGGGGTTTGTAGGCATAATGCTTTCGGATATATTTCAGGGCATGCTATCGATAGTCGGCGCATACATCTTTTGTGTTGCTCTAATCTCTGTTTCGATGGTTCTCATCAGTCCAGCATCGATATTCTCATTCATCACAGATAGGAAAAAAGGAAGAGAGATACGGGAGCAACCCGATTCGCAGATCGACGAACCCGAATTCGATATATCCGAAGAGGATCAGGAAGAGTTTATGATACGTGAAACGCGCCCAAGACCCACGGCGCAACTCCACCATGCCATAAGGAAGACTGACGAAACCGGCTATCAACTTCCTTCGCTTGATTTCCTCAAGGTGTCAGATGATGTCCCGGGCCCTACAAAAGAAGAGCTGATGTCGGCTGCGTCGGGCCTCGAAAGGAAGATGGCCGACTTCGGAGTAAACGGCAAAATCAAGCAGGCCCATCCGGGACCCGTGGTTACTATGTTCGAATTCGAACCTGCACCCGGAGTTAAGATCAACAGGATAGTATCACTTGCCGACGACCTTGCGCTCTCGTTGCGCGCCCCCAGCATCAGGGTCTATCCCATCGCTGGTAAGGCGACCATAGGTCTCGAAGTGCCTAACCGCCAGCGGGCCTCTGTTGCGCTGAAGGAAATTCTATCATCCGAAACTTTTCAGAAGAGCTCCTCACTGCTCACCCTGGCGCTCGGCAAAGACATCTTCGGGAATCCAGTAGTTTCTGACCTCGCCAGGATGCCACATCTCCTGGTTGCGGGAGCAACCGGTTCAGGCAAAAGCGTATCCATGAACACAATGATCACCAGCCTTCTGTATAAGGCTACGCCAAACGAGGTCAAGATGCTCATGATCGACCCAAAGCTCCTCGAACTTTCAGCCTATTCGGACATTCCGCATCTCATTTCACCCGTCATCACAAACCCCAAGGACGCATCCGATGCCCTGAAGAAGATGGTCCTAGAAATGGAACGGCGTTACCGTCTGCTTGCGGAGCAGGGGACAAGGAACATAGAAACATTCAACCGTCAGGTCTCGCCGGCAGAGCGCCTGCCATACATCGTGGTCTTTATCGATGAACTTGCCGATCTTATGTTCACTGCACCGGCGGATGTTGAAAATGCGATTGCCCGCCTTGCCCAGATGGCAAGAGCTTCAGGCATCCACCTTATTCTCGCGACTCAGCGCCCATCAGTAGACGTTATTACTGGCTTGATAAAGGCTAACTTCCCAGCGAGGATATCGTTTCAGGTTACATCCAAGATAGATTCCCGCACTATCCTCGACTCCATGGGTGCTGAAAAACTCCTTGGTATGGGAGATATGCTCTACATGATCCCGGGCGTCAAGATTGTTAGGATTCACGGCGCTTATATAAGCGATGTGGAGGTAAAGGACATCACCAGCTTTGTAAAGGACCAGGGCACACCGGATTATACATCCTTTGAGAGCATTGAGGTAGTGGATGATCAAAGAGGTGGCTCGAATGCGGATGAAAGAGACGAGATGTACCAGCGTGTCGTAGATTTCGCGGAATCTGCCGGCGAGGTTTCTATCTCCTCCATACAAAGGCGATTCAAGATAGGCTACAACAAGGCAGCCACCATCATGGAACTGCTCGAGGATGACGGCTTCGTTGGCCCTCCAAAGGGTGCCGGCAAGCCAAGAGACTTCATAAGGAGGCGATAGTCAACCACTCGGGGTAAAAACCCCGAGCATGTGTTAATTCAAGCATGCTCTAGTTGACCAGGCTCAGTGTTGTATTAACTACGTTATCGGCGAATACATAGGCACCTCGGGATGCTTGCCAGTCCCAAGCTCTGCGGCAGACAGCTAAACAGGTGTAAGGGTTAAGCCAGTGCTGTCTGCACACCCAACAGTAGGCGCTTTAAGCGAAACCGCCGGATAACATTGCCGAGGCACACATTACCCGCGGAAGCGGAGATTAAAGGAGTAATTCGATGCAACGTGTTTTAGTAGTAGGCAACACCAGACAACAGCTTATGCCCTGCACTCCGGCTAGGGCCAGGATGTTATTAACGGAGAAGGAAGCTGCGGTGCTGAAACGGTATCCGTTTACGATCATTCTTAAAGATCGAGCAGACGGAGACACTCAGCCGATTGAATTCAAAACAGATCCTGGCAGCAAGTTGACCGGAGTAGCACTCGTTGCCGAGTACGCCAAGCGAGGGGAGACGGTAGTCTTTGCCGCAGAGATTCACCACAGAGGGCAGGCAGTCAAAAAAGCTCTTGATTCAAGACGTGCTATTCGCAGAAGCAGGCGCAACCGCAAGACCAGATATCGTGCTCCACGTTTTGACAATCGGACCAGGCCAGAGGGGTGGTTGCCGCCCTCTCTCATGTCTCGCGTTTACAACACGATGAGTTTGGCTCAGAGGTTGCAACGGCTTGCCCCGCTAACGTCTGTTGCGGTCGAGACTGTCAGGTTTGATATGCAGAAGATGGTCAACCCTGAAATATCTGGTGTCGAATACCAGCAGGGGACACTTGCTGGATTTGAGGTCAAGCAGTACCTGCTCCAAAAATGGGGCCATAGGTGTGCGTATTGCGGTACAGGCAATATTCCATTGCAAATCGAGCACATAATTCCCAAGTCCAGAGGGGGTACTGATCGTGTTTCAAACCTCACTCTGTCCTGTGAGGATTGCAATCAGAGAAAGAACAATCTTACTGCTGTGGAGTTTGGGCATCCGGAGGTGCAGAAACAAGCTCTTATGCCGCTCAAAGACGCGGCAGCGGTTAACGCTACCCGATATGCGATTGGCAATACTCTCAAGTCTCTTGGATTGCCGGTGACATTCTGGTTTGGTGGTAGGACTAAGTTCAACCGTAATCAACAGGGTTATCCGAAGGCCCATTGGATAGACGCTGCCTGTGTCGGTGAGTCCGGGACGCACGTAAAGCTCGATTCGAATATGGCTGTGCTGCAGGTGAAGGCTTGTGGTCATGGCTGTCGGCAAATGTGCCGTATGGACAAGTTTGGGTTCTCACTGACTTCAGCCAAGTCGACTCGTGAGGTCGAGGGGTTTAGAACGGGTGATTTAGTTAAGGCTAGTGTCCCGACCGGCAAAAAGACAGGCATACATGTCGGCAAGGTAGCAGTGAGAACGTCTGGTTATTTCAATGTGTCGAGTACTGCTGGTGTTGTTCAGGGTATCAGCTATAAACACTGCTCTGTGATTCACAGTGCTGATGGCTATTCCTATCAATCAAAGACAGGCGCTCCTCTCGGCAATGAATTACCGAGTATCCGCGCCTAAGGAGTTCTCATGAAAGCAATCTGCCAGATAGTCGAACGGATAAGGCTGTGCCTTATCCGTATAAAGTCAGTAATCAGCAAAGAGAAAGCTGTTTGTACCAGTAATTTATTTTGTTATCTCTTGTCTACAACGTTGATAATAGGATCAATGTCTGTAATATCCGTTGCCGCTGAGGCCGAGGACCAGGTTGCTAAAATACAAAAAGCTTATGAGGGAATCAAGGACATCAAGGGCGACTTCGTTCAGAAAAGCTTCATCAAAGACCTTAAGCGGACGGATATTTACAACGGCCACTTTTTTATCAAGCCGCCGAGGATGAAATGGGAATATACAGGTGAAAAGCATCAGGTAATATACGTCAATGGGAATGAAATCATCATCTATCAGAAAAAAGAGAACCAGGTTATAAGGTCGAAATTCGATCGGGCCACCTATGGACAGGCACCGATCACCCTTCTTGAGGGCT
Source organism: uncultured Nitrospiraceae bacterium (assembly GCA_963736105.1). GTDB lineage: Bacteria > Nitrospirota > Thermodesulfovibrionia > Thermodesulfovibrionales > Dissulfurispiraceae > Fen-1308. The sequence continues at coordinate 907,570 of CAVTNL010000002.1, read as the reverse complement.
TCGGCAATATCACGCGGGAATTCGACATCGTCTCAAATACAACGGACCGCGTCGTTTTAAAACCGAAAAAACCTATGGGCAATATAGAGCACATCGAGATCACGCCTTCTGATGGCTCATTCCCGATCAAGTCACTTACCATCATAGACAATCTTGCGAACAGGATAGAAATTACATTGAAAGACGTAAAGACAAATACTGGACTAAGTAATTCGCTTTTCAACTTCATCCTTCCAAAGGGCGCCGCGGTGCTGGAGCAGTGAGTGCAGAGTAGTCCTGATATTATTTACAGGCAGGCCGTTCCGTCCGATTATGGCGGCATAATAGCGCTGCAAAAGGAAAATCTGATAGGCAACCTCAGCCAAGAGGAAGCCAAGGATGGATTTCTGTCCATCGAGATGGACGAATGGCAGTTCGACGAAATCAACAGGGATATAGGAATAGCCGTAGCAGTCGCAGGCCACGAGATTCTAGGTTACTTGTGCGGAACGTCGTACTCATACAGCTTACAGTTTCCCATCTTGAGGACTATGCTCGGCAAACTGCATGAACTGGCTTTCGACAAGAAACCTCTCACGGCAGGCAACACGTTCATATATGGTCCTGTATGTATAGCGAGATCTGCAAGGGGGAACGGGATTTTAATCGGACTGTATGAGCAGCTCAAACTGATAGCAGCACCGCACTATTCGTTTTGCCTCCTCTTCATTTCTGACGGGAATAAGCGCTCCTTCAATGCACACCTGAAGCTTGGCATGAAGCCGCTGGGCATGTTCGAATTCAATAAGGGGCATTTCTACATTCTGGGAGCAGCGTTGCAAGGTCTCATCCTCCGATCAAAATGATCTCTGCCAGCCGCTCCATTTTGCCTGATATTACCGTTAATTCATCTAACTTAAGAAAAGGAGTAAGGAGATAGTGAGTGATCAGGATACCAGTCCGGCGAAAGATATGAAAATTAAACTTTTCTCAATCATCTCCGGAGAGTTGAATCTCAGGGACTGGCAGGTGCAAGCAGTTGCTGCCCTTTTGGATGAGGGCGCGACAGTACCCTTCATCGCACGCTATCGGAAAGAAGTAACGGGGTCTCTCGATGAAGTGGCGATTACCGCAATACGAGATCGGCTCGATAAACTCCGGGAACTTGACAAGAGGCGCGAAGCCATCCTCAAATCTCTCAAGGAGAGGGCGCAATTGACCGATGCACTCACCGATAAAATCCTAGCCGCAGAGACGATGGCTTTACTGGAAGATGTCTATCTTCCCTTCCGTCCCAAAAGGCGCACGAAGGGGACTATAGCGCGGGAAAGGGGTCTCGAGCCTCTCGCTAAACTGATTTTAGAGCAGGCAGTGATAGACCCCCTCTTTTACGCAGCCACATTCGTTGACCTTGAAAAAGGGGTTGCTTCACCCCATGAAGCAATCGCCGGAGCCAGGGATATCATCGCCGAATGGATCAACGAAAACGATATTGCACGCGCAAAAATACGCCAACTTTTTATTGCGAAAGGTGCCTTTCGCTCCAAGGTCGTGGCGGGCAAGGAAGAGGAAGGCAACAACTACAGGGATTATTTCGATTGGGAAGAGACCGCAGAAAGGTCACCTTCACATAGGGTTCTCGCTATGCGGCGCGGAGAGAACGAAGGTTTCCTGACACTACGGTTGACCCCTCCGGACGAAGAAGCTATCTCTCTGCTCGAAACTCTTTTTGTAAAAGGCACCGGTCTGGCCGCAGAGGAGGTCAGAAAAGCGGTTGCGGACTGTTACAAGAGACTCCTGTCGCTGTCGATGGAGACCGAGATGAGACTTGCTACAAAGAATCGAGCCGATGAAAAAGCAATCAGTGTATTCGCTGAAAACCTCCGCCAACTCCTGCTATCGGCTCCCCTCGGCCAAAAGAATGTTCTTGCGATCGACCCGGGCTTCCGTACGGGTTGCAAGGTGGTCTGCCTGGACCGGCAGGGGAAACTGCTGCACAATGACACTATATTCATCCTGTCCGGAGGAGGAACCGCAAAAGCATCCGAAAAGATATCCGACCTATGTACACACTACAATATTGAAGCGATCGCCATCGGCAATGGCACGGCAAGCCGTGAAACAGAGGCGTTCATTCGAGGGCTCAATCTCCCCCGCTCAATCATCGTCGTCATGGTCAATGAAAGTGGCGCATCGGTCTATTCTGCGTCCGAAATTGCTCGTGAAGAGTTCCCGGACCATGACCTGACGATCCGCGGGGCCGTCTCTATTGGCAGGCGCCTTATCGATCCCCTAGCGGAGCTAGTAAAGATCGATCCCAAATCCATTGGGGTCGGTCAGTACCAGCATGATGTGGATCAGGGCATTCTCAGGCGAAGTCTTGACGATGTGGTCACGAGCTGCGTCAATGCCGTGGGTGTTGAAGTCAATACTGCAAGCAAACAGCTGCTTATGGCTGTCTCCGGTCTCGGGCCTCAGCTTGCAGGCAACATCGTACGTTATCGAAATGAAAATGGACCGTTCAGATCCAGAGTGGATCTTCGCAAGGTTCCGAAGCTCGGACCAAAGGCATTCGAGCAGTCGGCCGGCTTTCTGCGCATAAGGGACGGCTACAATCCACTAGATGCGAGCGCAGTGCATCCCGAGAGCTATCGCATCGTTGAAACGATGGCAAAGGACCTCGATTGCTCGATCAGCGATCTTATTTTAAACGATGGATTAAGAAGCTTGATCGATCCCTCAAAGTATGTCACCGACGGGGTCGGGCTTCCGACTCTTAATGATATATTGAAGGAACTGGCCAAACCAGGCCGCGACCCGCGTGATAACTTCGAGCCCTTCAGCTTTAAGGATGGAGTCGAAAAAATGGAAGACCTGCGGACTGGAATGAAACTTCCAGGGATCGTGACCAATATTACCGCCTTTGGGGCTTTTATCGACATCGGGGTTCATCAGGATGGGCTAGTACATATAAGTCAACTGGCGGACCGTTACGTGAAGGACCCCAATGAAGTGATCAAGGTGCACCAGAAAGTCGTGGTGACCGTGCTAGAAGTCGATATCAAAAGGAAAAGGGTCTCACTTTCAATGAGGGGGTAACGCGGATTCCAGACAGAATGCGGACTTCTGTTTTTTTCACTGAACATCTAACTGCCGAGAAAGAATCTCGCAGCAATCGCGAAGTACTCTTTGCCTGCCGCCAGGATAGTCACCATCGACTCGGGCATGGCGAACCAACAGACCAGGCATCATGGGCCAGTTTTATGTAGATGCCGACATTGCGTTCTACATAACGCAATAGAAAGATAGAAATCTTTTATCAAAAAAGGCATGACGCCGATCAGTAAGTAAATCCTGCTCTAGACTTATACGGTTTTAGGCAGGGTAAAGCTGAACGTGCTTCCCTTTCCCAATGCGCTATCCACCCAGATATTTCCTCCGTGTGCCTCAATGATCGTCTTGGCTATGGCTAAACCCAGTCCGGCCCCCCTCTGCTCACCGCTGGCACGATAGAAGGCATCGAATAAGAACGGGATATATTCATCAGGGATGCCCGGACCTGTGTCTTCGACCTGGAAGAGAATATCCCTATCTCTGTCCGTCAACCTAACAGTGACCTTTCCGTCGGGCTCCGTATACTTTATGGCATTATCTAGAAGGTTAGTGATTACCCTGTTTATCATATCCTTGTCAGCCGTGATCATTGGCAGGTCTTCCGCCAGAAATTCCACCGATATACTGAGCCTCTTATTGTTGGCTTTCACTTTTGATATCTCGATCTGCTTCTTTATGATCGGAGATATCGCGAATCTGCAAGGTACTGGGGAATATTTCTTCAGATCGACCCTGGCGAAGTCCAGGAAATTCGTAGCCAGGTAATTTACATTGTGGAGTTCGTCGAGCACCAATGACAGATTCGACTGCATATCTTCAGTTTCGCCCGAAGCGATATCAGATAGAAGTTGTATCGAAGGGACTATCGAATTCTTCATATCGTGCGCCAGCATCGACAGAAGGTGGTTCCTCTCCCTCTCCAGTTTAGCTATCTCCTTAAGTCTGCGTTCCAGCTCAGTAAGCAGTTTATGCCGTTCTATAGAATACCGAATGGACTTCGATAATAAGCCTGCATCCACGCGTCCCTTTACCAGATAATCCTGTGCGCCTTTTTGCACTGCACTCATTGCAAACTCTTCGTCGGCAAGCCCTGTCAGCACTATTATGGGGATATCCGAAGAATTGTCGCGAATCCTGCAAAACGTCTCCAACCCCCGACTGTCAGGCAGGCCGAGGTCGGTGAGTATGATGTCAAACTTCTCTGCTTGCAGACAGTTGAGTGCAGATGAAATCCTGTCTGCATGACGCACATCGAGCTGCACGCGGGCTTCCGACAAAAGTTCCCGGATCAGGTAGGCATCAGCCCGATCGTCCTCAACAAGCAGGACCTTGATCATCTGCGAGGGATTGGAATACTTTGTACTATCCGTCTCTCTTTCCATCAGTTTCAGTTAATCCGTTCCTGTTAAGTTCTTCAAATTCAGTCTGGGCCTTCTTAGCACACTCAGAAAGCTTCCGGTTTATCAGCATCTTAATATCTTTAAAACCCTCTCGGGTCAATTGGACATCAGCAGGGGTCATCCTCTACGAGAAGTACATTGACAGGCTTCACAGGGCTCACGGTACCATCACCTCTTTCAGATCTTCTGGTATTGTAAAATAAAACGTTGCCCCTTTTCCAAACAAAGATTCCTCCCAGGTTGTTCCTCCGCGTCTCTCAATGATCTTTTTGCAAATTGCAAGGCCGATTCCCGTGCCCTGATACTCGCCTCTTGCATAAAGTCGCTCGAACGTAACGAAAATCCGATCGAAATATTCAGGCTCTATTCCGATGCAGTTATCGCTGACTTAAAAATCCAGACTCCGCTCTTTTGACCGACAGAAACATGGACCCGGGACGGTTCATCGCGGTGGAATTTGATTGCATTGCAGATAAGATCTGAAAAAAGTTGACCGATCTGCGTCTCGTCTGGCATCAACGCAGCAAGTCATCATTCGTTATTGAAGCGCGGCTCTCATGAACACGATATTTCAAATCGTCGAGCGCCCTCTGAAGAACACTATTGCAATCGGTCTCCGAAAATTGGTTGTCCGGCCTCCCAATTCGTGAATAGGCAAGAAGATCATTGATCAGCATACTCATCCTCTTAGCACCGTAATAAGCACAAAATGATTCCTGCGCAATCAACAACGCCGAGACAAAAAAACATGTAATGATTATAATTAATACTAAAGATATGCGGGCTTATCCATATTGCGGATATTTTTTTGAGTTGAATCCCGAGTCCGACCATAAAGTCATGTATTGTCACTGACCGACTCTCCTGCGTTTAGGATGTCAGGGGCAACCATACAATGGTTCTTAATGGCAAGCATTATGGCCATGAGCCTGTCAAAGGATTACTTTATTCACTTTTTTTGTAGATGGCCACTAAATAGTAAGGTTGCCTTCTCATCAATACCATGGCAAAACTTAAAAAAATAGCGATAACTATCGGAGAACCTGCTGGCATAGGCCCGGAGATAGTTCTCAAATCGCTTCTGTCGAGGGAAGTGACTGAAGTCTGCAGGCCGCTGATAATTGGCTCCCGGGCGGTCATCCAAGAGGCTTCCGAAAAGATGAATATCCCATTTGACAATCATACACATGACGTACTCGATACGGGAGAGGCAATAAACCGCGATTTCGCCAAGGGGATGTCCACGATAGAGGGCGGCAGGGCTTGCGTCGCGTATATTAAAAAGGCTACAGAGCTTGCCATGATTCAAGTTGTGGATGCCGTCGTAACTGCCCCGATATCTAAGGAATCTCTCAAGATGGCCGGGTACACTTGGCCCGGGCATACTGAGATGCTTGCAGAACTAACCGGCACAAGTGATTATGCAATGGTCCTCTGCGGCGGCCCGCTCAAGGTCATCTTGGCTACAATACATACAGCACTGAAAAATGTGGCAACCATGGCTACTCGTGAAAGAATTGTCAGAACCATCGTCCTGGCCCAAAAAGCATGCGTCTTGATGGGTATTAAAGAGCCGAGGATTGCCGTTGCGGGACTCAACCCTCATGCAGGTGAAGCGGGAATCTTTGGCAATGAGGAAAGACTCGAGATAGCACCGGCAGTCCAAGAAGCCCAGGGCATGCGAATTCCTGTCACTGGCCCATATCCTGCCGACGCCCTATTTCACAGGGCATATAATGGCGATTTCGACATAGTGGTATGCATGTACCACGACCAGGGCTTAATCCCGCTGAAGATGATCGCTTTCGACAAAGGGGTCAACATTACGGTAGGATTGCCCTTCGTCAGGACCTCTCCTGACCATGGAACTGCTTATGATATAGCTTGGCAGGGAGTTGCTAACCCATCGAGCCTGATCGAAGCGATAAAACTCGCTGTAAAACTTGGAGGCAATTTATATTAATGAAATTATTTGAACCAATCTCTTTTGCCGGAATCGACCTCAAGAACCGTATCGTACGCTCTGCCACTTACGAAAAAAGGGCGGATATCGACGGCTTCGTCACGGATTCCCTTATCGATCTCTACCAAGAGCTTGCTCAGGGCGGCGTCGGACTCATCATAACCGGAAATGCCCTTGTCCATCCCTCCGGCAGGTCCGTCCCGCAGGCTGTCTGCATCCACAACGATCACTACATAGACAGATTAAAGGAACTCACCTATGTGGTGCATAGCCTCGGAGGAAAGATCATCCTGCAACTTTCTCACGGCGGCAGGCAATGCTTCCCTTCGCTGCTGGGTGGTTCGAGCCCGTTGGCACCGTCTGTGGTATACGATCCTGCGACAAGGATTACTCCTCGGGCAGTGGACGACGCAGAAATCTGGGAGCTTATCGATTCATTCGCAGATGCTGCGCGCAGGGCCCTATACGCTGACTTTGATGGCATTCAGATCCATGCTGCTCACGGCTATCTCGTGAATGAGTTCCTTTCACCCCACACTAATAGACGTGATGACTACTGGGGAGGTGATGAAGAGCGGCGATTTCATTTCATCGAAGAGGTTTACGAGGCCATAAGGAAAGAGGTGGTAAGCACATTCCCGATCATGGTCAAGATGAATGCCGATGACTTCATCGAAGGCGGCCTCACGCCTGCGGAGAGTTTGAGAATAGCCAAAAGACTACAAGCGATTGGCATAAGCGCGATCGAAGTCAGCGGTGGAATGTTCGAGTCCGGGAAAATGACTGTAAGGGCTAATATTGAAACTGAGGAACGTGAGGCCTATTTCAGGGAGGCCGCGAGTCTTTTCACGCACGAACTGTCTATCCCAGTTATGGTAGTGGGAGGCATTCGAACGAGAAGTATCGCAGAAGAAATCCTTCAAGTGGGAGACGCCGACCTTATCTCCCTCTCACGCCCGTTGATACGCGAGCCAGACCTACCGCTGAAGTTCATGCAGGGCAAAGAGCGCGCCGACTGCATCTCCTGCAACAACTGCATGCGGTTTATGAAGTTAGACATGATCAAATGCACTCAGCACAAAGAAACATAGAACATCTCCGTGCAGCAGGGTGTGTGGAAAACGCCGGCATCACTGCACCACAAATCTTGCGCCATTTGACCGCAAACCAGCCAACGGTTTAATATATTTGCCTATGCTTACTCCACAAAAACAGCTCGAAACAATAAAAAGAGGAACTGTCGAAATCATTCAGGAGAAGGAACTCCTGCAGAAGCTTGAAAAATCTGCAAACGGACATAAGCCACTGAAGATCAAGGCGGGCTTCGATCCGACCGCACCCGATATCCATATCGGACATACCGTACTCATTGAGAAATTGCGCCAGTTCCAGGAACTGGGACACGAAGTCATATTCCTAATAGGCGATTTTACAGGAATGATCGGCGACCCAACTGGCAAGTCGGAAATGAGGAAACCTCTCACGAAAGAGGAAGTGCTCAAGAATGCGGATACTTATAAGGAGCAGGTCTTCAAGATACTGAACCCCGAAAAGACAACGGTCACGTTCAATAGTGCATGGCTCGAAAAACTGACTGCGACAGAACTCATCAAACTCCAGGCAAAGCAGACCGTTGCGAGGATGCTCGAGCGCGAGGACTTTAAGCAACGCTTCCACAGTCAGACCCCTATCGGTATCCATGAATTCATATATCCTCTCTTGCAGGGATACGATTCGGTTGCGCTCCGTGCTGATGTCGAACTCGGGGGGACAGATCAGCGCTTCAACCTCCTTATGGGACGTGAACTGCAAAAGGAATATGGTCAGGAGCCCCAGGTAATCGTGATTTTGCCTCTGCTTGAGGGGCTCGATGGTGTGAAAAAGATGTCGAAAAGCCTCGGCAATTATATAGGCATCTCGGAACCTCCAAAGGACATGTACGGAAAGACCCTATCCATTAGCGACGAGCTAATGCTTAAATATTCTGAACTGCTCAGCCACATCAGCGCAGATGAACTCAAAGCACTCAAAGATGGGCTGCAGTCAGGCGCATTGCACCCCAAAAAGGCCAAAGAAGACCTCGCGATGGAACTTGTCGAAAGGTACTGGGGTAAACAGGCGGCGCTTCATGCAAAGGAAGAGTTCGACAAAGTATTCAAGGAAAAGGGGTTACCGGATGATATCCCGGTCTTCAAACTTGAATGGGATGAGGAAGAAATGTGGCTTCCTAAGATTATGAAACTTGCTGGCATCGCTGCGAGCACCGGAGAGGCGATGCGGCTGATTAAACAGGGTGCCGTAAGTGTGGACAACAAGAGGGTAGACAACCACGACACAAAATTTATCAAGGGCGAATACCTAATCAAGGCGGGCAAAAGAAAGTTCATCAGGATCAGGCCATCATAACAGCGCGCATATCGATTCCCAAGTGTGCACCACAAAGATACTGTTCCCCAACACACAGTCAGACTTGGTCATGCCGCTTTCAAGTATGGTTTTGCCTCTGGTTGAAGGAGTTTTGATCCTCGTTTGGCCGGCTCAGTTTAAGACTGATTTCGACATCTCCCGTCTGTCGACTGATGTCTGACGCACAGTCTGAATTGCGTGGTTCTGCGGTCTCCGGAGTCCTGCCCGCAACAGGCCGCTGCTTGACCCAGCAATTCACCGACTTATCCCTCAAGAATTCCCAATCTTTTAACAGGACTAGTCACGTGCCGGCTTTATATGACTAATGGGTCAGGCAGTCAATAACTCCCACTGCCTAATACGCCGACTGTGACGGCTCCAAGATGGCCGTTTTTTGATACCAGCGGGATTGTCCGCTGGCGAAACTACCGGTCTTCAGTTTCTTTCAGTACTCAAGAACGCTTTACATTACTCCTTTACCTCGAAAAAAAGAGGTGTACTGCTTATCCGTGCTCATTATATGCTTCGATACCCAGTCCTTTAGGAAGTTCATGACTTCTATGGTTATGATAGCGTTACCGGCATTGAATTTTTTCTGGAGATCCATTGCCTGGCTTGTCAAGTCGTCGTGAGCTTTTTTATGAATCACATAGCTCGGATAAGAATGGGCAAGCATCAGTTTTTCTTCGGCCGCGAAATGATACTTCGTATAATCTATAAGACTGGCAAGGACCTTACCCATAACATCCTTCCCCTTCCCCACTTTCATAGCTTCATTGAGCTGGTTTATGAGATCGAGAAGCCTTTTATGCTGATCATCCAGTTCCTTGATCTCAACACTCAAAGCGTTGTTCCATTCAATAAATGCCATAATTAAGCCCCCATTTGAGAATTATATTAAACTACATAGATAAATTATCGCGTTGTATATAGAAAACTTTAATATCTTCCCCCTCAATAACGAACTCTAGCGAAAAAGTAAACGCCTTTATAGAACAGCTACAACCTTATCAGCGGATAATCCATGCAGTGGTTAGGTGGCACAGCTTTAGCGGCCTTCCCCCATGGGTTAGGAAGGATAAATCTTATCTAGTTCTATACAGCTTGCTGTATCAGTTCCTATAACTTCAGGTGTAGCATCCTTCAGTCTGGGGATAACTCCGATGATAGGCACAGGGCACAGTTCTTTCAGCGCCCGAGTGTTAGTACTTTCTGCTATTGTCCCCTCCCCAGAGGTGCTGAAGCTGATGATAACCCCAACCACATCGACTCCTTCGTTAAGCAGTTGGGAAATCGTGAGGAGCGTATGATTTATGGTCCCGAGTGTCGGTCTAGTAACCACAACTGAAGAAAGTTTAAAGTCCTTTATAAGATCGATGACGAAATATGTGCGTGGCACCACGCCTGTCGTCTTCCCTGTTAGTGGTACTAAAACACCCCCGATTCCTTCGACGACCATGAATTCATACTTCGACGAGAGTATCTGATAAGCGTCGAAAACCTTCCAGAGTTCCACCGCTGTTCCCTCTCGCTGAGCTGCTACATACGGCGCCAGGGGCAACTCGAAGCGGACAGGAGTGATCAGGTCAAGAGAATCGTCAATACCCGCAATTTTTTTCAGAAACTCACCGTCCGCAGGGACAAGAATCCCATCTCGCCGTGAGCATCCGGTTTCGACCGGTTTCATAGCGCCAACTTTCACGCCGTGTCCTTTAAGAGCACGAATTATTGCGGCCGAAGCAACAGTCTTGCCTACACCCGTATCGGTTGCCGTTACAAAAATCCCTTTTGTCATCAGAATTCCAGTGTTTATGGTTCTTAAGTTAGGAGTATTTAAGCATTATGCGTTCGGATTATCTCCCACATTATAGTGCAGTATGCGATAGTACCCGCTAAGTATAAAGCTTGTCAAGAATCTTTTCAAAATAGGCGAAAGGGCCATTGAGCAGTGATCGATACTTCAGTGTGCTCATATAGCCCACTGAAGTATTCATCCTGATGCAATTGCAGGATACTACCACATACTTAAAGATACTTAGTCTTGCATCTAGTCTGTGGCGACAAGGCTAAGCATTAAGCATTTTCTCTGGAAAGTATCAAATAACAACTCCACACATGAATCGTGTGATCACAGGAAATGAACGGAGAAAGACGGTTCAGACGATACGGCTGTCCAAGACAAAGGTTTGTCCGGTAATGGTCTTGGTAGTTACAAGATATGCGATAAAGCGCGCAACTTCACGCGGGTCTGACAGGGCATGCAGCAGGCTTTTTTCCTTGGCCAACTTCAAAGAGCCGGTAGAAGCATTACCCATTCCTGTTGGCATATACCCGGGAAGCACGGCATTCACCTTTACGTTGTTAGCGGCCAGTTCTATCGCCGCACTTCTTGTCAGTCCCAGAAGTGCAGCTTTCGAAGCGCTGTATGCCGCCTGTCCCTTGTTACCCTTAAGCCCCGAATAAGACGATATGTTGATGATATGCCCCCCGTCATGCATGTGCGGGACACAGGTCTGGACAAGGTTGAATGTTCCTTTGACATGTACCGATATCACGCTGTCCCAATCTCCTTCACTCTGTTTGATGAGAAGGGCATCGCTAGTGACTCCGGCATTATTGATAACAATATCTACTCTTCCCCATTGAGCGATAACCCTGTCGACCATCGCTAAAACTTCATCGCGTTTGCCTACATCGGCTCTCACAGCTATGGCTTTATCGCCAAGTCCTGCCATAAGCTTAGCCGCCGCTCTATGAGAAGAATGATAATTGACGCAAACACAGCAGCAGCTCTGCGAGAGGGCGATAACTATCTCCCTTCCCAGCCCCACCGCACCTCCTGTAACTATGGCAACCCGTTCGTTCATGGCCTCAGAATGTTATAATGTATGATATTCTGACTCAAGCGGAGGTCCAATGACAAGGTTTGAAGAAGTGCAGATGAAGATCGCCGAATCTGCCAAGAGCTATTTGGAAGTTTATAATATACAGGTATTTATCGAGCAGTTCTCGCTCACCAGAGAGAGCAGGTTTTCACTCACTCTGCCTGAAATGGAAGAACCCTATCCGGTTTCAACCACTGTTTCTCTGACTTATGACGTCTTTCAAACAAGCATGTCGATGTATGACGATCTTAAACCTGAAGAAGAGAACATCGCATCTGAAAACACGCTGGAACTGGATGTGATAGTGAGACTGCCAATCATGGAGGGCTATCCCGATATCGAAGGTCTGCTCCGCGAGATAGAGAGTCAATATCCTGAGACCGAACCTGTACTTCTTGTCAAGGAATTCTTTGGCGCCGGAGAACCTTCAAAAGAATACGAGCTTTCGTATGCCTATGACCTGGAAGCAGAAGATATCACAGACAGCGAGATGCTAGACGGGGTCTTCGAAGAGTTGCGAGGGATAATGGACCTAGTCTACGAAAAAACCAAATACAACATCGACCAGTCCTGGTACAGGGGTGATGATGATCCCGCTAAAGGATATTAAGTATGTCCTTCTCGACATGGACGGGACTCTGCTGGACAAATATTTCGACGACTATTTCTGGGAGCACCTTGTCCCGGAAAGATACGCGGAGAAGCATAATATAAGCTTTGGAAGGGCCAAAGAAGAGCTCCTCACGAAATACAAGGAGCACGAGGGGACTCTTAACTGGACGGATATCGATTTCTGGTCAAGCGAACTCAGGCTCGACATACCCGCGCTCAAGGAACAGATCAAGCACCTGATCGACGTGCATCCGCATGTCATCGAGTTTCTCGGCAGGCTCCGGAAGCACAGGAAAAAGGTTTATATGGTTACCAACGCCCACTACAAGGTCCTCGACATAAAACTGAAAAAGACCCAAATCGGAAAGTATTTCGACAAATGCATTACATCTAATGAACTCGGATACCCAAAGGAAAGGATCGAGTTCTGGGAGAAGCTAGAAAAGGTCATACACTTCGAGAAGGACAAGACGCTCTTCATCGACGACCTGGCTGAGATACTCAAGACTGCCCACTCATATGGGATCAGGTATCTACTCCATAAAACAAGGGCCAGCTCAAAGAAAAACGACACACCTCACAGCGGATTTACTGTCCTCAAGGATTTCGGTGAACTTATCGACGCGTTTTAAACGATAGTAGCGAATCTCTCACATTTCAACCTGTCATCCGGCAGCAACTCAACCTGTCAAATCTCAATGATGAAAGCTCACAGGCTCAATTCCCAAGCATCCCGCGCTAACATAATACCCGAGCCTGCAGCTTCTACCAGCGGACTTGACGCATCGACACCACCGACTCGATAGCAGCCCTTCTCTCTACTGACGTCAATTCGGGCGTGTCCGTCCTGTTCTGTAGCTCTTTGCCACAGCGGTAAAGTCTCAGTCATGCTCCGTCTTTAACTCCGGACGGGCCTGACCCGGCCACGGCAATTTCGATCCTTGTCAAATGACCGCAAGTGCTACAAATCTTGACCGTAGACTTGAAAGTACCCAAGACCTTCACCCTCCAGCCATACCAGTCAGCCTTGTGCTTTGCCATCCCTCAAAATCAGACTGCCAGGAATCACTGATCGACTTGGCCAGATGATGATTATGCAACATTTTATTTATCACCAAGTCCTCCAAACAGATCACTTGTTTTTAACTTGCCACCTGGGAGGACTCATTCTATAACAAATCATGGCTCTAATGACCGTGTGCTCATGCAGCCGTGATGCTTGAAGCCATGCTTTCGTGTTGGAACTTCCTTTGGCATTCTTTGCTGAAACCGCTAGAATTTAAGAAATACCTTTGCGTTCCCTACAAGAGCCGCCATGCGCTGCAGGACCATAACGTGGCCATCACAGGACGCTTAAGGAATATATGTTCGGAGGTAATAACGATGTCACACCAAAAAATGACTACGATCGTAACCGCGTCACTTTTCATTCTATGTGCTGTCTCCACAGCTGTTGCCAATGAAACGGGACCCACAGTACCTGAAGACTTACAGGTGGCTGCAAATCAGATATTATCGATCGAAGCGCGAGGCATAGGCGTGCAAATATATGAATGCCGAGAAAACAAAAATAATCCGGCAAAACTTGAATGGGTCTTTAAGGCACCGGAAGCCGAACTGTTCGACAAAACTGACAGGAATATAGGCAAACATTACGCTGGACCGACCTGGCAATCAACAGATGGAAGCAGGGTTGTTGGTGAACTCAAAGCAAGTCACAAAAGCCCCGAGAATAATTCCATTCCGTGGTTATTGTTGCGGGCAAAATCGCATTCCGGGTCAGGTGCCTTTAGCCGCATAGAGAGTATTCAACGTCTTAACACCGTTGGAGGAAGTGCTCCTGCTGAAGGATGCAGCAGGGATCAGCTAGGCAAAGAGATTCGGGTTCCCTATAAGGCTATGTATTATTTCTATGTCAACAAACCATAAATGGAGTCTCATCTCATAGCGATTGCCTATTAAGGAGACGCGATGAAAAAACTGTTTCTAGGGCATTCCAACTTGGAAGTTTCCCCAGTAGCACTTGGAGGGAACGTCTTTGGCTGGACTGCAGATGAGCCCATGGCTTTTAAGATATTGGACGCCTTTGTGGAGGCCGGCTTCAATTTTATAGATACCGCCGATTCATACTCCAGGTGGCTACCTGGTAACAAAGGGGGCGAATCTGAAACCATCATCGGTAAATGGTTAAAGCTTAGTTCTAAAAGGGATAAAGTCGTCATCGCCACTAAGGTGGGCAGTGAAATGGGTCCAAACAAAAAAGGGCTTTCGAAACCGTATATTCTTCGCGCTGCAGAAGATTCACTTAAGCGTCTGCAGACGGACCACATCGATCTGTATCAATCCCATTTTGATGATCCAGATACGCCGATGGATGAAACTCTAGAAGCATATGCTCAATTGGTCGAACAGGGAAAAGTTAAAGCTATCGGGGCTTCTAATTTCAGTGCGGAGAGGTTACTCCAGGCGCTGCAGATCAGCAAACAACTCGGATATCCCAGTTACCAAAGTCTACAGACTCTATATAATCTATATGACCGTGAAGATTACGAATCGAATCTCGAGCATGTGTGTCTGGATAAAGGATTGGGCGTGATCACATACTTTTCACTGGCCAGTGGATTTCTTACGGGCAAATATCGATCGGATATGGATTTATCAAAGAGCGCCAGGAGGGGTTTCGCAAAAAAATATCTTAATGAACGCGGTTTGAGGATTCTTGATGCACTGGATAAAGTGGCGAGACAATATAATGCGACCCCGGCCAAAGTGTCTCTTGCCTGGTTGATGACTCGCCCCGGCATCACTGCACCCATATCCAGTGTAACAAGCTTGGGTCAACTGAAAGAACTGATCGAGTCAGCGAGACTTAAATTGGATGACTCTTCAGTGAAACTGTTGAATGATGCGAGCGCTTACTGAACATATATGTAACAGCCATTTGAATTCGAGTGACTTTTATTAAGATTACAATTATATGCCAAAGACATCTCAGATAACCCAGGTCGGCAAGAGAAAGATAGAACTGTCGAACCTCGATAAAATCCTCTACCCTGGCGACCGTATCAGGAAAGCGGATCTCATCGAATATTATTTTAAGATCTCACCGACAATCCTAGCTCATTTAAAAGGGCGTCCTCTTTCCCTAGTGCGCTATCCGGACGGCATCGATGGTGAGCGATTCTTTCAGAAAAACAGACCAGTGTGGGCCCCTCAATGGATACAGCATGTTGCGCTAGGAGGTGCCGCCAAGGCAGAAACCGTTGATTATATCCTGGCGACGGAAGATGCCTCACTTGTATGGCTTGCAAATCTTGCGTGCATCGAACTCCATCAGATGCATTGTCGCTCGCCCCACTTCGACAAGCCCGATTACTTCGTGTTCGATCTGGACCCTCCCGAGAAGTTTAAGTTTCAGGATCTTGTAAGCATCGCTCTTGACATGAAAGACCATGTCGAGAACTTCGGTTATCATCCTTTCGTAAAGACGACCGGCCGCAAAGGCCTGCACATACTGATTCCAATCGAACAGAAGTGGACGTTCGATGAGGTTTTCAATGCAACGAAGGAATTGGCTGAACTCTTTGTCAAATCTCACAATCAGTCGACCACAATGAATATCAAAAAAGAGTTACGGAAAGGGAGGGTCTTGATTGACATTTATCGCAACAGGACGTTTCAGACAATCGTGTCGGCTTACAGTATACGCGGATTTCCCGGCGCTCCCGTATCTCTGCCGCTCCAATGGCACCAACTAAGAAGTATTAGTAGCAGCGTTCAATTCAGCATTCATGACATTCCAGACTATATATTGCAAAACGGAGATGCATGGGAGGGTATGGCAGCGTATGCCGTCGGCCTGCATAGCCGGCGCAAAGTAACACTGAATAAAAAAGGCTCACCACAATCACTCAATAGCAATACGCGTGAGCAGCTTGCAGAATACACTGAAAAGCGAAACTTCGCGAGGACTCCCGAACCGGCTCCTGCTGTTGCATCAGCAACACAGAATTCCTTTGTATTGCACAGGCACCATGCTACCAGGCTCCACTATGATTTGCGTCTCGAACAAGACGGCGTGCTAAGGTCCTGGGCAATTCCGAAAGGACTTCCTCCCCGCCCTGGCATTAAAAGGCTGGCCGTATCAACCGAAGACCATCCACTGGAATATATAAATTTCGAAGGGACGATCCCGAAGGGACAATATGGTGGTGGCGAGGTTTGGATTTACGCCAGAGGAAAATACGAGATCACCACGAAGAAGAAAGACGGTTTCTACTTCTCGCTTCAGAGCCGAGAGATTAGCGGAGAGTACAGAATGCACCGAATGAGAGATAACGAGTGGCTGCTTGAACGCCTGGACAAGCCACAAATCGATTGGCTGAGTGATCCGATAGAGCCAATGCTTGCGCAATCATCCAGCAGGCCGCCCGATTCCCAATATTATCTCTATGAAGTAAAATGGGATGGCGTGCGCGCAATGATTGCATTGGACGAAGGTGTAATAACAATCCGGAGCCGTAATCAGCTCGACATCACTGGCAAGTTTCCGGAACTGTTGACCCCAGATGCGTTCAGGGCGTCATCAGCGCTTTTCGATGCCGAAATCGTCTGCCTTGATGACGCAGGGAAGGCGTTGTTTGAGAATGTAATACGCAGGATTCAGCAAACAAACAAGAATTCGATTGAGAAGATTCGGGCCAAATATCCAGCTGTCTGCTACATCTTTGACTGCCTCTACCTGGATGGCCGTCAGATAGTAAATGAACCACTGGTCCGTCGTCGTGCATGGATGGAGGATGCGATTAAGAATGGCGCTATGTATCGGGTCAGTGAGTCAGTAACCGATGGTGCTGAATTGTTCGAGGCTGCCGTAAAAATGGGACTTGAGGGAATCATGGCAAAGACGAAAAACAGCACCTATCAGGCGGGCCGGCGAAGTGAGCAGTGGCTGAAGATCAAGAACAAGAATACAACAGAATGCGTCATTGTAGGCTATACAATGGGAAAAGGTGACCGCGAAGCCTTTTTCGGGGCCCTGCAACTTGCATATCAAAACGAAAATGGATTGCAATATGCAGGTAAGGTGGGAACCGGATTCGATACAAAACTGATGAAGACTATCTTCGAACGGATAGGAAAACTCAAAAGAGTTGATAGACCAATAAATGAGAAACCGCTTGATGATGTGCAGACCACATGGATTGATCCGAAGGTGATTTGCGAAGTGCAGTATACCTCTCTCACAAAGAATGGGATGCTGCGCGAGCCAGTATTTCGTCGACTCCGTCCGGATCTGGGAGAATGAAAATACCCGCCGACTTTTGAAAGGTTTATCAGACAGCGGTATAATTGAGATTAAAGGGTGTGCCGATACTGTAAAAGGTATGAAATCGCACGAGTTCAATGACCAGTGGGCCTTGGAGGTACTATGAAAGCAATATGGAAAGGTCACATTCGTTTCTCCTTGGTGACAATACCTATCCTTGTATACAATGCTGTCGATTCGGAACAGTCTATCAGATTTAATCTCCTGCATAAAGATGATCATGGGCTTATCGGTTATGATAAGCGCTGCAAGAAATGCAATAAGCTCTTAAACTCGGCAGATATAGTTAAAGGGTTTAAATATGAGCCTGAGCGGTACGTGGTAGTTGAGGAGGGTGATCTCGACAAAATACACCTCAAAAGCACCAGGATAATTGAAATAGAGGGCTTCATCGATTCAAAAGAGGTACATCCCACATTGTTCGAGATGCCATACTATGCAGGGCCTGATGGACCCGTAGCAGTGCAGGCATACGCCATTTTAGCTGCAGCATTAAAGGAGACCGGAAAGACCGGGATCGGCAAAGTAGTGTTGCATGACAGAGAAGATGTGGTAATGATAGCACCTTACGACAAGGTCATAGTCCTTTATAAGCTACGATCACCTGCTGAGATCAGAAGCATCGCTAATATCCCGCTTGTTGAAGATATACGAATAGATCGAGAGAAACTTAAGCTTGCAAGCAGTCTCGTCAATTCAATGACAACAAAGCTCGACAAACTAGATCTAACAGACAAATATCATGACTCTGTCAGGACAATGATAGAGGCCAAGATCGCAGGCAAGGAAATCGTTACGGTAGAAGAGATAGAGAAGCCGGTGGTGGATATCATGACTGCTTTGAAGAAAAGTATCGAGCAGGCAAAGTCGCAGAGAAAACCTATGGAGAAAGCGACAGGCAAGAAAAAGGCAGTTATAGAGAAGGAGTCTAAATCTAAGTCAAGGGCTGCGGTATAATGTTTAATTGCCTCGCATAGTAACCGTTCACCGGATGATAATTAATGGGAAAAATCTTACAATTTCCCGCAAAAAAACAATCTAAGTTCGGGTTCGAGCGGGTTAATAAGCACAGGGGAAATAATGCGACTCAGATGAACCTCTTCTCCTCCGGATTAGGTAGCATTCGAGATCAATCCTCGTATCCCAGCACTTTTGATGAAGCCTTATTACTAGACGAGCGCAATGACATGGATGCCGAAAAGTTATATAGAAGAGCAATCTCGGAAGACGATCACGTGGCAGATGCATATTGCAATCTTGGCATAATCGAGTCTAGGGCCGGGAGAACTGCAAAAGCCTTTGACTGTTTTACAAGAGCACTGGAATATGATGCAAGGCATTTCGAAGCACATTATAATCTCGGGAACCTCTATTTCGAAGCAGACAACCTGAAGCTGGCAAAAATGCATTATGAGCTGGCTATCAAAATCCGATCAGATTTTCCAAACCTGTATTTTAATCTTGGCCTCGTCCTTGCTGTGCTGGGAGAACGAAAGGCCGCGGTCGTTGCCTTCGTCAAACACCGTCTGTTGTCGCCTAACTACGATCACAGGTTGGTCGATAGTCTGATACGCAAACTCAATAAGCTTTGACATACTCCTCCGAATGCATTCTTAGGAATCCTCAGGAAGAGCACGGCAGAGCAAACTCCCACTATACTTGAACCCAGCTCACCCAGAAGGAGTTTAATGCTGTCGGCGACTTTGGGGCATCCCCCAAGTCTACCGCGCTCTGTGGAGATTGTAAAATAAATAGCTGGAAACATCCCTGAAAATTTCAGCTGGAAAGGCAGGACGATATAAACCGGAAACAGTTATCCTTCTCCCGCAACAGTCGTTATAATAAGGTTCAGATTTATTTCCCTTGTTTTTTGTATTGATAGATCAAATTCCTCATCTCCTGAGACTGTGCTTTAAGAGTACCAGTCTTGTTCTCTCTGGCATATTCTCCCTCGAAGACGTCGAAATCCCCATGCTGGTTCGCCACATATTTCTTACCTTCGTATTCATAGCAAGTCACCAGCATATTGCTGTACAACGACCTCACATGAGTCATTTTTACCATACCATCTCCTTCGCACCGTCCTATCTGTAATTAGCAAATTGCAGATGTATTCCCAGGTCCCTCTCCCTGAGCAGCGTCATAATGAACTGCAGGTCATCGATCTTTTTACCTCTCACCCTAACCTGATCCTTCTGTATCTCGGAACTTACCTTCAGTTTTGTGTCCTTTATGATCTTGACCAACTCTTTAGCCTTATCCTGTGGAATGCCCTGTTGAAGAGTGACCAACTGCCTGACCGTGCTTCCGGCGGCCTGTTCAATCTTGCCGTAACTCAACGCCTTAAGCGCTATTCCCCTTTTAACAAGCTTCGACTGTAGGATATCTATTACGCTCTTAAGCTTGAATTCATCATCCGATACAAGAGTAATAACACTCTTGCCCTTATCAAGTTCGATGCTGCTTTTGCTGCCCTTGAAATCAAACCTCTGTCCAATCTCCTTCACGGCCTGGGTAACTCCGTTTAATACCTCCTGCATGTCCAATTCACAAGCTATATCGAAAGAATGCTCATCAGCCATCGAGGACCTCCTGATAAAAAAATAAGCGAGTAGCCCTTCCCGCTTTTCTCAGTTCATTATATCATAAACTCTTCAGCGTCCGGTTGCAGAAACTCACCTTTTCCTTTTACTATTATTCATGTTGGAGCGTTTCAATCCGTACAGGTTTACCCTTAGCCTCAAGTTCATCGTAGGGTGCACTCTGACGCTGAGCATCGCGCTCGGCATCTCATTTCATTTTCTTGCAAAACGCCAGGAGAAGCTCTTAATGGGTCAGGTCGAAACAGAGGTCAGAGTCCTCTTCAAACAGATCGTAATAACGCGCAAATGGGTTGCTGACCACGGAGGTATATTTCTGGAACGCCTCCCTGCCATGAAGCTAAGCCCTTACGTTACTGACCCCGAAATTACTGACACACGGGGAAAACGTTATCTTATTAAGACTCCTGCCATGGTGACTAAAGACCTTTCGGAGTATGCAAAGGAACAAGGACTCTATTGGTTTCATATTACGAGTCTCAGGCTTACCAACCCCGAGAATGCGCCTGACGAGTTCGAGACAAATGCTATGAAGAGGTTCGAACTTGAAGGGCTTGATGAGCTGCTGTCGACGGTTACGATCAACAAATCGAAATATCTCCGATACATCTCTCCTCTCTATATCGAAAAGTCTTGCCTGCCATGCCACGCGAAGCAGGGGTACAAGGTTGGAGACATGAGAGGGGCTATAAGTATCACGGTCCCTCTCGATACAACTCTTGCCGAAATCGCAGCGAACAATAAGATTATGATCATTGCCAATGTTCTTACAGTGCTCACTCTTGTTATCGCAATGTTCGTAATGATGAACAAGCTCGTACTGAGCCCGACCAGGAAGCTTAAGGCCTCGATGAAAGATTTTTCTGAGGGAAAAAAACCGCCTCCAGATATACTCAGGACTGGCGATGAACTGGAAGACCTCTCACACACCTTTACGGAAATGGCAAAAACCCTTGCAGATTACCATGCTGGACTGAACGACAAGATTGGGGCTGCGACAAAAGATATCGAAAATGCCAATTTGAAATTAAGAGAAGCAAACATCCGATTAGAGGAAATTAATATCAGGAAATCGGATTTCATCGCTGGGGCTTCACATGAATTGAGAACGCCACTCACCTCAATAAAAGGAGCAATGGACTATATCTCTGCGCGTCTCTCATCTGCCATCACGGGAAAGAACGAACAGACTTCGCTTGAAGACATCTATGTCTTTTTTGAAGTCATAAAAAAAAATTCAGAACGGCTAATCCGGATAGTCAATGACATGCTTGACCTGGAAAGGATTGAGACAGGCTCGGCGGAGCTAACCCTGACAAACTCAGACCTTTCGACTATCACGGCTGAAACCGTTACCTATCTCCAGACTGAGTCGGAGAAAAAGCATATTGGAATTACTACCAACCTCGGTGCTATTCTTTTAGTCTGTGCAGACGAGGACCGCATTAGACAGGTCCTCATCAATCTGCTTTCCAATGCGATAAAGTTCAGTCCCGAGAATTCGGCAATAATAGTCAAAACATTCGCCGAAGAAACCTGGGCCGTAGCGGAGATACACGATCAGGGGCCGGGAATCCCTGAAGAAAAACATGAGTTGATCTTCGAAAAGTTTTATAAATACGGGAGCAAAGATGGAGCTGGTCTCGGCCTTGCCATTTGCAAAAGTATCGTAGAAGCGCACGGCGGTGTAATCGGGGTCAGGAGCAACGGGGAAAAAGGAAGCTGCTTCTTCTTCATGCTGCCAGTGGGAAAATGCCCTGTTTAAGACTGGGAGGAAAACGCCATAATAGGTAGGCTAATATGTCCGATAAGATACTATTAATAGACGACGACCCCGATATCCTCAAGGTGCTTAAGGCGAACCTGGAGTTACACGGGTTCACAGTTATTACAGCAGAATCGTGGAAGAACGGCTGTGAAGTTCTCGCAGCGTCGAATCCTGATCTCCTTCTGCTTGATGTCATGCTTCCGGACGGTGATGGATTCGACATTTGCCGCACCATTCGCAAGGAACGTCCGCTGCTCACCATTATCCTGCTCACAGCAAAAGACAAGATCTCCGACAAGATAATCGGTCTCGACGGCGGGGCCGACGATTATGTCGTCAAGCCCTTCGAAACACTCGAGCTGATTGCCCGCATCAGGGCTTGTCGTCGAAGGTCAAGGCACGCAGATGAGGAATTGACCATGGCAGGAGATCTTACGATCGATCATAAACGCCGCATTGTCAGGATTAAAGAGCGGGAAATCAGTCTGACCCCGAAGGAATATGAACTTCTCTGCTTTCTTGCTGCACATCGCGGAGAGGTCGTCCGCAGGGAGGACATTAAAAAGCTACTTTGGAAGGAACACAAGATTTACTCCTGGAGCAGGGTGATCGATGTGCACATCCAGCACCTGCGACAAAAGATCGAGGCCGACCCATCGGAGCCCTACTTTATAATCACGCTACCAGGGGTCGGCTACCGCTTCAGAGACTAGCGCATCCGGGGGCATTCATCAAGACCGGACTAATCCCACAGAAAATTGCTTCATTTGCCTTTGAACGATATATGTAAAGCGGAGTCCGAGTTATGAACTAGGAAAGACATACGAACTGATAACCAACAACCTTCCACCCGGTTTGTCACTAATCGACAAGGACAGTATCGGTCCAAGAAGCCGGCGGCCAAAGCACACGCTTCGTAAATTATGCTGGGCTATGACGGAGATCAGGCCGCTTGCGGACCATTTGGCAGACACTCTCAATCCTAATATAATAAAATCATAACTATCTATGGAAGGAAGGTGCGGCATGAACAAGATAGTCATCGTAGCAGATCTCGGACACTTCAATGCGTACAAACTTTCCAAGACACCTCAGGGAACGGGGAAGTTAGATCTGATCGAGAGTTTCGACTCAGTAGAGGCACACGGCAAGTATTCGGATAAATTCACTGATCAGGCAGGAAAGTTCGGAGAGTCGGTCGGAAAGACTTCTTATGCCAGGGGATCCGGCGAGGCGCATAACATTGAGCTGGAAAGTGAAAAAAGAGTGGTAAAGACCATTGTGAAGACAATCACCAAGATCATCAAAGAAGAAATGTGCGACAGCTGGTACCTGGCTGCCGAAAAAGCTATAAACAGCCAGATTGTGGAATGTCTCGATTCCGCAATCAAGACGAAGCTCGAAAAAAATATCGCCGCTAACCTCACCAAGGCTGAAAAGTCCGAGATAATAAACAGGTTCATTTAAAGCAATATCGTTGATATCCTTATTACCCTACTTGTTGAGAGGGGTAACAAGGGGCGGGGATGCGTAGCCGGAATGCTTAACACTCCACCAAAACCGAAGACCCACTCAACAAAATCATCTATCACCCTTTGACATCATTGTAGTCGCAGCCTGGCGCACGGGGCGGACGTTTTCACACCCGCCGCATTTTATGCACTTCTGAGTTTTTTTACTTGTCGACCGTGGAATATACAGGGAAGACATTTCCGTCTGCAAAAAAGTAAAGATTTAGATCTCAATCCGGAATAAAGACATTCGGTATCGTGAGATTGACAACTGTCCGACATATTCCCTAAACTTAACGGTTATGGAAAAAGCTCTGCTTGAAATATTGCAAAATGCAGTTAAAGGGCTCTTACAGACAGGTGTCGGCCCAATCGACATTGAGGTGCCAAAGGATGAGGGGTTCGGAGATCTATCTACACCGGTTGCTATGGTACTGGCAAAGCCGCTCAAAAAACCGCCGCGCAAAATAGCTGAAGAGATCGTCCATCATATTGATTATGGGGACAGGTTCGAACGCATCGATATTGCCGGACCTGGATTCATTAACTTTACCTTCACGCGAGACTTCATCTGTCGCGAACTCAGTCAACTTCTTACTGAGCGAGATGCGTTTCTGACCGAAGATGTAGGATATGGGAGAAAGGTGCAGATCGAATTTGTTAGTGCCAACCCGACTGGTCCACTTCATCTGGGGCACGGAAGAGGGGCAGCCGTAGGTGCCGCCCTTGCCAACTTGCTCAAAGAAACAGGCTACTCGGTCGAAAAAGAATTTTATATAAATGATGCTGGCAAGCAGGTAAAAATACTGGGTCTGTCGGTTTTCGCAAAATATCTGGCCCTATATGGGAAAGAATATGCCTTTCCCGAGGATGGCTATCGCGGCAACTACATAGCTGATCTTGCCGCTGAATTCAAGACTGCGGTCGGCGATCAGTTTGTCAACATGGATTTTGACCTCGCCGCCGATGCCGTAATCGACTTCTCTTACCGGAAAATGCTCGATCTGATCAAGAAGGATCTCGAGGATTTCGGCGTCATATTCGACACTTGGCAGAGTGAACGGGATTTGTATGCTACAGGTGAGGTGCTGAAGGCTCTTGATGATCTGAGAGCAAGGGGATTTATCTTTGAGCATGACGGCGCCACATGGTTCAGGACCACCGACTTCGGTGATGATAAGGACCGGGTTCTAATTAAGAAAGACGGTGACTATACCTACTTCACTCCTGATATAGCATATCACCGCAAGAAATTTGAAAAAGGGTTCGATGAACTGATAGATATCTGGGGTGCCGATCATCACGGGTACATACCTCGCATGCAGGCCGCAGCCCAAGCACTGGGGCATCCCAGAGAAAGTCTGCGGGTACTTCTTGTGCAGATCGTCTCTCTGCTTAAGGGGGGGCAGCCAGTTCAAATGTCTAAGCGTGCGGGGGAATTCATTACCCTCAGGGAAGTGATGGACGAAATCGGCCCGGACACCACTAAGTTCCTGTTTATGACGAGGAGGTCAGACAGCCATCTCGATGTGGACATAGAAGTGGCAAAGGCACAATCGAGCGAAAACCCGGTCTTTTACGTGCAGTATGCGCATGCGAGGATTAACAGCATCTTTGAGAAGGCGCGGGAGTCCGGATTCGACCGGCACGTGTCGACTAATTTCGATGGAGCCCTTCTCAATGACGAAGAGATGAGGATTATTAAAAAGCTTCTGATTTATCCCATGATGCTGAAGGGCGCTGCCCTTGCGCGAGAGCCTCACCGCATAACCTTTTATCTCCAAGAATTGGCCGGTCTGTTTCATCCCTACTATCACCGATACCGGATCATAACCGAAGACAGCGCATTGACAAAAACACGTCTCGCCCTCTGCGAAGCAATAATGCTCGTGCTAAAACATGGATCTAAAATACTAAACGTTAACGCGCCAGAGAAGATGTAGTTTTCCCTTCACAATTATTCACAGTTATTCATATCTGCTTCATAATTCTCTGATAGACTGCATTCTGTATTTTTGCCGGGGCAAGACTCTAGGTCTTGTAGTTCTTATGAAGCGATAAAGGAGGAAGTGCAACAATGAGAAAATGGGGACTTACGTTAGTGGCGGTATTCATTTCTGCAGCACTGATCGGCTGTGCACAAAAACAGATCGCGGCCCAGCCGGAACAGCCGGTTGTTAAGCCGTCCGAGGCTAAAAAAGCTGAGTCTGCGACTGAAAACCAGCAGGTCAAAGTAAAACAGGAAGACTTGTCCGCCTCAGCCAAGGAACTCAAGACCGGGGTGGATGATATTCATTTCGATTTCGACAAGTATGATCTAGATGCGAGCGCCAAAGAGACCACGAAAGAACTCTTTGCACTTTTATCAAAAACAACGACTAAGGTTGTTATCGAAGGCAATTGCGACGAAAGGGGCACCAAGGAATACAACCTTGCACTGGGAGATAAGAGGGCAAATGCCGCCAAGCAGTATCTGATTTCACTGGGCATCCAATCTGCCCGGATCGACACTATCAGTTACGGAAAAGAGAAACCCATCTGCGGCGATAGCACCGAAGAATGCTGGACCAAAAACAGAAGGGACCACTTCGTCCTTACCGAAAGCAAATAGTAAATAACGCCGGAACAGGAGCGGCATCCGCCGACTCCTGTTCTGCTAGAGACTTCCCCTCTTTATAGCATCGGCCACCTTCGCCACCTTTGCAATCTCTTTCACATCATGAACCCTGACGATATTGGCCCCGTTTATGATAGAAATTGCGACTGCAGCCGCAGTGCCCTCCAAACGCTCCGAGGCAGGGACCCCGCCGAGTATCTTTCCTATAAAAGCCTTTCTTGATACACCAATCGAGATGGGTTTACCCAGTGCTCTGAATTCATTGAGATCTCTCAGTATCTGCAGGTTGTGGTCAAAGGTCTTGCCGAAGCCAATTCCGGGGTCTACAATTATCTGATCCTCATGGATCCCTTCTTCGACAGCCAAACGGATACCTGTTCTTAGGTAATCCATTATCTCGGGGATTAGCGCTTCATAGACTGGATTTACCTGCATGTCCTTAGGAGCGCCCTTGATATGCATTATGATAACTGGTACGCCACACGATGCCACAGCCTTTGCCATTCCGGGGTCGAAGCGCAGTCCGCTGATATCATTCACTATAGAGGCACCGGCATCGATAGCCCTTAATGCGACCTCTGCCTTGCAGGTATCGATGGAAATAGGGACAGAAGTCCTCTTAACTAGTAATTCTATTACTGGAATTGTACGCCTAAGTTCCTCATCCAGAGGGACAACCTCGGAGCCAGGCCTTGTTGATTCTCCTCCGATGTCTATGATATCTGCCCCATCTTCTACAAGCTTTAATGCATGCTCGACAGCCTTATCGGTATCGAAGTAAAGTCCACCGTCCGAAAACGAATCGGGGGTCGCGTTCAGGACCCCCATGAGGTAAGTTTTATTTGAAAAATCTAAGATGTGCTTATTTAGCAGGAGTTTCACGCCGAGGCAACGGCTCTTGTATCTTCTATGATCTTGTCCAACTCAGGGCCGTCTATGGTTTCGCGTTCAAGAAGCGTCGTGGCAACCGCCTCCAGAAGGTCTCTATTTTCCCTGAGCAGCTTTCTCGCATTTTCATATGCCTCTATTACTAAACGTTTAACTTCTTCGTCGATGTCCTCAGCGGTCTTTTCGCTGTAATCCTTGTGGCGTGCTATCTCGCGGCCGAGGAATATCTGCTCGTCTTTCTTGCCGAAGGTAAGCGGTCCGAGTTTCTCGCTCATACCCCACTCGGTTACCATCTTTCGGGCCAGGTCGGTCGCCCGTTCGAGGTCGTTACCGGCCCCGGTCGTCATATGACTTAGAGCTAGCTCTTCCGCGGCCCTTCCGCCAAGAAGTACGTTTAGGGCTTTTAGGAGATAATCCTTGGAATAGGTATACCTGTCATCGATAGGCAATTGCTGTGTAACGCCGAGCGCCCTGCCCCTCGGGATGATGCTGACTTTGTGAAGCGGGTCGGTGCCGGGTGTCAATTTGGCAACCAAGGCATGACCGCCCTCATGATAAGCTGTATTTCTTTTCTCCTCATCGCTAAGGACCATGCTTCTGCGCTCAACGCCCATGAGTACCTTGTCCTTCGCAAACTCAAAGTCCAGCATGTCGACTTTCTCTTTCGATCTTCTCGCTGCAATCAGGGCAGCCTCGTTGATAAGATTTGCAAGATCGGCCCCTGAAAAACCAGGCGTACCACGTGCTATCTTTTCGAGTTCTACATCTCCAGAGAGCGGAATATTCTTGGAATGAACTTTCAGTATTTCAACCCTTCCCTTAACGTCAGGCACCGGAACGACAATCTGACGGTCGAATCTTCCGGGCCTCAATAGTGCAGGATCGAGAACGTCGGGCCTGTTGGTTGCGGCGATGATAATTATGCCTTCTTTCCCTTCAAAACCGTCCATTTCAACAAGTAGTTGGTTGAGTGTCTGTTCTCTTTCGTCGTGTCCTCCACCTAAGCCTGCCCCCCTGTGTCTGCCGACTGCATCGATTTCATCTATAAAAATGATGCAGGGAGCGCTCTTCTTTGCCTGATCGAAGAGATCCCTTACCCTTGAAGCACCTACGCCAACGAACATTTCGACAAAATCGGAGCCCGATATCGAGAAGAAAGGCACAGCGGCCTCCCCAGCAATAGCCTTTGCCAAAAGCGTCTTGCCCGATCCCGGAGAACCCACGAGTAAAACGCCCTTTGGAATTCTTCCTCCGAGCCGGGAGAACTTCTGCGGGTCCCTGAGGAATTCTATTATTTCCTGGACTTCGTTCTTAGCCTCTTCGATTCCGGCAACATCCGCAAATGTGACCTTAACCGCCTTATCAGAAACAAGCTTTGCCTTAGCCTTGCCAAACGACATCGCCTTGTTGCCACCCATCTGCATCTGCCTCATAAAGAAAACCCAGATCAGAACGATAAAAATTATGGGGCCCCATGATATCAGAATAGTCATATACAGCGGGGGCTGGTCAGGCGGCTTGGCGATAATCCTAACGTTCTTGTCTCTAAGTTCCTTGATCAGATCAGGATAGTTCGCAGAATAGGTCTTGAACTTGGAACCGTCCTTGAGTCTACCAGTAATATTGTTTTCCTTTATGGTAACCTCATCAACCTCGCCGGAATCCACTTTTTTAATGAAATCCGAAAAGATCAGTTCCTTTTCGCTCTTCTGCGGCACGTTGAATAGGTTGAAAAGGAGCAGTATGGATATACCGATGAGTAGCCAAATCAGTACACTCTTATACATTGAAGCTTTCCCTTGCATAGTTTTAGTATTCTAACATATTCGAGGAGAATATCTCCGTCTGTATTTTGATAAGTTCGCCTATGCCTTTTTCGGCCAGCCGAAGCAGTTCGTCTAGCATCACCTTAGAGAAAGGTTCGGATTCCGCTGTTCCCTGTATCTCAACAATCTTGCCGCCACCGGTCATTACTACATTCATGTCAACATCGGCAGCAGAGTCTTCTGCGTAACAGATATCCAACAGTGGTTCACCCCGTACAATACCCACGCTCACAGCAGCGAGACTTTCGGATATCGGGTTTTTCTGTATAAGACCCTTTTCCATCGCCATATGGACGGCATCGTGAAGGGCTATGTAAGCCCCGGTGATGGACGCAGTTCGTGTGCCACCGTCTGCTTGTATCACATCGCAATCCAGCCAGATGGTACGTTCACCCAAGACCTCGAGGTCGATGATTGCCCTTAATGCCCGCCCTATAAGCCTCTTAATCTCCATCGTCCTGCCGCCGGTTTTGCCCACCGTGGCCTCGCGAGCTGTCCTGACGGATGTCGCACGCGGAATCATTCCATATTCCGCAGTTATCCATCCCTTCTTCTGATCCCTCAAAAAATGAGGCACCCTGTCTTCGATCGTTGCGGTGCAGATAACCTTGGTGTCGCCCACCTCTATAAGCACCGATCCTTCCGCAGGCTTAATATAATTTCTCTTTATTCTTACATTGCGCATCTCATCTTTTCTTCTACCGTCAGGCCTCAATGTATCCTCCAATGCATTCGTTATTCAATTATACGTCATTAAGCAAGTGAAAAAAAGCGGGCGGCAGGGGCATTGTTTGTACTTATAACCTTACTCTCTCTATATCCTTGATTTCACGACCGAGGAAGCGCTCGCCAACTGCTACGAACTTTTCGGTCGAATCAGTAACGAAAAATTTGTGGGCACCAGCTTCCTGAGAATGCTTAAGCAACGGGCCTTCGGATAGTACCAACTTCAGCGACTTGCCCGTTTCGACAGCTGAATCGATAATCGTAATGCCGTCCATCACTTCCTGGATAATCCCTTTCAAGAGAGGATAATGCGTGCAGCCGAGGACTATGGTGTCGATGTCCTTATCTTTTAGTTGGGTGAGATACTTTTCGACCACCAGCTTTGTTATTTCACCTTCGGTCCACCCCTCTTCCACAAGAGGGACGAAGAGGGGACATGCGAGCCCTGACACCTCGACAGCGGTATCGATAGCCTTTAAGGCTCTGAAGTAGGCGCTGCTTTTTATAGTAGCCTCAGTGCCTATAACCCCTATCCTTTTGTTTATAGTCGCAGTTACCGCAGCCCTTGCTCCAGGCTCAATAACGCCTATTACCGGTATAGGTACTCGGTCCCTGATTTCGGGGAGGCTTACAGCAGATACAGTGTTGCAGGCAACGACAAGAACCTTCACGAGCTTGTTCATAAGAAAATCAGCGCACTCAAAGGAATAACGCGCGACAGTCTCGGCCGATCTTATACCATAAGGAACTCTGGCGGTATCACCCAAGTAAATGATGTCCTCATTAGGCAGCATGTTGCTTACTTCTTTAAAAACAGTGAGGCCGCCAATGCCTGAATCGAAAATACCTATCGGATTATTGTTCGACATTATCTGATCAATACCAGACCGCTTCCCTCAAGGGCATAATCGCCAGCATGTGCCCCCCGATGCTATCGATCTCGCGTCCTTCGATCAAAATCTTGACATCCCTGACTTCAGAAACGTTGGTAACCAGCGTCTGGTAAATCGATTTTAGCAGGTAATATTCATACCGGGCTTCGCCCGAAAAATTTCTCCGAAATTCGTCAGACAAGTCAACGTACAAGATTTTGTTCCTGTCCTCATAAACACCTCGCACCACGGTATTCTTTAGATCGTTATTTAACCCTTTAAAATATTCCTGCAGCACTGACTCGGCAAGCTTCACCGGCAGAGAACTCCCGGCAAGGTTTTTATCCTCCTTCACCAATCCCCCATCTCCCGGATAGAAAATAGTTACCGGGACCTTTATCTCAGATGAAGGCATGATAGGGAGAGTCTGTTTGTCCTGCTTAGATGAGTCCTCTACAAGCGGTTTTTCCTGAGATGAAAAAAAATATCTCGATGTAATCCAGCCTGCCAGGACTGCCGATATCAAAATTACAGCTATCAAGGCTGCCTTTTTCTTCCAGCTAAATTTGCTTGGTGTCTTATTCATTCGTTACATCTTCTCGACTTTACCAGCGTTCTTGTTAAGGGGCTTGGCCTCTTGCTTCGGGGCAGGCTGCGACGACGGTTTTTCATCTTTTGCACCTGCGGCAAGACCTTTAAGGATGGACGACATTAGCCACTCCCTGCTCTTCTTATCATAAGTGAATTCATCGGGATTAGGCAGTTCGATAAGTATTGCAGGGGCTTTGCTTCTCACCAACAGAGAAAGCGGCAAGGTCTCCTCTGCCGTCTTTAATGAAAGGTCTTTCTCCATGTTGGCGGCAATCGCATCGGCAATGCTCTTGGCAACCTCTCTCTTAAGCTGGTCAACGGTTTTGGCAGCTGGCGCTTCACTGCCTGAATCCGGCTTCTCAGGGACGGTGTAAAGCACTGGGACCTTGGTAGCAGCAACATGGAAGCTTATGACAAGATCCGGTGGCCTTTTATTGATAGAAGCGATTCTTTCTGTAAGAGTCATAATCTGGTCACTCTTTCGCGTAAGAAGCACCTCCTTGCCGCTTTTCGCAAGCAGCGCTGCAAACTCCTTGGCGAACAAGAGGACAAAATCCTTTTCCGCGAAATGAGTCCCCCTGATTCCGTAGTCATACCCTCCATGTCCAGGATCTACAACAATATATTTAAAAGAAATTGCGTCAGCCAAAGGCTTTAGCGGGACGGTAGTCGCAACGACCTCTTTCGAAGCAGCACTTAAAAACGCGTCAATAACTATCCTTGAAGGGGATCTAAGTTTAGAAACTTTAATATCTTCGACATTAGGGATTGTTATTATGCAGATGTCTCCCTTAGCCGCCAGATTGACAGACTTGATTAGTTCTGCGGGTGCATCGTTCTTCATCGGACCCTTTTCGGTCTGAAATACGATGACGGGCTTTTCCCTGCCTTCAGCAGTAGCGGCAGCTAAAGAGCGAAAGTCGACCCTTATTGTTTTATTCTTGGCAAGAATTATTGAGGCATTGTTAACCAGAAAATCATCCGTTGTCAGCACTATTCTAACGTAATCCTGATGTTTTGCTGCACGGACGTTGACTGGGGTTGGAGCTGTCTCCTGCGCCCAAGAGATAAAAGCTCCCAGTGTCATGGCAAACAGCATACCAAAACTGACAGATGTGAAGAATCTTTTCATGTTCATCATAGCTATTATAGAAGATTTTACTTCTAAACTGCATATTTAACCACATATCCGAGGTGACAATCAAGCAAGATCATACTCAGCACTCTGCAGCAGATGTCAAGAATAAAAGCTTACTTGACCATTTTCTCGAATAAGGAGAAGATATATGTAATGCCGGCTGTCTAATCTTGCTCAAGAGAGGTACTCATCATGAAACCGAAACATCTTCTATTTTGTCTTCTTACATTAGCTGTCCTGCTGCCTTCCTTTGTTTCTGCTTCTAATTGGCTGCTGTTTGCGTCAACCAGGCAACCGGAAGCGAACTGGTTTTACGACAGAGAAAACATCGTCTATTCCAGGGCGAAGTCTTTTGCGAGTGTAGAAATCCCCCTGAAAGACCGTAATTACCCGAGATTATGGATCAAATCAGTCAGAGACAGAGTAGGAACAGCCTACCAGGTTGAGCTGAACTGTAAAGAGCTTACTGCTCGACTGCAGGACGATAGCGGAAAGACATTATATAGTATATCCTCGATCAACTATCTTTATGACGTTCAGATAGTCCCGGACTCGGTTCTGGACATGCTCCGCAAGACTATTTGCCATTAAAGGGCTGTGAACTGCTCACCTCTTAACCGCAGGAAGCGGTTGAAGTGTGAGCCGCGATTCTCAGACGGCAGCGCACTGCGAGGAATACCCTCAGTGAGTTCCACGTAGTCTCCTGCTAGTTGACCCATGATACTGCTACAATACATGGCTGAGCGCGTTGATTCGGGCAGTCTCTACCTTATTTGACACGTAATGCCCTTCCTGAAACTTACGGACTTTTCCACTTGCCGCACTAGTGACGTCCAGTAATGCCCTAATTCCAAACTTCTTGATAAAGAGTGAAGAGTTGTAGTCGGCGTTAGCGGTAGGACCGCAGTTCTGACAGATAAATACTGCCTGTGTTTGGCCCACTCCTTGCTACCGCCTAGCAGGGGGAAATGTATAGCAATTGGTTCAATCTAAAAAACGCGTCGATAATCAACTTTATCCTCGTCCTGATACAAAATGATTGACAAACATTCTTACCTGCCCATATAATTGAGACAGAGTCTCAATTACAATATCATCCACGTAACTTTTAGGGGGGTATCCTGGAAATCTGCAAGCAGAAGCATGGATCTAAGCATCAAAAGACAGCACTCGACAAGATTACTCTGGTCGGTAATCCCAATGTGGGTAAAAGTGTTATCTTCGGACTACTTACCGGTAAATACGTGGCGGTCTCCAACTACCCCGGGACAACTGTCGAGGTGACAAGCGGCAATATCTCCCTTGACGGCAGGAGACTAGTTCTAATTGATACGCCCGGAGTAAACAGCCTTATTCCGATGAGCGAGGACGAAAAGGTGACTCGCGACATCCTCCTTACAGAATGCCCTTCAGCCGTCGTACAGGTGGGGGATGCCAAAAACCTGAAGAGGACATTGCTGATTACCCTTCAAATTGCAGAGATGGGGCTTCCCATGACCCTGGATCTCAACATGTTAGACGAGGCGATGGATAAGGGTATCACCATAGACGTCAATACCCTTAAGGGCCTTCTGGGCATCAACATAGTGTCAACCATAGCACCCCAGAAAAAAGGGATTAAAGAACTGCGGGAAGCAATGCTGTCGCCTCAACAGGCTTCGGCCCTTCCAAACTACGGCCCCTTAATTGAAGAATATATATCCAAGATATCTTGTCTGCTGCCACAGACTGGCCTATCAAAGCGCTCCCTGGCCATTATGATATTGTCCGAAGACGCAAGTCTGAAAGGTTGGCTACATACGAATGTGCGCAGCAGAGATCTGGCAGAAATCGAACAGCTCAGAGATGAATGCATACTCGAAGCAAAGGAATCTCCTGCATATCTCATCAACAAGAAACGCATCGAGATATCCGAGGAAATCACTCTGAAGGTCATAAAAAAGGCGCTCCCATCGGGAGGGGTTCTATGGGATTTCATAGGCAATGCGAGCATGCATCCTGTTTATGGTATCCCTGTGCTACTCGTGGTGCTTTACGGACTATATGAATTTGTCGGTGTTCTGGGTGCTGGCGTGCTGGTCGATTTTGTCCAGAATGTCATATTCGGAAACTACATCAACCCTATGGCCACGAAGGTGGTCGAGACATTAATACCGGTTCCAATCATACAGGAGTTGCTGGTCGGGGAGTACGGACTTGTTACGGTTGCCTTGACTTACGCCATAGCCATAATCCTGCCCATTACGGTAACGTTTTTTATTGCTTTCGCAATCCTTGAGGACAGCGGCTATCTGCCCCGGCTAGCAATCATGAGCAACAAGGTCTTCAAAATGATCGGGCTGAATGGCAAGGCAGTTCTTCCAATGGTTCTTGGCCTCGGGTGCGGTACCATGGCGGTTATGACATCGAGAATCCTCGAAACAAAGAGGGATAGGATCATTACAACTTTCCTACTTGCCCTCGCGATCCCCTGTTCAGCTCAACTCGGCGTAATACTTGGCATCCTAGGCTCGCTGTCGATCATGGCTGCAATCATCTGGACATCGAGCATCCTGATCGTGCTTTTCGTTTCAGGGTTCCTGGCATCGAAGCTCGTATCGGGCGAAAGGACTGAATTCTTTCTGGAAATCCCGCCGATACGTATGCCTAACGCAATGAACATTGTTGTTAAAACTGTCGGCCGCGTCGAATGGTATCTGAAAGAAGCCGTGCCGCTCTTTATTCTCGGGACCTTTATACTTTTCATGCTGCATAAACTCAATCTGCTCGTCCTGTTGGAAAAGGCGACTTCGCCCGTCGTAGTCAACCTCCTTCACCTTCCCCCCAAAACCACTGCTTCATTTATCATGGGCTTTCTCAGAAGGGATTACGGTGCAGCGGGCCTATTCGAAATGGCCCGGCATGGAGAACTCACCCCGGTACAATCAGTAGTTAGTCTTGTTACGATCACATTATTTTTGCCATGCTTGGCCAGTTTCTTCATGATCATCAAGGAACGCGGCCTCAGGACAACACTCTGGATAGTGGGGATCGTCTTTCCGGCAGCCTTTCTTTTCGGCGGCCTGCTGAGCTGGCTATTAAGATTTTTTAATGTGAGCCTGTGATGGAAAAATATGAATTCGATGCCTTCATATCGAAGAAGGGCCTTAAACTAACAAGGGAGCGGGATGAGATCGTCAGAGAGATACTTTGCGGTCAGGGACACTTTGCGCCTGACGAGCTCTTTGTGCGGTTAAGGGCAAAGGGCTCGAAGGTCTCCAGGGCCTCAATCTACCGCATTATCCCACTACTTGTCGAAGGCGGCCTTATCGCACAGGTGGAGAGGACCGACAAGCACGCGCATTACGAGAAGGTCTCGAAGAACTCGCACCACGACCACATGATCTGCACCGTCTGCGGTAAGGTGATCGAATTTTACTCTAAGCCGCTCGAACGGCTCCAGGAGCTCCTCTGCGAGCAGGAAAATTTCAAAGGAGTCCGTCACTGTCTCGAAATCATGGGGGTCTGCGAGAACTGCGATGTCTGACGGGAACGACAAAAGCGGCATAGAGTGCGATTGCGTTGATCGAATACCTTCTTTTATAATTGATAATTATGCTAACCGTTATCTTTATAGCGATGCTTGCCTTTGTCATCAATATCCCCTTCGGATATCTTAGGACCAAGACCCGTAAATTCTCAGCCCGATGGTTTATTTATGTACATATGTCGATTCCACTCATTATCGCCGTACGACTCCTGTCCCACACCGATTACCGCTATATCCCTCTCTTTATATTAGCTGCTGTTGCTGGTCAGTTGCTTGGAGGTAGGATAGAGGTCAACCTTTGAAGGCTGTATATCTTACTCAGCCCGGGACTTTCGAGATAAAAGAAGTGCATACGCCAATGCCCTCGCCCGGTGAAGTCCTCGTCCGAATAAAAGCCGCCCTCACCTGCGGTACTGACCTTAAGGCCTTTCTTCGCGGACACCCTTTAATCCCTATGCCGGGCCTTTTCGGACATGAATTCTCCGGAATCATTGAGGAGACCGGCAAAGGGGTAAGAAAATTAAAAGTCGGCGATGAAGTGATGGCGGTGCATACAGCTCCATGCCTGGCGTGCAAGTTCTGCACTAAGAAACTCTACAATTTATGCGAAAATATTATGAACACTAAAATCCTTGGGGCTTTTGCCGAACATATTGTCATTCCGCAGCATATTTTGAGACAAAACGTTTACATCAAACCGCCGCACCTTTCATTCGAAGAGGCGGCATTTCTTGAACCCCTTGCGTGTGTAGTCCATGGCTTAGCAGGACTGGACATAAAAAGGGGGGACTCGGTCCTTATCGTTGGCACCGGTCCTATCGGCCTTCTGCACCTTATCTTGGCCAAACTGAAAGGCGCCAGAGTGACTATAACCGGACTCGAACACCAACGACTCCAACTGGCACAGACTTTGGGAGCAGATGAGATACCAATGCCATCCATGCTTGTCGATGGCATTGAGACTGCAACAGGGGGACTTGGATTCGACTATGTATTCGAATGCACCGGTCAACTGGAGATCTGGGAAAATGCTGTAAACTATGTGCGCCGGGGAGGCACAGTCATTCTGTTCGGAGGATGCAAACAAGGTACAGTAGTCATGTATGATACTTACCGTATTCACTACGATGAGATCACTTTGAAGGGCATATTCCATTTTACGCCTGCAGATGTTAAGGAAGCGTATAAACTGCTCAGCAGCGGCGTCATTAACGTTAGACCTCTTATCAGCGGAAGATATCCTCTGAACAATATCCGCGAACCCTTCAATAGACTTTCGCGGGGTGACGGCATCAAATTCGCGTTAATTCCGTGACGCTCTCTATCCCTTGAATTAGATTAACTTCTAATGGAAAAACTCTGTTTGAGCTAGTCCCTTGCGGGATTAGCACTATCCCGGCGCTTAAAATAGTGTTTCAGCCAGATATAATGGACACTTTGTCCAGACCAATACGCTACGATACCCGACAGTCCGCATTCTGTCAGGCTGCCGACTGATAAATACCGTACTGTGCCGTATCCGACTTATGAAACCGGAGTATTTTCTTCAGATACAGGTTGGTTCTCTTCCGCCTTCTCGGCATGCCTCATGATCCAGATAGTGCCGAACTGGCTGTCCTGATAAACCCTCCCTAGACCGAGACGGAGGATCTCCAGGAGTGCAAGAAATGTTACGATAATCTGGACTCGCTTCTTGTCTTCTTCAAAAAGCAGGTCGAACCGCACGGTCTCTTCACGCTCCAGATTATCCATGATTATCGAGATGCGGTCTTTCACTGTAAGTGTCTCTTTGGTTATGCGCACCTCTTCGGGCGGCGCCTTACTTAGAATCTTGTTCAGAGCGCCAACCAGATCAAAGATATTCACCTCGAACAGGGACGGCTCAGGTTCAATGGCAGATTTATCAATTTCGAGCGGTGCTCTAGTAAAGATATTCATCCAGACTTCCTCACGCTTCCTTAGTTCACCCGACGCTTCCTTGAAGGCTTGGTATTCCAGCAGTCGCTGCACAAGGCCGGCCCTGGGGTCTTCCTGCTCGCCGTTTTCAACAGTCTCGTCTTGAGGCAAAAGCATGCGGGACTTGATATAAATAAGCGTGGCAGCAATTACCAGGAATTCCGAGGCGATTTCGAGATTGAGCTCCTGCATCAGTCCAAGATATTCTAGATACTGCTTCATAATTAGCGATATCGGGATATCGTAAATATCTAGTTTATTCTCTTTGATCAAATGTAGCAGCAAATCGAGTGGACCCTCAAATACAGGAACCTTTATACTGTATACATTACTCGTTCCGGCAGAATCCATAGTAAATAAGTGTAACGCAGCCATTCAGAAAACTTCAAACCAAGCCAAACTTTTTACATAAGCTTCGACTGGGCTGAAGGAAGCAGCTGGTTCGATAGCAAGAGAGCTTCATTCGGTTATGGTATCACAAAAAGAAGCACTTAGGTCATCAGCAAGCATCGAACGATTTCAGAAGA
The DNA here is from genome assembly GCA_963736105.1 of uncultured Nitrospiraceae bacterium. Taxonomy (GTDB): domain Bacteria; phylum Nitrospirota; class Thermodesulfovibrionia; order Thermodesulfovibrionales; family Dissulfurispiraceae; genus Fen-1308. The sequence goes on along the minus strand of CAVTNL010000002.1, from coordinate 869,333 downwards.
ACTAGTACTTTACACTTAAAGTTCTGCTATTGAGTCGCTCTACTGTTGCCCGATCTTCACTTTATGGATCATCTCCTGTTTCAGTTCCCAGAGTTTGTCCGAAATGGAGACATGATAGGTGTGCGGATTCACCAGACGTTTTACTCCCACGTCGAGTCTTGCCATATCGTGGATGCGTGTCTGGCGCATCTCTTCAAGCGAAGGCAGATCATACGCCAATACGCCGTCTTTCAAGATGTCGACTAGCAGAGGCTCTATTCGACTGATCTGTCCTTTTTCAAGATATCTAAATTTTGAATGTTCAGTCGGATGATGGAGGCTAAGCCCATCAGAACCACTCGGATCCTCTTCAGCGGTACTTATGAGATCGGCAACAGCCATATCTCTTTTGTCGTAAACACGCCAAACCTCCTTGTGGCCGGGGTTGGGAATTTTCTTCACCGTTTCTGATAACTTGATAGCTGGGATCCACCCTGAGCCCTTGTTGATGCCGACAAGCTTGTATACACCGTCAAGAGCCGAATCTCCCTTGGATGTGATCAGCCTCGTGCCTACTCCATATGTGAACCTGCCGATAAGCCTGTCTGGGTTCACACCATAACGCGGTGCTTCTTAACGTATTTGCTCGATGATTTGCATTATGACAAGCTCATCGAGGTTATTTGAAAGAACAATGGATGTATTGGGGAAACCGGCATCGTCAAGCATCTTGGCCGCAATGATGCTAAGATACGCGAGATCCCCAGAGTCGAGCCGGACCCCGACGGGCTCATGCCCCTTTCGCTTTAGCTCCTCAAAAACCCTGATGGCATTGGGGATGCCGCTTTCAATCGTGTTTACCGTGTCTACCAGCAGCAAGCAGTCGTCGGGGTAAACATCGGCATACGCCCTAAATGCGCCGAGCTCACCTTCTCCCAGCGCCATGAAGACCTGCACCATGCTGTGGGCGTGGGTACCCATTGGGGGCAGCCCCATCACATGAGACAGTCCTGCATTAGACGTGAAATCGGCCCCACCGATAAGTGCAGCCCTGGCCCCTGCATTCGCACCCTTCTCGTGCGCCCTCCTCATGCCAAACTCTAGCATTACCTTGCCGCGACCGGCCTCCTTAATGCGCGCGGCCTTTGTAGCGATGAGAATGCCAAAATTCAGCTGATTTAGAAGAGGAGATTCCAGGATCTGGGCCATAGCAAGTCGACACTGAACCACAGCTGTTGGTACGTTTGCATGTACCACCCTGCCCTCTGGAATAGCTCGCAGCGTAATAGCGCTGAAATTGCCATTCTTTTCCAGCCAAGATAGGAAATCGTCGTCGAATATCCGCTTGCCAGTCCTTCCGGTTTGGGTACGAAGATAGCTTATATCCTCTTTGCGAAATCTCGCTTCTTGCATCCAGTCCAGCAACCATTCCAGACCGGCATTGATACAATATCCCGCCTGATGTGCTCCATAGTTTGGATAACTGCGAAAGAAATGGTCGAATTGGGCATGCATCTCGTGGAGACCCATCCTAAAATAGAGCTGGGCCATCGTAAGTTGGTACTCGTCAGTGAAAAGGATGCCCTCAGCCGTGAGTCGATCGGCCTCTTTCATTCCTGATTGCCGCCTGCCTAACTGCGTCCTGAGGTGCCACCTGCAGGAGAATCCATAACAGCATCAGGCCCGGGTTTTGCAAAGGCTAAAACGGCAGGATAAAAAAGGTTTACGATTGGTATAAGCATCAGGAGGCCGAGCCATCTATTTTTCCCTAAATTCTCGCTTATGCACATCCACAGATAGATCACAACACAAATATTCAGCAAACCAAAAGCAATCCCCACAACGGGAACCACTGCAGAAAGGAACAGACCCACTATTATTGCCGTCCACCACCAGGGCTTTCCAGCCGCCTCGACAAAGGTCCATATATTGACAAACGGGATCCAGGCTGTCCATGGATCCATTACTCCGACCTTCCTGGCAATCATATAGAGGCAAAGGCAACCATAAATGTAAAACGCAATTCCGAAAATAACCATGAACCCCGATATCATAGCAAGTGTCGAGGTGGACATAAGGGACAAGCCGCCGCTCTGTATAATGTCAGTTATATGCCCGCGTAAATTTTCCGGAAGGTAGGAGAGCCCAGGGATATCCTTTTTCTGGTTTTCCTGATCTGCAGTTGTTTGGGCGGCAGATTGTTCAGCAGCCTGCCCAGAATCCGGCCCATTGGCGTCTTGTTTATGTTTCTTAGCCGTCCTTGGGTCGGGATAATCGGTAATCCAGACACGACCTTTTTCATCGACCCATCTATACATCGCTGCATAGGTCGAGGAAACAAATATGCAAAACAACAAAATTACCAATAATGCAATGAGCGATCTTTTCATCGGTCATTCTTCCTCTTTGCCTTATTACTAAATATTAGCACAAATTTACAGTTAGCGATAATTTACATGACTATTGCCAATACCTTATTGATTAAAGTGTAATTAAAGCGATCCCGAATAATGGCGTATTTTACAAATTATTGCTAATATATTATGAAGTATATTAAACCAATTTGAAAGGAGCTTATTACATGGGAAAGGTTGTTACTGTAGTATTAACGCTAGCCCTTTTTGTAGGGTTAGCCTTTGCTCAAGATCCAAGGGCAATGAGCGAAAAGGAAAAATTGAGTTACAGTATGGGGTACACTCAGGGCGAGGGTTTGGCCGGTTTCTTGAAAGCTCAATCTATCGACATAGATGCTGATACATTCGTAAAGGCCCTCAAAGCCGGCTTGACTGGTGAGAAGCCGATCATGACCAACCAGGAGATGAACGAAAAGGTCATGGCACTGCGGAAAACCATTCAGGCTAAACAAGCAGAACAAAGCAAAGCCTTAGCAGAAAAAAACAAGGGCCTAGCAGAAAATAACAAGAAGGAAGGCGAGGCGTTTCTTGCTGCAAACAAGAAAAAAGAGGGCGTAATTACTCGGCCTGACGGGCTCCAATATAAGGTAATAAAGACAGGTACAGGGCCAACCCCCAAAGCCACCGACAAGGTCAAAGTTAACTACAAAGGTACTCTTATCGACGGCACTGAATTTGACTCTTCCTATAAGCGTGGTGAACCTGCGGTGTTTGAGGTAAATAAGGTCATAGCTGGCTGGACTGAAGCTATGCAGCTAATGAAAGTAGGATCAAAGTGGGATCTCTATATACCTTCAAGACTGGCATACGGTGAACATGGTGCAGGTTCTGTTATAGGCCCTAACCAGACCCTCATCTTCGAGGTCGAACTGCTTTCCATCGAAAAATAGTGATCGAGCGCCGGCATTCGTGCCGGCGCCGGCATTCCCTGCACAATCAGCCGTTTCATGTTTTTCTCTCTCTTGACGTACGTCAACATTTGCTCAGACTTTATCTTTTCGGGCTTCATTTTTAACATGTTTTCTCCGATAATGGAATTAGGGAGATCAAAATGTCATATCGTCACGACATAGGAAAGTCTGATAATACTGAACTGTGTATAAAAGTTATCGAGATATTGCATACAGAGGGGATTGAATCAGCACAGGCATGGCTGAATGATGTAAGGAAAAACGATTTCTATGATTATATTGAACAAGAGTACCTGAGAACCAGGAAAATAATATTGATCAATTAGACGTCCACCGAGTGGGAGAAGCATCCAAGATCAGTTGAGTAACGGCATATGCTCAGCTGCTCCTAATTTCAATCAATATATGCTATCCTTAAACTTAATCGCGTAGGTAATAATGCTACAGTCTGACGGTAGGATTAGATCATCGCCTAATTAAATAGTATTTATAGCGCAATATGCATTGCATCCTGACGTCGCTGCTGATTGGGAATCTCCCCGAAGGTTGCTAAACTTTTAAAAATACCTTTTGTGGAGGATTGCTAATGAAATATTTTATAGCCTTTATTACAGCAGTTATTTTGTGCACCGGCGCTCAAGCTGAGATTCGAGCCAAGGCAGTTCAATACAGACATGGCAATACCGTCCTCGAAGGATACTTAGCTTACGATGATAGTATTCAGGGCAAGCGGCCCGGCGTTCTGGTAGTGCATGAGTGGTGGGGTCTCAACTCTTTCACGATGAAACGCACCGAAGAGCTCGCCCGACTCGGCTACATAGCCTTTGCAGTTGACATGTATGGCGAAGGCATAAGGGCCAGTGATCCACAAAAAGCCTCTCAGCTTGCCGGTGTATATCTAAATGATCGCACTCTTATGCGTGACCGTGCGATGGCCGGACTCGACATCCTGCTCCATCATCCTTTAGTAGATCCCCAAAAAATAGCAGCCACCGGATATTGCTTTGGAGGGACGACTGTTCTGGAACTCGCACGCGGACACGCACCCGTCCTGGGCGTTGTGAGTTTTCATGGAGGTCTCTCGACCCCAACTCCGGCGGAAACTAAAAATGTTACAGCCAAAGTCCTCGTTTTACATGGCGCTGATGATCCCTTTACCACGAAAGACCAGATTAATACTTTTATGGACGAGATGCGAAATTCAGGCGCCGACTGGCAGATGATATTTTACGGTGGTGCCGTCCATAGCTTCACAAACCCTCAGGCCGACAGCTTCGGGATCAAGGGAATCGCTTATAATGAAAAGGCTGACAGACGTTCCTGGCAGGCAATGCGTCAGTTCCTCGATGAGTTGTTCAAATAGGAGGTCGTACTCTCAAACGATGTGAGGTAGTCACCGCCCTCCTAAAAAGGAAAGCGTTGACTACCTTAATTGCCAGGCCTCTTCCTTATCAAAAACCGTTAGTCTAGCCATCAAGAGCCTTGCGGTACTCCCTCCACAATTTTTCCTTCGGCACCCCGATGTCGATAAAGTCCCACGGAAGGACTTCTTCGAATGACCTTCCCCTAAAAATGTAGAAGTCCGGATCAATTCCGGCATCTGCACAAGCCGTTCGCCAATCGTCGATTTCGGCCATCCTCTCGATCACTGGGAATATCCGACGATCGCCTAAAGAGAAAAGTCCCTGCATTTGTGCATACTTTGGAACATCGTGGAAAACCTTTATCCCTTTTATATCTTGCGTTTCAAGACACTTTTTTATCTGTTTGATCTTCTTCTTTGCGCTGTCGAGTTGAGCCATGGGATGCCATTGAAACGGGGTAAATGGCTTCGGAACGAAGGTACTTACACTCAGCACAATGCCCGCTTTTCTGCTTAAGACCCTAATCTTTATCGCCAAGTCTATTATGCCCGCTATGTCTTCTTCAGTTTCAGTTGGAAGACCGATCATGAAATAGAGCCTTAGCGTCTCTATTCCGCAGTCAAAGAGAAGTCCGGCCGAAGTAATGATATCTTGTTCTGTCACCTGCTTGTTGATGACTCTCCTAAGCCTTTCCGTGCCAGCCTCAGGTGCTATGGAAACACTCTTGTGCCCCTTCAACAGTCCAATCAGCTCTGCGCTGCGGCCACTTGCGCGCAGAGAGGTTATCGAAAACTGGACGCCTTCCATGCAGAGGATATCGCCTATGCTAGGATAATCGGAAAGTGATGGCCCAATAAGCCCTATCTTTTCGGCGACCTTCTTTCCTTCCTCTATCTCTTCCCTGACCTGCAGCACTCCTTTTTTCCTAAATGGACCAAAAAAATTTCCGACGAGACAGAAGCGGCAATTCCATTGGCATCCCCTCATGATCTCCACAAGATACATGCCTGAAAACTCCGTTTCAGAAGTGATAATAGATGTATTTAGAGGGGCAAGAGAAAGATCTTTCACGGATCTCTTCGGGATAATATACGGTGCGTCATTCTTGGCAGCCCGCTGTGATATGGTGCCATCTTCAAGATAGGTTATTTCGTATTCTGAGGGTACATAAGCACCCTGCAACTGCAAAGCTTTTCTCATGACATCAGCCTTGTCTCTAACGCGCTTATACATTCCAATAAATTCACCCAGGATTTCTTCAGCTTCTCCGATAAATATCAAGTCAAGCGCAGGTGCAAGAGGCTCCGGATTGAACGAAACAGCGACTCCTCCGGCAATGACTAGGGGATGATAATCTCCGCGTTCGCCTGTCCTTAGAGGTATTTTAGAGAGGCTTAGTATCTTCAAGATGTTTGGATAATCGTTTTCAAACGAAAGTGAAAAAGCTACTATGTCGAACGAGTTAAGAGGTCTTTTGCTCTCCAGAGAAAAAATAGGGGTATTGGTCCTCCGATATTCTGCTATATCCGTATGATCAGGGAGAAAAGCGCGTTCGCAAAGCACATCTTCTCGCCGATTCAGAAGTCCGTAGAGTCCCTGGAATCCAAGATTCGACATCCCGACATGGTAGTTATTAGGATACACAAGACAGACTGATATCTTGCCGCCGGGATCCTTAAATACCGTCCCTTTTTCTTTTGCAAGCAGGGTGTCGGCCTTCTCAATAAGCTTGCGATTCATAAATTATCAGACCTGGTTCCATCCTGCTTGTTTAGGCTAACGAAAAAAGTGGGGTTACATTTAGCTATCAGTTTGCTTCATCTTTTTCCTGAGGAATGTCGGTATATCGTACTGGTCTTCTCGCGGGATTGCCGATTCCTCAAGTCGCATTTCATGCTGACTTTCATCTACAAGTTCCGGTCCCTTTTCGACCTCCACAGGCTCAACTTTGCCTGACAAGACAACCGGTTCAGCAATTGGTTCAGTAACCGCTTTAATGCGTGATTCGGCGGGTGGTTCAATCGACGTTTCCACTGATGGAGCACTTATCGGGGTAGTAGGCTCGACAGGCTGAACATCCTTTTTCTCGGGCAGCTGGGCAGTATGTTCTTTTTGCCATGCGCCATCCGGTGCAGTTACAGCCTCTTTTGATATGATTTCTGTAAACATGTCGATGCTCTTCGATAGCATCTTTCCCGATGCTCTGACCGGAGCATCCGACACCTCCTTCTTGGGAGTCCATGTCTGGGCTTCGGGCAGTTCGACCTTTTCGCTTTTTTCGTCAAGGCCGGTGGCTATCACCGTAACCCTTATCTGGTCATCCATTTCAGGATCAATCACAGCGCCCAGAATAATATTTGATTCCTCGTGAGCGTTGTCATGAATAAGCGAAGCCGCCTCTTGTATCTGGTCGAGAGAAATATTAAGTCCGCCGGTTATATTGATTAGAATCCCGCGAGCTCCTTCGATAGACGATTTCTCGAGAAGCGGGTTTAGAATGGCCTTCTTTGCCGCCTCGAACGCACCACCTTCCCCTTGCCCCATACCCATGCCGATAACGGCCTTGCCCGGCTTCTGCATAATCGCCTTGATATCTGCGAAGTCGAGGTTGATAAGACCTGGCACAAGAATAAGGTCAGAAATGCCTTGGACGGCCTGCCTGAGTACGTCATTCACTGTAGAGAAGGATTGCAGTAATGAGGTCCCTTTTTCCACGACAAGGCTAATCCGGTCGTTGGGTATCACGATCAACGTGTTAACTTGGTTCCTAAGCTCATGGATTCCTTCCTCGGCATTCATGGCCCTCTTTCTTCCTTCGAAATAAAATGGCTTCGTCACAATTCCGACTGTGAGAATTCCCATCTCCTTGGCTATGCCTGCAATTACTGGAGCGGCACCAGTCCCGGTTCCTCCCCCCATGCCGGCGGTTATGAAGACCATGTCTGATCCATCAATGAATCCAGCAAGCATGTCTCTGCTTTCAAGAGCAGCTTCACGTCCGATGACCGGATTGGAGCCGGCGCCAAGTCCTCTTGTCAGGTCAGTTCCTATTTGTATTCTGGCAGGCGCAAGCGATGCTTCAAGGTGCTGTATGTCGGTATTCACTGCGATGAACTCAACGCCGTATATATGGGAGGCCACCATACTGTTGACGGCATTGCCACCCCCGCCTCCGACACCGATCACTTTAATCCTCGCCACCGGTCTTCCTACATCTTCTATTTCGAACATAGGGACCTCCTATTTCTTTTTACCCATAATATTTTTAAAAAACCCGGTCATCTTGTTCAGTAAACCTAAGTCAGTTGTATCTTCGGGTCCATGCGAATATCCTGCCCCGTAAAGCACCAGACCCACTCCAGCAGCATATTCTGGGCTGTGATATTGTTCCTTGACTCCAGTTATAAAAGGCAAAAACGGAGAGGACGCACCCCTGTGAGCAGGGGCCAGATCCGGATACCCAATCCGTATGGGCAACGAGATGATGTTTGCTGCAAGCCGCTCAAAAGCGGGGACTAGTACACCTCCGCCCGTAAATACAGTCCCTGTGATAGATTCCTTAGCTTCAGGCCGAGATAATTCCTTTTTTATCAGCTCCAGAAGTTCCTCGCAGCGAAGATACAGGATCTCTACCACGAGCTTCCTGGATATCTTCCTGACCTCACCGTCAAGACCAATGACATCAATTTCTTCATCGCCGCCATCGGCGATAGTAAGCATGCCAAACTGCTTCTTAACCCGCTCGGCTTCAGAAAAGGAGACCCTAAGTCCAACGCTCAGATCGTTAGTGAAATGATTACCTCCGATCCCAATGACCACCGCATGCTGCATCCAGCCATCCTTGAAAAAAGCGATATCGGTGGTTCCCGCGCCTATATCCACAATCGCCGTTCCCATATCTCGGTCTTCGGCCTGTAAGGCCGCCTCGGCAGAGGCGATCGACTGCAGGACAAGATCCGACACCTGAAGACCTGCCTTTTCACAACTCATAACAAGGCGCTGGAGCGGTTCAGATGAAGCGGTAATGATATTTACATTAGATTCGAGCCTAGAACCAGGGATACCCTGTGGGTCCTTTATGCCCCGTCCCCCGTCAATTATAAAATCGGTCGGCAGCACATGGATAATTTCCCTCCCTGATGGGATGGTCGACGAGCCGGCAGCATCGATAACTTTTTCAATATCGACCTTAGACACATTTTTCCCGTTTACCGCTATCGAAGCGTTACCTTTAGTTACCTGGATGTGGCTGCCCGATATACTCACAAGGGCTTCCCGAATCGCAACACCAGACTGCTGGCGTGCTGCGACCAATGCATCCCTTATTGCGGACGATACAGCGTCTACGTTGACAACAACACCCTTTCTCAACCCGACAGTGGGAGTAGATGTGATCGAAAGGATATCAATACCTTCGCTGGTTGTCTCTGCGACGACCGTGCAGATTTTTGAAGTGCCCACATCTACGCCCGTTATGAAGGGGCCGCTTTTTTTTCTTTTAGCCGACATGTTTTTTTGTCTTACCCCCTGCCACTTTTTTATCGGTCTTTTTATGCTTGGCGTCTTTCTGTTTCGCTTTTTTCCGTACCGTTTCCACTGTCGGGCTGCTTTTGCTTTCCGGCTCCTTGGCCACCGGCTTCAACGGCTTAACCACGATCTTGTCAGCGAACCTCAGATCTATATATTCTACCGACATATTCCGCTTTACAAGTTCATCCCTGACGAAGTCGAGTTTCTCAAGCTTTTTGGGAAGATCCCCAGCTCCGACTTTAATCGGAACGCCGTCTACTTGCATGGTTACATCTTCGGGTCTCGTACCGGTGAGCTCGATGTTGCCTACGTGAGCCGTCAACTTTCTTTCATTCAACGCCTTCGCCAGTTCGACCGCATCATAATAAGCCTCCCTATAGGAGGAGGGGTCGATCTTCACCATCGGCAGGAAATAGATCGGTTCTGGTCTTATCTCTTCAAGTCGCAGGCCATCACTATCGATAAGAAATAAGTTTTGGTCCACTTGCAATACAGCTACAGGAAGAGCTTCGGTGAGATACACAGTGACATTACCACTAAGATCCTTTCGAACAATGGCATCCTTTATCCAAGGAGATGTTTTCAGTCGCCGGTATATACCTCTGGTTGTGACAGAAAAAAGAGGTCTCTTTAGCGTAAGCCCAGTCATCAACTGCAATTCCGCGTTGGTCAGATGACGATTACCATAGAAATTTATCTCCCTGATGAACAGATATTTATTGCCCAGAAAAGCAATGCCAGCCAAGCAAAGAACTCCTACCAATCCCGCAAAGATAGCAGTTATTCTCTTTGTTCTTGTCAGTGCCTTTTTAACTTTTTTCGTTTCCATCACATGGCCGTCGGTTTCATCGCTCAAGAGCAGATTTGAGAATTGCTTCGATCAGCTCAGCGAATTCGAATCCCGCAAGTTTGGCAATTTTAGGAAGAAGACTGGTCTCGGTCATACCAGGTATGGTGTTGACCTCAAGTAGATAAGCCCTGCCCTCAGTGTCGAGAATGAGATCGACCCTCGTCGCACCCGCACAGCCCAAGGCATTGTGTGCGCGCAAAGCCGTCTCCTTTAGCATTTCGTAGTCTTCGCGACTTACATCAGGGGGAAGAATATAGTTTGTAAGTCCCGGCGTATACTTTGCCTCATAATTATAAAATTCCATCGAAGGCCTCACTTCCACGCCTCCGAGAGCCTTCTGCCCCAGGACCCCTATCTGGATCTCTTTGCCCTTGACGTATTGTTCAACGATGATCATGTTCCCGTATTTGAATGCGTCATTGAGTGCTGGCTCAAGTTCGTCACCGTTCTTTACAACATGGACGCCTATGCTGGATCCCTCCGCAGCTGGCTTGATCACCCAAGGCATCCCAAAGTCGATCATTGATTCGCCGATAAGGCAGCCCGCAGCGATGGTTTCAATAGTGCCCGGAAGTTCATCGTGATGTATAATCTTAAATGGAGGCATCGGAATTCCATGATATCGGAAAATTTTCTTTGACACCTCTTTGTCCATGGCGACAGCCGATGCGAGAACTCCAGACCCCGTATAAGGGATGCCTATCACCTCAAGGAACCCCTGAACTGCTCCGTTCTCGCCGTGCCCGCCATGGAGGGCGATGAAAACGAGTTCGACCTGCTGAGAGGTAATCGATGCGTGCAGGTCTGTAGCTGCATCTATAAAGACGGCATTATAGCCCCTGCTCAATAATGCTCTGTAGACCGCTCCGCCGCTTTTAAGCGAAACTTCTCTTTCGGCCGATATGCCTCCCGCAAGGACCCCTATCTTTTTAGTTGTAATCATAGCGCCTTAAGTATCTCCTCGCCTATTTTGTGGACGTCCCCTGCGCCAAGAGTAAGTACTACATCTCCCGGCTTCAGATCGGCCAGTACCGTTTTCACCAACTCTTTCCTGTCCGAGATATGGTCGGTCTTCAATGACCCAACATCGCGTATTTTTTTCAGGAGGACAGTTGAATCGACCCCTTCGATTGGTGACTCACTCGCCGCGTAGATATCAAGGAGATAGAGTCTGTCAGCAGCAACGAAACTGAGGGCAAAATCACCCATCAGGTCGCGCGTACGCGTGTACCTGTGAGGTTGGAATATGACTACGATGCGGTTTTCTCTGAAGCATTCCCGAGCCGCCTTGAGTACCGCTCTGATTTCGACAGGGTGATGCCCGTAATCATCATAAACCCTTACTCCTCTTGACTCACCCCTGAATTCGAACCTGCGTTGTATACCCTCGAAGCTTCCGAGGCCAGCCTTGATCTTTTCCTGTTGTATCTGAAGCTCCATCGCGGTGAGTATCGCTGCAAGGCTGTTGAGAACGTTATGTACTCCTGGCACTGGAACACTGTAAACACCAAGCGGTTCGCCCTTGAATACGGCCTCGAAGCTCATTCCGGAGCCCCCGTACTTGATGTTCCTCGCATACATATCTGAATCATGTGAAAGGCCATATGTCAGCACGCGCCTCTTGATTTGAGGGATAATCTCGCGCGTATGTTCGTTTTCCTTGCAGATAATCGCGACGCCGTAAAATGGGACCTTGTTGATGAATGAGAGGAAGGCGCCCTTCAGTGTCTCGATGTCCTTGAAATAATCCATGTGCTCCCGATCGATATTAGTGATGACAGCTATTGTGGGGCTTAGCTTCAAGAATGATCCGTCGCTCTCGTCCGCCTCCGCGACAAGGAATTCACCCTGCCCGAGCCTTGCGTTGCTGCCGAATGCCTTAAGTTTGCCGCCTATAACTACCGTAGGGTCGAGTCCACCTTCGCCTAGCAGGGTTGCAATGAGCGATGTGGTAGTAGTCTTGCCGTGAGCCCCCGCCACAAGGATACCGTATTTCAACCTGCCGAGCTCTGCGAGCATCTCGGCCCTCGGGATGACCGGAACCGCGCGGTCCTTTGCGGTAGTCACCTCCGGGTTCGTCGGTGAGACTGCAGAAGAAGTTACCACCACATGGGCTGCATCAATGTTCTTTTCATCATGCCCGATAAAGATTTTTATCCCCAGTTTCCGCAGCCTTAAAGTAGTATCCGATTCGCGGATATCGGATCCCGTCACCTCGTATCCGAGGTTGTGTAGCACCTCTGCGATTCCGCTCATCCCGATGCCGCCGATTCCGACGAAATGTATTACCCTGTATTGATTGAACATTGTCTGAACCTTTCCTCTGCTATGTTTTGCGGATGAGGTTCATCGCTAAATCGACAATCCTCTCTGCAGCATCAGTCCTCCCGAATGCCTTGGATGCCTTCTGCATCTCTTTCCTCTTTTCAGGGCTATCATAAAGTCCGCGGATCACCTTGGCCAGCACCTCGCCAGTCAAATGCTTATCGAGTATCACAGTGGCAGCACCCATGTCCTCGAGTTTCCTCGCATTCGACTCCTGGTGATTCGATGCGGCATAAGGATACGGTACCAGCACTGAAGCCTTTCCCATCGCAGTGATTTCGGACAGTGTGCTAGCTCCGGCCCTGCATACTATCAGATCAGCCACTGTATATGCATCAGCCATCTGATATATAAAGGGCAAAACCATGCAGGCAAAGCCCAGCTTTTTATAGCCTTCCATTGCGGTTTTTAGGTCCTTCTCACCGGTTTGATGTAGAAACTGAATATTTTCTCTTAAATCGAGAAGATAATGCAATGCCTCGCTCATTGCATTGTTAATGGTTCTAGCTCCAAGGCTTCCGCCGAAGATGAGTACGGTGAAACGGTCTTTTCCAAGACCGAATGACCCCGTTATATCGACCGCATCTTTCATGAGTATTTTTTTTCTGACGGGGTTGCCAGTCAGAAACGTCTTTTCTCTCTGAAAAAAAGAGAGGCTCTCCTGATACGTCGCTGCAATCGCGTCGACAAAATTGCCAAGGAACCGGTTAGCACGGCCCGGCACTGAGTTCTGTTCCATTATAATTGTACGAATTCCCATGAAATGAGCGGTGAAAATCATCCCGACCGAGGCATAGCCACCGACACCAATGACAATGTCTGGCCGAACCGATAAAATAATCCTGCGCGACTGAAAAAGAGAGACCAGAAAGAGATAAAAAGCCTTCAATTTCTTAAGAGGAGTCTTGCCGACCATACCCTCGGCACTCAGGTATTCGATCGGGTATCCCTCTTTCGGGATTATCCTGGCTTCTATGCCACGTTCGGTACCGACAAAGACAACCCTGGCAGCGCGGCTTCTTTTGATGAATTCTTCGGCAACTGCAATCCCCGGGAAAAGATGCCCCCCTGTCCCACCTCCTGCAATAATAACCCTCATGACTTATTCCCATTTCTTTTTTTGAAATAACCCAGCTTAGTGCGGCGTTTTGTTCCGGATTGTCCGTAACCCCTGCCCAAGGCATACTGGTTTGACTTCGCTTCGTCTCCTGCTCCAATATTAGTCACGGCTAGCTTTTTCCTTATATGCAATATCTCATGCCCGGCCCCATCATCCTCTCTTAACCTCGAAACGTTAAGCAGCAGGCCTGCAGCAACCATGCTTATCGCAAGGGAAGAACCTCCGTAACTGATAAAAGGCAGCGGGAGGCCCTTCGTGGGAATGAGTCCCGTCACAACCGCAAAATTGAAGACAGACTGAATGCCAATCATGAGTGATATGCCGGTGGCTAGATAATAGGCAAACGGGTCCTCAACCCTTCTGGCAATCATGAATCCCCTAACAAACAAGAAGAAGAAAAGAGCCACGACAACTGCAGCACCGACGAAACCCAGCTCTTCACCGATAAGGGAAAAGATAAAATCAGTGTGAACTTCCGGCAGGAAAGAGAGCTTCTGCTTACTCTCTCCCAATCCAACTCCCTGCAGGCCTCCGCTTCCGAATGCTATGAATGACTGGGTGAGCTGGAAACCCGAACCCTGCGGGTCTTTCCAGGGATCCAGAAATGCTATCACCCTCTTCCACCGATAGGGTTCCATGATAAGCTTTACAAGAACTGGGATTGCGACCAATCCCAGCGAGAAGAGATACTTCAACCTGATACCTGAGAGAAAGAGCATCGCCACAGTAAGGATTGCCAGACTCATGGTCGCACCGAAATCAGGCTGTTTCAAAAAGACGAGCTGAAAGGCCGCCATTACAATAATTGGAATAAGAAACGAGCGGAATTTATCATGGCTGTAAGAAGAAAGACTCATAAACCAAGCCAAAAAGATGACCATGGATAGCTTAACGAGCTCCGATGGCTGGAAACTCGATGGCCAGAGCCTGAGCCATCTCCGTGCCCCTCCTGCACTTATGCCTAGGCTGGTAAAGACGAGGAGAAGGCAGACGAGCGATATTACAAGAAGTGGTATCACCAACTTTTTCAAGTATTCCAGCGGTACTTTATATGCCGCGAACATTGCAACTATGCCAATCAGCACAGTGAGAAACTGCTTCTTCAAATAGCTAAATTGGGTTACAGTAGTACCGAGCGCCCTGCCCTTATGCTGCAGCGCCGGTGATACCACTGATGTAGAGCTATAAACAGCCGTTAGGCCGATAAGTATCAATAGGATTACGAGAACCAGCACGACCCTGTCGAAACGTTGGGTCATAATTCCATTACCATCCTCTTGAACTGTCCACCCCTATCCTCGAAGTCTATGAACATATCGAAGCTGGCGCAGGCAGGTGAGAGCAGCACCACATCCCCCGGAGCAGCCGCATTCTTTGCTTTCGCAATGGCACTCCGAAAATCGAATCCTGCCATGTCGCACTCTGTCAGGTCGCAGACCGCCTTACCGATTTTCTCGGCAGCATCTCCGATAAGCACGAGCCTCTTTACCTTCTCCTTTATCAACGGCCTCAGGAGTGAAAAATCACCGTTCTTGTCCCGCCCTCCGGCTATAAGGACTACCGGCTCTGTAAAACCTTCCAAGGACTTCAGAACGGCTCCAACATTCGTCCCCTTAGAATCATTAATATATCTGACACCATTCAACTCCCTCACAAATTCGAGCCGATGTTCGAGTCCAGGGAATATCGCAAGTGCGTTTTTTATTCCATCGAGGCCGCAGCCCGCAAGATAGGCCATTAAGGCGGCAGCCATAGCATTTTCAACATTGTGTACTCCCTTGATCATGAAAGAGGCAGGATCGAGGGTGAACAATGGGTCTGGTAAAGTGAGACCGCATTCAATATGACGCAGTTTATCTGGCGAGAGGTTGAAATGAATTTTTCCTTCTTTGTAATACATTCCCTCCACCGGCGTTTTTCGGCTAAAATAAAAGATTTGCGGCCTCTGGTTCTGTCTTCCTATTATACGTTGAAGTTCAGCTGCATAAGGATCGTCCGCATTAAGGACTAAATAATCAGTCGCGACCTGATTACTGGCCACCCTGCATTTTGCGCTGATGTAAGCATCCATCTCGCGATAGCGGTCAAGGTGGTCCGGTGTGATGTTTAGGATCGTCGAACCTTTAGGCCTGAATGTCTCTATCGTCTCGAGCTGGAAGCTAGACAATTCAGCAACAATATAACGTGTGGCGGCAGCTGCAGTGCTGTTACCGATCAGGCCCAATATTTCCGATGCAAGGGAATTGCCGATATTACCGCCTAGTATAGTGCCGATTCCGTCGGTCCTGAGCATTGCATCGAGGAGAGCGGTCGTCGTCGATTTCCCGTTAGTTCCGGTAACGGCTAGAAATTCTGGCACAGTCGCAACAACACCTGATCGGAGGGCCTGAAAGGCTAGTTCGAGTTCACCGATAATCCTGACTCCCTTGCTGCGCGCAAGGACAATGGGCTCAATCTCAAGGGAGACTCCCGGACTTATAACGATGAGGTCGGATGTCTCAAAAAGTTCTGAAGGATGATTTCCGAGTGAAAGAGAAACTGCCGAACTAAGGGCCTTTATGCACGTATCGAGCTGCTCAGGATTTCTTATGTCGGTAACCGTGACATTAGCCCCCAAAGAAGCGAGAAGGTTCGCTGCACCGACACCGCTCCTCGCAAGACCAACTACGGTGATTTTCTTGTCATAAAAAGCCGTCTCCATTATAGGTGAGAATATGTATCTCCAGGCATACGATGCATTTACGAAATACCCTTGGCAACCGCTGCGTTTTCAGCGCTCACTGCACCGCCCTTCTTCTTCCTCTTGGCTAGTCTATGGCCGCCGGATTTTTTCTTCTTGGAGATCTTGCCGTTTTTTGCCACCTGATTTGCCCTCGATCTGGATTTAACCACCCTATGCTTCTTTTTTACCGTCTGAGAAGCATAAACGACAGGGCTTTCCGAAATGGATGTATAATAAATTTCGGGTTCTCTTTCTTTGCTCAGGACACTATCGCCCCGATCAAGAAGGGTAGAGGCGTCATGCCAGAGATCATTGCGGACCGATTCACCGAGTACAGCAGCTATGAGTATCTTGTCTCCCTTTTGTCCAGCGCATACGAAACAATGTTTCGCAGCTCTTGTATATCCTGTTTTCCCGCCGACCATGTCTTCATCTGTCCATAGCAGATGATTGGTATTCCTTACGAATATTTTCCGCCCTCCCTCAGTATAGACCTGCTGAGCACGAGTGTTTATGATCTCCTTTATCATCGGATAGCTAACCGCCTTCTTCATTATGATCGCGAGGTCATAGGCAGTGATGTACTGCCCATCTCCGGGAAGACCCGAAGCGTTGACGTACCGTGTACTCTCGGCCCCGACGCTCAGGGCTTTCTCGTTCATCAGTTTTGTAAAAGCATCTTCGGAGCCGGAAACGGCCTCTGCCAGCGCGACGGCTGCAGAATTGACCGATCTGATTAGAGCGATGTTGAGCAGGTCTCTGACCTTCAGTTTGTCGCCAGCCCTCAGATGCGGAGAAACAGATGGAGTATTGGCCGCCTCCTGGCTGACTGTAACCACAGTCTCAGGATCCAGCCTGTCCAGAACTACCATGGCAGTGATAAGTTTTGTAGTACTCGCCGGGAAGAGTTTCGAATTCGGATTCTTGGCATAAAGTATATCGCCGCTGTTGCCGTCGATTACGACTGCGGCCCTCGCACTGATATCGTCGGCGCAAGCACTGACGATCGGGAAATAAGAGCTGAGAAGAAAAAATATGACGGCAATCAGCATCCTGTCTATGCTAAAGCCAAAATCGTCACATAGGACCCTAAATATGGAATGTTGAACTTTTCCCCTTTTCATTACCATCACCTCAATTTTAATGTTGCAAGGCTAAAAAGTGCAAGGATTATGCCAGCTATCCAGAATCTCACTATCACCTTCGGCTCGGACCACCCTTGGAGTTCGAAATGATGATGGATTGGCGCCATCCTGAAAATCCTGTTTCCCGTAAGCTTAAATGACGCCACCTGTAAAACCACTGAGATCGTTTCGATTACGAAGATGCCTCCTACAACAGCAAGGACTATCTCATGCTTCGTAACAACTGCAAGAGTTCCAAGTGAGCCGCCCAGTCCTAAAGAACCAACATCCCCCATAAAGACCTCGGCCGGATAGGCGTTATACCATAGAAAACCGAGTGATGCACCGAGTAGTGCTCCGCAGAAAACTGTCAGTTCACCGGTGCCAGGCAGATACAATACTTGGAGATACCGAGCGAACAGTGCGTGCCCTGAAAGATAGACTAACGCCCCGTTTGCAAGTGTTGCTATAGCAACCAGCCCGATAGCAAGTCCGTCGATGCCGTCAGTAAGGTTCACCGCATTTGATGAGCCGACGATCACAAATATCGAAAAAGGAATATAAAATATGCCCAGATCGAATAGCCACTGTTTGAAGAAAGGGACGCTTAGTACTGACGCATAGGGATCTTTCGGATTGGAATACAGGAATATGCCTATTATGAGTGCAAGTGAAAGCTGTGCGCCGAATTTGTAAAGAGCCTTCAGACCCTTGGGATTCTTTTTTACAGCCTTAAAATAGTCGTCTATGAAGCCGATGGCCCCGAAACCAAGGAGCGATAGAGTCACTACACATACATAAATGTTACGGAAGTTTCCCCAGAAGATCATCGCAACAGTCACTGCGATGATGATTATGATACCTCCCATAGTCGGCGTACCTGCTTTTGACAGATGCGTCTTCGGACCGTCATCCCTTATCTGCTGAGTCATGCTGATCTTTTTCAGCCATTGGATAATACTCGGAGCGATGAGGAGCGTAATAATAAGAGCCGTTAAGGCCGCAAGCGATGTTCTGAAGGTTATATACCTAAATACATTAAAAGGAGAAAAATATGGATAAAGACTATAAAGTAACTCGTAAAGCAATCTTATTTTCTCCCTTCAGCAGCGGAATTCTTATCCGCAATTTTTTCTATAACTTCCATGACCTTCTCCATTTTCATGCCGCGTGATCCCTTGATGAGGACGACATCTCCAGACTTGACCAAAGTCGCTAGTTCTGCACCAGCTTCTTCTGATCTGTCCCTTGCGATTGCGTTTCTGCCAAATCTCGAAACCGCCTCATTCATTAGCGGACCGACCCCTATCAAATGCGCAATACCCAGACTGGATAACATCTCTCCGACTTCCGCATGAGCCTGGAGGCCGTACTGGCCAAGTTCAAGCATGTCTCCGAGGACAGCGATGGCCCTTGTCATGCCGGTAGTCTCACGCCCTTTCGCCATTTCGGCCATTCTAGCGAGTTCTTCTATCGATGCCTTCATTGACGATGGGTTGGCATTATAGACATCGTACAAATAAGTCACACCGCGCACCTTTCTGATCTCAAACCGCATCAGCACTCCTTCAACTGACTCAAGGCCTTTCTTAATTTTATCAAACTTGACACCAAGTGTATGTGCGGCAGCGCACGCTGCCAATGAGTTGTATACATTGAATCTGCCAGAAAGTTTTGACTCCACCCCAATAGCCAAGCCCGAGGCGTGAAGCACGAATCTAGATCCTTCATCGGCCACCTCAATCTCACTCGCTGTTACATCGTTCTTCTCACCAGTGATGCCGAATGTGACAATCTGGCCTTTGAACTTTAGCGATACGCCGTCGCTGAGAAAGCCATCATCCCCGTTTAATACGACTTTTTTCACATACGGAAGTATTTCGAGTTCCGCATCCCTTACCGCCTCCAAGGAACCGAAGCCTTCCAGATGCTCGAAGCCGATGTTCGTTACCACGCCGATATCAGGTGAAGCTATCCTGCAAAGAAGGTCAACATCGCCGGGCCTGTTCGTGCCCATCTCGAGGACCATGGCTCCGGTTTCTTCGTCGGCGCGTGCAATACAGAGTGGCATGCCGATATGATTATTGAGGTTACCTTCTGTCTTAATCACGTTGAAAGAGGTACAGAGTATCGAAGAGACGAGCTCCTTAGTCGTCGTTTTCCCGTTGCTGCCAACGATGGCAATCACCGGCCCTCTAAAACCCTTCCTTACAAATCGTGCTATGTCATGAAGGGCCTGCAGGGTATCATTTACCTGAATAATCGTCTTCACAATAGTGGAATTTATCAGGCCTCCCCACTGACGGCTTACAAGAGCACCAGCACATATTTTGAGACTGGCCTCAACAAAATCATGTCCGTCGAACCTCTCTCCCCTTATGGGGATAAACAATTCACCCTCTTTTATGGTACGGGAGTCGATCGAAAGACCTTTAAATTGGTCGGTTCCCCCGGAAATCAGCGTGCCCCCTGTCGCGTAGAGGATATCCTTAAGCTTTAGCACCGTTTATTATCCCATTGCGACGCCTTCTTCTGCGCCCTCTTAGTGAAATGGCAAAAGTTTCTCTGATTGCATCCTCCATAACACTTCTGTCACTGAAGGAGTGACGGACGCCCCCAATCTCCTGATAATCTTCATGCCCCTTTCCTGCAATGACCACTATGTCTCCAGGGGATGCAAGAAGTGCAGCCATTCTGATGGCCGTGCTACGATCTGGGATTACAATATAGTTGTCCCTCTCTATCCCAGCTTCAATATCCTTTATAATCGCTGCGGGATCTTCGCCCCTCGGATTGTCGGAAGTTACTATAACAAAATCGCTCATCTCCGAAGCTACGCGGCCCATCTTCGGCCGTTTTCCCTTGTCCCTGTTTCCGCCGCAGCCAAAGACGGTGATCATTTTCCCCTGAGGCATATTCTTTACTTTTCCAGATGAGAGGCATGCATCACGAAGCTGCCGCGAAGTCTCTAAAAGCATCTCCAGCGCATCATGAGTATGCGCATAATCGATAATAGCCAAAAAAGATTGGCCTAGGTCTACGCGTTCGAACCTGCCCTTAACTATATCGAGCGCGGCTATGCCCTGTTCAATGACTCCAGCCGGAACACCCAGCGGCAGAGCAGCGCAGACCGCCGAAAGGACATTGTATACACCCGTGCGCCCCACCAACGGTGAGAGAATATTCATGCCCGAAGGAGTATTCTTCGCACTTATGATAAACGAAGTACCCCTGAACCCTAAAACGATTTCCTGAGCTAGCACGTCAGAATTGTTATCTGCCAGGCTGAATGTAATCTGCCTGATTGATGTCCGCGACTCCCTGAGCAACTCCGAAAGCCTCTTGCCGTATGGGTCATCGAGGTTAATCACCGCGGTGCCACCATCGATCAGTAACTCCGTGAAGAGCCTCAATTTGGACTGAAAGTAGCCCTCCATGGTCCCGTGAAAGTCCAGATGGTCTCTGGTAAGGTTTGTGAAAACCGCAATCTGGAACTGCGTATAATCCGTTCGCTTTTGGGCCAATGCATGAGAGGAAACCTCTGCAAGCGCATAATCGCATCCTTTGTTTACCATCTCCCTTAGCAGGCCCTGAAAGTCGCTCGCCTCAGGCGTCGTATGCTGTGCTTCGAAGCATTCGTCCTTTATCATGTAGTTGATGGTGCCGATGAGCCCGACGCCCTTCGACCATTTTTCGAGGACCGATTTTATAAGATACGATGTGGTAGTTTTTCCGTTCGTGCCTGTTATACCGATGACACAGATCTTTTCAGAAGGTTTGCCGTAGAAGGTATTCGACATCGCAGCAAGAGCGTCCCGGCAGTCGGTCACTCCAATCCATGATATGGAAGGATATGTCCTGATGAGAGCAGGGACTTTTGTATGCTCAGTCTCGTAAACTATGGCGTTGGAACCCTTCGTGATTGCCTTCTCGATAAAATCGTGCCCGTCAGATTTCTCTCCCCTGATCGCGACAAAGAGATATCCTTCTCTGACGGCCCGCGAATCGTAAGTTATACCGTTGACCTGCTGGCTAGCAGCTCCCGTCAGCGAACAATAATAATCCTTAATCAGCTCTCTAACATTCATAAGTTAAAGTTGTTTTTTTCATTTTACATAAGTCATCGCTACGAAGCCACCATACCCTGTGGAATGCCATGCTCTCTGATAATTATCATGACCCGCCCTCGTCATGAGCTTGTCAAAAAAACATACCCAATCCTGTCGACGCATCACTTCTTGACCAAAAGCAAGCCTTTGTCCATAGCATTGTCCATTGGGACAGTAAGGTACGAAAGGGCCTCATTTGCGATCTGCCTGAATACCGGACCTGCCACAATGCCGCCATAGATCTGTCCCTTCGGTTCCTTAATGACCACAATTATAGCCAATCTAGGATTATCTGCCGGTACGAACCCCACGAAGGAACCGATATATCTGGTTTTAGAATAATGTTTTGTCTGCTGATCGAAGAGTTGTGCGGTACCCGTCTTTCCAGCCACCTGGTTGCCCTCCACGGCGGCTTCGGTTGCAGTGCCTCCCTCCTCGGTAACCGTCTTCAATATACCCCTAAAAGTGGCGGCTGTCTCCGCCGAGATGATTCTCTGTGTCTTGGGCTCGATCTTCGAGATTATCACCCCGTCCGGAGAACGGATCTCCTTAACAACGTGGGGCGTCACCAAGTAGCCGCCGTTGGCCACTGCCGAATATGCCCTCAGAACCTGAAGAGGTGTCACCGCTATTTCCTGTCCGATTGCCATGGCGCCTATCGATGTACCAGACCATCTGTCAGGCGACTTTACAAGACCCGGGATTTCCCCCTGCAGGTCGATACCCGTCTTATCGCCGAAGCCAAATTTCTTGATGTATTCGTACACCTTCGACTTTCCGACCATGAGGGCCGTTTTAATTGTCCCTACGTTGGAGGATTTCTGAATGACCTCTCGGAAGGCGAGAACACCATGTTTGTGATCATCCTTGATCCTTCTGCCCCCGACTTCGATAGAGCCGGCACTGCAGTCGAAGCGCGTCTCCGGATTTACCACCTTTTCTTCAAGGGCTGCGATACCCACTACTATTTTAAAGGTTGAGCCTGGTTCATAGCAATCCGTTATAGCACGGTTTCGGATCTCCGAAGGGTTGGCCTGCGACAGTTCGCTCGGATCGAAGTTAGGCCTGTTGGCCAGGGCAAAAATCTCGCCGGTAAACGGATCCATCATGATCGCGGTTGCTGCCACCGCCCTCCATTTGATCATGGCTGCGTCGAGGTTCTTTTCGAGTATATATTGAAGGCCTTCATCGATAGTCAGGACGACATCATTGCCGCGAATATCTTTTGTGCTGCCTTCGGAAAGTGAGTTTCCCTTGGCGTCACGGACAACGTAGGTACTTCCCTCTTTAGCGGTGAGATATTTTTCGTATACCTTTTCGACACCCTCGATACCCTTGTTATCGAGATTAACGAAGCCAACAACATGGGATGCCAGCGCGCCTTTCGGATAGACCCTCTTCATCTCCGTGACAAGACCAACACCTTTGAGTTGCATGCCTTGCACCTGCCGGGCCTTTTCGTCTGCCATTTTTCTTTCAACCCAGCTGAAGTGTTTATTAGTCACAAGCTTTGCATATATAGCCCCTTCATTCTTATGGATAGTCAAGGAGAGCGTGCGTGCGACCTGATTTGCGGATGTCACCTCGGCGGGGTCGCAGAAAATGGATTCAGTTTCGAGATTGATAGCCAGTTCATGCCCGCGGCGGTCCATGATAACCCCCCGCTTGACCGGTATTATCTCTTTTCTCGTCTGCTGGCCACGCGCCTTCTGCAGATACCAGTCATGATTTATCAGCATTATATCGGCTAGGCGAAAGAAGACGGCCATGAAACCTACTGAGAGCAGGACCAGCATGACAAACGCTCTTTTCCGGTGCTTGTTGTTTATTCCTGCCATTGCCGACCTGATTACCCCATTTTTAATCTCCCTCAGTTAAGAGGGGGAAATTGTAATTATGTTATTTCGTATAAGAAGCCACGTAAGGGCCCTTGAAGTCGGCCGATCTCACATAGACTACCCTCTTCCTCTCAGGAAACGAGAAACCAAGGCCTGCAATATCTGACTGCTCAACCCTCGCAAGGGCCATAAGGCCTGCTTTTTCTGCAACCAGGGACTTCTGATCCCTAATGGCCTCTGTCTTAATCTTTTCAAGGTTGCTCAACTTGTATTCTAGGGATGTAACACTCGCCCTTAGCCATACGATACTGAAGACAGATATGACGATAAGGAGGATAGAGATTACTTTCATGATCGATGCTAGCCTGTTCTTCCTGTACCTCATATCTTCTCCCCCCCCCTTAATTTCGCGCTGCGTGATGCAGAGTTTCTCAAGACCTCATCCCTGCCCGGAACAATCGGCTTCTTCGTCAGTACCTTGATGAGGCCCTCTTTTCCCCAGTCTCTGATGAGGTTCTTGACAATCCTGTCCTCAAGAGAGTGGTACGCAATGACGCAAAGCCTGCCGCCTACTTTCAAAACGCCAAGGGCAGTTGCAAGTCCGTTCCTGAGTTCATCGAGCTCCCTGTTGACTTCGATCCTGATTGCCTGAAATGTCTTTGTGGCCGGATGCGTCCTGCCCCTTCCCCCATATGCCTGACAGACGATATCCGCAAGCTCTGCACATGAATCAATCGTACCGGACTGTCGGCTTAACACAATCCTTTTAGCGATTTTTCTGAAAAGTGGCTCTTCGCCGAAATTCTGGATAATCCGTTGCAGGTCCTTTTCTGCATATCTGTTCACAACATCCCATGCGCTCAGCTTTTGTGAAAGATCCATCCGCATATCGAGCCTGGCATCGGACATGAAGCTGAATCCCCTTTCATAATCCTTCAACTGAAGCATCGATACCCCCAGATCGAAAAGTACGCCGTCTACACTTTTTATCTTCAGCTCCTGCAGGATTTCTCCGATTTCTGAAAAGTGACCTTTACGGAGATATACATTGTTAGTTCCAATCTTTTTCACAGCACAAGTCAGGGCCTTTTCATCGCGATCTATGCCAATCAGCACACCACGGGGTCCTAGCCTCTCCAACATCGCCGAAGCATGACCGCCAAGCCCGACCGTAGCATCTACATACACACCGTCTTCCTTTATTTCTAGCATCCCCATCACCTCGCTGAGCAACACCGGCACATGGATTGCCTCACCGCTAAATGCCATATTCGGAGAGCTTCTTGGTAAAGGCTTCGACATCTATCTTGTCCGGGTCGGTGATTGTATCCCAGCGCTGCTTGTCCCAGAGTTCCAGCCGGTCCATAAGGCCGACTATGACAATATCACTTTCGATGCCTGCGTTTTGCCTGAGTTCGTAAGGAACCATCACCCTTCCATTCTTGTCCAAGTCGCACGGAACAGCGGCCGAAAAGACACGCCGCATGAAATACTGGATCGCCTTATCGGTTGTCGGCTTTCCCTTTATCTTTTCTTCCAGCAGGCCCCATTCAGCCTCGGGATAGATGTGGAGACACTTGTCAAAGGCCGCATTTGTGATATATATTTTCGATGAGCCATACTTAGCAGACAACACCTCACGCAAAGGAGCAGGGACTATGATTCTCCCTTTCGGGTCTAATGTGTAATAATATGTTCCAGTAAAGGAGGCCATTTTTATACCACTTTCTACCACTTTATACCACAAAGATTAATATAAATGAAAATTCTTGTCAAGACACAAGTGCATCTTTTTATTTATTCCTATATAATGTAGTGTTGCCAGAAAGCAGCATACAACATATAGACGAAAATTCTAACCCAAAGGGTAACTAAATCATGTGGTTTGACAACGATCTAAGGCATCTGGATTGTAAAGGGCTGCGGCGAAAGATTTACGACAGGGGGATTGTATCCGAAGCGCAGCGCATTCCATCCCTTGTACACGTCGAGATAGAAGGGACGGAATACGTCAACTTTGCATCGAACGATTATCTCGGCCTCGCTGCCTCGCCCACTCTGGTAAACGCAGCAAAACAGGCACTAGCAGCATTTCCATTTGGGGCTGGAGCATCTCGTCTGCTTTGCGGCGGCACTACTTCTCATATGAGACTTGAAGAGGCGGTTGCGCGTTTCAAGAAGACCGAAGCGGCACTTGTTTTCAATTCCGGCTACCAGGCGAATGTGAGCGGTATCCCTGCGCTCACGCAAGAGGGCGACGTAATCTTCAGCGATGAACTGAACCACGCAAGTATTGTGGACGGATGCCGCCTGAGCAAAGCAAAAAGGGTCATTTATAAGCATCTGGATGTCGACCACCTATCTTCGCTCATGCATAAGGAATGTGCAGCGAGAAAGATCGTTATTAGCGACACAGTATTCAGCATGGACGGCGACATCGCTCCTGTCGGAGAACTTTACGCACTCTGCGCGGGCACACCAAACACCATCCTTTACGTGGACGATGCACACGGCACAGGAGTGCTTGGGGGTGGACATGGAGCATTGGCTCATTTCAACCTTAAGTCTGAGCCATGGATTGTCCAGATGGGCACCTTCTCAAAAGCCCTCGGTTCTTTCGGCGCTTTTGTAGCCGGCAGCCACGATTTAGTCAATTGGTTGATCAACACAGCGCGAGGATTCATCTATTCTACGGCACTCCCTGCTTGCGTCATCGCTGCCTCCAATGCTGCACTCGCAATTATCGAAAGCGATAACTCAATCGTCGAAAGACTTTGGTGGAATCAGCGCAGGGCCGTAGAGGGCATAGTAAATGCGGGCTTCGACATCATATGCAAAGACACGCCTATCATAGCCGTCCTAGTCGGAGATCTCACGGAAACACTCGATTTCTCCCTAAAATTAAAACAGCATCGCATTTATGCTCCGGCCATCCGCCCGCCTACGGTCAGGACCCCGCGTATTCGAGTAACGGTCTCAGCAGCCCATACCGATGAGGATATCGAATCGCTGATTAAGGCGTTTTCGGTCTTGAGGTAATAGCTCGCCAGTTTGTCGTATCAGAGTAGGCGCACGGCTGTCCCCCCACAGAAAAAACCTGTGCTCCCGATTTTTACATTACCTAAAAAATTCTCAGCCTCATCTTACAAAAATATACTCATTTGAGAGGTAGTGTCTCAGTGAGACACTACCATTTGAGACAAGCCATCCAAATATGGTATGGTGCCAGTAATGCTTCTTATCGATTTTCATGAACCGCAACCTCCCATGACCTGTCTTTTATGTACTTACGTTCGTAGTGGTAAAAAAGCGGGCCGTTTCTCCCAACTCGCTTACAAGTCCCAATTGTTGTTGCAGCCGGTCATCATTTGCCAAATACCGTAGCTTTTGTATATATTCATTATTCTATGAGCTATATTGCAGTAATTGGCGCAGGAAGCTGGGGTACCACCCTAGCCTCGCTATTATCCGAAAAGGGATATGACGTTGCACTCTGGACGCATGATCCAGAACTCGCTGTGGCCATCAACCGGGATAGGATCAACAAAATATTTCTGCCGGGCTTTACGCTGCCGCCTATGCTTAACGCATCAATCAACGGTAAAGAGCTTTCTACGGCGCGATATATCCTAAATACGGTGCCGACCCAGTTCATCCGGCCAATCTTCAACAAGATCCGTGCTTACATAGACGATAAGGCTATCATTGTCAGCGCTTCGAAAGGGATTGAAAACAATACATTGATGACGCCCTCGATGGTACTGAGGGAGATAGTCGGCAGGCCGGTTTTGGTGCTTTCAGGCCCGAGTTTCGCGCGCGAAGTCGCCAGTCAGAAGCCCACTGCAATTACTCTTGCGACCGATAATCCGAAGACGGGGCTGCTGCTTCAAGAGGTCTTCAATACCGACTACTTCAGGGTCTATACACATGATGATATAATAGGCGTCGAAATCGGCGGGGCGCTGAAAAACGTTATAGCTATTGCAGCAGGCATCTGTGATGGCCTCGGTCTCGGCCATAATTCGAGGGCGGCTCTAATTACAAGAGGGCTGTCCGAAATAGCGCGACTTGGTCTCAAAATGAATGCGCGCGAGGTCACGTTTTCCGGGTTAAGCGGAATCGGAGATCTCGTGCTCACATGCACCGATATGCAGTCGCGTAACTTCACAGTTGGCCATAAACTCGGAAAGGGATTGAAACTGGCCGAGATCATCGGCCAGACGCAGTCAGTCGCTGAGGGCGTGGCCACGACCCTCTCTGCGTATGAACTCTCTTCAAAATATGGGATCGAAATGCCTATCATCGAACAAGTCTATCTGACCCTCTATAAAGATAAATCTCCTGCCGACGCTGTCAAGGACCTGATGAACCGTTCCCTGAAATCCGAGTTTTACGGTTATTGAAACATGGATATCGCCAAACTCAGGCATCTTCTGGAAGAGCTGGAAGAGGGTAAGATTTCGGTCGATCACGCGCTCGGACGCCTAAAGCATCTTCCATATGAAGATATAGCCTGCGCGAAGATAGACCACCACCGCGCCATGAGGACAGATGTGCCGGAAGTTATCCTCGCAGGGAGCAAGAAGACCGAAGATGTGGTAGCGATCGCGAAGTCGATGATGAAAAGGAGTGGTAAATTTCTAATTACACGAGCATCTGAGGAGGTTTACCGGGAGTTGAAGATAAAGAAGGCGAGGTTTTATCCCGATTCTAAAATCATTTCTTGCGGAGGGCCTGCAGCGATGAAAGGCCAGGTGCTAGTGATTTCCGCTGGGACTTCCGACATACCGGTAGCCGAAGAAGCAGAGCTGACTGCCTCTTTCCTGGGGTCAAAAACAGAACTGCTCCACGATGTGGGCATTGCGGGGCTCCATAGATTGCTCGATCATGAAAAAATGCTTCAAAAGGCAAGGGTCTTCGTTGTAGTGGCCGGCATGGAAGGCGCCCTGCCCTCTCTGGTCGGAGGACTCACAAACAAACCGCTTGTAGCTGTCCCTACTTCGGTAGGATATGGATCTAGCTTCGGCGGTCTGACCGCACTCTTTGCGATGCTGAATTCATGCGTGCCTGGCATCGGAGTTTTAAATATCGACAACGGATTTGGTGCTGGCTGCTTGGCGCACCGGATCAATATGATGGGGCTTAAGTAAGGACAAGACCCTAGCTGAGGACTTTCTTCTGAACCGCCGGTTCAGAAAGAAGGTCCTCAGCCCCGGCCTGAACTCCCAGCTTTCTTTATGCTGCAGGCAGACGAGAAAAAACTGCAGGCCGAAATTTTTTTCTTGATATCCTCAGACGCGCAGTTCGGGCATTTAACGCTGCCAAGAGTCGCCGTATGAAGCACAGCAAAAGAAATCTTGCACTTGCAACATTCATATTCGTAAATCGGCATTATTGTTCCTCCTTCTGCCGGTATTTGTTTATATTCTTCACATTCATTGAATCAGAGTCAAATATCGCTGCCTAAAAGATCGCGCATCATGATGAAAGCATCCTCCATCGGGTTCTTGTAGTAGTTCTTCCTCGTGCCGATGACATTAAACCCCAAGTCTGCATATAGCTTAAGAGCAGCACAATTCGAAGCTCGAACTTCAAGAAAAAAAGCCCTGCCTCCATTGAACCTGACGCCGCGTAAAACATCTTGCATTAACAGCCGTGCTATGCCCCTCATCCTGAATTCTGGATGGACAGCTAAATCGAGCAAATGACCCTCATCAATAATCAGCTTGGCGATGACGTAACCCACAATGCGTTTATCTAAAACAGCGACGCGCATGATCGAGTATCTGCCATACACCTCGCTGTAAATGGAATTCTCCGTCCACGGCATGCTGAACGAAGCCCGCTCTATGGCTGCAACAGCGGGAACATCGTCGGGATTCATGTCGCGCAGAGCAATTACATTCATAGTTCATCCTTAAGCATGTCGACATTACCGGTCGAATTTCATCTCGGCTTCGGACCTTCTTAGATATGCCGGCACCGCGGTCATTGCATCGCTGAAATTGTTTGTCATGGCCCTTCTCATACAGAGAGCCGCTACGTTGGCCGGTGATGGGACCATGTGCTGAGGAGCTCCTAAAAACGCCTTTTCTCCAAGCGTGCTTTCTATCGTCTCCCTGTTGAGAATTGCCCCCTCTCCCAAAAAAACTGTGGGCAATTCAATCCTTGGCAGGAGATTGCATATTTTGACAGCCTGTTCGTTTACCACCCTTATGAAGTCATTGTCGGACCACCTGAATATCGCCCCATAGACTTCTTTTCTTCTAGCATCAAGCAAAGGGCAGACCTGGTAGGAGCTGAATGGGATGTTCCAGGCAAATGCCTCCAGGGTTGGCACTGCAACAAATTTTTTCCCGGTTGCATATACCAAACCTTTTATGGTGCTCAAGCCCACTCGTAGCCCAGTAAAGGAACCGGGCCCGACAGAAACACCGAATGCATCGATATCCCCTAAATCCATACCTGCTACACTCAATACATGATCGATTTCATTCAGCAAACGCTCCGAATGTGTAACCTTGACATTGATCCTGGATTCGGCAACCAGAGTCATTCCATCCATGATCGCCACACCACCCAGCATCGTAGCAGTCTCGACGGCAAGAAGTTTCATTCCATTCTCTCCTTATAACTTTTCCCAAATAGTATAAAGAATATGATGCTGCTGAAGATGCAGATGATGGCGAATATCCTTAGTGATACAACTGTGCCGAATACATGAGCCGCAAACCCTATTGCAGAATTGCCAAGTGGTGCAAACCCAAGAAAGACAAGCGTATATAGGCTCATAACCCTTCCCCTGAGAGCATCCGGCACCACCTGCTGGATGAAGCTGTTAGCGACTGCAAGAAAACTGACGATACCCCATCCGGCAAAAAACATCAGCAGCATCGCGATATGCAAATCGTCGGATAGGGCCAGGGCCATAATGGCCACCGAAAAAATAATCGCAGAGACCGGAATGTACATGCGCTTACCCTTAACCTCTCCCTTGAATGCAATTATCATGGCAGCCGCAAATGAACCCAGACCCGCAGATGAAACAAGAAAGCTCAAACCTCTAACTCCCTCCTTTAAGACTTCATCGGCGAGCACCGGAAGCAGAGTTATGTAAGGGATACCGAAAAGACTGAATACGGAAATTAGAGACATGATGTAAAGTACCGATTTTTCCTTTACAACAAACTGCGCTCCTTCACTAATCGTGTCGATAAATCCTTTATTGCTTATTTTCGTGGTCCCGGCCGTCTTGATTTTCGTCAAAGCAAAAACCACCGGGACAAAACTGAGAGCATTTATAAAAAAACAGACCGGTATGCTGAAGTTGGCTATAACAAGCCCAGCCATAAGAGGCCCCAAGATTCGTGCCCCGTTGAATGCAGCCGAATTTAATGCAATGGCATTAGTAATGTCGCCCTTGCTCACAATCTCCGCGAGAAAAGACTGCCGGGCGGGAACGTCGAAGGCATTGACGGTACCGAAAAAAAAGGCTATGACACCCACTTGCCAAATCGTGACAAAATTGCCATACGTAAGAACTCCGAGTGCAAAGGCCGGAATTATCGAAAGCACCTGCGTTATTATGATAATATTACGTTTCTGGTATCGGTCGGCGACTGATCCACCAATGAGCGTAAAAAGAAGGATTGGTAGGGAAGAGAGCGAAGCTACCAGCCCAAGATAGAGTGGCGACTTCGTCATCGAATAAACTAGCCAACTTTGAGCCACGGAATGCATCCAGGTACCTGAAAGCGAAATGATCTGCCCGAACCAGAAGAGACGAAAATCCCGGGTATAGAGAGCCGAAAACCTCTGAGTCTTTTCCATATAGATATTTTATGAGTATACCCTAAAAGCAGGTAAGGAGTTGGAAGGGTCTCCGACCTGACTCTAATTTCAAATCTAACTGTTTCTAAAACTATGGGCAAGTATCCTTGATCCTATGCCTTACAGGCGGGAACGCGGCGCTTCTGGATGGATCACGCGATTCGGGAAAATGCTGAATCCTTCGACGATAGCCATAACCGCGGACTCATGTGCAGATATGCCGTAGCGGTCCTTATAGTTGAACTTACCTATGATAGATGTATATGCCGGATTGTCGGTGAGGACATCTTCTCAATGTTTATACACCCGTCTCAACTGCGGATAAGTATAATATCGACACTCAGTACATTATGTAAGTTTCATTAAGTATGGAGTGAACGATAGCTTACCGTAAACAGGACCAGCCTCATTCCTCACATTTTTATAGATATACAGCCTAACATGTCCCCATATCAGGGCATATATTTGTTAACAGTTGTCAGACCTTGTCGCTTTCAACTGGCATTGACAAAAAATGGTTCGGTATAGTTAAATATAACCTCCTTTGGGCGGTTAGCTCAGCTGGGAGAGCGCAGCCCTTACAAGGCTGATGTCACAGGTTCGATCCCTGTACCGCCTACCATTAGATATTGGAAGTGCAATGTAGCACATACCGCTTTGGGGCGGTAGTTCAGCTGGTTAGAACGCCTGCCTGTCACGCAGGAGGTCGCGGGTTCGAGTCCCGTCCGCCCCGCCAAAGACTATCCTCTATTTCAATTAGTTGTCAAAATATTATGGAATAAATACCGTCCGCAGATTGCTGATTATTGGAGTTGCCGGGCATGTTGAGTATTAGGCTGTAATTTAGGATAATCGGTTCTATCAGGAAAACGGTTCATCTATAATAAATTCTATCCAAACCCGACTTCCTAGTCAGGCATCCGGAATTATTGCAAAGCTTGCGACTCTAGAACGTCATCTCCATAACCCTTCGAACATAGCATTAGACCATCGTTTATATGCAGTTGTCGCGAATAGCACTGCCCATGCTGCATTTGTGCGGATTTTATATCGCAAAGCCGCAAAAGCTAGCATCTCTAAATAAATGCAAGCGTTGACCCAAAAAGTGCAATCATTAAAAGAGAACTTTTCGGCACGAGAGGTAAGTAATGTCTGCAAGGTCCATTAATAGCTCGCAGCATATGGTTTATTAGGTTATACTTTATGCAGCGATAGTGAATTGCACAAAACACAGAAGGGCTGTAGACGGGGCGTGATCGAAGCGGCAAAGAGCTCTTTCGGAGGAGCTAGAAGCAGCGGGTACAATCGATAATTCAGCTGTTAAGGCTGTCAACGAAATACTGGTTGGTGTGTTAGAGGGAGTCAAGGAAGTCGCTTCTGCAGCAGTGCAAAGAAATAAAGGCCTAGAGTTGCATCTGCAAGAGTTGACTTCAAGAGCTTTCTCATAGAGTCTTGGTGTTGCTCGGTCCCTTAAATGGTGCCGTATATTAGGCTGAATATTGCATTGGAAAGAGAAAGATATGTTCTATGAACGGACTGATTTCAATACAATCACATGCCCCCATCTGAAGGGAAGCAGAAACGGGGCTATGTGCGAAATTGTTAAGGATTACGGTAGAAACGTTGAAGAGGTCAATATTAAGTTCTGCATGCGTAAGCGGTTAGAAATGTTAGACATTTATCGCTACGATATAAAGCGAGATAACATTGGTCTGTCTACTGCGCCACCAACCCCGGAGAAAGCAGGAATAGAGGGTCATTGACTAACTGGGGCTTAATGACAGATTCAATTCGGCTCACGAGAGAGTCGCTAGGCCGGATTCTTGAGATGATTCCTTTATCTCGGGATAGATTTAGCGATGAGTGTTCTAGAGATTTATTCTTAGATGACCTCTCTGTGCAAGTCGGCTTGATGGATCGCCTGACGGAAAGTCTTGAGAAATATATAACGAGCAAAGCATGGGATGAAGGCACAGGTAAAATCAACCTTTTTATTAAGGAGATCCTCAGGGATCACCAGACGGAATATGCCAGCAAGAAAATCCAAGTTCACCTCTTTCTAAGGAAAGACACCCCCAATGCCACTCTTCCAGA
This sequence comes from uncultured Nitrospiraceae bacterium, assembly GCA_963736105.1. Classification (GTDB taxonomy): domain Bacteria; phylum Nitrospirota; class Thermodesulfovibrionia; order Thermodesulfovibrionales; family Dissulfurispiraceae; genus Fen-1308. The sequence goes on along the minus strand of CAVTNL010000002.1, from coordinate 836,123 downwards.
TGAACAGTTGAGGTATGTTATAAAGGTCTTCCTTCAATATGCAATGTCCTCTATGTCCAAAAACGACCATTTGGAAATTGCAACGAAGAATGTTGCAGTGCAAGAAGGAAACATAGACGCTGAAGATAGGTCCAAAACAGAATACATTGAGCTTAATATGACTTTTAGCGGAGGTTCCAAGCAAATCGAACCATGTGAAGACGATTCTGGCATGGTGTTCTCTAAGAAAGAGAAGGTGTTGAATCTTGATCTGAGTTTTGCTAAGAATATAGTCGAAATACGCGGGGGGCAACTCATGTTCCTACATCCTGCAAATGACTCCACAACAACAATTACCCTAAGGCTTCCGATTCGAAAATGAGAGCCACATAAAACTTACCTGGTCTATAGCCCTCTGATGCACGCCCAGATCATTAGTGCAGAATTATAGTGATGAATAAATGAAGAAATTATTTCTCTTTTCTTCTGGTATGTCAGACCGTCTGCATAGGTCGCTTTATTTATGCAGTACATACTACAGATGCCGCAATGGATGAACCAAGTATTGAAGATTCGCATTCCTGTGGATTCTGGTATTCCATTGCTGGTCTCACATTTTGCCGTGACAATAGCCACTGTGGGTGGACAAACACCTCCACTGGTGGAAATATGGCACACAACAATTGACTGGACTGGACAGGATTATGTTGATCCCATTTATTCTCTTGACTTAATGACGGATCGAATACGGCTGTAATCCCCTACTTTTTAGTTTGCGCAGATACTTTGTAAGACACCATGTAATCTTCAACTTTTATTACTTGCCCTTTTGGATTACGATAGGCCAGATGGACTTTAAATTTTACATCTCGGAATCCATTGCTGTCAGGCTTAATCCTATTAATTTCACTTTCGGGGGGATATTCCCTTGTAACTTGTGGGCCGTTCCATTGCCATTTCTTGGTTCGAGCCACATTGAGAACGTCGTATCGCTCTCCGCACGCTTCAAGAGCTCTATCCATAAGAGTTAAAAAGGCTCCAGTAAGTTTCTTGTCTTTTCCCACAAAATAATTCGTGTACAAATATTGGGCATCAACGAGAGCATCTCGACAACAGCAGGAGATTGGCTTGTCATTCTCCCCCCGAATCTCGGGCGATGTCAGACAATGGCTCTCGTCCAGGTAGACCATATCCAAACTATCCGTATTTTCGAGCGCTTCAGAATATGATAATGTATGCCACAAGAAAATGATAAAAATTGCAAAACAGCAAGCAAAAGGTCTCATATAGTATTCCTTACATCTAATGATAGCCTCAGTTTTTTTAGCTTTATTCATCATATCGTTTTTAAAACTATATCTTCAATTCGTTTTCTGACCGCTAATCTTAATCTTCTATCAAAAGATATCCTTTTTTGAGTGCCTACGGTAACCGTCATTGTTCGCCAGCTAAGTTCTTTTTCCTCTTTATTGATAGTCAGGGTTACAAAAAGAGTGACAAAAGACTGTGCACGAGATGCATTATTAGATATTATTTCAACAACTAACTGCATAGAGATAGTTCCTAAGGAAAGGGGATATAGCTTCAATGAGATATGCCTATTTATCCTCAATCATGAACCACAAATTTTACACTTTGGCAAATCTGATACAAAATCAAGGATATATTATCTCAACAAATCTTTAAAAATTATAAGCACCCACATTCCAAGCCCCAGTTAATAATAAAAAATCGCTTATTCTGGGAAGGAGGTTGACGACTATGTTAATATTTGTAAATTATTCACGGATACTTAACAATATGGATACCCTATTGGGAACGGGAAGATTGCGTTTTGGAAGACCATAAAGAAATTAGATCTTTAACACACGCATTGCTCAGTTGCATATTAACCTTTAATAGGAGGCCCGCATGAAACTTACCCATTTCGATGACGAAGGAAAGGCTCGCATGGTTGATGTGACAGAAAAGACTGCCACTGTCAGAGAAGCCGTAACCTTCGGATCGATAAGCATGAAGGCTGAAACTTTAAATCTTATAAAAAAGGGCAAGATCGCAAAGGGTGATGTTCTGGGTGTTGCGAGGGTCGCTGGGATCATGGCCGCAAAGAAGACGTCTGAACTTATTCCGATGTGCCACCCATTGAACATAACCTCGGTGTCCATAGATTTCATTATCGACGACAAGAAGAAAAAGGTTGAAATAGAGACGACTGTGAAAGTTAGCGGACAGACAGGTGTCGAGATGGAGGCGCTAACAGCAACATCCATAGCTGCACTTACAATCTACGACATGTGCAAAGCGATCGACAGGGAAATGGTGATCTCGGAGATTATGCTTCTCTCAAAAAGCGGGGGAAAGAGCGGAACTTTCAGAAGAAATTCTCGCAGATCACCAGGTTAGGACTACAGCGAATCGGAAGAGCTTTCGAGCTCTGTCCGTTTTCTCTAAAACGGCTTCCAATCCGCTGCGACAGTGGCATCGACAAAATACTGTTAGGATAACACTTGAATCTGACCCTGCTTAGAATATGACTGCCTCTAAATACCTCACAACTCAAAAAAAGTCAGCCGCACTCCTTGACCTCCTACTAGCTACCCTGGCAGTGGGCATGCGCAGTTAGCAGTTCAAGTTAAGCTGCCAAAGCGGATCTGGCTCTTTGCCATACGTCTTACCGTCAACCTTTACACCTAAGAAAGCCGCCTTACCCCAGTGGATATAGTAGAGGGAATAGACCGGCTAATAGCTGCATGGTGTATAAAGGCACCGCCTCTCAGTGTAAGCAGCTTTGCGATCATAATAATTCTCCTTCACAATATTAGTGAGTATAGCAACCCAGCGGCAGCATCAAAGCGTCACTTGTATTGCTGACCATACTAGTCCGTATATACATTAGGTCATAAGCGGCTGGATAATAGTGAAGGATGGAAAATCGGTTCTTATTTTTACCCGAAGACTGTTATCATTAAAATATGAAAGCAAGGGCACATCTTTTTATCAGTGGGCGCGTGCAGGGTGTAGGATTGCGATGGTTCGTCACTGACATTGCCTCCTCTCTGGGGCTAGCCGGATGGGCGAAAAACTTGACAGATGGAAAGGTTGAGGTTGTCTTTGAGGGAGAGAGAGGGACTATAGAGGCAGCAATCAGACATTGCAATGAAGGACCCCGATCCGCAATCGTGTCTGGCATCGATACTAATTGGGACGAAAAGCCGGAAGATCTTATCGGTTTCCACATCAGGTATTGATGGCGCCCTCCGCAACCCGCCCGTATAGATGCTCTTCAGGAAAGTTCTTTACTATTCGGGTCACTGCTCATTGACTCTTGCGGCGCAGCCCGTGAATTCTTCGATTTTATATGGCTAATGACACAGCAAATCCATTTGACTGCATTTCAGGAATTACGCGGTTAAGATGATAACTAGTTTATGTTCGACTTTCTGAATTCGCAGGCTCAATAAAAACTCCAGCACCCGGATGTTAAGATTTTCAGAAGAGCGGCGCGTCAAATTTCCATTTCTATCGGCCCCAACCTCGAAAGCCTGATTTCTAGGTTCAAGAAGATGGCAAATGAAATGCATAGAGATATTCAGCTACAAGTTCGCGGTATAAAAATCACGTTTCTATAAACAGACCTATTTGATAGGCAAATAAAACGTGAAGGCTGATCCTTTAGCATCCCTGTTCTCAGCATGGATGAAACCGCCATGATCCTCAACAATCTTCTTCACAATGGAAAGGCCGAGCCCCGTACCTTTTGGCCTAATCTTGGTCGTAAAGAAGGGCTCGAAAATCATATCCAATTTATCAACCGGAATTCCAACGCCGGTATCTTCGACGCTAATTGCCGCGTAGGGTATCCCTTTGACCATATCCTTCTTCGTTATTATGCTCAGAGTCCCCCCATTCGGCATGGCATCCATTGCGTTAATGAGAAGTTGTTTAATAGCCTCATGTACCTGATTTTTCTCGATCATAACACGCGGTACATCTCCATATTCCTTGTGAATGGCCACGAATTGTTGCCTACACATTTCTTGATGCAAGGATAGCACCTCATTTATTATCGCGCCGATATCTTGTTCTTCACGATGATTGCCGCCGGTGTGCGAAAAGATTAAAACATCGTGCAGTATCGTTTCGAGCCTGTTCACTTCCGAGATAATAGAGGACGTATATTCCTGCTCTGGTCCTTCATGAACGACTTTGTGCAGCCGTCTGGCAAATCCTCCCACTGCAGTGAGAGGATTCCTAATCTCGTCTGCAACATTGGCTGTGATTCTTCCCAGCGCAGAAAACTTTTCCGCCTGTGCAAGCTGTTGTTGAAGCTTCTGTTTCTCAAGATCGGCATTCTGCCTTTCGATGACTCCCGCAAGCGTATTAGCTACCGCAGTGAGAAATTCCTCCTCCTCCGGACTCCTTTTGTGACCCCGTTCCACATAAAGATTGATTATGCCCAGGAGTTTCACGGTCGAAGCGATAGGAACACAATAGTGTCCGTGCGGGAAGCCGTCCTGATACCCTATTTTATGCCACTCAGCGGCACAGTCCAAAAAAAGAGTCGAACACATGGATTCGCCAAGGCTGCACATGCATTTGCCCATCACCACTTTTTCACAGGGAGGCTGTGGAGATTCGGGAAATGAACGCGGTGCTTTCAGCACCAACACCTGCGTATCCTCCTCAACCAGATAGATGAAGCCCTTCGACTGCAGCGCAAGCCCCGGCATGGTAAAAATCAGTTCCAGGACCTGATCCATCTGATCGGAAAGCGGTATGGGTTCCAAAGCGATCTTCAGGATCGAGCTGATGACACGCTGGATGTGATAGTTACGCTCAATAATGTCTTCGGCGCGTTTGCGTTCCGTTATATCTCTGACAGCTGCGGTAACCATCAAGTCTCCATCGGTTTGCAAGGGGTTCAGACTTATATCGGCTGGGAATTGAGTTCCATCTTTCTTGAGGCCGTAAATGCTAAGACCAACACTCATCGGACGTACCCGAGGGTTCGCAAAGAATTTCGCCACATTTTCGTGATGCATAAAGCGAAACCTCTCGGGAATCAACATTTCTAGATCTTTCCCGACAACCTCAGCTTCAGAATAGCCGAACAATCTCTCAAACTGCACATTGACGAATACTATCTTGCTCTCCCGGGTCACAAAAAGCATGGCGTCCGGGGATGATTCCAGCAGTTTATCGTATTTTTTTTGAATATTTTCAAGCTCATATTTGCATTGTTCAATCCGCTCGGACTTACGGCGCATCTTATCCAGTTCTTTCACCAACAGCTCTACTTTTTTGACTTTTTTCATTATGCCCTCTTTACAATATACAAGCAAAGCCAAGAGAATAAAAATAAAGCAGCTCCTATCAAGTGAGCCTTTGTCGAAATCCTAGCGAGCTTAACACCACAGCACCTTAAAGCTTTATGGAAACGACAGGACGACACAATCAAAACGCCAAGCCAGAAACCTGTGGCATTACTGCTTAATGTGTTACACACAAATGCCCAGCCTCATCGGCAATCCCCAAAAATGCGGTTATTCCCAAACCCGAGGTCATTATTACACAGTAGTGCCGTGAAAGCCTCACCCTCCATATTGGGAGTGCGTCAACAAGACAATCAAAGTAAAATGAGAACTGCATGATGTTCTATTTACTGGGCGGCAAGAGAAAATACTTTGAAGTTAGAAAGCCTAAAGGAGATAACTGAATGTATGCGGCTCTGTATTACAAACGGGTCCCGGTTGCCCGGAACCCGTTTGTAAAGTTAGATTTTTATTACGTTCTCCGCCTTGGGTCCCTTCGGGCCTTCAACGACATCAAAACTGACCGCCTGCCCCTCTCCGAGGGTCTTGAAGCCGTCGCCTTGAATGGCGGAATAGTGAACAAATACATCTCCGCCCTCTTCCTTTGTCAGAAATCCGAACCCTTTGGATTCATTAAACCACTTAACAGTCCCTTTTGCCACGACGCAGCACCTCCTAATAATTGTTGATCGAAGCCGAGGAAGAATGCATTAAAAAACCGCAAAGCCGAAAGTCTCTGCGGTTGCAACAAAAACTTCCATAACTTCTGCTGGATAGTATTGCACAGATAAAATAAAAGATCAAGACCCTTCCTGAAAATCTGCCGATCTGATTTTGAAGGGATTACCGCGCTCCATGCCGTGTCCTGTATAATTAATGAATGCCTACTATCAAACTATCCGGGACAAACATGGACGAAGCACTCCGTCTAGCTGTTTTAACTCTCTTAGAAGGGAGAATAATCGCGTATCCAACCGAAACAATCTATGGCCTAGGTGCCAAATATGATAATGAGAAGGCCTTAATACGTCTCTATGATCTGAAGCACAGGCCGCATGAAAAAACGATCCCTATAATAATAGGTGGTGTCGAACAATTATCCCTTCTGGTAAATTCCGTTAACGACACAGCCCGGCTACTAATGCAGAAGTTCTGGCCCGGCCCGCTGACGCTCGTCTTCTATGCCCGGAGCGGCTTGAACAGTTATATTACCTGTACCGATAAAATTGCTATTCGCATCCCTGGCGAATCCTTTGCACTTGACCTTGTCAACAAAGCCGGTTTTCCAATTACAGCAACGAGCGCCAATATTTCAGGATTCCCACCGGCAAGCAACACCGCAATGATTTCTAAGTACTTCAATGATCGCCTTGACCTGATAGTAAACGGTGGCACTTCACAGAATACACAACCTTCAACGATAGTCGACGTGACCCGGGAAACAGCGGTTGTTCTGCGAGAGGGTGTAATCAGCGCCTCACACATCTTTACCTGCTAGTCAATATCATCGAGTGTCTTTCCATCCTGAGCGTCTTGAGTTGAGGCCCTAAGCCTAGCTACTTGAAACTTCATCGGCATCGTGGCAATCCAACCGCATCATGACGATGCTATATTCAGCCTTGGCCACCGCCATTATGTAGCCAACTCATCGGACCGATACTTCGCGCTATAAAGCCTCGTCACACCCCTCACGCCACAACTGAAGAAGTTTCCATACCGCTGTACGATTACCTGATGATTTCTTGTATTATGAACATACTGTCAAAAAGCATTTTCTGACTAGCAATCGTTCCTATTTTGGACCAACCTGTTTTACAACCGACAACCTGAGTAACATTCCTTGAGTCCACAACCCCGCTCATTCCCTGATATTACGACTTCTGCGGACTAGATGCATTTTAATCAACGATCGTTCTACAAAATAGAATGTTCACTTAAAAACAACTATCGTATATTTTTTTAATTTTTTTGTTGACAATTTCAATTTTATCATTTATAATTTTCTCAGAGGTGAAATGAAAGATGCTGAAAAGCCTTTTCTCATCATCAATACGCGCTGATGTACTGTCACTCCTGCTGAACAGTCCGGAGGAGAGGTTCTACGTCAGGGAGATCGCTAAACTCCTCAGGAAGAATCCTTCCGGCGTGAAGCGGGAGCTGGACAAGCTTGAAGAGATGGGAATCCTGATCAGTGAAAAAGTCGCTAACCTAAAGTATTTCCACGCCGACAATAACTCGCCGCTCTATTCCGAACTCAAGGAACTGATTGCCAAATCACAGGGCCTGCCTGGGGCACTGAAGAGCCTCCTGCGCGCCAATGAAGTCAAGCTCTCCTTTATATATGGTCATTACGCGGCAGGGGAAGAGGCCGCAACCGTCGATCTAGTGGTGATCGGCCCTTCCACCCCCGCGCTGCTGATGGGCTTACGTGACATCGAAAGGAAATTCGGGAAACGGATCAATTGTACCGTTATCGAAGAAACTGAATATAAACAGAAGAAAAAGAAAGATGCGGGATTGAAACGCATCTTGGCGGAAAAGAGAATAACTCTTATTGGACGAGCTTAGGTTATTAAAAGCTCCACAAAAGCGCATGTTTTTGTGGTGACGAAAGGGGGTGAATATAATGGCCACAGCAAAAAAGGCTCCTGCAAAAAAGGCAGCTCCGGCGAAGAAAGCCGCTGCAAAGAAACCTGCAAAGAAGAAATAAGAACGGTACTTGCTGTAAAAGGGAATTTAGGGAATACCCTAAATACAGTTTGATTAAAACCTCTGAAGGGTCAAACTGTGGGTATTCCCTCTTCTTTTTTTTAGGTGTAGTTTAATACTTGTCGGTTGAATTGGTCAACTTCAGTAACAACCTGGTAACATTCAGTCGAAGTTAGAAGGTTTTTCAGGAAATGAATATTGGAACTGTGGCCGGACTTTTCCATAACTATATGACCCTCGATCGGCATGCCAATCAGCGAAAGATCCCCAACCGCGTCGAGTATCTTGTGACGGACAAACTCATCAGAAAACCGTAATCCCGAGGCATTCAGGATTCCCTCATCGTCAACCACAACAGCGTTATCGAGGGATCCGCCCCGCGCAAGACCGTTGGCCCTTAACCTTTCAAGATCCTTTAGAAAGCCAAAGGTCCTCGCCGGAGCTATCTGTGAAGCAAAGTTTGTCTCATTGAGGTCTACGGTAAAATCCTGATTTCCCAATACCTTATGGTTAAAACTCATAAAGTAGGATAGACGTCTGCCGTCATATGGGAGCGCTACTAACCGGCAATGGGTATCTTCATAGGCCACTGGAGCTGTAATTTTCAGGTAAGAAATCTTCTTTGCCTGCTTCGCAATGCCCGCATCGAGAAGAATACCCACCAACTCCGTAGAACTGCCGTCGAGCACCGGAACTTCGGGGCCATCTATATCGATAAAAAGGTTATCAATACCAAGGCCGGCTGCCGCGGCAAGCAGATGCTCTACCGTTTTTATCTTGACGCCTTCATAGCCCAGAGTAGTGGCAAAGGCTGTATCTATCACGGAATTCAGCCCTGCCCTGATAATCGCATTCCTATCGGAGCGAAAAAATACAATTCCAGTATCCCGGGGGGCTGGTTTCAGCTTCACGGTCGCATATTTGCCAGTATGAAGACCAATCCCGTGGAAGGAGACTTCTTTTTTTATGGTACGCTGCAATCTCATCATAGAACCCAATTCCTTGCAAATTGCGTACCCAGTATAAATCAATTTAAAATCAGCATGTTATAATTCAGAAGTGTTGTTTTCTTGCGATTATGTGTCATTTTTGCGACACCTTCAGGTCTATCCATGCCCCCCCCGTACCTCGCCGCCGACAACTATTTCTTTGATTCTCAAAGTCGGCATGGCATCCGAAACAGGCACTCCCTGCGCATCCTTGCCACAGGTTCCTATCGAAAAGCCAAGGTCGGATCCTACCATGTCAATCGATTTCAGCACCTCCGGCCCACTGCCTATCAACGTAGCACCCCTGACAAGATCACCAGCTTGCCCGTCCTCGATCAAATATCCCTCCTGGACGTCGAAGACAAAATCTCCGGTAACGGTGTTTACTTGGCCGCCACCCATTTTTTTTACAAGCAGTCCGCGCTTAACCGACCGGATCACCTCATCCGGACTATCCTGACCTGGGGCAATAAAAGTGTTGGTCATCCTCGGAATGGGCTTGTTCTCAAAGGATTCCCTCCGGCCGTTGCCGGTCGATACAGTCCCATCGAGAGCCGCGGTATACTTATCGTACATATAGCCCTCAAGGATCCCTTCCCTCACAAGTACGTTTCTTCTTGAGGGAGTGCCCTCGTCGTCGAACGAAAAGGATCCTCTCTTGTATGGCAGCGTTGCATCGTCTATCACAGTGATAACATTTGATGCAACCTGCTTTCCCAGCTTTCCTGAATAAACCGAAAGCCCCCTTTGGGCCAGATCGGCTTCAAGACCATGGCCGATCGCCTCATGGATCATAGTGCCGCCAGCTTCTGATGAGATGACAACCGGCATCCTACCGCCTGGCGCACGTCTGGCGTTTAGCATTCGCACAGCCCTTTCGGCAGCCTTAGATGATATATCGCTGAACGGTCTTTTTTCAAAAATCTCAAACCCAATGAATCCGCCTTCTGTCTCGTAACCAGTCTGAATGCTATTATCTTTGATCGAAATAACTTGGGCTACAGCCGTGGTATAGATCCTGTTGTCTTCTGAGAAAAACCCGTCGGAGGAATAGATCCTTACATTCTGAACCGTGTCGCGGTAAACAATATTTACTTGCTTCACGGCGTCGCTGAACTTTCGAGCCGCTTCGTCCGCTTTCCGAACTACTGCTATTTTATGCGGCATAGAGATGGAAGATGGCATGCGTTTTATATCAAAACACACGCCGGCATAGCGCTTTTTCAAATTGATAGTCATGTCCCTTTGAGTTCCAGAATCAGACTGTCTCATCGCATTCCGAACTGTATCGGAAATCTCTTCTAGCGTCTTGTCGGAGAAATCATTACTGTATGCATAGGCAGTCTTGCCTTTGGATACAAGCCGTATACCTATTCCCGCCACAGACCCTGAGACAGCCTTCTCAATTCTGCCGTCTTCAAACTGAATAACAGTGCTGTTTCTATGTTCGGAAAAGATGTCGGCATAATCTCCGCCACCTGCAAGGGTTCTCCGTAAAAGACGCTCCATAATAGCAACTTCCATTGAAAATCCTCCCGCCAAATATGTTTACATGATACCATAAGTACGCTCATCACGATTCTGTCAAACAGCGACATGCTAGAATCAGGCTCCTGTCTATAGATCCTATTACTTCCTGTTAGCATAAATCTTCTCTGACATGGATGCAGGAGATGGACGAAGGCTTGATACCGATACCGCTGAAAGTTACATACCAGACCTTATATCATAATTGAGATTACACTGCAAGTCTGATCTAATAACTACTCACCGGAATATTTTGATCGCATTATAAAAACTTCAGGAAACTCCTCCCAATCTCGCTATGTGCCGATAAGGTTGAGAAATAAAATACCATCTCTCGCCGAGGATTGATTTTCTTGAAACCTAAAGGATGAATGAATACAATATACACATGGCAATCGGACTGATCGGCGGAAGCGGCCTATACGAAATCGATGGGGTTACAATATCTAAAGAGGTATCTCTCTCGACCCCTTACGGCCCCCCCTCCTCTACCTATAAGATATGTACTCTGGGAGGCACCGAGCTGATCTTCTTGCCGCGACACGGGGTGCCTCATTCAATCCCTCCACACCGCGTCAATTATCAGGCGAACGTATGGGGGTTCAAGTCTCTAGGGGTGGACAAGATCATCACGGTCAATGCCGTCGGGGGCATAAACAAAAACCTGGCGCCGGGCACAATAGTTTTGCAGGATCAGATTATAGACATGACATCGGGTCGCCTTCACACCTTTTATAACACTGGGAAAGTAGTGCATATCGACTTTACCTATCCATACTGCCCCGAAATGAGGAGCCTATGCATTATTTCCGCTGCGGCAATCTCCTTACCCCTGCAAGACACGGCGACTTACATATGTGTAAACGGACCGCGCCTGGAAACAGCCTCTGAGATCCGTTATTTCTCTCAAAACGGAGCAGACATTGTTGGGATGACGGCGATGCCAGAGACTGCACTCGCTAGGGAACTCGAGATTTGCATGCTGGGAATCTCAGTTGTCACGAATTATGCTGCTGGAATTTCGCCGCATAAACTAACAGCTACAGAGGTCGTAGACGAAATGCGACATTCGACAGACCTTGTAAAAAAACTGCTCGAGGCTTTTATTCCAGCAGTACCGGAAATTCGTTCGTGCCCATGCAAAGATGCACTCAAAGATGCAGGATTGTAAAAGCCGTCCATGACGTTACTAAATTCCCCTCCATTACTAAATTCCTATCATTGACAGATTAGATGCAACACTATTATTATAATTGTTACGTTTTTTGCGCATTTTGCTTCATCTTTTATCGATGTAGACACCGATAACAAATAAGATTAATCAGTTTCAATCATAGATAGCGGAGGTCTTCATGTCAGGACATTCCAAGTGGTCACAGATAAAACATAAAAAGGCAAATACTGATGCCAAAAAAGGCAAGGCTTTTACAAAAATAGTCAAAGAAATTACCGTAGCAGCGCGTTCTGGCGGCGACCCTGACGGGAATCCGCGGCTGCGTCTCGCCATAGACAAGGCAAAAGAAGTAAATATGCCTTCTGATAATATTAAAAAGGCAATAATGAAAGGCACCGGAGAACTACCGGGTGTCAACTATGAGGAAGTGATCTATGAGGGATATGGCCCGGGGGGCGCAGCGGTCCTAATGGACGTCCTGACTGACAACAAAAACAGGACCGTTTCCGAAATACGCCACATACTCTCGAAAAATGGCGGCAACCTCGGCGAATCCGGCTGTGTTTCGTGGATATTCGACAACAGAGGTTACATACTTGTAGATAAGAGCAAAGTTGATGAAGACACGCTTATGTCCATAGCCCTCGATGCAGGCGCAGAAGATATGAAAAACGACCTGAAAGAAGACAACTATGAGATCATCACTGCTCCAGAAAATCTCGAGGCGGTCAAGAGCGCGATTGCCAAACATAATATAGACATATCTCTCGCGGAGGTCACAATGCTCCCGAAAAATTATGTACCCCTCGAAGGCCAACCCGCAGAGCAAATGATTAGGCTAATCGATGCACTAGAAGACCATGACGACATTCAGAACGTTTATGCTAATTTTGATGTTGCAGATGACGCACTCAAGTCGTGATATATTGCAACCTAAAGCTCTTGACAGTTTCAGTCGTAACGGTGGAAAATAGTTAATATATATGTTTGATCCGATACGTATTACATTCAAGCGTAAATTTCTTGCCGGACTCGTAATTACCGTTCCCGTTACGCTCACGATCGTTGTTATCGCCAGCCTCTTTAAATTCATAGACGGGATCCTGGGTCAGTTCTTCGATATGTTTCTCGGCATACATATAGCAGGCCTCGGCTTTCTTACTGCTGTGGGTATCATTTTTCTGGTCGGAATAATATCTACTAATGTTTTCGGCAAAAGGGTACTCAACCTAGTAGAATATATTTTTCTGAACATCCCGGTATTTAAGAGCGTATATACATCTCTGAAGCAGCTTATCGATGCCTTTTCACCTGACAGCAAGGGGTCCTTCAGCCAGTTTGTAATCGCTGAATATCCTCGATCCGGCTGTTATGCATTCGGCTTTCTAACCAAAGAATGCACGGTCCGAAACGAAAAGAAGGAGGATTTAAAGCTGAAAGCGGTCTATATCCCGACTAACAACCTTTACATGGGTGAGATAGTGCTTTTTGATGATAGAAGCATAATCTTTACCAACATCCCGATTGAAGAAGGTATCCGCATAGTTCTGTCGGGAGGTCTTGCAACACCGTCACTCATCAAAGCTGCAACGGAGGGAGCGTAATAATGGGCCTCTATACCGTAATACTTGCTGCAGGCCTCGGCACGAGGATGAAATCATCGACGACTAAGGTGCTGCACCCTATAAACGGCAAGCCGATTATCCGCCATGTTGTCGAGGCTGCCAAGGCCTTAACCCCAGAACAGATTGTAGTTGTTGTCAGCCCGGAAAGCAACGGCATACAGGAAGCGCTCAGGGACGAGAAGGTAACCTTTGCGGTCCAGAAGGAGCCTAAGGGAACAGCAGACGCTCTTAAGGCAGCGCGCAGGAAACTTGGGGGATTGAAAAAGGGTGGAGGGACAGTCCTGATCTTGAGCGGTGATACCCCACTGATAAACCCTCTGACCCTGCAGCATTTGCTTAAAGTGCATAAGCACAAGAGGGAATCACTTTCGATACTCTCTTTTGTAGCACAAGGTAATCATGCCTATGGCAGGATCGTTAGAGAAGGACAAAATGTGACCTCCATTGTCGAAGACAGGGATGCAGATTCTGTACAGAAGAAAATCTCGGAAGTCAATAGCGGCATCTATGCCATAGAATCTTCAATCCTCACCCTGCTGAGAGAGATCAAGCTGAACCTCCGAAAGGGAGAGTATTACCTGACCGACATAGTAGGCATAGCAGCCCGCAAGGGATATTGTGTTGGTTCACATATGCTTGGAGACGAAACCGAGTTGACAGGTATAAACACAAGAAGAGAACTTTGCATGGCTGGACTGTATTTGAGAGACAAGATTGTTTCCAAATGGCTCGACAGAGGGGTATCGTTCGTCAATCCTAAATCCGTAATAATCGATCCGGATGTCTCGATTGGCGTGGATACGATCATATATCCCAATGTCATCATCGAAGGGAAAAGCGTGATCGGCAGCAACTGCAATATTTATCCCAATACGCGCATTATTGACAGTACGATCGGGGATAATGTCATCATTAAGGATTCATCCGTTATCGAATCCTCGAACATAAAAGACCGCGCGATGATAGGTCCCTTTGCCCATCTCAGGCCTGGCTCCATAATAGGGATTTCTGCAAAGATCGGTAACTTTGTCGAGATCAAAAAGTCGGTCATTGGAGACGGTACCAAAGCTTCTCACCTCAGCTACCTAGGGGATGCCGAGATCGGCGAAAATGTAAATATCGGCGCTGGGACGATAACCTGTAATTACGATGGAGTTACCAAATACAAGACAGTCATAGAAGAAGAAGCTTTCATCGGAAGTGATACGCAGCTAGTCGCTCCCGTTAAGGTAGGTAAGGGTGCTTATGTTGGCGCCGGTTCGACTATCACCAAAGATGTTCCGCCAAGGGCACTTGCTATTTCTCGGACATCCCAGAAAAACATCGGAGACTGGGCAGCGATAAGGCCCACAAAGAAAGATCAGCGCAAACCAACGTAATGACTACTAAGTAGATCATTAATCGGCAGGAGGAGACAGAAATGTGTGGCATTATCGGATACATTGGCAACAGAAAAGCCGTTCCCATAGTGATGGAGGGACTTAAGAGGCTAGAATACAGGGGATACGACTCTGCCGGTGTCGCTTACTTCGCTGACGGCGATATACATGTCAAACGCTGTAAAGGCAAGATTCAGCAGCTCGACTCTATCGTCGATGCTGAGAAAATCGAGAGCACAGCCGCCATTGGCCATACTCGTTGGGCCACTCATGGGAAGCCGTCTGATGAAAACGCCCATCCCCACAGATCCGACGGTATCGTGCTGGTCCACAACGGCATAATAGAGAACTACGTCGAACTTAAGCATAAACTCCAGTCCGAAGGATTCGTCTTCAAGTCCCAGACAGACACCGAGGTACTCTGTCATCTAGTCAACAAGTACGCTTCCAACCTGCCCCTTGAAGATGCGGTGAGGGCCGCACTGAAAGAAGTCCACGGTGCCTATGCTTTTGCCGTCATCGATAAAAGAGAGCCGAATAAGATCGTCGCGGTAAGGAAGGAGAGCCCTCTTGTTCTGGGTCTCGGAGAGAACGAATATTTTCTGGCCTCTGATGTGCCTGCATTCATCAGCTATTCACGGAAGGTAATCTTCCTTGATAATAATGAAATGGCCATCATGCACCGGGACGGGGTCATCATAACAGATTTCGAAGGCAAACCTGTCGAAAAAAATGTCGTAACGATAACTTGGAGCCCTTCCATGGCCGAAAAAGGCGGTTACCGCCATTTCATGCTGAAGGAGATAAATGAGCAGCCGAGATGCGTTGCAGATACTATCAGAGGAAGGGTATTCCCAGAGAAAGGTGAGGTCGCTCTCGAAGAATTCGGTCTAAGCGCTGAATCCCTCAGTAAGATCGATAAAATATTTATCGTTGCCTGTGGGACCTCATACCATGCTGCCATTGTCGGTAAATACATAATCGAGGAGCTCGCCAGAATCCCGGTGGATGTCGATATCGCCTCGGAATTCAGATACCGCAAACCGATTATGGGAAAACGGACCCTGTTCATTGCAATTACTCAATCAGGCGAGACCGCTGATACTCTTGCTGCTATGCGAGAAGCTAGAAGACTCGGGGCATCTGCACTGACCATCTGCAATGTTATAGGTAGCACTGCTTCCAGAGAGGCAGACTACGTATTCTACACTCATTCAGGGCCGGAAATCGGCGTTGCGTCAACGAAGTCCTTTTCGGCCCAAATAGTGGCCCTATATCTGTTTGCCGTCGCCGCCGCGCAAAACAGGGGCACTATTAATGCAGAGACAGCAACAACCCTTATCGACGACTTACTACGTCTTCCGGGAAGCATCGAGGCGGCACTCGAACTCGACGGCGAAATATACTCCATATCCAAGGAACTTTTCAAGGCAAAGGACTTTCTCTATCTAGGCAGGGGCATTCAGTATCCGATAGCCTTAGAAGGGGCATTGAAACTGAAAGAGATATCATACATTCATGCGGAGGGATATCCGGCCGGTGAAATGAAGCACGGGCCTATCGCTCTTATTGATGAGGATCTCCCAGTCGTTGTCCTTGCTCCGTCAGGTCACCTCTTTGAAAAGGTCCTGTCAAACATGGAGGAGGTAAACAGCAGGGGCGGCATCCTGTTCACCCTGGCTACAACAGGCCATGAAGCTATCACCAAGTTGTCACGTTACTCAATTATCATGCAGGGAAGCAATAGTTACCTCAACACCATTATCTTCACTATTCCACTTCAGCTTCTCGCCTATCATATCGCAGTACTTAGAGGCTGTGATGTCGATCAACCGAGAAACCTTGCCAAGAGCGTTACTGTGGAGTAGCATTTGCGTGATTTTTCAATTTTTTGAAAGTCGACACTGTCCTTTTATAAGGTCCTGTATGGTATAATTGAAGGAGACGAAAATGGCTAAAGACGTTTTATTAGAGGATCTTAATCCCCAGCAAAGAGAAGCCGTTCTTCATACTCATGGTCCCCTGCTTATACTGGCTGGCGCGGGAAGTGGTAAGACGCGCATTATCACCTGCAGATTTTCCAACCTTGTCAAGAAGAAAAAACTATCGCCTTCATCTATTTTCACGGTTACGCTGACCAACAGGACCGGAGAGGAGATGAAAGATAACATCTCAAAATGCTTGGACTGCGACCACAGACAGAACTGGATCGGTACGTTCCATTCCCAGTGCAACAAGATACTTAGAAAAGAGATAAAGGCTGTCGGCTTCAAGCCTGACTTCGTTATCTACGATGAAGATGATCAGAGTTCTCTCATCAGACACATACTGAAAGAATTCAATATTTACGAGGCCCTTTACAAAGGCGTCGCTTCTCGGATAAGCATACTGAAGACCTCGCTGATCGGCCCTGAGGATTTCTTATCGCAGGGAGACGGCTTCAGCTTCGATGAAAAGCTTGGCAGGGTTTATTTAAGATACCAGGATGAACTGCGGCGTTCAAATTCGCTCGATTATGATGATCTTGTAATGTTGACAGTCAAGTTATTCGATGAAAACCCTAAAGTGCTGCATAAGTACCAAGAGATGTTTCCGTCTATTTTGGTCGACGAATTCCAGGACACCAACCGCGCTCAGTTTCATCTTCTGCGTCAACTTGCCGGAAAGCAGCAAAACATATGCGTCGCAGGAGACGATGATCAAAGTATCTATAAGTCCAAGGGTTCTGATATCGGCAATATCCTGAATTTTGCGAAAGAGTTCCCCGGCGCAAAGATCATCAAACTGGATAAAAATTATCGCTCGACCGACAACATCTTGAAAGTCTCCTCGTCCGTTATCGCCAAGAATATCCAGCGGAACCCCAAGCACCTCCAAACCGACAATTTATGTGGGGAAAAGGTCTTGTACTGCACTCTAGGTACGGAAGAGGATGAAGCCAAATATGTCTCCCGCATGATAAAGGACCTCTACCTTAAGAGCAATTACGAATATAACAACTTTGCCGTTTCATACCGGATCAACCTACAGACTAAAAACCTAGAAGATGCCTTGAGGGAGGAGAACATCCCCTATCAAGTGGTCGGCAGCACTAGCTTTTATCACCGGAAGGAGGTTAAAGACATCATCTCCTATATGCGGCTGGCCCTCAACAACAACGATAACGTCAGCATGCGGAGAATCATCAACAGCCCGCCCAGGGGGATTGGATCTACTACCATCTCCAAGATCGAACAGGAAGCAAAGAAAAACTCATTGAGCCTGTTTAAAACATTGAAATCGATGCTCCAGACAAATGGTGTTGCTGTGTCCTTCAAGGACAAGCTTACAGACTTTGTGAAGACCATTGAAGATTTTTCGTCGCATTCCTATAGGAGCGCTGCCGATATGATCAAGGATATTGTAGAAAAGACAGGCTATCTCGATGAACTAGAAGAGGAGCGGATCCATTCAATACTTGATTTCGCTTCTTCTGCTGAAAATATAGTGTCACGTGACTTCATCGACCGCGTATCGCTAGCATCTGCTTCCGATGAAGCACCGCCTGCCCGTGCGGTCACACTTATGCCGTTGCACAACACTAAAGGCATGGAATTCCCAGTGGTCTTCATCATCGGCCTTGAAGAAGGCATTCTCCCTTATTTCAAGGCCTTCGACAATGCAGCCGAAATGCAGGAGGAGCGACGCCTTCTCTATGTCGGGATGACCCGCGCTAAACAGATACTCTCTTTAAGCAGCGTCAAGAGGAGAAGGGTTTATTCCAAGATACAGGAGCAGGAACCTTCTCGATTCCTTGCCGACATGCCAAAAGACTGCTGCACCTGGGTGGAACGTTCCCAGCAGAAGGAAAAAGCAGTTGTTTCAACGGTTCTACATCCTTCCGCAAAAAAGTCACCTTCTTTTATTGTTGGATCGAGGGTGAAGCATCCAGCGTGGGGGGTCGGCATAGTAAGGGACTGCTGCGGTGAAGGAGAGGAAGCCAAAGTGACTGTCAATTTCCCCGGCATCGGGTTAAAGCGTCTCGCAGCTAAACTGGCCAATCTCGAAAGAATCTGATATGAAGTTGTCACTTGATGAAGTGAGACATATCGCTCAACTATCGCGTCTTGCCCTTTCCGAAGAGGAGACGGAACTGTATGCACTGCAACTCAGCAAGATTATAGATTATGTTGAACAATTAAGCAATCTTGACACTTCAGCAATTGAGTCCACTTCTCATATCATACCGTTAAATAATATAATGGCTGACGATATTTTGGGGGTCTCTCTCTCTCTCCAAGATGCACTGAAAAATGCACCGGACGCAGCGGAGAAGTTTTACCGTATCCCCAAAATAATCGAATGACACATTATTGATGTAGTGACGGCCTGTGGCGGCAGTTCCATAGAGTAAATCGTGGCTCTTTCACGAGGGTTTCATACAATTTAATACAATAAAGGAGATCGAAGTATGTTTCGCTGTTTTTTAAGATCTAAGATCCATCTCGCAACCGTGACAGAGTCGAATCTGGCCTACGAAGGCAGTATAACAATAGACAGCGAGTTTATGACTCTGGCCGGGATACTACCCTATGAGCAAGTAATGATAAGCAATATGAACAATGGCGAGCGTTTTGAGACATACGTCATACCGGGCAAACCCGGTTCACGGGAATTCTGTCTCAATGGCCCAACTGCCCGTAAGGGTGCAGTTGGAGATAGAATTATCATCTTTTCATACTGCTGGATCGACAACCAGGAAATGATGAAGAGTTTCACCCCGGTCATCATTAAACTCGACGAAAAGAATAATCCCTTATAAATTCGCCATGTATTATAACATCACTATAACCCAAAATATTGCTAAATATTACTCTATTTTTATTGCAGCACTTACGCTTACCATCGCTACAGTTTGAGGAAATACAGGATTCCTTACTGACTGTAATGCTCAACAGTGTCGTGAATGCGGTAAAGATAGACGACAAGAGGAACTGAAAACCTGGAGTGATGCGTATTCCGACGAAATCTGCCATGATATCCGCTGCAAAGCTGCCACCATTTCTGGTCAATCTGCGCTAATTCTAATTCATTACTGCCACCCAATCAGGCGAGAGGTCACACCATGACACAGGAGGAGATAGCAAATATTTGCATGCCACGAATATCTTTATGAGCTTAGCGCATAGGCCTGGTGTAGAGTGTAATTAGGTAAGGGATTAAAGCTCTTCCCCAAAAATGAGCTGCATCAATAAGAATACTCTTCAGCCGCGCTCTGTCCCACCCGTGCGCCATGCATTGCATTGCGCGGATTAGTCTTGGTGAACATCTCATTTCTCATAGATGCGGATAAATACCTGTTACAGGGTGTATATATCACCATGCACATGTTTCGGACCACAGCCGATACTTCCCACTGTTGGGTTGGCAGGATACCCCTGAATACGTGGCTTGAATAAATTGGAACAGGTTGCAGGAAAGAACACGAATGAGTGGCGAGAATAGTCCAAGAAATGCCCCATACTGTCTGATATCACGAACGGAATGATGTCGGAATCAGCTTTATTGACTGATTAGGCCTGAAAATCGCAACTTCTGTCGAGACCCTTTCAGGTGCCTAGCATAAATTCGCAGCACCTGCATTGTGAAAATAGACACAACTTGCGACTCCGTAAGTTCAAGAGTCCCGTTAGTTGTTGCAATTCCGGAGATGTCTCAGGTCCGATATTCTGCGTTAATCTTCACGTATCCTTCGGTCAGATCACAGGTCAGAACCTTTGCATTGCCCTTGCCTAGGTGAAGGTCGGCAACGATATTGATCCTCCTGACCCTCAACCTGTCATTTGCCTCTTTATCAATACCGGTTGTCACACCCTTCCTAGCAACAAGAAGGCCATTCAAATAGATGTCCGTCTTTTCTTCCTTAAGCACAATACCCGAATATCCGAGTGCTGCCATAACCCGGCCCCAGTTGGCATCATTGCCGTATATTGCGGTCTTTACAAGCAAAGAGTTTGCGATGGCGAAAGCTCCCTTCTCGGCATCCTTATCGCTATTGGCATGCCTGACCTCCACCTCAACCAACTTTGTGGCGCCCTCACCGTCTCTGACAATCATTTCACTAAGTTCATAAGTAAGCTCAGACAAAGCTCTAGCAAACACCTCGTATCCTTTTGATTTCACCTTGATCCGTTCGTTACCGGCCATGCCGTTTGCCATTATCATGACGGTATCGTTAGTAGACATGTCTCCGTCTATAGTTATCCTGTTGAACGACCTGCCGACCGCCTGCCGCAAGGCTGCGTCCAGCGCCGATTTCAGGATGTCCGCGTCAGTCACTATAAATGCAAGCATGGTCGCCATATTGGGCTGGATCATGCCGGCGCCTTTACAGATGCCTGTGATGGTAATCATCTTGTTGGCAATCTTTTTTTTCACGGCAACCATCTTGGGAAAGGTATCCGTAGTCATAATGGCAACAGCCACATCGTCAATTGCAGCTGTTCCAAGAGTTTCAACAAGCTCCGGCACCTTCGACCTAATCCTTTCCATGGGCATTGGAGTGCCGATAACGCCTGTGGAACTGACATATACGTCATCGGCCTTTAAGCCCCCAGCAAGAGCCACGAGTTTGCCCATCTCAACGGCATCCTTCATTCCCTGTGCTCCGGTACAGGCATTAGCGTTTCCGCTGTTTACGATTACGGCATGTCCCGTGCCCTTCTTGATGAGTTTCATATCGAGTTTCACTGGTGCGGCTTTGACACTGTTAGTGGTGAACATGCCAGCCATGACCGCCTCATTCTCCGAATAGATCAGGGCAAGGTCTTTTCTCCCGGGCTTCTTTATCGCCGCCTCAATGACAGAAAAAAGAAATCCCTTGGGTACTGCAACTAATTTTTTATCTACGGGCATAATCCCAAACCCTCCAATGCAGTAGTTTCCTCAACGCCAATCATGATATTCATGTTCTGCACCGCTTGTCCCGACGCACCCTTTACAAGATTATCGATTGTTGAGACCATTATCAGTGTATTCGTCCTTTCGTTGACCTTGATCCCGATGAAACAATAATTGCTCCCCCTGACGTGTTTAGCGTTGGGATAAAATCCCTCTTCAAGCACCTCTACAAATGGTTCTTTTAAATACTTTTTGTTATACAATGCAATGACCTTGCCGGTGCTGATCTTTTTAGTCAGTTTGGCATAAGCGGTTGTGACAATCCCCCTGTCCATTGGAACGAGATGTGGAGTAAAGTCTATCACTATTGTCTTACCGGCGGTTGCGGATAATACTTGCTCAATCTCAGGCGTATGCCTGTGTACACCAACCCCATATGCCTTGAAGCCTTCGTTGACCTCACAAAACGACACGGCGACATCCGCTTTTCTTCCGGCACCTGAGGTGCCTGATTTAGAATCTACGATAATACTCTCCGGATCAATAATGCCTTCTTTCAAAGCTGGATTGAGAGCTAGTATTGCGCTTGTCGGATAGCATCCGGGATTGGCAATAAGACGCGCCCTTTTTATCTCCTTCCTGTAGAGCTCGGGAAGTCCGTAAACAGCCTTTTTTAGAGTATTCGGAAAATGATGCGGCGTTTTGTACCACTCCTCGTAGACCAACCGGTTAGATAGTCGGAAGTCAGCCGACAGATCAACTACCCTTTTGCCTTTCTGATAGAAAAAGTTAACTGCCTCTTGCGACGCTGCATGAGGCAGTGCCATAAAAAAGATGTCTGCCCGAGGGAGAATCCGGTCCTTTTCCATCGGCTCATAGACCAAGCCTCTATATTTGACCAGATGAGGGAAAAGGTCTGTAACCCTTTTCCCTGCTGACTTTTCAGATGTGACAGCCGTCAATTCCACTCCTGGATGCTGAGACAGTATTCTTATCAGCTCTGATCCCGTATATCCACTTCCACCGCAAATCGCCACCCTTACCATATGTATCCGCCTTTCAGTCGTAAAAATAGAATATTACACATTTTACACCATGTCTGGCGCCTGAACCACAAAAAAAGGCCCGTCGGGAACGGGCCTTTTTTATACATTCTATGTGTCCTATTTGACCTATTCTCCGAATTATTACCTTTTCGAGAATTGGAATCTCGCTCTTGCGCCTTTCTGACCGAACTTCTTTCTCTCCACCTCTCTAGGGTCTCTGGTCATCAGGCCTTCTTTCTTCAGCTTTGTCTTCAAGTCTGAATCGAGGACTACGAGAGCGCGCGCTATGCCATGTCTCAGTGCTCCTGCCTGTCCACTTAATCCACCGCCCAGCACATTTGCCTTCACATCATACTTGCCAACGGTGCCGGTGACCTGCAGGGGCTGCCTTATGATCATCCGTAAGGTCTCTCTGGGAAAATACGTATCCACATCTTTATCGTTTACGATAATCCGACCCGTCCCTGGAGTCATAACTACGCTAGCGATCGATCTCTTTCTTCGTCCTGTTGCATTGTAAGTAATGGCAGCCATTTCTTATCTTACTCCTTATTTGTAAATTTGGATAAGTTCGGGTTTCTGAGCGGCATGTCCGTGATCAGCTCCTGCATAAACTTTGAGTTTCTTAAGCATCGCCCTTCCGAGCCTGTTTTTAGGGAGCATTCCCCAAACCGCATCTTTAATCACCCGGTCCGGGGTTGCACCTAGGCGCTCCTTGAGGCTTTCCTCTTTGATATGACCTATGTACCCGGTGTGGTGATAATATTTTTTATCTTCCAGTTTGTTGCCGGTAACCTTTACCTTATCAGCATTGATGACGATCACAAAATCCCCAGTATCGACATTAGGCGTAAAAATAGCCTTGTTCTTACCCCTGAGGTAATCAGCAATCCTGGTAGCCATCCTGCCCAGCACAACATCTTTCGCGTCAACGAGGAACCATTTCCTCTGGATTTCCTCTTTTTTTGCGAACTTCGTCGTCTTCATCGTATCTCACCTTCCTAAATATACTCAAAATGCGCAATCGAAAATATCGCTACAAGTCTAGTAAGATAATCGAAATAGATAATATTTGTCAACATTACATACTGATTGCTATAATAACGCATATGAAGACAGCACTCACTATAGCAGGCTCCGATCCTACCGGAGGGGCTGGCCTTCAGGCCGACATCAGGGTATTCGGCCGCCTCGGCGTTCACGGACTTTCAGTAGCAACGGCTCTCACAGCTCAAAATACGACAGGCGTTGACTCTATATATGGGATAGAGGCGTCTTTCATCGAGGCTCAACTTGTCTCTCTGCTCAATGACGTTCGCCCGGATGCCTTAAAAACAGGCATGCTCCATTCAAAGAATGCCGTAAGGGTGGTTGCAAGAATCATCAAAGGCTTCGAACTTGAAAACCTGGTCATAGATCCAGTCACTGTATCTTCATCGGGCAGACCTCTCCTGGAAGATGGTGCTCTCGATCTTATCAGAGCTGAACTTTTCCCGCTTGCAAAGGTCATTACTCCTAACATTTACGAGGCTTCTGCACTTACAGGTATCAGCGTAATAGACGAGAAGAGCATGGAAGAGGCAGCATTAATGCTTAAAAATACAGGACCTGAAGCCATCATTATCACAGGCGGCCATCTCGAACAGGAAACCCTCGATCTGATACTGTATGGCGGCAAGTTTTACAAATTGAGGAATAAAAAAACCCCCGGAGAATTTCACGGCACTGGATGTGCCTTCTCGGCGGCTGTTACAGCATATCTTGCTAGGCAATCTACAGTAGTTCACGCAGCGGAAAGAGCTAATGCTTTCATGCACGAAGCGATACTCAAGGCACACTCTGTCGGCAAGGGGATGAAACTCCTCGATGTCTAAGGCCAAGACTGTCTTTCAGTGCCAATCCTGCGGGTACAGCAGTCCTAAGTGGCTCGGCAAATGTCCGGACTGCGGGGCTTGGAACAGCTTTTCTGAAGAAAGGCAGTCTCCCAAATCCCTCAAATCATTTTCAGACGGCAACTTTGGACCGATACCACTAAGTTCTGTGACCGGCGGGAGTGAGAAACGCGTCCCAGTCGGCATCGCAGAACTTGACAGGGTGCTTGGCGGGGGACTAGTCAAAGGTGCCGTAATCCTGATCGGCGGAGACCCCGGCATCGGGAAATCCACCATAATATTACAGGCAATATCCCATATAGCATCTCGAACAGGGACAGTCCTTTATGTCTCCGGCGAAGAGTCGCCTGAACAGATAAAGTTGCGGGCTGAAAGACTGTCCATAGATTCTGACAAAATCATGCTGCTGCCGGAAACAGTTGTAGAGCACATACTGAGTGCGGCCGACAAGCTAAAACCTGCAGCCATCGTTGTCGATTCAATACAAACTGTTTATACCGAGGAGATGACCTCGGCTCCTGGGTCCGTGGGACAGATACGAGAGTCAGCTGCCAAGATGATGTTTTATGCCAAAAGATCTGCAACGCCGGTTTTTCTCATAGGCCATGTAACGAAGGAAGGGGCAATCGCAGGACCACGCGTTCTGGAGCACCTTGTAGATACAGTGCTTTATTTCGAAGGCGACAGGGGTCATCCTTTCCGCATCTTGAGAACTGTCAAAAACCGTTTTGGGTCAACTAATGAAATAGGAGTCTTCGAAATGACCGACTCAGGCCTTAAAGAGATCAGCAATCCCAGCGAGCTTTTTCTTTCCGAAAGGCCACTCAACACCTCCGGTTCTATAGTAATAGCGAGCATCGAGGGGACCCGGCCGCTACTTGTAGAATTACAGGCCCTGGTTTCTCCTACCACCTTCGGCATGCCTCGTAGGACAAGCATGGGCATTGACTTTAACAGGCTGAACCTTCTTATTGCAGTCCTCGAAAAAAAAGGCGGCATCCATCTTGGTGGGATGGATGTTTTCATCAACATCGTCGGCGGGCTGAAAGTAGTCGAACCGGCAGCGGACCTCGGAATCATCGCTGCCATGGTTTCGTCCTTTAGAGAATTGACGCTAGATCCGCAAACCTTCGTCTTCGGTGAAGTCGGTCTATCTGGCGAAGTTAGGGCAGTTGCCCAGGGTGAGGCGCGGATAAAAGAGGCGGCCAAGGTCGGATTCAAAAGGGCTATCGTGCCCGCAGGCAATGCGGAGAGGTTGAAAGACAGTTTTGGATTGACCATTTCAGGAGTGAGGAATTTAGATGAAGCAATTGAAAATATCGGGATATAATAATTCAGTAAGAGTTAGTCGCTGCCTCGCCCAAACAACGCTTTTGCTGTTATTCTGTCTTCTTTTCATGGTCTCATGTGCCGCACCAAAGCTCGAAGAAAAGCCATCATACAGAGGGATTAAGCTCGATGATGCGCTCTCCCAATATCGCAAGATATCCTCGATTAGTACAGTCGTTGGACTCGAATACGAAAAAAACGACACGATCATGAGCGGAGACGCCTCACTGTCTGTATCGCCCGACAAACTTTCACTCAGAATCTACTACCTAGGGTTTCTTCAGGGCGAAGTCTATGAGGAGAACGGCAAGATCAAAAGCAAGCCGAAACTCGATAAAAACAAGAGTCTCATCCTCGTTGAGGGTCTAAAGAGCAGCCTCTTCTGGTGGAATATAACAGATTACGCAGTGTCAGAGACGGCGGACACATATGAACTGAGGAATGGGTACAAGAAAGTTATCGTGAGCAAGGAGAGTCTTTTGCCCCTAGAGCAGACTATCGAGCTTGAAACCGGGGATACTCTTTCCATTTCTTACGACACTCCATCGCGCATTGCGCCGCAAGACAGCAAGGAAACAGCCGACATCTCCCCCTTATCGTGGTACCAGTCGAAGGTGAAGATACAGCTCAGGAACTATATTGTCAGGATCAATGTTAAGTCTTATTCGGTAACAAGGTAGTATTGAACCATGGCAAAAAAATCTCTCGGTCAGAATTTTCTCTTCGATCCCGCAATCCTGGGACGGATTATCGAAGCGGCGGGCATCGGTCCTGACGACACAGTTGTCGAGATCGGCCCTGGTCCTGGCAGACTAACACTTATGCTCTCTAAAGTTTCTCAGAGAGTCCTGGCGATAGAACTAGATAGCGATTTATATATAAAATTACAGGATGAATTGACCGGCCGTGAGAATGTCGAGCTCGTCCTCGGTGATGCACTCAAATATCGTTACGATGAACTCGGATCTTTCAAAGTGGTCGCCAATATTCCCTATTACATAACAACCCCTATAATCTTCAAACTGATCGAGGCCAGGAGTAACCTTGTATCGATGACCCTTACGATCCAGAAGGAGGTTGCTCAAAGAATTGTAGCGAATCCGGGCACCAAGGATTATGGCATACTCTCTCTGGCATTGCAGTACCACGCAGATGCCGAGATAAAGTTCATTATTCCGGCGGGCGCCTTCAGGCCAGCACCGAAGGTAGATTCAGCAATTATTCACATGGTAATTAGAAGTACGCCGAAGGTTATTGTTGCCAATGAGGCCCTATTTTTCAAGCTCATCAGGGCTGGGTTCTCTCAGCGCAGAAAAACGCTTTCCAACGCACTGAAACTGTTCATGCCAAATATCAAGGACATCCTAATCGATAGCGGGATAGATCCGATTAGAAGGGCCGAAACGCTGAGCATGGATGAGTTCGCGAAGCTTGCCAACGCCATCCATCGTATCCAAACAACCTGATAATACAAGATGCAAAGCAAACCTAAAGACCAGTATTAGAGTCCTTGCGTAGTGACTTCCTCCCCCGATTGAAAATCGCAGGCATCCCTGGAAGACAACTCAGGTTCTGATCTTGGAGCTTTTGCACAGGCGGCTAGATTCTGGATCATACAGCATCTACGGTACGTTGAAGATACTCGCAAGTTTCACCTAACTCATCCGGCAGCATCTGAGATTCTGGTAACGCTTACCTGCTTCGGATTCTACAGTAGCCTCCTCACCTGTGGTGGTTTGTCCCTGCGCTTGTGGAGGTTGACTCTTCCTCAAGGCCTCTGGAGATGGAATGATTTCCACCTCGCAGCGGACATTTTCGCGGTCTAACGCTTTATCCTCCCTACGTCTGAGGATGACCCGCCCGGCCACGGGTGCGGCCGCCACAAGAAACAACCCTGCCAGATGCCGCCATTTTAGGTTCTGCTGTGCTTACAGATGTACCGCTTACCCGGCTTGTTACCGAGCAGCAGTTTTTCCTCATGTGTTGCCCTATCTTCCGCCCTCTTCGATGCTCAGCGTCTCTGACTTTTCCACCTTTGGACGTTGGCCGGTTACTGACAGAGGCTGCGCAACTAACTGGATAATATCGATCATCCCTTCAATTTTTCATATATTTCCTCAAACTGCGATGCGACGTCTCTGAATACCTGGAGTACACGGGGATCGAAGTGATGGGGCATAGTTCTACCATCTCCTTCGCTAATGATTCTCCATGATGTTTCGTGGTCGAACGAAGGTTTGTATGCCCGCTCATTCCGAAGCGCGTCATATTGGTCCGCAATAGTGACTATTCTGCCTTCTATAGGTATCTGCTCTCCTTTCAACCCATAAGGATAACCGCTCCCATCCCACCTCTCATGGTGCGAAATCGCTATATTGCCAGCCATCCCAAGCCTGTGATGCTCGCCGATGATTATCTGCCCGTAGATTGTATGCTTTTTCATCTCATCCCATTCTTCAAGAGTGAGTTTCCCGGGTTTCTTCAGGACATGCGGAGGCGTATGGATCTTGCCAACATCATGCATCTGAGCCTGAAACCGGATTGCCTGTATAAAATTCTCTGGCATCTGAAGCCGTCTGGCAATCGCAGCGCTATACTCCCCTACCCTCAGGATATGATTACCAGTATCCTCGTCATTCATTTCAGATGCGCGCGCCAAAGCATGTACTGTGTATTCAAAAGCTTCTTCAGTCTCTTTTACCTGTCTGGAAAGAGACTTTAAGAACAGGACCTGCATAACCAAGCTTTTAAGGACCGCCGCATCATGGGAAGTGATGTCTCTTCCATAATTCATGGCAAGTATACAGAAATCGTGGGTCATATGAAGGACCATATTGGTTGCGGCTATCTCGAGAGAATCGATGACCTCGCTATAAGAGAACATCTCAGGTCGCGATATATCGTCCGCATTGCAGATAATAGTTGCCGAGTCACCATTCCCAGGCAGCTCTAAATTACCCAGGATGTCCCCGCACAGCTCGAATCTATTCATTCCGATCAGATTAAATTCATACCGATGCCATTGCCAGACACCGAACCGCTCGTCGAACAGACCGACTATAACAACTTGCGGCTTGTCCCCAGTCTCGGGGTTTTTCCGAATAATCTGCTCGACTATGCTGTCGATCTTTGACATGAAATCGAATGTAAGAGGATTGAAAACCTTCACAATGCTCTCTCCGAATGAGACCAGATTGTTTATATTTGAATAGGCTGAATTCAAGCGGTCGTTCAACTCCTTCATCCAAAGCAGCATCTTGATCCTCGCCACGACTTCGGCCTGATCGAAAGGTTTCGAGATGAAGTCCTCAGCCCCGGCCTCAATTCCCTTTATTCGGTCCTTCTTAGAGGTGAGAGCCGTAATCATAATAACCGGGATATTGCGGTAATGCTCGTTGTTCTTTATAGTTCTGCAAACCTCGAAGCCGTTCATTTCAGGCATCATCACGTCCAGTAGCACTAAGTCTATCGTCTGCTCAGTTATCCGCCCCAGAGCTTCCAGGCCATTGTTAGCCTTAACAATTTCATAGCCTCTAGGCACCAACACTGCTTCGAGCAGTTTCAGGTTGGCCGGTTCGTCATCGGCGCACAATATTCTTTTTGTCCCCGTCATTATAAACAGCTCCAATAGTAACTCGACTTCGTATTATTGTACTACAAACTGCATACTAACCGCCCTCGTCAAGGAGTCTGCCGACCAGCACTGATAAATCGTGCAATTGGATCGATTTAGGCATACAGAGGTCTGTGCCAGTGGCTTAATTCATTCACGGTGCCTTCCATAGCAAAGGGCGTCATTGCGATTATCTTTATATCCCTTGTATACGATCAATTTTTAAACCGTTTATTATAGGCAACTGTAAAGTGGAGATGCAGCTTTGGGATTCGAGGTGCTATAATAAACCAATATGTCTGATTATAATCGCGACAGGCCTACTTTTATTGGCATTCCACTCGAACGTATATTCCCATTCCTTCGCTGGTGGCCTATGGTCAACCGCCGGACAACACGAGCCGACATCATAGCAGGGATTACTGGCGCAGTAATAGTGCTTCCACAAGGTGTCGCTTTCGCGATCATTGCCGGACTGCCTCCGGAGTATGGACTTTATTCGGCAATAGTACCGGCTGTTATTGCAGCCTTCTTCGGCTCTTCATTCCATTTGATCTCGGGCCCTACAACAGCCATATCAATCGTCATTCTCACGACAGTAGGCAGATTGGCACTTCCATCAAGCCCCGAATATATTCAGATGGTGCTAACGCTAACATTACTTGTTGGGCTCTTCCAAACAGGGCTAGGATTGGCAAGGCTTGGATCACTCGTAAACTTTGTCTCGCATTCGGTCATCGTTGGATTCACTTCCGGTGCTGCGATACTTATTGCCACGAGTCAAATGCCGCATCTGACAGGGATCCACCTGCAGAAGGGGCATTACTTCGTGCACATATGGGCAGAGTTGATACCGAAACTACTGTACGAGACGAACGTATATGTTCTGGCAGTTGCCCTAGTTACTTTGATCATCGCCCTCCTTTTTAAGAAACTATTGCCAAACTGGCCTGGAATGTTATTCGCCATGATCGGAGGCAGTACATTGGCATTGCTTCTGGATGGCAAGAATCACGGAGTGCAACTTGTAGGGGCACTGCCGCAGCATCTGCCGCCACTCTCCATCCCATATTTAACGATCGCTTCTTTGCGAGAACTTGCGCCTGGAGCGCTGGCTATTGCAATGCTGGGACTGGCGGAGGCGGTTTCGATCGCCAGGTCGATCGCCACAAAATCGGAACAACGTATTGACAGCAACCAGGAGTTTATTGGGCAGGGCCTATCGAACGTCATTGGCAGCTTCTTTTCTAGCTATGCTTCGTCCGGGTCATTCACCCGTACAGGGGTGAATTATAACGCAGGTGCGAAGACTCCGATGGCAGCATTTTATTCTGCGATAACATTAACCATAATAGTACTGCTTATCGCCCCGCTCACGGCGTATCTGCCCATAGCTTCGATGGCAGGGATTCTGGTTCTCGTAGCATATAATCTCATTGATTTTCATCATATCAGAGCCATCGTCCTTACAAGCAAGCCTGAAGCTGGGATTCTTTTTGCAACTTTTCTTGCAACCCTGCTGGTTGAGCTCGAATTTGCCATATATGTAGGCGTCATACTTTCGCTGCTTTTATATCTAAACCGAACTTCACATCCAAGCGTAATCACTCTAGTTCCCGACTCCGGCAGAGAGAAAAAGCACTTTATCAATATTCAGAAAAAGTTCTCGCCAGAATGCCCCCAGCTTAAAATCATAAGGATTGACGGCTCACTCTTCTTCGGGGCAGTCAACCATGTGGCTGCGATTCTCGATGAGATTACCAAACAGAACCCTGAACAGGCTCACATTCTTGTTGTAGCTGGAGGTATTAATTTTATCGACGTGGCGGGATGCCAGATGATGAACCAGGAGGTCCATCGCCTCCACCTGAGTGGCAGAGAGGTCTACTTGTGCTCTCTTAAGGGAGAGGTCTTAGAGATCATGAACCGGGGCGGGTGCAGGAGAAGCTTTGGCGAGCAAAATATATTCCGCTCGAAGATGGAGGCCGTGCAGAAGATCTTGCACAGAATCGATCCAGAAAGATGCCGCCATTGTAAAGTCCGTATCTTCAATGAATGCGAACAAATGCCCAAAGAAGAGTGATGTTTTCATTGCAAGCAATATACTTCTGTGTCCTTCTCCAAAATAAAATGGACACCGGATTGAGTTCAATTGAGCAGTGATCAATACTGCACGGGACTCTTATAACCCAATGCCGAATGCATCCGGCGTAGTGCAATGCCATGATTAGACTTTTTTTAGACCTTGGCTATAGCTGTTTAATGTCGCTGGTGAGAACCAAATCCATCAAGCCATTCCGGACAGTATAGTGTTGCATGAAAATGTGCTGCCGATTGCCAGGCCAGAGTTCGATGCAGACGCCACAGATCCTCACTGCCGATGAAATATATAATTCGCATCCTTTTAACAAGGATCGGAAGCGCAGGCTGAATTGGACAGCCTCCACCGTCATCAATAGAATATTTTCACTTTGGCAATATAGGACATTATATTTTCTTGTGACACGGCTGTAATCACTAAAGGGATACACCTCAACACCTCACGTCCTGCCCGGCGGCACCTATTGATGGTTATTGATAAATCCAAGGGCTTTACAGCTATTTTTGGGGCAAAAGTCATGATTCGCGTAAGTTTATAATTCCAGTAGCAATTACCCTTTGGGAGATGCTCTATAATTTTTCTTTATTATTGAGTTGCTTTTAAGTAATAATATTGCAATTTTGCAGTTTAAATTATCGGGCATTAGCTGAGGGAGCAGATGACTGATTACCGGCTGTCCGAATTGCTTGACATGACACTCATTCAAACGCTGGCTGAATCAAACTACCTTGCTGGCGGTCTGCCAATGAGCATTATCGACACCTTTGATACTTCAATCCTTGTTTCGGCAGGCTGGCAGGACATCTGCACAAAGTTCCACCGTGTCAATCCGCTTTCGCATGCACACTGCCTTGAAAGCGACAATTACGTAAGGGACCATCTTGACGACAGAGGGCCGTATCAATATAAATGCAAGAACGGTATTTGGCATATCGCCATCCCTATAGTGGCTGCGGGGCATCATCTGGCAACAATGTTTCTAACACAATTCCATTTTGAAGGAGAAGGGCCAGACCGTGAATTTTTTATACGGCAGGCGCATGAATTCGGATACAATCTCGATAGCTATCTAAATGCTCTCGACCGGATGCCGGTCTTCAGCGCAGAGAAGGTCAAATATATACTTGCCTACGATATTGCCCTCGCGCGTTTCATCGCTGATCTGGCGGAGCAGTCTTTGAGAATAATCGAAACAGAAAAGTCGCTTAGCAAGAGCGAAGATAAATACCGCTCAGTTGTTGAAAACATCAATATCGGCATTTACAGGAACACCCCCGGACAAGGACATTTTCTTCGGATGAACCCAGCCATGGCAAAGATGTTCGGATATGATTCCGAGGAGGAAATGATGCACACTGAAGTGGTAACTCTCTACCAGAATGCAGCAGACAGAATAGAATTCATTGAAGAGGTTAAGCAAAAAGGCTTTGTGAAGGACCGTGAACTTGCGATGCTAAAAAGAGACGGGACGCCGATATGGTGTTCAGTGACCGCCACCGCACAGTATGACGAAGCCACCAATATCAAATGGATGGATGGAGTCATTGAAGACATTACCGAGCGCAAACAGGCGGAAGAACGGCTTCAAAAAGCCTTTGATGAATTAGATACACGGGTCCGAGAGCGTACCGCCGAACTTGCGGAGGTCAACGAATTGCTGATGGCTGAGATTGTCGAGCGCAAGCGCGCTGAAGAGAAGCTGCTGGAGCTTTCTGAAAGGGACCACCTGACGATGATTTATAACAGGAGAAAACTCTTCGAACTTCTGGGGACCGAAGTTGCGAAGGCAAAAAGGTATGCAAGACCTCTTACTATTATTATGCTGGATATCGACCATTTCAAGAAGATTAACGATAATTACGGGCATAACTTCGGAGATATCGTGCTGAGGACAACTGCGAATATCGTGAGCAGCGTCATCCGAAAAGTCGATATCTTTGCGAGATATGGCGGAGAGGAGTTTATGATCCTCTCCCCTGAAACAGGTATTGAAGAAGCTTTAGTCATGGCGGAGAGAATAAGGGCGGCTATTGAAACTCACTCGTATCCTACCGCTATCAGAATAACCATAAGCGCCGGCGTTGCCGAATGGTCTGGTGAGGACTCCGGCGCAGCCTTTATAAAGAAAGCTGACGAGATGCTATATATGGCAAAAAATAGGGGAAGAAACAGGGTGGAGGCTGTAGATTCGCCCTAATTCTGTGAATCAGCGCGTGAATACAATCACGATCTTTCCTTTAGCTGTTCCAGTGGCTGCCTCACGATAAGCCTCGACTGCCTCATCTAGCGAGCAAGTTTTCGCGATAGCTGGAGGAGTGAGCAGCCCCTGTTCAAAAGCAGGTCTAAGACCCTCCAGAACATCACCTGAAGCTATTACATCCAGTGCTAGAGTGTCTATGCCGTACAATGTCAGCTGTCTGTGGTAGAAGTCAATTAAATCAAAACTCACCCTTCTATCACCCACGGACGTGATGTTCACTTGCCTACCGCCAAGCCCCAATGAATAAAGTGAGACTTCAAACAGCGGCCCCCCAACACAGTCAAATGCTACATCTGCCCCCTTGCCTTGAGTAAACTGCTGAACTCGATTGACGATATCGTCTGACTGACCGCTGAGAGCCAGATCAATCCGCAACCGTAGCACCATTTCAGGGTCCATTACCTGGCGATCCACAGCAATTACTCGGGCACCTCTAGATTTTGCAATTTTGACTGCCGAACTGCCGACGCCACCACTTGCGCCAGTTACAAGAACGGTCTCACCTTCTACTAGTTTAGCTTTTTCAATCAGTCCGAAGAAGGCAGTGATGTAATTGATCCCAACACTGGCAGCCTCAACCATTGACAAAGACTTTGGCTTAGGCCGTACGCCCTGTCGGGGAATGACGATATACTCGGCGTGGCTTCCGTCTCGTGTAAAACCAATGTCTCCGCCGGCTGCCCAAATCTGTTTTCCGACGATCTCTTTGTCCCCGGCGATTACAATCCCTGCTAAGTCCCTGCCCGGGGTGCGAGGAAGAGTAGTTTGTTTCATACTACCCTGCACGTTTTTGACATCACTTGGATTGATCGAAGCGGCATGCACCTCTACCAGCACCTCATCGGGTGCAAGGGCAGGCGTGGGCAATTCTTCAATGTGAAGTACTGTTGACACCTCACCAAAGTTACTAAATCGCAACGCTTTCATACTTGTCGCACCTCATTACTGAATATCCCCCTTGTGCTGCCTGGAACAACTATTTAATCCTCCGTACCCAAAGAACAAGCGCCTCAAGCAACGCAGATATTTTTTCTCCTGTCGTCGGGTCAGTCAGACGGCC
The DNA here is from genome assembly GCA_963736105.1 of uncultured Nitrospiraceae bacterium. Taxonomy (GTDB): domain Bacteria; phylum Nitrospirota; class Thermodesulfovibrionia; order Thermodesulfovibrionales; family Dissulfurispiraceae; genus Fen-1308. The sequence continues at coordinate 801,249 of CAVTNL010000002.1, read as the reverse complement.
ATTATCATCGATTTTCTCATGCGCAAACGGAACCATCACCTCCGGAAAATTCAAAGGATACATATTAAGAAAGACACAGCTTTGGCGCAAGTGGTACTGGGCTCTCGCAGTACCAAGCATGCCCATGGAAGCACCCATAATCGCAACGGGTTTCCCATCCAGCGCATTGTCACCATAAGGTCTAGAAGCGCTGTCTAGAGCATTTTTCAAAACCCCTGGCATTGAATAATTGTATTCGGGGGTAACAATTAACAAGGCATCGGCCGCACGAATTGCCGCTTTGAAATCCTTAACTTTCTCTGCCGGCTGATGTTCCATGTCCTGGTTGAAAGGGGGAATGCCAGCAAGGTCAAATATTTCCAGTCTCGCCTCAGATGGCACCATTTCTTGCGCAGCCCTCAAGAGAGCTCTGTTATAAGAGTTCTGGCGAAGACTGCCAGCAAAGCCGAGAATCGACAGTTTTAAAAACATGATTTCCTCCTATCTTATGAAGCGTTTCGGCATGGAATGCGCTTCCCTTTGGCATGATTGCCAATACTTGTATTCATTGATCATTTGATGAAATCGATAATCATAGGGGTCACCGTTTGGGGCACCTCCTCCATCAGCCAGTGTCCTAAGCCTGGGACAACCTGATTTTGACGTCAGATGCCACCAACCCGACTTGTACGTTGAGATAGCTGCCGCTGGCCTTCTCCCCTGTTAAAACCGACACCGACACGGGAAGCAGCGTGGCGTTCAACTGAATGAATTCATTGCGTCACGATCAAAGTTGCGAAAGTATTCAAATCTGGACTCAGGCTTGTCTGATCTGCCAACGCCGCGCAGGTCTGGACTATGACTGTAAGGTACTGCGCCAGCAGAGACATGTTCGGAATCCACATGTGGCTTGTTTGAGTATAGCCGTGCAGCAGAACCACCGGGCTCCCCTTTCCACCGATGAAGTAGTGCATTTGAACTCCGTTAACCTCGGAATAACGCTCAGCGAAGCTAGCGGGGACTGCTTTGGAACAGACTGTTTTCTTCAAGTTTATTCCTTTTTCCAAGTTAATCTTGATAAACTTACGAAGATGAAATACTACTCAGGTTCCGACATGCCCGGCTCTTATTCTGAACACAAATTCTCATATAGGAGCATGTATCGCACGGGCTACCTGTAGCCCTACAATGACGAATGAAATAAACATGCTTAGACAACCTCTTCTCAATTTATGCATAGGCCGAGATGATTTATATAGGTTTTTTACTGTTTTTCATGTCGGTATTGAGCTGATTCTTATGTGGGATACCTCCTACGTAAGAATAGAATTACCAAATAATTAAGGCAGCATTAAAACATGAAAGGTTTATCAACAATATGGTTCTATCAGTTTGACATCTACCTACAGATACATCTAGAGGATCCGGGAAGGCATACTGAGATCACCAATCAGCGTTTCCATGTCTTTGCACAGCCTGGCCCTAGTTAGTTCTCACTCAGATATCGTTCCGATTCGCAGCAGGCAGCACTCCGCAGCCCCTATCCAGATCCAGGCGAAACCGAAATACAGATGTTGCCTATTCGCGGTTTGACTTCGATATGTCAGGCGGCTTGTTGTAAGGAGTGGTCTCTCTCCGTCGTCGCATTGGCGGGCTGCCTCATCCGAGATAAACCATACTGTGGGCATTTTGAGTGGGTATTGGACGAGACGCAGCTGGAATGAATGCCTAAACTGATAAAATCGCATGTCACCTTAACCCAAACTTCATTTCGTGACTACTACAATTCCAGACTTCGTTACAGTGTATCCCTTACATCTATCCTCTTCATGGTCATAGCCTATTTCCATCCCCTCAGGGATTGTTACGTTTTCGTCTATTATTGCTTTTCTAATTTTTACATTTCTGCCTATTTCTACGTTCTCAAAAAGAATCGAATTCTCAACAAGACCAAAGCTGTTAATCTTGCAGCAAGGTCCTATTATTGATCTCCGTACCGTGCTGCCACTATTAATGCAGCCGCCGCATACATAGGAGTCTACATTTTGGCCGCGTCGGCCCTCATCATCGAAAACGGTTTTTGCAGGAGGGAGGTTACCCTGATTTGTAAGTATGGGCCACTTGTAATTATAGAGACTCAATTGAGGGGTTACATTCACAAGGTCCATGTTGGCATCATAATATGACTCAATTGTTCCCACATCCCTCCAATAACCCCGTTCTTCAGGCTTCATCCCATTTACATAATTGTCAACAAAATTATACGCAAATATCTTGTCTCCTTTTCCTAGCATCATCGGAATCACGTGTTTACCGAAATCGAGGTCTGCATATTTTTTCTTGCCCTCTTTCAGCACTTCAATGAGCCTTCGCATAGAAAAAATATAATTGCCCATTGATACAAAACAAGTATCTCTTCCCGGAATGGTAACAGGTTTTTTTGGCTTTTCAGCAAATGCAGTTACTCTGAAATCATCGTCTACAGAAAAAACTCCAAATCGCGTAGCTTCTTCAACCGGGACTTCAAGGGCAGCCAACGTAATGTCCGCCTTATTCATGCGGTGATACTCTACCATTTGGCTGACATCCATTTTATATACGTGATCACCGCCAAATATTGCCACGTAATCGGCATCCGAGTTTTCAATGAACCTCAGAAATTGAAATATAGCGTCAGCAGTACCTTTAAACCACTCCTCACTAACGCTGCTCGTCTCGGGTGATATGGTGTCAAAAAACTCTCCAAGACCGGCCCACTTAGCCCATGATTCCTTGATATGTTTATTTAATGAGTATGCTTGGTATTGCGTCAGAATATATACTTTCTTAATCCCTGAATTGAACAGGTTGCTCAAGACAAAATCTATAATCTTATATTTCCCACCGAAAGGTACAGCAGGCTTTGGCCGACTCAATGTAATAGGACTGAGTCGTTCCCCCTTCCCTCCCGCCAGAACCATTGCAATGGTGTTCCTCATAATATTCCCAATGGTATACATTCCGATTCCCTCCCGAAAATTCATATAACAACATTTACAGCAGATCTACTTGCCCTGGCACGCCAAGGACTAACTCAAACAATGGATATTGACATGGCCCTCATCATTCACGCTTTAACAGAGACCAAGTAGGTATAATAGCCTGTCGCACCGCTATCTTTTATAATCAATTCTCCACCAAACTAATATCACACTGAGCCTTTTGTAGGGCTCAATGACCACATAAAGAGCCTTCCCCATCATATAACCTTAAGGATCTCTTTGGTCACGGGTAGATGCAAAATAATCTTGCATGACAATAGCATTCCATGCACATACAGATCAATATGTTCAGTATAACTAAGGATACCATGGTTACCTAGCTAATATAACCACAGGCTTTCTCTCTCATTCGTCTGAAGCTTATGAGATCAGGAAGCACTGACGGCAATCGAGTGCTCCTTCCAATGGACAGTAACTTCCTGTATATTATAGTTTTGCAAAAGTACCCCATCCACAATTGATTTCTCTGAAAAGCTGCTACTGGTATCTGACAAAAAAGGGGAAACTCAAGACGCAGGCATGCATAGCTATGGCAAGGGAGCTGGCAGGGTTCATGTGAGCTATGAGTCGCGATATTATGGGAAACAACAATACTCCAGTGGATGAAAGTTACATGATGTTATGACGTTTACAATAATAGAACAGTTGTTGCCCATATAGGCTCCGCAAGCACATGCATCTATGGACGAGACCTTTGATATCGATAATCTTGATTCGGCTGTGGCCATGGTACGGCAAGGCGTTCCTAAGGCTCGCGCAGAAAAGATCATGACTGGATTCAAGAAGCTATGAAAGCCCGATTAATAGCTTGCAGTACTCGACGAAACTCGGTGTGTATGGATCCATTATCTCATGTGAGCATAGTTGCCTCTTTTGGATTAGGTGTTAACCAGAGTCTGGATGCAGTATATTCGACCTCGGAAATGGATGCCGATAGCAAGCCATATCATGGTACAAATAAATATGTGCGGAATTTCCCCAAAAGCCGCTTGCCTCCAGTCAATGTGCCTTCTGGTCACTGACAGTGTATAATGCTAAATAATTCTTTGACGAAATCCTCTTAACCCCTGCACACTGAGCCAAGCAGCAAGATGAAGAGAAAATAACGGTTCCATCGATCATTGAATCTAGGCCGATAATCCGGATCCCGAGAAAATATCTGACTGCCCACCGACTCCGAAAGACAGGTTAATCCTGATGTTCCGAGACCTGAAATGGAGAGGACGCATAGGGTAATTCCAGGAAAACAGGTACAGTGTCCATTATTAGCGAGACGTAATAATGCCCGTAAAGAACGGACGCGAGGCGTACGAAGAGATAACGGGCATCGAGCCGGGTGTTAAGACGATATTCATGAGCGGCCACACTGATGATATAATCTCGAAAGGAATACTCGAAGAGGGTTTGGATTTAATCTCAAAAACTATTAATCTTGACACTTTGCCCAGAAAGATAATGAGTGTGTTAAACCGGTGGCATTAGCTCGCTTAATATTACGAGACTCATAGTTATAAGAATAGGACGAGCAGAACTGCCTCGATTATGGAAAGAACAGTTGTGCGAAAGGCGGTTTCCCTAAATGCCAGTTATAAGTACACTTCTCAGTGCCTGATTCTCTCTATTGGATCACCTTCTTTCATGATCTCTTTCATGAACAGTCTCCATTACTGAAGACATTCGCTTTATTTTTACTTATAATTTATATTAGATATCTAGATAAGGAGGGAACAAATATGAAAAATGTGAAAATCGTGCTGCTTGCGGTGTTGGCCCTCAGCCTGGTAGCGTCTCTTGGTTTTGCAGCGGGTGACGCAGAAAAGGGTAAGGTCCTTTTCAACGATCCTAAGCTCGGCGGAGGCATATCTGGCAAATCCTGCAACACGTGCCATCCAGGCGGCAAGGGCTTAGAAGGCGTGGGAGAGAAGACGGGATGGCAAACGCCTGGCGGAAAGAGCAAGACTCTCGAGGGAGCCGTCAACACCTGTATAACCCAAGCATTGAGGGGCAAAGCAGTAGATTTAAAGTCTCAGGATATGGCAGACATTGTGGCCTATATCAAGACAATCAAGAGCAATCCAACAAAAAAGAAGAAGGTTGAAGGTTGTTGATCTGCCCTGAGAGGGTCAGGTGTGAATAACTATCCCCTCTCAATGTCGCACTTTCCACTCGATCGGGCATCGCTTTCTTTCAGCTATGTATCGCCCGCTAATAAATAATTGCAGCCGCGCATTGCATGCGCAACCAATTCCTACGCAAGGTAATTATTATGGATCTTATCAGCGAGAGTTGTTTTCTCTTCTGTAAGCTTTGCAACTTTTTGCTTCATTTCGGCTGTGATGATCGCATTCTTTTTAAACAACTCTTCTGCCCAATCGGATAGCTGCTTCCAGTCTTTTAGTGTGGAGATACTGATGATCTTATAAACTTCCTCTTGTGAGGGCATGTACTCATCTCTCTCCACTTGATCGCTTTTGTGTATAGGCCAAGTGTAGGTCACTTTACCATCGCTACTCTCCACCCTGGGATCTATAGATGCGTTGAGCACTTTGATGTTAAGCAATGTTTCTTTAGGTACGGTAATTGAGTAGCGAGCGTCCTTGATAGGATAACCCGCAGACAACCCGCAGACAATTGCAGGTTGTCAAAGAAGTTATTCTCAATGACAGGTTTATGTCGCTTTATGGTAACATCTGCATCGATGATACTGCCGACAACGACTCCTGGCAGAGCGATGACTTTCTTCCGTGCATCACTGTAGATACTGCGCTCACCAGAGGTACTCAGGTCCTGAATTTTCTCATATTGTAGTTTCTTGCTGTCTGGCGTGATGGTGTAGGCCTCTATGGCCGCTATTTCCTCCCTGTCTTAATCATAGAGAGAAGTAATTTCACCGAGCCACTTTGCACTTTCTTTCTGAATTTTGCAGTCTCCATAATATTTTCTATGATATTCTCGTACCGCACCGCTGTTGCAAGGATCTAATTTTAGTCTAGGCCCACTCAGGCAGCTCGCAGGGCATCGACTATAGGCATGCAGGCAGCCCTAATTGCTGGCAGAAGCCCCCCTGCAAAGCCCATAATCAAGGCGAACCCCATTGCCTCGTAAGCAATTGTGAAACTCAGGTCAAAGGAAAAAGCGAGTTCGGAGAAGGTCTGAAAATTCATTGTGGATATGGTGAAGAACTCAAGAAAAGAAGAGAAGAAAAGACCGAAAAAACCGCCAAAAAAGCCTAGCAGAAGCGATTCCAGCAGAAAGGCGCATAGGATACTCCTTCTGGGGAATCCAAGCGCCCTCAGAGTCCCTATTTCGCTAACGCGGTTAGCAACAGCGGCATACATTGTGATCATCGCACCTATTATGGCCCCGAGGGAGAATATAACGGTCAGCGAGATGCCTAGAATCCTCAGGAACTTCGCCATTATTTCCGATTGTTTTTCATAATAGTGCGTTTCTATCATTGCTTCCAGGGAAAGTCGAGGGTCATTCTCGATGTGATTTTTCACTTTTTCGAATTCCGACGGATCGCGGAGCTTGAATATTACAGAAGAATAAGCCTGCCTGCGAAAAGCTGGCATTAGCTGATCGACATCACCCCATATCTCGGAACTGAAGCCGGTATTGCCGGCATCAAATATTCCGACTACTGTCCAGTCCCTCATCCCGAAGTGTAAAGTTTCTCCAATTCCTCCGCCCTTGAATCGCCTGGCTATATTAAGACCGGCCATGATTTCGGATGAGCCAGGCCTCGGAAGACGTCCTTCCAAAATCCTTAACTGCGGACGCAGGAGAAGGGAGTTTGCAGATGCCCCTCTGATAACGACATTAGATCCTTTATCAGTGCCGCGTTTGGGAAGTACAATGACAACCACGAGTTCCTTTGCAACCGAAGGCACACCATTTTCGCCGATTGCAACTTCTGGTTGGGTCTCTATGGTTGACGCCTGCATGCGATCGACACCGCTCTGAATCTCCGAGTCCGATCCTTTTCGGATGACAATGACATTATCTGACGATCCTGTTTCAACGAGTGTCTTCTTGAGTCCTTCAGCAAGCATTAGAACCGCCGAAAAGACAAAGACGACAAGGGCCATACCACCTATGGTGAGAGCAGTGGTGAACCTCCGTGTCCACAAGTTTTTAAGGTTGTATGAAAATGGTATCACTAGCCAATCCTCCGTAGGCCGTCGGCTACCTTTATCCTGATAGAGCGCCAAGTCGGGAAGAGCCCTGAAACGGTGCCGACGATTAGCGCTACTGCAATGTCCATATAAATAGTCTCGGGTGCTACGTTGAAGATCGGGAAAAAGTTGCTGAGAGCATTTCCGAAAGCCTTTGCAGCCGGAAAGGTACAGGCGATGCCGAAAGCGCACCCGATCAAGCTGATGATAAGAGATTCTCCAAAGATAAGAAACGCTATATAATAGCCGCCGAATCCGAGGGCCTTGAATATCGAGTACTCTCCGATCCTCTCGCGTGCCGTCATAGCCATAGTATTAGCCATTACAGCCATTATTATGATGATCACCACAAATGATACAAGCTGTATCGCAGTAACAATCGCCTGACTCATAGCGATCCAGCCCATCTGGAAGGCCTTCTCGGTCTCTGTCAGGGTTTCGGCAATGGAATTTCGGAAAGTTTTGTCGATCTTCACAGTCACCTCGGCGGCGACATCAGGGTTTGTCACTCCGATCATGTAAAAGCCGATCTGGTCGGCCCTTGCTGGCGAGTTTTTCTTCATCTTTTCGTTCAGGTAGTCCCACTGGAAGAGGAACGTCGTCTCGTCGACTGTTTTGTCACGCCCTGTGTATATGCCGCGCATTACGAAATCCCATTGTCCTGGAAAGATTGTGCCCCTCAAGCTTACTGTATCACCCAACTTCCAGCCGAATCTTTCAGCTAGCTTGCGACCCGCTACGAAGCCTTTCCTGTCCCTGATAAAGGCGGCCTTTTGGTCAGGTGGAAGTATAAGTTCAGGATATAGCTCGAAATAAGTCTTAGGATCGACCGCGAAATTAGCAAAGAAGTTCTTCTCGTCTATATAGATGCCTCCGAACCAGTTGCCCCACGAAACTATTTTAACTCCGTCTATCTGGCGTATCCTGTCCTTGTAAGAAAGGGGCAGTGTGAAGACGATGGAGATAGCATTTCTAGTCACTAGCCGGCTCGCCGATGATGCCTCTACGCCTGCATACCACGCGCTTATCACCGTCCTCAGAAGGCCGAAGGCGAGGATGGCAATAGTAATGCCCAGTATGGTTAACCAGGTCCGCAGCTTGTGGCGGAAAGCATTCTTGAAGATGAGCTTAAGAATGTACATCGATAAAGATGCCCTTGTCGAGCTGTTTGACAAGGTGGGCCTTGTCAGCAGCCCTAGCGTCATGTGTAACCATTATGATGGTTTTGCCGAGTTCCCTGTTCAGCCGTCCCATTAGGTCAAGTATTTCAGCGGCCGAAACCCGGTCTAGGTCTCCCGTGGGCTCATCAGCGACAAGGATGGTGGGGTCCGTTACGACTGCCCGAGCGATTGCAACACGCTGCTGTTGGCCGCCTGATAGTTGATTTGGATAATGGTCCACACGATCTGAAAGTCCTACCATACGGAGCGCGATATCGACATGCTCACGACGCACCTTTCTGGAGAGTTTAGTCAGTAGCAATGGAAGTTCAACGTTGCCGTATGCCGTAAGGACCGGGATAAGGTTGTAAAACTGGAAAATGAAGCCTACATTGACTGACCGCCAGAGTGCCAGATCTGTTTCCGAAAGTGTTGTGATATCTAGGCCACCGACTACTATTGAGCCGCTGTTGACGCTATCTATACCCGCCAGAAGATTGAGAAGCGTACTTTTGCCGGATCCGGATGGCCCCATAAGGGCGAGAAATTCACCTTCCTCTATATCGAAAGAGATATTTTCCAAGACAGGTATAGTCTGGCTTCCTCGACGGTACGACTTGCTTACATTCCTGATCTCAACGATGGAGCGCGGTTCCACTAACACATCCTCCGACATCACTTCTCTTCCGTCTTTATCTTCGACCCGTCATGCAATTTGTCAGAAGGATTCAATACTACCTTGTCACCTGCCTTAGCTCCCTGAAGGATCTCAATCATATCTCCCATCTGCTTACCGGTTGACACAGTGACTTCCTTCACCTTGTTGCCCTCAACCAAGAAGATCATTTTCTGTCCGTCACTTTTAACAAGAGCTGATTTACTGACAGCGGTAAAAGGTTTCATCTCATCCGAAGCGACCTCGCGGGACAGGAAAGCAACCTTCGCGCTCATTTCGGGGAGGATGCGGTCGTCCTTATCAATGAAACGGACCTTTACCATAATCGTAGCTTTAGTCCTGTCAGCTGTAGGCACTATCATATGAGTCTGTCCTCTGAAACGCATGCCCGGCAGAGCATCGAGCTGTATCTCGCAGGGCTGTCCAAGCTTCACGCTGCTAATATTGGACTCCGAAACATCGACCTCTACAACCAAAGAGTTCATATCAGCAATGGTAACTACAGCTGACTGTACATTAGCAGTTGCTCCGATAGGGGTGACAATATCTCCGACGTCGGCGTTCTTCGTAAGCACTACAGCATCGAACGGTGAACGAAGTACCGTATAATCTATCGCCACATCGGCACCCCTTAGCGCGGCTATAGAAGCCTTTAACGATTGTTCGGCTGCCTTGACAGCGGCCACGGCGACTTTGTATCGCGCTTCTGAAGTTTCGTAATCCCCTTGGGATATAGATCCAATCTTGACCTGTTGTTTATTTCTGGAGAAGGTTTGTGATGCATCCTCAAGGCTCGCCTGAGTGCTTTCAAGATTAGCACGCGCCGCTTTCATATTAGCAACTGCCTGATCCTTTGTGGCGAATACATCATTACTTTCAAGGCGAGCTATCACATCCCCCTTCTTGACCTTGCTGCCTTCCTCCACATTCAACTCGATAATGCGGCCTGTGACCTTAGAAGCCATGGCAGCCTTGCGCTGGGCAACGACATAGCCGCTGGCGTTAAGTACAGTAAAGGTCTGCGATGAATAAATCTGGGACACGGAAGCCTCCTGTACTTTAACGGCAGGGCTGAGAACGCCGCTCAGGAACAGTACGACAATAAGTAGTAATACAGCTGCAGCCGCCAAGCCATAGGTAATTTTTTTGCGTCTTTTAGCAGGCCCTTTTATGACTGCCGATTTATCTATCTTTAATTTAGACAAGTCTTCATCTGCCATTAACAAACCTCACACAAAGCGTCAGTAATGCCATACGGGGTAATTATAGCAGATTTGAAGAATCACTTTATTCTGCAGGATATACCTAATTGATCGAGATATTCACATATTCCTGCTACACTTAGTTTGTAATCTTGAAGAGGTGCAGTGGTGGCTAATCCATTTGTTTACATTGAATTGCAGACGCAAGCTCTGGGAAAATCAAAGAAGTTCTACGCAGGCATGTTCGACTGGAAGCTAGAAGAAATTCAGGGCATGGACTACACGATAATCACCGCCGGGAAAGGAACAGGCGGAGTAATGATGAAAAAGCCTGATCTTGGCATTCCTGACAATTGGCTTCCGTATATCATGGTTGATGACGTTGCAGCCTCGACCAAAAAGGCTCAGACTCTGGGGGCTACGGTCTGCAAGGATGTCACCGAGGTTCCAAACATGGGGTGGTTCAGTGTCATTACAGATCCAACCGCGGTCCCTCTTTTGGACTCTGGCAGTCCAAAGAAGGCATGTAAGTACCTCTCAGGACAGACCACCGTGCATGATGAGATCACCTTAACCCTTTCGAGGCAAAACATTTTCAATAGGTAGGCTATGGTTGAAAATTATCAACTGAAAGACATATCTCGTGACAAACGGTTCGTTGAAGAGGCAGAAAGTATATAGCAAATTCCGCTTCCTGAAATCTCCTGAGTACTACCCGCAACAAACATATTAGATCATTTGTAAGGGCGTTTCATTCTCTCTCTTCTGAAGATCATCTTTTTTAAAGATAGGGGAATCCCGAAAGTAGGTCCCATTAGCGCCTCCTCTGCCGGACTGGTGTTTAGCCTGAATTTATATCCTTTGCGAATTGTCATGCCTATATATAAGTAACTACCTTTATTTTGTCAACCACGGCACGCCGTATTGATCAAGGGACGCCTCGCTTAAAACGCCTACTGTTGGCATATCCCCGCCATGAATGAGGGGGTTTTACGGCGCTCCCTGATAAGCGGCGGCGCTATGACCAAGATGGCACTTCAAAGCGACCTGCAGTAAGTGTCAGATAAGATAACATGAATGGAAAAAATAGATGGACTTAGATTTCCGGATCCGTTTCTTTGCGTGCACACTCAATACGTTCGGTACATGAGAGTCCATGTTCATTACTACCACTTCCGCACCCGAAGCCATCTCCAACAGAATCACTTCAATCAACAGTTGAGACACCCGACAATGACACTTTTTTTCTATAAAATTGATATACTTATTATTATGTTACGGTTGTTTATCTGTTCTATCTTATTCGGAAGCGTTCTCACATCGTGTAATCTACAACAATTCTTATGGCCGGAAACGGCCAGTACTATGGGTAAATATGAGAACCCGCATATGCTCTGCGTGAGTTGTCATGAGACTGAAAAGCCTGAATCAGGCAGCAAGTTATTCAGCCCGGGGACGGACCCCTCATCCCTTTGTTTCAACTGTCATGAAGACTACAGGACAAACCATCATCCTGTTGATTTTGTTCCTGCCAATACACCCAGCATCCCACTGCCATTATTTGGAGGTAAGATCAGGTGCCTCACCTGTCATGAAATTCACGGCGGAACTAGCCATGAAGGGACGCCGAAACTCTTGAGGGGAGGTCCATATGCAGATCGCAGGGAGCCTTGCTTTAAATGCCATGCAAAAGAAAGTTATTCCCTTATTAATCCTCATAAAATGCTTGATAGTCAAGGGAACGCAATAGAGGTGAACGGCAAACCTGTATGTCTCCTGTGTCATACAAAAAAGCCTGACCCGGCAGTGGACTGGACGAATGACGTGAGATTCAGGGCTGACGTGGGGTTTCTATGCTGGCGCTGCCACCCGCCCATGCCGGGTTCCTTTTTTAACCAGCATTTTCTTGTAAAACCTTCGGCAAGAACTCTACAAAATATGCGACAAGCCGAAGAAAGGTTCCTAGTAATCCTTCCACTTGTGCCGAGGGGACGCATAACATGTTCTACATGTCATAATCCTCACCAAAAAGGAGTCATGCAACATGAGGGAGCGGCGAAAGGAGCTGATGCCATAAGCAGACTTCGCCTGCCGTCGATCTGTATTGGCTGCCATCAGACATAGATTGTTCTTCATACTTTTGACGTTACGGTTGATTCACAACATACACGATATTTTCTGGGCCCAGGACGCAAGACAGGAACAAGGCAAATATTTGGATGAAGACGAAAGGAAATTGGCTAAATCAATTGAACTCCATTTCTATTGATGCCTAAATGCTTCGCATATATCGATAACTTCATGGGTTATTATGATACAATTGATCATGATTGTATATATTATTATTGAATATTAATGATACTGAAACGTATAACCCTGTAGGTAGCTAAATACTCGCCCTGAACCGGCATTTTCACCAAGCCCCTTTGCAATATCACCGTTTTAAATAGGTATGAAATGTCAACTGAAGCATAGCCAAATAGATTCTCCCAGCATATAAAACGCTGTAATAATTGAATATTTAGCAACATGTGACTATGGTCACTATAAATATCAATCTGCGGTATATTACTTGCTTGCACTTATCAACGATTGATTTCCTTTATTTGACAGCCTTAACTTAGTGAGCTCACTTGGGAGTCAATGTCGGTTAAGGGTAAGAACTGAGACATAACTTGAGATAGCTCGGCGTCGGTTAGAACTGGCCCAGGTTAAGAAGGAGAATAATAATTTTATCTTATTATAACTATAGCAATTTCTTGATTTGCATTGCGCATATTTTTTCTCTGTATTTCTGTTTTTTTCAGCGTTCGCGTGGTCTATGATACAGTCTGTGTATACGTATGCTGGACAGGCATCGCTTTTTGGGACTGCTCCGACCACAAACACCAATCGAACGTCATTCACGGAATTGGCTGGTTATAACATCTATTATGCTTCAGCGGCGGACTGCACGCGGGACATCACTTTTGGGAACGTAACAAGCGTTACAGCTTCCAACTTGGCCCCCTGGACCTGCTATGATGTGGCTACCGCCTGCGATACACATGGACTGGCTCTGTGCCATACGCATTGAAGCCGAAGCCGGGCAAAAGAGAATCAGTACGAGCGATATTGCTTTCTGAGAAGCTCGAAACAAAAAACTGTTGCTAGATTTCAGGGCATGAGCAATGAGAGCATGGTAAATGCTTTGTAGTGTTTTGATGTGACGTGCGAAAATTGAGGGCTTAATGACCAGTCATGTCACTAGCAGTTACACGTAAAAAATTATACCAATTGCCGGAGCCCGCCTGATGAGCGAGTTAACCATGATTCTAATAGATTCACTGAAAGGAGGTGATAAAAATGAAAATTGTAAGAACACTAGCATTTGTCTTTGCCATGATCTTCTGTGCTGCATCCCTTTCGATGGCTGCTGGATGGGATTCATGCAAGGGTTGTCACAAGGAAGGTAACAAGCCTGCTCCATCTAAGGACGCTCTCTTAATGAAATTCAAGACTGCTGATGATTTCATTAAGGCTGCCAAGGACTCCAAAAACCCAATGATGAATAGTTTCAAAAAAGACGATCAACTGAAGGCAGCTGCAACGGACCTCGGATTGAAGTAATGGTTTTTACTCTATGAGTCAGTATTTGCGTTTACAAATATCGTCAACGCAAATACTGACTATCAATTATAGCGTAAAGAAACAGCTTCAGGAAATCTAAGTTATTGTAGTGTCCAGTGTCCAGCCACTAAGAAACGGTTTGACGATGAGGACTGCTGCAATTACTGCTTCCTAAACCAGATGTTTTCATCCCTGTTAATATGTTGAATGTTACAACTGAAAAAAACTGGCCTTTAGTTGTTACAGTAAAGAGGTCTGATGCTAAATCTAAATATATCCAGGTCATCACCATATATTCTCAAGTGCGTAAAGATAGTTATTCTTCTGTTCCCACTTGTTGCATCGATTTTGATACTTGAACATACGACGTCAAACGCGATTGAGCCTGAAAAAGCTATCCGACTAGTAACCACGTCGACCAATGAAACGCCGCCCTACGTTCCAGTCTACAGGATACCGTTGCGTGTGCATGTTGGTAAGAGCGGACAGAGTCCATCCCAATTCATGATCATTTTTGATGAAATAAACAATATCTGGTGGTCACAGGCAGGTATCTGTTTTGAAATCCAGACGGTAACCCATGATAAGCCACTCATCAATGGTCTGGATATTTGGTTCTTACCGATACTTAAAGAATGTCCCGGTTCCAATGGATACTATATTGGAGATCATGAAATATATGTTAGGGATAACCCGATACTTGGATTCGCATCCCATCCTGCACAATCTTCGGCCGCCAGAACAACAGCTCACGAATTAGGTCATGTGTTGGGCTTGCATCATCGCCAGAATTCCGATGACAATCTCATGCGATCCAAGACATATGGATGGCAGCTCAATGAGGATGAGATCCGGAATGCCCGGACAGAGGCTGCTCGAAAGGCATTCCGCGATTTAAGCCCATTGCGCTGTGGAACTCCTGAGATCTCTGTAAAAGACTGATGGAGCATTCCAATCTTTAAAAGAAGATAACCTAGCCTGCGTTTCAGTTAGATCAACCATTTTAGTAACCGCTAATGCCTCCAAATAATGATACCTTGCTAGATTCTATTTGGCTATGGCCAGCCTTTGATTCTCTTTTACAAAATCGACTTATTCGTATAATAAATTTAAGCAGTGATTTCTGGTCTCTTTTAAATCTTTTATCCTCAATAAGGAGTGAATATGATCGAAGATTGGCTATCAAATGCATACGAGGGCATGTCTCGGCGGCAGTTTCTCGCACAGATGAGCGCAATAGGTGTCGGCTTGGCAGGTTTCGCAGCCGCCTCCAGTTCAATTGCAGGAGAGGTCATCATGACAAACACTGACGGTATCATTGTAGCTGACGGCAAGGTACTCTCATCGGATTTTTCAGTCCCTATCTACGAGGCACGCCCTTCGGCATCCGGGAAATATCCGATCCTGATAGTCATTCCTGAAATATTCGGGATGCATGAGCATATTAAGGATGTAACTCGCCGATTTGCCAAAGAGGGTTTTATGAGTATCACATTTGAACCTTATGCGCGGGAGGGAGGCGTGTTAAATCTTCCCGATATATCATCCGTGCGTCAGGTGGTTGATAATGTTCCCGACAATCGGGTCATGAATGATTTGGACGCCATAGTTGCCTATGCGCAGCAGCATGCTGCCGGGCGGGCAGATCGACTCGGGGTTACGGGATTCTGCCGAGGGGGCATGTACACGTTACTATATGCCGCTCATAACCATGCGCTGAAGGCCGCTGTTGCTTGGTACGGTCCTCTCCGACCCGCCATGACCCCTAAAGTCCGAACGGCCGGACCTCTCGATGTCGTATCGCAAATCGACTGTCCCGTTCTCGGTTTGTATGGAGGCGAGGATGTCGGTATACCGGTAGCTGATGTAAGGGAAATGGAAACTGTCCTCAAAGCAGCCGGCAAGACAGCTGAGTTTATACTTTATCCAGGAGCTCCACACGCTTTTTTTGCCGACTACCGCCCCAGCTACCGCCCCGATGCAGCTAAAGATGCATGGAGGAGATGTATAACGTGGCTCAACAAATTCCTTAAAGTGTAAGGGGACAACGGTACTAAAATCACCGGCGACAATCCAAGCAAAAGCGTGAATCCGCCTCGCATTGCGTTGTTCATCGAGCAGTGTGAGGATCGGAAAGGAGCATCTTGGCAAGGGCTTTCGGAAGTCATCAATTTTATCACTGACAACTACGAGGATTAGGCGGTGGAGGCAACAC
The DNA here is from genome assembly GCA_963736105.1 of uncultured Nitrospiraceae bacterium. Lineage (GTDB taxonomy): Bacteria > Nitrospirota > Thermodesulfovibrionia > Thermodesulfovibrionales > Dissulfurispiraceae > Fen-1308. The sequence goes on along the minus strand of CAVTNL010000002.1, from coordinate 785,189 downwards.
CAGAAAGCATTTGAAACCCAGCAACCTTACAACAAGCACCTGTTTAAATGTGTCTTCCCAGCCTCTCGGATTTGTCATACTGTTCTTCTAATATAATTAGACTGCCTGTCATTTTCGGAAATTCACACTTTATCGATGGAAGAATAGTGTATGTTTTCAGGTGTTATTGACCCGCACTATACGCTTTTTGTCTCATCTCCGATGGCACATATTGTGAAGTAAAGGTTGCATTTCTTTTCTACTGAACAGCTCGACAATGATAAATCATTTTTGAGGTTATCGCCTCGTGCCAAAACGAAGTCCCATCGCTACACAGTATAGCAGCATGGCCAAAGACACGTTGATGGCCAACGTCTGTAGGAGTAAATTATTGACAAAATTAATGTAAGTCGTGAGATTCCGGAATTCCAGGACCAGGCCAGGAACCAAAGAGTTTATGCTGACCAGGGCTAAAAACAGGGTTACGAGGCCGACAAACGAACCACGGATATCAGCCAGTGAGGGTGAAAGGTGCCCTGCAATGGCAATTGTAATGAGCAGGTATATGTAAAACCATGCATTCGCAAGATTGCCTTTACGGAAAAGTGGAGAGATCGCCTGAACATACCAGTGTGAAAGCGATCTCAGGAAGTCTGCCCAATAAGTCATGCCTTCGCCGGCCGGAGAAATGTGCGGAAAGGGCATAGGACTTCTGTTTATAAAATCAAGACCGCCGTCAAAGAAGCTAAGCATGCCTATAATCAATGCCGGGCCGAGCATGATCGGAGCAATCCCGATAAATAGATTGCCAACACTCTGATAAACGTTGCGAGGATTATAGGAATGCGATATGTGTCCGAGTTCTCCGGTAGCCATGTCCGGTGAAAACAGCTTTGCTTCGACGATTTTATGCCCGAACAGCATACACAAGATAAGATGACTGATTTCGTGGATCGTTGTCCCTATGAAAGCAAAAGACAGGTAAGCATTTCGTCCCAAACACCTGTAAACAGTCCGATCAATTGCACCTCTGGCAAGTCTCAGTCCAATACATCCCGGGAGGAGTGGCAAAATCACAATCGACAACTCCAGACAGGTCGCATTAAAAGAACGGGATGCGACGCCTCCTAAGTCACCGTATAACACGCCTGAACACACAACGAGTATAGCCGTAATTGATAGAAGGTAGAAGATCGCCATTATACTAGCCTTTCCCTTATGACTTTGGCCTTAGCAGGTAGAATAAACTGCAGGGAACAAAGATATTTCATGGTGTTTATTACAAATATTAGCATAAGTGCTTTTAATTTTACTCATACCAGACTGTGCTGATTATCTGATCATGTTGCTGCAGAATGGTTTATTCCAGTACTCAATACTTTCAAGAAACCTAAACTTCGTCAAGAGTGCAATCGGAAAATGCGACAAGAAAGTCGCACAAGCAATTGTTTCAATAACAGAACATTATTCAATACAGCGGCCACTGGAGGTTATCAGCTGGCACAAACATTCTCTAACAACAATCTCTGATCTTGACTCCCGGAAGTAATGTTGCATACATTACCTACTAAGGGTATTTTCTGGGTAAGCTATCCAGTTTTTTTGTATAGACAGGAAACTTGGAAACTCCTTCTAACTGGTTACAATTTCAGTGGATAGGCAGACTAATCGAAAACCAGTAACTCCCACCGCTTCCACTGATTCACAGGGGAGATGCAATGGAGGGGGTTAATTATGAGAATGGACCGAAATGAGTTTGTAAGGTGGGATCATGAAACAAGGGACAAAGAGGATAATAGCAAGAGAAGGTTTGATAATAATTGCCCTATGTATAGCGTCAGTAACCATGATTTCCATTCATGATTTGCAACGAATAGGGAAATTTGGGAATGAATTACCAGACGCATATGTGCAGCTACCTAAAATATATGTAGGAATTGAGGATAGTAAGCACATTGTTTTATTTCCCAAAGGGACTGATGGAAAAATAATCTGCGAGGCACTCACGAGAGACTTTGCAACAAAGTGCAGAACCGTTGTCCAACAAGAAGATACAGACGTCAACTCTGATTTGCAGCCATTAAGTGTACGCTCAATTACAGACCCATCAGATGTTACCTTTTTTGCCAGACCATCTGGTTCCTTTACTGATGCGCTTGGAATCCCATACGACGGTAATGGTCATCGTGTAGAAATGAAATTGATCTACCGTATCTCATTCATTAGTTTTTTTATATTTTTCTCTCTGATTGCATATCCGTCATATTGGTTAGTTAGATTTATTGTATGGGCTGTAAAAATTATTCGGACAAAAGAAGAGATTAAGTAGAAAAAATGATACGCAAGTGATATCGTAGCAGTCTGAGAAAATTGGTGGCGGATTTTCTCAAAGATATTGACCGCCACAAAGGAGGTAAATTATGAAAGTTAAGAAGATCAAGATAGGAGCGAGAACCTTAAAGGATTCGTTAGATAATTTTGTCCATAAAGCCAAAGCCGTGCGGAGAGGAGATAAAGTGATAGTTCAAAAGGGTACTTATTTTGAGGACTTTGAGGCAATAAGAAAGGCACTCACTCCTAAGCGTCTCGAATTGATACATACCATTAAACCGCTCATGTGCAAACGAGACATTAAGAATGTGAGTAATGATGTTCTTTTCTTGAGAGCATCGGCCTTACAGATCGTACCGCAAAAAACAATAAAAACGGCACCGATTATTCCTTATGACAGGATTTCATTAGAGATAGCCGTCTAATAGCCCAGATCCGAAATCCATGTTTGATATTAACCATAGATTCTGGATAGCCTTTATCATCCTGCAACTTTAGGACGGTTTTGATGGCTGGATTACGTATACTTACATATAAAGAGATAACGTACAATATTTTTCGCACATTCAAGAAAGTCATGGTGACCTCGAATCTGGTAATGTAATTTACCCAAAAACAAAGCCAGAGGAGGAACACCATGACTCAGAAACATTGTACACCGAAGCTGGGCACAATAATCCAGATCGACGAAGAGAGCGTCAAGAAACATCTCGACGAGATCGTCAAGGGACGGTCCAGGAGACGTTGAATAACTTGTTGGATGAAGGGGCGGCGAGGCTCTGTAATGCGCAAAAGTATGAGCGGACGGAGGCCAGAGAAGATAGTCGAGCAGGCCATTATAAAAGGTCACTTCATACGACAGCAGGCGATGTTGAAATAAAGATGCCGAAGCTAAGGACTCTACCGTTTGAGACGGCGATTATAGATCGGTACCGGCGAGGCAGTCATCTGTCGAGGAAGCGCTAGTAGAGGTGCACCTTGCTGGAGTATCGGTAAGGAGAGTCGAAGATATAACAGAAGCGCTCTGGGGTACGAAGGTAAGTCTTGGAACAGTATCGAATCTGAATGCGAAGATATACAAGACGATAGAGGCATGGCGACAGAGACCGATAGAAGGGACGTATCCTTATGTATATCTTGACGGCATAGCCCTGAAGCGCAGCTGGGGCGGAGAAGTAGGGAATGTCGCAGTTCTTGTTGCGATAGGAGTCGATCAAGCAGGATATCGGCATATATTGGGTGTAGCCGAAGGGGCTAAAGAAGACAAAGCAGGCTGGAGCGCCTTTTTGAAGTACTTGAAAGAGAGAGGACTCAAGGGAGTGGAGTTATTCATAACGGACAAGTGCCTCGGACTGGTAGAGTCATTGGCAGAGTATTATCCTAAAGCGGTATGGCAGCGGTGTGTAGTGCATTTCTACCGAAACGTTTTTACTGTCGTACCAAAAGGGAAGATAAAAGAAGTCGTTGCAATGTTGAAAGCGATTCATGCACAAGAGGATAAAGGAGAAGCTATGAGGAAGGCGTCAGTTGTAGCCGAGAAGCTTCGTGGCATGAAATTAAGCCGGGTCGCCGAAATAGTACGAGATGGCATGGAAGAGACGTTGAGATACTACAGATTTCCGAGAGAGCATTGGCTTCAAATAAAGACGAACAATCCGCCTGAAAGAATCATGAAAGAGATTAGGCGGAGGACATCCGTTGTCGGATGCTTTCCCGATGGCAATTCTGCATTGATGTTGGTAGCAGCACGGCTTCGACATATAGCAGGGACCAAGTGGGGATTAAGGCAGTATCTCAAGATGGATCGTCTCACAGACCAGGCGAAGGAATCAGCTGCATAATAACTGAGGATGCCAGATTGAGGACACCAAAGCAAATGTGCGAAAGATTCTTGACACTATCTATAAAGAATTAATTGCTCCTAGCGAAAGGAGATTAATCAATGCCCTATATAAGACATTTGATCATTGCATCCATAAGTATCATGGCCCTCATAGGCTGCTCCTGCTACAGCACAACACTCATTAATGCTCAAGGTCAAATGATTACATGCGAGGCTAAGGGCAAGAATTGCTCCGTGGCTGGGTATCGCAGTTACGAAGAATGTGTCCGTTCAGCTAAGGCACAGGGGTTCAGAGAGGTACCCTACTATCAACATGAGTATCCCAAGTAACGTCTTTGCCAAATTAAGGGGAGAATTAAGCGCCAGTATAGACCGATTGCTCAAGAGGAAACTCTCAGTTTGTTGTTTTAAATGATTTTGCGCGGCATGGCTGCGGCTGCTTCTTTCTGATCAGAAGGCACATACCAGCAAGGTTTTTACTTTGTCACCGAGCAATTTTCCGGCATTTCCGTTTCTACTCTTCCATTAAGAAATCTTCTCCCAACGTCACCAATGGTGGGTTGCCCATCGTCTCCGCTACCAAGACAGGGAGAATTTGTACGCGATAGTCCGGCGAGAAACCAGCATGCACTATATCCGTTATTGTAGATTGAGAGAGCTTATTTCTGTCAGTGTGATAGAAGTCTGCCATGAGATATATCCAAATGATAATAGGACATGTGAGTTTGACGATATATGGTATCTGGAGTTTCCTGAGTTTTTCGGTCAGAAATAAGCTAACCTGTTGAAGTAGCAAGGTATCTGATGATAAACATCTGGCGGGGACTGTTTTTAAGGGAGATTCCTGAGTTTAGAATGCTCTATTATAGTGAAAGCCTTATCTGTGGCTAAGATGGAGGTGCCATGAGCGATAACTCTAAGATAGTAGGCAATCTAAAGGGACAACTCTCGAAATTCTCAGGAATCATCTCAAAGAACTGCAAGAAGCCAAAGCAGAAACTCATCAAGGAAATGCTATATGGGATCCAGGCAGCTAAAGACGTAAAGCTAAGCAACATTGCTCGAACACTGAAAGAGGAACAGGCATTGATAAAGACAGAAGACCGCTTGTCTCGCAACCTCGACGACGAAGATTTCACGGATGTAATCAATGAAGAGATCTGCCGACTCGGAGCATCAAAGGTAACAGACGATATGGTCATTGCTATTGATCCCGGCGATATACGAAAGAAATATGCCAAGAAGATGGAACTATTAAGCAAGATATACGATGGCAGTGAACATGAAATAGGTGACGGCTATCATCTGTGCAAAATAGTAGCCGCAGATATAGAGACCACACGGGTAATACCGCTTTATTGCAAAGCATATTCATATGAGGCTGAAGACGTCAAAAGTGAGAACTCTGAGCTGTTAAAGTCGATAGAAACAGTACGCGGCTATCTAGGAGATAAGGGCATCCATGCAATAGATCGCGGTGGTGACCGAGGCGTTCTGTATAAGTACTATTTCGCAAAGGCTAAGCCTCAACGATTTGTAATTCGTCTGAAGTAACGGGACCTGATGCACAGGGGAAAGCGCAAGCACTGTGTTGACATGGCGATGACTATGCCGATACCACATGAAAGTGTTCTGATTATCTATGATGACGGCAAGGAAAAACGCCGGTCCGTTCAGTACAATGCTGTGGCGGTGAAACTTCCAGGGTATGTCAATCCCCTTTACATGGTCGTGGTAAAAGGATTCGGGGTTAAGCCGATGATGCTGTTAACAAACTGTGCGGTCAATCTTCGCAAGAAGCAAAGCATCTGGAAGATTGTAGAATACTATCTTACCCGGTGGAAATGTGATGAGTCGTACCGGTACATCAAACAGTGCTATAACCTTGAGGACATAAGAGTAAGAAGCTATATCAGCATACGAAATATCGTAGTGCTGGTCCTTGCCGTTTCTTATTTTGCAGCTGTATATCTCGGGCAGAACATAAAGCTGCGATTGCTGGTGGAACGAGTCTTTCTGGTATCCAAACGATTCTTTGGAGTGCCGAGTTTTTTCAATTACGCTATAGCCGATGGAATCTATAATCTACTGTTCCCAGATAAGACAGCGCTACGGGGATTATCGACCGCCGGCAGCGATGACTTTCAACTTCTCTTCGAGTTCGGATAAAAAAACTCAGGAAACTCCAAATGGTATAGCTTGTCAGTCGGATATGCAACCTGTATACTCATAACAATAATGTGCATTAGGAGGCAATAAAATGAAAAGGTTACTTTTGGGAGCAGTGCTTATGGCGTTGCTAAGTATCGTTCCTATGCCAGTAATGGCAGCGGTAGATGTCAACGTTAATATTGCCTTGCCACCACCTATAGTATTTGCCGCACCACCAAATGTGATAGTGATGCCTGATGCAAACGATGTTTATGTAGATCCTGAAGTTAATGTAGACCTCTTCTTCTGGAATGGTTGGTGGTGGCGTCCATGGGAAGGTCGTTGGTATCGCTCATATTATTATGACCGGGGCTGGGGTTATTATAATAATGTTCCAAGTTTTTATTTTGATGTAGATCCCGGTTGGAGAGGATACTACAGGGACCATAATTGGTATGGACACCGGTGGAACTATGAACGAATTCCTTACGGACAACTACAACAAAACTGGAAGAGCTGGCACAATGATCGACATTGGGAAAAGCAAGGAACTTGGGGAGTACAGAACTATAAACCTCGCCCACAACAGCAGAGACAGGCACTAAGACAACAAAGGCAACAACAATATCAGCAGAGGCCTGAGGTTCAGAAACAAAGACAAGCCCAGGTCCAGCACCCACAACAAAAACATCAGGAGAGCGTTAAGCAGCCCCAGAGACAAGAGCAACGACCTGAGACTAAGCACCCACAACAACAACATCAAGAGAAAGTTAAGCAACCGCAGAAACAAGAGCAACGACCTGAGGCTAAGCAACCAAAACATGTTCAGCCTCAAGAAAAGCATGAAAAAGGGGAGGAAGAAAAACAAGAACGAAGGTGATCTGATTGTTATGTGGGTGACAAGATGGATACGCGGTCGAAAGGAACTCTGTCCTCAAATCCGCAACCACGTTAAGGTTTGAAGAGTAAAGACCCAGATGAGCATTAAGGCGTCCAAAAGAACACTCACAAGTTGTAGTACAAAAGGTGTGTGGCTGATAAAAAACGAAAAAGATCAATTTAAGATGAAGAAGGTGAGCATATCGTTTATGTTGGTTATCGTTGTGGCTTTAATGTTGTTCTCAGGAGTGACATCCACTAAGGGGGCTGAAGCACCATCGGATAAAGACAAGATGGAGAGAGGATGATTGGAAAAGGCTAAATGCTAATAAAAGAAGGTGAGATGAGGATGGAAGAGGGCAGGGTTCAAGTGAAGTAAGGGAAGATGCTGACAGCAAAAGGAACGGCCTCGAAGGAAGACCGGATAACTGATAAGGATGCACAAATGGCAGAAGGGGATGTATTACTGGAAATGGGAAAACTGCTGATGGACATGGGGCGGGTTTTGACGGAGTTAATCCAAAGGTAATTTGAAAATAAATGTAGAACCTAGACCTACTTGGCTTTGTACCTCCATTATCCCTTTATGCGCATCTATTATTCTTTTTTACTATTGATAGCCCAAGACCTGTGCTTTTTTCATTATTGGTAGGCTTAACGCTTAACGGCTGGAATTCATTGAAGAGCTTTGACCTCTCCTCATCAGGGATTCCCGCACCTGTGTCCGATATACTAACACTCACCAATTTGCCATGGCGAAATGACTTTACTTTTATTTTGGATCCGCTTGGAGAAAACTTGATGGCATTGCCAATCAGATTATCGATGACCTGAGCAATGCGCTTGGAATCAAAGGGCACGTCAGGCAAATCCTCGGCCTCATAGCTGATAACAATTCCTTTTTTCTCAGCGATTACAGAAGAGAGCCTGATTCTGTCCAGAAGCAGTTTTGTAAGAGAGCAAGGCTGAACATCCAGTTCAAGCTTTCCGCTTTCGATAACGGAAACATCAAGCAGATCATTAACAAGCAACAGCATTTCATTTGATGTCGTGTTGACAATCGTGAGATATTCCTTTTGGTCATCAGTCAAAGGGCCGAATGCAGTTGTCAATAGTACCTCAGTCAATCCACTTATTGAAGACAGGGGATTTCTTAAATCATGTGCGGCAATGCCGAGAAATTTATTTTTTAAAAGGTTCAGCTCTATGAGTTCTTTGTTTGTCTTTTCGAGTTTCATATGGGCTACCTCCAGCATCTCCATCATGCTGTTAAAGCGCTCTCCGATTTGATATATAGGGTCAGACACGTTAGTGCCCAAGCTTCCGAACCTCCGACTGAGATCACTTTCCTTCTCAACTTCCCGCAAAAGAAAGGAAATCTCTTCTAGGGCAAACTGCAACTCACGCCTGTCATTATCAAGGGTCGTGTTTGTGATATCGAGAGATTCGGTGAGAGCTTTTGTCTCCGTAGTATCGTGAAGTGTTATTGCATGTCCCGAAGCCTCATCATTGTTGGAGTCCCTGAAAACAAAATAAGAGATGACAAACCATCTTCCCGTCGACTCATGGAATACTTCTGTATTTTGCAAATCTCCGCCGTCTGCAACAAATCTCATCCCTTGCTCAAAGAAAACTTCTTGCCAATCCTTACCAATGATGTTGCCGTAGGCTTGACCTATAAATATTGTGACGGCCTTATTGCACCTCAGCACTTTGCCTTTTGAGTCGGCTAATAAAACCATGTCATCAATGCAGTCTACGGTATTTTCCCACTGCTTTTTTGCCGCTTCAACCTTATTAAAAAGGGATTGCAGATGCGCATTCTTTTCCACTGCCTCTGCTAGTTTGGCAGATAGTTTCTCTTTGGTCTCTTTGTCTTTCATATCTGTATCAGATTAGTGAAAATACTCTTGCATACCTGCTTCGTTGCGGGAATGGGACGGCACCCGCAGTATTTTGCATGCTCAAGGTGCCATTTAAGCCTTTGTTCCATTGTGGCTTTTGCAGGCATCCGGTTCTCGTTATGCCAATTTCTATTTAGCTTTGACTCTTTCATGATTAAGGGTGGTCAACCTTCAATGGACGTTATTTCGTTTATAATTATGCCGGAATAATAATTCGAAATGGAAAATTGGTTTGGCTATCATCGAGTCTGGTTCAACAATGCTCGCACCTTGGACGCTAAATCCTTCATGGAAAACGGTTTTGGAAGGAAATACAAACCTTCGTCCAACACACCATGGTGAGCGATGACGTCGGCGGTGTACCCAGAGGTGAAAAGGCATTTTAGTCCGGGCTTGATGTCATCGATCAATTTTGCTAAATCCCGACCGTTCATCTCTGGCATTATGACATCTGTTACCAGCAAATGTATCTCAGCGACGTGAGCTTGAACTTTTCTAAGTGCCTCGCTCGGCGTACTAGCAGTTACCACCTTGTAGCCCAGCGATTCCAACATCGCCTTGCCCACTTTCAGAATCACCGCCTCGTCCTCCACCAGCAACACCGTTTCACCGCTCCCTTGAGGAATTTCTGCGACTTTCGCAGCCATGGTTGCTATCGCTACTCCAGTACACCGGGGCAGATATATCCTGAATGTTGAACCCTTTCCGAGGCTACTGTAAACGTTGATGAATCCCTCATTTTGCTTGACGATGCCATGCACGGTGGCTAGCCCCAGTCCTGTGCCCTTTCCCACCTCCTTCGTCGTGAAAAAAGGCTCGAAGATGTGATCAAGAACTTCCTTGCTCATACCGTGGCCGTCGTCGCTCACTGCCAGCATTACATATTCCCCGCAGATAAAGCCTGGGTTAGAGGCACAATAGACCTCATCGAAGGAAGTATTTTCAGTCTCAACGGTGATCTTCCCTACCCCAGGGATCGCATCCCGAGCGTTGACGCACAGATTGGCCAGAATCTGGTCAATCTGTGAGGGGTCAATCTTGACCGGCCACAGATCAGCTTTCGCCATCCGGACAAGCTCTATGTCCTCACCGATCAGTCGCTGAAGCATCTCGATCATAGTCGTGACCCTCGTATTCAAATCCAGTAACATAGGAGCCACAGGCTGTCTGCAGGCAAAGGCCAGAAGTTGTCTGACGAGTTCGGCTGAACGGAGGGCAGACTTGTTGATCGCCTTGAGATTCGCGTAGATGGAATCAGACGGGGTACATCGCGTCATTGCCAACTCCGCATGGCCAAGAATAGCTGACAGCATGTTGTTGAAATCATGGGCCACTCCTCCTGCCAGGCGTGCCACTGATTCCATTTTCTGGGACTCTAACAGTTGCAATTGGAGAGCATTCTTTTCATTTTCAGCCCGCAGACGTTCCGTAATATCCTGTATGACGCCGAACACCAAATTTTTCTCTGCATCATATTCTGCAATTGAATGAATATCGATTATATTGCCGTCCTTAGGTCTACGGATCTTGAATTCGACATTATAGGGGATCCCATGCGCAACTAAATCCTTCAGCGCCATGTCGAGCACAGAACGGTACTCAGAGATAACTATTTTTTGCACATCGGATAATTGCCACTCTTTTCCTTCAAACCCATAGATACTTTTAGCTCCATCGGAGGCGTAGACCACTTGCTCGTCTAGCAACAATTCCCAATTGCCAAACCTCGCTATATCTTCAGCTCTTTGAAGCAGCCGGTCGTTCTGAATCAATGTCGCTTCCGCTCTTTTGCGGTCAGTGATATCGGTATGGGTACCAACCATACGTGTGGCCCGTCCGCTGCTGTCACGAATAACTGCCTTTCCACACCCCAGTATCCAGCGCCATTCCCCGCTCTTCGCCTTCATGCGGAACTCGACAGCGAAGACATCGCAGCGATTCTCTATGCAATCCACGTTTGCCTTGAATGCGGATTCCTTGTCTGCCGGGTGCATAAGATCTAGCCAAGAGCTGACATGAGCGGGGACCTCACTAGATGTATAGCCAAGCATTGCTGCGTAGCCCGGGCTGTAATAAACCTCATTGGTGGTTAGATTCCAGTCCCACAGGCCGTCCCGATTTGCTTCCATTGCCAGCTTAAACCGCTCCTCACTTTCACGCAGCGTCTCCTCGGCTCGCTTGCGGTCCGTGATATCTGAAAAAATTCCGATAAAGCCGGTTATGTTACCGACTCGATCGACAACGGGATTAAGTATTGCGTTCCAGATTATGGACGGTTGCTCCGAACGGATTTGTATTATTTCTAAAGAACGTTGCTCCCCTGTCCAGACCCTTTCAACAGCACTTTCTATATCCGGCCTCATTGCCTCTGGCGAGAAGTCACTCAATTTTCTGCCAAGTACTTCGCTCTCCTTGTAACCCATGATAGAGAGCCCTATTCTGTTCGTTTTCAGGCAGCGACCCTGCCTGTCAAAGAACATAATTCAGTTCGGTGACGCCTCTAAAATACTGCGATATAGTTCCACTGCATCAAGCAACTTTGCGTAATCATGCTGATGCCTGCTCTCCAACTCGTCGAGCCGTGAAGTTTGTTTGCGCAAGGCTTCCAACTCATTTATGAGCTGTTCTTTTGTCTTATCTTCAATATTCATTTTTTCGGCTTTCGTTAAAATTATAGTCTGATAAAGCTATTTCGTGCAAGAACGGATCCACCGGGCATTTTATTGGCGCTTGAGACGCCTATACGGACAGGATAATAGCCGGAGAGAGTTGCTCGTTATGATGCCTTGGTGATGTTAGCACATACAACTGAGAAGTCCTGCTCCTACACATCAAATATGGTATAACGAGAATATGGGCGGTTATTAATCGTCCATACAAGGGCAAAGGGGACGTTGTTTTTCATCGCATCCTTCTTATCTGTCTTGGTCTTTCTCAATGACCCCTGACCAGATTTGGATATCAGAAGCGGATTTACTACCGCACAGCGAAGTCCCTCTGCACATTGGAAGGAAAAGAGGTTGATATGATAATAGCCGGTGGACTCCATCGCAACAGCAATATCTTCCCAGGTTCAAACCGCATCCTTTAATCGCAATCCGAAGTTCTGCAAACCCTGCCGCGTCCGTTGAGAACCGTAAGTAAAAAAGCTTCTTCTCGTCACTATCGATGCCTTGGGCAGTCGAGTATTCTTTTGCTACATCGATGCCAATGAATGCTTTACTCATTTCCAACTACCTCCCGTATATGATCTTAGGCAGGAATGCCTCCCAACCATATCTCCATCTTTACAAGAGCTCGTAGCCCTATCAACTTATCATGGCTTTGGGAGGCAGGGGACTGACTTATAAAAGGATTCATGACCCTGTAGAAAACCACGTCCTCCTGCCCCTCATGAACGGTTAACAACCGTCCATATTCTCGTTATACCATATTTGCTGTGTAGGAGTAGAACCCGAGAACACAGTTTTTATAATTTATTTTCATAAGCATCATTTTTAAGATATTTTCAACTATAATAAAATCAAAATCGGAGCGTTTATATCCCTCAATCCGGGCCGCGAACTTAAGAGTTCACTTGGGAGGTTCGAATGGTCACTCCATTACTCTTTGAAGTATTTTCTGATTATATCTGACCATGGTGTTATTTCAGTACCGTGCGTATTGAGCAATTAAGAAAGCAGTATGACATAGTCGTCCAATGGGTTGCGTTTCCTCTTCACCCCGACACCCATGAGGATGGCCTCAATCTTGAACAACTCTTTTCGGGCCGCAATCTGGATATCGAGCAGATGATGCAGAGGCTGCGAAAGGTTGCACGGGATCTGGGCCTACCTTGGGGCGAGCGCAAAAAAACCTATAACAGCCGCTTGGCCCAGGAGTTGTCCAAATGGGCCGAATCTCAGGGCAAAGGAGAACAATTTCATGAGGCGATATTTCGGGCCTATTTTGTAGAAGGCGTCAACATCGGCAAGGCGAATGAACTAATCGGGCTGGTCAGATCAATCTTGCTTCCTGAAGATCAGGCACAGGCAGTGTTGGATACTCGGAGCTTTAAGCAGGCAGTTGATGCTGACTGGAAGCGGTCACATGCACTCGGCATAACCGCAGTTCCGACTTTCATGGTTAACAACGCAAAGCTTGTCGGAGCGCAGTCGTATGAAGTACTTGAGCATTTTTTGATAGGAGAAGGCGGTCAGAAACGAAAGTAGGAAGGTGCATGCAATAGTTTTTAGCTTGATGAAAAAGAGTAACTTTTCAACGTCAATTTCGACCTAACTGATTGCCTACATTGCCTATCGGATGATAATGAGAACGTTCGGCATAGAACTCAAGGTGGGGATTTCCAGAAATAATCTTTGAATCGGCCCCAATATGCCGCGTTAGAGGTTTTAAGTAGAAATTTGCAAATAAAGATTTGCGGCTGCAGATGAATGTTGCTCCGAAATCCTAGTCAAGAATTGAGTTTAAAACAATTGGAAAAGTAAATACTGTCTTTAGGATTTCAGTTCAGTCGGTAGTACATCACTGTTGTTTATTAGAAAGTGGTACAATTACCTTTACCGTTGTTCCTCTAGCCTTGTTGCTTGCAATTTCCACTTTCCCTTTCCAAGGATAAACGCGCTCTCGCATGCCCATCAGGCCAAAAGATTGAGGCTTCAAAAGTTGTCCGTCTGCTAGACCTTCGCCATTGTCCATTACTTCCAGCGTTACTTGGTGGTCATTATGCTTTATTAGTCTTGCCCTTACCTTTGTTGCCTTCGCATGTTTCAGAACGTTCGTCAATGCTTCCTGGAAGATGTGTTTCTCGATATCTATGGATGCATGATTACTAGCGGAAATGACCAGCCGAAGAGAGTCGCCCCTGCCAATGCTTTCTTGGTGCTATACGTAACAAAATGGATTGATTCTTAGAACCTCTAGGGGTCATCATTAATCCTGCTTTTTCAATATGAAAGAGGAGGAGCAATGACCCCGTCGAGTGCAATTCTCAGAGCAATCATCTGTGAAATCGCAGCAGTAGATTTTTACAGCGCAGACTCTCCTAAAGTAGCAGAGTCTCCTATCGATCGTATTCTCAAAAAGATCCTCATACTGGACCTTCCCGGCAAGGAGCACTTCGAGAGCTACATACGCCACAAGTCGAGAATGAACCACAAGCCAAGCACTCTTAAGGGGAGCTTTAACGCTGTGGTTTCCTTTCTCATTTTCTATGCCGACATGGGGAAGAGCCATCTGCAAGATGTAGTCAGTGGTGATATCGAGGCGTTTGTCGAACACGAGCAGGATCGAGGACTCAAAGTCACAACGGTCAGAACACGACTTCATCAGCTGTGGGCTTTCATAAGGTATCTTATCGATGAGGATATCATTGACGCTCGTATACTCAAACGAAAAATCAAACTGAGTGTTCCGGAATTCTTGCCGAGGGCCATTGCCCCAGAGGATATCAGAAAACTTCTCGGTGCCATTAAAGAGACTCGTGACCGTGCGCTGATTCTCGTCCTTTTACGAACAGGCATGAGAATCGGTGAAGTGCTTGACGTCAAGATGATAGACCTTGATATCAATGAGAGAAAGATAAACATCTATGAGGGAGAAAAGAACTGTCTTGGGCGAGTGGTCTATCTGAGCGACGATGTTCTGATGGCCTTAAAGCTCTGGATGGGCAAGAGAGACAAGACAAAAGAATATCTCTTTCATGGCTTGAACCGTGGCCTATGTTACAGCTCGGCCTGGAATATCTTTGCACAATATTTGCGACAAACAGAGCTCCAACACAAAGGCTACAGTATCCATAGTCTTAGGCATACCTTTGCAAGCGAGCTGCTCAATGCGGGCATGCGTCTGGAATGTCTGCAAGTGCTGATGGGTCATAGCGAGATGGAGATGACCAGGAGGTATGCCCGTCTCACTGATAAGAGCCGGGAAGAGGAATACTTTCGCGCCATGGAAATCATCGAGCAGGGAGGCATTCATGGAGCTTACTGATGCGATTGGCATGTATCGGAGATTCCTGAAGCGACGGAACTGTTCGTCTCACACTGTAAGAAACTACATGAATATCCTCGCTCACTTCAGCGGCTCGCTCCAGGTTCCTATAGAAGAGGTGACTATCAAGGAAACCGATGCGTATATGGACCATCTGTTGAGACATAGAAAAAAACCAAAGACCGTTAACTGTCATATGGGCTGCATCCATGCCTTTTACGAATATCTGATCGAAGATGAGAGATTGCTTCTTATCAATCCGGTGAGAAAGAATTACAGACTTCGTCTACCCAGACCACTGCCCAAACATCTCAGGGACGAGCAGGTCGCGACGCTATTCAAAAGAATTGATGATACCAGGGATCGGGCCATGTTCATGCTGATGCTCAGATGTGGCCTGCGTGTTGAAGAGGTTTCACGCCTGACTGCAGATGCGATAGATTATCGCAGCAGACAGCTTTATGTGTTCAATGGGAAGGGCAGCAAGGACAGGGTTGTCTATCTCAGCGAAGATGCTCTGAGAGCCTTGCAGGCGTACATGCAGAAACGGAAATTCTCTAAAGAGAAAAAAGTGTTCTTAGTACAAAAGGGGCCGCTGAGAGGAAAGCCGATATCAGTGCGCGGAATCCAAAAGAGAATAGAATACTATGCACAGAAGACTGGGATACAAGTGTCCTGTCATCATTTGAGACACACCATGGCAACGCAACTGTTAAACGCGGATGCCGCTCTCGTCACTATTCAGGATATTTTGGGCCATAGCAAGATTACAACAACCCAGTGCTACTGTAGAGTTTCCAATCTCAAAGTGCAGCGCGATTACTATAAGGCGATCAATGTTGTCTTGCAAAGAACCTTGCCAATAAGTGAAAATGTCTCTAAATCAGGTAAAAGAGGGCTGCAGAAACCCGTACTAACTAACTGAAAACCTAAGAAAAAGCAGGTTATGTTACGTATAGCAGGGTGAAATAATCGATCAGATAGAATCGTCAGCAGCATTGACTCCTTGGTATTATCTAGAACTTCAAACTAAGCAGCAATTTGACTAGCTCATCCGTTACCAACTTTATTTTCTAGTTACCGACTTTATTTTTCAGTTACCATCTTTATTTTTCGTGATCAATTATTTGTCGTGGCTGTCAACCTTCTTTTTTATCTGCGAAATAATACCGTGGAACATACCGAGTTCCCATTCTGTAAGCCCTGCCCTGCCGATGAAGTGCTTCAGGTTCAGCATGATTTTTTTCTCCAAGTCACGGTCTCCTCTAGGGATATATTCTAGCATTTTCAAGGTTTCAGAGATCCTCTCGGTTAGTGTTAGCAACTTGTCATGATGGACAAGTCTGACAAACTTTATGTCGGCTTGCGACATTTCTTCGGATTCACGATATTCGGCACGCGATAGTTCATAAGCTACAATAAGGACTGCCTGTGCCAAGTTAAGAGACGGATGGTCGTTGCTTGCAGGTATGGACATGAGAAACCCGCACTCTTCCACTTCTTCATTTAAAAGCCCCTTGTCCTCTCTGCCGAACAGAATAGCCATCTCATTCTCTGTTGCTAGCTCACGCAGTTTTAGAGCACCTTGGCCAAGCGGATAAATTACACCCCTACTTTTTCCCCTGCGTCTGGTCGTACCTGCGACGATAGTTTTATCGCGCAAAGCATCCTCCAAGTTACAATAAATGGATGATGATTCCAGTACGTCGAGGGCATTGTGGGCAAACCATTTTGTTTCATCTACCATTGCGGGAGGGTCAACGAGTGCTAGACGCCTGAACCCCATGTTCTTGAGCGCTCGTGCCGCAGCGCCAATGTTGCCTGGCTCACGCGGTTCGACGAGAACGAATATAACGTTGTCTTTCCAGTTTTTCATCAGAAAAGTATCACATCGCCGTCCATTATCTCAAAAATAGTCTCCTGCTTTCAGGGTCCACAATTTCGCTATGATGCAGAAATAATAAAAAAAAAGGACGGGATCGAAATCCCGCCCTTAGAACTCAGATCGGTTAACAGCCTTCAATAGCCTTTTTCTTCATTACCTTGCCGTCCTTCACGGTCACCTTGTCGCCTACCTTGAGGCCCTTAGCATCGCCCATGACGGTCTCTTCCTTGCCATCTGCGCCCTTAACGGTGATCTTGTTGCCTTCGATCTTTGTGATCGCACCCTTCATGTCAGCGGCAAAGCCGAGGCTCGCAACCGTAAGGGTGAAGATGATAACAACGATCAATACAAGATATCTCTTCATTATCTGCACCTCCTTTCGCTTCAAGATTAGAACCATTAACTGGTCATTTTTCTTACAAGTCTATTCTACTACATCGATGGTCTTTTCATCCAATGCATATTTGCTCATGCTTAGTCCTGCATCGGTTTTATGAACATGAAGTAAACCATCGTCCAGTTACCCAGAATAATGAACACAGTAGCTACGATACTTTGAAGAGCCAGACCTGACACACCTGTCAGGGCATGTCCCACAGTTCAACCACCAGCAAGCGCACCCCCTATGCCCATAACCACTCCACCGAAAAAGACCCTCAGAAGTTCTGTCGCCTCTCTGGGCGTCGTCAACTTGAATTCACCGAGTCCTTTTGCGCTTAGGAATGCACCCAATGGAACGCCCAGAATATAAAGCGAGCTCCAAGATATTGCACCGTAGCCGAAAATGCTAAAAAGCTGGTCGTTCTTGGCACCGCTGTCCCCGGTGAGAAAGAACATCATCGACTCGGCGAGGGGGCCGGAAAACGAAAGTCCCCTAGCTCGGCCGCCCCACTGGTACGAAGTCCACCATGCTCCTATGATAACCAGCCCGACCAGTAGCCCGCCCAACGACCAGGACCATCCCTTCTTGGGCTGTGGTCTGAAAGGCTTTCCCTTGAGGATAACAGGGAGCATAATTCCGACTACTACGGCAATTACGATCCACTTGTAGTCCGGACCGCCCAGGATATCCCACAAAGCAGGATTTGAAATCGCGTCGTCTCCCGTGCCAATTGACACCTTGTAACTTTTCAGAAACTGCATGAGCGGTTGAAGAGGTCCATGATAGCTGACGATAAGAGACAACCCGAATCCAAGCATCGCAACAAAGGCAGCGAATGTCCCCTCGCCCTGCTTATAAAGAACGCCGCTTCCGCACCCTCCTGCCATGACAATACCAAGACCGAAGATATATCCTCCGACAATGGCTGCAATAGGCGCAAAGGTTTGACGTGTCAGTCCGTCATCACCTAGAAATCCCAGTGCTTCAATCCCATTTGAACCAATGATGGCAACAGCCAGAGCTACCAACCATGCACGTAATAAAGTAATGTCGTTTACAAAGATCACGTCTCTGAACGCTGAGTTCATTCAATATCTGCCGCGTTGCAACACGTAACCGAAGACTAAACCGGTGAGTATGCCGCTCATAATGACCATTATGGTAGCCGGTTGTACTTCCATAAAAACCTCCTTTTCAAGAATTAGTTATCCTTAATGGCCAAAGGCCCTATGTGCTATATTATGGAACAATCATCTTAAAGATTGCAGGTTATTATTTTGCATTTCCATCGCTCAAAAGTCTTATCTGAAATTTTTATAGACCTATTAGATTTATTTTCCATTTAAGCGATCCTGCATAGCTATCTTACTGTTTCCATCAATACGTCTGAAGTATCAGTATCAAAGCGTGTCAACTGGGCTCTCCAGGGCCATACAAGCAGCGGACAATCTCAAAACTGGACAAGGCATGTCGATTCCGCCATCAGGTTCACTTTGGTCTACCAAAACTAATCGCCGAGCGAGAGACGGATACCTCATACAAGCCTCGCTTACCTTGTTAATTAACTGGTCTAAAGTCGCCACAGATTTTTCGAAAAAAACTTTCAATGACATTACATATTGTGATAGAGATAAACCACCAAGAACAATGCGATGGCCAGTATCGAAAGGGTCAGCAGCGCATCGAGTATCCTCGAAGGACAATACGTATCCTCATCGATCTGCCGTTCGACTTTCTTGAAGCGGATAAAGGCTAGAAGACCCATCAACGCACCAAGCCCCACCAGTGCTATGCCCAAGAAGGATGAAATACCATGCGGCGGTGCCGTAACCTGGTTCAACTGCATTATGTTATGACCTCCGCTTACCTCCGCGGCCTTTATGAAATGGGAGAATTGGCTAACAAAAAGCGCAAATTTCTCGACGACAAATCCGAAGGCCATGATACCTATACTGGTCCTGATCCAAGCAAGAAAAGTCCTTTCGTTGGCCATATGCACGCGACGATTGAGGACCCCGGCACGATTTATTTTAACACTCGTCTTTTCTTCCATAAATAGGAATCTCTTCTCTTGCCTAGATTATAAGATATTTCAACCACAGAGCAAAGCAGCAACGCTTTCTTTGGACCGATCTCGTCTATGGTTACCAAGCGGAAACAGTCATTGGTGCTGATTCAGGATTTCACTATGAGGACTGGACACGGAGAGAGTCCGATGACTTTTGCAGTTACACTCCCCATTAGAAGTCTGTGGAGTCCTGTTCTGCCATGGGATCCCATAAATATGACATCAGCCCCTTGACTGGCGGCCAACTTCGTAATTGAGAGAGCGGAATCACCTTCCATAACAAAAACATCGGCTTTAACATCTTTGGCGGAGGCCTGTGCCTTTATGTCTTCGGCATATGTCCTAGCCTTCTGTATCATCTTATCTATCGTCTGGGGGGATTCCCCGTAGAATTCCGGAGGCACATCGACAACCGCTACTGCCTTGAGTGCCCCGTTATAAGATTTTGCAAAATCTATTGCCCGCACACCAGCTGCAGCGCTGTTTTTGGAACCATCGGTGGCTACTACAATAGTCTTCCAGCCAGCTACTGTGTTTTTGGGGACAACAAGAACGTCTTTGTAAGTATAACCTATGACCCTTGACGTAACGCTGCCAACGAGGGCCTTTTCGATGTTGCTTTTTCCTGTCCTGCCCATAATGATGATATCGCAGTTTTCCGCGTCGGCGAGATCGATGATCCTCTCAAACGGCTCACCCTCTTCACATACTGTTTTTATCAACATGCGGGAGGACTTCGCCATTTGGTCAGCCACTGAAAGAGCCCTTTCATAGGGCTCTTTCAGTGTTTTTTGCATATTACCTACTGCCGTAAGAAAAAGATCTCCCTGGTAAGGAGGCGCCACTGACACGACCGTTATCCAGCACTTCTCGTCGATTGCCAGCTTGAAGGATTCCTCCAGCGCATGGAAGCCAGCTTCCGATCCGTCGATGGCGACAAGTATTTTTCGGTATCTTGCCACTCTACGCCATCGTCTTAACGGCTTCCACCACAAGCTGCCGTTCTTCCCTGCGGCCAGCCCACATTGACCGAAGCACTATAAAGGCGCCTATGGCAAGAGCAAATATCATTATGGCAAAGCTCGTGCTGCTGAACATCCTTGAGGTGCTTTCGCCAAGCTTTCCAATGAGCCCTAACTGAGACATATATACAGGCACCATAAGTGCACGGCTGAACAGCACGATGACCATTATGACACCCATGACCATTTTGATTACGAAAGGCTTAACATAAGTAGTGCCGATGGCCCCAAGCTGGATTCCAAAAAGTGAGCCGCCGAGGATTATCATCGCCAGACGGATATCCACAAGACCGTGAAGTGCAAATTTGAAAGAGCCGCCCAGCCCCATTACAAATGCTATTACCAGTTCAGTCGCCGAAGCCATGAGGCTCGGTGCTCCAAGCACATAAATCATGGAAGGTACTCCGATAAAGCCTCCTACCGCTATGGTAGATGCAAGTATCCCTGTTGCAAAACCAAGGGGAATGGTGAAGAGTATGGAGATGCGGGCGTTCAGGCACTTGAAATAGACCATCGTTCCCGGAATGTTCACAGATTGAACCCACTTCGCTATCTTAGTCAACTTCTCCGGAGCATTGGCTGTGCTGGCGCTGCGGCTCTTAAGTGCATCATAAAGCACAAAGCCTCCGACAACTGCCAATACAACCACAAAGCACAGACTCACATAAAGATTGGACCCGGCATCGCCGAAGGCCGCCTTGATCTTCTCCTGGATGCCTGCTCCGTAAAGAACCCCAGCTTCTGCAGATATCCC
Source organism: uncultured Nitrospiraceae bacterium (assembly GCA_963736105.1). Taxonomy (GTDB): domain Bacteria; phylum Nitrospirota; class Thermodesulfovibrionia; order Thermodesulfovibrionales; family Dissulfurispiraceae; genus Fen-1308. The sequence continues at coordinate 764,000 of CAVTNL010000002.1, read as the reverse complement.
CAGAACTATCCCGAGTTTGACGTCCACCTGACCATACTTGGCGCGTTTGAGGGATCCAACAAGCGCCTTGGGAAATTTGTGGCACATGTTACTGGCTACCGCTACTAGACCCGGAACCCCCAGACACATCATGGCAGGCGTAAGTACAAAGGCTCCTCCCGAACCGATGAATCCGCTTACAAGACCTCCTACAAATCCGACCAGAAACAGATAAACAATATTCATCGTATCAAGCGTAATGAAATTGGCTGCCTCTTTGGCTATGTCATGCATTAGTTTGTCCCCCTCTTTTTAGAAGCTTCCACTCCCAGTACGCTCCAGAAATTGCCGGTAAAAGACCCATGTACGTAAGAAATAAGAAAAGCCGCTGCGATCGGAAGAAATGCAAAGAAGCCTCCCCTTGCAAAATTATCGATGATAGGCGCTTCGTAAATGAATAATAGTGAATAGATTGCTATTGAAAGCACCCCGAACATAACTGCTTTACCAACCGGTCTTGTCTTTTTGTTGTCCTTGGTTTCCATACAGATTGTCTCCTCCCTTTTTTGTCTTTTTATTTTCTGATCGTCAGGCACCGACTACAACAAGCGGGCACTTGACAATATTCGTAACATCCTGCAGAGCATTGGCATCTTCACCGCATCCTGATTCGAGGTCATGATAAGAGTTCACAACAACATAACGGATATCCCGATTCCTGGAAGTAATATCTACAACTGCCTGCTTAAGGCAACCGTCCGTCTCATCTATGGTATATTCGATCCCTTTTTCCCGAATGCTGCTCAGAGAGACCTCCACGGATTGCCTCATCCCGGCTGCGCAGAGCACCTCGAGCTTGGCCTTCATGCGATCACAGAAGTTCTCCGCATACTTCAGTGACTTGGCATCGCCGACAGTTCCCGCAAGCATAAGCAGCACACGATGATCAGCCTTAATTAGTTGGCGAGCGGTTTCATATTCTCCCGCTTCTGCAAAAGCTGATGCGGAAAGAATGTCTCCCAGCTGATTCATAATCCCCCGAATGTCTATCTTTTTTTTGTCCATTTGTTAATCTCCTCGCAGACCAATAGATCAACAATCATGCCACCCCACCATAAATAGTTAAAGCTATGATATTATTAACTTATTTGCACTCAACAGATGACAGACCCCCGGCGCCATTGTTGCAGAATGCAACTCAGAAATTTACATTGGGGATTTTATCCGGTGTTTACTGAGCTTCAACGATGTTGCAGTGGGCAGACAGGCTATTTCAATATGCAACATAATGAGGCTTCATAGGGGAATGAATATATCTTACAAATTAGGAGCGCATTATTGACTAGGTGACAACTTGGTTTGACAATGTTTATAGTTCCTGTCAGAAGACGGCGGACTTTAGTCCGCTGATGAATGGCCGCCCGGAGCGGAACAGGGAGGGCTTTAGTCCTCGAAGCGGAGGCGTCCTTTGGCACATTCTGGTCCGGCCGAAGATCGCAGCCGGGAGTGCCAGAGTCCTGAAACCCAGAGATGCATCCCGGGTGAGTGGATTCATTTCCCTTGCAGCATATAATATTTTTTAAAATTAACGATATCTTTGAAGATTTTCACACCAGAATTTAATTAAAGACAGGATGGCGCTGCAGATTAGATTTACAATTACCCAACTAAATACATTTTATTATAGTACTGAAGATTCCTAGCAATCCTCCCATACCCAATGCTCCAACGATAAAGATACCCAATTATTCCGGCTAGACAAGAACCCTGTCTACCATCTCTTCGATGCTTTCTGCGAAAAAGAATTTAAGGTCTTTTTTCATATTTTCCTGGAGATTGTCGATATCCACCTTGTTCCTCAAAGGTAAGATTACCTCTTTGACGCCAGCTCTGCCTGCGGCAAGAATCTTTTCCCTTGTGCCACCTACAGGCAGTATCCTGCCTCCGAGAGAAAGTTCTCCCGACACGGCTACATCCCTTCTGGCAAGCCTTCCCATTAGCAGCGAGATGAGTGCCATCGCAATTGTTGCTCCAGCTGAAGGGCCATCCTTTGGAATCGCGCCAGCCGGCACATGGATATGGATATCGTGATTTTCGAAAAAATCCTCCGGCAGATTGAATAGCGCAGCATTGCTCCTTATATAACTGAGTGCAGCCTGGGCAGACTCACGCATCACTGAGCCTAGGGAACCGGTGAGAATGAGTTCTTTGCTACCCCACATCTTTGCGGCCTCTACAAATATGATATCACCGCCTGTTTCAGTCCAGACTAGTCCGGTTGTGACACCAATCCTGTTTTTTGCCGTGGCAGCTTCAAAATAGTATTTCCTGGGCCCCAGAAATGATTCCACCACCTGAGGTGTAATCACTCTGTCCTTTTCAGAACAATTGTTCAAGACGGTCTCTTTGGCTATCTTGCGGCATATCGTCGCTATCTGACGCTCCAGACTCCTAAGTCCGGCCTCTTTCGTATATGATTGAATTATTTTAGCTATCGACGCCAAGGTAAATACAGGGGGACATTGAGATAGTCCTTGGTCGCGGATTTGGCGTGGGATAAGATATCGTTCCGCAATCATTTCCTTATCTTCTTCCGTATATCCTGAAAATTCAATAACCTCTAGCCTGTCCAGCAAAGGTTCATAAATATTTTCTGCAACATTTGCTGTAACTATAAACATGACGCTCGAAAGATCGAATGGAGCATCCACATAATGGTCTATGAAAGCATGGTTTTGCTCAGGATCGAGGACCTCCAGCAAGGCTGAGGCTGTATCAACTCGAGACTCGTTGTGCATCTTGTCAATCTCGTCAAGCATAAGCACAGGATTGCCGGTCTGGGCTCTCCTGATCTCTTCGATCAACCTTCCGGGCATGGCACCAGCATAAGTCCTGCGATGCCCCCTTATCTCCGCTTCATCCCGCACTCCGCCAAGAGATATCCGTGAAAACTTTCTCCCCAGGGCTTCCGCTATGCCGTGTCCTAAAGATGTCTTGCCGGTACCCGGCGGACCCGCAAAGCAGAGAACTGACCCCTTAATCGAGAGGCTAGAGGCTTTCTCTACAGCGTTTTTTACAGCTAACCTGACTTCATCAAGTTTGAATGGTTTTGTTATATAGTTGAATGCGCCTTTCTTTACTGCTTCGGTTGCGGACTCTATGGAAGCATAAGCAGTAATTACTATGATCTTAGTTTTGGGATAAGCGACCTTGATCTTTTCAAGCAGTTCAATGCCCCCCATCTTCTTCATTCTCAGATCTGTCAGTACGACATCAAATGATGAGATCGCCATTTTCTCGAGTGCTTCTAAGCCACTCAAGGCCGTTTCAACCGCATAATCTTCTTTTCGGAGAACATGTTCGAGGTTCTTGACTGCAACCTCTTCGTCGTCTACGATCAGTATGTGTGGGATCTTGTTCTGGGAAAGAATTAGTGTCTTGACTGCGAGATGCTCAAGGATTCTCTCTTTAACGTTGCCTAGTCCGAAATGTTTTTCACTCAGTATCATTTCAGCGCGGTGAAGGTCGAGGTTATCCTCAGTCTTCTTATTCCAAGGCAGGCTAGCCAGATATTCTATATATGTCAGTCCTATCGAATATTCAGCCATCACTGGACTAATCCGGGACATTGCAAGAAGTTCGTTCTGCGCAATCTCCCGGACTTCATCTGGCATTTTTGCCGCTTCGATCTTCTGACTTAGGTCATCGATTGCGGCCGTCTGTAACTTATCCTCATCCTTCTTGAAAAAACTCATTGCTTACATTATCATACAAATGCAGCCCCTGCCAATACCTTGACAGATTATCTCCGTTTCAAACCTGGCGCCTTTAGTTCCTTCCTCGCCCTCATTCTAGGGACAATACGATCGAACTGCCTCGGCCTCTTTCCCTCTCTCATGTAATCCCCAGCCGTCTCAAATTCGCCAGCTTCTGCAAAGGTTATAGCCAAAAAAATATTCTCGATTCTTTTACCCAGTGCATTCATGGTGAGCCCCCTTTTTTCATCTTTGGCAGCGTTGGAAATAACTCCAAAGCAGCCAATCTAAACATTGCAACATGAAGAGCATTTATCGTGCCAGATTCATTTTAGCTTGAAACCCTTGTAAATAGTGAATTTAACACATACCTGGCAGTATCCGATCGCTTCAATTCGAAACGCAACCCCGGTTGAAAGGTTCCCATGTCAACCTACAATCAAGTATTAGCGCCCGTTTACCATAATGTGTTGCATGGAGTGAATTGCTGTTGCTATTTGCAATAGTGAGTGATAGAATTATCGTATGTTCAGATTTCGGACAAGCATAAGACAGAAAATAATCTTTGGCTATTTTGCAGCTGTGGCTGTCATTATCGGCATGGCTGTATTTACCTTTATGACACTGATGTTCCTCGAAAAGAAGATAGTTTTAAGCGCGGTTATTACAGAGCTTTTCGATACCACTCTGGAGATTAGGCGCTTCGAAAAGAACTTCTTCTTATATGAACAGTCTGAAGACTGTCAGGAGAACATCAAGTATGTGGCCAAAGCCCAAGAGATACTGGATGCAAATATTGCAGAATACAAAAACCTTGCCGTGTACCGTCAACTCTCTACAATGCGGGATAGCTTAAATATTTACAAGAGCCTTATGGAACAGTATGCAGCTATGAATATAAAGTCAACAACCCAAGGGTCGTCAGCGGAAAAAGCCATTAGGGAAAAAGGCAAGGAGATCGTTACAATCGCGGAAAGCATTTCCGAGAGTGAGCGTGGACGACTCCAGGGCATGCTGGTACAGGTGGGTCGATATTTTATTTACATCATAGCGTTCCTCTCGCTTGCAGGTATAGCGATAGGGCTCATACTGTCTAGGATCGTTGTCAAGCCTCTCCAATCGCTGGCTTGGACAATGAAGTCGATAGCGGATGGGGAATTCCGCACCGTCGCCATAGATTCCAGCGACCAGGAGATTGTCGCCCTTGCCGATGCTTTTAACAAAATGATCAAAGAACTCGAAATGCGTCAGAAGAGTCTCATACAATCCGAAAAACTGGCTTCCCTCGGAACACTCCTGTCTGGTGTAGCACATGAACTTAACAATCCTCTGTCGAACATATCAACATCCTGTCAGATAATATCAGAAGAGATGGATGAACTCTCCCCTGATTATCGGCGCGAACTCCTGGCCCAGATCGAAGACCAGGCGGATAGGGCTAAAAATATCGTCCGGTCGCTGCTGGAATTCTCCAGGGCAAAGGAATTCAAGCGCGAGAGCCTTATCCTGGCAAATCTCGTTCAAGAGACGATAAGCTTCGTAAAAGGCCAGATGCCGCCGAAGGTGGAAATTGTCAGGGACATACCCGAAGACATAAGCATCTTCGCTGATAAGCAGCGGATTCAGCAAGTACTCCTGAATCTCGTAAAGAACGCCATCGAAGCCGTAGAGGAAGAAGGCAGCATAGAGATAAAGGCTCGAAAATCACTGAGAGGCAAACTAGATAGCGATGAATCCTTGCTTTCCGAAGAATGCAGGAGTATGCTGCCACGCACAGGCGATGGTGATGCAGTCTATATCAGGATAACCGATACCGGCAAAGGCATTCCCCGGGAGATAATCGGAAAGATATTCGATCCCTTCTTCACTACAAAGGATGTGGGCAAAGGGTCTGGGCTCGGGCTATCAATTGTACATGAGATTATCGAGGAGCACGGCGGTTGCATAGGGGCTAAGAGTGAAGTCGACAAAGGCACTACTTTTCTCATTAGACTACCATTGCCTCAAAATCAGGAGAAAGGTTCATCCGGTAAAAACATGTAGCACGTGAGCAAGCCAGAGGAATGATAGATGCATAGTTCAAAGATATTGATTGTCGATGACGAGCGTGTTGCCCTCAGGAATCTGGAGCATATCATGAAAAAGGAAGGCTATGAGGTAACTAGCACCCAAAGCGGTTCCAATGCCCTTACCATACTCGAAGAACAGCGTTTCGATGTGGTACTAACCGACCTTAGGATGGAGAAGGTAGATGGCATGCAGATACTAAAGAAATGCCACGAACTCTATCCCGAAACTGAAGTGATAATGATCACCGGATACGCTACGCTGGAATCGGCCGTCGAGGCGATGAAGCACGGAGCATTCTATTACATTGCAAAGCCGTATAAGCTCGATGAAGCACGGAAGGTGGTTGCTGAAGCTGTCGAAAAGGTAATGCTGAAAAATGAAAACAAGCAGCTGCGGCAGCAGATTGAGACCTACCAGGGCAAGGTAAAGATAATCACTCAGGACCCGGGCATGCTGAGACTTCTCGAAACTGCCAGGCAAATAGCACCCACGGACTGCAATGTCCTGTTGAGCGGCGAAAGCGGCACAGGCAAGGAACTCTTTGCACGTTTTGTCCATCTGAACAGCCTTAGAGTGGATGGGCCTTTCTTTGCGATCAACTGCGGCGCATTCAACGAAGAACTGCTTGCCAACGAGCTCTTCGGCCACGAAAAAGGCGCCTTCACCGGGGCCTTGGCAATGAAGAACGGTCTGATTGAAATGGCGTCACAAGGGACTCTCCTTCTCGATGAAGTCACCGAAATGTCGCCCTCGATGCAGGTAAAACTACTGCGCGTTATCCAAGAAAAGGAACTCCTACGTGTTGGCGGCACCCAGTCAATAAAGGTCAATGTGCGCATCATCGCCGCGACAAACAGGGACATACAGCACGCCATAAAGTCCGGCAATTTCAGGCAAGATCTTTATTTCAGACTGAATGTCGTTTCTCTCCATATCCCACCGCTCTCCGAACGAAAGGACGATATACCTCTGCTATGCTATTATTTCCTGAACAAATACTCGTCGTTGATGAAAAAGCCTGTGACAGAAATATCTGAAGAAGTCATGGAACTTTTGATAACTTACGAATTCCCTGGCAATGTGCGCGAACTGGAGAACATCATTGAAAGGGGCGTAGCGCTGTCAAACGGAGATTCTATGACAATAGCCAACCTTCCTGATGACCTCAAGGAGCTTAATATTAAAATATTCAGAAGGAAGGAAGGCAAGATACCATCCCTGGAAGACCAGGAGAAGGATTACGTTAAATGGGTGCTGACTGAGGTCGGCGGCAACAGGACTATCGCCGCTCAAACGCTCGGCATCGATCGAGTTTCGCTCTGGCGGAAACTTAAGAAATATGGGCTAGAAGAATAAGAGGGCTAGCATCGTTTAGTGCCCGCAACATCCACTTGCCAGTCCTAATCTCTGGATTGAACCGCCCTTAAATCCGCTCTTATACCTGAATGATTTAAAAGTTGCAGTACACTGCTATCCCTATTCACAAAGGAACACAAGCTTCTTCCTGCCCCGATCCTTCCGCAGACAGTATCATATTTGACAGATGCGACTTCTCCAATAGATGCTTAGTAGTTACATATAATGTGTCACTAGTGTCCGGTTAAGAATCGTATAGATTCAACTGGTTACGATTTTCCATAGTATTTAACGCTGTACCATTTTCTTGAAATGCTTGCTGCAAGGGCATTTTCTCGAAGATGGTGACCGAAAGGATCTGTAATAAAGTATAGAGAGAAGCATCGAGATTGAGCTTCTTCTTGATGATAGCAATAAGCACGTAAACAGAAACCGCGATCCAGATTTGAGATTTGACGGCGTTTTCTGAAATTCCGTAGAAACGTTTTATACGGAGATGCTGCTTGATCCATTTGAAGAACAATTCGATCTGCCAGCGGCTCTTGTAGAGTGCACATATGGTCAATGCTGGCAAGGTATGGTGATTTGTGAGAAACAGCAATGTTTTGCCGGACTCTGCGTCTTTGAAGCGGATGCGTCGCAAATGATCCGGAAAGTGTCTGCTGCTGTAGAAACCGTTGAGTACGATGGTCTGATCGCAGATCACGCCTGTAGTTCGATCTGCGGAAGCGGAATAAAGTCGCCTGGCATCCAGATTCGATTTGGCGCGAGTGACAAAGAAGCCGCTGGCCTGATGCAGGACATACAGACGCTCGAAATCGAGATATGCCCGATCCATCACGTAGAAGGCACCAGCTTCTGGAATGAGCAGATCGAGAACATTGACATCGTGCAGCTTGCCATCTGAGATATGAATAAAGCTTGGGATAGAACCCCTGAGGTCCATCAGAGTATGAACTTTTACGGCAGCCTTGGCAGTCCGAAAAGGAGCCCAAGGGAACATCGACAGGCAGAGATCGATAGTCGTGGCATCCAGTGCATATGCGGTATTGGAGATGTCGACACCGAAGCTCTCTCAGGAATAGAGCTTTCTTGCTTGACAGATCAGTCTTTGAGCGAAGTCCGCGTAAATGCGCCAATCGCGAGATTCGTTGGCATCGGCCAGGGTCGAGCGACTCACTGGGCCTCGAAGGCCCATGTGATAAAGTTTTGCAGACTGCACCGACAAACAAGCTTCGATATCGCGGAGACTCTCCCGATAGGTAAGTTGAGCAAAGGCCATTATTCGAAACTGCTCGGCACAACGAAGACAGCGCACCCGATGGTCGCCGCTGTATTTCTGAACGGTACGATGAAAAGTGCTCCATGGGAGAAAGTCCATGATCTGGGCAAACAGGGTTTTGCCGGTATACATCGGCACCTCCGGAATCTTCGATTCCAGAAACATGGCCGATATGCGGCAGTGAATTCAAGTCGACACCACCCAAAATGCTCTGCAAACCCTTATCCATCATGGTATTTAGCGTATTAATAGTCATTTTAACCGGACACTAGTGATAATGTGTTCTAAATGATAACCAACAGCACAGCGACATCTGCTTGCCTAAAGACAGGTGCCTGGGTGCCGCAAAACTCTCGGACAATCTCTAAGTGAGTGCGGTAAAAACATGTTATGTCATGATTTGGCAGTGCTAACAGCTGATAGTATAATATTTTTAAACGTGTCTAATAAGGGATCGAGTCCATGGACAATCAGACTTATCACTTCGACGAAAAAAGAGGGTGCCGGCGATCGGCTATTTGCAGAAAAATCAGATTCATTGTCGGTACCGATGTTTATTCAGGCTTGATCGGAGATATTTCGAACGGCGGCATAAGCATCATATCAAAGCATAAGTTCATTCTGGGGTCAGTTGTCGATCTGAAGATTCCACCAATGTCCGGGACCGTGCAGTATTGCGTCTCTTATAGAACGGGCTTTTTCAAGGCCGGATTACGGTTGCTTGGACCAGATCGTTAGTTGCAAACGCGTAGACCCACCCTGTCTTCTGCGACCCAAACGACTATTGCCTTTGTCCTGGGGTCGGCAATACTTACCGTATCTCCCTTACGTAGTGCTGCGCTCAAGATTACACCAAGTCCGCGATAACTGATATTAACTATTTTGCATGCCCATTGATTTCCGCGGGCATCATTGCATTCGGTAACATAGTTGCATTTTAGCCTTGGCCAGACTCGTTCTTCTCTGGACAGGAATTGCTGCAGATGATTTTCGAGTGTACCCATACAATATGCCCTCTTTTCTTAAGATTCCTTATTACTTAAGTATAAAGAATAATATTACAATTATATAAACATATCGACTGGATAACGACTTCCCAATCAGAATGGTATAATTTGCAACGAAGCTTTAGCGTGTGAGTCACTCATAGCATAGGTAATCTACGATTTGTGCGAATAATTTATGATTGATAATAACTTAAAGTTCAGGCTTAAAAGACCTGCCGTCAGACAATCGACTGTAGATTATTATCAGCCAGCAACTCAAAAAGTCTCAATCTATGCATATTATTAATCAATATTGTATTTTATTCCTAATTAATCTTGCTTATTCGTATTTTATTTTGTAATATAATCTAATTATAGTATTTTATTCTAATTATCCGTACCTAGAGGAACGCATTATGCCACAAGACCTAGATAATTACGACAAGGATATTATCGACACTCTCCAAGGTAATGCATCGATTTCCAATATCGATTTGTCGAAAAAGATCGGATTGTCACCTTCGGCCTGCCTCGGCAGGACCAAGAGGCTTCAAGATCTAGGGGTGATAAAACAGTATGCGGCCGTCATAGATGCGAAAAGCATAGGTCTCGAAATAGTCGCCTTTACCTTCGTAAATTTATCACCTCACAATCGAAAAACCGGAAACGCCTTTCTGGCAAAGATCAAGGAAACTCCGCACATCCTAGAATGTTACAACATTACGGGAAACTGGGACTATCTGTTGAAGATCGTTTCTCCTGACATAGCCTCCTACCGTGACTTCGTCATCGATTCACTGCTGGCATTTCCAGGTATAAATAAGATCGAATCTACGATTGTCCTGAGCACTGATAAACAGAGCTTTCACTTGCCTGTTGATCAAATGAGAAAATCATAATAGTAATTTTTGGAGTAAGCAGCATTAGTTTAAATATGGAAACTACAATTCCCGGAAGGAGGAAAATATGAGCAAGATTGACAGCAAACTCAGAGTTGAATCACTGGCGCTTCACGGCGGCCAAGAACCAGACCCCACAACAGGTGCGCGTGCTGTACCCATCTATCAAACTACGTCATACCAGTTCAAAAGCACAGAGCATGCGGCAAATCTCTTCGGCCTGAAGGAATTCGGCAATATCTATACGCGCATAATGAATCCTACCACTGACGTGCTTGAGAAGAGAATTGCTCTCTTGGATGGAGCAGCAGCAGCACTGGCAGTCTCGAGCGGTCAATCAGCAATAACCCTAGCCATGCTTAATATAGCGCAGGCAGGCGATGAAATTGTATCGGCTGACAATCTCTACGGGGGTACTTACAACCTGTTTCACTACACCTTCCCCCGCCTTGGGATAAAGGTCAATTTCGTCAAATCTAATGATATCCCTGCCTTCGAAAGGGCCATTACCCCGAAGACCAAGGCAATCTACGCTGAATCTATTGGAAACCCTAAGCTCGATGTTGCTGACCTTGAAGCTCTCTCGACGCTTGCGCACAAGCACGGAATTCCATTCATCGTAGATAATACCGTTGCGCCCTATCTTCTCAGACCCATTGATTTCGGTGCGGACATCGTTGTTTATTCCGCAACCAAATTCATTGGTGGCCATGGCACCTCGATGGGTGGGCTAATCCTGGATTCCGGCAAATTTGACTGGACCAACGGAAAATTCCCTCTGATAGCGGGTCCGGATGCAAGCTATCACGGCATTGATTTCGTCGAGGCATTGAAGCCTATTGGCAATATCGCCTATATAATAAAAGCCAGGGTTACACTTCTGAGGGACTTGGGTGCGGCCCTCTCCCCATTTAATTCCTTCCTGTTCCTACAAGGTATCGAAACGCTTCACCTGAGGATGCCGAGGCATTGCGAGAACGCACTGGCAGTGGCTCGGTATCTCGAAACCCATCCAAAGGTTAGCTGGGTCAACTACCCCGGCCTCGATTCGAGCCCTGAAAAATCGCGTGCTAAAAAATACCTGCCTAAAGGCGCTGGTGCCATTATAGGGTTCGGTATCAAAGGAGATGTCCAGGCCGGACGGAAATTCATAGAATCTCTTCAGCTCACATCTCATCTCGCCAATATAGGCGACGCTAAGACCCTTGCCATACATCCGGCGACAACAACTCATCAGCAGCTTTCGCCAGAAGAACAGATTGCGACAGGGGTAACTCCTGATTTTATAAGGCTTTCGATCGGTATAGAACACATCGGCGATATCATTGCCGACATGGAACAGGCGCTGGACAAGTCTTCATCATAAGTCTGGTCGCCTGTTATAATAGGAGGCATCCATGAGAATTTTCCGTGATATAACAGAAACTATCGGTGGCACGCCGCTGGTGAAGATAAACCGGCTCGCCACCGGATTGCATGGAACTGTTGTTGCAAAACTGGAGTCCTTTAATCCGCTGTCGAGCGTAAAAGACCGCATCGGGGTTTCTATGATAGAGACCGCTGAGAAAGATGGCCTGGTCGATAAGGATACGATCATAATCGAACCTACTAGCGGGAATACCGGCATCGCGCTTGCATTTGTATGCGCTGCAAAAGGATACAATCTCATCCTCACAATGCCCGAGACCATGAGTCTCGAAAGACGCCAACTGCTAAAGATTCTGGGTGCGGAGGTAGTCTTGACCGAAGGAGCAAAGGGGATGCGCGGTGCCATAGAAAAGGCAGAAGAACTGTTGAAGGAGTACCCTAAGAGTTACATGCCCCAACAGTTCAAGAATCCCTCCAATCCGGAAATTCATCGCAGAACCACTGCGGAGGAAATATGGATTGATACCGATGGCACCGTGGATTTCTTTGTCGCCGGTATTGGTACGGGCGGCACAATTACTGGCGTGGGCGAAGTCCTGAAAAGCCGGAGATCATCCATAAAAGTCATTGCCGTCGAGCCGGCTGACTCCCCGGTGCTTTCTGGGGGGAAACCTGGACCACACAAGATTCAGGGCATCGGAGCGGGATTTGTTCCTGGAATTCTCAATACAGAGATTTATGATGAAGTAATACAGGTAGCCAATGACAATGCTGGTGATACAGCGCGCAAACTCGCGCGCTTGGAGGGCATATTTGCCGGCATCTCGAGCGGTGCCGCCATGTGGGCAGCGCTCGAGATAGCAAAGCGCGCAGAATCGACAGACAAAACCATAGTTGTGCTGCTCCCCGACACAGGCGAACGTTATTTATCGACATGGCTTTTTCAGGAGTTCCTGGCTTGAAAAAGCATAGTGTAGGAATTGTACAAACCAAATATTTCACCTTTGCCCATTCCCCTAGCGAGATGGTCCTTGAGTCAGGACAGAAGCTGGGGCCGATAACACTTGCCTACGAAACATACGGTACCTTAGATCAGAACCTCGGCAATGCCATTCTTGCACTCCACGCCTTCTCAGGAGATGCGCACGCTGCGGGTTATCATAGCGGCGATGAAAAACCAGGCTGGTGGGATGATATGATCGGTCCGGGAAAGGCCCTAGATACTGACAAGTACTTTATAATTTGCTCAAATATTATCGGCGGGTGCAAAGGAAGCACAGGCCCATCTTCCATAAATCCTGAAACAGGAGAGCCCTATGCCCTTGATTTTCCAGTCATTACCATTGCCGATATGGTTAATGCACAGAAGCACCTCATAGACCATCTCGGTATCGATAAATTACTATGCGTCACCGGCGGCTCTATGGGTGGAATGCAGGCACTTCAGTGGGTTGCGGCCTATCCCGACAGAATACGTTCCGCCATCCCCATCGCCACAGCCCTGAAGCACTCGCCGCAGCAGATCGCATTCAACGAGGTCGGCCGCCAAGCTGTCATGGCAGATCCTGCTTGGAACCACGGACACTATTATGGCAAATCACGTCCAGAGCGGGGGCTCGCCATCGCACGTATGATCGGCCATATCACTTACATGAGCGACAAGTCCATGGAGACCAAGTTTTCGAGGAAGCTTAAAGAAAAAGACTACAGCTATGGCTTTCAGACCGACTTTGAGGTCGAGGGGTACCTTAGGTACCAAGGGGACAGCTTCGTAAAACGCTTCGACGCAAACTCCTATCTTTATATAACCAAGGCAATAGACTATTTCGACCTTTCAGGACAGAAGCTAATACCTAATGGAACCAACATCGATGTCCACTTTCTTGTAATCGCCTTTCAGTCCGACTGGCTCTATCCGTCCTACCAGTCACAGGAGATCGTGCGCAAGCTCAAGATGAGACATATGGACGCCACTTACATCGAGATAAAATCCACATACGGGCATGACGCCTTCCTCCTTGAAGTAGAGGAACAGACCATGCTTATCCGCCACTTTTTGAACAGGCTGTATTACGGCAATGGAGAAACCTTACTATATGAAATCTGAAAACATCAGGCTCGATCACAAAATTATTTACGACATCATCGAGCCCGGCTCACGGGTTCTCGATTTGGGCTGCGGCGACGGTTCCCTGATGCAGTTGCTTGCGACGGGCAAAAACGCGCGGGTCCAGGGCATAGAATTTGCCAATGAACAAATTTATAAATGTGTGGCAAGGGGCGTCAGCGTTTTTCACGGCGACATAGACACAGGCCTGTCGGAATACCCTGATAAGTCATTCGATTATATAATCTTGAACCAGAGCCTGCAGGAAGCTATCAAGGTGGAGTTTGTACTCAACGAAGCACTTCGTGTCGGGCAAATGGTTATCGCGGGATTTTCAAATTTCGCTTACTACAAAGCTCGCATAGACGTCTTTTTTCATGGAAAGGTGCCGGTTACCGAATCTCTGCCGAACCAGTGGTATTCTACTCCTAATCTGCACTTCCTGAGCATCCACGATTTCGAGAATTACTGTACTTACAAGAAGATCAGGATACTCGCCAAATACTACTTAGGAGAGCACAACGTGATCCACTTTCTGCCGAATCTTCTGGCACTGAACGCAATCTTTGTCATATCCAGGTGAGTATCAGTAGGCAAACTCTTTTGACTCGTCGGCAATGCGCCCTTGCCCTACCTTATGATAACCTGCTTGTCTGCTAACTCCTCATTGGGATTGCAAACAGGGCAGGGTTTGCGTAACACAACGTTGCCACCTTTGCATTTAGCGCATGGTCGCAGCCCGATGAAAGATGTACCGTTGCAATACATGCACTTTTCCTTGCTGTCGTACCAGTTGGTTCCCTTGCATATCTGGCATTTTCCCGGCATATTCTCTCCTTTTAGCCCGTCCGGGGTCAAACCATTTGTGGATTAATTAAAGTATACCCCATACTAATAATTATTTCTGAAACAACTTGCAATTCAAAATACTCAGTTTTACACTGTCTACATGTTGCATGCTACTTTTCAAACTGTTCGGGCGGATGTTCCAAAGTATTTATAACGATACCGTCAAATATTTTCATACCAGCTCATTACTAATAAACAAGATTACCACGCACCCCAAATTTACATTTCCGCACTTGACACAGTTTTTTATCGCATCATAAAGACTTGATGGCATTTCTCTCATCACGATTATGCCACAATCAGACAAATCTTCGTCTCGAGCGCTTGCCGCTATGATCTACAAGGAAGAAAATATCCGATTCTAAATAGGTTTGAAAATATTGTCTGAATCCGATTGGATAAGAGTTAGAAATAGCGAGGAAGAGGTAGGCTATGCTTGGGTATACCGGAAGCGCTGTTGTCTGTCTAAGGGTTACACATTCAGGGAGTGAAAGGAGAGACCGAGAGATTAACAGTTGATACTGGCGTGCTGACTCTGGAACAGGTGAATCTGATGCTCGCCCATTTGCCGGTCGATGTGTCGTTTGCAGATCAAGACGATAAGATCGCCTACTATTCTCAGACCAGGGAAAGGATTTTCCCGGGAAGGCTGGTGCTATTGGTAGAAAGGTGCAGAACTGTCATCCGCCCAAGAGCATGCCCATGGTACAAAAAATCCCAAATGAGTTTAGGGCACGTAAGAAAGACGCCGCCGAAGTCTGGCTCCACATAATAAAAAAGATTTCTGCAGATCCGATATTTTGTGCTCAGAGACACGTTCGGCAACAATAAAGGCACACTTGAAATGTCGCAGGATGTCGAAAGCTCGAAGGCTTGAAGAGACTTCTCGACTTGGAATAGAGGCTACCATGTTGAAGTCGACCGGTAAAGTCTTCGCGACACATTTGTCGGCCAACCATGATATTATTTACTTATTACCTTGGAGGGATTTCTAATATGAAAGCAATGGTCTTGAAGAGAATATGCAGCCTCGCTGATGGAGCTACGCCACTCGAGCCGGCGGATATTGAGGTGCCCACGCCGGGTGATAAAGAAATCCTAGTTAAAGTATCTGCATGCGGTGTCTGCCACACCGAACTGGACGAGATAGAAGGCAGGACACCTCCGCCAAAATTGCCAGTAATTTTGGGGCACCAGATCGTAGGCAAAGTTGAGGTAGCTGGCACGGACGCGAGAAAGTTTCGTATCGGTGATAGGATCGGCGTCGCCTGGATACATTCGGCTTGCGGCAAGTGCAGTTTCTGCCTGGAAGGAAGAGAGAATCTTTGCGAGGAATTCTCAGCAACCGGCAGAGACGCCAGCGGAGGATATGCCGAATATACTACCGTTTCCGAAGATTTCGCATTCGCGATCCCTGAAGTCTTCCGGGATGCCGAGGCCGCCCCGCTTTTGTGCGCAGGCGCCGTAGGTTATCGCTCTTTAGGCCTTACCGGATTAACGAACGGCCAAAACCTAGGACTCATCGGATTCGGGGCCTCAGCTCACATTGTTCTGGCAGTTGCACAACATACTCACCCAGATTCCCGTGTCTTTGTTTTTTCCAGAACTGAGGGTGAGAGGAAATTCGCTTTGGAACTTGGTGCTTGCTGGGCAGGTGATTTCGGAGACGTTCCACCTGAATATCTCCATTGCGCCATCGACACAACACCCGTTTGGAGACCTGTTGTAGATGCGCTTAGATATCTTGAACGCGGCGGCAGGCTGGTCATCAATGCCATCAGGAAAGAGGATGCCGACAAGGAATACCTGCTCAAACTTGATTATACGCGAGATCTCTGGATGGAAAAAAACATAAGAAGCGTCGCTAATATAACGAGAAAAGATGTCGCTGAATTCCTCCGGATTGCAGCAGAAATTCCCATCCGGCCCGACATTCAGGAATACGAACTTCTTGATGCAAACAGGGCTCTTCTTGAGCTGAAACAGAGGAAGATACGCGGGGCTAAGGTCCTCAATATGGAGTGATCCCCTTGAAAGTTTACGTCGGCACAAGCGGATATGGGTACAAGGAATGGCAAGGAAAATTCTATCCTGAAAAAATTTCGCCCAAGGAAATGCTTCGTTTCTATTCGGAACGCCTCAATGCCGTAGAGATCAATAATACCTTTTATCATATGCCCAAAGAGGGCGTCCTCGCGTCCTGGGCAGAACAGGTTTCCGAGAATTTTGTTTTCGCACTCAAGGCGCCTCAGATTATAACTCATCTGAAGCAGTTAAGAAATGTGAGCGCTGAGACCAGATACCTCTTCAGGTCGTTGTCAGTTTTGGGTAGAAAACTTGGGCCGATCCTTTTTCAACTCCCTAAGAGTTTTCCTGCAGACCGCACTGCCCTGGAAGATTTTCTCACTCTTATTCCCGACAATGTGTCCTGCGCATTCGAATTTCGAAACCCATCCTGGCAGACCGCTGAAATCATGGACCTCCTAAAAGAAAGACAATACATCCTTTGCATCGCAGATACAGATGAGAACCATATGAGTAATATAATCGGCACGGCACACCAGGGATATCTGCGTTTGCGCCGTTCTGATTATACGGATGCAGACCTGTCAAGATGGAAGACCAGAATCCTCTCGCAAAAATGGGAGAGAGTTTTCGTTTTT
Organism: uncultured Nitrospiraceae bacterium; assembly: GCA_963736105.1. GTDB lineage: Bacteria > Nitrospirota > Thermodesulfovibrionia > Thermodesulfovibrionales > Dissulfurispiraceae > Fen-1308. The sequence continues at coordinate 746,686 of CAVTNL010000002.1, read as the reverse complement.
TTTAAGCACGAGGAAGAGGCTAAAGGGGCAGAGATTGCGATGCACTTTCACGAGATTATCCTTAGAGACTAACTTCAATCATCAAATCAATCATAAGCAGTTCGTCATGCCTATAGCGCAACTAACTTATGCAACGATAGGTATCTTGATCGCCGTTTTACCACCGCTTTCACAAATCTCGGCCCCAAGTTCAACCGCAAGGCCATTTATCTCTCCATCTCTGCATGAATTAGCAGCGTCACCCTGCCCAATCGTACCTATCGATGCTACGTCTATGCAGAGGCGCCCGTCACATAAGGAAGTAACTATGCTGACAATGCCGTTTCTATCGAGGCATGACAGCTTGCTGTCGATAATACAGAACAACAGATAGTGTAACATCATCGGATTCATTACCGTACCCGGCAGGCCTCCACGGAGATTCTTCTCAAATGATATGCGCTTTCGATAGGCAAGGCGGGTCATAAGGGCGACGAGTTCCTCGATCAACTCATTGACACTGACCGTGGCATGATCACAGTCCAGACGGGTTGCAAAGCGATGGAGATATTCAGTGATCGCCGTAGCCCGGGATATCTGGTCTTCGACGCACTCTATGAAACCTAAAAACTGCTTGGCTTCTACTGCACGGGACTTGCCGATTTGTATGACGTCCTTCATCAGACCGTTGGTCTCCTTGATGATGGCAAGATAGTTCCTGACCTCATGGATGTAGCTGGATAGTATCCTGTTTATGAAGGCGAGGCGCAAGTCCTTCATTTCTGTTTCTTTCCTACCGCCATGTCTATTTTTGCGGTCAGGTTATCTATTTCGATCGGTTTTATCATGTAATCGAAGGCCCCGCGCGACACACAATCAGTCGTACATTGTTCAGAGCCATGACCTGTCAGCAGAATCACTTCTATGGAGGAGTCAAACTCTTTAATCGCCTTCAGAATCTCCAGTCCACTGGTTCCGGGCATCTTCAGATCCAAAATAACCACATCAGGCATATCACTCCGCACCTTATCCAGGACCTTAACGGTTGAATATATCGCACTGGCGTCATAACCCCTTATATTGAGACGTTCTGCAAGAGTCGACGCAAATTCGACCTCATCATCTATCAGAAGCACTTTTGCTCGTGCCATAACTACCTCCTTATTACCCCGCTACCCGAATCGGCAATTCGACATAAAACGTCGACCCCTCGCCCACCTTGCTCTCGACCGATATGTTACCCCCAAGCCTCTGTATTATGCCATAGGATATCGAAAGACCTAGACCTGTCCCCTTGCCCTTCCCCTTAGTTGTATAGAATGGTTCGAATATATTTTCGATCGTATCCTTCGGGATACCCTGGCCGTTATCCGTGACTGAGACCCTAACCCTGTCTTGATCCTTCAGTTCGGTCGAAACAATTATCAGACCTTCGTCCGGTATAGCGTCAATGGCGTTATTTATGATATTGAGAAAGACTTGCTGCAGTTGACCTTTATCGGAAACGATCCTGGGCAGGTCATCCTTAAAGTGCGTCTGCAGTTTGATGCTACGGTAGAGGATCTCCTTGTCCAGGAATTCGATTACCTCCCTGATAGTATCGTTAAGGTCGATCTCCTCATGCTGCACATCCATTCGCCGTGCAAAGCCTAAAAGCCTATGGGTGATAGTCCGGCAGCGATTAACGCTGTCGGCAATTGTTTTTATCAGCCCCAGGAATTTCTCTTTGTCAGGTGGCTCGTCTGACATAAGCATCAGGTCCTTCATCAGACCTGCCTTTTCGTTGATAATAGCGAGCGGATTATTTATCTCGTGTGCAACACCGGCCGCTAGGCGACCTATCGAAGCCAGTCGGCCCGTATGATTGGTCTGCGCAATCACTTCCTCCCGTTCCAGTTCAACCTCCCTGATCCAGTTCAAGACCGTGGCCGTAATCCTCATGTTTACTATGATTCCCAGGACAATGAGAACAAGCGCTAAATAGATGGCAGCTTTATCGTTCGTCAGCATATCCAAGAGCTTGGACTCAGCAGTCGAGGTGACGGTCACACCGATAATCCATGGTGAATTCTTTATGGTCGTTAACCCTAGGATTAATGGTGCTTTATGGGCTCGCGAGATTTCGTTGAGCGAAACAGTATCATTGGGGAGCGGAATTTCAATATTGACCTTCTCGAGAACATTTCCGTGGAATCTCGATTGCGTCTGAAGTATGCCATCCCTGTTAATGATGAAAGCGTCGTCCTTTTTCTTCAGATTAACAGTCGATAGGTAACGGTTTAGGGTCGCCATGTCTATGGTTGCCCTGAGTATACAGAATGTACCCTTTTCAGGCAGTTCTTTTTTTACTGCAATGGCGAAATGAGGGATCTTCCGGTATCCCATAAATGCATCGCTCACATAGACACCCCTGACCGCTACCGCATTAAACCAGTCCTGATTAGAATATATCTTTCCCTGTAGTTCGTAAGGACCCGAGTATGTGAGCTGCATGCCGTTGGAATCAATCAATCCCAGGTCGACGATCTCTCCAAATTCTCTCTTGAACTTGACGAAGATATCGTTGACATATTTCTCATTAGACAGCTGCCCAAATGAACTTGCTGAAGCAAGGAACCTGAGAGCATATATGCGCTCTTCGATAAAATACTCTATAGCCTGCCTGGTGCTCTCGATATTACCCTTGAGCTGGATGTCGAACTCTTCCTTGAGAGCGCCTTGAAGCCATACATAACTAACCAAGATGATAATGAAAAGGGGAATAAGGACCAGGGTGCCGATCAGGAGGAATATTTTAGTTCTCAGGCTTCTATAGCGGCTCTTCGACTGAGAGCCTCCGGTGCCCAGGCCTTCCGTTGATCCGACCAGAGACGGTATCTTACCCAAGTTTTTCAACCTGTCGACCAAACTGCCATGCCTATGGGTTTTAAGCATGAGATGTTTCTCCTTTTGATGCCGGTGTGTCATCGCGAGTTTTTCGCCATGATCTGCCTTGTGCAATTATACCACACAGGCTATGTAGGGTATCTTGCGGATAGACTTGAGCACGTTCCCATGGAATAATCCCTTCGACTGAAGAAACACTGTCCTAATCCGCGGGTTTGGGGTATGATAGATGTACCGGTAGAAAGAACATTGATCGTTATGATAATACGGAAAAAATTGATCCTCATTTTCGGCTTTTATGTCTCCATTACCGCAGTGATGGGATTTTTCATCTATGGTGAATTGACAGGTTTGCGCGGAATCCTGACTGCTGCTGTTGATGATCGCATAACAGAGAACCGTCCGAACAGAATTGCCATAGACCATGCTATAAGCCGCACAACGAATCTGCTTTTGTACGGAGCAGTTATAATACTCGTCTCAGGTGCAGTCGTCAGCCTTCACCTGGCGCAGAGCATCGAGATTCCGGTCAGGAAACTGAAGGATTCAGCCCAAAGGATAGCTATAGGAGACCTTTCAGCGGAGATTGATATTTCCGGAGATGATGAAATTGCCTCCCTCTGCAGGTGCTTCAACAGCATGCAGGTAATCCTTAAAAACGTGCTCGAATCATTGGATGGCAGTTTAAGGGAGCTGCAGGAAAAGCAGTCTCAGCTCGTGAGGGCCGAAAAGCTTGCTGCTATCGGTGTATTCGCCTCAGGTGTGGCCCACGAGATCAATAATCCTCTAACCTCAGTACTCACATTTTCAAATCTGATTCTCGAAAAAATGCCCGAGGATGATCCAGGACGCGAGATGCTCAGGATCATGTCGCGCGAGACGATACGTGCACGAGATATCGTAAAACAGCTTTTATCTTTTGCCAAGGATGCGGCAATAAATCCTTCACAATTCGACGTCAACGCGGCCATAAAAGAAACAGTCGAGGCGCTGACCTTGCAAGAAGCGCTGGACGACATTACCGTGGAGCTTCAGTTGAGCAAAAACCTGCCTGCTGTGTATGCCGACCCCCTTCAGATGGAAGAGGTCTTGTGGAATATGCTGGTTAACGCTACCCAGGCGATCAGACCTCCCGGTACAATTACAGTGATGACAACTATAAAAGATGCGGGACTTGAGATCATCATATCCGACACAGGTGAAGGCATACCGGAGGAATCTCTCGATAAAATATTCGACCCTTTCTATACCACAAAAGGCACAGGTGGGACGGGGCTCGGTCTGGCTGTGAGTTATGATATTATAAAAAAACATGGAGGAGACATAGAGGTCAAAAGTAAGGTTAATGATGGGACTACTTTCACCATAAAGCTGCCGATCAATGAACAGGATCAAAGCATTAGTAGTTGATGACGAAAGCAGCGTCTGTCGGGCGGTGAGGGCCATACTCGAATCGGAGGGGATATCGGTCCGTGACACGCTGAGCAGTCTCGAAGCATTTGAACTCATAATGAGAGAGAAGTTCGACCTCATCATCTCCGACCTGAAGATGCCGGAGATGAACGGCATCGAGCTTTTCGAGAAGACCAGAAGCATATCGCCGGAAAGCGTCTTTATCATAATAACCGCTTACGGCACCATTCAGTCCGCAGTAGATGCCGTAAAGAAAGGCGTTTATGACTACATTCCCAAGCCTTTCACCCCAGATGAAGTAAGATTACCTGTCAGGAAGGCCATCGAGAAAATTGTTGCCGCAAATGAAAGTGCTGCTATAAAAGGCCGGCAGGCAGAGCGGTATTCATTCCAGAGCATGATCGGCAACAGCCCCGAAATCCACGAGCTTTTCCGGGTAATGCGCCATGCCGCATCAAGCGACAGTAATGTTCTTCTTACCGGGGAAAGCGGCAGTGGCAAGGAACTCGTAGCACGTGCGATCCAAAGCAACAGCGTACGGGCAAGGAAGAAATTCATTACCGTCAACTGCGGCGCCATTCCCGAGGGCCTCCTCGAATCCGAGCTGTTCGGATACGCGAGGGGCGCCTTCAGCGGTGCGGTTTCTGACAAAAAAGGACTTATCGAAGAGGCTGATAAAGGTACTCTCTTTCTCGACGAAATCGGGGAGCTTGCGCCGGCATTGCAAGTTAAATTGCTACGAGTGCTCCAAGACGGCGAATTCCACCGCTTGGGGGACCATCTGCCCTGCAGAGTCAATATGCGAGTCATAGCAGCCACAAACAAAGATTTAAAAAAGGCCATATCTGACAGGGAGTTCAGGGAAGATCTCTTTTACCGTCTCAACGTCATTCCGATAGAACTCCCACCTCTGAGAAAGAGAAAAAATGACATCCCGCTATTGGCGAATCATTTCCTTAAAAAGCACACCATGAAGAGCCCCGGCAAGGAAGTCACAGGTTTTTCAAAGGAGGCGTTGCAGATATTGATTAATCACGATTTCCCTGGAAATATAAGGGAACTCGAGAATGCCGTTGAATATGCTATCGCCTTCAGCCGCGGCGACGTCATCGGCAAAGAGGACCTGCCCGACTATATCCTTCATGATAAGAAGATCGGCCGAGAGGTGCGCTCATCGTCATCCATGCCACTCCGGGAGGCAAAATTCCAGTTTGAAAAGGAAATCATAGTTGCTGCATTGATTAAGTCCGGTGGCAATGTCTCGGAAGCTGCCAGACTCCTCAACATCCACAGACAAAACTTGCAGCAAAAGATCAAGCTTCTCGGAATCGATCCCGACAGCCTGGTTAGCTGCAAATAACTCCCCCTTCAAAAACCTGCACATGCGCAACATTTTATTGCACCACATGTGCAGTCATTTTACTGCGTCTATATATTATGAAGTTGATTTGTTTAGATTATTTCGTGGCATAGAAACTGCTATTAGCTATAACAGCTATCCTTGATTTAGAAAGGCACCATTCCGGAGGATTCTTGAACGTATTGATAACTCACGACGGGTCTGCAGACGCTGAAAGCGCTCTAAGGTACAGTGCGCTGAAAGTAAAGGAGAACGGCGGGGGAATGATCTCCCTTTATATTTTCCGGAGACCTGGCGACGTGGAAAGGGATTATTCAGATAGGGTCTGGACGCTGGATACCCACTACGAAAAAAATTGCAGCGGGCACATCGAGTTTAACGTTCTGATCGGGAAAGGAGATCCGAAGACCGAGATACTTGATTACGCTCGGACCGAAAAGGTCGACCTCATCATAGCAGTACCATCCTGTGCCTCACTCCTTCAGGGCACGTCAATCCCAGTTGTAACAATACCTGCAACCATCCTAGTTCCGATGGGTGACCAGGCAATGCAGGAATCGGTCATCAGCCAGATAACTGGCGAAGCATTATTGTCTTGCTCAAAGGTTTTGCTCCTAGGGATAGTTCCCATTCACCTTTACAATCCATCGGAAGAAGCAGAGCTGGTTGCCGTAAAAGAGGCGACCTTGAGGGCCATGGAACAGGCAGTTTCTGCGCTAAGCAAGAGAGGCATACAGGCGGAAGAGATGCTCAGGATGGGATATCCGGATGAAGAGATTATAAAGGTGGCTCAAGAAAACAGAGCGTCGATGATCGTTATCCCCTGCGCCTCGGACCTGTCGTCGGAGTTGAGTAAAGCAGCCAGCATAATACTGGATGAAATAAAACAGGTTAACATACCCATTTTATATGTGCCGGTGTAGCGCCGTTAAAGCAATATTAATACCAAAGGAGGACTTATTGTAATCATGGAAAATGATGCTTCAGCACTGCCCAAACAAAGATTCCCGGGCCTGTTCAACCATCTTAAGCAGGTCAGAGTATCCCGTACAGCCATGGTCTATTTGTTTGCTCTGGCTTTGACCGTCATCATGTTTGTATCAATGGCCTTCGTTTCGCCTGAAGCGGTAATGGCGGCTCAGGGTGGCGCCAAATCCGCCTTGCCGTGGTGGGCATGGCCGCTCCTGCTATTTGTAGTTACATTCCTCCTTGGCATCGTGGCAGTTCTCGGAGGCGTGGGCGGCGGCGTACTCTTCGTGCCGATAGTAAGCGGATTCTTCCCTTTTCACATTGATTTTGTTAGAGGGGCCGGACTCCTCGTCGCTCTTTGCGGCGCACTGGCGGCCGGCCCAGGTCTCCTAAAAAAGGGCCTAGCAGATCTCAGGCTCTGTATGCCACTTGCCATCATAGCCTCTGCCAGCTCCATTGTAGGCGCCATGATTGGCCTGGCCCTCCCTGCTCGTGTCATACAGATATCTCTTGGTGCCACGATACTAGCTATTGTAGTGATCATGCTCGTGGCAAAAAAGGCTGAATACCCGGAAGTGAAACAGGCTTGCGCATTGTCAACCGCACTAAGGATAAACGGCATATACCATGAGGCCTCAACAGGTCAAAACATCAACTGGCATGTCCACAGGACCGCCCAAGGCCTTATGACTTTTGTAGTAATCGGTGTTATGGCCGGTATGTTCGGACTCGGCGCCGGTTGGGCTAATGTGCCGGTCCTCAACCTGATGATGGGCGCTCCGCTGAAGGTCTCTGTCGCCACGAGTAAGTTCCTCCTATCGATCACCGATACGGCAGCGGCCTGGATCTATGTCAACAATGGCGCGGTCCTGCCGATGGTTGTCGTACCCTCTATTATAGGCATTATGCTTGGGTCAATCGTGGGGGTGAGAATCCTCGCAAAAACAAAGCCTGCGGCTATCAGGTATATCGTAATCGTCCTGCTCATTTTTGCGGGCGGTAGATCCCTGCTAAAGGGTTTAGGCATATAGACATCAAAGGAGAAAATATAATGGCAGATAAATTGAAAGCTACAGAAGAACAGTTGGCCTACGCAAAGCTTCTCGACTTGGGAATGAAGGTCGGGCTGCTGACATTGATAATTACCTTTGTCATCTACTTAACTGGGATATTAGCGCCGCACATCCCGGTCAACGACCTGCCAAAGTACTGGACCCTTCCAGTTCACTCATACCTGGAACAGACTGCCACCCACGCGGGATGGACATGGCTGGGTATGCTCAACAAGGGGGATGTTCTCAACTTCACAGGTATCGCCTTCCTTGCCGGTGTTACACTTATCTGTTACTTGAGGATTATCCCGATACTTTTCAAGAACAAGGATGTAATCTATGGCATTATCGCAATCATCGAAGTCTTAGTGCTTGCCTTGGCAGCATCAGGGTTATTAAAAGCGGGCGAGTAGTGCATGCCTGTGATTCGGCAACAACTCCCTGTCATCTTGAAAAGGCTCGGCACTGAAAAAGGGATTAACATTTGACTCGAAATAATTTACTATTTAGTATAGGCACTTAGTAAAAGGAGGCTTTGGTGAAAAAGAATAAAGATATAAAAGTCTTGTTGGTCGATGACGAAGAGGCCTTCGTCAATACACTAGCTCAGCGACTGAAGATGAGGGAGCTCAATGTAAACACAGTCTATGATGGAGAGCAGGCACTGGCAAAAGTAAAATCAGAAGAACCTGACGTCATGGTGCTGGACCTTAAGATGCCGGGCCTTCATGGAATGGATGTGCTCAGGGAGATCAGAAAAGCCTATCCGAATATGCAGGTCATAATCCTAACCGGGCACGGAACAGAAAAAGACGAAGAGGAGGCCCGGAGATTAGGCGGCTTCGACTTTCTCAGGAAGCCTGCTGATATTGAAACCCTTGTAGGCAAGATAAAAGAGGCTTACTCCGAAAAGATTGAAAGGATGATGTCTGCGATAGCCTTTGCCGAGGAAGGCGAGTTCGACACCGCAAAAAAGATTATCAAGGAAGAGGAATAAATTTCAATTGAACATATCTGGTCGCCATGGTTGATGAACTTAAGGCAAACGTCTTGTTGGTGGACGACGAAACAAGGTTCGTCGAGATATTGGCCGAGCGCCTGCGATTGAGGGGTCTTACTATTGATACGGCTACGAGTGGAGAGGCGGCGTTGAAACTTGTCGAGGAAAAGGATTTTGACGCCGTCCTTCTCGATTTGTCGATGCCAGGGATGGGCGGGACAGAAGTATTGCGGAAGATGAAAAAGGCAAAGCCGGAGCTTAAGGTCATCATGCTTACAGGTCAAGGCAGCATTCAGGCCACGGTTGAGGTCATGAGAGAAGGCGCCATGGATTTCATGGAAAAGCCTGTTGACATAACCAGACTGATCGAAAAAGTCGGAGAAGCCTCCCAGAAAAGGCCCTCAACATAGGGCTATAAGGAGAGAGCATCAGTTTCCAGCAACTGCCCCCACGAGCGATTCGAATACCTCCGACATCCTTATGATTCCGACCAATCTCTTTTTACCTTCCAATACTGGCAGTATCTGAAGGTTATGGCGTAGCATCATATATGCGGCACTTGTTATCTCTTCGTCCGGCCCGATAAAATGTCTGACAGTATACATGGTTTCGCTTACAGGTCTTTCGCCCTTCGCCTTTGCTTCGGTGATGAAATGTTTGTCCCATAAAAGTCCTGCTTCGGCATCGTCCGGCTGTGCAGAGGTGGCTTTCTGATCAAGCATCGTTACCTTAGGGCCCAGGCCCCTTAACAGATCATTGCGGCCAAGGGTACCGACGAGATTATACTTCTCGTCAAACACGAGTATCGCAACCGGCTCTGGATGTTCCCTACCCGTAAAAGCCATAGTCATAAGCTGCACCGCCTGCTGGATAGTGAACCAGTAAGGGACATGCGGGTAATCGAAAATACTAATCATCAATTTCCTGATTTTTATGCCATCCGCCATTCGCGCACCTCTGTATTGCAATATTATATGCCCATTTTCACTATTATCAGCAATAAGATTCCTCTCGTCAACAGTTTTCAAATGGTATAATTGAGAAATGGTACTACATAACATCTTCAAGAGAAAAACCGGCGTCATGTCCCGCGATGAGGTCCGGCGTGAGGCCTTCAGGTCGAAGTATGCCGCCTTTCATCGACTACTTGCAAAAAACAATGAAGTCCTTGAATTGATGGCCGACATGGGAGAAAAACGATCGGGAGAGTTTCTATTCGACCGCCATTACATCGAGAAAATGACTGGGTCTATTTCCGATGGTATTCATGAGATCATTGACAGGCTTAATGCTATATCAGCTAACAAATACGCCTCATTAAGTGACCGCCATGCAATAATTAGTACTCACATAGAAGAACTCCTTGCCAGAAAAAGTGCAATCCCAGTGTGCAACTATATTATGCCTTTCGAGCAGATCACTGGAGATATGACTGACCGGCTGGGCGGCAAGAACGCTCACTTAGGGGAAGTGCGCAACCTCGTCCATTTACCCACACCAGACGGCTTCGCAATTAGTGCCTATGCCTTCAAGAAATTTATTGAGCTTAACGATCTTCAGGGAAAGATTAGCAGACTGCTGGGTAGGCTTCCACCTGAAGACCTGGCCGAACTAAACAGAGCAACTGCGGAAATACAGAACATGATAACCGCGGCGGAGATCCCGGAAGATCTCGCAGATGCCATGGATAAAGCAGTCGGGGACCTGCTCAGGCACACATCTACGGGTGCAGACATTGCCATGCCTACAATGTTTTCTGTAAGGAGCAGTGCTCTGCAGGAGGATGGCGAATTCAGTTTTGCAGGCCAATACGCCACATTCCTAAACGTACCTCCGGAACAGCTACTCCAAAGGTATAAAGAAGTCATAGCAAGCCTTTTTACTTCAAGGGCTCTCTTCTATTTCAAAACCAAAGGCCTCAACGAAAATGACATGGTTATGTCAGTAGGAGTCCTCAGGATGATAGATGCAAGGGCAGCCGGCGTAATCTATTCCAGGGACCCCAACAACCCCAAATCTAACGAAATCATGATCAGCTCCGTACGCGGTCTTGGGAAATGCGTGGTCGACGGTAAGATGACTCCCGAGACATACAGAGTAGCGAGAAGTGAATGGCTGGAGATTGTGAGTAGGGACATCGCTTTCCAGAGAACCATGACCATCTGCTCGGCCGATGGCTCAACCGAAGAGATTGATATGCCTGATGCCTCTGCCGGAGAGCAGAGCATAAGCGATGAAGAGATAAAGACACTTGCAGGCTACGCTCTTTTGATAGAAAAACACTATACCTGCCCGCAGGACATAGAATGGGCTATCGACAGGCGCGGCAATCCGTATATACTTCAGGCGAGACCCTTGAGGATCATCGAAAAGGAACCTACGCGACCTATTCCGACCAGAGTGCCAGGTCATACAGTCCTTATCGACAGAGGAATCATAGCCTGCAAGGGAATTGGTCACGGTAAGGTGTATATAATCAGGTCCGACACCGACCTGGCGGACTTTCCGGAAGGTGCGGTCCTCGTGGCGAAGCATACCTCTCCTAGATATGTTTCGGTTATGAACAAGGCAAGCGCTATCGTCACCGATTCCGGTGGAGCCACTGGCCATATGGCGTCGCTGGCGCGCGAATTCCAGGTGCCTGCTATACTCGACACCGAATCCGCCACCACAAAGCTGAAAGAGGGTCAAGAAATAACGGTCGATGCATACAATTGTAATGTGTATGCAGGCAAGGTCGCCGAACTGATCGAGTTAGCCGAAAAGAAAAATGAACCCTTTAAAGATACCGCTATTTTCAAGACCCTAAATAAAATACTGAAATGGATAGTACCGCTGAATCTTATTGACCCTGACAGCGACAACTTCAGAGCCGAGGCGTGCGAGACCTTTCACGACATAACACGCTTCAGCCACGAAATGGCTATGTACGAAATGTTCAGAATCACCTCGACCCCGTCGGATGAGATCGGAGAAACGCGAAAGCTTCTTGCAGGAATCCCTTTAGTCTCATATCTGATCGATTTAGGAGGCGGGATCAAAGAAGATGCCACTACCGTGCTCAACCCAGAACATCTCGCGTCCGACCCGCTCAGGGCTTTTTTCCGCGGCCTCGTCGCATCCAACTGGCCACAGGCCAAGCCAGTCGACGCAGGCGGCTTCCTAGGGATGCTTGCCCACACAGCGACCATTCCAGAAGAGGAATTGCAAAGGACTGGAGAAAAGAGCTTCTCTTTCATCTCAGAGCATTATATGAACTTTCTACTGCGGCTGGGCTATCATTTATCAACAGTCGAAGCCTTTGCAGGCGAAAATGTTAACGACAACTACATACGCTTCTTCTTCAAGGGCGGTGGAGCTGCTGCAGACAGAAGATTAAGAAGGGTCCGGCTTATCTCTGAAATATTGAAAACAATGGATTTCAGAGTTAAGATCATCGATGACGTAGTCGACGCTGTGATCACAAAATACAAAAAATACCTGATTGAAGAGAAACTAGAAGTGCTAGGGCGATTGACCGCCTATACCAAACAGCTCGATATGGTCATGTATAATGACACAATCACTGACTTCTACATCGAAGACTTTGTGAAGAAATACATCTGCAAGCAAACCGCTATATAGGCAATTCAAAATAACATCCCTTTATCTAACAGTCACTAATACCGTCAGGGGCAAAATTATTAGGTTATGACAGGGATGTTAAACTCATAGGAATCGAACCTATCGGAATCGCCACTTCACCTGTCCGAATCAAGCGCAATAACAGCACACAATAACCACTGTCTTTCCCTAATTAATTCAACCTCCTCAACTATCAAGCCTTTCTTTCAGTTTCTTGTTCTCTCTCTGTAGCCTCAGCCAGTTCATCGCTTTTTCGATGGTAAAGAGTATCTGTTCTTTGCGGAACGGTTTAGTAATAAAGTCGAAAGCTCCTTTGTGCAACGACTCTTCGGCGGTCTCGATGGTGCCGAATGCGGTTATGATTATCACTGGGATGTCCGCATCGTAATTCTTGACGGCTTCGAGCAGTTCGACGCCGTCGAGACCGGGCATTTTCAGATCTGTTATGACTAGGTCATAGCCTCCCTGCTTTATGAGGTCCAGTGCCTCCGCAGGGTTATTCGTGCTGATAGTTTCGTATTGGGTTTTATCTCTGATGATCATGCCCAGTAGCTTCAGCATGTCCGGTTCGTCGTCTACTATCAGCAGCCTTTCAGCCATTGCAGCCTCCTCTTCAGAATATCACTCATCATACCTTAACGGCAGGCAAGGTAACAATGAAAGTCGTACCCGGGCTTTCAGATTCTTCCGGGGTCCTGGTCTCAAAGGTCAGCGTGCCTCCGTTATGGGTGACAATGCCATAGCTGACGGAAAGGCCAAGCCCGGTACCTTCACCGACCTTCTTAGTTGTAAACAGAGGATCGAAAATCTTTGTCCTATGCTGCTTTTTTATACCACACCCGGTATCTGAAATGCGCACCTCTACACATCTCCCCTCATCTACAGCACTGGTGCAAACTGTCAGAATCCCACCGCCAGACATCGCAGCTATGGCGTTGTTTATGAGATTGAAAAAAACCTGCTGAAACTCTCCCGGCTCACCCCTCACTGTAGGCAGTGACGATGCGAAGTCCTTGATGGTGGTTATCTTGTTCATGATAATCGTACGTCCTATAACATCAAGGACTTCATCCATATTCTTGTTGATATCTATATCTTCTTCCTCACATTCGGAATGCCTCGCAAAACTAAGCAGCTTCTCCACTACTCGCTTTGCGTTCAGTGCTTGCTTCTCGATTGTTTTCAGTATGTCATATGCTTCTGGATCCTCTAATTTCTTCTCAAGAAGCATGTCGGTGAAACCTAGTATTATGGCAAGGGGATTATTGATCTCGTGAGCCACGCCAGCAGCGAGCGTACCCATCGAGGCCAATTTCTCTGTATAAATCATCTGCTCTTCGTTCTTTCTCCTCTCGGTCACGTCCCTGCCTATGCCCAAGATCTTATAGACATTACCCCATTCGTCTATTAGCCCGCTCAGGCTAATATTAAGCCACTTCTCACTATCATCGATAGTGACCCTACAGTTGATGCGCCTGCTTAGCTTCGTCTCAAATATCTCGGAGTACGCCTGCATGAGAATTTCAAAGCTGTCGGTGGGCATCAGTTCTCTTATGTTCCGCCCTATAATCTCTATAGGGCTCTTCATGAAGAACTCGTCGCCGAAACGGTTCATCGAGAGTATCTCCCCTTCTGGACTTATGGTAAAGATAATATCGTTAGCGTTCTCTATCAGCGATCGGTATAGATGTTCGGATCTGTTGAGCTGTCTAGTCTTTTCTTCAACTTTTTCGGAGACTGCAACGGACCATCTCTGAAGCAGAGCGATGAGAAAAAGTCCGGCAACTATCGTTATGGTGACCGCGAAGACTTCCAGGACATTCTTGCTTTCTGAGATCCAACCGAGCAGCACAACGGTACAGAGGAGGACGATGGTGACTGCAGCTGTCACCATCGCATAGTGTTTTATATAATAATCGATCCACCGCAAAGGGAAGCTGAACATCCGATCCGGCAGAGCAGCGCCTTTCTTAAGTTCCATATCCCCCTATATAGCATCTAAGGCAATTTCACGATATAGACAGAACAGTCACTGTATTTTACCACTTGGGCCGCCACGCTGCCCATCTTAAAGCTCGCCGATGGACTCAACCCCCTGCTTCCCATTATGATCAGATCCGTTTTTCTCTCTTCGGAGTATTCAAGTATTGCATCGGCTACCGAAGAGGCAGTGCTCATCACTTTGCAATCAGCCTTCACTCCTGACTTGGACATAACTTCGCATGCCTCCTTCATGATGGAATCAGCCCGCTGTTCCATCCGCTGCCTGACTCTTTCTCGCTCGCCCGCCGAGATCTCAAGATCGATGCCGCCTGCATCAGACGCTACACTTATTACATCAACACCGGCGCCTTTTATCCTGGCATAATCCAGGGCAACCTTCAGCGCCTCCATCGAATATCTTGAACCGTCAACAGGCACCAGTATCTTCATCATGTACCTACTAGACCTCTTTCTTGACCTTCGCCTTCTTCATTGTCAGGCCAATCCCCTCAAAGAAAAAAAAGATCGAGAAACCCCACCACATCGTATAGGCAACATAGAAGACCAACAGGAAGGTCATCAGACCCACCTTATCCTTTACCTGTATCGCATCTATCATGTAATAGTTGTACGCCGTCTCGACGGCCTTTTTTGTAACTTCTCCGATAATGTTTGCCTCTTCAATATTGCCCTGTTTCTTAAGGACCTTGTCGAACTTGCCAAATGCGTTATACCACTGCCTGAACATCTTCTTCTCGTCGTCTGTCCCGTATTTCGTCCTGATGAAATTTCCGTCATTTTTGTACATGGCATCCGAATCCTGCAGCGCTGCCAGCAGTATCTTTCCGAGGTCGCCTTCAACCTTCAGTTCAGGACCGGTTACTGTAACATTGACACCGGCAGCAATGAATACCTTAGAGGCATTGACTGCCCTCTTTTCAGCATCGCCAGGCTTATCGCCTTCCTTGTCCATCTTTACAGCCACAGAAATCCTCTTGCCAACATACTTCTCGACGTTCTTTGTCACCTTGGGGATGAAGTACGATGAACCTTTAGACAGTCTATTGAATGTTTCGTCAGCCCACTGCAGTCCATTTTGAGCTTTGCCGTCGGCCGATTTAGGGAATATTGGTGAAAAGGTGAGAAACAGTATCACGGAAAACCCGATAGCCATGGTCAGTCCCAGGCCAATACGTTTTTTGGATATAGCCATTGTTATCCCTCCCCTCTCAGCTTTCCGGGTTCCAGGGAACTTACCGCCTTGCGCAAATGCGCGGTGTCCTCGTCGTCTTCTCTGAGCTTGCCGATGTTCACAACAAACTTGCTTATGACCCAGAAGCCGAAAAAACCCACCACAACCCAGAATACGACATTGCCTACCATTTCGATCATGTCAACCACTGCCTTGGACATCTGCAGATATTCAAGCTCAACCATTTTTTTCGGCAATGTGGCGACTCTGTTGATAAATCCAGCGATGATGGACATGGCATAGAATCCCCTGATATGGGCACCCTTGACTACCTTTGTAGTGAGCGCGCCAACCTGTATGCCTATCAGCGACCCTATGAGCATCCCCATTGCCAAAGTGTAAAATACGTACCCGTATATAGCATATTGAAAGATGGATGCCAGCCCTGCAGTAAATATGATCTGAAGAATGTCGGTCCCAACAGTGGTTGCAGTCGAGACTCCGAAAATATATACGAACATCGGAAACGTAACGAACCCCCCACCCACACCCATTATCGCAGCGAGCATACCAACTATAACGCCCCCTATTGCTACAAACAGCCAGGAAATCTTCCTTCCGCCGAAGTCCTCATCGAAAGATATCATGGGCGGTATCTGTATCTTCTGCAGGCTCACTGCCAGAGGAGTCATCCCTGCCGATCCGCCGTGAACATCATCCCCGCCTGTGCCTATTTTTTTCTTCCTCGTAGACTTCCAGTAATCGGCCAAAGCATAGAAACCCAGAAAACCCAGTATTACCGCATAGGTGGTGCTGATAAAAGCGTCGCTAAGGATGGGATCATAGTTGTATAGAGACTTGTTGATCCAGCCGCCCAAAACGGTACCCCCGCCAGAACCCACAACAAAGGCGACCGCCAGTGCTAGCGATACATTACCGAGCTTTTTATGTACCGTTGTACCCATGATTGCCTTCGCAAAGATGTGGAAAACGTCTGTGCCAACAGCCAGGATACCCTTCACTCCAGCCGCCATTAAGGCAGGCGTAATAATGAATCCCCCTCCCGCGCCGATACAGCCGGTGATAAGTCCTGCCGCAAGTCCAACCGCGATCGATGCGAAAAATATCAAATCCGTATAATGAGCCGGTGCGTAAGCCTGCTTGCTGCCTATAATGTCGTCTGCCCCTGTAATGCTCACTATCAGGATCGGTAAAAGAAGAGCCCCAATGATAAGGAGCTTCTTTTTGTTCTTGATGATCGACATCGATACTTCATAGTCCCACTGCGCTTGAGCCCTGGACCCTGCCTGCAGAAATTCGTATAGCTGCCGTGCGTAACTCATCTAGTGCCCCCCTAAGCATTAATGCATCATCATCTATTACCCTTGCCTTGTATGCATTTCACTCAAGATTATTGCCCAGACTCGACTCCATTTTTCAGAACGCTAACTTCTTAGTTAGCCGTCCTGCTTATATTAGTTAGTTTCAATGCCTTACCATCTTCCTTGTAATCGATCCTCACATCGTCTCCCGCCTCCCATGTATTGACCGGCAGCACCAAATATTCGTCCGGCACTGTAATGGTTGTTAAAATCTTCTGTCGACGGGAATAGATGGTTATAGTCTTCGCTATCTTATCAATGACCGGAAATTCCTTCGCCTTTCCGACTGACTTGTCGTACACAAGTGGATCATCTTTTTCGACACCGTCCCACTGCTTGAGCAGTTTGTAATCAATCGTTTTGAAATCTTTAGCGGTCGGCTCAAAAATGATAATCTGGCTCTTTTTGGTGTCGAGCTTCATGCGGTATCCCGTTTTAGGCTCAGCGTTGATATCACCGGGATTCTTCGGCAGAGTATAGGTAAGCGGGGGAAGGAGAGTATACTCCGGATTACCCGGATCGGTCTTGAGGTCTCTTATCAATGTCACAGTTCCCTTCTCTCTGTCGAACTCTATCACCCGGCCTTGATCGACCTTACCGTAGTCCTTGCCGCAACCGGACACAGCGGCTAACAACGTTACGCAAAACAACGCTAGCTTCATACAATTTCTGATCATCGATTTTCTCCTTTCACTAACCCTTCATATTTTGGTTTTAGATATCATCACAGTTTAGCATAATGCAAATGGAGTACCCACTATTTTATCTTTTCGAACACTGTATAGACCTGATACTGGCCATCCTTTCCGTAGAGCCGAATATAGGCAACCGGCCTCTCTTCGGAATCGATAAAGACCCGGTGCATCACGAGCGCTGGATGTCCATCTCCCACCTGCAACAGTTCGGCAGTCCTCTCCTTGATATGAACGACTTCAATAGTCTGTATCATCTTGCAGGGTTTTCTAACGGACCGTTCACTTATAAGATTAAAAAAAGACATACCGCAGATCTTGTTTTCTTCGATTCCCGGGGAAAAAACCAGAGGCATAAATAGTTCCTCAATGCAGGTCGGCACTCCATCTACCAATCCCCTGCATTGTGCGTAAAAAATGGTCCCGCCGAACTTGAGATACTCCCTGATGTCTTCCGAAGGCTCCCGGATGCTCGTCACAAGCGACTCCCTTACCCCTCTCAGTCCATAGCGGTACATACTGTCGCTCAAACATGTCTTCATGGCAAGACCGGAATGAGGCAAAGGACTCCTCACGAACGTTCCCTTTCCCTGCTGCCGCCTAAGGAAGCCTTCTCTTACCAAGTCGGCGAGCGCCAGGCGTATGGTCGCCTTGCTCACCGAGAAAAACTTGCATAGCTCATCCTCTGATGGAATGACACTGTCCGGCTGCCACTCACCGCCTTCTATCATCTTTCGGATGATCCTATATATCTGGACATAAAGTGAAATGCCACTCTCTCTGTCGATGCTTCTTTCAATCATGGTATCTTTAGTTCCTTCCATCTTTATAATGACTTCTGGATTCTCAAAAAAAAGGGCAGACTTATTCTTTCAATTTATTTGTGGCAATTTAAGACTGATCTACTAAATATTACCTCCTCTAGTAATTGGATTTGCAAAAAAAGTACCAGAAAGGAACATCTTTGATTTATAATGGCAATATGTCTTTCGAAGGTTATAACAATATCATATAAAGCAACTTTTTGTTGCATATTTTAAAACTTGCGGGACAGGATGCAGTCTGGTAGGGCATTTCATGGCAACCTTTTGTTGCTTATCGCACTTATGTTGCTATTTTGAGCTGTTTGATCTTTCTCTGGAGTTGCTGGCGGTAGACGCCAAGGATCGTGGCCGCCCCGGAGATGTTTCCCCGCGCCTCCTGGAGGGCAGACCATATCAACTCTTTTTCGTAGGCAACGACCGCGTCTTTCATCTTAGGGGTGGCGATCCGCCTCTTCAGTCCGGACTGGATAAGAGAGTGCGGAAGATCGGACGGCAATATTTCCGGATAGTTAGCAAATGAAATGGCATGCTCGATGATATTCTCAAGCTCCCTCACGTTGCCGGGGAAATTGTAATTAAGGAGAATGTGCATCGCCTCATCAGTTATGCCCGATATTACGATATCCTTTCTCTTCGGTGCATATTTCTTTATGAAATGCTCAGTCAGCATAGGTATGTCTTCCATCCTCCTCCGCAGGGGCGGCAAATGTATATTGATGACATTTAGCCGATAAAAAAGATCTTCCCTGAAAACCCCTCTTTTGCACGCCAGCTTCAAATCCTTGTTGGTTGCGGCGATGATACGGACATCTACTTTGGTGTAACGGGATCCGCCGATACGCATTATCTCACCTTCCTGAATAACTCGCAGAACCTTAGTCTGAAACAGCGTAGAAACGTCACCAATTTCATCGAAGAATACCGTGCCTCCGCTGGCTATTTCCAGTATGCCTTTTTTCGTATAATTAGCCCCGGTAAAGGCACCCTTTTCAAAACCGAAAAGTTCCGACTCGAGAAGAGTATCAGGGATGGCGCTGCAATTCAGTGTCATGAAAGAATTGTCCTTGCGCGGACTCCAGCGGTGAATCGCGTTTGCCGTCGGCTCCTTGCCGGTGCCGCTCTCACCTGTGATCAGTACATTGCTTTCACTCACGGCAGCCCTTTTTATGAGGCTGAAGACTTCCTTCATCACTGCGCTTTTGCCGACTATATCGTCGAAGGCACCTTCGCGCTCCCTGGCACGACCCTCGTGTCTTTCGATATCATCACGTATCCTGTCACCGGTCAAAGCCTTGTCAATTACATCAGCAGCTCCAAGCCGCATTGCTGCAACAGCCGTTCCCAAGTCGGGGGGCGAGAAGCAAATGACCGGTACCCGGTGGCGCATGCCCATGAGCCATTCTCTCCAGCCGTCAAGAGCCAAGTCCAGAAAGGCAAGCGGCAAGCCGTCTGAGGGAAAACGCTCCTCGGAAAATATAGGCAAATTCTTAGGGCCATACATTAAAAATGGGATGCCTGAAGACTGAAAAATGGTCTCTATTTCTTTAGAGTCGGTAATTGCCCATATAACTGACATTGCGCTATTTTAAAACAGATTTGATAAAAAAACAAAGAGATGAGTAATATAACAAGAACATGAAAAAAATATACATTTTATCGGACGCTACAGGTCAGAGCGGCCTCGACATTCTGAAAGCGGCACTTGTGCAGTTCGAAAATCCAGAAGTCAAATTTACCGTTTTTCCAAAGGTTGAATCAAAAACCTATATAAACAAAATACTCGCACAGGCAAAAGCCGAAAACGCTCTTATTACGTTCACGGTGGTCAAGAAAGATAACAGGGAAATCATAAGCGAGTTCTGCCGCAAAAACAATATCATATATGTTGACATTCTTGGGCCTCTCATTAACAACATCTCTTCATACCTGAAAATAGAACCACTAGAGAATCCGCGATTGCTCAGAAAGGTCGATGAGCGCTATTTTAAACGCATCGCGGCTATAGAGTTCACTATAGATCATGATGACGGGCAGAGGGCCCAGAGGCTGGAGGAAGCAGACATCGTAATACTCGGCCTATCCAGGACATCAAAAACTCCGACTTCTTTTTTTCTTGCCCAGCAGGGCTTTAAGGTCGCCAATGTCCCTATCGTCCCGGAGATACCGCTTCCTGAGGAGGTTTTCAAGATAGATCAGAACAAGATATCCTGCTTGGTTATGGACCCCGATGTACTACAGAAAGTCAGGCTCGCCCGGCTCGGACATTACAAGACAGAAAGCAGCTATACCGACCTCCGGAAAATTTATATGGAGACCGAATATGTCGAAACCCTCTGCAGAAAACACAAGCAATGGAGAGTCATCAACACTACAAACAGGTCCGTAGAAGAGACCTCACGCGAGATTATCCAGGCGGTTTTCGGCAGCGATGTGGAATATCATTGAACATAAGAGGAGGTTTTATGAATGAACTGACATTGAAGATCGAAGGCATGAGCTGTCAGCATTGTGTGATGAGAGTCAAAAAAGCGATCGATGCCGTCCGGGGAGTTTCAAAGGCAGAGGTTGCCATCGGGTCGGCAGTCGTCTCGTATAATGAATCGACGACATCAAAAGATGAAATCGCTGCGGCCTTGGAAAAAGCCGGGTACAAGATAGTAGATAGCTAAAGCGCCGGTAACACCGGCCTGCCCGCAATGAAGAATCCTCCTTTCCGTCTGCGCCTCCCAACCATCAAAATTAGGGAAAAGATTTTTCTCGGTGTCGGTACTTATATCTTCCTTTCCGCCATCATAGGCGTTATTGCCTATCATCAGCTCTATGTGATCTTCACAAAACTTCCGGTTGTCAACAAAATAGACGACATCACTCACAACATCATCGAGGTGCGTAAAGATGAGAAGACCTATTTACTGTACCGGCAGGAGAGTGATTTGCTGGAATTCAAGAGACATATTTACTTGCTCAAGACGGACGGCGACCAGATTAAGCCCTATGTGACCATTTCGACCGGCGTCGAAAACTTTGAAAAAGCTCAGAAGGCCCTTCTGGAGTATGATCAACTCTTCGACCTCGTCGTCTATTATCTCACTTTGCAGGATCAGACCGAAAAGCTGTTGTCGCGGTCAGGAAGGGAACTGGAACGCAAACTTAAGGGAAGTGACCTCCAGAAATTTCTTATACTGCGTGGGTTAGAACGAAATCAAACAATCAATAAGGACAAACAATCGGACGAGGCATTCTCGCAAGCCCTTAACGATTTGGTAGCAGGCAGACCGGAGCTTGCCGAGTACTCAGCCCTTGTAACGAAGCTCATCTCCTCGTATGGCGCAGAGCGTGAAACCGAATCTAAGATGCGGTCCAAAGCCAAGGAATACCAGGTTTTTTTCTACAATATCTTTTACCAAGAGAGGGCTGAAATCCCTCTGACAATGAAACATTCCATGCAACTATTCCTTTTTTCAGTGCTCACGGTCATTATTGTCGGGGCTGTAGTTAATACAAGGCTGGCCTTGAGCATAGTTCGTCCTCTCCGCATGCTCGAGAGGAAAACAAAAAACATTGCAATGGGCGACTTTTCTGAACGCATCGAGGTGAAAGGTTCGGACGAACTGGCATCCCTCGCAAAATCTTTTAGCCTGATGGAAGATCATCTGATACTTGCCGTCAGTTCTCTCGAACATACAATCACCCAACTCCAGGAAAAGCAGACCCAGCTTGTCGAGGCTGAAAAACTTGCATCGATTGGAATCCTAACCGCCGGCATCGCACACGAGATCAACAATCCGCTCACATCCGTACTTTCCTTCTCCAAACTGATGCTCGAACAGATGCCCGAGAGCGATCGCAACTATTCGCGCCTCAAGATCATGGTCAGAGACGCCCAGAGGGCTCGGACAATCGTACGCGAACTTCTCAGCTTTGCCAAGGAGAACCCTATTCATCCGACAATGATAGACGTCAATAGCCCAGTTACCGAGATCGCCGAATCTCTTGTCGCCCAAGACTCATTAAAAGACATCGAACTCAATCTCATACTAGGGCGCAATCTGCCTAAAATACTGGCCGATCCAGTCCGTATCGGCCAGGTTGTGATGAATATGGTGTTGAACGCAGCTCATGCGATCACCCCCCCTGGCAAGATAGAAGTCGAAACGAGGCTAGTCGACGGTTCGATCGAGATTGTCTTTTCGGATACGGGGCATGGGATTCCCGGCGAGCATCTCAATAAGATATTCGACCCCTTCTTTACCACTAAGGGCACGCGAAAAGGCACTGGGCTGGGACTCGCTATCAGTTATGGTATAATAAAAAAACATAACGGTGACATAGAAGTCAAAAGCGCCGAAGGAAAAGGATCAACATTCATCGTGAGACTCCCTGTCCGTGGATAGACTCAAGGCCCTCGTGGTAGACGACGAAGAAAGTATCTGCGAAGTCGTCAAAGAAATCATAGAAACCGAAGACATAGATGTCGACTCCACATCGAATAGTTTAGAAGCCATAGGTCTTGTCGAAAATAACATTTACGATATCATCATATCGGACCTTAAGATGCCTGATATGGACGGCCTGGAACTCTACGAGAAGATCAAGGAGTTGTCGCCCGATAGTGCCTTCATTATCATTACAGCCTACGGCACCATCCAGTCTGCGGTAGATGCCGTCAAGAGGGGCATTTACGACTATATTCAGAAACCTTTCACTCCCGATGAAGTCCGCATACCTGTAAGACGTGCCCTCGAAAAGAAGATGCTTGAAAGAGAGAACTTGGCACTTAGAACACAAATCGATACACGGTTTGCTTTCAGGAATATCATAGGTAGCAGCCAACAACTGCAGGAAGTTTTAACGGTCATGAGACACGCTGCTGCCAGCGATAGCAATGTACTGATCACCGGCGAGATCGGTACCGGCAAAGAACTTGTAGCTCGTGCAATCCACAGCAATAGCATCCGGGCAAAAAAGAAATTCGTAGTCGTAAACTGCGGGGCCATCTCTGACGGTTTCATGGAGTCTGAACTCTTCGGTCATGTCAAAGGCGCCTTTGATGAAGCTGTCGCAGACAAGCGTGGGCTTGTCGCAGAGGCGAACCGCGGCACGCTTTTTCTCGATAATATCGCCGAACTGGCGCCAGCCCTGCAGGTCAAACTCCAGCGCGTTTTGCACGATGGCCATTTCACGCGAGTTGGGCATTCCCAACCTATACCCGTAAATCTGCGGATCATCGCCGCTGCCGTATGGGACATCAGAAAACTCGTGGACAGCAAATCGTTCAGGGAAGATCTCTTTTACCGACTGAACGTCATCCCCATCAAGATGCCTCCTCTGCGCGAAATAAGGGAAGACATCCCCATGCTCGCCACTCACTTCATACATAAATATCAGCCGAAGGTTATGGGCAAAGAAGTCACAGGCGTATCGAAGGAGGCCTTGCAGGCCCTTATGAAGTATCACTTCCCCGGCAACGTTAGGGAACTTGAAAATGCCATGGAATATGCTATCGACTTCACTTCGGGTCCCCTCATCCAGCGGGATGATCTCCCGGGCTACATACTGGAAGAAAAACCGATAAGTGAAGAAGTGGAGCCGATTCCGATCATGCCTCTTAAAGAGGCGAAGGAACAGCTTGAAAAGGGACTAATAACGGCGGCCTTGATCCAATCGGAGGGAAACGTCTCGGAAGCGGCTAGGCTGCTCAATATACATAGGCAAAACCTGCAGCAAAAAATTAGGCTACTCGGCATCGACTTAGCAATGGGTTACCACACTAGCTGATAAAGGGAATTTCTTTTCAGAACTTGAGACATATCCCGAGACATTGAATGTTATAAACACCAGAACAACTGAGCAGGCTTTCATCTGGGGTCACGGGCCCGGGAGAATTCCCTCTGTTTTTCTAAATTCTTAACTGTCCGCCCGTTTTTTCAAGGATAAAGTCGACAATTGCTTTATGGAAACATTCAATCTCTTGATCGGTAAGCGTCTTTTCAGGCGAACGGTATCGTATATTGAAGGCGATGCTCTTCTTCCCAACTCCTATGTTTTCTCCCTGATAGATATCGAAGATGGAGACATCTTCCATAATGCCTGAAGGATAGGCCTTGAGGTGTCCGATTATCTCCGCAGCTGGGAGCCTTGAGTCCACAATAATAGCGGTGTCTCTCTCGATAAAAGGATATTTCGGAAGTGGTTTGTAAGCCACATCTCTTTTCGACAACGAAATGATCGTACCCAGATCCATCTCCATAACAATGACCGATGGTTTTTGCGTCTTTATGTCAAGCAACTCGATGATCGCGGGAGAAAGCGCCCCTATAAATCCCGACTTGCTGTCCCCGATCATGATATCGGCACTACGGCCCGGATGAAGAAAAGGCTCGTCAGAACGGATATAGGAATAGTCGGATATTCCGATCTCTTCAAGCATCGCATCCACAATACCCTTGACGACAAAGAAATCCTGCGTGTCGTCCTTATAGAGGGTTTTAACTTTTTCCCTGTAATAGAGGGCTGCAAAGCGCTCTTTTTCCTCAGGAAGCGAGTTCCGGTCAACCCCGATAAAGGCCTTGGCCATTTCGAAAAGCCTCAACTCCCGGTTACCATGTGCAAGGTTATGAACCAAATTCCTAATGAGAGCAGGAACAATTGTGGTCCTCATGTAAGATTCTTCCTCTCTCAGAGGATTCCTAACCTGAACAAGATTCCTTCTGGCATCATCCCCCGGAATTAAGAGGAGATCGAGTTCATGTGCGCCCATGAAACTAAGGTTTATCACCTCTGTGAATCCGCATTTGAGAAGTGATTCCTTTATGTCCCGCCTGATCTCGCCAGCCAAAATATTCTCCTTTTGCCTGTTAGCGCCCAGACGCGCCATAGGAATTTCGGCTGGAATTTTGTCATAGCCGTAAAGCCGGGCGACCTCTTCGATAACATCCGCTTCCATCGTAATGTCACCTCGGAAGGGCGGCACCTTCACCTGAAATCCGCTAATACCCTGTTCATGGATATCGAGGCCGAGTCTCTGCAGGCAATCAAGCACCTCTTGTTCAGACAGTTTCACTCCCAGTAACCGGGTAATCCTCTCGTAGCGGACATTTATCTGTTTAGGGAAAAAGCGTTTCGGGTAAATATCGATTTTACCGTATATTGTCCCTCCGGCAACTTCGCGCATAAGCATCGCCGCCCTGTCGAGAGCCTTCTTCAAAGCCTTCAGATCCGTTCCGCGCTCAAACCGGTAGGATGACTCTGTTCTGAGCCCAAGGGCCTTGGATGTTCTCCTGATTGAAGTTGGTTCAAAATAGGCGCTTTCAATAAAAATATCAACGGTCTTTTCCGTGACTTCAGTATCCAGTCCCCCCATAACACCTGCAATTGCAACGGGCCTCTCGGCATCCCAAATAAGGAGCATTTCCCCCGATACTGTGCGTTCGGTGCCGTCGAGTGTAGTAAACTTCATCATCGACTGACCGCTGCCGGCCTTTGTAGTACCGATCCTTATGAAATGTCCACTCAACTTGCTGAGATCGAAAGCATGCAGTGGCTGGCCGAATTCGAGGAGAACATAATTCGTAACGTCTACAACATTGTTGATGGATCGAATGCCGCACTTTTCTAAACGCTTTTTCATCCATTCAGGTGACGGTCCGACTTTAATGCTATGCACTATCCTGCCTGCATATCGCTGGCAAAGATTAGACTCAAGAATCTCGACGTTAAAGTCAAGCTCTTTGGCTTCAGAGACAACATTCAGATCGGGCAATGCAAGAGAAATTCCATACGCTGCAGACAACTCGCGAGCGATACCGATTACGCTCAGACAATCAGGCCTGTTCGGCGTCACATTCACTTCGAAGACCACATCCCCGTCGATGCGTTCGAGCGCCTCGACTTCAAGCCCGAGCATAGTAAGCTTCTCGGCCACCGCCTCAGCTGTTGCATCAATCTCCACGAAATCTTTCAACCAATCAAAAGAGACCCTCATCTAAAATTGCCTCAGAAATCTTATGTCGTTTTCGAATAAAAGACGTATATCGTCGATAGAGTATTTAAGCAAAGTGATGCGCTCTATTCCCATGCCAAATGCAAAGCCCGTATACGCCTCCGAATCGTATCCGACATTCTCAAGGACCTTCGGGTTAACCATGCCGGCGCCAAGGATCTCAAGCCAGCCCGTCCCCTTGCAGACCCTACATCCAGCAGATTTACAGAGAATGCAGCCCATATCGATCTCAGCAGAAGGCTCGGTGAAGGGGAAATAGCTAGGCCTGAAACGCACCGGGATGTCAGAACCGAACATCTGATGAATGAAGGCAATGAGAACACCCTTCAGGTGACTGAAAGTGATATCCGTGTCCACCATCAATCCCTCTACCTGGTGAAACATCGGAGAATGGGTCACATCGGCATCGCAACGGTAAACTTTTCCGGGCGCAATGAACCTGAGCGGAGGCTTCTTCTTCTCCATCACCCTCACTTGGACCGGTGATGTATGGGTTCGCAGAACAATATCCTCACTGATGTAGAAAGTGTCCTGCATATCCCTTGCAGGATGGTCTTTAGGTATGTTCAGGGCCTCGAAGTTATAACAGTCGAGCTCCACTTCAGGACCTTCCTGGACATCGAACCCCATGCGGGTGAATATGTCGACCACCTCTCGGAGAGTCCTGCTGAGGGGATGTTCGTGCCCGAACGCGACAGTTTTACCTGGAAGAGTTATGTCAATAGCTTCGGCGAGCAGCCGCCCTTTCAACTCTTCACTTTTAAGAAGCGCTTCTCTCCTGTCGCATTCCCCTTCGATAAATTGCTTTAATTCGTTGATCTCACGGCCTGCAAGCCGCCTCTCTTCCTGACTTAACGCAGACAGGGACTTGATTTTAATAGTGATAATACCTTTTTTGCCAAGATATTTGACCCTTAGATTGGCGGCGTCGGCAAGACTTTTTAGTGACGAGACTTCATCAAGAAATATCTTTTTAAGGTCTTCGCTCATGGTTGCATTAGGGCCGCAGATTGCGGGTCAAGCAGAGGCAACACAACTTCTGCCGCCGGCCCCGGTTTCCAAACCTATCCCTTAATCTGTTCGACAAGTGCACCGAATGACTTGGGATCGCTGTATGCCAAATCTGAAAGGACCTTTCTATCGAGAACGATATTGGCTTTCTTGAGTCCGTTCATGAACTGGCTGTAGGAAAGACCGAGAGACCTCACGGCAGCATTTATCCTAGTGATCCAGAGAGCCCTGAACTCGCGCTTTTTCAGCCTTCTATCCTTGTATGCAGCAACGAGAGCCTTATCGACTGCCTGGGCGGCATTTTTGTAAAGCCTTGATCTGCCCCCGGAATATCCCTTTGCCTGATCTAGAACCTTTTTATGGTATCTCCTTGTTTTAAATCCACCTTTAGCCCTTGGCATGTTTCCTCCTTATACTGAAGACACTCTATAGTCTATAATCTGAAATCATATGCAGATTTTTTCGGAATTGAATTTTACTAAATTATTCAATGTTGAGTCAAGTATCGGTCTTGAAGTGGAATGGTGCAGGAGTTACAGGATCAAGGAGTCAAAAGCTTATTTTCTACTAGCTCCTAACCCCTCAACCCTTTAACTCCTGGCACCATTATGCGGCATGGCTTCGTTGCAAATAGCTATTAGATCTGATAGGGAAGCATCTTTCTAATATTTGGGAGCAGCACGTCGGGAACGGGGGCGCTTTTTCTGAGCGTCCTCATCTTCTTGGGGGACTTGCCCGTCAAGAGATGTCCCTTGTATGCCTTGTACCGCATGATCTTGCCGCTGCCTGTCACCTTAAACCTCTTTGCAGCACCCCTGTGCGTTTTAAGTTTCGGCATCACTATCCTCCTCTCTATAAAAGTCATTTCAAGAGTTAAAGAGTTAAAGAGTCAAGGAGTTAAAACAAAAAGTTTTTTTTAGCATTAGTCCCAAACCCCAAAGCTTTTTAACAATCCAATCCCGTCTAATTTTATGCTTTGACCCTTAATTCCTTAACCCTTCAGCTTTTTAACTCTTGATCTATTTGCTGCTCGGCGCGATTACCATCGTGATGGATTTGCCCTCGAGCCTTGGTTGCTGTTCCACGGTGAATTTCCCGGGGAGCGTTTTATTGATCCTCTCAAAGACCTTCATGCCTAGCTCCGGCCTTACGATCTCGCGCCCCCTGAAAAACATGATCACCTTAGCCTTGTCTCCTTCATCGAGGAAGCGCCTCAGGTTCCTTATCTTCAACTCTAGGTCGTGATCTGAGATCTGCGGGCGGACCTTGACTTCCTTGACATCAACAATCTTCTTCGCTGAGTGCTTCTTGTTAAT
This sequence comes from uncultured Nitrospiraceae bacterium, assembly GCA_963736105.1. Classification (GTDB taxonomy): domain Bacteria; phylum Nitrospirota; class Thermodesulfovibrionia; order Thermodesulfovibrionales; family Dissulfurispiraceae; genus Fen-1308. The sequence goes on along the minus strand of CAVTNL010000002.1, from coordinate 718,001 downwards.
CTGGTACTTGTACTTTCCAAAATCCATCACCCTACAAACAGGGGGAACGGAAGTCGGCGACACTTCTACGAGGTCATAACCCTTCTCGCGGGCCAACCGTAGCGCCTCTTGAGGGCTCAGGATTCCGAGCTGGGCGCCTTCGTCATCGATCACCCTCACCTCTTTTGCCCTTATGCCTTCGTTTACCCTGATATCCTTGCTTATGCTGCCACCTCCATTTTTAAGTGAAGATCATTCACTGTCTAGCACGCACAGCCTGCTGTATCATCTTTATGAACTCGTCAATACTGAATGGACCCGAGTTTTCTCCGTTTCTCTTCCGGACGGTGATACAATGTTCAGCAGCCTCTTTATCCCCTATTATAACCAAATACGATATTTTTCTTAAGGTTGCCTCGCGGATTTTGTATCCGATTTTTTCATTCCTAGCATCTATCTCAGCCTTGATGTCCGCAGCCTTAAGCTGGCTACAGATTTCTTTTGCAAATACTTCATGGCGCTCGGCTATCGTCAGCACCTTCACCTGAAGTGGTGCAAGCCAAAGCGGGAAATCGCCGCCGTAATGTTCGATAAGTATGCCGAAAAAGCGTTCAAGAGAGCCCATCAAAGCTCGGTGTATCATGATAGGCCTATGTTCCTTGCCGTCGCTGCCCCGATAGGTGATGTCAAAACGCTCAGGGTTATTGAAATCCACCTGGATGGTGCTGCACTGCCAATACCGGTTGAGTGCGTCCTTTATTTTTATATCGATCTTCGGACCATAAAAGGCTCCTCCTCCTGGATCGATGTGGTGTGTAAGTCCCTTCTTATCAAGTGCAAGTCTCAATGCCTCAGTCGCCCTCTCCCAGCTTTCGGGTGTGCCTACATATTTTTCAGGTCTTGTCGATAAGTATATGTCATACGCTTCGAACCCGAAGGTTTTTAAAACAAATATAGTAAAGTCTAATATATTATGCATCTCCTCTTCGAGTTGGTCTTCCCTGCAGAAGATATGCGCATCGTCCTGTGTAAATCCCCTAACCCTCAGCAGTCCATGAAGAACCCCCGATCGTTCATAACGATAGACGGTACCCAACTCGGCATACCTGATCGGCAACTCACGATAACTTCTAAGGTCGCTCTTGAAGATGCTAATATGGAAGGGGCAATTCATAGGCTTAAGCTCGTACTCCACACCTTCGATATCCATGGGCGAGTACATGTTTTCACTGTAATAATCCAGATGCCCGCTGGTTTTCCAGAGATTAAGCCTCGCAATATGCGGCGTAAAGAGTAGCTTATAGTCGGCCTTCAGGTGCTCATTTCGCCAAAAATCCTCGATGGTCTTCCTAATGAGCGCCCCATTGGGATGCCACAATATTAGTCCCGACCCAATCTCTTCGCTAATGCTGAAGAGGTCGAGTTCCCGGCCAAGCTTTCTGTGGTCTCTCTTTTTGATCTCTTCGAGCAATTCTAGATATGCCTTCAATTCGTCCTTCGTAGTAAAAGCGGTCCCGTATATACGCTGCAGCATTTTGTTTTTCTCGTCGCCTCGCCAGTATGCACCAGCAACGCTCAGTAGTTTAAATGCCTTCACCTTGCTCGTTCTTGCCAAGTGAGGACCACGGCAGAGATCGACAAACCCGTCCTCATCATAAAGAGTGACTTCTTCATCTGCAATGTCATTTATGAGTTCGACTTTATAGTCCTCGCCCTTCTCTTTAAAGAACAATACGGCATCTGCCTTGGGCATAGCCTTGCGGATGAACGGACTGCCATTCTTTATTATCATCTGCATGCGCTTTTCGATCTTTTCGATCTCCTCAGCGGTGAAGGGTGTTTCGCGGTCGAAATCATAGTAGAAGCCGTCTTCGATAGCGGGACCTATGGCGAGCTTAACCTCGGGAAACAGATCCTTAACCGCGTGAGCCATGATATGAGAAGCGCTGTGACGATATATTTCTTTTCCTGCCGCCGAATCGAAGCTCACAGGTTCGATGACAGCCGAGGCATCCAACTGCCCGCTGATCGTTGCATAGATATCTCTCAGCTCGCCGTTCACTTTTACGGCGACTGCGTTGAGGACATCCAGCTCTTTCTTCAGATTCGAGGCATCTACATCTTTTGAGGAACCATTATTAAGTAACAGTTTTATAGCCTAGCCTCCTTAGAAAAAAAGTAATGTATATCATAGCCGATAAGCATCTAACGATTCAATAATCTCCCGTCTACCATCTCTACTACGCGATGGCATCTCTTCGAAAGTGATTCGTTGTGAGTCACGATGATGAAAGTCACTTCTTGCTTCTCGTTGATCTCCATCAGTTGCCTAAAGAGGGATTCGCCCGTAGCTTTATCGAGATTACCTGTGGGTTCATCAGCAAATACAACGCGGGGTTCAAGCAGTAATGCACGCGCAACAGCCACACGCTGCTGTTCACCGCCCGACAATTCGCCTGGCTTGTGATCGCGCCTCTCATATACCCCCAGGACATCGAGCAGATGATTTGCTCTGTCAATAAGATGATCCACACTATGGACCTTGCCTCCCCCGAACCTTAAAGTATCCGCTTCCGAAAGACTGCGGCAGATAAGGCCTGGCATCATGACATTTTCGAGCGCGCTGAATTCGGGTAACAGATAATGGAACTGAAAGACAAATCCCATCATACGGTTTCTAAATGCGGCAATCGCGCCGTTGCTCAAGGAAAAAGGATCGACACTGCCGTTCGCCTCATAGATAATCCTGCCGTTTGTCGGCTTATCAAGTGTCCCGAGTATGTGAAGGAAAGTGCTCTTACCTGCGCCAGAAGCCCCCACAATGCCAACCATTTCTCCTTCCCCGAATAAAAGGTCGATACCCTTCAGGACCCGCAGTTCACCCGCCGGAGTAAGAAACGACTTATGCAGATCCTCAACGGCAATCAGGGTTTTCATTGAGCATCACCAGGCGTTGAGGAAATCTGACAGACAAAGGGATTCTTCATCAGCTTCTTCATCTTCTTACCCGAGACCTTTTCGTCATTTAATTCTACCTCTAGTATGTTCTTTGCGGCATTAGTATCCGCATCTTCTATCCCTGATAGATATCTCCCTGCCTTTGAGAGTGGATCGAGGCATGAAGACAGGCCACGGCATGATGATTGAGACGAATAGCCACTTTATGGTCTCAAGAGAATTCATTCGTATCGCAGGGATTCTACTGGTTCTAGTTTGGCGGCATAATACGAAGGATAGATAGTCGACAGGAAACTGATAGCTACAGCCGAAAACGATACGACTACAAAATCGATAAACTGCATTTTTACGGGCAGCTTGCTTAAATAGTAAATATCTGGAGGCAACTTAATAAGCTCGTAGTTGTTCAGGATGGTACCGAGAGCGTATCCACCGATCACCCCGATCGTGGTGCCGACGACACCAATCACAAGACCCTGGAGCATAAATATGAGCATTATGCCGTGGTTCTTTGCCCCCATAGATTTAAGTATTGCGATTTCCTTCTGCTTCTCCACTACGTTCATCATCAGGGTGCTAACAATATTGAATGATGCAACTAGTACAATCAGTATCAATATAACGAACATAGCAAACTTTTCGAGCTTCAGGGCCGAAAAAAGGTTCTTGTTCATCTGCATCCAGTCCTTTACGAAAAATGGAGGACCCAGCCTTTTGTTCAGAGACTGACGGACCTCGGGGGCCGCATCGATATCCTTAAGTTTAAGTTCAATACCCGAGATTGCGCTGCCCAAGCCGAAGAATTCCTGCGCCGATTTCAAGTCCGTCAGGGCAAGGTTTGCATCGTATTCGAACATCCCCATGTCGAATATAGCAGCCACACGGAACTGTTTTATCTTGGGGAGCATTCCTAGTGGACCGATTTCACCCATAGGGGAGATAACGTTGATAGTATCGCCGACAAGAACACCTAGCATGCTGGAAAGTTCAGTACCGATGATGATCCAGGGGCGAACTCTCTGATCCGCGCTGTTTCCGGTTCCGCTATCAAAATCAGCTGGCAATCCGCCGAATTTGATGTGGCTCAGGATCTCCGTTGTCTTAGTTTCTGTGGAAAGATCGACTCCTTTCATAAAAACACCGTGTGCATTCTTCCCAGCAGATACAAGCACCTGTCCGAGCACAAATGGGGAGACATTCACCACAGCCGACTCTGCCTTCAACTTCTCCAACAGGGGGGGATAATCCCTGATACTGCCAGTATAACTGAGCACAATAGCATGGGAATTGGCTCCAAGTATCTTCTTTTGGAGGTCTTCCCTGAACCCGCTCATAACCGACAGGACAACGAGCAGTGCCATAACGCCGACAGCAACTCCCCCGATAGATATAGCAGTATTGAAGGAGATCCCCTTATGTTTTTTCTTAGACCTAAGGTATCTAACAGCGACAAATAATTGATAGGAGAGGTTCATATCAATCGTAATACTCTGATAGCAGACAGCAGATCGATATAACGATTGCCAGATGCCGGTGAATTATTTTCAGATCATCAATCATCAGTATTAAATTCGCAATTTCATTGTTCAGGCTTAAGTTGCGGGAAAAGGATAACATCGCGTATCGAAGACGAATTAGTTAGCAACATAACCAGCCTGTCAATACCAATACCTTCTCCCGCTGCCGGTGGCATGCCGTATTCGAGCGCTGTCAAGTAATCTTCATCCATCCAGTGAGCCTCTTCGTCTCCATGCTTCTGTGCCTCCACCTGTTTCAGAAATCTTTCCCTTTGATCGGCTGGGTCGTTAAGTTCCGAAAAGGCGTTGGCGATCTCACGTGATGTGATGAACAGTTCGAATCTCTCCACGAGTTCAGGATTCTCCTTCTTCCTTTTGGCAAGTGGCGATAGTTCTACCGGATAATCTATGATGAATGTTGGCTGCACCAGTTCAGGTTCGATGAACTCCTTGAATATCTCGTCGAGTATTTTAGCAAGGGATGCTCCGGTTTGAATATCAAGCTTCTTTTCCCTTGCCCATGCAAAAGCCTTGTCGCGGTCGGTAATGACATCGTCGGGAACACCTTTCTGCCTAAGAGCTTCAAGAAGCGGTAGTCTAGGCCACGGTGGGGTAAGATCTATTATGTCGTCTCCGTATGGCACCCTGAGAGTACCCAATACCTTCTCCGCGATATAGGCAAATATCTTTTCCGTAAAGTCCATAAGGAAACTGTAATCCTTGTATGCCATATAAAACTCGATCATGGTGAATTCCGGGTTGTGCTTAGTCGAAATTCCCTCGTTTCTGAAATTCTTGTTCAGCTCAAATACCCTTTCGTATCCTCCAACCAGAAGACGCTTGAGATACAACTCTGGAGCAATACGCAAGTAAAGATCGATATCCAGTGCGTTGTGATGAGTACTGAATGGCTTGGCTGTAGCGCCTCCGGGTATCTGATGCATCATTGGGGTTTCAACTTCTATAAATCCGTTAGCCTCGAGGAAATCCCTCAATGCTTTTATGATAGCGCTCCTTTTTTCAAATATATCCTTAACCTTAGGATTTACTATGAGGTCAACATACCTTTGGCGGTATCTCAGTTCGACATCCTTCAGGCCGTGCCACTTTTCGGGAAGCGGCCTTAGAGACTTGCTCAACAGTTCGAAATCCCTGACCTCGATGGTCAGTTCATCGGTCCTGGTCCTGAACAGCCTGCCTGAGGCCCCGATAATATCTCCTATATCCAGCTTCTTGAGCAGGGCATACTTATCGTTCAGCACTCCTTTGCTAAAGAATAACTGTATCCTTTCGGTTGCGTCCTGTATCGTCGCGAAACAACCCTTACCAAAATCCCGCATAGAGATAATCCTTCCGGCTGCGGAAGTAAGGACAGGGTCCGCTTCGAGGGCGTCTTTCGATACCAATGCATAAGTTGTTTTTAGATAAAGCGCTGCTGCTTCGGGTTCGAATCTGCCGCCATACGGATCGATCTGAAGTTCCCTCAGGTCATTCAGTTTCTTTATTCGCTGTTCTATAAGGTCGTTTATCTCTTCCATGAAAGGGAATTATACTGGCCGTCTCTGTTATTAGTCAACAGCCGCTTGACTAATAACCATTGTTTGAAATAGATTATATATCTATGCGCAGACCAATAATTGCGGCGAACTGGAAGATGAACAAGAAGATCGATGAGGCGCAGGCCTTCCTTGACGAGTTCATTCCGCTCGTCTGGAACGAGCGGGATGTAGAGATCGTCATCGCACCCCCGTTCACTGCACTTTACACTGTAGCTAATCTCCTGAAGATTACCAATATCAGGTTGGCGGCCCAGAATCTTTTTTATGAAGACAAAGGGGCTTATACTGGGGAGATCTCTCCGGTCATGCTTACCGATATTGGCTGTTCCTTTGTAATCATCGGTCATTCGGAGCGGCGCATCTATTTCGGCGAAACGAACGAGACAGTGAACAAAAAGATCAAGGCTGCCCGGAAACATGGGCTGGAGGTTATATTTTGTATCGGTGAGTCATTATCGGAACGTGAAGCAGGGATGACCTTCGACGTTCTGAGAAGGCAGATCAATGAAGGGCTCAGGGACATATCTTCTGATGGCCTTATCTTGGCCTATGAGCCAGTATGGGCCATCGGCACAGGAAAGACCGCCACGCCCGACCAGGCTCAGGAAGCTCACGATGTAATACGCAAAACACTCTCGCATCTCTACGGCGAACCTGCAAAGAACCTGCGGATACTTTACGGCGGCAGTGTGACGGCTGAAAACGTAAATGTCCTTATGGACTGCCCTGATGTGGATGGAGCACTAGTAGGCGGCGCCAGCCTAAAAGCGGACAGCTTCGCCAAGATGATCAAATACGACAAACAATAACAATGAACACCCCAGCGGGGTCGGCAGGAGGTTTGTGTGACAGTCTTTTTGTTGATAGTGCATGTAACTGTATGTATCTTTCTTATCTGTATCGTTCTACTCCAGAGTGGCAAGGGAGCCGAGATAGGCGCCGCGTTCGGCGGATCGAGCCAGACACTCTTCGGTAGCAGGGGAGCTGCCACGTTCCTTAATAAACTTACCACGGTAGCGGCTATACTCTTCATGTTAACCTCACTCTTGCTGACCATGGCAACGACGAAGGGCTCATCTGTAATACAGAACGTCCCAGCCGAACAGGGTAAAGCACTGCCCCAGCAACTGCCACAGCAGCCAATTCAACAATCTGCTCCTCAGCAGCCAATTCAGCAACCTGCTCCTCAGCAGCCAGGTGCCAAATAACAGCATCGTGTAATCATGAGCAGATGAGCGTATAGGATCCTCCGGCATGGTATCCATACGCTCATTTCTTTGCACATTGCACTGCTTCACTCTTTCACGCCTTTACCATTTAACTCTTGTTATTCTCGCTTTAACTTTATTCCTTTTTGTGGGCTGCACTCGTGAACCTGCGATCAAGTATCCAAATGCGATCACGTTAGGTTTGGGCGCAGATGCGAAACGGCTCCTGCCTTTTTTGGCATCGGACAGCGCTTCCGGTCAGGTAGTCAGCTATATGTTCAACGGACTCACTAAGTATGACAAGGACCTGAAGATCACAGGGGACCTCGCGGAATCGTGGGATGTAAGTGCCGACGGCCTTACCATCATCTTCCACTTGAAAAAAGGGGTCAAGTGGCACGACGGCGTCGAATTCACATCGGACGACGTGGTATTCACTTACAACTCAGTTATCAACCCCAAGATCCCGACTCCATACAGCAGCAACTATGGACCTGTCAGGTTAGTTGAGGCGACTGACCGATATACGGTGCGTGTTCAATACCGCGAACCTTACGCGCCGGCTCTCGAATCATGGGGGATGGGAATAATACCGAAGCATGTTCTAGAGGGAAAAGACATGGCCTCGTCAGAGGTCTACCAAAATCCGATAGGCACAGGTCCTTACCGCCTCAAGGAGTGGGTAACGGGGCAAAAGATAGTCCTAGACGCCTTTGATTCCTACTTCGAGGGCAGGCCCAATATCGACAGGATCATCATAAGAATCATCACTGATCCCTCTACGATGTTTCTAGAACTGAAGTTCGGCGGCATCGATTACATGGGCCTAACACCTCCCCAATATAAGCTCCAAGCTAATACCGATTTTTTCAACCGCTATTTCCAAAAGTTCAGGTATCCGGCTTTCGGATATACCTATCTCGGATTCAATCTCCTTAACCCGCTATTTTCTGACAAAATGGTCCGGCTGGCGATCGCCCACGCTATAAATAAGAAGGAGATCATTGCTGGAGTTCTCTTGGGCTACGGCATACCGTGCACCGGCCCCTTTCCACCCGAATCGTGGGCCTTCAACCGTGACGTCCGGGACATTGACTACAATCCCGACGCCGCAATAAAAATATTGAACGACCTGGGGTGGAGAAAAAAACAGGATGGCTACCTCGAAAAAGATGGCAAGACATTTTCCTTCACGATCATTACCAATCAGGGTAACGACTCACGTATGAAGGCGGCGCAGATAATCAAAGAACAACTCAAGCGTGTCGGCATAGACGTGGATATCAAGGTTCTGGAATGGCAGGCGATGCTCCATGAATTCATAGACAAGAAAAGGTTCGAGGCAGTTATCTTGGGATGGGCGTTGTCACGCGACCCTGATTTATATGATATCTGGCATTCATCCAAGACGAAGGAAGGCGAATTCAACTTTATCTCATACAAAAACGACGAGGTCGACAGACTGCTTATTGAAGGAAGGCAGACCTTCGGAGTTCAGAAGAGATCAAAGATCTACCACCGCATTCATCAAATCCTTGCTGAGGAACAGCCGACCATATTTCTGTACGTCCCTGATGCCTTGGAGGTGCTGCACAAGAGGTTCAAGGGTGTCGAAAAAGCACCAATCGGTATCTGGTATGACTTCATACATTGGCATGTTCCGGCCGATAGGTCCGAATGGTATCACTAAACGCTTGCCGCCGGTTGCTATGCCTGTTTTTATGTCGGCTAGGATGGCATTAAATTATTCTTGACAACAAGGGGCGTCTGTGTTAATAATTGATACTAGTGTTTTGGAGAGATTTCTTTTTTTTGGCTCCATATTAAATTGGAAGGAGGTGATTCACGAATGAAGAAGGTATTGGCAATCGTTCTTTCACTCATGCTGCTCGCAGTATTCGCAGTTGGTTGCAAGAAGGCTGAACAGCCTGCTCCTGCTCCTGCTCCTGCTCCGGCTCCTGCTCCTATGGCACCGGCAACGACTCCGGCTCCTGAGAAGGCTCCGGCAACGACTCCGGCTCCTGAGAAGGCTCCTGAGGCTCCGAAGAAATAGTACCGCCTTTATAGGCACTAAACACCATGAGGGACAGCGATGTCTCTCATGGTGTTGCTTTTTTTAGGAAAACACTGCTATCATTAAACATTACTTGCTGTGACGAAAACGCTTAAGAGTGGGCAATCCCACTCTTTTGTTTTATGTGAGTATGACAATGAATCGCGCTGATGATATAAAAGCGAAAATTTATGAACTTGCCGGGCAGGTAGCTGAGGACGAGGGACTGGAACTTGTTGACGTCTTCATCGGCGGCTCAGGGCGCAAGATGCTTTTGCGGATAATAATCGACAAGGAGAGCGGCGTGACCGTCGGTGACTGTGAACGCACAAGCAGAGGGATTGAGGCACTCCTGGATGTGGAGGACTTCGTCAATGCCTCGTACATGCTCGAAGTATCCTCACCTGGGTTGGATCGGCCACTTACAAGAATGAAGGACTTCGAGAGGAGCAGGGGCAAGCTGGCTAGGGTTATCACCTCCGAAAAGATCGGAAATGATACATTCTTCATCGGAAGGATCATAGATACAGGAGACAATTGGATAAGGCTGCGCCTGGAAGACAAGCCGGCAAAGGGCTATGCGAAGAAAAGGGTGGCCGAGGAACCTAGGGATGCATTCATCCCGTTTGAAAAGATTTCGAAGGCGAAACTCGAAATAGAGCCTTGAAATAGAGCATTAAAAGGGGTATCAACATGTCAAAAGAACTCTGTTTTGTAATAGACCAGATTGGGAGAGAAAAGGGACTCTCGCGCGATGCCCTGATCAAGCTTCTGGAGGCCGCCCTTCTGTCGGCGGCCAAAAAGCGCTTTATTCACAAACCTAATATTGACCTCAGGATAGACCCCAAGACCTGCAACATCGCCGTCTTTGAGGTAAAAACCGTGGTTGAAACTGTGACCCTCCCGGATGAGGAAATATCCCTGAGCGGCGCCCAGGCTGTCGACCCCAGCAAAGCCATCGGCGATACGATGGAGCTTCCGGTACTTCTGCAGGACTTTGGAAGGATAGCGGCACAGACTGCCAAACAGGTTCTTTTCCAGAAGGTGAGAGAGGCGGAGCGCGACGTCATATTCGAGGAGTACAAGGATAAGATCGGACAGATTATAAGCGGCACGGTCATAAGAAAAGAAAAGGGCTTCTTCTTCGTCGCTCTGGGCAAGGCCGAAGCTGTATTGCCCCATCGGGAAACCCTGCCCAGCGAGACACTTAAGCGTGGCGATATTGTTAAGGCATACCTCGCAGATGTTAAGCAAAGCGCAAAGGGCCCGGCAATAGTCCTTTCGAGGACCGATCCCAATTTTATCGCCGGTCTTTTCAAGATGGAAGTCCCCGAGATTCATGATGGAATAGTAGTGATCAAAGGAATCGCCAGAGAACCCGGAGAGCGCACAAAAATAGCGGTCACATCAAAAGATTCTTCAGTCGACCCGGTAGGGGCCTGCGTTGGCATGAAGGGCACACGTGTCCAGTCGATAGTCAGGGAAGTAAAGGGTGAGCGCATTGATATAATTTCCTGGAGCGATGATCCGCGCATCTTTATCGCCCGAGCCCTTACACCGGCCAGTGTCGACAGGGTCGGAATCAATGAGGCCGGCATCGACAAAAGCGCCATGGTCATTGCTGATGATCAGCAACTCTCCCTCGCCATAGGCAAACGCGGTGTGAACATCAAGCTGGCATCCAAGCTGACTGGTTGGGAGATAGACATCCTGAGCGAATCGGAATATTCCAAGCTGAAGTTGGAGGAGGCCGACAAGGCGCTCGATGAGTCGCTGAAAAAAGATTCCCAAGAGAAGGCCGGGAACGAATCGTAGTTTTGCAGGGGCAATCAATAAATTGCCTCTGCTTTTTTCTGAATGGATATCCTCTCTCCAATACAGTACATAAAAGGCGTGGGCCCAAAGCGGGCTGCCCTACTAACAAAGCTGGGGATAACTACAGTCAAAGATATCCTCTTTTACCTGCCCTCCCGTTATGAAGATCGCAGCTCAATAAAGAAAATCGCTCAGCTAGCCATTAGACAAATACAGACCGTTAGTGGAAGGGTAATTAAGACAGAAGTAATCCCTACAGGTCGACAAGGTCATCGTCTTAAAATTCTCTCTGTTGTCATAACCGACGGTAGCGGCGCCCTGACTGCAAAATGGTTCAACCAGACCTATCTAGCCAAGATATTCAAGCCAGCACAGCGAGTCGTCTTTTATGGTCTGGTAAAAGCTAACTACTTGGGCAACGGCTTCGAGATGGTCAACCCTGAATTCGAGATAACTGATGATGACGAAGAAGATGCCGATCATATAAATACTGGAAGAATCGTCCCGATATACGGTCTGACGGAGGGAATCAGCCAGCGGCAATTGCGTAGCATCGTCCACGCAACATTGGTCAGTACACTCTCCTTCGTTTCAGACCCGATGCCTGAAGATATTATTAAGGCCCTCCATATGCCCAGCCTCAGGCAAAGTATCGAAGCCATACATTTTCCTCCGCCCGATACATTGTTGAATGATTTGAATGGAGGGACCAGCTCATATCACCAGCGTCTCGCATTTGATGAACTGTTCACTTTACAGCTCGGCCTCGCCGCGATAAAGAATAATGAGATCTCTGAACAAGGAATCCCCTTTGCACCGACGGGACAACTTACAGGCAAACTCCTCGAGAAATTGCCCTTCAAACTCACCGGTGCACAGCAGAGGGTTATTGAGGATATCGTGAAAGATATGAAATCGCCCGCTCCAATGAACCGGCTAATCCAGGGTGATGTCGGATCGGGAAAGACTATCGTAGCCTTCATGGCGATGCTCGCCGCAGTAGAAAGCGGTTATCAGGTGGCGCTGATGGCCCCTACCGAAATCCTCGCTGAACAGCATTATCTCAATATTCACTGTCTTGCGGAATCATTCGGATTGAAAATACATCTGCTGACTGGGAGCAAAAAGGACAAGGATTATGAGGCGATCGCATTGGGTAATGCGCAGATTGTGATCGGAACCCATGCTCTGATACAGGAGGCCGTTTCCTTTAAAAAACTCGGATTGATAGTGATCGACGAACAACATCGCTTCGGAGTTATTCAGAGAGCCAAGTTGCGGAAAAAGGGAGCTAATCCCGATACCCTTATAATGACTGCAACCCCAATCCCGAGGACCCTCGCCATAACGCTTTATGGGGACCTTGATTATTCCCTCATTGACGAACTACCGCCTAACAGGACCCCCGTGGTCACCAGAGTGATTCGAGAACTTCAGAAAAATATTGTCTACGACATGATAGACCGCGCAACAAGTGCTGGAAGGCAGGTTTATGTGGTCTATCCTCTTATTGAGGAGTCTGACAAGATTAACCTGAAGGCTGCAATTACCGGCATGGAGGCGCTTCGGAAAAAATTCCCCAACCTGAAAGTGGGACTCATCCACGGAAAGCTGCCTACTCCCGAAAGGGAAGAGATAATGCTGGACTTCAAAAGGGGGGTGATTCAAGTCCTCGTATCCACAACAGTCATTGAGGTAGGAGTAGACGTGCCCAATGCAACTTTGATGGTGATCATCCATGCAGAACGATTCGGGCTTTCACAGCTTCATCAGCTAAGAGGTCGGGTCGGGAGAGGGGCGGCTAAGTCTCATTGTCTCCTCCTGAATTACGGTGGCTCTGCCGATGCAATGAGGAGGCTCAATGTTATGGCTCGGACCAACGACGGATTCGCGATAGCGGAAAAAGACTTGGAGATTCGCGGTCCTGGCGAATTCTTCGGCACACGTCAATCAGGACTGCCTGACCTAAGGGCTGCAAATTTGCTGCGCGACCACAAACTTCTTGAAATAGCAAGGAAGCAGGCCTTCAGCCTGATCGAAAAAGATACTTCGCTTAAATCATATCCCCAACTCAGAAGAAATCTGGAAGATTTCTGGGGGAAGAAGCTGGAACTCTTCAAAACCGCATAATCCCAAGTCACAAGATCAGGCACAGGCTGCAGATGACTATCGCCCATTCTCGACTCTTTCGCAATCAGATCATTCCCCAGCAATGAGCTAACTCATTAACGATTATCTCACTCTGTCTCTTACGTGCAACTACACTTCCGCGCCATGTCTTCAATCGCTGCGCCGATCATCGTTGTGGTTAGCCCCACTGAGTGTTCCCTGATGAGTTACTTCACTGTCAATAGCAGTGTGATATCCTCTCGTAGTCAGAGACTACGAGCATCCTGGTAGTTCAGGACACAGGTTCGTAAGGACACCCTTCGGTTTTTGCCCGACGAAGGATTCAACAGGAGTCGGGCAATACTGAGGCATTGAAGTGCCCTCAGACTGTACCACACAGCAAACTGGTAGATGTTCAGAAAATTAAGCGTCGAGTTGATGTCCCTGGCTATGGTAAAACCACACAAGGGACATGCAAAAGTTCGTACTGAGGGCGATAAACCCCCTGATATGACATGTCCGCAACAAGAACAGGTCCTTGTAGTACCCCGCTCGTTGAATTTCCTGACCTCTTTACAACGCAATGCGGCTTTGTAAGAGAGGTATCCAACGAGTGTCATAATGGGGTTGTTGTTCTGGACTTGTCTGTTGATGCGCTTGTCAATGAATTTGTAGCCGGTGTCTGCCAGTGTCTGACTCTTATCCCAGTCCCCGACATTAAAACCAATCACATCCGGGTGGTCGGCCAGAATGCGGTTTGCGATCTTGTGAAGATAATGCTTGGTTTGCCCTTCAATCCGTGCATAGATGTTCCGTATTTTCGAGTTCAGTCTGCGCCACTGTTTTGATCCACGCTTCTTCTTGTCACGCCTGGATTTAAGCTGGTCAAGCAGGACATAGTGATGGACATTCAACTGCCGCAGCGGATTGATGTCGTATTCCCAGATCGTCCCGTCTGTTTTAATGCCAGTCAGTGCAGTCTTGCAGCCTGGATCGAAGTAAAGCAAGTGAACAGGCTTCCTCGTCAACGGGTTGTAAGCGATTGGAAGAGGGCAAAAGAATTCCGGCGATCGCGGAGATTCTTTTTCGGACATCTCCCTACTGACAGCCACCGCATCCGCACAAGACACCTCATGCGTGAAGCTTGCGCTCCATGTTTTGGATACTTTGTCATAGGCAATAGTGACTGTTTTGATAGTATCCGCAGCGTAATCCAACTTCGGCAGTTCGATCTCGATCCACTCGGCCTTGTTCTTGCCATGCGCAAGTCGCAGAGTGTTGCCGACGATCTCAAAAGAAACACCCTGCTGGGGATACTTCTGCGTGAAGAAATACTTGTACGATTTGAAGCGGGGTGGGCGGACTTCAGCATCTCCCTGCTTCTTCTTCGTAAAGTACATACGCCACGCTCCGGTAAGCGACTTGACCACTTCCTGCAAGGTCTGGGAGCAAGGCTCTTTGAGCCGTGGACAGTCTTTCTTGAGTTCCGGCAGCATCTTTTTGAGGTCATAGTAGCCCAGGCCATTGCGCTGCTTTTCATCGTTCAGAATGTTCCAGACATCCTTGCAGATGTAAGAAGTCTGCCACAGTGTTGCTATAGCACTGGATGGCGGTTGAATCTGCACTCGATGCGTTAGATACAAGGATTACTCTCCATATGTATATTATACCATAGTGAACTGATGTTCACCAAAGAGAAGGGCCACGGCGAAAGCACGCTTTCATCTCGGGATTAAAATACCCGAGGATTCCCGCGCACTATCCTAAAACAATAACTATCTTGACTGTTTTCATGATGCAATTCGTCAGTTTGACAACACACTCAACTATTAGTAAATTGTTAAAATGAGTGACGGTAGATCCACTTTCGCTAAGTTAATTGCGTGGCTACGCAACGTCGGCAACTCTCGCAAGTTGCGGATTATCGGGATCATTACAATTCTCTTCTTTGTCATATTCTCAGTCTCCGGTTTTTTCATCCTGCCCCCTTATGTCAAAAAAGTAGCCACTGCAAAGCTCAGCGAACAACTCGGCCGTCAAGTAAGCATAGAAGCTGTCAAGCTTAATCCCTATACATTGGAGGCGACCATTAGTGGGTTCGAGATAAAAGAGGCGGACGGGCATACGCCGTTTGTTTCTTTCGGAAGCCTTTATGTGAGCCTGCAACTCAAATCCATTTTTAAGAAGGCTCCGGTATTAAAAGAGATCAGGCTAGAAAAACCTTATCTTCACTTGGTACGAATAGATGCCAACAAATACAACTTTTCGGATATTGCAGACCGATTCAAGGTTGCGCCGAAGGCTGGCACCAAGGAAAAATCTTCAAATCCTTTTTACTTCTTGGTGAACAATATCCGGATAGCTGACGGGCGTATCGTGTTTGACGATAAGCCAGTTTCGACTATGCACAATATCACGCAGATCAATCTCACGGTACCTTTGATTTCGGACTTTCCGGCATATGTTGAATCATATGTGACACCATCGCTGAGTGCAGTAGTTAACGGCACGCCAATGAGCTTTAAGGGCGCGACAAAGGTCTTCTCGGATTCTCACGAGACATCCTTCGATATCTCGGTCGGCGATATCGACATACCATACTATCTTGCGTATGCACCCACGCAACTCAACGTGAAAGTGCGTTCTGGCAAGCTTGATGTGGCAATGAAGCTGGCGTACCGTCAATATAAGGATCATGCCCCTATGCTGCTCCTGACCGGCGAAACAAAAGTGAGGGATCTCGCTGTAGCTACGAAAAAGGACAAAGACGCTTTCCTCAATATCCCACTATTCAGTATCAAAGATATTTCGCTGGACCTGGATGCGCTTAAGGTCGAGATAGGTTCACTCTCGACCGAGAAGGGCCGACTAGAGGTCTTAAAGTCTGAAAACGGACAGATCAACCTGCTCTCGCTGATGGCCAGTGCTCCCGATGAACATCCTGCAGCCAAAGACGTAGCCCCAAAGACTTCCCCTTGGGTCGTTATACTCAAATCCCTAGTCATCGATGGATATACTGTGAATTTTGCAGACCGCAGCACCGCCGAGCCGTATGGCATAAAGACGCTTTCGGTCAAGCTCGATGTGGCGATGAATGTGGCATACAGCCAGTATAAGGACCGTGCCCCTATGCTGGTCCTGACTGGCGAAACAAAAGTGAGCGATCTCGCTGTAGCATTGAAAAAGGACAAGGACGATTTCCTGAAAATGCCTCTTCTGAGTGTTAAAGATCTTTCTCTGGACATGGACGGGCATAAGGTTGATATAGGGGCTATTTCGACTGAGAAAGGCCGAATAGCCATTTCACGCTCTGCAGACGGGCGGATCAACCTTACCTCGCTGATACCCAGTACTCCTGTTGCACATCCTGCAGCCAAAGACAAAGCCCCGAAGACTTCCCCTTGGATCGTGGCTCTCAAATCCTTAGTCATCGATGGGTATGCGGTGAATTTCTCAGACCGAAGTACTGCCGCCCCAGCCGACATGAGCGTTGATAAAATATCATGCAAGGCCGACAACATATCTACGGCAGCGGCTACAAAGGGTACCATAGCCCTTTCTATGAGAATCAACCAAAAAGGGAGCGCCTCGGTCAATGGTGACTTTATTATCAATCCCATTGCTGCTAACATGTCCCTTAATATCAAAGGTCTACCGCTCAAACCGATCCAGCCCTATGTTGCCGAACGAATGAAAGCGATTCTTGCGGGCGGATCTATCAACGCAAACGGCAAGGTCAGCGTGAAGCAAGCTAAGGCAGGGGAAGTTAAAACTTCCTTCAAGGGAAAACTTTGGGTAAATAATTTCGATCTCCTCGACAAAGCGAATGCTGAAGATCTTGTCAAGTGGGATACACTATACATTGGAGAGATTGATGCCCGATATGCTCCGTTGTTCCTGCATATCAGCGATATCTCGCTTACGAACCCTTATTTGCGCGTTATCATCAGTGCTGACCGGACAATCAACCTCCAGGAGGTCTTTGCGGGACCTGAACCTCAGAAGGCGTCGGCGCAACCTGCCAACGCGGCTGCCCCGGCTGCAGCGTCAGCTACAGTTGTGAAATCAGGGAAAGAGGAGCCTAATACCGCTCAGCAGCGAATGATCGGAATAGACAAGATCACTGTGCAGGGCGGTACGATCAACCTCACGGATAACAGCATCAGCCCGCGATTCAACGGCAATCTGTTAGAGTTAGGCGGCAGCATATCGGGACTCTCTTCCAAGGAGGATCAACTCGGAGACATAGTGCTCCGGGGCAAATATGATCAGTATGCGCCACTGGAAATAACCGGCAAGATTAATCCTCTACGGGACGATCTATACGTCAACCTCAAGGCTGATTTCAAGGATATGGATCTTACTCCCGTCAGCCCTTATTCCGGCCGCTATGCGGGCTATACAATCCAGAAAGGTAAACTTTCCTTCCAGCTCGAGTACCTGATCGTCAAGAACAAACTCGATGCTAAGAACAATATATCTCTCGACCAGTTCACCTTCGGAGATCGGGTCGAAAGCCCGGAAGCTACAAAACTGCCGGTTAAACTCGCTATTGCACTCCTGAAAGACCGCAACGGTGAGATTAAACTCGACATACCGGTAAGCGGCGACCTGAACGACCCAAAGTTCAGTATAGGCAGTGTCATTGTCAAGATCATCCTTAACCTGCTCGTCAAGGCCGCCACATCTCCTTTTGCGCTTTTGGGTGCAATATTCGGCGGCGGAGAGCAGCTCGGCTATGCCGATTTCGATTATGGATCCACCGCTCTTACAAATGATACTACAAAGAAACTCGATACACTGAGCAAAGCGCTGAATGACCGGCCAGCCCTCAAGATGGATATCACAGGACATGTTGACACGGAAAAAGATCGAGAGGGACTGAAACAGTACCTTTTATCTCGCAAAGTGAAAGCACAGAAGGTAAAAAGCCTAGCAAAAAAGGAGGGGGAGACGCCATCCCTCGATTCTGTCACGGTAACGGACCAGGAATATCCGAAATACCTCAAGGAGGCTTATAAAGCGGAAAAGTTTCCGAAGCCTCGTAATTTCATCGGGATAGCCAAGGACCTGCCGGTACCGGAAATGGAAAAGCTCATGCTGACTAACATGAAAGTCACCGATGAAGACCTAAAGCAACTGGCAATCGAGCGTGCTCAAGCGGTCAGAAATTATCTGGTCCAGTCCAAGAAGGTTGATCAGGAGCGCCTATTCATTGTCGACGCTAAGACAATTGAGCCCGAGAAGAAGGAAGGAGAAAAATCGAGTCGTACCGACTTCAAACTAAAATAAAAACAGGGACAACCCTATCAGTTTCCAAGTTTCGTCATAAGCTTTACGGAGTTTATGTTTATCTCACCGCCTCCTGGCATCTCAAGAGGTGATCGTCAATCGCAGTTAATCTTCGATGCACAGGCAAATAAAGCACGGTTGCTAAATTTAGCTTATGGCATTACAATTAACTAACATGTACGCTAGGATAAAGTATGATCTTAATGAAGGCTTTAGCAAGTTTAAATGGTTCGCACGTCTGTTGTCTGAGCGGATAAGGATTGAGCTGACTGTATTTAGGCTGCTCCATCAATCCGAAGAACTCAAGAAAAAACGGGATGTCCTAATCAGAAAGATAGGCGAAGAGGCCTACCGTATTCATAAGAGCGATAATATTATCCATCCGAACAAAGACATGCTTGATGCCCTGAAAGAAGTCGATGCCCTCGAACCCCAGATAAAAGAGACCATCGACAAGGCCTCAGAAATAAGCAGAATGACATCATGATCATAGCTCTAATATTCGGACTCATAATCGGTTCTTTCCTGAACGTCTGCATCTACCGTATCCCCAGGGAAAAATCTATTGTAAATCCACCATCTTCATGCCCCGCCTGCGGGTCGCCTATCAGGCCTTGGGACAACATTCCGCTCGTTAGTTATTTAATCCTCGCGGGGAAATGCAGAAAATGCGGAGAAAAAATTTCATTGCGATATCCGGCTGTTGAACTGATCAACGGATTGTTGTATGCGGCGGTCTTCCTTCATTTCGGCCCTGGATGGAAACTGCCTGTGCTTTGCGTTTTCGTCTCGGCTATGGTCGTCATTACCTTTATAGATCTTGACTTCCAGATAATACCAGATGTCATCACACTGCCCGGCATGATTGTAGGCCTCGCAGCTGCTCAATTTATTCTTCCCGATCCAACCGGCAAATCCCAACTTTTGGGTTTTGTGAATTCCATTATCGGCCTGCTTGCAGGGGGAATATCATTCTATCTAATAGCCTACCTGAGCCGGGGCGGCATGGGCGGCGGAGATGTCAAGATGATGGCCATGGTCGGCGCCTTTACCGGGTGGCAGGGTGTATTTCTCACCACTCTTGTCGGAAGCCTTGCCGGCTCTCTGGTCGGGGTCGCTCTAATCGTATTCAAAGGCAAAGGGAGAAAGACCAAGATACCATTCGGTCCGTTCCTGGCGCTCGGTTCTCTTGTTACCCTCTTTTTAGGCCGTATAATCCGTGATTGGTATTTACCCGGCTAGATCGGTTATAATTCAAATTCTGCATCCTGATCAGGTTACCGTCTTTCATATTCCGTTATGATCGAAACACCACTGAAGGCCGGATGTTTTTCTAACTAATAACATTTAATAGACAATAGAGGTCAAGCAGAGAATAAATGAAAAGAGAAGATTTAAGAAACATCGCCATCATAGCCCATGTCGACCATGGCAAGACTACCCTCGTCGATGGAATGCTAAGACAGGCCGGCATCTTCAGAGCCAACCAGCAGGTTCAGGAGCGGGTCATGGACTCAAACGACCTAGAGCGCGAGCGCGGTATTACGATCATGGCCAAGAACACAGCCGTGGAGTACAATGGAGTAAAGATCAATATAGTCGATACGCCCGGCCATGCTGACTTCGGCGGGGAGGTGGAACGTATATTGAAGATGGTTGATGGCGTTCTGCTGCTTGTTGACGCATCTGAAGGACCTCTGCCCCAAACCCGCTTCGTGCTCAAGAAAGCCCTTGATCTCAAACTGCAGCCAATCCTCGTAATAAACAAGATAGACCGACCTGACGCAAGAATCCAGGAGGTCCTGAATGAGGTCTATGACCTCTTCATCGACCTCGACGCCACGGAGGAGCAGCTCGAATTCCCAATCGCCTATACTAACGCTAAGCGTGGCACCTCAACGACCGACTTTTCGGTTGAAGGCACGGACCTGAAGCCCCTTTTTGATCTTATCCTGAGCACTATCCCGGCCCCTGAGGGCGATCCCCAGGGCATACTGCAACTCCTCGTGACTAATATTGATTACAACGACTATGTAGGTCGCCTTGCCATCGGCAAGATATTCTCCGGCACCGTGAAAGTCGGGAATCAGGTTGCCATGGTCACTTATGATAAGAGGACTGTGAAGACTAAGATCACATCCATCTACACCTTCCAAGGTCTCGAGCGGGTCGATGCAACCGAAATATCGGTAGGCGACATCGTCGCCCTTGCAGGGCTTGAAGGGATCAACATCGGTGACACTATCACCGATTTCGACAATCCCAAGCCGCTGCCAAGGATTACGGTTGACGAGCCGACCATCTCAATGGTCTTTTCAGTCAATACATCACCCTTTGCCGGCCAAGACGGCAGATATGTGACATCAAGAAATCTGCGCGAGAGGCTTGAAAAGGAGCTTCTTTACAACGTGGCCATAAGGGTCTCTTTTGACAACCCCGATTCATTTAAGGTGATGGGCAGGGGGGAGCTTCAGCTCGCCATCTTGATCGAGATAATGCGGCGTGAGGGGTACGAGCTTTCGGTGTCGATGCCAGAAACGATCACTAAGGAGGTCAACGGCAAACTGCACGAACCTATGGAACTGCTCGTCATCGACGTTCCGGAAGACTTCGTGGGCGTCGTCACCCAGCAGGTAGGAATGCGCAAGGGCAAGATGCAGAAGATGCAGAACAACGGCCACGGACGGGTGCGGCTCGAGTTCAAGATACCTTCCCGCGGACTGATAGGCTTCAGATCACAGTTTCTTACGGATACCAAGGGTACGGGACTCCTTAACCACATCTTTGACGGGTATGAGTCATGGCACGGTCATATGTCAAAGCGTCAGACAGGAGTTTTAGTAGCCGACAGGCCAGGCAAATCCAACACTTACGCACTGTTTCACCTCCAGCCTAGAGGCACTCTGTTCATTCGTGAAAACACGCCTGTTTACGAAGGCATGATCGTTGGCGAAAACGCCAGGGAAGCTGACCTTGATGTTAATGTGACAAAGGAAAAAAAGCTGACCAATATGAGAGCCGCAAGCGCAGACGATATCATGCAGCTTGTCCCTCCGAGGTTGCTGAACCTTGATCAAGCCCTCGAGTTCATCAAAGAGGATGAGCTGGTCGAGGTTACACCACAGTCCGTAAGACTGAGGAAAAGGGTGCTTGAAGCGAACAAAAGGCCCAGACTTCTTAAGGATTAAAAGAGCGACGACAGGGGCCGGATGGAGGCACGATGACTTGGTTCTTCTGGGCGGTGCGAGCGGCCATGTAAATGGATCATCTGAGAATATTTTTTATATCGAGACCTATCCGCTCTTACAAAACAAGCTAATTCATTGTGCTGAGATTCTGACGGTCCGGTTAAAAGCAGATTATTGATATTGGAGTTTTCATGCTTGGACGAACAGGCAAACATCTTACAAAAGCCATCATCCTGATCATTTCTGCAGCCTTCATTCTCAGCATTGCAGTATATTTTATCTATCCTGACGTCTCAAAGCTCAAAAAGGAGAACCCCAAAAAGACGGCTTTCATGGTATACCGGGAGAAACAATGGAAGGAAGACGGCAAAAAGATAATGATCCATCAGTCCTGGGTGCCCCTCTCACGCATCTC
Organism: uncultured Nitrospiraceae bacterium; assembly: GCA_963736105.1. Classification (GTDB taxonomy): domain Bacteria; phylum Nitrospirota; class Thermodesulfovibrionia; order Thermodesulfovibrionales; family Dissulfurispiraceae; genus Fen-1308. The sequence goes on along the minus strand of CAVTNL010000002.1, from coordinate 695,908 downwards.
GAACTACATGACAAAAGCCGTAATAATAGCCGAAGATGATAAGTTCTGGTCCCACGGCGGTTTCGATTTCGAAGCTATGGAGAAGTCGTTCGAGAAGGACATCAAGGCAGAGAAGTTCAAATTTGGCGGCAGCACCATCAGCCAACAATTGGCCAAGAACCTCTTCCTCAATCCTTCAAAAAATCCGCTTAGGAAAATAAAAGAAGCAATTCTGACCTGGCGGCTTGAAAAGAACCTTTCGAAAAGAAGGATTCTCGAACTATATCTGAATGTCGCTGAATGGGGCGATGGTATCTTCGGCATTGAGGCTGCCGCGCGCCATTACTACGGAAAACCAGCCGCTAATCTCAGCGCCGAAGAGGCTGCACACCTGGCGGCAGTCCTGCCGAATCCTCGGAAATACAACCCAACCGGACCGTCTCATTATGTGAATAACCGCTCACGAATCATTTACGAGATCATGGTAAAGAGGGGCATAGTCGTAGAGGAATATGAGGATGTCATGAAAAGCCCTGACGATAGTGACACAGAGCAACCTTCTCCACCGCTCATCGACAGAATGACCGCCCCTGCAAAATAATAGGTTAAGTCATGACGTCACCTGTCGCTGAATCTCCATATAGTACAGGGACTCCAGTTGAGCTACAAACCTCTCCTTGTCTTGTGTGTGCACGCAACTATAGCATGCTCAGCCTTGTCCGTTGTCCCGCCTCCGGTTGCCCCGTCCTGAGTGCAGCCTTGCGAGCGATTTCACTCTGTCAGAGGACTGACTTCAGCCCGCAGTTAGTCGGCAGGGTGAGACCATTGGCGGATTTGATAATCATCAACACGCCATGCTCAATAGTGTTGTTAACTGCTTTTCTCGGAGCGACGGTGTATCTGCGACTGTGGTGCCGTTGACCGGCGAGATCTCTTGAAATAAAAAGGGAACCGCTGAGGTCCTTCCCAGTAATAATGCTATTGTTCCCGCCTCAGTTTAGTTAGCTCTTCCACGAATTCCGCCGGGGTAATAATCCCCTTCTTCAAAAGCAGATTGACCAATGCTTCCTGTTCTAGGGCGCTGCTAATGATAAGCTCCTCTATAGTCTCTAATTCATTAGGCTTGGATTCATCAGTCATAATCGAGTCCCCTCCATAGTTTGTTCTGCGCATTTAAGACAATTATTATGATACAAATTACCATGTCCCTTTCGGGATCGACTCCAGAATCTCCCATCTTTCATAATATGACGAGATATCTTTTTCGAGTACTATAATTCTCGCCTTAATCTCCGGGAGTCTGGATCCATCCTCGCGATAGAAGCCTGGGTCTGCAAGATTTTCATAGAGCCTGTTCAGCTCTCCCTCCAGAACATTCTATGCGGGCCGGAAGCGCTTCCAGCTCTTTTTTCTCACTGAAAGTCATGGTACGGGGACGTTCCCTCTGCTGTCTAGGCTTATCGGACTTGGCAACCCTCTGCTTTTTAACAGGGGGGTGAGGGCTTCGCTGTCTAAGCCAATCATCGTAACCGCCCACATATTCAACGACTTTCCCTGCGCCCTCAAACACTATAGTACTGGTTACAACATTATTGAGAAACTCGCGGTCATGACTCACCAGGATTACAGTGCCCTTGTAATCGATAAGAAGCTCTTCGAGAAGCTCCAGGGTATCGGCATCGAGGTCATTTGTGGGTTCGTCCATCACCAGCAAGTTCGACGAGGTAGTAAAGAGCTTTGCGAGTAGCGCACGATTTCGTTCTCCACCCGAAAGGACCCCTACAGACATACGCGCACGCTCCGGCGGGAAAAGAAAATCCTCGAGATACCCTATGATATGTCTCGTTCTTCCGTTGACAGTAATATGTTCAGTTCCGTCCGCAACGTTATCAATGACCGATTTATTGTCATCCAGTTGCACTCTATGTTGATCAAAATAGGCAACCTCAAGATTCGCACCCATACGCACGGAGCCCTTATGCGGCTCAATTGCACCCAGCAGAATTTTAAGAAGCGTCGTTTTACCAGCACCATTCGGCCCTATGACTCCTATCTTGTCTCCACGCATTATGACAGTCGAAAAATCGCTGATGACTTCACATCCCCCGTAATCATGACCGATTCCCTCCGCCTCGACAACCACCTTGCCGGACCTGGAAGCCTCATTGAGTGTAATGACAGCGCTTCCGGTTTCTTCGCGACGTGCAAGCCGCTCCTTGCGCATCTCCTGCAATGCCTTAACCCGCCCTTCGTTTCTGGTACGCCGGGCCTTGATTCCCTGCCGTATCCAGGCTTCTTCTTTTGCGAGCTTTCTGTCGAATAGAGCATCATGCGCAGCCTCAGCGTCCAGTTCGGACTGTCGCCTTTTCAGATAAGTTGCATAGTCGCCCGGCCAGTCAGTGACTCTGCCGCGGTCGAGCTCTATGATTCGAGTAGCAAGGGCCTGGAGAAATCGTCTGTCATGGGTTATAAAGAGTATTGCTCCACGGAATCCAAGGAGGAATTCTTCGAGCCAGCCAATCGATCCAATATCGAGATGGTTAGTCGGTTCATCGAGAAGCAGCAAGTCCGGCTCGCTCACTAGCTCACGCGCCAGCAATACCCTCCTTCTGATGCCGCCCGAAAGGCCATCTGCCGCATTGTCAGGGTCGAGCCCTAGCCGGGTAAGGACCGTCTCGACCCTCTGTTGAAGATGCCAGCCCCTTTCAGATTCAATATGATGCTGTATGCGTTCAAGTTCTGAGACCATATTATAATCTTCGCTTGAGGCAATGCAATTACTTACAGTGCGGTATTCGGACAGCAGATCGACCATGCTTCCGAGTCCGCTGGATACAAGATCAAAAACGGAACCGGCGAGTGCCTGCGGAACCTCCTGTGCAAGGCAGGCAGTCCTCAATCCTTGCACGCGTACAACGCTGCCCTCGTCAGGCTCAAGCTCGCCTCCCATAATCTTCATCAGCGTGGATTTCCCCTCTCCGTTTCTACCGACGAGACAGACCCGCTCTCCTCGCTCTATCTGAAAGTCCACACCGTCAAGAAGCTTTGGGCCTCCAAAGGCGTGCTTCACGCCTTGCAGACTGATTAATGCCACACTATACCTCGATTATGCTGGATCATTACTGTCCTGGGAATTCATAAGAAACTGAAGTTATAAAAAAGGTTGCGGTATCTTTAGGCCTGTTAACTATAATTTCATCACCCTCGGACTTGCGCATTAATGCTTTCGCCATGGGGGAATCAAGGCTGATGAATCCTTTTTCCGCATCGCTCTCGTCGGCTCCCACGATACGATACAGGTAACCAGTTCCTGCTTCATCCTCGAGTTGGACCCAAGCTCCAAAGTAAACTATTGACGCCTCGGCCGGCTTTCTGTCTACAATTATAAGCTCACTCAATCTTTTCATAAGAAACCGCATACGAGCATCGATTTGTCTCAATTGCTTCTTTCCATATATATAATCGGCATTCTCCGAACGGTCGCCCATTGCGGCAGCCTCAGCGACTGCCTGTGTGACCTGTGGGCGTTTGACTTTCCAAAGATGAGTTAGTTCATCACTCAGACGCTTGTATCCTTCAGGTGTAATATAAGGTGAAGCTTTTGTCTTATTAGTTGGTGCTTTTCTCATTTCTTTGCAATTCAAGAAGTGCACAAAAGTGCACAATCTTCTTCCTGCCCTGATCCTTCTTGCAGACAGTATCATATGTGACACGCGTGACTTCCCCAGCGGAATCGGGACTTGAGGCTTCAGCGCCCCGCATTACTGCCAAGCTCGCCACGGGTAGGACAGTTTTAACAGTTGCCAGTTGTTTGAAACAGTTCGGTCTCTGACCAGCATAGAACTGCTTATGCCATTTGGCTAGTGCCTTTTCCCAAGCAGAGCGCGCTGTGTCGCAAACTTTGCGGAAATAAACCTCATACTCCACCTCAGTTATCAGTTCAATCCTGTGGCTTAGCCCTGCATTTGGCTTTACGGACTCTTTTCTTTTGCACATAGCTATATATTAAAATTCAGTATCATCTTGTCAGCAGGATTGACTGTGCCTTTAGTGCACATATTTATACACAATAAAATGCCCTATCATATCACTGAGTATTCTCCGCAAGCGGTTATATCGGTTTCGGAAATGCAAGTCTGGGTAATGACTATAGTGAATTATAGCATTTTTGATATGGGCTCCTCTGTATAAATAGCGGTGGGGGACACTTTTTATGTTACAGTTTATGGGTAATGTGTTGACGGCTATTAAAGCCAGCCGGTAATCCGGTATCCTTCAGCGAACAAGGAGTTATGAATGGCCAAATACACCGCGCCCATCAGCGAAACTATGCGTCAGAGAATCCTTGCACTGCCGAGGGGCATAAAATTCTCGTCCTTCATGGAAAGGGCAATTATTCTATTCATAGAGGAACTTGAGAAAGATCCAGAGTTGACACCCGAAGACTTCGCCCTTACCAAAATATGCCGCAAGGCGGGTTCACGGAAAAAAAGAGGTTAGCAGTAGGGCTCTTTCAATCACCGATTGCCGAACGATTTCCATGAATCCAAATCAGTATGTTATCCTTATCAAATTACATGCGATTTAGGCTTGGCCTCTCTCGCATTGTTTTGGAAATATTATTTATGAAATTCACGTCTCTGCCACCTGTCCGATTGGGATTGTGGAGAAAAGGGTAATGAAAAAAATAGTAGTATTTGTACTAGGACCCGACAGGCCGGGTATTATCGCGACTATCTCGAAGATTCTCTTCGAACAGGGCTGCAACCTAGAAGATGTGAGTCAGACAATCCTGCAGCGTGAGTTTATGGGGATCTTCATTGTTTCCATGGAGTCCAAAGGAAGCGAGGCAGAGGTATTATCCGCATTGCAGGCTCAACTGAAACCATCAGGCCTTTTTGTGCACCTGAGACCTATGGAGGGATCAACCATTGTCCAGCAACCCCCTGGCGAGTCCTTTATCATTACTACTGTGGGCCCTGACAGGCCGGGTCTCGTGGCGGGAATCACGGATGTGCTGGCCCACTATAAAGTCAATATCACAAACCTGAAGGCCGTAGCCAAGGAGGATCAGCATGGCCAGAATTATGTAATGATTTACGAGGTCGATATCCCGCCGGCTACGGATCATCATTCTTTCAGAATAGCCCTGTATGACCGGGCTCGGAAACTCAGTCTGGACATCAACCTCCAGCACAGAGAAATATTCGAACAGATTCATCGAGTGTGAATCATGCTAACGGAACGCGAAATAATCTCGACACTCGAAATGCTCAGAAACGAAAACCTAGACGTCCGCACAGTTACGTTGGGCATCAGCCTCTTCGATTGTGCAAGCCACGACATAGAGCACTTCATAGCGAATGTCCGCGCTAAGATCACGGGGCTCGCCGGGACGCTCGTCGATGTCTGCGACGAAATAGGCCTTAAATACGGCATTCCGGTCGTCAATAAGAGGATAGCTGTCAGCCCCATTGCCGTTGCGGCCTGCAGGTTTTCCGCCGGGGAAATGTGCCAGATAGCCATGGCTCTTGATGATATGGCCCGTTCCCTTAGGATAGATTTTATTGGTGGTTTCGGGGCCCTCGTCGAAAAAGGACTTACAAAAGGAGATTATGCTCTTATCGAGTCGATCCCCGAGGCACTTTCAAAGACGGACCGCGTCTGCTCATCGGTAAATGTGGCATCGACCCATGCCGGGATCAACATGGATGCGGTTTCGCTGATGGGAAGGACAATCAAGCGCACGGCGGAGATTACGGCCGACCATGACGGGATAGGTTGTGCAAAGCTCGTTGTGTTCGCCAATATACCTCAGGATGTTCCCTTCATGGCCGGGGCTTACCTCGGAGTGGGAGAGCCCGATGCAGTTATCAATGTGGGAGTCAGCGGTCCTGGAGTAGTTAAGAAGGCCATAGATCGTGCCCGCGCAGCCGACCCCACACTCGACCTTGGAATGCTGTCAGAGACCATTAAGCACACTGCCTTCAAGGTGACCCGAGTGGGGGAGTTGATCGGCAGGCAGGTTGCTGCTAAACTCGGAGTTCCGTTCGGAGTTGTAGATCTCTCACTCGCTCCGACGCCCAATGTCGGAGACAGCGTAGGTGAGATTTTTCAAAGCCTAGGACTCAAGAGCATAGGGAATCCAGGATCGACGGCTATTTTGGCAATGCTCAACGATGCAGTTAAAAAGGGTGGCATATTTGCAAGCTCTTATGTTGGCGGCCTAAGCGGTGCCTTCATTCCCTTGAGTGAAGACCTGAATATAGGCGAAGCCGCCAGAAATGGCAAGCTCACCATCGAGAAACTCGAGGCAATGACGAGCGTCTGCTCAGTCGGCCTCGACATGGTCGCGATTCCCGGCGACACCTCTGCAGAGACGATCTCAGGCATTATCGCGGACGAAATGGCCATCGGCGTCATAAATAGCAAGGCAACGGCAGCAAGGCTCATCCCTGTTCCCGGCAAAAAGGCGGGCGAGCGGGCTTCTTTCGGCGGCCTCCTGGGTGAAGCAACCATTATCGATATCCATGATGATGGGGGTTCGGCTGGATTCATCAACCTCGGCGGCAGAATTCCTGCTCCTGTGCAGAGTTTTAAGAATTAGGCTGATTCGACATGTCGCAGGATGGATTTATGCAAAATACAAATAATGACAAGATCAAGCGGGAATTCAGGGCGCGCCGCATACGTCAAATCGTAGCGATAGCGACGACTTTCGCTCTTTTGTTGTTGCTGGCCATTCTCCACGACCACACCCATATCCTCGACAGCTTCTCAAAAAACGATATCCTCGCAACTCAAGTCTTGCTGGTGTGCGCATTTATCGGCTTCAGCTCCTACAACTGGAGATGCCCATCATGCAACAGTTATATCGGTCCTGACATCAACAGGCGCTTATGCAGACATTGCGGCGCCAGGCTGCAGTAGGCGGGTTTGATTTGAATTCAAGCTGGTGCGTATATGTTCTCAGGTGTCGCAACAATCTTTTGTATATCGGAATAACTAACAACCTAGACAAAAGGCTCAGTGAACACGAACGCGGCACCGGCAGCAAATTCGTCAGGTCCCGCAGGCCGTTCGAACTAGTCAAAACCATACCATGCAGCAATGGCGGAGAAGCGCGGCGTCTCGAATACAGCCTAAAGAGCCTGAAGAGAAACAAAAAGATAGAGGCACTAGGTCTCGAAGTCGAGCCGATACCCAAGAAAACCGCTACCCAGACTGGTTAAGGGGGCAGTCCTTATGGCGTCATCCGCGTTCATCTAGTGGGATATAATTCTTTTTCCCTTTAAGCGATGTAACATATGAGGGCCTGATTATCCGTGCCTGTACTATTTCTTCAATCCTGTGGGCTGACCAGCCTGCGACCCTAGCCATCGCGAATATCGGGGTGAAGAGTTCCTTAGGGATGCCCATGCAGCGGTAGACAAACCCGGAATAGAAGTCCACGTTAGTACAGACTATTTTCCCCTTCTTCTCCCTGATAAGTATCGGAGCTAGCTTCGCAATCCTCTTGTAGAGAGAGAATTCCTCCTCACGCTCGGCGGCTTTCGCGAGTTCCCCCGCCTTGTTCTCGAGGTAAACGGCGCGCGGGTCAGAAATTGTATAAACCGCATGTCCCATACCATAAATTTTTCCAGACTTGTCACCGGCGTCTTTATCCAATATCATCTCGAGATAACGACTCACCTCGTCGTCACTTTCCCAGTCCCTGACCTTGCGCTTGATATCGTTCATCATCGAAACAACTGCCTCGTTGGCGCCACCGTGCAGGTGCCCCGAAAGCGAGCCTATCCCGGCGCAAAGAGCCATGTATGTGTTAGCGCCCGAGGAAGATACGCATCGGGTAGAAAAAGTAGAGTTATTTCCGCCGCCATGCTCAGCATGGAAGACCAGCATCGTATCGAACAATTCGGCTGTGGTTCGGTCAGGGACTTCGCCGAAAAGCATGTAGAGGAAGTTTTCGGCCGCGCTCAGGTTCGGCAAAGGGTCCTTCAGCTTTTTCGGCTCTTTCTTCTCCATCTTGGTAGTCAGGTAATTGTATGCTATAATGGTCGGGAACTGGACGATAAGCTCTATGCACTGTCTCATGACATCATTCATATCGGTAGAGTTAGGATTTTTGTCGAACAGATGCATCGCCGATACTATAGTATGCAGAGAGCCCATCTGGTCATCATGCTTAGGCCTGTTTAATATCAGTTCCCTTGCCTCGCCCGGAAGCCCTCTTTTTTTGGCAATAAGCTGCGAAAAAGCCTTGAGGTCAGCCTTCGTGGGAAGCTCACCTGTCAATAACAGGTATACTATCTCTTCGTAGCCGAACCTGCCCTCGTTTTCCTTCCCCTGCACGAGATCCTCGACATCATAGCCGCAATAGAAGAGTTTCCCGGGGATTGGGTTGACCCGTTCGGTTCCGTCGCCATGGGCAACTTTCTCATATCCTATGACCTGCCCCTTGCTGGTGATACCTACAAAAACACCAGTGCCGTCCTCATTTCTCAGACCGAGCTTAATATGCTTCTCCCTGACTACTCGCGGATCGACTTTATCGTGAAGTAAAGCTAGTTCCTGAACTTTCCTAAGCACTCCATCCATAACCTTAACCCCTTCTACAATTCTATTTATATATGTTATATATGTATTTAAATATTTTTCAATAAGCCAATGCAACTAGCTCCGTATGCCTTCTATGTGGAATGCCCTATCCGTGGGAACCTTCCCGATGCGGCCTACTGCTTTGGAGGCATTTTAAACATCATACCAATATGCTTATACATATAAAAGCATGTTGTGTTGACATTCTCTCCGGCATAAATGCCGAAGATTCTCAGCTTCCGACACTCCCAAGGGCAGAGCGCCTTATGCAACGAGCCGAGACCTTATTTCCTGTTTCAACGAGCGGTCTGACTGCACCGGCTCTCTATGCCCTATCAGTGCAGCACCCTTTTCAGGACAGGCTCCCGCCATAAATGACGGGGTTTTATGGCGCTCCCTGATAAACTCATGAAACTATTAGAATGGGCGCGCAAGATGGAGTAGTCTACCGCATTTCACGGAACTACTCCAATGTGTATAATACTCTTACCAGGCACAGTCATAGTCATAGACGATGCTAATGAGATAGTATAACTATGTTTGCTATCCCGATGTCGATGCGATAGACTCCAAGTTTCGGGAACACCACTTTAAAGAAAAGCCAACTGCGGGGGTATATATGACAAATTTGCTGATCGACCATGGTCTTCCACTGATCCAGGACGCGAACCTCGACGGAAAGATAGTCCTGGTCCGTTTTGACCACAACGTTGTTAAAAAGGGAGACATAAGAGATCCATTCAGAATCGACCGGACCATCGGTACATTGTTTCATATCGTTGAACGCGGCGGCAGACCGATTATGATGACTCATATAGGAAGACCGAGGGACAAAAAAAGCGGCACAATCACGTGCAGACCCGAAGAGTCGGTGGAACCTATAGTGCAGTATCTCGAACAGAAGCTCCATACAAAAATTCACGTCCCTCGCTTCCCTACCGAGGCTGGGAAAGGAATCACAGGGATAGACACATCGATCAACCTCGCCATCAGAGAACTCAGGGCTAGGAGGATTGGGGGCATTTATCTACCTAACACCCGTTGGTTTCAGGGCGAAGAGTCGAAGGAGGAGGCCAGCGAGAACTTCGCTCTTCAGCTTGCCGGACTGGGAGATATCTATGTCAACGACGCCTTCGGATCATGGCAGCCTCATGCCTCCACATGCAACATCACCCATCACCTTCCATCATATGCAGGTTTTCTGATGCAGCAGGAGATCGTGAACCTGGACAGGGTGCTTAATCCTTCGAGACCCTTCCTCGCCGTTGTCGCCGGATCGAAATACGACACGAAGATAAGGCCGCTATATGCAATCTATGAAAAAGTAGACCATCTAATACTAGGCGGCGTTATCTACAACACCTACCTCTGCGCCAAATACAATGTGAGCATTCAGGGGGTACTCGCTGAAGACATCGAACTGGCGAAGGAACTGGTCGAAAAAGACCGGCTCCGTAAAAAGATCGTCGAACTTCCACGTATAGTTGAATCGGATACGCTGGACGGAAGGATCGAAGGTAGATACCAAACTATTTCGATAAAAGATTTCAAGCCGGGGGCTTCTTATGGTTATATACTCGACATCGATCCTTCTTCTTTCGATGATGAAGAGGTTTCGGCAGCAATCCATGGCGCCAAAACAATTTTCGTGAATGCCGTCATGGGATTTACGCCTCATTTCACCGCAGGCTCGCAAGCCCTAGATAACACGATCGACAGAAATGCAGCAGCCATGAAGATATACGGTGGCGGTGATACTCTGCAAGAGTTCAAAGACCTGTGTCCAGGTCTCTACTTGTCCGTGATGGACAATGCCAATTATTATTTCTTCACAGGTGGAGGCACCGTGCTGACTGCCATTGAACAGGGTAGTCCTTACGGGTTGAAGCCTGTTCAGGCACTGATCGAGACAGCCAAAAGACATTAAAAAGCCGTTACACCAGGATTTGCTTTTCGATTGTAGAGAACCTCGTATATTCTCTATCCCCCGAAAGGGATTAGCTGCCATCGAGAGGCCATTGCTGTGGGCTATCGCTTGCGGGACTCAGGCAAGCCCGTTGCTTCGGGCATTATAATGATAAAGCTTTCATTTAATATCCGCTAAAACGGCATGGCAGTTCCAGCCCTTCATTTAATTCACAAGACCGCCTATACACATTAGATATTTAAAACCAGAACGGTTACGTTGTCGGCTCCGCCCCGATCCAATGAAAGCTCTATCAACTTACGCCCCGCATCTTCCACTGTGTTTCTAGACAGTATTGAAGAAATCTCCCTGTCTGACATGTACCCATGAAGGCCGTCTGAGCACAAAAGCAAGGTGTCTCCTTTTTGAAAATATATATTACTGGTGAACGGTTCTAAATGATTCATCGAACCCAATGCCTTCATGATGATATTTCGCTGTGGATGCATTCTTCCTTCTTCGGGTGAAATGATGCCTTCTGCGATGAGTTCATTGACAAGTGTGTGATCTTCGGAAATCATGTGCAGTGCCCCATCTCTGAGCAGATAAGCCCTGCTATCTCCTACATGACATAGAAAGCCTTCAGTGTTGCATGCAACAAGAGCAGTACATGTAGTTGCCATGCCGCGCAGAAGCGGTTCTCCTCTCGCTTCCATATAGATGCGTAGGTTCGCAAGCTCCATGGATGCCCGCAGGGCTTCTAATTTATCCTCTGCCGGATGCTGGTAATAAAAATCCCTTATCAGTTCCACAGCCATTGAACTGGCTCTCTTCCCCGCAGGCCCCCCACCGACGCCGTCGGCCACAATGGCAAGGATACCCTTACTGTCAATGATCTCCTCATCATCAGGCACGTGTAGAAGAAACGAATCCTCATTCTCGCGACGCACAAGACCTTTATCGCTGCCAGCAAAGGACCTCATAAGGTTCTTCTTCTGCTGCTTTTACCGCAATAGCTCCGTTCAGCAGTAAAATTGCAAGTCTGGCAGATAAATACTGCCTGTGTTTCGCGATTATCAGGGTGAGTGTGCCCGCACTCGGAACACTCCTGCGAAGGGCCGTGAGGTGGTATCCCGATATTCAACTTCTCTTTCTTAAGCCTCTTATATTGGTAAACAACAAAACATTTCCCTACATGGAGTTGAGGATGCCCTTGCTACTGCCCGGCAGTGAGAATACGCAGTGATCAGTTCGATTTCATATTATTTTTTGTCTTTCTTATAAAGGTACCAAGCAGCAACTCCCGCCAGTGTCGCGGCACCTGTGCCTATGCCAATCGTCCACAGCTTCTTACGGCGTGCTATTCTCCCATCGACCATCTTCGAATAACGGGCTGCAACCATTTCACAATGTCTAATATCTTCGTCGCTGAATCCGAATATCTGGGTGAAAAGCTCGATTCTTTCATCTATCACCACCCTGAGGCGGGTCCAATATCGCAATTTGTCCATATGCTCCTTGCGGTCACGCAAACTTTTCTCCGCATGAATTGTCTCTATAAACCGTCCGAGCAGACCCCTGTCCGCACCCTCGTAAATGGGTAGCTTGGGGTCATCAATCTCTTTGAAAATCGGCCACTGGCACTGCTCCTCTATTTTAAATATCTCAGACCACAATCTTTTGCCTACAAGCCGAAGGATTACGGTTTTATTTACCGAATAATAGAAAATGCGCAGTGAATCGTCATTAAGCCCGACACCCTTGAAGATCGATAAAAATTCATCCAATGTTATCAATGTCTACATCCCCGATATTATTTGCCTTAATTGTACCACGCGGATAGTACAAATTCGGCATGGATTCATGCCGTATTACCTGAATATGAAAAAAAGAAGGAGTGTTATGCCTGACCCTAGCAAGGCTCCCGTGATTACCTCCAACGGCGTATGGGCCTTTACCGTCACCCTGCTTTGTGCGATAACAGTAGCAAGCACTAAACCGATAAGCGAAACCGAAAAATTTTCGGTCATAAGTGTCAGCGCCAGCCAGAGGGAAAATGCAATTGCACTATGTCCGCTGGGCATTCCTCCGCGAAGCGGATGCCCGCGTCCGAAACGGGCCTTTAGCATAACAACCAGTACCAGGACTATGATAATCGAGATTAAGGCAATCTCATTGCTCGTATGTTTTGCTATATACACGCCTGCATCAAAGGCCTTGCGGACGTACGGAAATAGTATTATATATCCTATAACGACAGCGCCGAACGCGGTAACCAGGACGGCGCCAGCAGAGACGTCTTTTGCAATCCTCGCCTCTTCGCTGTATTCGGGCGATATCATGTCGACAAGAAACTCGATGGCGGTATTCACCATCTCAGCAAGCAGCATTAAAATAACAGTAATTGCCACTATAAGAAAGTCGTGGCGCTCGAGTCCCAGAACGTAGCTCAATACCAGAACTGTTACCGCAGAGTAAAGATGATACCTCAGGTGCCTCTGAGTCTTGGCGGCGTAAAGAATTCCCTCTATCGCGTTGTTCGCGCTATCAACCCATCTTCTTAAGGGCATCGAGCAGTTCAATCTCCTTCTTTTTCATTTTCATGGCCTGATAAGGGCTCTTTTCGTGATCATAGCCGATCAGATGCAGTAATCCATGTACCAGCAGCAGTGTGAGTTCCTGCTCTAAGCTCACTCCCCTGTCCGCGGCCTGACGCGCGGCCTGACCAGGACTGATCACGATATCTCCGAGCTCCGCAGTTCCACGACTCATCGAATTACCCTCGAGCTGAGAAAAGGAGAGCACGTCAGTTGTTCGGTCGACGCTGCGATACTGAAGATTTAATTCACGCATTCTCTTATCCCCTACGAGCAGAACGCTGACGCTCGCTTCCAACGGATCAAAGAAATTGCCAGCAGCAAGGTTCAGGCACCTAATCCTTTTGCCGTTGGATAGGTGTTTGAGTGCGCCTGCAAGTATCCGTCTGATGCTAAGCGAGTCTGCTTTTATCGATCTTTGGGAGTTCCTGACTAATATTTCCATTATTGTGAGGGGCCTTATCGACAGCATGGTCAGCCCTGTGGTGCAAGCCCTTCAACTCCACGTCGGGATATTCAATTCTCTTGTGGAATATGCTGGTAAGTACAAAAGTAAACCGTTTCCTAATCTCGGACATGTCCTTCAAAGTGAGCTCGCATTCGTCAATCTGTCCATCCAAGAATATTTCATTAATTATCTTCTCGACCAGGGCGTTAATCCTCGCCGAAGTTGGGTCGGTCAAGGCCCTTGCTGCTGCTTCGACGGCATCGGCCATCATTACGAGCGCCGCAACCCGCGTCTGGGGCTTAGGCCCAGGATAACGGTATTCATCAACATTAGCCGCACCGCTTTGGTCCTTCGCCTTCTGATAGAAGAAACTCATCAGCCTGGTGCCGTGGTGCTGTTGGATTATATCTATGATGGACTTAGGTAATTTATACTGTTTGGCCAGCTCAATACCCTCCTTGACGTGGGAGATTAGTATCATTGCGCTCATATGCGGGGCAAGCCTTTCATGCCTGTTTATCGCGCCCTGTTGGTTCTCTACGAAATATTCGGGCATTTTGATCTTTCCGATATCATGGTAATAAGACGTGACCCTGGCAAGCAGCGGATTGGCGCCAACCGCTTCAGCAGCCGTCTCGGCGAGATTACCTACGATGATGCTGTGATGGTAAGTACCTGGGGCATTGATCATAAGGCTCTTCATCAGGGGTTGGCCAAGGTCTAGGAGCTCCAGTAGGCTTATGTCGGTTCGGATGCTGAAGAAGTATTCGATAACCGGCAGCATGATCGATACAAGAGCCATAACAAAGATGCCCGACACCACAGCAAAGAAAATCCCGGCGGGCGCCGCCTCTGTAAAAAGATCGGATGTCAGCAGCAGTATAATTACGGTCGTGGCGATATTGACCATGCTAACATAAAACCCACCCATTATAAGGGCGGACCTTTTTTTGCACCTGATAACGCTGAAGGCCGCAGTGAGGCTCCCGATGAAAACGTAAACCGGAATGTAAGGATTATGGAACCATACGCCGGTAAGAAGGCTAATCACGAGCGAGAACATAAGGGCTGCATGAAAATCGAAGATAAGCGCTACAAGCATTGCCCCGACCGCAATCGGCGTGCCAAACATGGCGGTCATTCCATCAGGGAATCCGAGACCTTTGCACATACTATAGTTTAGATACTCGAATATTCTGCCGGTGAGCAGCGTCGCAACCAGCAGCATCCCCAGAAGGAAGACCATCTTATGTTCATTGATAAATGCTGGCTTGTATCGCTTTATGTCCTTGAAGAAGATGAAATACACCACCACCGACATAGAGAAACTGCCCAAAAAGAAACTCGGATTCACTTCTTCCTGAATGATAAGCGCTGACAGAAATCCCAGGCAGCTCAAAAAGGATATGCTCGCAGACTGCTCAGCATATTTTTCTTTCAGTGCGGCAAGCAATGCCCACACATCCTTCATTGTACGTGGTACGCTACTCTTCGGTGTCCCGTTTTTCATATTTTTCGTAGGCTTGGACGATCTTTTGTACTAGTCTGTGGCGCACCACATCCCTTTCAGTAAAATTAATTATCCTGATATCTTCGATACCCTTTAGTATTCTAATAGCCTCCACAAGCCCTGACATCCTTCCTGACGGGAGGTCTATCTGGGTGATATCTCCAGTGATGACGGTCTTGGACCCGAACCCCAACCTGGTTAGATACATTTTCATCTGCTCAGTTGTGGTGTTCTGGGCTTCATCCAGAATGATGAATGAGTCGTTGAGGGTCCTTCCTCTCATAAAAGCCAGTGGTGCGATCTCTATAGTCCCGCGCTCTATTAGCTTAAGCGCCTTGTCGATATCCATCATATCGAAAAGTGCGTCATAGAGAGGACGCAAGTACGGGCTCACCTTCTCCGCAATATCTCCGGGAAGGAAGCCGAGCTTTTCGCCAGCTTCAACAGCAGGGCGCACGAGCACTATCCTCGATACTTGCTTCTGCAGGAAAGCGTTTATCGCCATGGCCATAGCCAGATAAGTCTTACCGGTACCGGCTGGGCCTATCCCGAATACTATGTCGCTCTTGCCGATACACTCTATATACTGCCTCTGGGTTTCTGTCTTGGGTATTATAAAACGCTTCTTAGACGAGACGGGTATGCTGCTAGTAAAAAGATTCTTGACTGACACATCGTTGCCTTCAGATATCGACCTGACGGCATAAGTTACATCTTCAGGTCTTAGGGTGTAACCGTTCCTATTTACATCCCTAATCTCTTCCACGAGCTTCTCAGCCTTTTCGACAAGATCGTCTTCACCTTGAACCAGAAGCCTATTGCCTCTAATGCTTATCGTAACGCCCAGTGATTCTTCGACGGACTTAAGGACCTTGTCGGCGCCTCCGTGAATGAATGGGTACTCCTTTTCCTGGTCAAGATCCAGTTCTATTGTCTTCGTATATGCCTCCAGCTTAAATAATAGTTTTTCTATGCTGTACCGTTATCTGCCGCCGTAAACAACGACGCTTTCGATACCCTCGTTCTTAAGGCCGGAAGCCAGTTCTTCCGCTTCTTTCTTTGTAGTATAGTGCCCCATCTTGACCCTTGACAAGGTCTTGCCGGACGCCGGGGAAAAAGCTATGATGTAGGCCTTATAGCCTTTTGCTGAAAGCTGGTTCTTAAGCCGCCTGGCCTTCGACGGATCAGAGAAGGCGCCGACCTGGACCGCATAGACATACCTGTTCTTAAAACTAGCAGGCCTATGCGACGGGTTCTTAGCTGTCGGCTTGGACTGCTTTTTCCGAGCCTTAGCGACACTGCCTTTCTTGCTGACTTTACCATCACCGATATCTTTGCCTTTCAGAGCAGCCTCATGTGTATCGGTTTTTTTTTCAACACTGCCGTTTTTTTCAACGGCATTCGTCGCCTTCTTTTCCGGCAACTGAATCCCCTCGGGCTTCTTTTCCGCTGAACTTTTAGGCAGTTCCTGGTTGATCTTGGGAGCCGATGCAACCTCATTATCACGTCTCGTTATCAGCGGTGCTTCCTTCGGATTGCTACCCGGCATGGCAGAAGGTGGTACAATGGTCGAATTCCCAGAGGAATCCAGTACTGTACGCTCTTCTGAAGTGGTGATCCTGTTATCGGCTTCTATATGATTCGCCATTCGGCTTGTGGTTGTGCCACCGTAGCCGAAAAAATAGCCCAGCCCAAAGCTAAAAATGGCAGTCCCGGCGATTCCGGTTATCAACATCCTCCTGCTAACGATTACTAGTGAAGAGGACGACGATTCGTTGCCCTTTTCCTTCATAAAATCAGCATAGCATCACCGTAGGAAAAAAATCTATAACCATTGGCAATGGCCTCGTGGTATGCCTCCATGAGTTTCACAAACCCGCAGAATGCCGACGCCAGCATGAGCGGTGTCGAACGCGGAAGATGGAAATTAGTGAGCAGGCTATCAACCGCCCTGAATTCATATCCGGGGTGGATGAAGATATCGGTAGATCCCTTAATAATACCGTCTCCGTTGCCACTGGCTTCGCACCTCCCGCTTAAAAACCCCTCTATAGCCCTGGTGGCCGTGGTGCCGACGGTTATCACCCTCTTGCCGGCCCTCTTCGTGCGGTCAATCTCGTTCAAAAGCGACGCCTCTATCTCGAAATATTCTGGCTGCATAACATGGTCGCTCAGATGGGCTGTTTTGATCGGCTTGAACGTGCCTGGACCGACATGAAGAGTCAGCCTACGAATGAGGACTCCCTTTTCTATAAGACTTCCCAACAGTTCGTCTGTGAAGTGAAGTCCGGCCGTAGGAGCGGCAATCGAACCGATTTTTTCAGCATAAACAGTCTGATAACGCTGCATGTCATCTTCATCTGGCGTCCTCTTTATGTAAGGCGGCAATGGCATGGAACCGCACTGTTCCAGTATTTCAGCGATATGCTTATCACCGGTCGAACAAAATCTGAAGCGTCTCGTTTCACCTTCTACCCCCGGAATCTCAAACAGTTCTGCATCGACATCACCCCTCAATGATATCGGCCCTCTATACGGGCCCTTGCAGAGAACTTCCCAGGCACCGTTGGCATCTTCCCTGACAAGTATCAGGTCCACCCTCCCACCCGACGGCTTCGATCCAATGAGTCTGACCGGCATGACCTTCGTATTGTTGAGGATGAGCAGATCGCCTCTGTCAAGGTAATCACTGATGTCAACAAAGACCCTGTGCTCGGCAGGACCGTCCCTGCGAAGGATGAGGAGCTTCGACCTGTCACGCACCGCAGCAGGGCGCAATGCAATCAGTTTATCGGGGAGTTCGAAATCAAAGGCGGTGATTTCATTTTTCATAAAGTTGTATAGTTGTGCCAGGATAAAAATAATTGAGTATCTGCCTGTAGGTCATTCCGTCCTTGGCCATTTGTAGGGTGCTCCACTGACACATTCCTACGCCGTGGCCGTAACCTCTGCCCTCGAAGACGATCAAACTGTTGTGCCTCGATATTTGGGTTATCAGAGTACTCGGCAGCCTGTCCCATCCCACTTTCTTCCTCATCTCCGTTGCAGGTAAGATCAGTGATCCCGTTTCGAGTGTTATTTTCATCACCCTCGCACGGCCAGATGCCGTATATGAATCGATGCCTATGTCTTTTATGCCTTGTATATCCAGGTCCTTTTCAATCTCCGATACTGGTATTATTTTTTCCCACAGAAAATAAGGGGATAGCTCGCAGTTGGTCTTGACCGGTTTCAAATACGGAAATGCCTTTCCGAAGACCTCTGCCGCATCCTCCGTCATGCCTCCACTCGTCGAATGATAAAAAGCAGCGATTGGCTTTCCACCGTAGATCAAAATCTCCCCTTTCGTTTCATTCACCGCCTGCTCGACACTGGGAGATATGTTCGCCCCTTTATATGCCTGATCCAGGACAGTAGAGGTGAGATTATATGGAGCACCCGGAGCAGAATTCGATATCTGGTAAATAGCATAAGTCCTGGCAGCCACGGCCTGGGCCTTCAGCGCTTCAATGTCCCAACTGCTCTTCATCTCCGCTGCAACGACACCCTTGATGTAGTCTTCGAGCGGGATGTCGTTGATGATGTATAGCCCGCTATCTCCTTTCCAGACCTCGATAACACCAGAGTACTTCAACCCGCTCAAAAGAACATCGCCCGCTGAAGTTCCCATACATGTCAGACGCTCCTCCTTAGAAGGCACCCTGAGATCTTTATTGTCCATTAACAAAACCCGCACCGATGTCTCAGCAGTGGCATCGGTCGTCAGACAGCCTGCTGCAAAAAAAATAATGCATACTGCCACAATGGCAGATAAGATCCATATCGTACACTCTGACTTCTGTCTTATTGTCATCATTTTCTTCCGATAAACCAAAAAATAATAGTGAGCAGCAGACTAATGATAATACTTGTAGCGATCGGGAAATAAAATGTGATATTTTTTTTCTGTACCACGATGTCGCCCGGCAGGCGCCCAATCCCAGGTAACTTGCCGAAAATAATAGCAATAAGGCCAAGGACTATTATTACAGCACCAATGGTTATAAGTAATTTACCTAATTGTTCCATGCTTACCTTTACTCGGAAGGGCTGCCACACCCATTGCAGACAACGATGAGGCAACATCGACCCTACTGCTTTTCCCGAACCTTTCCATTTCCGAATAGATGCAGCCGCAATATTTCTGGCTGTACAAGTCAAGATCCTTTGCTATGCGGCGTCCCTCACCGAATCCGCTGCGGAAATCCTCGAAATGGAATTGGACCCCGTACTTATCCTGAAGCCCGCGGCCTATATTATTTATCATATCAATATTCTGGTATGGGCTCACCAGAAGGGAAGTAGTAAAGGCATCTACCTTAGATTCCCTGGCCATCAAAGCGGTTCTCTCCAGCCTGACAGCATAACAATAAGCACAACGGTCCTTTTCATGGAACACCACATTTCTCAAGAACTCAGTCAACCCGTAGCTGTCATCATATTTGACATCGAGCCCCCATAGTCTCTCGAGCTTTCTGAGAGCATCAAGCCTGCTCTTATACTCCAGGTAAGGATGGATATTGGGATTGAACCAGAAACCTTTAACATCAATGCCACGCTTCTGCAGCGTCAGGACAGGATAGACAGCGCAATTGGAACAGCAGATATGCATCAGGATCTTCATTGGCTGCTTTCTTAGAACAACCCCTGAGGCGCTATTTTGCCCAAATGCTCATAGGCTCTGCGGGTAGCCAAGCGTCCTCTGGCAGTCCTTTCGATAAGACCTTCCTGGAGCAGGTATGGTTCATAGACGTCCTCGATAGTATCGCGGTCTTCCCTCAGAGTTGCAGCGATAGCTTCTATTCCGGCGGGGCCGCCGTTAAATTTCTCGATTATAGTAATCAGCAGTTTCCTGTCGACTTCATCAAGCCCCAGGGTATCTACATCAAGAGCATCCAGAGCCTCCTTTGTAATCTTCATGTCGATGATGCCTTCACCCCTCACCTGTGCAAAATCTCTTATCCGCTTCAGTATACGGTTGGCGATCCTCGGAGTTCCTCGAGACCTTCTCGCAATCTCATCTGCCGCATCATTGTGCAACTCAATGTCGAGCAGGCGTGCTGACCGATGGGCTATCTCCACTAAGTCAGCCGAATCGTAAAATTCGAGTCTGCATATTACCCCAAAACGGTCCCTGAGCGGCGAAGTAAGCAGCCCTGTGCGTGTTGTGGCCCCTACAAGGGTAAACCTCGGCAGATTGAGTTTCAGGGTCCGCGCATTGGGTCCCTGACCTATGATAATGTCGAGACTGTAATCCTCCATCGCCGGATATAGAACCTCTTCGACAATCCTCGACATCCTGTGTATCTCATCTACAAAAAGGATGTCCCGGTCGGATAGATTCGTGAGGATGGCAGCGAGGTCGCCAGCCCTTTCAAGTACCGGACCGGAGGTAGTCTTGATATTGACACCGAGTTCATTGGCGATGATTGTTGCAAGAGTCGTCTTGCCGAGACCTGGCGGGCCGAAGAAAAGAACGTGGTCAAGAGGCTCTTTTCTCATTAGCGCTGCGTCGATGAAGACCTTTAAGTTTTCCTTGATCTTCGCCTGGCCGATAAAATCGATAAGGGCGCGAGGCCTCAGGTTTATCTCATAGGAGACTTCCTCCTCGAGGGCTTCCGGGGTGAGGGGCACGATTCCGTCGTCTTCAATTTTCATACATTCGGTTCAAGTTTAGAGAGGTCAGTAGTTACTGGGTTCACATTCCATTATATTTCATATTTCGATCTCTTTCCCTCAATACCTTAATAAATTTATTCTTTAGTAAGGAATTTTAACGTCTCTCGGAGCAAACTCTCAATATCCCTGAGGCCGCTGTCGTAGGCCCTGTCGAGCGCGTCCTGGGCCACATTTTTCTTGTATCCCAGATTGATAAGTGCGGAAAGCGTGTCGTCGTAAAGCGCATCCTTCCTTTCCTTCAATGCAGGGAGTTTCTCCCTAAGTTCCAGGATAATCCTCTGGGCAGTCTTCTTCCCAAGGCCCGGCACCCGGCAAAGCGCCTCGACATCTTCGGCATGAACGAGTCCATAAAATGTATCGGCAGGGATGGTAGAAAGTATGCTCAACGCGATCTTGGGGCCAATGCCAGATACTCCGATGAGGGTCGTAAATATCCGCTTCTCCTCTTCGCTTCGGAATCCGAAAAGCTGAAGAATATCTTCGCGCACGTGGGTATAGATATAAAAGAAAACCTCAGACGACTCATCAGGTAGCCACGAAAGAGTAGAGAGCGGCACGCTGACGCTATATCCGACCCCTCCAACATCGACGATCACGCCATCAGGCCTTTTGGAAATCAGTTTCCCTCTCAGTGTGGCAATCATCGGGTTAAAACCCGCTTCTGTTTCTGCTGACTACTTAAATAAGAGAGCGGCCCATGCGTATTGGCGTGACACAGGGCGATCGCCAGAGCGTCAGCACCGTCGGCCGACAGTGCGTGACGAATTTTTAGTATCTCCTTCACCATGCTCTGCACCTGAGTTTTATCGGCCCTGCCGTATCCGACCACCGCCTGCTTCACTTCAAGAGGGCTGTATTCGAATATTGGAAGTCCGCTGAGCGTCGACGCAAGCAATACCACACCGCGAGCGTGGCCCAGACTCAAAGCAGCCTTGACTCCCTTGGCGTAGAATATCTTCTCTATAACAATCTCGTCCGGGTGCAATTCGGTGATTACTTCGGCTAGCGAGACATAGAGGTCCTTGAGTCTTTCATGGAGTGGTTTGGATTCCGGCATGACAAGCCGGCCGGACGACAGGTAGGCAAAGCCCTCCAGACAGCGGCTTCCTGAACCCTGCCTAGCCTGTGATTTAGTTTCTTGAGCTCTGATAAGGCCGTACCCACAATTAAGGCTTCCAGGGTCGATGCCGAGTATCTTCATTGCTGGCTTCCAGCCGCACTCCTGGACGAACTAGCCCCCCTCGGTGCCTCGAAGAGTATCTCTTCGACGATCTGGCAGATGACATGGCCAAGGGTAATATGTACTTCCTGTATTCTCGGCGTATCTTCGGACGGTACCACAAAGGCATAATCGCACTTGGATGCAAACTTGGTACCCTTCGCGCCGGTAAAGGCGATGGTTTTCAAGCCTTTTTTCTTACCCACTTCTACGGCTTTAAGGATATTCTTCGAACTGCCACTGGTGCTTATTGCGATAGCTATGTCTCCGGCTTCGGCCAGAGTCTTAAGTTGGCGGGCGAAAATGTCAGAGAAGTCATAATCATTTGCGATCGATGTCAGGACCGCCATGTCCGTATTCAGTGTTATTGCCGGAAGCCCCGGCCGGTCTTTTTTGAACCTGTTGACAAACTCGGCGGTGATATGAGAAGCGTCACAGGAACTCCCGCCGTTACCGAAGATATATAGTTTGTTTCCCTCGCTGAAAGCCTCGGCGATCATGCTCGATACCTTGGCAATAAGAGAGAGGTGGGTTTTGACGAATTTTTCCTTAACCGCTACACTGTCTGCAAAAGCTTCTAGTATCATTTTTTCCATCGGGATAGTTTACCGTCAGTGCTTATAGTGAGTCAACCGTTTGAAGTGCCGCTTTGCCACGCTCAGTTGGCCTCCCCCGAGTGTGCCGACTTGCGATAAAAGAAAGATGCGTAGTCGATTTTATAGTCGTTAGGATCGAGTGTGTTCGTTATGGTACGGAGATATGTCCCAGTATCGTCCCTCTTACTAAGCGCAGCAACAAAGGGCCTGACCGGATGCCCCTGACCATCCGAAATCACCAGAGTCCTCGGTCTCTTCAAAAGAGCTGCATGGGGCTCCACAACAATGCCGATCTCTCCGCTGTCCAGCATGACCAAAGAACCCACTGGGTATATCCCCATCATTGAGACAAAAACTTTTACAAGCACCGAATCAAGCTCCTGTCCGGCCTCTTCCAGCATGATTTTTATGGCGGCATCAGGAGACCGGTACCCTTCCTTGTAGGATTTAGGTGCGGTAAGGGCATCGTACCACTCGGCGATAACCACCACCCGCGTATAAAAATCCTGCTCGGGTATGTGACACACCTCAGGGTAGCCAGACAGGTCGCAGTGTAGATGGTGTTCAAAAGAAACGATTGCTGACCTGATCAACTGCTCATCAAGCTGAGGGATACTAAAAATAGCCTTAAAGCCCTGGATTGTGTGTCTCCTCATAATACGCCAGTCATTCTCATCGTAGATACCCTGTTTATGAAGCACCTCAGGAGGAACGAGGAGCTTACCGATATCCGACAGAAACGCAACAAGGCCGAGCTCTGCCAGTTCTTTCTTGCTCAAGCCTATTTTGTGCCCCAGCGCTACTGAAAGGAT
The DNA here is from genome assembly GCA_963736105.1 of uncultured Nitrospiraceae bacterium. Lineage (GTDB taxonomy): Bacteria > Nitrospirota > Thermodesulfovibrionia > Thermodesulfovibrionales > Dissulfurispiraceae > Fen-1308. The sequence goes on along the minus strand of CAVTNL010000002.1, from coordinate 672,525 downwards.
GCATACGTTGACCGGGTGGCGGTAGCTGTAATCATAGCGGCTCTCACTCAGGGCCATGCCGAGCAACAAGGGATCGTCATATGTGATCATGTCTATAAGGTGCCGTATCAGACGCTTGGCACCATTAATGTCCATATGATCACCTGACAAGATTTGATCGGGCAGCTCCCTTGCAAGCGCAACGAGGCGGCTATAAATACCTGTTACCCTCTCCTTGACGCCCGGGTTGCCAGAATTACCGGTCATGTCTTTCGCGTCAGGATCCATGCTCAATCTTCCTTATCGCCTCTGCAACCTTCTGCTTTAGGGCTTCGTTCTTAGAATCAGCCAGTTCATAGAGACTGCCTAAAAATTCTTTATCTCCCAGATTTCCTATGTTATAAGCTATTGCAGCCTTGTTTTCATCATTATTCGTCTTCCTAAATAAACTCTTTTTGCGAAGCTTTTGTTCTAGCAGACGTCGCACGTCCTCGCCATCATACTTGAGTAATGCCTGATAATAATCCCTTTTCTCGTTATAGTCCCGGCCTAGAAAAGCACTGCTTTGGACTATGTCAAAAAGCAGTGCTTTGGCCAACGGCACTTCGAGATGCACAAGCACGCTTAAAGCTGTCTGTCTGACAGATAGGTCAGGATCATTCAAGGCTTGCTTGAGCAGGCCTGCCATTTCCCCGCCGTCCATCTGAGCGAGAGACTTGATCGCCTCCCTGCGGACCCGCGCGTCCTTATGACTTGCTATTTTCAAGAGAGACTGTTTTGCCTCTTTATCACCGATCATCCTGAGCGCGATCGCAATATTCCTAACAACATACCACCGTTGGTCGCTGAGACCCTGCATAACTACCTGGACATCCGTTATTCCTATTTTACCGAGGATATTAACTATAGTCTTCCGCGCCGAAATAGTATCCAGATAACCGAGTATCGTAATGAGGATAGGGATAGATCTCTTGTCAAGCAGCAGAATGAGCTTGCCGAACGTCTCATCACTCAGCCTTAACCCGTCGTCCAGCATGGCTCCCACCTTTGTCAGGAATTCCTCGGAACTAAAAAAAGAAAAGATGCTGGAGAGATTGGTCCTGAAACGGGTATTCAGGTCGGCATCCATATAGGCCTTCTTGACGTTGATGAAAAAGTCAGCCAGCACATCGATTTTCTTGCCGTTGAGTGCGCGCTCCACAGCCTTCTGCATAATCTTCTCAATCTCCGTGCACTCCGCCTCTGTTTCGGCAAGCAAAAATAATTCAAGAATTATGGCGAGCAGTTTCCCCGTCTTGTCGGCCGGATTCATCTCCAACTCTCTTCGCAGGGCGATCAACTCCCAGTCGCTGAATTCTATTACATCGGGTAAAGAATCACTTTCAGCTTTCTTCAGCAAAGCGTCTCTATGTGCCCTTTGCAGTTCGATAATCATGGAATGTTCAGAAGGCACGCCTTTGTTGAAAATCTCGCGGGCATTTTCACCAGCATAAATGTCGGGCTCATATACAATGCACCTGATATGTCTGAAATCGTGATCCCATATCTTCGTGACGACATCATCGCCTTGTTCTGCACGCGCCAAATCTCCGGAAACAACATCAACAAATCCAGACACTTCATCTCTGGTCAGACCCTTCTTGAACGCCACTTCTCTGACCCCGTCCCTGAATAAAAGGATCGGTATGTTATTTTCATGGGAGGCTGCATGAAATATCTCTTCCAGCTCAAAATGAATTGCATCAATGCTTATCTCGAACGAGACAATGTCCTGATTCGAGAGAAGCTTGAGAAGTTCAGCATAGAGACCATTGATCGATTTTTCAGTGACAGGATTACCGTCGGGATAAATTCTAATAGCTTTGCGCGCACGCAAAAGGTGCTCGATTGCCTTCCTGGATGACAAGATCCTCTCACTTTGGGTTAGCATACAATATTATATTCAAATTATGGGTAAATTAACATGATTTTCAGCAGTACCCAGTTTACCAACAAGCTTTGACCTGAGATCTCAACTGTTTAATGGTTGGAATCTGCTAGCCCTCTGAGCGTAGAGGAATAGGCCGTGCAATAAAGATATGCGCCATCTTCCCATAAAATGAATGCTCTGATCGATATCATACTGAAAAGAATTGATCAACTTCAGAGGCGGGGCGGCATCTATAACGAGAAGCTAAGAGGTGTATAATCCGGCACTTAACTGCTGACCAGTAAAACCTCGGATCTCTAATCCTCGATGCTGAAATAAACGTACTGATTAAAACTATTTTTTGCTTGACATCGTTAACATTGGCTTTGCTGATTCTTCTGTATTTTGCCGATAGAAAGACTTTTCCCCAGATTTGTAACCGTTTGCTTATGCTAATATATTATGTATTGTTGAGTTCTTCAGTACTACCAGTTTTTTTCTGACGGAGGAAGCGGAAGGGACATGAGAACAAAAAAGATTTTTATTTTAGATGACGACGACCTCATAAGGATGACTCTTTCCAAAGCATTGGAGAGAGAGGGCTATGTGGTAAAGTCAGCTGGGGAAACGGATGATATCGTCCAAACGATAAAATCCTGGTTTCCCGATATCTTGCTGCTCGACGTGAATCTGCCGGGCATGAGCGGTCTGGAGATACTGCAAGAGTTGAGGAGCAAGGATGCCGAAACTCAGGTAATTATGTTGACGGCTGACGATACCGCTGAGACCGCTGTCAAGGCAATGAAGCTAGGCGCGGCAGATTATCTGACCAAACCATTTAATCTGGAGGAGGTTAAAATTGTCATCCAGAAACAGTTTGAAAAAATTCGACTGGAACATGAAGTCGAACACCTCAGGAAAGCAAGCTGCGAATTCTATGATAGGGAACTTATAGGAGAAGCCGATTCCTTAAAAGAGATAAAAGAAAAAATAGAAAAAATAGCGGAAGCGCATGTTTCAAGCATATTTATTACCGGCGAGAGCGGTTCTGGAAAGGAAGTGGTAGCGCGCTATATACATTACAAGATGTTCGGCAATTGTTCGGGAGGAACGGAGCCCTTCATTGGGGTTAATTGTGCAGCACTGCCTGAGAGTATTCTGGAGAGTGAACTCTTCGGATACGAAAAGGGAGCCTTCACAGATGCAAAGACGCACCGCAAGGGCATGTTTGAACTTGCAAATGGTGGAACTATTCTGCTGGATGAGGTGGCGGAAATGAAACCCGCGCTCCAAAGCAAGCTCCTTAGGGTGCTCGAAGAGAGAACAGTTCGACGCATCGGCGGCAGGGAAGAGATACCCATAGACGTAACAGTTGTGGCAACTACCAATAAAAATCTCGCCGAAGCAGTCAAGAGCGGCGAGTTCAGGTCCGATCTTTTCTTCAGGCTGAGCACTTTTTATCTGTTCATCCCTCCCCTCCGGGAGCGTACCGATGATATAGCTTTACTGGCAAGACATTTTCTCTCTCATTTTGCCGCAAAATACAATAAGAAAATGATCCAGGACTTTTCTCCGGAGGCGCTTTCCCTCATGGCTGCCTATAGCTGGCCCGGTAATGTGCGCGAGCTCAAGAACTTGATCGAAAGGTTGGTAGTGCTTGAAAACACGGAAAAGATACTCACATCGCATTTGCCAAACTGGCTCTCTGGAACGGTTGCTACGGCAAGCCCCGACTTGAGCGATGGATTTGCTTTGCCCAAGGAAGGCATTTCGCTTGACGATCTCGAAAAAAACCTCATCACCCAGGCCCTTGAAAGGACCAACCATAATAAAACGCTTGCAGCAAAGCTACTTAACATTAGTTATGATTCGCTTAGGTATCAGATAAAAAAGTTTGGGCTAGAGTAGAGGCTAGATGAACTCTATCCCTGCCCGGTACATGTTATTGTCTATCGGAACTGTGTTTCGGACGACGCCTGCCATATAATCAAATCCTTCCTCAATTGCATCGAACCTGATTATGGAGCCAGGCTTGACAGGATGAGTCGTATGGATACCCATACCAGCCTTGCTGATAGAGACAACATGTGCGTTCATGTCAATCGCTTCGTTGGTATCAGGACAGTTTACTATGCAGGTAATCGTCTTCGATGAGGAGCTGCGCTCCATGCGACGTCGCTCATCGTCAGTTTTTATCATGGTGACTCCAGGCAAGCTTTTTACCTGGTTATCGTCCGTTAACTGCTGTGCTATTGCCTTAACGTACGTGAGTTCAAATGGCTTGGGAATGAAAAGGCTGGCATTTTTTTCAATCAGCTCTTTAGTGGCTGCGTCAACCGACGACGACGACATGATTACTATATTGCATTCAGGAGAGTGTTGTTTAATTTTCAGCATCACATCGATGCCGTTCATATCCGGAAGGCACAAATCAAGAAAACAGAGCTGATAAGTGGACTGTCGGACCTCTTCAATCGCAGCTGAGCCATTGTCGACAGTTTTTATTGCTAATCCACTGCCCTTGAGTGCCCTTGCCAACGAGAAGAGAATCAGAGGCTCGTCATCGACTATTAATACCTTCTTCATCACAATTTTCTCTTGCAAGTGTAATACCACATTGTGGGAGAGCCAAGTGCCGGCATAGTGCTACTGAAATTCATTCTAAATATTAATAAGTTATAGTGAAGCGACTTTTTTGAAACTGCCAACATCGCACTGCGAATCTGTTAAATAGCTGTATTCTTATGGTGCTATGACCTATTCCTAGGGTGTGTCACTTACTCTTAAGAATGACTGTTCTCCGTTATGAATAGTTTAGTCCGCAGCCAAAAAAGACAGATCAAGGTGTAATATGCCTTTGTTCAACAGAGTTCTGGCATTTGGCTCCTCTTATTTTCTTATTTTATCCTTAGCTTTATGTTAATATATACACAGTATAAGTAGGTCTTTCCCCCCGATATTATGATAAGCGGACTTAGTACATTGTCGCCGATAGACGCCGGACATGCCTCTAGTATGTATTTTGCTGTGGCTTTTAGGAGGGTAAGGGGAACTTATGATTAAGGAGCATATAATTAAAGAAACAAAACAGGAAAACATTCCACTTTTTTCGTATATAATGGGCATAGTTTTGTTTTTTACGATGTCTGCTGCTTTCGGCCCGGAAGCTTCTGCTGAAGAGGGCTGTGTAACGACAAAGTGTCACGGCTCGCTAATGTCAGGGGCGGTACTTCATCCGGCAGCCTCGTCATGCGATTCCTGCCATGAGTCAGTCGCCAAGCCGCACCCGCAAAAATCGGTGAAGACGTTCAAGCTTGTGCAGGAACCACCTGCTCTCTGTGCAATGTGTCATGAGGCGTTCGGCACAAAAAGGTATGTACATACGGCAGTTAAAAACGGCATGTGCACCTCTTGTCATGACCCTCACTCCTCCTCTCAAAAGAATCTGCTTGTGGCAAAGCCTAATGAAATTTGCTTGACGTGTCATCCTGACAAGACCGAGTTTAAATATATGCATGGCCCTGCTTCGACAGGCGATTGTCTGACATGCCATAGTCCGCATGAGTCCGACAATAAGGCCCAGACATTGAAACCCGGCGCCGAGCTATGCTTTCAGTGCCATGCAGATATGCAGACTATAATGCAAAAGGCATATGTCCACCCTGCCATGAAGAACGGCTGCACATCCTGTCACAATCCTCATGGTTCTTCTTTTAAGAAATTTTTCGCAGCCGAAGGCAATAACCTTTGCTTCCAGTGTCACCAGAAGATTGCTGAAAAGCTGAAAGATGCGACAGTCGTGCATAAGCCTATAAAGAGCGAAGCGGGTTGCACTACATGCCATTCTCCTCATGCGAGTGACGCACCAAAGCTCCTGCCGAAATCCGGCAAGGACTTCTGCCTGACTTGCCACACAAAGCTGCTTAGAAAAGAAGATACAGTGCTTCACGGCCCTATTAAAGAGGGGAAATGCACGCCGTGCCACGACCCGCACGGATCCACCAACAGCTGGCTGCTTGTCAAGGAATTCCCGGCGGACCAGTACGTGCCCTATACTGAAAACGAGTACGCGCTCTGTTTCTCATGCCACAAGAGGGACCTCCTGCTATTTCCAGAAACCTCGTATGCTACCGGGTTCAGAGACGGTCAGAGGAACCTGCATTATGTGCATGTAAACAGAAAGGAAAAAGGCAGGAGTTGTATATTCTGCCACGCCATCCATGGCAGCCCACTTCCGAAGCTGATAAACGAGAAGGCCCCTTTCGGCAATTGGCAGCTTCCGATCAGGTTTGAAAAGACAGAGAACGGCGGCAGCTGTTCGCCAGGATGCCATAAACCATTAGCCTACAATAGGAAAGCGGCGGTTAACAGTGTACAACCTGTTCAATCACCAGAAGGAGAGAAAAAACCGTAGGAGAATACTTACGCTCCGACAGAAGATAGCTCGAATAAAGCCATATTAAGTTTCAGGTTTGCGCACATACGCATTCGGCTCTGCTGCTTCTGACACCAGTGGTGGTCTAGCCGATATACTTGTAGTAATCCGATAGACTTGAACTCCGAGAATTACCGCACGCTTGCAACCTCAGGAGCAAAGTTGTTTACTCGTCGCTAGTTACTTAGGTGTTTATATTTCTTTTCAAATAGTCGGCTGCTATTGATCAGCATAGGATATACCTCCTCAATAAAGAGATTGCCGGTGTATGTGCCGCGTAAATGAACGTTCTGTGCACGGTCACTCCGCACAAATTGATCCACCACTGTCTATCCCCGTGATATTGCCGCTCAACAACAGCTAACAGATTACATGCTTAACCGGTCACTCCTTCCATTGCGGAGATATCATGTAAGCAAGAGAAAATTCCTTTATCCTAAGGCAGTAAAATGGCATGACCTTTTGCTACAGTTGATATACGAAACTGTGAAGCCAAACAGTCTCAGAATGAAAAAGGCAGACGGGATTGTCCCGTCTGCCTTTGCTCTTCCTAAAGTAAGCTGCTAGTTTTCAGAGGTAAAATTTTGTCCTATTAAATTACCAGTCGTTACTGTTACCGTGTCTGCTGGGTTAGCAAACATATATCCAGACTTACTCGCCGTTACGGTATACGTTCCTGGCACCACATTGATAAACGTGTAGCTGCCGTTTGAGCCCGTTGATGTAATGGCCTTAGTTACACCATTAAGCTTAAGTGAAAGTGATACGCTTGAGAGCGGCACAGTGCCTGCCAAGTTTGTCACCACACCGCTGACCGTATATTTGGGCGGTACCGTAACTGGCAGCTTAGTGGAAGCGCTTAACCCCTGTATAGTAGCAGTGTCTACTATTGTGTAAGTGCTTGCTGACGCATAGGTATGAGTGAATATACCTCCAGCACTGCCTGTTGACACTGCGCTGCCATCGCCCCAGTTAACTGTAATCGAGGACCCCAAAGTCGAGCTGTCAGTGAGGGTCACTGTCAGGTTATTTATAGTCACAGAGGCGTTATCAGTCGGCGGGATGTTAACCGTGATTGCTTTAGTAGCAGACTCAGGAAGGGATCCCGTCTTATATGTGTCGGTGACCGTCAAAACAACAGAATAATTATTTACGCCCGGTGATGCAGACGTATAGCTATGGCTTATATTTATGCTGTTGCTGTTGTCTATTGTTCCGTCTCCAAATGCCCAACTATAAGCGCAGGCCCCGCCGCTCGGACAGACTGTGGACGATCCGTTAAAGTTCACCGTATTGGTGTTGCCTGACTGCACCCAGGTGAAGTTAGGAGATGGGAAAGTGAGATGGATATTGTTGGCATCTCCTGCGAGCTCAATTCTGGATTTATACGGGGCGGAATTCTGGGTAGGATTGAGGGTTACACTCGCATTAGTTACAGATGCCCCAGCCGCATCGGTCAAGGTGATTGTGTTTCCCGATACTGCAGCAGTATATGAGTAGAGGGTAGCACCGCCAGAGCCTGCTCCGGCTATCATGATCTTTTGCCCTTCGATGAACCCTGACCCATTGGCAACGGTTAAAGTAGTAGGGCTTGACAGCGCGACAGAGCCAGTAGTTGTAACCTGAGCTGTCCCTCCCCCATGGCACTGCCCGCAGGCCAGATCTACGTCCACCCAGGCAGCATAATTGCCGGGGAAAGAACTACCGTCATTTTCAGTGTTCGGGTATACCTGTCCAGCCCTGAATTGCGATGGGGTCGGGAATGTGTAATAGTTGGCATCCACACTGATCCTGAAGAGATGCAATCTAACAGATTTGCCGTTGTCTGGCCTCACCATGTGACAGACTTCGCACGAACCATTCGGGTAGAGAGAATTATCAAACGGAGTGTCATATGTCTGCGGATGAGCAGTTTTAGACACCACGATTTCAGTATGGCAAGTCTGGCATGAAACACGCATGGGCTGAGCACCGGTTGCCGCCTCAACTGCAGCGACTGTCGACTGGTGCGGGTCGTGGCAGGCGGAGGTACAGCCTAAATTGTTAACGCCGTCATTGAAGCTGCTGGCGTAGAACGACGCATTGTTTATAGTACCTATGTTGGTCAATCCATTGTTGTTCTGTCCTGCGGTGCCAGAGAACCTGCCATGCGGACTGTTCAGAAACTCCTGAGCCGTAGATGAAACAGTAAAAGAAGGTATGTACGTCCCGTTATACCCAACAGTCAGATAAAGGGCTGGATAAAAATTATTAGGCGTTACAGCGTTTCCGCCCATGTCCACTGTATTTACCGATGGCGGGTTCTGGTGACAGTTGTAGCAAAGAGCTGTCCCATCCTGATTTGTTGGGGCCGGCGCAAAGTCGATCTGATCGGTACCTCCGTGTGGCGTCACATCATGGCAGCGCGTGCACGTGACACCGTCAAACACCCATTGATTTCCGGTATAGTTGATCTGGGTGGCAACGGAAGAACCGGGTTGTGTGGCGGTTTGCAAAACCGGATCCGTTACGGACGTCAGGAGAGATGGCATAGGATTAAAAAGAAAAGTGTTGGCAACGGTGATATTATTGTTGGGACTGTTGTATGCAACAAACGAACTGGCAGTTACAGCCCCGTAACCTGTGGTATGGCACTTGGCACATGTGTAACCACTGCCGGGGTCTGTTCCGTTGCTGCCGTAAATAACAAATGGATTAGGGACCGCCGACATCCAGTCCTCATAAAGATAATACATTGGTGCTTGAGATCCGTCAGCCAGCGTGATCATGCCACTCAAGAGATTTATTGATCTGCCGAATGCATCGGCCTGATAAATCTGCCCGCTAGATCCCAGCCAGTACGATGCTGAAACGCCGGCGACCACCTTGCGTAGCACGTTTTTATGTCCGGTAAGGAGATAGCCTGTCTTATCAGAATCCGGCATTACCGTAGGATTATGACACCCTAAACATTGTTTGTTTGCGGCGGAGGCCTGAGACCAAGACCAGCCACCGCTACCGTTTGGGACAGCACCGTCGCTTACAAATGACCAGGCGCCGGCGCTTTGGAGCAATAAGAAAAGCTGCATTATTAAAGCAAGCAACAACAAAATGGAATAAGTGCTAATTTTTCTGCTCATTCAGGTAACCCTCCTTGAAGGTTGCGCACCGTATACACTTGCTGATCCCAGTCTCCCAAAAACTCAATATATTTCTGAGGATCATTCTCTTTCTTCCAGTCTAATAGCAGGTGATGCTTAAAATAGCTAAATACCAAATATGCCGAAAGTATGCCATTCTAATTCAAGAAGGTCCCATTCATGCAATTTAATATCTCCCTGACCCTCCCAAGGGATCCATTGCCGATGTGTTTCCCCGAACCGCAGGTGACACATAAAAAAGAGGGGCAGACGGGCATGTCCCGCCTGCCCCTCATCTGGCTAGCTGTAAACTGCTAGTTTGAAGAGCTGAAGCTCGCTGTTGTTACGTTTCCGGTCGTCACAGTTACGGTAGCTGCCGGGTTAGAGAACATATATCCTGTCTTATTTGCAGTTATGGTATATGTTCCGGGAGCTACATTGATAAATGTGAAGCCGCCGCTTGCGTTTGTGGATGCAATTGCCTTGGTAACGGCACCCTGCTTTAGAGTGAGAGATACACTCTGTATGACGGTGGTGTCGGCGTGATTCGTCACTGTGCCGCTGACCGTATACTTAGTTGCTGGTACAGTCACTGACTGGCTCTTGCTTGCGCTAATACCATTAGCAGTAGCGGTGTCCACTATAGTGTAAGTATTTGCTGACGCATATGTGTGATTGAAAACGCCGCCAGCACTACCTGTTGATGCTGCGCTGCCATCGCCCCAGTTAATCTTAATCGAGGAACCCGCGGTCGATGCGTCAGTGAGAGTAACTGACAAACCGCTGGTGGAGACGCTTTCTGCAGCAATCAGCGAACTGCCAACAGTTACCATGTTGGTTTGGAAATCATATGCTTCCGAAGTGTTATTGTAAACAAACAGCTGTACAGGGTACCCAGTTGAGCTTGAGGCTGAAAACGTATGGCTCGCGGTAACGCCTGTGCTCGTATTATTGGTGGTACCGCTTGCGGGATCACCAAAGTTCCAGACGTAATTACAGCTGCCGCTGGGGCAATTGGTAGTAGCGGCATTGAAGTTGACAGTCGTTGTTGCAGGGCTCCAAACACCGGGAGTCCATGTGCCTGGGGCTGCAGTCCATACACCAGCAGTCCATACGCCAGGTGTCCAAACGCCTGTAACCATCCATTGCCCAGGAGTCCATTGACCTGGGGCTGCGGTCCATGTAGCGGCAGTCCATGTGTTAGGTGTCCATATTCCCTGAGCGTCTATACAATCGTCAAGATCTGTGTATCCGCTGAGCGAGCAACTTCCACCTGAAATACAAGCCGCTGCAGATGTGGATACATTGTCAGAGCAGGTCCCAGCTGAAGCACACATAGCCTGGGTGGTGTTTGAGGTGGGGTTAACGGAGCAGGTCCCAATCCCGGCACAAGCAGCATAACTCGTGTAGCCGAGTACGGAACAGGTTCCGGCGTTAATACATAGAGACTGGTTTGTGTTTACGGTGGGGTTGATGGAACAGGACTCAGAGGCGGCGCAAGCAGCCGCAGTTGCGGATTTGCCGTCAGAGCATGTTCCAGCCGTAGTACAAGTAGACTGGGTTGTGTTTACGGTGGGGTTAAGTGAGCAGCTCCCGGCCGTAGTACAAACAGTCTGGGTTGTGTTTACGGTAGGGTTAAGTGAGCAGCTCCCAGTTGAAGCACAAGCAGCCTGAGTCAGGGCTCCGTTAGAGCAGGTTCCAGCCGCGATACAAGAAGACTGAGTTGTGTTTACGGTGGGGTTCAGTGAGCAGGCCCCAGTCGACTGCGACGTAAAGCTAGCTGTCGGCGTGACATTATGCATGTTAAATGCATCTGCCGCCAGCTCTGTCTTGGATTTGTACGGAGCATTATTGTGGGTGGCATTGGATCCGAAGCTTCCGCCGTGGCACTGGCCGCAAGCTAGATCAAGGTCAACCCAGACGCTTCTGACATTCCCGTAAGCATCAGTATACGCCTGCCCATTCGACTGATATTCCGGCCATGTCTGTACGTTATTGTCCATCAACACAGCTGGCGTTAAACTGCTAGCGAGAGTCCAGGTGCCGGCTGCTGCGACGCAGTTGGCTGAACTGGTATCTGACGTATAGATAGGTTGCGGACTATTCATATTTGCAACGCCGTTCCATGCGTACACCACCGAACCGGTATGAACGCTGCAGGTTCCGTTATAGAACTGAGTTGCAGTAGGGAAAGTGTTGTAATTCGCGTTTGTATTGATCCTCCATATATGGGCCGGCATGGAATTCTGATTTCCGTTAGCTTCGGCCTGTGTAGCCATATGGCAGACCTCGCATGAACCATTAGGAAAGACAGTGGTGTCAAACGGTGTCCCAGGAGTCTGAGGATGGTTAAATGATGCTACCTGCGGAGCAGCCGCCACGGTTGCGCCGGTAACAGGACCTGTAACTGCGGCTACATTGTTCACATGGCAATCAGCACAACTTTTCTTGAGAGCCGATCCAGCCTGACTAGCTATAAACAGACTGTTGTGAACATCATGGCAAGTGGTACAAGTACCTTGCGTGCCATTAGTGTCAACCTTCCATGAGCCTGCACCGTAAAGGGCATTACAAGCTGCTGCGGTGTTGAGTGGGTTGCCTGAAGCGTCGTGTACTGCAACGTCGTTGCTGCCTGAGCCCTGGTAGCATTGGTAGCCTTGGAATATGCTGTTATACTCCGTTATCCCGTTGGGGTCGGTTAAATCATTTTCCCCGAGGGAGTTTGCCTTGATTGAACCTTGGCCACTCTGGGCTCCGGTATATCTTGCGTGCACGCTGTTCAGGAAGTTGTTGCCATTCACATGCCCGCTGAAGTCTCTGGTTATTTTAGCCGGAACGATTGTTGGATCATACTGCGTTGCGGCGGTTACAGTGCTGCCGCTTACAGTGGCTGCTATACCGTCAACTGTTCCCTGGGCTGGCCATAACTTGGCGATGCTCTGGTGGCAACCGAAGCAAAGATTATTCCTACCGGCGCCTGATGCAAGTGCGCCCATACCGCTGCTTGTGGAAGCTGTTGTTAGGTATGCGGATGCGGTACCGACGGCAGTCCATGTGCCACCGGCAGCAACGCAGGCTGCAGAAGTTTGTACATTGCCGGCTGAACCACCGGTACAGGCTGACGTGGACGAATTCCATTTGCCGCCTTCGGCCGCACATACTGCACTCGACCCAACGGAAGTAATCGCACATGAACCGCCATAAATCATGGCCTGAGTCACTGCCGGAGCGGTTGCATTGTGACACCTTGAGCAGTTGATGCCTTCAAGATCCCACTGATAGCCGGCTTTAACAGCAGAAACATAAGCAGCGCCGGCGTCGGCAGGCTGAGTCCCTGCGTATCCAGCGGTACCGATTGACTGCACGCCAGGTGTTGCTGCGGTGCCGCCACTGAAGCCGGTCGAATGGCAGTTGGCACAACCGTAATTGCTGCCTGCTATAGCAACGTCCGGATACAGTGCCATCCAGTCGCCATAGATATAGTACATTGGGTTGCTACCATCCAATGCACTGTTCGGGACTCCAAGAGTTCCCCAAGTCATTGGATTTGTGCCGTCTGTTGTGTAAACGGTCAAGACGCCGCTCGTGCTAGGACCTGCCCAAACCATGCCTGGAGTTACCTTTCTAAGCATGTTCTTGTGGCCGGTCATTAAATAACTGTTTTTCTGTCTGTAGACATCGGCGTTATACTGGACTAGGGTGCTGTGGCAGTGAGTGCAGCCGTTGTCCGAATTGACAGCCTGTCTGGTGACATCAAAGGTTACCGCTTTGGTAATATTAGTATCGCCGCTTATGGCACCAATAGTAGCGGGGTGAGCAGCTGAACCAAGTGGTATCCAGTTTGACCACGAACCGCCGTTGGCAACACATTGACCATAAGTTGTCAAATTGCTAAGGTCAACAGTTGCGCCAACTGAAGCAGTTACACCACCAATAACAGCGGTCGAGCCGTTAACGTTAAGAAGTGCCGCACTCAACTTGCCCGCGATGGCATATGAATAGGAGCAGGTGGATGCGGTTGAACTATACGGGAGAGCCGCAGCCGCAGTAGCGGTCTTAGTTCCGGTGGCGCTTCCAACTACGGTAGGGCAGCTTGCCGCAGCAATACTGGTTGCCATTGATGTATAACAGAAGCCCGTATTCGGTGTAACTGTGCTGTCGGTACCGTATACGGTGCCGTCAGACAGAGCATTTCCGGTATAACCAAAGGGCAAAGGATTGCCGTTTGAATCCTGTCCTCTAAACACATAGGTATAGGCGAGGCAATAGCCATTTAACGATTTAACAGCAGCATTGTTGGCAAGGTGAGCTGTCTTACCTTGAGCAGTGCCTAACGCTTCACATATTGTCTCATTCCTGTCATTGTTTACCATAGATATGGAGCCTGTGACATTTCCACTTCCATCAATGGTAACGCAGGTGCTGCCGCCGGGTGCCGCATATTTGAACCCAGTTCCATTACCGGCAGTAGTTGTACATTGCGTCGCGGTGAGACCGGTCACACCGGTAACGGCAACAAGTCTCGCATCGCAATCTCTTTTTGTTGTAATGGTGGCATCGACGTCTAATGTGCCATCCGGATGAATATCGAGGACGCATATGCCGTCGGTGGGTGCTGTCCAGCCGCCTGTTGTGCCGTTCTGGACGGCTCCGTCACTCTGGTACATTGCCCCGGCATTCCCTGTAATCATAAACGAGGAAAAGACGAGGGCAACAATCGACAAGAGTATCATCAACTGTTTTTGCTTCATAGAAGCCTCCTTATATTACATTTTCATACTAACTTATGATTTAACTTGTCTGCTTTATCTGTTCACTGCTCGCACTTTCTAATAAACAACAATCCTTTCCGCTAACCTCCTTGTTTCTAACTTCCTGCATGGCAAATAAAATTGGGGGTACAATGTCAAATGCATAAACTATACCAGCCTGCTGAAACAAAAAGTCCACAATCGCTGTTTTGTCACAACTAGTTAGAAATACGAAGGAATTATTATATATTCATTTAAAATTTGCCTATGGTTTCACGCTTCTAGACAGTGCGGAATTGGTGAAATAACGGAGAGCTGGTACGTAATTTAGCGGAGAACAAGGGGTAGCCGACCTTGCTCCTTATATAAATTATATAAATATAGAAGGAAGCCGAAATGCTAAACGCTAGCTTAAATACCCGCACAATAATGCCAGACAAAGCGGCCGATACGACTCTTAATTATAGCGTGTGTAGCCTCATATACTTTAAAAGGTTTCTATTACTCCATCGACATAACATTCTCTACCGCACGACATAACATTCCCTGCCGCAATTACCTTTAAATCAGTTCTGATATCTGCTACATAATCAAGGTCTGATATCTCAATCGGCAAGTCTTCGGACACGCTATGTGCTCGTTATCCCTGGACACTACAGAAATATGGAATGTACCTTTGCTGGACAAATATGAAAGCAAAAAGATAAATCTAAGTGCCTGCCATTGGCAGACTTGGGATGGCCTGGGACGCCGGGGGTTAAGGCTCCTTTACGATCTCCATTTTCATCTCTGATCAATCTAAAATTATTATCCCCTCGTCATCATAAAAAACGGCTGCCTCTTATCGAATTACCCAAATAATCCTTAGCACGAGAAAAATTGCGGCCAATCAACACGTAATACTGAAGATCATGATCATAAAAAGCCTGGTCTTCTATCATTAACATGCTGGCAGATGGCGCATTGAAAAATAATATCGCTGATATCGTGCATTTCGTTCAATGCCAATGCGATTTACTCCCCTATCATGCCTGCATACATGGTTGAAAAGTGCGCTCAGCATGAGACAATAAAATAGTTTATTGATATGCAGCGGCAGATCCATATGATGGCAATTACTATATGGTCAGGATGAGGAAACGAGCCATGACTAAATAAGGAACCGATAAAGATGGTTTCTGCTCCTTGGCATTTTGGCTCTTAAGGCTCTGTAAGGGTCAGTGTCAAAGTTAGTTTTTTGGCCCTTGAGACTTTTTATCTGACAAGACCTTCCGTATTTTCACTAAACGCTTTGGCTATATCACCAGTATTTTTGCCAAGGGAATCCACCTCGATTCATAATTGTATTATTTTACAATAATATAGGAATGATTATTGATTTTGGCACATGGTTTGCAAATAACTATCAACAATACTAAGGAATTCACCTGCTGGTAAATGGTTTCAGGAATTGCCCTTTTGGAAGACGGGGGTTAGAAGAAGGGGCGAGCTAAGGTTTAAGGTTTGCTATAGGCATAGAAATATAAACAAAATTACAAGCAAGAATTATGAACCCTAGGAGGAATCAACAATGAAAAGACAACTGGTTTTAGCGCTGGCAGTTATACTGGCTTTTCTTATGGTCGGCAGTTCATTCGGCTATACGCCTGGCGCAGGTATTAAGACAACCCCTCACGATCTCAGTAGCGCGGGAGGCAGCATCGGCAAGCCTTACGGTGGAGCAACTGAACAGGCCGGCCTCGACCGAATTTGTGTATATTGCCATGCCCCACATCATACGATAAAAGCGAGTGATGCGGCAACGTTAAATTATAATTATGTGCCCTTGTGGAACCATGATCTTACCACACAGACATTTAACACGTATTCCAGTGGCACACAAACACCTGGTGATTTTAGCCGTCAGGCTCCAGGTACAAACAACCCTGCGAACGCTAATCTTGCCTCAATATCCATGGGGAGCCCATCAACACTTTGCCTCAGCTGCCATGATGGAACGGTAGCGACCGATGCATACGGCAACGCAGGTGGCCCTAGCAGCGCAGGCTACGGCGCCTACAACTGGTCACCTTCCAAGAGTGCAGGTACCCAGTTCATCCAGAATAACGCATACCAGATTGGCGCCGGCGGCGACCTGACTAATCATCATCCCATCGGTTTCAGTTATTTCACCGCATACCAGAACAGCCTGGACACCGCAGGACAATATGCTCTTGCAGCCCCTACTACCCCTATGGGCACTAGCGGCAGGACGATCGGACAGCTCCTGTGGAATGCGACTTGGAGTAGCACAACCAAGGCTCAGACCGGTGGCAACATGGAGTGCACCACTTGCCATTCCGTGCACAACAAGGGTAATAGCGGTCAGAGACTGCTGTGGGTAGAGGATACACACAGCCAGTTCTGCATGAACTGCCATCTCAAATAAGTCACGTCTGAATTAATAAAAAAGGGGGAGAATGGTTCGCCATTCCACCCCTTTTTTATGGCTGTTCAAAAAGAGCAAGACAGGGAATAAATGCATACATCGCACTGAAATAAAAAAACCCATTTTGACACTTTGATGTCCTTACACTTCTTGAGGATGCTTAAATGATAAAACTTCGACAATGTGGTATTCTAAAATTATCTCGCTTCGAATTTGGAGCGAATGATATCTGTCGAGAGGTGTTGTTATGAAAAAGTTATTGCTTTTCTGCGTGGCGCTTGTTTTTGTTGTGGCTGTTGGCTGCGCAAGGCCAGAGAAAAAAGAGGAAGCGAAGGTGTTCTACCCTGAACCTCCCGAATTGCCTCGTATCCAGTTCCTCGCGTCGTTTACTGGATCTAAGGATATCGAACCTGAGAGGTCGCCCTTTGATGTCTTTCTGACAGGCAAGCAATCGGGGAAGTTTCTGCAAAAACCTTATGGTGTTGCCATGTATGACGGGAAAATGTATGTCTGCGACACAATGCAGGGGATAATGGTCTTTGATTTTCAGAATAAGACATTCACACCTTTTAAGGGCAGCCACGGAACTGGCAAAATTATCCAGCCAATCAATATTAGCATAGACAAGGCGGGCAATAAATATGTGGCCGATCCCGGCCGTGGACAGGTGCTCGTATATGACAAGGATGATTTCTACGTAAAAGCACTCGGAACACCCGGCGTATGGAGGCCCGTGGATGCTGCAGCCTATGAGGACAGGGTTTTTGTGGCTGACATCAAGAACGCCGAAATCAGAGTATTCGATAAAGAAACCGGAGAACTCGTGATGCAGTTCGGTCAGAATGGAGAGCTGAAAGACCATTTGTCCCTGCCTACCAATATATCATTCGATCCCGACGGGTATCTCTATGTGTCTGACATAGGAAGATTTCAGATAGTAAAATTCGACCGGGACGGTCACGTAAGAGGTACATTGGGCACGCTTGGCTCAGAAACAGGCCACTTTGCCCGGCCCAAAGGCATCTCGATCGACCAGCAAGGCAATGTATACGCAGTAGATGCCGCTTTTGACGTGGTGCAAATGTTCGATAAGGATGGTCATCTCCTCGTCTTCTTCGGCAAACCTGGAACCGGTCCGGGCGATCTCAACTTGCCTGCAAAGGTATCTGTGAATTATGACAGCGTAAAGTATTTTACACGCTATGCCGACCCAACGTTTGACATACAGAATATTGTTATTGTCACAAGTCAGATGGGCGATCACATGGTCAATGTCTACGGGTTCGGCAAAGAAAGAGGGAAGAAGTATCCTACCAACGAGGAACTCGAAGAGCAAGTGAAGGCGAAGTTCGATAAACTCAAGAAAGAGCAGGAGGGGAAAACCAAGGACCAGGCAGTGGAAGGAGCCGGCGAGGACGTTAAAAAAGCTGAATAACGGCAACTTTAAAAATGATGCCCAAATGGACAAAAACGGTGCTGCTTCTGATCTTCCTTATTGCAGCGGGATGCTCCAAACAAAACGTGTCTCCTGACAAAACTGGGAATGTGCCCAGTTCCTCTGATCGGACATATCGTATACTGAGCTTTTTTATCGACGGGTTGGCGCCGCCTCAAAAAAAGAACACAGGTGGCACTGCCGCCCCTGAAGCGCCCGGATCGAAGAAAGAGCTTTCAACATATAGGGAACATGGCCCCTATGCAGCTAACCTCTGCGGTGCCTGTCATGTCCAGACCGGCAGCAACGAGCTTATCATGCCTGTGGAGGAACTTTGCCAGTATTGCCATAACCTCAATCTCAAAAAGAAGAAGGTCCATGGTCCGGTTGTGGCAGGTGGTTGCCGGGTCTGCCACGACCCGCATGGCTCGCCGTACCGCTTTTTTCTGGTGTCAGAATCAAAGGACTTTTGTTATCAGTGCCACTCCCGAGTAGATATTGAAAAAAGGGGGGTGCATAGAAAAACTGACGCAGGATGTACTTATTGCCACAACGCCCATGCCGCGGACAATGAGTTTTTATTGCGACCAGAACAGGTGGGGAAATGAGGCACAAAAACTGGAAAGGATGTAGCCCATAACAATGACCTTGAAAGCGCACAGCCGCTCAAGAAAGACGCGTCTGTATGTTATCGTGCGCATATGGTGGCTTATACTCCTGACGGCAGTGACGGTTTCAGTTCCATCTACAGCCTTTTGTGATATGCAGGACTTTATACCGAGGATTACTGATTATAATGGGGAGTTGGACATTTTCATGCTGCGTCAAGAAGACAAAAACACAGTTGGAGGGATAAAGATATCGACAATAGATAATTCAATAATTGAACAGCTCAAAGTCTATACGTCCGGCTTTATATATCATCCCGCATTCATAACGTTTGCTGCCAGCGGCGCATTAGGCCTGCTTGAGGACCAGTTCAAGCAAAACAACTCCAGTTCGTCTCCCTGGAGCAGTAGCGATGCCAACGAATATAACATAAATGTTCATGTGCTGCCCGAAAAACCATATACTCTCGACCTGCTTAGTTCTCGAACAGAGACTTTTTCCAGCGCCAATGCATTCTCTAATATCAAGCCTGTAATCTATGTGAACGGCGCGACCTTTAACTATCGCGGTCCAATAAGCCTTTCCACCAGCTATACCGAAACAAAAACCATATCTGATACAACAACTGATTCGGGCGTACTCACTGCGCAGGCCACTCATACCATGCAGCACAGCTTCTCATCTATCGGATTTACTCGCAGCGACACGTCAACAAATACCGGAACCGATTATGATGAGGACTATTATTTCGTGTCGAATCAATTGCAGTTTGATCGACTGCTCTTTTTCGAGCAGCTTGTCCTCCGCAGCGATCTCAAATACGATGACTACACACAAAACCAGATTTCTCAAATTACTAACGGAAGCGACAACCAATGGACAGAATATCTGCAACTGAAACTTCCCTGGCGGTTTGAATCAGACCTCACATACAGCCGGATATATAGTACATCCACTGCAGAACCAACGGCTCCTTTTCCATCCTATTCACAGTCCAATACAAATGAGTCGTTCAATGAGGTTTTATCGAACAGACTCGGTGATAGTCTGTTTACATCATACGTATTCAATGACACCACAAACAAATCTTCAGGCGGGCAGTCTGACAGCGAAAGCAATGCTCTGAATCTTATGTATACGAAGAAGATACCCTGGGGAATATTTACTGCCGGGGTCAACGGCACTATTATGACAACGGACAATACCGGATCTATTAGTACGCTAAATGAGGTACATCAGTCAGCAGCTAACGGTATAGACTCCTTCACTCTGCAGCCCGGTTTGATTGACCCTGCGACTATCGTCGTTTATCTTATAGCGCCTGGAACTGGAATCAGGTACCAATTAGTCAATAACGTAAATTATCTGATCGATCAGATTGGCAATACGTTAAGAATTACAGTCCAGTCTTTCTTTCTCTTCCCAGTCCCAGGCTTTACCCCAAATCCTGACATAAATTTTGTATACACTTTCAACGTTTCATATACAAGCGCGCAGGGTACATTCGACCTTGAGACTAAAACCGTCGGCTACAATATCGGATTTGTGCTCTTCAATAACCTTCTCAACCCTTATTACAGTTACCAGAATTCAGGCCAGAAGTTGACATCGGGCTTTTTCGTGGGACAGTTGTCCAGCTATACTCAAAATACAGTTGGTATCGCGGTGCAGAAAGCACCTTTCAGATTATGGACGGAATACCAGACATATAACTCCACAATCAACCCGAACAATACATGGAAGTCGCGGCTCGACTTCCATGAGAATGTGTTTAAGTCACTTTCTGTTGGAGCAGGGGTCTTCTATAACAGGACCGACTTTCTGCAGAACCAGTCTAGTGTCGGACCGACCAGTCCATATACACAGACGGTTCGCGGTGCAACCGTCTCTATCCAGAAAATCTTTCCTTGGAACCTTAACATCTCAGAAACAGGCTATTTTGCCCAGACAACAGGACTCACCAATTCAAACGCCTATTCCCTGAACGGGCTTATCACTTGGCGATTCGGCAGACTGTCTGTTGATGTGCAGACGACATATGAATTGGTGGATTCACTGGCAAATAGTACAAAGTCATCAACTGGGCAAATGATATACTTGGTAAAACTCAGGAGGCAGCTGTTTTAGCGGGTAGCTTTAGGTAAAAAAGTGTCATTGTATCGCGGATATCTTCGGTATTACGACATGACGCAGAATGTTTCATCTTAATTATAAGCTCTAATGAGGAGGGTGCAATATGAGAGAGGTCATCTTAACGGTTGTGCTGGTATTGTTGAGTGCATTAACTCTACCGGGCAGCGCGTTAGCAGAGGAAAAGGAACTAAAGTCAGCGGCTCCGGCAGCTACCGGACAACAGAATGCTGCATCAGCAGGAGAAAATAAACAGCCTATAAAGCTGTCGGCAGAGGAAGCCGCAAAGGTCGTTGCTGCCAGGGTCAACGGTGTCGATATTATGCTCGATTCGGTGATCAGGATGGCTGCGCAGCTCAATGCACAAGTGGAGGCGACTCATAATCCCCATGGAACCCAGGAAGCGCCTAGTATAGAAAAATTGCAGGAAGAGGCGCTCAATAGGCTCATATTACAGGAACTTGCATATCAACGGTCAAAGACAGCTGGCATCGTAGTTGAACAGAGTGCCATCGATGAGTCGCTAAAGACAATTAAAGAAAGAGCGGGCGGGGAAGATCCGTTTAAGCAACTCCTTGCCAATGAGAGGATGACCGAGGATGCGCTCAGGGGGCAGATTGCAAAGAATATTGCTATCGAACGCATTTATGCCAGAGAAGTATTGGATAAACCTATCAGCATTCCGGAAGACAAGATGGAAGCAGAATATGAGAAGAACAAATCAAAGTTTGTGCAGCAGGAAAAGATTAGTATCGTCGATGTCGTTCTTTTTATGGATGCTGCCGATAAGGAATCTGCTGCTAAGGCGGAAAATATCCTAAAAAAAATCAAAGAGAATAACGATGACCCCACGAAGCTAGTCCAGGACGGTACCTTCGTAGTGAGAGACTATGAGCCCCATAAAGACACGGACAAAGAGCTCATCGAAGCGGCGGAAAAGCTGAAACCGGGCGATATTTCTGGTATTATAAAAACTAGCGATGGCATGCATATAATAAAGCTTAAGGACTATCAACCCGAAAAACAATATTCGTATGACGAAGTGAAGCCGCTTATAGAGCGCAAGCTCATTGCAGATGAACAAAGCTTAAAGGCAAAGGAATGGTTTGAGGGGTTGAAGAAAGATGCGAAAATAGAATTGCTGCTACATCCGGCAGATAAACAGATAGGGAGACAGGCTAAGTAGGGATTGGAGAGGGAGAAGCACAAGTGTCAGAGCTTATAAAACAGTGTCAGAGTATTAAATCCGGTGTCGCAGCATCAAAGTGTGAAAGTGCCGGGGTGCCCAGGCTAGTACTAATGGTGCTGTTTCTCACCTCTTTTGCTATAACAGGGTGTTTCTCTTCCAAATGGACGCTCAACAGCGACACGTCTGAAAAGCAACTCTACTGGATGGAGGCGCCGGGGACTGCAAAGATCAAGCACTTCATGTCAATAAAGGGGTTTGAAGAGGCTAACTCATCTATTAGGACCTTTATCTTCGGCAAAGGGAAAAGCGATTTGGACCTTCCGGTTGCTTTTGCTAGTGGTAGTGACGGCAGGTTTGCCATTGCCGACATAGGTGCCCGCTGCATACATTACTATGTCCCGTCTGCACAGCGCTATTTAAAACTTTCCACACTGGACTCTACGGACTTAGTTTCTCCAGTTGGTGTAGCATTCGACGACGAGCTAAGATTGTACATATCCGATTCCGCACTGGGTAAAATATTCGTAATCGACAAGAACGGCTCCTTTGTTTCTTCTATTTCCGCGGCGCAAGGCGTACCTTTGAAACGCCCAACTGGTCTGGCATTCGATGCCGAACATAAGCTGCTCTTTGCGGTCGACACGCTTGCCCACGCAATCTATGTATTCGATAAGAAGGGCACAGCCGTATCTTCTTTCGGTCGCAGAGGAGACAAAGAAGGGGAGTTTAATTTCCCGACTCACCTGTTCTGGTCTCCCGCGGATCTTCTGTATGTTACGGATTCCATGAACTTCAGGATACAGGTGTTAACAAACTCCGGCACACTGGTAGCTTCTTTTGGGCATCACGGCGATGGTTCCGGTGATTTTGCCGCTCCAAAAGGGGTGGTGGTTGACAAAAATGGGGTAATATACGTCGTGGACATGCTTTTCGATAATATCCAGTTGTTCGATGAAAAAGGAACATTCCTTTTGACCGTCGGAAGCCAGGGTACCGAACAGGGAGAGTTCTGGCTTCCTTCAGGGCTTTATATGGATGAAAATGAAACGCTTTATGTTTGTGACACCTTTAATCAAAGGGTACAGGTCTTCAAGATCATCGAGGAATTGCCATGAGCGTGAACATTACAAACTTCCTTAAACCGTTAAAAGGTCGCCAAGCAGGCACTCCTGCTGGCTTTATTGCCATGTGTCTCTGTTTGCTGATGCTTTCATTAGCAGAGGGGGCTGGGCCGAGCATCATCAGTACCAAACACAACCTTTCCGTGACTGGTCCTGGCGATATAAGGGCTCTCACCGAGACACGCATATGCGTGTTCTGTCATACGCCGCATAATGCGACCCCGAAGACGCCTCTTTGGAACAGGGCCATACAGCCGGTGACCTATGCATTATATGAGAGCACAACGCTCCACGCAATACCGAGACAGCCCTTCGGCCCTACAAGGCTCTGCCTGAGCTGCCATGATGGAACTGTGGCATTAGGCGCAGTCTTGCAGCCTTCTGAAGGCATTGTGTTGACCGCTACAACTATTCCTGCTGGAAGGGCCTCTTATATCGGGACCTATCTGGGTGGAGACCATCCTGTAGCCTTCTCTTATTATGATGCCTTAAGTAATCCAGAGATCAATCCAGCACTGCCCTCATCCCTCGTCTTTTATTACGGAGGCACCGTTCACTGCACAACCTGCCACGACCCTCACGAAGACCGATATCAGTCTCCTGACAAAACAGGTTTTCTTACAGGCAAGTTCCTGCTCGTTAGCAACAGGTACTCTGGTTTATGTACATTGTGCCACATAAAAACAGGATGGAGCACCAGCTCTCACACATCATCAGCAGCCCCGATAAACGCGGTGCTGCCGGTGGCACCAAGAAACTGGCCTACATGGCTGACCGTCAGTGAGTGGGGATGTGAAGGATGCCACGTATCTCATAGCGGTAGCAGCCAGCAATGGCTGCTTTATTATATAAAAGAAGAGGACAACTGCTATGCATGCCACAATGGAGGCGTTGCTAAAAAGAATATTTATGCACAGTTTCAAAAAATCTCACACCACAAGGTTGAATATGCACCCGGTATTCATAGCCCCATAGAATCTCCGCTAATGATAACAAGCCATGTCGATTGCGACGACTGCCATAATCCCCATACAGTATCAAACGCCACGGCGAGCGCGCCATATATCTCCGGACGGTTGTCTTCGGTAAGTGGAGTAGACCTCAGCGGCGCAGCGCTTAAGCAGGCCGTCTATGAATATCAGATATGCTTTAAATGCCATGCGGATTCAACCCCATCCATTTTATTTTCTCCGGGGTACCCGATTCCGCGGGTGGTTAGTACAACGAACCTGCGAATAAAGTTTAATACTATGAATCCTTCATACCACCCGGTCGAGGGCATAGGCAAGGTCATGAGCGTGCCTAGTATCCCGAGTCCCTATACTCCGACCCTTACCGCAACAAGTACAATTTATTGCACGGATTGCCATGACAGCGACGAAAGCAGTTCAGCAGGCGGAGCAGGCCCCAGGGGGCCTCATGGTTCTATCTATCCGCCGATTCTCCTGATGGAGTATCTGACGACTGACAATACCATGGAGAGTAATCAGAATTATGCGCTTTGCTATCGCTGCCACAACAGAAACAGCATTCTCGCCAACCAGAGCTTCAAGAAACACCAGACGCATGTTGTAAACGACCAGGCTCCCTGCTCAGACTGCCACGACCCTCATGGGGTAGCGTCTGACAATGGAGTGACGGGCAGCCATACACATCTCATTAATTTTAATACCAGCGTCGTCAGGCCGGTTTCGGGACAGGTCTATCCGCTTTATAAAGACAATGGAAACGGGACGGGCAGTTGCACCCTTGTCTGTCACGGTGTAACGCATATGAACCTGTCATATTGAGATTAAGCATGGAACAATTTACTTATTCCACAAAGTCAGAAAAAATGTGTCATTCCCCAATTTGCAGGCAATGCTATTCAGGACAAGCCGCGGCAACCAACAAAATTATGATTGCAATGCATCAAATTTCGAGTAAGGAGATATCATGAAAAAATCTTTCGTAGTTCTTGTCACACTTTCTTTCATTGTATTACCGATGGCTGGCAGAAGCGTATATGCCGCATCCGATAGCACCTCGGCATCACAGCCGGCATCGCAACATGCACAGTCGCAGGATCAGAATGACTCGTCTCTTTCCGGCAAAGTAATTGAAACAATGACCAGTGGCGGATATACATATGCACTTATCGAGAATAACGGCCAAAAAACCTGGGTCGCAGTGCCTGCCACAAAAATATCGGTCGGACAGCAGGTATCGTTCAGACCCGGAGTAGCCATGGGTGCTTTTGAGAGCAAGACACTTAATCGCAAGTTCGATAATATAATTTTTTCTTCGGGGCTGCTCGGCCAGGCGCCTATGGCTCACGGGACTGAAATGACTTCGGAGAAGCATACTGTAGAGACCACTCCTGCTAAAAAGATGAAAATAGAGAAGGCTCAGGGGCCGAATGCATACACAATCAATGAACTCATCAAAAAGAGTGCCCAACTTGACAATCATCCGGTAGTTGTCAGGGGTGAGGTAATCAAGGTTTCCGAGCAAATAATGGGGAAAAACTGGTTCCATATAGTAGACAACAGCGCCACGGCTAATCTTGTTGTCACCTCGCAGGATTTACCAAAGGTGGGAGATGTCGTTACCGTAAGCGGCACTCTACATAAAGACAAGGATTTTGGCAGCGGCTATAAGTATCCGGTGATCATCGAAGATGCGGCTATCAAGTAGTTCTACTCTAAAACTGTTTCATGGCAGGATGACAGCGCACACAATCGTCTAGAGGAAACGCGACTCTGAGATGACAAAGTCCGCAAGATTCACCCTTGATCATATTGTTCATCCGCAGGCTTTCCGTCGTTTTCTTCTTTATATTGAAGAGATCTGGATGGCAGTTGGAGCAATCGAGCCACAACTCGTGCGATTTATGAGGGAATATGGCAGATGAAATGCCGTTCAACTCGGCCTGAAGCGTAAGTGGCTTATTGATATTGACCAGCGTGCTTTTTTTGTCTGAAAGACTGTCTTTCGGTTTTATGAGACCATCGTCCAGTGCCTTGGACCAGTTAATTTCGTTGCCATACTTGGCCGGAGGCAGCTTTTTCTGCAATTCCCTGAATTTTAACCATTCAGAACTCGTATTGAACCCGTGGCACCCTTTACAATTTTCTCCATTTTCATCCTTGGGTGCAAACGAAATCTTCCCGTTATGACAAGTGACACAAAACCTGCCGCCCATCCGGCCGTCATCACACACAATAGGCGTCGATTTAGCCTTCATCTGGAACTCAAGCTCGTAATGACACACCCTGCAGGTGTACTTAACCCTATGTATCCAGTGAGAAAACCTGACCGGCCCTAATCCTTTCTTAGCAGAAGCTCCACCAAGGAATATTTCCCCATAGGTCTCAGGCGATGCCATATGAGGGAGCCCGAACATGCTCTCTCCAAATGATTTGTCCTGCTGCGCGCACACCAACTGCGCAGGAAGGAGCAATAAGCTTAATACAAAAAAAATGAAGTGTTTCATAATCTCTCTTTTATAACTTCAATATTATAACTGATCTGCGAGATTATTT
Organism: uncultured Nitrospiraceae bacterium; assembly: GCA_963736105.1. Classification (GTDB taxonomy): domain Bacteria; phylum Nitrospirota; class Thermodesulfovibrionia; order Thermodesulfovibrionales; family Dissulfurispiraceae; genus Fen-1308. The sequence continues at coordinate 645,896 of CAVTNL010000002.1, read as the reverse complement.
CTTTCCTTAACACTGCCTTCACCAAAATAAAAAGGGCCGGCTTTCGACACTATTCGTGAGCGGTTAAGCATGAAGATCCCAGCGGCTATTCGATGTAAGTTATAAAATACAGCCAAAATGGCATGCATTATTATAAATATTGTATAATTAAAATATAGCACTAAAACCGCTTTCGATGTTCTGGCGTAGGCGTTTCTAATGCAGCCAATGAGTATATTTACCCTCGTCACACGCTGTGCGGTATTTGTGTTTCCTCAAGGCTTATGGGTCCCGGAGCAAGGACTGCGGGGTATTTAGGAACTTTAATTGATTTTAGGCTGCCGAGTATTAAGCGGCAGGAATGGGTGGTCAAATGCAACACAGGCTGATGCGGACTTCAAAAGTCTTTTCCCTAAGTATCGTGACAATCTTGGCATTGTCATTATTTGGCTTCAATAATGCTCTCGCCTCTAAGAAGCCAACGATCCAGGGCCAAGTCAAGAGCGAACTGGACAACAACCTATTGCAGTTTAAGGCGGGCAATCACATCCTGGGCTTTGCACCTGCAAAGGTGTATCTTGCTTCAATCGATCATGCATTAACGATAGAGTTTCTCGGCACCAAGGGTGTAATGCCAAAAACTGTGGGAGATTCGCGGGTTTCGGACTCAGAGACTACAGCTCAGTCGCTGAATAAAGTCGTATATCAAAACTTATGGGATGGCATCAGCCTTAAATACGAATCTGCAAAGGATGGCTTAACTGAAAGCACATACCAAGTGGCACCGGGTGCCGATGTTTCGAAGATTAGGCTTCAATACAACGTTCCAGCGGAGAAGCAGGAGAATGGATCCCTCAAATTCAGGTTTCAGAAGGGTATCCTGTCTGAATCTGCACCGATTGCCTGGCAGGAAATAGGCGGCAAGCGCATACAGGTTGCAGTTGCATTCAAAGTGACTGGGGACGAAGTTGGGTTCATTATAGGCAAATATGATTTCAACAAGCCGCTCATAATTGACCCTACATATTCATGGAACACCTTCTACGGCTCGGGCAATGGTGATGAAGCCAATAGAATAGCCATAGATAGCAGCGGCAATTTGTATATTACTGGATACAGCTACGCGACGTGGTACGGTCCTTCTGGGCAGCTCCCGCTCAATGATTATAATGGCGGAGGCAGTCCGGCTATTTTTGTGCTAAAACTCACCAGCGGCGGGGCATATGAGTGGCACACTTTCTACGGTTCGGACAATGGCGATATTGGCAATGGCATAGCTATAGACAGCAGTGGCAATATCTATGTGACAGGATACAGCTACGGAACCTGGGGCACTCCGCTCCATCCCTTTGATACTAGCGGCAGCGTTAATCCTGACCTCTCTGTACTGAAACTCACCAGCAACGGCTCACTTGTCTGGAACACCTTCTATGGCTCGGGCGCCGGCGATACCGGCGATATCGGCAATGATATAGCTGTGGACGGCAGCTCCAACGTGTACGTCACGGGATACAGCTCCGGAACCTGGGGCACTCCCCTCCATCCCTTTGATACTAGCGGCAGCGGGTATCCTGACATCTCTGTGCTGAAACTCACCAGCAGCGGCTCACTTGTCTGGAACACCTTTTACGGCTCGGACTCTGGCGATATTAATGAAGCCAATGGCATAGCTGTAGACGGCAGTAGCAATATATATGTTACGGGATACAGCGACGGAACCTGGGGCACTCCCCTCAATCCTTATAATGGCGCCGGCAGTCAGGCTATTTTTGTGCTAAAACTCACCAGCGGCGGCTCACTTGTCTGGAACACCTTCTACGGCTCGGACTCTGGCGATATTGGCAATGGCATAGCTGTAGACGGCAGTGGCAATATATATGTGACGGGATACAGCTACGGAACCTGGGGCACTCCCCTCAATCCTTTTGTTACTAGCGGCAGCGGCGATTATAGTAACATCCTTGTCATGAAACTCAATGGCAGCGGCTCACTTGACTGGAACACTTTCTACGGCTCAGGCGCAGGCGATGCTGGTGCTTATATAGCCTTGGACGGCAGCTCCAGCGTGTACGTTACGGGATACAGCTACGGGACCTGGGGCACTCCCCTCAATCCTTTTGATACTAGCGGCAGTGGTAATCCTGACATCTCCGTGCTAAAACTCACCAGCAGCGGCTCACTTGAATGGAACACCTTCTATGGCTCTGGCTCGGGCTCAGGCATTGGCGATCATGGCGCTGGCATAACCATTGACAGCGGCGGAAATGTTTACGTCACTGGATACAGCTGTGGAACCTGGGGCACTCCACTCAATCCTTTCGATACGAGCGGCAGTGGCCTTCCTGACATCTTTGTGCTGAAACTTGAGCTTTCCACTTGTCCAGCCACAGCCGTGCAGATCGAAGGGACTGGCATTGTGTCCGACTCGATCCAAACTGTTTATGGCGAGGCTTCTTCAGGTCAGACCATCATGATCCAGGCGTTGACAATAAATGAAAGCCTCAACCTGGATCAAAATATTGACGTTGTGCTGCAGGGCGGATACGAATGTAATTTTCCTCAAGCCCCACCTGGCCGAGCGACCCTCAATGGCAGCCTTACCATAGGCGGTGGAAGTGGGACTGTGACGCTTGCGAATTTTATAGTGCAGTAAAAGGTGATTCCTGAGGCACAGGTGAACCCGAATATCCCCCGTGCCTCAGGATAGATGCTCACATCACGGCTTATATCGCAAAATAACGATTGCTTCTTATTAAATGTCGAGTAATATGTATAGACTCACTTCTCAAGGGAATGACCAAGGCCTCTCCCAAATCGCGACGACAATAGCATTGGATTTCCTCCCTGCTTCATGGTAAGTTATTCTTCTGACCACGATGTAATCAACATTTCGGATCTTAATAATACGACTTGCATACTCACTACACCGGGCTCAGTGCACCGCTCCAGAAGATGCACGTGGGTTCACTGATACACTGCTGGCTTGGCTTTGATCAGACGGGGTTTGCGGTGCACTGGATAACAATGATTGGGCTCGTCTGGCTCTCACGTGATTTCTAACGCCATCGGATTCAACTTGGCGAGATGACATGTTTTTCCCCATAAAGCACCGCGTTTTATAGTTGGACGCCATCCCAATACCTTGCACACCCACAATACTTCACTTGCTTTTCAGGGATATGCCCATATATATTATGCTTATGCTAGTAATGACTAATAGAACTGTATGCCAAGGGGGGACAATATCATGAAACGAGGTGCCATCATCCTACTTCTAGTCCTTGTTTCTGCTGGCGTGTTATTTGCTGAAACCGGAGTAAAGAGAAAAAGACCGTTGCCCGCCGATTACGGCAGGGTGGTCATCAACAATTATTCCGAAAAAGAAGGGATGGCGCCGGTAGTCTTCGACCACTGGCAACACCGGATAAACTTCACCTGCAGGGTCTGCCATGTGGATGTGGGATTTGCCATGAAGGCTGGCGCAACCGGAATAAAGGCAGCCGACAATATAAATGGTTACTACTGCGGAACATGCCATAACGGGGTGACGGTATTCAAGGATAAAAAAGTCTTTGCGGCCTGCCTGCCTAAGGGCGTTTATACAGATAAGCGATGCGATCGCTGTCACTCGCTCGGGAAAGATGTCAAAAAAGATTTCGATTTTTTGACAGTTACAGCAAATTTCCCTAAGGAGCGTTTTGGAAACGGCATAAACTGGGAAAAGGCCGAGGAAGACGGGTATATCAAACCGGCCAAGCGTCTGCAAACCGTCCCTGCCAAAAAATCGGCCCTTAAAGTGAATGAAGACTTTGCTTTGACCCCCAAGGTGGAAGGAATGCCAGACATTATTTTCTCACATAAAAAGCATACCGTATGGAATGGTTGCGAAGTATGCCATCCCGAAATCTTCACCGGCGTAAAGAAAGGGCTGACGAAGTATTCTATGCCAGAAATATTCGACGGTAAGTACTGCGGGGTATGCCACGGCAAAGTTGCCTTCCCGTTGCTTGATTGTCAGCGGTGCCATTCAAAGCCTGTATGAGGACTGATTGTGTTGCGATGGCCGTCGGGCTGATAATTGCTGCTGGCGCACTCCCAGCAGGCCCAGTCGCCTTTTCACCGACAAGCGCTGCGAATGCTCAGGGCTGTGCTGATGACTGGAAGCTCGAATTTAATGATATCTGTTCAAATGACGACTATGCCATGGAAATTACAGTTGATGAGTTAAAACAGCTTGTCAGTAGATGTGAATATCTGCGGCCGCGCATCGAGGCACTCAGTGGCACGCAAAAAAAGGTGTACCTGAAGCGACTGCAGTCATGCAGAAACCTCTACATATTTGTGATTCAGGCCAAAGAGCTAAAGGCCAAGGAGCAAAAACAACAATAAAACCCCGTCTACTTTGAAACGGATATGCCGTTCCTTTCGAGTATCTTCCTGAACTCAGGAGTTTTCCGGATATTGTTCAGATCTGGATCACTTTGCAGTAAATTATCCTCCTTGAAACCGAGCGCAAGCGCCTTATCAAGATAATCAAGGGCAGAAGCCGTCTGCTTCTGGAGTGCATAAAGTGCCGCGGTATTATAATACGTTATCGGGTTATGGGGATCAATCGCCAAAGCCTTTGTAAGGTCGTCCTTTGCCTTATCGAACTTTTTCTGCCGTACGTATGCCGCAGCCCTGTCGTTATATGCCATGACGTACCTCGGATATTGTTCTATTGCCGTAGTGTATTCCCCTATCGCACTGTCGTACTCGTGAGAGCGAACGTGCACTAAGCCCTGCTGCACATGCCGCAGCGCCTCCTGCGGAATCATCTCAGGTTCCTTGCTACCACTGGCCACCGATGCGGACTGCTGTGCCGGAGAAGAAGGAGCGGTCCCTCCCGTTTCAGTTTTCTTGCATCCTGACCAGATAAAGCCTGATACTATAAGTCCTGCCACCACAAGCGTGATGGTTGCCATCCTGCGCATGCCAATCATGTATTTACCTCTCTTCCTAGCATTTTTTACATCTTTGCCAATACATACCCGTTTAGAAACAGGAAAATATTTTTGAACACCGGGGCATAAAGTAGAAATGCCGCACTGGCAATCTGGAGGAAAAGCCACCGATTACACCCCTGCAACTGCTGCTTCACCCGTCTTCGCTGAAAATCCCGACAACTCATTCGAGTGCCGGCAATCTGGCCACTTACTGCCACCACTTTCCTGAACCCCATATCGGCAATGTGTTTCATATCCGTATCCCTTCAGCCTCTGGAACAGCATCATCACAATGCGCCCATCAGCACCGGTAAGCACTCCTCCTCTTCATGTTCCGACTTCCCTGTGTTGAGCGACAGGAATCCTGACGGTGAAAAGAGTGCCGCCTTCCGGCACGTTGCTCAGCGTTATCGTGCCTCCATGGTCTTCAATTAACCGTTTCGAGATCGCCAAGCCCATACCTGTACCTTTTGCTTTGGTGGTGAAAAAGGGCTGAAAAATCTTGCCAATCGCATCAGCATCGATACCTTTTCCGGTATCTGCCACTTCTATTTTTACTGAAGAAGACACTTTCTCATGACTTGTTCTTACCGTGAGTGTACCGCCGCCCGGCATTTCATCTATCGCATTCAGAAACAGATTAACAAACACCTGCCTCATCTGCATGCCGTCCACCATTACCGGGGGTAGGCTTTCATCAAAGTCCCTGACAACAGTTACTTTGCCCCGAGACTGTATACTAATCTTGTTCGCAGAAAGCTCCAGCGTGGCATCAAGCAATGGATTGATATCGACAATGTCCAGCTGAGGTTTAGGCGGTCTTGCAAAATTCAGCAGATCCTTAAGCAGCATTTCAATCCGCCGAATCTCACTGATCACCTTCACCAGTATCTCACTTCCATCCTCCGAGCAAGCGCCCTCTGCATGCAGCACTTCCATGGCCGCCTTCATGCCGGCAAGGGGATTTTTTATCTCATGGGCAAGTCCCACAGCAATTTCGGCAACCGTCTTCAACTGTTCCGCCCTCTGCATCATCAACTCCGCTTTGCGCAGTTCTGTGACATCGCGAGTAACCGAAATTGTACAGCTTATTCCGCCATAGTCAATAATCTCAGACGACCTGAGCATGGTGAGTATATTGCCTGATTTTGTCCGAAAGTGGACTTCCCTATTTTTGAGCGCACCTTTCTTTTTCAGCTCTGCAACTATACTTTCACGCTCCTTCGGGTCGGCCCAAATCCCCAACTCCGTTGATGTATGACCGATAACTTCATTTCTTCGGTAACCACTGAGCCGCTCAAAAGCATCGTTGACTTCTATATACTGGCCTTCGTCTATCATACTGATAGTAATCCAATCCGGGCTTGCCCAGAAGGCCTTCGAGAATTTCTCTTCCGACAGCCGCAGCGCCTCTTCGACCTTCTTCCGCTCAGTTATATCCCTGTCAAAGGCGAGGATATATTTATGTCCGTCCAGTTCCAGCAATCCAGCACTGACTTCAACAGGGAATTCGGTGCCATCTTTCTTCTTATGAGTCAACTCTTCCTTTAGCCACTCACCCCTGATCATCCTGTCGATGCGATCCGGTACTGCGGCAGCGTCCTCCAGCGTATCCAGATCGCTGATACTCATCCCGATCATATTGTCTTTAGTATATCCATGCATCTCGGCAGCCGCCCCGTTAAGAGTTACGATGCGCCCACTATCGGCACCTTCGGCATCTATGATAAAAATAGCATCTGCGGCGCTCTCGAAAAGCATGCGGTACCGCTTTTCGCTCTCACTCAATTTTTTCATATTCCCGGTCAGTTCTCTGGCCATTTCATTGAATGAAGACGCGAGTTCACCGAACTCATCCTTCAGACCCTCAATGCGATGATCCAGATCGCCGCCTTTCAATCTGCGCGTAGCATCAAGCAAAACCCTGATGGGCTTGGTAAAACCACCAATAAAAATATAGGACAGGCCGAGTGCTAGAAAAGGTCCCAATCCAACAAGACCATAGAGAACATATTTCGTATTCCGTATATGTCTGAGAGAAGTTTCCGTATTCTTAGATAGGTTGACTGTGGCAACAGCAATCATGCTGCTCACCTTCCCAACCAATTCTTCTCCTATCTTAAAAGCATTGTCCTCCTCCGCTTGCATCCTGCTTTCGTCGGCCCGTATAGTCAGCACCCTGCTCAGGGCATTCTTATATAATTCAATCTGCCGCTCCATATCGTGGAGTCTGTTCTCGACCTCCTTTTCATGGTGGCAAGACAGACATTCCTTGGAAACCTGATCCATATTGGCAACGTCCTCGACCACAATATCAACGCCTCTTGCGTAACGGGTGTTCTTCAAGTCGAGGTCGGTCTGTACTTTCTTGATCTCTATCAGAAGATGCTCACGCATGATCTCGACCTGATGCAGCACGATGAGCCTGTCGAGTGTTGACGTAGCCTGGTTAATTGAAAATACGATGTAGAGCCCTCCGAGAAAAAAGATAGTCGAAAAGCCCGCAAGTCCTATGATAATTCGCTTTTTCATTGCTCGCTCAAATCGTAGCTTTGAAGATCAAGATTGATTTTTCGCACATTCGCGCACCTGCTTTTGTCATATGTACAATGCACGGGGAGATAAACTTATTATTTCCCCGTGCATTGCGCCCTAATCTCAATATAAACGTCTGATTTCGTTGTGCTTTTCGCGATAAATCATGTCGCTATTTTGATCGAGAAGCTTGTTTAGCCTGTCATGTTCGTGCATAGGCAATTGATCATTAACTGCGTTCCGCGAGAACTCGTTCCTGATATAATTCAGGTTATCCTCAAGCACATCGGCTTCGTGCCGAGTAAGTTGTAATGATCTTATCCCCGCGTCGATCCTGTGCTGTTGCTTGTCCATGCGGGCGACTATATCATGACTGTCTGCGTAATACGGCCCTTCCCTATGCTCATGAACACAGGCCGGCAATGTGCAAAGCACGCTAAGCAGTAATCCCAAAATTAAGACCTTCTTCATTGAAGTCTCCTTAACCTGTGGTAATAATTGGATATCCGAGCGCCATGATCTGTTACCGTCCTCTGTTACCGGCCTCTATCCCTCTTTGCACTTGTTCCATGGCTCGATTTATCGTTTCGATTGCCTTGGCTCTAAAGCCGCCTTTGTCATGTTCTGCCCTTTCCAGTTCGGCTTTAGCCGCTTTAAGATGTTCCATGGCTGCGTACATATGGGGTTGCTCCATTGCGTATCCAGCTACTGCTCCGCCAATCATCAGACCAACTACCAAAACTACAATTACGATTTTTTTTGCTACCATAATGTCCTCCGTCTTTCAGACCATTCTAATTCCCATAATAAAATATTATGGTTTTGTGAAAATACTTCTCTGTGAAAACAACATGCTTCCGGGAGTCGTTCGGGATGAATTTGCAGACGTTCTCTACTATATCCCCCCCCTTAATATAAGATACCAGATAAATATGAAGCAATGTCAAAGAGAGATCCATGCTGACCGTTCCTATTTATAAATCATCTCGCTTTTGAAGTAGCCATTGATAACCATATTTGCCAACGTTTGCAGTCTGGTCATTGTGGTTCTCGTTGTATATTTTTTTGCTGGCTTTGTTCTGTTGCCTGGTGAGTTCTGCTTTGTCTTTTTCTGTGTGTTTACCGCCATTCCTGGTAGCCATGCGCACTTCCCTCTGCCTGATCAGGACCTGCGCACTTCAAGCTGTCAGTTTCCTTGCGTGTCAACTGGCCACTCTGGACCCATGGATGGACCGATTAGTACTATCTCGGTTAGGTGACTACCGTCAGAGACGCACTGAGGGTGCAATACCCGTGGCGTGCTAGTGTTTGCAAATCGTGAAGCCACCATTTCAACCGTCTTCTATTGTTAAGCGGTAAATGGCACCTTGGATGCAATCCACTATGTCGACAACAAGTATTGTTCTTGGATATAATTAGAAAGGTATTGTGAATGGACAGAGCTGAGTTCTTGACTATACGGCATTATTTGGAAAAAACCCAAAACGAGATGTCACGATTACTGGGTTGCTCCTTGAAAGCGATACAGAGCTTCGAGCAGGGAAGAAGAAATATTCCCATGCACATAGAGCGCCAAGTCCTATTTTTGCTTCATTTGAAAAAATCACCAGACACAAGGTACAGACCATGCTGGTCGATAATTCTTTGTGATCCAGATACCAAGAAGCATTGCCCTGCATGGGAACTTCAGGCCGGACACCTGTGCTGGTTTATCAACGGGACGATCTGCCATGGTATTAGGCAGAGCAACTGGAATCAGAAAATGGAAATGTGCCGGCGCTGCATTGTATTTCAGACCACGATGCCTGATTTTCAACCGCAATTGTAATGATGATCCTATCGATAAAGTTAAAAGTTTGAGATATTTCCGCACTTGCGATGACCCGCATCTCTATAATATCGACAGCTATCAAATTGATTCTATCGTTTTGAGAACTGGTTCAGATGGCCATAGGCATAATTTCATTAATCCCAAAATTATCTATATCGACGGAGTACCTCTCGTATAATGTTAGAGCGTAATCCATTTTAAATAGGGATACCCTATGACAAGAAATACGACAAGGTAGATCGCACCGAAAATCAGTCCAAGACGCCAGAAGTCTTTACCAGATACATATCCACTTCCATAGTAAATAGGGGACGGTCCAGTCGCAAATGGTGTGATAATCCCCATAATGCCCAAGGAATAGCAAAACATCATAGCCAGCAATTTAATTGGCATACCCGGAACGACCATGGCCGCTGCCAGGAATACAGGCAGTAATGCAGCGACATGTGCGGTTATGCTGGCGAACATATAATGAACAATGAAGAAAATTGCTACAAAGAGGAGCATTGCTGTTAAAACAGGAATTCCTCCCAAAGCCCCAGCGGTGAGTACTGCAAACCAGTCGAGGAATTTCACCAGCTTGAGGCCATCAGCCAACGTTACTAGGGTGGCAAACCAAGCCAGTACGTTCCAGGCCTGCTTATTGCTAATGACATCATCCCACGTGATGACGCCTGTCAGAATCATTGCGCTGAGCACGACTAGAGCTACCATGGTAGCATCTAGATGAAACCAGTCGCCGCCGAAAATCCAAAGCATAAGGGCAACAACGGCCAGAAGGGCCATTATTACCTCTTTGCTGCTAATTTTGCCTAATTTCGATAATTCCTCGGCCGCCCATGCAGGCACATCATTGCTGACTTTTACCTCCGGCGGATATATCTTATAAATCAGATAAGGGGTCACTGCAAAAAGAATCAAGCCAACAGGCAGGAATCCTGTAGCCCATTCTGCCCATGAGATACTTATGGATGCGGTTTTTTTAACAAGCTCTATAGCTAGGAGGTTCGGAGCCAGGGCAGTTAGAAACATGGAACTTGTAATACAAGTAGTGGCAAGCGCTGTCCACATAAGATATGAGCCTATTTTGCCAGCTGTCTCGCCGGGATGAGAATCATAGAGTGGGGGTATGTTCTTGATGATGGGAAAGATCGTGCCGCCGCTGCGAGCTGTGTTAGATGGAGTAAAAGGCGCCAGTATCAGATCGGCCATAGCTACAGCATAACCAAGACCCAGTGTCTTTTTCCCGAGAGCCCTAACGAGCAGAAGGGCGAGCCGACGCCCCAAGCCCGTTTTTTCGTAACCCTTTGCAAACATAAACGCTATAAAAATTAGCCATACAGTGCCATTGCTGAAACCGGAGAGCACCCACTTTAAGGAGTCAGCTGGCTTTGGAGTCACCAGAAGCAAAACGCCGGCCACTGTGACGCCGACCAACCCCACGGCAGCTGCGGGTATGGGTTCCAAGATCAAGGCTGCGATTACCGCACTAAACAATGCAAAATAGTACCAGGCGTTCGGCTGCAATCCATGTGGCACCGGAATCAAGCAAATGCCTACCCCAATTATTAACGGTATGATTGATTTCCAATACCACCTCTTTTCCATTTTTCCCTCCGCGTATGTAGCTGTCACATCTGCCTAATGATCGCTTCCAGGAGATCACCGATGGGAGCCCTCTGGCTGTCACGATCAAATACAGAAACCTAATCGGAGATTTCCTAAAATAAGTTTAGCACCATCTTAGCTGAGATTCTACAGATTTTTTCTAAACACGCGTTTTACGAAACAGTGCGGGACACAGAAGCCGAACAAGAGGCTAAAGAGTTCGATGCTAATATTATAATGCTGTGCCGATGTGAAACACGGCGGTTGCAGGGATTTAAGAACCAGAGCTTGAATTCTCTCTTATTTATCAGGGAACACCATGAAACCCATATGACCAGCGCAGAGATATAAATCGTGCTGTTAATTTGCATCCAGCGTTGTTGTGGTTCGATATATTGCCTGATAATCTATAAATGTGCCACTACAGCTTGCAACAAGGTAGCTTGGAGACCAAACAGGACGTTTTCCCTGTAACACTGGCGATGTCATTTTCTTAACCCAAATTATCTGGGATGTTGGGGATGTGCAGTGAGTAATCATTCCGGCGGACACACAATTACGATTAAAGCTGCTGTCCTACGTCATAAGAACCTTCCTTTGGAACTTGAATCCCTTGAGATGGAAGGGCCAAGGGACGATGAAGTACTGGTACGCATGGTAGCGTCGGGTATTTGCCACACCGATATAGATTTCCGTGATGACTGGAACGGAGATGCCGTGGTGCTTGGTCACGAAGGTGCTGGGGTGGTGGAACAAGTGGGCAATAATGTGAAGAGTGTAAGACGGGGTGACCATGTCGTGCTATCCTATCAGTCTTGCGGTCATTGCAGTCAATGTCTTAATGGTCACCCTGCACACTGCGAATACTTCTGGCAGGCTAACTTCGGGTTTCAGCGACTCGATGGAAGTAATGCATTGCAGAGAAGTGGCGTATCTGGGCACTTCTTCGGACAGTCTTCGTTCGCCACACATTCTCTTGCGACAGAACGTAACATTGTCAAGATTTCGAAAAACCTGCCACTGGAGATCCTAGCTCCCATGGGCTGCGGCCTCCAAACTGGGGCCGGCACCGTGATGAATTCCCTGAGGGTTTCACCCGGTGATAGCATAGCCGTCTTCGGTACTGGAGCAGTAGGCTTGGCATCGATCATGGCGGCACGCCTCGAAGGCGCAGCGCCAATAATAGGCATTGACATAATACCCAAGCGGCTCAAACTTGCCCTAAAGTTAGGCGCTACCCATGCCATCAACCGTTGTCGTCAAGATGTAGCCACGAGGATTGCCGAAATCACTGGTGGCAGAGTAGACTATGTAATAGAATCCACCGGAGACCAGAAAATGCATCAGTTGGCTATTGACGTATTAAATTCACACGGAATTGCAGCCCTGCTTACCGGTGAAACCGGCGTGAACTCTCTGTCGCGAGGACGAAAATCCCTTGGCATAATTCAAGGCGATGCCGTGCCGCAATATTTTATTCCTAAGCTGATCAAGCTTTACCAAGCAGGGCTGTTTCCCTTTGTTAGCATGTTGAAATTCTACGATTTCAACATGATTAATCAGGCTATTGCCGATGCAAAGAACGGAGACACTATCAAGCCTGTACTGAAAATTAGTGCATCATAAACGTGAGAGTCTGACGGTAACGAAGCGTTCCTAGCTGAAGCCCAAATCAAGATGAATCAGAAAGATTATTACAAGATTTTAGGTGTTAGTGAAAACGCGGAGCCCGACGAGATAAAAAAAGCTTATCGGACTCTGGCCTTCCGTTATCATCCTGATAAGACTACGGGCAATGAAGAGATGATGAAGGAACTCAATGAAGCCTATGCTGTTCTTTCAAATCCGGTGAAAAGGAAAGAATATAATACGCTGAGGCAAATGTATGGATCCTATGCGAGAGACCAGTTCAGACAAACCCATACTGATCAGGATATCTTCCGGGATTCCGATATTGGCCAAATTTTTGAAGAGTTTAGCAGAGTATTTGGTTTTAGCAGGCCCGAGGATATTTTTAGCGCTAATCACTTTTATGGTCAAACTTATCGAACATTTGAATTTAGGGGACATGGTCATTCTGGGAGGGGACTCTTCTTTTATGTTCCTCTGAGAACCGTCTATAAGCAAAAATTGAAGAAATATCCGGATCAGACGAATGAGAAGATAGCAGAGAACAAACCCATATTTTCGAAATTCATGGCAATAGCACTATCCTTGGCACATAAAATAATAGCAAGAAAATTAGGACTTGAGTTGCCGCAAAGAGGAGGAGATTTATACGATGTCATCAGGCTCACCAGAGAGGAGGTACATAATGGCGGTAAAGTTCCGTATCTTTATGAGAAAATCGGTAATTCCAGAAATCTACTCATAGCAATTCCACCGGGGATAAAGGATGGACAGAAAATCAAACTTAGGGATCTAGGCGAGAAGGGGAAGAATGGCGGTGAAACTGGAGACCTCTACCTTAAAGTCAAAATCGGGACTCCTTTTCCTGAGAAAATAAACTCTTTTCGCGAGGTGAAGCAAAGCTTATCCAACTTAAGATTGATCGTCCGCATCGCATATATTCTGCTTATCTTTGGCTGTCTGTTATTTTTACCAGCCGGAACTTTGGACTGGTGGCGTGCCTGGGTACTCATCGGCATGGTCGCTATCGGCACAGTTGGTGCTATGTTTGGAGTATTCCCCGGTCGCGGGAATTTGCTCAACGAACGCTTCAAGCCGCTGGTCCAACCGAGCCAGCCTCTTGCGGATAAAATCATTCCGCTCCTGTTTATGAGTGTTCTCTTCGGATTGATTGTCTTTATTCCCATTGACGTGTTCAGATTTCATGTGATGGTAAGGCCGGGGATTGCGATTTCATTTTTTGGTCTAGTTTTTTTTAGCGTCGGTTGGAGAATTATTTCCCTAGCCCTTAAAGAGAATCCCTTTGCGGTGCCAGTGGTCAACCCCCAGAAAGAAAGACATCGAAGGTTAATAGATACCGGGATATACGGCATAGTTCGGCATCCGATTTACGCGGGTGGTATTCTTCTGATGTTAGGAATGCCTTTGTGGCTGGAGTCTTACGCAGCAACTTTGTTGGCGATCATACCAATTGGAATGATTATCTTGCGGATATCAGTTGAGGAAAAGCTCCTTAGACGGGAACTGACCGGGTACGAATCCTATATGAAGAGCGTTCAGTACAGAATAATTCCATATATCTGGTAGCAACCAAAAATCCATTCAATCGCAGCGGAATGCCCGGCCAGAATGTGTCCGTTATTCGACAGAAAACAAGCAGGGAGATGTCAGAATGGATTTCAAGAGGTTTCAAAGCAAGGCATCCTGTTATTGTCTATTCTGCACAAAATATAAATAAACAATCTACGTTGTCATTGCTTTTGCGTTTCAATTAACATAGTGGTAACGGAAAAAAGAACGCCGGCAGAATCGTTCACGAGATGGAAATTTCCGCCAGGCTTGATAAACAGGCAACAGACAACCGACCTTCAGAAACGTATTGAGGACGCTATGACAAAAGCTAGTACAAGGAAAAAAGGCATATGGTTGCCCATCTTTCAGGGAATTCTTCCTATCAAAGGTGCCGAGGTTTCGACAGATATCATGGCCGGCCTCACACTGGCTGCCCTCGCCATCCCTGAAGTAATGGGCTACACCAAGATAGCGGGTACTCCGGTGATCACGGGGCTTTACACTGTCCTTATTCCTATGACTCTTTTCGCGTTATTCGGGTCATCCCGACACCTAGTGGTAGGTGCCGATTCTGCAACAGCAGCCATCCTGGCAGGGACTCTCACCGGCATGGCTGCATCAGGGTCGGCTGAGTGGCTTGCACTTGCGGGTGTCCTCGCGTTACTGTCAGCAGTTTTCCTGATCATAGCTCGCATAATTCGCCTAGGGTTTCTCGCAGATTTCCTTTCGCGCACCGTACTCGTAGGCTTCCTGACCGGCGTTGGCGTTCAGGTGGCCGTCGGTGAGATCTCAGGGATGTTCGGTCTTCCTGGAGGTCGACACAGTCAGCCGATCAGCAAGATGATAGATGATCTGCAGCAGATCGATCACACTAATTTTTACGCTCTGGCTATTTCTCTCACCGTGCTCGCGCTCATTGTCTTGTCAAAGAGGATCTCGAAAGAAATCCCGGGTGCCCTAATGGCTGTTGTCGGAGCCACTATCGTCAGCTCGCTGTTCAATCTCGAAGCTCATGGAGTACAGGTGCTTGGCAATATCCCAAGCGGCCTGCCAAAGATAGGTCTGCCAGACGTCCACTGGGAAAAGGGCCTCATCATGAAGTTGCTTCCCGCATCATTTTCTATGTTTGTAGTCATTCTGGCCCAAAGCGCAGCTACCTCGCGGGCTTACGCTGCGCGCTACAATGAGCGCTTTAGCGAAGATGTAGATCTGATCGGCCTGAGCCTAGCCAACCTCGGGGCTGGGTTATCCGGAACATTCGTGGTAAACGGAAGCCCTACAAAGACCCAGATGGTCGTCAGTTCTGGAGGACGCAGTCAGTTAGCTCAGATCACCACGAGCCTCATAGTCCTACTCGTGCTGTTGTTCCTTACAGGTCCGCTGGCTAAAATGCCTAATGCCGTCCTCTCAGCAGTGGTCTTCCTGCTTGGGGTGGAATTGATTGACCTCAAGGGGATGCGTAAGATCTGGATCCAGCGCCCGTCTGAATTCTGGGTGGCGCTGATTACTGCCGTTGTGGTGATCTTCGTCGGCGTCCAGCAGGGAATTATTCTTGCGATGGTGCTGTCACTCATAGAGCACGTGCGGCGGAGCTACCGATCTAAAAACGTCATAGTTGTACCTGACAAGACGGGCGGTTGGCGATTTCTGCAGGTAACCACTCCGGAGCAAGTTCGGCCCGGTCTTATGGTGTATGGCTTCGCCCACACAATGTACTACGCAAATGCACAACAACTTTTCGAACAGGTTGTCAACCTCGCAAACGGTGCACAGCCCCCTCTGGTCTGGTTCTGTATAGAGGCGTCAGCCATAGCTGACGTGGACTTTACTGCTGCATCAACCCTTCGCGAGATTCACGACATCCTGAAGAGCCAGGGAATCCGGCTTGTGTTCTGCGATGTTATTGACCTCGTCAAGTCCGAGTTGGACAGGTATGAGCTTACCGATCTGTTTGGGAAAGACGCCTTCTACGGAACCATCAGTGCTGTAGTAAGCGCCTATGACAAGAGGTTGACTAGCGATGAAGACCGACACGATTAAGTTTGTCAGAAGAAAAGTTTTTGAAATAATAAAAAGCGACTGGGACTGCCACTTTATAAGATTGATGTTCCCTTGGCTAAAGCCAAGGGATTCTTGGAGAAACCATCTTGGGCTAACTGACAGCTCTTTCAGGTCTTTACAGGCCCGAAGTCCGACCAGCTCGTTCTCGCCCAGATATCTTTCAGATTCTCCTGTGCAGCCTCTTATCGAGACCCAAAGCAAAACCGATGCTCTGGCTTAACCTACTCGCGGTGTGATTTAGATATACCCGGTGCTCGCTGCCAGAGATTATCTCTCCCCTTTGTGGTACTGGCAGACCACTTGGCCCTACCACCACAGGGAGTCGGATCATATGATAGTTATGCTTTATATCACTTTGCTTAAAGGCATGGGGGTTATGGCGCTTCTTAGTAAAGTTAATCGCTCTTATCGAAGAGACGGCTTCTGGCGCAATGCCTCATCAAGCCTTTTGTCCCTTCCATAGATATCATCTCTAAACTGAACAATGCCACTCTCATCAACCCAAGCCGTGAGATAAAGGATGTGAACGTTCAGTGGATGGAGTATCTGGACGATTTGCTCAGTACCCTTCTCTATGGCTGCCAGCAATTCCTGCTGCGACCAGCGAGGGTCATCTCGTAACAGATACTCAGCTAGTTCAAGCGGTTTTTCAATGCGAGTGCACCCATGACTGAAGGTACGCACATTCTCAGAGAACAACCTCTTAGCGGGTGTGTCATGGAGGTAAACATCGTATTCATTTGGAAACATAAACTTAATGGTCCCCAGTGCATTCAGCGGTCCAGGTTCCTGTTGAAACCGATATGGTAACGCCTTGCCCGTAGCATTTGACCTCTTTAAGGTCTTAATATTTTGTTCGGCAAGATAATGAGGATTTTGCG
This sequence comes from uncultured Nitrospiraceae bacterium, assembly GCA_963736105.1. Lineage (GTDB taxonomy): Bacteria > Nitrospirota > Thermodesulfovibrionia > Thermodesulfovibrionales > Dissulfurispiraceae > Fen-1308. Next base: position 628,815 of record CAVTNL010000002.1, on the reverse strand, counting down.
CTATTTTCTTCAGTATCTCCTTCCGCGCAATGCTGTCGGGGATATTCCATACGGGATTGATTACAAGGTAAGTCATCTTAGCCGTAAATATGGGGGTACGCAGGTAAGGCTTCCCCACTACTACTTTCATCGAGAGAACCGACTTGTCATGTTCAATGACGTCCAGCCGGAAATTTGCAATATTGACGACGATAAACCGATCCTCGATATTGCCCAATATCCAGCGTAGCCGTTCCATGTTCAATTCCATTTGACGAATCCGCTGCTTCAGGGGAACATTGAGGGCATTGAGCGTGTCGCGGCCGACGACGCCATCGGGTTTGAGCCCATGGCGTTTCTGAAAGATGATTACCGACTGTTCCACTTTCTCATCAAAAGAATTCCCGACCGTTGTCTCATCGGCAGACATATCACCTGAGGCGGCAAGCCGCCTTCTCAATTCCACAACTCTTTCAGACTTGGAACCTTTCTTCAAGCTGGGTCCGGCTGAAACCGATGGCCAATCAGCCCTTGAGGAAAGTTCCCTGTACCGCGCAAGGGCCAGCCTAAGTCTGCTGTAAATGTCCTTTTGAGGGCGGAGTTCCATCAAGGCTTCCCGTATTTGTTTTTTCTTGAGTGCTTGTTCAAGAACAGAGGAGACGTCCACCTTGAGGCTCTTTGCAAACCATTCTGTTTCAATAGTCACCGGGTTTACACACCCAGCGGACAGGTGACAACCTAGAGTTAGAAATGCATCTGTGAGGAGAATGTCCAACTCAGATAGTTGATTGGAGTCAGGAGCTGGTTCTTGCACCAACTTATCCACAAGAGCTCTTATGCGGGTGAGATGGTAATAATCGGGGGACAGCCCATCGCCATATGCATCCTCAATGGCCCTTAGAAGTGTCTCAACCTGCACCAGATGTCCATTCTGGCTCCATGCAGGCTGATAGTTTCTTCCCTTATAGAAGCTTTCCACCAGAACTGCGGCATAGATTCTCTCGCCCCTAACAATTCTTTTTGAGGGGTCCTTCCATTCGGTTATCCTCTTTTTGATAAGAGAGTTAAGTTGATCATCCTGGTGAGGAGGAAGCAAACTCCTTTCAGCAGATACAGTGTTAGTACACAAAATAATCACTATGATAAGTAGAGCAATAATTCCCTTGTGGGTAAAGTTTATCCATTTCATTCGCATGATTTATTCTACCAAAATCAGCATACATTAAAAAGATGCCTTTCACCAATTCTGCAAACGTGTCAGTGAGCGGATAAGATTGCACTCATGGTCACAGGTTGTGGATATTTTGCTGATATCCGCCTTTGATACTGGCCAAATATCTTCTCGATGTAAGATATCGCATGAAGAAGTGCTACAAGCCCGAGGCAGGGATAATATTCTTCAACACCGCCACAACTTCGACTTCGGAATGTATCGGCATTTACGATGTATCTGAGGTGCGCTCACCGGCGCAATGCGTTACAATCCAGCCAGCTAAATGCACACCACAAAAGAAATGTGTTAACATGATCAATGCAGGTATGGCGGAACTGGTAGACGCGCCAGACTTAGGATCTGGTGGGATCCCCTGTCCGAGTTCGAGTCTCGGTACCTGCACCATAAATTCTCAAAGTAAGAACTTTACCAGTGCGTCATTTTCAGAGCGGATGTTAACTTTCACTTCAGCAAATTCAAGCAATCCAGCCCTTGTAGCAATATTTCTTCCCCTCCTAAGGGACCGCAATCTAATCGATAAATGTTGTAGCCACCTAATAATCAATACTTCCTTGTAAGGGTAATTTACACGATATGATTTGAAATTTCACTTTCAAACCACAGATCCCCTCTCCAGTATCACAAATGCAATATTGCATGCTATTTACCGTTACCAGGCTTGTAGTCAGGCGGTACATTATCTGACGATTCAGGAGCATAATCCGGTGGCGGTGGCGGCGCGCTATAACGACGACGAACCGGTGCAACTGTCATCCCGGGAAGAAGATTCCCTTTGGCGTACATACATTGCATATACGCAACGTCGTAGCGCCGTTGAACGGCGTATCCCGATGCCTGACTGGCACCCGCACCTGCCGCTGTTCCCAAAAGAAGTCCGCTTGCTGCGCCTATGGCTGCCCCTGTTCCCCAGTGACCCACTGCGGCACCGATAACAGCTCCTAACCCGGCAGTTAAAATAGTCCCGAGGGCTGCACTTTTTACAGCACTCTGATTCGCCGCGTCCTGAGCGGTCTGCCCTGTCTGTTGCGCTGCCCACTGTCTGCAGATAGCGTCATCAGCCCTGAATTCATCAAACGACTTTCCAGGCGGGGGCATAACGCTCACACTCGGACCAGGTGGCATAGTCGCACATCCGCTTAAAGTAAACAGCAGTGAAAACACCAGAATCAGACTGATGGCTTGTCGCTTGTTTATCATCCCTTCCTCCTGTTTTGAAGAATTCCGTCAATATTTCTTATCCGTTAATAATCAGATGGCCTTGAAGATGGGACGACTCTCAGCCAGCCTGATGGGCATCCTTTAACATAAGGATAGCAGCCTTTGGGTTCTGTGCAAAAATACCAGTAACTCTGCTCCTCCGGTGGCAGCATCGGTTACTGATAAGCCGGCGCTTGTTGTTGGATGACCGTGCCTGGATTATTATAGTGGATAGTCAGGGTAGTATGGATGGGAATAGTACGGGTATGAATAATATGGATAGTACGGAGCACCCCATCAGTATCCCCATCCGCCTAAATTTATCCCTAAGGTCCAGCTTGTGCCTCCATGTCCCCATCCTCCATAATATCCGCCATGCCAACCTCTAGCGTCAGCATTTAGAGGGGACATACTCATTGAGCCGATTATCAATATCACTGCCGTGATAAAAACCATACTTATTTTCACAACGACATCCTCGGAACGGTAATGTACTGTTTAATTTTCTGCCTTGCTATTTTATTTATACTATGGTTTATCTTTCTGTAATAGTCACCATCCACAACAATGATAAAAGCAGAGGAATATCGTGAATTATTACCCCTTACTTCTTAGCTGTTGTCTCGATACGAATGTTTCAAAGCCTTTTCCATGCCACTTAGAATCCTTTTACCCTATATACCCGAGTGTAATGGGATGACTATATATGCCACCCCATCATTGTTGTTCCTGCTGGCTGGGCGTGCATCAATCACTTAGTCGGCATTTCGAGCTTAGACTGGAGCTTTGTGATGACCTTTTGCATGTGAAGCTTCGACTTGGCAAGTCTGCCTTGAACCACAGCCTGCTGTTCTGGTGTAAGAATCGGCATTATCTCGCCGAAGACTTTTGCATGTAAAATGATCATTTTCTCCTGTGCCGATGACATATTGCTGTACGCCCTTTGCACGGCGGACTCATCAAATGTGCCGCTGGTGGCTGCCGCCATGAGGTTCTGTCTGGCTTGGAGAACTGCAATTTTACCTTCCATAAACTCTTTGCGATGTCCCTTCATGATGGTTTTCACCTGTTCTTTTTGAGCCTTGGTGAAATTGAGCCCCTTGAACATCCGCTCGTGATGTCTACCATGCATGCATTGCTCAAAATGTTTGCCATGCTTCCACTGTTCTGCCTGTTTATGGCTACCGTCTTGGTCACCCTCCGCATAAACATTGGAAACCATGCCGCCTCCAAGCAGCAATGTTAGTGACGCTACAACGGCCAATGATGAAAAACGACTTAACCCGCCCATTACATTTCCTCCTTTAAAAATACATCTTCTATACATTAGAGACGAGCAAGACAAGAGAAAGGTTACAAGTGTGAAAAGCCAGATTATATCAAATTACAATGACCAATATTACTGGTAGAAACAAGGTGTCTTCAGCGTTTTCCGTTCCTAAAAAACATCAATTCGCAAGTTGGAAGCAAACGACCGGAGAGATTATCACCGGTCTCGATTACTGGTGCAATGAACAAGAACAGGCAAGACCTAATAATCCAGCGTCCGTCGGTTCAAGTCGTGCAACTACACATAAGCATGCAACCAGTTGCATATTGCATCCTTTGTCCAGTATCCTGCTTCCAGTCCCATCAAACGGCGAACTCAAACGGTTTGTTAATATTCCAACAAATACAGGCAGAATGCTGCACGAATTATTTTCATAATCTATAGTACTTCAACTCACTTGTTCGCACCACTAAAAGTCGGGTGCTGAATTCTTTTCAGGACCTCTCCCCTGATACCTATTATTACTTCTTCCATCGGCACATCACTACCGGATATCTCTATCGCCTTCCTGACAATCATAGGCAACTTCGAGCAGCAAGGGACTTCCATTACTGCAACAGTGACTTTCTTGATATCAGCATTTTTGAATATTTCTACAAATTTGCTCACATATGCGTCAGCATCGTCGAATTTTGGACAACCTATCATCAGGGCCTTGCCTTCCAGCAGGTCGCCATGAAAACCTGCATACGAATAAGCGGTGCAATCAGCAGCCACGAGCAGGTGCGCCCCTTTAAGAAAAGGTGCCGTAGGCGGCACCAGCCTTATTTGAACTGGCCAGTGAGTGAGGGCGGAAGCAGCTTTCCCGTGGCTGACCGGTTTGTTTGCCTCCTGACAAGGAGAAGAAAAGGTATGCAGCCTGCTGCTAGGACAACCTGAGTGTACCGGAGCCGTGACCTCTTTCTGCTGCTCTATCTCTTTTAACAAATGCTCTACCGCTGCTTCATTGAACTCTTCGGCTTCCCTCTCTACAATATTCAATGCGCCCTGGGGGCAATGTCCGAGGCAGGCGCCCAATCCGTCACAATATATTTCAGATATCATCCGCGCCTTGCCGTCGATTATTTTTAAGGCTCCTTCAGCGCAGTTCGGCACGCATTCTCCGCATCCATTGCAGAGGTTCTCATCGATCTCGATTATTTTCCTGAGTGCTTTCATTTTGTCCTCCTAAGTTATTTGCTGTTATTTCAAGTTTAAAGCAGTCAGGCTGATTACGCCTTGACTTAGATCAAGAATATTCATTTTTCCAATAAGACTTCTACCACTTCCAATCCAGAACGATCGATTACTTCGCCGAACCTCTCACCTTTCACAGAATGCGCCATATAATAATCGACTGCTTTTTCAATCACTATGAGTGTTTCATCCCTTGAAAAGATTCCGCACAACTCCATTCCGAGCTTGGGATGCCTTCCGAGCTTTCCGCCTATGAGGATTCGCCAGCCTCGTTGCCCATCCCGAAGTGTACCGGATGGGCAGACCCTGCAGCACTTTCCGCATTTAAGGCATTTGTCATAATCGATGACCGGCCCCCTTTCGGCATCCTGTAAATTTATTGCCCCTTCCCCACAGGCATGTAGACAAGCTAAACAGCCGTCGCAGAGAGAGTTGGCGACGACGGGCATGCTCGCACCGATAAGGCCTATGTCCGCAATCTGTGGTCGTGAACAGGCGTTAGGACAATCCGCAATGGAAACCCTGAATTCATGATGCAACTTGAGTGGACCTTTTACCCTTTCCTTAAGTAAAGCCCTCAGATTCTTCCCGCCCAACAACACCTCGATTTGCTCGGCAATTCCTTCATCGTTTACAGCACGGTTTGGACAGCCCGCAGACCCAAAACAGGTCTCGACTTGGAATCCTGCTACCTCTTCTTCCATATTGCTCAAATACCGATTCTGGCAGATTCCAACATGCTTAATAGTCACCTCTTGGCTTCCATGCCGTGTAGCCTCTTCCTCAACCCGGTTTCTTACCCGCTTGCGAACAAAGAAAGGTACGCGCGCGACCGCATCTTCAGCCTCTTTTGTCCATCTCATAACTTGCCTCCGCTAACTCCGCCAACATATAATGGGTAATTGATCATTGAATTTAGTTTATCTTATATAACTGGAAATAGCTTTTGACTTAAATCAAAATAAATAACTGATATTGAAAACTGTACCCCTCAACAACCCCGGCTTAAAGGCCGCAGATGGTACAATGCAAGCAAGACTCGGCAATGCCCACACCGCAAGGCAGGTCCGTAAGTGTAACCCAAGCTATGTGAGGGAGAACGTTCCCACATAAGACGCACGGCACCGTGATATTCTTTAGGATTCCGGCAGTCGGATAAGGTTGAATAGCTGGGCCGCGTATACTTCATTAGAGGCGGACGGCTAAAGGGCTTTTTGCTCTTTCCAGCATTGAAAGTGAGTTAGTCTGTGAAGCATAATACACGAAACTCACGCTCTTAGAGCGTGCTAAAACTCTATTAGCAGAAAGGACTGCGCTTTCTCCACGACTTAAAGAACAGGTGAACCGCGCAAGGATAAAAGGATGGAACTCGGGCAAATGGTTGCGCATATAGCGCTTTTCAAGGGCCTCCCCAGAGAGCAACTCAATGAGGTCGTCAACTCGATGGCTGACCAAATATTCGACCGCGGCCAGACAGTGCTTTCCGAAGGTGAGGCTGCCGAGGGCTTTTTCGTGCTAGTACAAGGCAGGGTAAAGATATTCAAAATTTCTGCAGAAGGGAAAGAACAGATCCTTCACTTCGTCAACCCTGGGGAATCTTTTGGCGAGGTGCCGATGTTTGCAGGTGATCGGTTTCCAGCCAATGCCGAGGCTATCGAAAAAAGCCGCATATTCTTCTTCCCGAGGACAGCATTCCTTGCCCAGATCAAAACCGACCCCTCATTGGCTATGAACATGCTTGCAGAGCTTTCAAGAAGACTGAGACAGATGACGCGCCTTGTTGAGGAACTATCACTGAAGGAGGTACCCGGCAGGCTTGCCGCTTACATACTTTACCTAAGTGGCGGGAGCCAGTCTAATAATGTCGAGCTTGACATTACAAAAGGACAGCTCGCGAGCCTCCTCGGCACTATACCCGAGACTCTCTCTCGAATACTCGGCAAGATGAGCGCACAGGAGGTTATCTCCGTGCAGGGGAGAAAATTGAAGATCTTAGATAGAACTGCACTTGAAGATTTGGCTGCAGGAGGAAAGTTTATAATTTGACGGAAATTTTTGCCGGTCTGGAAAATTATGCCATATCTCACGCCAAAATAATGACATTTGTTCGGCCTCTCGATACAGCTCCCATATAATTTTACCTTGTTATCAAGCTATTATCATGTTTGGCATACTTTTTGCTCAATATGTGAACAGTAACTATAGAGGGGGGCACATGGGCTTCAAATCGATAATCAATGACATTGCAAAGTATCTGAAACGCATGATATTCATCAACATGCTTTTTTTCAGCCTGATTATCCCCATAGTCCTGCTCTGGATCGGAGTCGAGACTTCCGATGTCGCCATCATTACCGCCTTGGGTGGAATGCTACTTTGCGGAGCGAACTTTTACTTCATAAATGGCTTTTTCGTACGCAAGACCGAATCGTCTCTTACTACGTCTTATGCTTCGATGCAAAATGAGTACATCTACGATGATTTGACCAAAGTCTATAACCGCCGCGCAGGCCTTGTACGGCTAAACGAGGAATTTGCTCGGGCCAAAAGAAACGGCTCCAAGCTGTCAATAGCCATGGTCGATGTCGACCATTTCAAGAATATCAACGACACCCACGGGCACCTTGTAGGCGATGTAGTCTTGACGCATATCGCCTCGACCATCAAGGCTGGCCTCAGAGAGTGCGATATAGTATTAAGGTTCGGAGGTGAAGAGTTCCTAGTACTACTACCAGATACGCAGGGAAGCCATGCATCCCTGCCGCTTGACAGGCTTCGCAAGAGGCTTGCCGAAAATAAGTTTCGCTATAATGAAACCGATATCCAGATATCCGTCAGCATCGGCATTGCTACGATATCATCCTTGGATGAAGATCCAATGGCCACGATACAACGTGCCGATAATGCACTCTATTTAGCCAAGAAATCGGGTCGGAACAAGGTTGTTTACGATCGCAGAAGACGCCACCTTTCTCCTGTGCTGAGTCACGCATAATCCATCTTACCGATGCAATGAACTTTTAAATCCACATTGAGGGCGTGTACAGAAGGTCTTATAACGCTACTTTTGAAAGTTTTAGTACCAAAACATTCAATCACGAGCAGGATTTCCCTCCTTGACAATCTTAACAATTTCTCACTGAATGCAGATTCTTAATGCATTATAAAGACCTGGCGCATTCCTCCCATCCGGATTAGGCAACAGATATTCCTGTACCTATCAAGATTTTCACTTTTTTGCTCATCATCACCGACATACTCTTGTCGCCTAGCTTCTTTATGAATATATTTTTGTTAAGAGAATCTTTGCCGCTGTTATTAAGTAGCAGCTGAAAGGAAGTATTTTGGATTATACTGTAAAGATCGGAGGAGCCGCAGGCCACGGATTGCAGACTATAGGCGATGCACTTGCCAAAGTCTTCACACGGTCAGGTTATTATGTCTTTTCCCATCAAGATTACGAATCACGCATCAGGGGCGGACACAACTTCTACCAGATACGCTTTTCGGACAGGCCGATAATGTCCTCCCGTGAAAGGATCGACATTATTATCGCTCTGGATAAGGAGACTGTTCTATATCACGCAGCAGAACTATACGAATGGGGACAAATCCTCTATGACTCACTGACACTCAAGGAGACACATGATGGTCCGCAATTCTTCGACATACCCTTTGAGAGTCTTGCAACGGAGCATGGCGGCAGCAAACTCATGGGGAATACTGTTGCTACAGGCGCTGTGCTTGGAATGATCGGCATGGATACGGATGTCCTCTTCGATGTCATCCGCGATAGCTTTAAGAAGAAAGGCGATGAGGTCGTCCAAGCGAATATAAATGCGGCATCCGCAGGATACAAATATGCCAAAATACATTGCGCTCGCTGTTCTTTTGTCCTGGCACCGTTGGCTAAACCTAAAATGCTCATCAGCGGGGCAGAAGCTATCGCCCTCGGTGCCATTGCTTCAGGACTTAAGTTTTATGCAGCTTATCCAATGACCCCAGCCACCGGCATTATGAATTATATCGCAGGCCATGCTGCCGGATTTGGAATTATAGTTGAACAGGCGGAAGACGAAATTGCCGCAATAAACATGGCCCTTGGGGCTTCATTCGGCGGCGTCAGAGCAATGACCGGAACTTCCGGCGGCGGATTCGCCCTTATGGTCGAAGGGCTCTCCTTGGCCGCCATGACTGAAACACCAGTTGTCATAGCTCTTGGCCAAAGACCGGGTCCCGCAACAGGATTGCCGACAAGGACCGAGCAAGGGGATCTCCAGTTTGCTCTTTACGCGGCACATGGCGAGTTCCCCAGGGTAATACTTGCACCCGGCACGCCGGAGCAAGCATTCCATGCCACCAACAAGGCCTTCGATCTCGCAGAAAAATATCAAATACCTGTCATCTTGCTATTTGATCAATACCTCGGAGATTGCCAATGGACATATGATGCCTTCGATCTAACCAGGACTGTCTATCGCGACTATCGGCTGAGAGGTGAAACTTTCGCGGGCATTAAGGATTACTGGCGTCATAGATATACTGAAACCGGGGTATCTCCTCTTGGTGTGCCCGGCCATTCTCGTCATGTCGTTGTCACAGACAGTGATGAGCATGACGAGAAAGGACATATCGTAGAAGATGCTGAGACAAGAAAGAAGATGGTCAACAAACGTTTGTTCGGGAAAATGCCGCTCATCCAAAGAGAGATTGCCCCACCTCTGCTTTATGGAAGCGAAAAAGCCCGCGTCGTGCTTGCATGCTGGGGGTCATCATACGGGCTCGTAAAAGAGGCAGTAGATACACTTTCTATTGATCATGAGATTGCCATGCTCAATTTCGGTGAAATCTTTCCTTTTCCGTCTACAGAGCAAATGGATTACCTGAAAATACTGAGCCGGGCTCAAATAACTATCTGCATTGAAAATAATGCGACCGGTCAGTTTGCACGGCTGATGAGAGCCGAGACCGGATATGCATTTACCAAATCGATCAACCGATTTGATGGGCGGCCTTTCATGTTGGAAGAATTGACGGGAGAGATAAATGGGTTCCTTGGACGAGTATAAAAGACAGACAACTGCTTGGTGTCCTGGGTGTGGCAATTTCGGAATCCTCACGGTCTTCAAGGAGGCCATAGTCGAACTTGATATCGAGCCTCATCAATTCTCTATCGTATCTGGGATAGGACAGTCCGGGAAATTTCCCCACTATTTGAAATGCAATACTTTCAATGGACTCCATGGTCGGACGCTACCGGTTGCAACCGCGCTCAAACTGGTAAACAGCGAACAGATCGTCATAGCGGTAGCCGGTGACGGAGATTGTTACGGCGAAGGGGGAAACCACCTGCTCCATGCCATGAGAAGGAACGTTAACGTTAAACTCTTCGTTCATGATAACCAAGTCTACGGACTCACAAAGGGACAGGCATCTCCCACTACACTCGAAGGCACGCATACAAAAAACCTTCCCTTCGGGGTACTGTCTGAGCCCTTGAATCCGATGGTACTTGCCGTGGCGATGGACTGCAGTTTCGTAGCGCGTACCTTTTCGGGAGACGTCGAACACCTGAAACAGACAATCAAGGCTGCAATTCTACATAAAGGGTTCTCACTTGTAGATATTTTCCAGCCTTGCGTGAGCTTCAACAAAGTGAATACATACGATTGGTATAGGCAGAGGGTATACCACATAGAAGCTGATCACAATCCTGAAGACCGGATTGGAGCCTTTCAAAGAGCTCTCGAATGGGGAGATCGAATACCGCTAGGCATCATTTACAGAAACCCGCGCAGGACTTTCGAAGAAGGGATTCCCTTTATCAGCGAAGAACCGCTCGCCAGACAGGAGCAGTCTATAGACATGACGAAGCTCGAGGAAGCAATCAGAGAATTTTATTAACGCCGACAGCAGTTGCACTTTTCAAAAAAGAATAAACATCAGCTGGACAAAAGGATGCCTTACAGCTCTTCCGCACTGCTAAACAATCGTGATATAATCTTCTAGGTCAATGCCACCCATGAATACGATCGAAAAACTCGAAATCCTGTCACAGGATTCCAAATACGATCTTGCATGCGCATGCGGAACCAGTAAGGATGAACACAGGAAACGCGGTACCAACGGCACCTGGCTCTATCCTGTCACACTGCCCCATGGTGGCTATTCGGTTCTACTGAAGACCCTACTGTCCAACGCCTGCTCGAACGATTGCAAATATTGCCCCCTGCGCTGTGAAGCCGATGTAAAGCGCTGTACGTTGCAGCCTGAAGAGGTAATTAATCTCTTTCTTGACTATATCATGAGAAAGAAGGCCTTCGGTCTCTTCCTGAGTTCAGGTGTTATCGGTAATGCCGATCATACAATGGATAAGATAAACACGGTCGCGCGCCTCCTGAGGAAAAAGCATCAATATAGGGGATACATACACCTCAAGATAATTCCTGGCGCATCAGATGCAGCGGTAGAAGAGGCTATTTCACTTGCAACTGCCGTCTCGCTGAATATAGAAACTCCGAGCAAGAAACACTCTGCAGCTCTGTCTTCAGGCAAAGATTACGATAATGACATACTTCATCAGATAAAGCTGATGGGCAGACTGACTGGTAAGGGCATGAAATTTTCCAGGGTCAAATGCACCACTCAATTCATTGTTGGGGCTTCGAATGAGAGCGACAGCGAGATTGTACAGTCTATGTCATCGCTTTACACTAATCTGAACTTTAAGAGAATATACTTCTCGGCTTATCAAAAAGGGTTGGGGGTCCCTGACATCCCAGGAGAACGCCAATTCCTGACAAGCCCGAATGAACGATTCATGCGGGAACACCGCTTATACCAAGTTGATTTTCTTCTGCGTAGGTACGGCTTTGGCGCGGATGAAATTCCTCTCGACAAAAACGGAAACCTTAGTCTGAGCAAAGACCCAAAAGAGATCTGGGCCGATAGTCACCCGGAGGTCTTCCCGGTCATGATCAACAAGGCAGACAAGAAAACCCTGCTGCGGGTTCCAGGTCTCGGACCAGATACGGTCAATGGCCTCCTTTCGATCCGCAAATTGGGCAGGATTACCCGACCTGAAGACCTTGGTGTAAAAGGAAAAAGACTCGAAAAGATTAAGCGATATGTTATTTTTGAGTAACAGTCTAATTAAAGAAAACTTATAGTCCCGAAGCACTCTGGCATATGGAAATTTAATCTTGTGACAGGCTGCCAAGAGATCCAGTGCGGATGGGATGTTTCATCGCCGCATTTGTAGAAGTTTGCCTTCCATTGGCTGCCCTGCATGTTGCCAAGCACTCCGACATATTTTTCGAGCAATTCTAATGGGATGATAAATTCCAGTGTCCATGTCACTGAATTGGCAATTTCAGGGTCTACGACATTAGGCAACGAATGATTTACTATGACGAGCCGTCCATCCTCTTCCGGAACACAGGTAAATTTTCTGAAGCCACCGATGGTCCTTACCGGGTCGGTAATATAGCTGCAAAGTAATGTCCCGCCGCAATTGAACTCGAAATTGAAATAGCCCTTGTCAGGCTTAGGCTTCACGAAAAATTCAACACAGCTGTCCTTGTAAACCGACTCGCCATAGTGTGTTCGCACCGAGTGGACATACCTGTCTTCAACGCGAAATATCCCGAATATGCAGTCCGTGTGATAGAGAAGCCTGACGGATGTCTTAGGTCTATGATCGCTACCCTCAGGACGATAACAAATAAGATCCAGCGTCTCGGCCTGAATCCACTGGGGGCCGTCCCATGCTCCATTCAGTTCCGGGCGAAGTTCAGCGAACTTGACATTATACATTTATGCTCAATTATAAAATATTTCTTGAAGGTAAAAGCAAAAATAGTCTCTGTCTAAGTAGTGGCACCCGTCAACAATGCCTGCTTTCCAAAGTATGCTTTCATCTGATCTCGTTATACTTATCCTATGAAGCTTCTTCTAGCGCTTGCTGCGATAATGCTATGGCCAGTGATTCCACTTTTCTGGATTCCAGTACATCTAATGCCCGGAGTATTAAAGAGAGTTGGTCGAACGACTTACCTGCTTGCTCTGATTCTCTGGATGCCGTTCGCCTATGTAATCTTCAAGCACCGTGGCCTTGTATTTGACTACATAGTAGAAATACCTCGACTTCTTTCCTTTGCCGGACTGCTGATTCTTACAGCAGGTTCCACGCTCCATATCTGGACCGGTGCACTCCTGTCACCTCGCGGTCTCATAGGCATCCCTGAGATAATAACCCCGGAAAAATCTGTTCTCATCGACAAAGGCCCTTTTGCAGTTGTGCGACATCCAACTTACCTTGCCCACACAATGATGTTTTTGGGGGTATTTCTATTTACCGGAGTTATTGCCACCGGGTTGTTGACGCTTGTCGATTGCGTCGTGGTGAGCATATTTATCATCCCGCTCGAAGAAAGAGAACTCCTACGGCGCTTCGGAGAGTCCTACCTCAAATATCAGAAAAAAGTCCCTCAGCTTCTTCCTCGCCTACGGGGGAAAAGATAAACGCAAAACTTCTTTATTTCTCTTCACAGACGCTCAGAAGTCATAGCTTATTCTCCAGATATTACCTGAGCATTTTGACTTAGCGCTTGAAGTGTCCCCTAACGCAGTGCCTACTGCCTGGAACAAGGAACTAGTCCATCAGGAATGGGTTAACAATGGAATCGGAGGCCCAGTTGCCATCACATCGGCAGCAGCCAAACCAGTTGCATATGCACTAATAATTATCATCGGTATGTCCCAATCGAAACTACGTATAGTATTCAGCATTACGACGCCATCAAGACCCATATCATCTTCATGGCTGAAGGCGCCGATACAATGTCGCCCATTTCAGAAAAGTTAACGTTTCCTTAAAGCTATTATATCGGTGTGTCGGAGATAATGTTATACACACTCCTTAACTTCATTCATACATTTCTTGATGGGCATATGTCGAAGAGGACACAATCTTTATGCATCGGCTTCTTGGCCTGGCATATATTCCTGCCATGGAAAATTAGCAGATGGGTTATGTTGCCCCATTCTTTTTTCGGGACAATCTCCATGAGGTCTTTTTCGATCTTGACCGGGTTTTCATTTTTTGTAAGCCCAAGCCTGCCCGCAAGACGCATTACATGGGTATCTACTGCGATGCCTTCGGTGATACCGAATACATTGTAGAGAACGATATTCGCCGTTTTTCTCGCTACGCCCGGCAGACTGATGAGATCGTCCATCGTCCGCGGCACGTCTCCATCAAATTTTTCGATTATGATCCTAGCTGCATTTTGTATATTCCGAGCCTTGTTTCTATAAAAGTTTATTGAGCTCACGTTCTTTTCAAGTGTCTGAAGGTCAGCATTTGCGAAATCCTTCGCAGTTTTAAACTTCTTGAAGAGGGTTTCAGTCACCTTATTGACATGAACGTCAGTCGTCTGCGCCGACAGGATCGTGGCAGCAAGTAGCTCGAAGGGGCTGCCAAAATTGAGGGCTGACTTGAGCACGGGATACTCCTTTTTTAACCTTTTGATGATCTCAGCCATAACTTCTTTCTTGTCCATTTTCCACCTCGATGTCTATTTTTGCATCTTCCCTTTTCTTCAGAACTTCCTGTCTTCCTGATTTTCGACGTCCAGCATTTCTGAACCGCTCCTCAGTCGGAAAGATATTTTTTTCATGTTCTTTTCAAAGCTGCCTATACTCTCATCATTTCGGAGCCACTTTTTTAAAGCTTTTCACTTGCCTTGCGAAGTCCGAAAGAATCTCACTCGCCAACTGACTTCCGGTATGCCGGTAATGTAGGTCTATCAGGGTCATCAGACGTGACTTATCACGCTCATCAAGCACAACAGCCTGCACATATGCGCTGTTAATGCGGCCATGCAGCGTGGCGTCGCGGTCGATTATGTAGATCACTCCACCAGTCATTCCGGCGCCTATATTGATACCAGTATCACCCAACACCGCCACTTCACCTCGCGTCATGTATTCGCAGCAATGTTGCCCCGTGCCTTCCACAACTGCTACTGCCCCACTGTTTCGCACTCCAAATCGCTCGCCCGCTTTGCCTGCGGCGAAGAAATAACCGCCTGTAGCCCCGTAGAGGACTGTATTGCCGACAATCACATGCTGGTGAGGATTATTAAGCCCAGTGGCGGGCATAAGGACGATTACTCCGCCATACATGCCTTTACCGGCGTAATCGTTGGCGTCTCCGATAAGCTTGACCGTGATTCCATTGTGGTTGAAAGCACCAAAACTCTGGCCTGCCGTGCCTCTGAATACGAGCCTTATAGTATCGTTGGGGAGGCCCGCTGTTCCGTGATGCTTTGAAACATAGTATGAGAGACGCACCGGCACGCTCCGGTCCGTATTGCTGATATTGTATTCCCTGCTAACCGGTTCATTACGCTCAATGAAAGCTGCTAGTTCTGAGGCAAGCCTGTCATTCAGAGATGGCGACGGGTTGTCGTTTCTTTTTCCAGAACTCATGCGCGGCCGGCCTTCAGTAGGCGGCTGGAGCAGAGGCATAAGTTTCATCCGTCGTGAGCCGGGATAACGGTCGTCAGGTTCAATAGTGACAAGATCTGTCCTGCCGACTATATCTCCGATGCTGCGAAATCCCATTTCGGCGAGAATCACCCGGACATCACGCGCAAGAGCCCTGTAATATGCAATAACTCCTTCTGGTGTGCCACGGAACTTTGCCCTTAGACGTTCGTCTTGTGTAGCGATGCCAGTCGGACAGTTGTTCATATGACATTGACGTGCCATAATGCAGCCCATTGAGATCATAGTTGCAGTACCGAAGCCGAACTCCTCCGCTCCGAAGAGTGCGGCCAAGACAATATCCTTACCGGTCCTGAGTCCGCCGTCGACCCTGAGGATGATCCTATCGCGAAGGCCGTTCTCGATGAGGACACGCTGAGTTTCGGAAAGACCGACCTCCCAGTAATTGCCCACATTCTTGATAGATGTGATAGGTGATGCTCCTGTACCGCCTTCATAACCGCTGATCTGTACGATATCGGCATACGCTTTTGCCACACCTGCAGCCACTGTGCCCACGCCCACTTCCGATACAAGTTTGACGCAGACCTTCGCCTCAGGATTAGCCTGCTTCAAGTCGTGTATGAGCTGGTTCAAATCCTCTATCGAATATATGTCGTGATGGGGAGGCGGCGATATCAACAACGTTCCAGGTTTGCAGTATCGAAGCCGCGCGATATAATCCGTCACCTTGCTTGCTGGCAAGTGGCCACCTTCGCCCGGTTTCGCCCCCTGAGCAACCTTGATCTCGATTTCCCTTGCAGACGCAAGATAAGTTGGCGTCACGCCGAAACGGCCGGACGCTACTTGTTTGATAGCACTGTTTTTGATTGTGCCGTAACGCGCCGGGTCTTCACCACCTTCTCCACTGTTGCTTCTCATCCCTAGACGATTACATGCCTCGGCAATCGTCTCATGTGCTTCAGGTGAAAGAGCACCAACCGACATGGCCCCTGAAACAAAACGCTTGATAACGAGCTCTTCGGGTTCGACCTCGTCAAGCGGTATTGATGTGTCATATCGATAACCGAGGATGTGCCGCGCATAAATAGGCCGGCCCTCAGCTGCAGAGGCGAACGACCGATACCCTTCGGACTTCCCCTGTCTCACAAAACGATTGAGGGCCACTACCGTTGGAGATGACCAAGCATGTTCCTCTCCTTCTTTGCGATACTTGAGTGTTCCCCCCGCATCGAGTTTCGGGATAGCTACCGAGTATGCCGCATTATGACGAGCAATGACAGAAGCCTCAATTTCAGGCAAACCATCCGCCTCCATATTCGCCGGCAACGGGCCGAAATACTCCTGTACAACCCCTTGGTTGAGACAGATGATATCGAAGAGTTGTGCACCATGGTATGAATCTAAGGTAGCAATTCCAAGTCGGCCGAGGACCTTGAGTAGGCCATCCTCGATGGCTTTGCGATAATTGTTCATCGCAACACCGAATTGAAGCTCGACACCCCCCCGGCTGCAAAGTTCGGCAATCGTGGGAGTCATAAGCCATGGATGAACTGCGGCAGCACCGAAGCCAATCAGGCAGGCAATATGGTGGACATCACGTGCCTCTCCGGTTTCCACGACGATGCTTGCGCAATGCCCGCATCCTTTCCGGATAAGTTCCTGGAGAACGGCCGAAACTGCAAGAAGTGACGGGATGGCAATCATTTTCTTCGATACTGAACGGTCCGTAAGAATGATTATTTCAGCACCTTTGCCGACGGCTTCGAGGACGGTCCGGCGAAGCACCGTAACGGCAGCGGCAAGATTTTCGCTATCCCGTGAATACGTGATAGCGATGCGTACAGTGCTGAAAGCGCTCTTAGTCTCGATCTTACGCACATCCTCCTCAAAGAGAAGCGGCGACGGGATACAGTACCGCCGTGCGTGATCGGCTGTCTCGGTGAGAAAACTGCGGCGTGGACCGAGATGCATAGCCAAAGACATGCCCATCTTCTCCCTGATTGGATCGATCGACGGATTGGTGATCTGGGAAAATCGCTGTTTGAAATAGCGGAAAAGCAAAGGCGGCTTCTCCGCAAGAGGAGGCAAAGGGGTGTCGTCTCCCATCGAGAAAGTCAGCTCCCCCGCATTGCGTGCCATAGTTGCAAGCATCGTATCGACCTCCTCGATCGTATAACCAAAAGCAATCTGTTGTTCAAGCATTGTGTTATGGGATGGAGGGGTAGAAACAAGCTGGAGTCGATGAGTTACAAGAGATCTATGCAGCCATTCACCATAAGGAAGACGCGATGCAAGGGCATCAAGGATTTCTTCGGTCTCCCTGATAGCACCGGTGTTAAGGTCAATGGAAATGGTATCGCCCGGACCGAGGCGTCCTTTCTTTACGATGTTCCTGTCTCCAAGATCGATCATACCCACCTCTGACCCCGCTGCCATAATGCCGTCATCTGTGATGACATAGCGAAGTGGACGCAGTCCGTTGCGATCGAGATGTGCACCGATAGTTGATCCGTCAGTAAACACAACTGCAGCAGGTCCATCCCATGGAGTCATAAGGAGTGAGAGATAGTGGAGCAGCGCTTTTCGATCTGGGGGCAAAGACACATGCTCCCACGCTGGCGGTATGCAGAGAATAACTGCAAGTTCTAACGGAAAACCGGATAGTATAAGCAGTTCCACAATCCTATCTAGGGAGGCTGAATCGCTCTCATAATCGGTCACAAGGGGTTTGATAATGCCTTGTTCTTTTTCACTGAAACTGCCCATTACAGCTGTCTCAATTGCCCTCATTGCATTGCGGTTTCCATCAATCGTATTAATCTCTCCGTTATGTGCCAAAACCCTGAAAGGCTGGGCCATGACCCACTCGGGCAATGTGTTTGTCGAGAAGCGCTGATGAAACATGCAGAAAGATGATTCGAAGTCATCGGACATTAGGTCCGGATAGAACCTATCGAGCTGTGGCGCTACCAACAGTCCCTTGTAAAGTATTGTCTTCGATGAAATATTCGACACGCAGACATCGCTGCCGAAGCTCTTTTCAATGGCCTTACGGGCAAAAAAGAGCTTCAATTCGCGCTCCTTCTTGGCAACATTTCCGGCATCTATCAACAGCTGCCTAATCCTCGGTCTAGTAACAAGCGCTGCTTCGCCAAGAGCATCGTCGTCTGTGCGAACATCGATCCATCCGATCGGGCTGAAGCCGTATCCTTTCAGCGTCTCGTCGATATGTTCCTCGACATTGCCGTACAGAAAAAAGGAGCCCACAGCCAAGTCATCGATTGTAGAAAGAGAAAGCCTTAGTTCCTTTATCTTCCGCGAAAAATAACGCCTTGGTATCTCTATAAGAATCCCTGCGCCATCACCGGTCTTGCCGTCGGAGCCGACTGCTCCGCGATGAGTAAGGTTCTTGAGTGCCTCTATTCCCCAGGCGACGATTTGTCTGCTTCGCCTGCCCGTGATACTGCACACAAACCCAACGCCGCAACTGGAAGAATGATGGTTGCGCATAGCTCCACCTTTTAGATCATTGTTTGTTTCAATTGTATCAAACAATTGGGCAGATAAATATACAAGAGTTTAGTAGCATGAGAAGCAATGGCAATGAACTATCTATTGTTAAGAAAAGCCTGTACGCAGTTCACTCGTAAAAAATTACAGGTCAAGCAGCCTCTTGTTAATCTCAATAGCCGCCGTGGCTCCTTGTCCAGCTGCGATGACGACCTGATCATGGCCTGTCAGTGGCCCCAAGATAAATAACCCCTTCAACGATGACTCGTAATTGTGATCTGTCACATACTTGAACCCCTTGGCATCTCTCTTCAATTCGAGTCCCTCCAAAAACTCGTTATTCAGTTTAAAGCCGAAATTCGACATTATCATTTCACATTCTATGCGCCGGCCGTCTTGGAATTCGAGCGCTTCCATATTTTTTTCACCGATGATCTTGGCCGGCCTTCCCTTGATAAACGCAATGCCCTCATCCTGCAACTCGTCGATATACGCCTCGGGTGGGTCATAGAAGAAGAGCACAAGTGTGATGTCCTTCGTATACATCTGCTTCATGGCGAAGGCGAGTCTGACCGATTGGATCGAATTGCCGATGATAACCAACTTTCTACCTGTAGTGCGGTATCCATCACAATCCACGCATGTAAAATAACTCTCACCGAAGAATTTATAAACATTTTCGATCTCAGGAATGTTCTCACGCCCCCCTGTCGATACAATCACAAACTTCGAACGGTACACTCTCTGTCCTACGCTGACATCAAAACCCTCACCCTTCAGGACCTTCGTAACAGCTCCTTTAATGATCCGGGCGTTGAAGGACCTCGCCTGCTCAATGCCGATAGCTATAATCTCTTTCCCTGAAATTACCCTTTGCGTCAGATAATTCTCTATATGTTTGGCATGGGATGTCCTTCCACCGCCCCGGTCGACGATAAGAACATTCCTGTTGTATCTGCCAAGATAGATCGCTGCCTGAAGCCCGCCAGGACCGGCCCCGATGACAATACAATCAAAAATCACGTTACCATGTATCGGGCCGTAAATATGCTCTTCCAGTTCAGAATGGAAAGTAACGAAGCTCTTGAAATGTATGACTTCCAGGCCTTCACTCCTTGCCCTTGCAATGTTTCCTTCGCTGTCGTCTATAAACAGGCTCTCTTCCGGCTTTACTCCGAGTGCCGAACAGACATCCCTGAAGAGCGATGGGTCTCTTTTACTCTTGTGGATTTTATATGAATTAAATACATGATCGAAAACATGAGAAAACGGGATTCTTTCATCGATCTCGTCAAGCCAGTTGGTCTGGTCGCTCAACATGGCAATAACGAACCCTTTCGACCTCATTTCAGCAACCACCTTTAGCATTTCAGGCCTGACAACAAAGCGTTCGAGTATTATCTCCCTTAATTCGCCGTCGCCTCCATGAATGCCTGTCAGATCCCTGAGTTCTTGCCACCAGGTATGTTCGTCGGACATTCCTAAAACATAGCCTCCTGGCTTGTGGATCAACTCAACAGCCGCATTGAAGAATGCGTCGGGGTCCTTACCGTTTTGGATTGCGATATGTCTGAGCCCCTGCCAGAAGCCCTCTTCAGCAATCACACCTCCAAAGTCGAATACTATAGCCTTTATCATCCAGTGCTTACCCCTTTCCGCGTGAGAGATAAAATCACTTACATTATAGCAAGCGCTTAGCTAATGTTGACATTCTCTCCGGCATAAATGCCGAAGATTCTCAGCTTCCAGCACTCCCAAGGGCAGAGCACCTTATGCAACGAGCCGAGACCTTATTCCTGTTTCAACGAGCGGTCTGACTGCACCGGCTCTCTATGCCCTATGAGAGCAGCACCCTTTTCAGGACGGGCTGACAGGGAGAGTCCCTAGTATGTTCTTTGCGGCATTAGTATCCGCATCTTCTGTCTGGCCGCAGGACTGACAGTGAAACACTGCCTGAGATAGCCTGTTGTCGGCATCTATGTGCCCACACTTAGAACACTTCTGACTTGTGTACTGCGGCGGGACAAGGACGACAATCCCTTCGCGCAACTGTTGCTTGTAGCTGAGCTAACGTATTAGCTCGCCCCAGCCTTGATCAACAATGGCCTTATCGAGACCAGCCTTTGCTCAAACATTCTTGCCTGGCTGCTCAACCGTACCTTTTGCTGACTTGGACATGCACTTATTCTTGAAGACAGGAAACTTCTTAGGATTGGTCTTGTCCAAAGCCTCCTTAATTGCCTTATCGAGGGCTTTGAGGGTTTGCTGTAGAGGGGGCTTCGGCCAAGAAAGGATACTCCTTTTCCCATGCCGGAAGCATGTTCGCAAGTTTGTTATAGGATAGACAACCCTGTTTATTATTGAGTCGTCCCTCACTGCAGCGCAAGGGCTTTATTCCATATAAAACGGCTACAGCCTGCAAATTGACGCATTAGCGCCTCCTCTACCGGACTGGTGTTCAGCCTGAATTTATACCCTTTGCCGATTATCATGCCTATATATAAGTCACTACCTTTATTTTTGTCAACCACGGCACGCCTCGCTTAAAGCGCCTGCTGCTGGTATATTCCCGCCATGAATGACGGGGTTTTACGGCGCTCCCTGATAATATCGGTTGCTTCATTAAGTCATAAAATTCAGACGAGTCGCTCATTTCCTGCTTTTTACAATCACTTCCGTGGGATAAAATGAAGAAAAGTTAATCTAATTTTAATCAAAATTTAATTTATGCGTCATAAACTGTGTCCATTGCTGAAAAAGATTTCATCAGCATCGCAATTAAAAATAGGAGGAGCGCAATGATCAATCATGGTGAGGAAACCTTAACGATGGGATTAACGCCAACATACACTCTGCCCCAAAGTGAAAAATGTACTTCTGTGATTGAGCAAATACCTATTGATGAAATGCCTGACACTGAGGACCCATTTAAGATGGGGCGAACCTTGCTGGTATTAGCTATGATTGAGCTAATCATCGGTTTGGGAATTTACAGATATTTTTCATAGTAGACATCGTCTAAGCCTGCTTTATATCAAGTTATTAATATAGTGCGATCGCTTTCATGGAGATGCAATGATACATCTCCATGCTTTTTATGAATTCCTATTCCACAGCATTTTATCTTGCATTCTCTCCTCACTGTCACAGGACCATGACTGCATAACAGAAGTGCTTGACAACAGATGTGCTAATCCTTGACATCATTCCCTATTTTGTTATCCTTTAAACATAATTATGCTGAATGGTGACTTCATTAAAAGTATAAATCAAAAAATCAGCTTCCTGAAGCCAGGGTGGTGGCTCGTTCATCTTGCTGCCATATCGATCGTATATACCCTTGGACATATCCTATGGAGTTAGCATGATACAATATTTTCTTAGATACAAACCGGGATGGTGGATACTCCATGCGGCAGCCTTCGCAATTACCTTTTACCTAGGCCATATTGTCAGGTTCTAGTTCTAATCCCATGAAGAAATACTCCCTTTTGTCGGCACTCTTCATCTTGGCGGTATCCGGACTTATGCTCCACCTCAGAATCCACTTCTTCATGGTGCCTGACAATATGCACCCCGGCAGCACAGTCTTCGATCCTACTCGTTTTCTTTCCTGCATATTTCCTCTGGTCGATGTAGTTGTCGTGACCTTACTCTTTCTATACAGGAAGACTGCAGCATATGGCTACCTCTTGAACGGACTTCTCGTCATCTACGGCACCATATTCATGGCGCATTTCAGTCTTGCCGAAATGACAGCCAAAGCAATACCATTAAGCCAAATGCTGCTCAAATCCACACTGCCCGATATCGGCATATCGTGGGCTGATTTTTTTGTGGGCAAGGCCCTTTACGAGTATTATCTCAACGGCGGCTCATAACAAACATTCGCAGCCCCACGTCATAAAACAAGATTATAACCTAAATTAGTCAACAATCCTCTTAAGGAGGTTTCAATGAAAAAATAATTACTTCTCATGTTAGCGATATCTTTGTGCCGCAATGCCAAGGAAGACAATGCCATATTTTGAGCAAAAATATAATGCCCTACCACTGATGTAAGGAGTCTGCCAATGAAAGCACTACTTATCAGCGCTGACAATTTCGAGGACACAGAACTTCTTGTACCTTATTATCGTATGCTTGAAGAAGGAATTGCCGTAGATATCGCCTCAATTAAAAGAGGTGCTTTCAAAGGGAAGCACGGTTATGAGGTAGAAGCGACAAGAGCACTTGGTGAGGTCAAGCCTGACGATTACGATATCCTTGTTCTGCCTGGAGGTAAGGCTCCGGAGGCTATCAGAAAGGAAAAAGAGGCCCTCGACATCTCGAGGTATTTTTTCGATAAGAACAGGCCTGTTGCAGCAATATGCCATGGACCACAAACACTTATATCAGCGGGGCTTATTAAGGGCAGGCACGCGACCTGCTACAAGTCTGTTGCGCCCGAGATGAGAAATGCCGGAGCAATATACGAGGATGCCGAGGTAGTTGTCGACGGCAATCTTATCACATCGCGGCAACCATCCGACCTTCCTGCTTTTATGAGGGCAATGATGAAGATGATTAAAAAAATATAATAATAAGAAGGACGGGTTCAGGCCCCTTCCATTGGGGCCCTCCAGTTGTCCTTTTCACTTATTTTTATCTTCACTGCAGAGCCCATTCGATAGATTCCACAAATGGCACAGGTCCCCGACCGCACAAAGCCCTAACCCCGCCCTGATAAGCGTCTCCGTAAAGACCGCACACGTTATCTTTCCACATCATGCGCATGAGGTCGGAAGTGACGGGAGGATTTTCCATGATCGACTCTGCGACCTTACCCGCCAACGCCATCGCCCTCTTCGGAACGCTCAGATACAACACCTTTTTCTTCCATATTGCAAATGCGGCTTCGAGCATTCTTCTGAAGCTGATAACATCGGGACCGCAGAGTTCATAAATGTTATAGTCAGTCTCATTTTTCGTTATTGCGGATGCAAAGGCACAGGCGACATCGCGAACATCAACGGGCTGCAGCAAATGACGTCCCCCGGCAGGCAGCGCAACAATCGGAATTATATCAGTAATCTTCCTCATGTCGGAGAAGAGCTTCTGCCCAGAACCGATGATGACGGACGGCCTGAAAATGGTATGCGTTATCCCCGAACTTTTCAGTTCCTTCTCGGCATTGAGCTTGGACTTGTGATAGTGTGACGGAGCATCGGGGTGCACTCCCAGTGCGCTCATGTGAACTACTTTTCTCACCCCGGCTTTTTTGGAAGCTTCGTACAAATCTCTAGGTATTCTAATATGGACGTTATCGAATGTGATTCCATTTGATGGGTTTTCCACGATAATACCGATGAGATGTACAATGACATCCGGCCTAACCGATATTAGCGCCCTGTCTATGGATTCCCTGGAGCGAAACTCAACGTTGACTGAAACAACGCGTTTCGCGAATATTCTATCCACCTTCGCAACATCTCTCGCACCTGCATAGACCTCGAAACCTCGCGAAAGCAGCTCGTTCGTAACATGCATTCCAACAAAACCTGTTGCACCAGTCACAAAGATCTTCATCTAGTAGTACAAATTTTCATAGTAACACATAGAAAGACTTAAAAAACTCCCTATTCCCCCACAATTAAACCCTTCAAACTGTACCGGATATCCAGCAAAATAGATAGCTTTTAGCCTTCCGATAAAGGTATTTACGGCTTTATTGACATGGTGTTTCACAGGTTCTGTCCATAATCTTATATAGCCTGTTCACGAATGGTTGTCAACTGATCACCATACATTCTGATTACCATAGATTACCGGCAAATCGATCGAGGTTTTATGATACCCGCCTTCTAAATCAGTTGGTCAATATCGCCTTCCCCGCCCCCGTTCTTGCTCCCTGCTGTTGTAATGCTTCTCGGTATCGCCACGGTAGCCATATCTGTCACTGTCATGCTGCCGGCCTCTTTTCCATCTGCCGCTACTCACTCCTTCATGGATAACAATGAAGTTTCGTCCTGCAGAGCGCATCTTCATGATCCTCTCAGGTGCGTAACCGTAGCGATTTGAGATAAATTTCAGGTTGACGAGGTTCACAATATCGGCATCATCGAGCCGGGCTCCCCCCCACTCCTGCCTTGGATGCTTCATATAGTACCCATACGCTTTTCCATAAACCGGCCCCGCAGTCTCTTTAGCCGGGACATAATAAATTTCGGAATTCAGCCGGTAGTGACGCGTTATCTCTATCCACGACATACCACTTTCTCTCAGATCTAGCACTCCTGCGTAAGGGACTCGCGCCTTCCGGGCAATAAATAGTACCACCGGTATTTCCTCATCGCTAATGTGCCTCTCACGGATAATTACGATTTCACTCTCCGGGATGCGATAGTATTCACTGGCAGCAAGGTAGAACTCTCTTATGCCCTGATCCCCTCCTGCTATATTCACATCCATGCCTGCATCGGCATGCTGAAGGATACCGAGAAGCGAAATGCCGATAATTAAGAAAACTTTGCCAGCCATCTTCAATCGCTTTCTCCTGAACACCATAAATTAATTGTAAAATAAAATGATGACTGATCTCACGCTTTATATTTACCTTACCAAAGGATTGTGAACACGGGACGAAAGAATTGTGAATGATTATGAATGCCAGATAAGCAGCAGTAGACCACAAGCACATATCAGGATCGCATTATAGAGATCGCATAGAATAGATAAAATACTCCGCCGAGAATCACCGTCAAAGGAGAAAGCTTTTTCCGGACAGAGATGTCCATTAGCAGCACCACTGCAGATGCCAGAGCAAAAGCGGCGGAAAGCAGGGCAAGCCCTGAAATAGCCCAGTCTGTAAAGAGCAGGCCCAAAGAAACGGGGAACGTGGACTGGAATACCATTGCTCCTGTGATATTTCCGACGGCTAGGGCGTCTCGCCCTTTTATGGTCCAACTGACGCTATTGAATTTTTCGGGCAACTCCGTTGCGATTGGTGCTACAAGCAGGGAAAACAGAAGCGGACTCACTCCCCACGCACGGGATAGCGTCTCAAGACCCGACACGAATACATGCGCTCCACCGACCATAAGCGCGATGGCGAAGAGCACCTGAAAGCCCGCAAGTAGAATACCCCCGTCATATGTCGGCACATTATCATCAGTCGATCTGCGGATAAGCCCCAACAGCTTCCCGAAATATAGCTCCTCCGAATGAACAATGACTTCGCTGTCACCTTTGAATGTCAGGTAAGCGTAGATAAGATACCCCATAATAAGACCGGCTGCCATGAACTCCCGCCCCCCCCGCACAAAATGCGGGACCGAGATCGCTGCCCCAAACATGATTATGAAAAAAACGAGGTCTCGTCTCATGCTGCGAAGTTCGACGCGTAGCTCGAATTTCCTTTTTTTACGGATAAAGCCGACGATGACAGCTATCCCTACCAAGAAAAAAGCGAGAGTTGCAAGCATGAAAGGCGCACCTAGTATAGCGCCCATCCCTATATGTCTGCCCACGTCTCCGCCATGCAGGAGAATGGCCACAAACGGCAGTATAGTCTCCGGCAGAGCTGTCCCTACAGCAGCTAGTATGCTTCCCACAACTGCCTGGGAAAGGGAAAGTTTTTTGCCTAAGACTTCAATGCTGTTTGTAAAGATCTCGGCGCTGACCAGTATCGTTAAAAGGCTGATGATGAGGAGAAGAATTTCCGTCATGGTCAGTGTAAGATAAAAACAGGGCAGGGGGAAGCTCTGACAACTGATTCCGAAACACTTCCGAGCAGAAGACCCTCGAAAAAGGCCTTCCCTCGCGCCCCCATAACGACCAGGTCTATATTCGTACCGCTGCAGATTTCGTTAATGGCGGCAACTGGGTCGCCAGATCGCGTGACGACAGAAACGGGCTGTTGGCCTGCGTCAATCTCCTTAACAAGGTTGGAGAGCTCTATGCCAGCATCGGCCAAAGAGTCTGAGTAATAACTCTCCATCTCCTTTGCCTCTTTATGCTCGTCCTTGTCGATCAACAAATTATAGTCTGAATGAACATGAAGGACTGTGAGGTCTGCATCGACGTTCTTTGCCAGAGATCCCGCCCAGCACAAGGCTTTCTTAGAGTTCTCAGAAAAGTCGATAGGGCATAGAATCCGCCTCACCTCGGCCGCGCCGAGGCCAATGCCTTTGGCTTTGACGCCTCTCACTACAAGCATGGGCTGCCTAAGCGACCTGATAAGGCGTCCGGCACTGCTCGAACGCAACATATGGTGCCTGTGACCGATTACAAGCACATCGGAGCGTTTTTCCCGGAGATAAGAACCGACCGCCTCAATAAACCGTCCCATGACTACTTCATAACCGGCAGCAACATTCTGCTCATCCCTCAGTTTCAGGGACCATCGGCCAAGAATGGCTAGAGCCTGTTTCTTCTCATCCTCTATGTAGCGAACAAGATAGGACGGAGGGGTAAGTGCATAATCCAGCACATGGAGCAGCATAAGAGACGTTCCGGGACCTGTCAATCGGGCAAGCCATGTAGCATAAGATATTATTGCCTCGGTATCGGGGCCGAGGTCCACTGCGGTCACTATCTTTTTAACTTCCATTTCGCGTGTCTCCTGTCCCTTGCTTCTCCAGCATCCAGAAGCAAATCGCTTGCGGTTTTTGACAACGCTCGCAGACACTTGTTGGCGCAAAATGCAGCATTTTTATATTATACTTCGCAAAATACAAAAAAAAGAGAGGTGACTCTAACCGTCACCTCTCTTTTTGTCGATAGATTACTTATTTTATTGAATCTTTTAATGTCTTGCCGGCGGTAAATTTCGGTACTTTTGTTGCAGCGATCTTGATCTCCTGGCCAGTCCTCGGGTTGCGGCCCTTTCTAGCTTTCCTCTTGGAAACTGAGAATGTCCCGAAGCCTACGAGAGTAACCTTCTGTCCTTTTTTAAGAGAAAGTCTGATGGCGTCAAGGGTAGAATCGAGGGCCTTCCCTGCGTCCGCCTTAGTAAGACTTGCTGCTGCTGCGATCTTATCGATCAAATCGGCTTTTGTCATAGCTTTGTCCCTCCTTTCTTTAATAATAATTGCATGTTGCTATAAACAATACCAAGAAGAAATGCTTTTGTCAAGAGGAAAACTCGCGTAAATATTACCTCCGAACGTGCAAAATGCCGTCCATTTGGGATATCTTGTTCATTAGTCCAACAAGCTGGTTTTTATCCTTCACTTCCATGGTGAGCTCGATCAATGCCCTTTTGTCAGAAGTAGCATCAGCCTTGACTGAAGCGATATTCACATTAACCGACGAAATGAGGGCACTGAGATTGGCTAGGATGCCTGGTTTGTCGAGCGCTTCGACATATAACTTGGTCTGAGATGTGGCCTCACCTTCCTGGCTCCACTGCACTTCGATCATGCGCTCGGTGTCCACAGCCACTCTTTCGAGACTGGAACACTGCTTGCGATGTATTGTAACCCCCTTACCCTTGGTAATAAAGCCGACTATATTGTCTCCTGGCACTGGCATGCAGCACCTGCCGATACGATACAGTACGTTGTCGATCCCCTTGATTGTAATAATATCACGCTGGTTCTTGACATGTCGGGTTGTTGTTTTCGGAAGAATGGGCTCTTCCTTCTCTGGTTCGAATTTATTGATCACCTGCCTAGCTGATATCTTTCCGTAACCGATGAGTACGTAAAGGTCCTCCAGATTCTGGATACTGAAGCTCTTTATGACCTCATCCATCTTAGGAGACTTGAGGATGGCAAGCGGTAGGCCGTGCCTCCTTAGTTCATCTTCTATCAGCTTGGTTCCGAGCTCGATGCCGCTCTTTCTTTCCTCAGCCCTTGTCCACTGACGGATCCTGCTCTTCGCACGCTGGGTCACTACAAATTTCAGCCAGTCTTTGCTCGGTGTCTGCGTAGGCGATGTAAGGATTTCGACCGAATCTCCGCTGTTCAGCTTGTATCTCAGCGGCACGATCCTGCCGTTCACCTTTGCACCGATGCATTTATTTCCGACCGCCGAATGGATGCCGTAGGCAAAATCAATCGGGGTGGAATCCACAGGTAGTTCCTTAATGTCGCCCGCTGGGGTAAAGACATATACCGTGTCGGGGATGACCTCACCCTTGACCGCCTCTAGGAATTCTTTGGCATCAGATATCTCTTTGACAAGGTCACGGAGCCATGTAACGAACCGCGATCCTTTGCTGTCCCGTGTATCCTTCTCCTTATAGCGCCAGTGCGCTGCGATACCTTCTTCGGCGATCTCATCCATCTCCTTAGTACGGATCTGGAACTCAACCCTTTCGCCAGAGGGGCCTACAACTGTGGTGTGCAAAGATTGGTACATATTCGATTTGGGAAGGCTTATAAAGTCCTTGAAACGCCCCGGCACAAGGGGCCACATAGAATGAATGATTCCGAGTATATCATAGCAATGGGCAACCGTATCTGTGATAATCCTGATTCCGATGACATCATATACCTGTTCGAAAGGGATCTTCTGCTTTATAATCTTCTGATAAATGCTGTAGTGGTGCTTGAGGCGGCCTTTGATCTTAGCCTCTATCCCCAGTGGCTTCAGTTTTTCGGATATGATCGAAATGACTTCGTTGATAAATTTGCCACTCTCTTCCTTTCTCTGGGCAACCTTTACCTGTAGCTCGTTATAGAGGTCCGGCATAAGTGTCTTGAAGCAAAGGTCTTCAAACTCGATACGGAGCCAGCCTATACCAAGCCTGTTGGCAAGTGGTGCATAAATATCGAGGGTCTCTCGCGCGATCCTCCTCTGTTTTTCTTCGGGCAGATGTTCGATTGTCCTCATGTTATGAAGCCTGTCGGCGAACTTGATGAGTATGACCCGCACGTCTTTGGCCATGGCAAGAAGCATCTTCCTGAAATTCTCAGCCTGCGCTTCCTCGCGAGTCATAAACTCAACCTTGCTCAGCTTGGTTACCGCGTCGACGAGAAACGCAATTTCTGCGCCAAACATCTCCTTGATGTCTTCAGCCGACATCCCAGTGTCTTCGATCGTATCATGGAGAAACCCTGCGGCAATGGTCGCCGAATCCAGCTTCATATCGGCGAGTATGTCCGAAACCGAGATAGGATGCTGGATGTACGGTGAACCTTCGACCCTTTTCTGACTGCAGTGAGCTTCGCGGGAAAAGATATATGCCTTCTTTATGATGTCAATATTAGCCTTGGGATTGTAGGCCAAAACTTTCTCGAGCAGGCTTTCAATTTTTTCCATTTTTAATTATACCTGTTTTATCTGGAGAATGTACGCAGCCGTTCTGACTTCCACTATCATGCTGTGTTAAGATAAATTTCATGGAACAATTGATAATAAGGGGCGGCAAACCCCTCAAGGGAGAGGTTACTATAAGTGGAGCCAAAAATGCGGCTCTACCGATCATAACTGCTTCACTACTATCACCAGGGGTCCATCAGATTACAAATGTTCCAGAACTGCGCGATGTCGCCACCATGGGACGTTTGATCGGCCATATGGGCGGCCTTACTGGTTACCGCAAAGGCATTATAACACTCGACACAAGTCGCTTGCGGACCCCGGAAGCTCCGTACGAAATGGTCAAGACCATGAGGGCTTCGGTGCTGGTTCTCGGCCCCTTGGTGGCACGCTTCGGCAAGGCACGGGTCTCCCTTCCCGGTGGCTGTGCAATAGGTGGCCGTCCCATCGACCAGCACATTAAGGGGCTCGAAAAGATGGGCGCTAAGATTACGCTTGAAGGCGGTTACGTAATCGCGAAAGCGAGGCAGCTGAAGGGAACTAAGATTTATTTCGATATCGCCACAGTTACCGGCACCGAGAATGTCATGATGGCAGCTACCCTTGCAAGGGGAACGACAATCCTGGAAAACGCCGCACGCGAGCCTGAGGTGAAAGACCTCGCTAATTGCCTCATATCAATGGGGGCCAAGATAAGCGGAGCGGGACAAAGCGTAATTGAGATCACTGGAGTCGACAGCCTGATACCGATTGCTAACTATTCGGTCATACCAGACCGCATCGAGACAGGAACGTTCATGGCGATTGCAGGTGCCACCGGCGGCGATATCCTGATCAAGAACTGCCGTGTCGATCACCTAGATGCCGTTATAATGAAACTGAAGGACGCTGGATTGCATTTCGACGAGACAAAGAAAGGTCTCAGGGTCACCGGTCCCAAACGGCCACAGCCGGGCAGTGTTACAACCCTCCCCTATCCCGGATTTCCAACCGATATGCAGGCACAGTTCATGTCCCTTATGACAATAGCCGGAGGCACGAGCATCATCCATGAGAGTATCTTCGAAAACCGTTTCATGCATGTGGCCGAACTGAGGCGCATGGGTGCGGATATTTCAATAGACGGCGGAACCGCCGCAGTGAAGGGGGTCGAGCGGCTTACAGGCGCTCCCGTTATGGCAACAGACCTGCGAGCCTCTGCATCGCTCATAGTAGCTGCGCTCTGTGCAAAGGGAGAGAGCACGGTCCAGCGTATTTATCACCTCGACAGGGGATATGAACGTATAGACGATAAACTCCGGAAACTCGGCGCAGATGTTAAGCGGGTGATGGAGTAGGAGTAACTGCCAGGCGAGACATTGTTCACCCCTGCTTCTTAAACATTTTTTTTAGTTCAATTCCAGATATCCGGATTCTAGTCGGCCTCCCATGAGGGCAACGGTCAGGTTCATCACAGACAGCCAGGCTCTTGAGCAGTTCCGAAATCCTTACCCTATCAGGTACTTCCCTGCCTCTTATCGAAGCATGACAGGCCAACCGGGCCGCGACGTTCCTTTGCACCTCATACAAAGGATCAGCAGACTTATTTGTTTCTGAAACTGCACCTGCGAGACAGCCTGCAGTGTCGGCAAGAAGTCCTGCGATATCTGCATCTTGCAGCATGTCGGGCAGACTTCGCACAAAGATCGTACCGTGTCCAAAGTCTTCAGCTTCAATCCCGAGATTGCTGAGAAGCTGAAGATTTTCAAGAATAACCTGATACTCCTTCGGCCCTACCTTCACCTGCTGTGGGAAGAGCAGACGGTGCGATGAGATATCCGTCTTGTTCAACAGCCTTTCATAATTAACCCGTTCGTGCGCAGCATGATAATCGAGTATAGTGAGACCGTCATCTCCCGGAATTGCTACAAATGTCTCACCGATGTAAAGGAATGGTGTTTCTATGTCGCAGGCAAGTTCGCGCGACTCTGATATCGCCTCGATGCCAAGGGCATCAAGCTCTCCGGCCAAGGAACTCCGTCCCTCTTCACCTGTCCGCCCATAATCGGTCCCTCGCACAGTGCCGCCTATTGAATAAGTCCCCCTGATGGTTTCGCCAGCCGAAGCCAAGGAAAGAAAGTCCATGTCAGAGTTCATTAAGGCCTTGTGTGCAGTCCCGAAGATGAAATTATATATACCGGTCTTGTCGTCGAAACGCACCTCCCGCTTGGCAGGATGGACGTTGACGTCTACCCTCTGTGGATCTACATCGATGAAAATAAAAAAGACAGGATGTTTGTCTTTCTGCATTAGGTCTTCATAAGCCTTATAGACAGCATGATTGACCGACTGATCCTTGATCGGCCTTCTATTGATAAAAAGGTACTGGTTATTTCTGTTACTGCGCAGATTCGACGCCTTCCCAATGAATGCACTAAGAGAATAATCGCCATCATCCGCTGAAATTTCAATCATATCATCCACAAAATCCTTCCCGTAGATCTGCATTATCCGCTCTTTGAGCGACATAGCTGGAGAGAGCGTGAGGGTCTCTTCGCCATCCAGCCTGAGGATAAAACCGATATCATAGTGCGAAAGGGCCTCCCTTGATACGGTATCTATTATGTGATAATTCTCTGTAGTATCGGACTTTAGGAATTTCCTCCGCGCAGGGGTATTAAAAAATAGATCCTTAACTTCGATGGTAGTACCCGATGCAGGACAAGCCTTCTGGTCCCTCAGCTCGCCTCCAGCGATCTCCACGCAAATCCCCGTTTGACTGCTGGCAACGTTTTCGTCTTTCGGAGCCGTAATAAGCCTAACCTTGGAGACCGCTGCAATGGATGAGAGGGCCTCACCCCTGAACCCCATCGAACGGATACGGCAAAGGTCCTCTTCATCGCTGATTTTGCTTGTAGCATACCTTTCAAATGCAATAAGGGCATCTTCGTGGTCCATCCCGGTGCCGTTATCGGAAACCCTGATCAACCGCTTGCCCGCACCCACAATCGAAATTTCAATTCTCGAACTGCCAGCGTCTATGGAGTTTTCAACAAGTTCCTTAACAACGGAAGCCGGACGTTCTATTACCTCTCCGGCAGCGATCTTGTTTCTGAGCAGAAGAGGAAGCACCTTGATCTCACTCATGCAGTATTCTAACATAGCAAAAGGAGTCCTATCCCCTTCCCGACATACTTCCTTTGATCTTAATAAATTTGAAGAATAGAGGAGCAGATAGCTATGATGCCGATAATACTGAAAGAAAATCCAGAATACCTCTATAGAGATCGTGTCCTTGGAATGCCAAATCTGCCTTATCCAGATTGCTAGAGGTCTCTATGCAGCCGACTCTAAGATGAAGCACACTGTACATTTGATGTAAATCAATGCATATAGAACTTACCTATACTTGACGCCAGCCAGAGTGCCTACTAACTGGCAAGCCTGCCTGAGTTTCCCATGGCACATCACCACAGATGTACTATGTCTCCATATACGGATGGCAGTCCTCACTCTTTCCTTGCACTGGACGCTTCGTGCATCATAGCAGGGCTGCCAGTATTTTACCCATCCTATACCTTAAGCCAGTTTTCAAGAAAGGCTTGGTGCTTAACCGGCTCGAACTCTATAAACTGGTATTTTGCAAGGCCTCTCTTCTGATAAGGGTCTCCGTGAAAAAACCCTTGCAGCTCTTCTATGGACGATGCGCGCGCTATTATTGCACCTCCGGTCTTTGTAGCCTGAGGCCCAGAACAAAGGAGCATCCCCCTGTCATAGCCGGCCTGAAGAAAAGCCCGATGATCAGCAATGTTATCACCCAACTGTTCGAACGGTACGGTATAGGTACTAAGAATAATAAAGTGTTTCATCGTCTCGACTCCTTTTAATTATTGATAGACAGACAATATATACAGTATCCCCCATAATTTTAGATTCCTCGGACTACTAAGTAATGACCGCAATAACCCGAGCCGGAGCCGCCTCTGTCCTGAACCTGACAGGCAGTGCGAAGACCTCGAAGTGCGGATACGCGAGCAGTGCCTCCAAGTTCGTCAGGTTCTCAATGATCAATACCTGAGCGGCAAGCAACAGCCGATGGATTGCAAAGGGCGGACCATCAGGTCCAGGCATATCCAAGCCGAGCATATTTACCCCAGCCTTTACAAGGACTTCTGCAAACCTAACTGTGACTGCGGGGTAATCCCGGTAATAGGACGTGGCCCTAAATTCAGCAGAGCATCCTGTCATTACAAGCACTATATCTTTCCTTTTTAGCCGTACGTCCTCTAGCAGATCCGCATCTATCCTGTCTTTATTCCTGGCGTCGATCAGAATACCGCGGCCGATAAACCTCTCCAAAGGCATCTCTGAAAGTGATATCCCGCCTTCTATTACATGAAGCGGGCCATCTATATGCGTTCCCGTATGCATACCTGTGGTTACCTGAGAGACATAACAACCTGCGCTCGCAATGTCACTACAATATGAAATCTGTGATACGGTATCACCCGGATATACAGGCATCGAATCGTCAAATTCATGGGTAAGATCAATCAGTTTCATTTCAGATTAACTCGCGCGCCGTAAGCTCGCTTTTGATATACGCGTAATAAATCGGTGCCGCGATGACTCCAGCAAGGCCGAAAGCCGCCTCCATTAAAATCATGGCGATCAGCAGTTCCCACGCATGAGCGTGAATCCGTGAGCCGATGATGCGGGCGTTGAGAAAATACTCCATTTTATGAATGACCACGAGAAAAACAAGAGAGGCGCCCGCAACGGACAGCGAATCGCTCAAGCTGACGATAACGATAGCCGTATTGGAGATAATATTGCCGACAACAGGCAGGAGGCCCGTAATAAACGTTATCGCGACCAGAACCTTGACAAGCGGGAGATGGACCCCGAACAGCGGTAGCAGGATACCTAGATATATCGCTGCGAACAAGGCGTTCAGTGCCGCGATGCGCATCTGGGCAAATACCACGGAGCGGAAAGCTTGGCTGAATTTCTTCGCACGTGTCACTAGTGCCCCGGCAAGTGGACGGTAGTCATCTGCCGCATCGACCTCTGTGAGAGAGATAAGTGCGCCAAGCACCATTCCTATGACGACATGAACTGCAAGCTCACCAGCCTCCCTGCCCACGGTCTGCACCTCTTGGGCGTGAGCCTGTAGCCACTGGACGAACCCTTCCCTAAGTTCTCCGGGATCACCGGGCAGGTATCCTTTCAGCCACACCGGCAGTGACTCGCGGTATTCCTCGACGATCTCTGCCATTTTTTTCATCAGAGCCGGGATATTTTCCGATCCGCCATGGAAAAAAGCGATAGCTCCCCAGATTATCAGTGAAAGCAGCGAGACAATCACAGTGGCCAAGAGCGTGATCACTATTATCCTAGCGCGCTGGCCTCTCAGCTTTCCCAGCCTGAGCGGGCGTGACATAATATGTACTAATTCATAGACAAGCAGTCCGGCAAACAACGCTGGGAGAAGATGCAATTTGAGAATCAGTATCATCGCTGCGCCAGCCGATATCCACGCGACTATTTCACAACCAGTAGCTTTTTGTCTTTCGTAATCCAACGCCATCTTACACCTCCTGCATTCCCGACATCAGTCTGTATTATAGTATAGATTTTCATAGATAATGTCCTAATGATTTGCGATGGAAAATTGACTCTCGTCTTCTGCGGACTTATGGATTACGTACAGGTAATGGGTACTACATTCATTGCGGCTACGGGGCGGATACCGGAACAACTTTTCTAAACAAAACATATCGACATGTACGCCCAACAAGACAATTCCTTTTATGCAAACGAGCCGATAGAGTCGATGTGGAATTGGAAGCTAAAAAAAACGCCAACCATCGACCACTAGCCGCTTCCTGCCGAAAAAATTGCTGACAGTTATAGTAAGTGCATGGTCTTGGAGACGCCAAGGCAGGAAAACAGTCACTTCCTGTACGATTTTTTTGTCATAATCGCGAGTATTCCCCGGCTCACCGATTCTCACAGAGGGACATTCCTGAAGGTCGAAACAGCAGTTTCTAATGAGCTTTGGCAGTTCGAGAAATATTGGTTTATTATGCTTTATAATCACAGACAGGGCTTCAGGCGTAATGGTCAACATACTATATTGTACCGCTGTATCGAATTCTTTTCATCTATTGCAGCATGATCAATTATTACACAGCCTGGATTATAATACTCCATATCCGACTCAGCAGGGGGAAATAGTGATTTATAACGACATATTGCGAAGAATTCGATATGCTCTGGATATTGACGACCAGACTATGATCGAAATTTTCGGCCTCACAGGACATGTGATAGAACAATCACGGCTAACTGGCCTTTTGATGAAAGAAGGTGATACTGGCTACATAAGTTGCAGTAGCAGAGTCTTGGGACATTTCCTTGATGGGCTGATAGTGCATAAACGAGGCAGGAAAGAGACCAACCCTGGAGTGCTGCAAAGACCGGGGGTCCGATTGACGAATAATGCCATACTTAAGAAACTGAGGATCGCGCTGGAATTGAAAGAAGAAAACATGCTAGATATTCTGAAACTGGCAGATATCGATATATCCAAATCTGAACTGACCGCCCTCTTCAGGAAAGAGGGCCACACGAACTATAAGGAATGCGGCGATCAATTTCTCAGGAATTTTCTGAAAGGCCTGTCTATCCGGTACAGAGCCTGATCGTGTCATTACTCCGGATTATTTAGCCAATTCCAATAACCGAACAATGCGATTGCTAATGGTCTAAGAGATGTGACTGCAGCGCTCTTATTACGCAACCTCTGAGGTTGATGGATATTCCACGCCTTATGTTTAAGGTAAGGCTCGCACTTCAGCACTTAATGTGTACGTTTAAGTTAGACTAAGCAGATGCGGAATATAAGACTGCTTATCCAGTATGATGGGACTGCTTACAGCGGATGGCAGATTCAGACTGCCAGTGTGACTATTCAGGGATTGATCGAGAAGCTTCTCGGACAGATAACCTCTGCAGAGCCACATGTAATAGCTGCAGGCAGGACAGATGCAGGTGTCCATGCAGTCGGACAGGTAGCCTGCTTCAGGACCTCATCAAAACTGTCCACTGCGATCCTGCAGAATGCCTTGAATGCTTTGCTGCCCTACGACATCCGCATCCTTGAAACGGAAGAAGTCGACGAATCCTTCCACGCCCGCTTTTCGGCCAAAAGAAAGTCTTATTTTTACCTCGTATCGACTGATAAAATCGTATCACCATTCGTTAACAAATATGTGTGGAGATTACCATACAGACTGGATTTGGCAGCCATGAGGGAAACTCTGTCATATCTTGTCGGGACCCATGATTTCTCTTCCTTCCGTGGAAGCGGCTGCGGTGCTAAAACCACTGAGCGGACCATATTCAATGCCTCCGTGCTGGAGTTGAATGCGGCTGCATTTATGACCCTGCACTTAAGTGGAAAGTTTATCAAGCTTCAATTCGAGGGAGACGCCTTTCTGCGCCACATGGTGAGAAACATGGTGGGGACTGTCATGGAAGTTGGAAAGGGGAAAATGAGGCCGGAAGATATAACCCAGATTATTGCAAGCAAAGACAGAAGATGTGCGGGGCCTACCGCTCCGGCCCACGCGTTGTTTCTGGAAAGCATCTCCTATTAAAAGCGGTGACAAAAAACCCTTAGCTGCCTGAACGTCTAAGGGTTTTTGATTTTGTCTTCCCGATCAAGAATCTCTTAGAGTGTTCCTTCTTCTTTTTCCATCTTTTCCTTCATCTCTCTCTCTTCCTGGCAGTCCCTGCAAAAGATGGCGAAAGGAAGGATCTTGATTCTCTCTTCGCTGATCTCATCTCCGCATTCGTCGCATACACCATAGGTACCTTCACTGAGCTTCCTGAGTGCAGTATCTATCTTTAGAAGCGTCTCCCTATGAGTACTCAACTGCTTGAGGTTAATGTCCTCAGCCAGGTCAACTACTGAGAGGTCTCCGTCATCCAGCACTGTTTCGACAAGCTGTTTCTTTTCTCCAGAAACGTATTTTCTGATTTCAGATTTGCTCTCCTTAACGATATCTTCACGCTTCTGGATGAGCAATTTTTTAAGCCTCTCCTTGCGGGCTGCGTCACTCTCGGGTTTCTCTTTTTTAAGCACCTTTTTTACCATATCCTTCTCCTCCGCGCAGCGTGAGATCTGTTTATGATATCAGCTCTGAGCGCGCAGTATCCTCTTTCTATTTTTCGGCAGAAGCGACTTCCTCCTTGTGGACCTCAACAATGCTTCTGACCTTGATGCCGGCTTGTTCCAAGGCCTTCTGGATGTCGCTCATCTTTGCATCGGTAACCTTCACTACATAAGTCGAGTTCACAGACATGCTATACCTCCATTATCTCTTTTTCCTTATGCTGGAGCACCTCTTCGACTTTATGTATAAACAAATCGGTGAGCTTCTGTATCTCTTCCTGAAACCTTTTGACGTCGTCCTCGCTCAAGTGCTGCTCCTTCTCGGACTTTTTGAGATCTTCGATGATATCTCGCCGGATATTCCTCACAGCCACCCTAGCCTCTTCCGTCCTCTTCTTTACAACCTTGACGAGTTGCTTCCTTCTTTCTTCGGTAAGCTGAGGGATGTTGATCCTGATCGTCTTTCCGTCATTGCCAGGAGTAAGCCCTAGATCTGACTTCAGTATCGCCTTCTCGATTTCAGGGATTAGCCTCTGCTCCCAAGGCTGAATGGTGATCTGCCTGCTCTCAGGTATGCCCAGCGTTGCAACCTGGCTAATGTGAGTAGGTGTCCCATAATAATCAATCCTAATACCGTCAAGCAGACTTAGTGAAGCCCTTCCCGTCCTTATGGATCCGAAGTCCTTTTTTAGGGAATCAATGGCCCCGTTCATCCTCTCCGTCGCCTCTTTCTTAAGTGCCTGCATTTTCCACCCCGTTAACAATAAACTCTCGATTAACGATCGCCTTTGACCACTGTAGTACCGATCTTCTGTCCGAGTAAAAGTTTCCTTATATTATCTGTTTTTTTTATGTCAAAAACAACTATAGGAAGATTATTGTCCATACAGAGGCTAATAGCGGTCGAATCCATAACCTTAAGATCCTGCCTGATAACATCGAAGTAGGATATCACGTTATATCTTTTCGCTGTCGGGTCTTTGGCGGGATCGGCCGTATAAACACCATCGACCTTGGTTCCTTTCAGGATGACCTCAGCTCCGATTTCCATGGCCCTGAGCGCCGCGGCAGTATCTGTGGTGAAGTAGGGGTTGCCTGTCCCCGCAGCAAAGATAACAATTCTCCCCTTTTCGAGATGGCGCACTGCTTTGCGACGGATGTAAGGTTCGGCGAGTTCGCGCATCTCTATTGCCGACTGAACTCTGGTCTGGAGTCCAAGTTTTTCGAGCGAATTCTGCAAGGCTAGAGCGTTGATAACTGTAGCTAACATCCCCATGTAATCGGCAGATGCCCTCTCCATTCCCTTTACCGAGGCCTCAACACCCCTGAATATATTGCCTCCACCGATGACTACCGAGATTTGGATACCCATGTCATAGACTTTTTTAATCTCTGCCGCCATGAACTGGACCGTAGATGGGTCCAGCCCATATGACTTATCCCCCATAAGGGCCTCCCCACTCAACTTGAGCAGGATCTTTTTATATATCGGATGGGAAGTCTCTTTCTTTATCGAAGACATTCTCTCACATCCCTGTTTAACAGGATTCGGACTTGGTGAGGCCTTCGCCCAATTGGAATCTGGCAAATCTCCTTACCAATATATTTTCGCCAAGCTTGGCGATCTTTTCGGTGACAAGATCTTTCACCTTCTTTTTGCCTTCAGGGTCTTTAATAAAGACCTGTTCGAGCAGGCACATGTCGCTGTAGAATTTCTCAAGCTTGCCTTCGAGAATCTTCTCCACCACCTGAGGAGGCTTGTTGGTTACCTGCGCCCTGTAGATCTCCTTTTCCCTCTCGATAGTTTCAGCCGAGACATCTTCCCTGGATATGTACGGCGGGTTAGCGGCTGCGATATGCATTGCAATATCCTTCACCAATTCCCTGAAGTCGTCCGTTCTGGCCACAAAATCGGTCTCGCAATTGATCTCAACCATAACGCCGAGCTTGTTCATATGTATGTATGAGCCGACGAGTCCCTCTGTAGCCGACCGGCTCGCCTTCTTTGCTGCCGAGGCTAGTCCTTTCTGCCGAAGATAGTCTATCGCCTTTTCGATATCCGCACCGCTTTCTGTAAGAGCGCGTTTACAGTCCATCAGACCAGCTCCGGTCTTTTCCCTTAGGTCCTTTACCATTTCGGCACTTATGCTCATCATGCAGTCTCCTTCTCGCTGGTTGCAGCGGCTTCTTTTTCGTCACTCGCAGCCTTCTCCTGAATTGCTGCGCTTTCGGCAGACTCCTGCGCCTTCTTAGCAAGAGTACTTTTGCCTTCGCTAATAGCCGATGCCATCTTAGAAGAGATAAGTTTAATCGCCCTTATCGCATCGTCATTACCGGGGATTACGTAGTCGGCGTTATCGGGATCGCAGTTGGTGTCAACTACTGCCACAATGGGTATTGAAAGCCTCTTGGCTTCCTCGACCGCTATATTTTCCTTGCGTGGATCGATGATGAAAACCGCAGCAGGGATGTTCTTCATTTCCTTGATACCAGAGAGGTTCTTTTCGAGCTTCTCCCGCTCTTTCTCAAGCTGGGATACCTCTTTCTTGGTCAGTACATTGTACGTCCCGTCAGCCTTCATCGTCTCGATCTTCTTGAGCCTTTCAATGCTCTTCTTGACTGTTGTGAAATTCGTCAACATGCCGCCCAGCCATCTGCTGGTGACGTAATAGGCCCCAGCCTTCTTCGCCTCTTCTGTTACGGCGTCCTGAGCCTGTTTCTTAGTGCCGACAAAAAGAACGTCACCGCCCGCGATCGCCACATTCCTGATAAAATTATAGGCCTCTTCAACACCCTTCAATGTTTTCTGGAGATCAACGATATGGATACCGTTTCGCTCGCCGAATATGTACTTCTTCATTTTCGGGTTCCACCTTTTCACCTGGTGTCCAAAATGCGCGCCAGACTCCAGCAACTCCTTCATCGTTACAACTGCCATCGTTACTCCTCCTATATGCTCTGGTTTTTCCTCCGCCCTCTTCTCCTACCCCGCCGAAGCGGCGGGACCATCGGAGAATCATAACAGGCGTGCGTTTTTAAGCTAAAAAGTTTAGCATAAATTACACTTATTTATCAAGCAGTAAAAGCATGCAGTGAATTTAGGCCGCACTGCAGTCTTGAAAGCTCTACAACGGCATCTATATCGAGGCCCATCCTTGATTGTTACTTTATCGCATCCAACACCTCACCGGTCATATTGCCCTCGAGGGCTTCCCGATACACGCGCGCAACCGCTTCGACAGGCGTACCGATCGACGGGTCCATATCGAAAGCCTTGAGCGTATCGACCACCCAGTTCGGACTCACAATATTAATCCGAATACCACGAGGCATCTCCAGTGCCGCAGCTCGGCAGAAGCCTTCGAGTCCGGAATTCACCAGGCTTATTGCAGCAGAGCCAGGCATAGGCTTGCGGCTCAGTATGCCGCTTGTCAAGGTAAATGATCCATTGTCGTTCATATAGTCGATCCCTATACGCACCACATTCACTTGCCCCATCATCTTATTTCCAATGCCCAGCGCAAAGTCTGCATCCGTTAAATTTAAAAAAGGACCGAACGCCGCCAACCCGGCCGCACAGATAACTGCATCGACACGATCCACCGCCTGAAACATCCTTGCGATTGATACCTTGTCAGCCAGATCCACCTTTAAATCCGACTTACTGCCGCTGACTAGAACTAATTGGTGGTGCGCCTCTATGGCCTGCACAATCGCCTTTCCTATTGTCCCTGTTGCTCCTATTACTATTACCTTCACACCCAGCACCTCCTTATGGAAATATTTTATCAGCTTAAATGCTTATGGATTAAGTATAACGACCAACAATTAAAGCCGGAAAAGAGGAGGTCGACGTTGCGAAAAAAAACAATTTCAGCAGATAATTAAATCACCAGTCTGTCACAGCCGTCTATCTGAATTGGGCAGCAACGATGCGGAGGCTTACCACTCACTCTGACACGGCATGCTATGGGTTCAGATTAGCTCTGTGTCCATATTTGTTCATATAATTTTTTAACGTCAGTAAGAATATGCTTATCTCATATGAATAACGCAACACTTAATTGCTTCATCTGTGGATTATCGAGATTCCATGATCAGTGCAATTATTTCGCCTATTTTCTAAATAAAATAATAATAACATATTTTCTTTATATTTCAATATATTAATTGTCATTGTCGAAATATTGCAAAATTAGTAATAAATATAATATTATAAGCGAATGTAATGATATAATTGTAATATAGCCAGTTTGTAACTGAGGGAAAATGCCATAGGCATCAATAAAAAAGCTTTAATAATGAAAGGAGAACTTTTATGGAGGCAAAAGCAGGTGACTCTGCCGTCAAGGCCGCTGAGACTCCCAAGCAAGCAGAAGACCGCAGATGGCGGATGGTGGATCGTGCAATGCGCTTGAATGGGTTTCAGTCCCACGCACTAATCGAAACACTCCACGCAGTGCAGGAATCCTTCGGTTACCTAGACATGGACTCTCTAAAGTATGTTGCAAACGGACTGAAAGTACCCTTAAGTCAGGT
The DNA here is from genome assembly GCA_963736105.1 of uncultured Nitrospiraceae bacterium. Lineage (GTDB taxonomy): Bacteria > Nitrospirota > Thermodesulfovibrionia > Thermodesulfovibrionales > Dissulfurispiraceae > Fen-1308. The sequence continues at coordinate 585,927 of CAVTNL010000002.1, read as the reverse complement.
CTACGGGGTGGCAACTTTTTATCATTTCTTCAGCCTCAAGCCTGCCGGTGAGCACACATGCGTAATTTGCATGGGGACAGCATGTTATATCGGTGGTGCCGCGGACATTATTAAGGGGGTAAGCGAGCAATATGGGATTGCCCCAGGAGAGACAACAAAAAATGGCAAACTCTCAGTTGTTCTTGCCCGGTGCATTGGTTCCTGCGGCTTGGCTCCGGCAGTTGTTTTCGACAATGAGGTCGTTGGAAAATCGACAGCAAAGACTGTCCTCGAAAAAATAGGGAGGTGGACTAATTCATGACCCTCGAAGAGCTCCAAGAAATAGCGCAAACCGAACTCGAAAAACAGCTGAGCTTTAAACACCATGTCAATGTATGCGTCGCAGCTGGATGTCTTTCCTGCCAGAGCGACGCTGTGCGGGACTCCCTTCAAAAGGAAGTGCTCCGCCGCGGCATTGAAAGCACGACACAGGTGAAGGGAGTCGGCTGTCTTGGTCTATGCACCGCTGGACCTCTACTGTCCGTGGATGACAAAACACTTTACCAGGGAGTTACTGCGGCAGACGCATCCGATATAATCGACGCACTCGGCGGAAGCCCTGTGGGACGCCTGGACTGTTCAGTCCAGATGCCATTCTTCAGCAGACAACATAAGATCGTTCTTGAAAACTGCGGGAAGATCGATCCAGAACGTATAGAGGAATATATTGCAGCCGGTGGCTACCTAGCGCTTTATAAGGCATTGACCAAGATGGCCCCGCCCGAAGTGACTGAACAAATATCCAAGAGCGGCCTTCGCGGAAGGGGCGGCGCCGGCTTTCCAACTGGACTCAAATGGTCCATGGTATCAAAATCGTTCAATAGCACCAAGTATGTAATATGCAATGCCGACGAAGGAGATCCTGGAGCCTTCATGGACCGCAGTGTCCTTGAGAGCGACCCTCACAGGGTTCTAGAGGGCATGGCCCTTGCCGCATATGCGGTAGGTGCCAACCATGGCTTCATTTATGTCCGTGCAGAGTATCCTCTGGCCGTGAAACGCCTGAAAATTGCCATCTCGCAGGCCGAGAAGATGGGCTTTCTTGGCCACAATATTTTCAACACCACATTCAATTTCGACATTAAAATACGCCTTGGCGCCGGTGCATTTGTTTGCGGCGAGGAGACCGCACTCATAGCATCCATCGAAGGCAGGAGAGGCACTCCTCGTCCCCGCCCGCCCTTCCCGGCTGAATTCGGCCTCTGGGGTTACCCGACTCTCATAAATAACGTTGAGACCCTTGCAAATGTAGCGCCGATTATCTCAAAAGGTGGCGAATGGTTCGCAGGCATCGGCACTGAAAAGAGTAAAGGCACCAAGGTCTTCGCACTTGCTGGCCGCGTCAAGAACACCGGCCTCATCGAAGTGCCGATGGGTACGCTGCTCCGCGATATAGTCTTCGACATAGGCGGCGGTATTCCCGGCGGAGGCAAGTTCAAGGCAGTGCAGACAGGAGGCCCATCAGGTGGATGCATTCCGGAGCAGTTCCTCGACATGCCGGTGGATTATGAATCTCTTGCTAAGGTAGGATCTATCATGGGCTCCGGCGGGATGATCATTATGGATCATACCTCATGTATGGTTGATGTCGCTAAATTTTTCATGGAATTCTGCATGAGCGAATCCTGCGGTAAATGCGTGCCCTGTCGTGTCGGGACCGGACAGATGTACGACATCCTTTGCAAGATCACTGACGGCAATGCCACCGCAGGCGATATAGCGATGCTCGAAGACCTCAGTGACCTCGTGAGAAACACAAGTCTCTGCGGTCTCGGTCAGACCTCGCCTAATCCGGTAATGAGTACGCTACGCTATTTCAGGGACGAATACATTGCCCATGTCGAAGACAGGAACTGTCCGGCAGGCGCATGTAAAATTCAAAGTCCTGCGAAAGGGAGGTAAAAATGATACCATCACAGCCAACTAAAGTGCGCACCGACCTTAATCCGGCCCGAATACTGACATTCAAAATAAATGATATAGACGTGACAGGCAGAGAGGATGAAACGATCCTTAAAGTCGCCCAGCAAAAAAACATCTATATACCGACACTCTGCCACCTAGCAGGCCTGTCCGAGCGTGGCGCCTGCCGCCTCTGCATCGTCGAGATAAAAGGAGTCCCGAAGCTGCTGCCATCCTGCATCACCTATTGCAAGGAAGGCATGGAGGTAATCACAGATTCCGAGCGCGTAGTAAATTTCCGTCGGAAAATAATAGAGCTTCTCTTCACCGAGCGCAACCACATCTGCTCTGTATGTGTGTCTAATGGTCACTGCGAACTCCAGAACCTTGCCTTGGCCCTCGGAGTCACGCACATCGAGTACCCATACCGCTCGCCGAAGTTTTCGGTCGATGCCACCCATCGAAGATTTGTCGCCGACCACAACCGCTGTGTGCTCTGCGGCAGGTGCATTCGCGTCTGCGGCGAGGTTGAAGGCGCACATACTTGGGACTTTATGGGTCGCGGAATAAGCGCACGCGTGATCACCGACCTGGACCAGCCCTGGGGCACATCTGAAACCTGCACCGGCTGCGGTAAATGCGTGCATGTTTGCCCCACTGGGGCACTAAGCGAAAAAGGGAAATCCGTTGCCGAGATGGAAAAGCGCCGTCACTTCCTGCCTTACCTGCAATTGATGCGAAGGGAGGAACTGAAATGAGCAACTCTGATAAGAAGGGAGAATCCGGAATGAACAAAGTCCGTTTGGCCACAACATGGCTTGATGGCTGCTCTGGCTGCCATATGTCACTACTCGATATTGACGAACGCATCATCGACCTTGTCGAGAAAGTTGACTTCGTATACAGCCCAATCGTCGATGTGCATGAGTTTCCTGAGAATGTAGATGTGACCCTAGTGGAAGGCGCTATCAGCAGCGACGAAGATGAAGAAAAAGCGAAAAAAATACGCGAGCGGACAAAGATATTAATCTCCTTCGGAGACTGCGCCGTGACTGCCAATGTACCGAGTATGCGCAACTTTTTCAGTCTGGATGAGATTTATGACAGGGCATACATTGAAAATGCAGCCGTAAATAAGCAGGTACCATCAACCCGCATACCTCATTTATTGAAGAAGGCAAAGCCCGTTCACGAAGTCGTCAAGGTTGACATCTTCCTGCCGGGATGCCCGCCGCGGCCCGATATAATATATTTCCTGCTGACGGAACTCCTGGAGGGTCGCACGCCCGATCTAACTGGGATGACCCGCTTCGGCATTTGATTTGTGGTTAATCTAAGGAGGTAAATGAATGCCAAAAGAAATTGTACAAAAGAAAATAGCATCTAAGGAAAGTTCGCCAAGAGAAATTACAATAGAACCGATAACCAGGATCGAGGGACACGGTAAGATTTCGCTCTTTCTTGATGACAGCGGCAATGTTAGCGATGCGCAGTTTCATGTTACCCAGTACAGAGGGTTCGAGAAGTTCACGGAGGGAAGGCCTTTCAGTGAAATGCCCTCCATAGTTGAGAGGATCTGCGGCATCTGCCCCATATCCCACTCCATAGCTTCTGCAAAGGCCTGTGACGCGCTGCTCGGAGTACGCATCCCCGCCCCTGCCATAAAGATCAGAAAGCTCCTGAATTGCGGGTCGTTTATCGAATCCCATGCCCTTAGCTTCTTCCATCTCTCATCGCCGGACCTGCTGTTGGGCTTCGATTCAGATCCTGCAAAGCGGAACATCGTCGGGCTTATACAGGCTAATCCCGCTGTTGCAAAAGACGGTGTCCGCCTTCGCCAGATCGGGGGTCACATCGTCGAGTGGCTCGGTAAAAAGAGGGTCCATCCCGCATGGGTCGTCCCAGGCGGCGTAAACGAACCGCTGACAGAAGCACATAAAAACATGATGCTTGCAGAGCTACCCGAAGCATACGACATCATCAAGCGCACCCTCTCATTCTTCAAGCGGGAGATAGAGAAGCACCATGAAGAAGCTCGCACCTTCGGCAACTTCCCAAGTCTGTTCCTAGGCCTCGTCAACGAAGAGGGGAACTGGGATCTGACCGACGGCTACCTCAGGTTAATAGATGCCAAGGGCAAGATTATTGTAGATATGCTCGAATCTTCCAAATATGAGGATATCATTGCCGAAGCAACGGAGCCTTTTTCATATCTCAAGTCTCCATATTTCAAGACTGCCGGATATCCAGACGGGATTTACAGGGTAGGTCCTGCTGCCAGGCTGAATGTATGCAGCGGAATGGGCACCACCCTCGCAAATGAGGAATGGGCTGAATTCAGGAGCCTTGAGCGCGGGCCGGTCCTAAGCTCTTTTCATAATCACTATGCGAGGCTAATCGAGATTCTCGCATGCGTCGAACTTGTGGAGAAACTACTAAACGATCCCGAGATACTGAGTCCTCATATACGTTCCTTCGCCCAACCCAACCACTGGGAAGGCGTTGGATGCGTAGAGGCACCGCGCGGCACACTGATCCATCATTACAGGACTGATGAGAACGGACTGATGAAGTGGGCCAACCTCATTGTCGCCACGGGACACAACAACCTTGCAATGAATAAGAGCGTCCTGCAGGTGGCGAAACACTTTATCGACGGGACAAAGATCACCGAAGGAATGCTAAACAGAGTCGAGGCCGTAATCAGGGCTTACGACCCATGCTTAAGCTGCTCTACCCATGCTCTTGGCCAGATGCCGCTTCATTTGGAGCTCATCGACGCCGGTGGTAAGGTTATCGATGAGAAAAAGAGATAAAAGATAATTTAAGTCAATTAAAAACCACAGAATCCCTCTCGTCGACTTTCTGTCCGGACACTCACTGCACCTTGATGTGCGGTCAGCATGTTCGGGCAGAACTCGTCAAGAGGGCTCAAAATGATCGTAAAGAAGTGAACTTTGGACACCTATCCATTGTGGAATCGACCGAGGAGTAATGATCCGAGTTGAGGTAGAGACATGAGTGCCCTGATCGAGGGCGAAATCTAGGCGATCAAATACAAGTAAGCAGCCAAGCGGAATAATATGCCGGCCAAGAGAATCTCTTGTCGCAGTGGACTATATTTATCATGCTAAATCAGGGCTCTCGTGCCGATAATATTCATGAATTCCCGTTTTTTACCCGTTTATTGACTTGAATTGAGCTATTTTAGCGAGCACCTTATTGATTAAAATAGGTAACGCAGCCTCGACGGCCGAGGAAAGTCCTTCTCCAAAGTCGAACGATTGGCCTGTGATGGAATAGATGACAGCGTCGGGGTGTCGGCTGTATAACGCCTGCACGCAGCCCAGCAATACACCCGGGCGCATATGGTGAGAAAAACTTCCAGGCACTGCGGTATCAGGACTGATCGCCTCCTCTTTAAGGGTGCCGGGGCTGCCGCCAACGTGTGCATCGATAAAGATCGCCAAGTCCGCGCACGCGATGTCGTCAGTCAGTTCCATGCCCATTTGGTGTCTGACCATGATTTTCACGTCCTCATCGCGTACCAGTCCTTCCAGACGTACACACGCGGCCGGCCCCAGACCGTCATCCTTCCGCATCGGGTTCCCGTATCCTATGATCAGGATTTTACTCATACGTAGAAAAGCTTCACAATTACAGAGTTGGCCCTTTATGGTATCTTTATATAATCACTAATCGAAGCCGATCGGTCTCAGTCTATAAGAGGAAGTTGATATCTATTGTGGTTTTTGTTCTGTGAGTATATGCGGACAGCATTCTTAATAAGTTTCGCGGCATAGAGGGCCCTGTCGGCACCGCGATACAGGTCCTTGTGATCTCTGAATTTTGTATTCTTGGTGTTGGCTATCCCCACACTTATTGTAGGTATGTTCTTCATCCCGATGTAATGATGCCTTTCAAACTTCTCCTGCAGCCTCAGGGCAAAATTATATGCGCCTTCGACATCGGATTCCAGAAGGACATAACCGAACTCGTCTCCGCCGAGCCTGCACGCAACATCCCCTTTTCTGCCGATCTGCTTGAGCATTTTTGCGAGGGTCTTGATGACTCTATCGCCTACTATATGGCCATAGGTATCGTTTATCGGCTTCAGGTTGTCGACGTCAATAAACAGGAGAGAAAACTGCACTTCGTATCTCTCCGACCTCAAGAATTCCTCTTCAAGCCTCTTAAAAAAGAAGCGGCGGTTGAATATACCGGTCAGCGGATCGACCAGTGCAATCTTGCGCAATTGCCTGTTTTTCCTCATGAGTTCGGCAGTCTTCTTCTCGACCTCTGCTTTCAATGCATCGTTCCAGCTTGACAAGCTGTGATAAAGTTTTGAAAGCGTGATGACCTGGCCCACGAAACCTGCGAGCAGCACCATGAGGTTTTCCATATGATCGTTGTAACCTGCGTTATTAAGAGGGTGGCTGAAGTTGATAACACCGATTATTTCGTCCTCGGCCTTGATCGGCACCGAAAGAACAGAAGTGATGCAGACGTCATTATCCATTCTAAGATACGTCCCGTCTGCAGAAACATCGGCGACAAATACTGCCCGGCCTGTTGCAAAGGCAGTTCCGGCTACTCCGGAACCGGATTCTATCGTCGTGCCGGTTTTCCATGCCTTTCCCACACTGTACTTGTCGCCCTTGCCACTTCCCGCGATGAGCACCAACTTATTACCCTCCTCATCCTTTAGCATGATCGAGCAATTATCAAAATCAAGCTCTTTCGATAAGATGGTTACTATGTCCTGGCAAAGGCTGTCGATACCCCGTTCCCTCTTCCCGAGTGCGCTAACCCTTATCATTGCGGAAATCACCCTGATGATTTTTTGGTAGAATTCTTCGTCGCTCTCCATGATGCCGAGCGATTCGCCTGCCATAAACTCGCACTTTCGGGCCTTCTCTATTTGTTCGTTGATCATCCTGACCACCGCCAACTCATCGCCGGCAAGCCCGTCAAGCTGTATTGGCTCCCCAGAGGACGCGCTTAGGTCACGCGACAACCGTTCAAGGAATGGCTTATCGATCATAGCCACATATTCCTGACCATGGCAACGATCTCTTCGATCCTAACTGCTAACTTCGCAAGTCCTTCTTCGTTCATTCCTACCATCTGCATTGCTGCGCCGACCACTGACCCCTCGAATCCATCGACTGACACGGGGCTAAAGCCTCTCCTGATCGCGATGATGTCTGCTAAATGCACAATCGCTACAGCAGTAGAAGAAGCCGAGGTCGGATTGTGATGAGATAAAATGACTTCACACATATTTTCAGGCAGGTTCCATTTGTCTGCGAGCCAACCTCCGATTTCTCCGTGAGTAAACCCGCAAACCTCACGTTCTGCATCTGGGAAAGACTTCCCTTTCTTGAATTTATCTATTATCTGAGCATAAATTTCGGGAAAATAAACATTCATCACCATCAGTCCTAGGTCATGAAGAAGTCCGCTAGTAAAGATATCCTCATAGTGTCTGTATTCCAAAAAATCGACAATCTCTTTGGAGACAACTCCTGTAACCATGCTGTGCTTGATCGTATTAAGATATTCACCATCATCGCCATTCTTCTTACCCTTGAACAGGGTGAGAAGGGATATGCCTAGGGCGATGCTCTTGACATTATCGAACCCAATTTTCATCACAGCATCCCGTATGGTAGTCACGGGCTGTCCCATGCTGTAGAAGGCGGCGTTGGCAAAGCTGATGACCTTTGCCGATATAGCCGGATCCTTTTCAATGGTATCGACAATACTGCCGACAACTGAGGCTTCGTTGCTGACCAACTGGATGATCTTGTCGGCAACGGGCGGTATGGTAGGCAGCTTTGGAATCTTTTGCGTCAAGATCCTCAGTGAATCATTCATAGGCTCCCTCTCCCATCTCATCGCAGCATTAACCGCCTTATATTATATACAAAAGCTCAGATGCAATGCTTTAATTCAAATCAGAACCTCTTGTATTTCTTTCCGGGAAGCCATAACCTGATGGTCATGATACCAGCAATGAAACCTCCCACATGGGCAAGCCATGCAACCCCTCCATACTGGATCTGAGCTTCGCTGAAGAGGCTGTTAAGTACCTGTAATATAGCCCACATCCCAATTACTATAACGGCTGGAATCCTGGAGATCCAGATCAGACCGAAAAAAACGAGTGTTACAACCCTCGCGGATGGAAACAATATTATATATGCACCGAGGACCCCTGATATAGCGCCGCTGGCTCCGATCATTGGGAGCATCGAATCCGGTCCGCCGAATGCAAAGGCATAGGCCGCAATAAAACCCGAAAACAGATAGAAAAAGGCAAACCTAAGATGACCAAGCGTATCCTCGATGTTGTCTCCGAAAATCCATAGGTAGAGCATATTGCCCGCTAAATGCAGAATGTTGCCATGCAGGAACATCGCAGTAATGATGCTTGTGACAGGACTGACAGACTGGAAAGCTTCAGTCCTCGAAGTTAACGACATCAAGTTTACCGGAATGGCCCCATAGAGTCGCGCTATCTGGGAGGCGTCAAGAGGTGACAACGCCTCCCAGATGAAAACCAGGCAATTCACGCAGATAATGATGACGGTGACGAGCGGAAATGTTTCGGATCTATTTTCGTCTTTGAGGGGGATCATAAGTTATCATTGATGATAGGATATTTTCAGGGTTATCGCAAGAGGAGCGCCGCATACTGCCGTTATCCTCGATTGTCGTGCATTACCACATGATTTGAAACGCCGGGGGAATCGCATTCCCGGAAGTCGGACACTCCTGTATCGTTGGAATAACCAGGAAGGCGGGCCCTTTCGGCCCGCCTAAAGGATAATACTAACCGAGAATCGCCTTTAAATCCTTGTCAGGCGTGGTAATCGGCTGGATATTAAAGTTATCCACAAGCACCTTAAGGACATTCGGCGTTATGAAGGCCGGCAATGCAGGTCCGAGGCGGATGTCCTTGATCCCTAGATAAAGCAGGGTCAGAAGAATTGCGACTGCCTTCTGTTCATACCAAGAAAGCACAAGCGACAGCGGCAGGTCGTTCACACCAACATTGAATGCCTCTGCAAGGGCTACCGCTATCTTAACTGCCGAGTAGGCATCATTGCACTGACCAACATCGAGCAGCCTTGGAATTCCCCCTATATCTCCAAGTTCCTTATCGAAGAAACGAAATTTTCCACAGGCCAGGGTGAGTATCATCGTGTCTTTCGGCGTCTTCTCAACAAATTCCGTGTAATAGTTACGGCCGGGTTTCGCACCATCACAGCCGCCTACCAGAAAGAAGTGGCGAATCTGCTTATTCTTGACCGCTTCAATTACAGTTCCAGCAACTCCAAGAACCGTGTTTCGGCCGAATCCGACCATTACTGACTTGCCCTCTGCATCCTCTGAGAATCCGGGCAGTTGAAGTGCCTTTTCGATGACAGGGGTGAAGTTGCGGTCGCCTATATGCATAATGCCGGGCCAGCCAACGAGTCCACAGGTGAAGATATTGTCCTTATACGAATCCTGAGGCTTCTGGAGACAGTTTGTAGTCATAAGTATGGCACCGGGGAACTTGGGAAACTCCTTGTGCTGATTCTGCCATGCAGTGCCGTAATGTCCGTAAAAATGCGAATACTTTTTAAGGCCAGGATAGCCGTGGGTAGGAAGCATCTCTCCATGAGTATATATATGAATTCCCTTGCCTTCGGTCTGTTTGAGAAGCTCCTCGATATCCTTAAGATCATGGCCAGAGACGAGGATAGCTTTGCCTTTTTTGTGTCCAAGCGGGACCTTGGTTGGGACCGGATGCCCATAGGTTCCTGTGTTGCCAGCATCCAGAATCTCCATGGTGCGCAGGTTGATCTCGCCGCACTTGAGTACAAGCCCTATCCAGTCATTAATGCTGAGGTTTTTGTTGAGCGTAGCAGCAAGGGCTTCATGAATGTAAGCGTAGACCTTATCGTCCTGCTGCCCCAAAATCTGAGCGTGATCAGCATAAGCTGCGACTCCTTTGAGGCCATAGATCGTTGTCTGCTGAAGCGAATCGATGTCCGGATTGATATCAGGGTATGATTTTATTCCTTGCGCTTCGCCCTGCTTGATAAGCCCTGCAACATCTCCGGCAGGATTGAAAGTCGCAGAGCCGTCCGAGAATTCGACTGCTTTACCGTCCACCTTAAGCCTAGACCTTACGGCCTCACGATACTTTACGCAGTCGTTGATGAGTTCGACAAAGCGTGCCGGATCAAAGTCTACGTTTGTCAAAGTCGAAAAAAGCGCCTTGACGGTAAAGACATTCACTGCCTCGTCAAGGATTCCGGCCTTCCGGGCCTCGACGGCATACTGAGAAAGGCCTTTTAGGGCATAGACCAGAAGGTCCTGAAGAGCTGCTACATCGGGTTGCTTGCCACAGACCCCGTCTTTTGTGCAAGCGGTTCCCTGCGCTGTCTGTTCACACTGGTAACAAAACATTTCGAATCCTCCAAAGGGTTTATTTGAAGCGTTGTATTTAGTATAGAGAGTGGCGAATTCTAGCGGTATGATTTATGTCATAATTTTAGAAAAATTAGGACAGGGGTACCCCGAGCAATGATTGTGCCCACACAGAAGCGTTTGTACTGATAACGGATGTACCTGTAAAAGTGAATTAGCTAACGACCAGAGCCAGCACCTTGCATATAACCCATGCAAGCGTTGCGCAGGCCGGGATTGTGATAACCCAAGCAGCGATTATATTTCCTCCGACAGTCCACCGAACGGCGGATATACGCTTTGACGCTATGACACCCATAATGGAGGATGAGATGACATGGGTAGTTGAAAGCGGCATTCCGATGCGTGATGCGAGTTCGATAACTGTAGCAGCAGCCGTTTCGGCAGCAAATCCATTGATAGGCCTCAGTTGAGCAAGCTTGGTTCCGAGCGTTTTAATGATCCTCCATCCGCCAACTGCCGTGCCAGATGCCATAGCAACGGCGCATGTAAGAATAACCCACGAAGGGATATCAAAAGCGGTTAGATGATAGTAACTTACCAGTGCCATGGTAATAATTCCCATGGTCTTCTGGGCATCGTTATTTCCATGACTAAAAGCCATATATGCCGCTGATACTATCTGGAAACGGCTGAAAATGTTATTGACTAATGACGTGGATTGATTGCAGAAAAACCGGGCAAGGCAAAACATTATAAACCCGCCAAGGATGAAGCCGACCAGTGGGGATATGACCAGACCTAGGAGTATCTTGTAAACCCCCTTGCTGATAACAACCCCTGTCCCGGAGGTGGCTATAGCCGCGCCGACTAGGCTCGACAGCACGGCATGGCTCGATGACGTAGGGAGGCCGAAATACCATGTTATGAGGTCCCAGATTATGGCTGCTAACAGAGCCGAGAGAACCGTCAGTTGAGTGACGCTTCCCGAATGCACGAGACCGGCACCGACGGTTTTCGCAACCGCAGTTCCTGAAATAGCACCGAGAAGATTGAGTACTGTCGACATTATGATTGCATTTCTGGGCGAAAGCACCCTAGTGGAGACAGCTGTGGCTATGGCATTTGCTGTATCGTGAAAACCATTGATAAAATCGAAAATAACAGCGAAGACTATAACAAACGCAAGCAAAATAAAAGAATCATGCATATTTAAGGACTATTGCCTCTAGAATGTTCGCCACATCCTCGCAAGCATCCGCTGCGTTTTCAAGATATTCGTAGACTTCCTTCCATTTGATAATCTCTATGGGATCTTTGACCTCGGCAAAGAGCCTGCCCAAGGCATCGCGGTAGAGCCTGTCGATCCTGTTTTCTAAGCTGTTGATCTCGATGCAGTATTCCTGGACGAATGAATATTTTTTATCTCTGAGAGCGATGACCGCCTTGCTCATCATTTCGCTCGTCGTCAGAATCTCTTTTGCCATATCGATAGCCTCTTTCGTCGGCACGGACAACCTGAATAGAGTAAACCTATCGACACTCGCCCATATCATATCCACAACGTCGTCAATCTTGGTAGCTAGGGCATGCAGGTCTTCGCGGTCAATCGGCGTGATAAAGGTCTTATTAAGCTTCTTGATGATATCGTGGGTCATCATATCGCCCTCTTTTTCGGACTCTCGTATCTCCTTGGAGATCATCTCAAGATTATCCATGTCCTGAAGGACAGCAACTAGGAGCGAAGCAGCCTTAATCACATTGCGCGATGCATGGTCAAATAGCTCAAAAAAGTCGATTGATTTTGGGAAAAAGAATTTCATTACTTACCGCCACATAGATTAATAGATGCCCCAAGTGGTTGTCAACAACATTTTTATTTTCAAGGGATAAGCAGCGCAGTGCTATTTTCTGATTATCAACTTCACTTTAGTGCCTTTGCCAGGGGTGCTTTCTATCACCATTTCCCAATCGTGGGCCTTTGCTAGATGTTTGACGATAGCGAGTCCCAGTCCTGTGCCACCCATCTCCCTAGAACGTGCCCTGTCGACGCGGTAAAAACGCTCGCCAAGCCTAGGCAAATTGCTCGACGGCACTCCAACGCCGGTATCTTCCACGAATAGTACCGGTGCATCATCTGCCATCTCCAGTCCGACTGTAACTCCGCCCTTTTCAGTGAACTTAATACCATTGTCTACAAGATTGAGGAGTATCTGCACAAGCCTGTCACGGTCCGCAGAGATAATGGCCACGCCAGCCTGGAACCCTTTTTTCAAATACAATCCTCTCTTGTTAGCCTTATCCTGTAGCATGGCAAAAACAGTATCGACAACCTGATCTAGCTTGACCTCAGATTTACTTACTATTACGTCGCCAAGCTCTATTCTCGAAAGTGTCAACAGATCATCCACGAGGCTGTTAAGCCGCTCGCTGTGGTTCTTGATCATACTGAGAAACCGCATTGCATTTTCCTTGTCGTCGATGGCACCATCAAGCAATGTCTCAGCAAAGCCCTTAATAGCCGTGATTGGCGTCTTTATCTCGTGGGATACATTCGCTACGAAATCCTTTCGCATCTCTTCGAGCAGTTTGAGGCGGGTTATGTCATTCAGAGTAATAACTGTGCCGCTGACCGAATCGCCCGAGTAGATGGGAACCGCAGTCGCAATTAGGTATAAGTCCTTGTCGGGTCTTGAGACGATTATCTCAGCGGTGGCGATATCCCATGTATCCATGGTCCTGTTGAACAGATCGAGGACCTCAGCGTTTCTCAGCACCTCCATTATCTGCTTTTTCTCTATGTCTTCGTTAATGCGAAGGAGCTTTCTGAAGGCCCTGTTGGCGAGGACCACCCTTCCGCGTATATCAACCATTAACACACCGTCCGACATCCCCCTCAGTATGGCTTCGAGCCGCTGTCTCTCCTGCTCCGCGAAATCGCGTCTCTCCCTAGTCAGATCCATGACCGAGACAATGTCTCTGGCAATCCGGTCGAGGGTTGGGTTCGCCATTTTATACGATCGCGCCTCGGGATTTCCGGAAGAAAGCTCTTTGAGCAGGTTACCAAACTCCCGAATTGCAAGCGCGGTACGGATGATATGACCAATGAGCGCAATGAGAATAATCGAAAGGACTACAATGATAAAGACATCCATTTATTTCTCCACATAATAGCCAACGCCTCGCATTGTTTTAATGTACGAAGGATCGTTCGGATCGTGTTCGATCTTAGCTCTGAGCCTCCTTATATGAACGTCGACAGTCCTGGGTTCGACATAGACATCATTACCCCAGACCATATCCAGTAGTTGTTCCCGATTAAATATCTTCTTTGGCCTTTCAGCGAGGAAGAGCAGCAGCTTGAATTCGGTCGCGCTGAGCTTTATCTGCCGAATTCCCACCGTGACTATGAAACGCTCCTTATCTATAGTCATATCTCTTATCCTGAGAATGTTCTCATGTTCTGCAGTTTCACTTGTTGCTTCGGCTGGCTGTTCGGCCCTTCTCAGTATAGCCTTCGCGCGCGCTACTAACTCACGGGGACTGAACGGCTTTGTTATATAATCGTCAGCACCCACCTCCAGTCCAAGGATCTTATCGATCTCTTCGCCTTTGGCCGTGAGCATCACTATGGGAATGCGGGCAGTATCTGGATTACTGCGTACCATCTTACAGAGCTCGATCCCCTGAATCCCCGGAAGCATCAGGTCGAGAAATATTAGCTCGTATCTTTTGCTGCCGATCTTCTTCAGTCCCTCTTCTCCGTCATGTGCAGTGTCTACATCAAACCCTTCTTTTTTCAGGTTGTATGCAACAAGCTCAACAATATCTACTTCGTCATCGATAACCAGTATGTTTTTCATTTTCTCAGCGCCTTTTCAATATCTGCTGCCGTTATGCCTCTTTTCATCGTGACCCCGCCTATCCTTTCCGGAAGTACGAAGATCATTTCTCCCGCTACAACCTTTTTATCACGCTTCATAAGAGAAATCAAATTGCCCACGTTTAGATCATCGGGCAAGTCGCAGGGCAGTCCGTAAGCTGTAATGATAGTTTTAATACTTTCGAATTGCGTTGCGTCTAGCAGTCCGAGTATCTCTGAGAGCCTGGATTCGGCACACATTCCCAATCCGACCGCTTCGCCGTGAAGGAAACGCGCATACCGAGTCTCAGTCTCGACAGCATGCCCAATGGTATGCCCGAAATTAAGGATCGCTCTCAGGCCCGACTCTCTCTCATCCCTGGCTACCACCTCCGCCTTTATTTCGCACGAGCTTTTTATGATAAAGCTCATTGCTCTGGTTTCGAGACTCATTATGAGATCTTTCTTTTTGCTCATAAAGTCAAAAAACTCCGCGTCCCATATGATGCCATATTTGATCACCTCGGCAATACCACACAGAAGTTCCCTCGGCGGAAGAGTGACTAAGGTTCCAGGATCGATCCAGACGAGGCGTGGCTGATAAAATGTCCCTATCATGTTCTTTCCCAGAGGATGATTCACCCCCGTCTTGCCGCCAACCGAGCTGTCCACCTGTGCCAGAAGGGTGGTCGGCACCTGCACAAAATTTATCCCACGCATGTATATAGATGCCGCAAAGCCGGTAATATCGCCGACAACCCCGCCGCCAAGCGCGATAATGCAAGAATTCCTGTCCAGACCCCGCTTCAAGAGTTCGGTAAGAATGTAATAAGACCATGCATAATCTTTATACTCCTCTCCGTCGGGAATCAAGACGGTGAAACAGTCAAAGCCTGCTCCACGGATTGACCGCAATACCTGATCACCATAAAGAGCAAAGACCGTAGGATTGCTGACAACACCAACAGTTGGGCTGAAGCCGAAGGACTTCAGCATCTCCCCGATTCCGGGCAGAATACCTTTGCCAATCACAATGTCGTAACTTCTCCGCCCCAGATCAACTGTTACTTTTTCCATATTCAATCCTCAGATAGTACGGCATGCCGTACCCGAAACAGCACTCCTTACTTTCTCAATTATCTCCTCAGCCACTTCGACCGGAGTTTTGCCTTCGGTATCGACCGCAACATCAGACTTCTGATAAAATGGCTGCCTGAACGCAAGCAACTCCTTTATCTTACCGAGAGGGTCATCAACTAGCAGTAAAGGCCTGTCATTGCTTCCCTTCGTTCTGTCAAAGATCGTCTCGGCTGATGCGGTTAGGTATACAATTATGCCTTTTGCCCTCAGACAGTCGATATTCTCCTGTCTAAGGACTGCTCCTCCTCCAGTTGAGATAACAACTCTGTTGAGTTGGGCGAGCTTCTTTATCATTATAGATTCTATATCCCTGAATGAGAGCTCACCGTATCGGCTAAAAATATCGGCTATCTTGATCTTTTGCTCTTTTTCTATCTCTTCATCCACATCGATGAGGACATAGCCAAGTCTCTGAGCAAGAACTCGGCCAACCTCTGTCTTACCAGTCCCCATAAAACCTGTAAGAACTATATTCTTCACCATGCCCATCGTGGTGTCTCCCATCTGCTGTTTTGCTGCACTCCTATGCTAATATAACTCATGAGACGTTACTATTATACAAGAATAGTCACCATTATTTTCCTCACGGCCTTCATTACTTCCCCCCTTTACGCAATGCCGGGCACTTCATACGTGGTTACCGAAGTTCACAATGGCAACATAGTCAGCATAAAGGTTAAAAGCTTCGCCGGTTTTCCGCTCAAGATCGAGCGCATCCGGCTGATTGGTATCGACGCCCCTGAACTGAGACAGGAGCCCTGGGGAAGAAAAGCGAAGAAACACCTGAAGAAACTGATCAGTGAGAGCGACTGGGTCGTCAATGTGGAGTTCGATGTTGAGCAGAGGGACAAATACGGTTGTCTTATGGGTTATCTCTGGAACAGGCGCAATGGGACACTTATCAACGAAAAGATGATTGAAGATGGATACGCAGTACTCTATACATTGCCGCCTAACATGCGCTATGCTGACAGGCTTATCGAGGCTCAAAATAGAGCGCATTCAAAAAGCCTCGGGATTTGGGGAAATAAAGGTCTAACTCAGTACCCTGCCCAGTGGCGAAAAGAGCATCCTTCCTTTAACTGAAAAGTACCTGAGTTTTTCATCGCATCATAGAGACCTGGGGATATTCCTTCCATTGATATTCTGCAACGGGAAGGCTACCTGCGCTTATCTTTGTCCTTATCCCCGAACAGAACCTTCAGAACTCCGCTCCTTATGATCAGGATAATACTGACCACAGCCAGGATCAACAGCATCAGAACCTTGGTAAGCTTTAACACCATCATGGCCAGCAGTACAGCCAGTATAATGAGATAGTTCATGTACGAGAGGCTTTCTTAGCAACCATTAGAGCTTCCTTGATCACTATGGCCAGAACGAGAGTAAACCCGGCTAGGAGGGGTATTGCCTTAATAAGATGAAAATAAGCAAGAATGACCAGAAAGACGAAGATAAGAAGAATCTTCGTTACACTGATTCCCATGATAAGTGCCTGAGCCATCTGCGTATCGAGGAAATTCCTTACTGCCCAAGCCATCGTTCTGAAACTAAAAAAACTGATCGCGCCCCCTATGACAAGATTCACAGCAAAGAGCCAATCCGTGAAAAAAAAAGTAACTGCGGCAAGAGGCGGAATAACGATGAGCGACTGTTTAGTGATTCTTTGAACCATCTGTGGAATCATTTCTTCCACGGTCATTATCCTCCTGCTTCTTGACGACCTTGAATAGCTCCCAGAACCCCGCGAAAATCCCCAAGGCAAGAAAAATAAATTTAAGGAAGGAAGTGCCGAAGAGCCGGTCAAGCCCTAATCCTATTAAAAGACCCACAAATGTTGAAACTACAAGCTGTATACCCACCGTGCTCGCCTCGAACAGCCCCCTGAGCACTGACTTATCACTATTATTTTCCCTCAATCAAACCGCCTCTAAGGTCTTCGTAATCTGATGATACAAGTTCCCTCAGGAGAATTGCAATCTACTTGTACAAGCCGAGGTCCGCATGTGTGAACTTTTATGTCCTTGATCCTGCCAAATTCCCAAGGCGATCGACTGCAGGCTCTTGAGACAACAACATCGCACTGATCTTCTAGAGGTCTGCCTCTTGTCATTACTGAATAAAGACATAGTTGTTAAGAGCAATCCTCCAAGCCTCGCCTTTGCCCCTATTAGAGGATATGGCGTATTTGGTACGTTTTTTCTTATCCAATTTCTTTCAGCGTCTCGTAAGCAGCCCTGATAGTCTTGTCGATGTCGGTCTTCGAATGAGCCAGAGAGATAAATCCGGCCTCAAACTGTGATGGTGCAAGATAGATGCCGCGATCGAGCATGCCCCAAAAAAACCTCGAAAAAAGCTCTGAATTTGCGCTTTTGGCTGTCTTGTAATCTACCACTTCCCTGTCAGTAAAATAGGTGCAAAACATGCTACCTGCGCGATAGAATTTTGTCGGGACTCCGGCCCGCCAGGCCGCTTCCTTCAATCCGGCTTCCAGTTGTTCCATTCTAGCTTCAAGCTTTGCATACATGTTACTCCTAAACAATATCTTCAGTGTTTCGATCCCAGCAGTCATGGCAAGGGGGTTTCCGGAAAGGGTCCCCGCCTGATAGACCGGCCCTTCAGGGGACATCGAAGCCATGATCTCTTTCTTCCCGCCATACGCGCCGACCGGCAATCCTCCACCAATCACCTTGCCAAGACATGTGAGATCTGGAATGATCCCATAATATGCTTGGGCTCCGCCGAGTGAGACTCTGAAGCCTGTCATTACTTCATCGAAGATGAGTATGATGCCGTACTTTTCGGTCTCTTTCCTGAGCACTTCCAAGAATCCCTTTGCAGGCAGTACACAGCCAATATTACCGACAACAGGCTCAGTTATAACACAGGCTATGGATTTCCATTCCCGGGAAATCACTTCTCTCAAAGCAGTGATGTTGTTGAAAGGAATGGTAATCGTATTTCTTGCGTAAGATTTAGGGACACCAGGACTGTCGGGAACACCAAAGGTGGTTGCCCCAGAACCAGCCTTCACCAGTAAGCCGTCAGCATGACCGTGATAACACCCCTCGAATTTGATAATCTTGTCTCTGCCGGTGAATCCCCTTGCCGCACGAATTGCGCTCATCGTAGCTTCGGTGCCCGAATTAACCATCCTTATTTTCCCTATCGAGGGGAACGCTCTGATAATGAGTCGCGCGAGATCCATTTCGAGCGCGGTAGGTGCGCCAAAACTTGTTCCCCTTTCAGCAGCTTCCTGCACCGCCTTGACAACCGCCGGATGCGCATGCCCGGTAATCATGGGCCCCCACGAAAGGACATAATCGATGTATTCATTGTCGTCTACATCGATAAGACGTGAACCCCTTGCGCTTTTTATGAATACCGGTGAACCTCCAACAGCCCTGAATGCCCTCACAGGGCTGTTGACGCCACCAGGCATCAATTCGATAGCCTGCTTGAACAGAAGTGCAGATTTCTTTCTTTCCATAATCATCCTGCCTTTTTATATTATATCAAT
Organism: uncultured Nitrospiraceae bacterium; assembly: GCA_963736105.1. Lineage (GTDB taxonomy): Bacteria > Nitrospirota > Thermodesulfovibrionia > Thermodesulfovibrionales > Dissulfurispiraceae > Fen-1308. The sequence goes on along the minus strand of CAVTNL010000002.1, from coordinate 567,037 downwards.
ACCGTGGTAACAGTGCTTGTCCGCTACACAATAAGCGAATCCAGCACCGATAGAAAAATCTATCAGAAAGATTCTTGCTCTGTCAAAGTTATTTATCCGAGATTCACAATTTAATGGTACTTTGCATTGAGTTTGCAAAAGCATATTTACAAATGGAAAGGAAAACATATGCCAGTTGCAGCGACAGACGAGGCAAATATGGAAATAGAACAGGACATATCCGAAATAATGTCGGAAAGACAAAAGGTGACGTCCTAGTCTCACTGCTGATGATTACATGCAAAAGCCGGAAGCAGGCGGGCAGCACAAAGAAGAGCTATGTCGGCCGACAAGCGCTAACAACCCGGTAAGGATGAAACAACGCATTCCTTGAAAAAACCCCTTTCAAGCGCGTGATTCGATCTGCTAAACTGTACTGGGTTTAATTGGGGTTACTGTGTCAGCATATGAAGAACTGATCAATGAATTATCTAATCTCTGCGGGATCATTCCTGAGTATTGGGACATCTTCGGGTGCAGACACGAAACGCCCATAGAAACACAGAAGGCTATCTTGAAGTCTATGGGATTAAAGGCCGATACATCTTCCGAACTAGTCGCTGAAATCAAAAAAAGGCGCATGCGCCCCTGGAATGTCTTTATCGAACCGTCCATAGTAATACCTTACACAGGGCAGCCTTTATTATTGACTGTCCATGTGCCGATCAGGACAGGAGACGAGTCTAGCATTTCCTTCAGGTGCGCCATTGAAGACGAAAACGAGCAGGTCTGCACCTTTTCATACTCATATTGCGACATTAACATAGTAGAAGGGCGCATTATCGATGGCATTCAGCATCTGAAGATAAACCTTACACTGGACACAGTAAAACCGATCGGATATTTTAACCTTCGCATCTTGTACATGAGTGCTGGGTTCGGACTCTCAGCCACATCCAGAGTTATCATTACGCCTGAAAAGTGCTATCTTCCGCCCGCTTTTGAGACCCCTCCTGACGATGCCCTTGCCGTGGAACTGCACGCTAAAAAAAACAGAACATGGGGTCTGTGTCTAAATTTATACGCAATAAGGTCCGATAAGAATTGGGGGGTCGGCGACTTCAGCGACCTGCGCCGGATCACTGAATGGACAGCAAATCTCGGCTGCGGCTTTATCGGCATTAACCCGCTGCATGCGATCCCTAACAAGAGGCCTTATGGTATCAGTCCTTATTCCCCGGTTTCCAGGCTTTTTAAGAATTTTATTTACCTAGAGGTTACCGCAGTACCAGACGTCGCAGAATCTAGCGCTGCACTGGAGTTGATGGCAACGGATCACTTTATGGAAAAGATAACGACACTTCGAGATTTAGAACTAGTCGATTACGAAGCAGTTGCGGCTCTCAAAATAAAAATTCTGCGACTCGCATTCGACTCCTTTTTCGATACCCATTATCTCAAGGGATCACCGCGAGGGGAGGCATTTAAACGCTATATACACCGCGAGGGATCGCTTCTCGAAGAATTTGCCCTCTTCTTGGCGATTCAGGCTGCAATAAAAATAGAGTCATGGACTGATTGGCCGTCCGAGTACCGCAACGTAAGAGATACTGAGGTTGACACATTTAGAAAAGACAACAAAATGGATGTATTATTCTATCAGTATGTACAGTGGCTCATCGATCTGCAGCATGATGGAATAGCCGAACGCGCTCATCAACTTGGCATGCAGGTAGGATTGTATCAAGACCTCGCAGTCGGTTCTTCTGGCGGGGGATTCGATTCATGGATAGCGGACGGTCTGATAGCTGGGGGGATAGATGTTGGCGCGCCCCCTGATGACTTCAATCCAACCGGGCAGAATTGGGGCTTTCCACCCTTTGCTCCAGAAAAAATGAAAGCAACTGGATACGAATTCCTCGTCCGGACCTTAAGAAAAAATATGCAGCACGCCGGTGCCTTGAGGATCGACCACGCCCTTGGCATGTTCAGACTTTTTTGGATACCCCAGGGATCCATGGCAGAATTTGGCGCTTATGTGATATACCCATCCGAAGAGATCCTACGAATTATAGCACTTGAAAGCGTACGGAATAAAACTGTAGTCATCGCCGAAGATCTGGGCACAGTCGGAGAGGACGTACGCGAGACACTTCTCAGATTCAGGATGCTGAGTTACAAGCTCCTCTATTTCGAGAGAAATTACCCCGATCCGTCGTTCAAGATGCCGGACAGGTATATGGATCTGGCCATATGCTCTGTAACAACCCATGATCTTCCAACGCTTTATGGATATTGGAGCGGGCGTGACATCGAGGAAAAAACGAGACTCGGACTTTACCCCAATGAAAGTCTGAGGCAACAGCATATATTTGAGCGGGAACGAGATAAGGGCCTCCTGCTCCATGCGCTAAAATCGCTCGATCTTCTACCCGAGAGCCTCTCCGCTGATCCATCTGCATTCGGTGTAATGATCCCATCCCTCGGTATAACTATTTACGAATATCTGTCCCTTTCCCCTAGCAAGCTTCTTGGGATCAGTCTAGACGACATTATCGGCACCTTGGACCAGCAAAACATGCCGGGGACCGTAGATACTTATCCAAATTGGCTGCAAAAAACTTCAGTCTCTCTTGAACATATCATGGCAAACAGGTCCTTCTTCACCCTCGCAAAAATATTCAAGAGACACAATCGGTAACGTCTCTTACTTGCCTATTATGCACTGATAAGCTAAACTGTCCATGATCGGCCTCATAATGGTATAATTCTCCATGAAAAAAATTCTTATGCGGGGAAATGAAGCCATTGCCGAAGCTGCTATCCGTGCCGAATGCAGGTTCTACGCTGGGTATCCTATAACCCCTCAGAATGAAATCCCTGAATACATGGCCCATCGCATGCCCGAAGTCGGTGGTACTTTCATCCAAGCCGAAAGTGAGATTGCCGCGATCAATATGGTCTACGGCGCCGCTGCATGTGGCGCGCGAGCGATGACATCGTCGAGCAGTCCGGGGATTAGCCTCAAGCAGGAGGGAATCTCCTTCTTAGCAGCGGCTGAACTCCCTGCGGTCATAGTCAATATGCAGCGTGGCGGTCCCGGTCTAGGCAATATCTCGGCAAGCCAGGCTGATTATTTTCAGGCGGTAAAAGGCGGAGGACATGGAGACTACAGGCTTCTGGTCTATGCCCCGTACAACCTTCAGGAGTGTTGGGACCTGACCATGCTCTCCTTCGACAAGGCTGATGAATACAGAACACCAGTTATGATTCTTGGCGACGCGGTACTCGGCCAAATGATGGAACCTTTTGTCCAGACACACTACATCAAACCTGACTTACCGCCCAAGACCTGGGCACTGGGCGGCTGCAAAGGACGGGAGCCAAATGTAGTGAAGTCTCTCCTGATGGGGGAAGGCGAGTTGGAGCAGAGAAATTACAAACTAGCAGAGAAGTATCTCAGGATGAAAGATAGCGAAGTAAAATACCAGGAGTACATGATCGATGACTCCGATTTTATTGTTGTTGCCTTCGGTGTTTCGGCGAGGATTGCCTTGTCAGCAGTGAGAAGGCTTAGGGATAAAGGCCGTAAGGTCGGCCTCTTCAGGCCAATTTCTCTTTTCCCATTCCCTGAACGCAGGTTAAATGATATTGCTGGAGAGAAAACGCGTTTCCTGACTGTAGAGTTGAACATGGGCCAGATGGTAGAGGATGTGCGACTAGCCGTCAACGGCAAGTCGGAGGTCCTTTTCTACGGCAGACCCGGAGGGAGTCTTATCACACCGGAAGAACTTCACGAAAAAATATCAGGACTGTTGTAGGCCCCTAATTTTCTCAAGGATAAGTTTTTTTGCAGTGTCGATATCAGCCCTGATCTTGCATCCCGCCGCGTTCTTGTGCCCTCCACCATCGAAGATTTCAGCTATCTGGGCAACATTAAGATCGTTTTTAGATCTCAGACTCACCTTGTATTCGTCCTTGCCTGTTTCCCTGAACATGACCGAAACCTTGACGTTCTTCATTATCCGTGGGAATGAAACGAAGTTTTCGGTATCGTCAGCTGCGGTGAGGGTTTCTTCGAACATCTTTTTTGTTATCACGCTAAAAACGACATCATCCCTGATTTCAAGAGATTCGATCACCCTTAGATACAGCTTAAAGCGATTCTCAGGCCAGGACTCATAGAGTTCCTGGTATATCTTATGCGGCCTAGCTCCGCAATCTATCAGCTCAGCACTAACACGAAATACTTCAGCTGTGGCATTTTCATAATGAAAATTTCCGGTGTCGACAACAATGGCAGCATAAAGATTGATCGCCATCTCGGCAGTAATTGCAACATCGAGCGCCTTGATTAGATAAAATACCAGTAGTCCTGTAGCCGCAGCTTTAGGTTCGACCCATTTTATGTTCCCAAAGGCCTTTTCAGTTTCGTGATGGTCGATCACCAGAGCGGTCATGCCGCTGGCAAGAGCTCTTTTCAGGTCTTCTGCGGCAGGATGCTGCTGTTTCATTTCAAGGCCGATACGCTCGGGATCATTGCAGTCAAGTAAAATCAGTGCGGAAAAATCGTTGGCCTTGAGGCCAGCAACTTCGAGGGATTCAAAGGTATAAAACTTCTCGTACCCAGGCAGAAAACGGTAATGTTCCGGCACACTATGTTTGTCTAGCAGAGCCACCTTCTTCCCTATTTTTTCAAGCGCCATTCCGAGGGCAACAGCAGAGCCGAGCGCGTCGCCATCAGGATTCACATGTGTTGCAACAAGAAAGTTGTCGCCGCTTTTCATACTATCGGTCAGTTCTACGGGCGGGATCATTCTTCCCCCAATCTGGAAACTCATTCTCCTAATTCTTCCTTCGAGTCATTTTCCCTGATTGCCTTAAGGATCTTGTCGATCCTAAAACCTTGTTCGATGGATTCGTCGATTCTGAATTCGAGAGTTGGAATAAATTTGGTCCTGATCCTCTTTGCAATCTCTGACCGTATAATACCTTTCGCTCCATTGAGAATTTCGATGGCAATAGTCCTCTCCTCGATGTTCAGGACGCTGATGTAAACGTGGGCTATTTTCAGATCCTCGGAAAGACTGACATCGGTGACCGTTACGAAACCGAGGCGGGGATCTTTTACCCGCCTCATTATTATATCCGCAATCTCCTCTCTGAGGAGTATATTTAACCTCTGTGCGCGCTTATATGGTTGCATGGTTTCTTAAAGGGGCCCGGTCAGGGCAGTGAAGACTTTACAGTTTGGCCGCTATCTTCTCGATCACAAAATTCTCAAGAATATCGCCGTTCTTCAGGTCATTGAAGTTCTCAATCGTGATACCGCATTCGTATCCGGTCGCCACTTCACGCGCATCCTCCTTGAATCTCTTGAGAGAAGCGATCTTTCCCTGATATACCACGATATTGTCGCGTATTACTCTCACACCGTCACTTGCGCGCATAATAACACCATCGATTACGTAACAGCCGGCAATAGTGCCGACGCGTGACACGGAGTATGTCTGTCGGACTTCCGCCCTGCCCATCACCTTTTCCTTGATGGTTGGCTCCAACATTCCCTCGAGCGCCTTCTTGACGTTCTCGATGGCCTCATAGATGATATTGTAAAGCCTTATATCGACGCCTTCCTTCTCGGCTAGCTGCGCAGCCTTCGTCTCAGGTCTTACGTTGAAGCCAATAATAATCGCGTTGGAAGCTGCAGCAAGCATAACGTCAGATTCATTGATACCTCCCACCGAGGCATGGATCACGTTGACCTTAACCTCCTGGTGGGTAATCCCTTCGAAGGCGCTCTTAATGGCCTCGACAGAACCCTGAACATCACCCTTAAGAACGATATTCAGATCACGTATCTGGCCTTCTTTAATCTTTGCGTAAAGTTCATCAAGGGTCAGTTTTGGATGTTTAATAACGTCGCTACTCTTCTGTTTCTGCAGGCGTATGAGAGCGATCTGTCTTGCCTTTCTCTCGTCCTCTACCCCAGTAAAGATATCTCCGGAAGTCGGCACTTCGGCAAACCCTATGACTTCTACCGGCGTTGATGGGCCAGCTTTCTGAATCTTCTTTCCGGTGTCATCTATAAGCGCACGCACCTTGCCTGATGCGCCGCCTGCAACAAAAGCATCTCCAGCCTTAAGCGTCCCGGACTGGATAAGCACGGTAGCTACAGGCCCCCTTCCCCGGTCGAGTTTAGCCTCGATGATTGTACCTCTAGCAGGCCTGTTAGGGTTGGCTTTCAGTTCCATGACCTCGGATTGCAGAAGAATCATCTCGAGAAGACGTTCGATACCGATGCGTTTCTTAGCGGAAACCTCGACAAAGATATTCTGACCACCCCATTCTTCGGAGACAACTCCATGTTCGGCCAGTTCCTGCCTCACTCGCTGGAGGTTCGCTTCGGGTTTGTCAATCTTGTTCACCGCAACAACGATAGGTACATTGGCAGCCTTCGCATGATCGATAGCCTCGATAGTCTGAGGCATAACACCATCGTCAGCTGCAACAACGAGGACTACGATATCGGTAACCTTGGCACCTCTGGCCCTAAGTGCAGTAAACGCCTCATGGCCCGGTGTATCAAGAAATGCAATGTCCTTGCCTTGCAAAGATACTTTATAAGCTCCTATGTGCTGAGTTATGCCACCTGCTTCAGTTTCGGTCACCTTAGTTTCGCGGATAGCATCAAGAAGCGATGTCTTACCGTGGTCGACATGACCCATAATCGTCACCACTGGAGGCCTGTGGATCAGTTTATCCTGCTCTTCAACAACCTCGTCGACGACATCGAGTTGCTCAGCAGAGGCAAATTCAATCTTGACCCCGAAATAATCCGCGATAAGCATTGCCGCATCAGTCTCAACCGGCTGGTTAATCGTCGGCATATAACCCATCTCCATAAACTTCTTTATCACTTCGGGTATTTTATGACCAATAGCATCGGAGAATTCCTTTACGGTAGTGCCTTCTTGAAGCTTGATTGACTTTCTCCTCGGCGCCGTTATAGGCGACGGTGCGACAGGTTCCGGCCTCCTGAACTTGTTAGGCTTCTTTGCTGCTTTGAGATCTACCCATTTCTTCTGATCGATCTTCCGGACAGTCTGAAAGGCCTTCTGCATAGTCGGCTTTACCTTAATCTTCTCGACCTTTTCGACTTCAACTTCCTTGCGGAAGCGGTCGGGTATCGCAACTTCTTCTTCATCGGTAGTAGCTATTACAGGGACTTCAGTGATCGGCATCTCCAGCTCTGCGGACGGTTTCATTGCTTGCAACACTGCTTCTTTTTTAGGTTCTTCTTTTTTTAATGCTTCCTTCTTAACTTCTTCTTTTTTATGCTCTTCTTTTTTATGTGACACCGGTTTTACTTTTGATGGAGGAATTTCCTTATCGGTCCTTCCGTCTGTATGAGGAGCGGCCTCGCTTCTTATTTCCGGTTTTAACTCGTGTTTTACTGAGTGTATCGGCGCTCCTTCGCCTTTTGCCGCAGCCTTTGCAGGCCTTTCCTTTACAGGCGCCTTGGACGTAAAGAGATTCCGTATCTTCCCGGCTTCTTCATCACTGAGTTTTATATTTGTTGTGCCCTTTTTGTAATCGGCGCCTCTCAGACGGGCAACGGCTGTTACAACATCCGTCGCCTTTACTCCCAATTCCTTTGCCAGATCGACGCTTTTTATACCGTCAGCGGACATTTATTCTGCTCCTTCCCTGTGACTGTCTGCATCAACCGCCCAAGTCTCTTGTAACAACATAACTAAAATGTTATCATAAAAGACTTTATATATGCAATGAATTAAGGAGGTCAAAATGGCTATTTGTACTGTCTGCGGCAAGAAAAAAACGATGGGGAACAACGTGAGCCACGCCAACAACAAAACGAAAAGGATCATCCTACCGAACATACAGAGGATCAAGATTGTTACTAAAGGCGGAGCGAAAAAGACTTATGTTTGCACCAGATGTCTTCGTTCGAACAAAGTTGTAAAGGCTGTATAACCTGCAAAATACACGCCGGCGGGAAGAAAGCAGATCGATGATATATTCTTCCTGCCGCAGCGTATTTTCAGATGCGTAAACGTACTCTGCAGCCCGTTAACGTTCTATTAAACTCCCTGTTTCGCGATATTGGGCTCGCAGACAGAATGCGACTGGAGACGCTCAAACGTCAATGGCAGAAGATATTCCCCGGCCCGGTTTCGATCCACACAACTCCAGCCGAATTAAAGGAAAGCAAACTGGCCATCTCGGTCGATTCTCCCGCTTGGCTCCAACACTTGAAGTATCTAAATAAAGAGATATTGGAGAAGATAGCTTCTCACGGAATCAAAAGCATTCAGTTCAGACTCGGCAGCATTCACTTCGAAAACGAACGCAAGATCCCGGAAGTCAAAACATCTCCAGATGATTTCAGAGAATTGACCAATGACGATAGAGCCGACATTAATCGAGTAATTTCTGAGATAGATGACGACGAATTGAAGGATGTGATCAGGCAGGCGATGGAGAAGGCCGCAAGCAGAAAACTTAAAAGTTAAAGACGAAGGTTAAGGAGTTAAGCTGTTTTCACGTCTTCAACCCGTAACTCCTTCACTGCTTTGATTATGCAGATTCAGCCTTTTTGTGGTAAACAACGAGTGGCTTTTCTTTTTTTTGGATCGCCTCTTCATTGACGATGCACTCCGCGACTTCCTTCTTTGATGGTATCTCGTACATTATGTCCAGCATTACATCCTCAAGTATCGCCCGCAATCCCCTGGCCCCTGCCTTTCTGGCAACAGCCTTTTTTGCAACTGCAGCGAGAGCGCCTTCAGTGAACTTCAGCTTCACGTTGTCGAGGGAGAGAAGCTTCTGATACTGCTTGATCAGCGCATTCTTCGGCTCCGTCAATATTTTTATCAAGGCAGCCTCGTCAAGGTCAGTAAGTGTAGCGACCACCGGCAGCCTGCCGATGAATTCCGGAATGAGCCCATACTTCATCAGGTCCTCTGGCTCCACGGCATCAAGAAGGTTTGTCGTCTTCTTCTCTTCTTCCTTCAGCGGTTCCGATCCGAAACCGATCCTCTTTTTACCACTCCTCTCCTCAATAATCTTGTCGAGGCCAATGAAAGCCCCGCCGCAGATGAATAGGATATTGGTAGTATCCAGTTGTATATATTCCTGCTGGGGATGTTTCCTGCCTCCCTGCGGAGGAATATTCGCCACTGTGCCTTCGATAATCTTCAAGAGTGCCTGCTGGACCCCCTCACCAGACACATCCCTGGTTATGGAGGGACTGTCGCTCTTACGGCTTATTTTGTCAATCTCATCAATATAGATCATGCCAATCTGAGCCCTTCCGACATCGTAATTGGCGGCTTGCAGTAACTTCAGGAGAACATTCTCAACATCTTCTCCGACATAACCTGCCTCGGTAAGTGTAGTTGCGTCCGCAATGGTAAATGGCACATCCAGAAGCCGCGCGAGCGTCTGAGCAAAAAGCGTCTTGCCGGTACCGGTAGGCCCGATAAGAAGGATGTTACTCTTCTGAAGTTCCACATCAGATTTCGAGCCCTTGAAAATCCGCTTGTAATGGTTATGTACAGCAACAGATAGTATCTTCTTGGCCCTCTCCTGTCCGATCACATAGTCATTCAGGAATTTGTGTATCTCGGATGGGGTGGGCAGTTTCTTCGTCGCCCCTTCCTCGTGACTGCTCAACTCTTCTTCTATAATCTCATTGCAAAGGCTGACGCATTCGTTGCAGATATAGACCATCGGCCCCGCTATCAGTTTCTTTACCTCATCCTGGGCCTTTCCGCAGAAAGAACACCGCAGGGCTGTCTCATTATTCTTTTTCGCCATCTTTATCCTCCACATGCCGTTCAATACCGGCACTATGTACTTCCTGCACGCCGAGGCAGTGCATCACCCCTGCTTTTTCCCTTCCTTAATCGAATAGATTACCTCATCAACAAGGCCGTACTGTTTTGCGTCATCCCCCGACATGAAGTAATCCCTCTCCGTATCGAATTTTATCTTCTCAAGATCCTGTCCTGTGTGCTTCGCCAAAATGCCATTCAGAACTTCCTTCATCTTCAATATCTCACGCGCATGGATCTCGACATCAGTGGCTTGGCCGTAGAATCCGCCGATAGGCTGATGGATCATTATGCGGGAGTTAGGCAAGGCAAACCTCTTGCCGGTCGATCCCGCGCACAGCAATAGCGCTCCCATGCTGGCAGCCTGGCCGATGCAGTAAGTGCAGATACTCGGCTTTACATAAAGCATCGTATCGTAAATAGCTAGGCCCGCAGATACCGAACCGCCCGGGGAATTCACGTAAATATGAATATCCTTGTCCGGGTCCTCGGTCTGGAGAAAGAGAAGCTGGGCAATAACCACATTCGCGATGTTGTCATCGATGGGTGTACCAATAAATATGATCCTGTCTTTCAGCAGACGCGAGTAAATGTCATAGGCTCGCTCGGTCCTTCCCGTCTGTTCAATTACAATAGGCACATAACTCATAAGTTACTCCTTTTCAATCTTTGCTTTGCCAAGAAGAGCCTTCATGGTCTTCTTCTCGTATATGGCGTTCTTGATACCGTCAAGGGAGCCGTCCCGTGCGACATAGTATTTGATGACATTTTCGGGGGTCACATAATATCTGCGGGAGAAGTTGAGGATCTCCTCCTTGAGTTCATCCTCTGAAACCGTAATCCCTTCTCTTTCTCCTATTATATCCAGAAGTACGGAAACTCTGGCACTCTTCTCGGCCTTGGGCCTGTATTCTTCAGTAAGTTCCTCGTCCGTTCGCGTTTGCTTTCCTTCTGCCCTGACTTCACCCAATATGCGTTCAAGCTCTACGTTCACCATACCCTCGGGGGCACTGAATGCATGAACTGCAAGCAGTTTTTCGATAATCTCTATCTGCTTCTTACGGTCCGCCTCGGCCGTTTTCGATGAGAGAAGATCTTCTCTCACTCTTTCCTTCAGTGCCTGCAGATTCTCCATACTCATATCTTTTGCCAGTTCGTCGTCTATCGCGGGTACGTTCCGCTTTTTTACGTCCTTTATCATCATACGAAATTTAGGTGTCTTCCCTGCAAACTGCGTAGAAGAATCCTCAGGGAAGGCTATTTCAGCCGAAAACTCCTCATTCTTTTTCTTTCCCAAAAGCGCATCAAAAAATTCCTTCGGATACGGGCCACTGCCAACTTTAATTACGGCATCCTTTGTCTCGTCACCATTCTCGGTTGTGTAGTCTAGAGTCACCAGATTGCCCATTGCAACTGCGTCATCTGTCGCCTCGAATGTCCCCTTCTCCTCAGCAATACTTTTTATTATCGAATCAACTTCATCATCTTTGATCTCCACCGGCACATCCCTGACCGAAATGTTATCATAGGTCAAGTCCTCAATCTTCGGCCTCACCTCAACCGTAAAGGTCATCACAATCGATTCATTCCTCTTAAAATCGATACCCTCTTCCAGTTCCGGCTTAGCTACAGGCTTAATATCGGCCTCCTTCACAGCTGCCATATAATATTCCGGTACGAGCTTCTCCAAAACCTCCGATTCAGCGCCCTTACCATAACGTTTCTCTATTATCGACATTGGAGCCTTACCAGCCCTAAAGCCCGGCAGGTTAGCTCGACGCTGAGCATCGAGAAGACCTTTTCGAATCTCGGTTTCTACGATATCGGCAGGAATTTCTATGGTAAGACGTTTTTTTGTCGACGAGATTTCTTCACATGACTTAATCAAGGGGGCCTCCTAAATTATATGATTGCGTTTGATTTTCAAACATTTAGTTTAAAGGGTAACGCGGCTGTTTGTCAATTTTGCAGCTACAAGTACAATCCCCGTACAAATATTGAAAAATCTTATATTATTTCCTAAGTCCATAACAAATAATTCAGTTGTCCAGCTCCGTCTTGCGGGAGTTACCCAAGAGTGTACAAGGCGCCTTACCCCCTTTATGACAAGATGTATGTCGCTGCCCACTTGATAGAATGATCAAAATAACCATGCAGTATTGCATAGTATGACGAAGTATACCGAATGTCGATAAAAACAGGAGTTTGGCCGCTAGCCGAGGTTTCACGTGCTGGCGGTCTTTCTCTCCCATTCTATCCGGTCTATTATTCAACTTTGCAGGCAAGTCATTCCACAAAAAAGGGGATTCCTGCAGAATCCCCTTCGCTTCAATTACCGCATTATACAGCTATGATTATTCAGCCGTCTTCTTGACCCTCGGCTTCTTCGTCTTCTCTTCTACCGCCGTCTTGGCCTCTTTTTTGGGTTTGGCAGGTTTTTTCTCACTCGCTTTTTTCTCGGTCTTCTTTTTGTCTTCTTTCACATCTGTCTTCATCTTGAGATCTTCATAATCGATGAATTCAATTATCGCCATCTGGGCACGGTCATTGACCCTCTGGCGCGTCTGTATGATCCTGAGATAGCCACCATTGCGGTCTGCAAACCGCGGTGCAATCTCAGAGAAAAGCTTTGACATGACGGACCTGTTAGGGATATACGACATAACCATCCTCTTGGCATGGAGATCTCCCCTCTTGCCGAAGGTGACGAGTTTTTCTGCAATCCCTTTGATAGCCTTTGCTTTAGCCACTGTAGTCTCTATTCTCTGATGCTCAAACAAAGAGGAAACCAATCCCCTTAGAAGTGCCTTTCTCTGGTTGGAGGGTCTGCCGAACAGCCTCCCTGCTACTTTATGACGCATTGCTGTCACTACCTCCTTTTGGGGCCGATTCGAACCTCATTCCAAGGTGCAGTCCCATGGAACTCAGGATATCCTTTATCTCATTCAAAGACCTGCGACCAAAATTCTTTGTCCTCAGCATCTCGTTTTCAGTCTTCTGAACGAGGTCGGCAATGGTCTTTATGTTGGCGTTTTTGAGACAGTTGTAAGCTCTCACAGACAGCTCTAGTTCGTCAATATTCTTCAAAAGGTTATCGTTCAGCAAAGCACCCGATACTACCTTTCCGGATGCTCCTGCCGGTTCCTCGGCTGAGTCGGTTTCTTCGACAAATATGAAAAGATCGAGATGTTCCATCATGATCGACGCTGCATCGCTCACTGCCTTCTCGGGAGTGATACCACCGTCGGTCCAGACCTCCATGATGAGCCTGTCGTAGTCAGTAGACCTGCCGACTCTCGCCTTTTCCACCCAGAAATTCACCTTCTTTACGGGGCTGAAAGCTGAGTCTACCGCTATAACATCAACGGGCAATCCATCTTCCTTGTTCTGTTCGGCAGAAACGTAACCTTTCCCTTTCCTAACAAGCATCTCCATCTCCATAGTTGTACCGGAGTCGACCGTGGCGATGTAATGGTCTTTATTCAATATCTCCACACCCTGGTCCGTCAGCACATCTGCTCCTGTCAGGACCTTTGGACCCTTGATATTAACTGTAACGGTCCTTTTGCCGTCACCATGAAGCCTGAGTCTGAGCTTCTTTATATTTAGAATAACATCGACAACATCTTCCTTGACACCCTTAATCGCAGAAAATTCATGAAGGACTCCGGCGATTCTCACACCTGTCACAGCCGCGCCCTCAATCGATGAAAGAAGGACCCTGCGGAGAGAGTTCCCTATGGTCGTGCCGAAGCCGCGCTCCAATGGTTCTACTACGAGTTTTCCATACGCGTCTGTCCGCGTTTCAGCGTCAAAATTAATCTTCTTGGGCAACTGAAAGCCCCTTTTCACAAGGTCCATTTTAAGGCCTCCCTATGCCTTTGTTCTATATTATTTATACTTTATTTATCTTCAAGTGCCGGGGTTTTCATCCGGCATTTACATTTATTTAGAATATAGTTCGACTATGAGCTGTTCCTGAACGGGCAACTGTATCTCATCACGCGTAGGGATTCTGACAAAGGTACCCTTTAGCGCACTAGCGTCAAACTGAATCCAATCCGGCATGCCTCTATGCTCTGCAACAGAAAGGCTCTCAGCGATAGTTGAATTCTCTCTGCTTGATTCCTTCACTTCGACCACATCTCCGGGTCTCAGGAGATTAGAAGGGATGTCGGAACTACGGCCGTTAATCAGAAAATGTCCGTGCTTGACGAGCTGCCGAGCTTCTCTTCTGTTTGCTGCAAAGCCCATCCTGAATACAACGGCATCAAATCTTCTTTCCAACAACTGGAGCAGCACCTCGCCAGTAACACCTTTCATTCTCGATGCCTTTTCGAAATAAAGCCTAAACTGGCGCTCCATTATGCCGTATATTCTCCTGACTTTCTGCTTTTCTCTGAGCTGCAGCCCGTAATCGGAAAGTTTACCACGGCTCTGGCCATGCTGGCCGGGCGCGTATTTTCTTCTTTCAACGCCGCATTTTTCGGTATGACACCGGGTGCCCTTTAGAAAGAGCTTTTCTCCTTCTCGCCTGCATAGTCTGCACAAAGGACCAGTATAGCGTGCCATTATACCCTCCTCCTCTTCGGTGGCCTGCATCCGTTATGCGGCACCGGAGTGACATCCTTAATAAGGGTAATATCTAGCCCGGCAGCCTGGAGGGCACGGATGGCTGTCTCCCTTCCCGCACCAGGACCCTTTACAAAAACATCCACATGTTTAAGGCCCATTTCCATGGCCTTTTTAGCTGCTGATTCAGATGCCATCTGAGCGGCAAAAGGAGTACCTTTTCTTGACCCCTTGAATCCGAGACTGCCTGCACTTGACCACGCAATCACATTTCCATTGGGATCGGTAATGGTAACTATAGTATTGTTAAACGTCGTCTGTATATGCGCGGCGCCGCTGGGGATATTTTTCTTGATTTTTTTTCCGCTACGTTTTTTCTGAGCCATTAAAGTGCACTCCTCCTTTACTTTTTCTTCACGATAAGCTTCCGGGGTCCCTTGCGAGTCCGGGCATTCGTACGGGTCCTCTGTCCTCTGGCCGGCAGATGGGCTCTATGCCTTAGTCCGCGGTACGATCCGATATCGATTAACCTTTTAATGTTCATGGCCAATTCGCGTCTCAAGTCGCCCTCGACCTTCTGATCCTTCTCGATGACGTTACGAATCTTGACGATGTCTTCATCGGTAAGGTTTTTGACTCTGGTATCGGGATTCACACCCGTCTCACTAAGAATCTTGACAGACAGGGACCTGCCTATGCCAAATATGCGTGTTAGTCCGATCTCTACACGCTCGTTCTTGGGAAGATCAACCCCGGCTATTCTCGCCATAAAAAACTCCTTTATCCATATTATATTAAATACTTAAATAATACCGCGCCTGACCAGAATCAAGATCGCCGATTAGCCCTGGCGCTGCTTATGTCTGGGGTTCTCGCAAAGTACGCGCAACACTCCCTTTCTCTTGACAATCTTACACTTCGTACAGATAGCCTTCACTGAAGGTCTCACCTTCATAATTCATCCTCCTCATTGCAAAAAGCAAAAAGACGGCATCCACTGCCACCTAAGCCTTGATTATTTCATTTGAACCGGTAAGTAATACGGCCCTTTGTCAGATCATAGGGCGACAACTCCACAGTTACCTTGTCTCCAGGCAATATCTTGATAAAATGCATTCTCATTTTTCCCGAAACATATGCGAGGATGACCTGCCCGTTTTCGAGCTCGACCTTGAACATCGCATTGGGTAACGGTTCAAGAATCGTTCCTTGGACTTCAATATTTTCGTCTTTCGCCATAGTCGTAATCAGACAGTATACCTTTTTATCATATTTTAGTCAATATTTTAGGCCCTTGCTTTGTGATCGCAATCGTATGCTCAAAGTGGGCCGACCACGATCCATCCGTCGTTACAGCAGTCCACCCATCATCAAGTATGCGCACTTCAGAGCTGCCCGCGTTAACCATCGGCTCTATGGCAAGCGTCATACCCTCCCTGAGCCGAGGACCCTGGCCAGCCCTACCGTAATTTGGCACCTGCGGTTCCTCATGCAGAGATCTCCCTATCCCGTGTCCGACAAAGGCTCTAACAACAGAATAGCCATGTTTCTCAACATGTCCCTGTACGGCCGACGAGATGTCGCCGATCCTGTTCCCTACAATCGCCTTCTCTATTCCCAGAAGAAGGGCTTCTTCGGTAACCTTGAGCAGTTGCGCATTTTCAGCCCGAATCTTGCCCACCGGTATAGTCACAGCGGCATCACCATAAAAGCCGTCAAGCACAGTCCCTATATCGACTCCAACAATATCGCCGGACTTCAGTTTCATAGCACGGGACGGGATGCCATGAATTACCTGGTCGTTGACAGACACACATACACTTGATGGATACCCCCGGTAGCCCCTAAAGGCGGCAGCGGCGCCTCTCTTGAGTATCCCGTCATCGACAAAACTTTCAATATCTCCAGTCGACATTCCTTCGGTTATGTGGGATTTCAATCCCTGCAGCACCTCGGCCACAATACGGCATGCCTCGGCTATTTTCCGAATTTCGGTCTGTGATTTAACGATTATCACGCCGCAGGATAAGACTTATCCTCTTCTCCCCTTAAGTCTCCCCTTCTTTAAAAAACCCTCATAGGACCGTGTTATAAGATGGGATTCGATCTGGGAGACTGTATCTAGTGCAACACCGACCGCTATCAGTAGCGATGTGCCGCCGAAATAAAAAGGCACGTTAAATCGGGTGATGAGAAGCTCCGGCAGGCTACACACGGTCGAGAGGTAAACGGCGCCGATAAAGGTAAGCCGCGTCAGGACACGGTAGATATATTCGGATGTCTTCTGTCCAGGCCTAATGCCAGGGATAAACCCTCCGTGTTTCTGGAGATTGTCAGCTATATCGACAGGATTGAAAATGACTGCAGTATAAAAATATGCAAAGAAGAATATAAGACCCACATATAATATGGAATGAAATATCGATCCGAAAGAAAGCTGCTTTGCCACGGCCTGCACCCACGGGATAGCTATAAATCCTGCTATTGTCGCCGGGAACATGATTATCGATGATGCAAAGATCGGAGGTATGACACCTGCTGTATTAATCTTTAGTGGGAGATGAGTGCTCTGACCGCCAAACATCTTTTTGCCGATTATCCTCTTCGCATACTGAACGGGAATCTTGCGCTGCCCTCTTTCGATAAATATGATGCCACCGACAACACACACCATTACAACCACAAGTAATATAACAAAGAAGATGGAAAGCTCACCTGCGCCGACAAGTTGAAATGTCTTGACAATGGCATTGGGAAACCTGGCGACTATTCCAGCGAAAATAATCAATGAAATACCATTGCCTATGCCGCGTTCTGTTATCTGCTCTCCAAGCCACATTATGAAGGCGGTTCCCGATGTAAGAGTGATCATGGTAAGGATCCTGAACCCCCAACCCGGATGTGCAATAAACTGCCCACCCCCCATGCCCTCCAGACCGATAGCGATTCCGAGCGATTGTATCGCAGCAATGACCACCGTCGAATACCGTGTATATCTGACAATCTGCTTCCTTCCGGCTTCACCTTCCTTGGCTAGCTTACCGAGGGCTGGAATAACAACGGTTAAAAGCTGAAATATAATGGATGCGCTGATATAGGGCATGATACCCAAGGCAAAAATCGTCATCTGCGAGAGGGCACCGCCTGAGAACATATCGAAGAAGCCCATCATCGCCCCACCCTTAGCTGTCAAGAATTTGCTCAATTCTAGACCGTTTATGCCAGGAGTCGGAATGTGAGCCCCAATCCGATAAACGGCCAGAAGGGCTAAAGTAAAGAGGACCCTGTTCTTAAGTTCCGGTATCTTGAATATATTGCGGATGCTATTGATGACGCTCAAAGTTAAATAACCTCAGCCTTGCCGCCTGCGGCATTGATCTTCTCGACAGCCGATGCGCTGAACGCGTGTGCCTTAATGGTAACCGCCTTTACGAGCGCACCACCACCCAGTATTTTTATGCCAGACTTCGAATTCTTTATAATGCCTCTCTCCAGAAGCGTGTCAGGAGTGATAACAGCCACATCAGCCAACTTCTCCAGATCGCTGATATTTAGAATTGCATACTCCCGCTTGAAGGGATAATTTTTAAAACCTCTTTTAGGAAGTCTTCTCTGAAGCGGTGTTTGTCCGCCTTCAAACGATGGTCCTTTTGTGCCACCCGATCTTGCCTTCTGACCTTTATGTCCTTTGGTGGCTGTCCTGCCATGCCCGGACCCCATGCCGCGTCCTATCCGCTTGACCTTCTTAGTGCTTCCCGCTGCTGGAGTAAGCTCCTGTATTTTCATAACTGCCTTATTCCTCCTGTCGAATTTTAGATCTGCATCGAAGCCTGAACAGACGCTCAAGAGCCCTCAATCACAAATCTGAAATCAAAAAATCTATTGGCCTGCTTCCTCTACTGTGGGTTCTTCCTCGGCCTTGCCCCTAATCTTAAGTACTACATCGGGGTCTTTCAGGTTTGAAAGCCCGTCGAGGGTAGCCTTAACGGTATTGAACGGGTTGTGTCCGCCAAGAGACTTAGCGACGACATCCTGAACGCCGGCGACTTCAAACACCGCACGAACAGCGCCGCCTGCGATGAGACCGGTACCCTTCGGTGCAGGATTCATTACAACAGAGTTAGAGCCGTACTTACCTATTATACGGTGGGTCAGGGTCCCCTCTTTTAACGGGAACCGGATCAGCCTTTTTTTAGCTTGTTCAACGGCCTTTCTGATAGCCTCGGGAACTTCGGCAGCTTTTCCTTTGCCGATGCCGACGATTCCACTTTCGTTACCGACGACAACGAGCGCGCTGAAGGAAAAACGCCTGCCTCCTTTGACGACCTTTGCAACTCTGTTTATGTACACAACCTTGTCTTTAAGTGTGAGCCCCTCAGCGTCTATTCTCTCCGTCTTCATTAAAATTCTAGTCCTCCCTCTCTCGACCCTTCGGCAAGGGCCCTGATGGAACCGTGGTAACGATACCCGCTCCGGTCGAATACAACGTTCTTCACGCCGGCTGCCGAAGCCTTTTTGGCTATAAGCTGACCAACCTTCTTGGCAGCATCGACATTGCCCTTGTGACCTTCCGCTCCCTTTATCTCTTTGTCGAGCGTTGAGGCTGCGACAAGAGTTACCCCTTTCGTATCGTCGATAATCTGGGCATAAACATTATTAAGACTTCTATAGACACTGAGTCTCGGCCTCTCCGTCGTTCCGGACACACGTTTTCTTATCCTTTCGTGCCTTCTTTGCTTGCCAATCTTCTTCGAAATCACTTGCGCAACCTCCTAATTACTTCTTGCCGGTCTTACCGGCTTTCAGCTTAAGCCTCTCGCCAACAAACCGCACACCCTTACCCTTGTATACATCAGGAGCCCTCAGTTTCCTCAGGTTCGCCGCGACCTGACCCAACACCTGCTTCTCAACACCACTCAATGCAATCGAAGTCATTTTATCGTCAGTCGTTGCCGTAATGCCGGCTGGAAGTTCAAATTCAATAGGATGCGAGTATCCGAGAGTAAAGGTTATCTTGTTACCCTTTGCCTGCGCCCTGTATCCTACACCCTTTATCTCAAGCTGCTTTTTGAAACCCTGCGATACCCCGTTGACCATGTTTGCGATAAGGCTCCGTACCAAGCCATGCAGAGCCCTGTCCTTCTGGAGGTCCGTGCTCCGTTCGACAACAACCTTGCCGTTGTCGACTTTAGCCGTAATACTATCTGGGCATTCATAGCTCAACTCACCCAGAGGCCCCTTGACCTTCACCATGCTCTCCTTAATATCGACGTTTACAGCTTGGGGTATATCTATTGGTTTTCTGCCAATCCTTGACATCTCTGTCTCCTTACCAAATATAGCATAGAACTTCGCCGCCTACGCCTTCGCGGCGGCATACCTTGTCAGTCAGAATGCCCTTAGGGGTGGTCACTACAGCGATTCCCATCCCACCTACGACACTGGGCACCTCGTCCTTTCCAACATACACCCTCCTGCCGGGCTTGCTTATCCTTTTCAGGCCTTCGACGATGGGGCGGTTATCCTGGGTATACTTAAGCGTGATCCTCAGAATGCCCTGCTTTTTGTCTTTTATGATCTTATAGGATTTGATAAACCCTTCTTCCTTCATGATCTTGGCTATCTCCACCTTCAATCGAGACGCAGGTATATCTACCTTTTCCGCCTTGATAAGTACGGAGTTCCTTATGCGTGTCAACATGTCTGCTATGGGATCCGTCATCATTATTCAAACACCTCTACCAGCTTGATTTTGTAACGCCGGGAATCTGTCCCTTGAGAGAAAGGATCCTGAAGCATATCCTGCAGATCCCGAATTTCCTTATGAACGCCCTAGGCCTTCCGCACACATTACATCTGTTGTGAGCCCGTACGGCAAATTTCGGCGCTCTCTTGGATTTTTCGATCATACATGTTTTAGCCATACCCCTCCTTATCGCCTAAAAGGCACGCCGAATTCTCTCAGCAGCGCCCTGCTTTCTTCATCCGTTTTAGCCGTGGTGCAGATGTTGATATCGAGTCCATGCACCATTTCGACCTTGTCATAGTCAATTTCCGGAAATATATACTGCTCCTTGAGGCCGAATGAGTAATTACCCCTGCCATCAAAAGATTTTGTAGAAAGGCCACGGAAGTCACGTATCCGCGGCAGTGCCACACTGATGAGCCTGTCAAGAAATTCATACATCCTGTCGCCGCGCAGGGTAACCTTGCAGCCTAGCGGCACATTCTCTTTCAGCTTGAAGCCCGCAATAGCCTTTTTAGACTTGGTAACAAGCGGCTTTTGCCCGGTTATGGCAGCCAGTTCCTTTTCAGCTGCATCGAGGAGTTTGATGTTCTGGGTCGCTTCACCAAGCGTAACATGGACTACGATCTTCTGTATTTTTGCAACTTGCATGACGTTCTTGTATCCAAATGCCTTAGTCATCGAAGACACAATGTCCCTGTAATATTTTTCTCTGAGTCGCGCTGCCATACTCAGTCTATGACCTCCTTGCATTTCTTGCACATCCTCTGTTTCTTGCCGTCGCTGAGTAGCATCACCCCTATCCGAGTCGGCTTACTGCACTTAGGACACACAAGCATGGTATTGGATATATGTAAAGGGCCTTCCTTCTCGATAATGCCGCCCTGAGCATATTTCTTGTTGGGTTTTTGGTGTTTTTTTATCTTATTCACTCCCTCAACAACGACCCTCTGCTCTTCGGGAAGCACCACCAGCACGCGCCCCTTAGCGCCCTTGTTCTTCCCTGTTATGACTACCGCCGTGTCTCCCTTTTTAATCCGTAAACCCACTTTATCCTCCCGCTAAATCACTTCCGGAGCAAGGGAGATGATTTTCATGAATTCTTTCCATCTGAGTTCCCTTGCTACTGGACCGAAGATTCTTGTTCCTATGGGCTCCATCTGAGCATTGATGAGCACCACTGCATTCTGGTCGAATCTTATATATGAGCCGTCTGGCCTTCTCGTTTCTTTTTTTGTCCTGACAATGACGCCCTTCTGGACCGTGCCCTTCTTAACCGTACCGTCTGGGATCGCCTCTTTGACAGCAACCACGACGATATCCCCCAACCGTGCGTATCGTCTTTTCGAGCCACCGAGGACCCGTATGCACTGCACTCTTTTGGCTCCAGAATTATCTGCGACTTCAAGCATGGTCTGAGTCTGTATCATGGCTTTCTAACCCTCACTTTCCATGATTTTGATCACTGCCCATCTTTTGTCCTTGCTCAGAGGCCTGCTCTCGATAATCTGCACGGTATCGCCCATCTTGCATTTATTTTCTTCGTCATGGGCCTTGAACTTGGTTATCTTTCTAACCGTTTTTTTGTAAAGCGGATGCTGGAACGTCCTAGTTACCGCCACCACCACAGTCTTGTCCATCTTATCGCTTACGACCCTACCAGAATAAACCTTCTTAGGCATTTTCCGCCCCCCTCTTCGCAGCCTCACCTGTAACCGCCTTCTCTTTTTCGGTGATAATCGTCAGGAGCTTGGCGATATCTTTACGAACCGCTTTGACCCTCATGTTGTTTTCGAGTTCACCCTTGGAGAGCTGGAACTTCAGGTTGAAGAGCTCTTTTCTAAAATCCATTTCCTTCTGCTTCAATTCCTCTATCGAAAATACTCTCAATTCAGAGGTCTTCATAACGCAGCCCCCTCACGTTTTATAAATCTGGTCTGCAAGGGGAGCTTCTTCGAAGCTAGAGTGAAAGCCTCCTTCGCAAGCTGCTCGCTGATACCCGAGACCTCATATATCACCCTACCAGGTTTGACAACGGCGACCCAAAACTCCGGGTTACCCTTTCCCTTTCCCATTCTGGTTTCTGCAGGCTTACGGGTAATGGGCTTGTCAGGGAATATGCGTATCCAGAGCTTACAGCCTTTCTTAGCGTGCCTCGTAATCGCCACCCTGGCCGCTTCAATTTGGCGGCTCGTAATCCAGCCGGGCTCCATTGCCTTCAACCCGTATTCCCCGAAGGAAACATCAGAGCCCCTGTATGCCTTGCCCCGCATATTCCCTTTCATCGTTTTTCTGAATTTAATTTTCTTTGGCGCTAACATTTCACTCTCCTACAGAAGAAGTAACGGTCCGTTCGGGGAGTATATCTCCATGGTATATCCAGACCTTGATGCCGATTTTGCCGTAAGTTGTCCTCGCCTCCGTAAAGCCGTAATCAACGTCGGCCCTGAAAGTGCTTAGGGGCACCCTGCCCTCCCTGTACCATTCGGTCCTGGCGATTTCAGCTCCAGCTAACCTGCCTGCACACTGCACCTTAATCCCAAGAGCGCCAAACCTCATGCCTGACGAAACAGCCCTCTTAAGCGCGCGCCTGAAGGCCACCCTTTTTTCGAGTTGGAGCGCGATATTTTCAGCGACAAGTTGAGCATCTAGCTCAGGCTTCCTTACTTCCTTTATATCGATGGCAACCTGCTTGCCTGTGTAAACTTCGATTTCCTTTTTAAGCTTCTCAACTTCGGCACCTTTTTTTCCGATAATGATACCCGGGCGGGCGGTGTGAATTATAACCTTAACTTTCTGTCCCGGCCGCTCGAGTTCTATTTTCGAGACGCCGGCATGAAAGAGTTTTTCCTTTATCAATTTCCGGACGTTCAGGTCCTCTAAGAGTTGGGCTGCATACCCTCTCTTCAGAAACCAGCGCGAATCCCATGTGCGTGTGATACCAAGCCTGTTACCTATCGGAATAGTCTTCTGCCCCAAATCAACACCCCCGTCCGTATATTGTTGCCACAACTGTACTAGGAATCGCTCTCATGCTATTCCCCCGAAACCACAATCGTGATATGGCTCGTTCGCTTCCTGATCGTGTTGCCCCTGCCCATAGCTCTTGGTTCCATGCGCTTCATAACCGGTCCCTGATCGGCAAAGGCTGCCGTGATCATAAGCTTGTCGATATCCAGATGAGTGCTTTTCTGCTCGGCATTAGCCATAGCAGACTTCAGCACCTTTTCGATCAAACGCGCACCCCGGTAGGGCATATACCTGAGATTAACTATCGCGGCGGACGCATTCTTGCCCCTGATGAGATCCATTACCCTTCTCGCCTTCCTTGGCGTAATACGTGCGTATTTAAGTATTGCCTTGGCTTCCATGTTTATTACCCTTTCGATGCTGACTTCTCGGATCCAGAGTGGCCCTTGAAGGTTCTTGTAGGCGAAAATTCGCCCAATTTATGACCTACCATATTCTCAGTCACGTACACTGGAATAAACTTCCTTCCATTATGGACGGCAAATGTAAACCCGATGAACTCGGGTATGATGGTCGACCGCCGTGACCATGTCTTGATCATTTTCTTCTCGCCTGCCTGAAGCATCGCTTCAACCTTCTTCATCAGTTTTGGCTCGAAATAAGGGCCTTTTTTTAAGGATCTTGGCACGTACTCCTCCTATTTACTACGCCTTTTGACGATAAATTTATCGGTTCTCTTATTATTTCTGGTCCTGATTCCCTCAGGTACGCCCCAAGGTGTGCAAGCAGGACGCCCACCGGAAGCCTTGCCTTCGCCGCCGCCCAGCGGATGGTCGATCGGGTTCATTGCAACACCTCTGACATGAGGCCGCTTTCCCAAATATCTCTTTCTACCGGCCTTACCAAAGGAGATGTTTTCATGCTGCACATTGCTTACTTGACCTATTGTTGCCATACATGCCGTCATGACAAGCCTTACCTCACCCGACGGCATCTTGATCTGGGCATAGTCACCCTCACGGGCTACTATCTGAGCAGAAGAACCTGCGCTTCTTATAAGCTTTGCTCCTGCTCCGGGGTTGATTTCAATGTTATGTATCATTGCGCCAAGGGGGATCTCCTTAATTGGAAGCGCATTACCAGGCTTTATCTCGGCCGACGGGCCGGACATTACCACATCACCTACATTGAGTCCTTCGGGAGCAATAATATACCGGTATTCGCCATCTTTATAGTTCACCAGGGCAATCCTTGCAGAGCGGTTAGGATCATACTCGATCGTCTTCACAGTTGCTGGTATGCCTACCTTGTCCCTCTTAAAATCGATGACCCGAAGCATACGCTTGTTCCCGCCACCCTTCTGCCATGAAGTAACTCTTCCGAAACTGTTCCTGCCACCTGTCTTTTTGACTGGCTTCATCAGGCTCTTATGCGGAACGTCGCTCGTAACGTCCTTATAGTCGGAAGCGGTCTGGAACCTCCGTCCCGGAGATGTCGGATTGAATTTCCTTATACCCATTTAAGCACCCTCTATGAAATCGAGTTTTTCACCCTGCTTCAGTGTGACGATTGCCTTCTTCCTGTCTGACCTTCTGCCGAGGTACTTCCCATGTCGCTTCAATTTACCCTTCACGTTAACAGTGGCAACCTTTTCGACCTTTACCTTAAAGATCTCCTCCATCGCCTCTTTGATCTCATGCTTGTTGGCCTCGGTATTAACCTCTATCAGGATTTTGTTCTCACGTTCCTTTATGTCCATTCCCTTTTCGGTGAAAAGCGGCTTTTTAACAACATCGTAAATTATCTTCATCAGGCGCTAACCTCCTCTGAGACAAGCCTCTTTATGGCTTCCTCTGCAAAGACGATTTTGCCGTATGCCGCCACCTGATACGCATTGAGGTCACTGACCCTGGTTACATCAACCGCCGGGATGTTTCTGACAGACAGTAATATATTCGCGTCCTTCTCGGAAGTTACGAGGAGTACCGACTGTCCGTCAAGACCTAATGTAGCGAGCATCTTCACCATGTCCTTCGTCCTTGGTTTATCGATGCGGATTTCATCCAGCACAACAATCTCGTTGTCAGCAAACTTCATGCTCAATGCCTTACTAAGGGCCGCCCTCTTTGCGGCCTTAGGCATCTTGATCTCATAGTCCCTCGGAAGAGGCCCAAAGATAGTACCGCCACCCCTCATAAGCGGGGATCGTGTGCTTCCGGCCCGTGCACGGCCAGTACCCTTCTGCTTGTAAGGCTTCTTGCCGCCGCCACGCACCATACCTTTCGTCTTAGTAGCATGTGTACCCTGACGTTGGTTGGCAAGGTGGCTCACCACTGCAGAATGTACGACCGCAGGTGATGATTCGTTGTTGAACACTGACCCTTCGAGGCTTATCTTGCCTTTAGTCTTATTATTTATATCCCTGATCTCGATATCAATCATGGTATTAATCCTTCCAGATTTCGATTATAGTATTTGGAGCACCGGGGACCGCACCTCTCAGGAGTATGAGGTTCTGATCAGGCATCACATCAACCACGGTAAGGTTTTGAACGGTTACCTTCTCACTACCCATATGTCCGGCCATTCGCATACCCCTCCAAACCCTCGAGGGATAGGAGCTAGCACCAATGGAACCGGGTGCCCTATTGAACATAGAGCCGTGACCGCTTGGACCCCCCTTAAAATTATGTCGCTTCATAACTCCCTGAAAGCCCTTACCTTTCGATGTGCCAGAAACCGAGACAACGTCGCCCTTGCTGAAGGTATCTGCCTTTATCGTATCGCCAACCTTCATTCCGGAGATGCGGAATTCCTTCAGGTTCTTATATGCAGGTGTTCCAGCTTTCTTGAATAGGCCAGCTAAAGGCTTCGTGACATTTTTAGCCTTCCTAACTTCCACAAACCCTACCTGGACTGCTTCGTAACCATCCTTTTCAGGCGTCTTGACTTGGACCACCTTGCAGGGTCCAGCCTCCACCACAGTCACCGGCACGAGTCTTCCGTCCTGAAGGTAGACCTGCGTCATTCCGATTTTTTTACCCAATATGCCTGTCATAACTTTATCTCCACATCGACACCAGAAGCCAGTTCAAGTTTCATAAGGGCGTCAACGGTATCTGGCGTCGGATCAAAGATATCGATGAGCCTCTTATGCGTCCTGATCTCGAACTGCTCCCTTGATTTCTTATCCACGTGAGGAGACCTCAGCACAGTGAACTTGCTGATCTTTGTTGGCAAGGGGACAGGTCCAGATATTCTTGCCCCGGTCCGCGATGCAGTATCAACTATCTCTTTCACAGACTGATCGAGCAACCTGTGATCATATGCTTTTAGTTTAATTCTTATTTTTTGATTCACCGTCTTACTCCAGGACCTCGGTGACAACGCCAGCGCCTACCGTCCTTCCACCTTCCCTGATCGCGAATCTCAATTCCTTCTCCATCGCTATCGGCGCTATCAGTTCCACCGTTATTGCTACATTATCACCTGGCATAACCATCTCAATCCCGTCCGGCAGCTTCGCCACTCCAGTCACATCTGTAGTCCTAAAGTAAAACTGCGGACGATACCCGTTGAAAAAGGGTGTATGCCGTCCACCCTCTTCCTTCGTCAGTACATACGCCTCTGCCTTGAACTTCGTGTGCGGCGTTATGCTGCCCGGCTTCGCTAGAACCATGCCCCTCTCGACATCTTCCTTCGCCGTTCCCCTCAACAGCACTCCCACGTTGTCTCCAGCACGTCCCTCGTCAAGTAGCTTCCTGAACATTTCCACTCCAGTCGCTACCGTCTTCCTCGTCTCGCGCAGTCCGACAATCTCTACTTCTTCTCCTACCTTGATGATTCCTCTCTCTACCCTTCCAGTTACCACTGTCCCACGCCCGGAGATTGTGAATACGTCTTCTATCGGCATAAGAAATGGTTTGTCGATCGGCCTCTCAGGCGTCGGCACATATGCATCTACCGCATCCATAAGTTCAAATATACACTTGTACTCAGCTGCTGTCTGGTCCGTCCCTGTGCTCTCCATCGCCTTCAGTGCACTCCCTCTCACTACCGGAATGTCGTTGCCAGGAAATCCATATTTTATCAATAGCTCTCTGACCTCAAGCTCTACCAGGTCAAGCAGCTCAGGATCGTCTACCATGTCTACTTTATTCATGAATACTACTATGTAAGGTACCCCTACCTGCTTAGCAAGCAATATGTGCTCCCTGGTCTGCGGCATCGGTCCGTCCGCCGCACTTACTACCAGTATCGCTCCATCCATCTGCGCTGCTCCGGTGATCATGTTCTTCACATAGTCCGCATGGCCAGGGCAGTCTACATGCGCATAGTGCCTCTTGTCCGTCTCATACTCAACGTGGGCTGTTGCGATCGTTATACCTCTCGCCTTCTCCTCAGGTGCATTGTCGATAGAGTCGTACGCCCTGAAGGTCGCCTGCCCCTTGAATGACAGCACCTTTGTGATAGCAACCGTCAATGTCGTCTTGCCGTGATCTACGTGCCCGATCGTTCCCACGTTTACATGCGGCTTCGTCCTCTCAAACTTTGCCTTGGCCATATCTCCTCCTTAGTGCCTTCCGTTAAAACTTTTATTACTTTTCAAGCTATTCGCCTTTTATCTTTGCTACAATGCTTTCCATGATACTCTTTGGAACTTCCTCGTAATGCGAGAATTGCATCGTATAGGTGGCCCTTCCCTGAGTCTTTGACCTGAGGTCGGTAGCATAGCCGAACATCTCAGACAGCGGGACCGTAGCCTTGATCACCTGAGTCTTGCCTCTCTTTTCCATAGATTGTATCTTTCCGCGACGCGAATTTAGGTCGCCAATAACATCTCCCATATATTCTTCCGGAGTGACGTCTTCGACGTTCATGACGGGTTCAAGCAATACCAGCTGGGCTTTTTTAGCGCCCTCCTTGAAAGCCATCGAACCGGCGATTTTGAAAGCCATTTCGGAGGAGTCTACCTCGTGGTATGATCCGTCGATGAGTGTAACCTTCACATCCATAATCGGATAGCCGGCAAGTACGCCACCATCCATTGCTTCTTTTACACCCTTTTCAACGGCAGGTACATATTCCCGCGGGATCGACCCACCAACGATTTTGTTGACGAAGTCAAAACCCTTTCCTCTCTCCTGGGGTTCCATCTCGATCCAGACGTGGCCATACTGGCCGCGACCGCCCGACTGCCTTACGAATTTCCCTTCTATTTTCACGTGATTCTTAATAGCTTCCTTATATGCAACTTGCGGCTTGCCCACATTCGCACCAACCTTAAACTCTCTCATCAAGCGGTCGGTGATGATTTCCAGGTGAAGTTCTCCCATTCCAGAAATGATGGTCTGTCCGGTCTCCTCATTGAAGGACACCCTAAACGAAGGGTCTTCCTGCGCCAACTTTGAGAGCGATATTGACAGTCTCTCCTGATCGGCTTTCGTCTTTGGCTCAATGGCGACCGAGATTACAGGTTCGGGGAATTCCATCAACTCAAGGATAATGGGGTTATTCTCATCGCAAAGAGTATCACCGGTCAGACTCTGCTTAAGACCGACGATGGCAGCAATATCTCCGGCGCGGACTTCTTTTATCTCCTCCCTCTTGTTCGCATGCATCTGAAGGAGACGTCCTACTCTTTCCTTTGCATCTTTGGTCGAATTATATACATATGAGCCGGATGGCAGCACGCCGGAATAAACCCTCGCAAAAACTAGCTGCCCAACATATGGGTCTGTCATTATCTTGAAGGCAAGAGCTGCAAACGGCTCTGCATCATCGGGCTTTCTTTGCACCTCTGATCCATCAGAAGGCTTTTTCCCGACAACAGGCGGTATATCAAGCGGCGAAGGCAGGTAATCGACAACAGCATCGAGCAGCATCTGAACGCCTTTATTCTTAAAGGCAGATCCGCAGATTACCGGATTTATCGTCATCCCAATCGTTCCCTGTCGCAGAGCCTTTTTGATTTCCTGGACAGTAATCTCCTCGCCGGCAAGGTATTTCTCCATTACCGAATCGTCAATATCGGCGATGGCCTCTATCATCTTGTCTCTGTATTCCTTTGCCTGAGCCATATACTCAACGGGGATCTCATCTTCGACGAATTTAGAGCCGAGTGTTTCATCATCAAATAAAAAAGCCTTCATAGTAACAAGGTCAATGGGCCCCCTGAAGTTTTCTTCTTTTCCGATGGGTATCTGGATGGGAACAGGACGCGCACCGAGTTTTTCGACCATCGAATCAACTGCCATAAAGAAGTCGGCACCCACCCTGTCCATTTTATTTAGGAATGCTATCCTTGGAACGCCATACTTATTGGCCTGCCTCCAGACCGTTTCTGATTGAGGCTCAACGCCGGCCACGGAATCAAACACAGCAACAGCTCCATCAAGTACCCGGAGTGAACGCTCGACCTCTATGGTAAAGTCGACGTGGCCAGGCGTATCAATAATATTTATGCGGTGATTATTCCAGGAACATGTTGTAGCGGCTGAGGTTATAGTAATTCCGCGTTCTTGTTCCTGGGGCATCCAGTCCATTACAGCAGTGCCATCGTGGACCTCGCCGATCTTGTAGGTAACTCCAGTGTAGTAAAGAACGCGTTCAGTTGTAGTAGTCTTGCCGGCATCGATGTGAGCCATAATGCCAATATTTCTCGTCTTTTCTAAAGGGAATCTCGACATTGGATATAAACCTTCTTACCACCGATAATGCGCAAAGGCCCTGTTGGCTTCGGCCATTTTGTGGGTGTCTTCTTTTTTCTTGATTGATGAACCTGTATTGTTATAAGCATCCAGCAACTCACCTGCAATCCTCTCGCGCATGGTCTTTTCCTTGCGGTCTCTCGCATATTTAATGATCCACCTCAGGGCCAACGCGACCTTTCTGGCAGGCTTCACTTCAACTGGAACCTGATAGGTTGCGCCACCGACCCTTCTAGGCTTAACCTCTACTAGGGGCTTTACATTCTCAACAGCCGCCTTAAAGACCTTCAGGGCATCTATGCCTGTCTTTTCGCTCATAATATCGAAAGCACCATAACATATGCGTTCCGCAGTGGACTTCTTGCCTTCCTTAAGCAGAACGCTTACAAGCCGAGTTACCAGCTTGCTGTTATATTTGGGATCCGGGAGGACATCTCTTTTTTCAGACTCTCTTCTTCTTGCCATTTCAATATGCTCCGACTATATCTATTTGGGCCGCTTAGCGCCGTACTTGGACCGGCCCTGCTTCCGGTTGCCCACACCAGCGCAGTCGAGGGCGCCCCTCAGAATGTGATATCTCACACCTGGAAGGTCCTTGACCCTTCCGCCCCTGATTAATACAATTGAATGCTCCTGTAAATTGTGACCCACACCAGGAATGTATGCTGTGACCTCCATACCATTGGTAAGCCTCACTCTAGCTACTTTCCTCAATGCGGAGTTCGGCTTTTTTGGAGTGGTCGTATACACCCTCACGCAAACACCGCGTTTTTGAGGACAGCTCTTGAGCGCTGGACTTTTCGTCTTCCTCTCAAGTTGCTTGCGCCCGTTTTTGACTAGTTGTGCGATAGTAGGCACATTTCCTCCAGTTATTATGAGTCTTTAAATTATTCCGTTTTTACCGGGAAAACCTGTTAATCTTACCAGAGCAAAATCATTTTGTCAAGTCTTTCAGCGGTCTTTCACGGTAATTACCCAATAAATCTAGGAGTGACAATATAACACTTCCGGACAGAAAAAATAAAGTAGTATTTTTCCTTAATCCACAGTATGTTTATAATATTCCTGCTAAAGGGGTAAAATTAGCGCTAAAGATCTGCTTTTGCATTAGTAGCAATACCTTTGGTTGCGACTGTTGTTTGAGGAAATGGGATACAAAGGGAGAGCATGACTAAGAACATACACTGGCTGGGGCACGATACCTTCAAAATTGTCGGTGACAAGGTAGTCTATACGGATCCATTCCGGCTAAAGGCAAATGATGCGGCTGACATTATATTAATAACGCATGAGCATCACGATCACTGTTCCTCCGAGGATGTGGAAAAAATACTCGGGCCCAATACTATTATCGTTGCACCAGCCGGTTGCGCAAAAAAATTGTCCTGCCACGTTAAGGTAGTTAAACCTGGCGATAAACTTTCAATTTACGGCATTGAGATCGAGGTCGTTCCTGCCTATAACACGAACAAGCAATTCCATACAAAAGACATGGGGTGGGTAGGGTACATCTTTATAATCAATAAGAAAAGAATATATCTGGCAGGTGATACCGATTTCATACCCGAAATGATTGCCTTTAATAATATAGATATTGCCCTTTTACCGGTATCGGGAACATATGTTATGACAGCGGGAGAGGCGGCTGAGGCCGCACTCGCCATAAAGCCAAGGACAGCTATCCCAATGCATTATGGAACTATCGTTGGATCCAGAAAAGATGCTGATCTCTTTGCAGAAAAACTGCACGGTAAGGTAAACGTAATTATTCTTGCGCCTGAATAGGGCGCGTATCAAAACGACTGTTGGTTCAATGGATCACATGCTGCCATTGCTATTGCTATAGCTGGGCGTTCACCGATAATGAACCATCTTTTTTGACGGAGGGGCGTTTGTCCAGAGGTAAGCTAAATAAAAATGATATTGTGGGACTTCTCAAGGAAAGCGGAGACTTCCTTTCGGGATCAGACATCGCTTCTCACTTGGGGGTCACGAGGGCAGCCGTATGGAAATCCATAAGGCTACTGAAAAAAGATGGCTATGTGATAGAGTCTATGCCTGCAAAAGGTTACCGGTTGAACCGATCACCGGACCTGTGCATCCCTGAACTGATAAAACTTCTTCCACACGCTACAATAATCGGCAATAAATTACTTTTTTTTGCATCCGTATCTTCAACCAATGCCGTTGCGATGGAAATGGCTTCTCAAGGCTGTCCCGAGGGTACTATCGTCATGGCGGAAACTCAAACCGCCGGCAAAGGCAGGCTCGGGCGATCTTGGATATCTCCTCCCGGAAAGAACCTATATATAAGCATCGTTTTGAGACCTGCCATATCTCCGCGTGACGCGACAGCACTCACCCTCCTCTCAGCCGTCGCATGCATCTCTGCAATACGGCAAGCATATTCTGTTGCAGCTACGATAAAATGGCCGAACGATATTATTGTCGAGAACCGCAAGCTCGGCGGGATATTAACCGAGATAAAGGCGGACATCGACCGCATTACTCATGCGGTCGTAGGGATCGGTATAAACGTAAACCTAACGCGTGCAGATATGCCCGACGAGATAAAGGCCATCGCCACATCGATTATAGATCAGACCGGGGAGTTATCTTCGCGAACAGACTTAGCGGGCGCAGTTATTAGGGAGTTCGACAAGTGGTATGGACTGCTCATGAACAAAGGGAAACAGGTCGTCATCGACGAATGGCTATCACTGTCATCAACCATTGGTAAACACGTGATGGTTGCAACCGGGAGGGCACTTCTTGAGGGTTACGCGGAGGGTATCGACGATGAAGGATTGCTAATCTTGAAACTCGCCGACGGCACTTACCATAAAGTAAGCGCTGGCGACGTAACACTTGCAAGGACTAGGGTTTGATATCAAAAAAGCAGTCCATACTGGCCATTGATATCGGCAATTCGACAATAGGGCTGGGATTCTATCCTGACGCTAACACCGGAAAAGGTCTTATCGTAAAAAAAATCTCTTTGGATAATATTAAATCATCTGCGACGCTGTCTCGTCTAATTTTCAATCTCCTCCCAGAGAGTTACAAAACATCTAAGCTCGCTGAACAGCCGATTGGAGTTGCAATTTCATCCGTAGTCCCAGAGTTGAACCGTTTTGCGATTGATGCGGTGAAGAGCTTTTGTCCGGATCCGTTAGTCATAACTCACACCTCAGCAACAGGGTTGATCTTGGAGGTATCTCATCCCGAAAAACTTGGCTCCGACAGAATAGTGAATGCGCTGGCAGGTTTTCGTCTCTTTGGCAAGCCGGTGGCAATCATCGATGCGGGAACAGCAACAACCATTACCATAGTCGGCAGACATTCAAATCTATTTGGCGGGGTGATAATGCCGGGAATCACTATGATGAGGGAATCCCTTGCGTCAAATACGGCTAAATTACCACTTATTGATCTCGCTAAGCCTTTCACTGTTTTAGGGCGCGACACTGATTCGGCCATAGCGTCTGGAATAATAAACGGAACTATTGGTGCAGTGGAAAACATCGTAAAGGGCATTGAAAAGGAAGTTCATATGAAGCTGCGCCTTATTCTGACAGGTGGTCATGCCGGACTTATCGCTCACCTGTTGAAAAGAGAGCATGTCGTAATACCCAATCTAATTTTTGAAGGGATGCGATTGATCCATAATCTGCATAGAGAAGCTGAGCCATAGCTGAGTATACTTAGTTCATGCATTGGTAATATATATAATATCGTACAGGAGGGTGCATAATGATCATCAAGAACATTCTTTTCCCAACCGACTTTTCCGAAGAAGCTGCACACGCATTGTCTTATGCTGTAGATCTGGCAAAAACTTACGGGGCTAAACTTTACATCCTGCATGTCATCCATGACATAGACATTTCATCTAGCATGCATATTCCTCACCGTTCTGTAGATATGATGTATTCAGAATTAGAGCCAAGTGCAAAAAAGGCGCTGGATAAACTGTGCGTATCATTTCAGGAAGATTGCAAGGGAATTGAAAGTAGTGTGCTGCGTGGTATCCCATATGAAGAAATATTAAAATTTGCTCCGGAGAAGAAAATCGATTTAATAGTCATGGCCACACATGGAAGAAAGGGTCTCGACAGGGTTCTCTTCGGAAGCACTACGGAGCGGGTGGTACGGAATTCTTCCTGTCCCGTGCTGACCATCAGGATGCCCTCGTAATATATGTTGCGGCGAAGATATCTCAAAGGTTATTCGTTCCTCTATTATTTATGATGCTAAGAACGGCTGTTCTAGTAGTGGGTGGTGGCCCAGCGGGAACCACAGCCGCAAGATTCCTTGCTAGGGAAGGGATAGATACAATCCTCGTCGAGCGAGACTTCTCCTATGTTAAACCATGTGGAGGCGGCATCCCCTCCGCCGCCTTTCACGAGTTTGACCTGCCAGGAAATATCATCAGAAAGACAATCAATAAAATCCTCATCGTATCCCCGGGGAATCGGGAAATAGAGATGTCTCTCAATGGAGGCTCCATCCACATCACTGAGCGAGGCTGCCTAGACTCGTCATTGCGACAGATAGCTCGAGATCATGGTGCGTCCTTGATCGAAGGTGAGTTTACCGGATTCGAGAAGCACGCTGGTTTATTCATTGCTTGCGTCAAGCGAAAAGCAGACGGGGTGCAAATTAAAATTCAATCTGACTACTTATTGGCCGCTGACGGAATCACCTTCAGTACAGGGCGAAAAAGCGGACAGCCTAGACTGAATCGCCTATATACAATAAGCACGCAGCTTTCTGCTTTCGATGGAGATGCCTGCGAGTTTTGGTTCGGTACCGCTCATGCATCCCATTTTTACTCGTGGATCTTCCCCTCAGACGGCCATGCATCAATAGGCACCGGTAGCCTAACACCTCGAGAATGTCCTGCATTGCTGCAGAATTTTCTAAAGAGAAGATTCGGCCGCCGCCTTGAACGCATAATGCAGGAAAAGACCATCGGCAGGCCTCGCATATTCCCCATCCCTGCGTGGAGGGATAAATCGTTCGTATCAGACAAGATACTCTTCCTAGGTGATGCCGCTGGCATGGTAATGCCGGTGACATATGAAGGCATCTATTATGCTATGAAATCCGGCCAGTTTGCGGCAACTGCTATAATCGAAAAGAAACCAGAAATTTACCATAACCTATGGGAAGAAAGATTCGGCAAAAGGTTTATGGTCATGAATCGCCTTAAGAATCATTTTTTCAGAGATGATGCAAGCATTGAAAAATGGATCAGTGTCCACAGGTCATCTGTTGTTCAGGATCTCGCTATGCAATTGTGGCTTCAGAAAGAACCCGGTGCAAATCAGCTATCCGCTTATTTCAAGGCTTTCGCTAGTATCCTCGCATCATAACTCCAACGTGCGTTTACCAAAGAAACATCTGTTTGCGTTAAAATATATTTATCTTGAAGCGATATATAATCATTTCTATAATTCTTCACATCCTAATCATGGGAGTTGCCCTATTTCTAGTCCCAGAAAAAAAGGAAAAGGAGCGCAAACCTTTTGTTGCCACCCTCGTGACACCTGAGGAGAAATCGATAGAAGCGAACCCAATCGAAAAAAAAATGACTCCCCGTGAAAAAACGCGTCAAGAGACCCGCAGAGATTCTAATAGGATATTTGCCAAAGAGCAGAATGCTCCGAAGGTCCTCTCTTCTGTTCCATCAAGTCCTTCCGCAAAGAAATCCCCTCTTGGTCCGCGTGCGTTGACCAGGGAATTACCCTCAAAAGGCGGCCAGACTAGGCAGATGCCGGATGTGGGTGGTGACAAAGGATACAGCGAAGGAAGGGGCTTGCAAGGGTCAGACAAATCTCCTATCCCCGGACAGAAACAAGCTCCGATGAGAGAGAAGCTTTTTGACAGAGATATCATTGCCAAATTGTCAAGAAAAGAGCAGGAAGGTACCAAAAAAAATAGTTCCATAACATTCGACACATCAGAATTTAAATATTACGGCTATATGCAGCGACTGAGAGACAAGATCCAGAACGTCTGGAAATACCCGCAGAGTGCAGCTCAAAAAGGCGTTTATGGCGACCTTTACATTGAATTTACGATCAAGAAAACCGGCAAGCTCGGAGCTGTCCAATTAGTCAGAACCTCTGGATATAAGGATTTGGACGAGGCGGCAATTAAGGCACTGAAAGATGCTGATCCGTACTGGCCGTTACCAGATGACATTGGCGAACAGAGTCTCACAATCACAGGTCATTTCATTTATTCTCTCTATGGTCAGTATATAAGATAACGAATCTACCGCCACCATAACTTTAACGGATTTCAATTATTAATATGAGTAAACGACTTTTCTTGAAGACTGGCGATAAGGTCAAACATCTGAAGTATTTCTCGTGGGGTACCGGGGAGGTAATCGAGGAGAAGCATTCGGGCCTTCCCGGTGGATTCTGCCTCGTCAGAATACTTTTCCAGGATGGCAACGAGCGTTCATTCATAAATGATCTAAACAATCACTCATGCTGCTATTACACAGGAGTCAGACTCCTCGAGGAGCGGAATGTCTGGGAACGCTAAAAAGCGGATGAAGGCCTAAATTGGCCTCATCCGCTTATAGAATTACTTACTCTTTACTATTGAACTAGTCTGGGGGTTATAAAGATAAGCAGTTCGGTAGTATGTTTCTCAGTAGTCTGTTTCTTGAAAAGTGCTCCCAAAAGAGGCACATTCCCAAGCCCAGGGACTTGGTTTTTATCGCTTGTCTCGTTGCTAGTGAAAATACCTCCGATAACAACTGTTTCGCCGTCGTTAAGCATTACTGAAGTAAAAGCCTCTTTAATATCAATCTCTGGATTGCCTAAGTTGTCTACGTGGGTAAAATCAGGCGCGTCATTGTTGATGTGTACTCTAAGTTGGACAGATCCATCTGGAGTAATTTGAGGCGTAACTGTAAGTTTCAAGTTAGCATCGATATAAACCGTTGTAAATACCGGGGCACTTCCCGGTGCAGCCCCACTTTGCGCCGTCGTCACAGGGATTTTCTCACCCTGCTTTATAACCGCAGACATATTATCGAGGGTCATAATCTTAGGACTCGCTATCGTTTTTGCTTTGCTGATATCCTCAATTGCCGATAATTGAAGGTCGAGTCCAAGGGTCTCAGCCGCGTTTAGGAACCCAAGTGTTACAGCGCTAGTAGGACTAGTTATTGTTGAGGTGCTTGCGGGTAGGTTAATCATCTGTGGAACTTGTGTAGCTGCGAATGGAGCTCCAGTTGTAGGAACGGGAGATATGACGCGTGTATTTGGAACCGAAACATTGCTCTGAGAGCCTCCAAATATTCCTTGAGCGGACGGACCAGACTGGGCTCTCAACCCCCAGTTAACGCCAAGGCTCTTGACATAATCACTAGACACCTCGACAATTCTAGCCTCGATAAGCACCTGCTGCGTAGGCTTATCCAGAACACTGATAAGTCGCTGCACCTCGTCGATAATCGGAGGGATATCTGTGATAATAATATTGCGAGTGCGAGAATCTACGCTAATCGTACCACGCGGTGAAAGAATTTTACTTTTCTCTATCAAATCCCTTATTCCGGGTAATTTTCGATCTTTGTTTGTTACTTCGTCATGTTCGACAATGTCATCTACGTTAGCATAATTTACAGTAAATATTTTGGTAACTGTACCCTCGGCCTTCTCAGAAAGCTCTTTATTTTCGGCAACCGATTTCTGCTCTTCCTGGAAAGCCTTGACGGTAGCAATCCTTATGAGATTCCCCTCGACAACCTTCTCCAAATTAAAGGTTTTCAGAATGACATCCATGGCCTTGTCCCATGGAACATTCATGAGCTTCATGGTTATCTTCCCTTTTACGTCCGGGTGAACAACAATATTGTACCCACCAACGTCGCCCAGTAACCTTAGTATTGGTACTATATCTGCATCCTGGAAATCGAGAGATATGACCTTGCCTCCGGAAGCTAATTTTTCCTGAGTTTCACCAGCCCTTTCGGCAATTGTTTTCTTAGCTTTTTTGTCTTTTGCCAAGACATCGACTACCACTTCATCATCAAGGATATACACTTCGGTAGTCATCTTGTCGGCCAGCGCAATATCGAACTTCAGTCGCCCCTGTTCGGTCCCGACCTTGATATCCTTGAGAGCTGCCGGAAGCTTTGACGGAATTGTTGCCTTCATAGAAACACCGGGGATTTCCAAGCTGAGAGTTCTGTTAAGTTGAAAAACAGACGGTTCCATTAGTTTACCGTCGGCCTTGATTATTAGTTCTAAAGTATCCCCATCCTTTTCGAAGGCAATATCGGTAATTGCCTGTGCCATGCTGCCCTTATTACCAGAGGACGATCCCTTTATCGTTGACTTCACATGCCCCTCATCTGCAGTTTTGTCCAAACTCAAAAGTAGTGTATTGCCATTCACTTCCGCCCGGAGTTCCGCAGGGGACTCAAGCATAATTGTCAGTCTGGCTGCAAGGTTCGGCGTTTCCACCTGCGTCGGAATAATCTCCGTAATCCCTGGCACGGTAGAGACGATTTTGTCCTTAAACTGTCCTATCGTAACATTATCGAGTTCTACGGCAACCGTAAAAGGATCAGCAGGTTTAAAAAGCGAATACTTAATGGGGCCATCTATCTTGATTTGAATCGTGTTATCCGCCATCGCGATATCACGAATGACCGATGATCCCGCTGCCAATGCATTGCCCGCTAATCCCAAGGCCAGCAGCATCGAAATTAGGCAGAGGGATAAGAGATAAGCACGACCCTCCGCCCGGCAGGCCCTCTTTTTAAAGTCTATCTCTGAAATTTTCGAATTCATTCTTCTTCCTCCCCGCGGAGTCTTAATACGGTGTCCCGTGGACTCATAACACCACTCGCATCTCTGATACGCTCCCTGATAACCACCGTGTCCTTGGTTATTTTAGTTATCACGCCGCCATGACTCCCAACCTTATCACCATCCGTCACATTATATGACTTGCCATCAGGCAGAGAAATAACCGCAAAATGCTTTTTCTTGTCCCATAGGACTGCTATAATTTTCATTTCGGTGACATCATACGATTCAAGAGGAGAGACGCCTTTTGCTCCCTCCCGTTTAGAAACGAGCGGAGCAAATGGATCGCGCCTGTCAAACCCACTATACTCGTAAGCACCGCTAGTTTGAGTGCTCTCCGAAACAGCAGCAGAGGGTACAGTAGCGGGTGCACTAGCAAGGGGTGGCTCGGCTGCATATGCACCGGCAAAGCCAGATCCACATGTGAGGCAGGATATGCCGATAAAAACTATGGCGATAAGCAACCGGCATCTCATTAGTGCTTACCCTCCTTTGCAGCCTTTTCCATTGCCTTCTTTTCCTCTTCCGGGATTGAAGAGTAAGTTACGGCCGTAAAGGAAACTGCCAACGTGGCAGCACCCTTCCTTGAAATCTTGCCGGTGCTTTTCATCACTATCTTATCCAGATTAACTATCCTTTCAACTTTTGTAATATTACTAAAAAATTGACCGAATCTATGATAGGAACCTTTCATTTCAACACTTACCGGGATCTCGTAAACTTCTTTGCTGGAATGCACAGTCTTTGCGGAGGGTCTCCAAAGAACAGTTTCGAGCCCGGACTTGAAAGCCAGTTGAGACACTTGCCTTAAAAGTCCCGATACCTCTTTCTC
Organism: uncultured Nitrospiraceae bacterium; assembly: GCA_963736105.1. Classification (GTDB taxonomy): domain Bacteria; phylum Nitrospirota; class Thermodesulfovibrionia; order Thermodesulfovibrionales; family Dissulfurispiraceae; genus Fen-1308. Next base: position 527,525 of record CAVTNL010000002.1, on the reverse strand, counting down.
TTCCGGAAGCTGCGATTCAAGCGCAACCAATTTTCTCTTCAGAGCTTCATTTTCCCCTATTAGAGCAGTCAAGCGATTAGCCTGCTGCTGTGACCTTTGAATGTCTGCTCTTTGTTTTTCCACGTCTGTTGAAAGCCGGCTCTGTTCGTCCAGCGTCGGCAATATCAGGAAAGTAATGCTCAGTACTGCAATCAAAAGCGAGGGCAAGACAAGCAGGATATTCTTCTTGGAAGGGCTTAAATTGTCCAAGCTTTCCATAGTCATATCTTTACCTTGAAGTTCAGCTTGAAGTTATATACTTCCGTCTTGTCCACAGTGCCCTCTTTAGTCTCCTCCAGATATACATCGGAATAAGTTGGGGATTTCTTTAGATTATCTACGAAAGTGACGACGTCCATGTTGGTATAACCTACTCCCCCGATCGTCACTTGAGGATTGTTAAAAGTAACTTCCGACAGCCATATGCCATCCGGCATCAGCTTGCTAATATCATCGAGAAGTCGGACCGGTACCGACTGGTTTTTCTTGAGGGTCTCGATGAGATTCGACTTCTGCTGTATGACTTTATTCAAAGCCTCAAATTTTTTTACCTCATCGATCTTATTTTTGTATTCTGTAATCTTTGCCTGATTTGATGTGTACTCTGTTTTTAAATCCGATACCTTCATCTTCAACAAAGCTATAATGAGCACCACGACTAGGAGTGTTACTCCAGTAACTATGGCCAACACTGCAAGGAGCGGAAGCGCCTTCTTTGTCTCTCCAGAAAGGGGAAGCTCAATTTTTTTCTGTTTTTTTTGTTTTCTTTCGGTCAGCAGGTTAATCCGTATCATTGCCGGTCCCCCGAACGCCTCATTGCAAGACCGACTGCGACAGCTGTAATCGGTGCAATTTCATTGACAGCCAGCTTTTCGGATTTACGGATATTTTTAAAAACATCAGCCACTTCGACGCCGATGCCGAGTCTCTCGGACATAAGATGCGCAAAGCCGCTGATGAGTGCAGCACCGCCGCTGAGGACGATACCGTTGATGTCTTCATCGCCTATGCTGCTTCTGAAATACTCGAACGAGCGGTATATTTCAGCGTAAATCTCGTCAGAGGCGCCACTGATGATCTCACGAGCGGAATCCTGGGATACTCCTTCAACCGCTTGGCCTAGCTTGACGTGCTCTGCCGACTCACGCGAAATGTTCAAGGTCCGCTCAAGTGCCTCGGTATGATAGTTGCTACCTATAGCTGTGTCCCTCATGAAGACTGGTAACCCTTTCCTGAGAATGCTTATATTGGTTTTACTTGCCCCAATATTGACGATAGCTATATTCTTTTTGTCGGGGGCGCCGTAATTTACTTCATACACATTGCCGATTGCAAATGAATCTACATCGACAACAACGGGCGTCAATCCGGCTTGTTGAACTGCATCAACGTAGTCGGACATTACGCTTTTCTTGACGGCAACAAGCATAACGTCCATCATCCCTTCTTCATCCGGGTCAGGACCGAGGATTTCGAAATCGATATTTACATCTTTTATATCGAACGGGATGTACTGTTCGGCTTCGTACTTGATATTAAGACTCAACTCTTCTTCTGTGATAAGCGGAACCTTTATAACCTTCGTGATAACCGCAGAATGCCCCGAAAGCCCTATCACCGCTTCGGCCTTCTTAATACCCGCCTGGCTCATCAAAGTTTTAAGAGAATCAACGAGCTTTATCTTGTTGAGCACAAGAGCATCACCAATTACATCACGCTCAATAGAAAGCATACTGAAAAGCGAAAGCTCATAGCCGTCCTTGCCTGCATCTACCTGAGCCATCTTCAAATAGCGCGATCCGATATCTAACCCGATAGTGCTCTTCTTCCCTATAAACATATGCTATATTTAGCAGATAAAGTATGATTTGTCAAGCATTTTATACATGGCGACGCCATTTAAATAACCACGCTCGTTTTGATATTTAGTTCCCTCAGTTGCCGCTGATCCACTGTTGACGGAGCACCGCTCATCTGGCAGACCGCCTTTTGCGTCTTCGGAAAAGCGATGACATCACGTATTGACGTTGCGCCAACCATAAGCATTACTAACCTGTCGAGGCCAAGGGCAATACCTCCATGCGGCGGAGCACCGTACTGCAGGGCATCGAGCAGGAATCCGAACTTCCGATATGCCTCCTCGTCTCCTATGCCTAGTATCTGAAACATTCTCCGCTGCATGTCTCTCCGGTGCATACGGATACTGCCCCCGCCAATCTCGTAGCCATTGAGGACAAGATCGTAGGCCTTTGCAGTAAGCGCCGACAACAGTGCAGATGGTTCTTTAATAGGGAATACTTCATCCGACAGTTGAAGCATCTTTTCGATATCCTCGTCTGACGGTGAAGTGAAAGGGTGATGCATCGCAGCATACCGCTTTTCCTCTTCATCCCATTCAAGAAGCGGGAAGTCCGTAACCCACGTGAAATTATAGCCTTCCCCGATAAGATTGAGCCTCTTGCCGAGATCAAGCCTCATCCTGCCAAGGACGTTGTGAACGACGTCCTCTTTATCTGCGACAAAAAGAATCAGGTCACCCTCCTGAGCCTCAACCCGTTGAGCCATCTTACGCAGGATCTCTTCCGGGAAAAACTTCGTAATTGGTGATTCGAATCCGTTTTTCAATTTTATCCATGCAAGCCCTTTAGCTCCGAAAGCCTTCGCATCTTCGGTAAGCATGTCAACTTCTTTTCTCGACAGACCGGCCATTCCCTTACCATTGATCGCTTTCACGCGACCACCCGTCTCCAAGGTATCGAGAAATACTTTGAAAGAACTCAAACAGGCAAGATCGCCCATGTCGACTATTTCCATTCCGAACCTCAAATCAGGTTTGTCGCTTCCGTATAGTTCCATCGCTTGTTTAAAGGATAGCATCTGAAAGGGCTTTGTAATTGTGATACCCATCACATCGTGGAAAAGATTTATTATCATGCCTTCTGTCAAGGCAATAATTTCACTGCTATCAATAAAAGACATTTCGAGGTCAATCTGTGTGAATTCGGGCTGCCTGTCAGCCCTGAGGTCCTCATCCCTAAAACACTTAACAATCTGGAAGTATCGCTCCATGCCAGCCACCATCAATATCTGTTTAAAAATCTGAGGCGATTGCGGCAACGCATAAAAATGACCAGGATTGAGCCTGCTCGGCACAAGATAGTCTCGGGCGCCTTCAGGTGTAGATTTCGTAAGCATCGGTGTCTCTATTTCAATAAATCCGCTACTGTCGAGATAGTCCCTGATTCCTTTTGACACTCTGTGGCGGATTATGAAATTGCGTTGCAACTCCGGCCTTCGCAGGTCCAGATAACGGTGTTTGAGGCGCAAGGTCTCCGATGTCTCTGCGGCTTCTTCGAGTGTGAACGGTAACACCGACGCTTCGTTAAGAACGACAAGATTGCTCGCATAAAGCTCCACTTTGCCGGTCGCGATGTCATCATTTGTCGATCCATCAGGTCTGCGTCTCACCTCACCCCGGACCGATATTACAAACTCGCTTCTTAAACTGTGAGCAAGTTGATGCGCTTCAGCCGAAACATCCGGACTGAAAACAACCTGAACAATGCCGCTCCGGTCTCTCAAATCTACAAAGATCAGACCGCCGTGATCCCTCCTTCTGAATACCCAACCAGCCAGATAGAAGTGGGAACCGGTATGCGTTTCCCTCAGTTCGCCGCACCATATATCGCGATACATATATCCTCCATATTATTCGGATTCGAAAAAAATTGCTGCCCGCTGCATGTTGTCCGGTTTCTTTCTTAGACCCGAGTTGCAATCTCCTTACGCAGAGACAACAATTCTTTTTCTGCAAGAGGCCTAAGTTCTCCGATTTTAAGGCCGCTCAGTTTCACGCTACCGAAGCTGATACGCCGTAGTTTCAAGGCTGGGTGGCCTACTGCCTCAACCATTCTGCGCACCTGTCTTTTCCTGCCTTCGGTTATCGTTATCTCTATCCATGAATTATTTTCGGCTTGCCGGACAAACCTCACCCTCGCCGGCAAACTCTTCCCATCCTCAAGCCTCACTCCCTGCTTTAGCTTCATAATCTTGTCGTCTGAGATTATTCCCTTGACCTTGACAACATAAGTCTTAGATATTTTCCCAGACGGATGCATCAATGCATTCGCGAAATCCCCATCGTTGGTTAGCAGTAAGAGGCCCTCGGAATCATAGTCCAGCCTGCCCACCGGAAAGACCCTGTATCTTACAGCCTTTAGATAGTCCTTTATCGCGGGCCTACCTTCGGGATCAGAAAGAGAAGTCACTACGCCTTTTGGTTTGTTGAACATGAGATATATCTTCGGCTCGCGCCTCGTTAGCAGTTTTCCATCGACCTTAATGTGGTCTTTCCCCGGATCCGCCTTCGCCCCGAGTTCTGCGGTCTTTCCGTTGACAGTAACACGTCCCTCCACAATCAACTCTTCGGCTCCCCGGCGCGACGCGATACCCATCTGTGCAATTATCTTCTGTATCCTCTGTTCCATTCTCAGTGCCAATATATTCCTTACCTGATGTCTACGTATGCCCGTTGGCGCAAGCTTTTCACCCAAGCCTTGTAATCTCTTTCAAACTTTTCCGCATATAGTTTCTCCTGCATCGCCTGTCTCAATTCAGCAGGGCTCTTATATATCTTCTCACTCTCCAGCTTCACTATATTTATCCCACTGACCGTACTGAATGGCTCACTCACCTCGCCAGGCTTCAGCTTTGTAAGCACATCGAGGAATTGATTTGAAAGATCCGACTTGCTGACAAATCCCAGGTCGCCTCCAGCCTTTGCGCTGGCATCTTCCGAATATGTCCGTGCAACATTAGCAAATGCCTCCCCAGCGATGATCTTTTCGTAAATCGTGCGTGCCTTTTCCTCGGACTGCTTCGGGTCGTCTGTCTTTTTTACCACAATCAAGCTTATTTTGTAGCCTTCATCTTTCGAGGGCATGGTTGTATTCTTTGCCAGGTAGGCGTTCAACTCAGCCTCGGTTACAAGGACCTTACTCCTAACGTCCCGGTCGATGAGACGATTTATCACGATCTGGTCTGCAAGTTTCTTCTTGTACTCGTCAATAGTGAACCCTTCCTTGCTCACAGCCTCCTTCATGGCCTCATCGGTCATCCCATATTTTTCCCTAATGGATTGCATGGTCTTATTGATTTCGTCATCGGTTGCACTAATGCCCAATTTCTTTGCTTCCTGCAGCAGCAGCCTCGTATCTATGAGATTCTCGAGAAAGGTCTTTTCATTCTGCTCGAAGATCTTGTGTCTCTCTCGCTCGCTCATGGCCTTAACCTGCGGGCTGGCCTCAAACTCCATTGCCTTGTATAGCTCGCTCCAGGTTATCACCTCCGAATTTACTACAGCCACCACCTTATCAAGAAGAATAGCTCCCTCGCTTATAGAAAAAAAGCCGATCACTACAGCTGCCAGAATATTAATATAGAGGAACCGGAATCTAATTCTCATAAATAACCCTCCCGTGAAGTCGTCATAAACTTTATTCTATCCGGTAACTGTCTCAGCAAATCCTCGGTAGCTGCTCCCCAGCAAGCATATCAATTATGCGTGTACCGCCGATTATCGTTTTCAAGAAAACCATTCCATTTCTCTTAGGATCCTCTGGCCCAACCTCTCCAATCACTGCAGCTCCGGTACCTAGAGGGTGACACCTCATCGTGCCGACAAGGGCCTCTGCCGTATCGGCAGGGGCAATCGCAAGGAGTATGCCTTCGTTCGCTATATATAACGGATCGAGGCCAAGTATTTCGCAGGCCCCCTTAACTCCATCCGGTATTGGAAGCATCGATTCGCTGAGGATTATCGGGAATCCTGATTCATTAGCCATCTCCTTGAGAGTTGTAGCAACACCGCCTCGTGTCGGGTCCCTCATCATCCGCAGGTCTTTTTCAAAATTCAACATCAAATCCACAAGACCGCATAAGGGTGCGGTATCGCTCAAAACTGGCGGGTCGAAATACAATCCGTTTCTTTCGGACATTACCGCTACGCCGTGATTCCCTATCGTCCCGCTAATGATAATCTTGTCACCAGGCCTGATCTTGTCCGGACCGAGGTTGACATCTCCAGGCACGGCACCGATCCCCGACGTCGTAATAAATATGCCATCTCCCTTGCCCTTATCAACAACCTTGGTATCTCCTGCTACGATCTTCACATTCGCTTTATTCGCTGCGTCAGCCATGGAGACCAATATTTTATCTAGAGACTCCATCGGGAACCCCTCTTCAATGACAAAGCCAATCGCGATATAGAGCGGTTTTGCCCCCACCATCGAAAGGTCATTCACGGTTCCGTTAACCGCCAACTCCCCGATATTTCCACCCGGAAAAAACAGTGGCGATACAACATAAGAATCGGTTGTAAAAGCTAGTTTGCCGCCCGAGAAATTATTGCCATCTAGGACTGCAGCGTCAGAGAGCATCTTCATATCGAACTGTGGGGCGATGTGCTCCCTAATCAGTGTATGCATGAGCCTACCGCCGCTTCCGTGACCGAGTAATATCTTATCCATTATCGTTTCACCATTAATAATCCGTCCCCCCTCTTGACCGGGGAGGAAAGAGGATGAGTTCTCACTTTCACTAAGGATTGAAGCTCTCTATTTTCGATGGAGAACTCTCTTTGACCGGCCCAAGGGCGGTTATATAGTAAGAGGTAGGCAGATTTATCGGCTCCTCATCAACAAAAAGAGGCATCTGGACATCCCCTACAGGCATGAATTGGCCCGTCCCTTTTTTCCGATAAACCCTGTACCCTTTTAACCACGTCTCGGGATTTCCCTTCCACGAGAGGTATAACTTGCCAGCCGTTCTCACAAATCTCACATCCGCAGGAATACTGGGCAAGAAAGACTGCGGGTTTACTTCTAGGCATTCCGATTCAGCCCCTTCGTTAATTATAGAGGTCCGGACAAGCGATTTGACAGAATAAAAGACGGTCTGACTTGCGTTCACCGCATCCTTGAAATAGGGCTTTTCGAGAGGTTTCGCGTTGAGCAGAACCGAGTCGCACTTCCCTCTTTCAATACCTCGATAGATATTATAGGAAATTCCGTCGGCAACCTTTACCCAGGTTATCTCGACAGCATCATTTGTCAGGCGAAACGCCAAATCCTTTGGCGGCTCCGGTAACTTTACAGGAGTAACTTTCAGCTCGACGGATTCATCGCTTATCACATTCCGTAAACTGTAGACGCGAATCTTGTAACGGTACTCCTTGCCGACTTGAAAATGATCGTCAATATACTGGGTCGCATCGCCCTTGACAAAGGCTATAGTTTCTAACGGCGCCTGTCCCACTGCCCGCTCTATGTAAAACCCTTTTATAGTTATATTTGCCTGGTGTGCATAGGACCACGAGATGGTAATATTGCCGTCACTATGATACGCCCTCATATCGCCCACTGGAGAAGGCTTTTCAAAGGACTTCATCGTCGGCCTGCCCTTTTGACCGCATCCGGCAAAGAACAGTAAGCCCACTGCGCACACTGCCATCAATCCGACCAGCTTCTTTTTGTTGCGTGATGCCGTCATCTATCTTTTAGTCCCAAGCCTTTTCCTGAAGCGTGCAATCTGACCCTTGACCATTTCGGGTGAGGTTCCGCCGAAGGAATTCTTGGCCCTTACAGATGCAAAGGCATCAATGCAGCTGTATATATCGCTCCCGATCAGGGGCGAATGAAAACTATATTCTTCGGGTGTCAGTTCTGTCAATGTTTTGCCGTTATCTATTGCGTACCGAACAATCTTTCCCGTAACCTCATGGGCTTTTCTGAATGGCAGCCCGTGTCGCACCAGATATTCAGCTATGTCGGTTGCAGTAGAAAACGCGGCACCGGCGCTGCTTTCCATATTAGCCTGCTTGAAAGTGATTCCGTCAAACATCTCCGTGAGGATATTAAGGGTGGCCTTTACCGTATCGCAGGTATCGAACAGGGGTTCCTTATCCTCCTGCATGTCTCTGTTGTACGACAGGGGCAGTCCCTTCATCATGGTCAATAGACTTACAAGATTACCGAATATCCTGCCAGTCTTGCCTCGCATCAGCTCCGCTACATCCGGATTTTTCTTCTGCGGCATTATGCTTGATCCCGTCGTAAACGCATCCGAGATCTCGATGAATGAAAATTCTTCAGATGACCAAAGGATTAACTCTTCAGCGATCCTTGAAATGTGCATCATAAGAAGTGATGAACATGAGAGGAATTCAATCACAGCATCTCGGTCAGAGACCGAATCGATGCTGTTCTCCGACACCCCCTCTAATCCGAGCAACTCCGCAACATAATCCCGGTCTATCGGGAGAGACGTGCCGGCAAGAGCACATGAGCCCAAGGGCAGTATTTTGATGCGCTTCAACGCATCTATAAATCTCTCTCGATCTCTCTCGAACATGTGGGCGTATGCCATCAGATGATGAGACAGAAGCACAGGCTGAGCTCTTTGGGTATGAGTGTAGCCTGGCATGATGATCCCAATATGACGTGAAGCAATCTGAGCCAGCTTTTTCTCAAGGTCAAGAAGGACATCGCATACTTCATTTGTTTCGACCACCAAATAAAGCCTGATATCAAGCGCTACCTGATCGTTTCGCGATCTAGCTGTGTGCAGCTTGCCGCCGGCATCGCCAATCTTTTCGATAAGGGCAGATTCAATATTCATATGGATGTCTTCAAGCTCCTCTTTAAAAACGAACCTACCCTCCTCGATCTCTCTATTGATTTCCTTCAAGCCCTTGACGATGCGGTCACTCTCTTTTTGAGCTATGATTCCCTGTTTGGCCAGCATGCGTGCGTGAGCAATCGAACCCTCGATATCATACCGCCAGAGCCTCCTGTCATATGAAATAGACGCGGTGTATTTCTCAACGCTTTTCGATGTCGCTTCTGTAAATCTGCCGGCCCAGGGTTTTTTCGTCATCAGTGCTCTTCTTCCTTATGTTTTTCGCGTTCAGCTATCAGTTTTTGAGTAACGTGAGCAGGAAGTTCCTCATAATGGGAAAACTCCATCGAGTAGAGACCCCTTCCTGAAGTCATGCTCTGGAGTTGGTTTGCATAAACGAGCATCTCGGCCATCGGCACAAGTGCGAGTATCTTCTGGTTGCTGCCTGCCTGTGGTTCTACCCCCTGCACCTTACCCCTCCTGGAGTTCAGGTCTCCGATCACCGCGCCAAGCGTGTCATCGGGGACTACAACCTCTACTCTCATTATGGGCTCAAGTACAATAGGTTTTGCATCCAGCACAGCCTTCTGAAGCGCCATGGATCCGGCAATCTTAAACGCCATTTCAGATGAGTCAACCGAATGATAGGAACCGTCTGTAAGCGTGACTTTCACATCGACCATCGGATAGCCGGCAATAAGGCCCTCTTTCAGCTTCTCGATAATGCCTTTCTCTACTGCCGGCCGATATTGCTGGGGTATGACTCCACCGACGATCTTGTCGACGAACTCGAAGCCCCCACCCCTCGGAAGCGGCTCAAACTCGATCCAGCAATCTCCGAATTGGCCCCGACCTCCTGACTGTTTCTTGTAGCGGCCCTGCGCCCTGGTGCGAGCCTTGATAGTCTCTCTGTAAGCGATTTTGGGCGCTTTCATGGCCACCTCGACGCCGAATTTCCTCTTGAGTTTGTCGAGAGAAACCTCTAGGTGCACCTGCCCCATGCCAGACAGGATCATCTCCTTGGACTCCTCATCCCTCGTAAAACGTATTGTCGGGTCTTCCTCAAGAATCCTGTGGAGACCTGTGCTCACCTTTTCTTCGTCGCCCTTGGTCTTCGGGGCTATGGCATATGAAATAATCGGCTCGGCAAACTTCACCTTAGGCAGCACGAGAGGATGATGTTCTTCGCAAAGAGTATCTCCGACGTTCGTATCTTTGAGCTTAACGACGGCTGCTATTTCGCCTGCATTGACGGAAGCCACCGGGACATGCTTCTTCCCGACAAGATAGAAGACCTGTCCTATCCTCTCCTTTGCGCCTGACGTAGCGTTCAGGACAGTGGAATCGGCCTTCAAAACGCCCGAGTAAACTCTGAATATCGAAAGTTTCCCGGCAAACGGATCGGCAACGGTTTTAAATACATAAGCCGTAAGCGGATCGGTGGTGACCGGCTTGCGGTCGACTTCCTTGCCATCCTTCGGATTCGTGCCCCTGATCGGCGAGATCCTGCTCATCTCCTCCGGTGTCGGCAGGCACAGAAGTATTAGATCCATCAGCTGAGTTACGCCTATATTCATCGTTGCAGAACCGCATGCCACAGGGATAAAGCGCCTTGTTAGAGAGGCCTCCTTGACGCCCTTCATAACCTCTTCGGCCGTTAGTTCACCCCCTTCAAGGTACTTCTCGAGTAAGGAATCATCGGCTTCGGCGATCTTTTCTACAAGTTTCTTCCTGCAATCTTCAGCCGTGCCTTTGAGATCATCCGGGATAGCGGATTCGGTAGCATCCCCGCCCTTGTATACATAAGCCTTCATCGCAACCAAATCGACGATGCCGGTAAAGCTCTCGCCTGCACCGATCGGTATGAATAAAGGAATCGCATCCTGGTCGAACGACTTTTCCAGTTCGCTTATCGCATTAAAAAAATCTGCCGCCTCTTTGTCGAGCTTATTCACAAAGACAATTCTCGGCACCTCGAACTCGCAGGCATACTTCCAGATCTTTTCGGTCTCAGCCTTGACCCCCGATATAGCACTTACAATTACGACCGCTCCGTCTGCAACCCGCAGGCAGCCCCTTGTATCTTCTATGAAATTAATAAACCCGGGGGTGTCAATGATATTGAGGCGTGTATCTTTCCAATCACTATAGGCAATGGCAGAAGTAACGCTGATCTTGCGATCGGTTTCCTCCGGCTCATAATCCATCGTGGTATTGCCGCCTTCCACAGTACCGGTCCTGTCGATGGCGCCGGCGTTAAAAAGAATGGCTTCCGACAACGACGTTTTCCCGGCTCCACTGTGTGCAATGATAGCTACGTTTCTGATGTGTCCTGCATCAAGCTTGGTCATAGACTACCCCCTCGATATATTTAAGCAGGGGCGCGGCGTAACGCAGCCCCTACCTCTTGCTGACAATCTCTTCAACAACAGGGATCAATTCTTTCTTCTTCTCAAACTTACGGATAAGAATCTTAACAACAACGAATGATGCGATCATAAATCCGAAACCTGCAAACGCCGATAGGATATCGGGATCACTCGAAGGGAAAAGATCGCGTAAATATTCCTTGCCGACAACAGCCCCCATAACCAGTGCGAGCGCCGGTATCCCATATATTAATAGAGTACCCTTCAAATACGTGAAGGCCTTGAATGATATCTTCACCTTGTCCCCAACTTCGGCATTGACCGCATTGAAGGCCTCGATTTCAGCACCACTGTCCGAGACTTTACAGGCAGAGCCGGCAGCGCACGCGTCACAAGCACTCTGTCTCTTGACCGTGACGAACGCCTTTGGACCATCAACTCTATTTACAACACCGATCTCTTCCATCCTTTTCAGCCTTTTTCCTTAAGAAGCTTGTATTCTATGCTGTCTACAAGTGCCTGCCATGATGCTTCAATTATATTCTCCGAGACGCCTACTGTTCCCCACCTGGCCTCTTCGGCGCCGCTCTCGATGAGAACGCGGACCTTGGCAGATGTGCCCTTGCCAGCAGTAAGCACCCGAACCTTGTAATCCTGAAGTTTTACGCTCTTCAGTTCCGGATAAAATTTCTCGAGGGCCTTACGCAGTGCATTATCGAGTGCGTTCACCGGGCCTTGTCCAGTGGCAGCTGTATGCTCAACGTTTTTCCCAACCTTTACCATAATTGTTGCCTCACTCATGGAATCTTCATTTTCCTTCCGCTTCTCAATAATCACCCTAAAGCCTATCAGGTCGAAGAATCTCCGGTGAAGTCCGAGCGCCTTCTTGAGCAGAAGTTCGAAAGAGGCCTCAGCGCCTTCGAATTGAAATCCTTGATGCTCCAACACCTTCAGTTCATCTATGATCGCCTGAAGTTCGGGGGAATCCATAGTCAAGTGAATATTGAACTCTTCGGCTTTTCTCAGCACATTGCCTCTGCCTGCGAGATCGGAGATGAGCACCCTCTGAGAATTTCCAACAAGCTCCGGTTTGATGTGCTCATAGGTCTCGGGCCTGCGCCTAATCGCGCTTACATGTATGCCGCCCTTATGCGCGAATGCGCTATCCCCGGCAAAAGGCTGTCTCTTGAAATGCCTGATATTAGCAATTTCATTTACAAACCGGGAGACCTCCCGCAGACGCACGAGTTGATCACCTGAAAGGCAATGGTAGCCAAGTTTCAGCTGCAGGTTGGGAATGACAGAGATCAGGTTGGCGTTGCCACAGCGCTCGCCAAGACCGTTAATAGTGCCTTGCACCTGAACCGCACCGTTATCGACAGCAACTATAGAATTCGCCACCGCACAGTCGGCATCGTTGTGGGCATGGATGCCAAAAGGCTTTTTAAGCCTGCTTGCAACATTCCTAACTATTGCTACCACTTCATGAGGCAAAGACCCGCCGTTAGTGTCACAAAGAACGATACAGTCAGCACCGCCCTTTTCTGCCGCCAGCAGACACTTGATCGCATATTCAGGGTTGTCCTTGTAACCATCGAAAAAGTGTTCTGCATCAAAGAAAACCTTTTCGGCATGCTTCTTCAGATAAACGATCGAATCGTAGACAATCCCGAGGTTCGCATCAAGCGATATCTTCAGTGCCTCCTTCACATGGAAATCCCAGGTCTTGCCGAAGATAGTCAGCGCCTTAGCCTTCGACTCAATCAGAGACTTCAGGCCAGGGTCGTCTTTGGCTTTATGTTTCGGGCTATGAGTACTGCCGAAAGCAACCAATACCGCATTGGAGAGTGGCAACTTTCTGACACGTTTAAAATATTCTATATCCTTGGGGTTGGAGCCCGGCATTCCGCCTTCTATATAATGCACACCGAAGTCGTCAAGCTTTTCAGTTATCCTGAACTTATCCTCGACCGAAAACGATATCTCTTCGGTTTGGGCGCCATCCCTCAAAGTCGTATCATATATCTCTATCCTGCGCATTAAGCCCTCTATTTTTTTTGATCGAGCCCGAACTGTTGGTGCAGCACTCGCACCGCGAGTTCGGTATACTTTGCTTCTATGAGACACGAAACCTTTATCTCTGAAGTGCTGATCGCCATAATGTTCACCCCATGTTTGGAAAGGGTATCAAACATTTGCGCCGCCACCCCCGAATGGGTCCTCATACCGACTCCCACTATCGAGATCTTGGCAAGGTCGTCCCTGACATCTACCCCTTTGGCACCAAAGTCACCCACAAGTTCTTGGGTAAGTTCCAACGCCCTCCGGCTGTCAGTCTTGGGAACTGTAAACGAGATGTCTGCCGAAAGACCATCTGCGCTCACATTCTGGACAATGATATCTACTACGATATTAGCATCGGCGATCTTATTGAAAAGCCGCGCCGCGATGCCAGGCTTATCCGGAACATGCAGGACGGTAATCTTCGCTTGATTCTTATCGTAAGCAACTCCCGATACCGCAACCTTTTCCATATCCTGATCCTCCTTGGTAACAAGCGTACCTGAATTATTATTGAAACTGGAACGGACCACTACTGGGACGTTATAATTCATAGCGAACTCTACAGACCGTGTCTGCAGAACTTTTGCACCCAGACTAGCCAGTTCGAGCATCTCTTCATACGATATCTTATCCATCTTTTTAGCATCGGGTACGATGTTAGGGTCTGTAGTGTATACACCGTCCACATCGGTGTATATCTCGCACAGGTCAGCGTTCAATGTCGCAGCCACAGCGACAGCTGAAAGGTCGGAACCTCCTCTGCCAAGTGTCGTTATTTCATCGTCTTCCGTCACACCCTGAAATCCTGCTATAACTACTGCATACCCCTCTGCAAGCGCCTTGCTCACCTTGTCCGCATTGATTCTCTCAATCTTTGCCTTGGTATAGACCGCGTCTGTAATAATGCCAGCTTGGCGCCCTGTAAGGGCAATGGCCTTCTGCCCCAACTCCGAAATTGCCATAGAAGTAAGGGCGGTCGTGATTCGCTCTCCCGAGGACAGAAGAAGGTCCATCTCCCTCTCGGTTGGGTTAGAAGAGACTTGGTTGGCGAACCCGATAAGTTTGTCCGTCTCGCCCGACATGGCAGAAACTATGACCACAACGCTATGGCCGTACCGCATAGTCGAGACTACCCTCTCTGCAACAGCTTTGATACGGTCGGGGTTGCCTACCGACGTACCTCCATATTTCTGCACGATAAGCATTAAAAGAATGCCTCCTTGATGAAGTAATCCATGAGAGTATGTCCTTTCTCCACCATCATGATACCATTACTTGTCACAATAGACTCATCGTACGTTACACCCTCATTTGCCTTCTCTTGACGACTGTCATAGATTATGAAGGGAACAGGCTCACTCGTATGCGTCCTCTCCTTTACCGGTGTGGCATGATCAGGCATTATCAGCAATCTGACATCGCCGAAGCGCTTTTTAACTCTCTCAAAAATAGGGCCTATTACTAGCGAATCGAGATCTTCAACCGCCTTGATCTTGTATGCAAGGTTTCCTGCGTGTCCCGCCTCATCAGGAGCCTCCAAGTGAACATATACGAAATCGGCGTCGTCAAGTGCATTGACTGCATAATCCGCCTTGCCCGCATAATTAGTGTCAATCCATCCAGTGGCTCCCGGGACATTGAGTATCTTTAGGCCAGCACAAACACCAAGCCCTTTTGTAAGATCGACGGCCGATATCAGTGAGCCTGTGAGCCCGTATTTTTCGTGATATGTGGGAATGGACGGTTTCTTTCCCTGCCCCCATAGCCATATGCTATTGGCAGGCCTCTTGCCTTCGGAGCGCCGTTTTTCATTAATGGGATGCTCCGCTAAGACGTTTAAGGAGCGCTTCATTAGTTCATTCAGAAACCTGCTTCCGTCGCCCGAAGGAAGATAATCTGCTACGGGCCGGTCGAGAATATCGTGAGGAGGCGTGCAACACGCCTTAACACTGCCATTTCCCCAAACCATTAGATGCCGGTAGCTCACCCCCGGATAAAAAGTAACATTTTCATTCTTCAGTTCGGCATTTACCGCCAAGATCAATTCCCGACCTTCCTCGCTCGTGATATGGCCGCTGCTGTGGTCTTTCATGATCGTCAACGAATTGGAGCCATTGCACTCCAGTGTAACGAGGTTGCAACGATAGGCGACATCGTCGTCACCGAGTTCTATCCCCATGCTAACAGCTTCGAGTGGAGCTCTCCCAGTGTAGTATGAGGCTGGATCATAACCCATGATACTCAGGTTTGCCACGTCGGAGCCAGGAGGCATTCCCTCTGGGATAGTTCTCACCATACCGATGGTGCCTTTACCTGCAAGCCAGTCCATGTTAGGCGTCGCCGCCTTCTGGAGAACCGTTAAACCACCTATCTCCTCTATAGGTCTGTCAGCCATACCGTCGCCGATGATGACAACATATTTCATATGATCTCTTCTATCACCTTTCTGACATCGTAAAGATTGCATTTCAACCAACCACTTCTCATTCGATCTAAAATAATGAGGTAGCATTCAGATCATCGAACTTGCCGTATGAAATATCGATATCAATCCTTGTTTCCCAAATTGCCGACTCCACCAGCCACCATAAAATCCCCATCAATCTATTCGATATGTGAATTTTCGTTGCTGCATTTAATCAGGCTACTCTTCGACGTCCGACTCTATATGCTCAACTTCGACACCCTGGTTTTTCAAGGCATCCAAGCCTTTCTCCAAGTTCTCTTGCGTACCTTCAAGTATGAGCACCATCTCTCCTACCGTATCGGTAATCCTCGCCCTTCTGATATTTGGCATAACGTCGTAATTCTTGGCCATTGTGAAGATAACCGGCTCCTTGACAAGATGCTGAGGGAAGATCAATTTAACCTTTTTTTTCATAGTTCCTCTTTCTTTTCGGATCATGGAACGTTTATACAGCCTCCCGCAATTGCAGGGATAATGGAAACCTCATCGCCATCCTTGACCAGCGTCTGCTCACCTTGTAGAAACCTTATGTCCTCTTCGTTGACATAGATATTTATAAATTTCCTGATCTTGCCGCCTTCGGCAATCCTCGCCATGAAACCAGGGTATGACTTATCTAGTTCCTGGACAAGATCGATTACCGCACCCGCTTTTGCATCGACTACTTCCCTACCTTTGGTTAACGCCTGCAGTGGTGTGGGAATTCTTACTTTAACTGCCATATCGTCTCCTTATCCAGAAGAACCGTTCGATGACCTTAGTAACAAGATCTCCTTCAAAAAAGTAATTTGTATCTTAACCCAAAACACATATAAAATCAAAACCGGTAAGAGTCTATAAGTGATTATATTTGTGATGTTTTTATAGCTGTCCCTGCAGGAACTGTTCTGATAAGGCTGCATCGGATGAATGCCTTGAAAAGACTGACAAGAAAAAAATCGGCGAACGCAAAAGGTCATAATTAGAGAACTTTGATACTATACATTGCCTCCGCCCTCCATCAACTCATAGGTTCCCTCTTTGAATCTCTCAGCATAATATTCAATAGCCGAATCGTTACGCATCAAGGCATCGATCTTTCTCACGTAGGCGATAAGCCTGCCGAGTTGGTCGAGGACCTTTTCCATCCGTACCCTGCCAACATTCGCAAGCCGTGCTATGATGAGGTCTCCAGTCATCCAGATAGTGAAGCCATGTTCCTTCAATATTGATGCAATGAACTGCACTCTTCTGGAGCGTTGAATAATATCGGTAGCACCGCCGGAGAAGCGGAAATAGACATGATTGTTTCTAGGATTTTCGCTACAGTAACAGTCCACTATATTGAAGTGATACCCAAACTTGAGACTGAGATTGACATAATCCCTCGACGCAACTGCAACATTCTGGATGGGGGAACTCATGCTTGCCGAGCGGATATCGGGCATCCTCGTCATGCTCATGAAAAGGTCTTTCATCCTCAATGGAACCGCTTCGTTATGCCAGGCGCCGGGGTACATCATTCCTCCAATAATAGCCTTAAGCGGTACAGATGCTATCTCAGCAGCCGTTGCGGTCTTCCCTGGATTATTTTTCAAGTTAAACCTTCCTTTATTGAGTCCACCGCCCATATCAATAAGCACGATGCTTGCGGGGATTGGCAGGTCTAGCGCCACGGCTGCATAGCCCCTAAGGCTCGCTTTTTTGTTTCTGGCACAGTCCACAAGTTCCATAATAGATTTTTCATGTATGAATCTAAGGATGTCATGCATGGTCTTGCACTCTTCAGGCTGAAACTTATCATGGAGAGGTTCGATCAGGTTAAGCGGAGAAATATGTCTCAGCACATATCTTTTTCTCAAGTATTCGTGACCCTCTGTAACACTAGGAGCGTTTACGTCGCTGCAGCCCTGCACGTCATCGGTAAGCCCATCGTATATAGTGCTGCCTTCGTCATCGATACTAACTGTGATTTGCATCCCATCCTTTAGGACCTGGGTTGCGTCATCTGTGTTTACAATCGTGGGAATCCTAAACTCCCTCGAAATTGAAGCCATATGGCTAGTTGGAGTTCCGATATCCGTGATAATGGCTGACACATCATTCATTATGCGTACAAAACCAGAGAAATCGCGTTTAGAAACAAGGATAGCACCTTTTGGAACATCTTTTATATCGTCCGGTGCCTTTACAATGAAGACTTTACCGCTCCCGATGCCCTTCTGTACCGAGATGCCTTTATTCCTCATCAGCACCGACATCGATTTGAGGTGGTCGTCGACAGTTGCGCACCTCTTGCCTTCATCGTCTCCCAATCTCAACTCTCTTGATTGCAGAATGAAAACACGCCCATTCCTGTCAATTGCCCATTCGATATCCTGGGGTCTTCTGAAATGCTTTTCAAGCGACTGAGCACGACTGGTCAATTCGACTATGACTTCTGAATCAAGTACCGGTCTATCTCTCAAATTATCAGGCGTGGAGATGGAGTCAACTCCCCCGCCGGGTAACACTACCGTCATAGACTCCTTTTTACCACACCGCGTACCTAAAATTTTGGGCACCTCCGCTTTTTCGACTCTGTAAATATCAGCTTCTACAAGTCCCTCGACAACAGTCTTGCCAAGGCCCCAATTCGCACTAATCAGAACGTTCTCTTTCTTTCCACTCGGATCGACAGAATACACAACTCCACTGGAAACAGCATCGACCATAGCCACACAGCCAACTGCCATTTTCATTTTTCCTGCGTCGTATCTAAAGCGTCTCTGGTACGCAATTGAATGCAGCGAGAAGAGGCTCGCAACCACCCTTTTATAGGCCTCCCTAATCGCTCCGCCTTCGAGCGGTACATTGAGCACTGTATCGAATTGCCCGGCGAATGAAAGCCTTCCATCCTCCTCCTCTGCGCTACTTCTGACAGCCACTGAGTTGGACGCTCCGCATTTAGTCGTCATCTTTTTGATAGCCTTGTCGAAAGCCTCATCCAGAGCAGGAGGGATCTTGCTGCAGATAATCGCATCGCGAAGCGCAGCAAAATTACTTTCCGAAATGCTTTCGGTCTTCATTAGTGCCTCAACCCTCTCGTTGAGTCCGTTGAACGCAATGAATTGATCGAACGCGAGCGTAGTTATGAAAAAGGCTTCTGGAACATCGAGCTTAAGGATGTTGCCGACTTCGGCAAGTCCGGCATTCTTGCCACCGACTTCATAGTACATGTCCCACAATGTGTCCTCCCGGAAAACTATAATTTCTCCGGAAGTGGAAGCCTTGTTGGCCAACATATCGCTAATCCTGTTATCTATCCGGATAAAGGCATCCATGAGATTCGGATATCTGGCGCGGGTGAAGGAGTCGAAGCTCTTTATAGAACTCCAAACAGCAGTGGACAGTTCTGCGTATGCGCTCTCGATATAGCTAGTGTCGAACAGGTATTCACCGCTGAACTTCTCCCCCATGTCCGCAATCATTTCCACAGCCTTATTGTGGCTCGCAAGTACCTCCCTGAATTTATTGAAAAATTCCATGAAGGGTGGCATTGGAGAGACCGCCCTCTTCATTTTCTTTTGTAAGGTACGCAAAACTCCTTCTAAACTCTTGCCCATTCCTGTTATTTCTCCAGTGCCCGTTCGATGGAAGCTTTAAGTTCCTTGATCTTGACTGGTTTCGGAAAAAAATCGAAGACATCCCCTCTGAGTGCTTCTATCGCAGTATCGAGATTGGCAAAAGCCGTGATCATTATTACCTTGGTTTTTGGATATTGTTCCTTTACAATCCTAAGAACCTCCATGCCGTCAATACCTTTCATCTTGAAGTCGGTGACGACCATATCGAATGGTTCTTCTTTGAGCCTTGCGAGTGCGGATTCTCCATTCAGAAAAGTCTCTACAATGTACCCGTCATGTTCCAAGGCCATTTTTGCCATGTCGACCACGATCTTCTCGTCATCGATAACCATGATCCTATTGCTCATCCTTAGCCTCCTTTATTCTTCCATATGCGGGCAGCTCGATTATGAAGGTCGTGCCAACCCCAACAGTGCTTTCGACCCTGATATTTCCCTGATGGTTTTTTATTATTCCGTAACTTACGGATAATCCAAGTCCGGTACCGCAACTCTTTGTACTGAAGAACGGGTCGAAAATATTGGGCAGATATTCGGGCGGAATTCCTTGACCTGTATCTTTAACATAAATATACACTTTATTTTCATTGCTGTTTTTCGTCTCGATGGAGAGTCTGCCGCCCGGCGACATTGCCTGAGTTGCATTCACTATTAAGTTCACCATGACCTGTTCGATTTGATGCTCGTCAACGCGAACACGGGGAAGATCGCGTTCGAGGTGCAATCCCGGTTCGATATTCGACAAAGCCAATGTATTCTGCATCAGTTGGACCGATTTCCGGACTATATCGTTGATGTTCGCTTCCTTTAATTTTGCCTCCCTGGATTTGGAGAAGTCCAGCAGGTTACTTACAACATCTTCCATTCTTTTTGTCTCTTCAGCGACCCTGTTCAATAGCGAGAGTCTGTTTTCTTTACTCATGTAATCATATAGTTCTAGCGAATTCTGGGTAATCATCGAAATATTATTCAGCGGATTTCTCAGTTCATGCGCCACTCCTGCCGTCAGAACTCCTAGGGATGCAAGTTTTTTTGCCTGAATAATCTCTTCACCTCTGTCCTCGAGTTCTTGCGACATGCGGTTAATGGCGAGTATTACAGACCCGAATTCGTCCTTCGATTTAACATCTTCTATTTTACTGAAATTCCCTTCTGCTATAGACAGCGCCAGTCCCTCGATTGCCCTAAGCGAAAACACGATCTTTTTCGAGACGACCCTCCCCACCACGACAGCAAGGAACAATATACAAAGGAAGGAGATGAAAAGAAGACTCTTTGCGTTCGAGATAATATTGTTGACTTTCTGCCTTTCAAGCTGCGTCTTGTTTTTGAAGAAATCCCTTAATTTTCCTCCAACGGTTCTCAACTCCGTTTCCAAGTGGGTGTCCTTGCCACCGGATTTGTCTATCTCGTCTATGACTTGAGAATATTCATCAAGGTATCTCCTGAGCAATTGAAGGTTGTTCTCACCAATAACGCGGCTTATGTCATCCTTTGTCGCTTCTATGGCTCTCATTGAATCGTTTATGTTTTCGTGTATGTTTACAATCCATTTCTCGTCCTTGTAAAGAAGATAGTTCTTTTCCGAAATCCTCATTTCAAGAAATGATGCATTTAGGTCATCCGATATCTCCACAAACCTCAGCTTTTCAAGGATCTGATTCATGTTATGCAGGGCGAACAGGCCTATCAGAACGATAAAGGCGACATTGAAAGAATATGAATACATGATTTTATGTTCAATCTTCATTTAGTGTCCTCATTCTGGAACTGGGCATCTCGGAATTTCCGACTGTTCCTTTCTTACTGGCAGGTACCATAACACGCCATCCACTACCATCAATACTCCGGCCACTAAAAGCAGTATATCGATAACGGCCAAAAAACTGAACTTAAAATATCCCATCAAGACAATTCCGAGGCTGGAAAAAGAGATCCCTGTCCGCATTAGGGCAAGACCAGTCCTAGCCCTGGCATAAATCGAACGATAGCATGAAGTCACCGTCCTCTGTCCTGCAAGTACATTCCGCTCGCGGGCAAGCTGGGTTCGTTCCTTGCTCGCCGGTTTGGGGTAAAGAATTGTGCAATGGCTCGCCAGGAAATCTCCGAGACGCGCAAGCATCGTCCCTTTGGTTGGCACGTGCACACCAGTATCTTCGATAAAGTGATAATTCTCGAGAAAATATAGGGTAGCAGATGTCACTTCCACCAAGGTCTGATTTTCCGGCAGCCTTATGCTCGATCTCCTAATCTTTAGGTAACCAGACAGTCCAAAAGCACCTATCGCAAGACCTACACCGATCATACCCCAATAGATATAGCTGTTACCCCCGAATTTCAATGTATGCAAAAGTACATCGGCAACAGCGATTATCCCAAGGCCCGACCTCAGCACAGCCAGATGTGTCCTTCCCTTGGCGAGGTCGTTGCGATAGCACGCCAACCTCGTTCTCCAGTGAGCCATATTATTCCGCCAGTGCGCAAGTCCAGTTCTCTCAGTCCCGACCAGATAGCCCGGCTTTCCGTGCAAGAAGTCCTTAATGAACCAGCGAATGTCCTCGCGAAGCGCATATAGGAATTCGTATTTTTCAGTCCTGAAAAATCTCCGCACCTCAGCCGGAAGCTCAGGGTCTGACGGATTGTTTGCCGCTATAATAACCGTATCATCACTCCGTGCAATGGGAAACCAGTTGCTCAGGAAAAGCCTGTCGCTATCAAGTCCAGCGAGAAGATCAGGCGGTATAGGCATTCTTTCGTCGTACTCCACGAATAGGCACTTATAATAATCGGCTGATACCTCTATGACACGGTACCTGGGTACCCCATATTCTCTTATTAGCACTGTCTCAAGGTCAACCGCCCTTGCATCGGCTGAGGCAATAGCTCTTTCCAGGTCCTCCTTGTCAAGGATACCCTCATCCACCAGAATGCTGAATCTTGCCGTCTCTACGTCACTCGAAATTATCATCACCGAATGTAACCTTTCCCCAGGATTGGACCGGCTTACCGTAGTCCGGGATCAATATTTCCATAATGCCAAGGCAGTAGGGGAACTGTTTTCGCGCTTTCTCAGCCGGGAAATACCAGTAAAGACCATCGGCGATCAGAAGCAGTCCGACGACAATGAGAAGGACATTGATCACAGTCCATGACAGTGCATCTGCACCATAGTAGGCCAGCAATCCTATACCGATGGCCGCAATGCTCGTTCCTGTCCTTATGAATGCGAGACCGGTTCGAGATCTCGCCATGATGGTCCGCAGCCTGGCCATTACGTTTCGCCTATCAGCCAGCATTGTCCTTTCGAGGGCCAGACCGGTTGTAGCCCAGATGCCCCGTGCATGTGTCCCTTTCACAGGCGGCACATGAGCATGCACGTCCTGAAAACCCGCCCTCTTGTGAGTGGGAGGAAAAACGATGTCCCAGATACTGCCTTTTTCTTCAGCCCTTTGTACTGATTTTACGCACATAATGCCAGAACGACGTCCGGGCAGGTACCAATAAAAACCTTCCATGGCCATCAGTATACCGATCAGGATAAGGCCGGCATCGAAGAAGGTCCAGCCGCCAGCAGGAAATTGCCGCAATAATACTGTGCCGAGTGCAGCAAATGCGACACCGGTGCGCGTAAACGCCAGTCCGTTGCGTCCCCTCGCCATCAAAGTCCTGAGACTTGCCAGAGTCGTTCTTTCCTCAGCCAGATTAGTCCTATCGCTTGCGAGAAAACGCCGCCTCATTACCGGGGACAGATCACTCCAATGTGAAGCGAGCTCGTCTGCTCCCTCGGCTGGTTGAGAGCGCGTAAAGCAAGGATTGTTTCCCGGGTTGGACAGTTCGAGTACAGTAGCCCTTCCTACCTGTTCCGTCTCTGAAGAGTCTATCATTTTTTTCCCGATTCTCCTGGCAGGCAGATACCACAAAAGTCCGTCTATAGCAATCGCAATTCCAACAATGAGGAGGACAGCTTCAACAACCGTGAAATACCCGATACCAAATAGCCTAAAAAGTACGATCGGTATCGCAATAAAAGAAAGTCCAGTCCTCATAAAGGCTAATCCAGTCCTGCCTTTTGCAAGAGATGTTCGGTAGCATGACATCAGAGACCGCCTCTCCGCAAGGAATGTCCGTACCTTTGCAAGTGGAGTTCGGCCTGCTGAAATGCCAAAATTAGGATTAAGGTCAAGGTTGTTCTCGATGATCCTGACAATGTCAGCAGGCAGCGCCACCAGAAAACTTATTTTCTTGACGTTTAGAGTCTGTTTTATTTCTTCAACACGGGAAACGTCTGGATTGTAGGCAATGACCTCAGCCTGATTGCTGTCGAAATAGAGAGGAATCCAAAGAACCTTTTTCATCCTTTCGAGGTCCATCATGCGCACAATTTTTGAAGAGACCATAATATCTTCATCGTATTCTACAAAAGGATATCCGTAATATTCGGTTAGGCAGAACAGTATTTCATGCTTTGGAATGCCCTTTGCCAATAAGCAATCTTCGGGGTATTTTCCGGCAGCGGAGGATTCAGCCACTATATCAAGCAATTCCTTTTCGGATAGGAAGCCATGCTTGATCAATCTCGAAAACTTTTCGTCAGACATACTGCATTTCAGACCTTGGATCCAGTTTTTGGAAAATTTTCAACCTGTTTTAATTCTATACCTTTATTGAAAAGATAAGCAAACAGACACAGCATTGAATTGTCGCCTGTCAGGCGTGTCACGAATATGTCCAGGAGTCGTCTCCCGTTATTGATGCAGGCACTACAGTGCTCCTGACAGAAAGACTTTGGGACGTTGCTAGTGTCTATCCACTTAATGAGAGGTGAAAATTCCGTTGGTATCTGATCTGATGAAATTCTTCCTCACAGAGGATCAAAAAGAGATCATCATGCAGTGTAGTGATAACCCGCAAGAACGTCACACCTACGATTCGAAGATAACGGAAATCTCAACTTCATACAGCTCCTCATTTCTGAAAGAGAACCCTCTCACATCCGGTTCTCTTTCCGCCAAGCTTACGATTACGTAAACAGCGTCCTCGTAATAAGCCATGTCCCGATCGGTTGCGGACGGATATGCCGCCGAGTCAGGATGAGAGTGAAAGATAGCAATCATCTGAAGCGACTTATGCCGCAATTTCCTCATCATCTTGAATTGCTCTTCAGGATCCATGAGATAACGTACCGGAGATTTCTCTGTATTGGTCATGATGAATATTTCAGACACGATCATGTTTTTACCCGCAAGAATGCCGCATGCTTCGTTGGGATAGCTGGCGAAGCAATGAGCGACCATCGAGTCGAAAACCGAGGCTGGGATTATTAGGCAGGCTGGGTCAGGATTTCGCTGCTCCATAATCTCTGTCATCGAGCGTGGTAATTGTGGGATGTTCTCCGCAGACCGGGCATGCGATATTCCTGTGGACTTTGATACGTCTGAACTTCGTCTTCAATCCGTCGAAGATGAGAAGCCTCTCTTTCAGCACACCCTCCATGCCCACAATAAGCTTAATAACTTCAAGAGCCTGAAGTGCTCCGATCACGCCGGGGATCGCGCCCACTAAGCCTGCTGTTTGAAGCGAGACGATAATATCCGTTGGCGGCATCTCTTCAAAGAGACAGCGGTAACAATGCCCTTCCCCAGGCAGTATGGTCGTAAGCTGGCCCTCAAACTTCAGAATCGCCCCGCTCACCAACAGTTTTTTCGACAGTACACACGCGTCGTTAAGGAGGAATCGAGTAGCAAAATTGTCGCTACAGTCCACCACAATGTCGTAGCTACCTATCAGCCTAAAAATGTTGTCCCTGGTTATCCTGTCTCTTATTGCAGTCACTTTCGTATCGGGGTTTAAGGCTTCGAACGTATTCTTCGCCGAAGCGACCTTGGGCATGCCGATCTTTTTTGTGCTATGAGCAATCTGTCTCTGGAGGTTACTAAGTTCGACGACATCATTATCAACTATCGCAAGATCGCCAACACCGGCTGCCGCCAAATAATACCCGACGGGTGATCCAAGCCCCCCCGCTCCGACAACCAATACCCTTGCTTCCAGCAATTTTTCCTGTCCCTCGACTCCCACCTCGGCAAGGATCATATGTCGGCTGTATCTCTGGAGTTGATCCTCGGAAAAGAGCATTTGCCCTATTCTTTTCCTTCTACCCGGATGAATAGCGTTTTTTCCGACACCGTTGGCAGGGCATCTATCTCAGCCACCGCTTTCAGGACATCTCTTTCACGCGCCATGTGGGTAAGCACTACGAGTGGCACTGACCCCCCAACGCTCCTGCCTTTCTGGATTACCGAGGCTATGCTGATGTTGTAATTACCGAGTATGCCCGATATTTTAGAAAGCACGCCAGGCTGGTCTGAGGCGGTGAACCTGAAGTAATACATGCTATCGATGTCTTCCATCTTCTTAGTCCGCTTAAAGTCACAGGATTTCTCGCCGCTAGAGCAGATGCCGGATAGTCTCGCCGATCCGCCTGCCGCGATGTTTTTCCCAATATCGATGATATCGGACACAACAGCACTGCCCGTCGGCATATCGCCAGCACCGCGACCGTAGTAAAGGGTCGAACCAACGGCATCGCCCTCCACATAAACTGCGTTGAAGACTCCGTCTATTTTCGATATCAGGTATTCATCGGGAACCATCGTGGGATGGACTCTCATCTCTATTTCGCCGTTGTCGGATTTCGCAATGGCAAGCAGCTTTATCTTGTAACCGAGATCGGCTGCAAAATCGATGTCCCTGGCAGTGATCTTAGTAATGCCCTCCTTATAGACCTCTTTATACGAAAGAGGAATGCCGTAAGCAAGTGACGAGATGATCGTAAGTTTGTGGGCGGTATCGATCCCCTCGATATCGAAGGTCGGATCTGCTTCGGCATAGCCGAGCCTCTGCGCCTCATTAAGCGCATCTGAGAAATCCACCTTTTCGTCAGTCATCTTGCTAAGTATGTAATTTGAGGTCCCGTTGATAATTCCGTAAATCGCCAGCAACTTATTGGCCACGAGCCCCTCTCGGATTACCTTAATAATGGGAATTCCTCCGGCAACAGATGCTTCGAAACCGACTTCCACTCCTTTTTCGAGAGCCGCCGAAAAAATATCATTCCCCTCCATTGCAAGAAGTGCCTTGTTAGCCGTAACTACATGTTTCCTGTTTTTTATCGCTTGGAGCATGAAGTCCTTAGCGGGATGAATGCCGCCGATAAGCTCGACCACGATATCGATGTCAGGGTCGTTCAGGACCGCATTCGCGTCAGTAATAAGCATTCCTTCTGGTACTTTGAGTCCGCGATCAGTTGTAATATCTTTATCCGCAATCAATTTAAGCTTTACATCACAACCAGTTCTGCTTTTTAGTAGACCGCCGTTTTCTAGCAGGATTTTGGCAGTCCCGGAGCCAACCGTCCCGAAGCCTATGATGCCTACAAAAATCTCTCGCTTACTCATCATATATCACTCCTTATGCGCCCCTATTTAGCGCCTTTTTTATCCCTTTGGCAGCCTGTTTTATCCTGTGTTCGTTTTCAACAAGCGCGAATCTCACAAAGTTGTCTCCGCCCTCACCGAAGCCTATGCCTGGAGATACTGCAACCTTCGCCTCCTTGATGAGGAACTTTGAGAATTCGAGCGAGCCCATACTTTTGAATGGATCAGGGATTTCAGCCCATACGAACATGGTGGCCTTCGGCGGTGCTATATTCCAGCCAGCCTGGTCCAGGCCCTTGATAAGTGTATTCCTTCTAGACTGATAAATCTGCCGCATATCCTCGACACAACTTTGGGACCCTCTCAAGGCCACGATGCTCGCAATCTGGATCGGCTGGAACATCCCGTAGTCGAGATAGCTCTTTATCTTGGTGAGGGCACCGACTATTTCCATGTTGCCGCAACAGAAGCCGACCCTCCAGCCCGCCATGGAGTAACTCTTGGTCAGCGAGAAAAACTCAACTCCCACGTCCTTTGCGCCCGGAATCTGAAGGAAACTGGGGGCTTTGTACCCATCAAACAAAAGGTCTGCATAGGCGAAATCGTGGATGACTATAATATTGTTCTCCTTTGCAAAATCGACCACCTTCCTGAAAAAGTCCAGGCTGTCCAGCACCGCCGTCGTTGGATTATGCGGGAAATTGATGATGAGGATCTTTGGCCTCGGCCACGTCTTTTTGAAAGTCTTTTCCATCTCGGCAAAGAAGTCGATACCCGGTCCAATCGGAATGCTCGAAACCTCGCCTCCTGCGATTATCACCGCATAGGGATGTATAGGATATGCAGGCGTCGGCGACATGATAACGTCGCCTGGCTGGACCATGGCAAGGGTTAAATGAGAAAGTCCTTCTTTGGAGCCTATTGTGACAACGGCCTCTGTCTCAGGGTCTATATTGACATCGAAACGGCGTTTATACCACTCGGTAATTGCAACCCTGAGCTGTGTAATACCCTTAGATGCGGAATACCGGTGATTCTTAGGATTTTTAGCTGCCTCACAAAGTTTGTCGACTATATGCTTCGGTGTGGGCAGATCGGGGTTCCCCATACCCAGATCGATTATATCTGCACCTTGCCGCCGCGATTCCATCTTCAGATGATTGACAATGGCGAATACATACGGAGGCAGCCTTTTGATCCTGTTAAACTCGTACATTTATCCTCCTCTATACGCTTCTTCGGCGTTCATAGAGCTCCTAACCAGCGGACCGGAAGCCACACTGATAAAACCATGCCGTTCGGCCTTATCTTTGAGTTCATCGAATACTCTGGGAATTATGTATTCTACAACAGGCTGATTCTTTTTTGAAGGCCTCAGATATTGCCCTATAGTGAGTGCGTCACAGCCAACCTTTCTCAGATCGCCCAGCAAACCCTCGACCTCGTCAGCCGTCTCTCCGAGTCCCAGCATAAACCCTGATTTTGTTCTGATCTCAGGATTTATTTCCTTTACTGCTCTGAGAACTTCAAGTGAACCCCTGTAATCAGCCTGCGGCCTGATCGTCCGATACAGCCTCTGCACCGTTTCCATATTGTGGTTAAAGACATCCGGTTCAGAATCAACAACAGTTTTCAAGGCCTCACGATTCCCTTTGAAATCCGGGGTGAGTACCTCCACACCAACCTCCGGAAGGCTCATTTTCAATGCCCTGACAACCTCAGCAAAGTGTGCCGCACCCCCATCGGGAAGATCGTCCCGTGTCACCGAAGTGACAACAACGTATTGCAGACTCATCTCCCGAACTGCAGCTACTATCTTCCCTGGCTCCGTTGGATCGACTTTGGAAGGAGCACCGGAAGTGACCGCGCAAAATGCACAGGTTCTTGTGCATACGCGGCCAAGTATCATGAAGGTTGCAGTCGGCTTTGCAAAACAAAACTGCTGGTTGGGGCATCTCGCTTCTTCGCATACCGATGAGAGGCGATGGTTTCTGAGCAGGCTCTTCGTAGCATGTATTCTAGAGCTTGCAATGCAGCCTGAATGCATTTTTCTCCATCCAGTTTCAGATTTTATCCATGAGGGTAAACGCATAGGGCTACAATAACTAAAATCGGAAGAATTGACAAGATCTCGGAAATATTCATGTAATCACATACAACCTTTAGATGTGCCGTGGATATAGTTGTGGCAGAAGATGGAAAGGGCCCTCGCCGGGGCCCCGAATCACATTTTAACTACATTAGCTGCCTTAGGCCCCTTGTCATCGCTGGTTATCTCGAATTGTACCCTCTGGCCCTTGGTCAACGTCTTGAAGCCATCTCCCGTGACAGCGGAATAGTGCACGAAGACGTCCGGTCCGTTGTCCTGCTGGATGAACCCATACCCCTTGGATTCGTTGAACCATTTTACCGTTCCCTCAAACGCCATAAATCCGGTCCCTCCTTGACCCTGCGACCCGGGTTGCTCACCCTCGAAATAAGTTCTAGGTTATAACAATTATATACCATGCACATCGGCTAAATGTCAAAGGGGAATGGGTTGCCGGCCGCCTCGCTCGCGACATTTTAGAACTTCCTATTATGATTCCTTTCGTTCCCAAAATGATCTTGATTCAAAAGGCTTTTGATCCCTGTTGGCGGTGCGCACAATTACCCTGATGAGTTAACATCATGCCATCGTTACTATCACCTCTGAGACTTCGTTTTTTCGCCTTTCTTCGCTTCGTTCCATAGAGAGTCCATCTCTTCGAGGGTCATGTCCGCAAGATGGCGACTTTCATCGGCCGCTTTCATCTCTATGTATCTGAAGCGCGAGATAAATTTAGAGATGGTCTTTCTCAGCGATTCTTCTGCATTAACTCCGACAAAGCGAGCTATATTTACAAGGACAAAGAAGATGTCTCCCAATTCGTCCTCGATTTCCCTTTTATCTTGCTTTTCGACAGCCTCTTTGAACTCCCTCAGTTCTTCGTCAAGCTTTCCGAATACGTCTTCGACTTTTGCCCAGTCAAACCCGACCTTTGCTGCTCTGGATTGCAACCTGTGCGCCCTCAAGAGCGATGGCAACTCCTTAGGCACTCCTTCCAGCGCCGATTCTCTGAATTTGCCTTCCTCTCTCTTGCGGTCCTGCCATTGCTTCGTGACTTCCTCGGGGGTTTCGAACTTGGCATCTCCGAAGACATGCGGATGGCGTGAAACCATCTTGTCGCTGATCTTATCTATCACATCATTGATGTCGAATTCGCCATCGTCTTTCGCAATCTGTGCGTGAAAGATGATCTGGAGTAGGAGATCGCCAAGCTCTTCTTTAATCTTCGCAGGATCTTTTTCATCAATTGCCTCGATCACCTCGTAAGTCTCTTCAATAAGATAAGGCTTGATCGACTCGCTCGTCTGTACCTTGTCCCATGGGCAGCCGTCCTTGGAGCGAAGTTTAGCTATAATGTCAACTAGTCCTTGGAACTTATCCATTACACTGTCATTCCGAAAGTCTCACAATAGTGGAACACTTGATTTTGGAAATTCCTCCTGACCGGCTATTGTCATCCAGAGCTTGTCTAATGATGGGAAATAAAGATAATTTTATCAATAATGTTTTTTCTTTACGCGCCCTTAATTGCCTCGCGCTAATTTGTCAAAATTTCAAGAATTTCCCGGTACCGCTGTGCGGTCTTTTCCACAATCTCGGCGGGCAGTTCAGGTCCCGGATATTTCATTTCCCAGTCAAGAGTTAGCAGGTAGTCTCGTACAATCTGCTTGTCGTAACTGTCCTGCCCTTTACCAGACTGATAGTTTTTCTGTGACCAGAACCTCGAAGAATCTGGCGTCATGAGTTCGTCGATAAGTATGAGCTCGCCGTCGAACATGCCCATCTCCATCTTAGTGTCGGCTATGATGATTCCTTTTTTTTCCGCGACTTCGCGTCCCTTACAATATACTGAGAGGGCAACGTTCCTTATTTTTTCCGCCCGTGAATCGCCAATGATCTTCTTGGTCTCTTCAAAACTGATATTTATGTCATGACCTTCTTTGGCCTTTGTGCTTGGTGTGAAAATCGGCTCATCGAGGCGAGACGATTCAACGAGGCCATTGGGCAGGTTAATTCCGCAGACCATACCTTTTTGCTGATACTCTTTCCAACCCGACCCCGAAAGATAGCCCCTCACTATGCACTCTATCGGAAGTGGCAAAGCCTTTTTTACAAGCATGCTCCGCCCTTCCAAAACGCCTGAATATTTCTGCAGCACCGCAGGGTAATCCTTAACATTGGTCGCCACAATATGATTCTCGATGATATCCTTCATCTGATTGAACCAGAATATAGAAATCTGAGTCAGAATATTGCCCTTGCCCGGAATGCCATTGGGCAGTACAACATCAAAAGCAGAGACACGGTCGGTTGTCACGATAAGGAGATTATCGCCTACTGCATAAACATCGCGCACCTTGCCGCGTCTGACAAGCTTCAGGTCTTCAAAATTTGTCTGTATCACAATGTCCGCCATCGCTTCCTCCATGAAAACATCTAATCGATTGTATATTATATCGACTGGGTGGCATGAAATCCATTAAACAAGCCTGTAGCGTCAGTCACAGGCCTGTTTAATAATTGCAATTAGCTCTTCTGCTTCAACTCGGCTGACTTCTTTTCCAGGGCCTTCCTCGTCTGAGCCCTGTATGCATCAAGCTTCTTAGCATATTTGGGATACTTTATTGAGAGAATAGAGCAGGCAAGATACGCGGCATTTTTTGCGCCATCGATGGCAACAGTGGCAACCGGGATGCCTTGGGGCATCTGAACCGTCGCATACAGAGCATCGACACCGTTCAGCGCGCCAGACTTAAGAGGAACGCCGATGACCGGAACAGTCGTGTGCGCAGCTATTACACCTGCTAGATGGGCAGCCATGCCCGCGCCAGCGATCACCACTTCAATTCCGAGCTTCCTTGCTGATTTAGCATATTCTACGGTCTTATCGGGTAGCCTGTGGGCCGAACTAATATCGATTTCAAATGGAACTCCCATTTCCCTTAAAACTTCGGCGGCCTTTTCCATTATTTTGAGATCGCTATCACTGCCCATAATGATGCCAACAAGCGGCTTGCTCATCCGCATTTGCTTATCTCCTCCCACGCATGGCTTCGAGCCGCGCAATTCTCTCCTCCATCGGCGGGTGCGTGCTGAAGAGTTTCATCAGTCCTCCCCCCGTCAGCGGATTAACTATAAACATGTGTGCGGTTGCCGGGTTGGCGTTCATCGGTATCTGCTTAGACGCCAAATCAAGTTTCTTGAGAGCATTCTCCAGATACAGAGGATTGCCAGAGATTTCAGCACCCCCCTCATCAGCGCTGAATTCCCTTGAACGAGAAATCGCCATCTGCACTAGCATGGCTGCAATGGGAGCAACAATCATCATCACTATAGCTGCAATTGGGTTACTGTCTTCATCATCTCTGCGACCGCCGCCGAAGATCATAGCCCATTGTGCCATTTGTGCCAGATAGCTGATTGCACCAGCAATCGTCGCCGCAATTGTGCTGATCAAGATATCCCTGTGTTTTACATGGGCAAGTTCGTGGGCGAGGACCCCTTCGAGTTCCTCCTTTGATAATATACGCAGAATGCCCGTGGTTGCAGCAACAGCAGCGTGCTCAGGGTTCCTCCCTGTCGCGAATGCATTGGGCTGGTCTTCATCTACCATATAAACTCTCGGCATCGGGAGAGCAGCCTTTTGCGCAAGCCTCCTGACGATGCCATAGAGCTCCGGAGCTTCCCCTTCAGTGACCTCGCGTGCCCTGTACATGCGAAGAACGATCTTGTCACTGAACCAGTAGGAAATAAAATTAATACCGAAGGCCATAATGAGGGCAAATGTCATGCCTGTCCTGCCTCCCAGGGCGCCGCCTATTGCTATTAGCATGACAGTCAGAAAGACCATCAGCACCATAGTTTT
Source organism: uncultured Nitrospiraceae bacterium (assembly GCA_963736105.1). Classification (GTDB taxonomy): domain Bacteria; phylum Nitrospirota; class Thermodesulfovibrionia; order Thermodesulfovibrionales; family Dissulfurispiraceae; genus Fen-1308. The sequence continues at coordinate 494,913 of CAVTNL010000002.1, read as the reverse complement.
CAATGTATTCATGCTCTGCCTCCTCATGTCCCAATTAAAAAACCTTTACCGCGTTCTCGCATGGTAAAGGTAGATATTTAAGCTTAGCCAAAAAGAAACGTGGTTGTCAATATTTCAAAGGAATGGAGGCGACGAGCGGATTCGAACCGCTGGATAAAGGTTTTGCAGACCTCCCCCTTGCCACTTGGGTACGTCGCCATCTTGAACAGATTAGGGATTAGGGTAGGGGAATTTAGCTATGGTGCCCCTTTTATCCTAATCCCCTAGTATATGAAGTTATGGAGCGGGCGACGGGATTCGAACCCGCGACCCCAACCTTGGCAAGGTTGTGCTCTACCAGCTGAGCTACACCCGCTTAGACAACCGCCTTAATTCCGGAGTCTCAGATAAGAACTCCCGTACAAGCGTCGTCCAAAAAGTTATCATAATTTCGCCAGTCCTGTCAATGCCGACGCAATCGAAGGCTTACGGAAATTGCCAAAATAGGCACAGATTCGATAAACTAATCAGATGAATATTAGCTATGAAGAATTCTGCTCGCTAGCAGAGCGAGCGAATGTTGTCCCGTTATATAAAAACATCCTTTGTGACACCGAAACCCCTGTCAGTGCACTCCTAAAACTGAAGAAGAAGCCAGCCTTTCTTCTCGAAAGCGTAGTAGGCGGTGAAAAATGGGCGCGCTATTCTTTCCTTTGCGTCGATCCTGTGCTTACCATAATGGGCAGTGGAAAGAAATACGAAATCTCAAATGGAAATGACAGCATTTCGGTCGCCGCCGATGATCCTCTAGCCATCGTTAAGGATATACTAGGGCAGTTCAAGGCCTTTGAACCTGCCGAACTGCCGCGTTTCTCGGGTGGCTTCGTCGGATATCTCGCATACGACGTCGTACGTTCATTCGAGCGACTTCCGCATAGAAAAAAAAGTGGAATAGACGTTCCGGACACTCTTCTTATGCTTTTCGATACTCTCCTCATTTTCGACAATCTGAAGCTGACACTTTCGATTCTGTCGAACGTACATACAGGCAATGACGTCACGCTGCGCGGCAAGACACTCTTTCCCTCGAAAAAGAAGACTGACCTTAAAGCGCTTTATCAGGGTGCGATTAAAAAAATAGATCGTATCGCTGCAGCCCTTCAAAAAACATGTGTTATGAAGGCTCCGCTTGCTATGCCGCAGGGAACGGAACTGCTGCCGCGGCCGGAGGCGGCATCGTTCAAATCGAGCTTTAAGAAGGCTGACTTTCTTGCTGCGGTCGATAAGTCGCGCGAATACGTACACGCAGGTGATGTCGTACAAGTCGTCATCTCGCAGCGCTTCGAACGACCCTGTTCCGTACATCCCTTCACTGTCTACAGGGCTCTGCGGGTGATCAATCCTTCCCCATACATGTTTTATTTCGATATTGGCGATGCACACATCGTAGGTTCGTCGCCCGAGATACTAGTCCGGCTGGAGGACAACAAAATTACCGTACGCCCCATCGCAGGCACACGCAAACGTGGCAAAACCGAAGAAGACGACAGAGCTCTTGAGGAAGACATGAAGAAAGACCCGAAGGAGATTTCCGAACATATCATGCTCGTCGACTTGGGAAGAAACGATGTTGGACGGGTCGCGGAGATCGGCTCGGTCAGGGTCACAGACCTCATGGTTACAGAATTATACAGCCACGTGATGCACCTAGTTTCAAATGTTGAAGGAAGGCTTAAAGAGGGCTCCGACGTTTTCGATGTATTCAGAGCTTGCTTCCCTGCTGGCACAGTATCGGGAGCGCCGAAGGTGCGCGCAATGGAGATAATAGAAGAGTTGGAGCCGATCAAACGCGGCGTATATGCTGGTGCTGTCGGCTATTTCAGCTATTCCTATAACATGGACACATGTATTGCCATCAGAACCCTCGTGATCAAGGACGGCAAAGTCTATTTCCAGACCGGTGCCGGGATAGTTGCCGATTCGGTGCCCGAGAACGAATACTGGGAGTCGATTAATAAAGCAATGGCGATGATGACCGCTGTTGAATTCGTGGAGAGAAAGAAGAAATAACTATGCTTTTGATGATCGACAACTACGATTCATTTACTTACAATCTCGTCCAGTACCTTGGCGAACTGGGAGAGGATGTCCGCGTCTTCAGGAATGACAAGATCACGGTCCGCGAAATCGAGACTATGAACCCAGACAGAATCGTCATTTCGCCCGGTCCGTGCACACCCAAGGAAGCCGGAATTTCCATAGATACGATTAAGCATTTTGCCGGCAAGATACCGATACTCGGTGTATGTCTAGGTCATCAGGCAATAGGCGCGGCCTTTGGGGGAGACATAATCCGCGCGCCGTATCTAATGCATGGGAAGACCTCTATGATATATCATGATGGCAAGACGCTTTTCGAAGGGCTCCCAAACCCCTTCGAAGCTACGAGGTATCACTCACTCGTCATAAAGCGGGAGACTCTGCCAGATTGCCTCAATATTACAGCCTGGACCGAGGCTGAGGGAGTGAAGGGAATCATCATGGGGGTCCGACACAGGCAGCATCTTATTGAAGGGGTCCAGTTTCATCCCGAATCGATCTTGACGAAGGCAGGGAAGGACCTCCTCAGTAATTTTATCCGCTTCAGCAACGACCGATGATACGAGAAGCGATCAATCTGGTAATTCAGAATATCAGCCTGTCCGAAGCCGAAACAGCCGAATGCATGGACGAGATAATGGAAGGAAGGGCGACCGACGCACAGATTGGCGCATTTCTAACAGCCTTGCGTATCAAAGGCGAAACCATAGAAGAGATAGGCGGCGCCGCACGTATAATGCGTAAAAAGGCCACGCGCATCGCGGCGCCAGAGGGTGTGATAGATACCTGCGGTACCGGCGGTGACATGTCTAATACCTTCAATATCTCCACAACTACAGCGATAGTCGTTGCGGCTGCCGGGGTCCCAGTGGCCAAGCACGGTAACCGTTCGGTATCAAGCAGTTCCGGAAGCGCGGATGTGCTGGAGGCCCTTGGAGTAAAAGTTGACCTAACGCCTGAAAAGGTAGAGAAATGTCTCTTTACGACAAACTTCGGCTTCCTATTTGCGCCACTCTTCCATCCGGCGATGAAATTTGCCATTGGCGCACGCAGGGAAATCGGCATCCGCACGATATTCAATATACTTGGTCCTTTGACCAATCCGGCAGGAGCGCAGCGTCAAGTGCTGGGCGTATTTTCGTCCAGACTTACTGAAACTCTCGCCTCGGTGCTCGGCAATCTCGGCACCCTTGACTGTATGGTAGTCCACGGAGAAGATGGCCTAGACGAGATTACCACGTGCGATGGGACAAAGATATCACGCTTTCGCAATGAGTCCGTCGACACCTTTTATATCACACCTGAAGACTTCGGCTTCAGAAAACATGACCGCTCCACCCTGCTTGGTAATGGCAAGGAGATCAATGCACAGATTGCACTGTCGATATTGAACGGCGAACAGGGGCCAAAGCGTGAAATTGTGCTTATGAACGCGGCAGCTGCCCTCATGGTCGCCGGGAAGGCTGACGATTTTATTACCGGAAAGGACATCGCAGCCGACACGATCGACTCCAAAAAGGCAATCGGCAAACTTGAAGAAATTATAAAAATAACAAATTTGTTGTAAATCGAAAACTCAATATTAGTTTCCGCACGCCTCTGATATATATATGACGACAAGACATGCCTCAGATTTTGTCCAAAGCCTGTTTTAGATCTGCGATAAGATCATGCACATCTTCCAGTCCGAGTGCTATCCGGACCAAGTTATCCACCATGCCTATTGATTGCCGGTAATCTTCGGGATAGTCAAAGAACGACATTACCGCCATCTGAGTCACTAGACTCTCGCTTCCGCCGAGGCTTGGAGTGATCAAGAACAGCTTCAGAGAATCGATGAACTTTCTTGTCTCCCGGTCACCTCCCCGGACAAGGAAAGTGATCAGGCTGCCGAAACCTCGCATCTGCTTCTTAGCAACCTTGTAGTCGGGATGTGACTTGAGACCAGGATACCAGACCTTTTCAATCTTAGGATGGCCTTCGAGCATTTTTGCTACAGTAAGGCCTGCTTTATTGTGATGCTCCATCCTGAGGGTAAAGCTCTTCAACCCCCTTTCGAGCAAAAAGCATGTAAACGGCCCCGGTGTAGCCCCGATCATCCTCTGCATACGGTAAAGAGCGTCGAGCTTTTTATGATTTCCGAGAGCAACACCGGCTAGCAGGTCGTTATGCCCGCCGAGGTATTTTGTCGCCGAGTGAATGACTATATCCACACCCATCTCGAGAGGTCTGATGTTATATGGGGTCGCAAGTGTCGCATCTATAATTGTCATAACACGGTGCTTCTTCGCTATTTTGACTATCGCTATCATGTCAAGCACACATAGGTAAGGATTCGTAGGGGATTCGGTAAAGATGATATTGGTATTGTGGCGGATAGCCGTCTCGATAGCTTCAGCAGTCGGATCTACAATAGATACCTCTATGCCGAATTCCGAAAGCATATTGGTCGCAAAGTCACGGGTCTGGCGATAGCAGTCGCTTGTGAATATAATGTGCTTCTCCCTCTTCATATATGCCATCAAGGTCAGTATCACTGCACTCATACCTGTTGAAAAAAGCAGTGCCCTTTCAGCCCCTTCGACTGCAGCCAACTTCCGCTCGCACTCCTGCTGTGTCGGATTACCGTATCTGCCGTATTCATGTTCTCGCACAGTTCGGCCTTCGCTTTTTGCCTTCATAAACTCAAGGACTTCAGTGGTAGTATCGAAATAAAAATTTGAGGTCTGGACTATCGGAGTAGAGACTGCATAGTGCGCCTTCGGCAGTCGGCCGTAGCCATGCACAGCAAGTGTTGCGACTTTCCAGCTCCCGGAGATTGAAGACTTTTTAAACATCGCCGCTCCTCCTCTTCTGCAGTGCTTGCCTGAGAGCTTCTTTGACTGCATCGACACTGGCCGGAAGTTCGACCGGTTTATTAGCAAAGCGGCAAGGGAAATCTAACGACTCCTCGTGATACCGGACTTTAAATTCGGTGAATTTCAGTCCGTGCGCAGTAGATATCACAACAACACGTTCGGACTTGTCTATTTTGCCAGCTTTAAGCAGCTTGATCATGGCAGCGAGAGCAACTCCTGTATGGGGACAGTTAAACATTCCAGCGGTGTCTCCGAGAGCAGCCGCGTCGGCCAGTTCCTGTTCGGTAGCCTGCTCAACGATACCATTGAATTGCTTTAATGTCCGAATTGCCTTCTGTATGCTGACAGGGTTGCCAATCTGGATCGCACTCGCCAGAGTTTTTTCAGCATGAATCGGTTCAAAGGTCTCGAAATTTCTAAGGTAAGAACGATACAATGGATTCGCCTTCTCTGCCTGGGCAACGACTATGCGGGGCAGAGAGTCGACAAGGCCGAGTTTCTTCATCATGATAAGGCCGTTGCCAAGGGCTGAGACGTTGCCGAGGTTGCCACCGGGGATTATGATGACATCAGGCATATTCCAGTCGAACTGCTGACATATCTCGATGCCGACCGTCTTTTGTCCCTCAATGCGCAGGGAGTTCATTGAATTTGCAAGATAGATAGTTTCATCTTTAGTGATTTCCTGTACAACAGCCATGCAGCCGTCGAAATCAGTGTCGAGCGACAAAACCAGGGAACCATTCGAAATAGGTTGAATCAACTGCGCTACTGAAATCTTGCCTTTCGGCAAAAGTACAATCGATTGGATGCCGGCTGCCGCACAATAAACCGAAAGAGCAGCCGAGGTATCTCCAGTCGACGCACAAGCCACGGCCTGGATAGGCGCCCCTTCGCTAATCATTTGCTTGACCTGAGATACCAAAACCGTCATGCCAAGATCCTTGAATGAGCCACTGTGGGAGTTGCCGCAGAGCTTAATCCAGAGATCATTCATGCCCAACATCCGACCAAAACGCTCGGCCCAGAATAAATTGGTCCCGCCTTCGTATAACGATACGACATTATCATTGCTTATTTGGGGCAGCACCCATTCCTTCTTGCCCCATATGCCCGACCCGTAGGGCCACTCGGTGGTCTTATAACGATTCTCGAAGAGCTTTTTCCATTCCTCTGAACTGCGCTCTGCCAGGGCCCGCATATCATGAGTCACTTCCAAAAGCGAGCCGCAGTTACCGCAGCGATATACAATAGAATTCAAAGGATACTTTGCCCCGCATTGCTCGTTGATGCATTGAAACCATGCTCGATAAGACATAATCATCCTTCTCTCTTAATTGGTATGTGTTGCTGTTACGCCAGCAAGATATCATAACAGTCAGACATTATGCAATACCAATGTTTCGGGATACCATGATTGCTGCCGACTTGTCAGGAATTTGCGATGGTGTAGCTTATATAATCCCTATGACTGCATAAAACTTCCTAACTGCCGATGGATAGATATATCAAAGGCTTTTATAGCGATACCTTTTCAGACTTTCATCCAGCCCATTAAGACACTACCGGATTGTGTTGCAGGTGCCCGTACGATGATTATAAAATTTAATAATTATCCACCTAGATACAATTTCCGTAGCATATAAAGAACATTTTACCCATCCTTATATTGCAAGAATAGGGAGTCTTATTCATAAAAACATCTTTTCCGATGAGCAGCGATACTGCATCATCATGAAAAAAAAAGCTCCCCGTTAAATCGAGGAGCTTTAGCGCTACTGATTTTCTGTTGTTATTATTTGGACACCTTTTGCAAAAGTCCTTTTACCAAGGTCTCTTCCTCATGAAGCGACGACTTGTCATGTTTGGTTGCTACGATATCGAGTCTCAGCTCTGACAGGTAGGAATCAAGTACTTTCTTCAATAAATCCAGTTCTTTGACGCTAAGTTCCACAGACATTGGGATAACCCTCCTTATTAGTGCTCATCTATGATTTAATTATACCTTAAAAATATAGAGTGTCAAGGTCGAATTGACCATCGAATTGACCATCTAAAATCACGCCGAAACAGAATCGTTGCTTAAAATAAGAATAACTTCAAAACATTTTTTGCTAGAACGGTGACTTTCAGGACAACCAGAAAACAGCAAATGGATCATATCGACAAATTATATTGGAAACTTTCATTTTGGCACCGGTCATACTATTTTGTCTACTTGTCGAGCCACTCTGGTCTTATTTAACAATATATTAGGAGTCAGTCCTTCAAGGACGGAATATAGTCACCTTTGCTTCTTTCTAACCGGTCATAACCCTTTGCCAGATAGCAATTTAGTGGAAGCCGGATATATGTGCCAAAATTATTATTACGGCTAATGCGGCATCATCCACACTGTTGATTCGTGGTGACATCGTTAACAAGCAGGCCTATCCCTTCAATTTCCGTTTCCAATTTTTGACCCGCGCGAAGGAAAACCGGTGGTTTTCTTGTAAAACCGACCCCTTCGGGTGTGCCTGTCAATATGATCGTGCCCGGAAGGAGAGTCATGCATTGTGACAAATGTGACACGATACGCCGACACCCGAAAATCATGTCGGATGTATTGGACGACTGCATAACCTGCCCGTCCAGTCTACATGCGATGTCGAGGTTATCACCATCTATGTCAGTAAGAATGGCAGGACCGATGGGACAAAAAGTATCGTAGCTTTTGGCTCGAACCCATTGTCCGTCAGAGAACTGCACTGCCCTGTTCGATATATCGTTAGCAGCTGTGAAGCCAAGAATCACGTCGCAGACTTCGTCCTCGGATACATTTCTAGCACGCCTTCTAATCACGATGGCTAGTTCAGCCTCGAAATCGATTTGATCGGGACTATTTGCAGGAAGTATTATAGGGTCGCCGTTGCCGCACAATGCCGTAGTAGATTTCATGAACAAAACAGGCGCTTCAGGACGTGGCAGGCCGGTTTCATCTGCATGTTTCTTATAGTTCAGGCCTAGGCATAAAATATTGGGCGGAGAGACCGGAGGCAAAAGCTTAACTGAATATAAATCATGAGTGGTTGACCGCCTCGTCAATTTATCAAATGGGTTTCCTGTGCATTCATAGATGAGTTCACCTTCAACAATTCCGTAATATATCTGTCCGTTGTACAGATACCGCACTATTTTCATTGTCAACCCTCCTTCTAACGACCTATCACACTTTAATCTGGCAGAATGGAGTATGCACCCCATCCGTATTACCCGACTGGGGTCAAATCAAGAAACCTCCGTAATCAATATCGCGAGCTGCCTATCTCCGCAAATACTCTGGTGGGAGGTTCTGCGATGTGGTTGCCGAGTATTGCATAAATATCCTTACTATATCGGCGGTATCGTCAACAACATGAAAGATGGAAACGTCTGCTTCGCCAATCGCACCCCGCTGCATTAAAGTATTCTGCATCCAGTCAATGAGTCCCTGCCAGTATGTCTTCCCATACAGCACTATCGGGAAGCCTTCAACCTTTTTAGTCTGGACAAGGGTAAGTGCCTCGAAGAGTTCGTCCATTGTACCGAAGCCGCCGGGAAAGATTACAAAACCGGTCGAGTACTTGACAAACATCAGTTTCCTGACAAAAAAATACCTAAATGACAGATTGATATCCAGGTGAGGATTCGGAGCTTGTTCATGGGGCAGCAAGATATTCAGACCGATCGACTTGCCTTTTCCCATCTTAGCGCCTTTGTTGGCTGCTTCCATAATGCCTGGCCCCCCACCGGTAATTATTGAGAACCCGGCCTCCGAAAGCATCGCGCAGACTTTCACAGCATCGTGATAGTAGTCGGAGAGTTCGTTGAAGCGCGCACCCCCGAAGATACCTACCGCGGGACCCAGGTCGAACAAGGTCTCGAATCCTTCAACCAACTCCGACTGTATCCTGAAAACCCTCCATGTCTCGGACTTTCTCAAATCTTCTATCACAGGAACCTCCTCTGTTTCCCTTCGGGCTCGTCACCGAACTCTATTGAGAGATGATCCACGTTCTTCGCCGTCTGCCCTATCTCTTCAGGAGAAACAGCTTCCTTTGCACTGGATATCCCGAGGTCCTTGAATTTCCTGATCGATGGTATCAGGCGGGTCTCCATCGACCTGACGCCTTCGTTGTATGATTCTACGGCTTTGCCCATCGCAACACCGGTCCTTGCGAAATGCTCGATCACGATAGAGAACCTTTCATACAGTTCCTTGCCGAGCCTGTTGATTTCCTGTGCACTCTTGGTGACCTGCTCTTGTTGCCATCCGTAGGCAACCGCTTTCAGCAGCGCTATAAAGGTTGTCGGAGTCGCGAGGATAACCTTCTTCATGCTCCCGTCTTCGATAAGTTTCGGATCATGCTCAAGCGCAGCACTGAAAAATGATTCCCCCGGCAGGTACATGACTACCAGTTCCGGAGACTGTGGAAACTGGTCCCAGTAGGACTTCGAACTTAGCGAATTCATATGATTTCTTATCTGCAGAATGTAGTTGACTATGCCTTTCTTCCTCTCTGCTTCGGTTTGAGCAGACATAGCAGTCAAATATGCGTCGACAGGGGCCTTTGCATCTACTACAATCTCACGACCATTCGGTAGTCGCACGATCATGTCAGGACGAAGTTTTCCGACCTCAGCCGATACTGATTCCTGTTCATAAAAGTCGCAATAAGCGGTCATCCCGGCCAGTTCCGCGACACGCCGTAATCCAATCTCACCCCAAGAGCCGCTTACTTTCGGTCTCCTCAGAGCGGTCACAAGGTTCTTGGTCTCTTCCTGGAGGCGCTCCTGCATTGAAGATAAAGACCTGATCTGCTCTGAGAGGCTGCCGAAGGATTTATGACGGCTCTCCTCGATCTCTTTTATCTGCTGCTCGTATCTCTTCAGAAGTTCCTGGAGTGGCTTGACAGTTGCATCTATCGCAGCGTGGTGTTCGCCGAGCTTTCCCTTGGTATCAACCAAAACCTTTCCCAGATGCTCTGCTGCTAGCCTCAGGAAATCTTCGCTGCTACTCTTCAATGCTGCAGATGAGAGGACATTAAAGGTATCCGACATCTCCTTCTTCATCACCTCGAAGAGGGCCTTTTGTTCGTCGAGATTTTTATAGGAATCTTCAAGCCTCTTATATGATTCTTCAAGCCGTGTCGACGTCTCAATCCGCTGCTGCCGCTCGATGTTGAGCTCCGACCTCAGACTGCCCTTCTCAGATTCGGCCTCTCTTAACTGCAGACGCAACTCGGTCACAAGAGCCTCAGCTCCTTTTGCCCTTCCATCGATATCCCTAAGCTCGTTTGCGTGGATCGCCTGAAGGCTCGAAACCTCTTTCGTAGAGATTATCTTAAAACGAGATGAAAGGATAAGATATACGCCTGCTCCACCTACTACTAACCCGACAAGAGCCAGGACCACTTCGGTCATGTATTACTCCTCTGCAAATTCTGTGCGTACAAGTGCCAGTATTGCGGAATGGGGGACGATATGATATTTCTTGCCTTCAAACTCTATCTCCACAGCCGCATCCTTAAGGAAAATGGCATAGTCGCCTTCCATCGCCTGAAGAGGAATGTATTTCAGTTCCTCCCTCTTCTTGGTCGACCAGGGCTCCTCCACTATCGCATTGAGGTCGCTCACTGGATACCCCGGTCCGACTTTGACAATATATCCCCCCTGAACCTTTTCTTTTTCCTTGACTGTAGGGGGAAGATAAAGCCCAGTCGTCGTACGCTCTTTGCTATCGTCCAGAGCTACAAGCACTCTGTCGCCGATGACTATCAATTTCTTCGTAGCTTTCATGAGAGGTATTCTATACTATTTGAACAGAGAGAGAAAACTTTATGTCGCAGCTTCGAACGTGGTATCTTAATAACAGGCATGAATAAATCTAAATATCTTATCACGCTGGGGATTTCGGCAACAGCCGGAGCGTTGGCAGGTATCATCTCAACTCGCAAGAATCCTGCACTCGGCGGTGTCGTCGGAGCGGCTGCCGGAGCCGCCGTCGCAGCCATCGCCGTGAGTTCATATACACGCCTAATGGAACAGGCTGATGACGGCATCGACTACTATTCGGAAACCTCCCCGCTCTACCATGGATTCGATGACATTGAAGTGGAGTGAAAATTTAGTCCAGAAACCTTACCTTCATCTCAAAAGGCTCCTTCTGGGGACCGCCACCCTCCCGCGTGGCATAACCCACAGGGATTACAGCCATGAATTCACCTGCAGGTTCTTCAAGGTATTTCAGCACATCACCTTTGATCAAGAAGAGTATGCCAAGCCAAACCGTCGCAAGGTTCAGGGACGTAGCTGCAAGGAGCATGTTTTGAACAGCCGCAGCGGAACTCTGTATCTCCATCGTTCTGAAGAAATCGTAGGCCATCCCCCTTTCGTCCTTGAAAAGATCAGTGCCGTGATCAATTAGATCGCCGGTGTTCGCCACTGCAATGACCACAGGCGCGCTCGCTATGCTGCGCGCAGCCATGCGTAGAAGGGCTGATGCTGGCCTCGGAAACCCTTCGGACCTTGCCACCACTAGATCTGCGAGCCCCTGCTTTTTCTGTCCCCTCAGGACGATGAATCGCCACGATTGCTGGTTGTGGGCAGAGGGTGCCTCGTTCGCGGCCTGGAGAAGGACCGCAACCTGCTCATCTGATATCTCGTCCTTCATAAACATGCGTATGCTGCGGCGTTTTTTGATAGTCTGCAAAGTATCGTTAAGCAAAAAAACTGCATCATTAGATTTCATCAGCACCTCTATAGTCTTTCTAATTAGACAAACTGTTGCAAAAAACTTCTTTTACCTAGCCGGGAGTAACGTATCAAGGCTTTATAGCTACACATCCCGCGTCAATCAACCAATTCCCAGCTGAATACGGTTTCAATGGAATTATAAAAACTGCAGGCATTCTCCCCCAGCCAGATTGTGAAACGATAGCTCCAACTTAGGCAATATATCTTATTTTAATGATTCCACCTTGATGAAGCAAACTTTCCTTTCATCGAACAGATCCGTCGTCGCAGTATCGTCAAGTATCAGCACCGCATAGCAAAATTCCATGTTTGTCACTTTATCGCTAACTATTATATTATAAAGACCGGTGTCGGATTTATCGATTTGCGTGCGTCAATCGTTAGGGTTCGCAGAGTTACAATTTTAATCGGGATGGGGTCACCAATCACTTATACACATCGCTTACCACAGAGGAGAACCTATGGATATTATGATCGAAAAAGTGCCGGGCGGATTCAGAATTGACGGACTCGAAATGAAAGGAGGCAGATGCGGTTGCACCTCGGTACTGCCTTGCTGCTTCAGTTGGGCCAAAGTAAAGAGGAACGGCAATACAATAGAATTCACCGCAAAAGCCTCCACACCGGAGACAACGGAGAATTTCGCCTGGGGATACACTGTAAAAAAGGGGGCTTATAGCATAGAGGTTACCTTTGATGATGCGCGGGACAAGACCATCTATTCCGGTTACTACCCCCCGCGATTGAAAGAGTGGATAGCCAGAGGTTGGGAAGTTACATCCAAAAAAGGGGAGAGAGAGGATGGCACGCTTTGGCGTTGTGCAGCCTGCAAATGGCTCTATAAAGACGATCGCGAGGCAGTTAAGTTCGAACAGCTTCCGGCTGACTGGCTTTGCCCCGTCTGTCAGGCTGCCAAAGATGTCTTCGAAAATATCGGCTGAAAGATACACTCTCTTTGATTAAACATATATTCAAGGAATTACAGGATAAGTGAAAGTTGTTTCTTCGCCGCTCAGCGCCTCGACAAAAAAGGTTTTCAGGTACTTTTTCTCTGATATGTTAAGATTCAGAGGCTTTAGTACTGTATTCCCCTCGCCGCCGCCTCTATCGAAAAAGTCGATTACTTCCTCCAGAGTTGCGAATATGCCGTTATGCATGTACGGGGCGGTCTTTGCGACTTCGCGAAGGGTAGGCGTCCTGAAGGCCTTCCAGTCTTTTTCATTCTTCGAGATTAGATATCTGCCTGGATCTTCCGAGAGGTTCGCGTAATTATCGTAGTGATATACCTTTGCCACAAAGCGCCTGGTCGCTGTTATCCTCGGATCCTTCTGATGGTCAGGATTCTCAGGGATATGCAGAGCATGGAACTTGTCATCCGAAAGAAGTGCGCCGTCATGACATTCTGTGCATTTGCCCTTGCCAGTGAAAATTTCATACCCTTTTATAGCGTCGGCCGAAAGAGCTGACATATCTCCTTTCAGATACCTGTCTATAGGAGCATTAACTGAAACAAGCGTTCTTTCAAATGCAGCTATAGCCATGGCAACCCGCTCTCTCGTAATATCTCCGCCGAAGATCTTTTTGAAGGCCTCCACATATTCAGGCACGACGCGCAGTTTTTCTTCGAGATAATCGAGATTCAGGTTCATCTCAAATGAAGACATTATCGGAAAGAGGGCCTGATCTTCCAGGGACGTGGCCCTGCCGTCGTGAAAGAGGTTCTTGAATAATCCAACGTTGACAAGCGTAGGTGTATTCCTCCAGTTCTTCGTAGTCGGATAACTAAGTGAGATTTCCTGCCCGTCGGTAAAGGCAAGTTCCGGCACATGACAGGTAGCACAGCTCATGGTCCCGTCGCCAGATAATCTGCGGTCGAAAAAAAGCTTCTTGCCAAGTTCTGTCTTGTCGGGGGTCTGAGGATTGCCCTTTGAAACAGGAACCCATCTGATAGGCTCCAATTGACCGCCCGATGCGGGCGTAGTAATACTACACAGAAAGACTACGACAATAAGGGCACTCCAGCTACTTCTTAGCCGCATTAAGCTCCTCCACTACGATTTTTCTCAGATACTCATACGGGACTTCACCTATGACCCTTCGCCCGTTGATGAAGAAGGTGGGTGTGTTGTAAAGATCGATAGAGAGTGCAAGTTTCATATCCCGCTCTATTATCTTGTCATTTTTTTGCTTATCGAGCGATTCCCTGAATTTGTCGGCATCAAGACCAATCTCCCTCGCATATTCTATGAGATTAGTCCGGTCAAGCTGCGGCGACCGTTTCAGCATCAGCCGGTGCATTTCCCAGAACTTCCCCTGGTTGTAGGCAGCCAGTGCCGCCTCGGCGGATATACGGGCGAAATCCCGGTATTTATACGGATAAAATTTGATCACGAGGCGTACCTTCGAGCCGTAATCCTTCATGATCCTTTCGACGACCGGACTGGCCGCAACACAGTGGGGTCATTGATAATCGATAAACTCGACGATTGTGACTGGGGCAGCCTTTGGCCCCAGGGACGGAGACTCATCCAGAGGAATGCTATAACGCTTAATCTCTGCAGACGACGTGCCGATAAGAAGGCCGATTAAAATTAGTAGTACTATTTTTTTCACTTGCCCTCCTATAGGCTTATCCGACAACTCACCAACCCCTCAAGTCAGGGATGAGGGATTCCCCTGGCGTGAGAGGACAACAGGTAAGGCTTTCAGTGCCTGTGACCTTCTTCTAATTCTTTTACCCACTTGGGATATTTCTTTTTCGCCCGCCAATAAGGTATCTTGCCAGTTATCATAATCTGCAGTGTCCCAGGGTTACCAAGGGTGCTTAAGTAAATGTGAATAGGCAGGAACGCGGTGATGATAATGAAACTCACATTATGTATGAAATGAGACGAGACCAACAGGAACTTGTCCTCGGGCATAAGCCAAATAATAAAGCCTGTGACAGAGATGGCAAAGCCTGACACAAGCAGGGTAAGGTAGAAAAACTTCTGCCCGGTGTTGAGCTTGTGCATCGGCGGCACTTTGGCGTTATGGCTCAAGTATCCCCCAGCAGTCAAAATCCAGCTAAGGTCGTCCGAGTCGAATATCAGCGATTCCATCAGCCAGTTGAACATGCTCAGGACAAGCGACACTGTGAAGACGACACCAGCCCAGTTGTGGATCCCTTTCATTGCAGGGAATCCGCCAAATGCACTGCCAATGCCCTGCATCTGAAACAAGAAGCCGAAGCCGCTGATCGTCAGTACGATGCAGCTTACCGCCAGTGCCCAATGATTGACTATCCCCACGATGTTTTCCTTTGTTACGAGATCGCTATTATTCATCGTCTTTTCCCTCCTTGTCCTTCTTAGGACCTATCGCGACATAATGAAGGAGCATGAGTGCCGCCGTACCTCCGATCCCAATCCAGGAGAGGGGTTTTAGATATTTATGCCAAAAGACAACCATTTCAGGTATAGCCGGTTTATCCGCTAACCCGTAAAGGTTAGGCGCATCATGAAAAGCATAGATAGCTCCGAGACCTCCTAAGTCAGCCTGGCCGTATACTGCGGCATATCCAGCTTTCTGGGCCTTGGCGATCAATGCGTCCCTGTCACCAAACGAGATGGCGCCTGTAGGACAGGTCTTGGCGCACGCCGGTGGCATGCCACCGGCAATCCTGTCGGCGCAAAGATTGCACTTGGACACCTTGTCGTTCTTATCGTAGCGAGGCACATTGAATGGACACGCACCACTGCATAATTTGCAGCCAATGCACTTGTCCTTATCGAAGGCGACTGCACCTTCCTTTGTCTTATAGAGTGCCCCAGGTGCAGGACATATCTTCATGCACCCAGCATCTTCGCAATGCATACAGCGCTGGCTCACAAAAAGCCACCTGACCGGGTTATTCTCGGAGGGGACCTCTATGAATCTTATTTTATTGTAAAGGTCCGGTGTCAGGTCTGGGGGATTTTCAAAACTTCCCTTATTGACAGTCTTGTCGCCGGGCAGTTGGTTCCAGGCCTTGCATGCAATCTGACAGGCCCGGCAGCCTATACATAATTCAGGAGATATTAGTAAGCTCGCTCTCGGCATGATATCACCCCCTCGCCTTTTCGATATTGACCATAAATGCCTTCGATTCGGGTATCATCGTGTTCGGATCGCCTATAGTCGGCGTCAGGAGGTTGGCGCTCTCGCCGCCGCTGCCATCCTCCGGGAACTGCCACCCAAAATGCCAGGGCATTCCAACTTGGTGGATCGTCGTGTTCATAACTTTAAAGGGCTTGAACCTATCGGTGACTATCGCAATTGCCCACAGACTGCCACGCGCGGATGAAACAGTAACCTTCTCGCCGTTTGCTATATCCCTTTCCTTGGCCAGTTCCTTGCTCATCTCGACAAAAACTTGAGGTTGCGCCTCCATAAGCCAAGGCACATGGCGTGTCATGACACCCGTTTGCCAATGCTCGGTGACGCGATAAGTTGTACAGACGAAGGGATATCTCGTGTCGCATGAATAGAAGACATCCTCCGCCAATCCGCCTTCCTTGCCGAAAAAGAGCTTGACTGTGGGATTGATACGATGCTTCGACATCGGGTTTTCCTGGATAGGACATTCAAGTGGTTCATAATGTTCGGGGAAAGGCCCGTCAGCCAGACCAGGGCCGAATATCGCTCCGACACCGTCCGCTCTCATAATGAAAGGTAACTTGCCGCCTTTTTCATCCGCAAGGGGTGCTGCAGGACCATCGGGGACATCTCCTTCCCAGACTCCGGGCTTATTGGTCTGGGGATTGATCTTTGTGGGGTTCCATTTAATGACAGCGCGCCTGGGATCCCAAGGATTTCCCTTGGAGTCTACAGATGCTCGGTTGTAGATAATCCTCCTGTTAAGCGGCCAGGCCCAGGCCCAATTAGAAAACAGGCCGAGACCAGTAGGGTCGTCCTTGCCCCTTCTTGCCATCATGTTGATGACCTTACCATCTTTCTGCGTATAACTCCCCGAATATATCCAGTTACCGCAAGAGGTGGTGCCGTCTGCCTGGAGACTTACAAAGTTAGTACAAAGCTCGCCTTTTTTCCCTATTAGCTTCGGTGGGGTCTGGGTCTTGTCATACACATCCTCCAGATAATATCCATTGATCTCCATTGCAACCTTGTGGATATCTACATGCTCGATCTTTCCAGCAGCATTCTTATGCCCATAATTCCAGGTGAGATTGGAGATAGGCGCAGGGAATTTGCCACCCTCCTTCTGGTAAAGATTTTTCACCCTGCCGTACAGTTCGTTCATGATCTCTGCATCGGGCAGCG
The DNA here is from genome assembly GCA_963736105.1 of uncultured Nitrospiraceae bacterium. Lineage (GTDB taxonomy): Bacteria > Nitrospirota > Thermodesulfovibrionia > Thermodesulfovibrionales > Dissulfurispiraceae > Fen-1308. Next base: position 477,901 of record CAVTNL010000002.1, on the reverse strand, counting down.
ATTCCCCGATGGGTTCTATCGCCTTGTATCTCCACTGCGCAAGACGGCCCGAATTACTGATACTACCTTCCTTTTCGATAGACGAGGCACATGGCAGCAGAAAGACCTCAGTCTGGATGGCCTTCGGATCCATGCCCGGCCCTCTCCAGAATGAGCCTGTCTCATTGTCGAAGAGGTTTACGTTGACCATCCATTTAAGCGTGGTCATCGCTTTTCTCACCTTGTTGGCATTAGCACCTGAACAGGCTGGATTCTGCCCCCATGCAAAGAAACCATCGAACTTCCCCTTGAACATCTCGTCGAAGAGGATCAGCCACGAGGCATTCATACCTTCGTCAAGTTTCGGCAGCCAGTCATAGCCAAAGTCGTTCTCTTTCGTTGCCTTGTCCCCATATATCGCCTTCAAGTAACTCGTGATATACTTCGGCCTGTTGCCCCACCAATTGACGCTTCTGATTTCTTTCGTCTTTGGCGTAAACTTTTCCATGTAGGTTTTCAGGTCTACAACGGAGGACGTCGGCACGGGATTGTATCCGGGCAGGATGTGGAACAGAAGTCCATAATCGGTGGAGCCCTGCACATTGGATTCTCCCCTCAATGCGTTTACGCCACCTCCCGCCATACCCATATTCCCGAGGAGCAACTGGATCATCGAAAAAGCCCTTATGTTCTGGACGCCCACAGTGTGCTGAGTCCAGCCCATCGCATAACAAACTGTCGCCACCCTGTTCGGCTTTCCGGTCGCGCCCAGTGTCTTATATACCTCTTCTAGCTTCTCCTTGGATGTTCCGGTTATGCTCGAAACCTTGTCAAGAGTGTAACGCGCATACTGCTTTCTCAAGAGTTGAAATACACAGTTGGGGTCCTTAAGTGTTAGATCTTTTTTTGCAACGCCGTTGGCATCCATCTGGAAGGACCACGTCTTTTTGTCATAAACGTGCTTCTTTTGATCGTACCCGGAGAACACTCCTTCGAGCTGCGATGGGAGCTTGAAATCGGGATTCACCAGAAACGGAGCGTTGGTATAGTTGACGACATAATCCCTAAAATAGAGATTGTGATCGATGATGTATTTTATCATACCCCCCAGGAAGGCTATGTCAGTTCCTGAACGGATCGTTGAGTAAATATCAGCCTTTGCCGCAGTCTGAGTGAAACGGGGATCAACAACTACCAGCTTCCCGCCGTTTTCCCTTGCCTTCATAATCCACTTCATGGAAACTGGGTGGTTTGATGCCGGATTTGCGCCCATTACGAGGACGACATCGGCATTTTTGAGATCCACCCAGTGGTTTGTCATTGCACCGCGTCCGAACGACTCCGCCAGAGCCGCTACAGTTGCGGAGTGTCATATTCGGGCCTGATGTTCTATATAGACAAGACCCCATGAGCGGAGTAGCTTCTGCATTAGGTAGCACTCCTCATTGTCCATCGCTGCGCTGCCCACATGGGCTATGCCGTCGGTCCTGTTTACAACAAATTCTTTCTCGATCTCGACCTCAGTGCCGTCAGGGTTCTTCTCCTTGACCTTCGACTTGGACGTCTGCTTGAATGTTTTGTCCCTGGTGTCTTTGACCTTTCTTGCAATCTGGTCGAGCGCCCAGTCCCACTCGACCTCTTTCCATTCAAGTGCTCCCGGCGCCCTGTAGAGCGGCTTGGTGAGCCTTTTCGTATTATTGGCCATCTGGAACAGCGATGCACCCTTCGGGCAAAGAGTTCCCTCGTTGATCGGACCGTCTGGGTCTCCTTCGGTGTTGACAACCTTCCCGTCAATGGTATGGACCAAGATGCTGCACCCCACTGAACAGTAAGGGCAGACAGTGGTCGTCTGCTTGGCGTTCTTGATTCTCAACTCTTGTGCAGCCACCTCTTCGGGCGAAAGGCCGCTGTTAATAGAGCCGAGGGCGAGAGTGCCTCCCGTGATCTTCAGGAAGTCCCTTCTGGAAATATCCATGACAACCTCCTTCGATAAGAATGTTTATGACACTTGGAATACTGCTACGAAATTATCTATTAAAATTATAGTTATCTTATCGAAGGTGGTCCGTGTCGACTCCCTAGGTTTTGCCAACACAGAGTTGTCAGACGTCTTAATTATCTAGATTTTGCATTATACCTATATGCATATCAATTTGGGAAATCAATAGTATTTATTAATTTATTAGTATTTATTAATTCATTTCATTTCGCAATAAACGGAAGATTAAAGAGAGGACCATGCTCGTGACAATTACTTACAGCTGTCGCTAGAGGAGGATTCAAAACATCACTCGTCATTGAATCTTATACGTTTACATTCGCATCGCTTAAAAGGTGAGGCTTTACTTCGCTTTTATGTAAGCTCAAGGTTAAACATCTGCAGAAACATTTCGAATAGTCATCTTTTCGCATAAAGGGCGACCGCAAGGCCTCTATCAAGGCTTCCTCAGGGCCTTAACAAAGGCCTTCTCAATCTTGAACTGAAAGCTAAAGTTGGCTATATTTGTTAAAGGATCAATGAGATTTTATTTAATGTACCTGGCCATGGGGGAGTACATGAAATGGGCTGCTGTTCTGCTATCCTTTGCACTCGTGAGCATATTTTCGATGACCGCTGAAACTTCTGAAAAGAGCACCGTCGGCGCAGTGGAGGAAATCATGCTGATGCCGTGGGGAGTCAGACTACCCGCACGGATAGATACCGGCGCCACTACGTCGTCTCTCGATGTATGTGATGTTAAAGTAGAGGGCAATTATGTGAACTTTTCTCTGTCGGACAGGTGTGGTGGCCATAAGGTGCGTCGTCCCCTCCTTGGATGGAAAAATATACGAACGTCTGAGGGCAGCGATAGGCGGCCCGTGGTATTGATGGATATATGCCTGGGACCCAAACTCATTAAGACTCATGTAACCCTCAATGACCGATCTCACATGGAATATCCGTTTCTCGTAGGCCGCAGAACACTTCGTGGCAAATTCGTTGTCGACGTAAGCAGCAAGAATATCCTGCCTCCACGCTGTGCCGGCCTAAAGCTTGACATGAAGCCAGACATCGGGCCGGCGTCAGCACCTGACGCAAAACCGGTAATTAAAGCGCCGTGAATCGATCCCTCTATGCGCTGGTATTCACACTCTTGGCAATTTCTCTTTCTCTGATCAGCTATCGTATCTTCTATCTTGACTATCCATTATTTCCTCCGATCCCCGAAAAGGTATGGCAACTCACGATGGAAGTCGGCGTCTCTGACGGCAATGAAGGGACTGCCTTGATGGTCGGACTCCCCTCGGACAAACAGGGAATAGCTGTGCTGGAAGAGGATATAACCGAGGGCCCGCTCAATTTCAGGCTTTTCTCTGAAGGTCCAAACCGTTTTGGCATCTGGTCTGGGACAGCCGGTCCGGATGGGAGCTTAATTTCGTATCGTTCAACCCTTGTAGTAAAGCCGGGGGTTGCCCCTGCCCCGTCTGTTTTTCAGATTGGCCCATACCCCACGGGAATTAACAAGCAAGAGCAGGATCTTGCCGAAAAGCTTATGACCGAAGTCCGCAGACTGCCTCTGTATGACCGGTTGCAGGCGGTTGATTCTGTCATCACAGAGAATAAAGAGTCTTTCCCACGAGTACCAGAATATCTGCCAGAAGATGTAAGGGCTTGGGCGGCAATACAGAAGAGACTCGGCTATGTCGAGGCCCGCTTGATTTTATTAAGGGCTGCCGGCATAAGCGCCTATGCCATTTCTGGTCTCAAACTCCAAGAAGGGGTGACGTCCAAGACCTCATCATGGATCGAAATCTGGACCGGCAGAGACTGGAAGGCATGGCAGACCGAAACAGGGCTGCAGCAGGAACCCAATGCCCTGCTGCCTTTAACCAGAGGAACGTTGCCTGCAGTACGCAAGATCAGAGGAGCGGTCTCCGAGATAAGATGGTCTCTAAGCAAGCGTATCATGAATCAGTGGGACCTTCAATACGCGCGAATCAGGCGTTCTAACCGGTTACTCGACCGCTGGTCACTTTTCCGTCTGCCTCTGGAGTATCAGGGGACTTTTCGCATTCTCATACTCGTCCCCCTCGGCGCCTTTATGATCTGTATTCTGCGCAATGTGATCGGCTTTCCTACTTTCGGCATCTTCATGCCGGTCCTGATGGCACTAGCATTCAGAAACACCGGGCTGGGGTACGGAATGGGAATCTTTGCTACGGTGCTTCTGATCGGTTATACGGCCCGCCGCTCGCTGGAGAAAATCCGCCTCCTTCTGGTGCCTCGTCTTTCAGTGATTCTGACATTTGTGATAGCCTGTTTTATCATATTTGCCCTCATAGGTAATAAGTTTGAACTAAAAGCGTTCATGGCCATAGGCCTGCTTCCCTTTGTAATCCTAACCATGGCAATCGAGCGTTTCTTTATTATCGTTGAGGAGGAAGGAACGAAAAAGGGCCTAATAACCGCAGCCGGCAGTGCAGCCGTCGCTACGATCACCTATGGAATCATACAATTCGACCCTCTCCAACTCACCTTTTTCGTCTATCCTGAACTGCTATTGGTTGTAATGGCTGCTCAGGTACTGCTTGGCCGATACACCGGCTATCGTCTGTCGGAATTCCTACGCTTCCGTAACATGAAGGTGGGGGCATGATCGAAAGACTCAATCATTTCAAGCGGGTCGGGGTACTCGGCATGAATTGCAGAAACAGCGAGTACATCATGCGGTATAATCCGCGATCTACCTATCCTCTGGTCGACAACAAGATCAATACAAAACAACTCGCCGCGAAACATAATGTCCCGGTACCGACCCTCTACTATGTGATCAACCACCATGGCGACCTGGCCAATCTGGAAAAGATCATAGGAGACCGGAGCCGCTTTGTTGTCAAACCCTCCAGAGGAGCCGGGGGGAGCGGAATCGTTCTTGTAACAGATCGTGCTGCCGAGGGGTTTATCGTGCAGAACGGAATGATTATCTCTCAGGAAGATCTAAACTACCATATCTCGGACATACTTTCTGGTATCCACTCACTGTCGGGGCTCGAAGATGCCGCAATGATTGAAGCACTTATTTCCCCCGATCCTGTATTTGCAGCGGTTTCATACGAAGGCATACCCGACATACGGATCGTTGTCTACAGGGGGGTACCTGTCATGGGCATGGTCAGGTTGCCGACTGAAGCCTCAGACGGAAAGGCAAATCTTCATAGAGGAGCTATCGGGGCCGGTATCGATATTTCAAGCGGCAGGACAGGCGTGGCGGTCCACGGTCCGAACGTAGTAACTCACCATCCCGATACTGGCAGGCCAGTCGGCGGAATACAAGTTCCCTATTGGGAAAAGATTCTTCTTATAGCGGCTTTATCCTTCGAAATGACCGGCCTAGGATATCTGGGCGTCGATGTGGTGATTGACCGCGAACATGGGCCGCTCCTTCTCGAACTGAATGCGCGGCCGGGGCTCGGCATTCAGATTGCCAACATGGCAGGCCTTCGCTCAAGGCTCGAGACTACCGATGCTGCGCCGCCTGCTATTTTCACAGATCCAGAAACGCGCGTATCCTGGGCCATGCGGGAATTCATCGATAAAGATCGCTTACCTTCTTGAACCCTGCGCCTTACCCAGTTCTTTCAGGATCTCACGCATATGGTCGATGTGAAAGCTCACATGATACTCAGCAATAGCCTGAATCCACATCGCAAGCGTCGGATATTCGCCCATTGGAGTATCTTTCACCAATGGGATATGGGCCTTCCGGGAAAGCTGCTCCTCTGTCAGCCCAGCTGTGAGTTCGGCAATCCGGCCATATTCGCCATCTAAATTGGCAAGCATTTGAGCCATTGTCATCGCCGCCCTTTTGTCCGTATAAAAATGATTCTCAGGCTCGATGTCCAGGCGAGGAGTTTCCTGCTCCAGAAATGCACGGATAGATGCCATGAAGCCTTTACCCTCGGGGCCACAAAGGTGCGACAGGATTTGCTTCGGCGACCAGCGACCCTCTGGCGCACGTGATGCAGTGTCCTCGTCGATTCCCTTACAAACATCCTTGAGCTCTCCTGTCTTTTCCCGAATCAGCCTAACCAATCGTGTTGCTTCGGCGGTCGACATTTCTTGTTACCTCCTCCTGAGTAGCAATGACTGCATATAAAACATTATATAGATATAATGCAACTGTTTTCATCGAAAGAGAACCGACGGTATTAGTTCTGATCCCGATTATAAGGCGCCTCTATATCTAAAAATGCCTGCCTTCTTCAATCTCCTTCATCGTCTTCTCCACTGCTGAACTCCTATCCCATGCACTCATCTGCCAATTGTCCACCCGGTCCGATTTAGGCATCCATGCTGGTAGGGTCATCCGGAAATAGCTGGACATCGAGTTAGCATAGGGCTCATACAAGCTTCGCAACTCTGCCAGTTTTTTGTCTGCGTCATGGCCGTCTAAAAGCCGATGGCCGGCATCTTTAAGCAAACCCCTCAGAACCACCAAGCTTTCAGATGGAAGACGATTATGTACCGGCTGTCGTGGTGGTCTCCTAAAAACAATCGAGAGATCGACGATAGCATGTCTAGCCATTGCAAATGTAAGTTCAGCCTGTCTGGCACACGCGCCCTCAACCCCGACCATCACAAGTGCGCTGGCATCTAAGATCGCAGTTAGAGCAGCGATCCACGACTGATTATCGTGCTGTGAACGGAAATATGCAAGTACTGGGTATGACAGATGGCTCTCAAGCAGTTCCGCAGACCAAAACTCCCACTCATGGAACAGTACTCGAAGGGCTTCGAGTCCATGTTCACCGTTGTGCCGTCTTAGGATTTCGGCAGCGCTCGGAGGAGATCCAGCTCTGGCATCAAGCAGTGAGATGGTAATCTCGCGGTGTTGGAACGATTGGTTGAGTGCTGGAAGATAACTGATTATGAGGGCGAGAAACCCCAACCCCATCCCGCCTTCAAGAACGGTGAGCAGCTTTGCAAACAAACTGCGGGGCGTGACGTCGCCCAACCCCAGAGTGAAGAAATTGGTACCGCTCAGATACAGGTCTGTTAAAAAGCCGGGAGGTCCCTGATTCGTCTGTACCGCTGATCCATCAGCCCAGTGAAGCAGGGCAAAGCCGATAATCAAACCGCATGCCCATATGCCCAGCAGTAGCAGCAGCGAAAGTGGGCCAAAGAAGCTCAAGAGTGTTTCCCGTCGTTTTGCCGGGACGACAATTTCGACAATGGCTTGGTATGGGCGCCAGGTATTCCGATAGAAGAGGCGTGTAAGGCGAAAACGACGGGTCACTCGGCGAGGGAATACGACCGTCTCGAATGCTTCCCATAGGACGATGAAGATCAGAAATGCACCCAAAACAGCAGAGAGGCCCCTCATGTGACAGTTCCCCATCGACAGTTCATAATGTTAGCCATACTTCAATTATGCCCAGTCTCAAGGATTTATCAAAACCTTCTACAAAAAGCTTGTTACCCTTACTGTGCCTGAAAACTTTCGAAACAGGGGATGAAAGGATATCATCCGGTGGTACTACAGGCAGTGAGCGGATACTCACTTCTTTTAGACAACGTAATCGACCATGCGTCTCTCGGCGCTAACCGATTTGATAAATGCCGATGCTCTCTTGAATTCAGGATGGGCTCGATATCCATCCAGTGCTTCTTCGTCGACAAACTCCGAATAGAGGACTATGCAGCTCGAAGCATCGCTCATCGCGTAATCGATGCCGACCTCCAATTTGATCATTCCAGGAATCTTGCCGTTCAGATCCTCGAACATCTGCTTAACCGTGCTGGCGTTTTCCTTTTTCGAACCCCCTTCAGTCCTGTCCTTCAACCTCCACATTACGACGTGCTTAACCATTATTCCTCCGTCGTTATATATAAAATAAGAGCTTAGCTCTGTTACTAATCCTAGATCCTTAGCCCCATCCGTCCTGACCCAAGCAAAGATACGGGGCAGAGCTGCCGGGCTCAATCGATTCGAGCAGTCGCAGCCATGATGAACTAATATGTTCGAACTCTTTTTTGCAGGGGATATAGACTACTTTCAGCTCAGGATAGAGTTGCTGCACATATCTAAGCTGTATGACCTCCTGCCTGAGGTCAAAGCCGTCGCGAATTCCCCTGATAAGCGTCACGTTCTGATCCTTCTCCTTGCGTTCCAGGTAATGAGCCAAAAAACCCCTGAAAGCCTCCACCTGATGAAATGGCAGCTGTTTAGTAATAGCCTTGGTGCGCTCCTGTGCCATAGACTGCCAACTCTGCTGATCAACCTTTTCAGGATTCATGCCCACAGCAATGATAACCTTGTCAAATATCTTTTCGGCTTGGTGCAGGATGTTCATATGTCCGATGTGGAACGGATCATAACTGCCCGCATAAACACCAACATTGGGTCTTCTTTCTCTCAGGTATCCAGCGAAGGCTCGCACCCGCGCTACGTTTGTAGTCTGTTCCCTCTTCGGCAAAAGCCAAGCATAATTTTCGGCCGTGCGTACCAAGAGGTCCGGCCTTGTATCGCGGTAGATCGAATAGTCTAGCCACTGATATTCCTTGAATATTTTATTTTCGTCCGCCAGAAGTCTCTTAATATCTCCATTAAGAAGCCCCTGTAGGTCCATACGCAGAAACTTACGGATGATCTCAGACTTCGGTTTTTTCAGGCCTTGGTATTTTGTATGCTTGATCCCATCATAGACAATATCCTTGAAGGGACAGCCTGGTTTAACATGCCGATCAAAAAATTCACAAGACCAGTCCTTATTATCGGTCGACCTAGAGTCATAAATGACATCGTGCATCAATGCAAGCAGCACGAGGGGAACCCGCCCGGCATCCTTCAACTCGTATATCTGGCCGATCAGGTTATCGAGATGGGACGGGTCATGATAATAACGACCCGGCTCCTTCCATTTGTCGAGAATTGCCGCAAGCGGCAACTTCAGATAGGAACCGACTATCTGCTCGATCTCTTTCCTATTGACATATATGTTTAAGTATTTCCGGATATCGGTTTTCAAAATCCGCTTTGCGATCATGCGAACAATCTCCTTTCCCGCCTACGACCTCAACTTATTAATAACATCGATAATGAATCTGGCGGTTATTCCCCATATTACTCCCTGATCCACCTTATATACATAAATTGTGTTCCTGAGCATACCCCATGGTGTCGCATACCTGTCCGACAGTCTAAGCTCAACAGCCGGGAACAAAATAGTTTCACACCTGTCTTCTCATCCACAACCGATGGATGCACCTTAAGAAGTGGCCGGTATATCTCTGGCTCTCATCGTTCAAAATGAGACACCGGTATGCTAACGCTATCAACTTCATCCCTGTTCGGCGAGATTTCGGCAAGGCCGCTAATTCCAGACACTCCAACAAAAGCATGAACCTCGGCCCCAATCGGGGAGAGTCCAGCATCTAGAGCTCCTACAACCTTGATTTTATCTGCGGTGATACCCATCTTTTCTACCGTCTCCCTGATGGCCGTCCGTTCAAGAGTCCCGTCAGCCTCATTAAATACCCCGCCCGAAAAACATATCTCCCCATTCTGCCTGATATGAGGCGCCCTCTTCTGAAATACAAAATGGTACTCGCCATCGATGCAGATGAGTAAAATGAGCACAGCTGTCTTGATATATTCCTCGCCGGACTGAATGCCAGGACCTGACAGCAATTTATTGTAAAGTTGATCAATATCGGTCACAACATTCTCCTCTTTGGCTTCATACAATCCATATCACCGGGCGCTGCGATGCATGGGCTGAATGATCCAGACCCATAAAACCTACTTGCCTTCCCAGCCAACAGTCTAATTGGAACAGTCTATCAAAAACCATCGTGACGCGGTAACAGGCAATCATTATAACAATTACCGGCAGCCGTATGCTCACCTTATATTTTATCGCCAATACTCCAACGAAATCGACAGGTTTTTGTATACTTCCATTGCTCCCACGCCCTTGTTGTAGCGTCACATGAACCAGCGCATAATCCCCGCCAACAGGAATACAACGCCGACAGCCTTGGCGTGGCGCGGCCGTGCCCGCCCTCTACAGATACCCAAAAGGCGCAACATGATAAGGTGTTTGCAGTTATAGATGAATGCCAGCAGATGGGAACTCAACAGGTGAATAAGTCCAATGGCGAAAAAAATAATGCATACCTCCGCCTTGTCTTGAATCGAGACTAATAAAAATGCCTTGAGATAAAGTTCGAAAATGATAACAAGGATAAGGATGATAACTATTATCATTCCCTCTCGATAATCTCTTTCCATAGGCTCAGACGGGGCATCGTCATTGCTTTCAAAATCCATGCTTACATTATGCCCGATCTCAGCTCAGAATAGAACGAATGGTACCCCTAGTAAAAAAAAGGCAGCCGAGAAGGGTATTCTTACCAGCTGCCTTTGCAAGATTCAAGTGGTTATAAGTATCTATTCGGCTATCCCATCCATTTTTCCTCTGCGCTCTTGGCCTTAAGGCTCTTGTCAGGCTCGGTCGGAATCAGACAGGCCTCGCCCTCGATAGGTACAATCACAGACTCTCCCCAGACATCCATGACTCGCTCTTTGACTTGGAGCAGCTCAAACCAGCGCCTGATAGTTCCTACGAACACAACAACCATCATAGCCATAACAATAGTTGCCAAGGTTGCTAATAGATACAGTTGTTTTGGCAGATATGCGACCGTGATGTTCAGATAACCCGCATACATGGTTATAAAAGCGAGGAATATGCCGGGCACTGCGGTCACCCACGCATATTTGGCCTTGCCCATACGGATTAGCATTGTGGTAACAATAATAAGTGCGCTCGATGCAAGCAACTGATTGCTCATGCCGAAGAGCGGCCAGATGGTAGAGATATTTCCGGTATAAACCAGATAGCCCCATGAAAAAGAAAAGATGCCACCCGTAATGATAATGCCGGGAACCCACTTTTTCTCATTAAACTTCGGGATAATCTTGCCGAACATCTCCTGAAGTAGGAACCGTCCAACCCGCGTACCGGCATCGACAGCTGTAAGTATGAAAACAGCTTCAAACATAATGGCAAAGTGGTACCAATACGCCATTAAACCTTTCATAAATGGGATTGAATCGAAGATATATGCCATGCCGACCGCAAGGGATACAGCGCCTCCAGGCCTACCCTGTATTTTTTCACCTACTTCTGTTGCAAGCCGGCTGAGTTCAACGGTAGGCATTCCGAGTTTCGCAAAAGCAGCTGGTGCGGAATTGATTGCGAAATAGTCCGCCGGTATCAGCACGCACGCAGCTACAAGGGCCATGATCGCAACAAAGCCTTCCATAAGCATCGCTCCATAACCTACAAAAAGGACGTCCTTCTCGTTATTCAGCATCTTTGGCGTCGTACCCGTAGCGATAATCGCATGGAATCCAGATACTGCTCCGCAAGCAATGGTTATAAAGACATACGGGATAACATTGCCCGGAATAACCGGTCCGCCACCTCCAACAAACTGAGTAAGGGCTGGCATCTTGAGCACTGGCTGGACAAAAAATATTCCTACAGCTAGAGTTGCAATCGTAGCAATCTTAAGATAGGTAGAGAGATAGTCCCTTGGTGCCAAAAGCATCCAGACCGGAAGAACCGAAGCAGTGAAAGCATACAGCGGAATTGCTACTGCGATCTGCTGTTTGCTGAGCTTCAGTGTCTCGGCAAGTGTAGATGCCGGATCTATTGCGCCACCTGCATATACAGCCAAGCCGAGTAATAAAACTCCGATAATGCTCGCTCCTTTTACGTCACCCGAGCGAATCTTGTACATCCAGAAGCCCATAAAGACCGCAATCGGAATAGTGGAACCCACGACGAAGACTCCCCAGAAACTTTCGAAAAGAGCATTCAGACAGGCGATGGAAAGACCTGCAAGCGTGAGGATAAGGATGAAGAGGAATGCAAATGATGCGACAACTCCCACTGTCCTTCCGACTTCACTCTCTGCTATCTTTGCGAGGCTCTGGCCTTTGTGGCGCATCGAGGCGAAAAGTACAACCATATCATGCACTCCCCCCGCAAGCACGCATCCGATGATGATCCATAGTGCGCCCGGCAGAAAACCGAACTGCGCCGCAAGAACAGGCCCGAGCAAGGGACCGGCCGCCGCTATGGCTGCAAAATGGTGTCCGAATAAGACAAACTTATTCGTTTTTACATAGTCGATCCCATCCGAGCAGGTTTCAGCAGGCGTCGGCCGACCGGCCCTCAGGTTAAGAACCTTGTTCGCAATGAATAGGCCATAGAACCTGTACGCTATCGCAAAAATACATAGCGACACAAAAACGAGTGTGACTGCATTCATTTCTCTCCCCCTCTTTTTTATGTTTACCTTTTGCCAGCCATGCCGGCGGCTCTAATTGCAAAAAGTTCATATGGTTATCTCATCCTTCACAATTCCGGGGCTTTCGAGGGGATGAGACAGACCACTATCAATGTGTCAGTGCCGATATTCCTTATCTGGTGTTCTTCATTGCCGGGGATAAACAGCACATTTCCAGCCTCCACCTTATTCCATTGCCTGTTGCCATAGACTTCACCTTTGCCTTGATGAATGAACATCTCATGTTCCCAATCATGCGTATGTTTCGGAGTATTACCCCCGACTGAGATCTCGAAGACACGCATGCAGAAATTATTCGCTCCGTCGGCCTTACCGATGACAACACGGGCCGCGACGCCTTTAGCCTTTTCGTTGTTGTAATGTGTTGCTTCTATCTGAGCATACTTGATAGCCTTCATACTGCCCTCCATAGATTGTGCTGATAAATTGTACCATGCCTGAAAGCTGTTTTAAAGGAGATGTTGTAAATTCCCATCCTTTTAAGGATAGGTGATGATGGCGTTGCCGTTAGATTTCTTAACATACTCTTTTTAGTGGCGCATACAGTTGCCATTCTGCTATTCCGACGGCACGCAAAAGTGCACAATTTTCTTCCTGCTCTAATCCTTCTTGCAGAAAGTATCATATTTAACAGCAGAACTGCCCCATCGGACAAGGCACTTCAGGTATCCGCGCCAAGCATCAATGCCAGACAAGGCTCGCTGTGCCGCAAGCCTCACGGAAATACACCTCCTGCCCTACTCCGTGATCAGTTCAATCCTGTGGCTTAGCTCCATCTGGGCATTCTCCTATAATCTTTATTACACATGCTCAATCAAATCGAGCCATTCCCTTCCTCATCCAGGCGATGAGTTACATTATGTTTCCGAGGATAACGACTACTCACAATAGGTTGATTTGTTTGACATGGCAGATAAATTTTTTTGCACCGCCACAGATGGCATAAGTGATAGCAATGGCAAATACGAAGGCTTTCAGTCATAGTCTAACAAATACCATGAAAGCGCAGACAGTTTCATACCGCATCTATCCTTCACCTTAGATTGAAAGGATACACAATAAATCCTGTGTTGTTCGCTAGGTTACAGACCTATAGCTTCTGGTCCCAGCATCCATTGCAGCACCCAAGTACCCGTTTGCTCTCTGTTGAGGCAAACTATCGTGGCATTTTTGAATCTTACGACGTGGTCATCGATAAACCCGCATACCAAGAGTGAAAAAAGCTTCTCCATATAGGGAAGGTGTCCGACGAGCATGATGTTCTCGTTACGATCCATAAGTCGGCGCACCCATTCCGATGGATCGTCGAGAGGGCCGAGATGGTCTCTTTCAAAGACACCCTGACTGGGCTTAAGAAAATCTGCTAAGACAACAGCCGTCTGTTTGGCACGCAGTTTTGGACTGTGGAAAATGAGGTCGACCTGCAGATTAAGGCCGGCAATATGAGATGCCACCTTCTGTACGTTGCAAAGTCCTTGCGGTGACAGTGCCTGAGACGGATCGGCAAGTTCATTCATCGCCTCGCCGTGACGGACAAGATAAAGAAGCATCAAGGCCCTCCCAGTGCTTCCACTTTATATCTTGGCCGGTGTCGCGTCAAGAGTCTTCAGATCTTCGACCTTGATGATAGTACCTTTTTTGGAGAGGTATATCACCTCTTTAACCTGCGCGTTTCTGATCATCCTGGCGCAGAGGAGACAGGGTTTGCCCTCGGCAAAGGAGCCGTCTTCTTCTGACCCGGCTATGTAAATGCTTGCGTCCTTCATCCTCTCCGGCGAACCGTTGATGATTGCATTTTGCTCCGCATGCACTGCTTCGCAGAGTTCATAGCGTTCGCCTGACGGTATGTTCAACTCCCTACGCTTGCACCTGTTGACGTCTACGCAATTCAGCGAGCCTCTGGGGGCGCCATTGTATCCTGTGCTAACAATCACCTTGTCTTTAACAATGACGGCGCCATAGCGCCTGCGGAGACACGTAGAGCGGAAGGCCACAACCTTGGCAATTTCGATGAAATATTCGTCCCACGACGGACGCCTGAATGTCCTAGAACCGTTGCCGCTCATTCAGTTCACCCATTTATCGCTAACACTTTGTGAAGCCGCAGTTGTGACACTTGGCGCAGCCTTCTTCGTGTTGGATAGATCCGCCGCATTCTGGGCAGGCGCCCATGGTGATGATATCGTTGAACTTCGCTTTCCCATTGCCGCTCTCGACTTTGGCAGTGTATCCAGTCGGCATATAGCTTTCCAGTGCCTTCGCGATTGCGTCTGAGCATGAGAGTACCCGTCCCTCTTCACCCCACGAGGGTTGGTGACAGGATATACCTTTAAGCTGCTTTACTATCTCGTCAGTCTCCAGGTTAGATCTAAGCGCAAGGGATATGAGTCTTCCGATCGCCTCAGCCTGACTCGATGCACATCCGCCAGCCTTGCCCATGTTGGTAAAAACCTCGAAAGGCCTGCCGTTTTCGTCTTCGTTGATCGTGACATAGAGCTTACCACAACCGGTTTTCATAAGGCGCGTGCCGCCGCGGATCATCGAAGGTCTCTTTTTCGGCATGACCTTGCCCGCGCCGCCGGTTTGCAGTTGAGGTTGCGGCTTTTCTTCGGTCTTTCTCGTGCTGAGAACCTGCTCTTCTCTCGATCCGTCGCGGTATACTGTGACACCCTTGCAGCCTGTCTTGTACGCAAGGATGAAAGCTTCTTCGACATCTTCTGTCGCGGCTGAATTGGGGAAATTGACTGTCTTGGAGACCGCGTTGTCCGTATACTTCTGGAAGGCGGCCTGCATCCTTATGTGGTCTACCGGCATGATATCATGGGCTGTAACAAATGACTTTCTGATCCATTCGGGGATTTCCTCACAATGGGCTATCGTGCCATGTTCAGCAATCTTTTCCATAAGTTCACGAGTCCATATGCCGGCCTTTACAGCCTCGCGCTCAAAGATGGGATTAGTCTCGATGAGCTTGGTTCCTTCCATTACTGTTCTCACGTAAGAGACAGCAAAGAGCGGTTCTATGCCTGAAGAGCAGGCGCCGATGATAGAAAGCGTACCCGTAGGTGCGATGGTCGTCACCGTGGCATTCCTAACCATCATCTCGCCGTTGAAGATGCTACTGGAGTAGTTAGGAAATACGCCGCGCTCCTCGGCAAGGGCGCTTGAAGCGAGCCGGCCCTCAGTCTGGATAAAGCCCATTACTTCTTCGGCAAGTTTTATAGCCTCATCGGAATTGTAAGGAATGCTGAGATGGATGAGCATGTCGGCCCATCCCATGACTCCGAGTCCGATCTTGCGGTTGCCCTTGGTGTTCTTGTCGATCTCGTCGAGAGGATATTTGTTGACATCGATCACATTATCAAGGAAATGGACTGCCTTCCAGGTCGTATCCTTAAGTTTCGGCCAGTCTACAGTTACACCTTTGTCAGTTGTCTTTACCATATTTGCAAGATTGATAGAACCAAGATTGCATGATTCGAACGGTAGCAGCGGTTGCTCACCGCATGGATTTGTCGACTCTATTTCGCCCAGAGCGGGCGTCGGATTGGTGGCGTTCATCCTGTCTAGAAAGACGATACCAGGCTCTCCGTTTTTCCATGCCTGTTTCACAATCTTGTTGAAGACCTCTCTGGCCTTCAACTTGCCCGTTATGTGCTTGGTCCTGGGATTGAGCAGGTTGTAATCTTCGTCTTTTTCGACGGCCTTCATGAATTCCTCTGTAAGTCCCACTGATATATTGAAATTGTTGAGCTTGTGGTTATTGTCCTTGCATGTGATGAAATCGAGGATATCTGGGTGGTCAACTCTGAGCAGGCCCATGTTAGCGCCCCTTCTGGTACCCCCTTGTTTGACCGCTTCGGTTGCCGTATCGAAAACCGTCATGAACGATACCGGGCCTGATGATATGCCCTTGGTAGAGCCCACAACATCGCCCTTGGGCCGGAGGCGCGAGAACGAAAAGCCGGTGCCACCTCCCGATTTATGAATGATTGCTGCATTCTTTACGCCTTCGAAGATGGACTCCATCGAGTCATCTACAGGCAGGACAAAACATGCTGACAGCTGCCCAAGCCTTCGACCGGCATTCATGAGAGTCGGGCTGTTGGGGAGGAAATTGAACGATGTGATGAGTTCATGGAAGTCTTCCTTGACCTGTTTAATCTCCCGGTCGGATTTCCCATAGACTGCATCGGCGGATGCTACAAAACCTGCAACCCTGCTGAAGAGCTCCTCTGCGGTCTCGGTGACCCTGCCCTCCTCGTCCTTTTTCAGATACCTTTTCTCTAGGACTTTTAATGCGTTGGAAGACAGATTTAGAGTGCTCATTTTGCTCATACATTTCCTCCGTATAATGAAAAAATAAGGTTAATTCGGCACTCTTTTAAAATGTTATTTTTCAAAGAGTTTCCAGAAACAATATATCTCTATTTAGTACCGACTATCTACTCAAGCCACAATATGTTGTATTATGTCTCATCGATGATATCAAAGATTAGAAATTCTGTCAAGGCAATTTTTTCATCTAATATCGGAGAAACGCCGGCAAGCGTCGGCACTCCTGTTTTTCCTCTCCGAAGAGAAAGCACAAGCGCAACATGTTTGATATTTATATATATTTCAAAGCTTTGCGCGCTACGCCTCACAAGACGCTCAATTTGCCCTGCAAGTGAGTCTGGTATAATAAACGTTATGGGAATTAAGGTCATGAAATATGACGGATCAGCTCGGACAGGGATGTTCGTCACCCCCCGGGGAAACATACAGACTCCTGTATTCATGCCGGTAGGCACCCAGGGGACGGTGAAAGCCATGTCCCCCGATGAATTGCATGAAATCGGTGCCGAGATTATTCTTTGCAATACCTATCATCTCTATCTGCGTCCCGGCCACGATATCATCGACCAGGTTGGAGGACTTCATAAATTCATCAACTGGAACGGCCCAATCCTTACCGATAGCGGCGGATTTCAGGTTTTCAGTCTCTCGGCGCTCAGGAAAATTAGGGAAGAAGGTGTTGAATTTAGGTCCCACATCGACGGATCGCTCCATTTCCTTGGGCCAGACAAGGCGATGGAAGTGCAATGCACGCTCGGCTCAGATATCGCCATGACCTTCGACGAATGCATCCCTTATCCGGCCGAATATGACTATGCGGTAAAGTCCCTCGAACTGACTACTAAATGGGCCAGACAATGCAAAAATTACTTGGCGAAGAAGCATGGGGATACGAAAGCTCTGAAAGAACTTCCGAGCCTGTTTGGAATCATTCAGGGGGGAATGTTCAAAGACCTTCGCAAGAGGAGCCTGTTGGAGTTGGTAGAGATAGGTTTCGACGGCTATGCTGCGGGGGGCCTAAGTGTAGGTGAGTCAAAAAACGAGATGTACGATATCATCGGGACTATCGGTGAACTGATGCCAGCTGAATATCCGCGCTACCTGATGGGCGTTGGCGACCTGCGCGATGTGCTTGTTGCAGTAGACAACGGCTTCGACATGTTCGATTGTGTTATGCCGACCAGAAATGCCCGCAATGGCACGCTCTTTACAAGCCGGGGAAGGATTAGTATAAAGCGAACGCAATACAAGGCCGACACATCTCCGCTTGATCCCGACTGTGATTGCTATACCTGCAAGCATTATTCAAAGGCATTCCTCAGACACCTGTTCTTATCTAAAGAGATACTTTCAATGCGGCTGAACACTATCCATAACCTGTTTTTCTATTTATCATTTTTCAAGAAGATGCGCAATGCCATCAGGGAGCAGCGCTTCGCGTCATTCAAAAAGGAGGCGGAAAGCGTATTTGAACAGGATCTCTGAAGTACGCAAAGTCCTCGTCTTAACCCTGCTGCTCAACATCATCGTGTCGGGCGCCAAGATCATCTATGGTTTACTGACCTATACTATTGCGATCTCTTCGGACGGCTTACATTCCCTCTTTGACGGGCTATCCAATGTCGTCGGTCTGGTTGGCGTCCATCTTGCCTCTCATCCGGCCGATGAACGACATCCTTACGGCCACCGTAAATATGAGACGGTCTTTACCATCTTCATCGGACTCCTGATGCTCTTTACCTGCTACGCAATCTTCAAAGGCGTCTATGATTCGCTTACAAGTAGGCACCGGCCTTTGGTTGTGGCAACAAGTTTCATTCTCATGATTTCGACTACTGCTGTGAATATATTTGTGACAATCTATGAGAGCAAGCAGGGCAAAAGCCTGAAGAGCGAATACCTGACTTCGGATTCGCGCCATACAAAGAGCGATATCTATGTTTCAGCTGGAGTCATCGTGAGCCTTGTGTTTACAGAAATGGGATTCGGGTATGCCGACGCGGTTGCGGGCACCATAGTAGGCATATTTGTCGCCAAAGCAGGGTTTGATATTATACGGGAATCGGCTGAGATACTGATTGACAGGTCACAAGTAGATTCGTCCGAAATTCTTCTGGTAGCCGAATGCATACCAGGAGTGGTCGAGTGCCATAACATACGGACGCGAGGGACTAAAGACGCAATCTTCGTCGACATGCACTGTCTGGTCAATTCCGAACTGTCCGTCGAGAAGGCGCACCGCATCGCCGACGAAGTCGAACAGAAGATAAGACAGAAATACCCAGAAATAATCGACGTCGTCGTGCACGTGGAACCGGCTAAAGAGAAGAAAGACGCATGAGTATACATTTTTTTGGACACAGCCCGGAACAATAAGCAGTTTGACTGGAATTGTCGCCGGAGCAGTCTCATCATAGGAGGTGTAATGTGGATAGTCGCTATGTTTACAGCAATAAGTTTATGTATTTCATCTTCGGCAGGGACGAATCGAACACCTCATCATGGCTTTATTGCTCGGGGGTTTCTATGCCTCAATTCCTTCCAATAACCAGAGGGCGCCACGGGCTGGCATCAAACCCAGCAATGCGTGGTCTCCAGATAACTGACCTTAATCTCCGAAAGGAGCTGCATGATCGGGGGGCGTACACCGCAAGTGTTAAAGAGAATCCATGTAGTCAGCATGTACCGAAAGAGGGTGACTGGTACCGGCAATTGCTGTCTATCAGCAATGCGGATGAGCAGGTGGTGAAAGAATTGGTGCGCCAGTGCCCGCAAAAGTTGGTGAGCAGCATCTTTCAGGCATGCTTGGTTACAGATGCTGTGCTGCCTGAGGTTGCGCAATCTGCGGTCGAGTTCGAGAGTTTCCTTGCTGCCGTATGCAAGGAATATAGCAAACAGTCTGGCTGGGCGACGACAGCATCGATAAAGGGGTTCAGAAAGTAATTTGGGATGCATCTGCCCAGGACCGCAAACTTTCGAAGTGACTTTCGCGGACTGTATTACGTGAATCCAAAAGATAATTGTGGAATTACTTAACTCCGTCAAAGCAGCCCTAACACTGCTTTGTTTTTGATAATTTTCAGAAAAACGTGCTGTCCCTATTTATTAAAGTCAGCATTGGAGGGGGTTTGCATGTAGTACAGCATGTTCTTCTTTGGCACCATGTTTATGACACCTATTTGCTTACCTTCTTGATCGGCACCGAAAGGAAGGCTGCAGATGCTCCGCATCGATGGATATACGTCTATATCCCGCTGTGCACTTAAATAACCATTGGTCTGGAATCGCTGCCCGAGATCACGACGACAAGGGTAAGGCACTTAAATCTAACACACATCTGTTTGCGTGATTTCACGGGCCATCGACTACAGGGATTTCATGAGCATTGAAATAAACAATGCCGTTTCTTTCCGTAAGACTGATGTTGATAGGTTCCGAATTATATCCCCCCTGGTCATAAGAGAGCAGATATCCTATAGGTGTGTCCTTATAAGAAACCACTTGGGTGAAAATCGTCCTGTCGCCCTTTGTTGCTCGCATAAAAGACATGGCTTCGGCGTACGAGGCGGTTGTGTTCGCAATCTCAGGAGAGTCTGATTCCACCATGACAACAGTATCGGGCTTCTTCAGGAAGACGGCCCTAGCTCTGTTGGAACTACCTGCCGCGAAGAAATAGGCTTGGAAGCTCGTGGAGGGGATGCCCTCTGTATTGTAGAGATTTCGGGTGCTGAGCGTCTGGGCGCATCCTGCAATGAGAAATAGAAATAAAAGCAATATGAGCTTTTTTATCATTAGCTGTTGCCTCCTAATAGATAAACCATCAGCTGAAAAGAAAACAGTAACAGCAAACTCGGGAAAAAGTCTAATTCCACGCATTGCAATTCCTCCTTTAATTGTGGAATGTGCCGTACTGTTAGGAAGACGGAAAAGGCCGCTGAAAGGTTACAATAGAAACTAAAAGCGTCAACCCGGAAAAGATTAGGGGTTGTAACCGAAAACATCTAAATACGATCCGGGGCACCTCCATTTGCTGATAACGCGGGGCTTGCGGGTAGCGTCAGCGTCGATAACGCCCTAAGCATGATATTTCCGCATACAGCTAAATGCCGGGATCGAGCGCTTTCCCAACCAAGCCGACGGTCTTGGAGGGCAGGGAGGACGGTAAGGATAGCTCTCCCTTGGCGGCGTCATATGGGTCAATGGGAATTCCCAGCATGTCCGTATCAAGATTCATACCATGATCTGTATTATGCCAAACAGACCGCAACTATCCATCTGCAGGCACCGACTGACGTACAGCCGGACCAGCAGCAAAAGGAGTTAAAATATTAGCAATAGAGTACAAAGCCACATGGATATCATACCTATGTAAAGGGGGCCCGGGGGCTGGTTGAAAGGTTCCGAATAAGCTAGTTTAGTAGCGGAATAAACGGCCGGCAACGGTGCCCGCCGAGGCTGGCCGATCGTGTTTTAAAGCGTCTTTCAATTCATCATAACATTGTTGCAATATTTCCCACTTCACTCTGCATCTTTTGACCATGCTATAATTGTGCATGGTTCAACCATAAGGCGTATGAGAAAGAGCACAGCTATACTCAAATGGTTATTATTGGCCGGAGCAGTCTATTTCTTGGCGATCGCAATTGCACACATGTTTCGGACTAAAATCCCGATGTTATTTGTGTATTACAACGTGCCCTCCTATGGATACCAGGACAGAATCATTTCTTTTCTGGCATTCGGCTGGTCCGTATTTCTTTTTGCGGCCTCTGTTGATCCTATGAATAACCGCGTCGCTGTCAAAGCGGTACTCCTTGCAGGCCTCGCCGCTGTCTTCGGTTTGAATGTGATAAACCACGTCACAGATTTCCAGTCATTGTCGCCTGACATTCATCCAGCAGTGTTTCGGATAGAAACGTTAGCGCTGAGTGCTTATGAGGTTGTGTTGATCGTATTCTACTTTCTTGCCAAAGTAGAATAAATGAATTATTTTTCCGCTACATGGAATGGTAAGAAGCTACTGAAAATATTGTGGGAAAATGATAACGTCGTAGCTCACCGATCTTTTCCTTCCAGAAACCCCTCCACTGCCTGCCAGTATGCATCGAACCGTTCCACCTGAGGGAGATGTCCCGCCCCCTCAATCTCTACGAGACGACAATCAGGAATTGCTGCCTTTGTCCTGCGCCCCAACTCCCTATAGTTTCCAATTATGTCTTTCACACCCGCAGGTGCCCAAGCCTTGCCTAGCGCCGTACTATCCTTTTGTCCAACGATCAAGAGAACCGGCATCTTAAGGTCTCCGAATTCATAGAGCACTGGTTGCGTGAATGCCATGTCCGTCGTTAGAGCAGCCAGTCGAGCCATACGAGGCCAATCTGGTCCTCGAATCCAGCCCGCTTGTATATCAACAAGACTTTCATATTCTGGCTTCCAATTGCCGCCAAAGTAATTCTTCTTCATGTAATCGCGGACAGTATCCGGCGATGATTTGAGTTCATTAGCATAAAGCTCATCAATAGACTTGTAGGGAATCATCCTCTTCCAGTCCTCTAGACCAATTGGATCCACAAGAACGAGTCGCTCAACACGGTCAGGAAACATCAAAGCAAATCTAGTTGCCAGCATGCCGCCAATAGAGTGTCCTACCAAGGATACCTTGGCAATATGAAGGCTATCCAGCAGAGCTCGTGTATCGGTTGCAAGCTCCTGAAAGATAAACTGGAAGTATTCCGGCTTCGACGATTTTCCAAAGCCGATCTGATCGGGGGCTATGGCCCGGTACCCTCTGGACACAAGAGCACGAATCGTAGGTTCCCAGTATGCGCTACAGAAATTCTTGCCGTGTAAAAGTAGAACCGTTTGGCCATTCGCCTTCTTTGGAACGACATCCATATACGCCATCCGCAGAGTCTGCCCTTGAGATGAAAAGAAGAAGCTTTTGACCTCAAATGGATAGGAGTAACCTTCTAGATTGGCATCGTAGACAGTAACTTGGTCAACAGCCTGGGCCTCCCATGCAGACAAAATAAGCAGTCCCAAGATTATTAAGAAGAGCAGGACAGCATTCTTCTGCATGCAGAGACTCCTGGATGAGGCGAGGCAGTCGCCTAATATTATTTCTTATGCCGCATATGGTTCTTTGATGAATTATAAGGGCGAATACGGCGTGAGTCAAGAAACGGGTGCGCAGTAAGACTCGTTATAGTAAAACAGATGATTGGAAGAATCGACTATCAGGCTGAAAATATGTATATTACATTTAGGCTACGATCAATCTGTGCTAAGGAGATCACCGCAGGAATCCAGGACGTTGGAAAATTGCGGGCAAAGAAGGGGTTGATGTCAATAAAAATTACTAAATGAGGAAATGTTGTCGATGCCTATCGGTATCGACAAGCCTGTCCGAAGTTGAAGGTACTGATATCGGGACAAAGTCATACGGAAACAGGGGCAATGGTCACGATTCCGTATGTGTTAAAATGTCGCGACAGATAAGCAATTATTTGAGACTTTTCAGAGGTCAAAAGCCTTGTCTATTAAGAACCTGAATTATCTTTTTGCCCCCAAAACGATAGCCGTCCTTGGTGCTGACGAGGACGAAAGTTCTATCGGATATCATGCGTTCAAAAACCTGATCAACAACGGATTAAAGGTGGCCGTTTACCCGGTCAATCCGCGTTATGGGAATATTCTCGGCATAGAGGCCTACGAGAGTATGAATTACATTCGGCAGCCTGTGGATTTAGCTATAGTGGCATGCCCCCCTGATGATCTCTATGCTGCTCTTGATGAATGTGGTCAGAAAAAGGTGAAGGGGGTAATTATCCTGGCTCCCGATTTTGAATATAAGGTCAGGAACCCACACAGTCTGTCTGATGATATCAGGAAACTCGCTTCTATCTACGGTTACCGAATACTCGGCCCTAATACGCTAGGTTTTATAAGGCCAGGAAACGACCTTATTGCCGGCCTTTTTCCTATTATGCCACCAAAAGGCAACATAGCCTTTATCTCGCAAAGTGGGATATTTTCATCGGCGTTTCTCGAGCAGGCACTAGCCAAGCATGTTGGCTTCAGCTTTTTTATCTCGCTAGGCGGTACGCTGGACATAAATTTTCCCGACCTCATCGATTTTCTCGGAGTCGACGCCCAGACACGTGCGATTGTTCTGCATGTCCAACAGATTAAAAACGGCAGGAGATTCATGGCTGCGGTGAGGAGTTTTGCAGACCGGAAGCCCATAGTAGTAGTCAAGTCTGGAATGTACGATCTCTCTTCAGAAGTTGCTGTGACCCACTCGGGATTTCTTGCGGGGGAAGACAAGATATATGAAGCGGTGTTCAAGCGGGCTGGGGCTGTGGAAGTGGATGAGATGGTAGATATTATATATATGGCGGAAACTCTCGCAAAGCAGCGTCGGCCGAGAGGAAAACATTTGGCTGTTATCTCGAATGCTGCCGTACCGGCGCAGATAGCTGTAGACGTCCTGCATCGGATGGGCGGAGAACTGGCCCTACTCGACAGCGTCACGTCGGCGAATATCGAGGCACATCTCGCACAGAGGATGCAGATCGAAAATCCGATACGAATCCTTTCTGATGCGTCACCAGCCGATTACGAGATATCGGTAACAAATTGCTTGAAGGATGAGGGGGTCGACGGTATCCTGGTCATCTATGTCCCATTCCCAGGAGTGAACCCCGTCAGTATAGCTGAAGCAGTATTGAATGCTGCGAGGACGAACCCTGCAATTCCCCTCTTCACTGCATGGCTGGGAGAAGAGACCGTACACAAGCCCATGAAGTTTCTCAACAGTCACGGCATACCTACATATTTTACGCCGGAGCGGGCGGTCAAGAGCTTTATTTATATGCATCGGTACGACTACAATCTTCAACTGCTCCGCGAAACTCCCGAGGTTATTCTCAAGAATTTCAAGGCAGACATCGCCAAAGTGAAGACGATAATAGCTGGGGTTGTAGCCCGAAAGGGCGTAATGCTTCAGATAAATGAGACAGCCGAAATACTCAAGACTTACGGAATTCCTGTTGTCGAAACAATAGAAGTGCAAAGCGAGATGGATGCAATCACTCAAGCACGCAGAACCGGCTATCCGGTAGCAATGAAGCTAGATTCCGAAATACTCTCCTATCATCGTGAAAGAGAGGCTTCACGACTGAACCTGATAGACGACAATGCGGTTTCCACTGCATATCATTTCCTTAAGGAAATGGCGGCATGCTTAAGAGACAGTGCAGCAAAGATTATAATTCAGCCTATGGCAGAACAAGGCGGCCTTGAACTGTCGATCGGCGCAAAGAGAAGCATGAATTTCGG
This sequence comes from uncultured Nitrospiraceae bacterium, assembly GCA_963736105.1. GTDB lineage: Bacteria > Nitrospirota > Thermodesulfovibrionia > Thermodesulfovibrionales > Dissulfurispiraceae > Fen-1308. The sequence goes on along the minus strand of CAVTNL010000002.1, from coordinate 452,880 downwards.
CTCGGTGATTGTATTTGGCATCGGTGGAACTCTTCGCGAAGCGGAGAAGGACTATTCGATCGGCCTGCCACCTCTTAATCAGACACTTGCGCGGCGAATGTTGGAAGAGACGAAGATCTATCAATATCTGCAGCATCGGCAAGAATATAATGCCTCTCTGAAGAAGCTAGAAGAAGTCTTGGTGAGATTTTCACGGTTGATCATCGATATCCCTGAAATCGATGAGATCGACATCAATCCAATTTTGTTCTCCGAGAACGGCATTGTGGCACTTGATGCAAACATGCTCCATATAGCTAATATAGAACCGGGGGAACAAAAAACGATCACAGGAGATCTTTGCCCGTCTCATCTTTCAATCCCACCTTACCCGGCACAATATTGCAGGGAAATAATAGCTCCGAATGGAGCCGCTGTGCTCATCCGACCCATTCGCGCAGAAGACGAGCCCATAATGTACAAATTATTGAAGTCCTTATCGGACGAATCGGTCTATTCGAGATTCTGCCGCCTGCTAAAAGATATGCCACATGAAAAGCTCGTCAGGTTTTGCCAGATCGATTATGACCGGGAGATAGCATTTGTTGCTTCTGTAAGAGGGGAGAGTGAGTCCGAGGAATTGATCGGTGAAGTGCGGATCAGCAAACTGCCTGATCTCGAAAGTGCTGAAATTTCGATCCTGGTTTCGGATCAGTGGCAGGGCAAGGGTATCGGCAATATGCTGATGGATTACTGTATTGATATCGCGCGGAAGATAGAATTGAAATCGCTCTGGATGGAGATCCTTAAAGAGAACAGGAGGATGATCAGGTTCGGACTTAAATACGGGTTTAGGCAGTCGTATGATGACGGAGACATGGTTAAAGTTGTGCTTAATCTCACACAAATGGCCGTTTAGAAAGTCGAGAAGGTCTTCAACACCAACTCGTTAAGCCTTTCCGGCACTCAAAATCCCTTGAGCTTCTCTAATAGTTGGAGTGTTCTGCCATCTGGCTCTCCATGGAAATATTTATCAAGGATACGGGCAAACACGGAGCGTGGATTCGTTATATACGCAAAAAGTGTCATTGACGATTTGAGCTTCAGATCGTCAGGGTAATCAAAGATTTCTGAAATTGACCGTCTCTCAATCGCAAAAACAGCTTCTGCACATTCCAACAGCCTTGTTCCAAGAACTGGATGATTTAGATATTGTCGAGCTTCTTCTGTATTTTTGATGGCATAGTATTTTGTAGTCGCACTGTGACCCAGTCCATCAATCTGCGGGAATATATACCACATCCAGTGAGTTCGCTTCTGACCGCTCCTTAATTCCGCGAGAACACTCTCATAAATGCTTTCTTGCGCGCTCGTGAAACGCTTTAAGTCAAACCGGTCATCACTCACTATCGTGTCTCCTGCTTTGACCATACTTGACTCCGTGTCCTCCCCATAGGTTTGATTTTAGCGGACATCCAAGGGGTCGGCTGCAACGAAGGGTTATGACTCTAATCGGTATATTACTGCTTCTCTGGCATCGTGGATGAATGATGGCTAGTGATTAGCCATTGCCTTCCGTCCCACCTGTACGTAAAAGTGTACCGAGCCTTAACCTGTGATCCAGTTTTCCTGAACGTGAATGTGTACAGCCCTACGTCAACCGCTGTGTTGCAATCGATTTCAATCATGCGCCAATCAATGTGCCCGAAAGGTTTATTCTCCAAAAAGTGGCGGAAGTAATCCTCTTTGTCTTCGGGTGTCAGTCGTTGCTTGTTCGACACTGTTGGGAGCAAAACAGACTTCGCCGCGTAGTTGACAACGACATTGTGGGGATCACCCGTTTGAAGTGAATTATTCCATCGGTCGAACAGAGACGCGATTTCCTGTTCACTAGTCTCAACACAGACTTCTGTGTGTTGAGACGCGGCAAGGACGGACCTTCCAGGACTTATTGCAACTACCCACATGGTGAAGACAACGACTGCAATTAAGCAGGCGGGGGGCTTCATCATAGAAACTCCTTAGTTTAGTTATAGAAGACGATGCATAACAATTAATACGTTCGGCGGGCATCTTATCACTCTATGTTAAAAGTGTAACAACACGCGGTGCATTTGAAAAGAACATATGTGTGTATAATCGCACAAGTTATTGAAGCCTTCCTCTCCTGATAACCCTTTATTAAGTTAACATGGCGGTGATAAAAAAAGTCCTCCTCTCTCACCAAAAATGGTGTAACTAAATTGCCATATCGTATCTAAGATGCAAGCGGTTGCTATCGATCGATGTTCGTAGCGAAGCATGCATAGTGATTTTATCTGACCATAGACAATAGCTCAATGAAATTCGTATCCTTGAAAATGCGACAATTGGATGTATAATTGATGAGCGCGCATAAATACTCTTTTATAACCTTGTTTTTGGTGCGACTTTAAGTCTTCACTGATATCAATTTTTAGAAAGATAAAATGCTGCCTGATTAGAGAAGAAATTATTATGCTAACTGGAGGTGGACCCCATGAATGCAACGGATAAAAAGCATCGCAAGATTCTTGAGAGAATCGCCCATAGAGTTATGCTTGAAAAAGGATTGCTCCCCGACTTCACCGCCGAAGTACTTGCTGAACTAGCCACAATTCAGGCTGCTGCGGCAGTCGACGGGTATCAGATTCGCGACCTTAGAAGTCTTCTCTGGGCTTCTATTGACAACGATGACTCCCGTGACCTAGATCAGTTAACTGTTGCAGTTGCTGCGCCCAGCGACAGAGTAAAGATATTTGTTGCCGTGGCCAACGTGGATTCGTTGGTTCAGGGTGGCTCGGCAATCGATGCTCATGCACGCCACAACACAACTTCTGTTTATACTGCAGCTCAAATATTCCCTATGCTGCCCGAAAAGCTTTCCACCGGCCTTACCTCTCTCAATTTCATGGAGGACCGACTTGCACTTGTAGCTGAAATGCTGATCGGAGCGGATGGCACCTTGCAAGATTCCGATATCTATCAAGCTATAGTACGCAATTATGCAAAGCTCGCATATAATAGTGTTGCAGCATGGCTTGAAGGGACTGGCCCGATTCCTCAACCCATTGCTGCTATAAAAGGCCTTGATGAAAATCTCCGCATGCAGGACCATGCTGCGCAAACCATGAAGAATTTCCGGCATGTGCACGGTGCATTAAGCTTTGAGACCATAAAGGCGAAGACGATATTTGACAACGATGAAATTCGTGAACTTCAAATAGACAGGAAGAACCGTGCTAAAGATATTATTGAAGACTTCATGATAGCGGCAAATGGTGTCATAGCCCGATATTTTTCATCGAAAGACATCCCATCCATCCGCCGTATCGTGCGCACTCCTACGCGCTGGGATCGGATTGTCGAAATTGCTTCTGAGCATGGCTACACGCTACCCAATGCCCCAGATGCCATAGAACTCGAGAAGTTTTTAACACGACAGAAAGAAGCTGACCCTATCAGGTTCCCTGATCTTTCACTCGTTATTATCAAACTTATGGGGGCCGGCGAATATATTGCAGAGATTCCGGGCAAGTCCATCCCGGGTCACTTTGCCCTCGCTGTCAATGACTATACACATTCCACAGCTCCGAACCGTCGATATCCTGACCTCATCACTCAGCGCTTGTTAAAAGCCGCACTCGCAGGGAAGGCACTTCCGTATAATAATGACGACCTTGAGAAGTTGGCGAAACATTGCACGGAACAAGAGAATACTGTAAAAAAAGTTGAACGGCAAGTCGACAAGTCCGCCGCTGCGCTTCTTCTTGAATCGAGAATCGGTGAGAGGTTTGATGCCATCATTACAGGGTCTTCTGAGAAAGGTACATGGGCTCGCCTTCTGACCATGCCGGTTGAAGGCAGACTGATCCATGGGTTCCGAGGTGCTGATGTCGGCCATCGGATTCGAGTACAGCTTGTCTCCGTTGACGTTGATCGAGGATTCATAGATTTCAAAAAAATTAGTTAATACCAGCATTAATGCTGAAAAGAAATTTCACCTAATCCATGTTCAAGTGATACGCTGCCTCGTTCTTTAAGGAATCTGCATATTTTGGGCATACCTGTATCACAATAGAAAAGAGGAATTTTGCGACAACCAGGTTCAGGATAGAAGAAAAACAACCTGCAATGTCCCGCATGAAAACTGCTATTGGGGAGGTAAGATATGAAATTAAAAATCGGTGTCATGGGATCTGCAACGGGAAACATCTCGAAAAGCCACAAAAAGATTGCTTATGAACTAGGTCTTGCCATCGCGCAAAGTAATTGCGTAACTATCACCGGGGCGTGTCCGGGTCTGCCATTGGAGTCAGCCAAGGGAGCCCATGCCGCAGGCGGCATTGTCATTGGCATTTCACCCGCCCTGAGTGAATGGGAGCACGTAAGTAAATATCGTTCACCTCTTGAATATCATGATGTGCTAATATTTACTGGAAGCGGACTTATGGGAAGAGAGGTTGTAAATATAAGGAGTTCCGATGTGGTTATCATAATCGGCGGACGTTCTGGCACACTGGGAGAATTCTCGATAGCTTATGATGAGGGCAAGTTGATAGGCATTCTTATAGGGACTGGAGGCATTACCTCGGCAATTAAGAATATCGTTGAGATCATAAAAAAGAAAACTGGTGCTAAAATAATATATAATAAAGACCCGCATATTCTGGTCAAAGAACTGCTTGATTATTACACAACTCAACATCACAAACATCCAAGTGTCCATCATGAATATATGCTGTCTCCTACAATAGGCTAGCTCCCAATTATGGAGGTACTATTTATGCACCATCAATGCCCCCTTCCTTTGGATAATAAATGATCCCGCCTAAGGAATTTATACGTAGAATACGTCCTTTCTCCTTTTTGTCAGAAGATGCTCTGGACATCTTAATATCCGGATTAGAAGTGGATCTGTTCGAAAAAGGAAAGACAATCTATAAAAAGGGGCAGACCTCTGAATACGCTTATGTGATCTTCTCCGGACTCGTTGGCCTTTTTGATGAGGAAGAGGCTATTGATTACCTTTCCAGAGGTGAAATCTTTGGCATCATATCACTTTATGGCTATCCACTGAATTCGACTGCCAAGGCCATCGAGGATACTGTATGCTATGCGGTGGATTATCGGCAATTCAAAACCATCTTCGATTCGAATGAGAAATTTGCATCATTTTTCTCTACTTTACTTAATAGAAGGTTCCGGTCATTCAAGACCGTTACTTCTGACAAGAAGATTCTTGAGGAGGTCTCGTTCGTTCTTGAAGTTGAGCGAATACTATATAAAAAGCCTGTTGTTTGCAGCCCTGAACTTACGATAGCCGATGCAGCTTCAGATATGGATAGGAATTCGGTCAGTTCGATCGTAGTTACAGACACCAATGTAATGCCAATTGGCATATTGACACATAAGGACCTGAGAAAGGTCTTAATCAGAGGTGATAGATTAGACCCGGTTACAAAGTTTATGTCATCTCCGGTAAAGACAATCAATGTGCAGGCGACGATATTTGAAGCTTATACAAAAATGATCGATGCGGGAATAGACCACCTCGTTGTCACTAAGAATAATAAAGTCTTTGGTATAATCACGAGAAAAGACATTCAGATCCACCTCGAGCCCTCCTTTTCCATAGTTAAATTGTTCAGAAAGATTCACAAAGCGGCTTCAATTGACGAACTTAAAACCGCATTCGAAGCTCTAATGATATCGGTTTCTAAGATTGCTATTACCGGTCCGAATTTCTTCGACCTGACCAAGATGTTATGCTCAGTTCATGATGCCGTAGTGAATAAGATCATCGAAATCCTTATCGATCAACATGCCCATGGTCAGTTCCTATGGATTAATATGGGCAGCTCCGGCAGAAAAGAAGAGAGCATCGCTACCGATCAGGATAATGCCTTAATTTATGCGGCAGACAATCCTGCAGCACTGGCTAACAATATCAATGAGTCACTGGCCAAAATTGGCGTACCCAAATGCCTCGGAAACTATATGGCGTCCAACAGCATGTGGAATCAGCCCCTGCCGGTTTGGAAAGAGTACTTCAAGCAGTGGTTTTCAGACCCAATTCCTTATCACCGCCGATACCTTTCTGTGTTTCTAGACATGCGCCCGATATACGGAGAGACAGCCTTATACAGTGAACTGTTGGAATCGATAAAACCGGTAGTGAAAGCAGAGACAGTAAAGTTGATGGCTGAAGATGCCATTGAAATCAGGCCACCACTTGGGATATTTGGGATACTTGGTCTGCGCCAGGGGGTAGACCTGAAGACCTATGGTATTTATCCTATTGTAAACGGTGCGAGGGTTCTCGCCATAGAAGGCGGAGTTTGGGGGATAACCAACACCAAGGAAAGATTAGAGGCACTGAGTGCCAACATGACGATCAGCAGTGAAATGTGCCAAGATCTCATCGAGTCGTATGGGTTTCTGCAGGATTTGAGGCTGAGACATCACGCAAGGGCAGTGCTGAACAGATCCCAGACAAATAACTTGATAACGGCAAAGGAGCTCTCGCATATCGACTTGCTTATATTAAAGGAGTCTTTAAAGATCGTCTCGGAATTTCAGAAGTTCCTGATGAAGAAATATGGCGTCAGTAGACCTGTCATTTATAGTCAATTATAACTGAGAATATATTACTCTATGGACCTGAACGCTGCAAAATTTTATGCCATTGACATTGAGACCACAGGGTTGGACTTTAACAAGGATGAGATTATATCGTTTGCCTGTGTGCCTATTATTAACTTAAGAATACTTGTTCGAGATACTTTTTATACTCTAATTAAACCTAAGAGATACAGCTATAAGGCTATGAGATATCATGGCATAAGCAGGGATAATCTTATAAGTGCCCCGGGATTTGAGGAAGTATCAGACCGAATCTTGAAGACCCTAGACGGTATCCTCATAGGTCATACCATCGAGTTTGATTTCACATTTCTGAAAACTAACTTCAAGTCATTGGGAGTGCGATTTAAACGGGATCTTGTTGACATAGCTATGGTAGAGCGATGGCTGAGACGGAAACGGAAAACTGAGGAAAATAATTTAAGCCTTGATGGGATGATCGCTACTTACGGCCTGAAACAGTATTACCGCCATAATGCAGCTGCAGATGCCTTCTTTGCCGCCCAGATATTTCAGCTACAAATGCGTGAAATGATGGCACTCGGAATTAATTCAGCAGAAAAGGTCATTAAAGCTGCAAAGAGCAGCAGACATGCAGAACCCGGTATTGCGTTCTAATAGACTCATTCATCCCGACTGAAGCTCGAAGCCTACCATGCGCAGCTAAATCCTTGCTCCGCTCCAGGCAGCCATTCATACCAAGGGCTGAAAGACTTGGATTTTCAGGCAGTGTCCGCAAAGAAATGCGGTAATAACCAAACGTTCTATGATGCTGTCCATGCAGCATAGGCGATCTATCCTTGGCAGACACTAGGAAAATATTTCCGCGATGACAATACCCTCTCACCCTAGATTTTCCAGGCATGATGATATATAAGAATATTTTGACTGGCATAGTGCTTGCATATATCCATTAGTCTTATTATCCTCGAAGGCTAAAAGAGAAGGTGCACATGGAATTTGTATCTCCGTTTCAGAATAAAAAGATAGCGGCACCGATTCATGTTAGGGTCACTCCTTTGCCAAATGAGTCATTCTCCAGCATCTTTGCATCGGGAAGTCACGCCCTCTCAAAGTTTCTATCTGCATTTTCCGACGTCATGTCAGCTGCCAAAAACATCATGGATCCCCCTAGTCGAAATGCTGCCAGAGATGCCAAAACATACTTTTCGCAGACTTTCCCTGATCTAACGGTACCGGCGGTCGCAAGAGTTGATGGACAATATAAGCGCGGTCACGTTGCCACAACATCAAATAAGACAGTCCCTAATATGGCAAGAATGGTCAATTTTAACAGACCAAACCTTGGGGCGGTTAGAGCAACCGCCCTAGCCGGAACAACAACAAACGTAGGTATAACAACCCAAGCTTTTTCATCGGTAGCCGATCGCAGTCATCCTCAAATGAATGGGCACGTTACTGCATGGAGTCATCGCCGAAGAGAAAGGCAGGATTATAGAAGGCGGTGCAATCACGAACGACAGAATCCAAATCTGATAGTACCTACAGCTCGGTCTAAAATAACCCCATAAATTGGCCTGAAGTTACAAATTGCATGACTATATACGAGAGGAATCTGATAGTTTCAAAGGTGCTTCAAGTCAAAAAGGAGGTAATTGTGAGAACACTACTTTTAAGTCTAACCATGATCTTGTCCTTGTCGGTTCTATCTGCAGAATCTGTTACTAATGGTATTACACCTGAAAAAAAATACGTAAAAGCAAATCGAACCCGCGTTTTGCCCTACAATAGACCTGTGCCGAATAAAATAAAGATGGATAACTATAACACGAAACGGAACGTTATTTATTACACAGGCAGGAAGGGACCGCAAGACCCTCATCAGTATTTTTTTCATAAGCCGTAAAAAAACCGCACACCTCAACGCTCCTGCCTTTCTCCCATCATCTATCTGATTCATCGAGCTGGTGGGACCTGTTAAGCAATGAGAGGCCTTTTTGACGTAGTCCGCCTGCTGGGTATGCTCCTGCTTCTTGAGATGGCTGATGTTTCGGCAAACTCGATAAAGCTTGGGCATATGGTCTCTGTGCAGTATAACAAATTCATATCACTGCCTTACGTTAAGCACCTCAGAAGGACAGAATGAATATATGTGCTTCGAAAAAAAAGAGGCTGGATTTGCATACATATTTCCGAATGATACTCTTTATTTTTCTGAAAAGATATTGCTTCTGACTTTAGGGAAGATAGCAATGCATGATACTCCATATTGCCATAATTCCTGAGGGTCCACTCGGAGCCGAAAACCACCCGTAGGTAGTAAGTGACTGCGCCTATGCCAAGCCCCTGATTTTATCATTGTCATACCTGTAACACAGTGACCCTTTTTTTGCCAAGCAAACTTATTTGTAATGTTGCCGAGCTATGGATATGACATGCTACACCTACGATAGGAATAAATTAATTCTGGGTGTTTTCTATCCCAAATGGAGGATTTGGCCCTGCTGAGAGGCGGATGGGGGTTGGGGTGCAAATTTGGTGCAGGTGGGTGCAAATTGCACCCAATTTTGACACTTGGTGATACTTTATGATACTATAGGGACGTTCAAAAGGCATTGATTTTCAAGGAAACCCAGTAAAGCCGGTGTGGTGGAACTGGCAGACGCGCCGGACTCAAAATCCGGTGTCCGCAAGGACGTGGGAGTTCGACCCTCCCCACCGGCACCATATTTTTTAAGGTAGGCAGCAATGAGAACATGCTCCATCAGCAGTCTATGCCAAGGGCAGTTATGCGTACTTATTCGCGCTATGTACTAATTATAGAAACTAACTTTAAGCGGCAACTCTGAGGCCTACCCTATTATCCCGTGCCCAGACAACCTTGGCCTTTGCCTTGGGGGTTCCAACATCCACCACATCGCCTTTCCTAAGTTTGGCGCTCGTTATTATGCCGAAACCTCGTTCACTCATATCTACTATTTTACAATCCCATCTGTCCCCCCATGGAACAGATATCTCGGTCTCCAAATTGCATTTTAGCCTTGACCATGATCTGGCTTCAGTTCCCACGTTTGGCTTTAATTGACTTTCGACAGCAGCCATGATTCCATACCCCCTTTGTTTATAGACAACAGTACAAATCTTTTTGAGTCTCAATGATTAAATTTTTAATAATATCATCTTATGCAGTATCACGAATAAAGTAAAAGAACCTGTACAAGTAGTATAACATGTGCGATTCCGGCATCCATCTCTGAGACTTTACCCGCATGCTAAGATAGTTACCTGTGATAAACATAACTGAATTGCTGGGCATTCTATGGCATTATGAATGCAAAATTAGGCAACTTCCGACTCCTCACTCTTTCAGGATGGAATTCAATGCCAAGAAAGCCGTACGATTCAGGTTGTGCTTTTCCTCTGCATCTCCCCTCAATATCTGCAATGTTCTTTCCTGAGACATACTCTTTCTCTTTGGAGTGCCAGTCATCAATGACTCGTAAGAATCTGCAACCGTAACTATCTGGCTGAGTATATCGATCTCTTTGGCCGCCAGTTTCTGTACATAGCCGCTGCCGTCGAGGCGCTCATGATGCTGCAGGATGATTTCGTAGACATGCTTCGGTACATCTTTTAATTTCTCTATGAAATTTGCACCTTCGACGACATGGCTGCAGTAGTGCCTGTATTCGTCGATCGTAAGATCTCCCTGTTTGTTAATGACCTCGTATGCTATCAGGACTTTACCAACATCGTGGAGCAATGAGCCCACTCCAAGGCGGAACAGTGATTTTTCCTCCATTCCGAGCCTAACCCCTAGCGCAAGGGAGAATATGCATACATTTACCGAATGCACGCTGACGTATGAATCCACATTGCGAATTTGAAACAGATGCTTCAACTCAAAAACTGGATGCTGTGAAAATTGCTGGATCAAGTGCACTATGTCGAATGTCTCATGAAGCAGGATTTTAAAAAGAGTCTCATCATTAAGATTATTCAGGAATTTGCTGAAGAGGCAGCGAAGCAGTTCCTGTTTTATATGGATCGACCTCAGTTCCGTGCTAGATTCTTTCTCGGCATGCATAAGCTCATGTAAGTAATTTTCGTACTTGTGCGAATCTTCTCCCTCTATGACTATATCGGCTCCAAGTTTCATCAAAGCATCTATCGACTCGATCGAAAGAGGATTGCCTACAATCGGGATACCACCGTAAACAGGATATCTCATACCTCCTAGTTCAAAATCGATGGGGATAAGCGGTGAAATAATAGTTTTATCTATATATATGTGCTTCCGTTTATATTCAGAATACTCACTAAATAGGATATTGTCATCTTTCACTAAGCGGCTTAATTTTTCAGCATGCTTCAGGTAATCGTTGAAATTAAGATTGTTCGCGGATTTGATATAAAATCTGGTGAGCCCCTGCCGGTATATCATCTCTTTCGCGAAGGCATTATAGATAAAGCCCCTATCAAAAAGAGATTTCTTGAGTTCACCGTCATCGGCAAAAACTTCGAAAGGCACCGCATGCCCTTCTGCCAACTTGTCAAGTGTTATTGCAATGAATTCGTCTCTTTCTTTGATGACATATGTCTTAATGATGCGCCCCCGGCACTGCTTCTAGCAATCGCAATCACGACGTGACATCCAATCCACCGCACTATCTGCCAAATTATACCACATTATTCAATGAGTTGAGAGTGCAGTCAGCCAAAAGATTACGCCCAGATTGCCCAATGGATTGATATCGCAAAAAATAACAGTTTAAGTAGGCGGACGATGCACCCGTTGCTGTCACACAAACACCACGACCGGCAAGGATACTAATCTGATATTGAAATGGCATCGACAGGACAGTTCTCCTCGGCGGCCTCGCAACAACCTACGAACTCGCAGGCTTCAGCGTCGATCACTTCGGACTTCCCTATCACTTCATTAAGATAGAAAACAGCGGGGCAGATCTCCATGCATCTGCCACAGCCTATACATGTGTCTTCGTCCACAGTTACGTTCATTTCAGTCCCTCTATTATCATCGCTGCAAGAAGCGGGAACATGATCTCGTGATGTCCGGTAAGGGCATAGCACCTGCCCTTAGTCATAGTCGGCCTTTTAAGCACATTCTCCCTGGGCCGATAATGCTGGATGAAATCCATATTTACGGTCGTGAACTCCTCCACCTTACTACCAAGGTTTCTTGCTACAGTGAGCGCCTTAAGGAACACTTCCGGCAGAACGACTGCTGAGCCGAGATTAATGAAGACACCGCCTTCCAGATCTGCGACAACAGATGAAAGGAGCCTGAAGTCCCTAAGGCTCCCTTCACCAATCGCCGCACCGTCCGCTTCAGGATGCATGTGTATGATATCGGAACCGACAGCCACATGAACAGTTGCCGGAATATCTATACTGAAAGCCTCCCTGAATATACTCCTGTCCTTGTTTGGAAAGTCCGAAACATCGATAAATTGTCCCATGGATCGGCCTATTCCTATACCTTTTGCCGCCCCTTCTTTAATTGCGCGATTGACCATTTGACCTGTCTCTCTTCCCATGCCAAATGTTCCCGTGCACAATTCTCGGGCCACATCTTCGGAGGTCTGCCCCATAAAGGACATTTCGAAATCGTGAATTATGGAGGCTCCGTTTGAGGCAAGAGCCGTGATAACGCCCTTTTGTATGAGGTCTATTATAATGGATGATAGCCCGACCTTTATCGGATGCGCTCCCATACCGAGGATTACTGGCCTATCGTTCTCGCGGGCAGCTACAATGGCACCAGCTACCGCTTTCAGGTCATCTACTGCCAAGAAGCCGGGAAGTGCTTGGATAAAATCCTGGAAACTCCTGCCTTTTATATGTGGTGCTGCCGACGCATCAACGGAGACCTTGCTCAGTCTGTCCTTTACGCAATAGGTCTTGATTTTCGTTACATCGAGTTGCGTGTATTTCACTTAACATCCTCCGGATAGCTGTCGGGATCCCCGTCAAGAGTGATTAAATTGTAGCACAAATATTGATTTTATGGCACCATATATGCTATTTTTATTATCTATCATAATTTGTTAGTTTATAGGAGGAATAAACCATTGGCAGGAAAAGCGGCACCTAAAAGAAACCCTTCAGCCCTGAAGAGAGTCAGGCAGTCCCAGAAGTTGAGCCTGAGCAACCAGTCCAAGAAGGCGGAAATAAAAACACTAGAAAAGAAACTTGAGTCGGTACTGCCTTCGACCCTAAAAGAAGAGGTAGCCAAACAGATGAGGTTTGCCGTTAAGACAATCGCAAGCGCGGCTTCCAAGGGAGTGATCCATAAAAACACAGCTGCGAGAAAAATTTCCAAGATCGCTAAGCTGGCTAACGCAATCGGTAAAAAATCTTAAAGACATTATATTTTAAAAAGCTTCACAAACAAAGCTTCCATGACATGGCTGTGGGATGTTTTCACAGCCATATCTGCTTCATGGAGGAGAGCAAATATCCTGTCGAGTTAACTCTTGTCGATACCCTTCATCTTATCCCTCGCATAGCTGCTCGAATATTGCCAATTTAGCGCACCAAGCAACATCTGCGGTTCCATGGTCTGGCTGATATTCTCATATATCCTGAAGACACCACGGAAATCCTTTTGCGAAACGGGTCGAAGGCCCCGTATTCAGCCCCTGCATATACAATACCCCTCACGTCATCCATTTCGATTATCCGCGATGCTTCGTTTGACGAGAATTTCTCAATCTCCGCATGCAACATACCGAGGTCGGTCCCGGTAACGCTGATAAGATATTAGATTGCAGTAGATGCAAATGAAATACCTTTCTTCGCAGCACTGTCCTTAATCCAGGCGGGAATTCCCCAATCTCCAACACTCAGAACTATCGTCCTTACCGCCTTTGCAAGAGCAGGATTAAAGATGTCAGGTGAAGTCCCTCCGAAGAGCATGGGAGACGGGATGAAGTAGATAGACAGGTGAAGGGAAGCCCTTCTCACTTTCCTGCTGGAACTGTTTGAGGCTCATTTTTCTGATCGCCTTTCTGCATATCCATTGTAGCGGTATTTAAAGGCTTTTTGTATATCATGTGTCGCACCAGTTCCAGGCTGAGGTCCTTGAGCGCACTTTCGGTAGCCGCCTCTTTAAGGGCAAGCACGCTTACGAGTGCACCCGACGATCTGAAATATGTAACGAATGGGGATGATACGCCGGCCAGCACTTGCAATTTCTTTGTCTTGCTGTCGACAATTTTGAAATCTGCCACGATTGTGACTTGGTACTCTATTGCAGTCAAGGATTTTTCAGATACCGGGATGAGGTCGAAGCGAACAATTGCGCCCTCTATCCTGTCTGCAGCCGCTGGCCGCACATCGACTCCGTATTCCATCAGAGTCTCTGCGAGTAGCCTGCTCATTTTGTCTTGGAGTTTGGGTTCCACAGTCCTATTCTCGATTGTGCCTAACGATACACTGTCAAAAGGGAGGGTCTCCCGTCCCTGAAGAGTATAGCCGCAGCCATACGCAAGCACCTCGAATAAAAGAACTACGATCATTACAACCCTCACGCGTAGTTTGCTCCCTGCGGTCATTTTACCACCACGTTTACAAGTTTCCCCTTGACCACAACAACCTTAACCAGTTCTTTTCCCTTGAGAATATCAGCGATCTTGGAATCGTGGAGTGCGAGTTCCTTTGCCTTATCATCAGTCAGGCCCGCAGGAACAGATATCTTGGCCCGTAGCTTTCCGTTGACCTGCACGACGAGTTCGACTTCCTCATCTTTTGCCAGGGCCTCATCCCACGAGGGCCAGGAATGTGCGAAGATGCTTGGAGAGCAGCCGATTGCTTCCCATAATTCCTCGCATATATGTGGCGCAAAAGGGGCTAGCATAAGCAGCATGTTCCTGATTGCCGTTGCCATTGCAGCCCTGTCCTCGGTGGAATCGGGACTGAATGAATATAGTTCGTTGATCAATTCCATGAGCGCCGATATGGCAGTATTGAAATGGTAATCCTTTTCGATATCGTCGGTGACCTTCCTAATCGTCTGATGCGTCTTTCTGAGAAGCGCTATGGCGTTGGCACTTCCACCAGCTGCTACTGCAACTCGAGCACCAGCGCCATGCCTATATACCAAGCCCCAGATTTTGTTCAGAAAACGATACGCACCTTCGACACCCTTGTCGGACCATTCAAGGTCTCGCTCAGGAGGGGCTGCAAATAAAGAAAAGAGCCTCATGGTATCTGCGCCGTGACGGTTGATCAGTGCATCCGGATCGATTACATTTTTCTTTGACTTCGACATCTTCTCGACCCTTCCGACTTCAACATGGCGCCCACAAAGTGAGCATTTATTATTCTTCACATCTTCAGGGAAGAGCCAGCCGTGCTCGGGACATTTAAGCGTCTCTTTGCAGACCATCCCCTGTGTGAGCAAGTTGGCAAAAGGCTCGCCGACCCCGACTATACCGAGGTCCCTCATGCATCTCGTAAAAAAACGCGAATATAGAAGGTGAAGCACTGCATGCTCAATGCCTCCGATGTATTGATTCACCGGCATCCAATAGCCTATATTAGTCTTATCGAAAGGAGCCTCATCTCTAAGCGAACAGTACCTGACAAAATACCAAGAAGAATCTACGAACGTGTCCATCGTGTCAGTCTCTCGCCGAGCAGGACCGCCACATGCCGGACAGATAACCTTAGTAAATGATTCCGCCTCAGCCAAGGGCGAGCCACCCTTACCGGTGAGTTTAATATCCTCAGGCAGTATGACAGGCAGGTCCTTTTCTGGAACAGGTACGATGCCACACTTTTTGCAATAGATCATTGGAATCGGCGTTCCCCAATAACGCTGGCGAGAGATTCCCCAATCGCGTATCTTGTAGTTTACTGTACGCTTGCCAATGCCTTTCGATTCAAGGTACTCGCTGATTTTTCTCTTTGCCTGGCCGCTCGACAGACCGGAGAATTGCCCGGATTCCACGAGAATGCCTTCGTCAGCGTAAGCAGCCAGCAATTCCTCTCCTTCCGCACTTCCGAGCTTCCATGCTTCCGTTGCTTCTTCAGGGATAATGACAATCCGGATTGGCAGATCATATTTCTTGGCGAACTCGAAGTCTCTCTGGTCATGTGCCGGCACCGACATAATGGCACCGGTACCATATTCCATGAGTACAAAATTGGCGAGATAAATAGGGATCTTTTCTTCAGTAAGCGGATTTATAGCATATGAACCGGTAAACAGTCCGAGTTTTGCTTCGTAATCACCGTATGTCGCCAAGAGTGGTGCGATCTTGTCGGGATCAGGTACAAGCTCTTTTGCGAGCGGATGGTTAGGGGCAAGACAGACAAACGTAGCGCCAAAAAGAGTGTCGGGCCGCGTCGTGAAAATTTTTATCTTCTCACTGCGGCACTCAATAGGGAAGTCAACTCTAGCACCTTCGCTCTTGCCGATCCAGTTTCTTTGCATGGTGACAACCCTTTCGGGCCATCCCCTTAGCTCATCGCAGCCCTGTAACAATTCCTCGGCATAGGCCGTGATCCTGAAGAACCACTGTTCGAGCTCCTTCTGCACAACTTTGCTGTCACAGCGCCAGCACTTGTCATCAATAACCTGTTCATTTGCGAGAACCGTGGTGCAGGACGGGCACCAGTTGACGTAAGAAGCCTTTTTATAGGCAAGTCCCTTTTCGTATAGCTTCAGGAAAAGCCACTGGTTCCATTTATAATATTCAGGGCTGCAGGTGGTAACTTCGCGATCCCAATCGTAGCTCAGTCCCATGCGGTCGAGCTGCTTCCTCATGAACTCGATATTATCGTATGTCCATTTTGCGGGATGCACCTTATTCTTGATCGCAGCATTTTCAGCTGGAAGACCGAAGGCATCCCAGCCCATCGGGTGCAGGACGTTAACTCCCCGCATCTGCTTGTACCGGGCGATTACGTCGCCGATAGCGTAATTACGGACATGGCCCATATGGATCTTCCCTGACGGATAGGGAAACATTTCGAGACAGTAGAATTTCTCGAGCGCCAGATCGGTCTTGCTCTTATGGACCTTATTATCACTCCAGTAGTTCTGCCACTTCGGTTCTATTTCGCCGAATTCATAACGTTCTTTCATAGCTAGTTATTATATCCTGAAACTTCACTTCTTTGTTTATATCTTGATGTCCAGATTTGGGAAGAAGCCGGCAAGCCAGCCGAGGTTGTTCGTCAGCAGGATAATACCGAAAGCTATCAGCACAAGTCCGCTTATGATTGACACACCACGCATGAATTTCTGAAGCTTACGGGTATACGAAAAGAAGATATTTATGGCCACGGTCGAGATTATAAACGGGACGGCCAGACCGAGAGAGTAAACAGCAAGCAGCTTTAACCCGTAGGATGCCGAGGCCTGAGAACCAGCATATATCAATATAGTCCCCAGAATCGGGCCAATACAGGGAGTCCAGCCCGCCGCAAAAGCCATCCCAATAAGAAAGGCGCCTACAAAACCTGCCGGATGTTTTTCAAAGTGAAATCTCTTCTCCCTCATGAGAAAGTCGAGTTTGATGAAACCAGCTGTAAATATTCCGAATATGATGACCAAGATGCCGCCGCCTATGCGTATATAATCCTGGTATTCCATGAACAATGTGCCCAGCATGGAGGATGAGGCGCCAAGTGCCATAAAAATTGACGAGAATCCCAGGACAAAGGCTATAGTGCTCCGAAGGCCTTTCGTGAAACGATGAGCATGCCTTAGTTCATCAAGGGAAAGTCCGCTGATAAAAGAGACATACGCCGGAACAAGAGGCAGCACACAAGGAGATAGAAAGGAGAGCAGGCCGGCAAAAAATGCAAGTGTGTATGAAACTTCATTCATTTTGTGTAAATTCTCATCGTGCACAATCCCCTTGATCGCCCTTGATCTTATCGATTGCATGAGGCAGGGCCTCGATGATGACGGCGAGATTTTCACGGACAGCCTTAGGGCTTCCCGGGAGATTAATAATTAGAGTTTGTCCCTTTACCCCAGCAATGGCTCGAGAGAGCATGGCGGTTCCAGTTTTCTTGAGCCCCTCTGCCCTCATGGCCTCCGCTATGCCTGGTATTTCTCTGTCGATGACATCCCGCGTAGCCTCCGGGGTCACGTCGCGCGAAGAAAGCCCGGTGCCACCGGTCGTTAGAATAAGATCGACCCTACCGGCATAAAAGAGTAGGCGTTCCCTTATCAAATCTCGATCGTCGGGAAGAATGTCGTAAAATTTGACCTCGCCGATTCCTTTAAAGATGTCAACGATGGCAGGACCACTTTCGTCAGTCCTCTCGCCCCTTGATCCCTTGTCACTCAGAGTTAGAACTGCCGCGGTTATCATTACAGCCTTTGCTCTACAACGTCGAGATTCTCGCGGAAGGCCACATCTATCTGATCTCCAACTTTTGTGACGCCACCCTTGAGGACCCGGATAAATATTCCTTCCTTGGGCATTACACAATCGCCGGCCTTTTCATAAATAGCACACCTCGTATGACAGACCTTTCCAATCTGGCTCACCTCGCCGATCACGTCCACGCCAATTCTGAGTCTAGTGCCGAGGGGAAGAGCCAGAAGGTCCAGTCCCTCGGTTGTAAGATTTTCCGCAAAATCACCTGGCTTAACATCGAGACCCATTTCCTGCATCTTTCGGACACTCTCCACAGCCAGCAGGCTCACCTGGCGGTGCCATTCCGATGAGGCGTGGGCGTCACCTTCGATCCCATAATTTTCCTTGATAATGGCCTCCGGCACAGAGGTTTTCCGTTCACCCTTATTCTTGCTGATATTGATGGATATGACTTTACCTTTCATCTCACGCAACCTTTCTGCAGCAATTATTTTATATTTAATGTACCACAGAGCCGCACCTTAAATCAGGACCGACCCACTGGCAGATTGAAGCCCCTGACCTTCAGAAAGCGCTTTACACTGCGCAACGCGGGGATGCCGGCCCTTCCACCAATCATTCTGCATTTCATCGCGGCCATTGCAGATGCAAAACACACCACCGTTCTGATGTCCCATTTTTTCAGGATACCATAAACATACCCACCGTGAAAGACGTCACCCGCACCAGTCGTATCGGCTGCTTCTACTTCGTAAGCAGACACTAAAATAATTTCTCCCTGTCGGAAGGTAATGCTGCCTTTTTCTCCAAGAGTAACGGTTGTTGTCCCGAAGCCAAGCTTTCGAATCACAGATGCAAATTTTACAGCATCTCCATCATATCCTATGTCCTTAGCGAATTTCTCGGAAGCAACGACATAGTTGCAGAGACGCGC
Source organism: uncultured Nitrospiraceae bacterium (assembly GCA_963736105.1). Classification (GTDB taxonomy): domain Bacteria; phylum Nitrospirota; class Thermodesulfovibrionia; order Thermodesulfovibrionales; family Dissulfurispiraceae; genus Fen-1308. The sequence continues at coordinate 433,977 of CAVTNL010000002.1, read as the reverse complement.
GACGTCGATCATCCCCTCGCGCGCACTGCCGGCATCAAGCATAACCGGTACGTTCAACGCGTTAGCCATCCTAACCGCATGGAGAGAGGCTTTATACATTAACCCATCAAGCACGAGGAAGTCAGCGCCAATAAGAAAGTCTCTCCCGAGTTCATCCGGTTCCAACTCAGAACCGGAAGGCCGTTTCCAGAAGATTGTCCTTTTCCCGGAACTCTTTTCGATGACAATGAAGGCTTTTTGCGAACCGGCATTGCTGTGTCTGACAACCCCGCCAACTTCGACCCTCTCATCGATCAAGGATTGCCGTATCTTGTCTCCCTCCGTATCATCGCCAACAACACCATAGAAAGCACATTCTGCCCCCAACCTCGCGAGAGTTACTAGAGCAGTTGCCACTGGACCGCCGCCCTGCTCAACCCAGAAGAGCACTTCACTTTTGGTGTCGGTTTCTGGAAAGGAATCGACAAGGGCAAGATAATCTAGAGAACACTGTCCAACGCCCACGATCTTCATTGTATATTCCAACAATTAGTCCATAGATGTATAACCGTTTCATTATACCAGTTGCTACGCACTAATATATTATGAATATCAGGGAATTATGCGACACATACGTGAGAGCTATAGAGTTTCCGAGGACTCCACTTCTGAGTCTATTTTAGTAAAATACCCAAAAATTAACTCCTGTGCAAATGATCGCCTTCGGCGAGCTGTTTAATTGTTTTTAAATATTGAATTAGTACTCTCAAAACATTTGCTTTTTACTTTGAATCACCGGCCACAAGTCGACAATCTGCGCCAAAGCCCAATGTAACAAATCTGTAATGCAATATGGAATAGAAATATGTTAGATTTGAAGATAACTGTTTAAAAGGAGATTTCATATGAAAAAATATGTTGTACTGTTGCTTTCCCTGATATTGCTCGCTTCGTGCTCCCAAGGGGTCGATAGCAAGAAGCAGGGAGACGTTGTAGCTAAAATCGATAGCGATGTCATTACGACCAAAGACGTCGAGCAGGAAGTAAATGCTCTGCCTGAATTTGCCAGAGAATTCTTCAAGGGTCCGGATGGTATGACACGCCTAGTCGACGAACTTGTAAAGAAAGAGCTTCTTTATGTGGAAGCAAAGAAGAAAGGACTAGACAAGGATGAAGACTTCCAAAGAAAGTTTGAAGATATCAAGAAGAACGCTCTAATTACACGCCTTCTCGAGACGCAGATGAAAACCCTCCCCCAAGTGACCGACAAGGAAGTCAAAGACTACTATGATGCCCACAAGGATGAATTCGTCCAAGCAACCGCTATAAGGCTGAGCCAGATCGTCGTCAAAAGCGAGGATGACGCAAAGAAAGTTTACGACAGACTACAAAAGGGAGAGCCCTTCAATAAGCTTGCAGCCGAAGTCTCTATCGACAAGACGTCTGCTAAGTCGGGGGGCGACCTTGGCATGTTCAAGAGAGGCGAGATGAACCAAGACCTCGAAAAAGTAGCCTTCAGACTCAAGAAAAACCAGATAAGCATGCCAGTCCCCCTCAAAGATGGTATTCATATACTTGTCGTAACCGATATCAAGGGAACGGCACTCGATTTCGATAAGGTGAAAGGCGGCTTAAGCCAGCAGCTCATGGCAAAGAAACAACAAGACGGTATCGAACAGTACATAGAAGGACTAAAGAAAAATTACAAGGTGGAGGTAAACAAAGACACCTTCGCTAAGATAAAACTGGGGGGAGCAGAAACTGCGGCCCCTGCACAGCCAACTGTTACAGAAAAAGCATCTACTACCAAAGCACCTGAAACGGCACCTGTGCCAGAGAAAAAATAACGTTTCCAATAAATAGGGGCACGGCTTGCCTTGCCCCTATTTACCTATACAGAACTCTGAAAATATCTTATTAAGAATATCGTCCGTTGTCACGACACCAATAATCTCTCCAAGGCTATTAAGCGCTTCGCGCAGAAAGAGTGCCGTCACTTCGAGCGGTTCGCCCTTTGCAAAGATCTCTTTTGCTTTAGACAGAGACACGAAAGCATTATCCACCAACTGTTTATGCCTGACATTAGTAATGAGTAGGTCAGGTGCACCGTCCTGCCGCAATATGGCCTTATTCGAAAGAAGTTCGACTACTATTGCATCTTTTAGGGCATCTATGCCCTCATCTCGTAAGGCAGAGATCTTCACTGCCGAGTAAATATTCAAATCTGCATCACCGCTATCAAATGCAGGACTGTGTATGTCCCACTTATTCAAAACCGTAATAGTCTTTTTATTTTTCACTTTTCCGATAAGCTGTCGGTCAGCCTGATCCAGTACACAAGATGCATCATATACGGCAAGGACTATGTCAGCACACTCAATGGCGGCAAAACTTCGTCTAACCCCCTCAGCTTCAGCCAGATCATGGGCTTCCCTTATACCAGCGGTATCCATGATCCGCACTGGGATGCCATCGATATTCAGGCTTTCCTCGATGATGTCCCTTGTGGTCCCCGGCAAATCGGTAACGATAGCACGATCCTGTTTAAGAAGTGTATTAAGAAGAGATGACTTACCGACATTCGGCTTTCCGACAATCGCCATAGCCACGCCATCGCGGAATAACCTTCCTTCATTGAAGCTACGACTAAGTGCTAAGAGGCGCTCTAGGATGTCTTGCATCGAGGAGATAAAACCGGCACTATCAGGCAGTTCAACCTCTTCCTCGGGGAAATCTATGTATGCCTCTACAAGTGCGCATGACTCGGCAACTCTATCCCTCAAGACCGTTATTTCCGCAGAAAGCCTTCCTTCAAGTTGTTGCAGTGCCATCCTCTCTGCCTGTACTGTCTTGGCCTTTATAACATCTATGACTGCCTCTGCTTGGGATAAGTCGATTCGTCCATTGAGAAAGGCGCGCCGTGTAAATTCGCCAGGTTCGGAAGGTCTTGCCCCTTGATTGATCACTATATCGAGGATGCGTCGAAGGGGGAGCAGGCCTCCGTGACAATTGATCTCGACCACGTCTTCACGCGTATAAGTCTTCGGAGCCTTCATAACCACTACGATCACCTCATCGATCTTTTCGGACGTATTGGGGTCTTTGATGAAGCCGTAAATGACAGATCGTAAGCTCACACTGGAGAGCAACTTGCCTGCGGGCGAAACAAAAATTCGGTCTGCTATCAAGATAGCTTCTTTGCCGCTTACGCGGACGATGCCGATGCCTCCCTCGCCGGGAGACGTCGACACCGCTGCTATAGTATCATCAGGAAAGTTCAAGAGACATTACCAAAGGAAATGATTCCCCTTCTCTCTGCCTCTATATGAGGAGACGAGAGAAGACGAGAGAAGAGGAATCATTAGAATTAATCCGACTTCTTGTTGATATAGAACTGCTGCGCAATGCTCAGTATATTGTTGACAAGCCAGTACAGCACGAGCCCAGACGAGAAATTGAGGAATATAAAGGTAAACATGATCGGCATGATCATCATGATTTTTTGCTGCTTCGGATCGGCAGCTGACGGAGTCATCTTCTGCTGTATGAATGAGGTTGCCCCCATCACCAGCGGCAGCGGCCCGAGTGCGAAACCACCAAAAAACGGGATGCCAAGTGGTATATGGCCAAAAAGCGTATCCGGTGCGGCAAGGTTAGTTATCCAGAGCATGAATGGCGCCTGTCTCAGTTCTATTGCAGTTGAGAGTATCGAATATAAAGCGAAAAAAACGGGCATCTGCAGGAGCATTGGAAGGCATCCTCCCATCGGACTCACCTTGTTTGTCTTGTAAAGATCCATTATTTCCTTCTGCATCCGCTGGGGATCATTCTTGTATTTCTCCCTGATCTCAGCCATCTTCGGTTGTATCGCAGCTAGTTTCTTCATAGACTTCTGCCCTTTGCTGATCAGCGGAAAGAAGGGAATCCTCGTGATAATCGTCAGCAGTATGATTGCAACACCGTAATTATGAAACAGCCCGTACAGGAACTTTAGAAACCAGAAGAGTGGCCTTGCGATAATCGAGAAAAAACCAAAATCGATGACGTGCTCCATGCCTTCGCTGTATTTTTCAAGGATGTCATATTCCTTGGGACCGGCGTATACCAAGTAAGAGTTCTCGCCGCTCTTCATCCTCAGATCAACCATGGCATCGTTATCCCTAGCCCATGCATGTGCTTCTTCAATCTGGGTTTTCGGCACGATAAAGGAGGTGAAATATTTGTCTTCCTGGGCGATCCACTTTATCCCATCCTTATATACCTTCACCTCGGAAAGGTCCTTGATCTTCGGCTCTATCCTGTCAGCATCCTTTAAAATAACCGGCCCTGCATGCTTGGCCCCTGTTTTTTCGATAATGCCGAAATCCTTGCCTATGGTAATGACATAGGAATCAATCCCTCTGACTTCATCTTTCAGCGCTATAGCATAATCACCCTGATTGAAAGTGAATGTCCTCCGGATAAGGATGCTATCGGAGTTGTATTCGAAAACCAGGTCAGCCCGTTTAGAGGCTGCATCGAGCTTAATATTAGATCCAGCAGTCGAAAAATCGGCGTCGGCAAACTGGAAGCCCTCGTCGCGCCCAATGGCTAAAGGCGCCAGTGCTTCACTGGTTTTAAATATGATCGGTGCCCCTCTATCGTCTTTATATTGTTTCAGCTCTAGTTGTTTTATCGTTGCCCCTCTGGAACTCAATACCGCCTTGTAAAGATCGGTTTCCACAGTTATGGTTTTCTCCGGTGCCTTCGGTTCGGTCTTGACAGCCGGAATCGTCGATACGGGTTCGGACTTGGCTGGCGCGTTCTCAGACGCCTTTTGTTCTGCCTTGGCGACTTCCTGTTGCGGTGTTGGAGGCGGCGGAGTAGTTTCTTTTATAAAGTATTGAAACCCTATAAGAACAAAAATAGATAAGACTATGGCGATCAGCGTATTCTTTTCCATGGCAGGTCCTCTATTCCCCTCCCTATCGTACCGGGTCGCATCCGCCAGGATGGAAAGGGTGACACTTCAAAATTCTTTTTACAGAGAGCAGGCCGCCCCTGAGAACCCCATATCTTTTCACTGCTTCAAGGGAATATTCGGAACATGTAGGAACGAACCTGCAACTCACGGGCAGCAACGGTGATATCATATATCTGTAAAGCCTTATAAGCGCTATCAGGAAAGCCCTCACTACGGCAATCAACCCGCCAGACGGGTTCTTCCCTTGGCTCTTCTGTTTTTCAATATTCTTCTGCCGCCCTTGGTGCTCATCCTCGTAAGAAACCCGTGTGTCTTTTTTCGTCTCGAGTTGTGCGGATTATAGGTGGTATAAGTACCCATTATTACCTCCGAATCAATAATTTCCAGAAACGAAATTATACTTGCTTCGGCGCCCCAAAGTCAAATGCAAGGGCGGCTCCAACTCCGCCCCCGCATCTCTGTACCTGTTTTCTCAGAACTCTTCAAACTTGCCGTTCCTCGTAATCCATACGATGTAAGGCGCCTGGGCCACATCTCCATTCTCGTTGAACTTAATCTTGCCAAAAGCAGTAATGAACTCCTTAGACCTGAGTTTATCAATCACCATCTTGCCGTCGGCCGACCCAGCCTCTTTTGCTGCATCCAAGAGAATGTTGACAGCCACGTATGCATAAATCGAGTAAGGTCCAAGTTCACCGTACTTCTTCTTGTATTTGTCTATAAAATCCTTGGCGGCCGGGATATGCGCGGGGTCGGGGCTGAAGGTGAGATAGGTTCCCTCGGCTGCTTTCTCGCCGGCAATCTCCACAAACTTCTGATCGATTGTACCGTCTCCACTCATAAAAGGCGCATTTAGTCCGATTTCTCTCGCCTGCTTAACGAGCAATCCGGCGTCGGCATAAATACCGCCGAAATAAATCAGTTCCGGGCTTTTCTCTTTAATCGATGTCAAGACAGTCTTGAAATCCTTGTCACCCCTTGTAATACCGCCATAATACACTACTTCTATTCCTTTGCCTAGATTATCCTTGAAGATATCTGCCAAGCCCTGTCCATAGGTGGTCTTATCGTGAAGGACAGCTACCCTTTGGAGTTTGAGTTTTTCCCGCACAAACTGAGCAGCCACCTTGCCCTGTTGATTGTCGGTCCCGCATATCCTGAATACTCCTTTATATCCTCTCTCTGTGAGCAGCGGGTTAGTCGATGCCGGCGTAATCATGGGCTTGCCAGCACGCTCGTAAACATCCGATGCCGGAATCGAACAACTCGAGTTAAAGTGGCCGATAATGCCGATAACCCCTTGATTAACAAGCTTGTTTGCAACAGCCACAGCCTGCTTGGGATCGGACTGGTCGTCTTCGATTTCGGCTTCTATCTTACTGCCGAGTACTCCTCCGGCAGTGTTCCATTCTTCAATTGCAATGGAGGCGCCATTTCTGAAATCGGTTCCCATTTTTGCGTCCGATCCTGTCATCGGACCTGCAATGCCCACCTCGACCGCCTTTTCCTTCTTTTGGCATCCGCTGACTAAAACTACAACTGCAAGGACTACAGCAAATAACCTGGTTGCACTCGAAACAGACATTTCTGCCTCCCGCATTTCTGGATTATTGACAACAGCGGTATTTATGAAAACCTGTATATTTTCACCGCCCCACTGAGAGTTGTCAAGATTTTTTAGCGGGTGCCGATATAAATAGTACTTGAGTTTGACAATATAAGGGGATTAGGTTATTGTAAATTATGGGAATTGTTGGGGCATCTTCGTTAGGCGACCTCCTGCTTCAATCAAAACTTATTACAGAGGAGCAACTTCTCGAAGCGCTGGTGGTTCAGAAACGGGAACGTCAGAAGTTAAGCACCGTCCTGCTTAAGCTTAAATTCATCAGCGAAGAAAGCCTTACGATGATCCTAAGCAAACAGTACGGCGTTCCACCTGTCAACCTCGCCGCTACCACGATAGACAAGACGGCATTAAAACTTGTTCCTTATGATACAGCAAAAAAATGTCAGCTCATCCCACTTTCATACGCGGCAGGCGAACTGAAGATCGCAATTGCAGACCCTTCGAACAACTTCGCAATAGACCATATTCGTTTTCTTTCCGGAATGAAGCTGCGTCTTTATGTAGCTTCAGAATCAGCCGTAATGAACACTATAGAGGAACAATATACATCAAAGGACAAAGCCGAAAATAACAAACGAATGCCTGCGCCGCGTCAAACTCCTAGTGCATCCGCTAACGGTCAGGCCGCTGTCCAAACACCGCCATCTGTTGAGGCAAAGAACAACCTCGTTGAAGATAGTGCATTCATCCAGGAAATGAATTATATCACCGATGAAAGGCGCTTGGAAGATAAGGACCTCGACGAAGAAAAAACATTCATTGAAGAAGATCTGTCCAAAGTTATCGGCAACGCACTCGATGAGATTACCGTAGTCGAGGACGAAGAAGATGCATTAGGTAAGATAGACGTTGATGCCCCGATAATCAAGCTAGTAAATAACGTCATGTTCAACGCCCTCAGGTCTAGGGCCAGCGATATCCACATAGAACCGTCCGAAGAAATGCTGCGGGTGCGGTATCGCGTTGACGGGGTACTCCATTCCGGCCTGAGACTGCCTACCAAAATCAAGAACGCCATAATCTCCAGAATTAAAATCATGGCTCACCTTGATATTTCAGAAAGAAGACTGCCCCAAGATGGAAGGATTAAACTCAAGTTCGGCAAGAAAAAAGAGGTCGACTTTCGTGTGTCGACGCTGCCCACCCTTTATGGCGAAAAGGTCGTCCTCAGAATTCTCGACAAATCGAGCCTGCAACTCGACCTATCTAAACTCGGCTTTGACCCAAAGCCGCTTGAAGATTTTCTGGATGCAATAGAAAAGCCCTACGGTATGATCTTAGTCACAGGACCTACCGGAAGCGGAAAAACTACTACCCTCTATTCGGCACTGCAAAGGATAAACAAGCCTGGTGTCAATATTATGACCGCTGAGGACCCTGTCGAATACAACTTCTTCGGTATCAACCAGGTGCAGATGAAGGAGGATATAGGGCTTACTTTCGCTGCAGCCCTCAGGTCTTTTTTGAGACAGGATCCAGATATAATAATGGTCGGTGAAATAAGAGACTTCGAGACCGCGGAGATAGCGGTGAAGGCTGCCCTAACAGGCCATCTGGTCCTGAGCACGCTCCATACCAATGACGCACCAAGCACTGTAACGAGGCTCGTAAACATGGGCATCGAACCCTTTCTCGTCTCGTCATCTGTAGTCCTAATAGTGGCCCAGAGACTTGCACGAAAGATTTGTCCCAATTGCAAGGAAGAGCACAAGGTGTCTGACGCTGCTCTTCACAAGATTGGATTTCCTCCCGAAGAGATCGGCAAATTCACAAGCTATAGAGGCGCAGGCTGCCCTAATTGCAACAATACGGGGTATCGCGGAAGAATTGCACTATATGAGGTGATGCCGGTCAAAGATGCTCTGAAGGAGTTAATTCTCCAGGGAGCGTCGGCCATTGATATCAAGCGTGAAGCGATGAGTCTCGGAATGGCGAGCCTTCGCCGGAGCGGTGTCGGAAAAGTGATGGAAGGAGTAACTTCAATTGAAGAGGTGCTACGGGTATCCTTCGAGGATTGATAATGCTGCATTTTACCTGTTTCCGCCATTGACAAACGCGGTGGGTTAGTGTAGTATTTGACATTGCGTCTCGGCTTGCCGTTTCATTCTCTTAAAAGTATAAATACACGGGGGAAGTGGTGGAGAAACAGAGCCTTAACAAGAGATATGTCACTATTTGCGGCACGACCATTTTTCGTTGCCCCCACGCTTTTAATAATTACATTGGCGATAGGCGGATGCAACATTTCAAATTTCGACTGGGGGCGGCACAGTTTATTGATTTTGGTCTTAGGTCCTTTTTTTCGGCATTCGCATACAATACCGGGATATGAGCGGAACGAAAGCCGACTATATTGACATAATCGACAAAAGTGTTGATAAAGTCAAGGCAAAGACTCAGTAACATTATAAAAAATCTGCCTCCAGGAGAGGGTCATCATGGCATCATTCAGCTTCAAGGATTGGAAAATCTCTACAAAGATTATCGGCATTTCAGTCATTACCATACTGATCTTCGTACTTGGCGTGCTGTTCTATTTCCTTCCTATGATGCAGAATAAACTAATCGAGGAGAAGAGGACAGCAACGAAAAACATAATTGATATAGCCTATTCTCTCGTTACAGAGTATGAGCAGCGAGCGCAGAAGGGAGAATTCAGCGTTCAGGAAGCTCAACTCAGGGCGCTTACCAGGATCAACGGCCTTCGTTACACGGACAACGATTATATCTGGGTTAATGACATGCAACCCAAGATGCTAATGCATCCATTCCAACCAGACCTTGACGGCAAGGATTTGAGTGATTACAAAGATCCGAAAGGCAAGAAATTGTTTGTCGAGATGGTGAATGTCTGCAAAGACAAGGGTGAAGGCTTTGTCGACTACGAATGGCCGAAACCAGGGCAGGTAAAACCCATTCCAAAGATATCTTTTGTAAAGCTTTTCAAGCCTTGGGGATGGGTCATCGGCAGTGGAATTTATATAGATGACGTTTCAGGCGAGATAGTAAAGGTGAGGAACAGAGTGCTTATTTTTCTTGTCATCGCCCTTGCACTGGTTTCTCTTATTAACTTTCTATGGTACCGAAAAAGTGTCGTCCAGCCTCTTGCTGCGATAGAATCCGCCATGAACAACGTCAAGAAGGGCAACTATAACGCTAGGATCAAGATTGAATCCCGAGATGAGTTCTACGACATTGCAGAAACCTTTAACGAGACGATGGACAAGCTCGGGGTACTAATCCAGACCGAGGACGAGAAAAAAACGATGCAAAACGACATTATCCGCTTTCTTAACATCCTTAGTGCCGCCTCCGAGGGTGACCTGAGCCAGCAAGCCGAGGTGACGCCTGATGTATTTGGATCTCTTGCCGACGCCTTTAACCTCATGGTTGAGGGTCTTTCCAACCTCATTAAGGAAGTCCAGAAATCAGCCGGAGATGCCAACAGCCGAAGCCATGTCCTTGCCGAGATTATCGCCAAACTCGAGGCTGGTGCCGAAATGCAAAAAATGGAAGTTAAGATGGCTTCAGAGGCGGTCACAACCTCTGCAAACTCTGCCTTGCAGATAGCCGAAAAAACAAAGGTCGCCCGGCAGATATCTGATGACGCCTTCATGGCGATAAACAGAGGCAGCAAGATAATCGCTGACTCCATCAACGGTATGCAACTGATTCGTGTAACCGTTCAGGCTATCAATAAGAGGATGAAACTGCTGTCAGAAAAGCTGATGGAAATCGGAATAATTTCCCAGTTGATATCTGAAATCGCCAATCGCACCAACCTGCTGGCCCTGAATGCTTCTATAGAAGCTGCTCGGGCAGGAGAACAGGGAAAAGGCTTCGTCATCATCTCCGATGAAATCAGGGGACTCGCTGAAAGGTCATCGAAGTCAACGAAACAGATCGGCGATATAATCGGAGCGATCCAATCAGAGGCATCCACCGTCACAAAACACCTCGAAGAGCAGACAAACTATGTTGAAATGGAAACTAACATGGCAAGCGATACCGGGACTATCTTCGGTCAAATAGAAACCATCATCAAGAATATAGGTTCCATAACTTCTGAAATCGATTCAGCAACAACAGAACAGACCGGCATTACGACAAAAGTCGCGCTCTCGATGGAAGAGGTCCAACGCATATCTCAGGATGTTTTGAATGTTGTCCGCGATCTTAATGAACTTTCGACCGCGCTATCAGATTCTTCAAACTTCCTTATAACCTCGACGGAACGGTTCAAATTCTAAGACACCATCCCAAAACAAGAAACGGTGCATGTCATTATCCACGATATGCACCGTTTCTTGTTTTGGCAAACGGCAGCTCGAATTTCAAGCAGGCAGCAATGAAAACTTCTTCAGACTTTGCATAAGGCCATTCTCGTCAAATGGCTTGACAAGATATTCGTCTGCACCCAACTCAAGCGCTTTTTCCTTGTGCTTGCTTGTGCTGCGCGATGTAAGAACGATGATAGGAATTCGCTTCCATTGGTTGGATGCCCGTATCCTGCCTACAAGCTCGTATCCGTGCATGATCGGCATCTCGAGGTCGGTGATAATCAGATCCACTTCGTTTTCTTCGAGCACCTTTAAGGCCTCGCCACCGTTTGAAGCCGAGTAAACCTTCAAATTCCTAGTTGTCAAGAATGCGCTCAGGTACTTCCGCACACTCAAGGAATCATCGACGACGAGGACTCGCCTGCCTTCAAAGCTTTCCACTTCAGGTGGCGTAATCATGAAAGACCTTGTCTCTTCTTCAAATATTTTCAGAGGATTCAGCACGAGACGGATCTGCCCTTCACCTGATATTGTAATGCCGGAGTAGATTGATAGACCGTCGAGGAACTTGTTAACAGGTTTGATGATCGCCTCTTCCTGAACAAGAACATTGTCGACAATAAGTCCAACCTTTTTATTAGAGATACTGCAGACAATGACGAAGTTATCCTTTTTGTCCGAATGGCCGTTGCCTGCTATATAAAACACTTCCGACAGTTTTTTGGCATGAATCGGCGTACCGCGGTGATTAACCATAGTCGTAGTATCATCAGAGTCTTCGGACCTGTTTTCAACGGGTTCATACTGGACAACCTCTTCTATAAGGCTGGTCGGCATTACAAACTCAATCGCTCCATAGCTGAAGACGATTACATTCGTAATCGCCAGGGAAGAAGGAACCCTTATCCGAAAAGTCGTCCCCTTGCCGACTTCAGTGTTCATTTCTATCGTGCCATTGATATTGGATATCTGACTGCGAACGGCATTCATGCCCACGCCCCTACCTGACGTCATATCTGTAACGCCAGCAGTTGAAAAGCCCGGAAGGAATATAAGAGTGAGAATCTCTTCCCTCGAGAGCTTCGCCCCAGGTTTAACTAGACCCTGATTCACCGCCGCGCCAAGAACCTTCTCCGTATCAATGCCAACGCCGTCATCCCTGATTTCGATTATGATGTTGATGCCCTCACGACGGGCAGAGAGCGAAATCATGCCCTCTCTGCGTTTACCATGCCTGATGCGTTCGTCACCTTTTTCAATACCGTGGCTCACGCAGTTCCTGATCATATGCATTAAGGGATCGAAAAGGTTTTCAAATATCACACGGTCGATCTTCGTACTCTGTCCGGCCATTTGGAAATCGATCCGTTTGTCGTGCTCGCGCGCCAATTCCTTAATTGGCCTGACAAAGCGCTGAAACAGCCTGCCAATATCGATCATTCTGGAATCAGACAGGTCCGATCTCAGGAAGCGTACAATTTTATCAAGAGACTTGATGTCTTCCTGGAAGTCGCTATAGAACTGCATCAGTTCCTTTAGAGCTTCGGTTATATCTTCAGTCATCTCCTGAAGCTTCCGAGAAAAGAGATTCTGCTCATCATAGCGGTCGAACTCAAGTTCGCCAAATTCGGAAAAGAGGGGATCGATATATTTTACATTGTCGGTGATCGTGTAAGCATGACGCTCTGCAAAGGTGTTTACCTCTTCTAGCAGTTTCTTGCCCCCAAAGAGCACAGCCTCCGAAACATCGCCTGCCTCCTTTGTCTTCTTCATCATGTGGTTCTTCATGATCGTAACTTCGCTGATGAGGTTAAACATCTCTTCGATCTTCTTCAGATCTATTCTTACGAAGTTGCCGAAAAAGTACTCAACATCGTCTTTTCTCCTCCCGACCGGATAATCGACCTGCTCATAGACTATAGCAGGTGCTGCCGGTTCATTATGCTCATATGGCGCAGCTGGCGGGTTAACAGCCCCTGTCACAGCTTCGAGTTGCGCAGCAATTACTTCGCTTTCTTCGGCCGGAGCAGGCGAAGCCTCTGACATTTTATCTGCCTCAGCCAACTCGAATGCGGCTTCTTTTTCAAGCCCCTCTGCCCGAGCCAGCACTTCTGCAACACGCTCTGTAAATTGCTTTTCGATCCCTTCACGCTCTCCCTTGCCTGTGGAAATATCCCTTACGATTAGCGCAATGGCATCGAGCATCGAGAGCAACAGGTCGATAACGTCCTTTTCTACCTCAAGCTGCCCGTTTTTGAAAGTTTCGAGGATATCCTCCATTGAGTGGGCAATTTGGCTAGTAACAGTCAGCCTAACGATAGCAGCGGCACCCTTAAGTGTATGGGCCGCCCTAAAGAGCTCGTCCAGCAGGACATTCCTATCAGTTGTAGTGACAAGTTCAGGAATACCGTGACTCAGAATATTAAGATAGTCTTCCGCTTCGGCGAGAAAGTACTCGAGCAGTTCTGAACGGTCAATTTTTCCCATAACCCATTATCTTAATGCGATAGGTATCGAAGAAACTCTTGATGTCGATGAGATCGTCGACCACTATGTCATCGTCGAAGGTCACGAAAAAAGGAGAAGTCTCCGAAAGAAAACCTATGTTTTCATTCTCGATTTCGATGATCAAAAGCTTGGGAGATGAATAAGATGGTTTTTCTATCGGATATATCTTTGAAAGATCCACAGCAGGGACGATTTTCCCTCTGAGGGGCAGAGCTCCATACACGTAATCGGGCGCTCCGGGTATCGGGAAAATTCTTGAGATGTCCACCACTTCTCGGACATCTTCTGCAGGCAATAGAAACTCCCGCTCTCCTACCCCAAAAACACAGTAAGTCCTTTCGCCCATCGTACCGTCGTGCATGCCTTCTTTTTTCATCTGCTCAGAAATTTGTTGACCGCAAAAAGCAGTTCAGTGGGTTCATACGGCTTAGTAAGGTAGAAATCGGCGCCCTGCTGCTTGCCCCAGAGCTTGTCCGCCTCCTGACTCTTAGATGTTACCATTATAACTGGCGTCGTTTTTAGCTTCTCATCCTTTTTTATCAGGCGACACAGCTGAAAACCGTTTTTCTTCGGCATCACAACATCTAGGATAATAATGTCAAAGGATTGGCTCTTAATTATCTTTTCTGCTTCTTCGCCGTCTTTGGCGATGCTAATTTGATGACCTTTGTCCAAGAGTATCGATTCTATAAACTTCAAGTCCGTAGTACTGTCCTCAGCGATAAGAATCTTCGCCATCAAAAGCCTCCTTGATTTCTGAGAATCCGGGCCTTAGTCAGTCTGTCAAGAATCATCAGGGTATGCGTCAACTCTACTCCGCTAAGCGCAGCAATGCTGGTGGCGCTTCTTTGGCCATCTGCAAGAGTAAAAATCAGCTGTTCCTCATCAGTCAGTTCACAACCTTTAGCCGCCGAGTCGCTCATTGCTTGCACATAAACACTATCTTGGTTACCCAACCCTTCATTTCCAGCCTTCCCCTCACCTTTTCTCATGCTCTCCAGGAGAAGAACGGTCACATCCTTTCTTTGGTAGATGTCGCCCAGAGCGGCCGGCAATGCCATCTTCTCGAAGAAAAAGTTTCCTTCCTTGAGGTCGGAGATCATAGACACCGCTTCCAAAATTCCTTCGTGAAGATCGATTAACGTTTCGGCAGAGAGCCCTGAGCCCGGCGCTAATCGGCTGGATGCCAAGGCCTTGCCACGCTTACTTGTAAGGGCATAAACAACCAACCCATTAGCAAAATATATCTCTGCACTGCCGCTTGTCGAAATGACAAATAATTTACCGGTTAATTCCTGATCGGAGACAAGTTTCAGAACAGCCCTCATGCAGATATTTTCAAGACTTCCAGTAATGAGTATTGTCGACGGTTTGATAATGCCATATTGTTTCAAAATGTCTTCCATGCCCTTTTCTATCAGCATGGGCAGTTCATCTGTAAAATATCTCCTCATAATACCGTCAACCACACTTGCAATACCAGTAACACTCGCATGATCCATGACTGCAGCAGGTCCGGGTAACGGTTCCACGATCTCTTCCGCAGCATCGGCCCCTTGAAGCTGCTGAATCGCCTCGAAATCATATGCCTCCGGCATAACTGGTATAGCAGGCGTACTAATCTTCTGCTCTTCAAGCAGGTCTATATCCTGGGCTGTAAGCTTTGCGAGATTGAAATCAAATGAAGGCGCTCCTAAATCCAGTTCGTAAGCTGGCTCCTGATGAGATATCTCTGGCTCTTTTGGATTATCGATAACTTCAAAAGAGAATTCCGGCACTTCTTCAGCTGTCTCGGTGCCACCGGGTTCAGCTTCACTAGGCGCTTCTTCCGCATCGAAAGACAGCGTCGAGGTTTCTGGAAATTCCATTATCTCGGCAGCTTCTAATGCGGTCCCCTCGCCACCACCTGTTTCTTCTAACGAAAAAGCAGGCATTTCCCCTAGAGGCTCCGCTACCGCTTCACCCGCTTCAACGACTTCGGTATATTCACCAAGCAGCTGTCTTTGAGCGTTAACTATTGAGTTAACTTTCTCGACAAGCATTTCCGATTTAAACGGCTTGATAAAATAATCCACGACACCGAACTTTTCCTCAAACTTCTTGCCGACATCTTCACCTTTACCCGTGATAAGGATTATCGGGATGTCCTTAAGCAGTTCGTTCTCTCTCGCCGATTTGCAGAATTGATATCCGCTGATACGAGGCATAATGAAATCGACAAGGATGACTGAAGGTCGCACTTCCTCGGAAATCCGCAGCCCCTCTTCACCGTCTTCGGCCGTGTATACCTTATAGCCCTCTTCTTCAAGGGCCAGTTCGGCGAGTTTTCTGACAATTGGGCTGTCATCTATGACGACAATCTTCTCTTTTGCCATCTTCCCTCTCCTCGTACTAGGGATTTTTTGCTATTGCAACCACCAAGCTCAAAAGCGGCACGCCAATTACAAATGATTAACCAGCTTTTCTTCTTGTAACCAAAATATATCACTGATTACAAGCGATTGTCAATTTTAGAGGCCTTCCGGAAGGCTTTCTGCTCCTTACCACTTATTGGCGTCTATTATACAGGAAGTCAACAACGTTTGCTGTGATTTCGCCCCGGGATATCGCTGACGATACAGCCACACTATCACAGCCACCCTTAAAAACCTCTGTCACGTTGTCAGGATTTATCCCGCCTACGGCAACAACCGGTATCGATACAGCACGCTTTATTTCAGCGATCGCGCCCGGACCTTTCGGTGCCCCTGTGGCTTTCGTAGCAGTCTGAAAAATAGTTCCAAAGCCTATATAGTCAGCTCCTCCTCTGTCTGCTTCCAACGCTTCAGTAATATTGTGGGTAGAAACGCCGATGATCTTCTCCCCGCCCATTATCTTACGCGCTTCCCTGAGGGGTAGATCGTCCTGCCCCACGTGGACCCCGTCAGCACCGACTACTAGGGCTATATCAACATAGTCATTGACAATGAACAGTGAACCAAACTGGGCAGTCAAGTCACGAAGCTTTTTAGCCTCATTGTAAAGTTGTCCGCGCGTCCCGGTTTTTCTCCTATACTGGACCCACATTATGCCAGCCTCTAGTGCGGTTCGAACCGCCAATTCGACCGTTTCAGCATCTTCCGAGTCGGGAGTAATGAAACATATCGCGCTAAGCTTTTTCGGCATCTCCATTAGTTGACGCAACTGATCCATTACCTATCTTGCCCATGGAGATCTTCTCGATAAAATCTGTATTGAAGTTACCTTTGATAAAGTCAGGATGGTTGAATATCTTTTTATGAAACGGGATCGTCGTCTTGATGCCCTCGACCCTGAATTCGTCAAGTGCCCTATTCATTCGGGATATGGCCTCCTCTCTCGTCTTGCCGCGCACGATGAGCTTTGCTATCAACGAATCGTAATGCGGCGGAACCAAGCAGCCGGGATATGCAGAACTATCAACTCTAACCCCTGGGCCGCCAGGAGGCAGGAAAAAAGTTATCCTGCCAGGCGATGGGATGAATTTGTCTGGATCTTCCGCATTTATCCTGCATTCTATTGCATGACCCGAAGCACGAATCTGGTTCTGTTTGTATGAGAGCGGCATTCCTGCTGAAATCCTGATCTGTTCCTTTATAATATCCACATCCGTCAGTTCTTCAGTGACTGGGTGCTCTACCTGGACCCTGGTATTAACTTCCATGAAATAGACATTCTGTTCCTGGTCGACTATGAACTCGATGGTTCCGATGTTCCTATATTTCATAGCTTTTGCTGCCCTTATGGCAAGCTCTCCGATCCTCTTGCGGAATTTTTCGGTCGATATTGGGGAAGGAGACTCTTCTATCAGCTTCTGGTGTCTTCTCTGTATCGAACAATCCCTTTCACCTAGATGTATGACATCTCCCTTTGCATCGGCAATGATCTGAACCTCGATGTGGCGGATGGAAGGCAGGTATTTTTCCACATATAGCTCGCCATTACCAAACGCTGCCAGGGCTTCTCTCTTAGCCATATGAAAGGCCTGCTCGAGTTCCTGCTCTTCGCGCACGACCCGCATACCCCGCCCTCCGCCACCGGCGGAAGCCTTAAAGAGCACTGGGAACCCTATTTTCTTTGCCGTCTTAATTGCAGCCTCTTCCGAAAGAAGAGGACCATCGCTGCCTGGAACTACTGGGATACCCCTTCTCTTCATCACCTGGCGCGCCTTGGCCTTGTCCCCACCGATCCTGATATTATCCGCTGTAGGGCCGATAAAAGTTATCCCTGAAGTAGCACAGGCCTCGGCAAAATGGGGATTTTCGGAGAGAAAACCGTAACCGGGATGAATCGCCTCCGAATCAGTAACGTCCGCCGCGCTCAGAATTGCAGGGATATTTAAGTAGCTCTGGGCCGACACAGCCGGTCCTATGCAGATGGCCTCATCCGCGTACCGCACATGGAGCGCCTCCCTTTCGATATCGGAGAAAACTGCAACTGTCTTTATCCCGAGTTCCTTGCAGGCACGTATGATTCTGACTGCAATTTCACTTCTATTTGCAATAAGTATTTTCTTGAAGAGTGCCATGACTACTCCGCAGGATCGATAAGGAATAGCGGTTCGCCGTACTCGACGGGATGGCTGTTATCTACGAGTATCCTCTCGATCACTCCCTCGATTTCACTCTCTATTTCGTTCATAAGTTTCATGGCCTCGATGACACAAAGCACTTGGCCTTTCTTCACTTTTGCACCGACTTCCACAAATGGGGCCGCATCAGGGGCTGATGCCCGATAAAAAGTACCGACTATCGGCGAGGCTACCGTGAAAAATTTCACCGCCTCGGGAATGACTACCTCTTCCTTAACTGTCTTCTTCTCCCCAAAGGTAGGTTGTGTAAATTCAAGATGTCCGAAGAATTTCTCCCTTCTGATCTTTATTTTGACCCCTTCTTTTTCGACCTGAAGTTCAGTGATATCAGTGTCCTTCAGTAATCCTATCAATTCCTTCAAATCTTCATGTTCCATTTAGTTCCTCCGATTCGATTACCCGTAATCAACCGTATGTCGCCGCTCAAAAACCGGCCAAGAACACGAACAGTTATTACTTCACCTTCTCTATATATTCACAGGTCCTGGTGTCGATCTTGAGGATATCCCCTATCATGATATGAAATGGGACCTTGACCACCGCACCCGTTTCAAGCTTGGCAGGCTTGTTACTGCCGGAAGCTGTGTCACCCCTGAAGGCAGGTTCCGTTTCGACGACCGCAAGCTCTACGAACATGGGCGGCTCGACGCTCATCGGTTGTTCCTTGTAGTAAAGTATGGATACCACCATATTTTCCTTGATGAATTTCTTCGCATCACCAAGCTGAGATTCGGTCAGGGGAATCTGTTCGAAGGTTTCGATATCCATGAAGTAATGCAAATCATCCTGCTCATAAAGGTACTGCATCTTCTTTTCTTCAAGTTGGGGACTGTCGAATTTTTCTCCCGATCTGAAAGTATCTTCAAGGACATTGCCAGTCTTGAGGCTCCTAAGCTTCGTTCTGATAACTGCACCGCCCCTTCCCATCTTCACATGCTGAAAATCGACTATCTCGCAGGGTTCCCCCTTGTACTCTATTTTTGCTCCTTTTCTGAAATCAGCCGTACTGATCAATTCATCCTCCAAATTTCGATGTTACCCATTTATTATTTCGAGTTTTCTACTGAGTGTCGTCAACAGCCTACCCTTATCGCCTTCAACAAGCACGAGGTCTTCTATGCGTACACCGCCTAACCCAGGGACATATATGCCCGGTTCAATGCTGAAGACCATACCGCTCGAAAGAGGTTCTCGCCGCATCCAGGAGATGCGGGGGTCTTCATGTACATCTAGCCCTATGCCATGGCCTGTCCCGTGACCGAAATAGTCCCCGTAGCCAGCATCATTGATAAACTTTCTGGCAGCTGCATCGACATCAGAGGACTTGACGCCCTCCCTGACCTCGTGAATTGCTTTTTCACGGGCCCGGTTGACGATATTATAAATCTTTTTCTTCCGGCCAGTATCAGGACCTGCGAGCAGCACTGTTCTCGTCATATCCGAATAATATCCGCCAGCCTCGCCGCCCCAGTCAATTATAACAAAATCTCCTTTTTCGAGCTTCTTATCTGTCTGTCCGGCATGAGGCATTGAGGAATGCCTTCCCGAAGCGACTATTATATCAAAAGGTATGCGCCGGCATCCCCTTTTCTTAAGTTCCTCTTCTAGTCGGAGTGCAACAGCCCTCTCGGTGACGCCCGACTTAATCCGAGGCTTTGTTGCGATGAATGCTTCTTGAGCCCGCTGGATCGCCTCTTTAATTTTTTCCAACTCATAGTGATCCTTCACGAGACGCAGTTGTTCAATAAGGCCGCTTAGCGGCGTAAGAGTTATTGGCAATCTCCTTAAGGCATCATAGAAATCGAAAGAAATGCTCGCCTCGAAACCCAAAACCTTAATGCCAACCTTCTTAATCAAATTCCCAATGATAGGTATTCTCTTGCCTTTTTCGAACCCCAGTTCGGAATATTTGACCTCATTTTCGGCCTGCTCCTTATATCGAAAATCGGTAAAGAAAAACGTCCTTTCACGGGCGACAAGCATGAAGGCCGAAGAGCCCGTGAAATCGGTCAGATACCTTATATTCCGCATATTGAGAACCAGTAATGCGTCGACCCGCTTCAACCTCATGGTACGCTGGAGGCTTTCTATTCTTTTCTCAAGATCGCTCAATAATGCCCCCTGCTGAATATCAGCGGTCTCCTGCCGGGCTTTCGATGGGGATTGCCGGATTAAATCTTTTGTGTATAGCTTCTCGGAATTGATTCAGGCGATCTATAGTCCTGCGTCTGGCATCGCCCTTACACGTGGAGATTTCAGCTTCGATATCTCTGAGATAGCGGATTGCAACTTTATCCCCGGGTGATGATTCTATGACAGCCGAGAATTCCTTTCTTGCATCATCTAACCGATTGTCTTTCAAATACCAGCGTCCCAGGGTAATTCGGGCAGCTACAAAAGATGGATTCTTCTCGACACCGTGCTTGAGCACCATCAGTGCTTCTTCATACTCGCCTCTTTTTTTCAATTCTTCGGCAAGAGTGAGGAAGAGTCTTGATCCTGATGACTCTAAAACTCTTTCCCTCAATTTTTCTATGAAAAAGTCGGCATTCATCATGCTTTCTTGCACGCGATAATGCGGTCAAATATAGCTGCAGCGACTTCACATTTTGGCATCATAGGGAGCATTTTTTCACCAGTGCTGTCTATGATGGTTACTTCGTTGGTATCGGAGTCGAAACCGACATCTTTTTTAGATATGTCATTGAAAACAATCATGTTGGCTTTCTTCACCTCCAACTTCTTTCGGGCTCGGTCGGTACGATTGCCAGTTTCCGCGGAAAAGCCTACTGTAAAAGGTCTGTCTTTTAGTGTGGCAACTGCCAAAAGGATATCGGGGTTCTTCCTGAGATGCAGAGTCATACTCTCAGTTTTTTCTATCTTCAGCGCCTCGACCTTTTCGGGTGCAAAGTCTGCGACTGCCGCGCACATAACTAAAATGGACGATTTGCCAACCTTCTGCAAAACGGTCTCGTGCATCTCGGATGCAGTTTCAACGTGTATCACGTCAACACCATACGGCGCTTCCAGCGATACCGGCCCGCTTATGATCGTAACGGCGGCACCGCGAAGCTTAGCGTTTCTTGCAAGAGCATATCCCATTTTGCCCGACGAACGGTTAGAAATAAACCTCACCGGATCAAGATACTCCCTCGTCGGTCCTGCTGTAATAAGCACATGTTCACCTTTCAAATCCTGTGGGGTCATGGCAGTATAAATCGATTCCATGATCGCGCACACATCGGACATACGGCCTATGCCCTCTTCACCGCAGGCCAGGTTACCCCTTTCAGGACCGACAGTCTTTACTCCAAGAGAGATGAGGTAATCGAGCTGCTTCCGGAAAATCGGGTTTTCATACATCCTCCAGTTCATCGCCGGTGCGAGTATTACGGCACCGTAATATGCCAGAAGTGTGGTGCTTAGCATGTCATCGGCGATCGCATTTGCGTATTTACCGATTATATTAGCTGATGCAGGAGCAACGATAAAAAGGTCGGTCCCAGCGGGCAGACTGACATGTGAGAGGGGATGTTCGAATGTGTCGGTATATACCGTACCTTGAGATGCTATCTGCATTGAGAGGGGAGTAATGAACCGCTGCGCAGACGCAGTCATAATTACGTTAACAGTAGCGCCTTCGTTCCTAAGCCTCTTAACGAGATCAAGTGCTTTATATGCAGCCACGCTGCCGGTAATGCCAACAATTATCGACTTGCCTTTCATGCGAGGCCGCTTTCAAAATCCAATTGGACCCGCTTCATCGTCAGTTCGCCGGCGCGCGAAAAATACGCCTCCGATTAGTAGCACCTTGAATACACCTCCGTATCAACATACGTCCTCTGCCCTCACCGGTCTGCAGATGTTCAGGCGGAGATGATAAAAGCCCTTTGCCTTAGGACTCGTAATTCTCGTCGTTTTCGCTGAATAGTTCCTCGAGAACCCGTTCGGTAGTCTCCCTTTCGTGGAGATAGGTCTTGAGATCCTTTTCTAGCTCGGAGATATCGGTAATGGACTTTCTCTTATCCTCGATAAGCTTTCTGAAGTCGATCTTCTCAGCCCTATCTCGCGCCGCGGCAGCCTCTTCGCCAGTCAGAAATTTAATCTCGCCACCGATCGTCTCGAGCAAGGAGAGGGTGCTGATCATTTTCACTTTTTTAGGGATTCTTGGTTCTGCACCAAAGGCCAGCTCCCTTGCCCTCTGAGATGCAATTACCGCAAGACGATATTTGCTTTCTATCTTCTTTTTGTCGTATTCAATGGGAAGCGTTATAATGTCCAAATTACTCCTCCTTAAGGAAGTGTTCCTTTATCCATTCGTGATCAACTTTTTCGATACTGTTACGCTCGGCCATAATTATCGAAGAAAAAACGCCGAAAGCCTCTTCAAATAGGTCATTTACTATAACATAATCGTAGTATTTATACTCGCAAATCTCTTCTCGCGCTTTCTTAAGCCTTTTTTCGATCACTTCAGGAGAATCACTCATCCGGTCGAAAAGACGCTTTTCCAGTACAGTCATCGAGGGCGGCAGTATGAATATAAGGGTACTTTGGGGGTAGTGCTCCTTGATTTGGCGCGCGCCCTGAACATCTATATCAAGTATAACATCATTACCGCGGGTGACAATATCCTCGATTCGCCTCCTTGATGTCCCGTAAAAATTCCCGTGCACTTCAGCCCACTCTATAAACTCGCCGTCATCGATCATCCCGCAAAATTTGTCCTTATCGACGTACGTATAATGCACATCCTGTACCTCTTGTGGCCGAGGTGCCCTAGTGGTGTATGATACTGAATGCAACAATCCTGAAAGGATCTCGCCGGCCTTGCGGCAAAGAGTGGTTTTACCCGCACCCGAAGGCGCCGAAACCACAAAAAGGCTACCCTTCCCTTTCTTCATTTCCACTCTCACTTGTTCCGCCTATGGGGTTTGATACACGCTGGGAGATTGTCTCGACCGCGAGGGCCGAAAGAACAACATGGTCGCTGTCGGTTATGATGATCGACCGTGTCTTCCTGCCCTCGGTAGCATCAACCAGCTTTCCGCGAGATTTTGCCTCTTCTCTCAACTTTTTTATAGGTAGCGAGCCAGAACCGACGACAGCAACAACCCGGTGCGCTGAAATGACGTTTCCGAATCCGATATTGACAAGCATAGCTTGATGGCTTCCCCTTTCGTCACAACAAACTATTGAATATTTTGGACCTGCTCCCTGAGTTTCTCGAGTTCAGACTTTATATCGATTGTAAGGTTTATTATGAGTACATCATCGACCTTGGCAGCGATGGTGTTGGTCTCGCGGTGCATCTCCTGGCAGAGGAAATCAAGCCTCCTACCAACTGAATCGTCAGATGTCAAAAAGGTGCCAAATTGACCGATATGGCTGCTGAGGCGAGCAAGCTCCTCAGTGACATCTCCCTTCTGAGCGATAAAAGCGATCTCCTGAGCCATCCTTGTTTCATCAGGCTCGCTCTGGACCAGCTCAGCAATCCTTTTCGAAAGCTTTTCCTTATATGCACCCACCATACCTTTCGACAACACTTCTAAACTGTCACGCTTTCCCTTCAAGCTGCCCAGGCGCTGCTCACATTCCTTTGCAAGTGTCGCTCCTTCAGCCCTTCTCATCTCCTCAACCTTCGAAATGGCTTCGTTAAGAGCACTGAAGAGGGCGTCTGCATTGCTTTCAGACTCTTCAGTGAGCAGCAATTCACGGTATCCAGAAAAAAAACCTATGTCGAGCGACCCCGGGAGATCTAACTCTTGCTGAATCAAGGCAAACGCGTTATACATTTCGGTGGCTAGTGCGGAGTTTACTTTAACCTTCTTCTGCCTTTTTTCGGTAAGAGAGACAGCCACGTCTATCTTGCCCCTCTCGAAGGCTTCCTTAATCGACCTTCTTATCGCGATCTCATGCTCCATAAGAAAAGACGGCATCTTTACTGAGACATCGTTGTATTTGTGGTTGAGGGAGCGCACCTCTACCTTGAAACCCTCTTTTTCGGCCGAGCCGTAGCCAGTCATGCTTCGGATCAAAGTACCACTCCTTTGAGTTTAATAAGTTTATGTCGCGACAATTCGCCCTTCATGATAGTGACATCACTCTTCCTAATGCCGAACTTTTCCGCAAGAAACCTGATAAGCAATTCATTGGCTGCGCCTCCCACTGGAGGTGGTGTCAGCTTGATTCTGATAGTTTTATCCACAACTCCTACGATCTCGTTCCTAGATGACCGTGGGTCGACCTTCACCTCGATAATGATACCGTCCTTAGCCTTGCTATACGGAAGATCCACTTTGCCGTCCTGTCCAGAATTTATAATATACCTCACCAACAGTGAATGTGACAACGACGAGAATAATGCCTCCTATGACATCAACAAAATAATGATACCGGCAATAGACGGTCGCAAAAATGAGCAGGATAACGGGCACAAGAAGAATGCGAAAAATATTCCTTGCATATTTCCATGAAAGAATAAGGACTGTAAGGGCGATGGCGGTATGGCCGCTAGGGAAGGCATCGCGCTTCACTCCTTCAAGAAGATTAAGCATGTCCTGTATGGGTTTCGATACCAGAAAGCCTACCACGGCTTTGGACTGCAAATGATCCATTGTGTATCTCGGTCCAAGTGCCGGAAAAATAATATATCCGATATACGACAAATAAAAACATAAAAGAATAAGAAACAGAGATTTTTCAAATGCACTTTTGTCCTTCCTGAGTTTCAGAGCAATTCCGAGAGTTACCGGCATTAAATAATAGGTCGAATAGGCGACCTCGAGAATGTCAGTGAGCGGCGAGTATATAAACCTCTCAAGGAAAACGGTTGGGTAGCCTCCTAAGATCCGATAGTCAGCTCGTATGAGCAGATAGTCAATGTCCTGAGGATTGATCGAGTGGACTATCAAGCCTAAGCTGTCGAAAATGATGAGCACGCACACAACAGGAAAAAATATATCATGCGTAAGTTCCAGAAACTGATTTATCCTGCCGAGTCTGCTCAGAATTAACTGAAAGAAAATGAGCGATCCGTATATAAGCATAAGATATCCAGCGCCTCTAATCACAGCATGATAAATGATAGTAAGAATCAGAAGAAATAGACTAAATAATATATTGAGAGTATCCGCCGGCTTTAATCTGTTCATAATTTACTTAAGACTCTTCTCGAGGCCTTCTCCTTTTTAGAGAGTTGATGAGGGTTCCCCCTCCGATTCTGACGACCCTCACTATCGTCTTCATTTTCCCGTGCTTCATCTTTTCCATTCACACAATATCTTGTGACAATATCCATGAATCTTTCTGGCAGCACTGGTACAGATCCGGCTGCCCATGCATGATCGACTATGTCACGGTCGGCGGTGACCACAATCCACTCCCTTCGTTCGTTCGCGACAGTTTTCTTAATCACATCATCAGCCCGTTCTCCGAGTCTGGTATAAATCACCTTCACATTTCCGCTGAAAGTGACTTGCTCGGTTGCCATGCCATTTTTGTATCCGTCAAAGACCACGGTGATGTCATGGTCCTTTGTCATCTGAAAACCGGACAGGACATTTACCAGGCCGGCTCGCGCCTTCTCCATGTCCTTATGATAAATACCGATGACATTGTACCCGTCAATGATTATGTGTGAAATAACGCGGCCCCCAGGTAAATAAGATTCTTCTTATTGCACACGTACCACAGGTGGAGGAATCCGGATTGAAACGCAATTTCCTGATTATCGGCGTCTCTGCCAGCGGATATGGCAAACATGTAACGGCATCCATACATGATATCCAGTTTACAATATTCCACCTGCTCAGACGAATTAATTCATCCTAGAAAGCCTGACACGTCCAACCAGGATAAAGCTATGCCCTGTTCGAAGGTCTCCGGCTGATCTGCTCCCACATGTCTTCCGTAATCTCGTCCATATATTCCGAAACCGGGTATGTTATGCCGCACTCCGTGCAGCACAAACAGATCAGCTTTCAGCTGAACATCAGTCTAATAGTTCCGTTACAATTTCTGCACGTCAACCCGATTACCCCTTGCTTTCATTGGAAAAACAACGTCTCTTTACTATACCATAAAGATTATGCCCCTCCGTCACCCAATACTGAACGCAGACCTCATTTGGCATGACCGAAAAAGATGGGACAAGGCATTGTCAATGATAACTATTTTATTCGAACGACAGGACAGGGGCACGCAGGAGATCAGACGGATAGCACTTAACTTGAAGGATAAAATCTACAGTGTCGATCGTTTCATCCAAACAAACACCTCTCGGGTCTGCCCGAACTGCCGGAAGGTCTGCTGTATCAACAAGCACGGATACTTTGACTATCAGGATCTTATCTACATTGTAGCCCTCGGCCTGACCCAGCCCGTATATGGAGAGGGATTTGAGGACGCCGGCCCTTGCCAATTCCTCTCTGAAGCCGGATGTAGAATCGAGCGGTCACTCAGGCCTTTCAGATGCAACTGGCACTTTTGTAGTGAATTGATCGCCAACATGAACGAAGGTCCAGCCAGATCACTGCGTAAATTCAATAACAAGTTTCAGGAACTGCAGTCGCTGCGGCAGGAAATGGTAGATCAGTTTTTTAGAATCCTGTCAAAAAGATCTTAGGCTAGGCCTGCCTGCTTATTATGCTTTGCCAGTTCTGAGCATCAAAAGAGGGACTTTTAGAAGCCCTCTTTTGATGCCGGGTTAACCATAATTTGAAGCGTCAGTTTTCGATGAATTGATCGAGGCAGCAACTTAGGGCAGGTTCTCGCAGTTTTTGAATAGCCTTTGTCTCAATCTGCCGAATCCGCTCTCTGGTTACTTCATACTCCTGAGCGATTTCCTCAAGGGAACATGGGTGGTCGTTGCCGATGCCAAACCTCAGTCTCAGTATCCGCTCTTCCTTGGGATTAAGCGTGAAAAGCAGTTTTTCGATCTGCCTCTTAAGGTCTTTGCTCACAATTCCCTTGAGCGGACTGTAAGCGCCCCCATCCTCGATGAAATCGCTCAGATGTCCGTCATCTTCTCCTATCGGTGTTTCCAAGGAAAGCGGTTCCCGTGTTAACCTCATAGTAGATACAAGTTTTATCATCGGGACCTTCAGTCGGGAGGCTATGTCTGCAAGCGAAGGTTCATCACACATTTCCTGTGTCATCTCTCTCTTCATCCTAGAAACATGCTTGGTCATTTCCAGTATCGTGACCGGCACCCTGATCATCCGTGATTTATCGTCCAGTGCCCTCTTGATGGACTGGCGGATCCACCATATGGCATAAGTGCTGAACCTAAATCCCCGCCTGTAATCGAATTTATCGATCGCCTTCATCAATCCGATATTGCCTTCCTGAACAAGGTCCGGGAAGCTGAGTCCCTTGCCGATGAATCGTTTGGCAACACTAACAACAAGTCTCAGATTTCCTTCGCTCATCGCGTTCTTTGCATCATCGATCTCGCCGATGATGCCGCCGAAGTAATCCATGAATTTCTTCATCTCGCCATAGGTGATGCCAATTCTTTCCTCGTGTTCCTTTATAGTCCTGCGCGCCGATGCGGAAACCCTGCGTGATTTCTCGCCTCCCGTCGATTCTTTCATGATCTCCAAAATCTGCCCAGTAGTGTTAACCAACTCTGTATAGAAATTGCACACAAACTCGTCTTTGAGTCTGAGGGCTATTATTTTTTCGATGATGCGCTTATGAGTGCTTCCATATGTTTCCCTGCATGGGATCGATAGGCACTGTCCACCATCAGATACCGAAAAACCGGGAAGTCGCTTCTTTCCGTTTCTATTTGCCCGCCTGCGCCTGTGAAGAGCCTTGATTTCGCTGGTGGTGACGAAAAAATTCCGCATCTCATCGAGCCCTAAGGATTCTCCATTGCCGCTCGTCTGAATGATATCAACTAATGGAACCTCCCCCCTTTCTACCATACTGCCGATTGATATTAAGCGACGCAATGCAAAAGGGAGTGAAAAAACCAAGGCAGTCATTTTTTCCCTGCCTCGCTCTATGCTCATGGCCAAGCCAATCTCCTCATCTTTTGTCAGGAGCGGTATCCGTCCGATTGCCTTTAGGTACATCTTCATCGAATCGAATTCACTCTCACCCTCTGGCTCCTTCTTACCTTCTGTCTGCCCTATCTGTTCTTCGCCCTCCGCTGACGATTCTGGTGTCCACAGAACTTCTTCGTTCTCAGAATGCCGGTCCTGCAATAGATCGCTGTGTTCCATTTCGTCGTAGTCTTCAATGCCTGAAATTCTCTCCCTGATCGAGAACGGGAGGGCTTTACTCTTACTGGTTTTAGCAATTGCGGTTTCAAACATGTTTACTCCCTACACTGCGAGATTTAAATGGAATGTACTTTAGTAACTTCAACTATACCGGATGGCAAAAAGGAAAAATATCGGAGTAAATCTCTTTTTTATGTAGGATTTTCTTTTTTGATATGTAGGATTCCAATGCTAAAGGCGTAGGTACTTATCCTACAACAAATAAGAAGTGTGAATCTCGGGAAAACAGTTACTTTTGCTTTTACTTTATTTTGTGCCTGATCTGTCACTTCTCATCGATATGCAATTTTACAAGCGATAGAGGGTTTGTGTCGACCGTAAGTATTTTAACTCCAAAATGAAGATGGGGACCCGTTGCGCGGCCCGTAGAACCGACAAAACCAACAATATCATTCGTTGACACTAGATCGCTGACTTTCACGGCAAACCTGTCGAGGTGCATGTACATCGTATATATACCAGACCCGTGGTCTATAATGAGTGTATTGCCGCCGAAGAAGAGTTCTTCAGCAAGCACTACCCTGCCGTAGTTGGCTGCTCTGATTTTTTCTCCCTGTTTTCCCTTGAGATCTACGCCCCGGTGAACGCTGACCGTTTTATTGTTTATAATGCGCTTGGCCCCAAAAACAGCAGAGACTGGATTCGACAGCGGAAGCATAAAATCACCTTGATAGAGCCGCGGATTGTTTTGCTTCCAAATCCCGCTGAGCCTCTCCTCCTCTTTCTTGGCTCTCGCCAGGTCCTCAGGGCCAAGATCGACCTTGTTTTGTGGAAGTTCAAGTCGCATTTCGGGAAAGTTGGGAGTCCGAACCAAGAGGGCAAGAGTCAGCCGGTCAGGTCCGGAATTGATCATAACGCTTTTCTCTCCCGGTGCCATCTCAATCCCGATGGATCCTATTCCGAAAGCACAACCCTCCCCGCACCCTTGAAGGGGTATTCTTGTCCCCTCAACAAAAACAGACGCGCTCTGAGAAGGCTCGATTCCAGAAATTCTCACAAGAAAAGCATCTCCGGGCAAGATATCTTGAGGCTCAACATCGGCATGTATTGCAAAAGCTGAAGAGGTGAAATTAAAAATGGCTACTACAATTGCCAAGCATTTTAGCAATCTAATTAACATCTGTTTGAATAATTTCATGGACACCCGCTACTGGGATTTCATGGCCATTAAAATATATAATGCCATTTCTTTCGGTAAGATCGATATTTATGGGCTCCATTTTATATACCGGCTAGTCATAGAGCAGATATCCTATGGGTGTATCCTTATAAGACACCAATTGGGTAAAGATACTCCTGTCCCCCTTTTCACACGCATAAAAGGCATGGCTTCGGCATACGCGGCGGTTGTGCTCGTGATCTCAGGAGAATTTGATGTCACCATAACGCCATCATCAGGCCTTTTCAAGAATACGGCCTGTGCTCTGTTGTATGCTCCCACTGAAAAGAAATAGGATTGGAAGCTTATGGATAAGATGCTCTCTGTCTTGTCGAAATCTCGGGTGCTGAACGTCTGGGCGCATACGGCATTGAGAAATGGAGATAAAAATAAGACGAGCTTCCTTATCATGAGCAATATCATCCTGATAGATAATCCCCAAGCATGCCCCTGCTGTGCTCGTCGTCGTGACAATAAACACAGAGGTTTTCCCAATTTGAACCGTCAGGAGGGTTGTTTTTTGAATTGCCATCCCTATGATGGACGGTAAGCAGATGCCTGTCCGTATGGTCGAATTCTTTGCCGCATTTGGCACAAATGAGGCCATGTATCCGTAAGGACTGTTCGCGGTAATTGGAGGACGGAGACGAAGCCTTTTTCAATTCGGCTATGATTTCAGCAACTGGCTTATCAGACGTCTTTTTCAAAAGCTGCGGTCGTTTGGTACGGAATCGGTTCGCCATTGAGCCAATACCCCCTCTTGGTTTTATCATTATAACAGCTCTTTAGTGATCATTTAAAGGCCGTCCTTATTCAAAAAAAGAGTTTTATTGGTATTATCTGTATAAGATAGCTTTCAGCTTGGCTTCATCGTCATCATTAGACAAACTCAATGTGACAAATAAGTAGCATTGTGAGCTTGCCTTGATATGATGCCGAAGAGATGCAAAAAAACCGGACGAAGGTAAATGTTATGCCAGATAGCGTACTAATTAGGTGCAACCATTGCAGTACTGTAAATCGCATACCCACCGACAAATTGCGGATGCATCCGAAGTGCGGGAAATGCAAAGGGTTGCTCTCGTTTCCCGAGTCGCCTGTGGAAGTTACGACAGCAAGTTTCCAGGATGAGGTAATAAGATGCCCCGGCGATGTCCTCGTAGAATTCTGGTCTCAGACGTGCGGCATCTGCATGTCCTTGATGCCTTCTGTTTATGATATTGCGAGACAGAGGGCGGGCAGGCTTAAGGTAGTGCTGATTAATGTAGAAAGAAACTCCTTTCTAGCTAACCGTTTCAATGTGCTCTCGCTGCCCACCTTCATTATCTACAAGAACGGCTCCATGATAAACCGGCTTGATGGCGGCTTGGCACGTGCAAGGTTGGATCAGTGGCTCGACGCCTCCACCAACCTATCCTTCCACTTCTGATATCGGCTAAGATGTAAGTTTGTCGACCTCTTTTTTCCTTCTGCAAGTTCATTCTCCTGCGGCTTATCGAGCTTCAGAATCAATGTCAGGAATCACCCACATGCGTCTTATCCTTTTTTGCCACATCCGTCAATACGATTTTCAGATTCTTCTCCTTGGTCATCGCAGCCTCTGCTCGTAAAGATTATCTCCTCGAGTTCCGCAATTATGGCTGCCCTGAGAATTCTCCCGTAAAGGGAGTCCTGCGGAATCTTCACAATGTCTATCGATATTGGTGAAAGCATTGTTCATCCATCCCAATTTTATAATGGTTCCCCTAAAAAAAAGAGCATCCCCTAATGTAACGTCATCCCTTCCAGCTATACTATCCATTACTGAACTAAATCCGCTTCGAGTTCGAGATTTATAAGCACGTTCTTCCCGACGACAAATCCTCCACCTTCCATGCCGACATTCCAGGTCATGCCGAATTCCTCGCGGTCGATCTCTGTCGCAGTACTGAATCCGTAGCTGGCACCCTGATCAAAAGGATCCTTTACCGGGCCGACATATTCGGTCTCGAGCGAAACCGTACGCGTGACACCCCTGATCGTTAGTTCTCCGAAGATGATAAAGCGTCTGGTACCAGAGGGTTCGACTCGCGTGCTCCTGAAAATAATCTGCGGATGGTTTTCGACATCCAAGAAATCGGGGCTCTTTAGATGCTCATCGCGCTTTGATATGCCTGTATGAATGCCGGAGGCATCGATTTCAACCTCGACGGTTGATGAAGTGATGTCCTCAGGATCGAAGGCAATGGTGCCTCTGATGCTGTTGAACTGCCCCCTTACGTTGCTGATCATCATATGCCTGACCTGAAATCCTGCGACTGAGTGATCTGGGTCGATTCTCAATAATGGCATTTTTTCTCCTTTCGCTTGTTCGAAATAGACTGACTTCAAGTAGTTAATCGATCCTTCCATGCAGGGATCGTAAATATGATATAAAGTTAAGATCGCGTCGGCAAATACAAATAAAAAGATTTCAGGGAGTGAAAGGCAAAATCCATTAGTGCCTGAAATCATGAAAACGGTGCAGGCGCACTCGAAATATGTTTTGCAGCCAGTACGAATAGTTCCAATTCATGATGAAGAAGCCATAACGGAAAAGGCATGCCCCAAAAAACGCGTCATAGCCATGACATCCTTTCACCCTTAGGGACTGGGCATCTCCGGTAGTTTAAGATACATACTGCGGTTAGGTCCTTTGTTTTCTTGCACTTTCCGCTCTTGACGATACCCGCCTTATTATTCTTCTAATAATTGATATTACCGTACTGTAAAAGACCCCTTGGATAAGGTATATAATAAATAATCGGCTTAATAGTACGAGTGACGGATGGAAGAGATAAACGAACTTATCAGGCACTACCATCTTGAAGAAGATATCGAATATGTCATCATTCCGTATACTGGTAATGACGGCAGAAAAAAGCGCTGTTTTCTCCTCAAAAGGAGATTCATCCGAATCTTATTCCCCGAAGGTCATTTTGTCGACTACCCATTAAGCGAAGCTATAGAAGCTACTATTAAATATCCGGACCTCAGGCTAAGCCAGGCAATAAACCTGCTTCACAAAAACACTGAGGAACAGAGCCCACTTGAAGGCGATAAGCATGATTCTGGCTCTGAATAAAGAGGCTGAAAACAAATTGGAAGGCAAATAATGCTGCATCGCCATCTGCTATTTCGCTGAAGACATCCCGAAGTTGATTACCGTCTGCAACACCACCGCGCAACCTTTATACAGGTCGTCGATAAGAATAAATTCTTCGGGGGAATGAACATTCTGCATGCCGTTGGAGATGTTGATCGCCATAATGCCATGCTTGTGAAAGATATTGGCATCTGACCCGCCTCCGGTTTTCTTCAGAATAGGTTTGATCCCGCACATGATAAAGACTCCTTTCAAGAATTTCAGAAACGATTCACCCTTTAATATTCTGAACGCCTGATATTCAACATCATTAGAAATGGCAACCCGGGTTTGCCGCTTTTCAGAAATACGCTGAGCCGTTTCGAAAATCATGCGTTTCTTCGCTTCTAGGGTCTTCCGGTTGTGGCTTCTCAATTCGCCGCGTATTATAACCTCCTTGGGCACCACATTCGTGGCAGTGCCGCCGGTTATAATCCCGACATTTGCAGTCGTATCTTCATCAATCCTGCCGTCTGGCAATTTAGTTATAATCTCTGATGCGACCCGGATGGCGCTTATGCCCTTCTCGGGCTCAATTCCCGCGTGAGCGGATTTTCCGGTCACGGTTATCTTATATCTGAGATGGGTGGGCGCGCCGATGACAATATTTCCGACATCCCCTGCAGAGTCGAGCACAAGCGCATGGCGGCTGCTGATGCTGGCAAAATCGAGATTACTCGCCCCGCGAAGTCCTCTTTCTTCAGCCGAGGTGAAGACGATCTCGATACGACCGTGCGATATCCTATTTTCGTGCAGTACGGTTGCCGCTTCCAGGATCTGAGCCAGAGCGCTTTTGTCATCTGCCCCGAGCACCGTATCGCCGGTGGATCTGATACGGTCTTTCTCGATAGCGAAAACGATGCCTGCAGTCGGCTCGATCGTATCCATGTGGGCGCTCAGCATAAGCGGAGCGCCTCTCTGCTGTCCTTTCTTTACGGCAATAAGGTTGAAGGATTTGTCGTACTCCTGAAACCTTACGTCAAATCCCATTCCGACAAGTCTTTGAGCTAAAAACTCCCCGATTTCCTTTTCGGCGAACGATGGGGAATTGATCTTGATGAGGTCAACAAATGTTGAGATTAGCCGTTCTTTATTGATAAAAGATACAGCGGTCATTGTTTATACTCTAAAACAATCTCAACCGCTTTTCGAAGATGTTCACGGGGTGTGTAGAAGTGAGGTGAAAACCGGATACCTCCCGAGCGGAGAGCACAAAACACATCGTTAGCCATCAGGTAGTCTAGCAACTGTGCGCAATTGATGCCTGGGCAGTTGAATGTAACAATACCGGCATGCCTTCCCGGCGAATCATCGGTTATCGGGTCGAGCCCTCTTGCCCGTAGTCGTTCGAATAGAAACAAGCTATTTTCGATAACCGCCTTTTCGACCCACTCCATACCTATTTCGAGGAGGAGAGAGAGACTTGTATTCAGAGCGTGGATGCCAAGCATGTTCGGACTGCCGCATTCAAAACGGCGCGAGGTTTTCGCAATTGTCCATTCGCTCACATCGAAGTTTCCAGCATCCTGAACCATATGCCATCCATATTCGGAGAGAGTTAATCGCTCGCGTGACTCGGGTCGGCTGTAAAAAACTGCCAAGCCTTCAGGTCCCAGCATCCATTTGTGACCGTCCGCCATCACAAAGTCGGCCAGAATAGCCTGAACGTCAAAAGATACAGCACCCAAGCTCTGGATGGCGTCGACACAAAACAAAATTCCGCGACTCCTGCAGAATTCTCCAATCCTCGCGAGGTCGAGGCGCAAACCGGTCCCAAATTGTACAGAACTGACCGTGATCAGGCGTGTTTTTGAATCGACATATGAAAAGATGGCATCTTCAGGCAAGAAATGGCTACGAAGTTCTGCCTCGCGGAATTCGACCCCCTTATTAGCAAGAGACTGCCAAACGATACGGTTCGAAGGAAACTCCTGGTTGGTACTTACAATGTTCTCTCCCCTTTTCCACTTAAGTCCGTAAGCGACGAATGAAAGAGCCTCGGAGGTGTTTTTGACAAGAGCTATATCATGCATCGAAGGCGCATTGAGCAATGTCTGGAGCCTCCCCCTCAGTTCAGTTTCAGTCTTAAGCCACCGCGGATAATCAATAGCGCCCCGGGATGCGTTTTCATCGGCAAAAGCTTTTACCGCTGCCACGGTTCGTCCGGGCCACGGCGCAACACCTGCATGGTTGAGGTATATAATGTCACTATCCAGGTAAAATTGATCGTTAAGAAACTTTTCCATCGGCACATATACTATACAAACCCGACGCTTGATCATGCAAGATACGGTGGCCTACAAGGTCTTGACCATAAGCTGCCGGAGAGTGTATTGTAAAATAAAGATTTATGGCAGGCATGGTGCCCTCAATTGCTGTGGAGAAGTCGCAAAGAACATCTCGACCGAAGTGAGAAGACAATAGCGAACCTCAAGACCTCTATTTTTGCCCTTGAGCGTACTGTCGCGGATAAGACCAAGGCTCTTGAAGAGGCCCAAATCGCTTTGCAGGCACTGAAGATAAAGCTTGAAGTCCAAAAGACCCATACAGAAGAAGCTAAGCTCCGTGCAGAAGCGGCAAATGTCGCCAAGTCTGAATTTCTTTCATCCATGAGTCACGAACTGCGCACTCCCCTCAATGCGATCATCGGTTTTTCAGAGATACTCCAGGACGGCTATTTCGGGGACCTTAACGAACGTCAGGCCGAATATATCAGAGACATTTATCAAAGTGGCAGGCATTTGCTGAATCTTATAAACGACATTCTAGATATCTCTCGAATCGAGGCTGGAAAAATGGAGCTCGATTTGTCGCCCGTCAACATCGATACGCTCCTGCATGGCAGCACTGCGATGATAAAAGAAAAGGCGATCAAGCACAACATCACTGTCCACGTTGATGTAGCAGTGGAACTTGAGCATCTTGCCATCGATACAGATGAACTTAAGCTTAAACAGGTAATGTTCAATCTCCTTTCCAATGCCGCGAAATTCACGGCCGATGGGGGGGACATCCACATTAATGCAACGAGCCAGGGTCCCGTAATCAGGGTAACTGTCAGCGATAACGGCATCGGTGTCTCGCCAGCGGAACTAGAAAGTATTTTCGAACCTTTTTACCAAGTCCTTGGCGGCATGAAAGGCAAGACCCCCGGAACTGGACTTGGTCTTGCACTCAGCCGTCGCTCCATCGAGATGCTCGGCGGGCAACTGTGGGCCGAGAGCAAGGGGACGGGCAGAGGGAGTGCCTTCAGTTTTACGCTGCCAATAAAACAATCCTTCGACTAGTCTTTCAACTTTTCTCTTTAATTCAGGTCCCGCAATGATATACTGAGATGACGAAGGTCACCAACAGGACCACTCCTTTATAAATAACGAAAGGGATGGTTTTAATAAACCATGAAAGAGTACGACGTCATAGTAATCGGTGCAGGAGAAGGCCTCGGCATAGCATTTAGGGCGCAATCGGCTGGACTCAGGGTTGCCCTTGTCGACAAAGGGAGGCTTGGAGGCACATGTCTCAACGTTGGGTGCATACCCTCCAAGATATTGATCCATACAGCCGACGTTATTACCTCAATCCAGGAAGCTGCTAAGTTCGGCATTCATGCTGATATAACCCGCATAGATTTCGGTGCGATCATGCAGCGCATGAGAAAGAATGTAGATCAGGGACGCGGGTACATAACCGCTGCCATAAAGGAGTCGGAAAACCTAGACTTCTATAATGCAGAAGCCTGGTTCACTGGTGACTATACGCTCGAAATCGCTGGAGAGCAGATAAGAGGTGAAAAAATTTTCATCGTGTCGGGCTCAAGGCCGGCTGTCCCTCCAATCAAAGGCCTAGGAAATATCAACTACATCAATAATGTAACCGTGCTCAATCTCAAGAGAAGACCAGAAAGCCTAATCATTCTCGGCGGTGGATATATCGCTGTAGAATACGGACACTTCTTCAGCGCGATGGGGACTAGGGTTACTATTCTTCAGCATAATAAAAGGCTAATCCCCAGCGAGGAACCGGAAATATCCGACCTTTTGATGAAAGAACTCGGAAAGAGGCTAGAGGTGTGGACAGGCGTCGACATCGTGGAAGTAGCAAGAGCAGGTGCTGGCCATACTGTGCATATGAAAAAAATAGATAGCGGAGATGCCAAGGAGTTCGTAGCTGAAGCAGTAATGGTTGCAACAGGAAGGATGTCGAATGCTGATCTGCTGCATGTGGAGAATACAGGCGTAGAGACGAGTACTTCTAATTACATAAAGGTAGACGACTACCTTATGACTACAAAAGAAAACATATGGGCCTATGGGGATGCTATTGGCAGGCAGATGTTCACCCATGCCGGCGACAAAGAAATGGGAATAGCCTGGCATAACGCCAATAATGACGATAAAATCAGGATGGATTTCGACATCGTCCCTCACGCTGTATATACTCATCCCCAAGTAGCCTCGATCGGATTTACCGAAGAGCGGGCGAGAAAGGACCATAACATTCTGGTGGGCAAGGCTCATTATTCCGATGTCGCAAAAGGAATGGCGATGATGGAAGAAAACTGCGTTGCAAAGGCTATTGTGAACAAGGATACACGGACTGTCCTCGGCTTCCATATTATTGGGCCTGAGGCAAGCATACTAATCCAAGAAGTCGCTAATGCGATCGCAAGCAAAATGCCTGTGGAATCGATAACCGGCTCCATGCACATATTCCCGGCGCTATCGGAGATAATCACGGAAACTTTCAATAATCTTGAATGACAAATAAATCTACATTGAATATACCCATCTCGACCCGCGATGATCATTGCAGGTTTCCGCCGATAAGCATTAATCTTCGCTTTGAGATAAAATATTTTTATGGATGACCTATCTAAAGAATACCTGATCTCTTTTTTCGACACGAATCTTATGCTTCACGGCGACAGGCCTGAGGCGGTGAGATGGACAAAACCGGGGCAACTTGCTCATTATCGGGCATTGCTCGACATAGGGAATATCAGTGGGGCTAAGATCCTAGATTTCGGCTGCGGCAAGGGCGACCTGTATCAATTCCTGCAGGACAATTACATCCCGGTCGAATATACCGGTGTCGATATCAATGAGAAGCTTATCGCCATGGCACGAAAGAAAGCCCCTAGCGTCGATTTCAGAGTCTTTGACATTGACAAAGACTCTTTCTCTGAAGATTTCGACTATATCTTTCTTTGCGGTGTATTCAACCTCAGGATGGAGGGACTCGACGAAATCATCAAGGATGCGCTGCAAAAGCTCTTTGCTAGATGCCGGATCGGTCTGGCCTTCAATGCGCTGGCGGTCCAAAATCCGAAGAAAGATTACGAACTCAACTATACAGCACCGGAAGAACTTTTCACCTTTGCAGTAAAGAATCTTTCGCCGTTTGTCTCTCTCCGACACGACCGTCTTGCATATGACTATATGATGTTTGTATACAGGGAGGCCTACGCCTTTGCCGATTAAAGATGTATCGCGGAGGCAAGTTTGAATACTGCTGCTACGGTAATCCTCGTAGCTTATCTTGTCAAGGAGTCCTTCGAGTACATCGTCCAATACTTAAATTTGCGGCACATGGAGAGATTCGGGACAACGGTGCCTCCGGAATTCAGGGGGATCATAAATGAAAGCATGCTGGCAAAGATGCGTGATTACGAAGCGGATAAGACTCGCCTCAGCTTTCTTTCATCGGTTTTCGGAAACATAGTTACAATCGCTTTCATTTTCGGTGGACTGCTTAATGTTTTCAACTCATGGATCATATCTTTCAACGAATCATTTGTCGTCTCCGGATGGCTTTTTTTCATGCTCCTGACTTTTAGCATCGAATTGCTTTCAACCCCTTTCAGCCTTTACGAACACTTTAGGGTCGAGAATAAATATGGCTTCAACACTTTGACTGCCCGACTCTGGATCTCGGATTTTATCAAGTCGCTACTCCTTTCAGCAGTGCTCATGTCTATTTTGCTGCTTGTGGCATTCCTGCTCATTCAATGGAGTCCAGCCCACTGGTGGCTCTGGGTTTGGGGAGTCATGCTTGTGTACGGACTTTTAGTCATGTATATTTCGCCTTATGCGATAGAGCCGCTCTTCAATAAGTTTGCACCGATCGAAGACGGATCGCTCAAGGAGAGGATTGTCGGGTTGGCTGGGAAGGCGGGTATTAATGTGACGAAGGTTCTGAAGATGGATGCTTCAAAGAGAAGCCGGCACTCCAACGCTTACTTCGCCGGCCTCGGAAGGACCAAGAGGATAGTCCTTTTCGATACTCTGCTGAACGGCATGACACACAACGAAATTATCGCGGTACTTGCTCACGAGATAGGTCACTGGAAGAGAAAGCATGTCCTAAAAACGATTGCAGCAATGGAATTCATGTCACTGATTGCACTCTATATTTCATACCGACTAATTGAGGGAGACCTTCTAAACTTGCTGTTTAAGTTGGACGCGCCGACCATATATGGAAAATTAGTTATTATAGGATTCATTGCAGGCATAGTCGCTTTTCCCTTAAAGCTTTTTGCAACGTATTTTTCGAGACACCATGAAAGAGAAGCCGACAGGGATTGTCTGGAGCTGACAGGAAACGTGGACGATGCAGTCAGTGCTTTTGTAACCCTCGCTAAAGAGAACCTATCGAACCTTTATCCGCATCCCTTATACGTTCTTCTTTACTATTCACATCCACCAATGCTTGAACGGATAAGGTATATTAAAGAGTCGACATCAACTTTGAAGGAGACATGACATGCCAGCAAATATTAAAATCAGCATCAGCGATGTGATTCTTGAAGCGGAGCTTTTCGAAACTGCCTGCGCTAAGGAAATCACGAAGAAATTGCCTATCGAGACAAGGCCTAATGTCTGGGGCGATGAGTTCTATTTCGAGATTCCGGTGGACATGCCTCTCGATGAAACAGCAACTGCGACGGTAAAAGTGGGCGACATCGGGTATTGGGCCCCGGGTCGCGCCCTTGCCATATTCTTTGGCCCCACTCCGATGAGCATCGGGGCAGACCCTGTACCGGCAAGCAAGGTGAACCTTGTGGGAAAGATCATTGGTGATGCGACCCTATTAAGGAAAGCAAAAGCGAAAGAAAAGCTTAGGATAGAAAGTTGCTAGGGCTGCGCTATGAACTGGATGAAAGCAAGTTTGCAAAATCGCCTTTACCTAACTGCTGTCATAGTCCTGCTAATTGGTCTAGGAAGCTCTATATTGATCTATTTGACAGCCAAAGATGCATCGGATGATATGATGATTTATGAATTTGAGCATTCTAAAGTTTACAGACATGATCTGGAACTCTATGGCGGAAAAATAAATGTGCTTGCAAGCGAGTTTATGCACTGGTTTGAAGGGTTATGGTATGGGAAATCACTTGCATTAACCGTAGCCTGCATTACAGTCATCATATCGCTTGGGTTCTTATTCGTCGCCTATCACTTGCCATCCCACACAGATTATGATGCCCGAGATAAAGAAGACCGGGACGGGATGGACAATGAATAAAAAAAGACCGGAATACTCCTTTTAAGCGGTCCTCGAACTCTCAATCAAGAGGAGTTCCGTCTTTTAAGTCTTCGTAAAATTTACGCAGGTCTGGCAATTTCTTCTCGGACATCACTTTGATGCCGCTCCTTGGATGCTCATTGAGCATGCCCGTGATCAAATATGGTATGTGATAACCCCATTCTGTTTCAGTCTTTAAAGGAATGAACAGTTTCTGGATCACTTCAAAGATCGGCCTGATGTCGAACTTGGGATTTTTGAGAAAAGAGAGAAGCAGTTCAAGGGGACAATTACCCGCGCCCCTGCCCATACCATAAATGGTAGCGTCAATGCGATTGATGCCGGCAATAATCGCCTCGATAGTATTAGCAAAAGCAAGCTGCTGATTGTTGTGTGTATGGATACCGAGTTCCTTCCCCGGCAGTGCTTCGAAATATTTCTTAGCAAGAAAATGTATCTGCTCCGAATACATGGTACCGAAGCTGTCAACAACATAGACAACCGGCACATCGCTTCTGGACAGGTCCTCAAGTGCCTCATCAAGGTCTCTTTCGAGAACCTTGGATACCGCCATTAAATTGATAGTAGTATCGTAGCCCTTCTCCATACAATGGTGAGCCATGCTGATGCCCTTGTCGACCTCTTTTACATAACAGGCCACCCTTATCATATCCAGGATGCTATCCTTTTTGTCTGGAATATCATGATAGTCAATACGGCCGATGTCGGCCATAGCCGAAAGTTTCATTTTAGTATCGAAGTCGCCTATAATCTTCTTCAGATCATCTTCAGAGCAGAATTTCCACGCCCCATTTTCCTCACGTGAGAAATACTTATCAGAAGACTTATATCCGATCTCCATATAGTCAACGCCGGCATTAGAAAGTGCTTGAAATACCTTTTTCACAAAATCGTCGCTGAATCTCCACTTATTTATGAGTCCACCATCACGGATGGTGCAGTCCAGCACCTTAATCTGCGTACGAAACATATATCATACCTCCGGAAAGTCATTCGATATACTATTTTTATAGCATAATTCGAAATTATACATGATGGAGGCGCTTTTTGGCGAAATATCAAAGAACTGCTTGTATCCTTATTGAGTAAACTCAGATACTTTCTGAACTAATTCTTTAGCAAGATCGGTGATCAATTTCCATTGTGCAGCTTTCACATACTCTCGTTTTATGATCGCAGAACCGACCAATATGCAAGACACACGGGCAGCCCTGTAATCACAAATATTATCGAGATTGGCACCGCCAGCTATCATATACCTTATGAAAGGCAGCGGTCCCCTTATCTCCTTCAGAAATTCCAGCCCGCCCATTTGAACAAACGGAAATATCTTAACGATGTCTGCGCCTGCCTTGTATGCCCGGTAAATCTCCGTAGGTGTGCATGCACCCGGAATTGATAAAAGACCTTCTTTCTTTGTAAACCCAATTATTTCTTCGTCGCA
This sequence comes from uncultured Nitrospiraceae bacterium, assembly GCA_963736105.1. GTDB lineage: Bacteria > Nitrospirota > Thermodesulfovibrionia > Thermodesulfovibrionales > Dissulfurispiraceae > Fen-1308. The sequence continues at coordinate 392,405 of CAVTNL010000002.1, read as the reverse complement.
ATTTGGGCTTACAAGGTATGATGCACCGGCCTTGAGCGCTTTCCGGGCATCCTCCAGGTTAAGGACAGTACCGGCGCCAACTGTTACCCTGCTGTCGGCAATCAAGTCACCGATTACTGAATCGGCACCCGGGACTGAAAAGGTGATCTCGATAAACTTTATGCCGCCTGCGATACAGGCAACTGCAGCGTTATAGGCCTCCTGGGCCGTATCCGTTCGAACTGCCACCATCAGTTGATGACGCTCGATATTTTCGATCAGTGATGACTGTGGTTCAGCCATTAGCCATATCCTCCCGATTAAAATACCGCACGATAATTGTTGGACTGCCGGGCGATAAACGTATTGCACACTCAGTGAATGTGCAGTAATCAGACAGATAATAAGATGACACTCTCCAGCCCCTTGAGGGGCTGAAATTGTAGCCAAAGGCCACTATCCATCGTCGGCAACAACAGCAGAAAGCCGTGTCGCTCATTATTTATTGGCTGATTTTTCTTTTGACTGGTCGAATTTTTTAATTACCTTGTCGGTGATGTCAAACCCCTTATCCGCAAAAAACACAAGAGCCGGATTATTGTCTACGATAAGGTCGTATTTCTCCTCAAGTGCAACGACTTTAATAGTCTCTCGCAGGTCTTTAACAATTTGCCCGGTGAGTTCAGTTTCTTTTTTACGAACCTCGTTTTGAGACTCTGCAAGAGCACGCTGATACTCGCGTGTGAGGCGTTCCAGATCATTCTCTTTGCTCTTCTGGGCTTCGGCGGCCATAGCGGATCCCTGTTTGTCGATATCGGACTTCAACTTATCAAGAGCCCTTCCCTTTTCGTCAAGGGCTTCTTGCTTCTGCTTGATAACTGCTTCCAGTTCGCTCTTAGCTTTTTTACCCTGTGCTGATTCGTTAACCGCCCTATTTAGGTCGACAAGACCTATTTTGACGGTCATTTCTGCTGCAAACACTTGAGATGCAGTGAAAATCAGCAGCGACAAACCGATGATACAGACCAATGCTATTTTTCTCATCATTCCTCCGCTCGTTCTTACGCCACAAATGGCGTATATTCGGGCATCCTCCAGGCAGAAAACTTTTCTGCGCGGTGTTGACTTCCCCGATATTCTATTAATATGGACAATAACAACAAATTGTGAAACCGTCGCGAATATATTGTGAAGAATTATGAATGGATCCGAAAGATGTAACAAGCGAATACGATGAAACGTTGCGATACCTCATTTGTTTAGAGCGCTTGTGCGCCAGCAGCATCTAGCAGATAAATCCATTGGGCACAATAACAAATCGGACATAATATAGCCGGTTCCGGGCCTGGTCTGTTCAAACGTCGAGAAGAACCTAGCCATGGCTTTCGATTTGCAAAGGTTATCCTATTTGCGGCATTCAAGTTCATTCACTGCTTCTGGCCTGTATTTACCGATAGCCGCTAATACCCACCCTTAAAAAGAACCCCATTACAAATATGCAATGGCACCAACGTTACGTTAATATGAACACTTATGATAACACATGCGCCGAGACCTTACCCATACATCCTTGCACCTTTGACTCTGGCCACTAATAAAGAGGCCGGGGTATTCCCGGCCTCTTTCAGCATTTTAGTTACTATTTTTAGATATCGTAATACATGTAAAACTCATAAGGATGGGGCCTGAGTCTGAGGGCATCCACTTCTTTCGTCCTTTTATAGCTGATCCAGGTCTCGATAGCGTCCTCAGTGAAGACGTTGCCCTTCATTAGATACTCATGGTCTTCCTCCAGATTATTGAGAGCTTCATCCAGGCTTCCAGGCATAGTAGGTACTGCTGCCAGTTCCTCGGGACCAAGTTCGTAAATATCCTTGTCCAGCGGCTCTCCAGGATCGATCTTATTTTCAATACCATCCAGACCGGCCATGAGCATGGCTGCAAAGGCCAGATAACCATTGCACGACGGATCTGGGAACCTTACCTCTACCCTCTTGGCCTTCGGGCTCGGAGAATAGGTCGGGATCCTCATGGACGCAGAACGGTTTCTTGCAGAGTATGCAAGGTTGACTGGGGCTTCAAATCCCGGAGTGAGTCGCTTATAGGAGTTTGTGGTCGGATTAGTGAGGGCTGCAAGGGATTTAGCATGCTTCAGGATACCGCCGATGTAGTAAAGAGCGGTTTCGCTCAGTCCCGCATAACCGTTGCCAGCAAAGGTAGGCTTGCCATTTTTCCAGATGGACTGGTGGCAATGCATGCCAGAGCCGTTGTCACCGAAAAGCGGCTTTGGCATGAAGGTAGCGGTCTTGCCATGTCTTCTGGCCACATTCTTTATAATGTATTTAAAGAGCATAAGTTTGTCAGCCATAGCGACAAGTGAGTCGAATCTCATGTCGATCTCTGCCTGTCCTGCGGTAGCGACTTCATGATGCTCTCTTTCGACATAGATGCCGCACTTCTGCATCTCCATGACCATCTCGGTCCTGATATTAACTTGGCTGTCTGTCGGTGGGACTGGGAAATATCCCTCTTTATGTCTTGGCTTATAGCCGAGATTCGGCCCCTCATCGCGGCCAGAATTCCATATACCTTCCTTGGAATCTAGGAAATAATAACCGCTGTGAGCTGTCTGATCAAACATTATGTCATCGAATATAAAGAACTCCGCCTCAGGTCCAAAGTACGCGGTGTCACCGATACCGGTCGACTTCAGATAGGCTTCCGCCTTCTGGGCAATGTATCTGGGATCTCTGGTGTAAAGCTCCCTTGTAATAGGGTCTACGATGTTGCAGATGAGGCTGATCGTCGGATACTCCATGAAGGGATCCATGAAGGCGGTCTTTGGATCGGGCATGATGAGCATGTCCGAAGTATGGATAGCCTGCCAACCCCTGATGGAAGAACCGTCAAATCCAAGGCCTTCTTCGAAAACCTCCTCCTTCAATTCAGCGATAGGTACCGCAAAATGCTGCCAGATTCCGGGAAAATCAAGGAACTTGAAGTTTGCCATGACGGCCTTGCTCTCTTGGGCCATCTTGATTACATCCTTTGATATCATTACCACTCCTCCTATTTTTTATTATTGATTGAGATTCCAGATTGCAGATCGAAGATTATAGTGAAAAGCCTATCAAATCATCAATCATAAATCCGCAACTGGCGATAATTATACTGCCGATTCTCCGTGCTCGCCTGTTCTAATCCTGTAAACATCTTCCACCGGATAGACGAAGATCTTGCCGTCGCCGATCTTGCCAGTCTTGGCCGCATTTTCAACAACCGATACCACTTTCGGCGCCAGAGCATCGGATGTTACAATCTCGATCTTGATTTTTGGGATAAAATCGACAACATACTCCGCACCACGGTAAAGTTCCGTGTGGCCTTTCTGCCTGCCGAAACCCTTGACTTCTGTGACGGTCATTCCCTGGATGCCGATCTCATTTAGGGCATCCTTAACCTCATCTAGCTTGAAGGGCTTGATTATGGCTTCGATCTTTTTCATATATCACCTCCTGTTAATTAGTTGACTGCCTGAAAAAATTTTCATAGAATGCGAAAGCCCTTTTTCGATAGACATCACAGTAACGACCCGTTTCGGCTTTCAGCTCATTTAGGTCGATATGTTCACCGGCCATCCAATCATAAATCATTTGCTCGCTAACTTCAATATGAAACTGAAATGCATAGGCGGACTCTCCATACCTGAAGGCTTGGTTAGGATAGAGCTCTGATGAGGCGAGACGCACGGATCCATCAGGAATGCTGAAGGTCTCGCCGTGCCATTGGAAGACTTTGAAAACCCTAGCCGCCTCGCCTGTATCGGGATTGCAGGCAAGCTCGCTCATTCGGGGATCGGCTGATCCTTTCTCATTTAGGGTAATATCGTGCCATCCGATCTCAGGTGATGGCCCTTTGTAAACCTTTGCACCGAGAGCCTTTGCCATTATCTGGGCGCCCAGGCAGATACCCAGGATCCTTCTCCCGCGCGCAGTAAAGTCCCTTACCAGACCTTCCTCTTGCCTTATGTAAGGTAAATTATCGTTGACGCTCATGGGGCCTCCGAGCATGACTAGTGTAGCGAATTGGGCTATGTAAGGAACGGGTTCACCCACTGAAAGATCGACCGTAGTATATGGGATTCGTTCATTGCTCAAATATTCTTCGATAGTACCAGGACCTTCAGTGCTGATGTTCTTACAAATGAGTATATGCATAGGTACATAATACAAGCAACTGGCGTACCAGAAAAGAGCTCATTGAATATTCGGCTTATTTCAGGACAATTGTGCATCCGCTGCTTATTATTATGGCAGCGGATGCACAAAAAATAGTCAATTACGAAGAATAACCGCGTTCGCCGTGCTGTGAGATATCCAAGCCTTTTCTCTCATCTTCGTCATCGATTCTCAAGCCGGTTATTTTGTCTATGACTTTGAGAAGGACGATCGTCACTATGAATGCATAGAGAGCGCTCACTCCCACAGCGATAAGCTGCGTCATAAATAGCTTTGGGTTTCCGAAAAAGAAGCCATTGCTTCCCCCTGGATTTATCAGGGTTTGGGCGAAGAGGCCGGTGGCAAGGGTACCGATAATGCCGCCGACACCATGAACACCAAAGGCATCTAGAGAGTCGTCATACCCGAATTTAGCTTTCATGTTCAGAGCCACGTAACAAACTGAGCCTGCTGCAAGACCGATGATCAGGGCCGAAAAGGGACTTACAAAGCCTGAAGCGGGGGTAACAGTGGCCAGACCTGCAATGGCACCTGTTGCCGCGCCAAACATAGTAGGCTTGCCACGATGCAGCCACTCTATGATTACCCAAATAAGCGTCGCAGCAACAGCGGAAGTGTGAGTTGCCACAAAAGCCCATGTACTGAGCACTCCAGATGACAGGGCACTTCCAGCATTAAAACCGAACCATCCAAACCACAGTATCCCTGCACCAAGCACCGTCATCGGCAGGTTATGGGGGTAGATTGGGTCGCCCGGAAATCCTTCTCTTTTACCGATCAGAATGGCGGCAGCAAGGGCCGATATACCTGACGAAATATGCACAACAATGCCTCCAGCGAAGTCGAGTGCACCCATGTTCTTGAGCCAACCACCAGATCCCCACATCCAGTGGGCTATCGGGTCGTAAATAATCGTAGACCAAAGAACGATAAAAAGAAGGTAAGCTGAAAACTTCATCCTCTCAGCCACGGCTCCCGTAATAAGCGCCGGAGTAATCACAGCAAACATTGCTTGGTATATCATGAAGGCGAGGTGTGGAACAGTTGGGGCATAGTCCGGATTCGGAGCGGCACCTACGCCGCTGAGGCCGGCCCAGTCTAGACTGCCTATGACGCCGTGGATGTCTGGCCCGAAAGCAAGGCTATAACCGAAGAGTATCCATTGAACACTGATTACAGCTATTGCGATAAAGCTCTGCATGATTGTTCCAAGAACGTTCTTGCCTCTGACCATGCCTCCATAGAACAATGCGAGGCCAGGGGTCATAAGCATTACGAGGGCAGCCGACACAAGAACAAAAGCCGTATCTCCAGAGTCAACCCTCGTTGGCGTATCAGCAAAAGCCCATAAAGGACTCACCATAAGCATCAGAAAAATCATAAAAACTACCGCGCAAACGCTCCTCGCTCCCATACCAAACCTCCAAGGGGTTATTTCGTATATTTCGGTGAAAAGTAAGCAGTTTTATAGAGCCAGAAATGTACCTGTATTGATATCGTTGAATTAGAAGAGATTTATTGAGAACGCAAAATGAACAAGACCACATTTTTGTCGTTATTTACAGGCATTACTATCGCTTCATGCCTATTATTCAATAGCTTAAACGATAAGCTACATTTTTGTCGGTCATACAATTTTGTAGCTTTATTTTTAGCCTCTTGAAGCAGTAATAAGCGAACCTAATTCCCTTCCTCTCCTTTCAGCGATCGTTATCACGGGTATTTTTCTATTACCATCATCTATCTAGCATTAAAACCATCTGCATGGACTCATCCTACATAAAATAAACAAGCATTTTTGATGCCTGTTTTCCATCGGCTGAGCAAATATCTCTGCCCAGCCGATGCATTGGAGGGTTGGAACTTGTACCTTTCCATTCTTATTTATATCTATCTCCATGCCAGCATACAAGCTTTAATCTTTTAGATAATCTTGTCTCAAAAAACGACATCGCTGTTAATATCTTGCGATTTTATATGAATACGGCACATAATCACTGGTCACTTGCCCAAAATGACTTGCTTCTTCGGCATCTGGGGTTTATATTAATGAAGTGGTCTTGCAGGGTGCCACAGTAGTCAGTCCTGCGGATGTCATAATAGCGGAGAGTTGCCATGTCTCTCAAGACCAAGATAGGACTAAGTTTTCTCATCAGCGCCTTCACAATCGCAGTCCTGTCTGTATTCGAATTCATCAACTTCATCGAGGTGCGCAAAGAAATCAGCTACCTCGAAATCACTGACTCTATACGAAGCCAAGCTTTGCAGATCAGAAGGCATGAGAAGAACTTTTTTTTATATCCAGCACAGGCAAAGGAGCAGGCTGAAGACATACAAAAATATATAACCGAACTGAACGACATCATACGAGAAAATAAAACCCTCGAGAAATCAGGAGAACTTAATAAAATCGAATCCAATGTCACTGAGTATAGTTCGCGCCTCGAAGAGATAAAGCTTCTCATCGGAAATACTATGGATAAATTCGCAAGAGAAAAGGCCAGTCATCCTCAATACGCCGATTTTTTCCCCCTTATCGAATCTTCCTTTTACGAGGAACCACTAAAGGCAACCGTACTGTTAAAAAAGATTTTTTCCCTACCCGCCCATCATACGCTGATAACAAATCTTGTACAATTAGATGCCGAGATTAAATTGCTCAGAAAAACCGGAGAAGACCTCATATCTGCGTCAAGAGACATAGATAAGACGGCTCGGGATGGCGTAGAAAACATTATCAGGATATCTCAAATTGCCATGATAATATTCCTGTTGCTTTTCTTTTTGAGCGGCATAGTAACGCTCTTTCTGATCAACAGAAATGTAGTCAACAGACTGAAACTGCTCATCCGGATCGTCGAAAGGACAGGGAAAGGCGTTTTCCCGCGAGTGGAATTACCGTTGAGCAAATGGGACTATGACGAGGTCGGCATGCTTATCCGCGAATTCAACGACATGGAAACAAAGCTAGCGCAGCACGAAGAGGAGTTGAACAGAAAAAACAGCGAATTACTCCAAAGCAATAAACTGGCTGCCATAGGGACTCTGGCTACAGGTGTTGCTCACGAACTGAACAACCCACTGAACAACATCTATCTTTCCGTGCAAGTCCTAAAAAGAATCATCGGGGGTGATTGCCCCGACCCTGTCAGTGAAATTGTCGAAGACATAACCACGCAAACGGCCCGTGTTAAACATATCGTTGGAGAACTCCTTGAGTTTGCCAGAGGGAGAGAGCCCGAACTCAGAAAGTTTGAATTGAAGGAACTTCTAGCAAGAGCTTTCAAGGCAGTATGCAATTCCCTGAATGTTGACAACATTATTTTCTCGGTCAACAGCGACCAAGACGATCTCGTCATAGAAGCCGATCCAGGGCAGATGGAGCAGGTTTTCATCAATCTTTTCCATAATGCAGTCGAGGCAATGGACGGCGCCGGAACCCTCGCCGTGGACATTGAATCTAAGGGGGATGCGATGGAAATACGGATCTCCGATACCGGCAAGGGTATATCATCTGAGGCTGTCGAAAAGCTGTTCGAACCATTTTTTACGACAAAGGACAAAGGCACCGGTCTTGGTCTCGCCATTACTTTCAACATTATCCAGAAGCATGGCGGAGAAATCCGCGCCGAGAGCGAAACAGGGAAAGGGTCTACATTCCATATAACGTTGCCAAAGGAGAGAGATCACCATGGCGTTTAAGATCCTAGTGGCTGAAGATGAAGAAATAACACTGAAACATCTCGTCGCCATCCTAAAGGGCGAAGGATACGAGACATCTGGGACTCTGAACGGACAGGATGCATTGCGGATGATCGAAGGAGAATATTTCGACCTCCTTATCACAGACATCAAAATGCCCGGAATGGGCGGCCTCGAGCTGCTCTCGATCGTCAAGTCAAAATATCCCGAGATTGAGGTGATCATTATTACAGGGTTCGGAACCATAGGTTCAGCAGTGGAAGCAATAAAAAACGGGGCCATCGATTACCTAACTAAACCATTCGACCTCGATGAGTTGATAATCAGGGTAAAGAAAATATACGAACAAAAACAACTAAAACGTGAGAACACGGCCCTTAAGACATTTCTAGAAATGGACAAAAAGGCACACGTGATTTCGAAAAGCGAAAGTATAGCGAAGATACTCCAGATGATAGAGGGGTTGAAAGAGTCAGACTGCAATGTTCTACTGACGGGCGAAAGCGGGGTCGGGAAGAACCTTTTTGCAAAGATGATCCATTATACCAGCAAACGGCAGCGTAGGCCTTTTCTTGCCCTCAACTGTGCAACCCTAACGGAGAACCTTCTGGCAAGCGAATTGTTCGGTTATGAAAAGGGTGCTTTCACGGGGGCCGGCAAATCTAAGCCCGGCCTGGTCGAAATTGCAGATGGAGGTGCTTTGTTCCTCGATGAGATAGCCGAGATGACGACCAGTCTTCAGGCAAAGCTGCTGAAGGTTATTGAAGATGGAGAATTCTTCAGGTTGGGAGGAACAAAAGCCATTACTGTCGATGTCAGGTTCATCGGCGCCACTAACCAAATCCTTAACAACCTCATATCGGAAGGAAAGTTCAGGGAGGACCTATATTACAGGCTCAATGTAATGGAGATCTTTATCCCGCCCCTACGCGAACACCGAGAGGATATAGAACCCTTGAGTCAATATTTCTTATCAAAACATCTGCCGAGATACAACAATAAGGTTAAAGGATTTACGAAAGAGGCGATGAATATCCTGAAGCACTACAGCTTTCCTGGCAATGTGCGAGAGCTTGAAAATATTGTCGAGAGGGCAATCATACTAGAAAAATCCCCCTTTATCACACCTGAAAGCCTGCCGCAAAGCCTGTCACTGTTCCAGATTGAAACCGTAGGTCATGATCAGATTGTCACCATCGAAGAAATGAATAAGCGTTATTCCGAAAAGGTAATCGACTTGGTGGGCGGTAACCGATCAAGGGCCGCTGAGCTGCTTGGAATATCCAGGACAAGTCTGTGGAGAATACTTAAAGAAGAATAGCGGTACTTCATTTACAGGAGACGTCAGTATCACTAATTCTGCGCGACGTCGTGGCAAGCTATAATTAAGAATCGACACAGTAAAGGTCACCATATATCTTTCTAACGCCCCACCCTCCTTTAATAGCGGAGAATTGTAAAATCCCATAAAGCATTGCACTCCACGTTCATCACTAGATGGGCCGGTATTAAAATCAGAGGTGCTGATATAGGGAATAGCGCTTCGACACATGCATTAATCCCGAGCTAAGAGCCTTTATGCAATCACAAGTTTAACTAAAGCTAAGTACAAGATATTCATGACTAATCCCGCCGGATAAGCCTCAACAAGCCAGTTACAAACGTTTCAAGCTCGTTCACATTTGAAACACAACGATGTTTTACAGCTTTAGATAATAGCTTTATTTTCAATAACTTAAACCGTGGCATTGTTATTGCTTTTAAATAAATGCATCTGATTTGATGGAGGAATTGCGGGAATGAAACAGATATTGTTTGTGACATATGATGATGATCATTACGAAGATGGAATTTCCTACGCCATAGAAATGGCCAAAATACTTAAAGGGAGTTTGAATGCAGTTTTTGTTCGTAAAAGCGACAGGACAAGCCGGTTCGACGATTTAATGTCTGCGATTACGTTTGCTGAGATCAATGATGGTGACACAGCAAGAAAGATTATCGAAGAGAGCGACGAGCAAGCCAGGCAGTTCGACATTAAGTATAAGTCAATTGTGGATAAATGCAGGGTAGCAGAGGTACATGCCGTTCTTACAACCGTAGAGGCTGAACTATATCCGGCCCTCCAAGAACTCTTGGACAATGGAAGGAATATAGACATGGTGCTGCTCGGCCCGAGCGTAACGGACAAGGAACATCTGTCGCCAAGAGAATTGAAGAAACTGCTCAAGACAACCTCGACACGGATAGTGACAATGGGGAGACAAGCTTTTTCATATTAGGAAGCCAAAATACATTTGGGAGGTATTAACAATGTTGCATCTGTATTTACCGGTAGCATTAACAAGCATTAACATTTTTTTACCGATTGGACTAGGCCTTGCAGTAGGCCTGCTCTCGGGTCTTTTCGGTGTTGGGGGCGGTTTTCTTATGACACCCCTTCTCATCATGATTGGCATACCATCCACAGTAGCCGCAGCCACAGACTCCAACCAGATTGTCGCGGCATCAACCTCGGGTACATATGCGCACTGGAAAGTAGGCAACGTCGATTTCAAGATGGGGCTCTATCTGCTGGCCGGTGGCTTTGTAGGTGGTCTGTTCGGCGTCGAAGGCATCAAGATTCTCAGAGCGATGGGCAACGCTGATTTTGTCATCAAGGTCACCTATGTTCTTATGCTCGGTATCGTCGGAATTTACATGTTCATCGAAAGCCTCCAGAGCATGCGGAAAAAGGAACACGATACCGCTCCAGTTTTGAAAGAAAGCAAGATTGGTGCATTTCTCAAGTCGCTTCCGCTACAGACCGAGTTCGAAAAGTCGGGCGTAACTCATTCAATACTGGTGCCTATATTCCTAGGCTGCCTCGTCGGAATGCTCTCTGCCATCATGGGAGTGGGCGGCGGCTTTCTTATGGTGCCTATAATGTTTTACATCCTGCGGATGCCCATGCATGTAATCGTAGGGACAAGTCTCTTTCAGATACTCTTCACCTGCATCGAGGTCACCTTCCTTCAGTCGTATACCAATCATACGGTTGACTTCACGCTAGCAGTATTGCTGCTGGTGGGTTCGACCATAGGCGCACAGGTAGGCGCAGTCTTCGGGCGCAAATTAAAGGGCGAACAGCTCAAGATTCTTCTTGCTGTAATTGTACTAGCTGTTACGGTAAAGATAGTATTCGAACTTACATTGAGCCCGTCGCTCCTATTATCACAGGCAGGAGGCCACTGATGAACTACCTATCGACTCAGAAACTGACCCTGGCAGTCAAGATTGCAATCCTTTCTTTCATCTCTCTGTTTGCTAGTGATGCCTTTGCACTGCTGACGGCAAAGGCAAATCATGACCATATTACCGTCGATTCTTTTTATCACGGCGGCACCGTCAGTATACGCGGTGAATCGGATCCTGGGACCGAGCTGATCATAAAAGTGGTCTCGGAGGAGGGTACTCACCAGACCCTGCGCAAGAAAGGAAAGGTGGCAGGCCTTCTTTGGATGACAGTTGGAGAGTTGGACGTAGACCATGTGCCAAACTTTTATGAGGTCTTCAGTACAAAGAAGATCGATGATATGCTTCATATGGACGAGATGGACAAATATAGCATCGGCTTTTCGGCTCTGCAGAAACATGCCTTGATGAATGTCGCAACAGAGGAAGAGAAGTCAAAGTGGTTCAATGAATTCATAAAGTTCAAGGCCGAATCGAATCTTTATTCCGCATCTGCTGGGAACATCACAATTGCTCAGAATGATGGGAAACAGAACTATTACATATTGACGGAATGGCCCTATCAGGCACCTCCAGGAAACTATACGGTTACAGTTTATGCGGTGAAAGGAGGGAAGGTAGTTGAGACAGCCACTTCAAGCGTTATGGTCGAACAGGTCGGTGCTGTAAAGGCCCTTGCCACAATGGCAAGAAGCAACGGCGCTCTCTATGGACTCATATCTATACTAGCCGCGATCGGTGCCGGTTTCGGTGTTGGTTTGATCTTCAGGAAAAGCGAAGGAGCGCATTAAGTTATGTACGAGAATATCATCGTAGGATATGACGATTCCGAATTCAGCAGCGCTGCCTTGCGCGAGGCTGCTGGATGGATTCGTAGACACGGGGGTACCGCAGTCCTTGCGCATGCAGTATTCTTCAGCGAAGAGGAGTTCGCCAACCTGCCAGAACAACGGGAACAACGCTTCAAACTCGGGAGGACCATGTGTTCCACAGCCCGCGACAATATATCTGCTGAACTGGGGCTTAACGGCAATCTTATAGCGTTCGTATGCGAAGGGGAACCGCACGAAGTCCTTGTTGACATGGCAAAGACAAAAAACGCCGACCTCATCGCACTGGGAACGCATGGCAGAAAAGGCATTAAAAAGATCTTCATGGGGAGTGTAACGTCGAGGGTACTTCAGTCCGCACCGTGCGACGTACTTGCCGTTAGGAAATCGGGTGATGGTGACGGACAATACCGGTCAATCCTACTTTCTTATGATAGTTCGCCCGTCAGCAAAAAGGCGCTCAATCGGGCCTGCGAACTGGCCCAAATAGACGGCGGAGAAGTTACGGCGCTCTATGTTATACCTCGGTATGAGGAGATGGTGGAATTCATATCTTCTGGCATCATCCGAGAAAATCTCGTAGCGGATGCTCGCAAAGTCCTTTCTGAAGCCGTAACCATCGCGGCCGATCTGGGCATAACTATTAAGATCGAGATAGCTGATGGGACCGAAGCAGAAAAGATCGTTGAGGCCGCGAGCAGACTCAAGAGCGATCTCATCATCAGGGGCACCCACGGATGGAGCGGCTTCAACAGGGCCATTATCCGCAGTGTCATCGAGAATGTCATTATTAATGCTCCATGTTCCGTACTTGCAGTGAGGTGATAAAATGAAAGGATTCCGAAAAGTGCTGATTGCATTAAATGGCAACAAGAAAGTCTTGGATACTGGCTTGCAGATGGCAAAGGACGAAAAGACCTGGGTCATTGTCGTGAAGGTCATCCCTCCCTTCGAGGGGGATCTCAATCTGACAGGCATTAAAAACATCGGAGATGTGCTTGACAGCGGGGTGGCCAACGTTGTATCTCAAGTGGAGGCCGACGCTAAGACGCAAGGCGCTCTTATCAAGACGAGAGTTCAGCAGGGTAATATTCCTGACGCAATCGTTGAAGTTGCCGATGAGGAGCGGTGCGACCTGATAATCATGGGTGCACCTAAGAAGAACTGGCTCAGGAAATTCTTTGGAGACCATGCCGTCGAGAAGGTAATAAACATGGCTTCATGCCCTGTTTATGTTGTAGCTGCATGATGGCCTAAAAATGAGCGTGGATCAATACACCACGCTCATATCCACCGCAGCGCGCAAGTCCTGTCAACTGATATATCTTAGTCCGCTGCTTTCCCACACACCTTACAATTCTCATCCCGCCGGACACTCAGTTTCCTAAAATCCATGCCTGCGGTATCGAAATAGAGCATCTTTCCAAGCAGTGGTTTGCGGAATCCAGTCAGCAGTTTTATCGTCTCGATTGCCATCAGGCATCCGAGCATACCGGAAACCGCGCCAAGCACCGGAAACCCCAATTCTTTCCACGAAGGATCATCTTCAGGGTATAGACAATTCAGACATGCTGTTTTTCCAGGGACGACATTGAAAATATAGCCTTCCATCCCATTCATTGCAGCTTCGACCATGGGGATCCCATTGCGGACACATCCGCTATTGAGAGCCCTTCTCTCGTAAAATGTCGGCCGAGCTGAGAGGGCAATATCGGCTCCTATAAGCAGGGCATCCACGTTGTCATCACTCGTTCGGGCATCCCATATGTCTATTCTGACATCTGGATTAATCTCGTTTATGGTCCGTTTACCCTGGATTACACGCACGTTACCTATCCAATTGTGCCTCATCAATATCTGGCGGTTCATGTTCGAAAGAGTAAGGTCACCTGAATGTGCAAAGACCATTTTACCGATACCCGCCACAGCCAGGTATATCGCTGCTGTGCCACCGAGGCCGCCTATCCCTGCTATAAGAGCCGTCGAATTCTTCAGCATCTGCTGGTGCTCCGGCGTAAATCCATCTAGCATCATCTGCCTTCGGTATCGGTCTAGTTCATGGGCACTTAAATATTCCATATTACTTCCTCAATCGCAGCTTTCATGAAAGGTCTGCCCCAATCTAAGCAGGAGTTAATCGAACCTATGTATTTATTCGCGATCATCATTGCGATATGTCATTTTCTCTTGCGGGTAAAACCGGTGTCGCAGGACCGGACTCGTTACCCCGATTCAGTTACCCATCTCATATCGCTTGCGCTTTCAAACTACTAACCTCAATAAAAAGTCCGGATGCCATTGCCCCCCTGGCAATTACCGCCATATGTGGCGATCTCGCTTTTCTCGCAGACAGCCAATCTCTTCATTATAAACAATGACATAAAAGAAACCACCAGTCCAAATATCAACACTGTCGGAATCATTGTTTACCTCCTCCTATCTGACAAATTCATATTTTAACACTCCGATCGCCTCAACTCACTAGGGTCTTTGAAATATCACCCTCACCATCTGAATCTCGTTCGATACAAAATAAACCGCAACTCTTTGCACCGCAATTAACTTATAACTTCTCGACAGTCAGTGTCCAATAAGTTGCCTCCTCAATTCATCATCTCATACTCGTCGCCGATCGTGGCAGCCAGCACTTCCAGTTCCATATCCTTGTCTTCGCCTAGTATCCCACAAGCATCGGCACGACATTGCCTGCAGTGGGTCATCTGTTCCATGTATTTGCCGCTTTCAGTTCGCAATGCATGTATCATTTCACCGGTTGGCCTCTTGATATGCTCAAAGTCGGCCTGCGGAATGAGTGGCAGAATATTGTGCAGGTCAGCTCCCTTTGAACCCGCCAGTTGTGCTATATTGGGAATCTCTTCATCGTTTATGCCAGGAATCAGAACGCTGTTGACCTTCACAATCAAACCGGCATCAATGGCGTTATGCAGCCCTCTCCACTGGTTTGTAAGAAGACAATCGGCCGCTTCCTTCCCTGTTAGCTTTCTTCCCCTGTATACGACCCATGAATAAATCTTTTCAGCGGTCTCGGGCTTCGCAGCGTTGATAGTAATGGTAATACTTCTAATGCCGCTCTTCATCAGATCTTCCAACCTGTCAGGCAGGCAGAGGCCATTGGTGGAAGCGCAAAGAATCAAATCCGGAAACTTCTTATTTATAAGCCTGAATGTATCAAATGTAGTCTCATTCGCAAGCGGATCCCCGGGCCCGGCTATCCCCACCACACTCAGGCGCTCGTTCCTCTCAACAAGGGCGCTGACCCTATAGAGCGCCTCCTCCGGACTCAGCACAAGGCTCGTGATTCCCGGCCTGGATTCATGGGCGCAGTCGTACTTTCTTATACAGTACTTGCACTGTATGTTGCATGCCGGTGCAACGGGCAGGTGAATCCTGCCAAAGCGGGTATGGGCCTCTTTGGAAAAACATGGGTGGCTCTTCAAAATATCTCTGTTCTTGCTTGATCTTGCATATTCGCTCATGGGTTATCTCCTTACCGTTCTCAACATATTATTGCAATACAGATGCCACGCAACCAAACAATTGATAACATTGGATATCCTCTAGGCATAAATTCTTAATACTGACACTTATGTAGTATTATGTTCTTTTTTGTAGTTATGCACCAATTGACTCTTGCCCCCTATTTCCATTATATTAACTACTATGGTAGTTAATATAATGGAAATAGTAGCTCGACTTTCAGGGATCGGCCTTACGGAGTACGAATCGAAGGCTTATATCGCACTGCTCAAAGACAATCCGGCCACGCCGTATCAAATTGCGCACGCCTCCGGAATACCTTCATCTAAGGTCTATGAGGCTCTGAATAGGCTTGTTGGAAAGGGTATTGTTACGGCAGTCGACGAGGGCAAAAAAAGGCGCTATATACCTATCGACCCGAGCGAACTTCTTGGACGTTATAAGTCATCCATGATCTCACTCGTTGACTCCATATCGGATGACCTCGCCGGAATTCGCGGAGACAGTGATGCATCATACATATGGAATATTACAGGTCATAGCTATCTCATTGAAAAGGCTGTCCGGATGATTTCGGTGGCCGCCAAAACGCTGCTTCTTTCGGTCTGGAAGGATGATTTTGCGCTGCTAGAACCAATGCTGAAACAAGCGAAGAAGCGAAATGTCCGGATTGCGGTTGTTCACTTCGGTTCCCAGAAGTCTTCAATAAGACAGTTATTTAACCATCCAATTGAGGACACCCTTTTCCAAGAAAAGGGGGGGCGAGGGTTGGTTCTGGTCGCAGATTCGCGGGAAGTGTTGATCGGTACCATATCCGGCGATAACCGGGCGGAAGGGGCATGGAGCGTCAACAGGGGGTTTATAGCAGTCGCTGAAGACTATATCAAGCATGACATCTATATCACTAAAATAGTCAGACGTTTTGACGGGCCGCTCATAAAGAAATTCGGCGAAAAATACGCTAAACTGCGCGATATTTTCAGAGATCAGGAGGAGTGACTTGAAAATTTATATAGATGGAAAATTCTATAATCGTAACGAAGCAAGGATTTCGGTATTCGACCACGGACTCCTTTACGGTGATGGCATCTTTGAAGGCATACGAATTTACAACAGTAAAGTCTTCAAATTGAAAGAACATGTCGAAAGGCTATACCGTAGCGCAAAGGCCATCCTGCTCAATATACCCATACAGCAGGCCGAGATGGAAAAGGCAGTCCTCGATACGGTAAGAATAAATGCGAAGATCGATGGCTATATACGCGTTGTCGTTACCCGGGGGGAAGGTGCTCTAGGTCTTGATCCTGCGCAATGCACAAATCCGAAGATCATCATTATCGCTGGGGATATCCAGCTTTATCCTCAAGAATATTATGAAAAAGGGATTGCGGTTGTCACTGTAGCCACGCGCCGCATGCCTTCCGATAGTCTTGACCCGAGGGTAAAGTCGCTCAATTACCTAAACAACATAATGGCAAAGGTTGAGGCGAGACAGGCAGGATGCCTTGAGGCCGTCATGCTAAATCACGATGGATACGTGTCCGAATGCACGGCCGACAATATTTTTGTTATCAGCCGAGCAATACTACTTACGCCGGCCTCCCATTACGGCGCCCTCGACGGAATTACAAGGACAACGGTGATCAAAATATCCGAATCCTTCACAATACCAGTCCGCGAGGCAGCACTTACCCGCTACGACCTGTACACCTCCGACGAGTGTTTCATAACCGGAACCGGTGCGGAGATCATGCCTGTAACCATGATTGACGGCAGGCTCGTTGGCAATGGACAGCCAGGACTGATGACAAGACAGCTCATGGACGGTTTCAGAAATTTACTCCTGCAGATCAATCCATGATTTGCTGAAGTTATTAATCCTTCACAATAATGTATTTCGGCCTTCGTGAGACCGACAGCCTCTCGCATGGTTCATACGGATATCCTGATGCAATCATGACATAAACGGCATCATCTTGTGTTCCACCTCAACCAACTCTGGTTCTTAAATGGACAGACATCTCCGAATCGGCCAAGGGCACGGTAGAGGTCGGCATTTATTTTTATGGTGAATTGCGTATCCTTTTTTTCAGCTTATTCTTGATGTCCGTCACGGTTCGCTAAGCTCACGCATTGTTATACTGCCTATCGAAGGGCTAGCTTAAGGCGGGCACTTTCCACAGACTGATGTAAAGAGTGCCGTCGAGAGATATCTATCCCCGCGGTCCGGCAAAAGCACGACAATCAAGCCTTCCTTTAATTCGCTTGACTTTCTTATCGCAATCTGCATGGCCGCGCCACTTGACATACCTGCAAAAATACCTTCCTTGACCGCGAGCATCCTGGTTGTGTCGAATGCTTCTTCATCTGTGACAATATGCCTCTCGTCCAGCCGCGAGGACTCAAATATTTTCGGGACTATGCTTTCGGTCATGTTCTTTAGGCCCTGAACTCTATGACCCTTTACCGGTTCGACACCGACGATGCAAATCTCCTTATTGAACTCCTTTAGCCTCTTGCCGACGCCCATCAAGGTGCCCGTGGTACCCATGCCTGCAACAAAGTGGGTAACCTTCCCTTCAGTCTGCGTAATGATTTCGCGGCCAGTCGTTTCATAATGCGCGTCAACATTAGCCGGATTGTCGAACTGGTTCGGCATGAAATAGAGATCCGGCTGCTCAGCCATGATACTGCGGGCGAGTCTGATTGCCCCGTCAGTACCTTCATTAGCAGGACTCAGAATAAGCTCGGCCCCAAAGGCCTCGAGCACTTTTCTCCTTTCGACGCTCACGCAGGCTGGCATTGTAAGCTTAACGCGATATTTCTTGGCAGCCCCGATCATCGCAAGGCCAATGCCTGTGTTGCCCGATGTGGCTTCAAGGATAATCTTATCTCTAGTTAGAAACCCTTCCTTTTCAGCGCTCTGCAGCATATAAAGCGCTATGCGGTCCTTCACCGATCCGCCGGGGTTGTTGCCCTCGAGCTTTGCGAAAAGACGTACCTTCGGGTTCGGGTTGATATTCTCTATTCGTACTAAAGGGGTGTTACCAACGGCATCGAAAACTCCCATGTATTGCTCCTCCCTAATAATATGTCGCTAAATTGTAGCATACCTCTTTGACCCTGCTGCAATACCAAGAGATATCTCACGTTCACACCCTGGCTCCTGTTGCTACGCTTTCGTAAGCGAGAGTGCAGAGGAGCTTTCTTGCCGTCACAGCTGAAATTCCCTCAGTCGGGCTGGCAATAGGCTGATTGCAATGAAGGGTGGCATCTACACTCTTGATGTCAAGAAGATTCCAGAAATGCGGCATCAGTTTCATGCCGCCATGCCACGCTACGGTGCCAAGTAGTTCTGAGGGATACCTGATGCTGAGCGGGGTAACAGGAATATTCTTGCGCGCTGGAACGCTGAAAAAGGTGCTTTTGAATCTACCAATGGATCTACCGTCAGAAGTTGTCCCTTCGGGGAAGACGATCACCACAACTCCATGGTCAATCTTGCGCTCGATCTCCTGTATCACGCCGATTGCTGTCTTTTTCAACTCCCGGCGGATGAATATAGTGCCTCCCAGCGTTGCAAGCCATCCCAGAAGTGGCCATCCCTTCACCTCGCTCTTAGCGAGAAAAGAAGAGGGGCAAACGCTTCCCAAGAGTAAGACATCGATATAACTGATATGATTGCAGACCACAAAACCGCTCAGAGGGTTTTGGAGACCACTTCTGATGACCCGAATATTCAAAATAAAACACATTGCGCGCGACCACAGCATAGTGCAAATGGCATTGGCCCGAGCCCTTAGCTGTTCGTTTGCGGCCAAAGATATATTGACACATACGCCGGCGACAAGGAAAATAAAGCTCACAGGGATAAGAAGTATCAGCTTGTATATTCGTCTCACCGTCATTATTATATTTCTGTCACATGGACTAAAATCAACAGCTTTGCCTCTCATGTTGAACTGCGGGGCTGTTTATGTTCCTATTTGTATCGTATGGCTTTTACGAGAAGGTATTCGATCAGCTTCTGAAGGCCGTGTTTCACCGCAGGGCGCAAATCGACGAAATTGACAGCGATTGCGATCAAGTCCTGATTTTCATACTCCCTTGGTACTTGGATCCTCACGATTGTTCCGTGCAACTCGAGGATATTGTCCTGGCCTCCAGCCTCCAGATGTATATTAACCTCCTCAGACATGCCGGGCAGGGGATCTCTGCTCGAAAAATTAGCTAACACCCCGGAAACGCTCAGATTGACTAGATTGCCCGTAACTGTTAGCCCTCGAAAGGTGATTGTAGCAGCACCTTCCTTCACGAACCGCTGATAGCGTCGTCCTTCTGATAAAACCTCGATAGGCGCCAGCTGATTATTCAATCGAGCATTCATGATATACGATACCTTATCGCTGGATTGACTGATTTCTTTAATATACCTGACTACTTCACGTCAATTCAATTTGTCTGCAACCTTGAAGATGCGAATCGGAACCTGATAGCATAAAATAATGCCGACCGTCATTGTAACGAGAACATCTTATGATTACGACGTCCTAAGACCGGCTATCTTCTTGCTCCTTGACCGTTTCTCAGGCCCATCAATACGTAGAACAACATCAGTCATTCTAAAGCCCAACTTTCTGGCACCGGCCCCGCCTGAAAAGGCTATGCTTACCCACCCTCTTATAGTCAGGGCAGTGGCCGAATATGTGGTCCGGAAGGGCGCGGTGCCAGTAATTTCCGACAGCAACGCTATGGGTTCTTTCGAGAAAGTGCTGCGCACTGGAGGCTTTCTCAGTGCGCTTGAAGGGCTCGATGTCGAATTCCGAGAGTTTAAGAAAACCGCTGTAGTCGATATCGGTGAACCTTTCGGTAAAATTGAGATTGCTGGGGAGGCCCTCAACGCAGAGGTTCTCATTAACCTTCCCAAACTTAAAACCCATACTCAGATGCTACTAACACTCGGAGTCAAAAACCTGTTCGGCTGTATTGTAGGATTAAGAAAGCCGGAATGGCACTTTAGGACTGGCGTTGACCGCGAAATGTTTGCGCAACTACTCGTCAGGATCCATGCAGCCGTAAATCCGGCTGTAACCATTCTCGACGGAGTGCTGGCCATGGAAGGACAGGGGCCTGGCAGGGGCGGCATCCCAAGGCATCTTGGAGTCATCATGGGTAGCAACAGCGCCGTTGCCCTCGACATTAGCGTATGCCGGATGCTGGGACTCCCTGCCGAAGACCTTCTCACCAATAAGATGACTGACAAAGGACTCCTTGATCCGATCGAAATAGAGGGCAATCTGCCGCAGATTAATGACTTCAGACTGCCGTTGATAACACCTCTTGTATTCGGGCCGTCCGTACTGCATGGACTTATGAGAAGACACCTGGTGCAAAGACCAGAAGTTGATCAAATGGCATGTGTAACCTGCGGTGCATGCTGGAAATACTGTCCGGTGCGGGCGATTAACCCTGACAATGGAACTATCGTCTTCGATTATGAAAAATGTATTCGCTGCTACTGTTGCATAGAAGTCTGCCCTCAGGGGGCGCTAACAACGAGAGAAACGCTCGCTGGTAAAACGATTAGAAAAATTCTGAAGCGGTAATATATATACTAGCGGCAATTGTGGCGATTTCCCCAGGTCTCTTATGTACTGGGCCATCTCATTTCTGAAAGATTGATTGTAAAAAACAATTATTTGCTATTTTTTAATGTACCTTATAAAATCAGTTCATACAATTATGGACGTCATTACCTCTCATATCAACGCCGACTTTGATTCCCTTGCATCTGCCGTTGCGGCCAAGAAACTATACCCAGAGGCGGTTATAGTTTTCCCGGGTTCGATGGAGAAGCGGGTGAGGGATTTCATCGAGGTATTCAAACCTGCTGATATCAAGAAAGTTAGAGACATCCAGTTAAGTAAGGTTAGTAGGCTCATCATAGTCGATACAAAGCATCCAGACAGAATTGGTCCGCTCAAAGATCTCCTATTGAGAAGTGACGTTGCGGTCCATATCTACGATCACCATCCAATTACCAGCGACGATATTCAAGGAGCAGTTAAGGTACTGGACACTGTCGGAGCAGCATCGACACTATTCGCGGAGATCATAGAGAAAAAGAAATATACGATCACACCCATGGAGGCAACACTTCTCTGCCTCGGCATATATGAAGAGACCGGATCACTCATCTTCACCTCGACAACTCACAGAGACCTATCAGCTGTAGCGTTCCTGCTAAAGAGAGGGGCGAACCTGAATATCGTTTCCGACTTCCTTAAAGAGGAGTTAAGCAAAGAAACTGTAGCGCTCCTGAATGAACTAGTGCAGTCGTTGAAAGAGCTAGTCATCCACGGTGTGCGCATTCGCATCGGCAGAGGCACCATGGAGGGATTTAGCGATGTTTCTTATCTTGCGCATAAAATAATGGACATGGAAGACCTAGACATGGACGCACTCATCATCATGATTGGCATGGCCGACAAGATATTGATCGTGGCGAGGAGCAAAGTGCCTGAACTTAATGTGGCACAGGTGTTGTCTGAATACGGCGGAGGAGGACATGCTACAGCAGCATCGGCAACTATTAAAGATGTCCCTTTCGAGATCGCGGAGGAAAGAATCATAGACTCTCTCCACAAAAGCATCAGGCCGATGAAGCTGGCCGTCGATGTCATGACTGCACCGGTTATGGTAATCCCTGGTGAAAGCAAAATTAAAGAGGCTGAAGACATTATGACTCGTTACGGCATAAACGTCCTTCCTGTGCTCAAAGACGGTGAGTATAGAGGCATTATCACGAGAGAGGTCATCGAGAAGGCTCTTTTCCACGGCTTTGGGAATAGCCGATGCCTCGATTTCGCAACGACAGATGCTGCCACCGTCACACCTGAAACATTGTTATCTGAGATAGAAAAAACAATGGTCGAGCACAATCAGCGCTTTGTGGCGGTTATGGAGAGGAAAAAAATCATAGGAGCAATCACGAGAACCGACATACTCAGGTCTCTATATGAGGATGTACTCAGGAAGAGCAGAATCGCGCCTGAGCAGACCTTTCCCGGTGAAGGGTTCCATGGATTTGGGAGGAATGTTGATTCACTTCTCAGGGATACGCTCCCTAAAGATCTGCTGGATTTCCTCGTTATGGCCGGCAGTGTTGCGGAGACTCTCGGCTATGGCGCTTACCTTGTGGGCGGCTGTGTGCGGGACATTCTAAGGAGAGAGGAAAACCTCGACATCGATATTGTCATCGAGGGCGACGGTATAACGTTTGCAAAAAAACTTGGAGAGAAGCTACGCGCTAAAGTTACGATACACCAAATCTTCGGGACCGCTGTAGTGAAAAAGGATGCCTTCAAGCTCGATGTCGCCACTGCGAGGACCGAATATTACGAATCACCAGCAGCCTTGCCGAAAGTCGAGACATCATCGCTCAAAAGAGACCTATACCGCAGGGATTTCACTATCAATACGCTCGCGATTGATATCACCCAGAAAGATTTCGGACATCTCATCGATTTTTTTGGCGGCCAGCGGGACCTGAAAGACAAGGTTATCAGGGTACTCCACAACCTGAGTTTCGTCGAAGACCCAACTCGTGCCTTCAGGGCGATACGCTTTTCGGAACGCTTCGGATTCAGACTGACCAAACATACTGAGAACCTCATAAAGTTAGCTGTAAGGATGAACATCTTCGACAAACTGGCTGGCACGCGGCTTTATGATGAAATTGCGCTCATCTTTAATGAAACCGATCCCATTAAATCTCTCAAGAGACTGGGGGATTATGATCTTACCAGAGTGATACATCCAAAGCTTTCTTTCACACCGGAACTGGAATCGATAATGCAATCTGTTCACGATATCATCTCCTGGTTTGACCTTCTCTTTCTTGAAGAGAAATATAACAAAGGTCTGCTCTATATCCTGGCACTGCTTCAGGGTCTAAACAGGGACGAGCGCGAAGCAGCGCTGCACCGTCTTGCCGTGGCGGACAAGATGCGTGATTTCATTCTGAGGATATTCCAAGCAGTGCAGAAGATTTCGCGAAATTTAATCTCCACTAATCCTGTCATGACCTATCATCTACTTGCGGAATGCGAGATTGAAGCGCTACTCTTCAGCATGGCTTCTCTCCAGGACAATGAGAAAAAAAAGGCCATATCCCATTACCTTCTTGAACTACGGACAATGAAGCCGTTAATCAACGGCGCAGACCTAAAGGCACTCGGAATGCCTCCGGGACCGCTCTATTCGAAAATATTCACCGAGATCCTGAACGAAAAGCTACTGAAAAAACTGCCTGCAAAAAATGATGAGATTGAGTTCGTGAAGAAGAACTTGCCGCGACTGCTTCAGGAAAGCCAAAAATAGACTTTGGAACATTCCTTCCACTCTTCGTATGCAGCTATATGCAGTAATAGGCACTTATGCAGGTGAACTCCTATCATTCAAAAACGAGAGCGGGAACTTCACCAAGAAGTTGGAATTCATGGAAAGTTTAATGTTTAACAAATGACAAGTAACCAAGAAAGCAGATACGAACCGTTCGAAGTCACTATTACATATCGATCCGTATCTGCTTTCACATTGTGGCTGCCAGACTGGCAGCGTTCAACTCTTTCAACTGCTTCATTTGCGGCATATTTTGCCAGGAGAGGTTTTTTTCAGCCTATCCCAAAGTGCCGCCTCTTTCTCGAGGGCTATCTTGCTTAGAGCTTTTTTCATCCTGTCTTCACCTCCTTCCAATTATATATATAACCTATTAATTTAGCCTTATCGATAGGTTATATATATATGTTACCGCTTTTTAGACAAATGTCAATCCGCAAGATTTGGCTGTCAAGACGAGAACTTGCTGTGGAGAGCGTTGCAAAAAAAGACCGCACCGCCGTAAGGCTGTGCGGTCATGGAGAAAGAAATGGCAGATTAATCGCCGACGAGCATACGATAGATCTTACCTGCCTCGTCGACGCTGTTGGTTGTGATAACCTCGAGATTGGGTAGTCCCGCTATTTTCCATGCCTTCAATGGGTCGATGAAAGCCTCGTTTACGCATTCGCGGGGTTGATGCAAGTTCTTGCATACCGACCGCAGGATCGGAAATGAGTTGAACTGCCTGTAATATTCCCGCATAAATTTGATGATATCCATACGCTCTTTAGTAAGCTCCGGAACTCCAAGGTAATCAGCTATAGCACTTGCCACCTTTTCATTCCATGCATCAGAATTCACAAGAAAGCCTTCGTCGTCAAGCTCGACTTTAACTGGACCATATTCAAGTACTGGCATAAATACTACCCCCTTACTCAGTCGGACGCTACTTTAGGCGTCCCTCCATAGCAGTCCAGTTTAAGTTCTTAAAAAAAGCCTCAATATAATCGGCCCTCTTGAGCCCATAGTCGACCATGAATGCATGTTCGAACACGTCCATGATGAGAAGTGGAACGCATCCGGCAGGATGAGCCACGTCGTGTTCATTAATCCAGAAATTGATGAGAGCGCCACTCGCGACATCCTGATAAAGCACTGCCCAGCCGATGCCACGCATCGCCCCTACTGCCCTGAAATCCTTTTCCCACATTTCGAAACTGCCAAAGGCTGCTTCGAGTTTCTTTGCCAGCTTGCCACCTTTATCGATTCCAGACTTCCCGCCGAGGTTCTCGAAATAGTATTCATGCAATCTCATACCGTTGAATTCCCATCCGAGCCTTCTTTTCAGTTCGGCAAATTCCGGAGTGCCGGTCTTGCCTTCTTTGAGCATAACGTCTAGCGTATCAAGCACCTTGTTCGTGTTGGTCACATACCCTTGATAGAGAGTAAAGTGGTTCTTGAGTAAAGTCTCGCTGAAACCTACCATTCCTAATAGCCCGGAATAATCCTTTGCGGTGTAAGTCATTTTTAATCCTCCCTTTTATTTATAGTAAATATTGCTAATCAGAACTGCACTTGCGGCAATATTTTTGTAAACGCCACGCGTTTAATGGGCATACCCGTTACATTTTGGGAAATGGATTTCCTTGTCAAACCGTCAGCTTTTTTATCAGTTTGACGACGCATTCGTAGTCTGGATGATTCGTCACTTCAGGCACGATCTCCTTGAGTTTAATTACGTCGTCCCTATCTATTATGAAAATAGCCCTCGCTAGAAGCCGCAATTCCTTGATCAGGACACCATATGCAGTCCCAAAAGAAGCATCGCGGTGGTCGGAAAGGGTTTTGACCTTGTCGATCCCCGCTGAGTTGCAAAACCGTGCAATCGCAAAAGGAAGATCCATGCTAATGTTGAGGACGGCCACATTGTCAGCGAAGCCGGCGGCTTCCTGGTTGAATCTGCGAGCCTGCAGGTCACAAACCGGGGTGTCAAGCGATGGGGTTACGCTGATTATCTTGATCTTTCCTTTGAAGTCCATTAGCCCCACTTCTTTGAGGTCACTGTCGAGTACTGTAAAGTCAGGCGCCTTATCACCCACCTTCAGATCCTGCCCGATAAGGGTGAGCGGGTTGCCGTGAATAGTTACGACTCCTTTCCTTTCCATAAAACCTCCAGACGTATATCTCTTTACAATATAAACAATTATCTCCATCGCCGCAACATGCCGCCTTAAAATCATTTTAAAAAGTTGTTTTTCACGGATTGATTGATATATTTTTATTAGCAAGTAAATTATGCCTTTTTAATTAATATGACTTCTGATTCATCGGAATCGCAAGACTCATTAATTCTCATTGAGGCGACATGAAACTAACGAAGTATTTGAGTGGTTGCCTGCAAGCTTGTCCAAAGCTGCTTATTATTTTCTCGCTCCTTGCCCTTTGGGGTTGTGTGGGACTGAATGTCTCGCTCCTGCCTGAAACAAAACCGCTCGAAGAACAGACACTAGAAGGTACTGGCAAAGCGAAAATACTTCTAATCGACTTGGATGGCATAATCTCATTTAAAGAAGACCACGAAGGTTTGATTGTAAGGAGACCCTCAAAAGTCTCTTTTTTCCGCGAGGCGCTGCACAAAGCATCTGAAGACGGCGACATAGCAGGCGTGATCATCCGGATCAATTCTCCTGGTGGCACTGTCGCCGCCAGTGATGCAATATATCATGAGGTGATGAATTTCAGGAAGAAAAGGAATATCCCCGTCTATGCTTATATAATGGAAGTCGGTGCCTCTGGCGGTTACTATGTAGCCTGTGCTGCAGATCGCATCATAGCCGACCCAGCGGCAATAACAGGCAGCATCGGAGTTATAGCAATGAAGCTGAATATAGAGGGACTCCTCCTGAAAATTGGGGTTTCGGAGGAAACTTATAAGTCTGGTGCCAAAAAAGATTTCTGGTCACCCTTCCGACCAAGCACCCCTGAAGAAAAAAAGATGCTCCAAGGTGTTATCGACAAACTTTACGCACGTTTCGTTGATGTGGTCTACTCGAACAGGAATAAGCTACTCACAGAACAGCAGGTAAGAATCCTAGCTGACGGACAGATAATGACCGCGAGTGAAGCCGCCGAAACAAAACTGATTGACCAAGTCGCTTATTTGGACGATACGATAGAGTCGCTAAAAATATCCCTCAACATAGAGGGTGCAAAGGTGGTTACGTACGTCCGCCCCAAGACCTTCACTTCTAACATATACTCCGAAATGCCCATCAATACACAGGTGATCAACCTTATTTCTATAAACTCGGAGGAACTTGCACTCCTCTCGGGGACACAGTTCATGTATCTCTGGAACCCTTAGTCGAACGTTTATATGCCGGACATCTGTCCGGAGGAACAACTGTACCAAGCGCCATATTGTCTAACTCCAGCAAGGATTTGCCCAAAGCAATGCACACTGCTACATGCACATGCCCTTCATAGGATAGTAAGTGTCGCTGAAATATTAAGTAGTTAGTTGATATTGACATTCTACCAGTCATGGATGCCGGGGATTCCCATTTCAGAAAGCAATCTGAGACCTTACCCACTGTTTCATAGAGTAGTCTGACTTCATCATCTCCAGCATGCCCATATTTAAAACATTCATTCTATTTTGTCAAAACCAGCATTAATGATACGTCTTATGTGCTACCACTGATGTGACGAGGTTTTGCGACGATTTAGTGATGAAATCCGAAGGAGTGAATCGGTGGAAATGAAGAAACATTCATAAAGTCTTCATGATAATTTCACAGACTGATCATATTATTACTTCATATGATGAAATGTCCCATCTGTAAAAATACTTGCTGGTATGATAGCAATGAGAAGTGCACATTCTGCGACGGGACCGCCTTTATAGGGTATCGGCGGTGCAACAAATGTAAAAATGGATTCGTTCAAATCCGAAAGTCCTGCCCAAATTGTAATGCCAAAGGTGATCTGCCCGACAAACAGAGGATCATTAGCTGAGACCATCTCAGACCTCCTTCTGGGATAGAAGTTATATAATATTTTCCAATTGGACCCTTCGCCATCCTTCTTGGAGGCACCTATTGTTGGCCATGGATAAATCCAGGGGTTGCTGTCGCTGCACAGCTTTCGGTCATGTATTTAAGCTTATTTTCCATTAGTCAGCATCGCAAAACTACCATGCTCTAATCCTGGACTGGATCTATATTCCTGGGACTGCCCGATTTTTTTGTGTCGCCGCGCCACTGTTGATCTGACGATGGGTATGGCGATATGTGGCTGAATGGAGAGGAACTGCTAGACACTGTTCCTTCCTTGAAATATTCATCGATAGTCGATGTATCACTCGCAAAGAAACTTGTTGGTTGTCCGGTTGTGGTATCGATACGCATCTTTACGATACCAGGCGGAATAGCAAAATCAGGAGCGGCTTCATTGTTAAGAACATTTTTCATAAAACGCTGCCAAATAGGGGCCGAAGCTCTTCCGCCCACCTCGCCACTCCCCAGAGAACGTCGCATGTCATCAAAACCTACCCATACGCCAGCCACCAGATCAGGGGTATAACCTACAAACCATGCATCCTTATAGTCGTTGCTAGTGCCGGTCTTTCCAGCGGCAGGTCTTCCGATATTAGCCCTCATCCCGGTTCCATATCTTATCACGTCTTCCATCATCGACGTAATCAGAAACGAGCCTGCAGGCGTGAGCACCGGTGTGCCTTCGGGCTGATTGCTTTCAATAATCTCTCCATGTGTATCGGTGATATACTTGATGGATACCGATTTCATTTTTATGCCAGAATTGTCAAATGCTGCAAAAGCCGAAGTAAGCTCGAGAGGCGTCACGCTTGTAGATCCAAGGGCAATGCTCAGGTTGCGCGGCATTGCTCCCTGGATGCCTAATGCCTTTGCGAGTTCAATGACCCTATCAACCCCAAGGGCCTCCACGAGCTTAACTGTGATGATGTTTCTGGAATACGCGAGGGCTTCCCTAAGGCGAGTAGGCCCCATATATTTGCGGTCGTAGTTTTCAGGCTTCCAGTCGCCGGCAGCCCCTCCCGGATACGATACAGGCTCGTCGACCAATATACTGGCAGGAGTGAATCCGTTTTCGAGCGCCGCAGCATAAATAATGGGTTTAAATGAGGAACCGGGCTGCCGCTGGGCCAGCACTGCCCTGTTAAACTCGCTTCGTGTGAAGCTGTATCCTCCTACCAAGGCACGGATATACCCTGTCGACGGCTCAACCGCCACGACTGCGCCTTCGACCTCCGGTTCCTGCTCAAGGCTGAATAATATATTCTTCGACCCACCAGTCTTGAAGCGAACCAGTATGATATCACCTTTTTTCAGTATGTCGGTCAGCTTGAAATTTCTGACATATTTTGCTTTGCCAGACGATTTATCGAGCACCGTGCTTGCCCATTGAGCATCACCGAGAAGCAACTTGCCCTCAACACCCCGGCTTTTAATAACCGCTTCCTTGGGACCCACCGAGATCACAGTTCCAGACGAGATGTCTCCGGCTGTGGCAGTAAAAGAAATCTCTTTGTCGCCATTTTGCTCTTTGATGTTATCCCTGTGACTTACCGGACCGCGCCACCCTCTCCTTTTATCCACATCCCTCAATCCATCCTGGAGGGCCTTCTGAGCCTGGACCTGAGTATTCTTGTTCAGGGTCGTATAGACCTTAAGGTTGCCTTTATAAATTTTGTCTTCCCCGTACTTTGTTACCAGGTATTGCTTTACAAAATCAATAAAGTAACTGTATGTCTCGGCAGCTGCACGCATCTGCGATAGCACAAGCGGTTGTCTCTTTGCCGCCTCAGCCGCGGATGGTTTCAGATACCCTTCCTCCACCATCCTGGTTAGAACGACAGATTGTCGTTCCTTCGCCTTGACAAGGTCATTGAAGGGGGAATAGGTAGTCGGTCCCTTTGTGAGGCCGGCAAGCATGGCAGCCTCAGCCAAAGTAATACTGCGGACTGACTTCCCAAAATAAGTCCTAGAGGCCATCTCTACTCCGTATG
This sequence comes from uncultured Nitrospiraceae bacterium, assembly GCA_963736105.1. Classification (GTDB taxonomy): domain Bacteria; phylum Nitrospirota; class Thermodesulfovibrionia; order Thermodesulfovibrionales; family Dissulfurispiraceae; genus Fen-1308. The sequence goes on along the minus strand of CAVTNL010000002.1, from coordinate 362,493 downwards.
CACCGTGGCCGAAATAGACCCTATTTAGGTAAAGTTCTAGTATCTCCTTCTTGGATAGTTCCTTTTCGATCTGGAGGGCAAGCTGGGCCTCTTTTATCTTTCGGGCGAGGGTCTTTTCCGGTGAGAGGAAGACGACCTTCGCAAGCTGCTGCGTAATCGTACTGCCGCCTTCCTTCAGGCTCAGATGTAGCATGTCCTTGAAAAGCGCCCTTCCAATGCCAATATAGTCGATGCCGCTGTGCTTCCAGAAGCGCGAGTCCTCGACCGCAACAACGGCGTTTTTCAGATTATCCGGGATCTGATTGTACGGGACGAATATGCCCTTTTGGAGCTTAATCTCACCGATAAGCGTATCGTCGTCGGCGAATATCTTTGTACCCGCAGAGGAATCATTCTTCTTGAGTTCTTCAATAGAAGGGATGCCGGTAGCAATAGCGAAATAGCCACCAACCAGCGAGCCCAAAAGGAAGATCGCCGCGATGAGGATTACTTTAGAACGCATCTTTAATTATAAACGGGACAATTCCAATTTTACAACGACAGGGGTATTGACAAGAGGCATAAAATATGCTCAATTCTAAAGTCGTGGCACGCTATTCCGTTCTCTACTAGGTCCATGCTCGCTGGCCCTCCTTCGATTCTTGTAGCCTCTCCTTTTATCTGTATTGACGTCTCCCTCGCGGGTGTCACGACTATTAAGCTTCTCTCCACTCAGGAACCTGTCAAGGGATGGGGACCGCCACACATTTCTCATTACAGACAGTACCCTTCGGTGGTCCTTGTATCGCGTACCTGATTTCGATAAAGACTGCCTGAAGTCATAAAAAAATGTTATTTTAAACAAATACGTTTGAACGTGCTTTCCGGAGACCAGAGGGGTCGTCTCGGTGTAGACTGCACAACTCACCCTTTTGAGAGCACGCATATATTGCACCACACGCCGAGAGGCTTCATCTGGTGCTAGTTAGATTGCCCGTTGCCATTATAAAAACTCATCTGGGCAATATATACATTCATTCCAGTGGAAACCATGAGGCATGCCGCAAAGGCCGCTTCGGTAAATATTAGTTATAAAAACCAATAACGGCGGTCTTATAATGCTAGTCCGCCGTCAGATTTCCTTCCTTAAAAAATTGACTGCACAGATACTGGTGAGTTTGACCTCTGCAAACACGGCGGATTACTAAACAATCCGCATCTATTACTCCTTGACAGGTTCTTCAACTCCCTCTATTATAGCTTCTGAACCTTCCGTATCAATGATATTACCATCTGGTTGATCCGAGGCGCTCTTTTTGATCCGTTTCTGCCTTTTCTCTTCCTGTTTTTTCAGACGATTCAGCTCTTTCTTCCTCTTTTCACTCTTAAATGCACCCTGTCTGGCCAAGAGGTCCTCCCTTCGTCTCGTATTTACTTAATTATATCACAGTCATTCATACCCCGTGTTGACTCAATCTCAATCTTACACCGCTGCGATGAGCACGTTGATTTTACTTCTTTAGTTATGTAATTATAATAAAACGTTTATATACAGGTTTAATATGCAAGGAGATAGAGCCACAAGGATGTCGAACTTTGTGGTTTTTTTATGGTCGGCTCAAACAAAGCAACTGCGATAGATGATTGTAACGAGGGTTGCAACAACCTCTAGGGCATGCACTTTTTTTAGCAAAACGGTCTTTGTCAAAGGAGTCAATGGTTAATAGAAATAAGTATCCGGCCAAAATGGATTTAAAGAGACAGAATCGACTGCTTGTGGGCTTGATTTCCGAGAGGTTCCCCGAAGTATCCGGCATTATTATTAACATGACCTACTACAGGAAAGGCGCCAATCCGGTGCTGATGGAACGTACCATCAATATGTTCCCCACCTCTGACGCCTACTTCAAGATGGATTGCATGATTCGAGGCTGCGATGGAGGCGGATTCGACCTTACCCCCGCAGTTGCAGACATGGCGAAAAGTCGCAAGCATGTGAAAAAGGGGTTTCTCGTCTGCAATGGAAAGACTGACACGCCTTCTCCAGATCATGCACACGTCGACTACGAAATCGTGATGAAATACAACAAATCTTCCGGAAAATAGTATCACCGGACAGGGTTTGCTGATTTAGTTCAGTCGTGTGTCCCATCCATCACAAAGAAGGGTGCATGATTGGATGTAAATAATGGCGGCTCTTTCTTTAATATCGATGCTATAGTTGGGTGCCTTTTGAACTTTCCCTCAATAAATTGTCTGACGTTCTTTCTATTCCAGCCTTCTGGGTGCTCGAAGTCAGTGTATAGCGAGAGGTCTCCTTCATAAAAGCTGCCAGTTTTGAACACCTTTGCTTCAGGGCTGCCTATCGGCATATTGAACAAGGCGAGATTGAGAAAACTGATTTCGGCACCGTGCTGTATTGTAAATTCAAGCGTCCTGCATGCTCCGGCTACAGTTTCCTCAGGTGTGCCGAATAAGAGATAAACATACGCCGCAATGCCGGCGCGGCTGAGTGTCTTGAGCGCCCGCGATGCCGTTTGAAGATCGATGCCCTTTTGCATCCGGTCGAGCACAGACTGGTCTCCCGATTCGATGCCAAGCTTCAGCATAACGCATCCAGATCGTTTTAGCGTCATGCAAAAATCCATATCGGCCAATTCATCTTCAATGCGGGTAAAGCCGTACCATGGAGCTCCCGGCGGATTGGCAACCAAGGACTTCATGAGCACCGTGCTGATCGAATTGTCGAGCAAATGGATCAGCACAGGCCGCGTACCCCTTACGAGGAAGTCCAGATCATTCGTGGCCCGCTGAATGCCCACAGGAAAGTACAGATTCCCCTCGGCCTTTTCCGGACAGAACGAGCAGCGGTTCCAGAAGCATCCGCTAGAACTGCTGTATGGAAGGACCACTCCCGGAGAAAGATACTCGCTGAGCGGCATTGAATCATAGTTAGGAGTATAGTGCACCTGTTGTTCTGCTCGGATTCCAACGAGTGACAGCAATGCACATTCCCCAGGACCCTCGATAAAATGGTCGACCAAGCCTAAGAAGGGATTATGCCAACCGGGTCGCCGTAGCCATGAAGTGACAAGACCCCCGCCGCAGATTAGGGTTATATCGGGGTATTCGCGTCTTATAAATCCAAGCATGGCAAAAGTACATAATGCCTGGCTCAGATAGGTAAGCGAAAACCCAATAGTTGCTGGCTGCTCCTTCTCAACAAGGCCGGACAATCGCCTCTGGAAATAAGGATAAAACGGATTAAGTTCGGGCATCTGAGCTGCCTTCATAAGGTCTGCACTGCGTAACGGCGAAAGTTTGTCATGCTGATAATTCGCAAGACTGATCGATATCTCATCATTTTCAACAGACTTCTCTAGAACACGGTTTATATCCATAACTGCATGCCGGTAACGATCAATAGAATGATAGGTCTGCCTATCCTTCAACGCGCCAAGGTTTCTTGAGAAATTACGCATCGCCCTTCTTGTCCAGGTATCGAGTCCGCTCTTCGGCTTTTCTGTGGTAGAGGCCATAAGGAACAGTTGCCCTTCGAGGTTCGCATCAAATACCATGTGCCCTATCCCGTGCTGATTAAGAGCACCCGACAGCTTGGCAATTCCCGCAGGAGGCTCGCAGGTCTTTGCAACAGGAGGATAGATGAGGATCAAGGTGTTATACTGCCTTCAAAAATATGCATGGTCATGCACTATTGTAAAATTAATAAATAGAAGAGTTCCAGTTCAGGCTATTGCACCGATAAGCACTGTGAAAATGTCTTCCGTTTCATGCCCACTTATGACGCTCATGTTCGCTTGTATTGAGCTTTGTCACTAATCTTATCGTTTGCTTATCTATAATAAAATAAAGATTCTTGCTGGTCCAGACTGTTTTTGATTAAGATAAATATTATGGATAAATCACGAGCCAACATAGTCCTCATCGGCATGCCCGGCTCAGGCAAGAGCACAGTCGGCGTTATTCTGGCAAAATCGGCTTCACTCGATTTTATCGATACTGACATTCTCATACAAAGGACTGCTAAAAAATCCTTACAAGAGATCGTGGATATTGAGGGTTACCTGACCTTGCGCAGGATAGAAGAAGAGGTACTTCTCAAGCTCTCCTGTCACGATCATGTAATAGCCACTGGAGGAAGCGCTGTCTATAGTCAGTTGGCAATGGCACACCTGAATAAAAACGGAATCATCATCTTCCTGGATGTCGATCTTGCGACACTCATGTCACGAATTCGGGACTATGAGACAAGAGGATTGGCCAAGCGTCCCGGTCAGACACTCGAAGAGCTGTTCTCAGAACGCATTGCCCTTTACCGCAGATATGCTGATGTGACCGTAAACGGTTCCACCATTACACAGGAAGATGTCTGCGAAGCGATCACAAGGAAACTTAAGACCAGAAAAATAGTCCTAGCTTAGGTCGTTATATCAGGAACTTGCTGCTTGTACGCTGTCTTAATATAATTATATTCATGAAAAGAAATCATCTCATGCCCTTACTGGTCGCCATACTGCTTCCAGCTATTATCACTGTAAACTCCTGCTCACAAAAGCCAGATCGGCCAGCGGCGAAAATCACTGCCTATGCATCGTCAGCCGCATCCGCAAAAGATGCTGCAAATGATCCGTGGAGGACATACGTGAAACCATCGAAAGAAGAATTGAAAAAGAGACTTACGCCGATGCAATACAACGTGACTCAGGAAGAAGGCACCGAACCGCCGTTCAGAAATGAATACGCCGACAACAAAAAAGAGGGCATCTATGTCGATATCGTTTCCGGGGAACCCCTTTTCAGTTCAACCGATAAGTATGACTCTGGTACTGGCTGGCCAAGTTTTACAAAGCCGCTGGAACCCGGAAACATCGTCGAAAAAGAGGACCGAAAGCTTTTTACGACGAGGACTGAGGTTCTTAGCAGGCATGCAGATTCTCACCTCGGTCATGTTTTCCCCGACGGACCCAAGCCGACCGGACTACGCTACTGCATGAACTCTGCGGCCCTGCGTTTTATCCCCAAAGAGGACCTCGAAAAAGAAGGATACGGACAGTATCTGAAGCTATTTCAGAAATAGTAGTTGTTAGCCCCGGCTACGATATAATGGTAAAGGTAGCGTCAATGAGCATCACTATCGTCGCAGTGCTTAAAACCAATACCGATAATGTACTCACTTTGGTCTTCTCGCCACTAGTATTAAACTCTGCTCAGATTGCCAATTCGCTCAAAAGATACTCTCGAGAAAATCTGTTTATTACTCTCGCAACCAGAGATTTGCCAACAAGAGAGCTTAGACTTAAGCCTAATAGGTTTGGAGAGCAGGTGACGTCTTGCCGCCAAGCCGACTAATTATTCAACTGCTCACTAGCTATAGGTTCAGTCGTATGGTTTGTCCTGCTGTTCGAAGCTACTGATTGCCCAGACATCGCTATTAAGTTCAGGTACTTCTGTTTTATGGAGTCGATTATGCCTTTATTTTTCTTATCAAATCCCCTTTACGCGGTCCATCGTGGGTCTTGAGCAGCACGGTCTCACCCGCCAATGCCGATACAGCTTCGATTCCATCTTCATATCGCAGTGACTCTACAGTAATCATCTTATCTTTGAGTCCAGGGGTCAGATACTCAAGCGAGTCTCCAACCGAGATTTTACTCTTGAGTAAAACCTTGGCAAACTGTCCTGTTATATCAGATACGACACCAGCTAGTTCACTATCGGATGCATAGTTCTCACCGGTTACATTACAGATATCATCTTGATTCTGCCCGATTAAGAGGCCCGTCGTATACCCTCTGCTGCTAAAAAAAGAGAGTTCTTTCTGCCATGCCTGGCGCCGTGAACGATAACTATTTTCATTGCCGATTAGGTCGACTGCCTCACGGTAAGCGCTAGTGACGCCTGCGACATAATGAATGCCCTTCATCCGGCCCTCAATCTTGAAGCTGTCCACACCTGCATTACTCAGAAGTGGCAAGTAATCGATAAGGCAGAGATCCTTAGAGTTCATGACATAAGTTCCACGGTCATCTTCGAATACAGGAAAATATTGTCCCTGCCGTTTCTCCTCGACGAGCGAATATTTCCATCGGCACGAATTTGTGCATTCACCGGCATTTGCGCTCCTCGTTGTCATGAAACTGCTCAGGTAACACTTTCCGGAATAAGAAAGGCATACCGATCCGTGTACAAAGGCCTCGAGTTCGGTCTCTACGTTTTCGCCTATTTCTCGTATCTCATCAATAGAAAGCTCTCTTGAGAGAATCAGCCTCTTCGCACCCATCTCCTGCCAGAAGCGGGCTGACTCGCTATTTGTAATGTTCGCCTGCGTGGAGACGTGGATATCGATCTCGGGAGCCTTTTCCCTAAACAGGATGAACAGACCCGGATCAGATATGATAACAGCATCAGGCCTGATCTCCTTTAGAAGGCTAATATGCTGGCGGACCCCAGGCATGTCGTTGTTCCTGGCAAAGATATTAACCGTAATATAGACCTTAACGCCGCGCTCATGGGCATACCGCACGGCCGACGCTAACTCTTCGGAGTCAAAGTTACCAGCATTGCTTCGCAGACTGAAGCGCGAATCTCCGAGATATACCGCATCGGCTCCGTAATGAATGGCTGTACGCATCTTTTCGAAGTCACCTGCAGGACATAGTAGTTCCGGCCTTTTCATCGAGCTCCTGCTCTCCGGCACTTCTCTATTTCCTGCCGCGCAAGTTCGTCGCAACGTTCGTTCTCGATATGACCGTTATGGCCCTTGATCCAGACCCATTCGATATCATGCCTTTTAGCTGCATCGAGGAGTCTTTCCCAAAGGTCCCTGTTCAGAACCTCCTTCTTCTGCGAATTACGCCAGTTGTTTCTAATCCAGCTGTTTATCCACTCAGACATACCCTTAACGATATAATTAGAGTCCGTAGTCACCCTGATTGTGCAGGGTCTCTTCAGGGCTTCGATAGCCGAGATGACGCCCATCAACTCCATCCGGTTATTTGTAGTAAGCGGTTCGCAGTCGGATATCTCTTTTACCTTTGCACCGGACCTCATTATGGCACCAAATCCGCCTGGCCCAGGGTTGCCGCTGCACGCTCCGTCTGCAAAAATCTCCACAAAAGGTTTCTTTTCCATATTCTTTTATATTACTTTGTCTCTTGGAAGAAAACCAATAGAAGGGTGCAGTAAATACCAATTGAACCTTGGGATAGCAAGATCCAACTTAGCATCAAGTATCTGATTGTGTATGACTAAGACTTTAGAGGACACTATCACGATAGCAGGGCAGCCAAGAGGCTGGAAGTAACGGTTAAGACGTTGCAGCTTTGGGACCGTAAAGGTTTACTAAGTCCTGCGTGTAGGACTCCGACTAACCGGCGCATATACACTGCCTCTCAGATTATCAGAATTCCTGATGTTGAAAGGTAAAAGCCATGATTCCTTCTATATCGAACGACAAATCCAGATAAATAGCAAGGAGATTACCCTGCTGATAGTCGGCAAAGTGAAGATGATGGAAGTGTTGAGATTCAGTGAGCACTAGTCAAGAAGTCGCTGAACTTACCGGCCCTTGCACTTGAACCCCCTTCAAGCCTTCCGAAACAATATCACAATTTTCTTTAGTATATGCCGGATGCTTCATAAATATTTTCAACCATACTTAATTTATAATTTTAGAAATATCGAACAGCTGAAGGTGTCTGCTTCTCATGCAGGAAAATCTTTACACCGGTTTGCGCTCTTACACTTGGTTACTTGAGTGTAACCAAAGTTACGCCTCTGCCGCCTTCATGCTGTTCCCCACCTCGGAAGCCTTCAACCAAAGGGTGGCCCTGAAGATGATCCCTTACCGTCCTTAAGAGAATGCCTGCCCCGATACCATGGATTATCGCCACCTCGCACAACCCTGCCAATGCGGCATGATTCAAAAACGGTTCGATTCTCGACAATGCGTCATCTACGCGCAACCCGATAATGTTGATGCTCGATGACGCACTTTCAGTCCCGTCTTGTGTTAGTTCGCCTGTCTGCCTAATAGCATTATGGGTCTTGCCCTTTTTCTTTTGAATTCCAATAAATGGAATCTCGACCTCTACGCTTCCATATTTTACCCTAATCCGTCCATGCCGATTGTCAATATTGACTACTTGTGCGTCCACATCGATAGATTTGACGTAGACGAGGTCGCCTTTCTTTATAGATTCGATAGTAAGCGATCCATGATCTTCCGGCATATGCGCAACAAGGGCCTTTTCTAGTTCTTTTTTCTTTATTTCGGCGATTTTCAGCGACTCTCTGATCTTTTCCTTCTCAGCTTTCTTCGCTGCTTCGAGGAGTTCATAAAGTTCCCTTTTCACCGTACCCGCAAGATCGGACAACTCACTGTACATCTTTGCCATCATGGCATCTCGCTCCCGTGTGGCCTGCACCATCAGCCCATCAATGACCTTTCTTTTTTCTTCCAGTTCTGACTTTTGCCTTTCGATTTCGCTGACGGCCTTCTCGTAAAACGACCTCTTTTGGGTCAAGTCCCTTATTAGATTATCGAATTCTACCTTCACTCCGCCAAGCAATGTTTTTGCCGAATCGACCACGCTTTCAGGGAGACCATACCTCCTAGCGATCTCTATTGCGTGCGATTGCCCGGCTTCACCAACCCTCAATCGATATAGCGGGGACAGGGTATTCTGGTCGAATTCCATAGACGCATTGAGCATACCGGCGGTCCTGTGCACATATCCCTTGATATCCATAAGGTGAGTAGTGGCAAGGAGAAGTGAGCCTCTTTCCTTTATCTCGCTCAGAACAGCGCAGGCGAGGGCGGCGCCCTCCACAGGATCGGTACCGGTACCTAGTTCATCAAGCAGCACAAGCGCCTTAGAATCGGCTTTTTTCAATATTTCAGATATATGAGCTATATGCGCCGAAAAGGTCGAAAGGTCGTTCTCGATAGATTGTTCATCGCCTATATCTATCAACAAATCGCTTATCATCGGGAAACTTGATGATGAATCGGCCGGTACCGGCATGCCGCTGAGGGCCATAATAGTGAGCAGCCCGACAGTTTTTATAGAGATGGTTTTGCCGCCCGCATTGGATCCGGTAATGACCATAACCGTATCATCGCCGCCAAGCCTCACTGAAAGAGGGATTACCTGCCTGCCCGTACTGTGCTTCTCAAAGCTGAGGGAAAGGAGTGGATGACATCCGTCGACGATATTCACAAACCCTGTCTCGTTTATTTCTGGGACTTCCATCTTCAAACGTACGGCCAGACTCGCAATACTATTGAGCATGTCTAAGTAAACGAGAAGTGCGAACTGTTCCTCGATCTCGACGAGGTGTTCGCGTATGCGCACCGAGATACTGCGCAGAATGCGTATCTCTTCCGCCTTCTCCTCGGCGGTCAGATTCTCAAGTTCATTCGAGATGCCTATAATCGCAATCGGTTCTACGAAGGCTGTCTCGCCTGATTTCGATACATCATGCACCACCCCGGCGACCTGACCCTTCGAATCCATCCTCACCGGAATAACCCATCTACCCGACCTCGTAGTGACGAAATGGTCCTGCAGAAAGACGGACAACTCCTCGCTTCTGGTCATAATCTCAAGCTTTTTCCTGATGCGCAATTCGAGCCGGCTGATCTCAGTGCGTATGCCAGCAAGAGCTGAAGACGCCGTATCTAAGATCGCTCCCTGGCTGTCAATGGACTTTTTGAGTACCCTCAGAATCTCTGGAAAACCGGTAAGACCTTCAGCGAGCCGCATGAGTGAAGGAACATCTTCGCGCAGTGCAAGATTCTCTGAAATGTCAGAGATCAGTTCGAGAACAGGAGTGAAACCTGCAAGCTCTACTCCTTCAAGCACCGAACCTTCTGGCCGCACTTCCGAAAAAAGACCGCCGATATCGGGAAACGGCGAGAGTCCGAGGGAGATACCTTGTGATAACAACCTTAGGATGTCTCCCGTCTCACGTTGCCTACGAGCAATTTCCAGCCTGTCAGACATGGGCGCAAGTTCCGCAACAGCGGCTTCAGTAGCGCCGCTATTGGCTAAGCCTGCGATGATCCTTAGGAACTTGTCGAATTCAAGTAAAGAGAGGGTGTGGGGTGATATCATCGAATCATAGAGGGCGGGTTATCGACCGATAGCCTCCATTACCCTGTTCTTCTGCTTTTCGAGAGCCTTCTGCCCCTGCTCAAGCGTTTTGACGATCTCCTTCTTTGCAGCGCCGGAGAGCTCGACACCCATGTCGATGAGTTCGGTAACCCTGTCTTTTGTTTCGACCACAAAGTCATCTACGCTGTCCATAGTATCTTCGACGAGATCAACCGCCTCGTTTTTGACTCGCCTTGCTGTCCGTTTGATGTCCTTTCTCGTCTCACGCCCTGACTGTGGTGCGTAGAGAAGTGCAATCGCCGCGCCTATTGCACCGCCTATCAAAAATGCTGCTCCAACCTTGACAACATCGTTATTTCTCATATAAACCTCCTGTGATCAACAATTCTAATTTCATATTCATCATTTTACCAGTAAATGTGACTGAATACTATGCCGGCAATATTTAAGACTATCCCTGTTGAAGATTTTTATTCGATTCACTGGCACCAACACATTCAGTCGTTTTATAATCGGGGGCAATGCTGGCATTACAATTAACTAATATTCAGTAGTTTAATTGAGATCTTTGATTGCTGTTATACTCATAATCATGATGTCTCTGTTTACTTTAACGAAGTTCAATACACAGTTGAGGGGCTCTAAAATACCAATCCTTATAAAGTATTTATTGATCCTTTTATTCTTAACCATATCGTTTGGCTGCGCCACCACGCGCAATGTCCTTTACGACAAGACAGAAAGACCCGCCAAGTCTGAAAATTACGAGGTCCAAACGTTCGATGTCGCTGGCATACATCGTCCTTATAAAGTAATTGGGGCCGTTATTGCGAGCACTGGTCCGTTTCACCATGTCATGGATGCTATTGAACATTTGGAGTTCGCAGCAAAAAAAATGGGTGGCGACGCTCTTATCGATCTCTCTCAGGGACTACCTAAAGGGTCAGATATGCCGACTGGCGGATGGTTTATTTTCAGGCATTCCGGGGAGATTTGGAGTGCGAAGGTTATTGTTTGGGAATAAGGTGCAGCCATTCAAACGAAACGTCACACTTGTCGACACTACTCCGCACATTGTCTCACTAGAATTCTTCCAACTATAAACAAAATACCCTGCCAAAAGACAGGGTATTTTGTTTCGTCTCAGCCCTACCTGCGTGCCTTGGTAATTTGAAAGTCGGAATAAGCTGTAACAGAGACTTCGTTCTGGTCGAGTCCTTCAAACTCTACTTCAGGAGATACCCGTAGTGGAATAATCATGTTCAACAGCTTAAAGAAACCATACATCACAGCAAATACAAATACTACGTTTACAATAACGCCAATCACCTCGGCTGCGAATTGTGATGCGCCTCCATAAAACAGCCCTTTGACCGCGCCTGCGACTCCGTTTAGGCCATCGCCGTATGTGCCGTCCGCAAAAAGTCCGAGACCCAGAAGCCCCCATGCACCGCAAGTCCCATGAACGGATATCGCACCTACAGGATCATCTACCTTTAATTTCCTCTCGACAAAGAAAATGCTGGCACAGCAAAGAAATCCCCCAATAAGTCCGATAATTACGGCTCCTACGGTACTCACGAAAGCACACGCTGCCGTGATAGACACGAGTCCAGCAAGCAGTCCGCTTGCACACATGGAAAGATCCGGCTTGCCGTAAAATATCCACATATAGCACATCGCAGAGAAGCATGCTGCAGCCGACGCCAACATGGTATTCACCGCTATCACTCCGATCCTTAAATCACCACCTGCAAGGGTCGATCCTGAATTGAACCCAAACCAGCCGAAGAAGAGAATAAGGCAGCCTACAATTGCCATCGGGATATGATGTCCGGGTATCGCATTGGGAGTTCCATTGGTTCTGTATTTTCCCATCCGGGGGCCAAGAACGAGCGCTCCCGCTAGTGCCGAAACGCCACCGACCATATGCACAACTGATGAACCAGCGAAATCAACAACACCATGGCCGAGACCAAAGTTTTTCCCTAGAATGGACAGCCATCCGCCGCCCCATACCCAGTTTGCATAGAGCGGGTATGTGAACATAGAGATAAAGAACCCGAATATGACGAATGACTTGAAAGTCCAGCGCTCGGCCATCGCGCCGGTCGGAATAGTCGCCGCAATATTCATGAATACCACCTGAAACAGGAAGAGCGTAATTATCGAAACGTCATAGGCCTGCCCTGAAAGGAAGAACCCGGTTGCGCCGAAAAGTCCGAAGTCTTTGCCGAAAAGGTGTAGTGCATATTCGCTATTAAGCAATCCGGTGCCGCCCGCAAGAGAGCCTAATCCCACACCACCCATCTGAAGTGCATAGCCGCAAATCCAATAGCCGAGCACCCCAAATACAGAGATCATCATGTTCATAGCCATGGAATGTCCCGCATTCTTAGCCCGAGTGAAGCCGGTCTGCACCATTGCGAAACCTGCCTGCATAAAAAGGATGAGATATCCGCAGATCAGGGTCCAAATAAAATTGATAGCTATCCTGTTATGGCCAATTACATCCGCCAGCTTCATGGCGAGCGGTTCATTTGTCATCAAGTTCTTCATATCATCAGCCGTCGGAGCACCGTGCGTAGCGCCGATTACATCCGAAACTCCACCGGTATGTGCTCCGGATGGATCAGGTTTCAGTGCTGACTGAGAGACGGACCCATCTTGTTCATTAGCAAACGTCCGTTGTGCAGGCGGCAGGAGTCCCGCGAGTAACGCCGTCAATAACAAAATAATCCATACCCTGTTCATTTCCGTCTCCTTTTCAACTATATCTTAATCTTATCGCCAAATTGAATTATCATGCCTCCGCAGATAATGACCGACAAACCAATCCATGTCGAGCTCGGTATATGCTCATCGAATACAAAGCGCCCGAATAATATGCTTACTATCGCAAAGACCGCAACATATACTCCGAGCAGTTTGGAAAAATCCCATTTAACAGTGTTGACCACTACTCCGTATAATCCCAGCATAGCAGCGCCCATGAGAATAACCATTACCCCGCTTCCGCGGAGACCTTTACGGACAACTGCATCCCCTCCAACCTCCAAGACTGCTGCAGCAATGAAAATAAGCCATGCAAAATATGTCATCTGTGCACCTCATCTTCAATTTATTGGCGAGCTTTCTCCAAAACATACATGCATTAAGTGTGCTAGACGTGAGAATTTGATTTAATTGGAATCTTATCTCCACACCTTCTACAATATTGTGATTAATAGACAATTTTGTCGATATGGGAATATCTCGGTTTAGGAGCTGTGCAATGCTCAGGTCTCAATGGGCTGGTCCGCGGTGAATGATAAGCCACAGGACAAGAAGAAAGATTGCCAAAGCTACCGAAACACCCATAACAACCCATCGCACCTTCTTCCAGCCTTGTACCCACGGGGTCGGAGATTGGAGCCTTTCACATCGACCAGTCAATTGCACCACGCTTGGATTGTCCAGGTCAGCCTTCATCGCCACGGCTGACTGATACCGATTCCGCGGATCACGCTCCATGGCGTGCAGGATGATCTCCTCGACTTGGGGAGAGGCTTTCGGATTGCGTTTCCGAGGAGCTTCAGGGTCACCGGTTACACGTGCATTCATGATCACAAACGGGTTATCACCATCAAACGGCGGCATTCCGACCACCATTTCATAAAGCATAGCGCCAAGACTGTAAATGTCGGTCCGCTCGTCACCGCGCTTCCCGCTTACCTGCTCAGGTGCCATGTAATCCGGTGTGCCCACAGCAGGAGTGAAGCCTGTAAATGTGATCCTTCTACCCTTCTCAGCCTTGGCTATGCCGAAATCCATGACCCGGATCGTACCATCGTAGCAGATCATTATGTTCTGCGGCTTCAAGTCACGATGGATAATCCCGTTGTCATGCATGTACGACAGCGCTTCGCAGATACTGCTTGCCAGCTTGACCGCGTCCTTCTCGGGCATCGGGCGTACACTGTTCAACAAATGCGAAAGCGTATATCCCCGAAGATATTCAGTCACGATGTACGGGCGGCTGCGGTGTTCCTCCTGCAAGTGAATGAATTTCAAGATGTATGGATGGTTCAGGCGAAGCCCAATCTCTTCCTCTCTCTCGAACCGCGAGTAGAATCCCGGATCGCTCTCAAATTCCATAAACGGCACTTTCACAGCCACTGTCTCTTTGTTCGTCAAGTCGGTCGCCTTGAATATTGTCGCCATTCCGCTGCGGCTTATGGTTTCAGTGATGAGAAAGCGGTCGTCAAGCGTCTGTCCCGGATGAAGTTCATAACGGGCGGTAGGGTCGGCCGTCTCCTGGTACATAGGGACGCCGCGATAATACGCAACCTTTTCCACATCGTTGATCTGTATGACCTGCACGGATAGATTGTCTTCGGTGCCTCTCTGCTCTCCTAGCGCAATAAGCTGCCGGCAAGCCTGTGCCGGAGAAAGACGAGATACGATTTCTGCGATCTCGCTGTCTGCAACGTGAGAATACAAACCGTCCGAACAAAGAACTACGCGGTCACCCTTAAAAGCCGTTACACTCTCCACATCGACCCGGATTACCGGTTCATGGCCTACGCTGCGCGTCAGGATTGAGCGGTTCTCGCTTGTCTTGGCATCCTGTTCCGAAATCAACCCGAACTTTTGTTGCATTCCGGTGTAGGTATGGTCAGTAGACAATTGCTTAATCTCGGCCTTCCGAATCAGGTATACGCGAGAATCGCCAACATTGCCCACCACGATTTCGTTGTTGCGAAATACGACAATGTCCAGAGTAGTCGCCATGCGGGATTTGCCATGATCCTCCATGCCTTTGTCGTATACCGCAAGATTGGCGGCGTTGAACATCAGGGAGAGCAACTGTTGTGGACTCTGCTCGCCAGAGGCCTCGTAAAAAGTCCTGAGTGCTGTTTCCACAGCCAGCCGGCTCGCTACTTCTCCATAATTCAGTCCTCCCACACCGTCGGCCAGCACGGCCACCGCACCCAGCCTGCGTTTCTCCTCCAGCGATTGCGGTTGCCAGAATCCTACGTAATCCTCATTGTTCTCACGTGCCGGGCCGGGTGATGAAAGTTCAGCGTAAATTAGTTCCATAGTTAGAGCACTTTACCATTTATTTTTACAAAATTGAAAGAATTATGGTGCAAAAAGGATGGTCACCCGTGAGGGTGACCATCCTAAGCAGAAACTAAGACAAAGTCCAGCCTGTTTAAGATTTAGCAGGTCTGGTGAGGAGGATTTCCTTACCTTTCTCCTTACTGCTTTTCATGAAGTAAAAAGCGCCGTAAATGCCCCACAGTGCAACGACACCGAGTGCGATATATGGTTCCTTCCAACTCATGCCGCTGACCGTGAATGGCCCTACGAGGTAAAAGCACATGATCACCAGATTCGCCAACAGTCCCAGAATTGGGATGACTAGGTGCTTTATTCCGTTGAAGCTTTTGTGCTCCTTGAAGGCAACCATAGCTATCCAACAGGTGATCATGTAGAGGAGGAAAGTGCCGAAGTTGCTGACCAGAGTCACAATTAGTAGCGTGTTGGGCAGTGCCATATAAGTCTCAGGCGAGAATATACCGACGCTGTACCAGAAGTTGTGCTTGTCCAGTGCTGCAGGCGCGGTCGTCTGGCCGCCCATGTAAACCGTTACCGTTATGATTCCGACAATAATAGAGATCACGGCAAGAGTCCAGATCGCACGATGAGGAGACATTGTCTTGCCGTGAAGAAGACCGAAATGAGATGGTACTTCTTCATCGCGGCCCATAGCATAAGTGACTCGGGCGCCAGTATTGAGACAGGAAAGCGTTGTACCAATCAGGGCCAGAAAAACAGTGAATGCCTGTACCAGCATGAACGCCTTGCCTGCCGCATAGCTGCCAAATAACCATGTGCCTACCAGTACCATCATATCGCCTATAGGAGCACCGGAGGCACCCGCCATTGAGATGGTGTAACCGTTGTGAAGCAGGTAGTTAGCGCCGAAGTATTCAATAAGGTAGCAAAACGCTCCCTGGATAGCCAGTGACATCAATACCGCCCGCGGTATGTCTTTCGTGGGATGCTTTGCCTCATGCCCCATCGAAGTGACCGACTCAAAGCCGACCAGGATCAGGATCGCTATGGCCGCCTGAATGAAAATGAAGTTGAAACCGTGTGGTGCGATTACAGAGCCAGCCGTCGAATGGTAGTTAAACACTTCATTGCCCTTGTCATCCTTTGTGATCGCTCCGTCGGAATAGTCTACCGTAAACGGGGCGGCAAGTTTCGGATCGTTGACAGGTTTACCATCTTTGTCAGCCCCAACAGGATTGCCGTCTTTGTCCACTGAGTCCTGCATCTGGTATACAGGCTTTCCGTCTTTGTCCATAGTCGGTTTGCCGTCGGGATCAAGCGCAGGTGTAGGATTGCCCTTGTCGTCCTTCACCACTTCCTGGGCAACCTGATAATTAACCGCGATACCCGTGGAGAGATGGTAACCTACGGCTCCCTGGGGGTGCTGAACGCGATAGCCAATGGCGATCACGGTAAATATCAGCAGCGCCGAAATCTGTATTATATTGATGACCACATTGACTGCCGTCGTGCCGGTCACGCCACGATAAGCGATATACGCAACGCCTAATGCGAAGACGATGCAAAAGAGCCACATAAAGATTGGGCTATTATAGGTGCCGCTGAATATATCAGGCCAGAATTGGTTGCACAGGAACCCGCCCAATATCGCCGTAACGCCTACCATAACCCCGGGATATACCCAATAATAAAGGTGGCTCGCCCATCCGGTGATGAACTTGGCGATACGGGCAAACTTGTATGCGTGGGTTTTTGAAAGGTACGCCTGCTCTGCATACAGATAGGACGAACCCGGGCCCGGATATAATTTCGCCAGTTCGGAATAGCTGATTGCAGTTGCGAAGCACAGCAGCAGGGCGAAGAAAATACCGAACCACATCGACATTCCGGCCACTGGTGCGCCGTAAAGCGCCTGCATTTGAAAGGTTAACCATAGGAACGCCCCCGGGGCGATCAGCGCCATCGCGTTCACCGTCAGGCCAGTCAGGCCTAATGTCCCCCTGGTGACTGGTTCTTGTTCTTTTGCCATAGTGATACTCCTTTTTTTTAAGTGTTATTTCTTTAACACTAAATTAGAAATTCAATGTCATGCCGACGCCGTACACAAAAGTATTGTCGATATGACCGGCTGGATTGGTATTGAGTAGAGTGTTACCGACAATTATATTGTCGTTGTGGTGAGCCTTTCCTGAAAGCGGGAACCAATACTGCATTACTGGCTGTACAACTACGTTTTTGTATACAGGGACGGTGAAGCCCACCTTTACATTGCCGTCATGAAGTGCGACGTAGTGCAGACTCTGATCAGTAACATCGTAAAAGCCAAAACCCGTCCCGAGGTCAACAGTCACATCCCCGTTGGACAGTTTGTAAATAGGCAGAGACTGCGAGAACGAAAGATTGAAATAGAAGCCGGGATGGGCATCAATATCGCGGTAAACCGCTAATGTCGGGTGCGCAATCATGTCATACGTGCCGCTGAGATAAACTTCCTGGGTCTGAGTAGCATAATCAAAGGCGTAGTAGATATAACCGCCGGTGAGGGCCACCTTGTCGATATTATAGGTATAGCTCAGATTAAAATCGGTTTCATTCCAGCTTGACTGCCCGTCGCCCAAGCCCTGGCCTTTGGCATTGGTATATTGCCCCGGAATAAAGCCCTGGGTCTGGTGCTGGTCAGTGTCGTAGTTGCCCCATACATTAAGAGAGAATCCCTTGTAGTTGATTGTTACGGAAGGCTCAAACACCGCACTGTCAGCGCTCAGTTCGGCGCCCCTAAATATATACTTGTTCAATCCGGTAAACGTGACACTGCCAGTCACATCCGGTGCCGGAGCCGCAGGGGCCGCGGCTGCCTCCGGAGCAGGTGCTGCAGCGGGTGCAGGAGCCGTAGCCGGTGCCTGATCCTCGGCGTATACATTAATGATAAGACATAATGCGAAGACTGCTGTCAACAATGCTATAAAACGCTTCATCTCAAAAGTCCCCCTCTTGATCGTTTGTCGGACTAAAGTCCGCTGTTTTATGCTTTATCCCGGTGCTGCATGTCTATAATTCTTTACTTTCCCCCTCTCGTTCGAATGTTTTTCTTATGCCAAGCTTCTTAATTTTATATCCGATCATTCTTTCGGTTATGCCGAGCCGGCGTGCTGCACGGGCCATAACCCAATCACTTTCCCTAAGGGCATTGACTATCTCTTCAAGCTCCATCTCTTTTATTTTGTCTTTCAATGTATTCATTACATGCCTCCGGGACCCGTATATTTATAAACTAGCGAAAAGCGTGCCAACCATTATCTAATTGATTTTGCTGCATTCTCACGAATAAATAATATTACAATATTGTCTCTAATTCACAATATTGTAATAATATTACAATATTGTTATTTCATTAATCACTCCGTTTTATAATCGGGGACAGTCCTTTCTTCTTCGGATGATGATAAAGTACGCCGCGGCGTTACTTTCGGACCCAACAATACGCAACAAGATGATCAGCTTGAGCTAGACTGTGAAGAAAATGGAGAGGGGCAGATTAAGGCAATCCAGCTCAGGTCGAGCCAGATTGCCTTAATGTTTGTTAATGAGCGATGTCTTTTCGAAGTTACCTGTCAAATCTCTATGTGGACGTGGCACTTTTTCGTGCATGCTCGTGAGCAAGCCTCGCAGCCGATGCAATTCACTGCATTGGCAACCGACATCACCTTGTTGCCCATGTCGTCACCGTATTCATCCTCGCCTTCGAAGGGCTTCTCTATTAGTTCGAGGACATCTCTGCTACAGACCTTATAACAGCGGCCGCAACCGATGCACTTATGGATATCGATAGATTCGATGAATTTAGGCACCCAAACTTCCCCGCCCCTCGTATATCCCATGACTTTCGCCATATTCTATCTCTCCTTTCTTTTTTTTCTTCGAATTGCACTATTCCTTAAGCTATTGCCTCTCCGCCTACCTCTCCTGTCCTGACACGTAGCGCGCTTTCGATAGGGCAGACGAATATCTTCCCATCTCCAGGCTTACCTGTCTTGTTGACTCTCATAATCTCTTTTACGATTTTAGTCACAACATCATCCGGGACCACTATCGTAAGCAGACGCTTCGGCACATAAATAGCAACCTTAGGTAGTGTATGATCGAGCGCATAGCTCGATGGCGTCGGCTTTAATTTAACTGCAGTACAGAAGCTGTCGGGCATCTCCGAATCCATCTCGGCGCACATAGCGCCCTTCTGTTTTCCTCTGCCCTCAACGCTCTGAATCGTGAGAGATGGATAGCCGAGCTGTTCGAGCACTGTTTTTGTCTCAGGGAGTTTGTCCCTTCTGATAATAGCCGTAATCTCCTTCATAACCCCGCCTCTCCTGTCCTTATGGTATAGGCGTTATCGACAGGGCTCACAAATATCTTGCCATCTCCGATAAATCCCGACCGCGCCTTGTCTTGTATGACCTGGATTACCCGCTCGACATCTGCATCATCGATGACAGTCATGATCAAAGTCTTCGGGAGTTCATCATAATGGACGGGCCCGACCTGCAATCCTTTCTGTTTTCCCCTTCCAAATACCGGCATTTTGGTAAGAGATGGGAATCCTGCTCCCTCGAGCGCAAGAACCACCTCCTGCTCTTTTTCGGGTCTAATAAAAGCCCTTATCATCTTCATAATTCTGTTCCTCCTTTAATTGTGCTGAATCCTCGGAGAGCAGAAGTTCGGAAAGTCTTATTCTTCTTACTTCCCTACCTTTTCTCCTTATGGAATTCGCTGCTTTTTTTACTCCTACGCTTCCAAGCTTCGGCTCTTATGTGCCTCTGCTTTTACGTTCCATTCCATTGAACGCATTGAACAGCTCCTTAATGCGTGTGCATGTTCAATGCTTTTTTCAACCAGGGGGGAGGGGCTTTTTTCACCGTGTCGAGAAGCCTTTTCATGGAGTCCTCTATAGTGACCACCTCTTTCACCTTTACCGGCATGATACCTTTTTTTACCAGTCGTGCAGCCGATGGCCCCCCTATTTCGGTGAGGTAGATGATCTTGCAGTCTGCGAGTTTCTCTACTTTTGACTGCACCCTGTCGTCGTGCAAATCGCCCATGCCTCTCGTTTCGACTATCGCCGAGTCGAGTCCGTCGGCGAATTTTCTCAGTTCAACGAATTGGTAGTCTTCTGGAGTCAGTTCATAGACTGCGAATATGCCTGCCCTGCCGAAATGCTCGTCAACATTGATTCCATCAGTCGTTGCAAAAGCTACTTTCATATTGCACCTCCTTCAGCCCTTTCAGTGAGCCGTTATCAATAAATTCCCAATGTCGTTGACTACGCCTAACGTTCCTAAGTACCCTATTGTCACCCTGGCAACAATACCCAGGATTTTGTTTACAGGGAAACCTGTCTGATATAAAGGAATGTTCAATCTCCGTGCTGTTTCTACAGCATGTGAATTTGATATCAGGATATCGCATCCGGTTCCGAGAGAGTGAAGATCGCCGATCTGCACCTCATCGGCAATTATGTTAGCGGCGGACTGAGTAAGATACGGAATTACAACCTGGTCTACAGTCACGCCCATTTCATCGAGCAGCCTCGACATCTGAACAGCATGATCAGGGTCCAGCGCAAGACACGCCTTTTTCCCTCCGAGATAAAAATGCGCATCCCTCATGCCATCGACGAGGATCCGCCTTTTTCGTTCGTATCGAGATGTCATCGGTCTGCCGCTCAGCATCGAGAGTGTCTCCATAAAAAGATCCGTATCTTTTAAACCACAAAGTCCCTCAAAGACCCTGTATTCGATCCCGAATTGTTCCTTCAATATTTTAGCCGCTGGCTCCATGCCAGCTCCGATAGCGACTGTAAATTCCGAATTTGCCGCATCCCTCATATCGGCAACTGAAGTCCCTCCAAGGGCTAGAGCCGACATGCCTTCCCTGCTGCCGTCGAGAGCAGCTAGATTCGGCATAATGACTGAACTCAGGCCGAAAGATTCTACGATCTCGCTCAGTTCGGCAAAGTCCGCTGGTGTCAGGTGCGGTCCTGCTATGATATTGATCTGCCCGCTTTTCACCTTCTTCTTTGTACTAAGCTCCTTTTTGATCAGAGTTAGGATAAGGGACTCTACCGCTTTCGCGTAACCTGTCTCGAGTCCCCCCGCATAATCCGGAGTTGAAACATGGACAATCTCTGCTTTTCCATTGCCAGAGAGCATCTTCAAGGCACCATACAGATCGTCACCCTTGCATTCCGAGAGTCCTGTCGTCAAGATTCCTACGACATCGGGATCATTTTTCTCGATAATCTCCAGTGCCGTTTTGAAAGCATTTTCCTCGCTCCCCATTACAACATTTTCGACGAAGAGCTTCGAACTGACCATGGCAATCGGTTCCCTGAAATGGTTCGTGATGAGTACCTTTCCAAGAAAATTGCAACCCTGCGCTCCATGGAGCACCGGCACTGCGCGGTGGATGCCCTGGAAGGCTATGGCAGCTCCGATTGCCTGCGAATGCTTCACTGGGTTTACGACAACTGATGGTTTCACATTTATGATTTCAGGCTTATGACCGTCTCTGCCCTGCATCCTGCAATTCTTTTCATAGAATGTCAGCCCGTTGCTCAAATCCTCGGCGATGTTGACGAGACCTTCATATCCAGCATATGGCCGATGCCGTTCCTGGTTCACGTCGATGAAGGGGTATCCCTCTTTAACAGCAAGATACTTGTTCCGCCCGCCGGCCACAAGCAAGTCAGCATCTTTTTCGCGAAGCAATCTCAGAAGATTCTTCGGCGTTACATCTTCGACCAGTGGCGCATCCGGACCGAGGATTTCTTTCATTTTCTCCTCGTCCTCAAAGGTGCTTTTCTTTGTGCCCACGGCGACGATCTCGATACCGAGATCGATAAGAGCAGAGATGAATGACCAGCTTTTTACGCCGCCTGTATAAAGTACAGCCCTTTTGCCGTAGAGATGCCGGTATTTCGTCAATCTTGCTTCAAGGCACTGTTCTTCCGATGCAATTACATTCTCAACCGTCTCATGGCTGGCTGCCACCTTTGCGGGTGCGAATCGAGACAGGCCCGTGCTTATAGCGCGAATCGCTTTGGTCATCTCAGTCTTCCCGAAGAACGATACCTCGACATAGGGTATTCCGTATTTACGTTCCATCTCCTTCGCCACATTTATAAGGGCACGGCTGCAGACCACGACATTAAGCTTGGCCCGATGGGCATACGTAATCTCCTCAAACGTGGAGTTGCCCGTAATTCTGGAAAGCACCCTGATGCCAGCCTTTTTCAGTATTGGTTCGACTAGCCAGAGATCGCCCGAGATGTTATATTCTCCAATAAGATTGATGTCATATTCCGTGGTATCCTTTGCCTCGCCGGTACCGATAACGTGCTCCAGAAGAACCTCTCCGGCTATCCGGTTACCCAGGTTCTTTGGTCCAACAAAGCCCGGTGCGTTCACTGGGATTACCTTTATGCCGATTTCATTTTGGGCTCTTTTGCATGCGGCTTCAATGTTTTCACCTATAAGACCACTCACACATGTTGCATGAACAAATATAGCTTTCGGCTGTACGGTTTCGTTTGTCTTGATGATTGCGCGATAGAGCTTTTCTTCGGAGCCGTAGACAATATCGAGTTCCTGCATGTCTGTTGTAAAGCCCCATTTATGAAGATCACCCTTAGACGACAGGGTCCCCCTTCCTTCCCACGAGTTGCCGCAGCATGAAATGGGTCCATGGACAATATGTGCTGCATCAGCGATCGGCTGGAGTACAATCATTGCACCGTCAAAAGCGCATGATTCCCCACCCCGCGCCCGGCACAGCTTCTCACCCTTTTCCTTCTCGCAGCCGTTCTGCATTAATTTATCCACGTTCGCAAACATGAGATTCTCCTTATTAAAAGGGCACGATGATCATGCCATTTCAAGTTATCTGATTACATCAAAGCTCGTAGTATTGATCGTCGCACGATCAAGCTCATCCAGCAACGCGTTCACGATTGTAGTCACGACGTTCAGTGCCCCCTGGTAGCCAATAATCGGGTAACGGTGCAAATGGTGCCGGTCGAAGAGCGGGAATCCGAACCTGACCAGCGGGGTACCGGTATCACGCCATAGAAACTTGGCGTAAGAGTTGCCGATAAGCACGTCAACAGGATCGGTAAACATCAAGGAACGTAGATGCCACATGTCCTTATTGATATATACCTTGCCGTCAGCACCATATGGACTGGTGGCAAGTAGCGTCTCCATATCTTCCTGAAATGATTTGTCACCGTTGGTGCACACGATGTGAACCGGTTCGCCACCCATTTCCATAACTATGCTTACCATGCCGAGCAACAGGTCCGGATCACCTACAAAAGCGAACCGTTTGCCGTGAACATAAGTATGCGAGTCGATCATGGCATCAACGACACGGCCACGTTCATCCTCAAGTTCTTGTGGGACCGTCTTGCCGGTAATCTTGCACAGTTCATCGATGAGCTCGTCGGTATTGCGAACGCCCACGGGTATCTTGACCAATGTCTTCTGGTTCCATTCCTTATTGATGAAATCCATCGTCTTGGCGGTCGAGAACTTCTGGAGTGCAATCGTTGCCATGGCGTTGACCGAATCCATTGTATCGTCGATCGTCGTTAGTCCCCGATACATTGTCGCCTGCCCCGTATTGGGCGCATCAAAAGAATCGCTCACATCCGCAAGAACGGTATGCTTAATACCCATCATGTCCATGATTCGCTTGATCTCACGGTAGTTGCCAATATAAGGATCAAACCCAGGGACGATGTTCACCTTCCCGTTCGGTTCCTTCTTCTTGCCTGCCGTCAGAGTCTTGAGGATACTCTTCAGCATATTGTCGTAACCGACAATGTGCGACCCGACAAAGCTCGGCGTATTTGCGTACGGCGTCAACAGATCCTGTGGGACGAGTGCCTTTTCCTTTGCCCCTTTCGTGTATGCATTCAGATCGTCACCGATAACCTCTGCTATGCAGCTGGTGAAGATCGCCATCATCTTAGGCTTATACAGCGCGTAAGCGTTTTCAAGTCCCTCAGTCATATTGTTCAATCCGCCGAATACAGCCGCGTCCTCGGTCATCGAACTCGACACCGCCTGCACAGGCTCTTTAAAGTGCCTATTCAGATGGCTGCGGAAATAGGCAACGCAACCCTGCGCCCCCTGGCAAAAGGGAAGCGTGTCTTCAAAGCCCAGCGCACAGTAGAGAGCGCCGAGTGGCTGGCATGCCTTGGCTGGGTTAATTTTGATATGCGAACGCGCGAAGTTCTTCTCCTTGTATTCCTCGGTTTTCGTCCAGTCGGATACCTTCCGGACCTCCTCCGTCGTTGGACCGCATTCGAACTCCTTCTTCCCTTCGAACTGTTTCTGGTATTCTGGCTGGCAGAAAAGCTCGCTGTGATCTAGTATTTTCAATTTACTCATGGTATCCTCCGTCTTTATCGTTTACTCCACTCTCCGCCCCTCTTATCCTAAGATGGGTTGACTCCCCGCAATTTATAGGGGCTAGGAAGGGTTATTTCTTCCGTCTAATAAGCTTCCAAGTCGGGCTGTTCACCGTCGCGTCCATATCGCGCGCAAAGACCGGAAACCCATCGAAGCCATGATAGGGACCTGAGTAATCCCAAGAGTGCATCTGGCGGAAAGGCACGCCCATCTTGTGATACGTATACTTTTCCTTTATTCCAGCTCCGACCAGATCGGGCCTGAGTCGATTGGTGAACTCTTCGAGTTCGTACTCGGTTGCATCGTCCATAATAAGGGCACCCTCTTTCAGCTCCGGGGCGGTACGTTTATAGTCGTCATTATGACCAAATTCGTACCCGCTGGCTACCACCGTCATACCCAGGTCCTCGTAAGCACCGATGGTATGCCGAGGCCTTAGTCCCCCAACGTAAAGCATTACCGATTTACCCTCTAAACGAGGCCGATACTTCGCTATAACCGCATCCATCTGAGGTTTGTATTTTGCGATGACCGCCTCTGCCTTTTCCTTTATTGAATCATCAAAGTGTGCTGCGATTTTCCGAATGCTTTCATAGGTCTTTGTGGGACCGAAGAAATTAAACTCAATCCATGGAATACCATACTGCTCCTCCATGTGCCTACAAATATAATTCATTGACCTATAGCAGTGGATCAGGTTGAGTTTGGCCTTATGCGCGATACCAAGTTCGTTAACCGATGCATCTCCGGTCCATTGTGCGATTACGCGAAGACCCATCTCCTCCAGAATTTTACGGGAAGACCATGCATCACCACCGATATTATAGTCACCGATAAGGGCGACATCATAGGGGGTGGTTTTCTCAAGAGTTCCCTTTCCGAGAACGTGGTCCCTGATCGTATCGTTAGCGATATGATGCCCGAGCGATTGACTTACGCCACGGAATCCCTCGCACCGCACTGGCACGATCGGCATTTCAAATTCCTTGACCTTTTTCTTCGCAACAGCCTCAATGTCGTCTCCGATGAGACCAACTGGACATTCTGAAAGAATCCCGATGCCCTTAGCAAGAGGAAACAACCCTTTAAGTTCGTCAAGCGCGGCGGCAAGGTTCTTGTCGCCACCGTATACGATATCCTTTTCCTGGAAGTCTGTTGTGATGTGCATAGTTCCGAAGGTGTCCACGCCGGTCTGCCCGTTGTAGTAATTCCGGCGGGCCCACCAACTGTACTGCCCGCAGCCGATAGGGCCGTGGCTGATAGTAATCTGGTCCTTCACCGGCCCCCAGACAACGCCTTTTGCGCCGGCATAGGCGCAGCCTCGAACCGTCATGACACCGGGACGGGATTTGACGTTAGACTTTACCTGGCAGCTCGCACAGGTACCGGTCGGATCGTTCGGTTTTACATGCTTGGCGCGATCCTTTTTCGTCTTCTCTGGATACACCTCAAGCACTTCATCTATCATTTTTTGAGTTTCTTCAATTGCCCTGCTCATATATTTCCTCCTCTTTAGTTAGCTCAGAAGCTTGAGGTGAATGTATTTTTTTCTTTCTGCTTCAGATCCCAGCTTCTTTTGTTCCTCTTTTGGGTTTCGCTTGCCCCTTCTAAAGTTCCCTATGCGGCATCGCTCTCCATGATGCCGAAATCCATCAAAAGCTTCTCCAACTCGTCCATGCTTATCGGCGTGGGTATAACGAAGTTAGTATTATCGGCGATCTTCTTTGCGAGCACTCGATATTCCTCAGCCTGCGGGTGCTGCGGAGAATACTCGATAACAGTCTTTCTTCTGAGCTCTGCGCGCTGCACCTCGTTGTCTCTGGGCACGAAGTGGATCATTTGAGTGCCGAGCTTGCTCGCAAGCTCGGAGATGAGTTCAAACTCCTTGTCGGTTTTCCTGCTGTTACAGATAAGGCCTCCGAGCCTCACGCCGCCGCTTTGCGCATATTTGAGAACTCCACGAGAAATGTTATTTGCGGCATACATGGCCATCATTTCTCCTGAGGTTACGATATAAATCTCCTTGGCCTTTCCTTCTCTGATCGGCATCGCGAAACCGCCACACACTACGTCACCCAGCACGTCGTAAAAGACAAAGTCAGTATCGGCCTGATATGCACCGTTTTCTTCGAGAAAGTTGATAGCTGTGATCACCCCGCGACCGGCACATCCCACACCCGGCTCCGGACCGCCGGACTCGGCACACCTGATGCCTCTGTACCCGGTAAGCAGCACCTCTTCAATCTGAAGGTCCTCCACCGTCCCGCGCTCGCGCGCCAAGTCCATGACCGTATTCTGGGCTTTCCTGTTAAGAATGAGGCGGGTTGAGTCAGCCTTGGGATCACAGCCAACGATCATGCACTTGTGTCCTGCCTCGGCCAGGCCTGCAACCAGATTCTGCGTCGTAGTAGATTTACCTATGCCACCTTTTCCATAAATCGCAATCTGTCTCATTTATCTCCTCCTGTTGCTAGAGTTGCTGTTTATGCTTTAGAATGCAAGCTCCGTGCCATCACGCTCAATGCCATATACACCAAGACTTTACGCAGTTCATACTATTTAGCGGGGTCGGCAATATGACATTTATGTAATATATTGTACGTTATTGTCATATTGGAACATTTATGTTAATTCACAGTGCTTGATGGCACTTATATCTCTTTTTTTGTGATGTTTGTCAGCAGAATAATTCCGCCTGCAAGCCCATAGTAAGAGTGGGCACTCCATCTTTCTATTTTATGGACGACCATTGCCCGCTATCAAGCGCTACTCGACGTTTTTTATTCGCCCATAGCCATTCCGCCCGCAGTCATCTACCCTGCTAAAGTGCCTCACGCCGAAACAGTTTGCAAGGATACGAAAGGCCGGGGGAGTGGGCGTCAATGTCACCAATTGAAGTTTCGTGGTCGAAGATTAAGGAAAAGATCGATATAGAATAGCTGCGTTTATTTTGCGATTGCATAAAACTTCTCAAATTCTAATGAGAAGAGATGTAACCAATACTCATCGCTATGAATATTTATCACCAGCCCTTTAATTTACACACTGAATGGCTTATATCGCATTATCATGACTTCAGGGCATTCATCCACATCGGTGGATGGCGCGCCCACGTTTCTTGTTGGAGATGTTATAATTTCAAAAAGAATAAGGGGGTGTAATGTGAAAGGATTAATTAAGCTTTTTTTCTTTCTCGCTATATGTCTTCTGTTGTCGTCGATATTCAAGGGCGGCTACTATATCAGGCTTATCGGCGACAAGGCAGGGATTGACCTCCATTCCGAAGCAGACCTGGCAGACAGTCTCAGACTTGATACATTCATGGCCGAAAAGAGAAAGCAGGAGAGGCAAAAGGAAAGTCAGGCGCTAACAAACTGATTCTACCGCGGTTAGTCCCCAGCATGACCATTTACTCAAGCCGCGTCTGCCGCATAGAACACATATGATGAATATATCGTAACACTCATTCAATATAACACTTGTCCCTACAAGGCACCGAAGGTGATAATGTAAAAAGATGCGAAATCATTCACAGCGAGACATATTCGGAAAGATCGCACTGCACTTTATCGAATCGGAGATAGAGATCTGAACAATTATATTTTACATTGGCTTTCAGCAGCATATGTGTCTTATATGAGAAGCATGTTGTCGTTCATAATTTCCTTGGCAAGATCGGCATACGCCTTTGCACCCGTAGAACTGGGGGCATAAATGGCAACTGGCTTGCCATGCCCGGGCGCCTCGGCAAGGATAATGTTCCTTGGTATGACGGTATCGTAAACCTTCGTCTTGAATACCTTTCTCACCTCATCAGCGATCTGCTTTGAAAGAGATATATGCCGGTTAAACATCGTAAGAAGTATACCTTCGAGGTCCAAAGCTTCGTTGAAACTGCCCCGTATGCGCCACAACAACTTGATCAAAAGGCTTAAGCCCTCCAAGGCAAAATATTCACACTGTACCGGGATAAGCACTGAATTAGAAGCAACAAGCGCGTTCAGAGTTAGGAGGCCGAAAGAAGGCGGGCAGTCGATTAGGATATATTTGAAATCTTTTTTCAGCGGCTCTATGATCCGCCTCAGTATCGTCTCTCGCTCATTTTTCTCGAGCAGGTCAATCTCGGCGCCGAAGAGGTCCATGGTAGCCGTAATTGCATGCAATCCCGGGATATCGGTCGCCAGAATAGCTTCCTGCGCAGGCACCCCGCCTGCATATATATCGTAGAGTCCGCACTTTATCTGCTCTTTTCTTATGCCAATGCCGCTAGTAAGGTTGCCTTGAGGATCGGAGTCGATTACAAGAACCCTTTCTTTTTCAATAGCCATGAATGCGGAGAGATTGAGGGCGGTGGTCGTCTTGCCGACTCCGCCTTTTTGGTTGGTTATCGCTATTACTTTACTCACTGCATATTATTCTGCATAGTCTGTATATTGTATTTCTTCATTTTGTACCCAATCTGGCGGCACGAGAGCCCCAGCATGCGGGCAGCCCTTGCCTGCACCCAGCCGGTTTTTTTTAGCGCATCCAGTATCTTGGTCTTTTCGATATCCTCTATAGCCGAGGGCAGGGCATCCTTCATCTGTACCCCATACCGTGCTTTCATAGTCTGGTTCCTGATCGCTATAGGCAATTCAGCCTCGGTAATAATATTGCCTCTTGCCATGACAACAAGCCGTTCGATGGTATTTTCAAGCTCCCTAACATTTCCAGGAAAATCGTACGTAAGCAGAATATCCAGTACGTTGGGGGCAAGCGTAACAGACTTCCGATTTTCCTCATTGAATCTCCTGAGAAAATGGTCTACCAGCATCGGGATATCCTGCCTCCGTTCCATGAGTGGAGGCATCGCAATAGGAACTACGTTCAACCGGTAATAAAGATCCTCTCTGAATTTACCGGTCCTTACCAACTCTTCGAGGTTCCTGCTCGTTGCTGCTATAAGCCGTATGTCGACCTTGATCGTCTTCTCTCCGCCGACCCGCTCAAATTCTTTTTCCTGTATCACTCTCAAAATTTTAGGCTGAAGAGTCAGAGGCAAATCACCGATCTCATCGAGAAAGATCGTGCCTTCGGACGCAAGCTCGAAACGCCCCTTTCTCATTGCCATCGCGCCGGTAAAAGCACCCTTTTCATGGCCGAAGAGTTCCGATTCCAGAAGCCCTTCAGGAATAGAGGCACAATTGAACTTAATGAACGGTGATTTTGACCTTAGGCTCATATAATGTATAGCCTTAGCAACCAGTTCCTTGCCAGTACCGCTTTCACCCAGCAACAGCACATTGGCGCGTGAAGGCGCCACGCGGTGGATAGCCTCAAATACCTCCTGCATTCGGTCGGACTGGCCGATGATATTTTCGACCTTATACTTGCCTTTGAGCTGCAGTCTAAGATTCTCTTTCTCCGCCTGGAACGCAGCCCTCTCCTTTTCGACCTCTTCATAGAGCTTAATTGACTGTGCTAGCAGCGATGCAATAATCTTTAAGAGGCGAAGATCTTCTTCGAATGTGACGCCTCTAACGAAGAGCCGATCGACGCTTAGGACGCCCAAGATTTCATTCTTGAACTTTATGGGAACGCAAAGGAAGGCAATGTTTTCTTTCTTGATCATCTCCCGCGAACGGGTTCGGTTCAGGAAAAATGGCTCCTCTCCGATGTTTGGGACGACGATTGGCGAGCCATGCTTGGCAACCTGCCCTATGATTCCTTCCCCAATGCGGTACCGACCTCTCTTTATCTCCTCCTCAGTCATACCATAGGCGGCAAGAATAGAGACTTCGGCGCCACTTCGGAGAGCTACAGTACCCCGCTTCATGTCGAGATACTCTGACAACACACCCATCACCCCCCTGAAATTCGCCTTGAGATTCAGCGAAGAACCGAGGAGCTTGCTTATTTCATACAGGGCCGTGATTTCGACCGTCTTACCGGTAAGTCGTGACATGGCGGATATAGTCTAATGAAAAACAACAAAAATGTAAAGCCTCCTAACGTAATTGTAGGCATTCTCTCTCACGGCATACAATCATTGGACTAAATTCCTCGCAAATCTTTGATTCTAACGGTGTTATCCTTAGGTTGAAAATACGATAATATAATGATGCTGACATTGACTGCACAGCGCAGCACCATAACAACCTTTAGGGCTCTGGTTAGCCCCTCTGACTGCCACGCAGAATCGCGTCAATGATTCGGGAGGGTCCGGGAATAAATGTCCTCCACCTTAGCGTTGGATAACACGCTGGCAAGCAATCCACTGCGACATTTGTGTCGACAAAATATTTCAGTATTACACCTGCATCTGACCCCGCTTTGCATATTCTTACCTCTAACTCGGAAAGCCTCATCAGCACTGCCCGCCACCTCCAAATGAGCGCCTAGCAGGGAGAAAGAGCAGTTATCCGTTCAAAAAGTAATTCAGCCAAGTACCACTCCTGTCCCGTCACCCGCACGAACGCCCTTTGCATTCACGTCGTTTCTTGATTGTCTCAATGTCTTACGCCAACAATTACAGCTCATCCACCTTATTTTATATCATAGTAAGCTTTATACCACTCTACGAACTTCCTAATCCCTTCTTCAATAGAAGTTGCAGGCCTAAACCCGACGTCCCTGATGAGATCATCGATATCTGCGTAAGTTGCAGGCACGTCTCCAGCCTGTATCGGCATTAAGTTCTTCTCAGCCTTTTTCCCCAGGCAAGATTCGAGCACTCCGATAAACTCCATGAGTTCCACAGGATTGTTATTGCCGATGTTATAGAGCCGATAAGGTGCGTAACTTGTAGCTGAGTCCGGGCTGTCGCCGCTCCAGAGCGGATTAGGCTGTGGGATGTAGTCGATGACCCTGATCACACCTTCTACGATATCGTCGATGTAAGTAAAATCCCTTCGCATCTTACCGTAATTGAAAACATCTATGGGCCTGTTTTCAAGGATCGCCTTCGTAAATAGAAATAGCGCCATATCAGGCCTTCCCCACGGGCCATAAACCGTAAAAAACCTGAGCCCAGTGCATGGGATTTTATACAGGCTCGCATAGGTGTGTGCCATGAGTTCGTTAGCTTTCTTGGTTGCTGCATACAGAGATACGGGATGATCTACATTGTCGTGAACGGAAAAGGGCATCTTAGTGTTAGCTCCGAAAACTGAACTCGATGAGGCGAAAACGAGGTGCCCGACTTTATTGTGCCTGCAGCCTTCGATGACATTAAGAAAGCCTACTATATTGCTGTCAATGTACGAGTATGGGTTCTTGAGAGAATACCTCACGCCGGCTTGGGCCGCGAGGTTGACTACCACATCAAAACCACCCTCTGCAAAAAGCTTCTCCATTCCAGCCCTGTCCTGAACGTCTAATTTTACAAACTGGAACCCTTTTTCTCCCTGCAGTTGCTTTAGTCTTGCCAGCTTAAGGTTGATGTCATAATAGTCGTTGATGTTATCCAGCCCGGTAACGGCATCTCCGCGGGCAAGAAGCCTCTTGCCGAGACTCGATCCGATAAAGCCGGCCGCTCCTGTAATGAGTATTTTTTTCACTGCACCCCCTTCCGCACATTTTGTATATATCTGTTCATTGCATTCTTCCAGTCTGGGATTTCAAGGCCGATTTCGGCAGTTAGCCTGCCATTGGACATCGCAGAAAAATAGGGCCTCTTCGCGGGAGACGGGAAATAGTCCGATGTAACTGGCAGGACTAGACTTTCAGCTCCGGTTCTTTCCAGGAAATAACGCGCTACTTCGTACCTGGCCGCATAGCCGCCGTTGGTCAGATGATACAATCCCCTTAATCCCCTCTCGATTGCGAGCATCGTGACTACGGCGATATCTTCCGTATAAGTCGGGACGGAGATCTGGTCGCTTACAACTTTCAGTACGGAGTTTTTCGCTGCCCAACACGCCAGCTTATGGAGAAAGTTCTGCGTCCCCGCTCCGAAGACCCAACTTAATCTGAAGATAAGATATTGAGCCGCCACATTCATTACGCGTACTTCCCCATCCCTTTTAGTCTCTCCATAACGGTTAATCGGATTCGTTACGTCGTCTTCAGTGTAAAAGCCTTCCTTGCGACCGTCGAAGACATAATCGGAGCTGTAATGGACAAGTAGTGCTCCGTGCTCCACGCAAGAAACTGCCAGGTTCTCGGGTCCGAGAGCGTTCACGCAGTGTGCCATTTCAATGTCTGTTTCTGCCTTGTCCACATTATTATAAGCGGCGCAATTAATAACGATATCGGGATGCAGCTTTTCCATGGCAACTCTAATTGATGCAGCATCTGTAATGTCGAGCGATTCCTCCGAAGGTGCTAGCACAATATGGCCTGACAGCGGAAGTATACGCTGGTACTCCTGAGCAAGCTGGCCCTCAGTTCCAGTTATAAGAATCTTCATACCTGTCTCAGACGGGCGAGCAAGGCACCCTCCCACCATTGCCGTCATAGATGAAATTATTGTCAGCTTCTTTCAGTCCTGGATGATGGACGTCCTTCCCAGAAAGCACCGGCTCTCTCATTGGCCATTCGATTGCGATATCAGGATCTTTCCAGATTATGCCACGGTCGTGTTCAGGCGAATACTCCTTAGTGCACTTGTAAGCAATCTCAGCCGATTCAGTAAGCACAATAAAGCCGTGCGCAAAACCCTGCGGCACATAAATAATGAGATTATTTTCTTCACTCAGCTCCACACCAACCCATTTCCCGTAAAAGGGCGACCCTTTCCTTATATCGACTCCAACGTCGTAAATTGCACCTTTCAAGCACCGTACAAGTTTGCCCTGTGCGAAAGGATTCTTCTGATAGTGCAGTCCCCTAAGGACACGCGCTGAGGATTTGGACTGATTGTCCTGGACAAAAGCCTCGCAGATGCCTGCTTTGGCAAACTCTGCATACTTGTATGTTTCGAGGAAAGAGCCCCTGTCGTCCGTAAATAAGCGTGGCTTCACCAGAATAATATCAGGGATCGCAAGCCGGGTAAATTCAAAATTGCCCATTAAGCATCCTCAGCAGGTATTGTCCATAGCCGTTCTTTTTCAGAGGTTCCGCAAGCTCCAGCACTTGTTCACGGCTTATATATCCCAGCCGGTATGCTATCTCCTCTATACATGCCATTTTGAGCCCCTGTCTCTTTTCTATCGTGGCGATGAATTCCCCGGCCTCCAGCAGACTCTCATGAGTGCCCGTATCAAGCCAGGCATATCCCCTGCCCATAAGTTCAACTCTCAGCCTTCCTTGCCTGAGATACTCATTGATCACATCTGTAATCTCCAGTTCACCCCTCCTAGACGGTTTGATCTTCCTGGCGATCCTTACCACCTCGTTGTCGCAGAAATAAAGGCCGGTGACAGCATAATTTGAACGAGGCTGTATGGGCTTCTCCTCAATCGAAAGAGCCTTGCCTTTCTCATCGAATTCCACCACCCCATATCTATGCGGATCATTCACATAGTATCCAAACACGGTCGCGCCGCCATCAACCTCAACATCGCGCGCAGCCTTTTCCAGCATTTCAGTCAGTCCATGGCCAAAAAAAATATTGTCTCCGAGAATGAGGCATACGTTGTCATTACCGATAAAATCAACTCCGAGAACGAACGCCTCGGCAAGTCCACGCGGGACAGGCTGTACTTTGTATGAGAATTTGAGACCCAGACGCGACCCGTCTCCGAATATCTCTTCAAATCTTGACAGGTCCTGAGGCGTCGATATGATCAGGATATCGCGAATGCCTGCAAGCATCAATGTGGCAAGCGGGTAATATATCATCGGCTTATCATATATTGGTAATAGTTGCTTGCATACGGCAAGCGTGACCGGATATAGACGAGTGCCACTTCCGCCAGCAAGAATGATTCCTTTCATTGTTCACTCCTTAAAAAAAGGCCTTCCGAAGGCTTTATATTATAATCCATTTGGCTCCATCCTTGACAGTGGATGGCTAGGATGATCGTATGTATTCCATAGCAAACTATAGGCAATATGCTCGAAAAACACTTGGAACTTTGCCGAATACCCTACGAATTAGTGATTCAGGCGGCAAGCCTTTGGCCTTATGACAAAGTCATTCAATGCTTTGCTATAGATTCGAGAGTAAACCGATCGGCTAGAATCAGGAGAAACGGTCTCTTTGCTTTTGTGAACAGCGAGAACCTGATCGGGGCTGCCAGGTTATTACAAACTTCGATAATATCAGCGTGAATGCTGTTATTCCAACACCCACGAACAAGAACAGACTGCATCCTTCGCTTCTCATTTACATGCCCACACACTGCACATTCATTCTAGGAGTATACAGCGTTAGATTTATACACCAGAAGTCCATTCTATTTACAGCGTATGTCGCAGGATTGTAAAGACCTGCAATCGCTCAGAAATCAGTTATTCCAGGCCTGCCTGTAAGAAAACTTCTGGTATGACAGATGTCCTGACTTGTCTATAAAATCAAGGGCCTTCAAGAAGTACTGGGTCTTATTTCCACATTCTCCGACTACCTGCCGGTAAACCATGCCTCTGCCGATCATATCATATGTTTGCTTGAGATTAATAAAACAGGTCCATGTTGATATCTTATGAGAAAAGGTTCATAATTTGTCCCCATCCACACGGATAATTTTCTCTTTCGACACCTTGGCCATAAGTTTCCGTGCCACGGTGTCAAGCCTGATTGCATCTGAGCATTCCAGCGTTACCATCACAGAATAATCCTCTTCGCCGGTGGCGGGATACGAACCAATCTTGACGCCATTTTTATCTGCCACTATCTCATTAAGGTAACAGGCAAGCACAGATTCAGACTCTCTAAAATATATGCGCCTGAGAAATATCATGGGCCCGCTGAAACGTTTCTCAATTGCGTAGAACTTTTTTCTCAACAGCTGTGGTATGCCAGGAAATATGAAAACATTGCCAAACTTAATCAGAGGAAATTTCAGGTCACCGTCATTGATTAGCTCGGCTCCTTCCGGCACCTCAGCCATCTTCAACTGTTCCGGGGTAAGAACCGCATGCCGCTGTTCAAGAACTTTCCTTAGAATATCACTTATAACTATTTTCACCCCAAAGGCCTGCGACACACCTTCGATCGTTATATCATCATGGGTGGGTCCAATCCCACCTGAAGTAAAGACGTAGTCGTATTTTTCCGAGAATGCGCTGACTTCGCTGGCTATCACATCAATACGATCTGGAATCACCGAGATGCGACAGACATCAACACCGCGGGACCAGAGCTCTTTAGCGAGAAAAAAGGAATTGACATCCTGAACCTTCCCGGTAAGGATCTCGTCCCCGATAATGATTATCCCCGCTGTTTTCGCCGCCGCCATCAAATCAATTATAGCACGTTACCTTTCACGCTGCGGTTCTGGCCTTTCCGGTTCATCGATCCGATGTCTGAAGTGTCTTGATTGTCACGATGTAGTCCTGGAATATGGCAACGTGTTTATCGGAGGATTGCAACTCGCGCAAGCAAAGTGCCCTCTGCATGTGCATAAACTCTTCGCGGCTCTCACCCACCAATCCCGCAGCATCTAGCAAATCCAAGAGCAGATACCCGGGTATGGCCGCTTCGAGAATCCCGTTGCCTTGCAGAAAGCTTGAAAAAACAGGTTGCTTCTTAAGTTCAGAGAGTATCCTCCTCATAAACTCAGCCTGTCGCATCATTCCGCTGCGGAAGCGGCGAAAGGCCTCTGCATATTCAGGCTGGATGAAACGACCCGACCTCCATACGACATCCTGGGCTTCATGATATTTCAGGTATCCGCCGCATTGCCTGAAAGATGCTTCTCTTTGAGAAGCAAAGACAGCATCCTGTCTCTCTTCCGGATAGACAGCGCAGAAAGGAACGATAGAACATTGATATGGTTTTCGACCTTCCGAATGCAGCTTGCAAAGGTTGTCCAAGCCAAGTTGTAAGCATCGGTCTTTTTGCCAGTTCCCTGCGATAAAGTCACCCGCGATAAACACCCTTCCGCTCCTGCTACCCACCACTTCGAGGAACGCTTCATGGCTTTCATCTACAGGCGCATATTTCCTAAATCCCACGGTTATGGGGAAGACATCATAGAGCTTAGCTATCTCGTCGATAGTTATCATGGTCGCACCCCCGCAGCATCTTCCGGCACATTCCGATACGCATTTGAAATTGCATGTTCCCTGCTTTATGTTCACACATGTATAGTACCACCTTTCCTTGCCCTAAGTCTTTTGTGGATGTTATCTTAAAAGGATGAACTTTTCCAGCTTCCAGAAACCGAGCCGCTATATAGACAGTGAATTCAACGCCAGGAAGAAAGAAGGTCAAGTTGACATTCGCGTCGCCCTCGCGTTTCCAGATACCTATGAGGTAGGCATGTCGCACCTCGGACTTCGCATTCTCTACGATATTATCAATAGCTTGCCATTCTCGGCTGCAGAGCGGGTCTTTGCCCCATGGACGGACCTGAGGGATCATTTAAAGAATAACGGAATTCCTCTTTCTTCGCTCGAAACAAGGAGACCACTTAGAGATTTCGATATTGTCGGGTTCAGCCTTCAGTATGAACTCTCCTACACAACCGTTCTCGACATGCTCGATATGGCAGGAATCCCACTGAAGAGCACCGACAGAATACAATCGAAAAAAATGTTGCCACTCATCGTAGCCGGTGGCCCTTCCACTGTGAATCCAGCTCCCATGGCACCTTTCCTCGATATCCTCCTAATCGGTGACGGAGAAGAGGCGATTGTCGAACTTGTGGGGACAGTGCGGCGATGCAAAGCGGATGGCGGGAGCCGGGAAGACCTTCTGCGCGAAATCTCGCGGATTGAAGGTTTTTATGTGCCGCTAATACATGGCAGGTCCGTCCGCGTAAAACGGCGATTCATACCGGACTTAGAGACAATGCCTTTCCCTGAGCGTCAAATAGTTCCCTATGCGGCCATCGTCCACGACCGCATTAGCATTGAGGTGTCACGTGGCTGCACCATGGGATGCAGGTTTTGCCAGGCTGGGATAATTTACAGACCCTTGAGGGAGAGAAGTCCGGCAAAGATCCTCGAAATCGCAGATAAAGCGCTGAAGAATACAGGATACGATGAGGTTTCATTCTCTTCCCTTAGCACGGGCGACTACAGCTGCCTGCTTCCCCTGATTCAAAAATTTAACCTGCAATACCGCCAGTCCAGGATCGCTGTTGCGC
Organism: uncultured Nitrospiraceae bacterium; assembly: GCA_963736105.1. Lineage (GTDB taxonomy): Bacteria > Nitrospirota > Thermodesulfovibrionia > Thermodesulfovibrionales > Dissulfurispiraceae > Fen-1308. Next base: position 324,669 of record CAVTNL010000002.1, on the reverse strand, counting down.
TGCCTTCTTTACGCGTCGCATCGGTAAATAGGGACGTGCTGAAGGAGATAAGATCGGTCAGGAAGACCGGCTTTACCATGGCCCCCGAGGCGGCCACTGAGCGGCTTCGCAGAGTAATCAACAAGGATTTTACAGAGTCCGATTATGAGCGCGCTCTTGATAACCTTTTCAAAGAGGGTTGGCTCACACTTAAGCTATATTTTATGATCGGCCTGCCTACTGAGCGAGAAGAGGACATCGAGGCGATCAATGAAATGGCGATGCGCGCACTTCGGATAGCCAAGAGAACCAGTGGGAAGTTTGTGAACATCAATATTACCGTCTCCCCATTCATTCCCAAACCTCATACCCCCTTTCAGTGGTGCGGACAGATAAGCCTAGATGAAATGAGGCGGAAACTGGGGTTTCTCAAACGCTCAATCAATGGCAAAAAGTTCAAATATAAAGGACACAACGAAGAGATGAGCTTCCTGGAGGCAGTATTTGCACGCGGGGATGAAAACCTTGCGCCTCTCATCGAAAAGGCCTGGAGACTGGGATGCAGACTGGACGGGTGGTCTGAATTTTTCGACTTTACCAAATGGCTTCAGGCAATGGAGAAGACAGACATAAACGGCGCCGCTTACGCTGGAAAAGAGTTCGTGATGGATGACCCTTTACCGTGGGACAACATCGATGTAGGTGTCGGGAGAGATTTTCTTTACCACGAGTATATGAGGGCCCTAGAAGGAAAGATGACGGCCAATTGCAGAAAGACCTGCTCTGCATGCGGACTTTTGTGCAAGGACACGACGGCACCAGTTGACTTACACGGGAACGATGCTGAAGAGACAGAGACTGCCTTGCCTGATACGGATACAAATAAGAATCTCAGTCCTATGGTCCGGGTAAGAACGGAGTTTTCAAAAACAGGCATGCTCCGTTACCTGTCTCATCTCGAATTGATAACCGCAATGACTCGGGCACTGCGGAGAGCCGGCGTACCTTTTAACTTTTCAAAGGGGTTCCACCCCAAGCCCCAAATATCCTTCGGTCCTCCCCTCAATGTCGGAGTAGCTGGCGAGAGGGAGTATTTCGACATGGAGGTCTTTACCCCCTTTGATGTAGAATTATACAGAGGGAGGTTGGCCGAGACACTTCCCGATGGTATAAAGATAGGCAGAATGGCAGTAATAGCGGTAAGCGAACCTTCCTTGACCGGCTTCGTGAGCAGGTATAAGTATATAGTCGGAGTCCCGGCTGGACCGAGCACTCCTCCACCTACTGTCCCTGAGACGTTCGAAACGGTCATGGTAAGGCGCGATGACAAGGCAGTAGATCTCGCTCCATGCATAGAATCGGTGGAGTTGATCGATATCGTAAGCGAACAAGTTAGCGATCTGTTCGGATACGATCTCGCTTGGGCATATAGTATGGTCCTAAGGGACCGTGAAGATGTCAGAATCAGGCTCGGTGAGATCACCGAAGCGCTCTTCGGAATAAAACTAGAAAACCTCTCTGTCATCAGAACAGGCTTGTACGGCTGGAAAGAGGGGTGGAAGGAGCCGCTGTGACGAGTGAACTCATAATTAATGTAACGAGAGAGGAAAGCAGGGTCGCCCTGCTCGAAGGGGGCCAGGTAGTCGAACTCTATATCGAGCGCAAAAAAGATACCAGTCTCGTCGGCAATGTTTACAAGGGTAAGGTACTGAAGATCCTGCCCGGAATGCAGTCCTCGTTCATCGACATAGGTCTAGAAAAGGCAGCTTTCCTGTACGTTTCGGACATAATGCCACATATCGATGATTACTATGCCCCTTTCATAGAAAACGATTCCGGAGAGGCTGTTGCACTGGATGAGCCCCCAGTTCCTGCTGAGGCCGTAAAAGCGCTCCCCATAGAAGAACTGATCCAAGAAGGCCAGGAAATACTCGTTCAAGTAGCAAAAGACCCTATGGGCACTAAGGGCGCTCGCGTGACGTCATATGTTACAATGCCTGGGCGCTATTGCGTCCTGATGCCAAATGTGGAGCATGTCGGCATATCCCGGAGGATCGAGAAAGAGGAGACACGGGAACAACTGAAGGCAATAGCCAATGAAATGAAGCCCGATGGGTTTGGTATCATCATGAGAACGGCGAGCGAGGATGCCTCGGCCGAAGAGATTAGACGTGACCTAGAGTTTCTCCTCCTAGTATGGGAAAACATCCAGAGGAAAAAAGACAAGGTATCGGCTCCAGTACTCCTGTACAGCGACCTCGACTTGGTCTTCAGAAGTATAAGGGACTTCATGAGCCAAGAGGTTGCGAGGCTGGTCATTGATTCGCCCGACGAATTCGAGAGGCTCTTTGAATTTGTAAAAAGCTACTTCTCTAGGTTGCTCGAAAGGATCGAGCTTTATGAAGGACGGGAACCAATCTTCGATGCCTTCGCAATAGAGCATGACGTGTCAAGGGCGCTCGAACGGAAAGTCTGGCTTAAATCCGGCGGTTACATCATCATCGATCAGACCGAGGCGATGACGGTAATAGATGTCAACACAGGGAAGTTCGTAGGGAAGGAAAGCCTCGAGGACACCATCCTCAAAACCAACCTAGAAGCGGTTAAAGAGACCGCATACCAGATACGTTTGAGGAACCTCGGCGGCATCATTATAATGGATTTCATAGACATGGAAAAGCCCGAAAACAGAGAAAAAGTCTTCAATGCACTTGTCGAAGCGATGAAAAAGGACCGGGCCAAGAGCACAATATACAACATATCGGAACTGGGCATTATACAGATGACGAGAAAGCGCGTAAGGGAAAGCCTCGGCAGGGTGCTCTGTGAACAGTGTCCCTACTGTGAAGGCAAGGGCTTTGTAAAATCGGCGCGGACCGTAGCATACGAGATATTCAGGAAACTCAGAAAAATGAACTTGCCCAGCGGGAAGATGGCTGTCATCACTGCTAATTCAGCAGTGGCCGAACTTCTTTCGGATGAGGAGAGGTACGGCATCGAAGAACTCGAGACCACCTTCCAGATTAAGCTCATCGTCAAGGAAGATTTCAAGCTCCACCAAGAACATTACGAAATCACAATTTTATAACTCGGTCTAAATTTTTAAGAGTGGAATAGTGAAATGCACAGAATTAGGAGGTCTGGATTTTGGCGCGAAGTCTGCTGGGTTATCGCCACTCACGCGAACCTTCAGAGCGATCATGTCCCCGCACTAGAAAACTCATTTCAGTGCGCGTCAATATTTAGTTTCTTAAACGCTAATTCATCGCGCTTAAATCGGGACCCGCGAGTTCGACTGACTGGCAGACCAAATTGATGAACACCCACAACAAATACCCTGCTTATGACGGATAAATACCAGAAACTTCTTACTATCTTGAAAGAGATGCCGTCCGTCGTTCTGGCCTTTTCGGGCGGGGTCGACAGTACATTCCTCTTAAAGGCGCTGAAAGACTCCGGGACGCGGACCATGGCCGTAATAGCTTCATCCGAAACCATACCTGAAAGCGAGCTCAGGCACGCAGAACAGATGGCCGCGTTAATCTGCCTCCCTTACCGTGTCATCACGACTTCAGAACTCGACAACGCTGATTTTGTCAGAAACCCGACAAATCGCTGCTTTTATTGCAAAAACGAACTCTTCCTGAAACTTTTCAAAATCGCTGATACTGAAGGTTATGCCATAGTTGTCGACGGCAGCAATAAGGATGACCTGTCGGACTGGAGACCAGGCAGAGAGGCAGCCATCCGTCATGGCGTCAGAAGCCCTCTCATTGAAGCCGACTTAACGAAAGCAGAGATTAGAGCACTCTCGAAGTGTCTGGGTCTCCCTACCTGGTCCAAGCCTTCGGCGCCCTGCCTTTCGTCGAGGTTCCCCTATGGCCTAGAAATCACACGTGAAGGCCTCAAAAGAGTCGAAGAGGCTGAGGACTTTCTCAAAGGTTTGGGGTTCTCGGAGTTGAGAGTCCGGAACCATCAAGGAAATCTTGCGCGAATAGAAGTCGGGCCTGCCGAGATCGACCTGCTTCTTCGCCCAGGCTTAAGAGAACTAATCGCGCAGCGCTTCCGTAAACTTGGATTTATACATATCACCGTCGACATCGAAGGATTCAGGAGTGGTAATCTTAATGGCTAGCGAATATGCTCGCTTTTCCGGACCTAATCTTTGTGTCCGTTGCGGTAACTGCAAGGCCCTCTGTCCTACCAATATCGAATTCACAAATGAGGGGATGAGCGCACGTGGCAGGATAGCTCTACTGAAAAAACTTTTCAATAGAGAGATAGACCCCTCGGATGCTCTCGATGAACGCATCTTCAGCTGCCTGCTCTGCGGAGCCTGTAACTCCCTCTGTCCGCTCGGCATATCTATTACTGACGCCATTTACGAGGGCCGAATGAAGCTTGGAAGCAGAAGGAAACATTGGCTCTTCAGGATGATTATGAAGTTTGCCTTTAGCGATACGACTCGGGCTTATAACATCTTTAAATTTCTCGACAATGCGGGACTCACGCAATCTCTCATCAGAGTACAACCCTTCAAGACCCTGAAGGAGATGCGTGCCGATATACCCAAAACCCGCCTGAGAAGCGCTGCCACTGTATTTAAAGTTCCAAATCCCAAAGGCAGGATAGCACTCTTCAGCGGCTGTACGGTCGACTTCCTCTACCCAGCGATGGGTCTGTCGTTTATTCATACGCTTAATTCACTCGATTATGAAGTGGTGATACCAAAGGGCGAGGTATGCTGCGGTGCCCCACTGCTGGGTATCGGGCTCAGGGATGAAGCGATAATTCTAGCCGAAAAAAACATAAATGCCTTCAAGAGACTGCAGGTTGAAGCGGTGATTAGCCTCTGTCCTACCTGTACTCATTTCATCAGAGATGAATACGTGCGGCTAGTCGGCGAAGGCATATACAATGCTGCCGATATTTCCAGCTTCCTCTGCGATATATCATTGACGATACCTCTAGTACAGCCGCAGGAGCGCCACGGCAATGTCATTTACCATGATCCCTGCCATGCAGTTAACTATCTTAGACTGAAAGACGAACCTCGTAAAATTCTGAAGACCATGGGCTTCCAAATTATCGAGCCGGTCGACAAGGGTTGCTGCGGCTTTGGCGGTACTGTTAGACTAATGTACGGAAATGTATCTAAAACCCTGCTCGAGAAAAGGGTCGAGGCTTTCGGCGCTGCAAGTAATGCAGAGACGCCAGAGATGATCGTAACTTCGTGCCCCAACTGCGTTCTTCAACTGGGCAGCAAAATCAAAGACAGACCCGTAAAACATATAATCGAAATCATAGCTGCAAACATGAAAAGGAGATCATAGTGCCAGACAAACCCAAAACAGACAAGTTCAAGATCATCACCCCTCATGGCGATGACGAGGGTGACAAACCTAAGAAGAAGAAATTCGTCACGAAGACCGAGTGCGACCGTTGTGGATGCTGCTGCTCAGGCAGCACCCCATCCCTTCACAAGGAGGATATCGATCTCTTTAACACAAGCATCCTTTCCTTTGACAACACATTTACCATAAGGAAAGGCGAACTCTTCAGCGTGCCCGGTGATCAGGAGACCTATCGTTCTTTCATCGAGCTTATCAAAATCACACCAAAGGAAGGCACTGAAGAGTGCATCTTCTATAGCGCTAATAAAGGCTGCACCATATATGAGAAGAGACCTTCACAGTGCGCAGCTTATGCCTGCTGGGGGTTTAATGATGCTCTGACAGGCCTTGAAGCAATGGCGCTTGGGAGAAAGGACCTCTTCGGGGACGTAGAACTAATCTTCGACATAATTGATCGTCATGACGAGCGCTGTTCGTACGAAAAGCTGGCAGATTTAATCGAAACTGCGAGGGGCGGCGCTGAAGCCGCGGCGGAAGAGATCTCTGAAATGCTTCAGTACGATGCCTTTATCAGAGACTATGTTACAGAAAAGTTCAACATACCTGAAAGTTCTCTTGACCTCCTTTTAGGAAAACCCATGACGGGGCGAATTAGTGAGTTCGGGCTGAAAGTTGAAAGAGAGGGTGATGAATTCATAATTATGCCGTTAAATAACGTGGAGGGGAAATGAAATTTTTTATCGACACGGCAAATATCGAAGAGATCAAAAAGGCGTGGGAACTAGGCGTGATAGACGGAGTTACAACTAACCCTTCGCTGATCTCGAAGGAGAAGAGGGAGCCTGTCACACTCTTAAAGGAAATCTGCGCAATCGTCGATGGCCCGATCAGCGCCGAGGTCATCGCCACCAAAGCTGACGCGATGATCAAGGAGGCGGAAGAGCTCGCGAAGATCCATGCGAACATCGTGATAAAAATACCTATGATCGAGGAGGGGCTGAGAGCTGTCAAGAGGCTCACTGCAGCAGGGATTAGGACCAATGTCACTCTCATCTTTTCTTCGAGCCAGGCACTTCTGGCAGCCAAAGCTGGCGCAAGTTACGTAAGCCCCTTTGTCGGAAGGCTCGACGATATCAGCCACACGGGAATGGATATTGTTGCCGATATCCAGACCATCTATGAGAATTACATTTTCGACACCGAGATAATTGTGGCCAGCATAAGAAACCCTCTGCATGTTGTCGAAGCAGCGCGCATAGGTGCGGACGTCGCGACGATACCATACAGCGTTATCAGCCAACTCATCAAGCATCCGCTGACCGACATTGGGCTTGAGAAGTTCCTGCAAGACTGGGAAAGAGTAAAGACTGCAAAAGAGCCTATTTTTTGAGCAGGTCTGATGCGTATGCAGCCAGGTCGAATGGCACTGAATTCTCCCACGGTTTAGGATCTGCGTGAAGAATAAGGCACGCAGCGCTCTGCGCTCATACATAAAACCAACCTTGCTATAACCGGGCAGTAGTGTTCCGGTCCCGATGAAGGACGAAGATTATGAAAGATGAAGCCTGGACGGTTGTTTTCGTAACTTATGATTCTATTGAGGCAGAGATCATTAAAGGCCTCCTCGAAAGTGGTGGGGTCTCGGTGGTCCTCAGATCATCAAAGGTGAACCCTTTCCCAGTAAACGTCGGCAAAATAGGCGAGATCAAAATTCTAGTTAAAGATGAAGATAAAGAGATCGCCGAAAAGCTGATACGGGAAGATACGGATACACAAGGAGGCAATGGGCAGCCGGGAAGCCAAAACGGGCTCGATGTAGATGCACCTGAATAAGCCAGCACCTGAACCATCCGTCAGTTACCCATAGAACTCTGACAGTAACTTTACTCAGGACTTTGCAGATGGCCCTGACCGTTTTATTACCGTTTCACAACTCCCATCCTTCCGCTGCGTGGTAATATACATATGCCCGAGGACTGGTCGATATGGCAACGGAAGCGGTCTTTATCGGGGTCGATGCCTATTTGTTCACCGTCGCTGATCACATTGAATTTGTCCACGATTGCCTTGCGAAGCTTACATCCTTTGCTAAGGGTAACTCTATCCATTATTATGCAGTCTTCGATCGTAACGCCGTCCTCAATAGTGACGCCACTCTGTATGATTGAATTCCGTATTGTCGCCTTCTTGATAATCGACCCCTCCGCAATGAGGCTGTTCTTAATATCTCCATTTAGTATCTTGGTCGACGGACCTTCGTAACCAGATGGGTGGATCGGCCATTGATTGTTATAGGCATCGAAGATCGGTTCGTTGCTCAGCAGATCCATGTGGGCATCAAAATAGGAGGAGATGGTCCCAACATCCCGCCAATACCCTTTTTCTTCATATAGCTTGGTACCGGGAATAATATTGGTCGCAAAGTCATACGCAAAAACCTTACCGTTACCAACTAGGTTAGGTATTATGTGCGCTCCGAAGTCGTGTTCCTTTTTCTTCTGGGCCTTCACTAAGGCATCAATAAGCACGTCTGTCTTAAAGATGTAATTGCCCATCGAAACGTACGCCCGCAAGGGATCTCCCGGCATGGCAGTTGGATTCTTAGGCTTTTCCTGGAATCCTGTGATCCGTTTTTCATCGTCAGTCAGAATCACCCCGAAAGAGCTCGATTGCTGAAGCGGAACCGGACGGGCCGCCACCGTGACATAGGCATCGTTCTTCATGTGAAAATCGATCATCTGCCGGATATCCATCCTGTAAATATGATCTGCTCCGAAGATTATCACCAGATCTGGGTTATGGTCCTTGATAAGGTTAATGTTCTGAAATACCGCGTCGGATGTGCCCTGAAACCACTCCTGCCCCATCCTCATCTGGGGCGGCACTACGGCCACGAAATGGTTCCTCACGATCGAGGAGAAACTCCAGTGCTGTCTCACATGCTCGATGAGTGATTGCGATTTGTACTGGACGAGAAGATAGATGGAATAAATGTGAGAGTTCACAAAATTGCTGAGCACAAAATCGACAATGCGATAACGCCCTCCGAATGGGACAGAGGGCTTCGAACGGAATACCGTCAGCGGGAATAGTCGCTCACCTTTCCCCCCTGCAAGTATCAGAGCAAGAACTTTCGGCAGTGCCATAGCAGCCTCCCTAATTTGGATGTTGTCCCATCAGCGCATTGTTTTAAAATTATATCAGTTCATAAGGTTATTCAGATATTCGAATATTTGATAACGCATCAGACAAGCCATCGTTTTGGATCGTTTGAAAGGACTGTCCATGTTCTGCTTGATGAGATCGACAATGTCTTCCGGCCTGTCTATGTCCCGCCAGACGGGAAGTTGATGGATATCCAGCCCTAGTTGAGTAAATGCTAACATGGTTCGCTCAAACACTTCTGCGGTGCTCCAGGGGATGTCGTCAAATACACGAGATGAAAAGGTGTCATGCCTGAAGCCGATAAGGTAATAGCCGCCGTCCTTTGCGGGACCTATCACTGCATGTTTGCTGTTCAGGGCAGAGAAGGCCTCATTTATGATTTCGACCGGCAGATCGGGGAAATCGCTTCCAATGAGCACAGCACGGAAAACGCCACGTTCGAAAACCATTTGAAACGCAGTGTTCATCTTAGCTCCCAGATCAATGCCGACTTGAGCCATGTAATCGTTCTCATTTCCAAGCCATGTTACGATATCATCCGCCGCATCTTCGGGATAGTAGGCAACAAGGGGCCGAAACCCCGATCGGTTAATAGTGCTAATCATGTCTTCGACAAAGCATTTATAAAGTTCCAGCACTGCGTTTTCATCAAGGGCAGCTGAAATGCGGGTCTTGACCCTTCCCTTCTCAGGCCATTTCACAAAAATGATTATACAGTCGGCCTTCGTTTCCATCCGATTATCGATAGAATCTCGCCAACTTTTCAGGATTAACTCCCAGCATGTACAACATCACCAGAGTCCAGTTTCTGAGCGTGCAATAAATTATTCCTTCCTTTTCCCATCTCCTAGGTGACGTCCTTACTTTATTCGAGATGATGACGATGCGATGTCCGGCCCTCTTTAATCGATGCATCAGATCTACATCTTCCATAATCGGTATATCCATGAATCCGCCCATATCCTGGAAGATGTCCCTTCTGATAAAGATAGCCTGATCGCCATAAGGAATGCGGGTAATCCTCGACCTTATTGATGCTGCGCGTTCGACAATCCTCAGGGCAGTCCTACCGGAGTCGATGCCAAGATTGAATGCACCTCCCGAATAGCGGCCAGTCAGCATTACATCGACTACCCTTTCGAAGGCTGCCGAAGGAAGGAAGGTGTCGGCATGAAGGAAGAGCAGAATTTCGCCTGTTGCAGCCACTGCCCCAGCATTCATTTGCCTTCCCCGCCCTTTTTGAGAGAGCACACCGATCACTGTGCCCTCCTTTATGGCATTGAGCGTGCTACCATGCGGATCGCCATCGGCAATGATAATCTCGACATCGTTACCCTTTCTTAAAGAGCCCAGATGCCAGATGAACCGATTAATTTCCTCCGCTTCCTTCATGACAGGGACAATGACCGAAATACGCATTCTGCCAGTCATTACCCGCAAGCCTTGCCCCGTAAGCTGAAGAAGAACCTAAGTCCTTTTTTTATCTTGTCCGAAAATATCTTTTTCGACAGAAAATTCGCCACTACTTTCTTGTTTATTTCCGCGATTGTGGGGTACGGATGCACCGCCGAGACCAGTCTCGAAAGCTTCACTCCTCCATTTAAAACTGCCACCCATTCGCAGGCTAGATCGCCGGCATGCGCGCCGAATATCTGGACGCCAACCGGTTCTTCCTTTGCATTCAAAATCATCTTGATCCTGCCCGTCTCTTCGCCCTCGGCAAGACTTCGGTCATTGGACCTAAACTCTTCTGTCCAGACGGAATATTCTATGCCTGCCTTTTGCGCTACGGATTCATTCATACCTATATTCGCAAGTTCAGGATCGGTATAAGTGCACCACGGCAGGAAGGCGTAGTCGGCCTTCCTTGGCAAATGAAAGATGGCGTTGCTGACAACTATTCCGCCCTCATATCCAGCCGCATGAGTAAACAGATGTCCCCCAGAAACATCGCCGGCAGCATAAATATGTTTTTGGCTAGTTCGCATCCGGTCGTCCACTCTTATGCCTTTTTCATTAAATGAAATTCCTATTCTTTCGAGCCCGAGCCCTTCGACATTGGGCCTTCTTCCTGTAGCGACAAGGATAGTTTGAGCTCTCAGTTCGACCATAGACCCAGCACCCGTTTTTACAACAACCTCGCGCTCAGCACCAACATCCTTAGTGCTCAAGATAGATGCATTCAGATAAAAAGTTACACCCTCCCGTTTGAGCACCTCCATCACCGAGACCGCCATATCAGCATCTTCCTTAGGCAGTATCTGTCCCGAACGCTGGATAACAGTCACCTTGGTGCCGAGCCTGCAAAATGACTGTGCCATCTCGATACCGATTGGGCCACCGCCGAAGATGATCATAGATGCAGGCAGATGGTCGAGATAAAAGATCTCCCTATTTGTAATATAGGTGGTCGCATCGATTCCTTTTACTGTCGGGATTAGGGGTGAAGATCCGGTCGCGATTACCCAATTCTTTGCTGAATAAGTCCTACCGTTCAACCGGACAGAATTCTCGTCGATGAATTCCGGGTTGCCCCATTCGACCTTCGCTCCCAGACCGCAGAACCTCTCGACAGAGTCATGTTTCTGGATTTCAGCAATAACCGACTTGATCCTGCCGGATACATTTCTGAAATCTACTGGAGCAATCTCGACCTCAGGGAGACCAAAATTACGAGTCCTTTTCATCAGGTGATATACATAGGCAGTCCTGATCAGCGTCTTGCTAGGCACGCACCCGTAATGTAAACAATCACCGCCGAGCCGACCCTCCTTATCAATTAGCAATGTCTTCGCTCCGAGTTGCGCGCTACCTGCCGCTACTGTAAGGCCCGCAGAACCGCCCCCGATTACTCCGATATCAAAATCATACGGTATCATATGCCCTGTGCATGGCTCCGCAGGATTGGTCAGTCAGATCCCTTACAGTCATCTCGTGTAAATAGAAGTTCTCATGAAAGTCCACAGCATCCCTGATGGACGACCCTATGCCACCTATCAGTGTGTCCCTCGGCATTTATCTGTCACCCGCCGTATTCAAGCCTTTTCTTTTTTTGTACCATACGAGCGCCTTCTTCGTCACCATGGGGAATAATCCGAGCAGCGCAAATGAGACGATCAGGCTGGGGGAAAGTATCCCTGAAAGAGATTCTATCTTGGACAACTCACGTCCGGCATTGACAAAAACGATTGTTCCAGGAAGCATTCCGATCTGGGAGATAAGGTAGAACATCGACAACCGCATCGTTGTCAGACCCATAACTAGATTAATCATAAAGAAAGGGAATATAGGTACAAGTCTGAGTGTAAAGAGATAGAAGGATCCTTCCTCTTCGATCCCCCTGTAGATTTTGGATAGTTTTTCGCCGAATCTCGACCGAACCCAATCCCTCAGAAGATAGCGCGAGACGAAGCAGGCCAGAGTGGCTCCTATCGAACTCGAAAAAGAGACAATGATGGTCCCGGCAGCAAGACCGAAAAGTGCTCCTCCTGCGAGTGTCATGACAACTGCGCCCGGCAGCGCTAATGAAGTGACTAAAATGTAGAAAAGCATGTAAACAGCTATGACGACAAACCCGTGTTCCGCATAGAGGGTATAGAAACGGTCCTGTGAACTTTTGATATAGGAAAGGTTGATATAGTGCCCAAGGTCGAAAAAGTAATAAGCTGCGATAAGAACAGCAGCTGCAACCATTATCAGGATTTTTTTAGTGTGCCTTTTTCCGTTGCCCATAAGTCTCAAAAATAGTATAAAGGTTTTGCTGCTATTCTGAAAGCTCACAAAAAATCACTATCTTCTTCCCCACCAATCCTCCTTGCAGACAGGATCGTAATTGACAGGCGTGACTTTCCTGCCGGACACTGCATTTACGACATCCGTGTATCCCGTTACCGGACTGCTCACCGTGGTATCGCCTTGTTTTGCAATTCATTTGCCGTACAAACTCACCATTATATATCTGATAAAATGGTAGATAGGATTCGTCGTTGGTAAAATAAATTGAAGGGACAGCGGCCTCAGCCTCTGTCCCTCTATTTCTTCATAAATGTCTCGTTACAACGGAAAATCAGAATCAATCAAAGGGGGGCAAATTACTTGCAGCAATCTTTCAAAGGACATATTTGACGAAGCAACTTCTTGTTTTTGGCAATCAGCTTCGAAAACTCAAAGAAAGCTTTTCTTGCGTTTCTCCCTTTAATATTCCTGAAATTGTCCAGAAGCACCGTTTCCTCTTTTGACATTTTCAGTGCAACCTCTTTGCGGGTGCCCTTTTTCTCTGCCGGGAAAAAGGTGAAAATAGAGGTTTCGAGTGCCCTGGAAATCTGCTCAAGCCTGTCAACACTGATACTGCTAGCTCCTTTCTCGTATTTTTGGATTTGCTGATATGATACCCCTACCAGGTCTGCCAACTTCATTTGAGACATGTGCCTAGACTTCCTAATTTCTTTGATGAGCTGACCGATTTTATTATTATCCCTTCCCATGTATACTAATATACTCAGAGTTCGTAATAAAAATCTAGCCTTTTCTTTATGATTAAACTCTTAATAAGCGTATGAATATGTTTATGTAAGCGTCGGTGCTTATTGGCTGCTCCACCGTGATAGCTCATAAATCATTGTTTTTTCTGTGCTCATATATTACTCTTGTTATATGGGGTGCATTCATGAATTTCGCATTAACACCGCAAGGACCGAGATAGTGTCAGGATATTCAGCACAAGGTGACGACTATGTATAAAGAATATTTCAGGCTGCGCGACCTTCCTTTTTCGATAGCCCCTGACCCAGCCTTTTTATACATGAGCACCAAGCACCGCGAGGCCCTTGCACACCTGCTTTACGGAGTCAGCTCTGATAGCACTTTTGTCCTTCTGACCGGAGATATTGGTACCGGAAAGACAACGGTTTGCCGTTGCATGCTTGATCAACTAGCCGAAAATTGCGACACAGCCTTCATCCTCAATCCGAGATTGACAGAGGAGGAGTTACTTGCCTCCATATGCGAAGAAATCGGCATCGAATACCCGGCCGTCGGGGCTAGCGTGAAGAACCTAGTCGACCGTATCAACAATCATCTGCTAAAATCCCACGCTGGCGGACGCAGGACATTGCTGATCATCGATGAGGCGCAGAACCTCAGCCCCTCCGTACTGGAACAGCTTCGGCTGCTCACCAACCTAGAAACCAACCGCTGCAAGCTGCTTCAGATTATACTGATCGGCCAGCCCGAACTCAGGAAGATGCTTGAAAAACCTGAGTTGCGTCAACTCTCACAGCGCATAACGGCGCGATTCCATCTTGAGCCCCTTTCGAGAAGTGACATTGCGAATTATGTAGGTCACCGTCTAGCAGTTGCAGGAGCTCGCCGCCAGCTATTTCCCCCATCGGTCATTAAGCGACTATACAGTTTGACCGGAGGGGTTCCGCGGCTGATCAATCTCATATGCGATCGTGCACTGCTCGGCACCTATGCTCAAAGCAAGGGACGGGTCAACAGGGCTACCCTCAACAGGGCAGCCTATGAAGTACTGGGGAAGAAGCGCTCTGACATTAGATTGCGATATGCGCTGGGAAGATTGACCTCGTGGCTTCGCAAGAGGTTGACGTGGGCGCCATATTGAGGGAAACAATAATAGGGGCAAAAGGATAACCAGATGTCATATATTCTCGATGCCTTAAAAAAGGCCGAACAGGAACGAAAGCGTGGCCAGACACCGGATCTCATGACTGAACATGAAGTCCTGGGAGACAAGCCAAAAAGCAAATTATGGCTTTATGCCTTACTTGTGTCTTTGGTGGCGGCCGCAGGCAGCGCAGGGTGGTTTTTCGGTTCAGATATGTACTCAATCGTCTCAAAAAACCAGCAGCGGACTATGCAGGTTGCAGTGCAGGCCCCTGAAAAACCGCTCCAGTCCACTACGTCACTTTCTGCGTCACTGTCGTCAGAAAATCCATCGGCAACTCCACGGGCACAGATTACTGAAAAGACTGCTCCTGCTAAGGAGGTCACTCCTAAGAGAGAAAAACGAGAGACGGCTAGGAAGCAGGAGGCTAAGACTTCACAGTCCGATATGAATTCTACAACAAAAAAAGCCCAATCATCGTCCGATCTCAGTCGTCTTCCTCAAGCAGCACCTGCCGCAAGAGAATCTGACAGTGTTAATAAAGCCCTGACTAGCGACCGGATTTATTCGATCTCCGAACTGCCAGATGATATCAGACAAGGACTGCCTGCCCTTTCAATATCTACGCATATCTATTCATCGGAGAAGTCTGAGCGACTTGCCTCTATCGATGGACACGTCGGGCGGGAAGGTCAAGAGATACTCCCTGGCATCATACTCGAAACAATAACGCCCGACGGAGCGATACTTAGCTATCATGGGTATAAAATTAAGGTTAATTTGAAATAGAGGAAGCTAGATATATCCGCTGATATTTTTGAGAAGCATTTGCAAGCTGTTATGAACCCTTCCTAATTCTTGGCATTTATCAGATATTCACAAATTAATTCAGACGCCCCGATTAAAAAACCCAAGGGGGCAGTGGCCGCAAAATATGTGAAACTGACCGTGAATCAGAGCGAATCCGCGACCGACAGGTCTTAATTTCTAGGCTTGAAGACCATGGTATTGTTATTCAAACGTTTATAAAAAAGGAGAGAGCAACATCGCTCTCTCCACGCTAACCCGATAGAACTTCTCTTTAGAACTTGTATGCCATACTCACAAAAACTATGCTTGCATTATAGGACGGGTTGGCATAGGCACCTGTAAGATAAGTGCTATTTAAATAATACACATAATTGGGGTTGGAAAGGGCATAATCGTTGTACTTGAACGACTCAAAGATGGCCCCGGCTGCTATCGTGGTTGATTTTGATATGGCGTAGCTTAATTTGCACGAAAGCTTGCTCAAGTGATAAGAGTCTATGTCGTTAAGGTCGGGGGTGCCGATGGGGCCGTTATTAGTAGAAGCGTTGGTGTTCACATTGGCAATAGCTCCTGGGTACATGAAGTTGAAATCCTGCGTGCCGTCGGAATTGACATAATCATACTGCACGCGGAATGTCAATATTTTCGGCACTAGATAAACATCGGCACCTACCCCAAACTCATAAGTATCGTCTCTCAGTGCCGAATTCCATCCGTAGTTGGAAACTGTAACCGCTTGAGTAGGCGGAGGGGGTATGGTTATTGATGAAGCACCAACCCAATAGAGCAAATTTTGTCTGTTATTGTCGATATCAAAATAGCCGTTTACTTTTACGACGCCCCAGATAAGGTAATCGCCGTACGCTTCGAACTCATTTGTGTGCTCGCCCTGAACGCCCAAGAAGTTATCTGGGAATGACGATGTCTTGTATTTATATGCCACACCGAGGTTTAGGGTCTCTATAGGCGAAGAATCCACAGCAATCTTATAGGTATCCCTATGCTGCGTACAGGCATCAACAGTCATAAATTCCGGATAATTTTGATTGGAAGATGGAGCTGCTGAATTTAATGCATATGGAGTCCCGATTTGGCCTATCCTTTCCAGCCGCTCATAGCCGATCTTAGGTGTCAGGAAATCAAGACCGTTCCATTTAAGTTCAGTCGAGTATATGCTGTCTTTCGTGGAGGGGATGTCTGACCTGTTTTCCCTGTCCGTATCGATATAGGCATATGACGCGTTCAAATGAAAAGACTCCGGTAGTTTGAATCCGAAATCAGCACCGTAACTGTTCTTTTTATAGTCAAAAAGAGGAATCAGCGCAGTAGTACTAGCGCCAGTAGCAATAGTCGTAGTAGTCTGATATACATCAGTCGACTTATTATCCGTGCTGTAGTACTTGTAAGCAAGTTTTATGTCAAGGAACCGCAGCGGATTAGACGTCAAAGAGAAGGCATAATTCTCAATGTCTTTGCGTCCTGTGAAGTTAGTGGTATTCAAACTGGCCAGGGTAGTGGCTGCGGGGATGGCATTTTGGAAGGCAAGCAGAGGAGAAAGATTAAAAGTCGACTTGTCTTCCGAGTTGGCAACGCTTACACTGAACCTGCTATTTAGCGGAAGTTCCACCGCACCCTTGAACCCGAGTTTATAAAAGTGGTTGTCGGGCGGAAGTGACATCAGAGACTGCACTGATCCGGATGCCGGCCCCTCCCCATCGATAAGCAGGGTTTGGTTTTGATTTGTGAAATCGCCGTATGTGAAAGTTACCGCGGCAAACAGCGGCTTAGCCTTGTATCCAATCTCGCCCATATAGTTGGTGGTCTCATAGTTGACAGGAGCAGGAACTTCACCTGCGCTTCCGCCACCAAACCCACCGTTGCTCCAGGGTGTCAGGCCAGTTCTGTCCTCCCTGGAGACAGAGAAATTAGCATAAAACGGGTTGAACGCATCTAATTTAATCCCCCCGCCATACTGGTTCCTTTGAATAGTGTAGTCAAATGAGTTCCAGGTTGCCGGATTCGTGTTCGATGGGAGATGCGAACCATTAAGCGGAGCTGTAAGGTGGGTGGTACCGATGCCTGAATAAGGGGTCAATGCGCCATAAGTAATATTATGTACGATCTCGTTAGTAAAGGCATCGACTGAGAAAATCCCGTACTTTCCACCGTCAAGCTGCCAGTCTTGAGTATGGTAGCCGGGGTCCAAAATTCGCAATTTCGCCCAATAGTCGTCGCTATCATATCCAAGCTTAACATCGCCGAACAGTCCACCATTTGAAGTCTTACGATCACTGTATTCACTAAATTTAGCATCATTGCCGCTTACGAAAGCGCCCTCGCCGGTTGCACCCAGCTGGCCAGAAAATGTCCCACCTGTCACGGCGTCGTCTCCCGCAAGTGCACTGGCAAATGGTAGGAGGACAAATGCAATAGCTAGAGTTAGTTTTCTTAGTTTCATTTTCATTTCCTCCTATTCCCTAAAAGCGCAGCCATTTGCTTGTCTTAATCCATTACTGCCGTGAATGGATGGGTGACAGTTCAGGCAGGCACGACCAAACATATGCGCTGAAGGTTTGGCAACGCCAGGTGCAGATGTAGTGTAATAGGTGAATGCCGATCCCCCCATGCTGCCTCCGTTGTCGTGACACTCCTCACATAGCGCCGGTACTCTTTGCTTCAGCATTCTGTCGTGATTGCTCCCATGGGGGTTATGGCAATTGTCGCAATTCTCCTCTACAGGGGGATGCTCGTTCATGTATGGACCTCTCTTTTCAGCGTGGCATTTATAGCAGAGGTCGTTGATTGAATCTTCCCTTAACATTTTATCATTGAGCTCACCATGAGGGTTATGACAGTCCACACATGCAACCTTGCCCTCCTTGATGGGATGGTGGGACTGCTTGTTTACCATTGCTTGAATGTCCTTGTGGCACTGAAAACACACTTCTGATTTTCCCGCTTTCAGGAGCTTATCTCCTCCTCTATGCGGAGAATGGCAATCGTCACACGAAACGTCTTCTCTATTGTGCTTGCCACTACTCCAGAATGCCTGCTCCTTCATTACTTGATGGCAGGCAAGGCATTTTGCAGACTTGGCACGTGGATCCGTTTTTTTGTCGAAGGCAAAAATATCCACGCCTCGTCCGCCACCTTTTTCAACATGCTTGGCTCCGGGACCGTGGCAAGTTTCACAGGCATCCTGAGATGCCGGCCCCTTCACATGTTTTTTAGAATGGACGGTATGTTTATAGGTATCATACTGGGTTTCGTGGCAACCCTTACAGGTATCAGCGCCTATGAATCCCTGCTTAGTGACTGGTTCATTTGTCGCATTGTCACTGCTACTCGACACAGAGACGGAGGCCACCAGAAAAACCAGAGAAAATAAGAGTGGAAAAACTAAATATTTTTTTTGCATACAGAACCTCCATAATAGCTTTCTCATTTGACCCTCACCAGACGGAACCCGAGTGCATGAGCGGCGAAATCCGGCGTTAGCGAAACGCGATGGGAAACCGTCACACCAAGAGGCCCGTTACTCCAGCTTCCACCCCGCTCACAGCGATACGCTCCTGAACCCTCATATACTGGGTTGTTTTTGGGGAGCTTGGTATAGGCTGAACTGTTATAAACGTCCTCGACCCACTGCCAAACATTCCCAAGCATATCATACAGTCCAAACTGGTTAGGTTGAAAGCTGCCGACAGGGGATGAAACCAAGAACTTGTCATCACAGTTAAATACCGTCCAACTCTTCCAGTGGTTCTTCGCGCTCAGATCAGCGACGTTTGCATATTTACAGGCATCGTCAGAATTATTGCCCCAAAAATATTTCGTCTTTGTTCCGGCGCGAGCAGCATACTCCCACTCTGCTTCCGTTGGCAGCCTGTACGTATATCCAGTCTTTTGTGAAAGCCATTTGGCAAAATCTACGGCATCATACCATGAAACATTGACTACAGGCTGTTTATCATCGTTCAACGACAATCCGTCGTATTGGCCGCTATTGTGTTCAGAGTGAAATTTTCTGAACTGTTCGTTAGTCACATCGTACTTCCCAATATAGAAATCGTTCACGCAAACTTCATGCACAGGCTTCTCGTTGCTGTCACCATGGCCGACAGAGTCTCCCATGTCATAACAGCCACCTTTAATGAATACAAACTCCATACCTGTTGCCGAGTCTGTAAACGGTGTTTCAGCTTTGACAATGGCAGGAGACATAACAAGAAAAGATATCAGCACAACAAAAAGAATTCTTAAGGCCATCTTACACCCCCTAAGCTTAGCATTTACAATCCATTATATAAATAAACAGGCATTCTCTTGCATGCTGATAAGCAATTCCGAGGCCAAACAAAATGACATATCAGCCAATCCGTTCATATCCTATTGAAATAGTGTCTAATTCCGAGCATGGTATCTGTAGTACCGACTAGAGAACAACTACAGGCGCATGACTTAATGTTACATGCGCAACATCATAAAGTAGAACTACAAAATGCAACTAGTCCGATCATATTTAGTTAGTTTGACATGGTTATATAGTTTTGACGATCCATTGAAGCGTAGAAGGCATCAAATTAGATGCATATATGTGTCATTCTAAACTACACTATTGTGGATGTCAAGCGAGTTTTAACAAAAGTGTCAAGGCAAAAGATTGCACTCATATTTACGGGGTGAGGATATTCTGCTCACATTCGCGACTCAAACAGTCCAAACATGGTTGCTTGATGTGGCACGTGACGCATGGACGTGCCACAGACTGACGCAAGAACACAGTGCTGCAAGTCCCCTATGAAGTAGATATTGCTTGCATCACAGTATTCTCATCACTAATCACGGTGACGATAGAATAGTTGCCAAAAACAATTTACACTGTTTCCATCTCCCCCTTTATAAGGAATTGTATACCGCGATTACATACAGATACCGTTTAGCTAGGAATTATTACTGCAATTCTTTATTGTGACCGATGTCACCGTTACTGTAAATTGTCTTTTTTATTGTTCCTTTTTGTTTACTTCCCCGATCAGTAAGGGAGATAATAAATATGTGATAAACTTCGGATGCCTCTGTAGATATGGGAAATGAAATCCCTAAGGAGCGTATGTGGTTCATGAGCCAGACTATATGAATATTGGTAACCAAGGTGTCAGGCAGCGCGGCATATATGTGTCGGTTCTGGGTCTCTGCCTCATTATTTTTGTTGGAATAGCAGATTATTTGACAGGACATGCAATCAATGTTGCCCTCTTTTATTTGATCCCCATATTATTTGTGACATGGTTCGGCGATAGAATTACAGGTCTAACCGCTGCCGTTATTAGTTCAGCAGTTTGGTTCACATGCGACCGCTCGTCTGGACACGTGTATGCAAATGAATATATCCCCTATTGGAATGCAGCGATACACCTTGGTGTTTTTGTTGTTTTTTCGATATTGTTGACTAAATTCCGAACCATAAAGGAAAGGCTTGAACTTGAGATAATTGAACATAAAGCCGTAAAAGCTGATATTGAAAAGAGCGAAGAGAAATACCGATCACTCGTAGAGTCCACAGAAGACTCTATCTATGTCCTGGATCGTACCTGCAAATATAGCTATATAAACAAGAAACACCTTTTACGCCTGGGAATTCTGGATAATCACTATACAGGACGGTCATATGGGGACTATCATTCGATAGAAACTACACGGGATTTTACCGAATTAGTTGAGAGAGTATTCCAGACAGGAGATTCTATCGAGATCGAACACAACAGAAGTCGCGACGATGAATGTTTTTTGCTGACTCTAAGTCCGGTTAAAGATTCATTAGGCAATACGACTGCAGTGACGGTTATTTCAAAGAGAATAACGGAACTCAAGCGGATGGAAAAGGAACTGCGCGACTTATCGCTCACAGATGAACTCACCGGCCTCCATAACCGAAGAGGATTATTTGCATTGATAGAACAGTACATCAAAATAGTGAGCAGGCAGAAAACCAAACTGTACATTCTTTATGTTGATCTTGATAATCTAAAGTCTATCAATGATACATATGGTCACCATGCAGGTGATAATATTTTAAAGCAGGTGGCGGTTCTTCTAAGGGAGACTTTTCGAGAATCCGACATTGTTGCCCGTGCTGGAGGGGATGAATTTGTTATTATACCAATCGGATTCACATGCGAAGTGGCCGAAGCCATGACTGCCCGCTTGGAAGAAAATCTCCGGCGTCATAACTCTAAGGGCCATTCTGAATATGCTTTAGCTCTTAGTTATGGGATAGCATGTTACGATCCCGACCAACCACGACCAATTGAAGAGCTTCTTGCCCAGGCAGACCAATCCATGTACAATCACAAAAAAAATAAAAGTGCCGTGCGAGGCACATTGCGACCCTGCTGAAAAATCTGCACATTAAGGTGAATTCAATGGCAAATGGAATTTTTTGGTGTATTTAAAAAATTATCATACCAATTAATGACGACTCTGCTTATTAGCGGATGGAAGAAGCGTACAAACTTGAACAATTGTTAGAACGAGGTATTTATCATGTCGATTAGGATCAGAGAGATCAGTGATGAGCTTGCTGAAGCCAAGGTGTGTCCCGTAGAGGATTCTCTCTCTGAGAATTTCGGGGAAATAAAAGCGTTCTCACTACGTAAGGAAAGACATTTTCAACTGGCGCGCAACACGCTGATAGAGAACACGGCTATTGATTTTAGTGTTTTCAGAATACGAGGCAGGCTTTTCGAACTGGTTATCAAAGCCAATCCTCAGTTCCCTGTGACCCTCGATAAAGCAAAGCTCGATGAGATCAGGGCTGACAATTACGATA
The DNA here is from genome assembly GCA_963736105.1 of uncultured Nitrospiraceae bacterium. Taxonomy (GTDB): domain Bacteria; phylum Nitrospirota; class Thermodesulfovibrionia; order Thermodesulfovibrionales; family Dissulfurispiraceae; genus Fen-1308. The sequence continues at coordinate 302,903 of CAVTNL010000002.1, read as the reverse complement.
TCCTCATAGAAAGCGCATCCATTCCACGTTATCGGGCTTATCTAGAGTCGGCAATTTGTCAGTCTCGCCCCGCTGAAGACATCCTGACTGCAAGGCGTGCTAATCTTCTTAAAGAAACTTCCAAGATCCTCATGAAGGAACTTCTTGACAATCCCGATAGCAGGGAAAAGATAGAGGAAATAAAGACTTCAGTGGTTGGCATAATCGACATTCTATTCGAAAATGTGGACATGATACGCAACATGTTGTCCCTAAGCCAATATGATTACTATACATACACCCACTGTGTTGATGTGGCAGTTCTAAGCGCGGGGCTGGGTGTCTCCATTGGACTCACCAATGCCGACGTTCTAAACCTGGGAATCGGTGCGATGCTCCATGATATCGGCAAGTCGGCGATTGCCCCAGAACTTTTGAACAAACAGGGCAAGCTGGATGACCGCGAGTACCGGACGATACAGCAACATGTGGAAGCCGGTGTGAGTATTCTACAGAGACACAAAGGCATTCCAGAGGGTTCATACTACGCCGTAGCACAACACCATGAGAAACTGTCGGGGAAAGGGTATCCCCTTGGGTTAAGAGGAGGAGAGGTAACGCTCTTTGGCAGGATCACAGGCATGGCAGACTGCTACGACGCGCTAACAACCAAAAGGGCATATAAAAGAGCCCTCACACCTTTTGAAGCTTTAAATACCATCTCTACGGAATGCAAAGACTACGATAATGAACTCCTCCGTGCCTTTGTTAAGATGCTGGGCAAGGTCAAGACAGTTACTTAATGTAAATTGGTAACGTTGCGCCCCCCCTTCTTATCACCTTCGACAATATGAGGACAAGCTAGGGTCAGCTAGAGAAAACTGAAAAAATATGATCGTGCAGAAGGTTTTGACATCTTATATTGACAGTTAGCGTTGCACGATTGCATTGACAGTTCTAAAGGTTGCAATGAATCATCCGATAACTGTAATTAGGGAACAGGCAGTGCTGTCGAACTGTTCGGTAAACCGTGATGATTCATAGAGTGCATTGTCTCATCTTCACTTAAACACGTACAAATCGTCTTGGCGGCTACAAGTGATAACGGTAGAAGTGTTTACCTGCTGTCAATATGATATGACACAGACGTAAGCCTGAGTGCGATTGAGACGCGCACTCATCCACATTATTGATTAAAGGACTAATGCAGAGGAAGAATACGTGAGAGGTAACGTAACAAACGGGGCTTCTGATTCCATATCGGGCTATTTACTAAGCACAAGTACTTTGATGCGCTTGCCGCGATAATAGGAGCGTATAGGAAGGATGCACTTTAGCAACCAATTGTCATTTACATCTCTACGATCGAAAGTTTGCTTCCTAGTCCTATCACTGCTCGGCCTTACCATGGCCGTTTCTTACGTTGCTACCGTTGCAATCATGAAACAATCCATGCTAGATCAGATCACCAAACGGGCTACATCTCTTAGCAGAAACATCGCGGCCGTAGGGGCATACAGTCTTCTGTCCAATGATCTTTTGGGCCTTGATAATATTGTTTACAAATCAAAGGGTTCAAACGGGGATGTTGAATACATAGCAATTCTTAACATGGACATGAGTGCATTGGTACACAGTGATATTAACATGAGGGGGAAAAAGCTCAAACCATCAGAGGGGAAAATAATCCAGACAATCGAAAAGGGATATCTGATTAGGGAAGTGAAAGGCCCATCGGGGGTTTTGTTTGAAGTAGCATGTCCTATATTTTTTATGGATAAACAGTTGGGGCTTGTCCTGGTGGGCATCAATAGGTCCTCTCTTGACAACGCACAGATTGCAGCTCGGAACAGATTATTAAGTATGTTTGGAATTATCTTAATCTGCGGTGGCTTTGGATGCATTGGCCTATCATCAACAATGACCAGACCGATTAAGGCGCTTTCCATGGGTATTGTGGATTTCAAAAATGGGAAGGAGAATGAGCCACTAAGAATACATTCGAAAGACGAACTAGGATTATTGACGGCAAACTTCAACGAGATGAGTAGCTTGATCAACCAACAACGCAACAAACTGAATGTGTATGCTCACGATCTTGAGGAATCTTATGTTTCAATGGTCAAGGTGGTTGCAGCTGCAATAGATGCTCGGGACCCATATACGCACGGGCATTCCGTCAGGGTGGCACGACTATCACTATTGATAGCAACAGAACTCGGATTCAGCGAAGAAGAACTTGCAGATCTGAAGATAGCTTGCCTCTTCCACGATGTCGGCAAGATTAAGATTCCAGATGCCATACTTAGAAAGACTTCCAAACTCAGCCCTTCTGAATATGAGGAGATAATGCAGCATCCAGACTATGGAACCGATATTCTTAGAAAGGCACCCTCCCTGCACAAGTACATACCTCCGGTTAGACACCATCACGAGTGGTTCAACGGACAAGGTTATCCCGATAGACTGAGTGGAGAGGAAATACCACCTTTTGCCGCGATAATCTCAATTGCTGATGCTTATGACGCAATGACTTCTGAAAGACCCTATAGGAAAGCTCTTTCCAGAGATGAAGCCCTTCGTGAGTTGATCAATTCCTCGGGGAGGCAGTTCAATCCACAACTTATCGATACGTTTATGTCACTCGTTGAGAACAACTATCTGTCTGTATTTCATCAGGACATACACGTAATATGATAGGACTTTATTTTGAAATAATAGGATCAGTGCTCAGTATTTTAGTTGTTATTTCCCTTCTTTCTTGTGCTCAAGTAAAAAAAAATGACACCGAGCAGTACCAGACCGCCACCTCGGAAGAGAATAGAATCCAGTCTGAAGTTAATGGACTCCTTGCCAAAGGGGATATCCAGGGTGTATTAGATATCTGCAAGAAGTCTTACAGCAGATACCTGTGGGCGGCGGGGAAAAAAAACCGATTCCGGTGGAACCGAAAGCGTCGCCTTGGGAGCCGGTCTTTAGCTGTTAGCTTGTAAGTGCTGCAACAAAGATAAGACCTACCTTTTTATTCCTTCCTAATGCAATGATTACCTCTGACGTAAGAGCGGAGGTGGGTCATTGGCGAAGCGATGTATCTATTGCGGGCGACATTTTACTCCTGATCGACGGCTGGGCGATCGGCAAAAAGCATGTAGCCGGGATCAGTGCAAGAAGAAACGCAAGCAAAGTGCCCAGCAGGCTTGGAACGTAAAGAATCCTGGATATTATAAAGGCCGCTACTGGTATGTGAAGGAATGGCGACAGCAGAAGCGCCAACAGAGTGCTGCCCTCCGGTCTCAGTCCATGATACAAGACGCGATACCCCCTTCAAAGTCATACCAGCAACTGGTTCTGCTGATACCGGACACGATAACAGGTGTGATACAAGACGAGATACGGCTGCGAAGGGTTGATAGTACTACGTTTACCGCCTATGGACCGTGATACAAGACACGATGGACTACGGCAAAGTGCCGATGTAAACTTGGGAATCACGACAAGCAAGGAGACAGCGGCCGAAATGGAAGAATCACTTCAGAGCCGGGTACGGCATCTCTACCAAATTGAAGGATTGAGTCTGACCCAGGTAGGCAGGCAACTTGGCATATCCAGGAAGAAGGTTACCCGTCTCGTCCGACAGGATGATCTGCAAAGAAAGTCTTCAGAGACCGTAACTACTCCTTATGAACGACTGATAGAGCAGTGGTACAAGGAATATCCGCTCCTCAAAGCCGTTCAGGTATTGGAACGACTGAAGAGCTATGGCTATGAGGGAGGGTATACAGCGGTAAAGGAATGTACTCTTCAGTTCAGGAATAAGCGAAAGAACACCTCCTATCATGCTCTGGAGTTCCTTCCTGGAGAAGAAGCTCAGGTTGATTGGATGCAGCGGACCATGCCTTTCGGCGTTGTTTACGGGTTTGTCTATATCCTGTCCTATTCGCGGTACCTCTACGCCCACTTCTATCTGAGGAGTTCCATGGAGTTCTTTCTGGACGGCCACATAGAGGCTCTAAAGGAGATCGGAGGAATCGTCAGCAGACACACTTACGACAATCTCAAATCCGTAGTCATAAATAGAAAGCCCGTGATCACATACAATGCAAGGTTTGTGGACTTCGCCAGACATTATGGCTTTTCGATTCGTGCCTGCAATCCCGGCAAGCCCAATGAAAAAGGCAGAGTTGAGAGGGTTATCAGGGACATCGAAAGCTTCCTCGTTGCCAACACCTTCAGTGATATCGGCGACCTCAACAGAAGACTCGGGCAGTGGCGGATACAGAGAAACAACAAGATTCACCGGTCCCTGGGGATAACGCCCGCGGAGGCATTGAAACAGGAACGTCTCAGGAATCTTCCTCAGATCCATTACCTACCTTACCGGCAAGAGCCGGCGGCTATCAATAAGACATGCTTTGTGGAGTTCGACACCAACCGCTACTCGGTGCCGTCGCAGTACAGCAACAGGCCCTGTGACATCTTTGCTTATCCTCATCAGATAGAAATCCTGGTTCAGGGCAAAAAGATAGCGACACACAACAGAGTATTCGACAGGAAACAAAAGATAGAACATCCTTCTCACCGCGAAAGGCTTCTCAATATCACTCCCCACTTCAAATACCAAAGGATGTACCAGCTCCTGAAGTCCATGGACAAAAACATCGAACACTTCCTCAGGCGGGCCGAACAGGAAGGACAGGATCCTCTTGAGATCTCTTACGACCTGTTCAAACTGCTCAAAGGCATAGCCAGAGAGACGCTTATATCGGCGGTAAAGACCGCGATCAGCATCGATACATACAGAGTGACATATATCCAGGGGCTTCTAGGGCCTGCCGGTAATCATGACAATCCCGTGCATCCTCAGAACCATGGGCTGTTACACATCTCATATGAAGGGAGGCAGCTGAGCGACTATGATGAACTTATCTGAACTGTGGAGACACTTCAGACTCCTTGCGGACCAGGAATCTCTGTCAAAAGAACAAAAGGAGTTCATGCTGAAGTTCCTCACCGAGGAGTATCAGCGCAAGGAACAAAAAAGAATCCAATATCTCATGAACATGTCCGGTATAAAAAGGACAAAGGTCCTCGATGACTTCGACTGGAAATATAATCCTAAGATACCGAGGGACAAGATCCTGGAATACATGAACACGCAGTGGCTTAAGAAACCAAGCAACCTCATTCTCATAGGTCCTGCCGGCGTCGGCAAAACCCATGTTGCGACAGCACTATGTCACGATGCCCTGAGCAAAGGCCAGCAGACGGTCTTCCTGACACTCTTCGATCTCACCGCCAAAATGGCGAAAGCCAAGAGCATATACAGCTTCATCGAATACCATTCAAGGGCAGCCGTTTGGTGTCTGGATGAGATTGGCTATGTGATCCCGAGCAAAGAACAGGCGGACTGCATCTTCCAGATAATCTCGAAAAGGGCAGAAGTGGGGACGACCATCGTCACCACTAATCTTGTGCCATCAAACTGGGGTAAGGTGTTCGACACCGTGACTGCGTCGGCGATTCTGGATCGGCTCAGCATGAGCGGAAGGTTCATCACCTTCGAAGGGAGGTCTTATAGGAGTAGACAATAGGCAGTCCTAACTGATGAGACACGGCCTCGCGATAATCTTCATCCTATTGGGACAACTCGCCCCGGCGCCAGGTGTTCGACGGGGTCTTGCGTCTTCATCAACTCCAAAAAAGAACCGGCGCCGCCGGAATCGGTTCCTTTCGAGCGCCGCCCACAGATACCAAACAAAAGGGATTTTTACTGATCGATATATCAAGACTATCGAAACAATCAAAAACCTAGCAGACAAGGCTTTCGAGGCACATGAACTTCCTCAGGCCGAGAAAATATATGTAATCTTGCTCAAGAATTTTAACGACTTCCAGAGCTTTTCTGATTTGTTGTCATTCACCAAAGGCTTTCTGAATGCCAGAATAACGAACTGCAGAGCCAGCATTGCCAGAAAAGAGGTCCAACAAGCTCTCAGTGCAGGTAGATTCCAAAAAGTAATTGACACTTACAGAAACCTTTGTGCCAAATATCCCAAGAACCGAATGGTCTTGGTTGATTATGTGAAAGCCCTTAAAGACATGCACAGCACAGCTGATAAAGCAATCGCGATGAATGATTATGCTGTGGCATGGAAGAGTTATGCAGTTCTGCTGAAGAACTTTAGCTACTTTGAAGGATTCGCTAAGCAATTGTCATTCAATAGAGAATCTTTGCATGAGAGCATTGGGGAATGCAGAAGTCTTCTTTTCACAAAGGGACTCAATGAATACAGGAATGGTCATCTCCAAGATGCCATCTCCACGTGGCAGTGCTTACTTGTCTTTGCCCCTGACGACAAGGACACAAAACATGCCTTGGATACCGCCGTTGCTCAAATGAAAGGGATTCAACAGAAACGATAGACTGCGCTAGTCACTGGTTAAACGTGATTGCGGCCATCACCCAAGATCGCCTCTCGCGATCTACTCCTACTGGCTAGGCACCTCATAGCCTAGAAACACAAAGGCAGATGGCACCTAAGCCACCTACCTCACTTTTTAAAGGTTGCCTGAACACCCTAGTAACATCTTCGCTTAGCCGACGAGGTTGCAACTTCTTATTTGCTTTATTTCCGTCAGCTAACCAAAGGACTGTATACTGCAGTCCCATAGCCTCTTGCTAGGTTCGTTTCTCCCGTATCAGACACCTTTCATGAAGAAAGGTTCCAGAGAGAGTTCCCCCTCTCTAATTCAAATATATAATACTTGAGCTATTCAGTCAACTATTATTGGGGATGGGGATGATAAGCAAAAGCTTTCAATGGCTTATGGAATATCAAGAAAACCTGAAACTTGATTAATAATTGAGAGGTCTTTCTTGACCCAAAATAATGATCAGAGCCATACATAAGCTCTCGTATTTGTACAGGTTCAATCCGACTTCTGGAGAAAGTAGATGAAGAACCAAAGGTGCATCGTGCCCAGACGTCTCTGCTTAAAGCAGCATAAGTATACGGAGAACCTGGATGAAATCTACGAATAGGAAAAAGAAAATACAATTGAATCTCAAGTCCCAATTTGCGAACCAAGCATTCATATTTTTATAATGAATACATGCATGATGAAAAGATGGATGAAATTTTAAGCATAGTCAGATGTGCCCGTTGCGGACATCGACTTGAAGACGATATAGAGTGCCCTTTTTGCTCTCTTTTCCCTGGGCCGACAAAAAAAAGAAACTTTAAATGGGTTTATCTTACAGCATGTTTTCTAACCTCGCCTCTTAGCATCTATTTCGTCTTTACAAATGACCGTTTAAGCCTATTTGAGAAAGGTCTGGCTTTGTCGGGATGCTTTTTTTGGCTTGTTTTTTATTTTCTAAGATAATGACCCGTCAGGAATTTAGCCAATTATCGCAACTTCTTCCCGTGAACTAGTGAGCGAGGAAAGAAGACAGCAGTCCGGCTAAATATCTAGCCTTACCATTGTTTCCAACTCTTAAACTTTAACCAGACTTCCATGATATTTTTATGTGGCAACTCAGGGAAATCTTAAAATACCATCGTAGGGAGACTAGGTAGTGGCTATGGTGACACTTCCATCTTGGTCATCGGAATAATGGGCTAAGATGCTTTTGACAGACCGCTACAGTGATACTGAAAAGTATAGCTGTTATGGGTCTGTTCCAGGAGTCATCGGAGATGATCAAGCATAGGCACAGGCATCAGTGCCCCTTTTTCAGTCTCTTTAGTAGTTTAATCAACCGTCTAAATATCCCCTTTTCTTCTGTTTCATGAATTGAAGGATATGTTCTTATGTAACCTTCATTATCCGACTCGAAATATTTATTTTTTTGTTTCATTGGTTCATTGTAGCAAACAGGATATATCTTCAGCAAATCCTTTTAAGCCTCTTTGTTCGCCATGTCCTAAGAGGTGGACCCCATTGGTTGGACAGCTTTGGGGCTGATTTAAGGTGGAAGCCACCGGTCATCATGCCGCCAGTTTTCCCGGGCAACCTGCCTTTGGCAGATTCCAGTATGCTTCATGGGGCGTCCTATCGTCCAGAGAAGAATGTGGACGCTCCTCGTTATACTGCTTGATCCACTCGCCGATACCGTTTCTTGCTTCGCTGCCGGTCTCAAATGCGTATCTATAAACACAATCATACTTCAGTGATCGCCATAGCCTTTCAACCATCACATTGTCTACCCAGCGCCCTTTTCCGTCCATAGATATCTTTACACCGGCATTCAGGAGCGTCTGTGTGAACTCAATGCTAGTGAACTGACTGCCTTGATCGGTATTGAAGATCCCTGGTTTGCCATATCTGACTAGGGCCTCCTTGAGGGCTGTTACACAGAAATCAGCCTCCATGGTATTGCTGAGCCGCCAGCTCAAAACCTTTCGGCTCGCCCAGTCCATAATTGCTACCAAATATAAAAATCCCCGTCGCATCGGGATGTAACTCACATCGGCGCACCACACCTGGTTGGGTTCCGTAATGTCCAAGCCTCTAAGCAAATAGGGATAGACCTTGTGCTCGGGATGCGGTTTGCTGGTGTTGGGTTTCTGGTACAGCGCCATGAGCCCCATCTTCTGCATCAATCGCCTTGCCCGCTTCCTATTTACCCAATACCCATGCCGCCGTAAATATCGAGCCATCTGCCGGGCTCCATATTCCGGGGTCTTCAGAAATTGCTCGTCAATTAGACGCATCAACTCCAGATTCTGTGCCGATTCTCCCAATGCTTCGTAATACCACGACGAACGGCTGATTTGAAGCAGGTTGCACTGTCTTGTGATGCTGAGCCTCGGGTGCTCCGGTTCAATTATCTCTTTCCTTCGATCGCGGCTCATCGATTGAAGGCTTTCGCTAAAAAATCCCGCTCCACTGTCAGCTGCCCAATTTTAGCATGTAGTTCCGTGATTTGAGCCTCGTGTGCTGTTTCGTTACGCCCCTTATTCCCTGTAAATACATCAGCAAGCCCTTCAATGGCCTGCTTCTTCCACTCGCTAACCTGATTGGGGTGAATATTGTACCGCGCTGCGATCTCTACTATCGTCGATCCCTCTCTCATCGCTTCACGCGCGACCTTCGCTTTGAACTCCCCAGAATATCGATTCCTCTTTGTTTTGCTCATCTCGGTGCGACCTCCTGTCAATCGTATATTTTACACCTTATACGACTGTCCGATTTACAGGGTCCACCTCTCTAGGGAACATACTGCTGACCTGTGATAGCACCTTTTCGGCGCTGTGGGTGTTAAGCAGTGAATATGACAAACAGAAGGGCTAGCCACTTGAACATTAAAACCACACAATGAACCACTTGTCCTTCTGTTGCCTTATTGTTCAAAGGCTATCTCATTGATTAAAAGGGCATTAAAGAGCGGAGGGGGTGAGATTCGAACTCAACACTACCATTGATAGTCAAGGGTTTGCGGGGCAAACCGAAACGAGTCCGAAACGAGCTGATTTTTCGTCTGCCTCCATTTTCCGCATTTTGTCGTTATCTTGTGGCCTAGTCACCAAGCCGAAGTTTCCTGTCCAGAAAAGCCCAAGTGCCAAAACAATGTCGAATATTATTAAGTGCATTCACGATGGATTCCCGAAAGAGAGTGACACGTTTCTTTTTATTTTCTCTTTTCTGTAAACCATGCAAGACGTACTCTTTAACATGATCGGCCTAGAAATGTAAAACCGCGAAGAAGACTCAAAATTTCTACTGAAAGTCTTGAGTGCTAGTAGTATGACAAAATCAATGATTACCTCCAGAAATAACTGTGATGGACGCTTTGTGGAGTATCGCCTTATAATGCCCGTTGATCTGCATCGCTGAGCAATGCGGTGTTCACCCTGTGACTATTAGTAGCGGGAAGCTCCTTCCCGAGGTTTGATCCCCCGACCAACAAACGCAGTTCAAATAGATGCAAAGGCGAGATGTGCACTTTGTGACAACGAGTGATGCTAAACTAAACTCAAAGAAAGGGTGCGCTATAGTTGCAGAAGGCTGAATAAGCCATTAAGAAAAAGGAGGAACGATGAAAGAAGCGATTGCAAATATTCTTTTGTCTGCCGCTAAGTTGCCTGGGTACAGAATTCATCCATATGAAACCTATGCCAGGTTAAAAATCTTTGGCGTTAATAATATTAATCATCCAAAGGATTTATTTGACGCTGACGTTAAAATGCTAACAAAGGCTGCAAGGGCGTTTGCTGAGACACACTGTAGAAAACTGGCGGCAATTGGATTTGGAACAGGGTTACCAGGTGGCCCAGCAGGTGTGGCGGCCGGTGTAACTATTGAGCTGGAAGAATATTTAAGACGAGTTTTCCTTTTATCTCAGGAAATTGGACATGTCTACGGTATAATTCCAATGCCATTCGTGGATACCGTAAATGAAAACACAAGTGAATATTATGCTGATGTGCAAGCAGAGATATTGAAAGCTATTTTGATTGGGATGGGTATTGGTGGAATCACAATGACGGTTAGTGAAATTGCAAAGTTAGTAGCCGCAAAAGAAGCCAAAGAAATTGCTGTAAAAAAGATTTCCAATAAAATAATAACTGAGCTAGCAAAACAAATTGCTAAAAAGTTAGGAGTTCGGTTGACTCAGGGTCAAATGAGCCGACGGGCTTTGAGAATTATACCTGTTTTGGGTGGGGGTGTAAATGCTGTTTTTTGTTATACAGGTATGAAAGTTATTGGGAATAGGATGATTGATACCTTTGAAAAAGAGCATAAGAGTGTTAGGAGGACAGTTCGTAAATATTGGAAGGATAAATAATTCCGGGAGTAAAGAAACGACTACATTTAGTGTTGAAGACGCCGGATAAAAGATTATGGTTGGCTTGGACAAAACTAGTGTCTAATCTGTGAAATGCAATTTTCCATCACCCAACTGTCAGTGGCGGGCATCTCCTTCTGGATGTTTGGTCCAACGGCACACATTTAGAGGACACCGATAGTTTCTTGGAATGGCAACTATATAAAGAGTACGTTTGAAATAAAACGCCAGTGGAAAAATATGAGGTAGAGAAGTGCGGACAAAAACACTCGCTGTAAGGAGATCTATGCCGCGGTATCAAGAAAGTCTCTTTCGAAGATATTCAAAAACTAAATAACCAATCAGTGAAGCAATGATAGCAATTGAAAAGTTAGTAATCTTAAATATATTGCTATATTTTAATAAATAACTTATTTAACTGGAGGAAACATGGCAACGACTACGAAAGTAACGACTACAAAGGTAGCAAAGACATCTAAACTGAGGGAAGCAGTTAAGAAAACCTCGCTGAAGAGGCGGAAAGAGGTTGCGATGAAATCCCGAAGTAAAGACAAAGCGAAAGGCTCGATACACGAAACTAAGGGTGCGGTAAGGGAGATGACCGGAAAGATCACTAATAACCCCAAGTTGAAGGCCAAAAGCAAAATCGAAAAGACAGTAGGCAGTGCTCAGAGAAAGATCGGCCTTGTTAAGCATCCTACAGCAATTAGTGGCATAAAGCGTCATAAAGAAGTCGGAGAAGTCGGAACTACGGTCGAAGAAGGAATTGTCGGAGGCCTGAAAAGAATCACTGAGATCGAGGCAGACATCCTAGATCTTGTTGGAAACACCGTATCCAATACTCTCCGGGTCGGCGGGGAAGTGGCGGTAGGGAGTCTCTCAATTGCAAAAACCGTTGTAAACGGCACCATAACCGCCACTGAAGAGGTCGGAACGGATCTTATTTTGGGCATGAAGAGTGTGGCAAAAGGTATTGTGATGGGAGTAAGCGACGCGAGCGAGAATATCGTTACAATTGCGAGTCAGACCGTTAAGGGCTCGCTAAAAGGAGTAGCTGAGGTTGGAGCTGCAGTGGCTTGGGTAGCACAAAGAGGGGTTGAGGGGGTTATTGAGGCTGCAAGGGGAATCGGAGGAAATGGGGTGGAAGTTGCCACGGGTACTGTTTGCGGAGCGATCGAAACGGCTGGCAACATCGTGAACGCAACAGTAAATGCGGTGAAGGACATGCTGATAGGAGTTGTTGAAAACGTAAAGGATAGCTGCAGTGGCGTTTTACCGGAGCCACGGCTTCAAACAGGATCATCTAATGCACATTCTCTTACCATAGGGGAAATCGACAACCCTGTTATAAGGACGACAAGGGGGAAAAAGTCGAAATGAACATTATGTGCTGAATGGCTTGAAGCTGCGCGGGGTGCGGCATGATTCTAAAGTGTGTGATTCATAAACACGCTTTCAATTGAGTGTCTTCATGTGAAGGAGTTTTGATAGGGTCATATGTCTATCTTTAACTGGCAAACCCAAACAGGCCGCAGTAGTTTTATAGGTGATACCAAGAATCAATCACTGAGTGTTTCCGTTTATACCCCACGGCATATTCAGGATAAGCTCTGGTGCGGAGTTCTGAGATCTGAGTAACTACTGAAAACCTTGTTTTGGATTTTTTTTGCGGGATGATGGTTGCCATTTGTACCCTCCATTGTCGCCTGAAATTTGATGATCATGGGTAGCATGTCGAAGTCATCGCAGCATCCACATCGAGGCTGCTGAATGGTGGCTGCTGTATAGTTGACTAATAACCATCGATTTTGCCGGTACGAGGCATTTGGTGATTACCCAAAAAAGCCTTTATAATCGGGTTATTGAGTGCTTTCTTGTATCAGGCATAGCTGTTGTCCGAGTAGTGTGGAGAGTCTTCAATTGGTGTTGTTTGATTCTTCAGCGGTCAATCTGAAAGATGGAGCAATCTTCTTTTCCGAATGAAATGCTGTTATTCTGCCTAATCGTTCAACTCGATAGCGTCTACACTGATTTCTTTGATCTGCTTGCTGTTCGTCAGAAATCCTTTTATAGTCCGCTCTGCGTATTTAGGGTGCTCCCCCTTTGTGGCAGCTATAGAGGCAACTTCAACGATGACGTTGATTATTAAAATACCCCGTGGCCGTGGTCTCTGCCACGGGAACCTTGTGTTGTCGGGGTGCAGGGCGTCGGAGCAAAGCGAAGACCCTTGCCGACCCACAGGGTTAATGCCCTGTGGTGTCGTGACTTTATTTACTTCAACCAATACTCCAGGTGCTGTGGCAGGCTTTTGTTTGTCAGACTGCGCCTTTTGAAATGCGTCCTGCAGCGGATTTGCTGTTGCAGATTGATCCTGTACGATGGTGGCGTTTTCTTCTTTTTTGCCTGGTTCAATGGTCATTATATCATCCTTATATGATGTTGAGTTAATTTTTAAAATAGTCTACTCTTATCTTTGCCGATTAAAGGTTTAATATAGACATAGCTTGATGATGAGCAGAATGACTAAAAGCGTATGTTGTAGTATCATACGAGCATGAGACCGTCAATTTCAAAACATGAGATATTCGTAAAGCTGCAAGCAATTGTTAATTCAAAAGATGGTCTTTGGTGGAAGATGAGAGACCTTGCCAGGACCGACGATTACCTTATTATTTCCGATTTCTACGGGAAGATTCTCAAAAAGCTTGACGTGCTTGAAACGGACTTAGGACCTACGGCAGAGATTGTGGCACTGCGAGAGGCAATCTTAGGGCTGAATCGTAATAGTGCGGGAAATGCTGAAACAAAAGAAATCGATAATGGCTCAGAAGTGAATCGTACCGCATGAGACATGTTCATTCTTTTACGATGCATGTCCGGTCCGCTCGCCCTGCTGTATCTTGTCGGTAGTAGGCGCTGAGGACACGGTAGAGATCGGGGGCGTGCTTCTGGAGTGCAATGGGACGGTCGAAGAACTCCTCGGTCGCAACGGCGAAGAACTCAGCTTCGTTTGTCGCGCCGTATGCGTCTAGGAATGTTTTGTGCCCCTTTTCGGCGAGACCTCGTAACCGCAGGAATTCGTGGGAGCACACGGTCACCCAATCGGCGAACTGGCCACGGTCGGCGAGGAGTGGGGTTCCGTCAGCAGCTCCGTCAAGCATGTCGAGCTTGTGGGCGAACTCGTGGTAAACCACGTTATGCCCCTGCTCCGGATGGCGCGCCCCACGGAGGACAGTGTCCCACACGAGGATCACTGGACCACGGGCGAAGGCCTGGCCCAGAATCGGGACGGAGGCCGCTAGTGGACCATCTATACGCTCGAATACACCGGGGCGGTGCTCTGGAGGCACTACGGTGGAGGGGTAGATGAGGATCGACTCCACGTTGCGATAGTAGTCATGGGGCAGGCCCAGTTGCAGCAGACAAGCCTGTGCCGCTATAGTGACGCGGATCTCGTCGGTGAGGTCGAGACCGCCACACCCCTCCCAGTGCTTTTCTTCCACGAAGACCTGTATCATCGCGCACAGCTCGGCGCGCTCTGCGTCGCTAAGCACACAGTAGTGGGACACGTTTGCGCGTATAAAGGCCTCCCACTCGGACGGGAACGGGCGCTTTCGCGCCTCGGCGCGATGATGATCACGGAGCCAGTGGAACATAGGTATAGCCTCCTTCAGCGTTAGTGTAATAAATTGGCGTCGTAATTCGAGCATGCAAATGCCTTGGATGTAGAAATGCACATAAAATCAGATTAAACGCACCGGTTAAAAAGAAGGCTTGGATTTTCAAAATAATTAGCCAACATCATGTTCTGACTGCTATCTCCTGCGTATTATGATCAAGGCGACCAGCTGGTACGAGGGAGGCGACCACTTCGGAAAGCATAGCGAAGCTGGACGTTTTTATATTACGTTTGCTGGTCGGGATCAGTCAACTTCCCCCGACGTTTTCGCATCGACTCTCCTTTGATGGTTATTTTGTGAGCGACATGCACTATCCTGTCCAGGATTGCGTCGGCGAGTGTTGGCTCTCCGATGAGTTCATACCATTTCTGCACTGGATACTGGCTCGTAATAAGCGTTGATTTCAGTGCGTGCCGATCCTCCATCACTTCGAGGAAGTCGCGGCGTTCAGCATCATTCAGAGGAGAGATGCCCCAATCATCGATTACCAAGAGATCCATCTTGGCGAGTCTGCCCAGCAACTTTATATAGCTACCATCCCCTCGTGCAGTAGCGAGTTCCCTGAATAGCCGGGGACATCGATAGTAGATGGCAGTCAATCCCTCTCTGCAGGCTTTCTGAGCGAAAGCTTCTGCAAGATATGATTTGCCTATTCCTGTGGGGCCAGTAACGATGACATTGTGATGATTGCGAATCCAGTCGCAGGAACCCAATGAGAGGATCATCGACTTGTCGAGACCTCTGGGGTGTCGGTAGTCGATATCCTCTATCGTGGCCTGTCTTTTAAGCTTTGCCGCCCTTAGCCTTAATGCTAACTTTCGGTTCTCTCTATAGGTCCATTCTCGTTCTACGATCATGGCGAATCGGTCCTCGAAGCTGAGATCCGAATGTGAGGGTTGCTCGGATTGCTCACTGAAGCCGACTGCCATGCCATGCAGGCGCATCTGGTAGAGTTTCTCTACAGTCTGATTCGTCATTTAGTCTCCTTTTTGACTAGTTATAGTATTGGCTGCCTCGGATATTGTCATGCTGAACGATAAGCGTCACCTCCGTTTCCTGAGGAATCGGTAACTTGTCCAAGCCGTTCACCAATATAGATTTGACACTCCAGTATGAATACGACTTGATGGCAAGTGCCCGCCGCGCCGCCTCCTCAAGCCTCTCTGCCGAGTATTTCTTTTCGAGGCGCAGTATGCCAAGGCAGGATCTGTAACCCTGCTCTGGATGCGGTTTATTCATCATGATTTGCTCTACAAGTTGCGCAGTGTTTGGCCCCGTCTTTTGCGCCCAACTGACGATCCTTGAAGGAGTCCACTCGAGATGGCGCTGATGAGATGCCGGCCGGTGCTCATTAACAGTCGTGAACCCTCCCCTCCGATTACTGCGCCGATGCATAGCGACACGCTTTGCCTTGAAGTAAGCTTCGATAGTCTCCACAGTCATCCTGACATCTACCGGTTTTCTGACAAGCAAATAGGGAACACTGTAGAAGTGGCCGTCAACTTCTATGTGGTAATCGATGTTGACAGTCGCTTTCTTCCACTCGGCGTATTGATATCGCTCCAAAGGGAGACGCCTTAGTGCTGGCCGGTCTATGGATTCAAACAGCGATTGTCTGCTTCCCTGTATCTTCTTGAACGACCGCGTGTTCAATCTTTGAAGGAGTTCCCTGATCTTTTGATTCAATTCGGAGAGGCTGAAGAAGGTGTGATTCCTGAGAGCGGCGATAATCCATCGGGTTACTATCAGAACAGCAGTTTCGACTTTTGCCTTGTCCCTGGGTTTACCGGCACGGGCAGGGATTATGACTGTCCCGTAATGCTCTGCCATGTCCCGATATGTTGGATTCAGATCCGGCTCATATCGACACGCTTTTGAGACCGCCGCTCTAAGATTATCGGGAACGATGATCTCAGGGACACCGCCCAGGTACTCAAGTGCCCTGACGTTGCAGCCAATCCAGCAGGGAAGGCTCTGGTTCAGCACAGCTTCGGCATAGGTATAGTTGCTTGCTCCCAAAACGGCTACAAAGATATTTGCGTCAGTCTTTTCCCCGCTTAGTGAGTCGACGATGGCTATAGTCTTGCCGGCAAAGTCGACGAACAGCTTTTCGCCCGCCCGGTAGTGCTGCTTCAGTGTAACATCAAGGGTCTTTGCCCATGCCTTATATCGGAGACAGAACTGGCTGTATTCAAAGCCCTCCGGGCAATGCCCTTTGTACTCTTGCCACAAGAGCTGAAGTGTAACGCCTTTCTTTGAAAGCTCGCGATGCAGTTCTTGAAAGTCAGGCTCCTGTCGCGGCAGCCATCGGCCAGCGCGCTCCATTGGGAACAGCCGCGATTCTAATGTTGCGTCATCGATGCCCTCCGGTAGGGGCCATCCCAGTCCGGCATGTTCAGCACGACGGATATATTCAAGCACTGTGCTGTGCGATATGCCGCAAGATCGGGCTATCTGTCTCTTTCCTAGACTAAGCCCGAAATGTAATCTAAGTATCTCTTTTGCCTTTCGCATGGTTAATCTCTCCGATGCCATCATCCCTCCGTGATAAGTTGTCGTGAAGGAACAATGACTTAAACTGAGATATCTTATCCAGCTTGAGGCTATGCTTTCGTCAAAGGACTTTTGTATCCCAATATGATCAATCCCGACCACCTGTTATGATCACCTCGGAAAAGTGGTTGGCTCCCGATCATAATCACTGGTCGGCATCAATCATATTGAGTGGTCGGCTTCTATCGGAACGACTGGTCGGTATGAATCAGATTACGCAATCTCCTGTTCGGCAAGTAACACCTGTCCCGCCTTTCGTGACGGGACAGGTAGCCTAATTTTATTGCGCGTACTTGAACTCGGGCATCGCCTTAATGGCATCTTTGGTAGCGCCTGGTAGAACAATCTTGCCATCCTGCATCTTGAACTGATTTGCAGGAATTGCAACGTCATGCTTGTCAATGCCCAGGAATCCGCCAGCCGCTATGATCGCGTAAGAAACCGCCCGGTCCGGAGCAATGATGATGTCATACACTTGTCCCACCTTCTCATTCATATCGTTAAACACATCATGCCCCATAATCTGTTTCTTGGCACTCCATCCGTTTGCCACGTTTACTATCTCACTTACCGTAACGCCAACAACCGTCCCACCAGCCGCTGGAGCCGAAGACTCTACAGACTTCGGTGCCTCGGAAGATTTGGGTGGTTCAGACTTATTACATCCGAAAGTAAACGCCACTAACATCATAGCAAGCATAACCGCCAGAACTTTTGTCATTTTCTTTCTCCTTTTTATGTTAGTACTAAAAATACTTTCGTAATCCCTTACTATTCATCTTTGTCTTTAACTGTAATATTGGTCTTTCAAAGTCTCTTAATAGCACGTGATTCATATCCTGTTTTTAATGAAAGACCTGACACTTTGTGGGTATTGCTACGCCCTAAGTTGACTGCAAGACATTAAATTATGATCCATTGCCGGAAGGCTATTAATGAAATAATTTGTACAAAGAGCCGAAACTCTCTGTAAAGCACTGTCGTTCCATCTCACAAACGCTGGGGATATAAGGGGATCCTGATGTATTGCAAAAACCGATATTATAAGCCTCTTCAAAAAAAGGACAGGTCATTTTATACCTCCTGTTAATTTGTACTACTCTTCTTAATGCACATATCTCAAAAAAAATGCTACATGTTTTGGTATGCACTATTGAATTAAGGAGCATAATATGTGCCATGACAGTTGTTGACAGACGGGACTTTCTATGTTGTTGGAAAGGTGGGAACTTCAGTGAAAGCTACAATGATGGAACGATATTGCAAAAAGTGTCGTCTTCTGATATATCAGGAATCTGCTGAAATATCAGGTATTCTTCTTATTCCTTTGATGCACAGTTTTTGCATAGATTCAAGCATCCTTGGATTGACGCCTAAAATCTCTGCTGCATCTGGTGCAGTATTCTTCCTGGAGAAGCTATTTTATAATCTCCTTAGGACTTTGGAAGCGTGAAGTAGAATGTAGCGCCCTGTCCCACAATACCTTCGGCCCATGTCCGGCCCCCATGCAGGGAAATGATACGGCGAACATTGGCCAGACCGATGCCTGTGCCATCGAATTCATCCTGCGGATGGAGGCGCTGGAATACGCCAAAGAGCCTGTCGACATAGTCCATGTTAAACCCTACGCCGTTGTCTCTTATGAAGAAGATCGCTTCGCTTCCATCCTTTCTGCATCCTATCTCGATTTCGGCACTGGGACGGGTACTTGTGAATTTGACAGCGTTAGAGATTAAATTGAAAAGCACAAGTTTCAGCAGCGACTGTTCACCATAGACAACCGGTAGCTCGCCAAGCTTCCATATAATGTTCCTCCCCATCGTTTCCTGAGAAACCTGCTCGACGATCTCCTTTACGAGGTGAATTAAGCTTACTTCTCTTTTTTGCAGCTCCTGGCGGCCAAGACGGGCTAATTTAAGCAGATCAGTGATAAGCAGCTCCATTTTCTTCGCAGCATCGGATATCAAGCCAGCATAATGGCAGCTTTCTTCGTCCAGTTGGCCTACCATTCGCTTCTGCAGCAATTCCATAAAGCCTCTCATATGGCGGAGGGGAGCTCTCAAGTCGTGAGAAACCGAGTAGCTGAATGCCTCCATTTCCTCGTTTGCAAGCTCTAGCCGGACAACATGTTGGTTTAACAGCCTGTTGAGATTCTCCATGTCATAATCGCTTTGCTTGCGCTGACTTATGTTGATTATGATCGCACGTAACCCCTTCGAGTCGTCAATTCCAGGGGGAGCTACGAGATCTATTCGCACCCAGAATGGGGCACCGTCCTTCCTCACCATTCTCATTTCACAAGTCTGCGGCACGCGTGCTGCAATAAGATGCTTATGGCAAAGGTAGTATATGTCCTGATCTTCCCTGTGTATGAAGCGGGTCAGCGGCTTTCCGACCAGATGACTTCGCTCTCTCCCCAAAAGCTCAGCAGCGCTGAGATTGGCCTTCAGTATTATCCCCTTTTCATTGAGTGAGACATATCCTGCTGGTGCCAGGTCGTAGAGGTCAAAATACATGGCGCGGGATGCTTCGAGTTCCTGCTGCGTGCGGCGCAGTTCCTCGTTCTGCATCTCAAGCTCGATCTGGTGCACGCGCAACTCATGGACTATGTTCTGCAAATCGGGGGGCGGAATGTTATCCAGTGCTCCGTGCTCTTTGAGAAGCATCTCCTCAGCCAGTCGGCGCAGGTCTGAACTATTAGAAGACATCTCCGGCCCTCCCGCTTCAGCGGCGTCAGTAGCACCCCTCTTCGGCTTCTTACCCGGTGAGTGAATCCGATCCTTCTTCGAGGCTTTCTTATTAACGGCCATCGCTGTATCCTTCTGGGTTAATAAAGGTATTCCTTCTGAAACGGTTTAAAGCTATATTGCAAGACAATCTTAAAACATCTTAGACCGGCGATTGACGAATACCTGACCACTAATGGTTCTAATTATAGCAAATTTATATCAGGATAATTAAGGTGGTGGCGAATTGCCTCATCGAAAATCTGTTCGAAATTGAATCGGTGCCACGGAGGTAGTGTCTCGATCCCGGCAGAGTAGAGAGCTGGCTTAGCCCAAAAGCCCTGTCGCCAGCTTTCGGCTATTTGTTCTTCAAAAAACGGTGATTTATTATCGCCCTGATCTGGTAATGTACATACTAAGTAAGCAATTTTTTGACTTGCTGATAAGCTCGTCAAGATCAGCGCTTTTTACTACAAAGGCATTGGTTTCATTTTTCCAGTCGGCGAGCTCGGGACGATAATCAAAGCCCGTATGGGTTATGACTGGCAACATGCGCCTCTTTTCTTTTATTTTGCGCAATAACCCGAGCGTATCAGTACCGGGCATCTGAATATCCATTATTATCAAATCGGGATTCTCTTGTTCAAACGTTTTTATCGCCTCTTGTCCCGTGCGAACAGTGAGTGCCTGGAATCCTTCATCCTTAACATACTCTTCTATCAATGCCAAGGCATATTTCTCATCATCGATTATCAAAATCTTCTTCGTAGCATGGCCTCCTTTATGTATCTTTACCAGAATTCTCATTCTGAGCCATTTGTGCTCCTGACTGAATGGGACATACTTACAGCATGCCCCCTGCTTTATCAACATCACCGCCCCACTTCATTCGCTTTTTGGTGGCATTGCTTGTTCTCGATCTTTCCTTATCTCAAGCAGTTCATCGAACAGTGCTCGGTAATGCACCACCGCTTTGCGTAGCTCCTCTGTGTCGGCTTCGCCGCGCTTATCGCGCACCGCGATGGCCTGTGCCGCCCGGTAATGTGCTACAACCTCGGGGTGATCAACCGAAATGTCCGCCGCACGACGCTCAAAATCTCCCACGGGGTAACCACGCTTCAGCATCACCTCACGGACCAACTGGTCGGCCTGAGAGACCGCGCTCTTTGGGTTATCGACAAAGCGGCCCTGCAAATCTTTCCAGGTCTCACTGAACCTGGCGGCTTCAGCCGGTGCCAAAGGTAAGATATTGAAGTGCTCTGCGCGCTTTTCGCGTGCCTTGAGTTCCGATTCTGCCTTTGATCGGCTTCCGAGATCACCTACGGATCGGTCGTATTCCTGACCAAAGCGTTCATGGAGCCTATGAGATTGCTTCTTCTTGTAGATGATCAATGCCGCAAGTACAATCAATAAAAAGACCGCGCCTGCAAGCATGATCCATGTTTGTGTGTCTATCGTCGGCATGTGTACCTCCTACTTGGTTAATCCTACCTTATCCTACTCCATCAAAAACCGCCGCCTCCGAATACAATGATCAACACTATGATCAAAATTAGTAGCTTCGTGCTCATGGTTCGATCGCCTCATTCCTCCATTCGCGATTACCTGCCAATCAGGATAAAGGCGCCAGCAGCAATAGCGAGAATATCAAGCAAAGTATGTATCGTTATAATTTCACCTCCTATCATACCCACCAGTCCAATCAAGATGAGCCAGATTCCCAGCAAGAGCATCCCAATATTCTTCGTAACTGTCATGTTATCCACCCCCTTCCTGGGGCTAATATTATCTTATTCACTTCCCAATACGGATATTTGAGATGTTATCTATGAATCCAAAGACACTCAATAGCCAGATGATAACAGCTATAATCACTACCACATTCAATATTGCCTTTATGGTAGACTGCATCGGTATGTAGCTATTAATCACCCATAGGATCACCCCAACAACAACCAAGACAATTACTAAATGAATCAACGGCATAGTATTTCTCCTTCCTTTTTTGCTTGTTCAGTGTCAAGGACAATTGATCAAGCACGGCTTCAAGAGGTGGATACATCTTCGTTCTTTTCGGCTTTATTTTTTATATACTTTTTTCTTAACATGTGCCTCTTCTTCAGGGGTCGTGTCTGAAAAGGCTTCACGTACTACTTCAACCTTATCTTTTCCCTCTGGTCTCATGGTGCTGCGGAATTGAGCTAGTGCATCTTCAGCTTGCTCTTTTGTGTGCCCGTATTTCGCCTGCAGCAGACCCGGCAGATGATCCAGGTTTTCATTTACCGTATCAAGGTCCTTGTCACTGAGCGCTCCCCATCTTTGTTTTACTGCATCTTTTAATTGTTTCAACTTGTCTTGAATCTTGTCGTCACTCATATCTTGCACCTCTCTTTTTAGATGAAATTAGGTGATATATCGCACTCTAAACTCCTTTCATATCTTCCCAAGGAGCAACAGGATGATCAAAATTAGAAGAATCAATCCGAGTCCACCGCTGGGATAGTATCCCCAGCTCTTGCTGTGAGGCCAGGTAGGCAGTACCCCGATAAGTACGAGGATCAAAATGATGATTAGTATTGTGCCCATGTCTTTCCTCCGTTTGATTAATCTATCACATCAAAAGGGAACACGCTTTTTGTGTTTGCTAATGAATTAAAGAGCAAGTCGTACATTGGCAAAGCGGCCGGGCTGTATTATATAAACTCCGGGTTAAAGCCCGGCCGTTTCCCAAAGGCTTCCGAGCTAATGAAAATTCGCGCTCCTAACGCCCTAGCACCTTCCATCCTCCTGTCTGTAGGTTTGCAATCATTAGATTGCAACCGTTACTAAATGAAACCAGGGATTTTAATATCCACAAATCATTCGCTGCAGTTATCGTCTCTGAAAGAGACCAACTACAAGCACAATCACTGCCAGGACTAGTAAAATATGTATTAATCCGCCCATTGCGTAGCCGCTCACAAACCCTAACAGCCACAGTACGACAAGTACTACAAAGATCGTCCAAATCATTCATTCCTCCTTTCCGGCAACTAGAGCGCCTATGTGTATCATTCCATTAACTAAATTGTATCCTTGGTTGAGGAAACATCAAAATGTGGACTTTCTTGCCTGACATTTTTTCGAAGAAACTTGGATTGATCACATATGCACGACAGCAGCAATGACTAAATCTGGCAATCCCACCTTATTATCATTATAATTTTATAAGTATTACGAAGAGCAGGGTCGAGGCTATGGGCGATCAGAATCGTCATTGCGATGAAAAAAGAGAACACCAGTGATTACCGATTTGCAGGAAAATCAGGTTCGTTGTCGGTGCGGATATTTATAGAGGTCTGATCGGCGATATTTCCGGCCGAGGCATAAGCATCATAACCAAGCATAAGTTAGTTAGGGGAGCAGTTATAGACCTGATAATAACGCCAATGTCCGGGACTGTCCAGTATTGCATTTCCTACAGAAAAGATTTTTTCAAGACGGGGTTGAGGCTTCTGGAGGAATATCCTTAATTACAACCACCGCCAAAGTCAAGATTAGAGGCGGAATACCTTGTTAAAGTGCGTTAAACAATCTTCTCTCCAGAGACAAATTGCTTGACGGCATGCGCTCACATAACACGTTGCAAAACATTCCGAATTACCTTCGGTTTTTTGGATAGACCGAATAAGCTGCAGCTTATCTAGTTTTCCCACTTCAATCTCCTTCTTGTTTGCAATCTTCCTGACGTCCTGCATCTTCACGGTTGACCTCCATACCAAAGATTGGCTATATCATTGCCTTAATATAATATACTCACATCTTGCGGCAAGACTTTGTTTGCTATTAGTCGATCTTCAAATGGCGTCACTCAACCTTTCTTATAAAACCCTTCTTTTTTAACAGTTCGCCGAAACCCGGCTCTTGGTTTCTTGACAACATCAACTTCCTGTTTTATTTCACTTGCGTGTCTCTCACGTTGTTCCATCACTATCTGTTCTGCCTCTAACCAATCCGCTAACTCATGCCCCTGAGACTTGCCCCTTTTTTCATAAAGTTCGTACGCAACCCTTGTAATATCATCATGTATACCCTTTTCCCTTTTCATTCCAGCCTCCCTAAATAATATCTCTTACATTCTATATATATTCCTAATTGGTGCTAGTCAAGGTCTACACTGTTTGATAGGGGTTGAAAAACGCCTATGAGGAAGAAATATTGATTTTTTGGGCACACTTATTGATATGGATAATAGCCCCAAGAAGGATAGCGGAATCAATGAAAAAGCATACCATCAAATAGGGGACAAACGAGCGGAGGGTGCACGCCTCCTTTCCCATTTCCTATGCGATGGACTCTCTTCAGATCGCATGCATCCAATTTAATCGGACTTGGGGACCTGTAGCTTGAAATTTTCAGACACCTCCATGCAATCGCGAATCCATTCTTGAGCCTTTCTGTCGCCCTGAGCGGCTTTCTCCTTGAATTCGGCCCATTTTGTGTGGAGGATTTTGTAGCAGATGTTCTGGATTTGCCACAGATTAATCTCGAACGGTAATGTCCTGACTAGTTTTGCAGCCTTATTCAATCTCTCCATGCAAGAAAGGTCCTCACATTGTTCCAGAGCTTGCTGTGCAAGACGCTCAATATTGATTTTCAGTAATAATCCCAGAGCGGCCTCATCCAGGATTGCGCCAGCTAAACGAGCTTCTTCCACAAGAGGTCTCACAACCTGGGGATCAAGTCCATCCCCTTGAAGCACCCTACGAAGCTTGGCATTCAAGCACAAGTCTGCTGCGACTGACAGGACTTTTGGCCGTGGTGTCCCGGACCCTGTTAGGAAGCGAATCAACGGAGCATGGTGTTCGTATATCGATCCATACGCAGCTTCAGACTCTCTCAGAGTCGGTTCCATGATCGTGTCCAGGACTTTTCGCCGCTCATCAGCAAATAACGAAGTCAGAGAATACGTAGACGACCCGAAGTACTGACCCATTAAAAGTATGGTCTTAGGGAAGTCAGCTACGGCGAAAGCATCTGAAATATTTTTCACAAGAGCCTCATATTTCTGGGTTCCCTGGTATTCACCGGTGCCGCAGGCGATACTGTGGTCACCAAGATGTAAAACGCCAAAGCACAAGCTTATGGATATGCGCGTGACCTTTGAAGTTACCTTCGCGCGCCCGATTACGAGCTTTGTGCCGCCTGCCTGAAAACTGCGGTAGTCCTCCATGTTGGCAGAGTACGAATAGATCGAGTTTTGTTCACTGTTGATCTGGAACAGGGAACTTATGGCATAGTGAGCACCCACAGCAGTCAAGCCAAGCATAGCCGGCCTCACGAATACCTCATAAATTCTGCGGCCGTCACTGTGTTCAGGTATATTGCTCTTGGCAACTTCAAGACGTTCGAGGAATGTCCGTTCAAAGACCTCGTTAAAAAGCTCGTCGGCCAACTGGAGAACCATGCCCGCATATTGTATAACCTGAACTGTTTCAATACCGGATAGTTCGTCGAAAAACCAACCACAGCTTGTGTACATGAGCATTGCGTGGCGTTGGAGCTCCATGAGCTTAAGGACCGTGATCTCGTCCTCATAGCTTAATGGGCGGATTGCATGGCGACTCAAAAATGCACTGACCCTCTCCGGTGCTCGATCCACGATGACGTCGATGTAGTCGTCTCGAGCTGCCCAAGGATCGGACAGAAATCGTCCGGCCAATTGTTCATAAGCCGGGGTAATAGCATCTCGCAGCCAGTCCAGCGCAGCACGCAGGGGAGCTCGCCAGGCCTGGTTCCATCCCTGGTGGCCACCGCTGTTACAGCCGCAATCTGACCGCCAACGCTCTATTCCGTGAGCGCAGCTCCACGAACTATTCTCAAATATTTCCACTTCATGCGTCGGTGGATGGTTGGCCAGATACCCGCCATAATTTATCAACTGTGCAAGTCCATTGGACTCAATGTAATGGAGCGCGTGAGCGAGGGCCATGTCACCGTTGCGATGGTGGTGACCATAGCTTTCGCCGTCTGTTGCTACGTGGACAATGCGAGATGAAGAGGAATCACCGTCGGGGAACACCGACAATAGCCTTTTGGCGAATGCTTCTCCGCTGTTAAGCAATCCTTCAAATGCCAGAGCATGTGAAATGGAGCCATCGTAAAAGAACAGGTTGATCACTCTGCCTGATAGCAGCGATACCCTATAAGCCATGCCGGTATTGATTCTTCCACCGCTCACATCCTGCCATGTATCAGCGTCAAAGGGCCTGACTCTCTGTGCCTGACTGGGGGAAAGTATGGCAAATCCGATTCCATGTTGCGCCATTATGTCCAGAGTCTCGAGATCTACCGCTGTCTCCGGGAGCCACAACCCTTCCGGCTTACGTCCAAAGCGATACTCAAAATCCTTTATTCCCCAGCTAATCTGGGTCCTCTTGTCGCGGCTGTTGGCAAGAGGCATAATCATGTGATTATAAGCTTGTGCCATAGCAGAGCCATGACCCGAGAATTTCTCCACACTCCGCCTGTCTGCCTCCAGAATTGCCTCATAGGCTTCGACGGCGTGCTGCTGCATCCAGAGCAAGACAGTCGGACCAAAGTCGAAACTTATGTTGACATAGTTGTTCACCAGCTGGACGATTCGACCTTCAGTGTCCCAGATCCTCGACACTGCATTTGCCGCGTAGCATTCGGCTGCAATCCGCTCGTTCCAGTCGTGATACGGAAACGCAGAATCCTGAATCTCGATTGCCTCCAGCCAGGGATTTTCCCTTGGAGGCTGATAAAAATGCCCATGGATACAAATAAATCGGTCCATCAATAGCACTCCTTACCGAAGCCATGCCAGAATGCCCCGCGTGAAAGCCCAGCACGATCCCTTCCTCAGGCTATTATGAGTACTCAGTCACAAAAAGCTACTCCCTGATACCTCATTTGAATTTTGAGGTAGCCTTATCGAAGGCTATCTTGAGTTCTGCCCAAGCTTTTTCTGCTCCTGCCTTCACGTCTTCCCATGCATCATCGCTGGAACCCTTCAACTCCTGCAGCTTCATCCTCGTCTCGTCTCGCTTGTGCTGCAACGCTTCGATTATCTTATCGTATTCAAATTTTCCCTCAGACCTGGCTTTGTCCGCCTTGGCTAAAAGCAAGGCAATCTGTGCGTTCCATTCTTCCAACTGCGCATCTAGTTTTTCATGATATGCTTTACGTTTTTCTATCATGGCAGCCCTCCTTGACGGTGCTGTAAGCCCGATGATGCCGATCACTATAAGGTAAATAGCAACTACATAATTCAAAACCCTTGGCATGATCAGAATCAAGATCCCGGCAATTATGGCCAGCATAAATTGCAGGGTATGCACATTTAAAGTCATATTGTCCTAATTTCCTTTCTGTTATGGACTTACTAAGGAGGTCATAAGTAAAGTCACATGACATTCCATGAAAAGCCTCTTAAAAAGGTACTTTATGGGCGTCATGTGTGAGAATACCAATTACCGGATTAGTAAGTTGGAGCCTTCCCCTCATTTGTTACATGGCTATGCTGATTAGAAAGTCTTCAAAATATATCCAGCGATCTCTTTTGCATCTTTATCAGGGATCGTCTTTTTATCAAATTGTGTCATGCCTTGACCCGGATTCCTCATCTTTTTAACTATATCCGAAGCCGTCTTAACACCATTTGCCTCTCTGACCTTCTTGTGAAGGGTCTTCTGCGGATTGACGATATTACCTCCATCAGGGTGACAGACAGAGCAATGTTGCTTAAAAAGCGCCTCACCATTGTTCTCCGGTCCGCTCGCGGTGCTGTTCGTTCCAGATACGAGGACTGCAAGTGCTAAAATCGAGAGCAGTATTAAAGTATTCTTCATCATTCCTTCCTCCATGTCGCTCAACTTTATGTTTCTACAATAACGGCCTATTAGTACGCGACTTAATTTTGATACTATGCGGACGGTCTAAAAATAGTTACGCACCTTGTTGTATGTCTTCTTAAGATCAGCCATCGATTCGGACACTTTTTCCTTTGCAGTTTCCCATGTTTTCTCGCTTGATGCTTCGAGTCTCTTGAAGTCTTCATTTAGCGCGGCACGCTTCTCTTTCAGTTCCTTCAAGTCCCTGCGAGCTTCAGCTTTGACCTCATGGCCAGATTCCTTTGCTTTTACTTCGAGTTCGTCAATTTTTTTATCGAGCTCGTTAAGTTCCTTTTTAGCTTTCTCTTTATATTCCTCTTTCTCAGAGTATCCCTCCTTGTCAGTAGTCTTTCCTTCATCTCCCCGGACATTTTTCAAAAGTCCAGGTAAAAACAATACTGCGAGAAATGCCATGCAAATCACGACAGTTAAGCGTTTACTCTTCATTGTTTGCTCCTTTGTTCAACACTAGAGAATTAACCGCATTTCAATTATCCCTATAAAACATGTTCGTTCAAAATCCGAGCCTGCTGAAGGAGAACTGATATTTTGAGTCTCACTGCCTTAAAAATCCATCAATTTTGTTACGTATAGCGATCGGAAATCATCGCTCTTGGTTCAACGTCCGCAGTGCTTCTGTCCGTTGACTACTTTAATATTTTTTGTTTTCATCTTATTCATGACTATACTCCTTTCTTTGGTTCGGATGTAACCAACTCGCCAATTGGCTCCAAATCAAGAAAGAGTATAGTCTTTGTGAAGAACCCTGCGCCAAGAGCGCAAGGCATTAAAGGTCAAACGACCTCAACTGCCCCAAATCGCTTGCCCATCCCGACAACAGAACTCAAAGTACATCGGTAAGCAAGCTACGAACCCACGGTACACGTTGGTTTGAAGATATGCTGCTATGCTTTATCATCACATTTTACTGAACAACGGCTGATACATATTCCTGTTGATTCTTCAAGACGTATCGAATCCTGTTTAACAGTTTCCTGGCGATTCGCACAATTGCATTGTTCTTCGGCATTTTCTTGCATAGCGTATTGAAGCTCATCAGCAGAGCTGGGTCTTTGCGTACCGCCACCCAGCAACTCTCGATCAATATGCCACGAAGCTGCGCATTCCGTCTTTTGGTTATTCCAGTTTTCCGTTCCGTTTCTCCGCTGGAATCTGTATCAGGGATAAGACCTAAGTAGCTACAGAGCTTGTCGAAATTTGTGAACCGACTCATATCGTAAAGTTCCGTAAGTAATGTCATGGCCGTCAGAGTACTAATTCCCGGCACGGTCTTCAGCAAACGAACGTTTTGCCAGTATTCCTCTGAGTTGGCAAGAGTGCGCATACTATGGGTAATATCAGCAATTATCTTCCGAATATTATTGAGCTCTTCCAGATGAACTTTCAATGTAAAATTACCACTGGCTCGCTGCATCCGGATGTCTTCGATCCAAGTAATAAATCGTTTTGACCAATTACCGTTTGCCAGTTCTTCCGGTATTTGGATTCCGTAGAATTGTAAGATAGACTTGATCTGGTTCTTGCAACGCGTTTGTTTCCTGACCATACTGTATCTGGTTCTGATAAGGCTGCGGTCTTCCACCTTCGGACGGGAAGGGACATATATGCCCTCGAGCTCTCTGCTTCTGAGACTTCTTGCAAGCATACGACAGTCTACTCGGTCGGTTTTCTTTGTTCTCTCCTTGTCCTTTGTAGGTACATCGGCTGGATTGACTACCATGCACTGTACGCCATGCTCTTGCAGGCGATCATGAATCCAGAAACCACAATAGCCGGCTTCATAAACCGATTTATATGAGGCGCCAGGAAAATTGCGTTTGAGGTAATTCACCAACGTCTCCACCTCCGGAGGTTGAGTAAAGGTCTTATGTTCAAACTTATCCGTAAAAATACTAATGCTCCAGCTCTTCTTATGAACATCCATCCCGACATAAATCTGTTGACCCTTGAAATCAAGTTTGCTAATCTTATTCATGGCAAGTCCTCCTTCTACAGGTTTGTTGAATCGTCCAGATACAACATACCCAATTGGGGGACTTGTCTTCTACTCCTTTTAATCATAGGGTCTGTGAGTTATCACCAGGAAAGGGTGACATTGAAGATGCCACAAATTAGCTAAAGGTGATAGATTAAATATTTTCTCATGTCACCTGCTTCGGGCTTATTAGCTGCGGTTTCAATCGACAATTCCGAAACGAGGCTAGGTAAGGAGGCAAAAATATATTTCCTTATATATCAACAACTTAAAGAGCGGAGGGGGTGAGATTCGAACTCACGGTAGGGGTCACCCCCTACAACGATTTTCAAGACCGCCGCCTTCAACCGCTCAGCCACCCCTCCAATCGAATACGTAATATGGTACCAGACGAATAGGCCAAATATCTACTCCATGCCATTGCCTGACCGAAGACCAGCGGAACCAGCGAGGGCACCCATCTGCCCCCTTGGCTGTCTAGGTTATCCTTATGCATTTTATGTAATGGAAAGTATGAGCCGATTTTGATACTGCGCAAAGGATTGGCGTTGGCAAACCAAGTTACCCCGCTCACCCGAATATGCCGCTATGGAAACTATCTCGCAGTGAACTTAAAAGACTTTGCCTTTCTCTTCCGAGCTTCCGCCTGTTTCTTTTTTTTCTTCACGGAGGGTTTATCGTAGTACTTCCTTTTTTTGATCTCCCTAAAAAGGCCCTCTTTCTGGAGCCTCGTTTTCAGCGTTTTCAACGCCCTTTCAACGTCATTCCCCTGTACCTTTATCTCCAAGTAATCTTATCTCCTTCCTCTTTCAGGCCTTCTGCCGCCGCCGAAACCGCCGCCACCACTTCTCTTGGCACCGCCGAATCCACCGCCCTTGTTGTCGAACCTCTTGTCCCTAGGTTGCTGAGGTCTGGCCTCGGAAATCGAGAGGGTCCTTTCCATAAAGGACTTACCGTTCAATGCTTCTATTGCCTTATGCGCTTCATCAGTCGATGGCATCTCGACGAAGCCGAACCCGCGCGCTCTTCCGGTCTGAGGATCGGTTATCAACTTTACCGATTCGATCTCTCCAAACGTGGCGAAAAGTTCTCTGATGTCGTCCTCTGTCGCATTGAAAGATATATTCCCAACATAAATCTTTGCGCTCATCTTCCACCTCCATAAAAAATCCCCAGAGCTTTCTCAAGTTTCTGGGGTACCTAAGCTTTAAGAAGCTAGCTGTAGTATATATGAAAGCAATTCCAAATGTATATATGAAGCGTCTTGATCACAACAATCAGCTTGAATGCCATCAAATCGTAAATTCTCGCAATATGAAAGTAACCACCAAGCCAACTTGAGATGCAAGATTAGCACTTGCCAGTTCATGTGTAAATGCATGCAAAGGATGGCATAACAATCTGATCTTAGCCCATTCCATATCGGACATAAATCTTTCAGATTCCACTCCAGTCTTTCTGGGGTGGTGGGTATCCACCGCTGATAGTCGACACAAACCTAGTATGACACCACTGTTGGAATTATTCCTACTGCAAAATAGTCAGAATCAGGGGCAAGCAAAATAGTTGGGCCAACAAATCAGCAAGACAGGCTAAATGTTACTCAAGGAGTTGGCCGGAGGAAGCGCTATCGCGCGCCAATATCACCTGTTGTTCTTTGTTCGCCTTAACAGACAGGAATTCCGGCAACTGCCCAACCGGAAGAGGCCGGCTTAGGAGATACCCTTGGAGTTCGTCGCAGCCGCACTCCCTCAAAAAAACAAATTGCCGGTCGGTTTCCACGCCTTCGGCAATGACATTTAACCCAAGACTGTGCGCCAAAGCGATAATAGCCTTGATGATAGCCTGATCACTGGCACTTGACTCTATATGCATTATAAAAGAACGATCAATCTTCAGGGAATCCAGCGGGATGCGCTTCAGGTAATTTAAAGACGAATAACCTGTGCCGAAGTCATCGATGGAAATCTTGATCCCCATACTTTGGAGTATGTATAGAATGGTGATAGCCTCATCAGGATCCCGCATAATTGTACTTTCAGTTATTTCCAACTCCAGATATCGAGGATCGAGGTCTGCATCGCGCAGCGCCTGGGTCACGACTTCTATAAGGTTCTTTTGATCGAATTGACGGCTTGATAGATTAACCGATACAACAAACGGCCCGTATCCAGCCTCCTGCCAAGCCTTGTTTTGCATACACGCGGAGCGCAGTACCCATTCTCCGATCGGGATGATAAGTCCCGACTCTTCCATCAGTGGAATAAAGTTAGAGGGGGGCACCAGATCCGAATCAACAGGCTTCCAACGCAGCAATGCCTCCAGCCCGATTATTTTACCGTCTGAAAAAGACTGCTTTGGCTGGTAGTGAAGCATCAATTCATTGTTATCCAATGCCTTGCGCATCTTGGTCTCCAGGGTCAGATATTCAACCGCAGATGAGGTCATGTGTTGAGAATAATGCTGATAATTGTTTCTTCCCTTTGCCTTGGCATGATACATGGCTGCGTCTGCATTTTTAAGTAGATTGTCTACGTCCCTTCCATCATTCGGATACAGTGATATGCCGATACTGGCAGTAACATAAACCTCACGGCCTGCCAGGTCAAACGGCTCCGACAGGTCTTTCAGGATACGAAGAGCCACCTTGCCCGGATCACTAACATGCGTGATGTTGTGCAGGAGCAAAATAAATTCATCACCACCCAACCGCGAGACAACATCCATCATTTCATGTTCATCTGGACGGGCGATATAGTCTGAACTTCTTATAGAATTAAGCAGTCTGCTTGTGACAGACTGTAAAAGTTCATCGCCCACATGATGACCAAGCGTGTCATTTATACGTTTAAACAAATCAAGATCAATGAATAATAGCGCCATAATGAAATTATGTTGCTGTGCATATTTAATGGCCCGTTCCAGAATTTCATTGAAGAGAGTGCGGTTTGGAAGGTTAGTCAGTACATCATAGTAAGCCAAAAAACGGATCTCTTTTTCGGCTTCCTTGCGAGTTTTCAATTCCTGCTTTAGTTTGCTTATCTGTCCAACAAAAATAATCACTAACGGCGATATGAGCATAGGCACGCATAAGGCGTTGATAGCTCCGATAACCATTACCTCGTGAGAAATACGACCCCACAATAGAACACTTTGAACTGATGACACCGCCAACGTAAAGATTTCAGACAATAAAACAGATACCCAGATAAAATGCCAAGGATTGATAGATTTTATTTTTTCTATTATTTTAGACAAATTTCAAGCCGTTCTGCTAAATTTATATCTGAGCCAACTATCGAATGTAAATATATTGATAATATCAATTATATCATAACAATCGAGACTCTGAAGGATATCAGCACTTGAAATAGGGATAAGGGAACCCACTCAGTTGAGCTTCAGCATATGCTTTTTTAAAATCGATAAGGGAATCCTTAATTAAGGATTGATCTGCGTATTTTCTCAATGTCCCATGCTTTTCCCCCGCCGGGTTTGATTTTTATCGTGTACCGATGTACCTTATTGTAGTACTGGATGATTGAAATTATAAACAGACTAAAGAATTGATGACTGTCTGTGAGAAAATAATGTTGATCATTCCACCCACTCCTGTTAAGATAATTCAGATGTAGTATCAGCATCTGAGCAAGTCTTGTTTGAAAAAAAGTCTAGTCAGAAAGCTGAAGATATCATGTCTGCTGATTTAAGAACGCTGGGGGGGCAACATAATGAGCATTGACGTGCCTTTTTAGTCTCCTTATACAAATAGTATCCGATTTTCGCATGCCGGTCGGCTCGCAGCAGGAGTGCGTGCAGTTTCTGCGAAATAAACAGCGCACTCTCAAGAGGTAAATAATTATGCTGACCTTTCGATTATCTCCGCTGACTTAGCTACCGGTAAGCCGCTATTCTGAAAGGGACTGAATATGGAAAAAAGAATCAGCAAAAGAATACCAGTCAGCCTGGAAGCCAATCTGACCTGGGGAGACATAACTTGCAGGGCATTTATTACAGGTGTCTCGGAAAAAGGCCTCTATGTGGTCGCACCTTCAGGTGAAAAAGATTTTACTAGCCGCGACAAGAATTCAGTAACAGTGAAATTCCATGTGTCGCCGGACGAACTGCTGGAGCTACAGTGCAAAGAGGTGTGGTCCGACCAGGACACATCAGAGCATTCAACACAAACAATCGGTCTTGAAATTCAGAATCCCTCTCCCGCATTTAAGGATTTTTACAGGTCATCCTACTTCAAGGTGAAAAAAGAAATGTCGCATGACGCCGTTGCCGTCATCGGCATGGCCTGCTATTATCCCGATGCACCGAACCTGACATCGTTCTGGGAAAATATACTTGCACGCAGAAGGTCATTTCGAAGAATCCCCGACCAGCGTCTGCCGTTGTCTGAATATTATGACGCAGACCCCTTTGCTCCCGATAAGACCTATGTTAACCGCGCGGCGGTTATCGATGGCTTCGAGTTTGACTGGATTAAACGGGGCATCCCAAAAACGGTAGTCGAATCTTCGGACATTGTCCATTGGCTGGCACTAGAAGTTGCGCTGAGGGCAATGGAAGACGCGGGATACAGCCGTGGGAGCACCCCCTCCGATCGCTCAGGAGTTATTTTGGGGAACACACTCACAGGCGAACATAGCAGGTCACAGTATATGAGATTGCGCTGGCCCTATGTCAAAAAAGTGCTCAAGGCTGCCGCTTTAAAAAAACGCTTATCCCCAGACGCGATTAAAGGGTTGATTGACACCATGGAAGTCTATTACAAATCTGCCTTTGCTCCAATAACCGAAGATACTCTGGCTGGAAATCTTTCAAACACTATTGCTGGGAGAATATGCAATTTCCTCGATCTGCACGGAGGCGGCTACACAGTGGATGGAGCATGCTCTTCTTCTCTCATTGCACTTATTACAGCCGCCAACGCGTTGTCTGTTGGTACTCTCGACCTTGCAGTTGTTGGAGGTATCGATATCAGCATCGACACATTTGAATTGGTTGGCTTTGCCAAGACGAATGCCCTAACCAAAACTGATATGAAAGTTTATGATCGCAGCGCTAGCGGTTTTATACCGGGTGAAGGGGCTGGCTTCGTCGTATTAAAAAGACTGCAAAACGCCCTGGCTCATGGAAATAATATATACGCAGTATTACGGGGATGGGGATTATCGTCAGACGGAAAGGGAGGAATGACCGCGCCGAAAGCAGAAACCCAGGCGCTTGCGATACGTCGGGCGTACGGCAATGCAGGGTACGGTCTCAACGAGGTCGATTTTATCGAAGGTCACGGGACCGGCACAATAGCTGGAGATACCGCAGAACTCCAAGGAATAGCCATTGCTTTGGGTGAAGAAAATAAACGTTTCCTTAGGTCCTGTGGAGTCACCTCTCTTAAATCTCTGATCGGTCACACAAAGGCCGCCTCGGGGATAGGGGGATTCATCAAGGCGGTAATGGCTGTAAACAGGCGCGTAATCCCTCCTACTGCTGGATTTACAGATCCAAATCCTGTGTTCCACGCGAAAGCCAACAGCATTTACGCGGTCACGCAGGGAGAAATCAGAAACAGGGACGATGTGGTTCGTGGAGGCGTTTCGAGCATGGGGTTTGGAGGTATCAACTGCCATGTAACCATAGAATCTGCCGGCGAACCGGCAAAACATATCGAACCCTCTGTCGGCGAACGAGAGCTTCTGGCATCATGTCAGGAGACCGAACTCTTCGTAATATCGGCTGACTCTCAGCTAAAGATGGGTGAGCGCATCAATTATCTGAAGGGGCTTGTTGAGGGCATGAGTTCCGGCGAAATGGTTGACCTTTCAAGACAGTTGACCCAGGACACTTCAGACGACAAGCCCTTTCGTATGGCACTTATCGTCAGCTCACCTGAAGATCTGCTTGCTTGCCTCGCTAGTGCGGAACAGATGCTTTGTGCTAATAGTATTAGTAAAGGCGCGGTTATTTCCAGCCCTTATCAGGATATCTGGTTCGGTGATTCGGTAACGAGTAACCGAATCGGCTTTCTCTTTCCGGGGCAGGGCTCTCAACAGTTAAATATGGGACGTCGTCTTGTGGAGCGATACTCATGGGCATGCGATTTCAAGGATAAGGCTGAAACATGGCTCTCAGAAAGCGGCTTTGAAAAAATAAATGAATACATTTATCGCCCGCTCGACCGCGCCCTCAACAACGACCAAATAGATGGATGGGAGGAGCAACTGTCCCGTTCGGAAATAGCGCAGCCTGCAATATGTATGACGTCACTTTTATGGATGCGGCATCTTAGTCATCTTGGAATCCGACCCACTATAGCCGGTGGCCACAGCCTCGGTGAACTGCCGGCATTCTACGCTGCCGGTGCTTTTGACGACAAGACATTGATTGGGTTCGCAGCATTCAGAGGAAAAGTCATGGCTGCGCCTGCCGACAACCCCGGAATAATGGCCGTTTTTGCCTGCGGACAGGAAAAGGTCGAGGGACTGTTGAGGGAGGTTGAAGGCTATGCAGTAGTAGCAAATATAAACAGCCCCATGCAGACAGTGATCTCCGGCGAGAAGTCTGCAGTAGAAAAAGCAGTAAAGTTAGGATCGCTTTTGAATATCAGGACTAAATTCTTGCCGGTTTCGGATTCATTCCATTCACGTTTCATGATCGGAGCTGCAGACAAAATCCATAAACATGCCCCCATTCCAAAGTTGTTGACAAGAACTAATGTTAAGTTATTTACATCGATGGACGGCAATGAGATCCCACAGGGGACCGATCTGCGAATGCATTTTTCGAAACAGGTGATTCACCGGGTAGATTATATCTCCTTGATAAACAATATGAGAAGAGAGTGTGACCTCTTAGTCGAAGTGGGGCCCGGCCGTGTGCTCTCCGATCTAGTGAAATCGATTACAGGGAACGATGAGACAACATGTCTTCCGATCGAATCAAGGGCCGAAGATGATCGCTCCCTTAACGTTTTTCTTGGAAGTTACTTTGTTCGCGGCGGCAAAATAGACTGGAATGCACTTTTTGAAAACAGACTAGTCAGAACGTTTATTCCGGCTTCGAAGCGAATTTTCATTGACAACCCGTGTGAACGGCCGTTCGACATCCCATATGATGCAACTGACGACATTCTTATCCAACAAGAGGAATCGTCATCCGCGGACGTTTCGCTAATTACGGATGATACTGTCGGACTCTTCTCGAAACAACAAATAGATTACATCCGCGGACTGATAAATGCTGAAATGAAAGTGATGGATGTTAAGCCTAAAGAATATGCCGAACATTTAAGCGCGGCCGTGTCATCCAGCCATCTGGCGAGACCTGCCACCGCTAAACAAAGTGCTCTGTCCGACTTAAATGGCTCGATACACAACCCGGACATGTTACGGCAACTCGCATCTGAAATGACGGGATTCCCTATTAATACAATATCAATCGATCACCGCCTCCTTGATAACTTGAACCTCGACTCTATCAAGGCAGGCGTATTTGTCGCCAAGGCAGTAAAGATGTATGGAGCACAGGGCATTGTTGACCATACAGCTATGGCAAACAGCTCGCTGCGGGAAATCCATGACAGTATTGTGTCTCACTTATTTCAGTCTCAACAGTCCCGCGAATCCTCAGAAGGACCGCAGGGCATAACGTTCCCGGAAGCTGCAGCGCAGCATGATGCTGACAACTGGGTACGTAAGTTCAAAGTGCTCTACAAGGAACAACCGCGCACTTGTCTAAATTCGTTCGACGAATTTATGGGAATCGCCTCTGCAGAAAAAAAACAGATTATAATTGTCTCTGACAAAGGAACAGGCAGTCTCTCTTCGGATATGCAGGCTGCTTTGAACCAAAAGGGTGTCTCTACGGCATTGATGGATTATAAGAGTTTGAGTTGCTGCAATCTTCGCGATTATAACAAATGCGACTATTTCATATTTCTGCTGCCTAAGCGCGAAAATACAGGTCTGCTGACAGGCGGGCAGGTGAATGATATGGCGGCTAGAATGCATTGCATAGGAACGGTTATTACGTCCTTGAAGATGCGGACAGAAAAGCCGGCATATGCCGCAGTACAATTCGGCAATGGTGATTTTTTTAAATCTGATCCAGATGTCTCTTTAGAAGCAAAAGGGAGCGCGGCATTTCTTTGCAGCATCCACCTTGAAAATCCGTCTGAAAAGATACGAATCCTTGAGTTTTGCGACACTAACGATACTTTTCGTGTCCTACAGAAGATCACGGAAGAGCTTCATGCTGATGAAAATTTCAGCATAGCAGTCTTTGACCGCCAATTTATGAGACATGTACCTGCGTTGGAGCTTATTGGCGCAGAGACAATCAAAAAAAGAAGAATAAGCTGGACCAGTGAGGATGTAGTGCTAGTTACGGGGGGGGCCAAGGGAATCACGGCAGAGTGTGCACTTGCCTTTGCTGTTAAGACAGGGGCAAAACTGGCTATAGTCGGAAGCACGGTACTAATCGACAATAACGAAGAGATACAGAACGTGTTGCAGCGCTATAGGGATAATAGAATTACGTACCGTTACTATGCCTGCGATATTGCGGATGAAACGGGTGTTAACAACCTTAAAAAGCAGATAGACCGGGATCTCGGTGCAATCACCGGCGTTATTCATGGGGCCGCTATAAACAAGCCTCGCCGTACTCAACAGGTCACTCTTGTGGAGGCGCTCATGGAAATAGCGCCTAAAGTCGTCGGCGCAATAAACATTTGTAATGCCCTTAGAGACAATCCGCCGAAACTATTTGTTGGATTCGGATCTGTCATCGGAGTCACGGGGATGCCCGGGAATGCCTGGTATGGGTTTGCCAACGAAACACTGAATCTTCTCCTGCATCAATTTGCAGCCTCTAATGAAATTACTGAGGCTGTCACGTGTGCATTCAGCATTTGGGGCGAAGTTGGTATGGGAACACGGAGTGGAAGTATATCTTTCTTGTCTAAAATGGGTATTTTGCCGATACCAAAAACCAAAGGAGCAGAGTGTTTTATGCAGCTGGTGGAAAAGGACTTTGGCGCGGTGCAGGTTATTGTGGCAAGCAGGATAGGCGGTCTTAATACCATTCAGAAATCCCCATTTATCAGGCCGCGCGCTGCACGTTTCCTTGAAGAAATAATCTTCTGGGAAAAGGGAGTGGAAATAGAAACAAAGGTCTTGCTTACCCTTGATAAGGACCCCTACCTGAAAGATCACGTCTTCAAGGGGACATATTTATTCCCTACTGTTTTTGGAATAGAAGCTATGGCACAAGCAGTAGCTGCTGTTACAGGAAGCGATAACATTGGTTATCTTCAGATGGAGAAAGTACTGCTAAGCCATCCTATCACTGTCGACCAGTGCAATGCAACAGAGATTCACATCCGTGCTGTTGCAGAAGATATGTCTGATGAGGATAAGGTAATCGTTATAAAGGCTGGAATAACAGTCGATCAAACAGGTTTCTCTAAAAATCACTTTGAGGCGAAATTTGTCCTTAAGGCGCAAAAGAGTATTGAGCCATATACCGGCAAGCTCCCTGTTAAGCTCCTCGATATCCAGCCCAGCGAAGATTTATATGGAAATATGCTCTTCCAGGGAATCAGCTTTCAACGAATCACGGCTATTCGCTCCATGAGTGATACACAATGCATATTCGATTCAGAAATGGTGGACCTCGGCGCTGCTGGTTCTATTGGTGAACTGCTTACCGGGGACCCCTTTTTTAGAGACACACTACTCCAATCAGGGCAGATAATCCTCCCGGATGTAATTGCATTGCCAGTTGAGATCGAAAGATGGGAAATTTACCCCAAAAGCACAGGCATACAGACCTGTCGCATTGTAGCCAACGTATTGCATAGAGACGATGAAATTATTACTGGAGATGTAACGGCAATTGATTCAATGGGCATGGTCATCGAAAGATTACATGGATACAAGACAAGAATTATCGATAAATTGCAGAATGCTCCTAGAGTTACGGATTTAATCAGCCCCGATGCCTGGGACGAATCACTGATCAACAATAAACTCCAGTCCTACTGCCAACGTATTGATATGATACCGCCAGTAGTGGCAATCTGGCATCAATCTGGTTTTCACAAGATGGAGAAAAATCGACGTCACATAGTCGAGCAGGAACTGATTGAGAAAGCATACCGAAAGCTGATGGTTCCTGTCGAGAAGTTCCCCGATGAAATAATGGTTAATTGGACTGTGAACGGAAAGCCTGTTATCGTCGGAAATGATAGAGTCGGAATATCGTGCAGTCATGATGACAGATTATGCATGTGCGTTGTCGGAGTATTACAGCAAGGCTGCGACATAGAACCCGTAGCACATCGCAACCCTGAAGAATGGCATGAGCTACTGGGGAAGGCAAGGGCGCCGCTGTTTGAGGCCGTAAGTGGAATAGACAAATCAGAAGACCTTGCTGGAAGCAGGATCTGGTGCGCAATGGAAGCCCTGCGCAAGGCCACTGATATGAAACATAGCACCCTGAAATATGACTACCAGATAGATGACTGTCTGATATTTACAGGTGGCGATCTGAAAGTTTTAACTTTCCCGGTAAAACTGTTGAGAGGCCGGCAGCGCATGTTCGCCATCGCAGTTGCAAACAAGGGATTTAACCATGACGGGAACGGAAGAACAGGAAAGCTGGAATACAACACGGAAGGTATTGAATCGGTAAGGTTGAATTACGCAGGTCCACAAGGTCAGCGAACGCTTTCATACCGATTTCCGTTAGGTTTGAAAGACAGCGCTGCAATCGGCGGCGGGGTCTACTTTGCCAACTATTTTCATTGGATCGGCAAGGTGCGAGAAAGAGCTTTAAATCCGATTGGCAAGTATATAGCAGATGAGTTTTCGAGCGGCCATTTCATGGTCACTAATTATACGGGAACTGAAATATCTGGCCAGATCGCTAACCATGAAGTCATGGAGTCACATGTCTGGATTCATAAAATGTTCGACGACGAGGACTCATCATTAATATTAAACTTTGAATGGTGCAAAGTCATGCCTAATGGCGTTACGATACCTATCGCTTTTAGCAGGCAAAGAGTCTCTTGGATTAAAGTTATAGGGCACGGCATTGCTGAGCCGGTTTGCTGTCCTCAATATTTCAAAGATTTTTTGAAAGATAACGGACTATTGCCCAATGGAAACGGCAAATCGATTGAAGTTGAATCGTCAAGCAGCCGGACGCAATATAATGGCCGATTGGGGAAGATGCTTTACGAAAGCAATGTTCTTGCGACAATCGATGATGTTTTGGGAGAAAGCTTTTTTGACACCACCATGGAGCATTCAAATCTTGCCCAGAATATCTATTTCTCGAATTATTTCGTATGGCAGGGCCATCTTCGGGACAGGTACCTCTTTTCCCTTTCTCCCGAGCTATACAGAAAAATGAACCGACATGGGCGATTTGCATGCATTAGTTCCGAAGTTGAGCATCTGCGCGAGGCTATGCCGTTCGACCGTATTGTCGTAAAGATGAAATTAAAACGCGTCTATGAGTGCGGAATCGATTTATATTTTGAATATTTCAAAACTGACTCATCGGAAGAGAAAGTAAAACTGGCTTATGGAACACATACCTTGGCCTGGATCTATGTTGACGACTTGGGTAATTATGTCCCACAAAAGATTTCGGAGATGTATCTTAAACTTATACTGGACATTGAACGAAGGAACAAATGTTTAGTATAACCCCTTGAAAGAAAGTAACTAGTCATAACGTCACACGACCGCTTCACCATGAAGGATCTGCAAAAGGGTTCTCTCTTTTCTCTCTGC
Source organism: uncultured Nitrospiraceae bacterium (assembly GCA_963736105.1). Taxonomy (GTDB): domain Bacteria; phylum Nitrospirota; class Thermodesulfovibrionia; order Thermodesulfovibrionales; family Dissulfurispiraceae; genus Fen-1308. The sequence continues at coordinate 261,463 of CAVTNL010000002.1, read as the reverse complement.
CAATAGTCGATGCCGGTCCATGGCCCGAGAGGACTGCCATATTTTCAGGCAGGGACAGCAATCTTACCAGAGATTTTCGTATGCTACTTTCGTCACCTCCGGGAAGGTCGGTCCTGCCGATAGATCCTGCAAAGAGAGTGTCTCCTGTTATGACAATCCCCTCTCCGTGAAGGACAATGCCCCCGGGACTGTGGCCTGGAGATTGAAATACTGCAAAGTGCAGGGTTCCCACGTTAATTGTGTCCCCTTCCGCGACGAATATGTCTGGAGTAGGCTGGGGTTCGAGTTCCAGCCCGAAATAATGTGCCAATTCGGCTGCAGAGTCATAAATATTCAGGTCTCCTTCATTCATCACTATCTTGGCATTTGTCTCTTTCTTAACATCGCCGACTGCGCCAACGTGGTCGAAATGGCCATGAGTACAGACAATATAATCGACGATCAGATTATTCTTCCTGAGTAAGTCGAGTATCCTATCCGGCTCGTCTCCTGGGTCTACCACCATAGCCCTGCCTGTTTTTTCATCGCCAACAATATAGCAGTTTACCTGCAGCGGGCCTACGACAACTGTTTTAATAATCATGCACTCCTCCGAAAATTTAGGGCACGATATCCGCACCTCTATCTATTGGTTATCCGTTCCTTCACCTTCTTAACAAGATAGCCCATTTCTTCGATCCTGAGCAAATAGGCGACAAAAAAGTATATCCCCAGACAGCCGGAAATAGCTATGGTCAGGAAGCCGGCTTTCTGGCCCGTATGGCCGCTCAATGTCCAAAGTGCACCCTTAGTAGCGAACCACCCGCAAATACCCATAACTGCCGCGGCCAGTCCGATCTTTAGAAATGAAACTACGATTCGGCGAGATCCGATGCCGCCAAGTTTTTTTCTCAGGCAATAGAAAAGCAAAATAAAGTTGAACATCGCTGAAAGCGAATTGGCAAAAGCCAGCCCATTATACTTTAGCGGGCCCATCAGCGACACGCTGCAGATGATGTTGAGCAGTACACCACACACCATGATTTTAAAAGGGGTTTTTGTGTCCTGCATAGAATAAAAGGTGGCATTTAAGACTCGCACGCCGACTATTGCCCAGATGCCAAATGCATAGAACATCAACGCATCCGCCGTGCCACTAGTCGCCTGGCGGCTGAATTCGCCATGCTGGTAAAGTGAACTTACTATCGGAAGTCTCAATGCTATCAAACCGACCATAGCGGGCACGGTGATGAAGAAAAGCAACCTGAGTGCGAAAGAGAAATCTTCCTTAAGCGCGCCGAACTGTTTCTTGGCGGCATGCTCGGAAAGCGTCGGTAACACTGCCATGCCCATTGCCACACCGAAGATGCCAATCGGGAACTGTATGAGCCGCATACTGTAGTAGAGATAGCTGATACTTCCTTCTGCTAGGTATGATGCTAATATGGTACTTATGAATATATTGATCTGGTTGACGGCCAGAACGGCAGTCATGGGTATGATCAAAAGTCCGATGCGCTTCAGGCCAGGATGATAAATATAATAGGGACGAGGTGAGCCCTCGCCCGTGCCTGCACCATCTGAAAAAGAAAAACCATGTTTTAAGAAAGACGGAATCTGGAAGAGAAATTGCATCAGTCCGCCAACAGTTATGCCTATGGCAGCTGAGATTATTGGATTGGTAAATTGCAGCGCCAGAACGGGAATGCATATAATCGTAACGATATTGAGAACAGCCGGCGCCAATGCAGGTATAAAAAAAACGCCACGCGTATTGAGAGCTCCCATCACAACCGACGCAAGGCTAACGCAAAGAAGGAAAGGAAACATGATGCGGGTAAGCAGTACCGCTGATACAAACTTTTCGGAGCCTGAATCCCAACCCAGTGCAATGACCTTTACAATCGCAGGTGCGAAAATAATCCCGGCGAGGCAAAGTGATCCAACGACAACAAGCAGAAAGAGAAAAGTCGAACGCACCAGACGATTCGCCTCGTCATGTCCTTCTTTCGTCTGGTATTCGGTCAAGACCGGGACGAAGGCCGAGGACATTGATCCTTCTGCAAAAACCTCCCGAAGCAAGTTCGGGATGCGGAAGGCAACAAAAAAAACGTCTGACGTGCCAGTAGCTCCGAAATAGCGCGCCAGTATCATATCCCTGATGAAGCCGAGGATGCGGCTAATGAAAGTCGCAACTGACATAACACCAGCTGCCCGTGCTATCTTCCCTTTTGAGCTCATGCCCTACTTCCTTTGCGGTGGCGCACAAACTCAACGACGCTTGGGCAGACTGATATTATGATTATCCCGAATATCACAATAGTGAGATTCTTTTTTACGACAGGGATGTTCCCAAAAAAGTAGCCACCGAGCAGAAATACAGTTATCCATGCGACGCAGCCCGCCACATTATAAATTATAAATCTCCGGTAAGTCATTCGACCGATTCCGGCTATAAAGGGTGCGAAAGTCCTGATGATCGGCAGGAAGCGCGCGATGACGATAGTTTTGGCTCCATATTTTTCATAAAAAACATGCGCACGTTCGAGATACTCTTTTTTAAATAAGAATGTTTCCTTTTGGAAAACCTTGGGTCCGACTAATCTGCCAATATGATAGTTGACTACATTCCCCGATATCGCTGCTATGCAAAGCATGGCATATACCCTAACGGTGTCAAGATCTCCCCTCGCAGCAAAAGCGCCAACCACAAAGAGAAGGGAATCTCCCGGGAGTATCGGTGCTACAACTAGCCCGGTTTCACAAAATATAACCAAGAATAGGATAGCGTATGTATAATCACCGAATTGCTGAAGCACTGCACCTAAATGTTTATCAAGATGGACGAATAAATCGATGATCGAGGCCAACAGTTCCATTCCACTCCCCAAATGTTTAGAATCTGTAATTATAGCGGAAATTAAACGACAATGTCGTTCCCACTGTGCTAATATGAGAGTAGGAAGACACGGGATTCTCCTCTTCTAGCTATATCAACAATGCAATGGTAGATTTCAAGAAAATAAGAGAAGCTATTAATGTCCTTTTCACTTATACGGATCAGGATCGCTTTGATCTCTTTGCAGCCCTTCCGTCAGTCAGAAATTTCTTTCTGAACCGACGCAATCTTTTTTATATCCGCTCATTCGGAGATCTCTCATTTACAGCCATCATACTAATAGGACTGTTCGGTCCTCAGGATGCCTCCAGAAATATCTCTCTTTTTCTAGCCTGGGGAATATGGTGGACCAGCGTTGTATTGAGCTGGTTCATAATCGGCAAATTCTGGTGCGGCATCTGTCCTTTCCCTGGCATTGGCCGTCTTCTCCAAAAGATGCATCTGAGTCTCAACCTCGAACCATCGACGTTTGTCAGAAAGTATAGCCTCCATTTTTCGGTCTTGCTTTTTGCAACCATCATCTGGTCTGAATCGGTGACGGACATGAAAAACTGGCCGATGGGCACAGCTTTTCTGCTTTTGAGCATCCTCTTGGGTGCGACTATTTTAGGTGCTATTTACAAGGGACAGGCATGGTGCCGTCATTTATGTCCTCTCGGAAAGATAATCGGCACAGCGGCGACCATCTCAATGATCGAGTTAAGACCGGATCATGACAAATGCAAAACCTGTAAGACCTTCTCTTGCAAAAAAGGAACGGATGGAACCCTGGGATGCCCAGTATATCTAGGCGCCTTCAACATCAGGAACAATATCGACTGCCTAATGTGCGGACGCTGCGTATATTTATGCGATAAGAACTCACCTCGACTGAGACTGAGAAACCCATTCGTCGAGCTTATTCTCAATAAAGGACGCTACATAACCTGCTCATATATCATTCCGTTTCTGATGGGATCCCAGCTTGCACGCTTCATACAGCACGCTGCCTGGTACCGGCAGGCTGAAGCTGCGCTATTTGATTCGAACACCGTCACTTTCACCTTCCTGATGGCCTTGGGATTTGGGTTATTTATTCTTATTCAGAAAGCAGGAGCTCATCTCTTTGGCATAACAGAAGACCCCTCATTCGGTAAATTCTCGCCTATGGTGCCAGTACTCGTGCCGATGGCATTTGCAGGAGAGCTTGTTTACCGATTAGATTACTTTCTGTCAAATATAGGTGACTTCGTGCCGACTTTCGGAAGACAATTCGGTTTCGAACTTGAAAACACGCACTTCGTAATTCCTCAACAAGTCATCTACTGGGTTTGCTTTCTATCACTTGCAATAGGGGCCGCCTCCGGCGTCTTTGTGCTTAATATTTTCAATACACGTGATTTTGAGGGAGTAATTGCAAAAAAGAGATACTATGCCTTGAATGGTCTTGTATTGTTGATTTTCACAGCCTACGCGGTTTTATTCGGATACTATAAACGATAGTCCATCAATTAAAACTAACAGAAGAAATAAGACAAGACTGTGATCGCATGGCATAGACCCGCAAGGATAGTCGCGGCACTTCCTAAAAACTTCCGACAAATATCCTATCAATACTCGCGTAATCTTTTACAAAACGAATGTTTTTGAATCCTTGACTCACAGCCAGTCGGCGTATATCTTCTGCCTGATCGAAGCCTACCTCTAAAATGACCCGGCCATTTTTTTTAAGATAACAGAATGCTTCTTTCAATATTGTTTTGTAAAAGTCGAGACCGTCCTCTCCGCCGTCAAGCGCCTCTATGGGTTCATGCACGATTTCTTTTTGAAGTCGTGGGATGTCGGCCCTTCTGATGTAGGGCGGGTTGGAGACAATAAAGTCAAGACAGACACCAGAATCGAGCGGACTGAACAGATTGCCTTCAATAAAGGTGACATTTCTGATTCCATTGTATTCCGCATTCAGCTTCGCGTATTCCAGTGCCATTGCCGACGTGTCTATGCCGTACACATTGGCCTGAAGAAATGACTTTGCGATAGAGAGTGCTATACAACCGCTGCCGGTACAGAGATCGAGAACCGAAAGTCCGATTTGGCGAGACACCATCTCGCCACTGCGTTTGATTAAGTTCACTGTCTCTTCTACGAGCAACTCCGTCTCTGGCCTTGGAATTAGCACGCCTTTGCCAACATGAATCCTAAGCCCATAGAAATCAACATGTCCAATAATGTACTGAATGGGTTCGCCTTGAACGCGTCTTTTCGCAAAAGCGTCGATCACTTTTGAGGCAGCATCGTCTATATCGGGTGGACAGGCATGGAGGGTCGCCTTATTTATGCCGATTGTTTCGGTAATGAGTAAGGCTGCTTCCCTGGCCGCATCTTCGATACCTGCTCTTTCGAAAACACTTGCCAGTTCCTTCAGCTTTTCTAGAGCTGTCACAGCTCTTTCAGCTTCTCTGCCTGGTAATGCGTAATAAGACTATCGATCAGTTCGTCCAGTTCACCTTCGAGCACCTGCTCTAACTTGTGCAAAGTAAGCCCTATACGATGGTCCGTCACTCGGTTTTGCGGATAGTTGTAAGTGCGGATACGTTCGCTTCTATCACCCGAACCGACCTGAGTTTTTCTGTCCTGGGCACGCTCCTTATCTTTCTTTTCCAGTTCGATTTCGTAGAGACGGGACCGCAGGACCTTCATTGCCTTTTCGCGGTTCTTGATCTGAGACCTCTCGTCCTGACACTGCACTACCGTATTGGTTGGAACATGAGTGATACGGACAGCAGAATATGTCGTGTTGACACCCTGACCGCCTGGACCGGAAGCGCAAAAAGTATCTACTCTCAAGTCCTTTTCCTCCACCTTAATATCAACCTCTTCTGCTTCCGGAAGAACCGCTACAGTTGCAGCAGAGGTATGGATGCGGCCCGATGCCTCAGTAGTCGGAACACGCTGGACCCTATGCACGCCGCTTTCATACTTCATTCTGCTATAAGCACCCTTGCCGGTTATGTTCGCAACTATTTCTTTTAATCCTCCGAGCCCAGTAGGATTGGAGTCGATCACCTCAATCTTCCATCTGCGAGCCTCGGCATATTTCGAATACATCCGAAAGAGAGACGACGCAAAAAGAGCCGCTTCTTCTCCTCCGGTACCCCCTCTTATTTCAAGGATTACGTTGCGTTCATCACGAGGATCCTTGGGCAGCAGCATTAACTTCAGAGCGTCTTCAAGCACAGGCTTCTTTTTCTTAAGCTCGTCGAGTTCCTCACGCGCCAGGTCTCTCAGATCTCCGTCGCCACTCTTGATCATCTCCTCGGCGTCCTCAGTCTCGCTCAGCACGCGTTTATATTCCTGAATCTTATCGTAAATGGGCTGAAGGTCGGATCTCTCCTTGGAATATTTTTGATACTCTATGTTGTTTGAAAGCACCTCAGGGTTCATAAGTAAAGATGTGATGTCATCATACTTCTGTTCTATAGTCAAAAGCTTCTCTAGCATTGCCCGCATCCTTCCTTAATATTTTCATCGAGCTTCAGAACCTCGCTCAGGGCAGCAATGGCAACCTCGATTTGGGAATCATCAGGCTCAAGCGCCGTCAGCCTCTGTAATAGCAGTCCTGGCAGGATAATAACACCCATAATAGGATGATCTTTCAGTTTCGCAGAAAGCTTCAGCGTCTCGAACGATATGCCGGCGATCACCGGCAGAAGGAATATCCGTGCCACCAGTTTATCCACGAACGACCATTCCTGCGGGATGAACATGAAGGTGACAATGCTGATGACCATTACTATCAGCAGAAAACTAGTGCCACAGCGGGGGTGGTATGGCTTGTACTTTCTGGCGTTCTCGACTGTACATTCTTCTCCAGCCTCGAAGGTATATATGACCTTATGTTCAGCACCATGGTATTCGAATATCCTCTTAATTTCCTTCCAAAAACCTATCCCATAAACATATAGCAAGAAAATACAGACCCGTGTGACTCCGTCAACAATATTGAAGAGTAAGGAACTCTTGGCGACACCGCCATAAATGCTTCCGACAAACGTCGCAATCAACAGGGGAAGGAACTTAAAAAGGGCTATTGCAACTACGAGCGCCAGACCTATAGACATCCCGATGGCCCAGTTACTTATTGGCTTTTCACTCTTGTCTTCTCCCTCTCTGTAGGCGACGCTTCCTGAAAATTCTATTGCTTTGACTCCGACAATCATCGCCTGCAACAACGCGACTCCGCCTCTTATAAGAGGAAGTTTAAATATCGGATTTGATTTCTTCGACCTGACGGTTTTAAAGTTTATCTCACCTTTTGGGTCACGCACTGCTACGCTCCATCCTGCAGGGGATTTCATCATCACCCCTTCAATAACCGCCTGACCACCAATCGTTTTCATTATATTATCTATCCTCTTGATTTTACACTCAATTTAACCAATAAAAAAGGGTTAGAATTTAGAGGTCCTCTAATCCCTAACCCTCAGACCGCACAACGGCAGCTACTTTTTAGCGTATTTTTTCTTGAACTTCTCAACCCTGCCTTCTGCATCGATAAGCTTCTCGCGCCCGGTGAAGAATGGATGGCATTTCGAGCAGATGTCTACCTTGATTGCATTCATGGTTGAGCGTGTATCAAAGCTCTCTCCGCATGCGCAAGACACTTTGCTTTCTTTATAATTGGGATGTATCTTCTCTTTCAATTTCGTGCCTCCTGACAATGTTTTTAGAACTATTATTATACTTAATAATCGGTCAACTTATCAAGATCCGGCCAGATCCTCTGCGTTGGCAGTGTCATGTGGCCGCAATAATTTCATTCCCACCAGTTTAGCAACCACGGTCCCTACAATGACACCTGCCAACACATCTGCGGGAAAATGAGAAGTACCGTCAACTCTAGCGAGGCCTTCGAGGACGGCAAAAATATAAAATAGAATCCAACACCGTGGATTGTATCGAGATAGAATAGCCGCCAGACAGAATGCCATGGCAGAATGCCCAGACGGAAAAGAGTCATATCCGCCGCGAAGCGATGGTCCGATAATGATCAGACTGTCTGATATTCTAGGCCTAGCCCTACCGATTAGATGTTTAATTATCTGAACGCTTATGCCCGAGGCCACAAGCCCGATAAAAAGCGATTTCCCGATATCTTGAAAGCTTTGATCAACGTATCGGCCGTACAGATAAACCATGATAGCGCCGATGATCATAGTCGTACCGTGGGCCGCGTAATACATCAAATGGTCGGCCGCCCGCAGTATACGGTCGAGGTCGGGATTAACCTTATGAAACTCTCTGATCCAAGTAAGAACGGGTTCATCAACATAAATGAGTACAAACGGCACTAAAAGTGCGATGAACATAAGTATCCTAGTTTCGTTCGAGAAGCGCATATCCCTCGTCTGTATCTCGCACGACCAAGCCGAGACGCTTCAACTGTTCGGTATCCTTGGCCTTGGCTATTACGATTAGTCCATTGCGTTCTGTGATGAGCTTCTGAAGCGTGTCCATACCGCCGACAAAGGTAACCTTATGCCCGGAATAAAAGACAAGGCTTGGCCTATTAATGCCATATGCGACAATGCGCTCATCAGCTTGTGCCTTTTCTTTTCCGTACAGGCTGTATTTATAAAGGGGTCCCTGAAGATATTGGCTTGCCATAGGCAGAGCAGTTACAACCAGAGTCATAAGAAAGGCGAACATAATCGAAAACATAGCTCCGTACAAAGGCCTCGCCGTATAGGCGGCATAGAAACACACTACTGCCAGCGCCAGCGGAATAACCGCTACCATCGGCATCCATCCTGTCTCAGAAATACCCTTTTGAACAAGATATCGCGGCAGAAAGACTAACACTAACCCAACCATCGCCGAGACGAACCCAATAAAGATCCACGCAGGACGCTTCCAAAAAATACTCTCCTCTGTCATACCTGAGGCAACGAGTATAGATGCCGCGGGGATGGCCGATAAGATGTAATCTGGCAACTTGGTTGTTGCAAAAGAAAAGAAAACTACGATAAAAGCCAGCCATATGGCTGCAAAGAGAAGCAGCGGATCCTTATCTTTGAATACCTTTCTGATGCCAGCCGGTAAAAATGCGACCCAAGGGAAGAGACCTATAACTAGTGCAGCAAGGTAATAATAGACAGGACCGCTATGTCCAGATATCACCTCAGTATATCTCTTGAAGTGGTGTTTTATAAAAAACTGATCGAAGAATTCGTTCCCGTTAACAGCGTACTCGGCCACATACCAAGGCATGCCGATGACCAGGAAAAGAATAGCTGCTTTGAAGTTGATCATTTTCCTGAGTCCGCCCATGCCTTCAGTCAACAAAAGAAAGATGAGTGCTATAGCAGCCGGGAAAACAATACCAATAAGTCCCTTGGTGAGAAACGCCAATGCCGAAAATAAGTAAAAGCCATAAATAAAGCGCCTATCCTGCTTAATGGTAAGATAAAAGCTAAACAGTGACAGGCTAATAAAAAGTGTCAACACCATGTCGGTGACCGCAGAACGGGAATAGATAAGATAATAGGTGCTCAGTACCATCGACAACATGGAGAATGCTGCCTTCGTCAAGCTATCATAATGTCGCATGAAAAAAAAGAGCGCCACTGCAAGAAGGCATCCTGCTAGCGCCGAGGGGAATCTCGCTCCGAATTCGTTTATACCAAATATTTTGTATGACAAGGCCATCATCCAGTAAAAGAATATCGGTTTGTCATACCGGACATCACCATTATAGGTTGTGGTAATATAGTCGCCGCTGTCGACCATCTCTTTTGTGGCCTCAGCAAACACCGCCTCATCTACATCGAACAGCAGCACTGAACCCAGTCGAAAAAGTGATACGAAAAGCACGACAGCAAAAACAAGTAAAATTACATTCGATTTCTTCATTAGAAGTTCAACAAAGATCTCCTTCGGAAGTCTTGGCAGCTATTATAATCGTTTCATGGAGTAAAAGTAATCTCATGCAAAGTCTGGCATATTAAGCCCAAGTGCGTTTACATTGAAGAGTTGCATCCGGGATTTGAAATAGCCTGCATTCATCTAAAGCATTAATCCAGCCATCTCAGAGCTAAATTGCCTTCACAATAGCAACGACTTATTCACTGCAATTAGATCCTGGCACTCTCCGCCTACCTCCAGCCCGGCAAAAAAAAACGGCAGGATCGAGTCCTGCCGTTTTTTCGCAAATCAAAACCTATCTACCATATTTAATCATCAACGGAACGATAAGCAAGGCTACAATATTGATAACCTTGATCATCGGGTTGATAGCCGGGCCCGCAGTATCCTTGTAAGGATCGCCGACAGTGTCGCCCGTTACCGCAGCTTTGTGTCCATCGCTGCCTTTTTTATGAACAACACCCTTATCATCGGTAACGCCGTCTTCAAAAGCCTTCTTGGCGTTGTCCCATGCGCCGCCGCCGCTCGTCATGGCGATGGCCTGGAAGAGACCGGTAAGGATGGCGCCGATGAGCATGCCACCAAGTGCTTCTCTGCCAAGGACGAAGCCGACTAGGATCGGGGCAACAACCGGGATCAAGGCTGGGATCATCATCTCTTTGATGGCCGACTGGGTGACAATGTCAACGCACTTTCCGTATTCCGGCTTGGCTTTATATTCCATGATACCAGGAATTTCGCGGAACTGCCTGCGAACCTCTATGACGACGCCGCCAGCCGCCCTGCCGACTGCAAGCATAAGCCTGCCGCCGAAATAGTATGGGATGAGACCGCCTAAAAAGAGGCCGGCGATGATCATCGGATCAGAAAGGTCAAACTTTAGGTTAACGCTGCCGAACGACCGCGAATACTCGGCAAAGAGGACTAGGGCTGCAAGAGCGGCAGAACCGATCGCATAACCTTTTGTTACCGCCTTTGTTGTATTCCCAACTGCATCTAGAGGGTCAGTGATAGCGCGCACGCTCTCTGGAAGCTCCGCCATTTCAGCGATACCTCCGGCGTTATCTGTGATGGGGCCATATGAATCGATTGCCACAACGATACCGGTCATTGAGAGCATCGAGACTGCTGACAGGGCAATAGCAAAGAGACCAACGCTGACGTTGCCGCTAAAACCGCCGCCGAGAGCAAAAGCCCCAAGGATGGCACCGACAATACAAAACGCAGGAAGTGCAGTCGCCTCCATGCTCATTGCAAGACCGGCAATAACGTTAGTGCCGTGGCCGGTAAGACTGGCCTTCGCAATTACCTGCACAGGCCTGTATTCCTTCCCTGTGTAGTACTCCGTTATCCAAACGATGAGCCCGGTCAAGGCCAGACCGATGACCGCTGTGAGGAAAACGCTCATGACGGACATTGCTGACGCTTCACCTGCAGGCAGCAGCCCCATAAACCACGACGTTGCCGCATAAAAAGCGATGGCAGCGAGAATTCCCGCAACCGCCAGTCCTTTGTAGAGGGCACCCATTATGTACTGACTGCTGCCCATCTTGACGAAGTAGGTTCCGATGATTGAGGCGATAATCGAGATACCGCCGATCATAAGAGGGAATTGCACCCACAGACTTTCGGCACCGAATACGGTCTTGGCAAGCAGCATCGCCGCTACGATCGTAACAGTATATGTTTCATAAAGGTCGGCTGCCATACCTGCGCAGTCACCGACGTTGTCACCGACGTTGTCGGCGATAACTGCAGGGTTACGCGGATCGTCTTCGGGGATTCCGGCCTCAACCTTACCGACAAGGTCGGCTCCTACGTCAGCGGCTTTGGTGTAAATACCGCCCGCGATACGAGCAAAGACCGACATGAGCGAACAGCCGAAGCCAAGACCAATCAGAGCGTGGAATGTAGTTTCAACATCGACTGTAGATTTAGCAACCATATAAAAGACCGAAATTCCAATCAAGCCAAGGCCGACGACCATAACGCCGGTGACCGATCCGCCCTTGAATGCAACCGAAAGGGCTGCCTGAAGGCCCTTCTTTGCGGCTTCAGTCGTCCTGACATTAGCCATAACGGTGACTACCATGCCGAAATAACCGGCAAGTGCTGATCCAATAGTACCGATGATAAAGCCGAGAGCCGTCCAAATGCCGAGAGTAGCCGCAATAATAGCGAACAGTATAACTGCAACAATAGCAACGGTTTTGTACTCTCTGGCGAGAAACGCCTCAGCGCCTTCCTTGATAGCTGCTGAAATAGCCATCATCTTCTCGGTTCCAGTAGGCTGACTCGAAACCCATGCTTTGGTGACAAAGGAATAGACTATTCCTAATGCACCGCAGACAAAGGCAAAGATAAGAATTGGTGTCATCTCTTGTTTTTCCTCCTTAATTTTTTTAATTTAGCCCTTTTGAGGCTGCCAATAGACACTACATGTGCGTCCGCCCTATCCCCCCTCTTCACCTCCTTTGAAATTGCTTTTTATATGTCATAGAGCAACTATATTACTCCCCCCTGCGATTATATCAGTCTCTCTGGATGTGGCGCGCAAAGACCATTGCCGTAGTCCGATACACCATATGGGCCATCTTCGAAAAAGGCGCGTAAGCGAACAGGACGAAGATAAAGACCAGATGGGTGAAATACATTATATATGCAATGACGGGCACATTGGCAAGCCTTATTACCTCTGAGAGTATGCCCGTTACACAAGTGCCGAAAATCACGACTATAAGAAGCCAGTCAAAGTAGCTACCGATACCAGCCTTAGCCTGGTTTTTCATACGGTTCGTAATCATGTAGGTAATACCTATAAGTAGCCCGATCGCACTAGAATTGCCGATGATCTTAAGGATATTGGTCTGCGGATACGGCATCTCCCACTTCATTCCGTAGACGTAGGCAACGCCGAGAGACGTTGTAATCGCCAGCCCTATGAAGGAATAGAAAACCAATAGATGAGAAACCTTCCTGTCCTTGGCGACGCCGCACGCGCTGAATTTTTTGTGTGTAAAGATATCGATCAGCGTGTCCTTGACACTATTAACAATCTCCCCTTCGCCAACCCCGCCTGCGTTTGTCGCCATGGCCGACCAATATTTGGTGATGGCAAGAAGGAAGACAATCGCCGCAAATCCAGCCGTCGGGACCATAATCATGTCAACATAAATATCGGGGATGAACTCGGGGAAAGCTATAATGCCGTTTTCGTTCAGTGATATAGCGGTCAGATCGAGATGCCCTATTGCGCCGAGAATGACGAGAAAGATCGCTATAGGTATGGCAAAAAGCAGAAGCGCATACTTTGGGTTAGACGTCAGTTCCGCCAAGAAATGAGGCCCCGAATACTCCTTTATCGCCATCTTTCTTACCGCACCGAGCACTTCGCCGGGTTTAGCGCCTCGCGGACAATAGGCTGTACAGTCGCTGCATTGATGGCAGAGCCAAATGTCCGGATTTGTTATAAGCTGGTCCTTCATTCCCCACTGCGCATAGAGCATTTCCTTACGCGGGAATGGCTTCTTGTCCGGAGTGACCTCGCAAACTACAGTACAGGTGGAGCACTGATAACACTTCTTCAGCGAATCCGCACCAGCAGCGATTACCTCTTTTACAAAATTCAGATCGGGACTTACTATCTGTTCAGCCATGTATATATCCCTCCTAGAAGCCTTTGAATGGATTAGGCCCGATTTCCTTTACCCGATCCACAAAGTCAGAAATTATTTTCGGTAAATTGCCGTAGTCGTCGATGGCAAGCTGAACCAGACCTACCCGCTCTGCTTCGAGTTGCAGCTTGTCGAGTGTCTCTTTGACCTTGCTAAGACGGTAATTCGCCAGCTCGCTGCCCTTTGCCATGTGGCATTGATAGTTGTCGCCGTACTTGCAGCCCAGCATCATGATTCCGTCGATACCGCGTGAAAAAGCGTCTGCGATCCATACCAAGTTGACCGAACCCAAACACCTGAGCTGGATGAGTCTCACCGCAGGATCTATCTTCATATGCTGAAGGGCAGAGGTATCGACTGCCGGATAAGCATCGTTTTCGCAACAAAGCACGATAATCCTCGGCTGGTCTTCGTCATCCGGTACAGAGACACCCTTTAGCATCGATCCTATCATGTCAACATGAAAGTCCTTGAAGGAGACAATCCTTTCAGGACAGGCGCCCATACAAGTTCCGCACCTACGGCAGCGACTGATCCTGTAAAAAGGTGTTCCCTTTTCATCTTCATCGATCGCCCCGAACGGACACTCTTCAGTACAGCGTTTGCAAGATGTGCATTTCGTCATAAATGGATCAGGGAAGGTGACGTCCCATGCCCTGGGATGGACAGCCATACCTACTGCAGCATGCTCGTTCGCCTGTATAGCCTTGAGCGCCGCTCCCGTAGCGTCTGCCTGTGCTTCTGACATATTCATCGGCTGACGTACAGCACCTGCAGCGAAGACTGCGGTCCTACGAGTCTCGTACTGGAAGCAGATGAAGTTTGAATCCGCAAAACCATTGAACAACTCCAGATCGGGCAGACCCGGTCCCTGACGGTAACCCAAGTTCAGCACAGGATCGTCGAGAGTTGCCGGAACCATGCCTGTTGCGAGCACTACAAGATCCGCCTCGACGGTGACATCACCCAGCAGGGAGTCCTTCATCTCTATATAGACATTATCGTAAGCAGCTTCGGTGAGGCCTTTGATTTCACACTTAGTCAGCATGACGCCCGGATCGTTTTGCGCTTCCTTGTAATAATATTCAAGCCTTCCAGGGGTCCTTATATCCTTGTAAAGAATCATGGCTACCGCATCTTCGTCCTGGCGCACGTACTTTGCCTGCTTGAGCGCAGTTGCGCAACACATAGCTGAACAATAAGGAAGGTGGTTCGGATCTCTCTGTCCGGCACACTGGATAAAGGCAACCTTTTTTGCCGGTCTGCGGTCAGATGGCCTCAGGATCTTGCCATTTTTTGCAATCTCCTCGAACTGTATGTTGGTTACGACATTCTTAAGCTTGCCGTATCCGAGATGCCCGAGTTTTTTTGCATCGTAGGGCTTCCAGCCGGCGGCTAAGATGATCGATCCGATCTTAATCGTCTCGGAAGTTTCACCAGTAGAAATCGTGACATCATATGCGCCGGGCATGCCATCGGTTTTTTCGACTTTTGAGGATTTGTACACCTTTATATTCGGATTGGCTTCAACTTCTTTGATCGTAGACTCGATATCGGTATCGACTATAAGCGGCTCTTTGTAATACTCCGTGGTAGGGATCTTTTTGTAGAGTGAATTCGCGAAACCGCCGAGCTTGGCTTCCTTCTCAACCAAGACCACTTGAGATCCGAAATTAGCCGCTTCAAGGGCTGCATTCATGCCCGAGATGCCACCGCCTATAACAAGTATGGTCTTGACGGTTTCCATCTTAAATGGCTCCGGAAGATCTCCCTTCTGAGTCTTCACAACGGACATCCTCATGTAATCTTCTGCAGCAAGTTGGGCCTGAGGCGAATTGGGCTCTTGCGTCCAGACAGCCAACTCGCGGATAGGAGACCGCTCGACGATACAGCCTGGGAAGTCAAATTCCTCGAACTTGACGCGTGAGGAGCAGGCTGCCAGAGTCAGAGTATTGACGCCCTCAGTCGCGATATCATTTTTTATAAGCTCGATACCTTCTTTTCCGCAGAGAGCGAAATGACTCTTGACGACTGGAACCTTGAGAGCATTCTTCGCAAGAGTGGCCAGCTTTTCGACATTAATAGACTCCCCGATGGAGCAACCGGTACATATGTAAAGTGCATATTTCTTTTCCATCTCGAATTACCTCCCCTTCCCGATCTGCATCGCCTTGAGCGCCGCCCCCGTGGCGTCCTGGGCCGATTTGGCGACATCGAGTGGGTTCTTGGCGCACCCGGTCGCAAACATTCCCGCTCCAGCGAGGGCGAAGCCCTCATCGGTATAAGATGCTCCGGGAATCTTCGACGCCGGTTCCATGCCGGTGGCGAGTACTACCATTTCCACCTTGGTCCTGACCTTTTCGCCAGTAAGCATGTCTTCGGCTTCGACGATTACATCATCGGATCCTGCGTCCTGCTCTATTTTTGCGACCTTTCCCTTTACCAAAGTTACCTTTGGATCATCTTTCACCTGCCAGTAGAATTTCTCATACCGGCCTGGCGTCCTGATATCTATATAGAAGATACTTGCTGTTGATTCGGGGTTCTGCTCCCTAATGTAAAGAGTCTGTTTCAGTGAGGCCATGCAGCAGATGTATGAGCAAAAGGGAAGGTGGTTCTCGTCTCGGCTGCCCGCACATTGAACAAAAGCCACATTCTGGACCGGCTTGCCGTCTGATGGTCTCAGTATCTTGCCTTCTGTGGGACCGTTCGGAGATGAGAGCCTTTCCATCATCATATTGGTGATGACGTTTTTTACCTTACCGAAACCGAGGTTGTCGGCTTTAGCGGCATCATAGGGCTTCCATCCTGTCGCCACTACTATCGCGTCGAACTTTAGCTTTACAGTCTCCGCTTTCATGGTCAGATCAATCGCGTTATACTTGCATGCATCCTGACAGACCTTTCCGCAATCACCGCTACACTGTTTGTCATCGATAACATATTTCTGAGGGAATGCCTGATTGTAAGGAAGGTATGCAGCCTTTGTCCTGTCCATGCCTAAATTGAATTCGTTTGCCCTTTCGGAAGGGCATGCTTCGGTGCAGGCATTGCAGGCCACACAATTATCATTGACATACCTTGGATTAGTTTTGATCGCGACATCGTAATTTCCAGGACCTCCAATCACTTCCTGCACTTCAGACATGGTATAGAAGGTTATGTTTGGATTCTCCCTTATACGTCTGAAATTTATCTCAAGACCGCAGGCTGGCGGGCACAGCTTAGGAAAATATTTATTCAACTGTGCTACCCTGCCGCCGAGATACGGGTTTTTTTCGACAATGGTCACCTTGGCCCCTGTCTCCGCAGCCTCGACCGCAGCCGTCAAACCGCTGAATCCGCCGCCAATCACTAATATGCGACTGGCCTTTTCATTCAACTCAGACATGCCGTTTTCCTCCTTATATTAGCTTTGATTCTGTTAATAGACTGATAGTTCGCAAGGCATGAAACGCCGGCGATCAATTCCGCCGACGCTCCTTGCTTTGAGAACTAAAGAAAAAGAATGGAGGGGCTGACGCCCCTCCCAAGGTTTAGTTAAGCAAAGAGCTCCACGTAGGGGACCTTCTTGAGTTCCCATGTATTTTTGTCTGCATCGTACTTGGAGTTAACAAAACACTTCCAATCTTTGTCGTTGATGGCGAGGAAATCTCCTCTGTAGTAGTATCCGGGATACCTGGACTCTTCCCTGAAGAGGATGTGCCTTGCATGTGCCTCTAGGGAAAGGATTCTGTGGTAGTTCTCCCAACATCTCATGAGTTCGTGGAGGTTGCTTGCCGCCATCTTGTTGGCATCTTCTTTGAGCAGCTCTAGAAGTTTCAACCCTTCATTTAGCATGGTTTTGGAGGTCATGTACCAGGTGCTGATTCCGCCAAAGTACTCGTCACCGATCTTCTGGAGTCTAGCCTGGAGCATCTTCGGCCTGATGTAATTCGGGTTGATCAATGGATCAGTCGAGTATACCTTGTATTTCTCGAATACTTCATAGGGCAAATAGAGCTCGCCCGCGATCTCATCATTCGACTTGGTTATAGTCGGTTTGAAGTTTGGCTCGTCGAGGATCAATGCAACGGCTGCCTTCGCTGCGATTCTGCCTTCGGCGTGTGAACCTGAGGAGAATTTATGACCGGATGCTCCGACAACGTCACCGGCCATGAAGAGGCCCTTAACGGTCGACATCCTGTTGTATCCCCAACTCCACTCTTTCGGAGTTCCCGGTATATCGCCGGGGCCGCTGCACCAGAAACCTGCGCAGCCTGCGTGCGAACCGAGGAGGTACGGCTCTGTTGGCATGATCTCAGACGGCTCCTTGTTCGGCTCGACGTTCTTACAAGCCCAGAGACCTGCCTGGCCGATGGCCATGTCGAGGAAGTCTTCCCATGCTTCGGCTTCGAGATG
Source organism: uncultured Nitrospiraceae bacterium (assembly GCA_963736105.1). Lineage (GTDB taxonomy): Bacteria > Nitrospirota > Thermodesulfovibrionia > Thermodesulfovibrionales > Dissulfurispiraceae > Fen-1308. Next base: position 243,607 of record CAVTNL010000002.1, on the reverse strand, counting down.
CTTGATCCTCTTGGCGTCCATCTTCGTTGCGAGTTCGGCCATTGCGAGGTGGGTGTTCATGAGGATCGGGCCTTTGCCTTTCTTCATGTCCATCATCATCATGTGGTTTCTGATAGCAGTACCCATCTTCTCTGCATACGGGCTGTAAAGTTTCACGGTCTCATCGTAGTTCTCGCCGACGCAATAGTCTTCGCCGAGTGCGTTGGTCGCTTTTGCCTTAAAGAAGAGGAACCATGCGCCTACCGGACCATAACCATCTTTAAATCTGGCTGGTACGAACCTGTTCTCCATCAGTGTGAGTTCTGCACCGGCCTGCATGCCGAGGGCATAACCGGAACCAGAGTTCCATACCGGGTACCATGCACGCCCCTGACCTTCTGCAACCGACCGCGGCCTGAAGCAGTTAACTGCGCCGCCGGCGGCGTTGATCATCGCTTTAGCCTTGAAGAGGTAAATTTTGTTCTCTCTTACGCTGAAGCCCGCTGCAGCTGCAACCCTGTTAGGATCGTTGGCATCTTTGTAGAGCTTAACAATGAAAACTCTCTCATAGTGGTTCTGGGCAACTCCGGTAGCCTTCCTGTTAACTTCAAGGGCTGCCTTTGCTGCTTCAGCAACAACTACTTTGTAAGATTCGCCGTTGATCATTATCTGCCATTTGCCTGAACGGACCGGAACGCCGCCATCTTTCAACATGGCCTTTCCTGCTTCCTTGGCCTGGAAACCGTCAAGAGAGAAGCCGTCATCAGCCTTCTTCCAGATCGGGAGTCCCCACTCCTCGAATAGCCAGACGGAATCGTCAACGTGCCTGCCGAGGTCATAAATAAGGTCTTCCCTGACAATACCCATCAGATCGGCCCTAACATACTTTACATAATCGGCGCATTTATTCTCGCCGAGATAGGTGTTGATTGCGGAAAGGCCCATTGCGACCGCGCCACTTCTGTCTGTTGCTGCCTTGTCTACCATGGTAACCTTGAGGCCCTTCGGGGTTGCCCAGCGGCTCGCCTCAAAGGCTGCGCCGCAGCATGCCATACCGCCGCCGATAAGCAGCAGGTCGGTTTCGACTTCGATGACTTCAGGCTTCTGGCAGAATGAAAACGTACAGGTTTCTTTTTCCATTAGTTCTTTCCTCCCTTATTCTGCTTTCGCCGGAGCATTAAAAAATCCTGGCGATTTAATTTTCGAATAATCGGCTTCCGGTTTCCCGGCATACGGATCAATCGAACCTTCGGGGGTAGTCCTGATGGGGAATTTGAATCTCTTGAGAGAGCCGTTTCTGAACTTCACGGTCCACATAATCGAATCGGTGCCCCTCATCGGGATAACATTACCGCCCAACGGTGCGAAATCCTGATAAGCCCTGACTTCTATTGCCTGCTGCGGGCAGATCTTTACACAGTTGTAGCACTCCCAGCACTGCTCGGGTTCCTGGTTAAAAGCTTTCATGATGCCCCTGTCAAGGGCCATCAGGTCGTTCGGACAAATGTACTGGCAAGCAGTCTTGTCCTGGGCCTTGCAGCCGTCGCACTTCTCAGTGATAACAAAACTTGGCATGTTACAAACCTCCTTGTGGTTTTATTGGTTATTTTTCCCTGACGCATGTACAGAATGGGCGCCGAACCTCTGCTAATTATATCTCTCCGGGCACCTCCTTTCAGGAAAGCTTTGGGAGGCAGCCGAAATGCTGGCGGCTGCTTCCCAGATAGCCTATTACCTCAATACTATTTTTTTTCGCCTTCAGCGTACTTGTGCAGCTTTATCTCAACTTTTTCAGTAAGACCGGCATAGTATGCCCGGAGGATTTCGAGCACTTCAATACGGCTGAACTTCGGGGTGACCTCTTCTCCCTCTGAGAGCATCTTCCTGAGCTTTGTACCGCTGAGGAGAATCCTGTCGTCCTTGCCGTGTGGGCAAGTCTTCATTGAAGCCATACCTTCGCATGCGTTGCAGTAAAATGTCCAGTCGATCTTGAGAGGCTTGGTCTCAAGCGCATCTTTCGGAATCTCTTCAAAGATCTTCTGTGCATCGAACGGACCGTAGTATTCGCCTACACCAGCGTGGTCACGACCGACAATCAGGTGGCTACAACCGTAGTTCTGGCGGAAAAGGGCGTGGAGCAAAGCCTCTCTCGGGCCTGCATACCGCATATCAAGAGGATAGCCACCGATGACAACGGTGTTCTTCACAAAATATTTCTCGACGAGCACATCTATACATTTCTGGCGGACATCAGAAGGAATGTCGCCCGGTTTGAGTTTGCCAAGGAGCATGTGGATATATACACCATCGCAGACTTCGACGGCGATCTTTGCAAGAAACTCATGCGAGCGGTGCATCGGGTTTCTGGTCTGGAAGGCGGCAACACGGCTCCAACCGTTCTTCTCGAACATCGCCCTTGCCTGAGCAGGGGTTTGATAGATAGTGGGATACTCAGTTGGGAAAGTGCCCTGGCTGAGCACCTTGACCGGACCAGCAAGGTTCACTTCAAACTGATCCATTACCATTTTAACGCCGGGGTGCTCTACATCGGTAGTTTTGTAAACCTCTTTGCACTCATAGGCTTTGTCAATTGTGTACTTCTCGGTGACCTTCATGGTCGCCATTATCTCGTTGAACTCGGTTGAGTAGAGAGCGATCTCTTCGCCGTCCTTGATACTGTCTGCATCAGCCTTCGTGCAGGAGACGGTTATTGGAATTGGCCAGAATGTGCCATCCGCCATCTTGAAATTAGCGCACACGCCCTTCCAATCAGCCTTGGTCATGAAGCCGGTGAGCGGGGTGAAACCACCGATACCAAGCATGATAAGGTCGCCGGTTTCGCGGGAGCTGATGTTTATCTTCTTGAGACCAGCAGCCTTTTTCTTTTCAGCTTCTAGTGCCGCTCCCTCAAGCAAAAGGGGCTTTAATTTCTTGTCTTTACCATGCGGATTTACTAATGCCATAGAAATATCCTCCTAATTTTTATTGCTTCTTCAAGACAAAGCTTGAAATACCAAGATTATTTCAGTCCCAGCGCGTCGCAGACTTTGGCGAATATGGCGTCAATGCCGCCGGTGCCAGAAACAGATTTAAGGATGCCCTTACCTTTGTAGTAATCAATGAGCGGAGCCGTAGATGCGTTGTAGACCTCGAGGCGTTTCTTAATCGTCTCTTCTTTGTCATCATCCCTCTGGAAGAGCGCTGCATTGCACTTGTCGCAGATTCCATCGACCTTAGAAGGAGAGAAGTATACATTAAACATTTGACCGCAAGACTTACAGGTCCTCCTGCCAGTGAGCCTCTTCATAAGGTCCTCGAACGGCACATCAACGCTAAGTGCTGCCGTGAGCGGCATGTTGAGCTTCGCGAGCATGGCATCGAGTGCCTCAGCCTGTTTGGTGTTCCTTGGGAATCCATCAAGGATATATCCCTTCTTCATATCATCTTGCTTCATGCGCTCTTCCATCATGCCCAGCACAATGCTGTCTGGAACAAGTTCCCCCCTGTCCATTACAGCTTTAGCTTCCTTGCCGAGAGGCGTACCCGCCGCTACAGCTGCACGCAAAAGATCTCCAGTCGAGACCTGGGGGATACCATACTTTTCTACCAATTTCTTAGCCTGTGTACCTTTTCCAGCTCCTGGTGCGCCGAGCAAAACTATTCTCATTACAGAAACCTCCAAAATTTTATAAGGATGACATAGCGGTATATACCTTAAACAGTGGGAAAATTGAAAATCAACTTTAAAATAATAATTAGGGAATTAGTTTTACTTATAAACGAACGAAATGATTAATATCACAGGCTTTTTAGATAGGTCTTCAGCTTTTCCAAGGCCCGTCTGCGATGGCTGACGGAATCTTTCTCTTCAGGACTCATCTGTCCGAATGTCGTATCGAACCCCTCGGGATAGAAAAGCGGATCGTAACCAAATCCCATTGTTCCGATTGGTTTTTTCCCAATTAGCCCCTCCACAATACCTTGAAACGTTTGGGTTTCCCCATCAGGGAAGGCGATAGCGATGATGCATATAAATCTTGCACCCCTAGATTCGTGTCCAATATCTGCCAATTCATCAAGCAGTTTTTCATTATTGGCCATGTCGTTGGACCGATCGCCTGCGTACCGGGCCGACTTAACTCCTGGAGCACCATTTAGGGCATAAACCTCCAGACCTGAATCATCCGAGAATGTCAGCATGCCTATGCATTTGGATATTACAACCGCTTTTTTTATTGCATTACCTTCGAAGGTCTCGGCATCTTCATCGACCTCTGGACATTGAGGAAAATCATCAAGTGTCAATATAGATACATTCAAGTCTGCCAGGATACGGCGAACTTCCTCTACCTTTTTTTTATTTCTGGTGGCAAACACAAGTTCCATTCCTTCATTATATCATTGTGTATATTTTACGGCTGCACAAAAAAGTCGCGCCTTGGGCTTAATCGTCCGTTTAACCTTAAGAGCGAGACTCTCGCACCTTGAAAGCGATCCCTTCTGCAACAGTTGACGAAGGCTTTTGATTAAGACATAGGCGGAAGTGTGCGGCGGCTCAAAACTTATTTGATGGAGGAAAGATGGCTACAAAGAAAAAAGCGACGACTTCAAAGATAGCGAAGACGTCTGTGCCGAGGAAAGTCGCAAAAAAGGCATCCCCGAAGAAACAGAACGAGCTCGAAGCTGGCAGTCGCTATAAGTGCAGCGTATGCGGGATTGCCGTAACAGTTGACGCAGTCTGCGGCTGTGCTGATTTTTGCGATATAATTTGTTGTGGCGAGCAGATGAATACATCAAGGTAAGTTTCGGTTTATTGCAGGCTACCTGGAATTAATTGCCCTCTGGTTCAAGACAAACAGGGCAGTGGGCAATTGATAGCAATAACGATAGTCGTGGAAGAAATATCCAGCGCAAAATTCATCGTCAGGCAAAAAAGGGGAAAATTACAGGTATCGAATCGTAAATAGTGCCAGCCATTGCCTTGAAAAAGCGAATCAAGGTCACATCACTTGTCTGGACCATCCCCTGTAAGACACACACTTGGGAATTACGCACGGCACCAACGCTGAATTTTGAGCTATTTGTTGAACTATAGTCTTTTGTGTAAGTCGGAAAACAAGAAAACAGCGTCTTTTTAGATAGTACAAGCCCACTTTAGATCGCTAATACAGAGCTGATCGCGGTAAGAGGACTCAAGCATAGCGCATGGGTTTCTCAAGGGTTACATAGGCCCATGGAGATTATCAAACAATATTTAAGCCAACTGCCGTCGACTGACGTTATTTTATACTCTGAACCCGCATTGAATGCACCTTGTCTTCCACTTCCCGAATGTAATCAGCAGCATCTTCCCGCCGAGTAATGTTTTCAAATCTATAGTTAAGTGCCTGATGCTGCGAGGGATCTGAAATCTGCACGTTGCAGGCATGCGCTAGTGCCAACTGATTTTTCTGATTTAGGGAAAGGGGAAGGGGAAGGGAAGGCTCGATCAATGCGGTTACATACTGTTTCATCACGGAATCAGGCGCTGGGTCCGGTAATGTCGTGAGGGCTTCCGTAGGTGTTAACCGGGGCATGTCCAAGTTCAGGGCGATATCAAGAGTATTGGCGTGCCCATCCCGGTCAGTCAGTGGTCGTAGGCCAAAAAGCTTACTGACTGTTGCAGGGATGGAAGTGTGATCAAAGCGGGTAGCAGCATCATTTGCATCTGTACCGATTACCGCCCCCCTTTGGGTGTAGGCCGAAACCACAACCGCCGGCACGCGCACCCCGAGGCGATCAAAGGAAAAGGGATGTTGCGGATTGGTGTAACGAGTATCATCTCCGGTGGGCACGGTCGCCGGCGGCGATACGTGGTCATAGAAGCCGCCGTGCTCATCGAAGGTGACGACGAACATTGCCTTATCCCACAATGCCGAATTCCGGAGGCTTTCATATACCTGTTTAATGATATGTTCTCCATTCCTAATGTCGTTCAGCGGATGCATGGAATTTCCGTTCACGTAATTGCTCCCAGAGTTGTATGTTGGCTCGATGAACGTGTATTGCGGCAGGTCTCCCGAGTTGACATCAACCGTAAAGTCATCCATCTTGCGAAAGTTCTTTGTAAAGGGATTCAAAAATTCCAGTCGAAGACTATCGATGCCAGCAGTTTGCGGAAGGTCGTCATGATAGATGCGCCATTTCTTCTTTTCAGCGGTCAGCCTGTCGTAGATTGTACCATTCGGGAATGAAAATCCTTGAATAATCCTTTCATCATCAGGGCTGTCGGTGAGACCGCCGGAGGTGGCTGCATGCACGAAAAAGCGGTTGGGCCAAGTCGGCCCTGGCAGAGAAGAATGCCAAAAGTTGAACAGGGTGAATTCCCGGATGAGAGCGGAAAGAACCGTCACCTGCCCCGGCTGGAAGCATTCCATGATTCGTAATGCGTCTTTCTCATCGACTTTTTGTTGTTGTGTCGCGTAGATGGCGCTGCAAAGGAAGCCATTCATAGGCGCCGGATCAGCCGGAGAATTCGGAGTTGGCGGCAAATCAAAAGACGGCAGGTTCTTAGGTCCATATAACTGAAGTTGCACATCCATAAATTCATGGCCAGGATCAAAAGGCATCGCAAACGAGGTGGCCGCACCGACTGTTTGCGGCGACAGAAAATTGTTCGGGTCTTTGTAGTTGGTTTCACTTCCTGTAAGCCCTACTATGTTCGGGTTGTTCGCAGTCATAAAGCCCACCAGATGGTCAAAAGAGCGATTTTCGAGCATCAGGACCACGACATGCTCGATCTTTCCAAAACTAACCGGCACTGGCGGTAGAGTTGCTGATTTTGCCATTACAACACCTCCTTTCTTTCGCCGGATTCTTGCATAAATAATTTTATTATTAAAATATTAAACACCATTGCGACATCATACTGCGAGTGAATCGTATTCCATTATATTCAACTACTGACCAATCGCCAATTTTCAAATTGCCACAAAAAATCCATAAAAGAGTGATCCGTTGCCTCAGATAAGAGATCCGCGCAGAAAACTTGATACTTTCTAAGACTTAAAGACGGATGTGGGAGGCAATGGGACCGACGATAAGGCCAAAGGTCTGCAGTCGTATCGAATCAAGCAATTGACATTCTCTTCGGCATAAATGCGCAAGATTCTCAGCTTCCGACACTCCCAAGGGCAGAGCGCCTTATGCAACGAGCCGAGACCTTATTTCCTGTTTCAACGAGCGGTCTGACTGCATCGGCTCTCTATGCCCCATTGACGCTCGATTATGAAGGGAGGCGAGTATAGCTCTGTTAACTTAAACAATAGAAATCTTGTCTTTCACAAAAGCCTGATAATCAGGTGAAGAAAAAACGATTCCGACACCGACGGTCTGTACGCCATTAACCAGGCACCTTGTATGCCTTATTACAACTCCCTCAAAGGTGGAATTTTCATCTTTAATTATCAGGGTCAGTTTAATGAGAGTCCCTATAGGTGGAGGGATGCGTCTCGGAATAAGAACACCATGCTGTGAAATATCAATAGTTCTAATTTCATGGGTTTCACCTTCATATTCTAACAACACTCGAAATCTAAGATCATACCTCGGACTTTTTCGTCTCTCGGGACCACCAAACCGCCCCTTTGCCATACCCTGTACCTCCAATCTTACTAACTACTGGTTGACTCATTATAACGATATTATGGGCCATAAGGCACAACTAACAGGGATGCATATATCACCAAACATTTCCGGTTCCACTCCACATTATTTGGACTGGTTTGCACTCATATCGAGGAAAAGTCTTGATTTTCATAACACCTAAGTTGTCAAGAATTGCCGACTCTTCAGAGATCTCTTCTCAGGATGCGCCTTCATAATCCTCAGTGACCGCAATTCAGCAATTGCCTGATTAGCTTGCTCTAGGCGCAGGGCAGAACCTAATAGGACGCCGCTATTTATCCACATCCCTATTTCGAAGTTAAAGAGTTTCTTGATATGCTAGTAAATATTATCATTGTCAATTTACTGCTCTCAATAGTAACATAAGCCGTCTCGAGGCGTACTTGTTGACCGGGGGACTGCATATCTGCGTTCATATTTAAGACGGCTTTGCCGTTGTTGCTTAATACAAAATCGGTTTTAACCCTGCCTGAGAAATGCGGGGCGATATTGCCGAAGGGAGAGGAAGATGCCAGAAAGTGTCTACAAGATTATTGAACTGGTAGGGACAAGCACTGAATCATGGGAGAAAGCTGCCACAGCCGCTGTTCAGGCTGCATCGAAATCGTTGAAGGATCTGCGTATCGCCGAAATTGTGGAATTAGACATGCAGATTGAGGACGGAAAGGTCCGCGCATACAGAGCAAAAGTAAAAGTATCGTTCAAATACCAAAAAAATTAGGGCACAAAGTTTTTTTACAACAGCAAAAAAGGACCGACTCAAAATGGGTGGGGTTGTTTATATGACAGCTCCATCCATATTTTCACCTTGCATTCCACCACGCAAACCATGCCGATTTTAATATTGCTACTGCTGAGGATGTGAATCATAATTGGAAATCAGAATGCGGGCGGCCAGTTCTTAGCCATGGCAAAACTCACTTGCAATCGGTAATTCTCATTGGTCAATTCTCGAAACAAGCAAGTAACAACCGCTTCAGTCGACGCTATCCGGCTGTTTATTTCAAATATAATTAGTTGATCCTGTTGGGGGCGAGAAATATGTTATTTCATGCCCGGCATCTTCAGATTGAGCAATATTAGGGCTGGCACCCAACTCAATCTCTGAGCATCGCAAGCGCGGACTTATCATCTGGAACCGAGCGGACACTTATTTCACGCCCTATCGCTTCCAATGCGATTATCGTAAGCTCTATATCGATTGGACTGTCATCAACAATTAGGATCATTATCTTTATTGCACTCCACCATATATTTTCCCAATTACATAACTTTTCAGCTTTAAATCAACTGAACTACAATCGATAGTAACATTCCCTCTATGCCTTCTGCCTAGCCTTTCATTCAGGATTGCGGATGATGAGTTCTTATGGCAAGGGCTATTCCCATGATCTCACACCCTGACTCTGAATAAAGTCTTATGTTATTTGCATATTTCAGTCTTCTTGGATTTCATAACCAAATAGATGAATTGGGAAATGGTCGCGTTTTGTTTTTTTTTGCATTTGTTTGCAAATTTTGCAGATCCTATAGGTGATGGTTGTCACCAAATAATCAAGTTGTTCTTATCTTGTATGTTTTTGCACAGAAATATACTGCCATTTCTGAGATAATTAACTTAGTAGTAGTGCCGATATAAGAAATGGAGGATTTAAATATGACTATTGGAAATATCATCAACAGTGCAAGTAGTGCAATAAATGCTTTTAGTTTCGGCCTAAATGTAACGGGAAACAATGTTGCCAATATGCAAACAAATGGGTTTAAGCCATCCACTGCGGAGATGAATGAGGATTCCAACGGCGGCGTTAGGGTTACTTTAAGCCAGAGCCAGAATGCAGGTGTTGATCCTGCACAGGAAATGACTGAGATGATGATCGAGCAGATCGGTGTTGAGGCAAATATTAAAGCTATGCAGACGGGCAATCAAGTTATTAAGAGCTTGGTTGACCTAAAAGTATAGGGCTGTCGTGACAATAAGCGGCGTTCCCGATGTTTTGCCACCTAAGTTTAGTTCCACGGTTAATCAGATTTCGTCTTTGCTGACCTCTGTCGGTGAAGATGGTGTCAATGTTACGCTGAGTGCAAGTCCGACTGATGCTGTTAATTTACAACAGGATATTACAAGTTTGAATATCAGCGTAGAGGTTCTTAAATCGGAGATGCAAGACGAGCTGTCGGTTGCTGACATGCTTCAAAACTCCGTCGACATGAGAATTTAGCATCATTCGAAATATCCCCGCACTTTTTATCTGAGGCAACTAATAGTTGCGCCAAGAGTTAGTGAATTCAACAGGTGGATTTGGGAATTTAACCAAACAGTCCAGAGAAAAAAGAGAGTGAGTAACAAATCATTTTACTTGTATTACGTATTACATATGATTGCGGTGTGTTATCTGTGGCAGCTTTCTTGCTTGCATTAAACCACGTGAATGACAATATATTCAAATCCGCGAACATGTGAACATGTCATATAGCCCATTTAGCCGCAGAGGTTTCGGGTTAAATCCAGTGCTGAAGTCCTAAGGAGACTAACTAAACCTAAAAGGTTATGACAAGGCACTTCATTGAATAAATGTGACGGAATAATCACTGTAAAGACCGACCTCCCTGCATACGGTGGCTTCTCTCTTGCGAGAGGGAAGCGATCCATTCTGCTCATTCGGAACGCGATTCCTGGGGAGACCGTAGCGGCTAAAATTGATGAACAAAAAAAGGATATCGCATTTGCTTCTGTTGTAAAAATTCTTGTAGCTTCACCGGACAGAATCGTGCCCCAATGCCCGGTATTCAGAGTATGCGGCGGCTGCCACCACCAGTACATCTCATACCCACGCCAGGTCTCGCTGAAGGAGGAAATTCTCCGAGACTGCGTGAGCAGAATCACAAGCAAAGAGGCCAATCTCTCAAACCCATTCCTCGGAATCAACCTGTGGCACTTCAGATACAGGGGACAGTTCAAACTCGATGCCGGCGCCATCGGCTTATACCGGGGGAACTCGAGAGAGGTTGTCGACATTGACGGATGTCCGCTTATGAAAGCGGAGGTTAACAGCCTTTTTTGGAAAGCACGCGAGATATATAAAGCATCTCCGACTTTGTTCAACGGAGTTTCTGACCTGCATATTTCATACGGCGATGCTGGGTTGGCATTGCTGAAGTCCTCCAAGATATCAATGGCTCGTCAGAAACAAATTGGGACACTGTTTCTCGAAGCGGGATTCGAGGGTGTCTGCATAATGGCTGAAAAGAATAGCATGGTCAACTTTGGCAGTGAGCATATATCCATCGGTCTTGATGGACTCAAGTATACCGTCTCAGCCAGAAGTTTCTTTCAAGGACACTGGGATCTTAACCGGACAGTCGTGAGCTTTCTCAGGCAAATGTTGTATCCATTGAAGGGAAAGAGAGTCATAGTTCTGTATGCCGGAGGCAACTTTTCGTTGCCTCTTGCGTTTGATGGTGCTGAAGTTTACGCCGTCGGGGAGAACCCGACCGAGATAGAGGATGGAAAGAGGAACGCTGCTGCAAACGGTATCCGTAACTGCAGGTTTATAGAGTGTTCCGTCGAGCGTCTGAAAGTGGGTGATACGGTCGACGCGCTGGTAGTCGCTCCACCAAGGCCAGGACTTTCAAACACCGCCATCGAGAAGATACTCACCATTGAACCGGATCGAATAGCATATTTGTCATGCAATCCATCGTCTCTCGTGCGGGACATTAAAAAATTTCTTGGTCGATACAATATAGAATCGATGCGTATTATCGACTGTCTCCCTCAGACATACTATATAAAATCCATCACCGTTCTAAGACTCCGCTGATTAATTTCCATTAAAGAGGGAGCATCAGATGAGATGTTTTTCCAATAGAATCAAAGCACCCTCTTCCAAATATAGAAGCTTCTCCTCTCCATCTCATTTGCAACTTCAGAGCACAACCTGATTTTCAAATAAAAGCCCCGATCATATCCATGATTATTATATCGGTGAAGGGTATTCAAGCTAATCGACTGCAGTATTTCGATGAGAGATCCGATCGAACGGATCTCTACTGGCAAGGGGGCATTCTCCGATAGTAGAGAGAGGGTTTAATCTTTCTCAGCTTTTTCAAGATATATTTATTACTAAACGCCTGAAATCAAGGGATATCAGGCATCCAGCAAAATGTTTTGGCCTGTTACGGGCCAATTGGCCCAAAGCGCCTCCTCTTTTGCCAATCCAATTATTTGAATCCAAGCCATAAGTATTTTACTCCAAATGTATTGTTAAAAAAACATTTGCAGGCTTTTCAGAAACAGAGAGCTGCTTCATGAAAGAAGCAAAGGACGAAACAGCGGGCTGGCGATTTGTAGATCGACATATCAGTCGCAATTGAATCTGAGACCACGACGAAAACGCAGTCTTGATAAGCGAACGCAGGATAAAACTCAATGACGCTCTCAGCAAATTAAGCCATCGATACTTCCCCGGAAGTAAAGCACCCGGAAGATAGTTCAATACAGTCTGACACGGGGCAAGTGTAATTAGTCTTATCTTCGTACCAAATAGTCTTCACATCATCTATACATTCAACGATGTCGTTCAGGTAATCTCTGTGCTCCCGTTTTCTCATACGTAAACTACTTCCTCAAGAATGTGCTTACCTATATAGGGTTTCAATGCACCTTTCGTAACCAAGTCAACTTTGACACCTAGCAGCTCGCTCAAGTGATTCTCAAGCTGTATAAATTGTATGAAATCCACGGATCCCCGAAAACTTACAAGAATGTCCACGTCGCTTTTCTTTCTTTGCTCGCCACGGACGTAAGATCCGAACACGCCAATGTTATTAACCTTGAAGCGGACGTGCAGTTCGTTTTGATGTCGCCTAAGGATGGCTTTAATTTCATCAAGATTCTTCATTGTGTTCTTATATGATACATAAACTTGTTTTATTTTTCTGTCTGTATTCTTCTTGATATCTCCCTATAATCAATTGGTTTCAGATCGGGATGAGGAAGGCCGAACTTACTGGCATTTTTCATAAGGTGGTAGACATGAGCGGTCCTGATAAGAGTTTTGCTAGGGACACAGCCATAATGGAGGCAGTCTCTCCCAACACCTTCTCTTTTTCGATGAGGATAACCTTGGCGCCAAACTGGGCTGCTCCCGACGCGATGGTGAGGCCGGCAGCGCCTCCCCCAAGAATCCCCAGGTCAAAATCAAAAATTGCCACGTCATCCTCCTTGATTACCGATATTCATGTCTTACCGGAGCTTGTCTCTTTTGATTTATAGAAAGACAGCAATTTCTTCATGGCTATGGGGAACAGACCGAGAACTACGAAAGATAAAATCAGCCCGGGCGAAAGTATCCCTGATAAGGAATTGATCTTTGCCAGTTCCCTACCGGCATTAACGTATACGCTGGTTCCGGCCAACATTCCGATCTGAGAAACCCAGTAGAAGGTCCTAAGCGGCATTGTCGTGAGACCCATAACAAGATTGATGAGCCAAAAGGGAAAAATAGGAATCAGTCGTAGAATAAACAGATAAAAACTTCCCTCTCGTGCAATCCCCTCGTTGACCTCTGTGAGCTTTTCTCCAAACTTGCCTTGTACCCAATCTCGCAACACAAAACGCGATACGAAACAAGCTAAAGTAGCGCCGATTGAACTTGCAAAGGAAACAACGACGGTGCCTACCAATAATCCGAAAAGCGCCCCTGCTGCAAGAGTCATTATTGCGGCACCGGGCAAAGATAATGACGTCACAAGGACATAGACCGCCATGTACACGCCGATCACCAAGATAGGGTGCGCAACGTAGATGGCAACTAACGACACTTGAGACTCCTTGATGTATGGAAGGGTAAAATACTGCCCGAGGCCGAGGACCTTAAAGAGTATTGCGAGCCCGACCACGAGTGTTACGACCATTATCCTTTTTGCGATTCTTTTGTCTACCATATTTTATGTCTTAAAAGATCGCTAATGCTCACCGTTCTAGGCAACGCGTCCGTCACGGCTTGTAAAATAGGGCTGCCCGCATTGCGGACATCTCTCCATCTCCTGATGCTTTTTCATATACCGCTGTACAACAATTATAAATGCCGCATGGCTCCACGTTAGAGGAGAAACCGATAAGGGTTCGCCGGAAAAGGGGTCTATCTGTTCTGCAAGAACCCCTGATCGCAGCGCCCTTTCAGAGACCCAGTTCAGAATCTCAACGGATTCTTGCAGCTCGTCCCTGTTCGTTGCCTTCTCTATAAGGTAGTGGGCATACCAGAGCGTGCAGACAATCCAGGGGTTGCCAGGGACCTCGATAGTCGGAGGGACTACGCTCTGGTATGAGTCGTTTTCGTATCTCGCCATCCCGCCAATTGCTGTCTTGCACCAGAGTCTGTCTTTCAAAACCTTCATAGTGTTAACTATCTTTTCATCTGATGCAGCAAAGACGCCAAAGGCGAAAAGCCCAGAGAGACTTGAATCGAGCCTGAAATCCTTCTTGAACACGCCAAGACGCTCAGAAACTCCGCTCAGAAATCTCCCTTGATCATTGTCGTAGAGATATTTTGTCAGGGCGTCCTTCATTCGATCGGCTGCCTTCCCATACTTCTCGGACAGTTCTATCTCGCCGAAGGCCGCTGTGAAATGGCCTGCCGCCCTCAGGCCAGCGATAACGGCGCAGACGGTAAAGGAATGAATCCCCAAGTGCTCTTCCCATAGATCATATGACGGCGACGGCAGCCCGGTTCTCTGGTCTACGAATTCGCACATGAAATCAGCTGCAGCCTTAATGACCTTCCTGTAAAGAGGTTTTATGAACTCGACATCTCTATATATATTGAAATGCTCCCAGAGCGCCCAGATCACCAATCCTGTCTCGTCCTCCTGAATCGGCAGATGCGGTTTTCCTTCAAGAATCCACGGATGCCAGGAACTCGCAAGAGATCCGTCCTGGTTGTACTTGTGCATGAAGTAGCCGTTTCTCCCTATTATTTCTCCACAGAATTCGAAGAACTTACGTGCTGGTATCGGAAAGCCTGCAAGGTCGAGTGCATAGGCTACGAGAGCACCATCTCTTGGCCACATATATGTATAGGTGTCTCTGGAAAAGTGGAGGATGTCTGAATCATTTGCGGCTATGACCGAACCATTGTTGTTTATGTGAGTTCTCATTATAAGGAGACTTCGCGCATATAGCCGTCTGATTGCATCGGGGAGATCACCAAATTTCATGATCTCCTTGTCAAGCCATAACCTCCAGTAATCTGCTGTCCTCCTTAGAAAGTATCCAGGTGTCCTCTGAACAACAAGATCGTTCAACCTTTTCACCCCTCTCCAGTCGACGCACGCAGCCATCCAGTAATAGGCACTCGCCGTCTTGCCCGGAGGAATCGTTGTATGCACCGCGCAGATCGAGTCCACAGAACCCTGCACTATGGGATTTCCCGAAAGGACACCATCTTCCGCATCGACCCATGTCCCCTTTAGTCCCTTTGCCTCCTTCACTCCTGTTGCGAACTGAGTGACACCAACTCCATCTTCGGTCAAGGCGTTAATGAAAAAATACCGTCGCCCTTTGTAGTGGAGAAGCCCCTTTTCTTCAGGCTTATAACATGCCGTATCGCCAATCTCGGATCCGTATATATAGAAATCGTGGTGAAAGAAGAGCCGGACTTCAGCGAACTGTGTCGATAGATTCTTTACCGTGATCTCTCTCACGTAGATGTTGACATGGAAATCTACGACATCCCTCATGATGATTTCTAATCCGAGAGTTTTATTGACAAGAATGATTCTCGCCACTAGTGTGTCATCTTCATAGTCCAATGAGCGATCCCATTCTCCTCCGTCAGTCCAGGAGAATACACTATTCACCCAGACTCCGACCCTGAAGACATGGCCCTGAGCGTGGTTCTCGCTGCCCACATTCGGAAAGTAGAGGTCCCGGACAAGTCCCTTCTTATCGTATAGTACCAGCAGTGAACCGTTCCCTATCGGTATGTCTCTTGGCATGCTCTTTTACCGTGATGATCTTCCAAAATAGTGACGATCTAAATTATTTAATTGTGCCTATATAAGTCCCGACACCCTTTAAGGCCTTTTCCATTTCCTCAATAGTAATTACTGATGGATCATAATAGACAGTATTTATTTCTTTAAAGTAGCGGAAGCCTTTTTCAACCCTTTTAACTCCTTTCAGCCCTTCCAGGGCCTCCTTGCCAACGTCATATCATTTGACATAAAAAATAACCTTGGATGTTTCAGAATCTCGTGCGAGAGATGACCAGTAGCCTGATAAAAGAAACAATATCAATACAAGAAAAGTTAGAGACCAAGTGTTTCGCTTCTTCATACAGCTCATATTATCACCCCCCATTTAGTGTACTCGTTGCCCAAATCATGTCAAGTCGCACACGAGTGAGCTTTCCATTCCAATGTCTGTCTTTGTCAAATCCCAGGTTCATCCACACCGACTGCTTGTAGCGTGGTTGTTGTCTTGATATGCTTATATTCATGAGAAACGACCATTTCATTTACTTACTTGTCGCAATCCTGTCCACTGTCCTCATAGTAGTGAACGCCTGCTCACAGAAGCCGGATCGGCCGGCGGCAAAGACCGCTACGGAGACAGCACCCGCTGCATACCCCCAAGATGCTGCAAATGATCCATGGCGTACATACGTGAAACCATCGAAAGAAGAGTTGAAAAAGAAGCTGACGCCGATGCAATACAAAGTGACTCAGGAAGACGGCACTGAGCCGCCTTTCAAGAATGAATATTTCGACAACAAGAAAGAGGGCATCTATGTCGATATTGTTTCGGGGGAGCCCCTCTTCAGTTCAACTGACAAATTTGACTCCGGTACCGGCTGGCCGAGTTTTACAAAGCCGCTTGAACC
Organism: uncultured Nitrospiraceae bacterium; assembly: GCA_963736105.1. Taxonomy (GTDB): domain Bacteria; phylum Nitrospirota; class Thermodesulfovibrionia; order Thermodesulfovibrionales; family Dissulfurispiraceae; genus Fen-1308. Next base: position 227,075 of record CAVTNL010000002.1, on the reverse strand, counting down.
AGGTAATATAGTCGAAAAAGTTGAACGCAAGTTTTTTACGACGAGGACTGAAGTGCGTAGCAAACACGCCGATTCTCATCTCGGAGATGTTTTCCATGACGGTCCCAAGCCGACCGGATTGCGCTATTGCATGGATTCCGCAGCTCTGCGCTTCATCCCCAAAGAGGACCTCGAAAAAGAGGGATACGGACAATACCTAAAACTATTTCAAAAATAGCGCCGACTCGCTTGTTGGACAATCAACGAAGATCATCTCTCGCCATATCTCCGGCTAAATCGCACCGATAAAAATAGATAAATCAGACAAGTTCCTCTAGCACTAGATCATCCACTATCCGAATACAAGGCAGAATGCTCTGTGCAGCTGGGCACATGACCAGATATGAACTGAATGCAGTTTTGACGTTTTCATGTTTGTCTTTCGGTGTTTTCAGGTGAAATGTAGTGCGAATTACTGTAATCTTAAGAATACCCTTAACATCCTCTATATCTCCTTCAACATCTGCCCAGTAAAACTCTTCGGAAGTGCGTATTTTAGTATCTGCCAAGACCTTGGCCAGTGTACCCATCATTCATGCTGCGGTAGCAGCGACAATGTGGTCCAGTGTCGCCGCATGCTCTTTTTCCGGCTCCACCTTATAAAATCGCTTTATTCCTCCATGAACCCCATAGTAGATCGGATCGGAAAACCCTTCTATCATTGCCCTTCTCGTCGGGCCGTTTTCTCTCACTATTTTTATGCGTGATGTGTGAACTACCTCTCCCATGGAAACCTCCTTGAAATGAAGTTTTTTTATCGATTATCCATTCTGATGATCAATTCATTTTCTAGACGCTTTAAGCAATTCATCCCAATTTGCAGGAAGGCGAATTTTTTTACTTGCGGATTTAGAACCGAGCCAACCAGGGAACAGAGCACTTTTTTCCCCAGTACCGCCAGCAACAATGATATGCAATTGTCCTATAAATGGGGCTGGTATCATAGTGCTGAGGTCCTTCGTTTCGTAAACCCATGACGGAATGCCTCCGAGCACGCTTGCAGTCCCATTGTCTAGAAATTTCTCTTTGACTTTAGATAGCGGCGCACGAGCATTTTTGTCAATGTATTCCTTGATTTTATCTTTTGTCCACCCGTTTCGAGCCATCATTTTTGCTGTATCCTTGGTGATGACCAACACCATTGTAGATTGATAAGGCCTGTCCGATGCTATCAGAATGTCGGTAATAATTCGCATAAAGCCATCAGCCGAATGTCCCAATCCCATAATTGTGTGGTAAGGCTCGACTCCAACTATAGTGATAACGTTATCGTTCTTTTGGAAGCCAAGTTCAATATCGAGTGGTTCCCAGGGACTTTCTTCCTCATTTTCTGCAAGCATATTAGAAAAATCAGCTGGCTGTCCAAGTGTAGACATATCGGTAATGCCGACCCAACTGCCGCCGACATTCTGCACAATAAAACTTAGAGCTCTACTGATTGATGAATTGGCTCTCGCCCCTCGTCCAAGCGCATTACTACCTGAGTTGATATCCAATTGCTTTGCAATAGGGCCGTTGATAATCAGCAATGGCACATCGGGACTTGTTGTTGTGGACATCCCTCGTAAATTGACGTTTGGATCCATAGCCACTTCCACAGCGGCAATAAGAACAGGCATGTATTCAGGTCGGCATCCAGCCATGACTGCATTTATTGCAATCTTCTCAATAGTTGCCTGACCGCCAACGGGGTCAACCTTGGTAACAACATAATCCGGGTCTAGATCTGCGCCTTTCAACATCTCTTTGACACGCTCGACGGTCGGCGGCACGATTGGCAAACCATCCGACCAACCACGTTTGTAGAAGAGATCGTTAATTTCATCGACCCCATCTCCATTTATACAAAGCTCCTCAAGTTTTGTTTTAGGGAACTCACCTGCCAGCGGTGGTTTTGTTTTCCCGGACTCAGTCATTCTCTTTTTGAGCATATCATCAACATAGCTGCCGTCTTCCATCATACCTGCTGGATTGTAAACTGCGACTTTATGCCCATTTAAGCATATCTTTGATTCTTTTGGATCAGACGCGGCGGCAGCATAACCCGTAGATAAGGCCGAAACAGTCAAGAGACTAAATATAATTACTGCTATAAGGATAAGAAGCGATCGTTTCATCAATTATTCCTCTTCTAAAAAACTATTTAATGATAACTCTTTGCTCATGGTAATTTATTCAGGAGCAGAATCCATTACGATTCTGCTCCTGAATACGACACCTAACTACTTGCTGATAATTTTGCTGACCGGACTTGCATTTAGAAACGGGGCAAAGAAATGAGAGTGTTGACCAGCTCCTCCGGCAATAACGATCTGCAAATATTCTGGCTTCAGGGTTATAGGAACGAGCGTATCCGGAGTTACTTCTCCGAACTTCTCTCTAAATACCTTCTGCTCAGGACATCCTTTTGCCCATGATGAGAATGGAATACGGGCTTTTTCCCAGATGGCTTTTGCAATCTGATCCTTGGTGAATCCAGCCTTTACATACATATCAAGATGCTCAGGGCCAAGACCAATGATATGTGGCTGTGTAAGCTGTACGGGAAAACACGGACCTCCAACACTGTTGAGAGGTGATACTGAGCGGCTGAACCACGTCGAATGCTCCTCCGGAGATGCACTCCACAGGTCAACAACGTTTATCCCCGGCCAGATGCCCATGAGTGTCACAACACTATCTGTTTTCTTGAACCCTCGGTCTTCGGCATATGTAGTCCATCCTTTCGGAAGTTTAGCCTCGTTTTCCGCGAAGATCCAAGCGACAAAATCCATTGGTGACCCAAGTGTCGTTTTTTTGGACTGAGGCGGCTTGGAACCACCTGGCACCATTGCGATCAAGTTAACGGCGTACCCTATAGAAGCATTGGCGTAGTGCCCTCTGGAAGCAGCCCCCTGTCCCGAGGCAATGCCAATTTCCTTAGCTATCGGGCCATTCACAATGATCAGAGCACCAACCGACCCGGTTGAAGTAGCCACGCCGCCCCAGTTGGCCTTTGGGTCTAACATTGCTTCTGCAATGGCAATCAGGACCGGCATATGCTCCGGCTTACATCCTGCCATGACGCCTGCAACCGCCACTAATTCAACGGTGAGAGAAGACATTCTTGGTTTCAACTGGCCAAGCACTTCATCAGGATTCCGAGTCGTGCCCTTCAGCATAGCTGCTACTTTTTCTGCAGTCGGAGGGTTGATGGGCAACCCAAGCGACCATCCTTTGTCTAAGAACAGATCATTAACGTCGCTCTGAGAGCCTTTGAAGGTGAAGGTTGCAGCCGGATAAACAGGCTTCGGCGCAGGCATTGTCGCCGTCGGTTTCCAATCAATAGCAGCCTTTACCATTAACGGATATGCATCTTTAGCTTTCTGGGTTATTTCGGGTAATGGAATGCCGCCCATTGGATGCGGTACAACGACAAACGCCATATCGGCAACGCCCATACTAAAGGCAGTGCTTTTTGCCAGACTAACAAGCTCCGTCGTTGCAAATGTTACAGTGGGAATCCCTTTTTTCTCTAAATTGAGCTGGTCGACCACCAGCCATCCGGTACAGGACCCTCAATCGGCCTGTGAGGCGATTACCAAATCAGGCTTCCAGGACGCTATCTTATCGGCTATCTTCTGGCTATTGGTCTGATTCTGGCTGATTGTTTTGAGCTCGGGAGCTAACTCCCATGCCTTTACAAGCTTGATACCTTTGAATTGCTGAGTGAGCATCTCGGCAATTTGATTCAGGAATTTATCACCGTTCGTCTTGCCGTTCCACTGTAAAACAACCGTCTTGCCTTCAAGCGTTGTCAGGCGGGGCGCGAGCTTCATCGGTTCAATGTTAACAACACCTTCTGGATTTACCAGTTTCCATTCCTGAACAACATCTGCTGCACTGGCGATCAGAGGCGTTACAAGCAATCCAACTATAATGAGAAACAAGACTATAAACCTTCCTCGTTTCATGTGCCCTCCATTTTTTTGACCTTATCGCATAATGCCATTTGAGCTTCTATCACTATGCATCCCCTCGCAAGCTTTTCCCACGGCTAGGCGAATATCACTGTTAATAGCTCATTCTGCCGTACCGTTTACCATGATAATAAATCCTCCTTTTGGTGCGTTTTTAGCATTGCTCTGTATAGCAACGCGGTCTGCAAATTGCCCTGTTTGAACTGGCTTTACCGTCAGAACTACTGCTTCCGACTTCCCTGACTCAATGACGATGTCCCCGCCTTTTAATCCTTCAAAATATACGTGTCCACTTCCTTGACCACTTATTTTATTTATGTCTAAGGGAAGCTCGCCTGTATTCCTTACAGTAATTGTGAAGTCTTGAGATTCGCCTGTCTTTATCGTCCCCAGATCGAGCTTTCGCGGAGTGACTTGGATTTTTGCACCAGGTGTTTCTTTCACGGTTCCCTGCATTGTCAGGTGCATTTCTTCCTGTCCCTGGGCGTCTGTTTCTATGTCGATGTCTTTCCTGAAAACTCCGGGACGCCCCGTTGTGTTATAGGTGATCTTGAGTCCTGTCTTTTCTCCAGGCTTTAGGGTGTGCTTTCCAAGCACACTGTCGGTACATGCTCAATTGGTTCGCACATTCTTAATGGTGACATCAGCATCCCCGATATTCTTGATTTCCACATCCATTACGGCTGGGGTGCCTTCGTCTAACGTCCCGCAATCATACTGTAGCGGTGACATTACAAGCCCTCCTGCTGCGAAGGCAGGCAGAGTAAAAATCAAAATGCCGAGCACTGATATGAAAAGACATTTCAGCACATATGTCCTGAAAACATACGGCGCTCTGTTCATTATATTCACCTTCCTTGCCCTAATGACTTTGTGTAAACATATGAGTTAGCAATATTCAATGTAGTAGCCTCACTTTCTTTGCGTAATCGAAATTTCGATCCTGCCCAGCTGTATGGCATTTCCGACATTTTGTCTCCGGCACTTTTGCGACAATGCTTCCGGGTTTAGCTGGATTTGCTGTGTGCACCTTTCCGGGGCCGTGGCATTCTTCACACTGAACTCCGACTAGTTCTGGTGTGAGTTCAGCATCTATAAAACCTCCCGGCTCTTCAAACGCCGTTACGTGGCATTGTTGACAGCCTGCAAGGTTCTCTTGAGAAGTTTTCTTCAGACTATTAAAGGCAGCAGCATGTTTCGTCTTCTGCCAAACTTTGAAGATGCTTTCATGACACGATCCGCACTCGTTGGCGCCAAGATACGTACTGGTCTGATCAGCAGTTGCTGCAATTTCATTTTGAAATAGCAGGATTATTACCGCTGCTACATAGAAGAGCATTAATAAATTTGTGGTCTTCATAAAAGCCATGCCATGCACCCAAATTACCTTTCACAGTTTACATGCCGATGGACAGCCTAGTTCCAATGGATATCCGGCTTTTTTCCAGCCCCTTATGGACGGATCTTTTAGGATTCTGACATTGGTATACTCCAACTCAATCAGCTGTGCTGCAAGGTCTGAACTGTCTGTCTCACCAGGGCCACAGTCGCAATAGACGATGATAAACGTATCCTTACCCTTCGGCAGAAGTCGAATGTCAGCTTCCTCCAGGGTGGGCTTCCAAGGGAATGAAACGGCCCCTTTAATATGTCCCTTGTCAAAAATCGCTTTTGTCTGTGCGTCATAGATTACTATGTCTGCCTTTTCATCGATCAGTTTCTTCAACTCTTCGATTGTTATTCGCGGGATCTCATCATGGGCTGCATAAACAACCGATACGGTTGCGGCAAGGCTGATGAGAAAACATAGCATTATTAAAGATGTTCCAAGTCGCTTCATGTTACCTCCGTATTTGGAAATGTAGGCTTTCAATAAGTTGCAGGCAACCCATTGCCTCCGTCTATATTTAGATTTAACCAGTTTTTAATCATAATTACTAATGATTTATTTTGTTGCGATGAATCATTATTTGTGATATCATGTTTTTATGGAATTAAATGAGTTGAAGATCTTTAAAGCTGTTGCGGAAGAAGGCAGTGTATCGCGTGCTGCCGAACGTCTCAATTACGTTCAGTCAAATGTCACGGCCCGCATTCGCCAACTTGAAGAAAATTTGAATGTTACTCTTTTTCATCGGAAAAGCAGAGGGGTTGCTTTGACGCCTGTCGGGCATGTGTTTCTAGAGTACGCCAAGCGAATTCTATCGCTTGCAGATGAAGCGGTGCACGCTATTCAGGAGAGGGATGAACCGGTCGGGATGCTTTCCATCGGATCAATGGAAACTACAGCAGTAGTCCATTTGCCGCCAATACTTTCGGCATATCATTGCCAATACCCATTAGTTGATCTACATCTTCTAACAGGAACTTCCGAACAAGTGCTGACATACCTGCTCGATTATCATGTCGACGGTGCCTTTGTTGGTGGTCCTGTTGACCATCCAGACCTTTTCGGTGAACTGATATTACAGGAGGAGCTTGTTCTAGCTTCGGCAAAGTGCAATTCGCCATTTGGCAGCAAGGAACATCAAAATATTATGGTATTTCGAAAGGGATGCGCTTTCAGGGCTCGTTTAGAAACCTGGCTTCGGGAGAACGGAATGCTTCTTTATCGGACAATGGAATTCAGTTCTGTAGAAACGATTCTTGGATGCGTTCTTGCGGGAATGGGCATCACATTTCTACCACGCTCAGTCTTTTCTTCAGGCAACTATGATGATACAATAGACCTTTATCCTCTTCCCGCTGAAGTTGCGGCAATGCCGATAAATTTTGTTACACGCAAAGTTATGGCTGAATCGAAAGCCTTGGAAGCATTTCGTAGCACCTTGAAAGCGAAGATGGGTCTTAGCCCAATGACAAGTTTGTTCTCTCCCAAGCCATCTTTTGTGGCATCAGCTGATTCTTTCAGTACTCTATAATGTGCCTTGGATGTGTTAGCGTCTGCCTCAAATCCTTACAGCACCTAACAGCAGTCGCACTTGTCGCAAATGTGTGAAGTACTCAGTATTACCAACAGTGCTCATACCGATAATTCTGCAGGTTACCTTACTAATCACTCATCCAGAAATATCGGGCAGAACGGTTAACTGCTCAAATAATTCAGGCCAACATGCATACCGATAAAGCTGCAGGTTACTACCCGAAATATAGTCCGTTGGTACTTAATCGCGCCTCGCACCAAACTCGGTGAAGACGTTATGTTCCAGTCGGAAATACGCATAAACTTTCATTTCGCTTCGATGCCTATTCCAGCAATCCCAATTTTCCAGCTAGCCATTTCGCAGTCGTAGTCTGGATTAGAATCGTCATAAGGATAGCAATAGACGTAACTGCAGTTATTATTTCGGCTCCTGGAACGTGCTTTCCCATCAATAAGCCTGCAAGTGCGGCTGGTATGACACCTGTCTCTCTCGTCCAGCACATGAAGAGCATTTCGTTGAAGTTCCAGTTTGCTCGCCTGTCTGGAAGGGCACATAAAAAAACGGTCACTGGCCTTGCAATAAGCATGAATATGGCTATGACAATTATCCCGCCGAAAAAGAATTTGCTCATTAGACTAAAATCGACCTGCGAGCCCAGGAGGATGAATATGAACATCCTCATAATCATAGATGTCCTTGCGACATAATCTGCTAGTTTTTCATGCTCACGCATATTCATCCGAAAGCCAAACGATTCCTTGTTACCAAAGATGATTCCAAAAACAAAAACCGCCATGAACCCACTCGTCTGTACATCCTCCGCGCCCAGATAAGTACCAATTAAAGCCATCAGCGTTATCACAGGGGCGTATTTGGCTAGGAAGTCAAACTTCTCATGGGCTATAAGCAGCGCACTGAGATATCCAATTGCGCCGCCTATGACAACACCACCAATAGATTGTTTCAAAAGATCTGCAAGTGATGACGTTAACGAAAAGCCTGAGGAACCCATAGCTACAGATAGGACTGCGAAAGTAAGGACGGAGCCTGTTGCGTCGTTAAAGGCAGATTCGCTAATCAGCGACTGGGAAACCCTCTCCTTTACTTTGACTTGGCGAAAAATTGGTATTATCGTTGCCGGATCAGTCGGTGCAATCGCAGCACCCAACAATAAAGCTGTGATCAAAGGAAGCCCTAGCAAATAATGAGCAACGATGCCTGTGATAGCCGCCATAATAATAATTCCGATTGTAGCTAGCAAGAAGAGGGTGATCCAGATCCGCTTCAAGACATTCAACCTTATTGAGGCTCCGCCATCAAAGAGAATATAGCAGGCGCCGAATATGAGTATGATTTGGTTCAAAGCGGATTCGACAGAGATGTGTAAAATGCCGGACACTTCAGGTCCAAGCAGGATACCTGCAAGGAGGAATGTCGCTACGTCCGGAATCTTGAGCTTTTGCGATAAAAAAACCGAAAAGGTGCCTGCGGCCAGTATGATGGCAAAAGATAGCAGCAACTGCCTTGCCATCTCAAAACTAATCGTGGATTCCACGCATTGTCTCCAAGGTATTTTCCCAATTACAAACAAAATACTCCGCCGAAGAAAGAGGCATTTTGTTTATCTAGCTTATCCCCATTTCAAGTTCCACTTATTTGGGGCATATGAGTCCGGGATCGAGATAGATTATATCAGAGGTTTTGTTTTTATTACTGGCCTCGCCGATAAGATGCAAAGGATCAATGACCGCCCTGAAAGGATGCGGGACCACCCTAGTCATATGGTCGGGATCCTCACTATAATAATACACTGGAATAAAGACCGTCTGTGTTCCACCCGGCAGTATCGAGGGTAATGCGGCCCCATTACCCCACCTGCTACCGATGTCCATTACTTGCACGAGTGTCTTATTTGGAAACGACGGAGATGGCGCTGTGCCGATATTTCTCACAGTCACCTCAAAGATATAAATGGGATAATTAGGCTCGCATTTCTCCCCGACCTTGAAACTGATGCGGTCAATTACGAGGTCGGGGTTACCTGCCGCCGTGGTGATTTGAATGGGATGGCATGCACAATTCGTTTTGTCACACTTTTTTATCTGGTTGCCCGCGTCGGCTACTGCACACAAATAATAATTCCCTATCGGAGTATCTGCTGGTATCTTGTTGGTCCCGTTCAGCTTAATCTCGAGCTTTTGTCCTGCTTTTATAGACACGTGCTCACGTCCCCCCTTGAGCGGTGCACCGTCGAAAAAATGAGTTGAGTCGATTGAGTTTGGGGTAGATATCGGGCAGGAATTATCCTTTTTAAGAACAATATCTATTGTCACATCCTTTAAATCAAACTCACCATGGTTAGTAACTTTAACGTTAAATGAGGAGCCAAGTTCGTGACCTGGCCTTACCGAGGCAGGGCTATTCCATATTTTTATTGTTAGCTCAGGCGCTGTTTGATCGCACGTAACCTTGAACTTAGCCGCATTTGATTCGACTTCTTCGGGATAAAGAATTCTTATCGCCTGCCATCCCTCGTATAAATGGGTACTTGCATCGCCTGCTATCCATGATCCCTTGACTTCTTTAGCTCCGGGCGTGCCGAATTCGATGGTTTCAACAGGTAACAGAGTGCCGTCACTTCTGATGAACCTATATTGGACCCTCCCGGGCTTTTCTGAGGTTATGGTCCCTCTGAATTTGATCTCGGCTGGGCATATCCCCGAATAGATAATTGGCTTCGCACTTAAAGTTGCGGAAATCTGAGCATGAGCGACACAGACAAATATCAGGCTATGCAGACCTAGCATTGCAAACATCCGCAATGTTAAAAGGCTATTTACACGGTATATCATATTTGTCTTCAGTCCTCTCTTTTTAACGAATGTTAGCCACACTATTCACTTCAGTTTGTTCAGTTTTGATTTCATTTTTTGGAAAACGCGTGCAATGATACCGGTAACGCTCTTCTTCCTCGGATTGAAGGTAGCTTCTATCATGTCAATTTCCTGGCCGACCTCCGCCTGAATGGATGTAGATTTAACGACAGCCAGAACCTGAGATGGATAAACACTCCTGTGTCCTGTCATGAGAAAGCTTATAATACCAGCCACGGCAGCGTAGGGAGCGATAGCTGGCCCGAACATCTCGACCGACATTATACTTGCCGCTATAGGCGTGTTAGCGGCACCAGCGAGCAGACTTGTAAGCCCGATGGCTGCAAAAGTGGAGACATCCAGTCCCATAATGTTGGCGAACGAGGCCCCTGAAGCTGCCCCCACAAAAAATATTGGTGTGACAATTCCTCCGCTGCCGCCGAAATTGAGAGTAAGGCTTGTAAAGACCATCTTCATAAAAAATGAGTACCACGGGATTGTCCCGCCCTGAAGAGTAGTCTCAATCGTATCAAGACCCAGTCCCAGATAGCGGGTCGAAAATATCATGGTGAGCCCCGTGAGCACAGCCCCCCCGACAAGACCCTTCATGGGTTTCCATATTTTAAGCTTACCAGATAATGTTTGACCCAACCTGAGCACCTCTATAAGCAGAAAGGAGCACAATCCAAAGAAAATCCCAGATATGAGCACTTTAAGAAAGAAAGCTTCATTAAAAACCGGGGTGAAATTTAATTGATGGTGAAAATACCTCACTCCCAACGCTGATGAAACCTGATACGCAGTAATCCCTGCTATAAAGGAAGGCAGGAGGACCTCATAGAGGATGCTACCGACAAAAAGGACTTCGATTCCAAAGATTGCACCCGCTATTGGAGTGCCGAAAACAGAAGCAAACCCTGCACTAATACCACAGATTACCAGCTTTTTGCGATCACGATTGCCAAGCCTCAATATATCGGAAAAAACTGAAGCAAGGCCCGCTCCAATTTGGGCGCAGGGTCCTTCCTTTCCAGCAGAGCCACCAACTGACAGGGTTATGACTGTAGCAATAAGCTTCACCGGTACAGTAGCCGCATTTATTTTACCAAATCTCTTATGAACAGCCTCGATGACCTTTTCTGTTCCATGCCCTTCAGCATCCGGAGCAAGATATTTAATAAGAAGGGCACTTATAAAAAAGGCAATCGGCAACAAGATATAATAATATTGATATTGCCTGATGAGATTGGTGCTACCGTTTAAAACTGACAGGAAAAAGGCGGTGGATGCACCTACTATTGCTCCGACTGCCGTCGCCAAAATGAACCACTTCAGGACACTTATGAACATGATGGTTTCTTCTTTGAGCTTCTCTTTCATCACTCTCACTCTGTTATTTAAGCCTGTTAGTGAAAATCTCAAAAAGCTAGAAAACTGTAATTATTCAGTTATTCCGACCTGCCAGAACCTTACAAATCTGCGCATGTCAAAGTATATGCTGCGAACAATTGCCGATGCGGGTAGATTATGCCTAGACAACTTATTAATTATCGCGCAGACTTCATGCTAACAGAACTGATTTAAGCCTATAGCCATGTTTATGTTGTTTCATCAAAATCTGCATGTGTCATAGGGGCTTTTTATCGCATTCATCAGATTTAAAGGTCAATACCCTCAGTCCTTCGGCGGCAGCCGCTCTGCATAATTCATTATCTGCAGATGAAAAATGGAGAGAGATGTCGTCTCGATTCTTTTTAATAAGTTTGGCAGCAGACAAATGCATAGCATCTAACCGTTTCAATCCATATTTCCGAATCAGGCGGCCCGTCTCAAATTCGTCAAAATCTACCGTCGCAAAGTTAACCCAATCTTCCGAGAATCTATTTGTTAAGATTTCGTAATCCTTTTTTGATATATCATTGTTTCTGAATCTAACATCAATTGCAGCTATTACTTCAGTGAAAGCCACCCTACAGGTTGCTACAATTTCAGCTTGATCAACCCATTCCCTCACCATATCTGAAAAAACTTCCTCTATGTATAACTTTATAAGACTGCTCGCGCCAAGATATAAAATCACTCGCGTGCCTCCAGAATCGTGTCTGAAAGCGCTTTTCCCTTTACCTCAATGCCTTTAATCCCATTTGGCTTATTCCCGGACCATTGTGCTTTCCCAGCTTTCGTTAATGACATAATCAGTCTTCTCTCTTCTGAGATGGGAATAATAATCCCAGCTTCCTGTCCGTGATCAGTAATGACTATTCGCTCTCCGTTGCGAACCCTTGCAACATAGCTACTCAAATTGGTCTTTAATTCTTTAATCCCGACATAATTCATAAGAAACCTCTTTACAAATCAATGTAGTCACATTATAATTTACTGGTAGTTACTAGTCAAGGTGTTTTAGGGCTAAGTTATTAGATTTTTATATAATCAAGGAGCTCATGATATCCTGTTTTAAGAAAAAACAGATCTTCGGCCTTGCCCTGGTTCTATATTTTTCAATTTATGCGGCATCACCGCTTCTTTATACTGGTGTGAATCAAAAATCACCCGAAGGGCTTCGCGCAACAAAAACCGAGGCCGCATATAGAACCGACTTACATATTTATCTTTATGAACTCATCTGCTCAACTTTCGTATCGAAGAGCGGTAAGGAGACTTCCAACCCAATTGCCGTAATTCTTCTCCTGAAGACAAGGGCAGTTTTATCCGAAGACAAGGCCTCCACCCTAATCCATCTGGCAGATATGGCAATGCTGGATACGCGTTTGATGTTTTCAAATAATCCCTCGGTTCCAATATCCATGCATGGCATTTATAACGCCTACGAAAATTCCCCCAGATTATTTTCAGGTTTGTCCCCGCCACAACCAGCTTAAACGCCAGTTCGCAACAGGTATAGCATCTCTTTTTAAGAGATCAATATTTCATTTAGGAACAATCCGGCAATTGTCGTGAATATTATTCACGCCATGGCCGGAAGTTCATTTGTCTTGTTAGGAGGTTCAATGAGAAGGCTTATTTTGGTTTCGATGGCAGTTGGGTTAATAGGTTTTGGATGCTCCCAAAAAGCAGCTGTGCAGAGTGAAGCCCCCATGCAAAAACCAGCGCCGACAGTGGTTGAAAGCAAACCTGTTGTGGCACAAAAACCTGCAGAGAGCGCGCCACAGGAGAATTTAAACGAAAAAGAACTAGCGGAGATAAAACAACTCCAGGCAAGGCTGAAGGATATTCATTTTAATTTTGATAAAGCCGACCTGGAAGCCACCGCAAAAGCTGAACTCACCGATCTGGCTAATATCCTTGCTAAGCACCCGAAGCTAAAAGTCATGATTGAGGGCAACTGTGATGAGAGGGGCACAAGAGAGTACAACCTCGCACTCGGCGACAAGAGGGCAAATGCTGCAAAACAATACCTGATTGCCGCTGGCATCCCATCAGCACGTATCGACACTATTAGTTACGGTAAGGAAAAGCCGCTCTGCACTGAGAGCACCGAAGAGTGCTGGGCAAAAAACAGAAGAGATCATTTTGTCCTGAATTAGAACCGAATATTTCTGTTTTGCAAATGCATGCATATCATTGATCAGGCAATGTCAGGCCTCCCTTGCATAGCGAAGGCCTGACATTACCTCAATGTTGTCATCTAGTATCGTGACGGATTCAGCAACGAGGACGAGGTCAGGTATAGTTTTTAGTAATATCTCGCGAACACGATTTTGACAGTTTTTTCGGAAAGCATCACTTTCACTGCACTGGTAGTACTAGTCTCAGTAGTTAGCATCAGGAAGCACCTAGTACCGCAAATATACCTTTGAAGAACTGACTGATAAAGAAAGATGCCTATTTATGATTCACTCTAAGCGTTAAGATCAACAATCCCGATTATTCTAGCAAAATGATCGCCGTCTATATCCTCCATTGGGGCAAAGAGAATCCTATCCCCGGAGCGCAATTCAATTCGTGTTCTGATAAGCTCACGGGAATCGATCTTAAACACTGCACCATCCACCCTAGATTTAATCGTTCCAGTTAATGTCTCCGGGGCGAAGTCGACTATGATACCTTCCTCTTTGAGATATAAGTCATCCCAGACTGCCTCTCTTTCCTCACTGCTCATGGAAACTAAAGGCTTCTATTTGAAACCCTTTTTCTTGTCCATAGTTCCTCCTTAAAAACAAGTTTGAAGGTTTCTGTCCTGTTGACTGTCCTGTTGAAACAACCAAGGCTGCCAGACATTTTGCCTGACAGCCCCTAACTCATTGAAGATTCAGTGTTTTTATTGGTGGCGGGGACAGGATTTGAACCTGTGACCTTCGGGTTATGAGCACTACCGCTTTCTTAGAATATTCTATATCAAACAAAGCCTTATGTCAACTAGCCACCTAAAATATGCCTTTTAAAACCATCAAACCCCTATCATATTATGCGCATTATTTTTAAAACAGCTATAGTTTCATATTGTTTCAAATGAAACGCTATGAAACAGCGGATCTGGTTTCACTGAAACGTCCATTCCAAATCGTCTCGCCACAGAGGTGGAAGTCATAATAAACGGCAAATAATAATAAAGATGCCACGCTGTACATAAATAATCAATTACTCTTTACAGTTGTTTCATAATGTTTCATGTGAAACTTATGAAATAATTATTTGTTTCACTGAAACGTTCTTTTGTTTCTAAGGCATGGTGACCCCAAAAGCGACGCCTAATGAGAAGGCCTACAATCGATTATAATTGAGCCATCCATATGTTACTATCACCTTTACCATCGATTTTAGCCTCCATCAAGATCTATGCGTTAGTACTGCTACCGTATAGAAATCTACTTAATCTTCCATATATATAACATTCTTACTGTGATTTTCTGAACAAAATAGATATTATTTTCTGGCGGTAATCAGTCAATCAATAAGGCAATTTTGGACGCTTCGCCACATTCACTGCACGCACATTCGGCATAAGTTTCGAGAACTGCGAGGCAGTCTCAGTGTGGATCGGCACAGCCACTCTTGAACAACAAGTAGGCCTCTCAGACGGCAACTTAGATCATACTCGTATTGCCAGCAAATCTACCCAGAAATCAAGGGCACCTTCAAGGACACCTTCAAGGACACCTTCAAGGGTACCTTCAACTGTATTTTCATTTGAAACTTATGAAATAAATATTTGTTTTACTGAAACGTTCTTTTGTGTGCGCGGCATAAGCCCAGCCAAAGTTGGGACAAAGTTGGGACAAAGTTGGGACAAAGTTGGGACAAACTTGGGACAAACTCCGCAGTGTCAACTGTTCACCTGCAGAGTATAAGGTACGTCTGCATGATATATATTTCAGAACGATCGTTTTCCATAAGGCACAAAGGGGAGCAGTAGGTCGCCTATTAAAAACGATTCTCCTTTTTTGATATGTAAGGAGTCCCTAACAAACAGGGTTGATAATTTGGGACCGTTGTATTCCAAGAGTAACTATCGAAATTGAATTATTGCTAACTACTTAGAGTCATGTGCGACAAGAAGTCGCATGTGTAATTGTTCCAAATCACGGTGCATTGTGATTTAGGGAACCCTCTATTCCGTTCAAGCCGGTAGCTTAGGGTGTTGAAATCTTCCGTTTTAAAGGATGAAAAGGGTATTTAGCTTAATGAGTTAGAACTCATTATCTTTGCAGAATATATCTTCCGCAGATATAAGCTCTATTGATTGTTAGCGAGAGCTTTCTCGATGGGGAGCGTAATAAATAATATCCTCCATATCTACAGTGCCTTTTGCCAGCCCCAACCTCATTGCAGGTGTTTCTTTATCCTTGCCAACCTCAACGTAATTATAGAAGACCCTGAAAATATCAAGCATCTTAGTGATAACAGCCGGATTATATGGACTATACCCGTGCCATCTTCTCCCCACGCTGCTCGATGTGGAGATTGGTCTTTCGAGTAGTGATAGTCTCCTTCTTGCCTGCATAAAGACTCGGTCAATTGCGTGAAGACTCGCCTTATTGTAAAGCCAGGCCATATGGTCTTCGTCGTACCTGTCTGTATCGGTCAAATAGCAAACGGCCTTTTCCGGTTCGCTCATGTTTGGAAAGGGATGGTAGACCCACCGATCCTGCCATTTGCCGAACGTTCTGACTTTCTTCATACGATCTTTGAGGATAAGAAGTTTAAGAGCTGAATCAGACAATTCAGGGTGAGCCCTTTTCAGGGCGTCCCATTCTTTCCTGCTTTTAGCCAGGGCGTTCTTCCTTTCATCTATCGTCAGTCTTTTGTTGATCTGTACGTAAAAGGCGTCACACTTACCCCCCTTGATCTCATCAGTAAAGGCGGACAGACAGGCAGCCCTTATTCCAGACTCTTGGTCAAGAAAGAACCTTACCTTTTCTACCCCACTGAACAACTGCTTAAGGAAAAAGAAGTGACCATATAGAGTATACTCCGAATGTACTTGCATCCCTTTGGAAGGCAACTTCATGTTTTCGTCGAGCAACTCCGAGACTTCCACGTCGTCTCTTTCAATAGCATCCTGGTAAGTGGTTTCTATCTCCATATCAAGAGACTCGTCCTTGAACCGGTACATCTTTTCACCTTGCAAGGTGTCACCATAATCCTCTTGTAACCATAACCGGGCGTACTTACGAAACGGATATCTTTTTTGGTAATCCCCAGTCTCAATCGCATCAGCTTCTACTACAGTACGGTCAATGGATGAATCAAAGTTCAGGTGCATACCGAAAACATACCTGGTTGTATTGTCTGCACTCCCTACAGCTCGCAAGATAACGTTGCGCCGATCTTTCGACTGAGACCAATTTACAAGGTAGTCCTGTCGGTCCGTCCCGATGTATAGTCGCTTTATCGGCATTCCCTGAAGGAGTCTTCTTTCTCGGCTGGCGGTAAAGGCGATACACTGCTTATGGATAAAATCGATCTTATCATACAGGGTTGGCATGGAGATGTCGACCACTTCGCATATACGCTTTAGCGGCATCTTATTGACAAGCATCTTAAACACATCTATGTTTTTATGAGGTTTCCGTTGCTGTACAGTGGATGCTCCAACAGCAAAAGTTGTCATGCAGTCTTTGCAGCGGTATCGCTGGGAGCCAGACTTGGTCCTCCCAAATGATTGGTACGTAGTTTTTCCAGCACTAATATCTACGGCATGGTTGTGACAGATCTTATTGGGACAAGAGGTAATTGTGGGCGACAGATAACTCGAAAAGCGGCACAGTTCCTCATGTATAGCCTGATTACTCTTTATGGTAGGTCTCTCGTCGCAGAACTCACATGCCAGTATCGGAATAGAAATACCCTTTGTATTCTTTTTGCTGGTTATTTTGTAAGTATCATGCCTAAGGATTTTTATCCCTGGGCCTCTCGGCTGTTTAACCACGCTTGCGGGGATCCCGTAATTCTCACAGCGAGGATTCTTACAGAAGTTAACTTGGATCCCTTCAACAGCCTCGGGTATTCGAGATTCATTCTCCTTTAGTGTTTCTTCCAAAGTTCCTCCTACCATTAATGATAAGGGAAGTTTGACAAAAGCCGGCGTATTTTTCAACACCCTAAGCTACCGGCTTGTATTCCGTTAGAGGTAGCCTACTTTCCTGAATAAAGTGCGGAAAGGAAAAGGGTAATCTGGCCTGAAAGGCCTAATCAGCGCCGTGAGGCAATGAGATATCTGCCAGCATCGGGTGGATAAGATGCCGGGCTTGATGGCAGGACCAACATATGTGAACTGCTGATAAACTCCGTGAAAGTAGACAAGCCAAAGATGCTGATCAGGCTTGAACCAAAAGGTACATAGCCGGTTAATCTCTTATGATTTGGGGTTACACGGACATAATGGCTATCGGAGGAAAGGCAGGGTCTAAACCATCAGTGTTACGCATGCGGAACTTGGGAACCCCATATTTCTCCCGCAAGGGAAAGCGACTCGCAAGGGAAGCCGATGGGGATGTGGGCAGAGGATGGTGGAGGAAGCGAAGGCCGGTCTGTAATGGGTCGGATAAGGATTGAGTGAAAGCAACATTATCCTATGCGCAAGCAAGCACACTTCCACTTGGTCTCTCGTTACAAGAGAGTTTATAGACCCTTCATGGGAGGAAAGGCAAATGAATGCAGGTCACTGCATGTGCATCTTCCTGCGGAAACGCAAGAAGGCTGTAGATGAGTATTGTAAAGTCGGCGCAACTGCCACCTGTTGGAAGTTGTGATGGCGGGTTGCCTGAACGGCAACTTTAGAGAGGCTTGAGCCGTATGTCGGGAAACCGACCAGTCCGGTTCTTATGGGGCTGGGGTACGGCAACGTACCCTGGCTACCAGACTCCTGTCAATTTTCTGCCGTGTATAGAGGATTCTTTCGGAAATCATCGGCAATAAGAAGCCGACATGTCGATACCTTCGTGCAGAAGTCTTGAAAATGACGAAGCTTGTTTTCTGGATAAATGGACGATGTGTTCACCCTGCTATACGTAACATAACCTGCTTTTTCTTAGGTTTTCAGTTAGTTAGTACGGGTTTCTGCAGCCCTCTTTTACCTGATTTAGAGACATTTTCACTTATTGGCAAGGTTCTTTGCAAGACAACATTGATCGCCTTATAGTAATCGCGCTGCACTTTGAGATTGGAAACTCTACAGTAGCACTGGGTTGTTGTAATCTTGCTATGGCCCAAAATATCCTGAATAGTGACGAGAGCGGCATCCGCGTTTAACAGTTGCGTTGCCATGGTGTGTCTCAAATGATGACAGGACACTTGTATCCCAGTCTTCTGTGCATAGTATTCTATTCTCTTTTGGATTCCGCGCACTGATATCGGCTTTCCTCTCAGCGGCCCCTTTTGTACTAAGAACACTTTTTTCTCTTTAGAGAATTTCCGTTTCTGCATGTACGCCTGCAAGGCTCTCAGAGCATCTTCGCTGAGATAGACAACCCTGTCCTTGCTGCCCTTCCCATTGAACACATAAAGCTGTCTGCTGCGATAATCTATCGCATCTGCAGTCAGGCGTGAAACCTCTTCAACACGCAGGCCACATCTGAGCATCAGCATGAACATGGCCCGATCCCTGGTATCATCAATTCTTTTGAATAGCGTCGCGACCTGCTCGTCCCTGAGATGTTTGGGCAGTGGTCTGGGTAGACGAAGTCTGTAATTCTTTCTCACCGGATTGATAAGAGGCAATCTCTCATCTTCGATCAGATATTCGTAAAAGGCATGGATGCAGCCCATATGACAGTTAACGGTCTTTGGTTTTTTTCTATGTCTCAACAGATGGTCCATATACGCATCGGTTTCCTTGATAGTCACCTCTTCTATAGGAACCTGGAGCGAGCCGCTGAAGTGAGCGAGGATATTCATGTAGTTTCTTACAGTGTGAGACGAACAGTTCCGTCGCTTCAGGAATCTCCGATACATGCCAATCGCATCAGTAAGCTCCATGAATGCCTCCCTGCTCGATGATTTCCATGGCGCGAAAGTATTCCTCTTCCCGGCTCTTATCAGTGAGACGGGCATACCTCCTGGTCATCTCCATCTCGCTATGACCCATCAGCACTTGCAGACATTCCAGACGCATGCCCGCATTGAGCAGCTCGCTTGCAAAGGTATGCCTAAGACTATGGATACTGTAGCCTTTGTGTTGGAGCTCTGTTTGTCGCAAATATTGTGCAAAGATATTCCAGGCCGAGCTGTAACATAGGCCACGGTTCAAGCCATGAAAGAGATATTCTTTTGTCTTGTCTCTCTTTCCCATCCAGAGCTTTAAGGCCATCAGAACATCGTCGCTCAGATAGACCACTCGCCCAAGACAGTTCTTTTCTCCCTCATAGATGTTTATCTTTCTCTCATTGATATCAAGGTCTATCATCTTGACGTCAAGCACTTCACCGATTCTCATGCCTGTTCGTAAAAGGACGAGAATCAGCGCACGGTCACGAGTCTCTTTAATGGCACCGAGAAGTTTTCTGATATCCTCTGGGGCAATGGCCCTCGGCAAGAATTCCGGAACACTCAGTTTGATTTTTCGTTTGAGTATACGAGCGTCAATGATATCCTCATCGATAAGATACCTTATGAAAGCCCACAGCTGATGAAGTCGTGTTCTGACCGTTGTGACTTTGAGTCCTCGATCCTGCTCGTGTTCGACAAACGCCTCGATATCACCACTGACTACATCTTGCAGATGGCTCTTCCCCATGTCGGCATAGAAAATGAGAAAGGAAACCACAGCGTTAAAGCTCCCCTTAAGAGTGCTTGGCTTGTGGTTCATTCTCGACTTGTGGCGTATGTAGCTCTCGAAGTGCTCCTTGCCGGGAAGGTCCAGTATGAGGATCTTTTTGAGAATACGATCGATAGGAGACTCTGCTACTTTAGGAGAGTCTGCGCTGTAAAAATCTACTGCTGCGATTTCACAGATGATTGCTCTGAGAATTGCACTCGACGGGGTCATTGCTCCTCCTCTTTCATATTGAAAAAGCAGGATTAATGATGACCCCTAGAGGTTCTAAGAATCAATCCATTTTGTTACGTATAGCACTCTGAAGTCTCTATGGCGGGCGGTTATCTACTATCGATGATTACAACTGCTAACCTCGCATCGAGGAATTTTTAGACGCGCGGTGCCCGCTCGGATCAACAAAAAGGATTATCCCGAATGCACTGATGGTTAGAAGCTAAAATAGTAAGAGGTCCCAAAACTATTTTATATTGAGCCTTTCACCGGGCAGGAGTTTCATCACTGATTCGGAAGAAAGCATATGATAAAGGACTCTAATGCTTTGCTAAATTCGCCTATAGCCAATGGTTTTTCAAGATAAGCGTTGGCAGCGGCAGCTATTGCCTCTGACTTGTCGTATTTGAGAGATGAATCCGTGACTACGACCACGGGAATCTTTTAAGGCAATCGTTGGCACGTATTTCACGGAGAAGTTCGCTGCCGCTCATGCCCGGCATCTTCAGATCAAGCAATATTAGGTCTGGCACCCCGATTCCATCCCTGAGCATTGCAAGCGCAGAGGTGCTGCTCGTTGCAGAGAGGACATTTGTTTCTGGTCTAATCGCCCGTAACGGTATTGTCGTAAGTTCTATGTCAGCCTGACTGTCGCAACAATAAAAATCTTCCTCTTTTGCCCCCAATGCCTGAAATACACTATCTACGGTTCATTTTAATCTTATAATTTATGATAATTTCAAAAGATATTGTCAATCAACAAATCCAGGATAGTGTGCTAAGAAGTGATTACTACTCTTTTGAGTTGCATGTATCGTATAGGCGGGAAGATGGGCTCTCTTTTGCGAGGTATGAAGCACTAATTCGGCAGCCAGCGATGCACAATATACTCTAGATCTTTGCTGTATTGTGCCAAGGCCAGGGGTTTTTGAATATAACAGTTGGCACCAGCAGCAATTGCATCTGATCTGTCCGACTCAAGTGCTGAAGACGTAACTACCACAACTGGGAGTTCTTTTAGGCGATCCGCCGCGCGTATTTCACGGAGCACTTCGACGCCGTCCATGCCCGGCATCTTCAGATCGAGCAATATTAAGGCAGGCAACCCGCGTCCATCTTTTAACATTGAAAGCGCGGACTTGCCGTCAGTGGCAGAACACACCTTTATTTCACCCTCTATTGCTTCAAGCGCAATAGTAGTAAGTTCTATATCGGTCGGGCTGTCATCTACAATTAGAATCATTCTCATCATCTCGATCTTGCATGTCCGGTTGAAAAAAG
The DNA here is from genome assembly GCA_963736105.1 of uncultured Nitrospiraceae bacterium. GTDB lineage: Bacteria > Nitrospirota > Thermodesulfovibrionia > Thermodesulfovibrionales > Dissulfurispiraceae > Fen-1308. The sequence continues at coordinate 205,549 of CAVTNL010000002.1, read as the reverse complement.
ATAGGAACAGCAATTATTAATATAATAATTTATTTATATTATAACTTCATACCATCAAAAACGATGTCAGATATAGTCTGAATTAAGCGTAGGTAAACGTCCGATGCAGAACATCAAATGCGTGATAGTTAATTTTAGCGCTTTATATGTCAGGTTAGACTGAAATAGATCGTCGCCCCTTTTTCTTCTATGCCCTCTGCCCAGACTTTTCCTCCATGCAGGCGGACGATTCGGTCCACGATGGCAAGGCCTATGCCGGTGCCCTCAAACTCTGCGTCAGAGTGCAGTCTGTGAAAGGGCCAAAACATCTTTCCCGCATATTTCTGATCGAACCCCGCACCGTTGTCCTGAACGTAATAAATTATATTACCATTCTGCTTTATTGATCCTATTTCTATTTGGGCCTGCTCGGCTTTAGCAGTGAACTTCCAGGCATTACCAATAAGGTTCGAAAGGAGCACTTCCATCAACCCACGATCCGCAAGTACTGTAAGACCTTCTTCAATGTCTACATTGACTCCCCTGTTTGGATGGGCCTCGCGCAATTCAGTAACTATTGATGCTGCAACTGAGCTCATATCGACTTCTATAAGGTTAATCTCCTGCCGTGATATCCTGGAAAGGTTCAGCAGATCGTCGATGAGACGACTCATCTTTTCTGAGCCATCACGGATGCGAGAAAGATATTGCTTCTCCTTCTCGGCGAGCTTGTCTGCAATTTTCTTCATCAGGAGGTCGGCAAACCCGGATATGTGACGAAGTGGCCCACGCAGATCATGGGAAACAGAGTAGATGAATGATTCTAACTCTTTATTAGCAAACTCCAAGTTCTCGTTTCTCAAGAGCAGATCGTTGTTTAGTCTTATAATCTCTTGCTCGGCCTGCTTGCGCTTGGTTACGTCAAAAAACACCACAGCTAAGCAGCTGGGCTCGGTTTGATAAGCGCTGACCTCAAACCACTTATTGAGTGGGCCGAAACGTTCCTCAAAATGCACCGGTTCGCCGGTTAATGCTACCCTTCCGTACCGTTCGAACCAGACAGGTTCGGCTTCGGGGAATAATTCGCGAGTGGTATGGCCCTCAACGTCTTTAGCCTTCAGTCCCGTGTGGCGCTCGAATGCGGGGTTAACTGATAAGTAACGGAGATCAGCTGGTTTGCCTGAGTCATCCAATATAATCTCATCGATAGAGAAGCCCTCCGTCATCGTCTCGAACAACGTACGATAACGCACCTCGCTCTCTTTGAGCGCATCTTCAGCCTTTTTCTGTGCTGCCCTGATCCGCAGAACTTCGATCCCATTTGACAGGTTATCGGCGAGTTCAGCCAATAATTTCACCTCACCTTCGGAGAATGGGTCGGCTTCTTTGGAATAAATTGTGAGCGCACCAATTACCTTGTTGCCAGCATGCAGAGGGAAAACGATTGAGGATGCGTAGCCACGGCTTATTGCCTGCTGACGCCATGGCAGGAAGGCCGGATCGGTCAGTATGTTCCGGCAAACGGCGACCTTTCCCTTGCGAATGGCCATGCCCGTTGGACCTCGACCGTGTTCCGTGTCGGCCCACGTAATTCTGAGTGTTTCAAGATAACCGTCTTCGAAGCCCGCGTGCGCTGCCGGTCGGACCGATTTCGTCTCGTCATGTTCCGCAAAACCGATCCAGGACATGCTATAGCCGCAGTCTTCCACGATAATCCTGCAGACTTCGTTCAAGTATTCCGATTCATCGGTTGCATGGACTACAGCCTGGCTGCTATCACTCAGCGCCTTTAGCGCTTTGTTCAACCTCAGCATCTCTGCCTCAGCACGCTTATGTCCGCTGATATCATTGAAAATGATTGCGACCTGCCGGTCTTCCGGCTTGCCGACGCGATATGCATACACATCATACCAGCGATTCAACGCTCTGGCCTCGTTCACGAAACGTGCCGGTTCACCCGTCAATGCGATTTTCCCGTAAATCTCAAACCAATGTGCCTCATGAGCGGGGGCAAGCTCACGCATTGATTTACCCTCAGCGTCATGAAGTCCGGTTTGCTTTTCAAACGCTGCATTGACTTCCAGGAAACGGTAGTCAACTGGTCTGAGCTCTTCGTCGAAAATCATCTCGATAATGCAAAATCCTTCGTCTATAGTGTTAAATAAATTGCGATACCGCTCCTCGCTTTTCCGAAGTTTCTCATCAACACCGAACTTCGCCAATGCAACGGCTAGATAATCCGCCAGCCTTTCCCAGATGGATATCGATTCAGCAGTGAAGCGCCCTGAGCGCTTGTCGTTCAACTGCAGTAACCCCAACCGTTCATCACCAAGACTCAGACCGATGAGTGCTACCGATTCATATCCCTCGCCATTGCAACGGTTTCGCGTCCTGGCTTGACGAGCCTTTGCGTTTGTGCTCGCAAGCAGTTCAGTTGTACTGTTGGTCCAGAAATTTCCGCGCTTCGTGAAAAACGGTTTTGATGGATCAAAGCGTCCACATATTACGTTTCCACACATGCAAGCCAGTACGGGATCTCCTGAGCTGTCAAGGATTGGCTGTCCATCTTTATCACAGGTACAGAGCCTACTTTCCGCCTGTACAAACTCTGCCGGGAACCCCTGAGTTTCGTAATAGGGATAGTCATGCCCTTCCCGAAGACGGATACCCACTGCCTCGCAGCCTGATATTTTATGGAAATATGCCGTCGCTGCATTGACCAGTTCAAGAGTATTGCGACTCTCATTTATCAGGCGAAGGAATGCCACTGCTGTCTCCCGTTCCGACTCCGCCAGCTTCTGCGCGGTGATATCATGGGCAACGTGAACAGAGCCGATCATTTGACCTTGCTCATCGCGTAACGGGGTCGTGCTGACTAAAAATTCTCCGCCGAGACGTTCTTCATGCACTTCTTCTATCTGTGTTGTGCCGTCTTTCAAAGTCCTGACATGAGGGCAGAATGAAGGCGGTGCTGGCAGTCCATGAACGGCCTCATAACAGTGCAGTCCGGCACAGTCCTCCGGTTTTCGTCCCAAACGTCTCGCCATCGATTCGTTTACACGCACGACACGATGTTGATTGTCGAGAATTGCGATCATGTCAGGCACACTTGCGAATGTCCGTTCCCAACCTTCTTTTGCACGTACTATTTCTTCCTCAGCTTTCTTGCGCTCGGTGATGTCATTGGCATAAATGCGTGCGACATTAAACTGAGGAACAAGCTGAATAGTCTCATCAAAGAGGCGCTCCTTAATATCGATCTCGCGATGAATAGTCGTTTCAGTTTTCTTGTCCCAATCACGCCATATCGCGTCCATATCCTGCGGCAGTAGGGCATCGACATCCCCCCTGTCCATGCCAAGGCTTTCCAGTATCCTTTCGGTGGCTGAATTGCAGAATATGACTTCGCCAGAGGAATCGACTTCAATGACCGGATTAGGATTCAGCTGAGGGAAAGAGGCGAGATGCCTTGAGCGCTCTTCAGCTCGTTTCAGCTCGGTGACATCGTTGTATGTGACAACCACGCCCTCTATGTGATCGTCAAGCGTTCTGTATGGCAGTGTGGTGCGGACATACCAGGTGTCGCCGATCCTGATCTCTTTCTTCACCTGGACTAAATTCTCCAGAACTGCTTGAGCGTCGGCTATTAGCTCGGGACCGAGAAGCTCCCGCGACATATCAACTATTGGGCGTCCTACATCCGACGGTATTAGCTTGATGAGCTTAGTGATTGCAGCTGTGAATCGCCTTACCCTAAATCGGCGGTCAAGAAATAAGGTCGGGATGTTTGTGCTTCCGAAAAAGTTGTTCAGATCATCATTTGTCTCTTCCTGCTCCTCAACCTTCGACTGGAGCTGTGCGTTGACAGTAATCAACTCTTCATTCAGAGACTGAAGTTCTTCCCGTGATGTTTCGAGTTCTTCGTTAGCCGCCTGTAATTCCTCGTTCGATGAGTGCTGCTCTTCATTCAAGCTTTTGAGCTGTTCTATGTTAGTCTGCAGCTCTTGCCTTGTCTTGGATAGTTCGATTTCAAGCTGCTGTATCGCTGGCTCTTCCACGCACGCTGATTCAGGCAATTCGGACGAAACTTCAGATGGCAGGCTTTCCTTTTCCTTGAAAACTATCATTAAAAGGTTGTCCTTTATCTTCGAAAGACGGATAGATACTTGCCGTTTCTGTCCTGTGTCGCAATCGATACTAGCGATGATGGAAACAGGTCTTTCTCCCGTAGTCACTTTATAAATAGCGCCCCTGATACGACTTCGGATGTTGTTAGGTACGAGGTCGAGCAGATTATGGGTGGTAGCACCGCGGGGTTGGCTCAGATATCGTTTCGTGGGACCGTTATGATAAAGAATGTTGTAATTCTGGTCGATCGTCACAGCGGCAGGCGCATATTCTTCGAGCAAGGTCTCCTGGCTTAACTGAATGATTGAATGTTGCTGATCCAAGACAGTCTGTTGCCAGCTGGGGATTGTTGTCCTTTCAGGCGCAAAGGGTACGGTGAGCGGCAGCCTTGAAGATGGCTCGGTCTCTATCTTCTCATAGACGCGGCACTTCTTGTGCCCCAGCGATTTAAAAAGTGTGTTTTTCCTCCCTGGAGATTCGGCATTCCCGAGGAAAAGATACCCTCCGGGTCTCAGGGCATAGTGAAAAAGCGTTATGCATTTATCTTGCGCGTCGGGTTCGAGATAGATCAGCAGGTTTCGGCAGATCACAAGATCGAGGCGAGAAAAGGGTGGGTCCATAAGAAGATCTTGTTTTGCGAAGATTACATGCTGTCGCAGTTCTTTGTTAATGGTAAGCTCTAGCCTGTCTTCCGTGTATGTAAAAAACTTGTTCAAGTAATCGGCCGGTATGTCGGCTGCGATGGACGCTGGATATCTACCCTCCCTCGCCTTTTCCAGCGCGCCATCGTTGACATCGGTGGCAAAGACCTGCAATTCTCTCCTTCTACCGGCAAGATCCAGTTCGTGGCGCAGCATCATGGCTATGGAATAAGACTCCTCTCCGGTAGCGCAAGCAGGGGTCCAGACACGTATGGGAGTATCGCCATCCAATATAACGAGTTTCTGTATCACTCCCATACGCAGGGCCTTCCATGCGAGGCGGTCCCTAAAAAAGGAAGTGACTCCGATCATAAGATCGTAGGCAAGCAAAGTTGCTTCACCCGGCTTTTCGGCAATCACATTCAGATATTCGCTGATAGAGGCAATTCCCTGTAGGTTCATCCTCCTTCTGATCCTTCGGGCTATGACGCTCTTTTTGTAGTGGTTGAAATGGTGTCCGGTCTTTTCATGGAGCAGCAGGAAAAATGGCTCTAGTTCTGCAGGATTTAGTAATTTGTCGGAGGTATCGGTCAGTTTGCCTGATCCAAGAAGCTTTATGATCTCTCTGGCGATATCAGGCGGAGGAAGCACACTGTCTACCAGCCCTGTCTTGATCGCAGCTCGCGGTAACTCGGGGAACTGGGCGGTGTCGGGGTCCTGGACAAAGACGGTGCCCCCCCCTGCACTGACTGCCTGAATTCCGCGGATTCCATCAGTACCGGCACCGGAGAAGATTACAGCAATGGCACGTTCGGCAGAGTCCTCCGCAAGGGACACCAGAAACTCATCGATAGTGAAGTGGATATGATCCTCGGGTCTTGCGATTACACGAAAAGTCCCTTCATTTATCCTGACATCGATTGCCGGGGGACATAGATAAAGCCTGCCCGGAAGTAGCTGAAGATCATCCTCTATCTCCATGAAGTCATGATTACGCCACTTCGAGCGTAGTAGCTCAGGCATGAGGCTCTTATGCGCAGGTGAGAGATGCTGAATGAAGACGATGGCGAAATCGAAATCTTGTGGCAGCGCTTCAAGGAAACATTCAAGAGAGTGAAGGCCGCCTGCAGACGCTCCTATACCTACCACAGCAAAGGAGCCATCAGGTTTATTGTCCCCCACGGACTTAACAGGATTCATGCCACCTCCGAAAAAAAGTATCTAAAGCCGTTAACCCCTTCCTCACCCTTCTCACTTTGTTAAAAGGAATGTGGGGAGTTGATTGGTCGGATTTATTAATTCTATCTAAAAATATTAACATGAACAATCTATTTGCAACATCTATTTGCTAAAAGCGTATGAGCGGCACTTGGCTGGCACCCTTCAAACTATTAACCCGGCAATTTAATATGTAAACTATGCTGCATACCTGATTCTCGGATGTTCAAAGTATTTTCTCACCCGCCCGGGCAGTTTTTGAAGTTTTCTCATATGAGAGACCATCTTTCGTTTCAATTCTTTGTTATTGCGTGCTGGCAATCCTGAATGCACAGCATATTTGAGATCACAGTTCAGATATTCGTCAGGGTTCAACTCTGGTGAGTACGAGGGTAAGTAGAACACTTCGATCTGTTCTGTGTGCTCCTGAAGCCATTCCTTGACGATCTTGCTGTGATGAGTCTTCAGGTTATCTACGATCAAGAACGCTTTTCGCCCGGTATCCCGGATTAGTCTCTCCATGAACTGAATCATCAGATCCGCATTCATCGCTTCTTTATATATCATAAACCGCACTTTGCCCTGATTCGTAATTGCCGAAACCATACTCATACTCGTCCGATTGGCGTTCAGCCTAATAGTAGGCGTCTTCCCTTTTGGCGCATACCCTTTGGCCCTGTTTTCGTCATTTCGCAGTCCGGTCTCATCACACCAGCTGATTTCAGCTCCTTCATCTTTTGCGCGCTTGGTTATCTCGGGATACTGCTCCTTAAGCCACTTCTGAACGCACTCCGGTCTCTGCTCATATGCCTTGCGGATTGGCTTCTGTGGCGTAAAACCCCACCGCATAAGATATTCCCCTACCGTCCGGATTGGCATTTTTATGCCGTGCTGACGCCTGATCAGCTCCTGTACCGCCTGACGGGTCCACAGGGCAAACGGCATCTTCACCTGATCTGGTGTCCTATCCTGTATGGTCTTCTGTACTGCCGCCTCTTGTTCTTTGCCAAGCGTCCTCTGCTGCCCTGTCCTGCGACCTCGCTGTCCCTTTGATATCCCCTGCATCCCTTCGCGTTCATATCTCTTGTACACTCGGCAGGCATAAGATAGGGCAACTCCTACCACGTCGGCTATCTCGGCGTACGACATGCCACGCTGCCGTAACTTCACTACCTGCCGCCGAATCTGATACTGCGCATCCTGACTTAATGTCCGTGCATCGGTCTTTTCCATGCATACATCTTAACATATTATTGACCTGTTTAGTTGCCGAGTTAATAATCTGTACAGATTCTGGTGGACATGGCTCATTTACACATTGTTTCCATCATCTATAGACTTCAATGTGGGATGCTATTTCTCTTTTATTTTTGGCAACGTAAAGTAAAACGTCGCGCCCTGTCCAACTGCACCTTCGGCCCAGACTCTTCAGCCATGGCGCGCTATGATCCGCTGCACATTTGCAAGCCCTATTCCTGTACCTTCAAACTCCTCCTGAGTATGCAGTCGCTGGAATACTCCGAAGAGTCTATCCGCATATTTCATGTCAAACCCAACGCCATTGTCCGAGATGAAGAAGGTGTATTTGTCGTCCTCGTCTTTGCATCCGATTTTGATTTCTGCCTGAGGACGCGTACTGGTGAACTTGACTGCATTTGAGTCTCAAGGCAGGAGATTCAGCGGAGAGAGGTCAATATGAACGCGATGGCAGAATTCATAGTTGCGGAACTGCTCGAGAGCAATCTTGGCAGAAGCGCGGAGGTGAATATCAAGGAAGGAACTGACCGCCTTCGCCGACCGCGGGCTGCTTGAAGTTATCCTTTCGAACCTGTTCGGTAACGCATGGAAGTTTACAGCAAAAACCGGGCTGGCCCGTATATAATTCGGATCCGTGGAGCGGGATGGCAAAGTCATTTATTATGTTGCGGACAACGGTGTCGGGTTCGACCAGAAATTTGCCGGGAAAATGTTCTTGCCCTTCCATAGGCTCCATCCTGAGTCGGCGTTCGAGGGTACGGGGATAGGACTTACCATTGTCGAGCGTATCATACACCGTCACGGAGGAAAAGTCTGGGCAGAGGGCACAGAGGGAAAAGGGGCAACTATCTTTTTCAGTTTGACTTGAAACTAAAAAGAAAAATAATTGAAAAAATACTAGGTTGGCACATGCCAAGATAAAAAATCTGGATTACAATTTAAGCACTCCGCATATAGTAGCTGGAATCTAAACTCATCGCATAAAGAAGCAGATTAGCAGAGACGCCATGTTAGTTGCACCGACATGTGGGTGTATAAACGTTCAGCTGAGCGCTAGTTATCGAATATATCATAACTAATTGGCGCGATACCGCCGCCTTACAGGATTCACTCAATAAACAGCTACGAAAGATTATTTAAGCATCGATTTAGGCTTACTGAGCGCATTCATAATTATTTAGTAGGCATAAACATTCTTCGCTGACAGTCTCAATCTCGATTTCCAAAAGAAAGCTTGAATAAAGAGCCGTGTCTCAGCGGTAATGATAATAAGTGGGAAGCTAGCCTCCAACCTCAATGCTGCTGCCGCGATAATTACGACATGCAACAAATTCGTCAATTTTCTGGCAACAATAGATAGTACATTCGGTAATCATTACACTACCGAAAACTGGAAAATCGCGATTAGCAGGGTGCTATACGTAACAAAATGGATTGATTCTTAGAACCTCTAGGGGTCATCATTAATCCTGCTTTTTCAATATGAAAGAGGAGGAGCAATGACCCCGTCGAGTGCAATTCTCAGAGCAATCATCTGTGAAATCGCAGCAGTAGATTTTTACAGCGCAGACTCTCCTAAAGTAGCAGAGTCTCCTATCGATCGTATTCTCAAAAAGATCCTCATACTGGACCTTCCCGGCAAGGAGCACTTCGAGAGCTACATACGCCACAAGTCGAGAATGAACCACAAGCCAAGCACTCTTAAGGGGAGCTTTAACGCTGTGGTTTCCTTTCTCATTTTCTATGCCGACATGGGGAAGAGCCATCTGCAAGATGTAGTCAGTGGTGATATCGAGGCGTTTGTCGAACACGAGCAGGATCGAGGACTCAAAGTCACAACGGTCAGAACACGACTTCATCAGCTGTGGGCTTTCATAAGGTATCTTATCGATGAGGATATCATTGACGCTCGTATACTCAAACGAAAAATCAAACTGAGTGTTCCGGAATTCTTGCCGAGGGCCATTGCCCCAGAGGATATCAGAAAACTTCTCGGTGCCATTAAAGAGACTCGTGACCGTGCGCTGATTCTCGTCCTTTTACGAACAGGCATGAGAATCGGTGAAGTGCTTGACGTCAAGATGATAGACCTTGATATCAATGAGAGAAAGATAAACATCTATGAGGGAGAAAAGAACTGTCTTGGGCGAGTGGTCTATCTGAGCGACGATGTTCTGATGGCCTTAAAGCTCTGGATGGGAAAGAGAGACAAGACAAAAGAATATCTCTTTCATGGCTTGAACCGTGGCCTATGTTACAGCTCGGCCTGGAATATCTTTGCACAATATTTGCGACAAACAGAGCTCCAACACAAAGGCTACAGTATCCATAGTCTTAGGCATACCTTTGCAAGCGAGCTGCTCAATGCGGGCATGCGTCTGGAATGTCTGCAAGTGCTGATGGGTCATAGCGAGATGGAGATGACCAGGAGGTATGCCCGTCTCACTGATAAGAGCCGGGAAGAGGAATACTTTCGCGCCATGGAAATCATCGAGCAGGGAGGCATTCATGGAGCTTACTGATGCGATTGGCATGTATCGGAGATTCCTGAAGCGACGGAACTGTTCGTCTCACACTGTAAGAAACTACATGAATATCCTCGCTCACTTCAGCGGCTCGCTCCAGGTTCCTATAGAAGAGGTGACTATCAAGGAAACCGATGCGTATATGGACCATCTGTTGAGACATAGAAAAAAACCAAAGACCGTTAACTGTCATATGGGCTGCATCCATGCCTTTTACGAATATCTGATCGAAGATGAGAGATTGCCTCTTATCAATCCGGTGAGAAAGAATTACAGACTTCGTCTACCCAGACCACTGCCCAAACATCTCAGGGACGAGCAGGTCGCGACGCTATTCAAAAGAATTGATGATACCAGGGATCGGGCCATGTTCATGCTGATGCTCAGATGTGGCCTGCGTGTTGAAGAGGTTTCACGCCTGACTGCAGATGCGATAGATTATCGCAGCAGACAGCTTTATGTGTTCAATGGGAAGGGCAGCAAGGACAGGGTTGTCTATCTCAGCGAAGATGCTCTGAGAGCCTTGCAGGCGTACATGCAGAAACGGAAATTCTCTAAAGAGAAAAAAGTGTTCTTAGTACAAAAGGGGCCGCTGAGAGGAAAGCCGATATCAGTGCGCGGAATCCAAAAGAGAATAGAATACTATGCACAGAAGACTGGGATACAAGTGTCCTGTCATCATTTGAGACACACCATGGCAACGCAACTGTTAAACGCGGATGCCGCTCTCGTCACTATTCAGGATATTTTGGGCCATAGCAAGATTACAACAACCCAGTGCTACTGTAGAGTTTCCAATCTCAAAGTGCAGCGCGATTACTATAAGGCGATCAATGTTGTCTTGCAAAGAACCTTGCCAATAAGTGAAAATGTCTCTAAATCAGGTAAAAGAGGGCTGCAGAAACCCGTACTAACTAACTGAAAACCTAAGAAAAAGCAGGTTATGTTACGTATAGCAGGGTGGAGTCTCGAAACAACCACAGATGATTACCGGCTATACTCATCGCCCTCCTTCTGAGGCTTGTTTACTCAGCAAGCTTCGAATCCGAGCCAAACATGAATCGGCTTGCTCGCCAGTTCCTTTGTTTAAATTCTTCGACCTGATAATACAGTATTTCTTTATAGGAAAGTGTTTTCTTTACCCTCCCTTTTAATGCATCCGGAAGTGTGGGGTTAGATACTTGCAGCAATTGCTCCGCTTGGCGGGAAGTGATTGATATCTTCCTTTCTTCGAAACCTCTTGACATAAAATAGAATATCCAGTCCGTGACATGAACATATTTTTCGAGGGTAACAATGGGCCCACCATGCCCCAGAAGACGGGCAAGGACAGCCAAGGCATGGGTAATCGGAGACTGCCTTTCGGAGAAGCAATCGCGTGGGAAGAGCCTTTTGAATCTAGTCAACGGTTCCTCATTAAATAGCTCGTACCCTAGACACGGGATATCATCGGCTTTATATTCTGGATAGAAGATGAAAAACCACCTTAAAAGGAACCAATTGGGGAAAGCGTGCCTGAGGATATGAGCCGTTACCTTGGGCACTCCGACCGATTCAAAAAGGCGATTGATTTCGTTAGTTAAAAAACTTTTACTGACGAATCCTTCGTTAAGCCATGGGAAAAGAAGGCCATCTGCCCTAGCGCTACTTTTTCTCCTCCTCCAGTATGCAAGAAATTCCTCAAGATACCATTGGGGCATCAAAATCGATAATGGAATATTCCTCACTCCATTTGAAGTTTTTGAGGTTGTAACGCAAAGCATGATCCCATCATCGTATATGACGTTACCGATCAACAGAGCTCTAAACTCGACAATCCTAAGACCCGCATAAAAGGCGAGCATCACAAGGTGAAAGATAATTTCTGATTTGTGAGATGCGATACGGTAATTTTTGATATAGGCTTCCTGCTTTGAGTATCTGCCAAGGTGTCGAAAAAAGAACAGACCCATATTGTTGAGGGCGGCTTGAACCTGTTCCGGGAAAACCAAGGGTTTCTGGGAGGGCATCTCCTCCTTGTGCAACCTTCTGGGGGTTTTGAAAGTACCTGTAACCGTCTCGAGATAGAACAGAAAAGACCTGAGCCCGTTTGTCACGGCCGCCGATTTCTTCTCATCCAGAACTTGCCGCAAAAGCGTCTCCAGTTCGGAACCGAGAGTTATTATAGATCCATCCACCGGGGCGATAGTCAGTAATTCCTCTGCATCCTTTGCGTAATTCGTAATGGTCTTGATAGAAGGCTTCGATTGGGAGAAGAGAGATTCGAGCCACTCTACGAAGAACACAAGATTTTCGTACTCCGCCGATTCCACGCTGTCTCTGCAGCTTTCTTTAATCGATTTCAGCCCAGAAACAATCTTCCTCCTTTGTGCGCGTAAAGATTGCGTATTACCAAGGTTTGCAGTCCGAAGCGGTGTCCGAATTAAGGACTTGACCTCTGCCATGGCGTCCTGAAATGGCGTTGAAGTCTTCCCCTTTTTAACTGAGTTCCTTAAAGAGCAGTCTTTTTGATTCGTCGCTTCGAAGGCGAACGGCTCAGGACAATGAATAAAGTATGGCCAAGCCACAGAATCGCTGGTTATCCCCTTGGAAAGCACCGACAGAAGGAAAGGAGGATACAACCGTTCTCCTGAATCCGGCAGAGTAATTATTGACAGTAACATGGAGGCCTCTCTAAACGTCTCTATTGATACCCCATGCGGAGTGTCGAGACCCAGCAATTGCAATCTCTTCTTGGTCCATTTCATGAAGATATAATGGATTTTCTCTATCCTATCCCGCCATCCTGGAAAGGCAATATCGTTCGGCCGTAATTTGGATCGTCCCCGTTCCGCCCTATCGCTTTTGGAACAAGAAAGCATCAGTCTCAGGAAGTAATTCGAGGCTGGCGCCGGCAGAAAGTTGCGGCAGAAAGCTGCGATATCCCTTTTGTCGGCTTTGTTTAGCTTCAAACTTAGGGATATCGGTGAAAGTGATATATCGCAGAATTCTAGCCATGCAAAGATTTTTTCAACCCCTGGGAATGTCATCTTTCCAAAAAGCATCGCAGCCGCGAGAAAAGAACAGAGGCAATCGTCCGTCTCGTCCCTTTCGTCTGGGATCTCACCCATGTTGAACGCTAGGAGGTCCTCTCTAATCGCAATAATATACTCAAGATTCTTTAACATTTTATGATCAACATGGATGATTAGCATTCGCTGGATTTGTTGGGGAATATTAAAAAAAGGTGCTTTCATTGTGCGATCTATGTTAAGGACGAAAACGACTCGATTAAAGCTGTCGCGATGAAGCCATGTCTGGTAAGAGGCTGGATTACCAATTATAAGATTATCTCCTATCTCCTTCACGTCGGACTTATGTAATATTAACGGCTTGTGCTTGAGGTAATCATGCTTCTTTAGGGATTTCTCGCGAATTTTTTCGATCAGAACCCCGGCAACACGGTTAAGGACTTGTTCAGGTATCGACTTCTTCTCAGCAATACCCTGAGCCTTTTCTCGTATATGAGTCTCAATAGGCTCTAACATATCGATCCCAGTATCCGGCGTCCCCCCTATAGGTTCTTCCACGTGTCTATCTCCTTTATAAAACCGAGTTCGTCAACTAGCTTCTCTATATGTGGGATTACTAGTTTTGCGATAGCTGCTAAATCAGTGCTGGATGTTACGTTCAGGATTTCCCTGCCAGAGTGCTGGTGTCCCATCCAATATTCGATGACTTCCAGAGGCACGCCGCAAGCATATAAATAATTGCTGGTATAGTGCCTCGGAAAGTTAGGGGGCAGCGTACAGTCGACGTCAATGGCGTTAAGATATTCATTCATTTGCTTGAGTGTGAAATCAACAGGCAGCCCGCTCTTTTCATCCACAAAGAAAAAGACCCTGTCGTTCTGTCTTGCGAGGGCTTCTGGCGAGCGGTGACTCATCAAGTGTAATCTCAGTCTGGCGACATCAGACTCGAATCCTTTCAGAAACAAGCTCATAATTTGAAGCAGATGGATAGATCGCTCCTCTTTGTATTTTGCGCTTTGTTTGTCGCATATCGTGACAGTGCCGGTATTCTTCAGATCGGACCAGTCGATTTCCGGGTCGTTACGTGGTCTGAGACAAGCACAGAACTGCACATAGATATATAGAAAGATAGTTTGTAGATTGTGACGAATTATTGGATCGGCTGTGGAGTTTATCGCATTCCCCAGTTTCTTGACGGCGACTATTATGTAATCTTTCTCGCAGATAATTGGCGATCCGTACCCGAACTCAAGCTTTTGAACATCTTCATTTCCGTCAAGCTCGACAGGAGTTAAGTTCTCCTTTTCACGTTCAGTGTTAAGAGAAGTTATTGGCCCTCGCTCCGGTATCACGGTACCTTCGAAGAATCCCAGCCGAATGCATTCGCCCGTATTGTGTCTGATGGCCTCCTGTGCAGTTTCGTATGCAAGGAGATACTCTCTTTGAAATCTTTCGTGGGGAATGTGTACATAGTGCAGTTGAGTGCGATAGAGCCTGTAATAATCCTGTCCGCTCACCAGGACACAAATGAGCGGGTCCAGGTCGAAGTGGCCATGATATAACGGGAGAAATGACCTTGAGATTTTTTCCGGCGTAATTTTTGTAGCAAATGCTTGGTTTATGATATCAAGGTATTTTTCGACGTCGAGAAGCGAAAGCCGCTTAACTCTTCCATCTTCCGTGTAACTAAAAACAAAATCAGCACCGTGCGTCCGGATCGATAAAACCTTTTCGGCGACGCTAACGGAAAGTGGAACCCAAACATCCTCTGACACTCTTGGGCAGTAATTGCTATGAAACTCTGACTTATGTTTTATGATGGACCCGATAATAATGAATAAACGGCCATCATGCTTTTTCAGTCTTGGAGCGGCGCTCCCAGCTGTATGCTCTTTGGTGGAGAGGTCAAAGAGTTGCCGCGGGTCCATTCCGGTCCCGGCCAGTACATCTATATATGTAATGATGGTGTCATTCAAAGGTGTTGTGCCAAATAACTCTTCCGCCCTACGCGCAAGAAGAGAATAGTGATAAAGGGAGAGATACGTGGAGTCCCACGGAAAAATAAAACTTCGCAGATTTATCAAATCCGCCCAAGCATTTTTCAGAGTTGGTTTTTCTCGGGTGACATGTTCTGCACCCTCTTGTTCGATTACTTCCACCTCCGGGGGGGCCTCAAAATGTCCGCCTACCTCATCCTCTCCACCTCCACTGTCACTTGGAACTCTGAAAACATGTTTGGTAAAAGAAGGGGGCTCCTCTTTTGGGCTTAATATCACAGGTGTACCGTTCACCGGCTCGGGATCAAGAATCGTTCGCCTCTTTACTTTAGGCCTTTCTCTTGGCCTATCTTGCGTCTGCCCGGCAGCTGACAGCATATGCGGGCTGATTGTTAGCCCTGCAAAAAGTCGCTTAAGCCTGCGTGAGTGGGATTTTGCAAGATCGGACAGGTCGCCTTCGTAACTGTTCTTTTTTTCGATGTCGAATTGCCGCGCGAAGAGCACAAAATATTCATCCGGCATTTCAGGCGGATAATCAGTTATTGAGGATATTACATCATGAACATTTGTAAAGAAGTAGCGGGCTGAGAGTGCGTAGGCATCCTTGCTGGAGTCTTCTCCCTTGTCTGCGAAAAGTTTACTCAAACTTTTGTGAGCATGGTATGCATATGCCGAATAAAAGCGTGGCAGCGGTTTATTACGCCCCAGGCCGGCCGCTAGCAGGTGGAAGAAGAATATTGAGGAGTCTTCGACTCGAGGCCGCTTTGCATATATAGTTTTGAAATCTGATGCGTTTTTTTTGAGCATTGTGAACCAGGCAGCTTGAATTGCCGTCATGGTGATGACGTCCGGCCCAGGCGCACTAATCTCATCAAGGGCCTGCGAAATCAGATAGCTCACAGCTTTTTCGATCAAACTAGCGCCTTTCAGATCCTCCGGGGTCTTCACAAGTCGCAAGATAAATAGTATTGCTTCCTGAATCTCCACATGTTGTATGGCAGCAATCTGATTTATTGAATGAGCGGTCAGAACCGCCGCAATTATCTCATCCGCAGCAGGGTACAAGAAGAATTTACCTTGAGGTGCTCTCGGCGGCTGAGAAGGTAAGATGACTTTGTAAAGTTTGTCGATAATGTCGATGAATGCCATATCAGATAATCTCCCTGCTATAAGTACATGGGTTTTCGGATTTATATGCATTTCTGCAACGCATCTTCGCAGATACACCACTAAATTTAGTAATTTGTTACGTCCCAGCTACTTGATACCGATTTTAGGGGTGCAATTCCCACATAAACGATACCGGTTTTAAGGTATCCATTCCCACCAAAGCGAGACCGGTTTTCGGGGGTCTATTCCCAGATAAACGAGACCACCTGTAGAAGCAGTTATGATGTCCTAACTATTTGGAACGGAGGACGTCATGACGAGCAAGAGCAGGAGGCGTTTAATGGAGAGAAAGATAGTCGAGCAACTGGTATCAGGCAAGGGATTCAATGCCATTTGCAGAGACCTTAAGGTGGGGAAGAACCGTGTATCCCACATAAAGGAGAAAGCGCGGGAATACGGATATCTCGACGGAACGGCGCCTATTCCTGCTTTTCCCGAAGCCATTTTTCCTGATCCGGTTGACGGCCGGTCATTAAGAACATCGGAAGCAGACCTGCAGTTGCAAGAGCGGAGACCGTGGATCGAAGACCGGCTGCGGGCCGGCTGGCAGCCTATTACCATTTTTGAAGAACTGCCGGTAAATACAGGCCGTTCAAGCTTTTACCGGTTCCTGCACCGCCACAAACTAATAGACATTGGCGAGAATGCCAGGAGGACACTTGTCCAGGAGATCGTTTATGCCCCTGGTGAGGCGCTCATAATCGACTGGGGCAAACTCCGACACGTTATCGATCCTCTGACTGGTAAAAAACGTAACTTATGGATGTTTATCGGAGTTCTAGGTTATTCGAGGTACATGTTGATACATCTCGTATGGTCATATGATGTACCGACCACGCTTGCCACTTTGGAGGAAATGTTTAGGGAACTGGGCGGTGTACCGAGGAGAATCGTTTCCGATAACCCGAAATGTTTTGCGCTTGAGGCCTCCAAATACGAACCTCTACTGAATCCTGTTTATGAGCGGTTTGCTGCACATTACGGTACGATGATTGAATGTCTGCCGCCGGGCGCACCGGAATTGAAGGGTCGTGTGGAACGGATGGTGCCTTTCGGCAGGAGATTATATGAGGCACACGGAAATGTGTGGCGCGGGCTGGACGAATCACAGCAGTGCGTTAACAAAAAGGTCGGCATCGCCAATGAACGTATCCACGGCACAACACGCAGAAGACCGGTGGATGTGTTTTCAGAAGAAGAAGCGGAGGCATTGAAGCCGTTGCCCGCGATCGCCTATGACATTGAAGAGTTCAACGAAGGCACCGTTAGGAGGGACAGCCATGTCCGTTTCAGGAGTAAATACTATTCGGTAGAAGAAGATTACCGGGGTCAGAAGGTTATAGTAATCGGCAACTCCACTCAGGTAAGCATCTATCACAAAGGCAAACTGATAGAGTTGCACGATCGCATCACCGACCCCAATATATCCAAAAGCACCAAGGAATGTCACAAGGCACCATGGCAACGTTCAATCTTGGAGGGGTCCTATTACAGAAAGAGAGCGGCGAGACTTGGGCCGTATGTGGAGGAGATCATTGTCAGGCTGCTAATACAGGGCAACGGCTTCATTGATACCCGAAAGGTATGGGGCATACTGTCGCTCGACAAGAAATACTCTGCCGATGACATTAATGAAGCCTGCCAGAAGGCCTTGTCTGTGGATGCGATGAGCTACCGGAGCATCCTGACGTTTCTACAGCTTAAGGCAACAGGACTGAAACAAGACAGAAACGAATCATCCGCAGCCGACATAAAGACATCCAAATTCGTAAGGCCCATACAGGAGTATCAACAAATATTAACTTTTGGAGGTAACAATGAACACTGAGACAGTACGAAGTCAGTTCAAAACACTCAAGCTTCATACAGCCGCAACAGAGCTGCAGGATGTTCTTGATCATCACAAAAAAGCAGTATCACTATCCTGGATCAGCGATCTGCTGGAACGAGAAATCGATTCCAGGAGGGAAAAGGCGCTAATGGCCCGCATAAAGAAGGCTAACTTCCCAGAGATCACTACGTTGGAAACCTTCGACTGGTCCTTCAATCCTCAGATCGATGAAGATAAGATTCGGCAGATTGCTACACTGGAGTTCATTGCAAACAACCAGATATGTCTTTTCCTTGGGCAGCCCGGCACAGGAAAGACCCATCTTGCTCTGGCTATAGGAGTGTTGGCAGCAAACAGAGGATACCGTGTCTATTGCAACAGCATCAAAAGGCTGGCTGAGGATATTCTGCGGGCTAAGACCAAAAACAATCTCGATATCTTATTCAAAAAAATCCTGTCGGCACGACTATGGATATTCGATGATTGGGGAGTGACCACCATGAGCCGGGAAGTTGCGGAGGAAATATTCGACCTTCTGGACAGGAGAAAACATAGCTCGGCAATGATACTCACATCCAACAGGGATATAGATGAATGGCCGCAGGTGTTTCCAGATCCGGTCATCGCCAATGCAACGATCGACCGGATATTCGACCGGGCGGATATCTCCCTTTTCAAGGGGAGCAGCTACAGGCTAAAAGGCAAGATCGAGATAAAAAATGTCAGTTTAAAAATAAGGCAGACGTAGTATTATAAAAATGGTGGTCTCCATTACCTGGGAATGAACCGGTATCGGTTACCTGGGACGTAAGAGTAATTGTCCTCTTATAAAGTTTGCTCGGGCATTTTTTGCATACTTCATCGCTCTTTTCGAGTATGTCGTTAATATTCAATTCATATTTTTTAAACTTTATTATCTCTGCGTCCGTCAGGCTCATCACAAAATTGCATTTAGTGTCATAATGTTTGGACGTTTTATCCTTCACGTTATTTTCGCAACTTATAATATGCTGCTCGCCGTTTATTACACGATCTTTTTTGCTACGAGGTTGACGAAGGACTCCTCCGCAGACGGGACAAATCCTGCCTGTTGCTCGGCATTTTTCTCTATCCCGCGTCGTATTGCGCCTTGAGTTGTCCGCAGCCATATCATCTGTTAGCCTTTGTATTTCAGCGTCATCGGCCTCAAATATTATTGGAAGCAAGCTTTCGTCAAAAATCACCATCACCTGAAATTTGTAACGGCCTTTTGCCATATGCTCGGCCCACACCCATTGACGTGCTATAAGCACTAGTGATCCCTTGTTGTCAGCCAACATTATCGGGAAATAGAATAATCCACCTGCGCTGCCTGACAACAGCATCGACAGTTTTGCTTTTTTATCCGCAGCGATTTCGTCCCGGAATCGTTCGTGTATGCTAATTTTGCACGTCGATTCTAAAACGCTTATACTCCGCGTTTCAAAATGTATGTCTTGCATAACTATTCTCTATTCTTTTACCCTTCGGTGGCCATCACAAGGTGTTATTGTTATACTTCGTCGCCTTACTATCCACTAATGCACCGACCCTGCCGTAGCGTCCTTAGTCGCTACCCCTGGTAAGGAGCAAGCTTATACATGAGCCAGGCAATAGTCGGTGCCTCCACGATGCCGATAGTGGCTCAATCAGTGCCGATTAATTGACATTGATATTCTGACGGTTAATGAAATATGTCACTTTTTCCCTCAAATGGTCGCAAAAAATATCGACTCCCTCTAACGACTTTGATTCATCAAGACCAAGAGCTATGATGGCATAAAACGCCAGGGTTTCGAGCTGGTCGAACATGTCTGCCATTGTTTCCATATCTTCCTCGCGGACCGCTGCCTCGAGACGTCTGCCCATCTCCTTTGTTATCGCTTCCAGTTTTGCAGTTCGAAGATTCATGTTCACTCCTTCTCATTTACTGATGTATTTATAAACATTGTCTGAAATCTTTGCCTTATAACACATGAATCAGACTTCCATTTATCGGAACCACCCGGCGTCCAACCAACCGTTTCTGAATCGAGGAGCAATCCTCTTTAACAGTCCAATAACGCACAAACTCATGGACATCCGAATGCACCACAGCGGTGTTTTCACCACTTGCATTCATCATTCCAGCCCAAAGTCCAGGCTATCGGGGTACTTGTCAGGCCCGAGCGCCATAGCTATCTCATTCCCAAGAAGAAAACCAATTTCTTCTCTGGAGTATTCATCAATGGTGAACTCGACAGCCCTCGGATGGCACGGACTGACAACTCTTATCCCGTATAATTTATTTGTTCTCTCATCTCTGAGCAGGCTACAGGGTGTGGGCTTTCCGGTCTTCTCATGAAACGCGATGCTCACCAGCGCTCTCATCGCGTAGGATAAAATGACATAAAGGTCATCTTTGTAGTCTTCATCATTTTCCTTATAGCTGGCAACGAGAAAGTCCCAACTTTTTACTCCGAAAACCTGAGCAAGAATTTCTCGCGTCTTGAAGATATCCACATCTAATCCGGCCATCGCCAAAACGTTCCTGATTGCAATGGCCTGTTTGAATAAACCGTTCAAGTCAGTTGCTCTGCCCATTTCCTGTCCTCCAAAAATGTTTTTAACAATACAAAACCCGCACTTGTAGAGCATAATTTAGATTCCTTGTGGTCTAAGTCTTAATTACGTTCTATTGTGATCTCCGCCCATTGTGTGTATCGTTAGTCCGCCACCTTGTACCAGCGTTCCCCAGTCCCCGGGTCGCCAAACATTACCAGCTCAAGGTCAATTAAAGCATAGTAATCAAGTGTTTCACTATCATCATTCCGCGCAATAGCACCCCAATCACCGTCATAATTCAGGGCAATGATGTCAATTCTGTTGAAACCGTACGCATTCCCTTCATCGCTGATTTTCACCATAGTAAAAAGTATCCGTATCATAGAACCTCCTTTTGGGGACAGCCCCAACAGAATCAGAAGCTAAATTTTTCAAAGCAAATAAAAAGGCCGCACTCCTAGCATAATGCTCTAGAAGTGCGGCCATCTCTGGGCGTCACTCATTTCCAACGGCATCTTACTACATTTATATTGCCGTGGCGGGTTCCGCATAAGGTGCCAGTACATCGAGGTCCCCTATGCGGTGTGCGGTTCACATCACTGCGATCCGTCCCGTATTGATTTAATTGAACCACATTCATTTGCTAAATTGCAACTATTTTTTAAGGTTTTTTATTAAATTTATTTTTTACTAAAAATATTTCGAATTTATTTCTAATTATTATTCACAGTTAATTCAATTCTTAAATACTAGGTTCAAAATAATTTCTTATACCGTTAATCATTCTTCAAATTACATGATCGCTGATTGTAGGCCGGGAGACTTACAATACTTGGTCGGCACATAAAATTGTATTCTTTTACCCTTTTCATTCGAATCATTCAATCAGAATATCGGAACTAAATCCAATACTTTATTTGCACTTCCCTTGACAAAATGCAGTTGAAACATTAAGTAGCTTTTGTCATCTTCGAGGGGGGGGAAATAATGTGGATAAAGTTCTTCGGTCTTTGGATATTTGCAATGAATATTCATATGATTAATCGATACTATACGGTAAATATTTCGGAACGCATGAGGGGCAAGATAGAAAAGCTCATGGTATCGGCTGAAGTAGATATAGAAGAGCCATCTACCCGGCAGATTGAATTGTTACTAGTACTCGAAATGCTTGGCAGAACGTTTCTTGTTTCGATCTTTTGTATGATCCTCTATATTCTACTGGCAGCTTGAATAGATGCCTCATGGAGCTTATCAGGTTCGATATAGGTTAAGGGTAACTATTCGGAATAGGTTACTCTTTCAAAAAGGGAAATGGAAATGCATTTTGAATCTGTCTGGAAGTTTGCCAGGTGATAAAGCAAAAACCAACAAGTGTTCACTAAAACACTCCAGATTTTTAAATAGAAGAGCGTGAGCAGGGCGGTCTCATACATAGGCTGTTTGTTAACGAATCGAGATCTTTAAGAAATGGAAGGCATCGGTTACTCACTGAAACCAACATTTTTTAGGCGACAGCTTTATCTCGCGCTTTCGAATGGTAATAGTTGCTCTTTTTTCGGTTATAAAGCTATTCGCTAACGGTAATCGAGTAGGACTGCCAACTAATCCACCAGGTGAATAATGTAGTCAAGCATTACAAAGGTTGATCTCCTTGAAAAGGGGGCATCCACCGAGACAATTCATAACGGAATTGCATCCATTGCAATTCTGGCCGGCCAATCTGCTCCTCACGTCTCTGAAGCAATCTCCGTATTCCCAAGCAAATGACATTTGAATCTTTCTCAAATTAATACCCTCTATTTTATCAATCATAAACGAGCAAGGGTACATTCTCAAATCTTCCGAGACAAATGCTGAAAACCTAGCGGCTTCACATGCCTCGTAATAGACTGGGTTTATATGCATATACTTAACAATCCCAGAAATGCTACAACAATCAAAACCAATTTTAAATGGAAAGTCTCTATTACTATTACTAATAATATCAAAAAGATGTGGCAAGTGTTCATTGTTCTTAAGCAACAATGTCGGATCTGCATGTCTTCCCATAGGTTTATAATTGAGAAAAATGATAGCATTAATCTTATCAGCAAATTTACAATGATCGAGTAATTTGATAGCTTTCGTTATGCTTTCTTTATGAAGAATGAAGTGCAGATTGGTCTTTATTTTGTAGTCAGCAAAGAGTTTGATAGCCTCTTCTAGCTCAGCCTGAGGGTAGTATACACTCACAGCGACAGCACCGCAGTAATTCTTCGTAGCACTTAACACATTCTTATTGAGACCCCTTCCATTCGTCGTATATGACGGCACAATCCCATACCTTTCTCTTGTCAGCTTGAGTATTTCTGGGAATTCTGGATGTTGATTAGGATTTCCGCCGCCCAATGCGATTTGCAGAACGTCCATATCTTTAGCCTGCTGTAAGATATTTTCATAATCTGTTAGAGGCATGTGACTGCCGTTCGTACCAGATTTTCGGTAACAAATTGAGCAATTTCTGTCACACCAGTTTGTAATTGATATGTCTAATAATTCTGGACCATGTTTTGACCAAAAAGGTTCCCGATGACCGTCATCTTCGATCCTGGCAAATAAACCGGTTGTTTGATTGAAGTATACGAAGTAATTCTGATCAGGATATCTCTTCATTACGACAGTGTGGCTATGCGGGCCTTTAGTCACCATACGCATTCTAGGCAATTTAGGTAGAAAACGTCATTTTCAATTATGAAGCTATCTGTGCAAAAGAACGACTCAATATCTTCATCGCTACGTAAAGTGCCGGCATAGACTGACTTACCTTCACTTTCTGCCTTGAGAATCTTTTGAAGTATTCCCTCCGAATACTTTTCTTTTATGAAAGCCTCAAAAGTTTCATGCGCTTCCCCCTTTCGATAGTCACGATAGTAGTCCCTTATGGGTCTCTTGCTTGCCATGACTGCGTTGTATAATTGTTCAAACAAAAATCTAAAGGCAGATGCATTAGAAACTCCAACTAATTCTAAGAATTTATTTTGATCTAATGTATTCTTCGAAATCAGAATGAAGGATGTGGATGAGCTATTGGTTACAAAATCTATTTTAATTTTCATTTTGTTATCTTGCTCTTCAGGATTTGATTGATGCGCTGAAGCATTTCATTTGAGAATATCAGTTGTCCGAGAGAGTAATCTCCATTCGAATATTTCTCACCATGATACAATATCTTATTGTGCAGCATCTCTTTTGAGATGTCCTTAATCAACTGATCATCAATACTATATTTTTTAAATAGAAACTCTTCAAAAGTTCTGTATTCGAAGGCGTAATATTTTCTATATTCATCAATCACATTGATAATCTCTCCTGTCAATGCATCATATATTCGTGCCATGAGTTCACCAGCAAATGAATTTGCATCGACTTGTGCTTTTGCTAGAAAATATTGTTTGTTGAGTGTTTTTTCTAGAACTATGAAATAGTGATACTCCTCATAATCAAAGATCATATCTTCCCCTTACCACGATACTGAGCACAAAGTTGACTTATAAACGACAACTCTTCTGTTGAGAGTAAATGAGATAATTTTTTTATAATTACCAACAAAAAATCCAATACCACAGAATCAACTTGTAGACTATCTGCCACCTCAGTGGTTAAGCCCTTTAAAGTTAGTATTTTGTCATTAATAAATTCTGCTGGTATTATCATATCGCGCTGGATCAGATACGTGAGAATGGTCCATATAGAGTTGGAGATTGACTTATTATTTACACTTGAATGGATCCCGAGTTGTTTAATGGCGATATCAGGATACTTTAGTGCATAACTCTCATATAAACCACGTATTGTAATATAGTCAAAGTGATCATGCTTTAATCCCAACATAAATAACAATGTTTCAAAAAGCTTGTGGTAGTAAGGATATTTCTTAAAATCACTAGTCTCTAAAATGTCTTCAAGATTCTTTATAAAGTCTTGTAACTTCCACGAAGCATGGCTTATATATGTATGGGGTGCGTTTCTCGAACTAGGAAAAATTGGAGCAAACAATTTTATATACTGAGACTCATCTATTTCGGAAAGAATGTCGAACAGAACATTGATATTGAGATTGCTAAAAGTCTCTGTATCATGTCTGTTAATTAATGCAATGGTTGTTTGTGAGGATGAAGCAATATCCCGTCTAAAATGCTGCTTAATCATTTCAATGTCGCCCTCTGTAATGAATCGGTCATCCGTTGAAAAAATACACTCCAGGAATATATTATTGAACCACTCTTTCGTAGCCAGAATGGAATTGAGCTCTGGATTGTTTAATCTTCTTGAAATATAAAACAAGTACTTACACACTCCTTCCGAAATTGGGTGAGTATGCTTGGTGAGTTCGTCGGTAATAGCTTCGAAATCAGCCTTGCTACGTGGATATATTGTATGCATAAGGTAATCGGATATTAGGAAATCCCTGAATTCATCAAAAGTAAAGTTCAAAACCTCACTTGACTCGTCAAGAATTCCCGAATCATCTTTTTTTAAATCTTTCCTTAATATTATGCTTTCTTCCAAAATCCAACCTAATGCTGACTCATATTCTTTTTGGAATATAGCTGCTAAAGAAATATCTATAAATACAAGATGCTCAAGCATATACTCCACAATATTTCTGAGGAGTTTTGTCAGGATTATTTTGTCTCCAATGTGCGGGTCAGAAACAGCCATTCTCTTTCGATATATTTCGTCAAGCTTCACTTCAAAGTATTTTCGGAATAGATTTTCTTTATAAATATCGCGTAATTCCGCTAAACGTATTAACGCTGTCGATGTATGATCACCATAAGCTTGACAGAATATTCTCAAGAGAAGAGGATCATTTGACAGTTTGTTATAAGCAGATTCCCATATTGATCCAACAGAAAGCCTGAAAAACCTGAAATATGCATGCAGCATGCGCCTCTTTTTTGTGGAATTCATAGCGCAGCTGAAATCCTTCAAAAAAAATGTTTTATCGCTGAAGCTAGCTCGCTCAAAATTGCTAAAGCGTTGATTGAAATATTCTGATCGACAGGTAAAAATAACTTTGACAAAATCGTACTTCATCAATGTTTCCGTAAATAACTCCAGAGCCTGGGAAAAAAGTGAAACATCTTTGTGTTCATTGAGTCCGTCGATTATTACCGTGAAGACGCAGTTATCGCGATAACAAATATCCCTAATTCTTTTCATTGCATCGCCGAAAGATCCCCCGATGGAATCGGGAAGCAGTCTTTGTGAAATATATTTGCCTATATCATTTAAATCTGCGTTATTAAAATCGGATGCAGTAAAAAAAAGTGGCAATAAGGATTTTTTTATCATAACGTTTTCTACTAAATCGCATATGAAATTCGTTTTTCCCTGACCGGCGGCAGATGTAAGAAACAGCACTTTGGCATTAATGCATTTCAAGAAATCCAGAATCCGTTCTGTCTTTCTCGTATACGTCCACATATTCCCATATTTGTATTTTACCTGATCAAAGAAATAGGCTTTTTCAGCGGGAACGTTGGCAAGTATATTTATACTGCTTAAAGAGGTAAGGACTCTAATCTTATCCTCAAGGAATGTAATCAATTCTTCGCTATTTTTATCAAATTCGTTGAGCTGAATTGGTCGGTCAAGATGACCGGGGATAGTAACAGTAAATGGTGGCATACTGAGTTCATTAAGGTATTTATTGAGGAAGCTAAAATCAAATCGCTTAACATCATCCAATATCTTGTTCCAAAAAAGTATAGGATCAGTAAAATATCTTGCTTTTTCTTTGATATCGTCAATTTCCATAAAAACATTGGGAATATATTTTGTGCTATTTTTTTGCTTGCGTATTTGATTGTCAACGAGTCTGAAAATATGTCCTCTGATAGTTCTCAGATCCAAATCAACATTAGATGGATTATTAAGCTGAACCCCCACGGGAAGCCTTGAAATCGCAGTTTCATAGTCAATCGACCCTGCACTTTTAGCATATTCAGCAATCATTGCTGTCATTGCTGCAAAAATTAATTTTGCCATTTCAGGGTCTCTATTTTTCAATAGATTAATAAGCTTATTCCAATTATGATTGCTATCACGGCTACCCTCATTTTCAAGGTCGAAGGGCAAGACCATGAAGCATTTTAAGAATTGCCAAAGTTTTTCGTCCGTAAGCCCTCGATTATGTCTGAGCAAGATGGTCCTAAAAAGTTTCAAATAGTGCGATTTATTTTTGAACTTGGATGTGATTTTTATGAAGTCTTCGGCGCAATTGGACGTTTTAGCATACTGCAATAGCCCTTGTAAATTTTTTGCTATAATGCGGGGATAGCTCCCTATCTCAACACCAATAGCAAGCCTATCATTCTTCGAACTAAATTCAGTAGAATTAAAGAATCGCCAGCAGTCTTTCAGTACATCTCTAAATAACTTGTTGTCGGAAAACGTAATAGCATGTTTTACCTGTAGAAAAAGTTTATGAACAACATTATCTATTTTTGTTTCAACTACAATGTCATCAACTAGATATCCTTTATATCTTTGCTGAAAACTGACTGTTTCGATTAAGCCATCCATTCCGTTCGGTATTTCAAAGTATAGCAGTGAAACTAGATAGGAAGTACCCACTAATTGTTCAAAAGTTGCTCCGCCGGCGCCAGTAGAAAAGGGGTTTGAGATACTCTTGTTAATAATCTTCTTCGTACTCTTTTTTCCCATTTAATATTTCCTTTTTAGGGAAAACAACGGTCATTTATTAAAAAAAGTGACAACAGAGGAAACAATCTACAGACGGCTGCACATTTTGCACTATCCCTTATCAAGCATAATAACGTTACTTAATGAATCTTTAACCACAATGATACTCCTTTTACTGCGCTTCTTCAATGAAAATATTTAACATGAAAATATTTAACAGCCAGGATTTATTGAGATATGATTCATTTTTTCCTCGTACAACCCTTCTTGCTGATTTTGTTGGTAATTCAGACTTATAAAAGGTCTAACTATTAGGTAAAGCGAACGTGAAGCGGATCAGCGGCGCGGAAAGAGCGGGGCAAAGCGACTCCGTTTCCCGTGCCGTGGCTTACGCGGGTCAGACTCGATCATTCTAATCTGGTTATCCGCAAACACGTATTGACGCCAGCGAGAGAAAGTTGCTGTTGGAATAGGCCGGGACGCAATAGGATTGTGGAGTATGAACAAGTCTTCCCCAAAGACTACCGGGGCATTGGCAGCGTCAACTGCTGAATGAATGATGGCGCTAATGCATGCATATGAAGGATCGAGGAAAGCAGTAGTTGGAATCTTAGTCCCCTTCAATTTGCTGATTGACTCTCTTTTCGTAAAGTACCTGTTAATAATCTTTCCTGTTTGAAGATCATAGTCAGCTGTTAGCGGGCCAAAAGGAAGAAAGGCTTGGAGTGCGTAAGGAATGACACCCCCATAGCGGGCGTGGGGGATTTCCCGGCAATTGATCGCTACGACGTAGCTATCGTCGGACCGGACAATCCCCTTCTCAACGTCACGCAGGTACTTGGTACGTTTTTCCGCAAGTGCATGCGTGTATCGAAGAAGTACTTGCTCGGTGGGAACATTAAAGGCTGTGCCTGGCGGAAACTCTAAAACTTTGTCAGGACCATGCCCACCTCTAGGAGCGATAGCCTCAATCCAGACGCGCCGTCCATCAAGCTCAACGAAGAACTCGGGTCCTTCGTCCGCCAGCTTGATTGGCGTGAAACCAGCATCCATTAAAGCTACCGTCACATACATCTCCCAGTAGCGTTGAAGAAAATGTTTGCGGGCGTCCTGTCGGAAGTGCCTATCTGCATACGGCGCGTACGTCTGCCAGAGCTGATCCACATACAGTTTTGCCGGTCGCAGAAAGCTTGACTGTCGGACATTTAAATATCCACGGTCGCAGTCAGTTCCAGGAAGGAAAAAACTACTCGCAGGCTTACGCATCAAGTCCGATGATAAAATCAGCGGCGGGCAGATGGCAGCTGGATTGGCTTGTGTACTCGCGGCAACACCATGAGCCTATGGAATGGAAGTCCACTGAGCGAGAACCAACGGTATTCATAGTAACGGATGATAACAAAATGATGAGCCAAAGGCAAGGGCGTCTCCGTGAGGATAGGGAGAAGGGAACCAGATAGTAAGCATACGAGACGAACAGGAATTGTTGCCAACTTAAAATAACACCGATGAGGGTTCGTAGGTGGAGATGAGAGGCAAAAGTCATTCCTCTTCACAATTATTGATCATGGTATAATCATTTAGATCATAATGAAACCTAGTATAGTATATGGGTTTGTAAGGAGCCGTCAGTTAGAAGGAACCTACCCTGGCAAGCCTGGCACAGGATTATGGGTATCCACTTCATTAAGGGTAAGAAAGGGCTGGGGTTTTGTAGAGGAGAACGATTGGCCTTATCCCCTCAAGGGCGACCCTTGGCCACCAATCGAACCACCTGGCCTTGATGAAAAAGCAAAAAAAAATGGTCGACTTTTAGCATATATGCGCATTAGATCATATGATGACTGCGTTGCTTTACTTCGGACTAACAAGAACGGCATCTTTAATCTATCGGGGGTTTTGGTGGCATTTCAAATCGATTCTACTTGGAATAATACGAAGGGTATTATTCCAAAACCTGATGGTAGACCAATCACAGATTCTCATCTTGTCGTAATTGAGAGATATTTCGAAGGAATAGATCATCCATTGTATTTTTGGAACAGTTGGGGAGCAAAATGGGGTTGCAACGGCTATGGTTTTCTACCCCGTGAGTATTTTTTATCACGGTTATTAGAGGCATGGATTATGATTCCTGCGGATATTCTACCGCCAGTGGCTTATAGTAGTGCGACAACATTAAGAATATGGGAAATAGAGGAACCTCTCGGTGGCACTCTGCACGGCATGGAAATTTTCGATGGTACTGCTGATGAAATCATAGGGTGGGCATTTGCAGTAGAAAGACAAACATTGGCTTTTCTTGACATTGAAGAACTCTTTGTACGGCCAGACTGGCGAAGGCATGGATATGCCTCACAGTTGACATCGGAACTTATGCGACTAGCAGAGCGCCGTGGACGTAAACTTCGTGCATGGATTCCTCATTCCGATTATGGAACTCAAAATATTGCATCGGTGCGAGCAATTATGAGGAAACTTAGGCTTGGGGTGATACGCAGTTCTGTAAGATGGGCGGCCGCAGTCGCCAGATGATATTTTCTGAAATCTTTTGGGGTAGCTCGCTAACTTCAGTCCTTACCGCAGACTGCCTGCAGAAATTTTCACGGTTGCAAGCTTTTGAAAATCGGCGTGCCAAACATCCGGAGTGAGGCGCCAGCTACTAATAGTTACAGAGTGGAAGATCGCATTTCTCATGAGTCCAGATCAAGGCGGAGTTCAAGAGACACTCGACGAAGCGGCCACTATAGATTTTTTCTGGAAATCTCCAAATTAGTGGTACTAGTAAAATCGATAGTTTTCAGTAGTCATCTCTGCACTCAGATGCTAGAAGTTATTAAGATGGTACCAGACACGTCAGAGACACTTCATTGCTAACAGACGTCTCCAGTGGCTAGTTTTCAACACTAGCTGCAATTCGCCAGCCACCCCGACTTGCCTAGACTATTGATTATGAAAAATAGCTTTCAGTGTTAGGGAAACTGGATCTTGGAATGACTCGATGACAGTGTACGTAGCCGACGTCATGCTATCTGAATTTCCAGACGGCAATGATCACTACACCCCCAGTTTTTGGGATCGTTTATAGCTTGGACTGAAATCTGACCAGCCATGGATTTAGATGCAAATACAAAATCCAGTTGCCTTGTAGCTGTTGCACTGGTTTGGTGATTTGTGTGATACGTGGGAACATTCTTGCTATTAAATGGTAGTTCTTCTGGCCACGGATCAGCAATACATCCATTAGGAGTCTGAGGGCCTATAAGAACTAGTCCTAATGCTGTCATCCTTTCGAATACCGTTGCGTAGCGTGCCGCCCAATAATTACTCCCGTGCTCTCCATATCCATACAGAATATTCAGATCGCCAGCCGCGATTAATCTATGTCCGTTCTGTTGCCCAATGAACACAGACAGGTCAGATATTAATCGATGCACTGACGCATCTGCGTATATCCAGCCACTACCTGTTGAAACATGAGGTTTCTCCCATGGTGCATACATTGAAACAACAGTAAAAGGGCTACCATTTGAAGGCGTGACGATTGCTGCCGCAAGTGTTCCCAATCTACTTACTGCAAAATCACCCCATCGGGCTTCATCCATCGCTCTTGAACTGATCCATTCTATTTGAGTGCGGTCCGAGAGTCGGACAACGGACGCTCGCCATGGACGATTCAGCCCTTTTCCGCATGTCTGCCATGGAGCGCTATCGACTTCTATATTACTTGCAATATCAGCCGGTGGCTGAGCCGCCTCCTGGAGCAAAGCCAGATCAGCATCGCAATTTATAAGATAACGCCACGCATCCTCGCGCTGAGCAATATTCCAGTCGATAATCTTAGTCATGTTTGAGTTTTACCTCCTGTAAAGCCTCGACATTTTCCCCCTGCATACCGGCTTAGCGCTTTCAGCTACATTTTTGCCGCTCGGGCTCCACAGCCGGGAGGTGCACACAACATTTAGCAAGCAAGAATGCTGCTAAATGGCACACCTACCAGCCAGTAGTTTAGGATCATTATGTAGTGGTTCGTTTTTCTCTACTCGAACTATGAAACTAAACCCAGCAGCTTTCTCACTTTATCCCGAGCTTTAGCGTCGACCAGAGCAGTGTCAAGCTCTTCTGCAAAGAATTTCTTGCCGATATTGCCTGCATCGCCCGCTGAAAATTGTACAAGAGAACGAAGCAACCTTCGGACTATATCTCGGAGGTCATCCACCGCTGCAAGCAAAGCGCTTTGTTTTTTCCCCAACCGCCCACCGTGAACGAGTCGACTCCTTGCGTCGTAAAAACCCTTTACTGTCTTCAACAAAGCCGCGCGCTCTTCATCGGTAGACGCGAGTAACAACGCTACCCTAAATGACAGTTTGAATGCGATCTCTGCTTCTGTTCCGAGAACAGCCTCCAATGCGGTTATTGAATCGACCAGTTTAGTATCCAGCGCTGTCGGAAAACGATCATATGTTGCCATGAAAGCGCGCAGAGCCAAGTCTAAGTTTCCCGGGGCCTTGCTATAACCAATTTTCTCAAGACGCGATAAGGCTACGTATATCGAATCATATAGGGAGCGCTGTGTAGAGGACCAAGTATATGGATTGCCATTAGTATCTACCGTGGCGCCGTAGGAGGTCACACCGCCTATCCCGACGTTGAAACGTGCAA
The DNA here is from genome assembly GCA_963736105.1 of uncultured Nitrospiraceae bacterium. GTDB lineage: Bacteria > Nitrospirota > Thermodesulfovibrionia > Thermodesulfovibrionales > Dissulfurispiraceae > Fen-1308. Next base: position 173,875 of record CAVTNL010000002.1, on the reverse strand, counting down.
CGCGTTGAATGAATGTCACGCTCATTCCAACGTCCCCCGCTGCAACTAGGCGCATAGCTCCGATCGCGCGTACGCAACGCAGCCATACTCCAGGGCCGTCCAGTATGGTGATATTATCTGGATGTTTCGGCATCGCCGCTTCTGCGACAAGAATAAACGAACTTGCACCAAAGCCGCTCCAGTCTCCGGCTAGCCGTTCCCAGATTCCACGCTTGAAGCCAAGCTTATCGAGGACCTTTGGATCTCTGCCGTAGATAGACACACCATCACCGAGGTCAACGTGAAGTTCTTCGCACCGAAAATGGCGTAGGTTTGTAACTGCACATGTGATCCAGTCGTGTGCATCAAGTTCTGCGATGAAATCTATCCAGAGCATATCCAACAAGTTGTAATCAAGCAGCACCTTATCTGTGCGCGCGAAATATTCGTACACAAGTTGCAGTGCGATACGACGCGACGCGCTAACGCCGTAAAGCTTGCGTACTTGCTCCAACTCACGGATACCTGACTCAACCGCTGCAAACTGTGGACATGATGTGATGAAAAGGTCTTTCTCCCCATCGTAAACCGCTACGCCTCGCAACCATTGCAACCCCTTATCAGCGGAAAGCGCAGCTTTAACCACTGCATGTAACAACAACTCGAATTGTATTTTGAGTTCAGCTACAGACATGTCAATATTGTATCAGATTCCCTAAAATCAATGAGATATGCTTGTTCTATTTCGTAAGAGGTCCATAATATGTGGAAACACGAATTTAGTATTACTGGATTATGCAAATTAAACGCAATAAATAGGGCGACAAGTGACAAAACTTCGGGAATGATATTCATTTTCGACAACAGACACCTAGAGCGTGTCGATGGCTATGTTTTTTCTTGGTGGAATATCACATGTCGCAGCAGTCCAGATCAAGCGCGGTACAAGAGACACTCGACGAAATGGCCACTAGAGATATTTTTAGGAAATCATCACATCCCTGACACTGGCGGCATTGGAGGTTTTCAGTAGTTATCACGCCTTATCAGATGCTTCCCACTATTAAATTAGAAGAAGCAAGTAATTCCACTGTCTCTTTTCTATCTAAGGACTATCGGCCAAAGAATAGAACTATAGCCTAGAAAGAATGATCGCCCATTGGAAAAAATGGACCGAATCTGGCGACTTCTGAAAGCTCGTGTTATGGACTGAAATCCTGATTGAAAGTGTCTCACCCCTCTCCAAAAAACATTTTTTAAAAAATTACACTCCAAATCCCTTGACAGATACTCCGAATTCTTTTTGTTAATTCTAGGAGATGATGAACTCATCTTACTAAAAAGAAAAAATCGGAGGACTCATCATGAAGCCAATGAAACAAGACATCATCAGTGGCAATCAGCAGCTAACAACTTTTTTCGCTCTGGGATCAATTCAACTGAGAGAAAGTAAAAAGAACGGTCAGAAATTTCTGACCCTCGGACTTAGCGACAAATCGGGAAAAATCCAGGGATATCTCTGGAACAACCCCGAAGAGACCGCATCTGAGCTTAAGGAAGGCACCCTCGTTAAGGTCCGTGGCATCTCCAATATGTTTAACGGCTCTCTGATAATCAACGTCGAACAGATCAGGACAGCAAACAGATCCGAAGTGGACATCGAGGATTTCCTTGAAATAGTCCCCGGCGGTATCGATCTGTGGCTTGGCAAGCTGACTGAGCTCATAGAATCGGTCGAAGACACCGATTGCAGAATCCTGATGGATGCTTTTCTCAGTGATGACAGATTCATGGAACGCTTTAAGACTTCTCCGGGGGGATTACAAATCCATCACAATTATGTCGGTGGCCTTATTGAGCATACGACAAACGCGATGGGGTTGGTATCTCAGCTTTCCGACCGGCACCCCGGTCTCATTGACCGTGATATTCTGGTCACAGGAGCCTTCCTTCACGACATCGGAAAGACCCGCGAAATCCTTTGGGATATCACCAAAGACTATACAACAGAAGGCAAAATGTTGGGACATATCATTTTAGGCGTAATGATGCTCAAAGAGAAAGTATCCATGATACCTAAATTCCCAAATGACCTTTCTACACTGCTTCTCCACTTGATTGCCTCTCACCACGGTAATTTGGAATACGGCAGCCCTGTGAAGCCTTCGACCCCAGAGGCTTTGGCACTTCACATGATGGAGGCTGCCGACGCAAGGATCAACCATATGTACCGCCACCTTAATTCTTCTGATCCGGATAAGGATTGGAGCTGTTATGACAAGATCCTTGAAACCCAGATTTATCAGAAGAAGTATGCCAAGAACATACAGAAGATATCCCTAATAGCAGTTTAATTTACGGAGGGAATGAATGAGCTCAGAATTTCTGACGACAAGGGAACTCAGCGAAAGAATCAAATATGACGAACGGTATATAAGGGAATGCCTGAAAGACAAAATATTCAAAAAGGGCAGACATTACATTAATCCCTTCGGGGGCCGGAAAATACTGTTTATATGGGAAGAGGTCAAGGAAGTGATGATCGGCCTCATGGACGTGAAAGAACAAGAACGGGTATTTATCATTCCTCTTCGGAAAAAGAAGAAAAGGGGGGCTAATGGGTAACGTGAGATCAACAAAGGACGGCTATCTGTTCCTGGACTTCTATTACAAAGATGTTCGGTGCAGGGAATATACGACTCTGGAAGACAACGAAAAGAACAGGAGTTATCTCGAAAAAGTGATGGCAACCATAGAAAAGGAAAAAGCTAAGGGCACTTTTGATTATTTAAAGTATTTCCCTGAAGGAGGCAAGGCCGATTATTTCGGCAAAGGCGAAAGGCCGGCGATCCCGCAGACTTCGGGTCAGTATGGTTTCGAACAGTTCTCCCAGAAATGGTTCAAGGTGACCCAAGTGGAATGGAAATACTCTACGAAACAGGATTTCCACTCCATCATGGAAAAGCATCTGATCCCATATTTTAAGGACTCCGATATTCGGACGATCTCTAAAATAGTATTAAAAGAGTTCAGATCCAGCCTGACTACAAAAAGTGGCAGGAAAGGTGAGAAAATAAGCAACAAGCGGATAAATAACATCATGGCGGTGCTGCGGCTGATCATTAACGAAGCCTATGATGAAGTTAACCTGCCGTCACCTTTCGACAAAATAGAGCCTCTATCAATTGTAAAAAAGGAGATCAATCCCTTCAGTCCAAAGGAGGTGAAGACTTTCTTATATGGGGTGCGTCAGGACTTCAGAAATTATTATCAAACTCGCTTCTTTACAGGAATGCGCACGGCCGAAATAGACGGCCTCAAATGGCAGTATGTAGATTTTGCCAATAAGAAAATCATGGTTCGTGAAACCTGGCAGCGTAAGCGCTGGGATACTCCAAAAACGAAAAGTTCAATCAGGGACATCGAGATGTCCAAAATAGTGGAAGAAGCATTAAGAGAACAGCATCGCATGACTGGGCATCTAGATTATGTTTTCGTAAATAAAAAGGGAAATCTCCTGGACCACAATCTCGTGACCAAAAGAGTGTGGTATCCAACACTGAAGAGACTGAAGCTTCTTCTCAGAACTCCATACCAAACACGACACACTGCCGCGACATTGTGGCTGGCTTCCGGAGAAAACCCGGAATGGATAGCCAGGCAGTTGGGCCATTCCAACACTGAGATGCTTTTCAACAAATATTCCAAATTCATACCAAATCTCACTAGAAAGGACGGCTCTGCATTTGAAAGCTTTCTGGAGAACAACCTTAATGGAAATAATTCAGATACAAAGGAGAACGACAATGAAGAAAATGATTAGTGACATGAAGGCCAATGAACGGGTCAGAACATTCCTTGGAGTGAGTAGCAGGCACAGTAAAATAAGTCGAAATGGGAAGGGATACCTAGAAATTGAATTCTACGACATAAGTGGCAGCATCAAAGGCTATTTCTTTGGAGGTTTCGAGGAGTCCAAAGAAATTCGAAGGTGCGGTTATGTAAAGGTGACAGCCCTTGCGAAACTTCACAGAGGTCGTCTGATTCTGCAGGTGAACGAAATCAGCATTGCTAAACCGGATGAGTTTGACTTGTGGGATATTTTTAAAAAACTAAGTGAAGAGGAAATGGAGCAGATGATTGCTAAACTGTATCCGTCAGGGGCAGGCATTCCTCAACTATCGCAACGGTATTAGCGACCTTTTTAGGAGAAATAATGAGCATCTGCGCAAAAAAATATGACGTCATGGAGGACAAGTATGAAATGGACAAATATTCTCTGTATCGTCTTTCTCACTATTATGTTTCTAGAACCTAACTGCTGGGCCCAATGTGTAGGGATTATAGTTTTTGCCCCTTTTGGTTGGACAGCCTATTTGATTTACGACAATTTCATGAGGAGGTACTAATGATCGCATCTCTGTCGTCGTCTTTTTTATACATCTGGCTCATCTGGGTTATAATCTATCTGGCCTGCCGGTATTGTTCCATGTCCCCGCGTGAAGTGACCGAAATGGTACGGAATATACGGGACCGTGTTGTCCGCCACGGCATCTCTGCCAATGACAAAGTCCCGACCTTTGGTAATGCTCCATTCTGTATGAGCCGTTTTCGAGCGCTGGATTTCTTGTACTATACGATTGTTCTTTCTTTAATAACGTTTGACCTATTTTATATATGGTCCGGCTGAATGAAACAATGAGTATCATCTGTTGTGACTGAAAAGAAGAGGCATAGAGACCATGCGTAATATCCATTAAAAAGAGGAGCCCCGGCTGACAAAATTTATCCGCCAAGTCGGGGCTTTCTTCTTACTAAAGCACTCGTTACGTATAGCTCACAGAAAGCATCGCCGTAACCAAAGACTTTCTTAGCAAATGTTTCAAATGCAATCAACATGATCGACTTACAGAGAATTTTGAACCTGAGGACAGCTAAATGCATGAATCAGGCTGACCCTCGCTGTTCCTCACATTTCAGTAGAAAGCTTTCTTATAAGATCTGGTCATAACTAGCTATGGTTGTAATATAAACATACTGATGAATATTTTGAGAAATATTTAACAGAAGGCGAGACTGACAAAATCTCTTTTTTTAAGGTGTGACGACCTCGCTTACCCCCAAGCAATTCCCCAGGCATTTGAAATAGCATGAATCGTTTTGCAATAAAAAGGTGGCGGTGAAAATGGCGATCCACTTACTGCATAGTTTATGGCGAGGCATCCGCCGGCGCAATTTGCAGCCGTCTCACATCTCTGGCATGAGTAACGATCGTCTATTGTGGCTTGAGACTTTTGTTGCAAACTGCAGAGCGATAAGTTATCCAAGCCGACGTTGACATCACCAATAATAAGCTCTGGAAAAGAGGGTGTCAACATTGCTAAGGAACTACAGCCTGCAATTTGTCCATTTGGCAGAAATGCGAGCTTATCCAGTCCTGCGCCGCACCCCCAGTGATCTGACAGAATTCCTCCAACATGTTCAGATTCCTGATAAATAGGACCTATTTCAAGAATTCCTCCTAATTCTCTAATCTCTCGCACAAAATTAGCAATATCTCGCAGTGAACGTATCAAATCAATAATGTTTCGATTATTCCAGATAACTGAACCATAAGCCGGACCAATATCAATATTGCGAACACCCAACTCATACAAATAACGAACATTTACAAGAATACTTCGAGATTCACTCGGATGAATTGTATAGCTGGCAACGCATGATACTCCGTGCAGCAATAGAGATTCAATGTTATTGGCTACCACATGATGTGTGCCTTCTTTGTTACTGGACTTGCGGTATTTGTTATGAACTGCTGCGGTGCCATCAATGCTTACTATCACTTTTATATTACTCCTAATGATAAAATCGATCATTTCTTGGTTTAGCAGCAATCCATTGGTCTTAAGCAGAAGGCTTGTTTCTATCTCCGCGTTATCGGCTTCATTTCTTGCGTACAATGCTAAATGCTTTAGCGAACTAAAGTCTAACAATGGTTCCCCGCCTGTGAAGACAAATTCCAATAGCTTGGCGCCAGTGCTCATGGAAACGAACATGTCGATAGCCTTTTGGCCTGTTTCTACTCCCATTGTTCCATAGTTAAGTCCGCTGGCAATACAGTAGGTACACCGCATATTACATGCTGATGTAAGCATAAGCTCGCAGGTTAACCTCTCATAAGCTATTGACATTGTGATATTTTACCCTTGAATCAAATTCATTTTCCTTCAGGCATATTCAAAGTACATCCACCTTTTCCATGCGGCTGATTTAAAGTGCAAGTGGCATTTGGCTTATTTAAAGTGCAACCACCACCTTTACCTCCGGGTTGATTCAACGTACAGCCTGGACCCTTGCCTTGAGGTTTATTAAGCGAGCATCCAGATCCTTTGCCTTTAGGTTGATTCAGTGTACAGCCCGCACCCTTGCCCAATGGTTGATTTAAGGTGCATCCTGCTCCTTTTCCGTGTGGCTGATTTAAGGTACAGCCAGCACCCTCTCCGTGAGGTTGATTCAATGTACAACCTGCGCCCTTGGGCTGATTGAGCGTGCAGCCACCTTTTCCTCTAGGCTGATTCAACGTGCAGCCACCGGTCCCTGCGGGTTTATTCAATGTGCATGGCATAGCATAATCTCCTTTCTGTGATGAAATAGGCGTATAGCCCAATTTCTGGTTCTCGATGTGTTCGACATGAAGAATTCGGGTCAAATCCCTAGACCCGTCCTATAAGTCTGAAAAGAGTCAATCCTCTTCAACTGCGCAATCCTGAAGTCCTCAAATCCCCTGTGAGATGATCTGGTCTCAAATAATGTCAGCAATGTCTAGAGCAGGAATATCTCCAATTATGATTCTTTTTTCTCCACCTTATAAAAGAAATGGCAATGATACTTTTTTTTTACTGACTAGATTGTAATTTTTTTATTGGAGCCAATGACACATTAAAGTCATATTGTTTGAGAACTGAGACGGCGTTGTAAAGATTTAGTTTGGCGAAATATGACATATTCATTGGGAAGTCGACCGCAAATGCTTTAGCATGTGCTATGCCATACACAAGATTTGCTCTTGCTATTTCATCCGTAAATAATTGAGGCCATTTCTTAGAGCATTTTATTCTGAACTCGCTTGATTGACGATAGGTTTCGGCAGAGGTAATGCCCTGAGTAAAAAGATAGGCAGCTTTACACCCCCATGTTTCTTTTATGTGATAGAACGTTCCTGTATCGCTATCATAGAGGTCACAAAGCTCTATCTTTGAACGTCCGGCAATATTTATGAAATCCTCATCCAGGCAAGCCCACTTATTTTTTTTGGCTACAAACTTGTTATAATCCTTTTCTTCGGGCATGAGCGCCGTATCCCAATCAGGGAGCCTTTCCTTGTGGACAGTGAGATTCGCCAATTCTCTATCAATATATTTTTGGACATCTTCCAGTATCTGAAACCACTGTTTACCGATCTTAATATAATGGATAGAATCTATTGAACCTTCAAAAACTATGAGATTGTAGACTGATTCCTTCTTGATTTCCAGGATACCCGCATCATTAATGCCAGACACTGTCATTTTGAAAAGGTCTTCTTTATCCCCTATTTCGAGAAGACCTTTTTCACGCATTAGTTCTCTTATAATATCAAGATCGAAATCAGCCATATCTGACTTGGAATGTTTATAAGCTACCGTAAAATTTTCACAACGAAACTGTGCGAATGGATCTGCGAATTCAAGGTATATGCTTTCACGGTCGGCATCTCCTCGCCAATAGCTTTGAAAATTGCTTAACATCATAATCTCTAGCTGTTCAACCTTTTCCTTGTCCTTGACCTGAGTATAGGACTTAGGGAAATGAACCTTTTCATCCCGAGATAGGATATCTTCTATCTCGGTGAGGACTTCCTTAACGTGATCTATATCTCGGGTTGTTCGCAAAGCAAGTGAGGATTTGCCGACAACTCTGAATTTTCTACCCTCGAAATCTGCCTTCCCTTCGATAGTATTTAATATTCGGTTATAATTATCCCGATCAAACAAGGGAACATAACCCGAAACAGCGCGAATAATCTGCCTTGTAGTGCCTTTCATAGATTTCTGGTTTAAAGATGATATCTCCTTTTCATCGATCATCCTAAGCGCAATATTAAGGCCGAAGTCTTGTTCTATATAAACTTGCAAGACTGCAAATCCATAACCGCCACAGAGAATATAGTTTGAAGTATTGTGAGCAATTACGAGAATAAAGCTACAATTTTTGTTGAATAATGACGGTTTAGGAGACGGTAGAAGGGTGTTAATATATGTCGCCCACGACGGAGTCGATATTTTACTTTCCTGAACGAAAAGTTTTCGGGTCGGGTCTGAGAAATAAAGAGTATAGCCCTCTTCATTAAAATCTAGAGAATCGAACAATATCTCTGGCTTAAGCTTATAAATTACAACCCGGTTCGTCTTTTCTTTCGCCATGTCATCCTTTCTACGGATAGCGCACAAGAATAGCCATTCAGGGGAAAATATGGTGCATCCAAGTCACCCATATAGGCCCAATTCAATCAAACTACCGCAATAATACTCCTTTACACGCTGTTTTGCAATAAATATATTGATATAAATATTTGATGTTACATAGATATTTTGATACAGCAGCGATTTTCGGACCAAAGCTTTACCCGCACCCAAGGAGATGACGGCCGAAGTTATCAGGTAGCTATCGCGAATCCACTTTTGATGATTATTTTCGCCATTCATAATTATTGTCTCGATGCTTGAAGTAATGACTCGCAGGTGTACAAACGATATTACTAAAAGACCAATTTAGACGAAAGTTCAATTATAGGCATGCTGCGTGACAGCAGCCACACTGGTGAATGCCCCAATTCAATCCGCCGATTAAATAAGTCAGGCGGCACAATCGCACGCGAGTATTGGATAAAAGCCCTCTGCCAATCATCGTCGTCAGCGAATGGCTCTCCAACATCGCGGATGCCTTCGTCGCCAGTGAAGCCCAAATATAGCAGCACAACAGGAAAACCTAGCATGGCGAGTTTCCAAGTGAACGCCAGTCTGTTCGAAAGTTGATAATGTGAGACGATTGTAATTGAAACTTTGTCGTCAATAACACGCCATCCTTTGCAAGCTTCATCAATGGCAGTTTCAATATGCATGTGATTGTCCCGACTATTGAGTGATCCTTCGGGATTCTGAGGCTTTCCAGCCACACTTAGCTCAGGCCAATTAGCTTTCGCTTCAACCAGGACTAGTCCGGGGCGATCTTCAATCCGACAACCAACAGCCACATCCCAATTTGGCGTATTAGCTCCTGTCTGATGTTTAAGCCACCATTTTTTGAGGATTGGCCATGCATCACTTTTTGGAAGCCACGCTGGGCCGAAGCTCTCCAAACGTGCTTCGTTTGGATCCTTATAGCCTTGAGGCATAAATTTGGAATCGGCGGATGTCGTTATAGGTAGCGGGTACAACACGTCCTTAAGGTCATCCAAGAAGGATGCCCGTGCAGTCCAATCCAGTATATGCTTCCGACTACCACGATACATTTAATCCTCCTGCTTTTATATCTGCACCGTGAACTATGCATTCGCTACTGCTTTACTTATCTATCTTAAGGTCTTCACAAGACGCTGCTTCTTTCGGTCAGCCGTAACGATTTGTAGCGCGAATTTGCAGAAAGAAATTCTTTCAACTTAATTGCCAAACGCTCACGGTCAGCTAATTGACACTCCCATATCACCAGTACATCCCACCCGATTTCCGTGAGCTCTTCCACCACCTTTTTATCTCTCTGGATGTTGCGTTCCAGCTTGGGAATCCAATATTCGAGATTAGTCTTTGGCAGATGCCCATCTTTGCACTCAGCGTGCTGATGCCAGAAACAGCCGTGAACGAAGATAATTTTCTTGCGTCCTTGAAAAACGAGATCTGGTTTCCCCGGCAGATCAATCCGGTGCAAGCGGTAGCGGTATCCCATCGCGTAAACTAGCTGCCTCAAAAGCATTTCTGGAGCCATACTCTCGCTACGAATATGACTCATAATTCTGCTGCGGATCTCCGGTGTCACCTTATCAGTGATGTATCTACTCCTTACTGAGAGCCTTGAGGATGGCATTTCGGTAAACGTTTTCTTCAGGTAGCGTAACGTTATTGAATGCCTCTTGAACTTTATACACAGTAGTTGAGTGAAAGGTAGTCTCTTTCAGAGGAACCAGTTCGCCGGCGTTCTTTGCTTTCAAGAGGTCATGATTATAGGCGACAAAAGTAATCGACGCCGGTTGAAGTGCGTAACGAATAAGCCCCTGCTGTCCCCCAAGTCTATTTGCAATACGCTCGAATACAGGTTGAGGGCAAACGAAGAACAATCCTTTCTTGCACATTTCCTCTCGTTGTAGAACTTGCCCCTTATAGATAAGCTGGGGAAGTATTCGTTTTGATACGTTTTCCCAGTTCAGTCCGGCAGTTGTCTTGATAACGCTTCGATCATCTTTGAGTGCCGAAAATCCGTTACGGTAGTTACCTGTGGTGTCAATGGTTTGAACTTCCACAGCGACAAACTCCTCCAATTCGCCTGTCGCTGCCAACTTGGCTAGCACCCAATCTACAAAATAGCCACCGCTCCCTGATTTTTGCGGAAGGCGTAGCTCGCCACCCCAACGTTTTCCGAAAACCGCAATGCATGACTTGTTTTCAGTCTTGGCGCAAGAAACGGCTTCGCGGCCAGGGATAAGATCGAGATTCTCTCCAAATGCCTTTAATGATACATCGCGAAGGATCTTGTAGTCTTGAGCATAGAGGCGAATTGGGCAGCATATAACAGGGTCTGATGTTATCGGCTTCAGAGTACAGACACCTGAGATCACTCCATCGTTAAAGGTTTTCTCACACGCGTCTTTGATAATAGGACAAGTTTCATGATCTACTGCCTCTCGTGCTTCAGTTGATTCGTCATCTGGACGATACCCAAAGAATTCCCATATTGTTCCCGCCATTAAAGTGCCCTTTTCAGTTCTTTAGTCTGATAGCCTAATGCGGCAGCAAGCGAACGACCAATAGCAGCTGCAAGTAATGGTGGAACTGCATTCCCCACCTGCTCGTATTGTTCAACACTCGACCCGACAAAATGGAAGGTGTCAGGGAAAGTCTGAATCCGGGCCGCCTCTCGAACGGTAAAAGCACGATCTTGGCTATAGTGGAAGTAAGCCCCCCAATGAGGATCACACTTTGTGAGGATCGTTGACGCCAATCCGTTAGGATCTACTCGTCCATAACGCTTGGTATGATCTGAACGACGGGCACGCTGCATCCCCTTTGGCAATAGCTCTGATGGTATATCTGTCCAGTTACCACCCGGACGGATGTATGCTAAACGCGCCAGGTTAATTTCGCTTAGACGTGCAGCCTGATGATTTACCACTCCGCTAGACCCAGCCCGCATAGCACGCTGAAAATTATTCTTGGGTTGTGTGCGGTATTTTTTGATCTCTTTTCCTGCCTCCCCATTCTTTAATACAGGAAGGTCATCAATAGAATCTTTAACTGAAATAAATTTTGGCAATTCAACTTTCCCTGGCATGGCTACGATATTTCGGCCCTCAAAGCGAGAAGTGAAGTTAATCCTGATTGGAGCTTTGTAAGCAGGATCAGGAAAGGCTGTATTAATAGGCAAGCCTTTACGAAGACCGATTACAATCGTCCGCCAACGAGTTTGTGGTACTCCATAATGAGGAGCATACAAAATTCTCACGTCAGACTGGTAGCCATGCTTTTCAAGAGTTGTAAGGATTGCCTGAAGCGTCAATCCGCCCCCGAACGACACTAAGCCAGGCACGTTCTCGATTAGAACTGCACGCGGATAAAATTCATCAACGAACCTTAGAAATTCCTGAAATAAGTGGTTTCTTGCGTCATCATTAGAGCGGATCGGCGCGTTGATTGAAAACCCTTGGCAAGGCGGACCACCAGCAATCAGGTCCAACTCACCTCGTCGAACCCCAAGTTGCTTCCGAACTGATTTTGCATCCACCTCCCGGATATCGCGCTGGTCGATAATGGTGTCCGGATGATTGATCTCGTAAGTTTCAGAGTAGCGGCGTTTTATTTCATTAGCGTAAAGACCACGAAAACCAGCTTCGCGCAACCCCTCTGATAACCCGCCTGCTCCCGCAAAGAGGTCAATCATTGTGATTTCATTTTGTGTCCTCATGATCGCTCTTGTACCCTTCTATTTGTGAAATTTACGCGCAATGTACGGCCCATGAGGTCAACATCTTGACGCTCTTGACGTTCAATCGGGCAGTTGAGTACTGATAATAACTTACACTATTTCCAAGGTTTTGAAAAGTAATGGCTTCAAGAAGATATTGTGTAAGGACACTGTTCATAAAACACTTCTTTTATGGATACAGATTTCACTCTTACAAGCTGCCCCCTTTATCCAGCTCTTTGGGCATTTGAAAGAGACGTTAACAAAAGAAGGTGCCCGCAAAGCACATGCTTTTCACAACACTAAAAATGTGCTCAGACGCGCTCGATGCGGATTTCTGTTGCGCCTTTCGTGTGCTTTAAAATAGAGGCATCTCCGTTAATCGCGCCGACCAGATTTACAGCACTTGCAGGTACTGGATCGCTGCCTTTGCTAATGGGCGTGCGACCGAAGAAGATGGCGAGGGCATTACCAGGAGGCCAGTAACCGATAGCTCCGACCTTTACCGAAGTGGTTGCCGTGTCATCTAAGGGTTCAGCAACCGGGATTTCGAAGAAAAACTCATCTCCCCACTCATTGGGCACTGCAATAATTGGCAGCGCAGCTTCAATAGACCTAGCACACGGCGTATCGAAGAACTCGGCATCCAGGGTAGTGTCCTTAATTATGATTTTGATTTTTATCGGCATGCTTCCTTGTTAGTGGTAGCATCACCTAGATCTTTGACAACATTTAGCTCAATTATCCTGATAACTCTTGCGTAATCATTTCCTTCAGGATCTTCAACTGGAGCGAAGAGAACTTTGTCTCCAGTTCTCAGCTCAATTTTGGTCCTGACCAACTCACGACCGTCTATCTCATAGACCTGCCCATCGGCAATCGATCGAATTTTTCCAATGTTCAAATCGCTGTCGAACTCAAGAATGATGCCCTCTTCTTTTACGAAGGTGTCATCCCAAACTTCTTCCCTTTCTTCTGCGGTTAGGTTTACAAGAGGGGGTTCTTTTTTATCTTTTTCTTTCGCCATATTCTCCGGCAGCAGGGACAGGTTTTAATCGTTCTCACTTTTTCAAGAAATATTTATTACTATACCCCTGAGATCAAGGAATATCAAGCATCCGGCAAAAAGTTTGGGCCTGTTACGGGCCTGTTATGGGCCAATTGGCCCAAAGTGGTCGATAAAAGTGATTTTTTACGATATCGTCAAACGCTTATTTGACAACATATTCATGGTATGATATCCTATAGATTGGCTATTAGCAATAAAAAAAAGGGCTTACATCTCTGCAAACCCTTGATTTTACTTGGTGGCGGGGACAGGATTTGAACCTGTGACCTTCGGGTTATGAGCCCGACGAGCTACCGGACTGCTCCACCCCGCTAATTGGTACAATAACGTAACAGTCCGACCAATGTCAACGACAGAGCCGCAAATGCTTGTTTTACAAGGGGTCACGTCCTTTGACGAGCCATTTCCACCACTTCATCGGAATTATTAACCCCTATATCATCGACCATAAATCTGAGAACACTTCCCATCGCCAATGCTACTGGCGAAAGGATATTCCCTGCATATAGTTTCGCTAAGCACAAGATTCCCTCTCTCCATAATGCTTAGATATCCATTTAAGGTATTCTCCCGTTTTGATTGTCTCGATCCATTCTTTGTTTCTCAGGTACCAACGAACAGTCTTTCTAAGGCCAGTTTCAAAGGTCTCCACGGGCTGCCATCCAAGTTCACGTTTCATCTTTGATGCATCTATAGCATATCTAAGATCATGCCCAGGGCGATCGGCCACATATGTTATAAGTCCTGTCAGCTCCGACAGCGGCCTTCCTGTCTCTTCCGAGAGGATACTACAGATCGACATCACTACCTCGATGTTTCGTCTTTCACTGTTACCGCCGACGTTGTAAGTCTCCCCAACCCTTCCTTTCTGGAAAACAAGCCAGATTGCCTCGCAGTGGTCTTCGACAAATAGCCAGTCTCGCACGTTTGCGCCCCTGCCATAAACAGGGAGAGGCTTACCCTCAATCGCGTTTAAGATCATGAGAGGAATCAGCTTTTCAGGAAATTGTCGCGGGCCATAATTATTAGAACAATTTGTAATCTTTACCGGGATGCCGTATGTCCTGTGATATGCTTTGACCAGAAGATCGCTCGCTGCCTTCGATGCAGAATAAGGGCTACTCGGATCGTACTTGGTCTCCTCTGTAAAAAACCCGGTATCACCCAGCGAACCGTATACCTCATCGGTGCTTACATGATGAAACAGATTATGATCCCTGCTTTTCCAATTCTCCCTGCATGCCTCAATAAGATTGACTGTGCCGGTAATGTTCGTCCGGAAGAATGCAGATGGGTCAGCTATGCTTCTATCTACATGGCTTTCTGCGGCAAGATGGATGATGCCGTCAGGTTCATATTTGCTGAATAACCCCTTTACCGTTTCCGGGTTTGCTATATCACCCTCTTCAAAGATATAGTTGCGATAACTTTCAATATCTTTCAGGCTGTAAGGGTTTGCCGCGTATGTGAGCATGTCGATATTGATAAAAAGGCAGTCCTGACATCTCGGCACAAGCAGATTCAGCAGGTTTGAGCCGATAAACCCAGCACCGCCCGTGACAATTATCTTTTCCATTATTTACCCCTATCCGACATTATACACTCCGGCAATCGCTCGTATATGCAACTGCCAAACTGCACTGAGAACCTGTTTAGAATAACTAGGATGGCTCAGGAGCAAAATGAGTTTCAATCAGCATACTTCATCCAATCAAAGACTGCACAGCATTCACACTTAATCATACGGCAAATTTGCCCCGGTGTTCTAACAGGAATGGTTGCAAGCAGACTCTTTAGTGATCAATAGGGCTGCGGCTTTTCATGGACTCTGAAAGCCAGCTCCTGGTCGCGCTGTCGGCATCACCTGCCGAGTCGGGGCGCGTGGAGGTATTGATGCAGACGGCACCTGACCAGTCGGGGCATGTGGCGTCATAGCTGCAGATGGCACTGCCGGCTGAGCAGCCACTCCACCCGGCCCGCCTACAGTCACCCCTCTCTCTTTTTTACTTTCAGGTGATATTACCTTAAGCTCGATCCTGTCGTCGCCGCGAACCATTACCGCACGGTCTGGCAGCACTTCTTTCAAGGTATACCCGCTCAGTGCTTCTCCAAGCTTCAGACCTACCTGCCGTTTTCCCCTCCCCGCCGTGCTACGCGGCGCTTTTGAGTCGCTAATATAGGCAATGCTGACGCTGTCGGAAATCAACGTTCCATAAAGGACAAACTCAGGCCTCACCACTGTCTCCGCCTTCTTCTCCGCAGGAATTATTCTATCGGGATGAAACAGATTTTTCTCAGCAATGACAGCATATTCCTGCACAGACGGGTTAACACCCTGCTCTACAGCCTTCTCCTTTGTAAGTTCGGCTGTATTTACAGAAGCACTTGCTGCAGGAGGAATCCTCACCTCAACCGTGAATATCGGGATAAGAACGAAATATACAAACGTTACTATGCATACAAGCAATATGCAATTAATCACGGTAATCTGCTTCAGGATAGAACTTAGCCTCACATCACTTGCCCTCATACAGACCCGTGGCATCTATTCTAACCATGAGATCCCTCGGCTCCCTAAAATTTCTAACACGCACGTCCAACTCCTTCAAAACGATATAAGGAGTCCTTGTTTCAAGAGAATACAAGATGTCGCTCAGCGCCGATGTATCGGGCAGTATTGAATCCATGCTGATGCTCAGGACCTGTAGCTGCGCACCTACGGCAGGCGCTATAACTTTTTTCCCATTCGCGGCCTTGGCAGCCGGAACCGCTGCAACGCCTGGAAGTGTCGGCGCCTTTTCCAATTCTTCTGGCTTGCCGATCCTTTCACTTGATATCGTCCCGCCCCTTCCGCTGACTACCCCCTTCACCAGCGCCTGCAAATTAGCAGATGCCAGTGATATGGGATCCCCGCTGATAAGTTTGACATCCTGCCCCTTTGCCTGTTCCCTGAGTGCAGCAAGCTGCTTTTCGAGTTCAGGTTTTTGTGCGATCAAGTTGATATATTTTGAGAGCGTTGCCATCTTTACGTCCTGCTGTTCCCGTATCGCAGTGATTTCAGTCCTCACCCCGACATACATATACTGATAAACAGCAAGACCAAAGAGTATGACCGCAAGCGGGACAGCGATAAGGAGAATCCTTCTATTTTTTCTCATTAACAGCCCCCTCAGTCTTCGAACCCTTGATCTCCATCTTGAACTGGAAACGATCCATATTCAACCGCGCATCCCTGAATGTCGGAGACGCGAATTCCACCTTTTCGAAATATTTTGACGCCTCTAGAATCTGCACGAGAGAGGTTGCGGATTGGGCATACCCTTCAATGTTGGCCTGAGTGCCCGCAATCCTGACACGAGTAAGCCATACATTTTTAGGGATCACTGTCGTAAATTCCTTTAAAAGGTCGATATAAAGCGGTTTATCGTGTCTGAAATTGTTGATAAGTGTCAGTCTCTTGTTTATCGCTTCTATCTCACTCTTGATCTGTTCCACATTTTGCACTTCAGCCTTCCGCATATTTATCTGCCTGTTGATTTCTTCCAGTCTTTCAGTTTCAGTCTGTATGGGTACCAATATATATGCCGCTAGGCATGCTGCCATCGCAACAGCCAACAGAATGGTAAGGAAAAAAGGTTTTCTGTCGCGGTCCTGCACACCTTTAGCAAGCAAGTTAAATCTTCGAGCCTTAGGCCAAAGCATCTCGAGCATGCCACCGACAAGCACTGACTCTGTCAATTCATATCCTCTGACGCCAGCAATCTTCTGTTCCAGATTATTAAGGGTCTCGAATGATAAGTTTCCCCTAGCCTTGAGCGACTCTCTCAGTGAATCCGCCTCTTTCTGGAAGAACAATATCACCGGCAGTTCCTTATCCGCTGAGCTGTTTGATCCCTTCTGTCCCCCGATAAAATCTTCGATTATGACCGCCATCAGCACGTTGTCATCACACCTGAACTCCTGCGATGTGGAGGACTGCATTATTCCAGAATCGACCATTCCGCTCTTGATGCCGCACCGGTCAATTTCGGCAAATATGAAAGATGGATACCCAGTACTGAAGCTGCAAAGGGTAGCTAAGCATGAAATATCGAATGTGACACTCTTTACTGCAATACCCCTTTCGGTCAGGCTCTGGCTGTAATCCGTTATGGTGCCAGCCTTAGCAGCAGCAATAAAAAGGTCGATTTTTTCCACTGACTCTTTCCCTATAAGATAATCGTAAAGCGCTTCATCTGCATTGAAAGGTGTCAACCGGTCGAACTCGAAACGCACAACCTCAGGAAGGTTTTCGCTGGCTGCGGCAGGCAGGGACGCGGCTTTCATAGCTACCCACAACTTAGGAATAATAAGCTGCACATCTGCATGTCGGGTGCCCAAAGCCCTGATGGTGACCGCAAGAGTCGAGGCGACTTCGGTGGGAGACGGCAGAGAATCCTCGGCAAAACTATACTTCTTGTGGGCTTTGACGCGGTACTTCGAGAATAAACGCGCACCATAAACAACATCGAGACGCCCCTTGCTGATTTGAGCACAGAGAGCGGTTGCCGATGCAATTGCCTCGTTTGCTGGACTAAAGGTAAGCACCTTCAGAACAGGGCCGAAAAGTTTTCTTATTGCATCGGCAATGCGTGTGGCGGCATCGCCGAATCTTTTTATCGCCTTTATTGCGTCGGCTGTTTCCATTTGCTCATATCCCACGGACTTCTGAAATAGCGGTAGCTGAATTTATTGCCGGCAAGATTTATAACCGCTTTCACTCCGTAACCCGGCTTTTTAACGCTCATCCTTCCGACAGATTCGATAGTAAACGTATTGCCTTCGCCAGCCGTAATAAAGGGCGACATTGCATTGAAAGCCCCTCCCACGAGGCTTTGAAAATCTGCAAGAGTCCTGATTTCAGTCGTATTTCTGAAGTCTATAATGTTACCGGCCAACTCCGGTGTCATTCCGGGTATCGCCATCAGGACCTCCTTTGACGCTGCATTGACATTTATTTTGCCAGTATCGGAGTAAACGGTCACAAAATCAGCAAGACCGTTCTTCTTTTCAGTGCCGTACAATATTTCCGGCGTCATTCCCTTGATAAGAAGAAGCTCCTCGATGCTTTCCAAGTCAGCATTCTTCGCACTATAAGGGACAGGCAGAGACATATAATAGTCGCTTTCGGCGCCGTGGAGTCTGGTAAGATCATCGGCGTCCCGCCAGTCTTCAATCGAATCGACAATGGTATCGGCATCCTCATCCTTCACTCCGATACTTATAAGCAGTCCCTTTAATACTATATCAGGAACTTTGTTGATGTCTATCTTACCAGACTCGTCAATGATCCTGACCAGGCATGTGCCATCTCCAACGGTGAAAGTGTTGGGGGTGCCGTCAGTTTTCCAGATATTGCCTCCCTGACCCTCCTGTATCGGAACGCCGAGATTGATTTTTCGGTACATGATCTCTTCCACCGACCGGTCGACTCCCGCCTCGGCGATGAATTTTTCTTCGACACCTTCCTTGAACGATATAATGGAACTGCTCTCAACCTTTGTCATGTATGAAAAGGAGAGTACTATAACCATAAGGATAGTCAGGATCCAGATGACAAGAATCAGTGCAATGCCTTTATTATCCTTCGGACGTTTCATAATTATAGCTATTTCGATCCTAAAACAGTAGTTACTTGCTGAACATTTATTCCAGCCCTCACTAGTATTATCATCGGAAGAATCTTGGCGTCCTTTTCAATAGTCATGCGAATTCTATCCGGAATGTTGTCTTTGTCGGTCCATTCTTCCATCCAACTACCTTTTTCGTCAGTAGGCCCTTTATAATAATATTCGAAATAGATGTCACTCATATTATCAAAGAGCTTCACCTCCCTTGGTGCATCGGGAATTGCTATCGGTGTCTCAATGACATAGAGAGCCTTACCTCCCTGCCTTCTGTCCCTGACCTCGTACTGAACAGCTACAGGCCCCGTAGCCCCTCCCCACAAAGAATAGATTGATCTAAACTGCACTATAGTCCGCTCCCCTTTGAATTGAAAGAAATCAGGGTCGAGCGTAGTTCCGGACTGTTTAATTTTAAAGGCCGACTGCACCTGCGACTCTACAATATTCAGCGATGTTCTGAACCTCTCGAGGGCTTCGATTTTAATTTGTCCCTTTTCAGTAGAGCGATACCCGGCTCTCAATGCCCCCGCTGTGATGAGCACAATAAGGCCGAGCAGCGTTATCGAGATCAGCAACTCGAGAAGCGTAAAGCCCATCTGCCCCCGCCAATCCGAGCTAAGGGTTCTCATAGCTTCTTTTCCATCACCTTCAGCGTATTAAGAGACATGGAACGCTCACGGACGCCGTCGTTCCAATAAAGCGTCACTTCGACCTGATAGAGGTCGACATTGAGTGCCTGCGTCCTATCCTCGTATCCCTTGGCTATAACCGCGTTGAAGCGATATCCATCTAAAGTGCTGCCCGACATGGTTACATTTGGGAAATCGTCATCTTCAAGAATATTCCGCATGACAGCCTCTGCGCGAGCTGAGGCATTGACGTAACTATCTGAAATAGAAAGTGACCGAAGGCCGGCAGAAAATATCTGCATCACAACGACAAGCACAATGCCGATCAGCGAAAAGGCTACAAGAATCTCAAGGAGTGTGAAACCTCTCCGGTCTTTCAGGTAGGATAGATTATTATTCATGCCTGAACGCTTTATCCCTTAGGCTGCGAGTATACTGCCCCCACAATAGGATCAACATCGAGATCAACCACCTTCTTGCCTGCCGATAGTACGATAGTCCCGCCTTCGCTGACACCGGATGGAGTAAAGACGAAGCGATATCCGCCGTGGATGATTTCTCCATAGAGTGGGTCTATGACCTTGACTGCCACGTCATCAGGTATGGACCGGGGCGCGCCACCTCCATCAATGCTGTACTTCCTGGTATCCATCTCGAGTGTGATGACCTGCCACTTCCCGCTTGTCAAGGCTGTCGACCGTGCCTGCCTGAACGTCGCAATAAGCTCCCTTGCAGTTGCATCCACCCTTTGGGAAGGCAGCGCATTGGAAAACATCGAAACGGAAATGGCAAGAATGAGGGTGATGAGGAAAATTACCAGCATCATCTCCAGCAGTGTAAATCCCTTATCGCCGCTCATCACCGTCATAGCATGATTACATCGGCAAGTCGAGTACGCTGAATATTGCCGTAAAGACCGAAACAACGATAAATCCTATGATCAAAGCCATCACAATTATAACCATAGGCTCCAAGAGACCCATCAATCTCCTAATAGCCTCCTTCAGGCTCTTCTCATACGTCGTTGCAACTTTAAGCAGCATAGTATCAAGCTGCCCGGTCTCCTCTCCAACTCTGATCATCGAAAGAGCAAGTGGGGGGAAAATCTTTGCAGCCGTTAGCGGGCCTCCAAGCCCCTTCCCTTCCTTAGCCCCGCGCGTCAAACTTTCCAGGGCTGTAGCCACCACACGATTATTCACAACATCCCGTGAATTATTAAGGGCCTGAATCAGAGGCACCCCGCTTTTTAGAAGTGTGCCGAGAGTCCTGCAGAAGCGTGCCGTCTCTATCTTGACGACCACATCCTTCATGAGCTTCAGTTTCAGGGTATCCCATTTAAACCTGCCTTCGGTCGTCCTAATATATTTCATAAACACTAAACCAGCAACCGCAACACCAGGGGCGATTAGCCACCAGTAGGATCTCATGGCCGAACTGAAGGCCAGAATCATCTTGGTCGACATAGGCAGCGAGGATCCAAGTTCGGTAAAAATCGTCGAGAAACGTGGAAGAACGAAGGTGAACATGAAAATAATGGATATGCCGCCCGCAACTATCAAGATAGCCGGGTATATCATAGAAGATACTATGTGGTCCTTAAGTTCTTTAGAAGACTCTTGAAACTCGTTAAGTTTTTCGAGCACTATATCGAGCACGCCGCCAGCCTCTCCCGCCCGCACCATATTTACGTAAATGCGTGGAAAGATCTTGGGATGTTTCTGAAGGGCATCTGAAAAAGAGCTTCCCTCCCGTATCGACTTGAGAATAGCCTGAACGATACTCTTCATCTCTTTGCTCTCAGAAACTTCAGAGATGATGTTGAGGCTGCGGTCCAAAGGCAGGCCAGCTCCGAGCAGGGCGGTGAGTTCTGTAGTAAAAGTGAGGATGTCCCCCTTTGCTGACCTGAAGGATATTTTCTGCCGCAGACCTTCTTTCGGAGCTTCGACCCTGAGTGGAATGACACCGGTGTTGCGGAGCATTTCTACAGCGGCCTTTTCATCTGCGGCTTCGATGGCCCCTTCCACTACAGCGCCTTCTCTCGTTGTGGCTCGGTATGAAAAGATCGCCACCTATATCTCCTGGGTCACGCGGAGCACTTCGCTCAAAGTTGTCACGCCGTCCCCAATCCGCTGCACACCGTATTGGAGCAGAGTGGTCATGCCACCTTTTTTAGCCACTTCCCGGATCTGGATAGAGTCAACATCCTTCAGCACCATCTTCCTAATCTCGTCATCGACAACGAGAAGTTCATAGATGCCTATCCTGCCGTAATAGCCGGTTCCCGAGCAGACATCACAGCCTTTGCCTCTGTAAATAGTAGCTTCATCTGGTAAGCCGAGGAGTCTCAACTCTTCCCTTGAAGCGACAGTATCGTCCCTCTCTTTGCATGAAGAGCAGATGACCCTTACAAGCCTCTGTGCCAGAATGCCTCTTACGGTGGAAGAGAGCAGGAAGTGCTCGACACCCATGTCCAATAGCCTGGTGATCGCGCTTGGCGCGTCGTTAGTATGGAGGGTCGAAAAGACGAGGTGTCCGGTCAGGGCTGATTGAATGGCCATCTCAGCGGTCTCGAGGTCCCTAATCTCTCCGATCATTATGATATCTGGATCCTGTCTTACGATATGTCTGAGAGTATTGGCGAAGTTTAGACCTATCTGCGGCTTTACCTGTATCTGATTGATGCCCTTCAGATGATATTCTATCGGGTCTTCGACAGTGATGATCTTGCTGTCGGGTTTATTGATCTTGTCCAGCGCTCCATATAGGGTCGTAGTTTTTCCGCTTCCTGTAGGTCCGGTCACGAGAACGATACCGTTAGGTTTCTGGATAAGCGAATTGAAGATCGAAAGTGTTGTAGCATCGAACCCGAGCTGTTCGAGGTCTATCACGATTCCCTCTTTGCGCAATATCCTCATTACAATGCTTTCTCCGTAAAGCACTGGAATCGTTGAAACCCTGAGGTCTATCTCACGTTCTCCAACCCTTAGTTTTATGCGCCCGTCCTGCGGCAGCCTTTTCTCCGCAATATTGAGCTTCGCCATGATCTTGACCCTGGAGATGATAGCAGCTTGGAGTTTCTTGGGGATGGACTCTATGTCATGAAGGACGCCATCTATCCGGTACCTGACCTTCATTTCATCCTCGAAGGGCTCAATATGTATATCACTGGCACGGCTTTCGATGGCTCCAGTAATGAGCATGTTCACAAGCTTGATGATTGGCGCCTCCGCTGCGAGGTCTTTAAGATGACCTACATCCTCTTCTTCCTCGTCCCGCAGAAATTCGACACCCCTCTCACCGATATCCTCTATTATACGATTGATATTCTGGGATTCCTGCTCATAAAACCGCTTCAGGTATTCGTCGATCACCTGGCGCTCCGCTGTAAAAACCACGACGTCGGATGAAAGAGCGACCTTAAGGGCATCGATAGTGTCGTAATTCCCAGGATTTTCAATGGCGATCTTGAGCACGTTATTCTTATACTCGATCGGGATTATCCTGTTTTCCTGTATAAAACGAGACGATATCCCAGCAAGAACTAGGGGGACCTTCGGAAGGTCCTCGATGGATAAAATCTGGTGTTCGAGTGAGGATTGATCAGACACGGGCGTTTATCCTAAGCAGCATAAGATTATTATTCCCAGCTAACAACGTCCTGATCTTCACCTTCTCCTCCGGGCGTCCCATCTCTGCCATAGGAGTAGAGATCATAATCACCGTGAGTACCGGGGCATAGATAATAATAAGGTTTTCCCCACGGGTCGGCAGGCACGAGGTTTTTTTTCAGGTAAGGTCCTTCCCACTTGTCTTCTCCGGGGTTTGTGAGCAGTGCCTGCAGGCCCTGCTCTGTTGTCGGATAATGCCCAACATCGAGACGGTATTGGTCAAGCGCCTGCCCGAACAGTTCAATCTGCGCTTTAGCCGCAGAGGTTTTTCCTTTTCCAAGCTTCGGAAATATCTTGGGCGCTACAAGCGCAGCCAGAAGGGCGATAATCGCCATGACGACAAGAAGCTCTACCAGAGTGAAGCCTTGCCTTCCATGAATGCTCCGCAATTTCATATTGTCACCTTCTATATTTAGATATGTTATATAATATAATAAACGCCCACAGGCAGACAAAGCAACCGCAATGCCTGCTTGACAACACTGCCTGCGGAGCGTCTTGACTCGGATAAACAAAAAACTTATTGTATCCTTATAGTATAATACAAGTAATACCTTAATGACTGGGAGTTGAAGTGTCCAAAAAATCAATAACGTCTGGCACAAACATAGCTATCGCGGCCTTCCTTGCGTTCTGCTTCATATTTACATTTGCAGCAGCTACCTGCGACGCTCATCCAGAAGCCCCAGTCCCGGGCACTATACCTGGCACTATAATGGAATTCGAGGCGCCGGATGGCTCCGAAGAAACACAGCAACCTGCGGTGACGCCCCAACCGGCTGGTATGCCCGCAGCGCCCACTCATCCTGCCATGCCTGCGCCGTCGACTACGCAGACGCCTAATATAATGCCGATCCCATCTGCTCCATCTGCTCCATCTGCTCCATCTGCTCCATCTGCCCCACCTGCTCCACCTGCTCCACCTGCTCCACCTGCCCGCCCTGCCGCATCTGGCCAGGCAAGGTTCAATCCGTCTGGTGGCGGATCAAGCTTCTTCTTCGACGACGCAGATGTCTTTGAGGTAATACAAACTGTCTTCGGTGAAGTTCTGAGGGTCAATTACATCATCGATCCGCAGGTCAAGGGCAGAGTCAATTTCCGTACGACAACCCCCATACCGAGAGACAAAATACTCCCGATCATGGAGATCATTTTGCGGCTTAACGGAATTGCCGTTGTCGAAGAGAGCGGACTGTATCGCATTATCCCTATGGGAGGTATTGCGAAGGAGCCGGCACCTATCCGCTTCGGGAGAAATCCTGACGCAATCGAGCTGAGAGGGACCGCCCTCATGCAAATCGTGCCGCTCACGTACATAAACTCATCGGAAATGTCGAGTATCCTTACCCCCTTGCTCACTCAAGGCGGGGCGATCTACGATGTGACCAAGAAAAATGTACTCATAATAGCGGATACCGACTCCAATGTGAGAAGGCTTCTCCAAGTCGTAGCTATATTCGATGTTGATACATATAAAGACGCAACCGCACCGAAGGTCTATGTCTACGCACTCCAGAACACCAAGGCTGATCACGTGGCTAAAATACTGCAGCAGGTCATACTCGGGGCGACGATTACTGGAGGTGGACCGATTAGCGTTGCAACTGGACAGCCGTCAGGCGCTCCTAAGCCGGGCCCCACTGTGACACAGCCTACGTTTACCGGAGGTCAAGCCGGCGAATCGCTAGTAGCTAAAAGCACGAAGGTTATCGCCGACGAGGTCAATAATTCACTAGTCATATACGCTTCACCAGCCGATTATTCGACCATCCTCGGGGCAATCAAACAGATAGATACGGCGCCCCGTCAGGTCATGATAGAAGCCGTAGTTGCATCAGTAACCCTCACTAATAATCTGACCTACGGAATGCAATGGAACCTCGGATTAAATGTTAAACAACTCAAACTTAATCCTTTCACAACCCCTATTACGGCAGGAGGGCCTCTCGGCTTTCAGCAATTAAGTCCGCTTTCAGCCGGAACATTTGGTTATACCGCGACAGATTCCACGGGTAATGTCAGACTTGCAATTGAAGCCGATGTCACTAATGGCAAGGCAAAAATTCTCTCAGCTCCCCATTTGCTGGTTGCTGATAATCGTGAGGCAAGGATACAGGTAGGCCAGCAGATCCCTATCGCAACTTCGACCACATCAACACCGCTTGTGTCCACAACAACAGCTACGACCAACACCACAACTTCAACCATACAGTACGTGGATGTCGGTACAATTCTCAAGGTAAAACCGCAGATCAACGATAGCGGGCTTATAGCTCTGGAACTGACGCAGGAGGTTTCCTCGGCTAGCACAGAGAATATTTTGGGTACCAACCAAGAGGTCATCTCAAAGAATCAAGTCACAACCAATTTGGTCGCACACGATGGTGAGACTATAGTAATTGGCGGACTTGTCAATGAAACCTCCTCATACAGTAGGTTCGGCATCCCTTGGCTTAGCGAGCTGCCTATAATTGGCGCCCTGTTCGGACAGACAACAAAGGATACTCAACGCCAGGAAATTCTAGTCCTGCTTACGCCTCGGGTTATCAGAAACGAGGGTGAAGCAGACAAAATGACAAATGACTACTATGAATTATTCAAGAATGTCGGGAAAGAAATAAATCTGGAAAAACACGAGAAACCAAAGGCCCCTCAGCAGCAAAACCAAAAAACACTGCCTCAGGCTGACGGAAAAACCAGCACTCCGGAAGCCCCACAAGGCCCTGCGGAAAATAATAGCGGAAAATCTGCCGGAACTCCGAATTAGTTCATCCGGGGACAACTGAACTGCAACGCTTCTTGCCTCTGCCAACACTTCAGATGAGGAACTTTTAGCATCATGGACTCTTCTAGCTGCATATTCTGGATGTAAGGAATTGCGAATTTCAGGATTTTTCTGAGCTTGAAAATTAAGGAAGAGAGGAATGGTGGGCAGTCGCAGAATCGAACTGCGGACACGAGGCTTTTCAGGCCTCTGCTCTACCGACTGAGCTAACTGCCCGTACCCTTGAGAAGATATTAACATTAAAACTTTGTGGCATCAAAAGTCAAGATTTCAGCCCAAACTTTCGGCCAAAAAAAACCGCCGTTATCTTTACTCAAGCCCCGAATTTCTTCAGTCTTAATGCATGGGCGAGCGCAAGCGGCATCAGGTTGACGGCAGGGAATATGCCGAGTTCCCCCTTCGTGCATTCACGCTCGGAAAAGGCGCCGGTTAGCCCGCCGTAAACGTATGGCGACTTCAGTAGGACAGGCACGGGATGCCAACTGTGACCTTTCAGAAGAGCGGGTGTCGAGTGGTCTCCGGTCACGATAAGCACATCTGGATTCAGTGCCAATATCTGCGGCAAAAGTGCATCGAATTCCTCTATCCTTGCCGCCTTGCCGTCGAAGTTGCCATCTTCGCCGTAGGAGTCGATCTTCTTCACATGCAAAAAGAAGAAGTCGTAATCACAGTATTTTTCATTCATGAACTTCACCTGATCCTCGACGCTCCCTTCTAGCGCCGGGGTGTCCATTGCTACGATCTTTGCGAGTCCCCGGTACATGGGATAGGTTGCAATAGCCAAAGCCTTAAGGCCAAAGGCATCTTCAAATGTTGGGATATGAGGCATACTCGAAAACCCGCGCAACATCAGATAATTGGCCTTCTCTTCTTCTTTCAGTACCTGATGAGCCCTCTCAATAAACTTAGCCGCGATCGTGGCGACTTTTTCAGCATTGGTAGTATTCGGTAGTGGCGGCAGAGGTGACTTTCCCTCCCTCTGGGGATCCGTATCCTCGATATCGGCCGAGCCCGCTTCCAGCGCTTCCGGGAACCGCATCACAACTGCAATCCGGTGCTCCATCCCGGCGGCAAAAATAATCTCGACATCATCGATACGTTTTATCTCCTGCTGCAATTTGTCAGTGAGCTTCCTGTTATACTCAGTCGGTATCCTGCCCGCCCTCCTGTCGACGATGATCCCGTCTCTTATGGTTGCATAGTTGCACCTCACAGCAACATCGGTCTTTCGCACCTCCATCCCCAATCCGAGGGCTTCAAGTATACCCCGTCCTATGAGACATTCCACGGGATCATATCCGAATATCCCTAGATGTCCTGGCCCACTGCCCGGCGTTATCCCATAACCTACGGGCATATGGAGTCCGCAGGCCGATGACCTGGCAAGTGCATCGAGATTGGGTGTTTGGGCCGCTTCGAGCTCGGTTATGCCGTTTACCGGCAGTCCGCCAAGTCCATCAAGAACGGCGAGTATGATCTTTTTGCTGTTCTTCTGGATCAGATGCTGTATTATATTTTGCACATCAGCCTCCTGAGTTTAGGTATAAACATGATATCGGATGCATGTTTTTTTTTCAATCTACTTGCCTCGTCAGATCTGAAATTTTACAACAGACTATGATACCTTAAATCATAACCATCAACAGTTGAAAGGAAAAATTATCCATGAACGGTTCGGTCAAAAGAATAGTTATCAAGAATACCGGTACAGCATTTGAGGAGGCCGAGGATCTGATTGCAATAGAAAAAAGACTGCGTGTCTCCGTCAACGGCAAGGAAGTGCTGAGCCTTTACTGCACACCACTAATGGTCAGGGAATTGGTTGTCGGTATGTTCATGACTGAAGAGATAATCAGCGGGGGATGGTGCGCTGACAGGATGTCCATCGAATATGGTGAGGACGTAACAGTGGACATCCCGGCTGAGGGAACTGTGTCGATGGACGATGCAGTCCTTACGTCAGGCTGCATCGGTGGAATCACATTCCCCAAGCGGCTGGCTTTGCGAAAAACAACCGACCCGGTTACCATCAGCGCGCACAGGATCAAAGAGTTGTTCAGAAAATTCCAGAAAGCCTCTGAACTCTACCAACACACGGGCTGCGTTCACAGTGCAAGCCTGAGCGATGGCGAATCGATCCTCTGTCTTGCAGAGGACATCGGCCGACATAATGCCGTAGACAAGGTTATAGGATATGCAATACTGGAAAAGATCCCCTTCCAAGCCAAGATCATGCTGGCTAGTGGTCGACTGTCTTCCGAGATAGTGGCAAAATGTGCGCGCTGGAACATTCCCATTGTGGCAAGCAGAACGTCGCCGACGAGTCTCGCCTTGGAGATAGCTGAAAAGCACGGGGTGACAGTAGTAGGGTTCATCAGGGCCGACAGGCTGAATATATACACTCACGCCGGCAGGATACAGCACTGACCATAATGCTTTGTCGGGAGTCAATGATAAAACTTTAGGGCATTCCTTCCATCTGATTGGTGAACGATGAGGCTTACAAATCGATTGAACTTTTTCCCTTGTGCATCTTCGCAATAATCTCTTCGGGGACAGGTGAATTATTGACGGCATCCTCGTAGGATATAAGCCCTGTTGCAACAAGCTCGATTAGAGACTGATTCATGGTTTTCATACCGGAACGAGCTGTCTGCATTATAGGGTAAATCTGATTAACCCTTCCTTCCTTAATAAGTGTCCTTATCGCCGGTGTGGGGATAAGGACTTCCACTGCAAGCACCCTACCGTTGCCTTCCCTTTTCTTGATCAGCCTCTGAGAAATTATTCCTTCGAGAGACTCTGCAAGCAGGTTTCTCGTGTATTCGTGATTCGGATGAGGAAACATTTCGACAAGACGAGAGATGGTCTGGATTGCTGTGTTGGTGAGCATAGAAGCAAGGGTCAGATGGCCCGTTTCAGCGATAGTCAGTGCTGCTTCGATGGTAGGCATATCCTTTACCGAACTAATCATCACAATGTCAGGGTCCTGGCGTAAAACATATTTGAGCGCTGATGCGAATGAAGGTGTATCGGAATCCAGTTCCCGCTGGTTAATTAAGCACTTGTTGTGACTGTGCAGAAACTCTATAGGGTCTTCAATGGTGATGATATGTGCCTCTCGATGGAGATTAATAGTCTCGATCATCGAAGATAAGGTCGTAGATTTACCGCTACCAGTAGGTCCGGTTACCAAAATTAGGCCTTGTGTCTTCTTAAGAATGTCTTCAACTGCCTTCGGAATGCCAAGGTCCTTAAAGCCCTTAATGTTAAAGGGTATCTCCCTGAAGGTGCCGGCCACCGCTCCTCTTTGCATAAAGATATTAGCCCTGAATCTGCTCAGCCCTTTTATTCCGAAGGAAACATCGATCTCGTTGGTTTCTTCTAATTTCTTCACCTGCGATTCGTTCATGAAGCTACAACATAACTCTCTAGTGTCCTCCGGGGTCAGCTCACGATAATCCTCGATCGACAACAGCTTGCCTGACAACCTGAAACGGGGATTTGTTCCGGTAGTTATATGGAGGTCTGAAGCCCCCTTATCTATCATATACTTCAGAAGTTCAATAAGTTCGGTCATTCATTAAGTCCTTCAATCCTCAAAGGTTACCCTCAAGACTTCTTCCACGGATGTTATCCCTTCGATTACTTTTCTAATACCGCTCTGCCGGAGAGTCGTCATGCCAAGCAAAACCGCCTCTTGTTTCAGGTCAGCTGCGGACACATGCCGCAACACCAGGTCCTGCAGTTCCTTTTGGACTGGCATGACTTCATAAATCGCAGTCCTTCCAGAATAGCCAGTACTATTGCAGTTGGGGCATCCGACACCCATATAGCAGATAACGCTTCCGATAACATCAGATGGGAACCCTATCTTCAGCATAGTCTCTTCGTCAAATTCCTGTGGCGTTTTACAATGCTCGCAGACCGTCCTTACCAGCCTCTGGGCTACGGCCAGCAACACAGCCGACGATACCGCAAAAGGTTCAATCCCCATATGGACCATACGAGTCAGAACCCCTGCGGCATCATTTGCACGAAGCGTGCTCAGTACGAGACGTCCTGTCAATGCCGCCTTCACGGCCAACTCCGCAGTCATATGGTCCTTCAACTCCCCGAGCATGATTATATCGGGGTCCTGACTGAGGAACGACTCGATAGCCGCCACGTATGTGAGCCCAATATCAGGCTTTATCTGTCCCTGATTGATACCATAAAGATTGAATTCAATCGGGTCCTCAGCAGTCATAATATTTAGTCCCGGTTTGTTGAGATGCAAAAGAGCAGAGTAAATCGTCGTGGTCTTGCCACTCTCTGAAGGCCCAGAAATTATCACCGTGCCCTGCGGACGCTCAATCGCCTCAGTAAAGTCTAGCAGCTGTTTCTGATCGAAGCCCAACTTGATGATATCGAAAGGAATGTGGGCCTTGTCCAGCACCCTGATGACGATCTTTTCACCGAACAACGTCGGGAAGGTCGACACACGGCAATCTATTTCCTTGTTCGCCCCGAAGCGGAATTTGGTACGGCCTATCTGGGGCATCCTTCTTTCGGAAACATCGAGGTGGAACATTATCTTGATCTTTGCAGCCATAATGTTCTTCATAGGAGCGGGGAGTTTAAGAACCGGCTTGAGCACACCGTCTATGCGGTAACGGACCCTCAATTCCTCTTCCCCCGGTTCGATATGGATATCGCTCGCACGGTACTTCACGGCATTGATAATAATCCCCGTAAGCATCTTATTGACAGGGACGGTCAGATCTTTATGCTCCTCTTCCGTAGTCACATCTGAAGTCGTTATCTCATCGAGTCCGACATCGAGATTCAGGTCACTCTCTTCTATCTTCACCTTTTCTTGCTTGTAAGTATTGTTTGTTTCTGAGCTGCCCTTGGCCTTTTCGTTTTCGGGATAGTACCTATCTATCGCATCCAGAATAGACGACTCAATCGCGACATAAAGGGAAATATTCATACCCGTTATAAACTTGACGTCCTCCACGGCAAATTGGTTGGAAGGATCGGCTATGGCCACCCTGAGGCTGCCGCCTGCAAGCCCCAGCGGGATAAGATGATATCTCTTGGCCATATCGTATGGGATATATTTGAGCACCGAGGCATCGAATTTGAAATCAGAGAGGTTTATCGGAGGCACATTGTACTGTCTGCTCAAAAAGGTGATTAGACTCTCTTCCGAGACCGCTTCAAGCTTGAGCAGCGCAGATCCAAGCCTCTTTCCTTCCGTCTTCTGGATGGCAAGTGCGTCCTGAAGCTGCTTTTCGTTGATCAGTCTGGCCTTCACCAGCAGTTGCCCGAGCAATGTCTTGTCCACACTATTGAGTTTACGCCAAATGAATTTTTTTTAAAAGGGGGCGCGCTGCTCACTGTACAAATGCGGCGGTGCGCCGCGGCATTCTGGATACCTTTCGGTCAAAACAGTTACAATTAAGTCTGTCTTATGAAAGGGAACGCCAAATGATAGATACCCATTGCCATCTTGAGATGCCTGAGTTTAAGGATGACCTACAAGCAGTGCTCGATCGTGCGAAGGTGGCGGGTATTGAGGCGCTCGTCACTGTAGGCTCAGATTTCGAAGGCTGCAAAGGGGCCATCGACGTCTCGAAAAAGTACGACTTCGTCTATGCTGCAGTGGGAATTCATCCCCACGATGCCAAGGATTTTTCGGATAAAATCTTCGGACAGATCAGGTCATGGATTTTGGAAAGCGGAGGATACAAGACAGCCTGCGGAGGTGAGGACACGCCAAAAATAGTTGCCTTGGGAGAAGTCGGCCTCGACTATTTCTACGACCATTCGCCCCACGATGTTCAGCGCTCAGTCTTTGCGCGGCAGCTAGACTATGCCAGAGAGTGCGATTTGCCCGTCATTATCCACAGCCGCGACGCCCGTGAAGACACACTGCGCATACTTGAAGAATCCGGTGTAAATAAAGGTGTCATGCACTGTTTCTCGGGCGATCCTGACATGGCAGGACATGTCATGCGCCTCGGACTGCATATATCCCTTGCCGGACCGGTGACATTCAAGAAATCGGCTATCCTAAAAGAAGTGGCCAAGATGGTCCCTGATGATCGCCTCCTGATTGAGACGGATGCTCCGTATCTTGCCCCCATTCCGATGAGAGGCAGCCGGAACGAACCGGCATTCATCGTTAATACGGCAAAACATATCGCCGACTTAAGGGGAGTGACCTTCGAAGACATCGATAGGATAACGACACTTAATGCTAAGAAGCTTTTCGGTATAGGCAATCCTGAAGGAGCTCGGATTGCCTATAAGATACGTGACAGCCTTTATCTAAATGTCACGAACAGGTGCACGAACAAATGCTCATTCTGCATACGGTATCAGTCCGATTTCGTCAAGGGCCACAACCTGCGGCTAGAAAGCGAGCCGACCGAAAAGGAACTTGAGGCCGCTATTGGCGACCCATTGAAGTATCGCGAGGTAGTCTTCTGCGGATATGGAGAACCTCTTCTACGGCTCGATGTCGTTAAGTCTGTTGCCGGATGGGTAAAGAAGCACGGCGGAAGGGTCAGGATTAATACGAACGGACAGGGCAATCTTATCAATAACCGCAATATACTCCCGGAACTGAAGGGGATTGTAGATTCAGTGTCGGTGAGCCTCGACGCCCAGGACGAAGAAACCTACAATAGAATCTGCAGACCATTTTTCAAAAACGCCTTTGCCGGAGTCGTTGCCTTCATACGTGCTGCGAGGGATTACATCCCTGATGTGCAGGCGACTGTGGTGGAAATGGAAGGCGTAGATGTCGATAAGTGCAGGAAGATTGCCGATACTCTCAACATAAAGCTGCGGATAAGAAAGCTCGATGTGGTAGGATAGTGTTTTTGTCAGTTGGTGATAGCAAACAGTGATGGGATATCCGCTATTGCGACTTCGCCCTGTTCCTTCTTTTTGAGGTTTTTCCACTGCACCTTGCCGGCCTTCAGTTCGTTCTCGCCAATAATAAGTGCAAATTCGGCATCAAGTCGGTCAGCGCGGCGAAGCTGGCTTTTTAGCGATGAACTGACGTAGCTTTGTTCGGCCCAGATGCCTTGCACCCTTAACGTCTCGACGATCCGAAAGCCTTCGAGTTCCGCATCTTTGCCGAGTGTCGCGATGAAAACCTTCGGGGCTTGAGCTTCAATCGGACGTCTTTCTTTGAGGAGAGTCACCAGACGCTCCATTCCAATAGCGAAGCCGATCGCAGGGGTTACAGGTCCGCCGAATTCTTCTACGAGGCGATCATAACGGCCGCCTGCCGCAACCGCTTTTTGCGCGCCCAAGTGCTCGCTTGTCACCTCGAAAGTCGTCTTTGTGTAATAATCCAGACCGCGCACAAGATTAGGGTTCAATGTATAGGGGGTCTTGAATGCATTGAGTATTGACAGCAGTTCATCGAAATGCGTTTGACAGTTTTCACAGAGATAGTCGGTCACGACCGGAGCGCCCTGCCTGAGCGCGCCGCAACGCTCAATCTTGCAGTCGAGTATGCGAAGCGGATTGGTCTCATACCTCCGTTGACAATCCGGGCAGTACTCCGCAAGTTTATCCGCGAAAAAATCAAGCAGGGCCTGGCGGTAAGCAGGCCTGCATTCCGCACAGCCTATTGAGTTAATCTCGAAATTCAGCCCACTCAACCCAATCGCCTCAAGCAGATTCTTGAGCATAATGATAAGCTCAGCATCCATAGAGGGATCACCAACTCCGAATGCTTCGGCACCTATCTGGTAGAATTGGCGGAAGCGACCTTTCTGAGGACGTTCGTAACGGAACATGGGGCCGGAGTAATAGAATTTCTGTGGAGACGGCAACGTCTGCAGGCTCTTTTCGACAAAACAACGCACAACAGGTGCCGTGCCTTCAGGTCTCATGGTAACGCTGCGATGGCCCTTATCGGTAAAGGTATACATCTCTTTTTCGACAATATCGGTCGCTTCGCCGATGCCGCGGATGAAGATATCGGTCGATTCGAGTATTGGCACCCTAATCTCCTTAAATCCGTACCGGCTGAATATGCCTCTGGCCTTGCCCTCCACATCCTGCCAGACGGTAATGTCCGGCGGTAGGATGTCCTCCATGCCCTTAAGGCCGTTATATTTCATTCAGCCGCTTCCCTCTCCTTGTCGAATTCGAGCATTTTCATATGACTCTCGATCAACCGTTTGACCTCTTCCTTGAAATGGCGACGGATACCCTTCAACTCGACGATATCCTCATGGATTTTCACAGCCTTCTCCTGAGCTGACTTGATGATCTCGTCCGACCTCGTTTCGGCCTCCCTGATTATAAGGTCGGCCTCTTTGCGGGCGTTATTCTTGTATTCATCTACCATCTGCTGGGTGGTTACAAGCGTATCGCGAAGAGTTGAATTCATATTATTGTATTCCAGCAGCTGAGAATCGGCTCGGCTCAACTGCTCTCTTAGGGAAGCGTTCTCCCTGAGCAGTTCTTCCATCTCTTCACGCACTAATTCAAGAAACGAATATACCTCTTCTTGCTCAAAGCCCCTTAACATCTGTGTTGGAAACGTCTTCTGCTGAATATCAAGCGGTGTGATTCTCATGTTTCAGGCCTCCTTCATTTTAACTTGTAACCAATTTCTACAAGAGACGATATAAGGAATCTTTGGATAAATGTAATAATAAGTATAATCACCAGTGGCGATATATCGATAGGCCCCAGTCTGTTGCCGACGATCCTCCTGATTGGCCTGAGCACAGGCTCCGTTACACGGTAAAGGAATCTTACGATTGGGTTGTAAGGATCTGGATTCACCCAGCTTATAAGGGCAGAGATGACGATTATCCAAAAATAGATGTCCAGAAATATGTTAAGTATTTGAGCGATCGATATAACCAAATTACCTAAAATAAACACAGCGCCTCCTTATGCATATTATGTATTAGGCTGCAAACATCAGTCAGGCTGAAGCCAGTTCCTCGGCCCTTTTTCTGGCTGCATCGAGAGCCTGCCCAACGAGCTCGCGAAGCCCGTTTTCCTCGAAGACCTTGACGCCGGCAGCTGTCGTCCCGCCCGGAGAGGTTACCATCTTTCTGAGGGTTTCGGGCGGCATCCCAGTCTCAAGCATTTTTGCCGTACCGATCAATGTCTGGATTGAGAGTTCAGAAGCGATATCGTACGTAAGTCCCATTTTTTCGCCGCTAGCTGTCATCGCCTCGGCAAAAAGCGCAACGAAGGCAGGCCCGCTGCCAGAAAGCGCGGTAACCGCATTCATATACTTTTCGGGAAGCGTAAGCACCTTCCCGATAGATGAGAAAATGTCTCTGACCGGTGCGATCACTTTCTCAGGCAGGCATGAGCAAAGAGAAAGGACCGACATGCCTTCCTGGACAAGCGCAGGCGTATTAGGCATCACTCGTATCAGTAGCCCGGTCTGGAGCCTGGACTGAAGGTAAGCTATGGTTATTCCGGCGGCAATGGATACTACCGTTTTTTCCTGAGTAACGACACCCGCTAACTCATCAAGGACATCGGCCATGTTCTGTGGCTTCACTGCTAGGATAATGATATTAGCCCGGCCAGCTGCTTCACGGTTGGACTCCGTCGTGACAACTCCATACGTTTTCCCAATATACTCTCTGCGGTCTGCCCTCGGCTCGGACACGATAATGCTTGTCTTGCCCAGAGACGAAATTCCCTTGATAAGGGCCTCCGCCATGTTGCCACCCCCGATAAATCCTATCATGCAACTCTCCTTTCACCGAAAATCGCTGTCCCTATCCGTACAAGCGTTGCACCCTCTTGGATTGCAACCTCATAATCATTCGACATGCCCATCGAGAGCTCGGGCAGAATGAACCCGTTCTTCTCAAGTCCATCCCTGAGCTCCCGCAGGCGCCTAAAAAAGGGCCTCGCCAATTCCGGATCATCGAAAAAGGGAGGCATAGTCATGAGTCCTTCCAGTTTAAGGTTCCCGAACCTGGTCATCTTTTCCACAAGAAGAGGCAGTTCCTGTTCAGAAACGCCGTGTTTAGTCTCTTCCTCAGAGAG
Organism: uncultured Nitrospiraceae bacterium; assembly: GCA_963736105.1. Taxonomy (GTDB): domain Bacteria; phylum Nitrospirota; class Thermodesulfovibrionia; order Thermodesulfovibrionales; family Dissulfurispiraceae; genus Fen-1308. Next base: position 137,828 of record CAVTNL010000002.1, on the reverse strand, counting down.
CTTGACCTGAATCAGCACTCTCTGGACTTTGCCTGTCTTTCCAGCCTCTTTATTCAAATCCTCGGCAAGTCCTTCCGAAGCTAGCGAATGAATCAGGTCGAAAAGCCTCACCGCATATTTCGCCTTGTTTCTCTGCAGAGGGCCAATGAGGTGCCACTCGACTTTCATATCTAAAATCTCGAGTTGGAGATTAGAAATCTTCTCTTTGGCCTCCTGGACCTTGTTCTCCCCGAAAACCCTGAGCCCGATATCCGTGGCCTTCCTTATTCCATCGATGCCTACCGTCTTGGTTACCGCAACCAACCTGACATCTTCAGGCTTTCTGCCAGCCCGCATGGCAGCATGGCTCATTTTCTTAAATACAGCAGTCGCGCTTTCGAGCAGCATGGTCTTCTATAGTAGTATCTACCACTTACTAATTGCAAGGTAGGCTTCCATGCCCAACTCCTTGATATTCGTGGCAATTGGCGGCACTATACAGCAGGCCTGACATTATGAAAAGCCGCCATCTTTCTGATATTATAAATTATGTTTAAAAAGATCAAAGTGCGCTTCTCACTCAACATGCGTCTTACAATGATCATGCTATTTCTGAGCTTCATCCTGATATCCATCCTTCTGTTCCTTTATTCTGAATCCGAAAAAAAACTTTTCACGGAGTTGGAAAGGCATACGACTGAACTCACTAAAGCGATACAGATAGGAGTGGAAGAGGTTACAACGGGCAAAGGCAAGTCCGATGCTGCCAAGCTTGCCCAATACCTGAAAAAGCAGAATACCAAAGGGGTCAATGAGATTTCTATTATAAACAACACGGATGAGATTGTAGCAAGCACTAACCCCCAGCGGGTAGGCGAACCGATGACACACAAGAAAAAAGAGCTGATCATAAAAGCTGAACTCGGGGAGCCTGTTTCCGAAGAGGGAAAGACCTTTAATGTCATCCTCCCTGTCGTTGCGGGGGATACCCAGTATGGGTACATTCATCTAAAAATCAACAAGGATGATTTTTCGGACGTACTTAGGTCCAATGCTATAAGCAGGGTTATTGCGACTCTCTTCGTCTTCGGCATAGGAATCATCTTCACTCTGATACTGTCGCGGCAATATACGCGCCCTATAGAAAGAGTAGTCAATGCGGCAATGCGTGTAGCGGCAGGCGACCTAAACCAGCAGCTTAAAGTAACAAGCAAGGACGAAATCGGGAAACTCGCCGAGAGCTTCAACTTTATGATAACCAAATTGCGGGCTGCCAGAACCCTCGAAGAAAAGTTGAGGGAGGCCGAGCACCTGTCGGGCCTCGGACAGCTATCGCGTCATATGGCCCACGAAATCCGTAACCCGCTCAATTTCATAAGCCTAAGCATCGACCATATCGGCGAGAAATACAGACCTGACGATAAAGTGAACGCTGATAAATTCGGCAGTCTTATCAGCGGCATCAGGCAGGAGATCACCCGACTCGACAAACTTGTCAGCGATTTTCTCGACTACAGCCGGCCCCTGTCTCTAACCCGGCAGATGGTCAATGTCAAGGGACTCCTAGACGACATTATCGACCTCATCTGGGCAAGAGCGGATGTGGAGGGAATAAAAATCGTAAAAGATTATGACGCTTCCGTCGAACTTTATCTAGATCCAGACCTGTTCAAAACGTGTGTTCTGAACGTAGTTACGAACTCTTTTCATGCCATGGCGTCAACAGAGGAAGAGAAAATATTGACAATTAAAACTTCCATCGACAAAGACGTTTTTGTACTCTCTATTTCCGATAATGGCGAGGGGGTGGCCCAGGAAAACCTACCCAAGATATTCGAACCCTTCTTCTCGACCAGAGAGGCTGGCCTCGGCCTGGGACTCCCTCTAACAAGGCGGGTCATCGAGGAGCATGGAGGCCGTGTAGACTTCAAGAGTGAGCCAAGCAAGGGCAGCGAGATGATCTTCACCATCCCGCTTAAGAAATACACCGTATTGTAATGGAAAGGATCGCCATGCCGGTCATTATTGTCATCGACGACGAACAACGTCAGAGGAATATTTTGCAAACCATACTTGAGGGCGAAGGGTATGAGATCCATACGGCACCTTCAGCAGAGAAGGGATTAGAACTGATAAAGGCGTTCAACCCAGACATCGTCCTCACAGATCTTAAGATGAGCGGCATCTCAGGCCTGCAACTACTTGACGCGATACCGGCTGACTCCGTAAAACCTGCCGTAATCATTATGACGGCCTATGGGACCATCTCCTCGGCAGTCGAAGCGATGAAAAAGGGTGCCTTCGACTATCTCACAAAACCGCTCGAAAAGGATGCAATCGTCATGACGGTGCAGAAAGCCGCTGAGCGAATGCAGCTCATCAGGGAGAATATCACCCTCAGGACCGCCCTTTACGAGAGGTTCAGCATGGACGGCATCATAGGCAGTTCCGGCAGAATGCAGGAGATCATGGATGTCGTTAAAAAGGTGGCGCCCACATCGGTAACTGTCCTCATTTGCGGTGAGAGCGGAACTGGGAAAGAGCTGATCGCGCGTGCGATTCATTATAATAGTTTGCGGAAATCCGGGCCTTTCATCGCCATTAACTGCGCAGCGATCCCCGATAACCTCATCGAAAGCGAACTCTTCGGCTATGAACCAGGGGCCTTCACAGGCGCAACGCACCGCAAAAATGGTCTTTTCGAATCAAGTAACAAGGGCACCCTTTTTCTTGATGAAATCGGGGAACTTCCGCTAATTACTCAGACCAAGCTCCTCAGGGTGTTACAGGATAAGGAAATCAGGAGGCTTGGAGGATATGACAGTATAAAGGTAGATATCCGGATTCTCGCGGCCACGAACAAGGACCTCGAAAAGGAGGTCGCTAACGGCAAATTCAGAGAGGACCTGTTTTACCGGCTGAAAGTAGTCAATGTCCAGCTACCGTCGCTGAAAGAGCGCAAGGAAGACATACCTACACTGGTTGATTTCTTCATCAACAAATACAACCAGGAATTTGGCAGAAGGGTTAAAGATACAACTGAAGGTGCCCTTAAAGCATTGAAGGACTATTATTGGCCCGGTAATATCAGGCAGCTTGAGTCGGTCGTGGAACGGGCAGTTCTAATGTGCGACTGCGAGTCAATATCCCTGAATGATATAAGGGGCGACCTGAGAATGCCAGGCAGCAGCGGACCCTTCGATATGGAGATACCAGATGAAGGCATCAATTTCGAGGAAATGGAGAAGATGCTCATCAAGAAGGCCATGGCCAAGGCGAATAATGTTGCGACCCGGGCTGCCAAGCTTTTGGGGATGAGCTATAAGACTTTCTGGTATAGGCTCGAAAAATTCGGCCTCAACGAGGGTCCCCAACCCGTGGATACTAAGCCCGACATACGTCCATAGGAGATGTCTGATCACCACATCGGCGATTAAACATCTGATTGATCATGCATTATAATCGCAATCAAACCATCTGCTTATCCCGATAGCGCAGCAACATCAGGCTATCTTTTCTTTCTGACATTTAAAATGCTACCATAGCAGTGCCAAAATTGAAGGCACCAAATCAAGTCAAGACGTGGGGGGTGGATTAAATGAAGAATATTTTAGCATTGGTTGTAGCGCTTATGTTTACATTCTTACTTTCTGCGGCTTTCGCTGCCGACAATGCTGCGGAGACGCAAGTGACTCCGTCGCCGACAAAAGACGTGAAAAAGTCTGCAGCCAAGAAGCATCAGCTAACAGGAGAGGTGAAGGCGGTGGATGCCAAGGCTGCTATAGTAACGATCAAGGGCAAGAAGGAGATGACTTTCTCTGCCGATGAGAAGATGTTGAAGGATGTGAAGATTGGCGACAAGATCGTCGTCACTTACACCGAGTCTGATGGCAAAGCCATCGCAGCAGGCATCAAGCCTGCAAAGGCACCCAAGAAAGTTGAGCCTGCGGCAAAACCCGCTGCTCAGGACGACAAGTCCGTCACAAAGAAAAAGAGTATCGAAGGCTGCTAGCAAAAGAGAAAAAGTCCGCTTGTCTTTAGAAGGGTGTTCCTGGATAAGGAGCACCCTTCTTATTTCCAGCTTATCAGGGAACGCCGTAAAACCCCAGCTCAGCTACAAGCAACAGTGGCGCGGAGGGATTGTCGTCCTTGTACCCCCGCATACAAGTCAGAAGTGTTCTAAGTGTGGGCACATAGATGCCGGCAACAGGCCCTCACAGGCAGTGTTTCACTGTCAGGCCTGCGGCCACACAGAAAATGCGGATACTAACGCCGCAAAGAACATACTAGGGGAGGGACTCTCCCTGTTAGCCTGTCCTGAAAAGGGTGCTGCTCTGATAGGCCATAGAGAGCCGGTGCAGTCAGACCGCTCGTTGAAACAGGAAATAAGGTCTCGGCTCGTTGCATAAGGCGCTCTGCCCTTGGGAGTGTAGAAAGCTGAGAATCTTCGGCATTCATGCCGGAGAGAATGTCAAATTTCCGGAGTCTCTTATATGCAAATCTTTGACCTTTGAGCCGTCACTGCTATAAAATATTTATTTATCATTTGTAATCCCCACGTTACTTGGAATATCGAAAATTATTTACTACTTACGGAGGACCCATATGATCAAGATCGAGCTTGCCGAGCGTGTAAAAAACCTTCCCCCATATCTCTTCGCTGCCATCGACAAAATGAAGCAGGAGGCTCTTGCCAAGGGTGTTGACGTTATAGATCTCAGCATAGGCGATCCTGACATGCCGACGCCGGCTCATATAGTTGCAGCAATGAAAAAAGCCGTCGAAAAACCGGAACATCATCGCTATCCCTCATACGAAGGAATGCTTTCATTTCGTGAAGCCGTTGCTGGCTGGTACAAGCGAAGATTCAACGCTGTACTAGATTCGAAAACTGAGATCCTTTCACTGATCGGTTCTAAAGAGGGCATAGGCCACATACCATTTGCCTTCGTCAACCCGGGCGATGTCGTGCTTGTCCCGTCTCCAGGCTATCCAGTCTATCCGGTCGCAACTCTTTTTGCCGGCGGCGAATCGTACCTGATGCCCCTGACGGATGACAATGCGTTCCTGCCCGATTTCAAGGCTATACCTGAACAGGTACTCAGGAGGGCGAAGCTGATGTTCCTGAACTATCCCAACAATCCTACAGCGGCCATCGCCCCCAAAGAGTTCTACAGGGAGGCGATAGAACTGTCCGCAAAATACGATATCATCCTGTGCCATGACGCAGCATATTCAGAAGTATATTATGACGGTGAAAAACCATTGAGCTTCCTAGAGATGGAGGGTGCCAAGGAGGTTGGCATCGAGTTCCATTCCCTGTCGAAAACATACAACATGACGGGCTGGAGAATCGGTTACGCCGCAGGCAACAAGAATGTGATTGCCGGCCTCGGGAAAATCAAGTCCAACCTCGATTCAGGAGTATTCCAGGCTGTACAAGAGGCCTCGATAGCCGCGCTCAATACCGAAGATTCGCTTCTGGCCGTGATCAGGGATGCTTATCAGGGGAGAAGAGATGCCCTCTGTAGTGGGCTCAACAAAATCGGGATGAGCGTAAAGAAGCCCAAGGCCACTTTTTACGTATGGACAAAAGTGCCGACAGGCTATACCTCTTCGACCTTCGCATCTCACCTGCTTGAGAAAGCCGGTGTCCTGGTCACTCCGGGAGTGGGATTCGGAGCACCTGGTGAGGGGTATATCCGCTTTGCACTCACGCAGAATACCGAGAGGATCATGGAAGCAGTCATGAGGATCAAAGAAGTTTTGTAAATGGCAATAATTTATATCGGCATTGGGTCAAACCTGGGAGACAAAGAAGGCAACTGCAGGACTGCTATCGAAAGATTGTGTGCACAAGGTATTACCGTAAAGAAAATCTCGTCGCCCTATAGGACAAAGCCGTGGGGCGTTGAAGATCAGCCCGATTTCGTAAACATGGCAGTGGAAGCCGAGACCAGCATGCAACCTACGGACCTGCTGGCAGTTTTAAAAACTATCGAACAAGGGATGGGTCGGCAGGATGGCGTTCGCTGGGGGCCCCGTCTCATCGATCTCGACCTGCTTTTTTATGGTGACATAGTGATTTGGAGTGATAAGCTGACAGTCCCGCATCCTTTACTGCACAAAAGAGATTTTGTACTGCTCCCGCTGGCTGAGATTGCTGCCGGCCTCGTCCACCCCGTGTTAAAAACAACAATAAGAGAATTAGCGGAAAAGCTGATCAAAGGGGAGATACAATGAAAAAAACAATGTCTATCAGTACTAAGGCGAGGACTGAACTCATTGATATAACTGATCAGATCCGCAGCGCGGTCAAGACATCGGGTATAAAAGATGGCCTATGCTGCATATATGTGCCCCATACAACAGCAGGGGTCACGATAAATGAAGGGGCCGATCCTTTGGTCAAAAGGGATATACTGACAAGCCTCAACAAACTTGTGCCTTTTGATGGAGATTATCATCACAGCGAAGGGAATTCTGCGGCGCACATCAAGACAACTCTTGTAGGGGCGTCAACTATCTGCCTAATAGAGGATGGTAAGCCGGTCTTGGGGACTTGGCAGTCGATCTTCTTCTGTGAATTCGACGGACCCAGGACCCGCAGCATTATCATTAAAATCGTCTAAGACGTGCATTGAGTTTTTTTTCGGATAGGCTCGCCTTTTTCGTCTTCATCTGGCTCTTTTTAACCAAGCCCTCTTCGAGCGGTATTTTGGCAAGAACATCCTCAACGGTGGTGATCCCATTCCCAACCTTTTCCCAGGCATCGTCAAACAATAGTCTGAGACCCTCCTGCCGGGCAACTTCGGCTATCCTTAGCTCTGTTGCATCTTTGAAGAGCAGTGCTTTAATACCAAGACTGAGCGGAAGATACTCGTAAATTGCTGTTCTTCCAATGTAGCCGGTATTGTAACAATGCTGGCAACCCTCTCCCTTGTAGTGTTTCGTTATCGCAGGCAATCCAAAGCTATCAATGAATACCGAAAGCTCCTCGTCCACAGGCAGCTCGACCTTGCAATGGCTGCATATCCTCTTTACCAGACGCTGAGACAGTATTGCGCTAATTGCTGATCCCAGCAGATATGGCGGGACGCCCATATCGATGAGCCGCGTTATCGTCGCAGCAGTGCCGTTAGTATGCAGCGTGGACAGCACCATATGGCCTGTCAGGGATGCTCTCATCGCGATCTCTGCTGTTTCGCCATCACGGATCTCTCCCACCTTGATTACATCCGGGTCTTGCCGCAGAACAGACCGAAGGATGTTGGCAAAGGTCCGTCCTATATCGTCATTGACCTGTATTTGCGTGATGCCCTCAACCTTATATTCGACCGGGTCTTCGATGGTAATTATATTCCTTGTCTCCGACTTCATGTGATTAAGGGCGGCGTAAAGGGTCGTTGTCTTGCCGCTCCCTGTAGGTCCTGTGACTATAAGCATCCCCTGCGGACGCTTGAGGATGCCGGAAATAGCGTTTCTCATGGCCTTCGGCATGCCGAGATCCTGAAGATTGACGACACCGGAACTTTGGTCAAGCAGCCTGATGACAACCTTTTCCCCGTAAATGGAAGGGATTGTAGATATCCTGAGATCGATCTCCTTGTCGTGCAGGGTAACGTGGCTGCTTCCGTCCTGTGGCAACCGTCGGTTCGTTATGTCGAGACTCGAAATAATCTTGATTCGGGATATAACAGATTCATGGAGATTCCGGTCATAAGTAAAGATATCCCTTAAGTCACCATCGACCCTGAACCTTACCTGTACGATGCGGCGCCGAGGCTCTATATGAATATCGCTGACCCTCATCTTGATTGCCTCGGCAATCATCATGGCAACAAGCCTAACTATGGGCGGGGCTTTGCTTTTAGAATAGAGCAACTCGATATTTGAATCCGGCTCTTCGGTCTTCGGCACTTCGGAGAACTGGATTTCCTTGTCCGCGCTGATATTTGAGCTGTAAAGATCCAGGAGTTCGGGGCTGTCTGCGCCTTCAACATAATAGCGTTCTATTGCATCGAGGATGGAGCTTTCGTAGGACATAATCGGAGATATCCTAAGCTTGGTACTGAAGGCGATATCGTCTATCTCTCGGTAATCCAGAGGATTGGCCATGACCAGCACAAGTGTTGAATGGCGCTTCTCAAGCGGGAAAATAAGTTTATCTTTCGCCATCTTCTTGGGGATGAGGGTCTTGAGTTCCGTCGGCAATTCGATGTCAACATTGTCAAGGAATTCTATAATAGGCAGAGAAAACTTCTTGGCCAGCGCTTCGACTATCTGTTCCTTTGTGGCAAAGTTGAGGGCGATGAGCGTTTCCCCCAGCTTCTTCTTGCTGGTCCTCTGGTGCTCTAACGCTTCCATAAGCTGCTCATTTGTGAGCTGCCCCTGCTCCAGCAGCACTTCACCCAATCTTTTCCTCAAGCTACCCATGCCTTTAAATATACCATAATTGCATATAAGGCGGCGCTGATTGTCCTAAACACCCACGTTAATGTTAAAATGAGGAAATTGTTTCGGGAGGCTGTTATGTTGAACATGAAGTCAGTGGATACTGTCAGACTTTCCACTAATACTAAATTTAAATTCAAGTGCCATAAAAACATTGAATGTTTTACTAAATGCTGCAGCAACATCCAGATCATGCTCACTCCCTACGATATCATTAGACTCAAGAACCGGCTCAAATTATCGTCAGGAGAATTCCTTAATGATTATACATTTGTAGAAATAGAAGAAAAATCGGCCTACCCGTTCGTATTTCTAAAAATGAACGCAGACAAGGAACGCAAATGCCGCTTCGTGACCCAAGACGGCTGCACTATTTATGACGACAGACCCGCCAATTGTCGGTATTATCCGGTCGGGCAGGCATCGCTCAAAAAGAAAGATGATACCATCAATGAGCTTATCACCGAAGAGTTCTATTTCTTCGTCAAGGAAGATCACTGCCTGGGCTTCAACGAAGACAGGGATTGGACCATTGGCGAATGGCGTGACGATCAGGGTGTGGATATCTACGACGAGATGAACCGTGGCTGGAAAGAGATACTCTTCATAAGAAACCTGCCAGGCAAGGACTTCGATGAAAAGCAGCAGAAAACATTCTACATGGCAAGTTATGACGTGGACCGGTTCAGACGTTTCGTCTTCGAGAGCCCGTTTCTCCAGCATTTCGCAGTTGACCCAGGGCATCTAGAAAAGATCAAGAACGATGAGCTCGAGCTCATGAAATTCGGGGTGGACTACCTCAAATTCGTCCTTGGGATGGAAGAGACACTGAAGCTGAAAAAAAAGTAAGAATAGCCCCTTGATAAGCGAAAGTCGCTATCCGGCAGCTTTCGCTTTTTCAATCTTCTCGCCTGTATCCAGCCTTCAACTGCCCGCAAGCAGCGAGAATGTCCTGACCTTTACTCTTCCTGATTATGACCGTCAAATTTGCCTGGGCCAGAATCTCCTGAAAGCGCAAAACCACAATATCATCAGGCCTCTCGTATTCGCAGTCGCTGTAAGGATTGAATGCGATAAGATTGATCTTTGCTGGAATGCCGCGCAATAGCCTGACCAGTCTTTTCGCATCAGCTTCCGAGTCATTGATATCTTTCAGCATTACATATTCAAAGGTGATCATTCTTGTCAGTTGCAGCGGGAATTTGCGGCACCCCGCGAGCAATGACTTGAGTGGGTAGATCTTGTTAAGCGGCATGATAATATCCCTCACCTTATCCGTTGTGGCATTGAGCGAGATTGCGAGGTTGACCTTGAGACCCGTCTGGCCAAGCTCTGCAATCTTAGGGACGATGCCGGATGTTGAAAGAGTGACACGCCTTGGAGAAATCATCATCAATCCGGTTATCCTTCTGAGCGCTTCTACGACATTATCGAAATTCGCTAATGGTTCTCCCATGCCCATAAGAACGATGTTTGTGATTCGCCTGGGTTGAATTAGTCTGTTGACGCTGATCACCTGGTCGACTATCTCATGAGGTCCAAGATTTCTCTTCAGACCTAATTTCCCAGTCAAACAGAAAACACATCCCATGGCGCAGCCTACCTGTGAGGATATGCATAATGTAATGCGTTCTGCGTCCGCGATTAGCACGCTCTCTATGGTTTCACCATCTTCGAGTCCGAACAGAAACTTTTCCGTGCCGTCCTGAGAGGTCATGCGGTCGAGGAGAGCAAGATTGCTAATATATGCACTTTCGATTAGATCATTGCGCAGTTTCTTCGATAATTCGGTGATCTCTTCGAGCGATCTGGCATAACGTTCGTATATCCAGTGTAATATCTGCCTGCTCCTGAATGCCGGGAGTCCGGCATCTTTTATAAAAGATTCAGCAGCCCACCTTGAAAGGGCCTTGAGGTCAACTTTTCCCATGACTTATTGTAACAATTTCTGGTCAGATTGCTGTAATAGTGCGGCAGCCGACCGGTCTTGACACCGGCTGCATTAGTACTTGACACATAAAAGCCGCATCATCTATAGTTGATTTATGGGATACAGAATTTTTTCAACTGATCGACTTAGCTGCGCAGCGCGCCATAGTACGGCCCTGGCCGGGAGGATTCCGATCGAGTTTTAGCATAATCCAAAAAGTAAAATACTCATTATAAAGGCCACGGGCTCAATCCCCGCGGCTTTTTTTATTTGGAGGTGTGAAATGAACAGAATGCCCGTGCACAAGTACCGTCCTTATCCGGCTGTCGATCTGCCTGACAGGAAATGGCCGTCGCGTACGATAACGATTGCCCCGCGCTGGTGTAGTGTCGATCTGAGGGACGGCAATCAGGCGCTCGTTGCTCCGATGAGTATCGCTGAAAAGAAGGAGATGTTCCTTCTTTTAGTCGATATGGGCTTCAAGGAGATCGAGATCGGGTTCCCATCAGCTTCTCAGACCGAATACGACTTCATACGCCTGCTGATCGAGGAGAATATCATTCCTGATGATGTCGCCATACAAGTACTCACACAGGCTCGCGAGCACCTGATAAAAAAAACCTTTGCGGCTCTTAAAGGTTCACGGCACACAATCGTGCATCTATACAACTCGACCTCGCAACTGCAGAGAAGAGTTGTCTTCGGCATGGATAGAAAAGAGATTATTGCGATGGCCGTTGGCGCAACATCACTGGTAAAGGCCGAGGCTAAAAAGATGGCAGGCACAGACATCAGGTTCCAATACTCTCCCGAGAGCTTCACCGCAACGGAGCATGACTTTGCGGTGGAGATATGCGAAGCGGTGATGGACACGTGGGGACCTTCACATGATAACAAGATGATATTGAATATACCCGCTACAGTCGAAATGTCGACGCCCAATGTTTACGCCGATCGCGTCGAATGGTTCTGTCGCTCGATCAGGGACCGTAACAAGGCAATAATCAGCATCCACGCGCACAACGACCGCGGCACAGCCGTCGCCTCAACCGAACTGGCCCTGCTCGCAGGGGCAGACCGCGTGGAAGGCACTCTATTCGGTAACGGAGAACGCACAGGCAATGTTGATATCGTCACTATCGCTTTGAATCTGTTTTCACAGGGCATCGATCCACAGCTCGATTTCAGCAACATAGACCGGATCACCGAGGTGTACGAACGCACGACGAAGATCCCCGTGCATGTGCGTCATCCCTATGCGGGAGAGCTCGTCTACACCGCCTTTTCCGGCTCCCACCAGGATGCGATCAATAAAGGCATGAAAGCCCTCGGCAGCATAGCTGATGTTTGGGAAGTCCCTTATCTACCAATCGATCCGGCTGATGTTGGCAGGACATATGAGTCGATAATCCGCATCAACAGCCAATCAGGAAAAGGCGGTATCGCCTATTTGATGGAAAAGGAATACGGACTCAAACTCCCTAAGGAAATGCATCCAGAGTTTGCCAGAATCATACAGGACATTTCCGATAAAACCGGCGCCGAAGTCACGGCCTCAATGGTATGGGATGCATTCGAAGCCGAATACCTTCACGCTGATGAGCACTATTGTCTTGCTCATTGTAAAATAGGGCAAAACGGCGGAGACGATAATGTGTGTGCGGTTGAAGTCAAGGCATTGGTAAAAACTGATGGCAACAGCGTAGAGATCAGCGGAAAAGGCAATGGTCCAATCGATGCCTTCAGTAACGCTCTTAAGGAAAATTTCGGACTGAAGTTTCAGCTGCTCGCTTATTACGAGCATGCTATCGAAAAGGGATCCGACTCGAGGGCGGCTTCGTACATCCAGATCAATAGCGACGGCCGGCAATATTGGGGGGCCGGCATTGACACCAGCATTGACCGTGCATCATTCAAAGCGATACTGAGTGCACTAAACCGATCTCGAGCCGGACGGGTTAAACAACCCGCCTCAGCATAAAATTTTATTTGACAATAGAAGGAAAAAGGGATATGCTTTGGTTATAAGACTTTCAGGTGGTGGCGCCCTCTTCCTGCAGTGGCAGGAGATTCTCGGCGACATCGAGACAAAAGCAAGAGAGCGCGGCACCACCTGCATTTAGAGCTTTTGAATTTTCCGCTGCTAACACCGGTAGAGGCGTTGGCGTATTGATGTATCTTAAGTCGTATCCGTGCTCTGCAGATAGGCTTCTTCTCCGACTCCAATCCCAAGGTTTATTTGACTGCTCCCCAGAGTTAACGGCTTGAGCAATAGCATCTGGTGAGCACCGATAATGCCTAGTTTAAATTCGATATTTTTCTTCATATTGGACCGTCCGTTATATAGATATGTCGGTATTGGTTTTTTGTCAACCCCTTCAATGCTAACAATCTGCCGGTTGACATTCACTCTGGCATAAATGCCGAAGATTCTCAGCTTCCGACACTCCCAAGGGCAAAGAGCCTTATGCAACGAGCCGAGACCTTATTTCCTGTTCCAACGAGCGGTCTGACTGCACCGGCTCTCTATGCCCTATGAAAGCAGCACTCTTTTCAGGACAGGCTAACAGGGAGAGTCCCTTTCCTAGTATGTACTTTGCGGCGTGAGTATCTGCATCTTCTGTGTATCCGCAGGCCTGACAGTGAAACACTGCCGGTGAGGGCCTGTTATAGGCATGTATGTGTCCACACTTAGAACACTTCTGACTCGTGTACTGCGGCGGTACAAGGACGACAATCCCTCCGCGCCACTGTTGCTTGTAACTGAGCTGACGTATTAGCTCGCCCATCCTTAATCGACGGGCTTTTACTGCGCTCCCTGATAAATCCACCGCTGAAAACTGCAAATGTTACGCCTTGTATCCTGCCCGGAAGCACCTACTGTTAACCACGGATAAATTCAGGGGCTTTACGGCGCTTTCTGGTAAACTGCTATAATTTAAATATGTCTCGGGAGATACTTGACAGTGCAAGCCGGGTGCACCAAATACTCATCAAAAGAGGTGCCACCATATCTGTGGCCGAGTCCTGTACGGGAGGCATGTTAAGCCATATGCTTACGTTGCTGCCCGGATCCAGCACTTTTTTTGTGGCAGGCATCGTAGTCTATTCCGGCAAAGCCAAAGAAAGCATCCTCGGCATATCTCACAAGACACTGAAGAGTCAGGGAGTGGTGAGCGCCGAGACGGCAAAGGAGATGGCCGAAAAGGTGCGAGCCTTGACCAAGACCGAACTTTCCATAGCAACAACCGGCAATCTTGGACCGGAAGTGCTCGAGGGAAAAGAGCGGGGCCTTATCTATATTGCACTTAGCGGAAGCTTCGGCACTAGGGTACGAAAGCTGCGGCTGAACGGTGACCGGCAAGAGAACAAAGAAAAGGCATCTCTTGAAGCGCTGAAGCTACTTCTGGAGGCAGTCAAGGAAGCATGAAAAACATCTCCTCAAGCGTAAAAAAAGAGATCGAAAAACTCACCGATGACATCAACTACCACAATTACCGTTACTATGTGCTTGATGCCCCGCTGATAGCTGATGAAGAGTACGATAGACTTTACCGTAAACTCAGTGATCTAGAAGAGAAATATGACTATGTGCTTCCAGATTCTCCGACTCGAAGGGTCGGTGCCGCCCCCCTCGACAAATTCGAAAAGGTCAAGCATTCCGAGCCGATGCTATCGCTGGGCAACGCGTTTACTTACGAGGAAGTACGTGAGTTCGACAAAAGAATACGCAAACTCCTAGACGCTGAAATGGAGATCGACTACACAGTTGAACCAAAATACGATGGACTTGCCATCGAACTGACTTACCGCGACGGACTGCTGCTCAAGGCCTCGACACGTGGAGACGGTTATGAAGGCGAGGACGTCACTCAAAACATCAAGACCATAAACGCAATTCCGCTTAGAATAGAATCCCCCGACAGGGTACCTGAAGAAATCGATATCCGCGGAGAGATTTATATGAACCTGGACGAATTTGACAAGTTGAACCGATCGAGGGAAGATAAGGGTGAACCTCTCTTTGCCAACCCGCGCAATGCTGCAGCCGGGTCGGTAAGACAGCTCGATCCTTCTATTACAGCGTCGCGGCGGCTTTTTCTGGCAGCTTACGGCGTTGGCGTAGTCCGCACTATGACATTCAGAAGCCACTGGGATTTCATCAGTTGGCTTAAAGAGTCTCGATTTCCAGCCCCTTTAGCTGTCTCTCGCGTAAAAGGCATCGGAAAGGTAATCGATGAAATCAAGAAACTCGAGGAAGCCCGCAAGGATTTCCCCTTCGAAACCGACGGTGCAGTGATAAAGGTCGATGATTTTGCCCTTCAGCAGAGGCTCGGGGCCAAGACTCGTGAGCCGAGGTGGGCTATAGCGTTCAAATTCAAGGCGCATCAAGGCACCACCAAAATCCGTGACATTCGGGCAAGCGTCGGCAGAACAGGGGTTATTACACCTTTTGCTGTCTTCGAACCTGTCAGAATCGGCGGCGTCACAGTATCCCGCTCGACTTTGCACAACTGGGACGAGATAAGAAGAAAAGACATAAAGATCGGTGACACTGTTGTGGTGGAGAGGGCAGGAGATGTTATTCCTCATGTAATTATGGTAATAAAGGAAAAAAGGACCGGCCACGAAGAGGACTTCCCTATCCCTGAAAGATGCCCAGCGTGCAATTCCGCAGTGTCGAGAGAAGAGGGAGAGGTTGCGGTTCGGTGTATATCGCTTTACTGTCCGGCGCAGGTTCTGGAGAAGATCATTCATTTCGCATCGAGGGGGGGGATGGACATTGAGGGTCTCGGTGAAAAGAATGTTGAACTCCTCTATTCTCGAGGACTTATCGAAAATTTCGAAGACGTTTATCGCCTAAAAAAAGAGGATCTTCTCGAGCTGCCGCGCTACGCCGAAAAGTCGGCCCAAAACCTGATCGATGCGATAGAGAAAAGCAAGCACACTACATTTGCAAAATTTCTATTCGCCATAGGCATACTTCATGTGGGGGAATATGCTTCAAAATTACTCGCAAGACATTTTGAGAAACTCGAAGACCTCTATCATGTCAAGATGGAGCGGATTGCAGAGATCAAACAGCTAGGCGAAAAAATATCCGCATCGGTTTCGTCCTTTTTCCATGACGAAAAAAACCTGAAGACACTCGATACACTAAAATTGCTCGGACTGACTATTACGAATACGGACTTTGCCGCCATTGCAAAAAGGCATCTCATCCTTGAAGGCCTGACTTTTGTTATAACGGGAACAATGCCGAAATCAAGAGAGGAAGTCGAAAACCTGATCGAGTCTGAGGGCGGGCATGCTTCATCTTCTGTCTCACGGAGCACCGATTACGTCATAGCAGGCAGCAATCCGGGCACAAAGCTCGAAAAAGCACGGTCCCTCGGCGTTGCGACGATCTCATATTCCAATCTCATCAAGATGATCGAAGCCCGGAAAAAACATCCGCGCCTTTTTTGATAAAAGGATCCATAGGAAGCCAATTCCACCAATCTCCAGTTGCAGATCATGAACTGCACTCAATGCTCTTCTACCGCTGCCCTGCGGTGCCAATCCGCGATTAGTCAACTTTACCAATTATGTGCTGAATACAAATATGATCATATAATTAGCACATTTGGCATTCATACCATCTCCATTATGCAGGATATGATAAACATCAGAGATGATAAAACAATAATTTTTCTTGAAAATTATCATTTAGAGTGCTATGCTTCAAATAGATTGCTGTAGTCAGGGAGGGTCGCCGGCAATGACCGTAAGAGTTGTATACCATGACAATTCATTAGACATGATTTCGGCATTTATCCTACAACTAGGCATCGAATGCGAAAAGATCAAGATGTTTTACCGTGAATCCGAAAGAAAATGGATCACTGTAGGTGTGGATCCAGTTCGCAAATCGCCGGTAGAGAGCCTTTATTTCGGCCCCGAGCGGCGCCTGCCCGCTAAACAATCCGAGAGTAATTTGCAGCATAAACATTCCCATAAGAAATCATAGACTGTTGTTGATATAATTTATTCATGCTCGTCTCGGGGTTGACCGGTATTGATATCGATCTTGCCACCGCGATGCATAGAACTAAGGCGGAATCTCATGGGTTGAAACCCGGCTTCCATAAGGACTTCGGAGCTAAGATGGAGGTATGCCCTCAAGATATCCAGCAGCGTCTTTCAGGACAATTCAGCCATTCCTGTTAAATACACATGTGACGGGCTGGACATCAATCCGCCTGCTGAAATTCGAAGGAATTCCGGCAGGCGCTAAAAGCCTGGCCCCAATCGTTGATGATCCGGACGCGCGCGGCGCCTGGATCCCTGGTTAGTCTGGAATATCGACCCAAAGACGGCTGAGATAAAGGAAAAATCGGTTACCCCCGGAACACAGCAGGGAGTGACTGATTTCAGGAGAAACAATTATGGAGGCCCATGCCCACCGTCGGGCAGACACCGTTATTTTTTCAAGCTCTATGCCCTGGACAGTTTACTTACGCTTCCCGCCGGATCTGACAAAGCCGCTTTAGAAAAGATGATGCAGGGACAGATCCTGGATAAAACCGGATTAGTCGGACTCTACCAAAGATAATCAGCGAAGCCAGCAGTAACTCCCCTTTGAGTCCGGCAAGCAAGCAATTTATGCGGACGGGAAATTCCTCCAGGCCAAAAGCAGCGTTTGACCCATGCTCATCATGGCTAAGGCGAATCCAGTTTGTGCAATACTATTTTTCAGCACTTATGCAGATTTATCTTCTTTCTTTTCTTCCGGCGTCTTGACCGGAGTCTTAGCGGCTTCTTCGGCGGGAGGCGTCACATCGATATGCTCCTGCTCCGCGACACCTTTCTTAAAGTTTCTTATCGCCTCTCCGATGCCTTTGCCTATCTCCGGCAACTTCCGTCCGCCGAACAGAACAGCGACTATAGCCAGGACGACTAACAGATCTTGTGTGCTTAACATAGTCCCCCTCTTAAACAAGTTTTTCGTTTACTTGTTTATATGTTGTATTATATAAGACAATTTTGGCAAGCGTCACTCACAGGGAATGATCACCACAGATATTTTAGGCTCTCTCATAAGGACCTACGGATACTGGGCAGTACTCGTCGGCACAATCCTCGAAGGCGAGACAATCCTGATGCTGGGGGGGCTTAGTGCGCAGCTAGGCTATCTGAATCTATCCTGGGTGATGATCGTTGCATTCATAGGTAGTTTTTCGGGAGACCAGTTTTACTTCATCGTAGGAAGGCTCAAGGGTGCCGATCTGATTGCGAAACACCAGAAATGGCTCACCGGAGTCCACAAGGTGCATTGCTATCTCGAGCGTTATCACGACCTGATAATGCTTGGGTTTAGGTTTGTTTACGGAATCCGCATTATGACACCTTTTGTGCTGGCCATGAATCCTAGAATTAAAGCAGGCCGCTTCGTATTGTTTAACGCTATTGGTGCGGCGACATGGTCGGTTGCAGTCGCAGGTGGCGGTTATCTGTTCGGTCATGCCCTGGGACTGATCCTGAACGATATCAAGCACTATGAACAGATGATAATTATCGGAGTGGCGGTATTAGGGCTTGGGCTTTGGCTGTTCCACAAATACCGGAGCAACAAAAATAAATCCTGCGAGAAATACGATGCCTGAATCAGCACTTGCGGCTAAGAGACAGATCTTTTCACGGCACCAGCCAGATATTCGCTAAACTTTTCCGGGATAAGCCATCTGATGCCGAACTTTTCGGCCCACTTAATCAGCCCCTGGTCCGCCGTCACCAGAAGGGCATCGAGTTCCATTGCTAACAGCAGCAGATCTACATCTTCCTTGCTGTCGATGATCCCTTCCCTTAATGCCTCGCGGTACTTTTTACGCATGTCCTGTATAATTTCGTCAACCTTTTTCTTATCCGTGCTACGCACCGCGGATTCGGCCACTCTGAGCCCCCGGTTCACCCGGTCCCTCATGTCCTCTATAAGCTCGTAAAGAATATAAGCGGGACATTTCAGCTCGTGCTTCTTAGGCGGCTTCTGGTGCAGGAAAAGCAGCATATCACCGGTGATCTTGTCCTTATCTACAAAGTTGAAGAGTTCCTGGAAGATTGAGGGCGGCATATAAAATTCGAGAATATGAATCTGGGCCGCCATGAAGAGAAAAGTCTCGAGAGCCTCGGTCGGTGTCCTTCCGAGATTATTCCTAACGTCGGGATTAACAAAGAGGCTCGTGTCGAGAACAACCTTCTCGCGCCGAAACAGCCCTGCAACCTCATTTTCCGCAGCCTCTCTATTATGTGTCTCGTCTATATTGCTATCAGTCGATGTGTAACTCATATCCGTGGGCCGAGGTCCTTAAACGTCCAGCGCGAAGGTGTTCCACGCCCCACACCCAGAGCACCTTCCCGACCAGTCCGGAGAGGTTATGCCACATGCGTTGCAGCGGTAGGGTGCAGAGGCGGGATGCTTCAACCCGGCTGCGGTTCGGAATTCTTCCATCGCCCTTCCTATCTGATTTCGCTTCCTGAACAGTTCTCCTTTGATCGTAAAGATATCTGAGTTGGGATAAACATTTATATCGATAGATTCAAGTGTATCGATTGCGTCATCCACCATCTCGAGCCTAAAATAAAGTTTTCCGAGCATAAATTTCAGGCCATTGTCCATATGTGACAGTGAAAGGGCGGTTTTGTAAAAACGCAGTAGTCTTCCTGGCTCTCCAACAGAAATAAGCAGGTCTTCGAGACGCGCAATGATAATTGGCGAACTGAGAGTTTCATAACTCTTTTCGAGAAAGTTTATCGCCTCCTCGGACTCACCCTTAGTAACCATAACCTCGGCAAGGCCCAGATATGCGGGAAGAAAAGAGGCGTCCATCTTAAGCAGGGTTCTGAAGGCCTTTTCCGCCTTCTCGAGCTCTCCGCTTTCCAAGCTTGCTCTTCCGTATTCGTATTTGTACCCAAGCTGCTTCTTCTCTTCCCTCTGCCTTTCCTTGTCATTATGAGTCAGCTTTATTATAGTTTTCTGCAGAGATAGGAGATCGTCCCACTGGTCCTTTTTCTCAAGGATCGCCTGTTTCTTATAAATCGCAGTGATATTGTTACCATCGATGTCGATGATCTCATCAAGGATTTTGAGGGCACTGTCGCTGTGCCCCGACTTCTCAAGCACAGACTCCATTGAGAGGAGCGCCTGGAGGTTCCGAGGTGAGATGTCCCTGGCGCTCCGGTAAAACCCCAGAGCCGTAGCGTATTCCTCTTTCCTGAACGCTATGTCGCCCAGCCTAAGCAGGGCATCGGTATGTTCAGCATCCTCTTTGAGAATGTCCCTGAGAGCTGCCTGTGCATCTTCGTCCCTATTGCTGAGTATGGAGTTAAGGGCTTTGGCATAATACTCCTGTATCTTCGCCTCTCTCTTCTGGCGCTTCTGAAGCTGCATCGTATCGATTATCCGTTTGGTGTCGCGAATAAAGACCAGACCAAGCACCACGGCGGCGCCGACAACGGTGGAGAGCAGCACAAGCACGAACTTGAGAACCTCATATGTGCTGCCAAAGGGCACCTTGACGAGGACCACATCCTTATTCTCCATACCAAAGAACCCAATGACCAGCAGGATTACCAGGAAAAAGAAAATCGATACTTTGCCCATCAGTGATGGTACTCCTTGCACTTCAAGATTGTGTAGGCCCGGTAAAGCTGCTCAAGGAACAGCAGCCGAGCCATCTCATGCGTCAGGGTCATTTTCGACAGGGCGATGCTCCCTTTCGCCATTTCCTTCATCACGGTCGATGCCCCGAAAGGCCCGCCTATCACAAAGTCGATTGAGTCCTTTTTCTGGAGGAATTGTGCAAACTCGACGGAGCTGAATTCCCTGCCTCTTTCATCCAGGAGGTAATAATCCCGGGTCTGCTTCATTATCTTTTTGGCCTCTTCGTCCAGTGCATCTTCTGTTTGCCTGCCCTTTGCTTCCTTTATTTCAACTATTGAAACCTGGGCCATCGGCTTCAAAAACTTGAGGTATTTATTAATTCCCTCGGTTAGATACCGTGCTTTTGTCTTTCCGACCCAGACTATCTTTATCCTCGCCATTGCAGGATATCCTCGGCGCATCGAGCCAAAATTTTTCAAGCTCGTAAAATGCCCGCGTCTCCTCCTCAAAAATATGAACTACGACGTCCCCGTAATCTATCAGAATCCAGTGGGCATTATCCCGGCCTTCAATGCCGATAGGCTTTATTCCGAGTTCCCGAAATTCATGTTCGATATGGTCTGCGATCGCCTTGACCTGGGTGGTACTCGTACCTGAACAGATCACAAAATAGTCTGCGATGACTGTGAGATCTTTTAATTCGAGGATTACCGTATCTTTAGATTTCTTGTCGAGTGCTACCTTCGCTGCACGTATGCTCTTCGCCTTGCTTTCTATTTGACTATTCTCCTTTCACTGATATTGTCATATTATATCAAACTTTATGTCAAACTTTTCGGAAAAGGCTTGCCTTTGTTTTCAGCCAGGAACTGTACCAGCGTTACAGCCGCGATTGCAGCAGTTTCTGCACGCAGAATACGCTTGCCGAGAGTCGCCCTGATAAAACCGCCTGCTTCGGCAGCCTCAATCTCCGAAAGTGCAAACCCACCTTCCGGGCCTGTGCATATGACTAACGGCCCTTCGACTATACCTTCAGGTGTTCCAGCCCCGAAAAAGGCCTGCTCCATCGCTTCATCCAGAGGCAGTCCGCCCCCTTCCCAAAAAATCAGACGAGCGGCTGCCTGACCGACTATAGGCATTCCGAAAATCGCGGCAAATGCCTGTGGCTCTACAATATCGGGGACAACCGCCCTGCCGCATTGCTCCGCAGCTTCTTCGGCTATCTTGCGCCACCGCCTCGTTTTCCTCGTTTCCCTTACCTGGCATCTCGCCGATATCATCGGCACTATTGCACTTATCCCAAGCTCAGTAGCCTTCTGAACAACCAAATCCATCTTCTCACCCTTCAATATTCCCTGGCAAAGAATTATTGAGACCAACGATTCGGCATCCAGGGCAGATTCATGGATTATATCTATTAAGACCGCCTTCTTCTGGATATCGGATATTCGAGCCAAATAGGATTTTCCTACGCCGTCGATAACGGTGAGTTCATCTCCGTGCTTGCATCTCATAACGGTCATGAGGTGGCGCGATTTATCAGGAGGGACGACAATTCCGATTTTCTTTGTTATCGATTCGGGGTGAATATATATTATCATGATAATATTAGACCGTTATCCAGCCTTTTATCCATGTAGAAGAGCATGCATCCCAAGTGTGAGCTACATTGAAAAAATGTCTTTCAGCTTTCCCTTGAAACCCTTGGCCTCCTCATCGTGGACCTCTCCGCTCAGCGCGGCAAATTCCTCGAGCAGTTCCTTTTGCCGAGGGGTCAGCTTCCTGGGCACGTCGATGGAGATGCTTACAACCTGGTCACCCCGGTGGTAGCTTCCAATCCGAGGAATGCCTTTGCCCTTTAGGTGGAAAGACCTGCCGGATTGAGTGCCGGCAGGAATCTTCAGCATTGCGCTGCCGTCAAGCGTCGGCACTTCGACCTCACCGCCTAGCACAGCGGTAGCAAAGGCAATCGGGAAAACAGAAAAGATATCCAACTCTTCGCGCCTGAATATTTTATGCTTTTCGATCGTTAAGACTATATACAGGTCGCCGGGAGGTCCTCCATAACTGCCAAAGTCTCCTTCTCCGCTTACACGCAAACGTGAATCGTTATCAACGCCTGCGGGCACCTTAACCAGTATTTCCTTCTGTACCCTGACCTTGCCTTCTCCCTTGCAGGTATAACAGGGATTGGTGATAATTGTACCGGCGCCGCGGCATTTGCTACATGGCCTTGAAACACTGAAAAAGCCCTGCTGGAAACGGATGTGTCCGGTACCCTTGCAATTTGTGCATGTTACTGGTGGCTTGCCGGGCTGGGCGCCGGAACCGCTGCAGGAGTCGCAGTTCTGCCAGCGAGGTATCTTCAAAGTTGTTTCCGTCCCGAAAGCAGCTTCCTCGAGAGTTATGGTCAGATTGTATCTGAGATCCGAACCCTTTGTCGGCCTCTGTTTCCGAGAACCACCGTGGCCGCCAAAAAAATCCTCGAAGAGATCTTCAAAGATATCGGTGAACGGTGCACCGCCTCCGAACCCGCCAAAGCCCCCGGCACCGGCCCCAAAGCCTTCTGCACTGCCGTAGCGGTCATAATGCGCACGCTTGTCGGGGTCGCTCAGACAGGTATAGGCTTCGTTGATCTCCTTAAATTTCTCTTCAGACTCCTTATTGCCCTGGTTTCTATCGGGATGATACTTCAAGGCGAGTTGCCGGTACGCTTTTTTGAGCTCTTCGGGAGTAGCTTCACGGCTAACCCCGAGTATCTTATAATATTCGGACATATATCAGACCAAACCTCTGTATTATTTTTCGGAATGCAACAACCTTTATTTTACAATAAACAGCGCGGAAGGAGTAAACATTTGTTTCCTTCCGCGCTTCCTCTCATAACATGCAAGGCCTGGGAGGACCTCACACCTATGTTTTATTTCTTGCCTTTGTCAACATCCTCGAACTCGGCCTCGACGACTTCTTCCTCGCCTGACTTTGCCTTGGCTTCTCCTCCATCAGTTGATCCGCCTGCGGCAGACTGCTGCTGTGCAGTCTTGTATACCTGCTCGGCGAGTTTATGGGACACTTTGGTCAACTCTTCAACAGCAGCCTTGATCTCATCGACCGACTGGCTGGATTCCTTCGCCTTCTTGCACTTTTCTAGCGCGGCCTCTATCTCCTTCTTCTCGTCTTCAGATATCTTATCTCCGTATTCCTTGACCGATTTTTCCACGGAATATACGAGAGTATCGGCGTTGTTCACTGCCTCGGCCAGGGCCTTCCTCTTTTTATCCTCGTCGGCATGGGACTCGGCGTCCCGCACCATCTTCTTAATCTCATCATCGTTCAACCCACTGGAGGCCGTGATCCTGATTGACTGCTCCTTGCCGGTCCCGAGATCCTTAGCCGAGACATGAAGAATGCCGTTGGCGTCGATATCGAAGGTTACTTCGACCTGTGGCAAACCGCGCGGTGCCGGCGGTATACCCACAAGCTCGAATACGCCCAGGAGTTTGTTGTCCGAAGCCATATCCCGCTCTCCCTGATGCACCTTGATGGTTACGGCAGGCTGATTGTCAGAGGCCGTTGAGAATACCTGTGACTTCTTTGTCGGTATAGTAGTGTTCCTTTCGATAATCTTGGTAAATATGCCCCCGAGGGTCTCAATGCCAAGTGAGAGCGGGGTCACGTCAAGGAGAAGCACCTCTTTGACCTCGCCCTTAAGGACGGCGGCCTGAATGGCTGCGCCTACCGCGACGACCTCATCCGGGTTGACGCTCCGGTTAGGTTCCTTGCCGAAATATCCCTGGACAACCTGCTGCACCTTCGGAGACCTTGTCTGGCCGCCGACGAGGATCGCCTCATCGATCTGAGAAGTCGAAAGGCCTGCATCACTCAATGCCCTTTTGCAAGGTTCGATGGTGTTCGTTACGAGATCGTCGGTGAGTTGCTCGAACTTCGACCTCGACAGCTTGATGAGAAGGTGCTTCGGCCCTGTTGCATCGGCAGTTATGAACGGCAGGTTGATCTCGGTTTCCGTCGCTGTAGAAAGCTCGATCTTCGCTCTTTCGGCGGCCTCTTTAAGTCGCTGAAGGGCCATCTTGTCCTGCTTGAGGTCGATGCCCTGCTCCTTTTTGAACTCCTCGACGAGCCAGTCAATCACCCTGAGGTCGAAGTCGTCACCGCCGAGATAGGTATCGCCATTTGTAGACTTTACTTCGATAACGCCCTCTCCAATCTCGAGGATAGATATATCGAACGTGCCTCCGCCAAGGTCGTAGATTGCGACCTTTTCTTCTTTCTTCTTGTCAAGCCCGTATGAAAGCGCCGCCGCAGTGGGCTCGTTGATGATTCTTAATACGTTCAGACCCGCGATCTTTCCTGCATCCTTTGTCGCCTGGCGCTGGCTGTCGTCGAAATATGCAGGTACAGTTATGACCGCTTCGGTGACTGGTTCTCCAAGATAATCCTCTGCGGCCTGTTTCAGTTTCTGCAGGATCATCGCAGATATCTCGGGCGGCGAATATTTCTTGCCTCGAATCTCGACATGGGCATCTCCGTTGGGAGCCTCTACGATCTTGTAAGGAAGCCTCTTCTTGGCATGTTCTACCTGAGGGGTATTGTACTTCCTGCCCATAAGCCTCTTTATCGAGAAGATGGTGTTTTCTGGGTTCGTGATCGACTGCCGCTTAGCGATCTGGCCCACGAGCCTCTCTCCCTTTTCGCTTATAGCTACCACCGAGGGTGTTGTGCGTGTGCCCTCCTGATTGGGGATGACTATCGTCTCCCCTGCCACCACCACAGAGACAACCGAATTAGTCGTCCCGAGATCTATTCCTATTGCCTTTCCCATGTAATCCTCCTTCTATACTTACGCGGTTTTATTTTTCGTCTTTGTTTTTTTCGATACTGCAACCAATGAAGGCCTGAGGACCCTATCTTTATAAATATATCCTTTTCTCATCTCCTGAAGAACTGTTTTATCATCTACGTCAGGCTTTTCCACATGGGACATCGCATGATGATACGTGGGGTCAAAAGGCCGGTTCGTAGCTTCGATCGCCTTTAACCCGAATTTGTCGAGCGTCCTGTTCAATTCCCTGAGTGTATTTTCGACGCCCTGCTTAAGTGACTGAAGGGCTTTATCGTTTCCCTCGGATGTATGCTTCATTGCCATCTCGATATTGTCTATGACCGGAAGCAGTTCATACAACAGGTCTTCGTTGCAATAAGCCAAAAATTCTTCTTTTTCCCTACGGACCCTCTTCTTGTAATTCTCGAATTCCGCATATAGCCGAAGGTATTTGTCATTGCTCTCAACCAGATCGGCCTTCAGTTTCTCCATGCTCTTTATCTGTTCGTCTTGCGTCTCAACCGAAGCTATACCGGGATCTGCCGCTTCAGCGATCTCGATTTTATCGGGCTGCTCTTTTTCGTCCTCCATATATCCTCCTGCTTTATTGCCATCTGCTACCCGTCAAACCTCTAAAACCTGCAACCTGAAATCGTCAGTCCTCAAAGGTCCTGCTCACACATCCCGCAATGATATCGACCATGGAGATCGCCTTTGAATAATCCATGCGAGTTGGACCGATGAGAGCGATAATACCCATCGGCCTGCTGCCTTCCTTATACATCGATGTGACGACGCTCAGCCCTTTCAGTTCATTAACCGGATTCTCGCTGCCGATGACAACCTGGACCCCCTCGGCGCTGGAAAGCTCCGCCAGTAGCTTAATTATGACGTGCTTCTCCTTAATCGCCTTTGAAAGCTCTCTGATCTTCGAAACATCGGAAAAGTCGGGTAGATTCATCACGTCATACATGCCCGACACGAAGATGTCATCCTGGGCGAAATTCTGTGCCTGCTCGTAGATTGAGATGGCACATGAAATGAGTCTGTCCCACTGGGCCTTCTCTCTCTTCATTCTCTGCATGAGCAGGTTATTAATCTCATCCAGTGTGTGGCCCGAAAACTCAGCGTTGAGGTAATCGGCAATCCTGTTGAGGTCTTCCTGCCTGAGCAAGGGATCAGCCTGAATTACCTTGTTGCGAATCATCCCTTCGTCTGTAAGCAAAATCGCCACAATCTGGTCACCCTTGTATTTGATCAGGTCGATGCGATTGAACGTAGTGTTTTCGGCGTTAGGAGGAAGGACCACGCTGACGTAATGAGAAAGCGAGGAAAGTGTATTCGTTACTTCCGAGAACATCGCGGATACATCGTTCTTGAACTCGTCGAGTCTTCGCGAGAACTGCTGAATGAATTCCTCCGGGGCCTCCATGATTTTTTCAGACCGGTCTTCATCCTGTAGCGAGTCGACATAAAACCGGTATCCTTTATCCGTCGGCACTCTGCCTGCTGATGTGTGAGGCTGGCTCAGAAAACCCATTTCCTCCAGATCGGCCATGATGTTCCTAATGGTCGCAGGAGAAAATCCGAAGGAATATTTGCGGGTAACGAAACGGGAACCTACCGGGTCGGGCCTGTCTATATAGCTGCGGACAACAGCGTTCAAAACCCGCCGGCTCCTCTCATCTATTATGTCAAAAATATCCCTTACCATGTTATTAGCACTCTCTCTCCTAGAGTGCTAATAATTTAACAAGAAGAGGCGGGGTGTGTCAAGATTTTACCACTGCAGCCCTTTACGCATGAGCTTTTCGTACATCTTGGGGGGCATAAACGCCTGGCTGTGTATCTCGTCACTGTAATACTTTGTTTCTATTGCGTATTTTCTCCGCATAGTTCTAACATCGAGCTTTTTGGAGGCAAGCGAAAAGGTCCACCAGTTACCAGCATAAGTAGCCAGCGATGCGGTATAAAGATCAACAATCGGGAATATGAGTTTCAGGGCTTCCTGGACTTCGATGACCATATCCTTGTGGAAATGGAGAGACTCGGAAAGGGAGACGAACATCCCATCTTCGGAGAGGCATTCCTTGACCGATTTGAAGAATTCTACGGTAAAGAGGCTCTTGGCAAAACCTATGATATCCGTAGAATCAACTATAACGGCATCGATGTCACCATCCCTGCCCTTGACGAATTCGGCGCCGTCCATGCATTTGATCTCGACACGTTTGTCGTCGATACCGGAAGCCACTTTGGGGAAGAACTTCCGGGAAACATTTATGACTTCTTCGTCGATCTCGATGAAGTAGACCTTTTCGATGCTGTCGTGTTTCAAGACCTCCCTGACAACGCCACCGTCGCCGCCACCGATGACAATCACCTTCTTCGGGTTAGGATGGGCATGCAATATCATATGCACAAGCATTTCGTGGTAAAAGAACTCATCGCGTTCAGTTATCTGCACCACTCCGTCAAGGATCAGCATCCTGCCGAAGTGCGGGTTGTCAATAACCATAATTTCCTGAAAAGGGCTTTTACTGTGATGGAGAATATTGCTCACCTCATAGACATATTGTATGGGAGCATATGGGTCTTTCTCATAAAACTTGATCATATATTCCTCCTTATCATTAAAGCAGGTATTTATTTAGTGCACTCGAAGTTACGCCTATCCATACCGCAGCCGCAGCACTAAAGCATGTCTTCTGATACCTCCCCGCAGATTAGAGTAGTAGAAATGGGAGGAACCTAATTCTCTATATCAATATCGTTTTCGGTATCGAAAACCCGTTGAATTCGGAGGCGTACGAGATAGTGTACGCTCCTGCCGATGGGATTAAGATGCGGTTGCCAACCTCAGGCTCTGCCATCTTGGCTTCCTTGTCGATGACATCGAAGCTGTCGCAGCTCGGCCCAGAGACCGTCCATGTCTTCACCTCTCCGCGACTGCCGACGATGTAATTGTACTTGATGCCGCCAATGCTCTCCATGAGTCCATTGAAAACACCAACATCGATATATAGCCAGTTCTCATCACCACGCAGGGTCTTGCCGATAACGGTCCCTACGAATACGCCCGCATCTCCAACAACTGCGCGTCCGGGTTCGATGAAAATCTGCACATCGTCAGAGAATTTTTGCCTCAGGACCTTGTCGACCTTATTATCTATAGTTGTAATATCCACAACTTTTTTCGTATACCTGATAGGATAACCACCGCCTATATCCAGCAGCTTAAGCTTGATACCCGCGGCCCCTGCCATGTCCCACAGTTCTTTGGCCTTATCAACGGCATGCTGCCAGTTATATGGATTATTGCACTGGGAGCCAACATGAAAGGTAATGCCTACCGGATTGAGACCCTTGTCACGGGCATACACGAGCAGTGCCGCAGCCTCCTCGATTTCCACACCAAACTTCTTGCTCAGTGGCCATTCGCTGCCTTCATTAGGTACTGTTAAACGAACATAAACATTGACACCTGGCGCATACCGCGCCATTTTGTCGACCTCAGCACTGGTGTCGTAAGCGAAATAGGTCACCCCATAACGCACCGCCTCTTCCAAAAAACGAAACGTCTTAATCGGGTTGCTCGTAATGATTCTGTCCGCACTGACCCCTATTTGCGCAAGAATGCGCAGCTCGCCCTCCGATGCTATCTCGAAGCCGACACCAAGATCAGCCAGGATGCGGCAGACCTCTAAATCCGGGTTCGCCTTAACCGCATAAAAGACCTTGGCATTCCTTATCTTCTTGCCGATTAGGGCGATCTTCTCCTGTATCATCTCCTTGTCCATAAGCAGATAGGGCGGCTGTTCGTCGCTCATGGCTATGTAGTTGATAACCTTGTCCCAGGTACTCCTGTTTACCAGTCCGGGTACTATTTCCACACTCCACTCCAGTCGTAATTATATGCACTCCCAGTAAAAGGAGAGGTATTATTATATATCAATTGCATCAAATTAGTGGCAAAGCTCACGCCAGCTCCCTTATACAGTGTATCAGGTATTCCATGTTCCCCTTCTGCCCGAGGATCGGCGACTCGATGATTCCCATAATATGAAGTCCGAATTCTTGAAGTTCGTTCCTCACTCGCTCAACGGCAGCATGTCGTTTCGCGGAATCCTTCACTATGCCGCCCTTGCCCACTTCACCCTTACCCACTTCGAACTGCGGCTTTATAAGGGCAACGATCTCTCCGCCATCTGATATAAATTCGAGGACCTTCGGTATGACCTTGTTCAGCGAAATAAATGAGACATCTATTGTGGCGATATCTATTGATTCAGGGATGCGTTGCCTTTCAAGGCTTCGGATATTGGTCCTCTCGAGCAATACTACGCGTGGGTCCTGTCTGAGCTTCCATGCAAGCTGCCCGTATCCGACATCGATGCAATAAACCCTGCGTACTCCCTTTTGGAGCATAACATCTGTGAAGCCGCCAGTGGATGCCCCGACATCCATTGCAACCTTGTCCTGTACGAATATTTCGAAATGTTTGAGCGCTGCTTCGAGTTTGAGTCCGCCGCGGCTGACGTATGGCATGTCTTCGCCCTTCAAGTCGATTTGCGCATCGCTTATGACCATTTCGCCTGCTTTGGTAACAGGGTGTCCGTCGACCTTCACCTTTCCTTCCATGATCAGCGCACGCGCACGCGCACGGCTTGCCACAAGGCCCCTCTCAACAAGCAGCTTATCGAGCCTTTCCCTAATCAGTGCCATTTAGTCTTCCTCATTAGCGCCGGGGCTGTTGGTCTTAGGTGTCCCTGCTTTAATTTCGATATCTGGGTCATCGGGAGCCGCACAAGCGGCGAGGCAAGCTTCTCACTTACAAAGGGACGCCTAAGAGCAGTTATAAATTACCCGTCAAGAAACTTCAGCTCCTTTGTGGTCCACGCACAAACTCAAGTGCAGTCTGATAAATCCCTTGTTCGTCAAGGCCGTATATTCCGCGGAGTCTCCGCTGGGACCCATGCTCCACAAATTCGTCGTCTATGCCGATTCTCTTCACCTCCACATCGGTGCAACCAGCATCGCTCAGGCATTCAAGCACGGCCGATCCGAATCCGCCGGCAAGGACATTCTCCTCCACTACAATAATTCTTTTTATCTGCCTGGAGAGAGATGTGATCAGTTCCTCGTCCAGCGGCTTTACAAAGCGGGCATTGACCACGCACGCTTCTATCCCATCGCCCTTGAGCATCTCAGCTGCCTTCAGTGCCGGATAAACCGTATTGCCGATGCCGATAATCACGACATCCTTCCCGTCCAGAATTATCTCTGACTTGCCTATCCGGATGTCGATATTTTTTGAAATAGACTGCCCTGTGACAGTCTTGCCCCTGGGATATCTGATTGCCGAGGGTCCTTCGTTCCTGAGTGCGGCCATGAGCATCATTTGAAGTTCGACCAGGTCCGCTGGCGCCATGATCATGAGATTGGGGATATTTCTCAGAAATGATATATCGAAGAGCCCCTGATGTGTCGGACCGTCCTCCCCGACGATCCCCGACCTGTCGATTGCAAAGATGACCGGAAGGTTCTGGATGCAGACATCATGGATTATTTCGTCGTAAGCTCGCTGAAGAAAGGTTGAATAGAGGGCAACAACAGGCCTCAGTCCCTGGCTTGCCATCCCGGCCGCAAATGTAACGGCATGAGGCTCGGCAATGCCGACATCGTAGAACCTGTCTGGGAATTTTTCGGCAAACGTCGTAAGTCCTGTTCCTTCCTTCATGGCAGCCGCTATGGCTATCACCCTCTTGTCTGCGGATGCAGCTTCTATAAGTGCCCGCCCAAATCCCTCACTGAATGTGATGCATTCACAGCCCTGCACGTCTGCGGCACTTTTGCTGCCGTTAACTTCTCCAGTCTCTATCTCAAAAGGTCCTACCCCGTGGAAAACGCATGGATCATCTTCGGAGAACTTGTAGCCCTTGCCCTTCTTGGTGACGATATGGAGCAGGACCGGTTCTTTAAGGGTCTTTATACTCGTAAAAGTTTCAATAAGAAGCGGAAGGTCATGACCATCTATCGGGCCGAGATAATTGAATCCAAGGTCCTGAAAGAGCCCACCTGGAAGGAAAAAGCCCTTTATGCTCCCCTCGGCCCTACCCGCAATCTTAGCCACCGACTCGCCTATCTTCGGAATGCCCTCGAGAAGGGCCCTAGTTTCCTGTCTGAACTTTTTGTAAAAGGTGCCGGTCAGCACTTTGTGCAGATATGTAGACATTGCGCCGACATTTGGCGATATCGACATCTCGTTGTCATTCAGTACAACAATCAGGTCTTTCTTCATATGACCCGCCTGGTTCAGCCCCTCGAAGGCGAGACCGGCGGTGAGAGCGCCGTCTCCGATTACCGCAACCACCTTGAAGTCATCACCGTGCTTATCCCTTGCTTCAATGATACCGAGTGCAGCGGAAATGGAAGTAGAGCTATGTCCTGTTCCGAAAGGATCGTGGGGGCTCTCGCTCCTCTTAGGGAAACCCGATAATCCTCCGAACTTTCTTAGCGTCTCAAAGAGGCCGTATCTGCCGGTAAGGAGTTTGTGAGAATACGATTGGTGCCCGACGTCCCAGATGAATTTATCACGGGGAGAGTCGAAGACATAATGCATTGCGATAGTGAGCTCTACAACACCGAGATTTGAGGCAAGATGGCCTCCGTTCTTAGAAACCCTCTCGATTATAAGTCCTCGCAATTCTTCCGCGAGGCTTCTCATCTGTTCGACGGTAAGTCCTTTGAGGTCCTGTGGGGATTTAATTTTTTCTATCATCATGGAGGAGGTGCAATACATCGCAAGGTCAGCTTTTTCTTTCGTAAAGATACCTCGCAACGGCACGCAACGGCTCGGCCTTTCCGTCAAATACTGACAAGGCAGATACCGATGTTTCTATCAGTTCCTTCGCCTTTCTGCGTGATTCCGCTATACCGTACAGGCGGGGATAGGTCAGTTTTTTCTTCTTCTCATCCGAACCC
Organism: uncultured Nitrospiraceae bacterium; assembly: GCA_963736105.1. Lineage (GTDB taxonomy): Bacteria > Nitrospirota > Thermodesulfovibrionia > Thermodesulfovibrionales > Dissulfurispiraceae > Fen-1308. The sequence goes on along the minus strand of CAVTNL010000002.1, from coordinate 106,001 downwards.
TTCGGCTTTCCGATCACCTCAGTCTCGCCCTCGACATCCAAGATATCGTCGATCACCTGAAATGCAATACCGATATTTTCCCCGTACCTGGTGAGTCTCTCAAGCGTATCCTCGTCTGCACCCGCAAGAATTGCTCCCATACGGACCGAGACCGAAATCAGCGCAGCAGTCTTATGTTCATGAATGAAGGTCAGAGTTATCGGATCAGGCTCAGCGTTTTCGGACAGAAGGTCCTGAGCTTGACCGCCCACCATTCCCTGAGAACCGGCAGCATAAGCGAGCTCGCAGACGCATTGCGCAATAGCCGCGTCGGTTAGGATAGGTCTGCGATAGCGTTTATCGGCAAGCAGGCAAAAGGCGTCGGTAAGAAGACCGTCTCCTGCAAGGATAGCCATGCCCTCTCCAAAAACCTTGTGATTAGTCGGTTTGCCGCGCCTAAGGTCGTCGTTGTCCATGGCCGGAAGGTCATCATGGATAAGTGAGTAGGTATGAATGAGTTCGATTGCCGCAGCTTGAGGTACAGCAAATTCAGCTCTTCCTCCGCAGGCCTCATACGATGCGAGACATAGTACAGGCCTCACTCTTTTCCCGCCTGCCAAAAGGGAGTAGACCATCGAATCGCGCAGAGACTTTGGAGGGAAAGGAGTGCTGTAATACGACTCCAGAAAAGCCTCGACCAGCTGCTTTTTCTCACTTAAATACACCTTCAGATCCAACGGCATTCCCTCCGAGACCAGACTAGACTCCGGAACCCTTCGACTCCCGGCAAATATTAAGCTGTGTGATTGCCCATTCTGCTTTTACTTCCCACTTCTTGCTTGTCCCGTTATTCCCACTCAATAGTTCCTGGGGGTTTTGAGGTGATATCGTAGACCACCCTGTTAACGCCTCGCACTTCGTTAATGATCCTACCGGATATCTTCCCGAGAATATCATAAGGGATGTGCGCCCAATCGGCAGTCATGCCGTCGCGGCTCGTAACAGCCCGGACCGCCACGACCTTATCATAGGATCTTTCGTCTCCCATAACTCCTACGCTCTTGATCGGCAGTATAACTGCAAATGCCTGCCAAATAGCCTTATACAGGCCGGCTGTCTTTATCTCTTCGATGACTATTGCATCGGCTTCCCTCAGGATTTCGAGCTTGTCTCCGGTTATGTCTCCTATGCATCTTATGGCGAGGCCGGGCCCGGGGAAAGGCTGCCTCCAGCAGATCTCTTCGGGAAGTCCCAGTTCCTGGCCAAGCACCCTCACCTCGTCCTTGAAAAGTTCTCTCAGCGGTTCGACCAGTTTAAGCTTCATAACCTCCGGGAGTCCGCCAACATTATGATGGCTTTTTATAACCGCAGACGGACCTTTGAAAGATACGCTTTCGATAACGTCAGGATATAGCGTTCCTTGAGCCAGGAATTCGGCGTCCTCTATCTTTTTTGATTCCTCTTCGAAAATCTCGATGAATTCATTGCCTATTATCTTTCTCTTTTTCTCGGGATCGGTTACCCCGGCGAGTTTTTCAAGGAACCTATCCCTGGCGTCAACAAAATCGAGCCTGATATGGAAATGCTCTTGGAAAGTCTTTCGGACCTTTTCGGCCTCTCCTTTCCTAAGCAGCCCGTTGTCTACAAAGATGCAGGTAAGGTTATCGCCTATCGCCCTGTGGATCATAAGTGCGACCACAGAAGAGTCGACTCCGCCACTAAGCGCGCAGATGACTTTTTTATCGCCGACCTGTGAGCGAACGTTAGCCACCGACCATTCGATAAACGAAGCCATCTCCCAGGTAGGCTTGCATCCGCATATCTCGAAGACAAAGTTCTGCAAGATTCTGAGGCCTTCGTCAGTGTGGACAACTTCGGGATGAAACTGAATGGCATAGAATTTCCGCTTATTGTCAGCCATTGCTGCAACAGGAGAGTTGTCCGTATGCCCGATGATATTGAATCCACCCGGCATGATCTCGATACGATCGCCATGACTCATCCAGACCTTCGTCTTCTTTGATAGCCCCCATAGCAGATCGGTATCGTCGTCAACCATGAGAAACGCCCTTCCGTATTCTCGTTTCGCAGCCCGTGCGACTTCACCACCGAGCGCATGGGCCATCAACTGCATCCCGTAGCAGACGCCCAATACTGGGACGCCCATCTTGAATATTTCGAGATCGCATACCGGAGCACCTTTGTCGTAGACACTCGCAGGCCCGCCGGAAAGGATTATTCCCTTTGGAGCAAATGCCTTGATCTTTTCAAGGGATGCATTGAACGGGAAGATCTCTGAATAGACCTTGTTCTCCCTGATCCTGCGCGCAATAAGCTGTGTGTACTGGGAACCGAAATCAAGGACCAGTATCTTTTCGGTTAATGGTGCTGCATGTTCCATTGTTCGCCTGAACCGCCTTTATTGTTCTATACGGTAATTGGGGGCTTCCTTCGTGATTATTACATCATGCACGTGGCTTTCCCTCCAACCAGCGTTGGTGATCTGGATGAATCTGGCATTCTTTCTCATCTCATCGAGGGTCCTGCAGCCGCAATAACCCATGCCTGAGCGGAGCCCTCCGACAAGCTGATGTATGCTGTTCGCGAGAGGCCCCTTGTACGGCACGCGGCCTTCGACGCCCTCTGGCACGAGCTTATCTTTCTCGACGCCTTCCTGTCCGTAGCGGTCCTTAGCACCCTGCTGCATAGCGCCGATAGATCCCATGCCGCGATATGTCTTGTAGCTTCTGCCTTGGTAAAGAATGACCTCTCCTGGTGATTCATCGGTGCCGGCAAAGAGACTTCCGATCATGACACAATGAGCCCCGGCGGCCATGGCCTTTGAAACATCACCAGAATATTTGACACCGCCATCAGCAATGACCGGAATATTCGACTTGGACGCGACATCGTAGCAATTGCGAATAGCCGTCAACTGCGGGACACCCGCACCGGCGACAATTCTCGTAGTGCATATGGAACCCGGACCGATGCCGATTTTTACTGCATCTGCGCCAGCCTTGATAAGTTCGGCAGCTGCCTCAGCAGTGCCTATGTTGCCGGCGATTACATCTATATCAAATTTCTTTTTTATGTCTTTTAGCGTGTTAATAACCCCTTTTGAGTGGCCATGAGCGGTATCGATAGCAATGACGTCTACGCCCGCCTTAACTAAAAGTTCGGCCCGGTAAAGTGCATTTTCACCGACACCCACCGCTGCCCCGATCCTTAGTCTCCCCAGAGAATCCTTGCAGGCATTGGGATACTTTCTTCTCTTCTCGATGTCTTTAATCGTGATAAGGCCCTTGAGGTTATTATCTTCGTCGACAATAGGCAGCTTCTCAATCTTGTAACGGTTAAGAGTGTCCTTGGCCTCTTCGAGTGTCGTGCCAATGGCCGCGGTTATCAGGTTTTTGCTCGTCATGACCTCTCGGACCCGTTTCTTCTCATTGGTCTCGAACCTGAGGTCTCTGTTGGTGAGTATGCCGACGAGCTTTCCATTTGTGGTGACCGGGACTCCGGAAATCTTGTAACGGGACATAAGAACCTGGGCATCTAAGATTGGGGCATCTGGAGCGATGGTTATAGGGTCGACGATCATGCCGCTTTCAGACTTTTTGACCTTGTCCACCTCGAGTGCCTGCTTTTGTGGAGACATGGCCCTGTGCATAATGCCAAGGCCGCCCTCACGGGCGATCGCTATCGCAAGGCTTGCGTCCGTCACGGTATCCATTGCGGCGCTGATAATAGGGACATTCAGCCTGATATTCCTTGTCAGATTGGTGCTAACGTCAACCTCGCCGGGAAGAACATCGGATTTGGCCGGCAATAAAAGAACATCGTCAAATGTTAATCCAAGTGGCAAATCATCGGTAAGCATAGACACAACCCCTTTAGATTTTTAAACTGAATTATAACATTATCGTGCAAAAAGAAGAAATATTCCTGTAAAATCAGAGCTTGAGAAGCGCCAGCCCAGCAACCGGATCGAGTTCCCTAACGGCGTTTACACCTTTGATTTCCATGATGACGGCTTCCAGGACGAGAAATGTCTCGGCCTGCCGGCGCAAACAGCCTGCCATGACCTTGTCTCGCTTCGCATAGGTGCCGTGAAAATGAATCCTCGGTTCTTCGTCCTGCCAGAATATTGTTCCGATGCCGATGATCTCATGGCTTTCGTCAAGGTTCCTCCAGATTGGAATCGGCGGCATCTGCTCGGTTTCAGGGCCAACTACGAACCCTCCCTTTTTCAAGCCTCCGATGAGATAAATGACTCCGGCCCTTATGTTCTCCTCCCTGACAATATCATTAAGCCCGTCCAGGACTGCGTCTCCATCGTCAAACCGTGCAACAACAACCCTTCCAGCCTCTCCCACCTGATATTTCATAAAATCTCCCTTACCGCTTCATATACCTGCTCGACAGAAATCTCCTTCATGCATCTAAGATCCTTGCATCTTTTCTTATAACAGGGCGCGCATTGGACTGCCGACCTAATGATTACGTTGTTGCGGCCGTAAGGCCCGGTCCTGTTTGGATTCGTGGGTCCGAAAAGGGCTACGACCGGTATTCCACAGGCCGCAGCGATATGCATGGGGCCGGAATCGTTAGTTATCATTAGTTTCGCCCCCCTAATCAGCCAAATCAGTTCCAGGATGTCTGTTTCGCCTGCCATTGAGAGAGCCTTGCCACGGCTCTGTTCTGCAATTACTTTCGCGACACCACGGTCTGCCGCGCTGCCGACTACCACACTCTTAATATCAAGCATAGCGGCGAGAGCAGCATATTGCCCCGCAGGCCACTTTTTGGTTTCCCACCTAGCGCCTGCTGTGATGACTGCATAGTCTCCAATGTCGCTTTTCAAGCGTCCCATCTCCTCCGGTTCCCTGATGAGCGGCATCGGGAACCGGACTTCTTTGATATCGCCGCCGAGTGCCTGTACTACCTTCAGATATCTGTCTACCGCATGAACATCCTTGCCACCGGCTACCTTATGTGTATAGAAAATAACGCTTCCTTCCCGCGCTTCCGTAAAGCCTATTCGCATCGGAGCGCCTGTTGCTTTCGTTATCAAACCACTCCTCATAAGCCCCTGCAGATCGATGGCGATGTCGTAGTCCTCGGCCTTGATATCATGCGCAAGCCTGCCCAATTCGAAGATAGTGCCGGCAATTCGCCCAACTTTCTTCCATTTGTCCTTGTCAATGATCCAGAGCTTGCTTACCAGCGGGTTGCCCTCGAGAATGCCTTCAATCCCTTTGGCTATAACCCAGTGAATCTTCGCAAAAGGAAAGCGCTCATTCAGGGCGGATAGGAAGGGAAGGCTATGGACTACGTCTCCTAGCGAACTGGGCTTGATAATGAGTATCTTCCGCGGGATATTCGTTATTGCTATTGTTTCCATCGGCTTGTATTGTAACAGTCTGTCTGTAAATAAGGGTTACTACAAATGAAGTTTACCACAAGAAATACCGTGTTGTGACAAAATTAAATTGCTCCCGGTCGATGCAATTTGAGTGTTGACCTTCCTGTTACGCGTCCGCCCATTTTTGGATGTGTTTAATCGCGGCATCGAGATCATCTACAAGCGCATCCGCGTGGGCGGAGTCTTTCTGCTGACCAGTCTTCACCAATATCCCACGGGCGCCGACAGCCTTTGCAAGGAGCATATCGGCGTCTTTATCCCCCACGACAAAGGATCTCTTGAGGTCGATCCCGTAAACGGCCCTTGCATTGAAAAGCATCTCGGGCTCAGGTTTCCTGCATTGGCAGAAATCTTCTGGATTGTGGGGGCAATAGTAAAAGTCCGTGAAGCCGTATGTGTCAATGAACAGTTTATTCACCTCTCCCACAAAGCCTTCCTCGACAATGCCCTTTGCGATACCGGACTGATTGCTCACACCAATCAACTCGAATCCTTCTTCCTTTAAAGACTTCAGCCTATCGACACCGGGCAACAATTCAAAGTCATCCCAGCTGTTCAGATAGTTGGCGTCCCTGCACAGCGTGCCGTCCCTGTCGAAAAAAACGGCCCTTTTCGTAGGTAGCAGGCGTCTTATGTTGTCGTAGACATCTTCCGAAGTGATGCCGAACATACACTTTATATAATCTTTGTCGCAGGTACGCTCGAAGCATGGACTGCAGTCTATTTTCGTCCTTATCACAGCATGACCTTCCCCGACAGGGCCGGTAAGTTCAGGAGACGTAGATCCGAATATGGCAGTCAGGGGAGTGCCGAGCGCATATGCAATGTGCATGGGGCCGGAATCATTCGTTACAAAGACGTCGCATTCAGAGACAAGCGCCATCAACTCACGCAGAGACGTCTTTCCCGCAAGCAGAAGTTTGTTTATAGAGATCTGCTTGTGAATCTCTTCAGCTATCGGAACCTCGCCTTTTCCGCCGAAGATTACTACGCTGCCCCCGGTCTCCCTTATGAACCATCCCGCCACTTCGGCGAACCGCTCGGGCAGCCATCTTTTGGATGAACCGTAAGTAGCCCCAGGGTTTATGCCGAGAATAGGTCTCTTGATCTCCGACAGCTTAGCACGCGCATCAAGCCTCTCCCGGAGCGTCATCCTGAGCCAAGGATGCGAATATGCCGCATGAATACCGGCGGCGGTAAGAAGGTTCAGGTAATAAAAAATGTGATGGACATCTCGGTCTTGGTTTGTGTACCGGACAGGTCTTGTCAGGAGAAAGCCTCTGCGGTCCCGATCATACCCAATTCTCTCGGGTATTCGTGCAAGAAAAGCGATAAGTGCAGCATCAAAGGCATTTTGAAGAAGGATCGCCCTGCTGAAACGCTTTTTTCTGAGCATTTTGGCGAGACGAAGCTTACCGGCAAGCCCCTGGAACTCAGCTTCATAAATTATTACCTCATCGACATCGGCACTGTTTTCAAAAAGTGACGCCACCAAAGGTTTAACGAGCAAGGTTATGTGAGCTTGCGAATAGAATTTACGAATGGCCCTGAGCGCAGGCAGCGTCATCACAGCGTCGCCTATCCAATTAACGCCCCTGATGAGAATCTTCTCTTTAACTGTATCTTTCTCCCCCATCAAAATATTCTAACATGGCATGGAGAGAGCTTGTTTAGCACATGGTCAATTTTTTTGGCCTCGGTACAGATGTTGGCCAAAACACTGTCAACACTAGCATGGAGACGAACGCTCTGGGAATCCGCTACCCGGGGAAGTTCTGATGGAATTGCTACGGTTGCTCGATGTTTTTGTCAGTCGCTAAAATAGTGTGGCACAAACTTGCTCGTGTTTTTTGTAACGGGAGTATCGTCTTCGCGTATACCGATGCCGGCAGCCAGCCCATTTACAACCCACGAACCTATAACGGGATACCGTCCATCGAATGCAGGCAGCTCTTTCAGGTCCTGGAATATATATCCTTCACTGCCATAAATGCCTTCAGTCGCTATAAGGGTACCTTCCCGCCGGAGTTCTATATTGGCGCCCTCGCGCGCAAAGAGCGGTTTCTTGACAAACCTGTTGCCCAGCTTGGATTGATCGAAATAACTCGGCAGCAGATTCTTATGGCCGGGGAACATCTCCCACATTACCGGCAAAATCCCTTTGTTCGACAGTACCATCTTCCAGGCGGGCTCGAAAAAGGTGATTGTTTCAGGCTTGATGTATTTACCGAATTCGTCTGCCAGCAGCCATTCCCATGGATAGAGCTTGAACATGAATTCTATCGCCTCCTCATCAAGGTCGACAAACTTTTCAATGTCCGGATTTAACCCGATGTCCTCAACGTAAATGTGCCGAGTATTGATCCCTGCCTGACCTGCCACGTCTCGCATGTATTGGACCGTTACCAGGTCTTCCTCGTGATTTTTCACGCTGCTGAAATAAAGCTTCGATATAATCGGCAACTTGCGCTTCACCACATTAAAGGCGTCGATAAGCTTTTCATGGATAGAGTTGAACTGATCGCTTTCGGGATACATATCTTCGAGCCACACCCACTGGGCTATGCTCGCCTCATAGAGGGCTGTGGGGGTATCGGCATTGTATTCGAGCAGTTTCGGCTCGCTCTTTCCGTCATAGGAGAAATCGAATCGTCCGTAAATGCTGACCTCTTCCCGGTTCCATGAATCCTTCACCATAGCTGCTGCCTTATGTCCCAGTCCGATCATGGAAAATAAGTCTTTTGAAATGACGTACTCGACTGCCTTCAGACTCATATAATGAAGTTCCTGGGTCGCATCTTCGAGATGGTCTATCTGGGCTGCGGAAAATTCATAGCAGACACCCTCACTCCAATAACCACCTCCCATTGAGTTGAACGAGAAACCTAGCTCTTCGAATTTGCGCTGCCAATCAGGGCGCTGTGGAACCACAAGCCGCTTCATTAAGAACCGCCGCCATGGAAAAATGATGCAAGACCAAAACCACCCCTGATAATCCTCGACGATGCAAACGAAGAGATGGCATTTGGAGAATGTAGTCCGGGTTTCATATTGTATGCGCCCTGAGAAGGCTTGGTCTCTGTGGGTGTCTCGTAGCCCCTCGGGTAATACCACGGCCTGCCGCCGAAATAATAGTAGTGTGGACCATAATAATTGTTTCCCGTCTGGGCCTGTTCGCACTCATCGCTGCCCCAATCATTTGCACAGGCATCCTTGGAGGCATATACATCCCTCAGAGTCTGCTCCTCTGAGCTGCATGCGGATGCCACTATGCAGGCCGATGCGATTAGAGTAAGAGCGATCTTCCGGGATTTTTTAATTTATCCTCCCCACTTCAACAATTGCGGCTTGGTTAATCTTAACTCAGCAAACATTTCTTCTCAACATATTTTCTCTTTTGGATGATAGCGTTATTTCTGATATACATATTATTAAATGGGCTTTGGCTTGCGTAAACACAGTTTTTTGTCCGTGCCCTTGACAAAGCATTTTTTATTGATATTATTTATTTTATAATAATGATTATTATCTATAGAGAGAATGGGTGGACATGTCGGATATGATGAAATATAAGGAATTAGGGCTGAAACTGACTCCTCAGAGGATCTCCATATTATCGTTTTTGGAAGGCAATATAGATCATCCAACCGCTGAGGAGATTTACAAGAAAGTCTCCAGGAAATTTCCGACAATGTCTTTGGCGACGGTGTATAAAACACTCGAGACGCTTCGTAGGCAAGGCAGGCTCACTGAGATTACAATCGATCCTAACAAAAGGCATTTCGACCCCAATTTGGAGAAGCATCACCACCTGATCTGCTCAGAATGCAAACGGATCGCCGACATTCAAGTCGAATTTGACCTCGCCGTACCTAAAGATGCTACGCAGGGCTTTGAAATTACTGGAAGCCACGTTGAATTCTACGGTATTTGCGCAGAATGCAGAAAAAAAGAAACGGAGGAGGTGAAATGAATAGCCGTCTTCAAATGATCAAAATGTGGTGCATCCAAGGAGGGACGCTGTAAGGCACAGCAATGCCCTGAATGCAACGAGAAAGGGACCATGCAGAAATGCTGATCTGATAGAGTCTTAATAGAGAAGCAGCTTTGCGCGCAGGTTTTCATCAATCAATTACTAAAAAATCAAGGAGGCAGTTATGGAAGATGCATGCTGTGGTTGTTTGGGAGTGGGCAACACTGTGCCCGATTTTGAGATTGATACCTTTGAACCCGCTACGGGCAAGTTTGGCAAATTCGGCCTTGCCGCAGCCATGAAAGCCAAAAAATGGACTATTCTTTTCTTTTATCCTGCTGACTTTACCTTTATCTGCCCGACAGAACTTGCCGACCTGGCAGACAAACAGGATGCCCTGAAAAAAATGGGCTGCGAAGTTGTCTCGGTGAGCACTGATACCAAATTCGTCCATTATGGCTGGTTTCACCAGGAAAAACTGCTTGAGAAAGTGAAATACCATATGGGCGCTGACCAAAAGGGTGAGCTCTGCAGCCTCTTCGGAGTATATGAGGAGGAAAGCGGGCTGGCCCTCAGGGGGACATTCATCATCGATCCAGAAGGAAAGCTGGTCGGCTCCGAGGTCAATTTCTTCAACGTAGGCCGGAATTCCGATGAACTCATGCGCAAGGTGAAGGCCTTCCAGTATGTGAAGAGCAACCCTGCGGAAGTATGCCCGGCAAAATGGGAGCCGGGATCAAAAACATTGAAGCCTTCTGAGAAAATAGTCGGCAAAATCTCGGAAGCACTGAAATAGGAGGCGACTATGGCAAGCAAGAAGCTGCTGGACAAACTCAACGATGCTATTGCACGGGAAATCCAGGTAAGCGTCCAGTACATGTGGCAGCACGTTATGATTAAGGGAATCAACTCCGAATCAGTAGGGGGAGTATTCAAAAAGACGGCTATCACTGAAATGAAGCATGCTGAGAGCATTGCAGAGAGGCTCGACTATCTCGGAGGAGTACCGACAACGAAGCCCACTCCGATCGAGATCGGCAAATCTGCAGAGGAGATGCTCCGCATCAACAAAAAGGCCGAGGAAGATGCTATCGTTCTTTACAAGGAGATCATAGTCATTGCTGAAAAAGAAGAGGATGTCGTAACGAAAAGGCTGTTTGAGAGCATCCTGGCCGATGAGGAAGAGCACCACAACCTATTCCAGACACTGCTTGGCATATAGGATGATCTGCAAGGGATTCATCAACAACTAAAAACAATAGCGCGTTTAAGAGCGCTATCGGGAGGTTACAAGACATGACAAATGTCGGACAAAAATACAAATGCGCCGTGTGCACAAATGAAGTGGTCGTAACCAAGGACGGAGTTGGAGTACTCGCCTGCTGCGGGCGACCCATGCAACCAATCGGCGAAGGGTTTGAATGTAAATAGCCGTTGGTATAAGCTATTAAGTGCAAAGAAAGCGTCCGGGCCGGCTTGCGACAACCGACCCGGATATTTTCTTCGCAACCTGCAGGCGCAGACCAAGTTTACTTATAAATTGTATGGAGGCATCATGAAGATTGTGGAGCTTAAAAATGGAATCTATTGGGTGGGGGCTATCGACTGGGCCGTGAGAGATTTTCATGGTTACGAGACTCCGCGCGGAACGACCTACAATAATTATCTCATCCTCGATGACGAGATTACCCTGGTCGATACGGTAAAGTATGATTTTTCCGAAGTCACCATCAACAATATCAGAGCCATAGTCGATCCTGCAAAGATCAGGCATGTAGTCATAAACCACATTGAAAACGATCATGTGACCAGTATAGACAAGATTATGGCCCTGTGCCCGGATGCGACGATCCATATCACCGAGAAAGGGAAGAAGGGACTGGCACGCTTTTACGATCTCTCCAAGTGGAAGATGCGGACTGTGAAGACCGGAGACACCCTGTGCATAGGGAAAAGGACCCTCCTGTTCCTCGAAACACCAATGCTCCACTGGCCAGATTCGATGATGACCTATATAAAGGAGGACAAGCTGCTCATTAGCCAGGATGGGTTTGGACAGCACATCGCGTCGTCATCCAGGTTCGATGACGATTATACTACCTGTCAATCCATGGCGGAACTCAATGACGCAATCGTCGATTATTACGCCAATATCCTCATGCCTTTCGGCCATATACTAAAGAGCAAAATAACCGACATCCAGAAGTTAGGCATCGAGATCGATATGATAGCACCGGACCACGGCATCATCTTCAGGAAAGACCCCGGCAAGGTGCTTAATATGTACATGGACATGGCCAATGGAAAGTCCGATCTGTGCGTCTCCATCATCTACGATACAATGTGGCATAGTACAGAACAGATGACCGTTCCTCTAATGCAGGGTATCTGCGACGAGGGGGTGGCTTGCAAGGTCATGAAGTTGAGGGCGACGCCGCAGAGTGTTGCCGTAAAGGAGTTCTGGAAGTCGCGCGGAGTCCTTATCGGGACACCAACTCTAAACAATATCATGTTCCCGAGCGTCGCAAACTTCCTGACATATCTGCGGGGATTAAGGCCAAAAAACCGGATTGCAGGCGCCTTCGGGAGTTTCGGATGGGGCGGTGGCGGGGTAAAAGAGGCATACGAAGTCCTGAAAAAAATCGGCCTCGAAACCTACGAGCCCGGCCTTGAAGTCCTCTATCGGCCATCGGTCGAAGATGCTTCAAGATGTTATGAGTATGGCGTGGCTTTTGCGAAAAAGGTAAAAGAATACCACAACAAATTTCAATAATCATACGGAGGAAAACAATGTCAAAGACTTCAACGAATCTTCAGAATGCATTTGCAGGCGAATCTCAGGCCAACAGGAAATATCTGGCGTGGTCTAAAAAGGCCGAGCAGGAAGGATACAAGCAGGCAGCCAAGCTTTTCCGGGCTATCGCCGAGGCCGAGACCATTCATGCCCACAATCATCTCAAGCAGATGGGCGGCATCAAGACCACCAAAGAAAACCTTGAATCAGCTATTGCAGGGGAGGTTTTCGAGTTTCAGAAAATGTACCCGCAGATGATCGAAGAGGCGCTGGCCGAAGGCGAGAAGGACGCGGTCAGGACATTCACTTATGCCAACGAAGTCGAGAAGGTGCACGCCGATCTTTATAAAAGGGCGCTCTCAGATCTCGGTAAGAGCGGAGATGCGACATACTACGTATGCTCGGTCTGCGGCCATACCGTAGAAAATGAGCCTCCTGACGAATGCCCTGTCTGTAAATCTAAAAGGCAAGCGTACAAAAAGGTAGAATAGGCAGTCGTGAGGAAGGGCTAAGGGGGCCGGCTTCCAAAACTCTCCGGCCTTTGCCTTCCTTGCTTTTTCGTTCTTAAAAATGTGCGGAGGCTTCTGATAGGGGGTTATATGTTTCGCACCAAAAAAATCTCGCCAAACTGTATCCCGGATAGACTCTCGGACTTTTTATTGATCTTCTTCACCCTCGCATGTACTTTGTCGGTTGCCGCCTCAGACACTAAAGAAGGGCAGACTTTGCAGCAAAAACTGAGCCCTCAGACGCAAGCGTGTCTTGGCTGTCATGAGCTCTATACTCCAGGAATCGTCGGGGACTGGCTCTCAAGCCGGCATTCGAGCACTATTCCAGCTCAGGCGATGGCAAAGCCCGCTCTAGAAAAAAGAATCTCAGCCGAAAATGTCACCGAAACACTTTCTGGAGTAGCCGTCGGCTGTTATGAATGTCACGGACTCAACCCTGATAAACATAAAGATAATTTTTCACACTTCGGGTTCAAAATCAATGTGGTTGTTTCTCCGAACGATTGCAGCACATGCCATCCGATAGAAGTGCATCAGTTTTCGGACAGTAAGAAGGCCCATGCAATAAAGAACCTCATGTCAAACCCGATATATCACACTCTGGTTTCGACAGTAACAGGAGAAAAAACGTACGAGCACGGCGGATTGTCATTTAAACAACCTTCCGACAACGCTCTGCATGAAACTTGCCTCGCTTGCCATGGCACCAATGTTGAGGTAGAAGGCATGCAGAACTTGCACACCGAGGTAGGAGATATTGCCATACCGAAGCTTAAAAATTGGCCTAATGAGGGAGTCGGCAGGGCTAATCCTGACGGCAGCCTCGGCGCTTGCACAGCTTGTCATCCACGTCACGGGTTTTCGATTGAGGTCGCGCGGAAACCCTATACTTGCTCCCAGTGTCACATTGAGCCCGATGTTCCTGCATGGAACGTCTATGAAGAGAGCAAACACGGCAACATCTATTCTTCGAAGTACCATGAATGGGACTTCAATGCAGTGCCCTGGGTTATAGGAAAGGATTTCAAGGGGCCGACATGTTCGACCTGTCACAACAGCCTTGTTGTATCTCCTCAGGGGAATGTTATTGCCGAGCGCAGCCACGACTTCGGCGCGCGCCTTTGGGTGCGACTATTCGGCCTCATTTATGCTCATCCCCAGCCGAAATCCGGTGATACTACTATTATCAGGAACAAGGATGGCCTGCCGCTGCCAACCGCATTCAGCGGAGAGATTGCATCTGATTTCCTCATCGATAAAGAAGAACAGGTAAGACGGTCTGATATTATGAAGAGCGTTTGCAAGGGCTGTCACGGTTCTGATTGGGTGAACCGTCATTTTGAAAAACTGGAGAAAACTATCACAGAATCCAATGAGATGACTGCGACGGCCACAAAACTTATGCAGGAGGCCTGGCAGAAGGGGATCGAAGACAAGAGCAATCCTTTTGACGAGCCAATCGAACAGATGTGGGTTAGACAATGGCTCTTCTATGCTAACTCCGTGCGCTATGCTTCGGCGATGACCGGTGCGCCGGATTTCACCTCCTTCAATCACGGATGGTGGGACCTGACGAATAATATATTAAATATGAAAAACGCTATCGATTTAAAGTCCAATATCCCTGCCAGTAAACAGGAGGCTAAGTGAAGATTGTTGCATTCCAGGGAAGTCCGCGGCCCAGCGGCAACACAGACGTACTGCTCGAAGCAGCCCTGAAACCGATAAAGGAAGCCGGGCATGATGTCATACTTTTTAAACTCAATTTCATGCGCATCAAGCCCTGCCAAGACTGCGGTTCATGCGAGAAGAGCGGCAAGTGCATAATAGATGATGATATGATCGAAATTTATTCGGCGATACGCACGGCTGATAGGATCATTCTCGCGTCTCCCGTATTCTTCTTTGGATTGAGCGCCCAGGTCAAGGCGATGATCGACCGGTGCCAGGCCTTTTGGTGCGAAAAATATTTGATGAAGCAGACGATCCCCGAAGGTCCTCACGGCAGAAAAGGTCTTTTTTTGTTAGTCGGAGGCATGAAAAAAGAGATTGGCATAACCTGTTCCGATGCCACAGCCAAGGCGTTCTTCAGGACAGTGAGCGTTCCTCACCACGAGACACTGAGCTTTCTGGGTGTGGACGCTAAAGGCGCCATACTAGAACATCCCACCGCATTGAGTGAGGCGCGGGAGGCGGGCAGGAAGCTGGTCTCCAAATGATCTCAATGATTGTACAAACTCACGGTGGCCCGCACCGTGGCAACAGGTGTAAATAGTGATAGCATTAAAAACTCTCCATGGAGGCCTATATGTTACCGAATCAGTACGTCAGCATTAAGAAGCGATTCAAGGGCTTTTTCAAAGCGTCTGAAAATCTCGGCAAGGCCGCTAAGATCGCTGGCCCTATTGATGACAAGACATCCCATCTTATCCAACTCGCCGCAGCCACAGCCATACGCTCCGAGGGCTCAGTCCATTCGCATACAAGGAGAGCTATCGAGCTCGGAGCAAAACCCGATGAGATTTATCATGCCATTATATTGCTTACGAGTACCATCGGATTCCCGACTGTGTCTGCTGCGCTTAGCTGGGCCGACGACATCATTACAGGCCGAAAAAAGTAGTTGTACATACAATTCTTCCCGACATTCAGATGCAACGAATCGTGTGACTTCTGCTTCACCAGAGTGGTATTGCCGACTCCCGACATCGGGATCTCAGACTTTGGAAAGCTCTCCGAGATCCTCGCCGGTGAAGGGATCGAAGAGATTGATATTCTCGGCGGTGAGCCGACGCTGCATCCTGATCTGATATCTCTAATCGGAATCTCCCGGGGGAAAGGCTTCCGCGTTTCGTTAAGCACGAACGGTTCGGACATTCAGACGTTAATAACCCTATCAGAGAAGTTTGAAAGCAGCTTCCTTACCATCGGATTGTCGCTCAATGACAAACCAATCGATGACTTGATGTCTTCATATATTCATGAATATAAACCTCTTCTGAAGTCTGTTTGTAACAGTGATCGCTTCTTGCCTGAGAGCGCTGCGAGTTTGGTTGATATAACAGATATCCGCTACTATGCGATCTTCATGGATGCTTTGCATTCGTCAGACCTCGGGAAGTGCCTCTCTTTCCCTCAATTCTACCGTCATTTGCAGGGCCTCAGGGGGAAACATGAGAATATCGAGGGAGTGTACTGCTCGTGTTTCCTGCCTGACATCGAAACTTACCCAGTACTCGAAAGCGTGAGATGCCCTGCTGGAACGACGAAGCTCTCTGTCATGCCAGATGGCTCTGCATATCCATGCTATCTACTCTTTGGGAGGCCTGAATTCAAGCTAGGTAATATTCTGCTCGACCACCCAGATCGCATCCTGAAAAATCCTGCGATGGCATATTTCAGGAATTTCAAGAAAAACAACTGTCCCAATTCCGAATGTGAACTTTTCTCCAGATGCCACGGAGGGTGCCCTGCCGTGAGCCTGATGGTCCATGGCTACCTGGATGCACCTGACCCACGGTGCCTTTCGGTCAATGAATTATGACCTGCTTGTCCTTCATCTCCCCTTTGGGATTGCAAATCGTGCAGGGCTTGCGGACAGGGACGCTTCCGTTGTTGCATTTATAACATCTGCGCATCCCGATGAAAGTCGTGCCATCACAATAGTCGCACTTTTCTGTGCTATCGTACCAGTAAGTTTTGTTGCAGATGGTACACGTGGTCATTGATTACACCTCAGCATTTCATATGGATGCATACTTATCCAGGCAATATCCCACCCATTGCAGGTTGAGAAAACAAGCCCTGCTGGTCATCTGTACTAAGCGGATCAGACTCTATTAGTCCGTTCCGATCCGCCCCTATCGTAGCTCATCTCTCTTTTGCGCTGGTTTGTACTAGCCGGCCATGTCGCTATTTGCCGACGTTTGCGGTCTTATCATTGTGTTTCTTGTCGTATATATTTTTGCTGGCTCTGTTCTGCTGCTTGGTCAGTTTTGCTTTATCTTTTGCTGTGAGGTTGCCGCCATTCTTGGCAGCCATGCGATCCTCTCTCTGTTGGATGCGGGCCTGTTGAGCGTCAAGTTTGCCGGTCTCCTTGGGTGTCAACTGGCCACTCTGGACACCCTGGTTGATCCTATTCTGCTGGTTAATCTCCCTCTGCTGAATGCCAGGATCGTTATCTGCTCCGAAAACGGGTGCGACTGCAAACATACAAGCGATACTTCCAGTGAGTATTGTAGCGATGATTTTTTTCATGATAGCTCCTTCAAATAGTAGGATTGAAGAGGTAAAACCTCTCTAATAATCTGACTCAACATTATCAAATAACTGTGAACTGGGTATGAAGAGATTATGAAAGAATATGAACACATGCCGTTCCAGCTTCCCGAGGAGGTTCCATTGCGCGATGATCTTGCCGGGGAGACTGCAGGTTAGAGTGGGAATGATCCTTATCGACGATGCCATGTCGATATTGCATAATTGAGTATACACTTCTCATTTTCAAACGAAGAAGCAGAAATTCACGACTGCGTTGACATCTTAGGATTAGTACCCGTCAGAGAAGATTGTTTTTTATCTTTGCGTTTTTCCGGTGGAGTCATTCACAAATATCCTTCATCTCCTGGGGTAGGATAGCGATTCTAGACAGAGACTGATTAATGGAAAACCGCTCATTCAGCGTCTGAGTCATAATACTTATACGTTCTTCGTCAAACTGTTCTCCAGATTCAAGTTCACATAAACATTGCTCGAAGATATCTACGAGGATCCGATTAGTTTCTGAATATCGTCTTTGAGCATCTGGTGGTTCGGCAATTTTACCACTCCATATCCCGCTCATATGGCCGAAAAGCACATTGGTCACATCCCTCATGATGCCAGCAAGAACAGCAACCTCAGGAGTCTTCAGGCAGGTATTACCTTCATACGGTGAGTCCTGCAATTGGAGCCGCCCTTCCCGCTTTAGCATCTTATAGGCTTGGGTCCCTTCCAGTATGATCTGGTGATGATAGAGAACATTTGCTGTAACAGGAAGATTTGTAAGCAGATCGTTTCTCTTAAGGAATTCAAAATTAATGCGAATATCTTCCAGGGAGGAATCCGGTTCAAACATGATAAACCCTACATTGGGTTCTATCCCATGTCTCCTCAGAACGCGCAATGCATGCTCGTTCTGATCCACTGTGGTCATTTTGTTCATTCGTTTCAGGGATTCGTCACTTCCGCTTTCAAGTCCTACAAGAATATGGCGGAGACCCGCCTCCACAAGCCTGCCTATGGGTTCGTCATGGATGTCATTTACTCTACCCTCAATGCCGAAAGTAATATTCATAGGCTTAAGAAGAGCAGCAATGTTCATGGCCCTTTGCTGTCCCTTCAACCCAGGTCCAAAAAAATTTGGATCTGTGAAATAGAACTTCCTGGCTCCTCGTTCCATGTTAATGGCGCTAATCTCCGATGCTATATTTTCGGGACTGCGTCCTCGCCATGGAATCCCGTGACCGTAATATGAGTTGATATAACAGAACGTGCATCGTCCGTAGCAGCCGCGACTCCCAAGGATATTAACTTCGGGCAGCCGATGCAGCGCTTCAGTGCGCACGGGGAATGGAATTTCATCAAGACATTTGACAGATTCTCGACTTGTGTATCGGATCCCCTCATGAGACCTGACCACTAAGCCCGGGAGAAAAGGGGTGAATAGCCCTGCCGATGCAGCTTCGGCAAGCGCAGAGAATGTCACCTCGGTCTCCCCGCTGATCACAGAATCGACAGCAGATGATTGCTTCAAAATATCAGCTGCTGCAATCGTAGCATAGAAACCATAGACTGTTATAGTGGGCGCCAGTCTGTTGTCCTTCACTCTCTTCAGAAATTCGAAAAGCTCATGATCCAGCCTCCAATGGTAGACCATGTGCACACCGAGGATGTCCGGCTTTATCGAACTTATCTCGTTCTCTATCTCTCCATAGGTGAGTCTATCCAGATAGCCCTCAATAATATCAACTTCATGACCACACTTCTTCAGCATACCTGCCGCATAACCACTGATCAGACAGGAGGAAAGCGGCGTATTGGCGATATCATTGCACCGTTCAAGAGTTATGCTTCGTGGGTGTTCAAGTAAGATGATTCTCATCAGTCTACCTGCCTCACTCCCTGCCACATGAACACGTTCCTGCAGAGATGTAAAGTTTCCAAGCGGTATCGGAATGTTTCAAACGGCCTTGGGTTATAGTATGTTGGATAGAGGAGATCCGTGTCAGGTCCTATTACTCCAGCCTCTCTGGCCAGCATTTCCATGGGAGTTCCCGGTAGAATGCGGATGTTATTAAGCACAACGGTGCCCAGATTCTTCTTCCTGCTGTGTATATCATATATTTTTTCCAGAAACTGCAAGCTCCTGCCGCAAGTCTGACTTGTCTCTCCTGGTACATTTACCATAAAGTGGTACACGCTCATGACGTCGGTTCTGGCAGCTATGCCAGCAGCATTTATGACATCCTTCTCACTCAGCCTTTTGTCTAGCGTATCCATAGATTCCTGACAAAGTCCGTCAGGCGAAAAAGAAAAGCATTCACATCCCGCCTTTTCGAACAACGATGCGTTTCTCTCATTAAAATGATCCTCCCTCATGAACCCATCCCATTTGATCTTCAGCCGCCTGCTGAGAATCTCTTTGCATATGTCTTCAAGGTGGCTCTCGGGAAAGTTCACAATCGGATCGGTGAAATGGAACCTGTTGATTCCATAGTCGATGTTCAAACGTTCCATTTCATCAACGACTGATCGCGGCAAGCGGCCGCGTATGCTTTTCCCTTGTAGCTTTGGATATACGCAATAAGCACAGTGGAAAGAACACCCGCGTTTCGACTCAATTCCCATGGAAGGAGTATAGCTGTTAATATCCTTATACAAAGAAGGATCCAGGAAGTCTCTTTGAGGCGTCGCATAACGTGTCATGTCCTCTGATTTGGAAGGACACATAACTTGTATTTTGTGACCTTGGCGAAGACACAGGCCAGGCACTGAAGGCGGACTTTCAAGAGATGCAAGAAGCCGAGGCAGCGAATTCTCCGCCTCCCCGATAATGCCAAAGTGTATCTCCGGCGCCTCCATCATTAACCGTTCAGGGAAAAGAGAGAAGCCTGTGCCTCCGACAATAAGCCGGGCTTCGGGCACAACTGAAGCCACCAATCTGACAGCCACAAGGAAAGGCGGGATGAGTGAAGCAGTTTTATTTCCCAACGGGTCGATGTTTCTTAATGACAGGCCCACGACATCGGGCTTATAGCTCATAAGCCTGGATTTGAGCGCCCCATATGGATCCGTCTCCATATTCATGTCAACGATTTCTACCTGATACCCTAATTCCTTCAGGCGTCCCGAAAGGAGCACAATCCCGAGCGGATAGACCTTTTCCTGACAATTGCCTTCAACAGAAAGAGTCTGCACAAAAAGAATACGCATTATGTTCACTCCAGTAAAATTAATCCATAGTATTTTATATAGTCCGTTTTGTTCTTCAGGGTTCTGAGCGTTGCGCCAGCGCGCCTGGCAGTCTCAAACACGTCTATTCCTGCACCTTCCATGGAAGGTCTGGCATTGGCAATATTCCTGCATTTCCCATCACCAACACATGAATCACAAAGAGAACAGGGTCCAGCCCAGAAAGAAAAGGCCTTGGGGAATCCGCTCACAAACGCCTCCCTTTCAGCCTGCAAAACTTGCCGCTGAAAATCCCTGGTAGGAGGTTGTCCTTCAAGTAGTAGTGCATGCCTGTATTCTTTTAAGATCGATCTTGTCTTATGTGGTTCAGGACTGTTCGGAGGACAGCCCGGACTCCCATAACGATCGCATCCGTACCTGCATTTCATAGCTACCCAGTCAGCAACTGTGATGTCTTCTGTCTTGAGCAGGCAGACCTTGCTGAACCCCATTGTCTGCGTCTTAGAAATTAGACGACTCACAGAATCGACATGCAATGATCTAATAGTTGATGCATCCCTCGATGCAACGATCATGGCAGTGTCCGTCTCCAGTGGGATTAGGACAGTGTTGGAAAGTCCCAGGCGCTGCAATATTTGCTGAATTGCAGCGCCTGAAAAGACCTTACCGTTAAATGTATTGATAAACATATTCAGATCACTGAATGCAGCTTTTTCGGAGTAATGTTCCAAAAAGAAATCGTGAATTAAAAGAATGCCTTCTTTTTTAAGGGCACCAGCAGCCGTCGAGATAATATGCGGCAACTCCTTTTCTGAATATGCATGAATGATGTTAGACAAAATAACCAGATCAAACGAGTCAATCGTCACTGGCCATGTTTCCAGAATATTGCCGGCGCAGTAATTCACTTCGCTGCCGAATCCTTTTTCTCTCATCAATTCTTTTGTACAATCCAGGATTTCGGGCAGGTCAAAGAGAGTTCCACTCAGGCCTGGATACTGCTTTAGGAAAGCCGCTGCGATAGCACCTGAGCCTGCACCGATATCCAGGAGTTTACCCTTCATGGACAGACCCTCAAAGAACCTGAGAATCTCTTGTCCCTTTGTCTTGGCAATACAGTCCATTGCACTGATATATTTTTTTACGCGCTCAGATATCCCTACGGAGTCATCTTGAGGTAAATAATTGGTCCTACCTCCCGACTTGAGACAGTCTATCAGCCCCTTCCAGTGCGGCTGTAAATATTTCTTCCACAAAATGGAGTCGCCCTGATAATGTTCCTTGCCGAGTACCAGGTAGTCATGCGATATCTTGGCATTAAAATAACGATCATTATACACCGTGATCAGCCCCACTGAGGCAAGTGCGTTAAGGAAACGCGACAGAGCTGAGGGATTGACGTCGAGTGATGCAGCGAGATGCTCAAGGGTAGCTCCATCTGGTTCAAGTTGTGAAAAAAGCTCCATTTCAACTGAAGCAAAAAGAACTTCAGAAAACCAGTATCCGGTCGCCAGGTTTTCAAGGTACTGTGGACTCGAACTCTGAGGATCAAAACCCCAAACGGGCAATTTTCTCTTCATAAATAATGCTCCTCGTTTAGACAGTCTTGAAGCTTGTGCCTGCCGTTACTCGCACAGTTACTAACAAAGTCAGCAGCCGTGAAAGTCGAGCATGAGAGGTATTCCAAGCCTTGCAGCATGACCAATCCCGAATCATTGTACCACAGTCGGAGTCGGCTGAGCTTTTAACAACCGAGTAATGTATCTTTGGAACAGGTGACCGATACCCGAGAGGACTAAGTATCCACGCGTGATTGCACTGTCACCGCCAATTCTCTGCATGTGCTATTGTATAACCAGCTATAACTTTCATAGACTCTATGACTCTGTTGTACAAAGTCTTCAAGCCAATCAGCTGAATCCTCCAAGGACTGCATGAAAATATCTCTCAGGGAGGCCACCTTAACGTGATCATCTCTGGACTTTAATTCAAGCTAACAGGATTAGACACGGACTCATCCGGCGAATTCAGATAGTTCGTTCTTTTGTAGGAAAACTCTGACAATAAAATAGGGGTTAGTCTGATTCATTTTCAGTTTTCACTCGGCTATCATTAACTTAAGAAAGAATTGCAATGCTATTCTATGGCTATCCATAGGAACACTGACGCGCAAGGAGTGAGTGTCGGATGCGGTGAGCAAGCCCCCAGCAGCGAGGGGGAAGCCTTAAGCATCTGCGGGATCTCCAAAAAGCACAAAAGAGCTGTGGTCACCTTAGAATACATTGCATACAATTTAGAGCCATACGCCAGGCAAGCAGGCTAATAGTGCCGGTACTTTTTTTTCATATCGGATCTAAGGCTTGAGGCACATTACCTGAAGTATGGCTCTTTTCATTTCCCAGTTCAAGGCCTATCCACTAAACTCTCTACACACGCCAGGCGGAGGAGGGACATGGTTTCTGAAGAAATAACCATAGGCGAATATCTGATCCAGCGACTCTATGAAAATGGGATCAGACATATCTTCGGCATCCCGGGAGATTATGTTCTTACTTTTTACAAGCAGTTGGAGCGGAGCGAGATAAAGATCATCAATACCTGCGATGAACAGGGGGCCGGCTTCGCCGCAGATGCTTATGCGCGCGTGCGGGGACTAGGGGCAGTGTGCATTACCTATGCGGTTGGCGGGTTGAAGGTCGCCAATACGACGGCTCAGGCATTCGCGGAAGAATCGGCTGTCGTCATCATCAGCGGCGCGCCAGGATTGAAGGAGCGGATCGGGGATCCCATGCTCCACCACAAGATAAAGACCTTCGAAACCCAATACAAAGTCTTTGAACAGCTAACAGTAGCCGCTACCGTGTTGGATAATACTGAAACTGCTTGCCATGAGATAAATCGTGTGCTAGGTGCAGCCGTATGCTATCGTCGACCGGTCTATATCGAGTTGCCGCGAGATATTGTTTTAAAAAAAATCACGCCGATCGTTGAAATCGAATCCCCTCCCAATGTGGACATTCAAACCCTGCGGGAAGCGATACTCGATGCTGAAGATATGATCAATAATGCGCAAAGGCCCGTTATCGTTGCCGGGGTGGAATTGATGCGGTACGGGCTTGAAGGCCCGCTGCTTGAATTCGCCGAATTAACTAACATACCAATTGCTTCATCGATGCTGAGCAAGTCAATTATCGATGAAAGACACCCCCTGTATCTCGGCCTCTACCAAGGAGGCATGAGTCACGAAGGCGTTCGGCAATATGTGGAGGCCAGCGATTGCGTAATTTTCCTGGGCATGTTTATGACCGATATAAACCTCGGCATTTTCACGGCCCATCTCGACCAGGGGATGGGAATCTTTTCGACCAGCGAAAAAACATCGATCCGTCACCACACATACAATGCCATATCTTTGAACAGCTTTTTGCACGCGCTCCTGAAATCGGATATTCGCCAAAAAGAGTCCGTGCCAATGCCCCACCCGGCTGCACCGAGGAAGTTTAAAGTGCGACGGGGGAAGCCTATTAATATCGAAAGGGTCTTGGAACTGCTGGAAACTACACTTGACGGGACCACCTTTGTCATTGCTGACACTGGTGATGCGCTCTTTGCAACTGCAGATATCACCATTCCACGGGCCGCCGAATACATGTCGTCGGCATATTATGCTTCGATGGGATTTGCCGTTCCTGCAAGTCTGGCCGTACAACTGGCGCTCCCTAATCTGCGCCCGATCGTGATAGTAGGCGACGGTGCCTTTCAGATGACAGGTATGGAACTATCCACAGCAGTAAGATACCATCTGAACCCGATCGTATTGGTCCTCAACAATTACGGATACGGAACCGAGCGGCCGATGCTTGACGGAACGTTTAATGACGTCTCATCATGGCTTTACAGTCGCATACCCCAAGTCCTGAATGCGGGCAGGGGCTTCGATATTCATACGGAAGAGGACCTCGCGAAAGCTTGGACGGAAGCATACAGTTATACAGATGGCTTCTGCATATTGGACATCCACTTAGATCCGAAGGGCATATCCCCAGCCTTGCGGAGACTTACCGCCGCCCTTGGCAAACGTGTGACTTCTTAACTGCACGTATTGTTTACTCGCTTGGAGGACCCAAATTGTTCTGCACGGTTAGACAACCGGAATCACTTTAAAAAAAGAGGGGCGCAAAATGATCCTCTTGTCCTTCCTGACCGTAATCGCTCCGTCTTTCTGTAATTTGTCGATAATCCTAGTCACCGTTTCGCGGTTCAAACCGACTATGTCGGCTATATTTTGATGTGTAAGCCGGTCTATCAATAGTACACCGGCGGGTATTTTTTCGCCGTGCTCGCACGATTGTTGCTGAAGGAGCATGATGACTCTCTGAGTTGCGTTCTTGAAGTTGACCATCTGAAACCTGTCCCATGAATCCCTAAGCCTAAAACAGAACATCTGGAGGAGGTTGTCGAGGACCCGTCGCTGCTTGTACAAGATAGCAAAGAAATTCTCCCTGCTGATGATGGCAGCTGTCGTGTCTTCCATCGCTACCACCATTGCCGGAGACGTCTTACAGTCAAGCAGTGAGAGTTCGCCGAAGGAATCTCCGGTTTTATGGATGGCCCTTATACTCTCTTTACCATCCTCCATCACCTGGACAACCTTCACCCTGCCGGAAAGCAGCATATACATATAGGCATTGGTCTCATCTTCAAACAAGATCGTCTGGTTTTTCCGAAATCGTTTGATTATTATTTTGCCAATAAACGTGGAGATATCGTCGCTGGTCAGGGATGAAAACATCTGCATTTGTTTCAGATTTTCGAAAACTTCTTTTGCAATATCCATAGTATTATTTCAACTCCTCTCTTTCTATATGTTACTAAGATATCCAGAATCAACCTATATCCATCCGGCTGACTCATCTCGGCCGGTAAGCTTCTTATGTTTTAAGTTATAATAAAAATCATATCCGAGTGAGAACCCCTTCCTAAAATATGAGCGTATTGTCAAACATAGTCGCCAGGAAAGCCGAGCGTATCGAAGATGCGCAATGCAGACTCACGCTCAGCGAAATTAAGAAACGCCTTGCCGATCTTGAAATACCGAGCACGAGAGACTTCAGGGAAGCGCTGAAGATCGGACAAAGTCCCATCAAACTGATCGCCGAGATCAAGAAGGCTTCACCGTCAAAGGGCCTCATTAGAGGAGATTTCAATCCTCTGCAGATTGCCTCCGTCTATGAGTCGAATCCTGTAAGCGCAATATCAGTGTTGACGGAGGAGGATTTTTTCCAGGGACATATTTCATACCTGCGCAGGGTGAGGCAGGTAACGTCCAAGCCCCTGCTTCGAAAGGATTTCATCATAGATGAATACCAGTTGTACGAGTCGAGGCTTTATGGCGCTGATGCGGTGCTTTTGATAGCAGCCATCCTGGACAAGCGACGTGCTGGCGAATATTTGCGACTCGCCTCTGAACTTGGACTAGCGGTTCTTTTTGAAGTCCATAACGAGGCAGATCTCGAGAAAGCGCTTTCCATCGATGCCGAGATTATAGGGATAAATAACCGGGACCTGAATACACTCGCTATTGATCTGGAGACAACGCTGCGACTGAAAGCAATTATTCCCTCCGGTAAAATCATAGTCAGCGAGAGCGGTATCCGGACGAGACAGGACGTCGTCACCCTGCAGGATAACGGTATCGATGCCATGCTCATCGGCACATCCCTTATGGAGTCAGCTGACATCGGCAAAAAAATACAGCAGATGCTCTCGGACTGAAGGTCTATCGTGCTCAAGGTAATGTTCATTTGCACGGCTAATTCATGCAGGAGCCAGATGGCTGAGGGATGGGCGCGTGATCTCGGCAAGATTCTCATTGATCCATACAGCGCAGGGCTCATCGCCGCAGGGGTTCATCCAAGGGCTGTTGCCGTTATGCGGGAAGTGGGAATCGACATATCAGGGCAAAGGTCGAAGGAAATCAACCCAAATCTACTAATGCAAATGGACGTTATCATAACCCTATGCGAACTTGCAGAGGCGGCCTGCCCGCTCACTCCAGCAAGTATAACAAGATTGTACTGGCCTATCCAGGACCCTATATTAACGAGAGGAACTGAAGAAATAATCATGAAGGACTTCAGAAGGGCACGGGATGAGATTAGGGACAGGATTACGGTTTTCATACGAGAGATCGTAAAATCAGAAGGCCTTTAGCAGCCTGGCATACGCGCTAACGTGTGAAGAAACAACATAGGAACTTTGCGGATAAATTAGAAAAACTCGCCCGCAAAGTTCCGGGTATTGCAGGATATCTGCACCGGGCTTCCCGACTGAGATGGCTTACGGTGCGACAATGGATACAACCTAGTTGACCACTCCACCGGTGCTGCAATGGACCATGGATTATTATTGTGGGCCGCGCACAACCTCCGCGACTGCCGACCAGTCGAGATTGCCAAGGCCCTTCTGGAGCGCCATCCTGAACATTTCGCGCACCTCGGCAGAAACCGGCAGCGGCACTGCCAGTTCATCGCCAATGCGCAGTGCATATGTCATATCTTTGTGCATCCATCGTAGCGCAAATAACACATCATCATGTTTTCGGGCTATTACATTCGGGGCCTTCATCTTTACCACCGTACTAGCAAGCACACCATCGTTAACAGCCTGGAGCACCGTATCCATATTAAGGCCGGCTTTCTCGGCAAGTGCAATACCCTCGCCCAAAGCAGCTACCTGAGCAGCCGCCATCATATTGTTGATAAGCTTGTATGCTGCACCTGACGACGGAGGGCCAAAGTGAATCTGACTCCGGCTAAAGCTCTGAAACACCGGCTGTATAGCCTCGAACACTTCCGGTTCTGCGCCGACATAGAGACTTATCGTTCCAGCTGCAGCAGCCGGCTTACTTCCGGCCATAGGCGCATCGGCAAACCGAAGCCCTTTCGATTGAGCAGCCACGTGCAGTTCACGCACCCAGGCAAGTGAAAGCGTACTGCATTCGACAACGCATGTGCCTGGCTGTGCACCTGCCAACGCGCCATCAGGTCCGAACCAGACAGCCCTGGACGCGGCATCGTCGCCCACCACGGCAAGTACTAATTCGGCACGCGAAGCTGCGACGGAAGGTGACTCCGCCCATAAAGCGCCTTGTGCCATAAGCGGCTCAGCCTTCTCCCGGGTCCGATTATACAAGTGAAGCTCGAAGCCTCCCTTAAGCAGGTTGGCAGCGATCCCGCTTCCCATCGTTCCTACACCGATCAATGCAATTCGCCTCATTACTCGTCCTCCAAAAAAGACATGCTAGTGGTTAATTAGCATTATATCCAATGTTGGCCATATATCATAAGCTCACACGATTGAGGCTGCAATGGGCCAAACGAGAGTAGTCCGCATGGGAGCGATACGCCTATGCTTCAAACTGGAATCTTGCTGTTACTCGAGGGTTACAATGCGCCCATGAAATACAGCATGCCGACTTAGTCAGCCCGAGTCACAGATTTGAGAGGTATTCTTCCCACTCGATTGGCAGGAGATACTTTTTCTTGTTATTGCATTCCTTGCAGGCAGTCACTATGTTACTTTTGACCGATTTGCCGCCTCTGATAATCGGCACGAGGTGATCCATGGTGAGTTCTTTCGGAGGGACCTGAGCGTTGCAGTAGTAACACTTTCCGCGGGAGCATTTTCTTTTCCACCATGTGCCTTCGCGGAGAGTCCGCGCTATGCTGCGCTCCCGTTTTACTTCTTCATCCGATGTTTCCCGGACAAACGGCATTACTTGCGTCCTTTTTTGACCTCCTCTTCCTCATAAAATTTCTTGTACAGGACTTCCCACTCAGGGCTGCCCTCCACGAGCTTTTTTGAAAAAGAGAGAAGCTTCTTCGTGACCGTTGCGTCGACATCCTCGCCGAGCTTAAGTTCGTTTACAATGGAATTCTTTATCTCGCGCCGCACTGCGCTGTCTTCGGCCTTCAGGGCAACCAGCTTGTGCTCCAGCAGGCCCTTGAGCAGCATATGGGTAGTATGGCTGATTTTGTCGTCAGAGAGCATCATATGATGATATTTCTCTCTTTCACGATTTTCTGCTTGGTCATATCAAAGAGCCTGCGGTAGTCGAGCCTTCCCTTTTCGATCTCGGACTCGAATTTCTTCAGGATTTGGCGGACCTCCTCGTTGACCCGGTCTTCGACCATCAACTCTTCCAGGAGGAGCTTTTCTGTCTCCGAAATCAGGGTCGCAACAGGCACTAGAGATTCGACCAGATCCTTTTTTACGAGGTTTTCGGCGATCTTTTTTGCCATCGTTGGGACCCAGCTCTTCGGGATTCGCATCTTACCTTTCCATGAAGGGAATCAATGCTATGTTTCTAGCTCTCTTGACTGCAGTGGTCAGTTCCCTCTGATGAACAGAACAAGTTCCGGTCACCTTCCTGGAGAGTATCTTGCCACGTTCGGTCATATATCCACGCATGACCTTTATATCCTTGTAGTCGATAAAAGCGATTTTGTCGGCGCAGAATCTGCAAAACTTCCGTCTCTGAAATCTCTTCGGTTGCATTATATTATCTCCTCTCGTATATTCGTGTGTGATTTAAAAAGGTTCGACATCGGAAACCTCGTCAGGCATGCCCAAGTCTGCCGGCCCGGAACCGCTCGATGGACTTTCCTTCTTGGACAGGAACCTAACCGTGTTGGCAACAACTTCCATCTTGCTCTTCTTCTGACCCTCGTATTCCCATTTTCTCTCGCGCAGACGGCCCTCGACAAGAACACTCCTGCCCTTGCTCAGGTATTGACCGCAAGCCTCAGCCTGCTTGCCAAAGACAACGGTATCTATGAACAGGGTTTCGTCCTTCCAGTCATCGCCGGATTTGAACTTGGAGTTAACTGCAATGGGTACCGTGGCGACCGGCGTCCCTCCGGGCGTATATCTGACCTCGGGATCCTTGGTGAGATTGCCAATGAGGATGACGCGGTTAAACATTAGACACCCTCTTTAGGCGCGTCGGCAGGGGCTTCTTCAGGAGCAACTGGCAAACCGCTAATTTCCTTGGGAAGTGCCGCAATCTGTTTCTGGCCTAGCTTGACAACCATGAACTTTAGTACAGTATCGAGGACCTTGAAATGCTCTTCAAGTTTCTTGATAATATCGGGCGACGCCTTATAAAGAAGGAAAACGTAGTTGCCCATCTTCTGCTTGCTCATCTCGTAGGCGAGTCTTCTCTTTCCCCAAACATCGCCCTTGAATACTTCCCCATTTGCATTCTTGATGATGTCGGTAATCTTGTCGATGACTGCTTTGGCTTCCTCTTCGCTGAGCGAAGGGTTAAGGATTACAACTGTTTCGTAAAAATTCATCAAATACCTCCATATGGATATCAAGCCCTTTCGCAAAGGAAAGAGCATGGAGGGACACACATTCAAAGCCCTGCTTTGTCTTTGCGTCCGTCGAACTGTTTTTATACCATATTTTTCGCTTTTAAATCAAATGATCTTATACTCTTTCATCTTCTTGCTGAGGGTATTTCGGTTGATCCCAAGGATCTTAGCTGCTCCTACCTGGTTGCCCTCGGTCTCGTTGAGCACAATACTAAATAGAGCCTTTTCGACCTCGGAGATGACAGTCTCGTAGAGATTCGACTTATCCAGCTTCTTCATCTCAGTTAGAAAGCCGGTGAGTTTTTCCTCGAGAAACTCCTTTACCGAGCATGCATTGTAATCGTTGCTGAAGAGGTCTCGCCTTTCGATCACACTATCTCTTGAAAGGATCGAGGTCCGCTTGATGGTATTTTCCAGCTCCCTGACATTTCCAGGCCAGTTGTACTCCACAAGTGCCTTTTCGGCATCTTTCGAAAAGTCCTTCGGAGGCAGTTCGAAGGTTTTTACCGATTCTTTTAGAAAATGGCGGGCCAGAGGGACAATATCATCCTTCCGGTCCCTGAGCGGCGGGATCCTTATCTCGATTACATTGAACCTGTAGTAAAGGTCCTCCCTAAAATTCCCGTTTTTAACGCACGACATGAGATCCTTGTTTGTAGCCCCTATAATCCTCACATCCGCCTTGATGATCTTGCTGCTACCCAACGGGCTGTATTCCTTTTCTTGCAGAAAACGAAGGAGTTTCGCCTGCAGATCTATATTCAGCTCCGAGATCTCGTCGAGAAAAATGGTCCCTCCGTCGGCTGCCTGAATTTTTCCGGGAGTCTTTTCGGAGGCTCCTGTGAAGGCACCCTTTTCCCATCCGAAAAGCTCGGCTTCGAGTAGCTCGCCGGGTATAGAAGCAGAGTTTATTGCGATAAATGATCCGAATTTGCGCCTGCTGTTGTTGCGGATGGCGCGGGCTACAAGTTCCTTGCCCGTGCCGCTTTCGCCGGATATCAGTACCGTGACATCCCGGGGAGCGACCCGACCTATCGCCTTGAAGACCTTCAGCATCCCCTTGCTCTTGCTGACAATCTCGGAACTCTTCGTCTCTTCCTTGGTCTGTCTCAGCTTCAGAAGCTCTTCCCTCATGGCGATGTCCCTGAAGGCCTTTTCGACGACGATCTTCAGTTCGTCGATATCGAAAGGCTTCTCAAGGTAGTCGTAAGCCCCCTCCTTCATCGCTTCAACCGCACTCTCCATCCTTCCGTGAGCCGTTACGATAATTACTAGGGCATTGGGGTTGAACACCCGTATTTCCTGCAGGGCTTCAATGCCGTTACCGTCGGGGAGCATAAGATCAAGAAGCATAAGGTTGAATTTGTCATGGGCCTTCAGACCGGCC
Source organism: uncultured Nitrospiraceae bacterium (assembly GCA_963736105.1). Taxonomy (GTDB): domain Bacteria; phylum Nitrospirota; class Thermodesulfovibrionia; order Thermodesulfovibrionales; family Dissulfurispiraceae; genus Fen-1308. The sequence continues at coordinate 75,102 of CAVTNL010000002.1, read as the reverse complement.
TTGATAGTCGTTTTTACGACAACCTCATAGCCAAGCGGTTCAAGCGTCTTCCTTATGACCCAGGCAACGCCTTCATCGTCATCTATAACAAGAATCCTTTTATCCATTTGCCTTATTACGGTTATTCCTTCCAAGCATTGGTGGCCGGGAGCGGCAGGTATACACTGAAAGTTGATCCCTCTCCCATGGAACTCTTCACTCTGATAATACCGCCGTGGTCCTTGATAATCTTTTTCGACAGGGCAAGCCCAAGGCCGCTACCCTTTTCCTTCTTCGTATAAAGCGGCAGGAATATCCTGCTCATTTCATCTCTGTTCAAGCCGATACCGGAATCCTGAAAGTTTACAACAACCCATCGCCTCTTCTTTGTTCTTTTCTTGCTTTTGACCGGCCCGGAATTGTCATATATTAACACATATTCGTTCGATGGGCGCGTTGAAATGCTGAGTATTCTGTCTCCTCTCACTAGCTCAATCGCCTCGAGGGCGTTCTTGATGAGGTTGATAAAGACCTGCAGCAACTTACCCTCATCCCCTGATATATACGGCAGACTGGGATCATAAGACTTCTCGACCGCAATTCCGCCCTCCCTGACAGCAGGATCCATAACCCTGAGGGCATGTTCTACAACCTCATGTATATTAAGCTGATGGAAACGGGGCAGCCGCGTCATGGTAAGATACCCTTGGAGAACCGCATTCAACCGATCAGCCTCCTTCAGTATAAGGTTGACACACTCCCCAGCCTCTGCATTGTCCGGAGCTGTCTTCAGTATCTGTGCGGCCCCCTTTATGCCGCTCAGCGGGTTCTTGATCTCATGGGCCAGCGAGCCGAGCAGGTAAAGCAGGTGATCAAATTGATAGTCCTCTCTTTCGGTCAGGGAAAGGTTCTCGCGAATGCAACAGATCGCGCCCTCCAGACTGTCGGTGGAGTAAAAAGGCGCCAGATGAAGATCGACGTTCACGACCCTGCCGATATCGATTTCCATCTCTTTGCAGTTGTAAAGCCTCCCCTCCACAAGAGTCTTCTGAAAGAGCATCTCGATGTCGTCGCTTCCGGGAAAGAGATCCCCGAGCGGCCTGTTTTTTAACTCCCTGAGGTTCCTCCCGAAAAATTCCTCACCGACTTTATTGATGAATACAAGCCTCCCATTGCAATCAAAAAGGCAGACCACCTCATCCAGGTTATTGATAAGTCCTTCAAGAGATATCATATCTATTGGGAGTACAAACGATGAGACTTCATGTATTGTTCGACTATCTCAGGTAGTAGGTACCTGACGCTTTTGCCCTCTTTGACAAGGCGCCTGATCATAGTCGATGAGATATCGAAAGCGCTGACCCTAACAACGTAGGAATCCCTTCCTCCACTGAGGAGCAGGGAACTCAAGCCAGGTTTGTCAGAAGGCCGCAATACTTCAACAAGCGGGAACTCTGCCAGGCGCGCTTCATCTGCGCCCGGCCTGGTTACAACGACAAAACTTATCAAGGAGACGAGTCTCTGCGGTTCCTTCCAGATAGGCAGGTCCAGAAAGGCGTCTAACCCGAGTATCAGAAAAAGCTCGTCACCGGGGTACATTTGTTGCAGCCTCTCAACAGTTGTGACAGTATAGGACTTTTCGTCCTGCCTCATCTCAAGATCTGACACCAGAAAATCTGCATTCGATCCAGTGGCAAGACGCGTCATCAAATAACGGTGAGATGCCTCTGCAAGTAAGTCTGCCTTCAGGGGCGGAGTCCCTGAAGGCATGAATATGATTTTGTCCAGACCCAAAATCTGTCTGACCTCTTCAGCTGCGCGCAGATGTCCGAAGTGGATGGGATTGAAAGTCCCCCCGAATATTCCAAGCCTCATTGCCTTTACCTGCGGTCTCCCAGCGTTGTCTCAAGGCCATCGGACCGCGCACGCAGCAGACTCCCTAATGGGCCGGAAATACAGCGCGGATTACCTACGGATGAGTGTTTTTATTATCAGTTATCTCCGATTAGAGATTAGAGACCCATTTTCCCGAGTGCGTCTTCACCACGGCTCTTTGAGGCAGGAGCATCCTCAATAAGATATAGCATAACGCCTCCCTTAACCGGTCTGATGACAATCTTGCCCTCGGATGCAAGCTGATTCGTCACCTTTACAGGGTCTTCGCCGTCAAAGTATTTCTTGAAGGCTTCATTGAAACCGGAATAAACCGTATGGATACCCTTAAACCCTTCTTTTCTAAGACTTACAATGGCCTTCTTGATAAACTCCTCATAGCTAAGCTTCTCCGGCATCGCAGTAATCCTCCTTTTTTTATTCCCTCAGCTGACCATGGCCGAATACAACAAACTTGGTGCAAGTAAGTTCTTCGAGCCCCATGGGACCTCGGGCATGTATCTTGTCGGTCGAGATACCGATCTCGGCGCCGAGACCGAACTGATAGCCATCATTAAGGCGAGTCGAGGCATTGACGAGGACAGCAGCGGAATCGACCTCGCGCAAAAATCTCATCGCCTTGTCGTAGTCTTTCGTTACAATTGCATCAGAATGTGCTGAGCCATAGGCATCGATGTGATCCATTGCCTCATCGATGTCCTTTACGACCTTGATATTGAGAATGAGATCGAGGTATTCCCTACGGAAATCCTCTTCCGTAACCTCTTTGATGCCAGAAGAGAACTCCCTCGTCTTCGGACATCCTAAAAGCACGACTCCGGCTTCTTGAAACCTTTGTATCATGCTTGGGAGAAACGTTTCCGCTACGACTTCATCCACAAGCATGGTTTCCATAGCATTACATGTCCCGGGCCTCTGGACCTTGGCATTGAAGCAGATGTCCGAGGCCATGCGAAAATCTGCATCGCGGTCGACGAATACGTGACAAACGCCCTTATAATGCTTAAGCACCGGAATCCTTGAATTTTCTGACACTGTCCTGATGAGCCCTTCACCGCCGCGCGGAATCACCAAGTCTACAATGCCCTCGAGCTTCAGCATCTCCATGATAGCATCGCGGTCAGGGATGTCAATGAAGGTGATCACCCCCTCGTTAAGACCTTCCTTCTTCGCTGCCTCCCTCATAATGCTGACTATTATCCTGTTCGAATTGATAGCCTCCGAGCCGCCTCTGAGGATAACGGCATTGCCCGCTTTAAGGCATAGACTGGTCGCATCAGCGGTCACATTAGGACGGGATTCATATATGATGCCGATTAAGCCAATGGGCACCTTCATCCTGCCCACCTCCATGCCGTTCGGCCTCCTGACCATCCGCACAATCTCTCCGACCGGATCCGGCAACTGGGCAACTTCATGAAGTCCCTGGGCCATCTCAGCAATCCTCTTTTCGGTGATCGTCAACCTGTCGATGAGCGCCCTTGAAAGGCCTTTTTTCTCGGCGAATTCAATATCCTTCCTATTTTCGGCTATAAGATCGGCAGACCTTTCCTTCAATGCCACAGCCATTCTGATTAGCACCCTGTTCTTATATTCAGATGAAGCCTGAGCCAGAGTCCTCGCCCCTGCCTTGGCCTCGATTGCCTTTTGTGTTACAAATTCCTTTATATCCATGAAATCCCCCGGTAAGACCACAAACCTGTTAGCTTTTATAACTTATCCTAAAATGTATGTAAAATCAATATATATATATTTACTCTAAGGACCGCACGCAATTTGAACGATGCATGGATATCTGTTATATTGTAGTTATTACGTAAACCAGAGGAGGGTTTTATGGCTACACCGGTTGTTGATTTTGATCTTTGCATCGGCTGCGGTTCATGTATTGAACTCTGCCCTGAAGTGTTCGAATTGCGGGACGACAAAGCTTGGGTCATCGGCCCCGACAAATGCGACACCTGTGATTGCGAAGAAGCTATGAACGTCTGTCCTGTCGAAGCCATTAAGATGGAGTAGGCGGTAAAATGAAAGGGCAGCTTCCGCCTTATGCGGAAGCTGCAATGCTAGACAGTCAAACTGGAAATGCTGACCTGCATATATCAAGGTCCTTAAGAGTCGCTTTGGGGGATTTGTTCACAGATTATTCATTCTCATACGAGCAAGTGCTATAAAGCCATAAATCTTGAGGTCTACAACATCCCCTTTCCCCCGAAACTCCTCAATCATCTCGTAGGCCGACAACAACGGTGCTCGGACGACTTCAATGTCCTCGGTCTCTTCGATAGGATGCCTTTCCCTGAGCTGAGGAGACGCAGGCGTCGCTTCCCTAGCAAGATAAACGGTAAGCACCTCGGTCGACAGACCAGATGACACCGGTCCTTCGGCCAGAAATTCGAAGGTCTCGCTCGTATAGCCGGTCTCTTCGATAAGCTCTCGTCGTGCAGCATCGACAAGCGTCTCACCCTTATCGTTCAGTCCTGCCGGAAACTCGATAACATAACTATTCAGCACTGGTCGAAATTGGCGGATCATCAGCACTTCCCCTTCTTTTGTAACGGGGATGACAGCGACGATACCATCACAGTTGACCCGTTCGACAGCTTCCCAACTGCGGATATTCCCCTGGTCATCACAATATTCAAGCAGAAGCGTCCGGATGAAATTGCCTTCCCAGACGGTTTTTTTGTCTATAATCGGATGCGGTTGTCGTTCGGACATATTTAGGAGTGAATCCCCTGATTGCCCTCAGCATTAATACACGCTCATCTCTCCTCATCTAAGAGAGGGCAGATATCTATTTATCCAAGTTATCCAAGCAGCCCTTGCAAATGCCTTCCGCCCAGGATATGATGATGGACGTGGTAAACCACCTGCCCGCCCTCGGGATTGCAATTGGTGACAACCCTGAACCCCCTCCCGGCAATGCCCTTTTCACGGGCAATCTTATTTGCCACTTTTATCATGTGCCCAAATAGGTGCAAATCCTCTTCAGCAACATCCAAAAGTGTTGGGATATGTTTCTTGGGGATCAGCAATATGTGCACAGGTGCTTGCGGACTGAGGTCCTCAAAGGCTAAGACAAGGTCGTCCTCATATACTACTTTAGAGGGTACCCTCTTCTCGACTATTCGACAAAAAACACAATCACTCATAATACATTACCCCATTGGTAAGGACAACTCGCTCCACCCCCAAAAAGCATGGCAAGCAGCTCCTCCTATAACTGGATTTTCGTATAAAAGCAGGTCCTATTGCCGGTGTGACAGGCACCCGCGCCGTGCTGTTTCACCTTTACGAGCAAGGTGTCCGCATCGCAGTCAAAGAACACCTCTTTCACCTCCTGGACCGCACCGGATGTCTCGCCCTTTTTCCAGTACTTCTGCCGTGACCTGGACCAGAAGTGAGTAAAACCGGTCTCCAGTGTCTGCCTTAGTGATGTCTCGTTCATATAAGCCATCATAAGGACGTCGTTGTTCTCGACATCTTGAATTATGGCGGGGATTAGACCCTTATCGTCATACTTCAGGTTGGGCAACATAATTCCTCCTCAAGCTAAAAAATTGCCATTCCTCTATAATTTGTAGCCGATCTTTCTGAGGAATTCCTTCCTCTTCGTCTTGTCTTCGTCACCTTCTACACTCTTTGGTGGATACCCGTCGACGACTCCTATAATACCATTTCCCTGTTCCGTGGAGGCAACGATAACCTCCAGCGGATTTGCCGTAGCACAGAAGACAGTGCATACTTCGGGGCAGTCCTTGACCCGGTTGAGAACGTTGACCGGAAATGCATCCTTCATCAGGATGCAGAACACATGGCCGGCCCCCAGCGCCTGAAGGTTTTCAATGCAGGCATTCACCAGACTGACCTCATTCCCCTCGCTCCTTACCAAGCACGGACCCGAAGCCTCAGTAAAGGCGATTCCGAACTTAGCCTGCGGTACAGATGTGACCATTACCTCGTAAAGGTCCTCTGCCGTCTTGATAAAGTGGGTCTGTCCCAGAATGATATTGCACCCCTCTGGAATCTCTATTCTGACTGCTCTGATTTCCATAATCTCCTCCATTAGTCTTGCTTATTCTTACATGATAATCATTTTGCCGGAGAATTCCTGCTCCCTACGCTATGTTATAATGAAGATTAATTTATTCTTTTAAGTCAAGGGGTAATACAAATAATTGTGAAAACCACACGGGGGGTAAAACTGAATTTCTTCCCGGCCTTTATCCGGGTAAAGGCCCAGACTGCAGCGCTGCTGCTCCTGCTGACTGTTATTTTCTTCACACTCCCTGCCCCTGAATCCGGGCTTGCTGCCGAAATTACACCTGTCGTGGCAAACCAGATCGACAATGAACTATTCGTGACCACGACCCTTCAGCCTGATGAAAAACTTGTCACCGATCTCGGCAATGGACTTTCCAAGGAGCTGGTTTTCTATGTCGACCTCTTCAGGCACTGGACTATCTGGCCGGATGAATTCGTTCTCGGCAAGAAGATTATCCGAGTTCTTAAAAGCGATCCGATCAAGCGCGAATATATCGGGTCCAGCACGGATGGCAACATTAGAACGATAAAGAGGTTTAAGGACCTCGAATCAATGATTTCATGGGCAATTGATATCACCAATCTCAAACTGACAAATGTAAAAGCGTTGGATCCGGATGAATACTACGTCAAGGTTACGGCTGAATCAAACCTCAGGAAGCTGCCCCCGGTCATCGGGTATCTCCTCTTCTTTACTCCTAACAAGGAATTCAGCGTCTCTGCAAATTCGCCACTATTTAAAATTCCCGCCATGCAAGAGGCCCGATGAATATCCTTCGCCCGCTTATCATAACGGTAGTGCTTATCCTGTTTGTCGTCCTGATAACATCGATCCAGATACATTTCATCAAGCTGTCGAGCCTGGACATGACCACTCGCATCCTGCTCACCGGCCTTCTTACCGTCAACATTGCCGCGCTTCTCACACTCATTTTCTTCGTAGGTAAAAATCTCTACCGGCTCTTTGTTGATATGCATCTGAAAATTCCCGGCTACAAGTTCAGAACAAAGCTGGTCGCTATCTTCATGACCCTTATACTGATCCCTTCCCTCTTTCTGTTCCTTGCCGCAAGCGGCCTGGCGACGAACTATTTCAACCGCATCTTCTCCCCTCAACTCAGCGAACCGATAGATAGGTCCATTGAGCTAGCCCGCTCGTTCTACGATCTGACCAGAGAAAGGGCTCTGCTTGCTGCACGCCAGGCATCTGGCGGCGCAATAATTTCTGCTCCGGGCTTGTCGATAAGGAGGCTAACGGTAATGCCTTCGGACGCGACTGATGTAATCAAGGATGCTTTCGGAGGTAAAGAGGGGACAGAGACGATATCCATGCAGGACGGCGACATAGTGAGAGCCGCGGTCCCCTTCAGCGGCGGAACAAGCGTCGTCATTGCCGAAGTATCAATCCCTGCATCAATAGCCGCCAAGTCTGAAAAGCTGAGATCGCTCCATGAAGAGTACCTCAAACTTGGAGGGTTGCAGAAACCCCTGAAGTTTACGTATATCCTCACCCTCGGGTTTCTCACACTCATAATGATTTTTAGCAGTCTATGGCTCTCGCTGAAGATATCGAGAGACATTACCATACCCATACAGGGCCTCGCCATGGCTACTGCAAAAGTTGCCTCAGGAGACCTCAACGTAAAGGTGCAGGTTACAAGCAAAGATGAGATCGGACTACTCATCGATTCTTTCAACCAGATGATCGCACAATTGAGGGATAACAAGATCTCCCTTGAAGAAGCTTATCAGGTATCTGACAGGAGGAGACTCTACCTGGAAAACATCCTCCAGAACATAACCTCGGGCGTCATTTTTCTCGACAACAGCGGTCGGATCATAACCATCAACAGGGCGGCCTGTACGATCCTCGACCTCGAAGCAGATAAGGTCAGAGGCACAGATTACAGGAAACTGATTGCTGATCTCCATTCAGCCGATCTGCGTCAGATGATTCGCGATATCGAGGGCAAAGAGGTAAGGGAAGTAACCAGAGAAGTCAAGGTCAGCCTTCAAGGAAGACCCTTGACCGTAAGGGTAACCATTTCCGGTATCCGTGAATCATATTCGTCTTCTGCCCTTGGCATGCTCGTGGTCTTCGACGATCTCACCGATGTTATTAAAGCCCAGAGAGCCGAGGCATGGCAGGAAGTGGCTCGCAGGATTACCCATGAGATTAAAAACCCGTTGACACCGATCAAACTTTCCACCGAGCGGCTTATCAAAAAATGGCAGAACAAGGATGAAGACTTCGGGGCCGTATTTGAGAAATCGACCAAGACAATAATCACCGAAGTTGAGAGTCTAAGGAGGCTCGTAGATATCTTCTCTAAATACGGCAGGATGCCTGAGATCAATAGATCGCTGGCCGATATGGCCGAACTCATCGATTCGGTAGCGGCACTCTACAAAGGGTATCGGAAAATCAGTATGAGCGTCGTGTCCGACGGGAATATCCCAAAGGTAAGGATCGACCACGAGCAGATCAAAAGAGCATTAATCAATATCATTGACAACGCAATCGAGGCAATGAAACAGAATGGGGAGATAACCATCGCTATCCGCAACGGTGACCGCCTCGTCTTTGTCGACATTGCAGACACCGGTCCTGGAATTCCGGATGACGAGAAGGAAAAGCTCTTTTTACCCTATTTCTCCAAGCGCAAGGGAGGGACTGGGCTTGGACTCGCCATAGCGAGCAAAATTGCTTCAGATCACGGCGGGCGCATCATTGCGAGAGACAATAATCCAAAGGGTAGCATCTTCACCGTGGAAATCCCCATAGGCACATAGTCAAGGAGATAGCGCATGTCCAAAAAAACGGTCTTAATAGTCGATGACGAGGTAGGGATTAGAGAGATCCTTACCGGGATATTCGAAGACGAGGGGTACGAGGTTCTCACCGCTTCCACAGCTGAAGATGCCCTCTCGCTGCTGAAAGAGAGAGTGCCGGACATCATATTTCTCGACGTCTGGCTCCCGGAAATGGACGGCATCGAGGCCTTATCGAAGATCAACGAGATGGAGAGGGACATCCCGGTAGTCATCATATCGGGACATGGCAATATAGAGCTGGCAATCAAGGCGACCCGGCTTGGCGCCTATGACTTCCTCGAGAAGCCGCTCTCTCTGGACAAGATCCTGCTGGTTGCCCAGAGAGCGCTGGAACGCAGGAAATTAGAGATAGAAAACAGGACACTCAAGGCGGATCTGGGCAAGAAGTGGAAGCTCGTGGGCGACTCTGAAAAAATGCGCGCCCTCAAACAGCAGATCGAAATGGCCTCTCAAAGCAGTGCACGGGTTCTCATTCTGGGGGAAAGCGGAACTGGTAAAGAACTCGTTGCCAGGATGCTCCATGAGAAGGGGCTCCGTTCAAACGGTCCATTTGTTGAGGTCAACTGTGCGGCGATACCTCAGGAACTAATAGAGAGCGAGCTCTTCGGCCATGAAAAAGGCTCCTTTACCGGAGCATCGGAACGCAAAATCGGCAAATTCGAACTTGCCCATGAGGGCTCCCTTTTTCTCGACGAGATCGGTGACATGACCCTCCAGACCCAGGCAAAGGTGTTGCGAGTCCTAGAAACCCAAGTATTCCAGAGAGTCGGGGGAGGCAAGAACATCAAGGTTGATGTCCGGATTATAGCTGCTACCAACAAAGCACTCGAAGAAGAGGTTAAAAAGGGCAGTTTCAGGGAGGACCTCTTCTTTCGCCTCAATGTTATCCCCTTGGTTGTGCCACCATTGCGTGAAAGAAAGGACGATATTCAGCATCTCGCGAAATACTTTATCGAGCTTTTCGCAACCGAAAGCGGGATCAAGACCAAGGCACTAGATCCTGAAGTGATCCACCTCTTCCAGGCTTATCACTGGCCGGGCAATATCAGAGAGCTGAGAAATGCTATCGAGAGGCTCATGATCATGGTGCCTTCTGCCTGCATCACCGCCTCGGACATATCTGCACTGGGCATGCTCGGTCCTGGACAAGCCGTCAGGGATAATGATTATTGTTCATATGCTACACTAAAGGAAGCACGCGACGCACTTGAGAAAGAGTTCATCTATCGGAAGCTACAGGAATATGATTGGAATGTATCGAAGACTGCGGACGCGATCGCGGTAGAACGCAGTAATCTCCACAAGAAGATCAAGTCTTATGGAATCTCGGAAAGCAGGATAAAACAATGAACGCAATAGTTGCAATCATAGGACGACCCAATGTCGGGAAATCGTCTCTCTTCAATCGCATGGTCAGGAAGGAGCGTGAACGGCGGCCTGCGGCGATCACCGAAGAGACACCCGGCATCACCCGCGACAGGAATTACGGCTCTGTCGAATGGGAGGACAGGAATTTCACCGTGATCGATACCGGCGGATTCTATCCGGAAGGACTACCTCATGAAGCTAAGGAGATTGCCGAGCAGGTTCGTGAGCAGGCACTGTTCGCCATAGAGGAGTCGGATCTGATAATCCATCTGCTGGATGGAAAGGAAGGGCTAATCCCATCTGACCGCGAAATGGCGGACCTTCTCCGGGCATCGGGGAAAAAAGTCTTCTGGGTAGTGAACAAGATCGATGTGCCGTCAAGGGAAGGCAATGTCATAGACTTTTACACTATCGGCACGAAGGACATTTACCCCGTTTCTGCGATCAGCGGGCTGGGCTTTGAGGAACTCATGGAACGGATCGTTGCTGAACTCCCTCCTTCTGAAGGGTTTTCGGACCCAACACTGCAAAATATACCGAAGATCGCAGTCGTAGGAAAGCCTAACGTGGGCAAATCTACTCTCATCAATGCTTTTCTCGGTAAGAGGCGGCTCATAGTGAGTCCGGTTCCAGGGACTACCCGGGATGCGATCGATTCGGTCTGCACCTATTACGGCGAGAAATTTCTTCTCATAGACACTGCAGGGATCAGGAAAAAGCCGCGTCAATATTCGGTAGAAGGGCTTTCGGTTATGCGGACGATGAGGAGCATTGAGAGGGCAGACGTGGTTGTGGTCGTAGTAGACGCCTCTCAGGGCATCGGGGACCAGGAGCAGAAGATTGCAGGCATGGTGGAGGAATTGGGCAAAGGTCTGGTTCTTTTCTTCAACAAATGGGATCTGATCGAAAATCCTGAGGCTGCATACAAACTCCTCGCAGAGGAGATCAAACGGAAGCTGTGGTTCATGGAATATGTTCCGTGGCTTACCGCTTCGGGCCTCAAGAAAACAAGGATCACTGATATCTTTAACATCATCAAAGAGATCATAGCTGAACGCCGGAAGAAGATTAAGACACATGAATTGAACGAACTCCTGCTCAAGACGCTAGCACGCAAGCCTTTTCCCCTTTATCGCGGGAAGGAACTGAAGTTCTACTACATCACGCAGACCGGCATAGAGCCGCCGACCTTCAGAATCTTCGTCAATTTCGCTGCCGGCGTCAAGCCCCAGCAGATCGGCTATATTGAAAAAGCAATGAGAACTCGATATTCTTTTAAAGGAACACCTATCCGCCTTTTTGTCAAGGCGCGGCGGAATATGGTAAAATAACCTGCCGGTGTGTCTGCGCTATGAACAGTGCACCGACGGGGCTTAAAATACTAAGTACCAGCTAGTGACATCCGGCTTCATTTTAAGGAGGAAATATAATGCAAAAAATTCTGGTTGCCCATGACGGCTCTAAATCGTCCGACAAGGCATTAAAAAAAGCTATTGAACTTACCACCAACTTCAACGGGTCGCTGACTATTCTGGCTGTGGTGCCAGAACTCTATCTGACGGAACTAGCTGACGTCGACCGCAACCGGATTTCGGATTCGCTAACCCGTGAGACAACTGATTCAATGGAAAAGATTCGGAAGTCGCTCTCCGGCAAATCAATAGATGTAAAGACTGTGATCAGGCAGGGAGATCCGGCTGAGAAGATCTTGGAGACGGCCCAGAAGATGAAAGTGGATCTCATCATAACGGGATCGCACGGTCGTCACGGAACCAAGAAATTCCTGCTCGGGAGCGTGTCGTCGAAGGTCGTAGATTATTCAAAATGCCCTGTGCTCGTAGTTAAGTAGCCTCACACACCAGAACTGCGCAGGCGCATTCAAGATAATCGCAGTCCGGCAGAATCGAGACGAATGAGATGTTCCCACAGAATGTCGGCTTTAACGATGGAGCCGGAATTTGAATGCAGCCTGTATCCTACCAGATGAGGCGAGCCTTCCGGTTCGCCCAACATGAAAAGGAAATATCTACAAAATAAGTCTGTGGATGACGGTGCGCCACTGCTACCCGCACGCCAAGAGCCGTGACATTCCTGAACAGCCCGTCGGCCGTCCTGCCATATTCATTCACTTCCTGCATAATATCAGCTTCTAGTGTCGCGAGTCGCTCTTCAGGATTCGGCACGTTGATTCTGCCGCACAGCTGGCGCCTGGAAAGATAGGCTACCTGATCCCTTGCACCTCCGATAGCGATTCCAATGGTGTACGGTGGACAACCCCTTCCCTTCGCCTTCCCAACGGCATCCAGCACGCAGCGTTTTACACCCGCAAAATCACGCTCCGCAGTTATCTCTCGACGCTCACCTGCCCCCCCCTTATCAGCAACAAAGGAAGTTGGGAGTTTGTAGATGCTGCCGAGGTTCTCACATTCTGAACCCTGGAGCATCAGGTCTATAGTAAGCGAATTTTTGTCGGTCTCTTCAATATGAATTAGCGGGAAATAATGACCTGTATTGTCACCACTGTTAACGCCGGAAAGCATGTCGACAGCATTGGGACTCAGGGGGACCTTTTTGGTTGCTATCCTTGTGGCCTCTACGATGTCTTCGCGAACCTGCTGCTGGCTCAACCCACGGGGTACCCAGACAAAAAAGAACGGGATGCCGGTATCCAGGCAAAGTGGACGTGCAGCCGTACGGGATGATGAAATCTCCCTTAGGATTTTACTCAATGATTCTCTGATACGGGGAGCAGTCTCAGCCTCAAACGCCTTTTTCAGGGCTTCTTCGACGTCACTTGGGATAGCGGTGGCTACTTTCTTGTAAAGTTCTACAATCCCTTCTCTTAGTTTCAGCACGAGGACCTCATATTACAAGATACCGGATGGGCAGGATTCAGGCTCTCGGCAACTACGAGCATATGGAACTCCTTGAATAACTAATTTACTATAAAGAATAGCAGAATCAGGTTCCTTTAGCAACCGCACACTAACGTCCCTTAAAATTCAACTTATCGTTACATAGCCCTGATGTGGAACGTGTACAGGCGAGTTATTGAGAATTACCTCTTTACCTCCACATGCGCTATTTTCTCATAAAACCTCACCAGACTGCCATGGTCGAGTTCTCCCATCCCGTCAGCCTTAAGGGCCTGCATCATTTCCATCACGGATGCCGTTAGTGGCAAGGGCACGTTCAATTCGTGAGCAGTCTCCAGCACATTATTCAGGTCCTTGACATGCAAGTTTATCCGAAATCCCGGGTTGAACTTGCGGTCCATGACCAATGGAGCCTTCACGTCAAGGACCGTACTTCCCGCCAGCCCGCCGCGTATAGCCTGATAAACCAGTTCAGGCTCGACTCCTGCCTTCGTGGCAAGAACTAACGCCTCTGACATAGCTGCGATATTTAGGGCTACTATAATCTGGTTCGCCAGCTTGGTCACGTTTCCGGCTCCGATGTCGCCTGTAAGAACTACCGAGGCTGCCATGGATTTCATTACCGCATAGTATTTATCAAAGACTTCCTTCTTACCGCCGACCATGACGGATAGAGTGCCGTCTATCGCCTTAGGCTCTCCGCCACTGACGGGAGCATCCAGCATTTCTATGCCCTTTTCGTTTAATTTTGCGGCTATTTCGCGACTAACAAGCGGAGCGATGGAACTCATGTCTATTACCACAGCTCCCTTCCTGACTCCCTCTATCACGCCCGATTTCCCCAGAATCACCTCTTTCACTTGTGGAGAGTTGGGAAGCATCGTAATAATAACATCTGCCTGCTCAGCCACTGCCTTAGGATTCGCGGCTGCATTGGCCCCCGCGGCAACCAGCTCGTCGATGGCCCCGCTGCTCCTATTGAAAACTACCACCTGATAGCCCGCCTTTAGTAAATTCCTGCACATGGGCTTACCCATTATGCCGAGACCTATAAAACCTACTTTCATTTAATCCCTCCTTAAAAATCCCTTATTCCTATCCAGGGTTCAAACTAAAGCATATAACCATATGTTGAGATCCACTCGAACGACGATCGAGTATCAGGGTCAGGAATGTATTCGAGGCCGATATATCCCTGATAATTCAACGCATCAATTTCACGAAACAGAAACGGGTAATTGATCTCTCCAGAGCCGGGTTGATGCCTCCCAGGGTTGTCGGCTACCTGTATATGAGCTATTTTACCGATATTGTTGCGGAGTGTCGCCGTCAATTCACCTTCTTCTCTCTGAACATGGTATACGTCGTATTGCATGAAGACATTCGGCATTCCCACAGCATCGATCAGTTTCAAAACCTTATCAGTCCGGTTTAGCAGAAAACCGGGTATGTCGAAATGGTTGATGGATTCTATCAAAAGCCGCAAGCCTTTTTGGTGCAGGGCCTCTGCCGCATAGCGGACGTTTTCAACAAGGACGACCCATTGCTGCTCGTCGCTGTATTGAGATGCTTTTTTGCCAGCCAGACAATTGAGTTGCGATACCCCGAGGCCCTCCGCATACTCGATCGCCTTTGAGATACCAACCCTGAAATCTTTTATCCGTTCAGGGTGCGCCGCGATTCCCCTCTCGCCAATGCCCCAGTTGCCTGCAGGCAGGTTGAAGAGTATCTGCTTCAGTCCGTTGACCTGCAACTGCGCCTTAAGTTCGATCAAATCATAGTCATACGGGAAAAGATATTCTACTGTTTTAAACCCAGCCTCCTTTGCAAGAGTGAATCTTTGCATAAAGGGTGCCTCGGTAAAAAGCATTGTAAGGTTAGCTGCAAATTTGGGCATCTGTTATCCTCCAATCTGTTTATAACCCGCTCTTCTACTCAATCCGCTACATTTATTAGTACAAGACTTCGTAAACGGCTCTACCGGTAGTCTCCTGAGCAGCAGTACTACCGATAGAAACTGTGCGACAGTAGACTTACGGCATCCCCCGGCCGTCGATAATTGTGCCGCAATGATGACACTTCGAATCTTTCATCTTCACCACCTTCAGGAAGAAACCTACCCTCTCGATGAGGAGTTCGCCGCAGGAATAGCAATATGTATTTTCCCCGCCCTCCCCAGGGACATTTCCTTCATAGACATATTTGAGGCCGGTCTCTATCCCGATTTCTCGGGCGCGTCTCAGTGCATTAATAGGGGTTCGGGGCTTATCGAGCAGTTTGTGGGTTGGATGGAATTGAGTCACATGCCACGGGATGGCTGGATCGACCGATTTGATGAACTCAGCGGCCCAATACAGAAATTCATCCGAATCGTTGAGCGTCGGGATGATGAGCGTTGTTATCTCTACCCACACGCCCAAATCCTTCATTAGCTTTATCGTGTCGAGCACAGGCTGAAGACGGGCGCCGACAACCTTTCGATAGAAATTGTCGTCGCCTTTGAGGTCGATGTTGTTCGCGGCCAGATATGGAGCGATTATACGGGTTGCGCTCGGAGAGGTATAACCGTTGCTGACAAAAACATTTTGCACTCCCCTTTTATATGCCAGTCTCGCGCAATCATATGCAAATTCCATAAAAATGGTAGGTTCGGTATAAGTGTATGATATGCTTTGGCAGCCAGCAAGCTGTGCCTCCTGTACTACCTGTTCCGGCGTCATATCGATGCCCGGTATATAGTCGTGTTCCTTTGGGAAGTCCGATATATCGTAGTTCTGGCAGTGCAGGCACCTGAAATTACACCCTACCGTTGCAATAGAATATGAGCGTGAACCCGGATGGAAATGGAACAGTGGCTTCTTCTCAATAGGATCTACATGCCGCGCGACGACCTTTCCATAGACCAGAGTGTTAAGAACTCCGTCCATGTTTTCCCTTACAGCGCATATACCGCGTTTGCCGGCAGATATCGTGCAATACTGACAACAGAGATGGCATTTGACCTTGCCATCTCCGATCTTGTCGTAGAACATCGCTTCTTTCATGGCCGTCACCGCAGTTGACCTGTCATGTATAAATGATATCAGTGCATGCGAATGAGGACAAGCAGGTGATTGCGGAGTTCGAAACAACCAAGGCTCACAGGCGCCGAACGCCCGAACCAATCAAGGTATCAGATCGAAAAGAATTTAGTATTAAAGCGTTGCCTCTTTCTGAGATGAGCTCGATTTACCGGGTTTCGCTTTAGCCGATATCTTATTCGTCGACTTGCTTGCAGCAGCCACTTTGCTCTTTTTCGGTGCAACCTTCTTCTTGGCCGTTCCAGCAGCGGCAGTCTTTTTTGCTGCAGACGGCTTCACCGCAGCCGCCGCCGAGTTCCTGTCATGAAATATCACTTCCGCCCTGAGCCAGTGGTCAAGTTCCCTTCCTGGGATGCAACCATCCAGCTGATAAAGTTCAAAAGCTATTATTTCTATCTCCTGTCTATAATCCATCTTAATCCTCCAGATAATTTGTTGGAATATCCCCTAAAAGGATACCATCAATAATGCAAATTATACAATTTACATTTGTGTTACAATTCATGGCTTGCCGCTTTAAAACACCACCTCCTAACGATGCCATCCGTGCTCCCCATGCATCTCATTTCTTTCATGCCGGTTGTCTTCACCTCTTTCACAGAAAAAAAGAGTTGCCGGGAAAATAATAGTCGTCATAAATCATAGTAGTATGGATAATCCTAATAATAGCCGTCGCGTCCAGAATATCCAAAGCAGCCCTCACATACCGCCGAAAGGATAATGCCGAAGGCCAGACTCAGCAAGCTTTTCATGGCATTCGCCTTTGTACTACTTGCTTTCTCTCATTATCATTTCGCCTTCTTTTGTTATCGTATCCTTGTCTATCTTCTCTTCGGGGACGGCGATAAACAGTTGGCTGAAAATAGCTATCTTGCAATTGACTTCCACAGCGTAAGAGGTTTTCACCATCTCTCCTCGCTGTCCTTGATATGTCCTGCTGTGTTTCTCTCTATATATATATTGCATTGCAGCGGGGCAATTCCTCAATACTCAGTAGGATGATTTTTGTGTAGTCATTTCACTGATAATCCTGACAGTGTTTGTCTGACATCGGCCTTTCCCCCGGCCGATAAGACGAGGATTTTTAAGAACACAGATGTACATCAGCACCCCGCACAGAGGTCCGTCTATGAGCAAGCTGCAGTGGAATTAAGTTTAACAAGGCGCAAATAACATGTTATGCTAAAGGGGCCAGTCATCCAGGCCTTATCTGCGGGGAATATGTAATGCTAAAGACCACTGAGAAAGAACGCCTCACTTCGGGAATCCACAGCAGTTGCAACAACGTTAACTGCTCCATTGCAAATAAACAGGAACTTAGCACTGATTCTCAGTTGAAGTCTTGAGTTTCGGGAAGTTGGCATGCAGACAATATGAAAAGGTGCCATATATATCAATAAACTCATTTAAGCTTTTAGCAGATTGCTGTGCATATGTAATCTGGTATTCAGTCCGGAAATTAGGAGGGTTCAATGAGATGGTTTAATGATCTGAGCGTAGGCCGAAAATTCATGGGGGTATTAAGTCTGATTTTCATTTTGGTCGGATTAGCATCCGGCTTTACCTTGCTTCAACTGAAGAATATAAATGGTGATATCAAGGATATAATCAAGGATGAATATGAAAAGACGTCGAATTTGAATGAATGGAAAGTCAATGTCCTTAAGATAGCAGGCCGTTCACGTGAGGCATTGCTGTTTGCCGAAAAAGAACAGTTGGATGCGGGAATAAAAAGAATTGAGAATTCTCAGATAATTATATCCGACAAATCGAAGTTACTAGAACAAACAGTCAAGGATGACGAGGGGAAGAAATTGCTCTCTCAACTGTTAGCGGCAGAAAAAGACTATAATCCTCTGGTTGAAACGGTGTTTAAGCTCATGAGGGAAGGAAAAAAACAGGAGGCACTTTCTTTTATTACAGAGGATTTTAACACTGCCCAAAAGACGTATCTGGATAGTTTGGATACGAATATCGCTTTCCAGAAAAGTGCGATGGCCGTAATTGAAAGTAATGCTGACAAACGGATCATTAATACTTTACTCGTCCTTTCTTTTATTGGCGTCATTTTCCTGGTGGTGAGCGTTGCAACTGTGATTGTTTTAAAAAAAGGCATAGCAACCCCCCTGTCGCGCGGGGTTGTTATGGCCGAGGCTATTGCATCGGGTGACCTGACGAAGGAATTCGCCACAGAGAGAAAAGATGAGGTAGGGAGCTTGCTAAAGGCTTTTGAGAAAATGAGACGGAAGTTGAGGGATAACATTCATCGTGTTGCGGAAACGTCCAATCTTCTTGCCTTGACATCCGAAGAGTTATCATCTGCTGCAAGTCAAATCACCGGCAATATTAATGAGCAGGAGTCAAGGGCGAACCAGATAGCAACGGCATCTACGGAGATGTCGCAGACGGTAACTGACGTGGCAAAGAACGCTTCCAATATCGCAGAATCTGCAACGGAGACATCCCGGATAGCAAAAGACGGTTCTTTAATCGTCAACGATACGGTAGCTAAGGTCAGACAGATATCCGAAACGGTCACAGCGTCAGCGCAACTCATGTCTTCTCTCGGCATTCGCTCAACGCAGATAGGCGAGATTATTAATGTCATAAAGGATATAGCAGATCAGACCAACCTGCTCGCGCTCAATGCTGCGATTGAGGCTGCAAGGGCCGGTGAACAGGGCAGAGGTTTCGCAGTTGTTGCTGATGAAGTCAGAAAACTAGCGGAGAGGACCTCAAAGGCTACGGCTGAAATAGGAACTATGATAAACGCTGTGCAGGATGAAACAAAGAAGGCTGTGTCAGCAATGGAAGAGGGCTCCAAAGAGGTTGAAAAGGGGGTAGCCCTTGCTACGCAGGCAGGTGGAGCGCTAGGAAAGATAGTCGAAAGTGTTAATGGGCTACAGACAATGGTACAGCAAATTGCGACAGCGACTGAAGAAATGTCCGCAGTATCTGAAACCATAAGCCAAGATATAGAGCGTATCGCAAATGCATCAAAAGAAACAAGCGATACCGCCGTCACAATGACGGAAACATCCTTAAAACAAGCCAAATTATCGCTTGATTTGAAGGATGCAATCATGGGGTTCAGATTATGACAGTGTAAAGATAATTCCGGAGACACTCTTCTTAAATTGCACTAGTTGAGAAAAGCGTTTACAAGTAAAGACTCATAGAAGTGAAAGAGTCATGGCCTTCCGGTTAAGATAAGTCACCAAACAAAACTTAACCATAGGAGGAAGAACCATGACTCAAAGACAGTATATCATTACTCGCAAGCTCAATATCCTAGAGCTTGGCCAAACCCTTGGAAACATCAGCGATGCATGCCGGAAACTTGGTGTGAGTCGCCAACACTATTACGACATCAAGCAGGCAATAGAAGAAGATGGCCTGGAAGGGCTCCTGGAGAAATCGCGGAAAGCACCGCGGATCGGCAATAGAGTGGCGCCTGAGATTGAGCAAAGGCTGCTGGATTACTCCCTGGAGTTTCCTACACACGGACAGACACGCACAGCTAATGAGTTGAAGAAGATAGGTGTCGTACTCAGTGCTGGCGGAGTTCGGAGCATTTGGCTCAGGCACAAGCTTCATATTAAGGGCTTGAGGTTGAAAAGGCTGGAGCAGTGGGCAGCTGACAATGCGAATATATTGACAGAGTCTCAGGTTCAAGCTCTTGAAACAGCCAAGGAACAGAGGGAGATGTGCGGGGAAGTGGAGAGCCACCACCCTGGTTTTCTCTTTGCACAAGACACCTGTTATATCGGCTATATCAAGGGTGTAGGGAAGATCTACCAGCAAACAGGCATCGACACTCACAGCAATGTCGGATTTGCCAAAATCTATCTTGAGAAAACGTCCTTGACCGCAGCAGACTTTTTAAATGACAAGGTGTTGCCATTTTTCGATGAGTACGGAATTAAGATACTCCGACTCCTCAGCGATAATGGAGCAGAGTATTGCGGTCGTCCAGAAAGCCATCCTTACGAACTGTTCCTTCATCTGAATGATATTGAACACACGAGGATAAAGGTCAGGCATCCCCAGACTAACGGATGTGTGGAGAAACTGAATCAGACCGTTCAGGATGAGTTTTACAAAGTGGCGTTTAGAAAGAAACTCTATCGTACCATCGAAGAGATCCAGGCTGACCTGGACGCGTTTATGGTGTGGTACAACACCGAGCGGACCAATCAGGGCCGGTACTGTCAGGGCAGAACGCCGCTACAGACTCTTATCGACGGTCTTGCCCTGTATAACGAATTAGTCTATGATAATCACGAAGGAGAGGAGGCTGCGTAGCATCGGCTAAGGCGCTTAACCGGAAGGCCAACTGTAAACGCAACTAGCGATTAGTGCACATAATATGCACGGCACGTCCAGAAGAAGTGAATGACCGGTGTATTTCACCTCTGCAAAAACCTACTCACCAAGAGCATGCGTATCTCCGTTTACCGAAGTAACTATCGGGAGCTGATTCTATTGGAGGAGCTTATACTGAGCATGCAAGGGATAAGCTCCATTACACTTTGTTTCTACCAGTAACCGAGGAGAGCGTGATTCAGACGAATTAGTCTACGTTTCTATTTGTACAATTCTCAATCCAATACTTTTCCAAAGACACCAGAGGTAAAGGCTTAGAGAAATAATAGCCTTGACCTGTATTGCAATTAAGAGCGTGTAAGATTCTCAACTGTGCTTCGGTTTCGATCCCCTCAGCGATGGTCTTCAAGTTCAGGGCACTGGCCATGGTCACTATTGCAGACACTATTGATGCACTATCAGAGTCAGTCGCTATTTCCCGCACGAAGGATATATCAATCTTTAGATTGTCAACCGGAAACCTCTTCAGATAACTCAACGATGAATACCCAGTACCAAAATCATCTATGGAAATGGACAGGCCAAGGCTCTTCAGTTCTCCAAGAATTGCCTTCGTGAACTTAATGTCCTCCATAAATGCGCTTTCGGTTATCTCCAACACAAGAAGGGATGGAGATATGTTGAATTCTTCAAGCAGGTTTTTTACTGTCTCAACCAGATCTTTCTGTCTAAATTGGACCAAGGAGAGATTCACGGAGACAGGAACAACGGGACAGCCTTGGTCTTGCCATTCTTTAACCTGCCGTATTGCTGTTCTTAGCACCCACTCACCAACTTCTATTATCATTCCAGTTTTCTCGAGCACTGGGATAAAGTTTCCCGGAGGTACCAATCCTCTGTCGTGACTCTGCCAACGAATGAGAGCCTCCATCCCTACCATTTTACGAGTATGGATATCAAAATAGGGCTGATAGTACAATATAAATTCATCGTTTAGAATGGCGTTGAAAAGATTCCTCTCCATTGATATAAACTCTGATGCTTTTGCGTTCATATCAGGAGTGAAAAACTGATAACTATTCCCTCCCTGTTCCCTTACTTTCTGGCATGCAATATCGGCATTCTGCATTACCTTTTTTACATGCGCACCATCCTCAGGATAAATTGATATCCCAATGCTGAAAGTCAATACCGCTTCTTCTGCATCGGCTTTTATCGGGTTTGAAAGTATCTTACTTATGTCTTCCAAAATTAGTATGACATCTTCTGATTTATCCATATCAATCAGCGCAACCCCAAACTCATCACTCCCGAAACGGGCGACTATATCTCCTTCACGCACAACCCTTGGCAACCTGTTAGCTATTTCTCTCAAACAAGCGTCGCCGACACTTAACCCCAATGCCTCATTAATTAAATGAAACCTGTCGATATCTATGAATAAAACTGCGGTGCTCCGTTCGTTATATTCCGCCCTTGAAACTGCCTGGATTAATCTATCTGTAAATAGGGTTCTATTAGGAAGTTCTGTCAAGTCGTCGTAATTGGCAAGAAAGTTTATCCTTTCCTCCATTTGCCTCATTGCCGTTATATCTTTTGATGTGGCAACGAAGTGCGTTATTTTTCCATTATCATCTTTAATTGGCGTTACCGTGTGGTAAACTTCAAAAGGCAGACCATTTTTCTTTCTGTTGGTTAGTATTCCAGCAAATGTTTGCCCTGAAAGAATGGTGTCCCACATGCCTTTATAAAACTTGTTGTCATACTTGCCTGATTTGAATATCCTGGGTGTCTTATTTAATATCTCTTCTCTCTTATACCCGGTCATTTGTTCAACAGCATCATTCACATACTCTATTCTTCCATCTCTGTCGGTTATTAGTATCCAGTCCGAAGACTGTTCAACCGCCGTGGAAAGTTTCTTCATCTTCTTCTCGGCGATTTTCCGCTCAGTGATGTCGGATCCTATGCTTAGGACCTCTACAAGTCGACCGCTGTCATCCATAACTGCCTTATTGGTCCAGTCTATCCAGACCAGTTCACCGCTTTTGAGCATGTTTTCGTTGATATTGCGTTCATACTTTGCAGGATTTGTATAAATATCCTCTATGAATGGTTGCATGTCACGTCCGGTGCTTTCGCTCAGAGGGACGATCGCACCCACGACATGGCGTCCTATGATCTCTTCAGGGCTATAGCCAAAGAAACGCTGTCCGAATTCATTCAGGAATGTTATTCTGCCATGGCGATCCCATCGCAAGATAATGCTGTTGGCATTTTCAACAAGTTCACGATATTTGCGCTCGCTCTCTTGAAGTGTCTTTTCAGCATATTTTCGTTCAGAGATGTCGCGAATATAGGCACAGTAATATTGTTCTCCCGCGAAGCGCATAGGGTTGGTAGCTATTTCAACGGGTATAATCCGCCCATCTTTTGCCTTATGTACAGTCTGGCGCATATAGGATTCGGTGCTTATAATTTTATGCCAATATTCTGCCCAATTTTCCTTTGGGAACTCCGGGTCAATGTCGAATACTGTCATGGAAAGAAGTTCCTCTCTGGTATACCCGAGGTAACAACAGGCAGCTTCATTGACATATGCAAAGCCTGCGTCAGGCTTCACAAACAGTATGGCCTCTCTTGCCTTATCCACGGAATACTGGGTGCGCTGTAAAGCCTCTTCTGACATCTTACGCTTGCTGATATCTCGAATAAGGGACATAACGGCAGGTCGGCTATTCAACATGAATACTCGGCTATTGATCTCTACGTGTATGCGACACCCATTCTTGGCAATATGCGTTTGCTCAAAAAGAACATTGTTGCCAAACTCAAGCTTTTGTCTGATTGCATCAACGTCAACGCCGGAATCGGGTGCAGCAATATCGGACGGTGTCATGCCAAGCAGTTGTTCTCGACTATATCCCAATAGATCACAAGCAATATCGTTAGCTTCAATGAAAGTTCCGCTTACTCCATCAGTCTCGACCCAGTGCACAAGCAGCGCATCCGTTATGCTACTGAACAGCGCACGGAAGCGCTCTTCGCTCTTGCATAGCTCCTTAGGCTCTTTGTCAGCGATGTCCCAATTATCCATTATGTCCACCTAATGTTCTATACAAGGCTGCAGTGGAAGCAAGGCTCGACATGGTCCGGTCATAAGACCACTTGAAACTGTTTTCTCTGACTACTCCTATATAATATTGTCCGGTCAGCCTCCGCGCCGTAGCTCGGATCGAAGATGGATGCTGTGAATGTCCTTCAGCAGCCACTTTCAAATATTGTGCGTCCATTATGCATAAGACTCTATTGTCTTATTTCACCCCTTTGCCTTTCAAAAAAGGGGAGTACTGCTTATCGGTGCTCATGATATGTTTTGATATCCAGTCCTTTAGGAAGTTCATCACCTCGATGCTTATTATAAGGCTGCCTGCCCCGAAGTTTTTCTGAAGATCCACAACCTGTCCTGTCAGAGATTCATGGGCTTTTTTGTGGATAATGAGGCTCGGATAGGCATTGGCCTGAAGGATCTTTTCTTCGGCTCCAAAATGATATTTAGTATACTCGATGAGACTTGCAATCGTTTTGCCCATCACATCCTTTCCCTTCCCCACCTTCATAGCCTCGTTAAGTTGGTTTATAATCCCTATTAGCTTTTTATGCTGATCGTCCAGTTCCGTGACGCCGACGCTTAAGCTGCCATCCCATTCGATAAATGCCATTGTTCTGCCTCCTCAAGATGAAAAACATATATAAGAGTTATCGTGGTTTATCGCAAAAACATTAAAATGGACAGGTGGTTTTCGTTACGTCCCACCTTGCTGTAGATTACGCGGACGATATACTTGTAAAGGCTAACAAGATAATAATAGTTTTTCCAATGTGTCGCAGCCGAAGAATAAAACTCGGTTCGCTGTCCAGATAGAACATACCGAATCGGAGGACTTGCATTGTACCTTTAAATCATAGGGTCTGCAAGGATCTTTAGTCCAAAAATTCCACCTCAGAATTAATACTTCAACCATCTCACCAGAAATGATGCCTTCCGAAAGAAACCGTCGACATAGCGTTCTCAATTACTTCCCATTACCACGTATCGATCACCATGGCTGAGAAAAGTGATTTTCATCAATAGTACACCCAGCACCAAACATCCTCATATAAAGCGAGGGCGTTTGTTACTTCCGCAAGTCGCATTGCTGAATGGAGAGCTCCGGCATCACCTTATACTGCTAATTGAGATTGTATCTTGCATGGCAAAGACGCTTTGTTATCAGTGCTAATACCCAGTGTAGTCTGTCGGGACAACCAGGAAGTCCGCGCAATCACCATGCAACCAACTATACTTATTTATGAATAAAAGCTTCATGCCATAACATATATTGCCTGGACCTCGTCATCCTAACATCGACCTATGTCAGCCAAGTTTCCGGTTCAGGATTTCTCTCACCTTCGCCAGCAAAGTATTGGGACTAACGGGTTTCTGGAGAAAGTTTGCACCCGTGTCAAGAATCCCTTTCTTTTGTATAATATCCTTTGAGTAACCACTAAGGAAGAGTACTTTTATTTCAGGGTGCAACATCCTTATCGTTTCAAACACCTCGATGCCACTTCTCTTTGGTATCACCACGTCAGTGATCAGAAGATCAATGCGCTTTTTATATGCATTAAAGCGAGCTAATGCGTCATCTCCATCAATAGCCTCGATCACGGTATATCCATACTTATCAAGCAATGTTCCGGCAAGTTTTCTAAGTGCCTGATCATCTTCAACCAGGAGAATTGTTTCTGCGCCGCCTAATGGTGACTGTATATCTACATCTTTTTTCCGCTCAACTGTGACAGTGACCTCAGGCAAATATATTCTGAAAGTTGTCCCTTTCCCAACTTCACTATATACATTGATAAAACCATTATTTTGCTTGACAGCCCCATATACCATTGCCAACCCAAGTCCTGTTCCTCTGCCCATCTCCTTGGTCGTGAAGAATGGCTCAAATATCCTTGTCTTAGTCATTTCATCTAAGCCAACACCGGTATCTTCGACCGATATGATTGCATACTTGCCAATCTCTCCATAGCCGTGCACTTCCATGAATGTTGCGTCCATATCCATTTTTTGTGTGCTTATCGTCAAAATGCCTCCAGCTGACATGGCGTCTCTGGCATTCGTTACAAGATTCATCAGCACCTGTTCGATTTGTAACCGGTCAACTATTACAGTGCTATCCTCTTCACTTAATTCCAGCTTGAGTTCAATATCCTCTCTGATAAGCTTTGTCAAAACTGGAGTTGCTTTTTTTATAATTTCGTTGACTCTGCAGGGCTGGAGATTTACGATTTGTTTTCTGCTAAACGCCAGTAAATTCTGAGTCAGCGTAGCTGCCCTTTCAGAAGAGTCGAGGATTTGTTCTACGTAGGGTCGCAGTGGACTGTCCTCTTGTATCTGCATAAGGACAAGATGTCCATAACCAATGATTGCTGAGAGTATGTTATTGAAGTCGTGAGCTATGCCACCGGCAAGTTGACCCACTGCCTCCATCTTCTGGGCCTGCATAATTTGATGCTCAAGGGTCTTCTCTAAGGTCACATCCCGCATTATACCGCGGTAATTGATAACTTTTCCTTTTTCATCGCGTATGGCTGCGGCAGTTATCCTGACAGCTATATGTTGACCATTTGCTTTTTTAAAGTGTTCTTCAAAATCCTTGACATAACCCTGTTGTTCTATCAATTGTTGGAAAAGAACTCTGTCTTGTGCATTTTCATATAAGTCATTGGGTATATCAATCTTTTTAAGTTCCTCCAAGGTAGAATATCCAAGCAATTCAAGGCCGGCTGGATTAATGTCGGCAAACTCTCCCTCCGGAGTGCTTATGAATATGACATCCTTGGTTTCTTCGAATATGCTGCGGTATTTTGCTTCAGACGTTTGGAGACACTCCTCCGCCCGTTTACGTTCGGAGATGTCTTCAAAAAGCCCGATTAAGTTACTAACGTTGCCCAACTTATCTCGCACAGCCGATACACTGCTGCGGACCCATACCGGATCTCCGGATTTTGTTAGGAATCGTTTTTCTATGATGAAGTTATTTGTTTTGCCCGATAACAGCTCTCGAATATGCTTCATACAAGACTGGTAATCCTCAGGATGAGAAATTGACTTCAGGTTCATTGAGCAGAGTTCCTGCTCTGTATAACCAGTCATATCGCAAAAGGCCTTATTAACCTGTATAAAGTTTACTCCGCTATCACTCATTGCTTGGCCGACAGCCGCCTGGGCAAAAGCCGTACGAAAGCGTTCCTCACTGTTTCGCAGGGTTTCTTCCATTTGTTTATGCTCGGTTATATCGATCATCAATCCGAGCAATCTTTGTTCTTTTCCTTCTCTTAATGGAATGATGCGGACGATGTCGCGTAGCCATACCACTCGACCATCTGCTGCCAAAGCCCGATATTCAAACCTATGGTCTCTTCCCTCATTAATAGCAGCCCGGCACAAGGCCACAGCTTGTTCACGATCATCTGGATGAACATGTTCAACCCAGAAATTGGGTTCTTTCAACCATTGTTCGATAGGATACCCAAGGATAGCTTCAGCTCGTTCACTTACAAAGGAGAATTGCAAGGTTGTCGGGTCAGCTTCCCAAATGATAGCGTCGAGTCCATGAATCAAAAGACGACATCGTTCTTCGCTTGCGTTGTTTCTAGATTCCAAGTTGATGTCTCCGGCCATTCTCTTCAAAAATAGTTGAAAAGGTGCCGTCTAAGTCCAAACAATCTTGGTCTGAATAACGGCCTCTTTACCATAAATTATAACGAGATATTGTCAGGATATGTGATATCCTCTCGTAGTCAGAGACTACGAGCATCCTGGTAGTTCAGGACGCAGGTTCGTGCAGACACCCTTCGTTTTTTGCCCGATGAAGGATTCAACAGGAGTCGGGCAATACTGAGGCATTGAAGCGCTCTCAGGCTGTACCACACAGCAAACTGGTAGATATTCAGAAAATTAAGAGTCGAGTTGATGTCCCGGTCTATGGTAAAACCACACACTGGACAAGCAAAAGTTCGTACTGAGGGCGATAAGCCCTCTGCTATAACGTGTCCGCAACAAGAACAAGTCCTCGTAGTGCCCCGCTCATTGAATTTCCTGACCTCTTTGCAACGCAGTGCAGCTTTGTAAGAGAGGTATCCAACAAGTGTCATAATCGGGTTATTGTTCTGGACTTGCCGGTTGATGCGCTTGTCTATGAATTTGTAGCCTGTGTCAGCCAGTGTTTGGCTCTTATCCCAGTCCCCGACATGGAACCCAATCACATCCGGGTGGTCGGTCAGAATCCGGTTTGCAACCTTGTGAAGATAATGCTTGCTTTGCCCTTCAACCCTAGCATAGATCTTCCGTATTTTAGAGTCCAGTCGTCGCCGCTGTTTGGAACCACTATCCTTCTTGTCACGCCTGGATTTAAGCTGGTCAATCAGGATGTAGTGTTTAAGATTCAACTGCCGCAAAGGGTTGATGTCATATTCATGAATCGTTCCATCTGTTTTGATGCCAGTTAGCGCTGTTTTACAGCCCGGGTCGAAATACAGCAAGTGGACGGGCTCTCTTGTAAACGGATTGTACGCAATGGGAAGAGGGCAGAAGGATTCCGGAGACAATGCTGGCACCTGTCCCGCCATCTCCCTACTGACAGTCTCCGCATCTGCACAAGATACCTCATGCGTGAAGCTCGCGCTCCAAGCCTTGGATACTTTGTCATAGGCAATAGTGACTGTTTTGATAGTATCTGATGCGTAATCAATCTTCGGAAGTTCAATCTCGATCCACTCAGCCTTGTTCTTGCCATGTGCGAGTCGCAGTGTGTTGCCGGCAATCTCAAAAGAAATACCCTGCTGGGGATATTTCTGCGTGAAGAAATACTTGTACGATTTGAATCGGGGCGGGCCAACTCCGCCATCTCCCTGCTTCTTTTTCGTAACGTACATACGCCACGCTCCGGTGAGCGACTTGACTACTTCCTGCAAGGTCTGTGAGCAAGGTTCTTTTAGCCGTGGACAGTCTTTCTTAAGCTAGGGCAGCATCTTTTTGAGAGCATAGTAGCCCAGACGGTTGCGCTGTTTTTCATCGTTCAGAATGTTCCAGACATCCTTGCAGGTGTAAGACGTCTGCCACAGTAGATCTATGGCTGATTTTGCTGGCTGGATACACACTTTATGTGTTAGATATATGTCTTATCATACCATAGTGAACTTGTGTTCACCAAGCGAAAGAGGTACAGTGAAAACACGCTTTCATCTCGGGATTAAAATGCCCGAGGATTCCCGCGCACTATCCTAAAAGGCTTGTCATACCAGAGTGCACACTAAATTATATGCAGCGCAGTGTTCTCGATGTCACCTTGAAAACTATCGATTTTACCAGTACTAGGAATTTGGGTGATTACAAAAAACCTATCCTTGCTGAGCTGTCGAGTGCCTCCTTCGTACCGCGCATCGATTTGCATCGATGAGGAATAAGGTGTTCACCAGGCTAATCGACGTCGCTGGCAACTCGCTTTAACTGTTTATTTTCAATAATATTCTTACTTTTCAGGAGGCAGAGGCAGTTTCTAACTTCTGCATTTAAAGCGGACATAATCGAATCTCCTCGTGTGCTTCTTCCCGAATCAGCTACTCTAAATCTGCATAACACATCCACAAAATAATTCTTCGGTTAATATTTTGTGGATGTGTTATTATGTGTATAGAACTTTAAAGGGTATTTGCGTTCGTAAGAGGCCACAAAGACTTTGAACTTTGTGGCCTCTTTTTGTTTAAGGCCTTTTTAGTTTCAAGACAAGGAGAAGCAAGAAATGGGACAAGGAACAGTGAAGTGGTTCAATGACAGCAAAGGGTTTGGGTTTATTACTGGTGAAGACAACATTGATGCATTTGTACATCATACGTCCATCCAGGGCAATGGCTTTAAGAGCCTAGTCGAGGGTGACAAGGTCAGCTTTGATACTGAAAAGGGACCGAAAGGACCTAAAGCAATCAACGTTGTCAAAATGTAATTAACCAGAGGGGGGCCCATCCTGGGAGGGGCCCCTTCCTTTAGGAGGCATATGAACAACAGAGAGAAACAGGCTGTGCGCTTAGAAAGAAAACGGCGTAGAATTGATGCAGGGCTCGTGGCTTCACTCTTTCCGGAAGTTGAAAGCATAATCATAAACATGGTATATAGCCAAAAGGAAATCATGCAGTCATTGCCTCGAACCGTTAATTTTTTCCCTACCAGTTCTGCTCTTTTCAGAGTAGACTGTTTGAGCAAGGATTGTATCGAAGGCGGGTTTGATTTCACAGGGATAATAAACTCGATGATCGGAAAACGTAAAATAGCATCAAGTGGAGAACTCCGCTGTGAAGGCGGCCCTGCTTTGGATCATTCGGCTATCGCCTACGAAGTCGCCATACATTACGCTTAGCATTTTCCCTAGTTCATGGTCCAGTCCGGACTCTATTTTCTCAAAGTTAGACTATTCTCACATGAAGCTACTGATAAGGCTGATTGCGATGCGCAGAGGTTACGGATAGGAGTTCTCGATTCTCAGGTCGGAATATTATCGATAATCCTTATCTCTTAAATGTGCACTATAAGCAGGACGGCTCAGTGGTCAGTATTGTCATTCCTTGCTGACCGGAAGTAAAACCAAGTAGCACAATGCTATACTCCGGCGTGTACGACTGGAAATTATCAATGGACTGTTGCTCTCGGAGCCACTATGCTTAATTTGATGAGAGTTAACCCAATTAATTTGCATGGCAATCCAAGCTATGTCAGATGGCCGGGCCTTACAAGGGCCTTCCCTGATATTTCCTCTATATCTAATCTCATAATTGTGGTACGTTCAACCATCTCTTCTTTGAATGCGTGTCCAGCCTCCTTTGTATAGTGAGTCATGATTGATTGCAGCGCTTCTAATTTCTCAGACAAGTCAGTAACGAAGCATATCCTTCCCATGCCCACAACACTCTGATACTTCATGCTGCAGCCGCAAGCGACTCCATGTAAGAAAAACTCGCGTCCAATGTCCGCTTGAAAACAGACTATGTTGTTCTTTCTAAGGATATTGATTTTCTTGCCTTCGCATGCACTATGAAAGTAAAGGGATGTTGCTCCATTCTTACCCAGACCGAAATTCATGGTTACAATATAGGGTATATTGTCGTCTGCCATGGCTATCCGGCAGACATCAGCTTTTTGAAGAATGTCCATAATCTCTGCTGGGGCTTCAATCTGTCTATCTTTTCTTCTCACTGGACTCTCCCGCTATATATTTAATTTCTACAGTTATTGGCAAATAACTTTTTATCGTCCTTGCCAGTTAGCAAGTAGCAGTTTCTTGAGTATTGCAAGAATCGACCACTACTTTTCAAGATCTGCATTGACACTTGTGAGGATCTGACGTAATGTCACCTAATAATAATCAGTGCCGCCAGCCCTGGAAATGTGATGCGTTGCCCCAAAAATATATTGCAGCTGATTCTTCGAGAATCCTTGAACACGCAGCGATCTGCATTGATGAGCAATTGAGGTTGCACCCGGAGTCATCGAAATAAACTATTATTTACTAGCGTTCATTTCGATTACTAATCATGCATACGTGAATATCGATACACACGCCTACCTGCTCACAGGACTGTCACTCTTGATGAACCCAAACTCAGTCACAAGTATAACCCGAAATAAACGCCTCCCAAAAGACCCCAGTGCTGTTTTTAAACAGCCACTGATTAATGTTTTGGCGATAAGAGTATTAACTCACTTGCGCTTGCACTTGAACTCCACATCGTTGGTATGTTTCTAAGACTTGAATGGTTCGACGGTTAATTCGCAACAAATCTTCAACAAATCGTGATCGATTATATCTGTTCCGCGTAATAATTAAATTTGCAAAAGATTTTTCATATACGATATGTATCCGACAGACATTGGCGTCAATCCAGCTACTACTCGTGCCTACCGGATCATTTTATTTACTCCACTATCAAATTCTCAACCGTCACCGCCCCGCCTTTTATGGTCAGACTACCGTTTATAGTCGATCTGCCAGGTGGGGCCGATGGGAAATCGCATTCATATCCGCCCTGCAGCGTAACATCAATAGGTAGATTCATCAGCAGATCTTCGGTCAATACCAACGCCTGTATCATGATAGTATCACCTGAGGAGGCCTCACCATAAACAGTTTGGAGCGCATTGGACACAATGTCAGTCCCTTGAATCCGCACAGCCGTGGGGGAACAGGTGCTAAGCTGAAGTTGCAGCACAAAGATGTCAGCGGTGCCGGGCGAACCGCTAAAAGAGTTTAGCGGAGTGCAGGGTGAATTGCCGTCCATCCCGCACGTGCTTGGCCCGTTCCATGTTCCGGAGCTGTATCCCGTGACATCTACATTTCCGCTGACGTCCACCGTGATGCCAGCGCCCTCGTCACCATAGCCAGAGCCGTAGAAAGTGTGCCACTGATAGGCTCCGCTGCTGTCGAGTTTCAGCGCAAAGATGTCAGTAGTGCCGGGTGAGCCGTTAAACGAGTTTAGCGGAGTGCAGGGTGAATTGCCGTCCATCCCGCACGTGCTTGGCCCGTTCCATGTTGCATAGCTGTATCCGGTGACATATACGCTGCCGCCCCCGTCAATAGCCAAACTATTTCCGTAATCAACATCGCTGTTATAGGCAATGCCAGAGCCATAGAAAGTGTTCCACTGATCGCTGCCGCTGCTGTTGAGTTTCAACACAAAGATGCCTCCCGATCCGATATAAAGATTCAGTGGAGCACCCCATGTTCCTCCGTAGCTGGATCCCGTCACATACACGCTGCCGCTGCTGTCCACGGCTACCGAACGAGCTTGATCCCCATTTCCGGAGCCGTAGAAAGTGTGCCACTGATAAAGGCCGCTGCTATCTAGTTGCAGCACAAAGATGTTCCAGCCGCTGCCGTTACCGTTATAAGAATTGAGAGGATGCTGTCCCGTCGG
Source organism: uncultured Nitrospiraceae bacterium (assembly GCA_963736105.1). GTDB lineage: Bacteria > Nitrospirota > Thermodesulfovibrionia > Thermodesulfovibrionales > Dissulfurispiraceae > Fen-1308. Next base: position 42,680 of record CAVTNL010000002.1, on the reverse strand, counting down.
CCCATACCATGTTCCTCCGAGGCTAGATCCAGTGATATCCACATTACCACTGCTGTCCACGGCCACGCCGTTGCCAATGTCATTGCTTGAGCCGTAGAAAGTATGCCATTGATAAGTGCCGCTGCTGTTGAGTTTCAGCACAAAGATGTTACCGATGCCGCTAAAAGGATTGAGCGGAGTGCAGGGTGAATTGCCTTCCATCCCGCACGTGTTTGGCCCGTTCCATGTTTCGCCACTTTGCCCAGTGACATACACATTGCCTTTGCCGTCCGAAACGATGCCGTTGCCGATATCACCATAGCCTGAGCCGTAGAAGGTGTGCCACTGATAAGTGCCGCTGCTGTTGAGTTTCAGCACAAAGATATCATAGTAGCTGCCGTTATATGGATTGAGCGGAAGCGCGTTTCCTGGTCCATTCCATGTTCCTCCGTAGCTTTCTCCAGTAACATACACATTGCCGCCACTGTCCACGGCTATGCCGATGCCGTAATTCTCGTAGTCAGACCCGTAGAAAGTATGCCACTGATAAGCGCCACTGCTGTTGAGTTTCAGCACAAAGATGTCTGTAACGCCGCTAAACGCATTGAGCGGTCCCTGGCCGTTCGGCCCGTTCCATGTTCCGCCGTAGCTTTGTCCAGTAACATACACATTGCCGCTACTGTCCACGGCCATGCCAGCACCGTAATCAGCATTGCCAGAGCCATAAAAAGTGTTCCATGAATATGTGGGGTCGATTATGAGCTTAGTGGTGTGGTCATAGCCGCCAACGCTTAACTCGACTTCATCACCTGAAACTTTAAATGCCACTGTAACCGGTATACGCTTACCATCTATCTCTTGCCAGGCAATCGGTGCTGATTCTGTCAGGTTACCCTTCTCAAACTTGAAACTCAGGGAACCGTTCTGCTGTTTCTCAAAAGGAACATTGTACTTGAGCCTTATCTTAGACACATCGGCACCAGCTGCTATATGATATGTGCTCTCGGTTATACCATTCTTTGTCGGCTCATATGTCACACTGATGCCGTCCCATAAGTTTTCATAAACAACTTTTCTCAGAGATTGAGCCTTCATTACTGCTCTAGTGTCCGGTGCATCCCCCTCAGTTTTTGGCATTACACCCTTGGTTCCGAGAAACTCGATAGTTAATGCATGATCAAGTGAAGCAATATATGCCTTTGAAGGAGCAAAACCGAGGATGTGATGGCCAGCCGCAAACTGCAGCAGGTTGTTGTCTACTTTGCTCTTGGTTGATCCCGGACTTGTGGTATTCGGATAGGCGCAAGCATCATTTAAGCTCAATAGCAACAATGCCGAGAGCATGCCAATACTTAGGTAAAAGAATGTCGGAATCCACATCAATCTGCGTTTCATTTGACCACCTACTCCTAATGAATTTAAATCATTAGCAATGTGAGCTCCATGACCACGCCGAAAAAACATCGCACCATTTACTATTACTCATAAATTATCCACGATCTTTATTGTTGTCAACTCGCGGGTCATTCTTTAGTGCAATTAATTACAGTTGCTCACAAAGTTCTATAATGAATGACACGAGCAATTACCAACTTGGGACAAGTAAATTTTGCCACGCCAGTGAACCTCTGTATTATCAGAGCGTAATGCCAAAACTCTCATCACAAAAACTTTGTTTTGTGGCATCAAACAGCCTCGGTTTCTGCCGAATATGTTTGATTTTTGTTGTACTATAGATAAACACCTCATTTCTCAGCGATGAAGATCGATACGTGACACTGGGAAACACTTTAGAACGCGATGCCGAAAGTTTCTTTTCGGAAACCACCGCAGGCCTCATCAAATACGATTTAGGTAACGGAAACCTTCGGCAGAGCAATAAGCCCTGATCTTAAGTGATTATTATCTAAGATATTCTTCCATCTACTCATATTGTTATGCTCCTTATATTGATCTAAGAAATAACCTGCTATAATTATGGCAAAGAAGACGATATCCTGACGAAGAAGCTAAAGATAGACACTAAGTACCCTCAGAGAAGAAGAAGGAGCTTTAATCGCCGAAAAGGAGACTGCGATGGCGGTAAAGGCAAAAGCCTCTAAGAAGGACGCATTCAGTCACCTAAATCGTGAGTGGGACTGCAAAAGATGCAGAGGAGTCAAAGATGTCTGACAAACAGACAGACCTTCGTAGGCAAGCTGAGGAAATGTTGCTAAAACAGTCTGGCACACTCCACAAAATTGCACCCGTCGATATGCAGGGCATAGTCCACGAACTTCGCGTACACCAGATTGAGCTAGAGATCCAGAATGAGGAGCTTCGTAGCAAGCAGCAGGAACTCGAAGCATCCCGCGAAAAGTATTTTGACCTTTACGACTTGGCTCCGGTCGGGTATATCACGTTAAATGAAAAGGGGATAATCCGTGAAGCCAATCTCACCGCTGCTGCCTTGTTGGGTCAAGAGAGAAGCTATTTAATCAAACAACCGCTCATGCGGTTCATCAGCAAGGAAGATCAGGACATATACTACTTTTGCAACAAACGCCTTTTTGAAACACGTCAGGATCAGGAGTGTGAATTGAGAATGCTGAAAGGGGATGGAACCCTGTTTTGGGCGCGTTTGAAGACTGTAGCAGCAAGATTTGACAACAACAAGTCCTTGTCCCGAGCAGCCATAATCGACATCACACGAAGTAAACAAGCAGATGACCAGTACAGGGAACACATGGAGGGTCTGGTAAGGGAACGTAGCATAGCCCTGGAGACTGCTAACGAAGAATATAAAATGCTGAGTCAGACCCAGGATGAACTCCAAGAAAGTATTGCACAGCAAACGGCCGAAATCTCACACGGCAAAGCGTCGCTTCAGACCGAGATAACTGAACGCAAGCGGAGCGATGATGAAATTATTAGACTGAACGAAAACCTGCTTATCAGGAACGAGCAGTTAGAGTTAGCCAATAAAAAGCTTGAATCTTTCATTTACGCTGTTTCCCATGATCTTCGTGCTCCGCTTCGTCACATATCCGGATTCACGGATCTCGTCATGAAGCATATCGCTGACAAACTCGACGATAAAGGGAAGCAATATCTTACCCGTATCCGGGATGGTGCAGAAAGGATGGGTCGCCTTATCGATGAACTGTTAAACCTTTCCAAGATTTCACGACAGGGGATCAGACGGCGAGAGATTAATGTGAGCGAAATAGCAGGATCAATCGTTGCAGACCTACGCGATAGCAATCCCGGCAGGAGTGTAGACGTAGACATCAAGGAAGGACTGAAAGCCTTTGCAGATCGTGGGCTGATAGAAGTTGTCCTTTCGAACCTGTTCGGTAATGCATGGAAGTTCACCGCAACAACCGAGAGCGCCCGTATAGAATTCGGAACTATCGAGCAGGGGGGTAAGATCATTTATTATATCAAGGATAACGGCGTCGGATTCGACCCAAAATTTACCGCAAAGATGTTTTTGCCCTTCCACAGACTGCATTCTGAGTCAGCGTTTAAGGGTACCGGGATAGGACTTGCCATTGTCGAACGTATTATACGCGGTCATGGAGGAAAAATTTGGGCGGAGGGCATAGAGGGAAAAGGAGCGACGGTTTATTTCAGTTTGATGTGAAACATGTGATAGTAATGACCGGTTTCTTATCGCACAGCCATGAGTTACTTCCCTCACAACAGTGATTGCTATTGGAATCTGTGGAGTACATGTCGTTATTCGCATGTTAGATACATTGGCAGGCCGCATTCAATAGCTTCATACGCAACGATTTCAAGTTCTGACAACCTCCGGGTATCCTCCTAAGAAAATAAATCTCCCATATCTCGAACTCTTACAAATTCACAAACTGCCACCAACTCGGTAGCATAATAGCATTGTTGTTTTCTTTAGCCTTTTTTTCCCTGCCTGCTTCTCGAATACTTACCCTGTAACCGTTCACTTGGTTTTAGCGTCTATAATATAAAAAGGGATAGATATTTAAAACAAATGGAAGTGGAGGATTTATGAAAAAGATTGTTGTAACACTTATCGTTGCAAGCCTTCTATCCTTAACCTGCGTAGCACCGGTGTTTGCCGGCGGATGGCGAGGCGGGTACTACGGAAGAGGCCATGGATTCAATCCTTTGTGGCCAATCACAGCTGCTCTGTCCGTTCCTGCGGCCATTATCGGAACCGTAGTCAATCTTGCAGCCACAGTACCAGCAACATACGGTTATGCTGCGCAACAGGCACCGGAAACATACTACGCGCCCGGAGCATATGCAGCACCGACAGGATATTATGCGCCCAGAGCATATGCAGCACCGACAGGGTATTATGCGCCCAGAACATATGCAGCACCGACAGGGTACTATGCGCCCAGAACATATGCAGCACCGACAGGGCATTATGCGCCCAGAACATATGCAGCACCGACAGGGTACTACGCGCCCAGAACATATGCAGCACCGACAGGGTATTATGCTCCCAGAACATATGCAGCACCGACAGGGTACTATGCTCCCAGAGCATATGCAGTGCCGACAGGGTACTATGCGCCCAGAGGGTACTAGCATGTGAGATAATTGACCCTTGTGACATCCTCCCCTGATTGAAATCAGGGGCATCCCCTGAAGACAACTCAGGTTCCGCGCTTGGCGCTTTGCACTAGCAGACTGATTGCGGCTCATGTGGCAACTCCGGAGTGTCCTGAAGATGCTCACAAGTCTTGCCTTCCACGGTAGGTTCCCCATCCGTGGTACTTTGTCCCCACGCCTGTAGAAGTTGACGCTTCCAGGAGGACTCTGAAGCCGGGATGACCTCCGACTCGCACAGATGGCTTTCGCCACGCAGTGCCTTGTCCTCTCCACGTCTGACGAAGACCTGCCCGGCCTCCGGAGAGTGTGACCCCGCTCCCAGGGTAAGACTTGCAAATCCGAATGCTATGATTGTTACGATATTGGCCGCCACATGGTCACGACCGGCAGTAAGCCCGCATGCCGGACAGTGGTGGACCCTGTCTGAAAGTTCCTTCGGGACAGGTGCACCACAGGTGCAGGTCTGTGAGTTGCCGCCGTTCTCCGTCTGGTTTGGCTCCGCAATGTACCGCTTGTTACCAAGCTTGCTCTTGAGCAGGAGCTTTTGCTTGTGGATTGCCCGATCGGAAGCCACTTTCGCAAGCTTCCGGTTGCGGATCATAAAACCCACGGAATGCTCCTCTACAGCTACCTTGCGGTACCGATTCGAAATAACTGAAGCATTCTTCTTGTGGTGATGGTCCCTGATGCGCTCTATCTTGGTATGTATCTTGGCAACGACCTTGATCTGGGCCTTCAGCCGGTTGGAATAGGGGATGTCCTTGAGTGCTGAGATTGGCCGACCGGCAGCTTTCGCCAGTTCAACCTGATTCTTGTACCCAAGTTCTCTCGTTTCAAACTGCCTGGACAGTTTCTTTTGTGCAGACCGGAGTCGTCTGCGGTAATCGTACCAAGCTTTTGGCGGATCGTACTTGACGCCTTCGGAATCTGTCAGCAAGGCAGTCAGTCCGGTGTCTGCCCCAGCGTCAGGACGAAAGTCCGAAGAGGTAAGCATATCCAGAACATCTTTCTCCTGGGCCTCGGCTGTAACTACGCAGTGCCATCTGCCCTGCTTGAACTTGATCGTAACGGTCTTGGGTTTCCCCTTGACCTTACGGTAGTCGAACAGCCGAAACTCTCCGAGGCCCGAAAGGTGCATCTTGCCGTTTTTGATCTTGGCAGCAGGACCGTATTGCGGGAAGGTGATGCTGCGGTACTTCTTTCGCTCGATGAACTTGGGCGGGTGGACATCAGTCTTCCCTTCTTTGAGAGCTTCGAAGAACCGTTTATACCCTTCAGCAACTCTAACAGCCACATTCTGTCTGACCTGGCTGTGGACTTTAGAGAGTGCAGTGTCGTGCAGGACGTATTCGTGAATGGCTGTATACTGGTCTGGTTGGGTGAGATAGTGAATGTCCGTCACACCTTGCTGTTTAAGAAGCTTATTCGCTGTACGGTTGTCAGCGCGATCGGCAACCAGGTCATTGCGCAGTCGCCAGCAAGCGCCGGCCCACATCCACAGCCGGTCAGCCTGCTTTGCGCTTACCTCCATGGGGAAATCAAACGCACGGGTGACTACAGTATGTTTGGGCCTCTTGGTGCGCTTAGCACGCGTATGTGTAGGTATATCGTTAGATAACTCGCGCATCTTCCTATCTAAAAGCAATTCCGGACGTTTGTCAAGAATAAGAACTGTAATAACCAACAGCGGCGCTTTCTTCCCGGCAATCAATTACCGGGAATTCCCGCTTTATGTCTTAAAGAAATGGATCAGGACTATACCTATTGCGACTTCTCCCGAAAATCTTCACTATTGCAATAATTTGAACCGCGAGGAGTGGGAGGTGTACTATGCCACCTCTGAATGAAACAACTCACGATAAGGAGGCAGATATGGCAACTGCAAAAAGGCAATGTGCGCCGGGAAGACTAAGCAATGGACAAAGTGCAAGAAACCCGCAGCAGTAAAATCAGCTTATTGCGCTACACACAAGAAAAAGTAACAGCGATTATTTGAAATGTTCCGCTAAGACCGCTTTGGAGAGCGGTCTTTTATTTTAAGGATTCATGGTGGAGAAATGAGAATGAACAGGGGCAACTGTTGCTCGGCTTGTGTGAGACAGTCCCCTTTCTTAGAGTCATTTGGCTTCCAAAGTGTTAACGGCTGTTCTTCCGTGAGATGCACACGATATTATCTGAAATTTCCGATACACCTCCTAGTCATTAGGGCCGTCCATATCGGGAATGTAGTGATTTCCACAAGCAATACTGGAAAATGCATAGTTCCATTATATATTGACTTGGTGGCCACAAAAGAGGGATATTATAGCAACCAGTTTCGTTGAGTTGGCATTGCTCGTTGCCATTGAAGCTTACGACTCGCACAAGGGTTAACCATGACAGAGCCAAATTTAAATAGAGATTGGCATCACAACCACCAGATGCCTGCCAAAGCCATAATGGAACAAAGGCTGGAATGGCACCTCAAACATTCCAAATACTGCGGGTGTCACCCCATTCCTTTGATCTTGTCAAATAGCGGACATGCCTATGGAGCATTTCTTACAGTTATTTCGGGATCTTTATTAAGTAAACTTCCACATTACCTGTGATTAGCATAGATTAAATTAAAGATATAAATGGGGATCTGATGTCTTGGGAAAATATTGGTAATTGTGGCAGCGGTAGGCTGCCAAATGACAGTGCCTGGATAGAGCAGTGTCATAAGATGGCAATTTCTTATCTGAATTTTGTTCTAGGTGCGCCACCGGAAGGTTGCGAGCTTAGGATAATGTGGCATAGGCATGAATTGGGAGATTATCCTTCAATAGGCGTTCACTGGGATTTTCCTCCGTCTTGTGCACCTTCTGAATATATAAGTAAATGTGAGCTGCTATTAAAGAAGTTCGACAATGCTATTAAATGGTATGAGATTAGTCCAGATAGTGTCTATGAAGTGTTAGAAATGTTTGATGAAGATGACGATGAAACTGATGATGACGATGAGTAAACATGAGACTTACGATCAAAAATATTATAATTGATTTAACTATTATCAATATCATTACCAGCCAACCCAGTTTTGGGACATAGGATCGGTTCCGCCAGCCGCTACCCAGCGCCTGGAACAGCGCCACTGTGTCAGCTTAACGGTTGGCAATAACCTGTAAGAGATTAACCATCGCTTGCTGATATGTCTCTTCAGCATTAAAGATCACACTCTCTTTACCCTACTGCAAAAACACCATGCCAGAATAGGCCGTAATAAACAATTTCATGTCCTTATTTCAATTGTCTACAAATTCAGTCCAAACTGAAATAAATCGTCGCCCCTTTTCCCTCTATGCCCTCCGCCCAGACCTTTCCTCCGTGACTACGGATGACACGTTCGACAATGGCAAGGCCAATCCCAGTGCCCTCAAACACTCCTTCCGAGTGAAGTCTGTGGAAGGGCCAAAACATTTTTTCGGCATATTTCTGGTCGAACCCGGCACCATTGTCTCTCACATAATAGATGACCTTACCATCCTTCTCTATGGTGTCAAGCTCTATATGGGCACACCTCGTTTTCGTGGTGAACTTCCATGCATTACCAAGTAAGTTCGAAAGGGCGCAATCAATCAGTCCATGATCTGCGATGGCAGTAACACCTTCCCTTATGTATACCTCCACACTCCTGTTTGGTTGGGCCTCTCGCAATTCTCTAATGATTGATGCCGCTATTGCGCTCATATTGACCTCTGTCCGTCGAATGTCCTGCCTTGAGATCCTGGAAAGGTTCAAAAGATCATCAATAAGTCGACTCATTTTTTCCGATCCATCATGAATAAGAGAAAAATACCTCTTCCCCTTATCGTCAATCTTGTCAGCAATGTTCTTTTCCAGGAGTTCCGCGAACCCTGATATATGACGAAGCGGAGCACGCAGATCATGGGAAACAGAATAGATGAAAGATTCCATCTCCTTATTAGAGAACTCCAACTGCTCGTTTCTTGCAATAAGGTTGTCGTTCAGTCTTCTGATCTCAATTTCTGCCCGCTTGCGATCGGTGATGTCCAGGTTGATCCCGACCCACGCCTTGATCTGCCCCTGCTCATCGCGTACCGGCTTGCCGCGCGACAAGATCGTGTGCCACCGTCCATCAGGACTCGGGAATCGCATTTCCCCCTCCCAGTCCCGACCTGTCCGAACGCACTCCATCCACCGACGCATCGTCGGTTCAACATCCTCCGGCCGCATCTTGCCCGTCCAGCCGAACTCCTTCACCTGCTCGAAAGTCATCCCGACCAGTTCCAGGAACAACGAACTAATATATATGTTGCGCCCTTCCCCATCTGCCATCCATGCCCCATAGGGAATGGTGTCTCCCATGAGCCGGAAACGCTCCTCGCTTCCCCGCAGGGCCTCCTCGGTCCGCTTGCGTTCTTCTATTTCCCCGGCAAGCTCATCACGTGAAACCGTAATCTGCTTAAGGCGTGTCGTCATGCTGTCGAAAGCGCTGGCGAGATCACCAACTTCGTCGTTTGACCTGATCCCAAAGCGGTAATCCAGGTTGCCGGAACCTATTATTTCGGCCCCAGCACTAAGTTGTGCAAAAGGTTTTCCAATGCGTCTGATAAGGACAGCGGAAAACCACATGGCGATGCCCACCATCACCAGGGCACTTGCAGGAATGAACAGCCAGATTATACGGCTAACCGCCGCAACCTTTTTATGATTCTCCTCCGCTAGCTGCGAAGCATCCCGGACGAGATCGAGGGAATAAAGAGACATCAGTCGAACAAGCTGCTGCGCGGCCAGTCTGTTTTCCTTAGATGACACTGGAAGCGTGCGACCACTCTCATAAGATGATGCAATCCTTTGAAACAGCTTGCCCATGGCAGTAAGATTGTCATCAATCCTCTTAAGCAAAACCCGTTGTTCATTGTTTTGTATCGGTGAATTTTTAATCCTCTGCAGTAGCTCCATCTGTTTGAGTTTCCACTGCTCAAGGGGACGATCTTCCGGGCGGCTGAGATAGCTATTGTTTAGAGCATTAAGCTCAAAGGCGCCTGTCACGATGCCCATGGCAACGGCGTCCATTTTCATAGTATCCTGCCTCAGAACAAACGAGACGGTAAAAATGATTCCCATTATTATGACAACAACAGCGGTAAGCAGGCTGTTGATCTTCAAGGCCGTCGTTATCTTCATCAGGGCCTCATTTATGGATTAACGTAACAGCCTGGCCGTCTATTGCCTGCATGCCTTTAGAGTAAGTCACATTCAGGAAATTTGGAATGGAACTCTTGTCTGTCAGCCGTTGGTCTATTGCCCATCGCGCCTCATCTTCCAGCAATACCAGCAGTGATTGGTCGAGACGGAGATAGAAGTTATAGTTGTCGAGCGCATTGTCTTCAGCACCAACAACACGAGCTATAATTTGGGCTGACTCTGTTGGATTCTCCATGATGTAGCGCTCGGCCCGACGGAGCGCTCGCAGAAGCTTTTTGACAGTTTCAGGATGTGATGAAATGAAAGCTTGATCTCCGGCAATGATCCAATTCATCTTGTAAATGCTGTCATCTTCAAGCGTAACAGCGTTGTTCCCCAAGAGTTTCTGCAGCCGCGATATGAAAGGTCTCCAGGCGAGCGCAGCGTCGATATCACCTTTCATTAAGGCATCGGCCATATCTTCCACCTTATACGGGACAATTTTGACGCGGGTTTTTCCAATCTTGTTGTAGGTAAGCAGGGTGTCAAGATAATATTCGGCGTTTGTCCCCAGGGTGACCCCAATTCTCTTACCTACGAGATCCCTGGCACTCCTGATTCCTCTGTCTTGACGGCCAACGATCTTCATATATTTGGTCGTCTCCGCCATAGTGGCGATGATATAAAAGCTCTTCCCTTTCATGGCAGCAAATACAATCGGCGTGTCGGCTACAGTGCAAAAATCTGCTTTGCCCTGCAGGACCAATGCAAGAGCGTCCTTGCCAGCGCTGAATGATGGCAAGGATACCTGAAGGTCTTCATCTTTAAAAAAACCTTTTTCGTAAGCAACGTATACTGGTACAGAGATTGGTTGTGCCGCAACAGCAAGGGTTATCCTTTCAGGATTGACCGCTTTCTTATGATTGAATACTGCAATAAACGCTATGGCTATGGCAGCCATTGCCGCTATGCAAGCGACTATCCTAAGTTTTTTCCCCATTACATTCCCTTCCGATTTCGGGTTATCCGCACTGGAGTATGAGAAGTTCCTTGTATTAACTCTTTCATTCTATCAAAAAACCACGGCTGACATCAAAAAGGGCGAGTGAGAATGAGGGATATGGTTCAGATAAGTGGCTGAATTTAGTTTTAAAAAAATCGGACGAGCACACTGTTGCGGATAGCAGTTGTTCATATAGGGAAAAAGATACTGCATTGGGAGCTTTCTATAGGAGACTGACAGCCAGCTATTACGTGGCTGCCGCGATGACTTCGACATGCTATGCAAGTCTGCAATTTTATTGACTACGGTTTCAGATTCTCCTAGAAATATCGCTCCTGCATGCTTTCGACAAATGCTTCCAAGTCGTCACTGACAATATCCTGGAGTTGGCTCTTGCCCGAATTGTGATAGAAAATGAAAAACCTACTCACCGAACCAAAGCTGCCCCTAAGAGTATTGGGTCGATGATTCATTCTCCACTTGTGACGCATATCGCTTTCAACATAACCTGCGCCGAAGAGTTCCATCTTGCTAATCCTCTGAACAATGTGATCACCATACGGGCTTACTATGAGGTTCTTACTGCATTGTCAGGCGGTTACGGCCTTGCCTTCCTCAAAGAAATTGAGGTGCCTGTCATAGTTTATGACCAGCGGATGCCGTTAATGACCGGTGCCGAGTTCCTGGAAAAATCCCGACCACTCTCTCCGGATGCGGTGAGAATAATACTAACGGGTAATGCGGATGTAGAGGCGGCAATCGGCGCCATTAACAGAGGAGGCGAAGTCAATCTGATTCCATAGAATTGTGCACGTCTTCAATTGCCTGGAGCCGGGCACCTAGTCCTGCGACGCTATCCATATCGACAAGTATGATAAGTCGGTCTTCCATCTTAGCGATACCGCGAATGAAGTCATTGCTATCTTTTTCTGATACCATTGCAGGGGCGGCTTCAACAATATTGGGCAATATCCTGAGTACTTCGGACACATAATCTACAACTACTCCTATCGTAAGCCCTTGCATGTCCATTATCATGATTCGAGTCCTGCCATCATTCTCTCGATGCGGCAACCCAAAAAGACTCCTGAGATTGATGACCGGGATGACCCGGCCTCGGAGATTGATCACGCCATTCATGTAATGAGGAGCATTAGGGATCTTTGTGATCTCCCGCGGCTTGTTGATCTCCCGCACCTTCAGGATATCGACAGCGTACACTTCATCGCCAAGTCCAAATGTTACTAGCTGCAGAAGATCGCAGGTCCCTGACTGTTCACTATCTGAGACCCTTTTGAGCATTGCAATATCACTCATTCAACCCTCCTTGTCGGGAGAGTAATTCCCGACAAGCCTTCAGTACCATAGCCCGATTATACAGCTCAACTGCACAACATTATTATCGACAATAAAGCACATCACTTAACCCCAATAAATAAAAACTGAGCATTTGATGCTTCAAGGTTTCCAGTATGCGCCCGATAATTAGATAAAGGGAGAATTGTTTTTAGCTGCACAGCATAGGTTGATGACCCGGGGGGGGAAATGAAGAAAATAGGCTTTAGGAGTTGCAAGATATCGACCAAAATTATCGGGCTGTCAGTTCTAAGTATCACACTTATGTTGCTTGGACTCTTTTTGTATTTTATGCCATTTATGCAATCACGGATCACAGATGAAAAGAGGGTGGCGACCAGGAATGCCGTAGATATAGCGTTTGCCTTAATAGCTGACTATGACGCAAGGGTACAAAAGGGTGAGTTCAGCGTTCAGGAAGCCCAGAAAAGAGCCCTTGCTCGCATTAAGAGTCTTCGCTACAACAAAACCGAATACTTCTGGATCAATGATACACATCCAATAATGATGATGCATGCTATGAAACCAGAACTTGATGGTAAGGACTTGTCGGAGACGAAGGATCCTAACGGCAAGAAGCTCTTTGTCGAAATGGTTAAGGTCTGCAATGAGAAGGGCGAAGGATTTGTAGATTACATGTGGCCAAAGCCCGGTCAAGATAAACCGGTTCCTAAAATAAGTTACGTGAAACTTTACAGTCCGTGGGGTTGGATTATTGGCAGTGGCATTTATATCGACGACATTACCGCTGAAATGTCACAAGTCCGAAAAAAGGTGCTAGCCGGTGCGGCAGTGCTGTGCATTGTGATTATTCTATCAGCTTTGCTGCTAGCCCGTATTATAACCAAACCACTCAAGTTAGGGGTGGTTTTTGCCGACAAACTGGCAGAAGGTGATTTTACGATTGCCGACCTCCAGATCAATTCGCATGATGAGGCTGGTCTTTTGAGCATTGCCCTTAATAAAACTAAGAACCAGCTGGGGAATTTATTGAATACCGCCATGGGAAACGTCGCAAGCAATGCCTCGCAGGTTGCCTCTGCGTCAGAGGAATTGTCGGCGACTGTACAGCAGATGGCAGATCGCATTGATAAACAGACGAGCAAGTCAGAACAGGTGGCAACAGCTGCCACCGAAATGTCACAAACAGTAATCGATATCGCTAAAAATGCATCCGGCATATCAACCTCAGCTGATGACACCCTTAAGATAGTACAAAACGGCGAGGAGGTTGTGAGACAGGCAATAGATGAAGTGAGGCACATATCGACCAATGTCATACAGTCCTCAGAGATTATAACCTCTCTCGGTGAGCGCTCCAAGCAAATAGTCGCAATCGTTGATGTCATAAAGGACATAGCTGACCAGACAAACTTACTGGCTCTTAATGCTGCAATAGAGGCCGCGCGAGCTGGGGAACAGGGCAGGGGCTTTGCGGTTGTTGCCGATGAAGTAAGAAAGTTGGCAGACAAAACTACCAAGGCGACCGCTGAGGTTGGGACGATGATAACTGCTATCCGTGACGAGACTACTAAAGCCGTAGCGGCGATGACACAAAGTCAGCGCAGTGTCGACAAAGGCGTTTCGCTATCTGCCGAGGCAGGTGACGCGCTCCACATGATTTTGGAGAGCATGCAGTCGTTACAGTCAATGGTGCAGCAGATTGCATCGGCTACAGAGGAGATGTCCAGCGTTTCCGAACATATTTCTATGGATATAGAGGTCGTGGCTTCCACGTCAAAAGAGACGAGTGGTGGCGCTAGGGAGATTGCATCGGCATCGACAAATCTTGCCAGGCTATCTTCCGATCTTCAGGATATCACGAAAAGCTTCAAAACAACTATAAGATAGCTGACGGTGCTGCGCTAACCTAATTTTCGCAGAAAGCCCTTGATGACGGGATGGCTGAGAAAGAGATATGTATGCTTATTCACGTTCCTTGATTCATACATCGCCAATCACTTTGGAGTTGAGCAACGATATATGGGTGAATATTTAAATCTTGGCTATGCTGACGCAGAACACCACAGGTCAGCACATAATGCCTTTACAAGCGATTTTCGAGAGTTCAGGGTAGATCTTGAGACAGTGAAACCTAGTACGCAGTTTATCGCAGAGTTTTCCAAGTGGATAACAAACTCGCGGATAATGCACGTACAGCGCATAGACAAGGGGCTGGGGACATTTTTAAACGACGTATTACCGAAGCATTAGCATAAGTGACATCCTCCCCTGATTGAAATCAGGGGCATCCCCTGAAGACAACTCAGGTTCCGCGCTTGGCGCTTTGCACTAGCAGACTGATTGCGGCTCATGTGGCAACTCCGGAGTGTCCCGAGGATGCTCACAAGTCTTGCCTTCCACGGTAGGTTCCCCATCCGTGGTACTTTGTCCCCGCGCCTGTAGAAGTTGACGCTTCCAGGAGGACTCTGAAGCCTGGATGACCTCCGACTCGCACAGATGGCTTTCGCCACGCAGTGCCTTGTCCTCTCCACGTCTGACGAAGACCTGCCCGGCCTCCGGAGAGTGTGACCCCGCTCCCAGGGTAAGACTTGCAAATCCGAATGCTATGATTGTTACGATATTGGCCGCTACATGGTCACGACCGGCAGTAAGCCCGCATGCCGGACAGTGGTGGACCCTGTCTGAAAGTTCCTTCGGGACAGGTGCACCACAGGTGCAGGTCTGTGAGTTGCCGCCGTTCTCCGTCTGGTTTGGCTCCGCAATGTACCGCTTGTTACCAAGCTTGCTCTTGAGCAGGAGCTTTTGCTTGTGGATTGCCCGATCGGAAGCCACTTTCGCAAGCTTCCGGTTGCGGATCATAAAACCCACGGAATGCTCCTCTACAGCTACCTTGCGGTACCGATTCGAAATAACTGAAGCATTCTTCTTGTGGTGATGGTCCCTGATGCGCTCTATCTTGGTATGTATCTTGGCAACGACCTTGATCTGGGCCTTCAGCCGGTTGGAATAGGGGATGTCCTTGAGTGCTGAGATTGGCCGACCGGCAGCTTTCGCCAGTTCAACCTGATTCTTGTACCCAAGTTCTCTCGTTTCAAACTGCCTGGACAGTTTCTTTTGTGCAGACCGGAGTCGTCTGCGGTAATCGTACCAAGCTTTTGGCGGATCGTACTTGACGCCTTCGGAATCTGTCAGCAAGGCAGTCAGTCCGGTGTCTGCCCCAGCGTCAGGACGAAAGTCCGAAGAGGTAAGCATATCCAGAACATCTTTCTCCTGGGCCTCGGCTGTAACTACGCAGTGCCATCTGCCCTGCTTGAACTTGATCGTAACGGTCTTGGGTTTCCCCTTGACCTTACGGTAGTCGAACAGCCGAAACTCTCCGAGGCCCGAAAGGTGCAGCTTGCCGTTTTTGATTTTTGCAGCAGGACCGTACTGCGGGAAGGTGATGCTGCGGTACTTCTTTAGCTCGATGAACTTGGGCGGGTGGACATCAGTCTTCCCTTCTTTGAGAGCTTCGAAGAACCGTTTATACCCTTCAGCGACTCTAACAGCCACATTCTGTCTGACCTGGCTGTGGACTTTAGAGAGTGCAGTGTCGTGCAGGACGTATTCGTGAATGGCCGTATACTGGTCTGGTTGGGTGAGATAGTGAATGTCCGTCACACCTTGCTGCTTAAGAAGCTTATTCGCTGTACGGTTGTCAGCGCGATCGGCAACCAGGTCATTGCGCAGTCGCCAGCAAGCGCCGACCCACATCCACAGCCGGTCAGCCTGCTTTGCGCTTACCTCCATGGGGAAATCAAACGCACGGGTGACTACAGTATGTTTGGGCCTCTTGGTGCGCTTAGCACGCGTATGTGTAAGTGTATCGTTAGATAACTCGCGCATCTTCCTATCTAAAAGCAATTCCGGACGTTTGTCAAGAATAAGAACTGTAATAACCAACAGCGGCGCTTTCTTCCCGGCAATCAATTACCGGGAATTCCCGCTTTATGTCTTAAAGTTTTGATTGCAGTTATCTCAACGTCTTTTTTTATATGTGGCTGACCTAATAGGAGTCACTATGAATTTCGATAAGGATTCTTTTGACAGGATTCTAAACAACTTGCGCGACGGGCTATATGTGACAGATCTGGATAGAACAATAGCATACTGGAATAAAGCAGCAGAGGAAATATCAGGCTATTCCGCCGCCGAGGTCATCGGCAGGTCCTGTGCTGATAATATCCTCAATCACGTCGACGACGACGGAAATGATCTCTGTTTTGGAATGTGCCCTCTGGCAGAATGTCTTGGAGATGGGAAATCGCGTGAATCTGAAATTTATATGCACCATAGGGACGGACACAGAATCCCGATTTCTGTTCGTACTAGTGTTTTGACAAATGCTGAGGGCAACGTGATTGGTGGAATTGAGTTATTCACTGATATCAGTAATCGAAGTGCCAACGAATTGAGAATTAAGGAGCTTGAGAAACTAGCTTTACTTGACACGCTAACGCAGCTAGCAAACAGGAACTATATTGAAAAAGAAATACGAAACCGGTTTGATGAGAAAAAGCGTTTCGATATTACATTCGGCATTCTTTTCATAGATATAGACCATTTTAGAAACTTTAATGATATGTATGGTCATTATACTGGTGACAATGTCCTTAAATTTGTTGCTAATACTTTTGTTGCCAACTCAAGGCCGTTTGACCTTTATGGTCGCTGGGGGGGCGAAGAGTTTATTGGTATTATCCGCCATATAAATTATTTCGACCTTGAACGGATGGCTAACAGGTTGCGATCACTAGTGGAAAAATCATTCATTATGCATGAAAACAATAAGTTACATGTTACGATTTCGATTGGAGCCACGCTAGTTAAGAATGAGGATACGATTGATAGCATCATTAAAAGAGCGGATATGCTTTTGTACGAGAGCAAGTCAGCTGGGAGAAATCGTATAACAATGGGTTGAAGCACTGCGTCGGAGTCTGTGAATCACACATATTACGTGACACTGCCACGATCGTCTCTGCATCGCAAGCTGTTTCTGATCCCACCCCGGAGATCGGCGTGGGACCGATATCCGGGGGTTATAGGCGTGCTCTTAAACCGTGCTAGTTGGACATTTCGCTATGAGTATTTTGTCATCTAGAGTCTCAGTGACAGACGCATTTATCCAGGTGCTTTTTTATCTCGGTCGCGAAATCTTCGCAGAAAGTACCATCCATGCACGCATCGGCGTCCTTTTTATTTAAATAAACAGTAAAGTCACATTTGCCATCTTTTAGCCTGACAACCCACGAATCCTTCTCCTGATCGAAGCTCATCATCGGTTTAAATCCCTTTCGTGTTATTTCCGGATACATGTCCAACAGCTTATTTTCCAACGCGACTTGTGAGTAACCCATAGTGTCTCCTTAGTGCTTGATTATTAGGTCCATACTAGTGCGCTAAAGTTTGACCGCGCCTTATGCAGGTTTTACCATTCCCTTGAGTTCCTTCTCCGAGATTTTCATGTTATGTTTCTTCTCTGCGTGTTGCATTGCCAGCTCGATTATCTCCTTCTCGTCATGGCTTTTTACCGAAAAACTGCAGGGTGCCGGACACTCTATCTTCTTCATCTCTGTTGCCTGTCCCATTTGAATAGCCTCCATTTCCTCACTGAAAATAGCCGCCAATGGCGTAACTTTTCATAGGATACCTTGTATCATAACCCTGCCATATAAGGATTTCTCTGTTTTTTATGTACGGTCTGATCTGATTCGTTAGTAGGCCTTTTGCTTACATGGGAGCCACTGTGTGACGATGTGACTAAAGTCCCAACCTTCAAACCCTCAGCTCAGTATAATATCGAGATAAATACTGTCACAAAAAAGTTTTATTAGGCAATCATCACATTTATGGTGTCTGCGGAAATGAAGGTTTTCAGTCGCAGACTATATTGAAGGAGAAGAGTTTCGTTAAGATTTCCGGAAGAAACATCGTGCAAAAAAGCCGCACCGGCAGACTAAAGACCTTAAGTAGAAGGCATTTGCGGTGTTAATTGTGGCCCCCCCTGCAATATTAGAGGCAAAGTCTGCTCGATGTTATAGTCATCAGTAATTTTGACGCGTCTACCATTCAAGCTGAACGCCTAACTCCAAAATCTTATCTGGCGGGATGTTGTAGTAAATTGCCGAACTCACCGCGTTGCGGTGCATAAATAAGAATAAAAACCTGCGTATCGGATCCATGCTTCTTTCCTTTGCCGGAACCAGAGACAATCTTCCAAGGTAATAGACAGTACTTGGAAGATCCAAGTCAGGTATTTTAAATCTGGCCAACGCAAGTAAGGCCGGCACGTCAGGAGTTTCCATGAATCCTGTCTGCGCTGTAACACGGTATAGCCCTTGACCAAGATTTCTAATTTCAAGTTTGTCTTTATCTGCAACTTCAGGGATATCGGTGGTGAGGATTGATAGTATCAGAATCTTTTCATGCAAGGCTCGAATGTGGTTCAAGTGAAACTGGAGCATCGGTGGCACGTCAGTCTGAAATGTGGAAAGAAAAACAGCTGTCCCAGGACTGCGCAACGGTTTGCTAGTCGAAATAAGCTTTACAAAACTATCTATACGCGTCTGCATGCCGTAGATCTTATCAGCAAGTGAGTCCCAGCCGTCTCGCCAAGTGACCATGAGCATAAGTATACAAAGGGCAGTAACCACGGGGAACCATCCCCCGGTCAAAAACTTAAGCATGCAAGAAGTTAAAAAAGACCCATCAACCACCCAAAAAGTCGCCACAAGAGGTAAAGTTTTCCATAGACTCCAGCCCCATATTTTCCGGCTTATGATAAAAAAAATTGTGGACGTGATGAACATGTCGCCTGTGACCGCTATGCCATAAGCATCAGCTAAGTTGTCGGACTGCTTGAAGCCTAGTGCCAAAGCAACAGCGGCAAAGAGCATCATGAAATTGATGACAGGTATGTATACCTGGCCCTCTGCCATCTCGGAAGTATGAATGACTCTCATGCGTGGTATATAGCCCAGTTGCATCGCCTGCCTGGTCATGGAAAAAACACCGGAAATAATGGCCTGCGAGGCAATGATCGTGGCCGCAGTGGCAAGACCCACCATAGGATAGAGCAAAGTCTGTGGTACCAGCCCATAAAATGGGGCCTCAATATATTTTGGATTGGCAAGAACCAGCGCAGCTTGGCCGAAATAATTGCACAACAGAGCGGGCAGCGCCAATCCATACCACGAAATACGGATAGCTTTACTCCCAAAATGTCCCATGTCCAGATATAGGGCCTCGCATCCGGTGACGCACAATACTACCGCTCCAAGGATCAGGTATCCGCGCCAACCGTTGCGGATGAAAAACCAGATCGCTTGCCTGGGATCAACCGCCAAAAGTATTTCAGGTTTAGTTAGGATTGCGTTGATTCCCAGCGCAGCAATGGAGACGAACCAGATGCAAATGATTGGACCAAAGTATTTACCGATACGTCCCGTACCACGGCTTTGCAATAGAAACAGAGAAATGAGCACCAGGCATGTCATAGGCAGTACAAACGGTTTGGCCTGAGATGTTGCCACCTCTAATCCTTCCAATGCAGAAAGCACAGATATCACCGGGGTGATGAGACCATCACCATAAAGCAATGCCGCGCCGAAACACATTACGAGAATTAGATTCCGGCTAAGCTTGGCTCCCATGTTCTTGTGCAATAGCCCTAACATGGCAAACATGCCACCCTCACCATCGTCATCCGCGCGGAGAATAAATAGTACATATTTTATACTTACAGTAAGGGTCAATGCCCAGAATATAAGTGAAGCAAGCCCCAGCACATTCTCTGCCGTAGGAGATATTGCAAAAAAACTTGAGAAACAGACCCTAAAGGTATACAGAGGACTTGTACCTATATCACCGAATACAACTCCAAGTGATCCCATGACAAGAATACTGAGTTTATCTCTGTGCTTATTAGTCATCCGCTTTTAACCCTGATCGCATTTACAATCGGTCTTCCAGGTAGGCTTTACTTGATACAGTACAGTTGCCTTCTGTAGAGCCTATGATAGTCTAATTCGTTATATAAAACAAGCCTATCGATGTGGAATATCAACACTAATGCCAGTGAATCGTCTGTCTAGATTTCCGGGAAGAAATATAGTCTGCCTCGCAGTTAATTACGTCTCGTACAAGACATATTAGAGAATTCAAGAGGGGGCTTACTTCTTACCAAAAGATCGCAGTCTCAAAATGACGTAGCTTTTAATTAGTATATTGAAGAAGCAAATAGTTTGGGCGATTCTCTTAGTCCTTTGTCTGTAGCACCGGTCGCCCAGGCTCTTCATTTGCATTTACAATAGCTAAATCCATATTGGAGCTAAATAAATAGATACACGCTGGTGCGCCAAAAGTCCACCAAAGTATAGTCATCCACTACTACGAAGAAGGGCCCAGAATATACACTATCTACGGAATGAACCCGAACCGGTTGCCTTTTGCCATATAAGGCTAGTATATTCCAGGGAAGCGAATTTGCACATTCTTTACAGTTGTAAATGACATTGCGATTGGACAGCCCAAGAAAGAGAACGAACTTCTTATCAAATATTCGATATGCTCATAAATTCGATTACTTGACAATGACTTACTTTATAGTAATTAATAAATAATATATAAATCACGCTATAGTTATGAAATTGGAAAGAAAAAATATAGTTAGCCTGTTTTTAGCCGCAGTATTCCTTGTTTATGTCTTGTCCCCCATGATGTTTCATCAAGACGGTAACAGCCACACCGGAATTGTCCCGTTGGACTATAAAGCTGCATCCTCTGCTAAAGCACTGCATATTTTATTCGAGAAGCTTATCTGTATAAAGTTTGCCCGTGATGACGGTAACAAGGGCCGCTCAACTGAGGAGATCATCATACACAAAGCCCGCACAATAATCCCTAAAGATACGATGCTGAAATTTGCACTGCTGCACAGCATGCCTATATCAGAAGGGAATCAACCGGATTTTTTACCGGAGGAATCAGGTCAATGCAGGCCGATCTATTACAAGGCGCTGTCTGATAATTTTCGGTTATTATCTTCCGATCTTTCACCTCCCGCAGCTTAATCTTCTTTTCTAAGCATTCATTTCGGAGCAGCTTAATTTCTGCTATTTTAAAGAGTTAGGTTGTATGGCTCATTCCGGAATCTATAGTTTTGGTATTGTTTCATTTATGAAATTTCATTGGGCATCTCCCCAGAAGCGTTTACTATGCCGAGAAAGGTGGTCTTTATGGGAAAAGATTTTAAAAAAGCTGTTACAACATTTAATACATCTGGTGGAAGCAGTAAAGCGTTTCAAGGTTCAAAAATCTTAAGTCAGCATTTTGAGTCCCAAATTAGGAGGAGCACATGATACACAAAATTATGGTGATCGACGACGAACAGATTGTGGGCGATATGGCGAGAATGTCACTGGAGCAGGACGGATATTATGTAGAGACATATTTAAGTGGCGATTCCGCACTCGAGAGGCTTAAGAGCCAGAGTTTCGATGTTCTGGTAACCGATTACAAGATGAAGGGAATCGACGGAATGGAGGTGCTAAGATCCGTCAAGAACTCTCATCCTGATACCAAAGTCATCATGATCACTGCATTCGCCAATCTCGATACGGCGATAGAAGCACTGAGAGAGTCTGCCTATGACTTCTTTCCGAAACCCATTCGAATCAAAGATTTAAAGGGATCCATAAAGCATGCGCTCGAGAAGTAATGGGTAACCCCTTGCTAATTGGGGTCAAATATGGTTTGCACCTGACTGATGCAAATGTCCAGTCGAAACATTATGCTTCGGCAAAATATGGCATATATGGTAGTCGTTAAACTAAAATAAAGGGGGTTGCAATGTCTATAATCACAATCTCAAGAGGTTCATATACCCGGGGTAAGGAAGTTGCAGAAAAAGTAGCAAAAGAGCTGGGCTACGAATGTATCGCCCGCGAGGCAATCGTCGAAACTTCCCGTGAATTCAACATTCCTGAAGTAAAGCTCATAAGGGCGCTGCATGATGCGCCTTCCATCTTCGACAAGTTTTCCTATGGAAAAGAAAAATTCGTCGCATATTATCAGCTCTGCTTTCTGGAGCATATGCAGAGAGACAATATCGTATATCATGGCCTAGCAGGGCAATTCCTTCTCAAAGGGATTTCTCATGTGCTCAAGGTTAGGATTCTGTCGGACATGGCAGATCGGGTGAAATTGGAAATGGAGCGGGAGAATATTCCAGAAGAAGAGGCTTTTCGCATACTAAAAAACGATGACGAAGAAAGAAGCAAATGGAGTCAGCATCTTTATGGGATCGATACCGACGACCCTAGCTTGTATGACCTGTTTTTTCATATTAAGAAAATAAACGTCGATGATGCCGTAGACATAATCTGCCATACTGTCAGATTGGGCCACTTCAAGGTCACACCGGAGTCAAAGATGGCATTAGAAGACAAGCTGCTTGAAGCACGGGTGAAGGTCGCGATGATAGATCAGGCCATCAATGCCGAAGTCATGGCAAAGAAGGGCGACATATATATAAAGATAAGTTCCTCGGAGTACCGCGAAGAAAAACTCATCGAAAAAATAACCGAGAGGATACAAGGTGTGCCGGGGGTCAAAAGTATCGATATCGATGTGGTGTCTCACATGGCATTCGGCGACTGATTGGAATTACTGCCTCAACATAGCGTGCCCCTCCCAATCATTCAAATGGCATAGTGAGCCAAAAGCGAGGAGCATTGTTGGCCTTAATTGGGACGGCATTTCGAGCATGACGTTTAACGTAAAAAGGGGATAATAAGTCAACCACTCGGGGTTAAAACCCCGAGCATGGGTTATTTCAATGTGTCGACTGCTGCTGGTGTTGTTCAGGGTATCAGCTATAAACACTGCTCTGTGATTCACAGGGCTGACGGCTATTCCTATCAATCAAAGACAGGCGCTCCTCTCGGCAATGCATTACCGAGTATCCGCGCCTAAGGAGTTCTCATGAAACTGTTGAAAGTTCTTTTGCCTATTACAGGGGCTTTGCTCCTCGGTGTTATGACAAGCTTTGCTTCGGGCGTCACAATCAACCAGCCTCTCGTTAATGACCAATGGCTTGCCCAAAATAACGGGCATTTCATCCTGGTGGATGTCAGAGAAAGGCCTGCCTATCTGGAAGGACATATGCCGGGGGCCATAAATATTTCAGTAAATGACCTGCAAACAAAACCTGATGATATCCTTTTACCGATACCTGAATTAAATAAAGTCCTCGGCGAAAAAGGCCTTAGCATCGGCATGGAAGTCGTGCTATATGGCGAAGGTCGGGAAGTCGCCTATCTTGCGTACTGGATGCTCGACTACCTTGGCATGAAGGGCCTTCATGTGCTAAACGGAGGGATTGAAGGCTGGAAGGGCGGACTTTCGACCGTGGAGCAAAAGTTGCCCGCTACTGTTTTCATGGCAAAGCCCGACCATGGCAAGTACGCCACTACCTCCTATGTTAAAAATAATCTGAAGAATCCTAATGTAATTATGCTCGATGTCCGCACACCAGCCGAGTACAAGGGCTCTGACGTTAGGTCACTCCGTGGTGGGCACATACCCGGTGCTGTAAACATGAATTTCGAGGAGAATTATATTGATGGAACGACGGAACTCAAGCCTTTAAGCGAACTTGCTATGAGATATTCCAAACTCGACAGAAAAAAAGAGATCATAACATACTGCCAGACTGGGACTAGGGCGGCCAACACATATTTTGTGCTGAAGGCCCTCGGGTTTCCGAGAGTCAGAAATTATGATGCGTCATGGGTAGTATGGGGCACTAAACTTGATCTACCCGTGGATGATGTGAGTTATTTCAATTTCGTGCCCATGATAAGGAAGCTCAAGAGTTTGGAACAGGATACGGACAAGTGAAGAGGGATTGCGGATGAACACTTTTGATAACCTTTTAGACCGACGTTCCGCATGAACAAAGAGGCTATTCTCTTGAATTACAGCATGATGTTGTGATCTCAGTATTTGATTACTGGGTACATTGCAGCTTTATGCCAAGCAAGTCCAGCGCTTTTTTCTGAAGTGAAGTTGGACGCGTAATCTTGCAAAAGGGAATTCCTCCTTGCATTTTAGGCTCAATATGATTTTTTACAATGGTAGCAAGATCTTTAAGCAGAGTCTGAAAGCTATGGACGGGCATCCCCTCTGCAGTCTGTTTCGTCCCAGCCTTGGCTAATGCACGGGCAGAGCGTTGCGCCGGAGCAACTATAGACTCCCGTAATGCCTCGCCTGCTTCACTATCATCGTCGTCAAACAGTATCGGCGCAAGCTTGTCCCTCATGTGCCATTCAACATAATATGCAAGCATGCATAAAAACACATGCGCTCTTACCCTGTCTGCTAAATAATGATAGATAGGCCTCACTTTAAGATCCACAGTCTTGTAACTTCTGAAAGCGCGCTCGACCTCAGAAAGCTTCTTATAAGCCCACACCGACGACTCAGCATCCAGCACTTCTTTAGGCACGCTTGTGCGTACTACATAAATCCCATCCAATGCAGCCTCTTCGGCAATCTTCTCCACGTTGAGCCGATAAGTGAAGCTTTGATCTGTTATTTCTATTTCAAAATGCTTACCCATTTTATATTTCCCTATTATCTTTCCAACCCTAATGCCTATTGCGTCTTTGCCCTTCAAGGGGTTCTTGTGCCGGATTGTTGCCTTTACTATTTTTTCAAGTTCACGCTCAGTGGCTTCAAGCAACTCCTGCCTTTTCCGTGACCGTCTGTCCGCCATCAAAGGATTCCGGCATGCAATTAACCGTTCCCCTGGATACTCCGGATGAATTATTTCAGCCATGTCCCGTTCATCAAATAGAGACAGTTGCAAAACCCCATCTAAAACCAGCCTGCGTATTGCAGGATAACGTAAGGCCGTCACCCACTGAAGCCCCTCCACCCCTCGTAACTCTTTGTCTATCCTTGCCTCCGTGAGCATCCCCCTGTCTCCTACCCATATCACCCGTTCAAGGCCAAACTGCTGTCGCACCTTCTGTATCTGCGAGGACAGAGTTTTAGGATCAGCAGTATTGCCCTCAAAAACTTCTACTGCTACCGGACACCCTTCAACATTACAGAGAAGGCCAAACACAATCTGAAGATGTTCGCCCTTGCCATCCTTTGAATGACCGTGATGCGCCAGCGGACAACTCTGCCCCTCAAAATAAGTAGAACTCACATCATAAAGTACCAATGCCCCATTACTAAGATGCCTTTTGGCAAATGCGCTTTGTATAACGTCCTGACGCTCCAAAAGCCAATCCATTGCCCTGTAAAGATCATCCTCATTAACAGAACCGATGCTCAGTTCTTCATTCAAACTGTTGAAGGCCGTCTCCTCCGACAATCCTCTCACAGTAGAAAGCTTTGAGCCGGGCTCTATGATGCGTGCAGCTATCATTGCAAGTACAAGATGTCGTTGTCTGCTGTCCTGCCGATCAATGACTTTATCAAGACCGATTTTTCTTAGCGTCCCCAGCACTGCAGCCACATGTCCGTATGGAAGGCTACGGCGCACATCAAAGGTATTTTCAAGGCTTTCAACGGCAACTGCACCGCGCAAAAGCGCTTGCAGTCCATCCACAATATGAGCGGGCCAATCTGAAAGATTGGCAATCGTGCGTTTAAGGACTTTGCCGCCCTGCCTATAGGATTCTCTGAGCAGGATTGCAGGCGGGGAGTTGCGGTTTGGTACTCGGTCTATGTACATGACTACTACTGTAGCATATTAATTATCTTATTACAAGCTATATATTATTATTACATGGGTACGTATTTTGCAATATAAAAACCCATTGCCTATACTTTTCAATTGCTTATTGTGAATTTACTATCAATGCTATGCGGAACTTCGGTTTAGATAAGGAATATGAGAATCAATTTGCTATCCGCTGCCGAGCGAGATTATAAGCTCAGACGTCAAGGGTACCAATAAGGAGGATTGTGGGATGGGAACTACATAGAACTTTGATTCTCGTTGCCGTGATCATTACAGCAGCTGTTGGAATTTCTACAGCGGGTGGCTTGCCCCGCTGTATTCAGATTCGGCTGGTTTCTCAGAGCACAAGGCTTTCTTGAACGACCTGGGAAAGAATCACTTAAGGTAACCGCTTTCATCTGGCGAGTCTCAAATTCAATGGCAACTTGGCGATCGTTTATGGGAACACGCAAGGCGTGATGTATGTGAACACGCGGGGCAAGGTTGTGGTGGCGGGCGCTTATCCCGTCGACAATGGCCCAGACACGTGCCACCGGTATTAACCATCTCATCGCCATGAACAACTCTCCATCAAAATCCGAAATCGTTTTGATTTAGTATCCGGCAACATTATCTGTGACATCCTCCCCTGATTGAAATCAGGGGCATCCCCTGAAGACAACTCAGGTTCCGCGCTTGGCGCTTTGCACTAGCAGACTGATTGCGGCTCATGTGGCAACTCCGGAGTGTCCTAAAGATGCTCACAAGTCTTGCCTTCCACGGTAGGTTCCCCATCCGTGGTACTTTGTCCCCGCGCCTGTAGAAGTTGACGCTTCCAGGAGGACTCTGAAGCCGGGATGACCTCCGACTCGCACAGATGGCATTCGCCACGCAGTGCCTTGTCCTCTCCACGTCTGACGAAGACCTGCCCGGCCTCCGGAGAGTGTGACCCCGCTCCCAGGGTAAGACTTGCAAATCCGAATGCTATGATTGCTACGATATTGGCCGCCACATGGTCACGACCGGCAGTAAGCCCGCATGCCGGACAGTGGTGGACCCTGCCTGAAAGTTCCTTCGGGACATGAGCACCACAGGTGCAGGTCTGTGAGTTGCCTCCGTTCTCCGTCTGGTTTGGCTCCGCAATGTACCGCTTGTTACCAAGCTTGCTCTTGAGCAGGAGCTTTTGCTTGTGGATTGCCCGATCGGAAGCCACTTTCGCAAGCTTCCGGTTGCGGATCATAAAACCCACGGAATGCTCCTCTACAGCTACCTTGCGGTACCGATTCGAAATAACTGAAGCATTCTTCTTGTGGTGATGGTCCCTGATGCGCTCTATCTTGGTATGTATCTTGGCAACGACCTTGATCTGGGCCTTCAGCCGGTTGGAATAGGGGATGTCCTTGAGTGCTGAGATTGGCCGACCGGCAGCTTTCGCCAGTTCAACCTGATTCTTGTACCCAAGTTCTCTCGTTTCAAACTGCCTGGACAGTTTCTTTTGTGCAGACCGGAGTCGTCTGCGGTAATCGTACCAAGCTTTTGGCGGATCGTACTTGACGCCTTCGGAATCTGTCAGCAAGGCAGTCAGTCCGGTGTCTGCCCCAGCGTCAGGACGAAAGTCCGAAGAGGTAAGCATATCCAGAACATCTTTCTCCTGGGCCTCGGCTGTAACTACGCAGTGCCACCTGCCCTGCTTGAACTTGATCGTAACGGTCTTGGGTTTCCCCTTGACCTTACGGTAGTCGAACAGCCGAAACTCTCCGAGTCCCGAAAGGTGCAGCTTGCCGTTTTTGATTTTTGCAGCAGGACCGTATTGCGGGAAGGTGATGCTGCGGTACTTCTTTCTCTCGATGAACTTGGGCGGGTAGACATCAGTCTTCCCTTCTTTGAGAGCTTCGAAGAACCGTTTATACCCTTCAGCAACTCTAACAGCCACATTCTGTCTGACCTGGCTGTGGACTTTAGAGAGTGCGGTGTCGTGTAGGACGTATTCGTGAATGGCCGTATACTGATCTGGTTGGGTGAGATAGTGAATGTCCGTCACACCTTGCTGCTTGAGAAGCTTATTCGCTGTACGGTTGTCAGCGCGATCGGCAACCAGGTCATTGCGCAGTCGCCAGCAAGCGCCGACCCACATCCACAGCCGGTCAGCCTGCTTTGCGCTTACCTCCATGGGGAAATCAAACGCACGGGTAACTACAGTATGTTTGGGCCTCTTGGTGCGCTTAGCACGCGTATGTGTAGGTGTATCGTTAGATAACTCGCGCATCTTCCTATCTAAAAGCAATTCTGGACGTTTGTCAAGAATAAGAACTGTAATAACCAACAGCGGCGCTTTCATCCCGGCAATCAATTACCGGGAATTCCCGCTTTATGTCTTAAAATCAAAGCCAGCAAGACTGTCAAGTTCACCGCCGGCAAGAATCTCAAAGCGGCCCTATAGTATCGCTGCTTACCCCTGTTTCATTTTATTGAAACAGGGGGTATTTTATTTAGTGCCCGCAAAGCACTACAAGACTTACTTTGACGGCTTCATCTGTTCGCCACAACAGATTACGTCGCAGAAATCAGCACAGCCACAAACTTCATCGACTGTTACCCCAAGGCCGCATACACCACATTCATAATGGCTGCCACTCTTAAGCTCTTTCTGCTTCTTTGGTGATGCTTTCTTTACACTCTTTTTTGGCTTAGACGTCTTCACTACCTTTGAGGTCGATACTTTTCCCTTCGTCACCATATTCCCTCCGTGGAAATAGAATTATTAATTAAAATATAACACTTTTTGAAAGTGTTCTTTTCGACCCGAAACTATCATTACATATTGAAAACAGCCTTAAGCCTTTTGGCCAAGGAACTTCTTTACCTTCTCTATCTCCTCAGGAGTCATCTCGATTGCTTTCCTTGGCCTTTCACCTGAAACCTCGGCCATGACTTTCCACATCTCGGTCCTGACCAATCCATATGTGTCGACGAATGACTGCAGATTAGAGTCGAGATGAGGGACGAGCTTCATTACATCTGCAGCTGCCTCTTCCATCCTGTTTAGCAGAGAGTAAGCCGTCGCTCGAGCCAGTAGGGCCAGACTGAATCCGGCCTTCAAGTCCATCGCTTTGTTGAAATCAAGTATGGCGGCCTCGTTCTTGCCAGACATCATGGCAGCCATGCCTCTGTAGAAATAGGCCCGCGGGTTGTCAATCTTAAGCAGCACGGCCTTCCCGAAATCCTCTGCCGCCTTATCGGTTGCTTCGATCCTCAAATAGGCGACGCCTCTGCTAAGATGGATTATGAACGGATCGTATCCGGCGTCGAGAGCTTTCGTAAAGGGGTCGATACTGCCCTGTATATTCCCTTCAATGAAAAGTACCTGCGCTTCTTCAAACAACTCTTTTGCTGTCATGGTATCCTCCCAGAAAGTATTAGTTGGTGATACTTTTGTTATATCAAGAAGCACCGAAGGATCAAACACGAACTCTCAATAGATGGTATAGAGTGCAGTCAGATTCTCATGGGGAGCGTTGCAGCTAATTTATACCTTTAAGTAGCTGGTAGTAGTCCTTGATTGTTCGAATGGATTCCATCGTGGCCTGGAACAAGATCCAACTGATAACAAGGATTGCCATGGTGAGTCCAATCTTCCATGCCCGCGACGTTTGTGGACGCCACCAAATCAGCGGCAATGCCAGAGGCCCGACAGAGAGAAGTGCGATGATAATGAAGGTCTTTCTGAAATACCATGGCAATTTATATTCTGTAAAGCGGGTCGGGGTAGACCTATCCAGAAACTCACCGCAGTGCTTACACTTTATTGCGTCGTCTTGAATATCTTCAGCGCATAAGGGACACTTTTTCATTATCTCGCTCTCGATTGAACTATATTATTAACAACATTCTTGTTATCATACGCAAAGTACTTCAACTGGGCAAGGATATGGCATCAATTTGGGCATATCCCTATGCCCAAATTGTGGAATTAAGCAATTTAATTCGTCGAATTAATCATAACGCTGCGCAATTTCCACGATTTTACCGAGTCCGACTGCCCTGATTCAAGCATAACATTTCGATATTCCACAATTCTTTAGCATAAGTCTTCATAATTTTCAGTGTGATGTATATATCTGATATATAGATATTATTCCTGCTGGTTAATCAAGATTAATTAATCATAATTGATACAAAGGCTAAAACCGCTAAAAGCGGCATCAGAGTTAATTGTTATCTCTAGTGCACTCAACTCAGCCGGAAACACTAGGTTGCTAATGGTAAAACCCAGATACTGTGCAGCCAGCCCCCAGCATAGCAAATATTAATAACAATAGGTGCTACGAAAAGAGCCATAGGTTCACTGCGTCTTCACCTGGTTTGAGTTCATGGGCCAAGCCGATGAATATGAAGAAAAGGATTAAGCTGATTACCCCTGCAACACCAACAATAAGATTATACGTCAATCTCCGTTTCTCCCACCATGTTTACTATGCCAAGATAGAAAGCCATGCCTGAGTTAGTTGAAATATACTGGTCTGCGCTATCTTCCGACAAGACTTTTCGATACTATTATATTAGTGATGTGACTGAACGATCCTCAGAAATTCTTTGAAGGAGGTAGACACACTGAAAGATTGTATTGTAGGTGAGGGGCTTAGACAATAGGGAGTGGCTATGACTAACTGTTTGGGTGACTCTGACAGATCGAGGCAACGCTATGTGTAAAAACATCAAAACACTCTTCAACTTAGAAGCACTAGCGACGGACGAAGAGATCAGTGCGGCCTCGCTGCAATTCGTAAGGAAAGTGAGCGGATTTTACAAACCTTCTAAAGTCAACGAAGCTGCATTCATTGCTGCCGTTGAGGAGATAACGGCAGTATCGAGAAACCTTTTGAATGCGCTTGCGAAGAACACACCTCCGAGAAACCGGGTAAGAGAAGCAGCTAAGGCATACAAACGCGATACTCAGAGCTTTTCAAAGTGAACAGGATCTGAACGACAGAGGTCTATGAACTATATAAGAACTTCAATCATGTTTATTTGCTTGCTGACGAGCGTCGCCCTTGCCGGAGGCGATGGCTGGCTATTTCGAGTAAAAAGCATAAACGAAATAAAAACGGGCAGATTTATTTTAACTCTAAGCCCGTTAAAATCAGGAGAACAATTTCCCCTTAATTGTAAAACTGTAGTCGTCCATGTGCTATATGACTCTATGCGATGGCGGTTATACGGGGGCAATCAAATCACAAGATCTAAGCATGATAAGGCAATCTCTCTTATCAAGAAAGCATACAAGGACCAGAGGCCTATCAAGATTGGTTCTATGGGCGAGGGATTCGGTTTACTTGACGATGAATTCCCTTGCGAAGTGCAAAGCAGAGCGCTTTCCATTATCAAACAAAATGGCTCTGAAGAAATATATTCTTTCTATAAGTGGCCATAAATGTTACATCTCATAAACAATTCCAATTTCGAAGAAATCGATTAAATAAGATTCTCGATGTCTACTTGAAATCTCGTGCGACAAGAGGTTGCATGAGTAATTGTTTCGAATGACAGAGTATTGTCATTAGGGAACCCTCTATGCCGTTCAAGCCGGTAGCTTAGGGTGTTGATAAAATTATCCTTCTATGCCTTTAACGCTACAATATCAAAGCTTTGGGGCTATGGTATCTGCATAAGATTTATCCTGATTGATTATGCCTTCATTGTCGCAATTTAACAATGAGTTGCAGCAATCTATCAACACCCTAAGCTACCGGCTTGTATGCCGTTAGAGGTAGCCTACTTTCCTGAATAAAGTGCGGAAAGGAAAAGGGTAATCTGACCGCAAGGTCTAATCAGAGCCGTGAGGCAATGAAATATCTGCCAGCATCGGGTGGATAAGATGCCGGGCTTGATGGCACGACCAAAATACGTGAACTGCTGATAAACTTCGTGAAAGTAGACAAGCCAAAGATGCTGTAAGGCTTGAACCAAAAGGTATATAGCCGGCTAATCTCTTGAGATTTGGGATTACACGGACATAACGGCTATCGGAGGAGAGGCAGGGTCTAAACCATCAGTGTTACTCATGTGGAACTTGTCAAACCCATATCTCTCCCGAAAGGGAAAGCAACCCGTAAGGGAAGCCGATAGGGATGTGGGCAGGGGATGGTAGAGAAAGCGAATGCCGACCTGTAACGGGCCGGATAAGGATTGAGCGAAAGCGACATCATCCTATGCGAAAGCAGGCAGACTTCTACTTGGTCCTTCTTTACAAGAGAATTTACAGAACCTTCAAGGGAGGAAAAGCAAATGAATGCAGTAGTTAATGCGTGTGCGTCCTCCTACGGAACTGTGCAGTGGCCTGATATCAAATGGGCAAAATGCATAAGAACCGCAAGGAGGCTGCAAGTGCGTATTGTAAAGGCAACGCAGGGCGGTAGGTGGAACAAGGTGAAAGTCTTGCAACGTCTACTGACCAGCTCTTTTTCCGGCAAAGCATTAGCCGTAAAGAGAGTTACCGAAAACCAAGGCAAAAGGACTTCAGGAGTTGACAGGCAGTTATGGTCAACCCCTGAGAGCAAATCTCAGGCAGTACAAACCCTTAACAGGCGTGGTTATAAACCTCTTCCGTTAAGGAGAGTCTACATTCCAAAAAGCAACATGAAGATGCGTCCGTTAGGGATTCCAACGATGACAGACAGAGCTATGCAGGCATTGCATCTCTTAGCTCTGGAACCCATTTCGGAAACCACTGCGGATTGGAACTCATATGGGTTCAGACCGGAAAGAGCCACCCAGGATGCCGTCAGACAATGTTTCCTAGTATTGTCAAAGACGACATCTGCAAAGTGGATACTTGAAGGCGACATCAAGGGTTGCTTTGACAATATCAACCATGAATGGTTAATCGACAATATCCCAATGGATAAGAAGATTCTCCAGAAATGGTTAAAGGCTGGATATATTCACAAAAGAATCCTTTATCCGACCGAAGCGGGGACTCCGCAAGGAGGCATTTGCTCACCAACGTTGGCTAATATGACACTCGATGGATTGGAAGCGGAACTGAAAAAGTTTCGCCTCCAAGACAAGGTTCATATGGTCCGATATGCGGATGACTTTATCATTACCGGAACCTCCAAGGAGTTACTGGAAAATGAAGTCAAACCTCTGGTTGAAAAGTTTCTCTCAGCAAGGGGACTGGAACTCTCTCCGGAGAAGACCAGCATTACGCATATCGATCAAGGTTTCGATTTTCTTGGGGTAAACATTCGCAAGTACAACGGCAGACTGTTGATTAAGCCGTCCAAGAAAAATGTGAAAGCCTTTCTGGATAAAGTCAGGAATGCTATTAAGGATAACAAAACTGCGAAACAGATCAATCTGATAAAGATGCTTACCCCGATTATTAGAGGATGGGCGAATTATCACAGGTCTGTCGTTGCAAGGGAGACCTTTGAGCTTGTAGACAGTGAGATTTGGCGCTCGCTATGGAGATGGACAAGGCGCAGACATCCGGAGAAAAGGACAGTCTGGATTAAAGAGAAATACTTTAAGACAAAAGGTCATAGACACTGGATATTTGCGACTGAAGACAGTGAAAAGTTATTCCCCAATGGGAAACCACTGGTGGTATCACTGTTCTGTGCGTCAGATGTGCCGATAAAACGTCATATCAAAATCAGAGGCGAAGCGAATCCTTTTGATCCTCAGTTTAAAACTTATTTTGAGGAACGATCGACCTCAAAACTGAGAGATAAACTGAAAAGAAGGAATGATCAAATCTGATTGACGCATCACCTTCCCATAGGCAAGTGCTTCGCCGAAAGTCGGAAGTTGTGTAACCGGCTGCCTAGAGGTGGCTTATGAAGGGCTTGAGCCGTGTGTGGGGAAACTTACAAGCACGGTTCTTATGGGGCTGGAGCCTAGCAATAGGCTCTGGCTACCAGACCATTTTGACCAACAGGTTGGAGATGCTATATTTCTATCGGTAATTATTAATCACTCACACTCAATTTGCCTAGATTCTTACCAAAATACCCTATCAAAAACAGGGCATTATTTATCTTCCTTATCCATATCTCAAGCATCGCTCATTTGTGGCATATGAGTCCAAGACCGAAGTAAATTAATAGTTGTATTCAGTAATTCTGAGATATTAAACACATTCACTTCAATCCGTTAAGTTTGGATTTCATTTTCTGGAGAACGCGTGCGATGATACCTGTAACACTTTTTTTTCTTGGATTGAAGGTAGCTTCTATCATGTCCATTTCCTGGCCGACCTCCGCTTGAATGGATGTAGATTTAACGACAGCTAGAACCTGTGATGGATAAACGCTCCTATGTCCTGTCATTAGAAAGCTTATAATCCCTGCGACGGCGGCGTAGGGAGCAATAGCTGGCCCAAACATCTCGACTGACATAATGCTTGCGGCTATAGGTGTGTTAGCAGCCCCGGCTAGAAGGCTTGTAAACCCGATTGCTGCAAAAGTGGAGACGTCCAGTCCCATAATGTTGGCAAACGACGCCCCCGAAGCTGCTCCCACAAAGAATATTGGTGTGACAATGCCCCCGCTCCCGCCGAAATTAAGAGTAATGCTGGTAGAGACCATCTTCATAACAAATGAGTACCAAGGGATTGTCCCTTCCTGGAGAGTAGTCTCAATAGTATCAAGGCCCAGCCCCAGATAGCGGGTCGAAAAAATCATGGCTAGCGCTACAAGCACAGAACCTCCGAATAGGCCTTTCAGTGGTGCCCATATCTTTAGCTTACTTGAAAATAATTTCCCCAGTCTGAGCACCTCTATAAGCAGAAAGGAACACAATCCAAAGAAAATTCCCGATATGAGCACTTTAAGAAAGAAAGCTTCGTTGAAAACAGGAGTGAAATTTAATTGGTGGTGGAAATACTTCACTCCCAAAACTGATGAAACCTGGTAGGCAGTTATACCCGCTATGAACGAAGGCAATAGGACCTCATAGAGGATGCTTCCAACAAAAAGGACTTCAATCCCAAAGATTGCACCCGCTATTGGAGTACCGAAAACTGAAGCAAACCCTGCACTAATGCCGCAGATTACCAACTTTTTGCGATCGCGATTGCCAAGCCGCAATATATCGGAAAAAACTGAAGCAAGTCCCGCTCCAATTTGCGCGCAGGGTCCTTCCTTTCCTGCAGAGCCACCAACAGCGAGGGTTATTACTGTGGCAATGAGCTTCACCGGCACAGTAGCCGCATTTATTTTCCCAAATCTCTTATGGACAGCCTCGATGACCTTTTCCGTTCCATGTCCTTCAGCATCCGGAGCAAGATATTTAATAAGAAGGGCGCTCGCAAAAAAAGCGACAGGCAACAACAAATAATAATATTGATGTTGCCTGATAAGATCTGTGCTGCCGTTTAAAACTAAAAGGAAAAAGGCAGTTGATGCACCTACTATTGCTCCGACTGCCGTAGCCAAAATGAACC
Source organism: uncultured Nitrospiraceae bacterium (assembly GCA_963736105.1). GTDB lineage: Bacteria > Nitrospirota > Thermodesulfovibrionia > Thermodesulfovibrionales > Dissulfurispiraceae > Fen-1308. Next base: position 7,394 of record CAVTNL010000002.1, on the reverse strand, counting down.
ACTTCAGGACACTTATAAACATAATCGTTTCTTCTTTTAGCTTATCTCTCATCACTCTCACTTTGTTATTTAAGATTGTTAGTAAAAATCGCACAAAGCCAGATCAATGGATTTGTTTAGTTATTCCGGACTGCCAGAGCTTTACAGGATTCACTTTCTGCAACTATAGCACATTTTTAGCATCTGAATTAATGGTAACTTAAAACCAATAGTTGGCGCCCTCGGCTCATGATACGAGCTTTCTTCCGGTAATTGTTATCACTGCCCCCAAATTGACTACACTGCTTTTCAGAATATGCATTCTGTGCTTCAAAAAAGCCCGTTCTGTTAAGTCCGGGCTTTTCTGAGAACACAATAATTTTGTATTAGTCTATGGCTTATTTAGAATTTATAATTAAGTCCGGTACGTATAATGGACCCCTTCGTGTCGAATTGTGCGGAAGCTGTCCCGGACGGACCTTTGACAGTGCTAATAGTGACTGTGTCGGTGCTAAGAGAATAGTAGAGATACTCAACCTTAATACTCACATTTTTCCAGAAAGCCCATTCTAGACCTCCACCCGCAACTCCTCCTGGTTGTGTTAAACACTTATGTCCGGAGTAGAGTTGAGGAATAGAAGGGAATGATATTGTGGCCGTTTTACTAGACTCACCATAGGCCAGACCGCCCGTAACATAAACTAGGAGCGTGTCGATAGGAAGGGCCCCAAGTCGTCCTCTAAACGTGCCTAACCATTTCAATTTCTGCTCAATATATGTCTGTTCAGGCACAAATCCAGGCACCCCTGGAGTTGATCCCGTTGAGCTATCATGGATGTCTGCTAACTGCAGATCTGCTTCGACGCCGACAAGCCAAGACTTGGTGAATTGATAGTCATAGCCAATTTGGCCGCCACCAAGGAATCCGTGGGACTTCAGCTCTGGTGATGCAACATCCCCGGCCGTAAATACGGGAACAAAGCTTGCGCTAACTGGCTGAAGGGTTACATCGTTGTTACTATTTAACCCATAGCCCGCGTTCACGCCAACATGGAACCCTGTCCAATTATAAGCCGATGCAGCAGTAGTATCCGCAGTCCAACCAATAGATGCTTGCGAGATTATAAGCCCAATAAAGAAAATAGAAACGACTACTTTTTTCCCCATAATACATTCCATTACATGTTTCTCCTTCTCATAATAGTATTCCAGGCTACAAATGAATCTGTATATCAATCCTAGCATAAGCCATTTGGTTGTTCAATAATAATCTGATAATTTCCGATAAGCGGTGATACGTGCTGTCACCTTAACATTGCTATCGATGCCAGTAGCAAGGGTTTTATTGGATGCGCCTTCTAAATCTCACCTTGGCTGTCCCAGAAAATATGTCGATTGCTATGCGAAAAAACGGCAGAAGAGAATCGGTCGCACTGCGTCCTTCTTGAGGATAGTAAGATAATACTACTATGAATTGCTACTTATAATATTGACCGAAAAGATTAGGACACATTCTCAACATTTCTTCCCGCAATAGAGGCCAGTGTCTCCGACAAAGAGTCTTGCTGCCATCTGAAAACCATCAATTTATCAGGCACTAAGAATTATGATTCCTGGGGTCAGAAGAACATGCATATTTAACTGAACAAACCGTTTGTCGGTAAGGACATATCGTTAAGATGCTTTTTTATGTCAGTAATTACCTTACAGGCAAATCGGGATATATCCGATATCTTATCAACAGGAAAAACGTTAGAATAATAAGAAGGAATGTGACAAGCATATGGATTTGGCCTATGCCACTTTTCCCTGATAAGGCTGATCGAGATGAAGAAAATGATACTTATTGTAGATGACAGTCCAACCGACATAGAGCTTACATTGATAGCATTAAACGAGGCCGGTCTGGACATGGAGGTTCGTTCTGCCTCAGATGGCAAGTCCGCACTTGCTATGCTAAACGATGGATGTAGTTTCCCCGCCCTTATATTGCTAGATATCAAAATGCCTGGCATGGACGGCATCGAAGTCCTCCGCAAAATACGGGCCGACAGCCGCCTAAGAGATATTCCCATTGTAGTGGTTACGTCTTCAGCGCTTGAATCTGACAGGGTAGAAGCAATTGCTGCCGGGGCCAGCGATTATATGCAGAAGCCTTTGTCTTTGAATAAATTCAGTGAGAATTTAAAGGCTGTTGTGCATCAATGGGTATCGGCAACGACGTACGAGTGCACCTATAACCCAGATCTGAACATCATTGAAACATCTACTCATGGTCCAGCCGATATGACAGCTCTGATGGAAATGGTACGATGCATAGCTGAGATTTGTGGGCATGAAGCCTCGGCTAATGTACTTGTTGATCACTCGCAATTAGATTCTAGCAACCTAACAATGAGTAATATCGAAGCCCTTAGCAGCATCTGTGTATCTTTGAAAGATAGTTTCAAGGTGAGGAAGTGTGCTCATGTCGTAGCAGATGACTTGCAGTTTGGCCTAGTGCGTGCTTGGGAGGTAATGGTTGAGAGCAATGGGTTAACAGATGTTGACAACAGGGTTTTCAAGGATAGAAATGAAGCCATTCAATGGATCAAATCGGGATCCTAACCAGTATTTGAGTTTACAACTGCTGTAAACGGAAATCGGTAAAAAACATTTAAAGAACTTTGCATTGATCTACCGGGGGCGGTTGAGATGTCACCGTCCAATACAGTCCGGCACTCTTCATAACCTCAAAGAACTCATGGGAACCAACGGGCTTTATTATATAGCTGTTTGCTCTGTGAGCATAGGCAGCGATAATATCCTGTTCTGCCTTGGAACCGGTAACCACGACTACAGGAATGCAGTTAAGCAAGTCTGTCTCTTTCAACTGTTTCAACACTTGGCGTCCGTCTATCTTGGGAAGCTTAAGGTCAAGAAAGATTACAATAGGAAAGTGTCCCACCCTGTCGGAATATTTTTTACGCTTGTACAGGTAATCGAAGACTGCTTCGCCGTCCGGGACAACATCGATAGGATTGGTTATCCCTGCTTCGTTAAGAGCGATAGTAATTAGCTCAACCTCGACGGGGTCACTATCAACAAGCAAAATGCGGTCCGACATATAATTCTCCTTGAGCTTTTAGTTTCAGCAACACTCATTTGCAACGACAGCTAAAACTTGCTGCATGTCCTTGCATTCTATCAAAGAGTCGAGGTTTTTGCCTGGTTTTGAAAAGCGTTTACACTTACTGTAAACAGAAATGCTGTTCAGTACAGGTAATTGTCAATCCTAATGACTTCTCGACTAAGTTTCATACTTGACGTAATAAATGTTAAACAGACTTTGTTTCAGGTAGCAACCTTCAGTATCTTTAAGCTGCCATCTGGCGATTGCTACTGTGAGCATGCATTAAGTGTCGAATAATGTCCCGATGCGAGGTTAGTATCGGGAATCGCTAATATTCGGATTCCTGCGGTGCTATCAATAGCGATCCGAGGGTACGACACCCTATTAGGATCAATACACTAAAAAATTAAGCATAATATTGCGTTATTCCCAATCAAGCATACCATTGCATTTGCGCATTGTTATGCTTAATTCCACACCCGAATAACTAATATTTAAGGGGAAAATGGTGGACGGTAAGGGGATCGAAGTCCTGCCGTCTTTTTATAACTCCCTGTTGTTATTTACTCTTTTATGCTCCTGATTTTCTCCGGGGCTAGTCCAGGGATACCCATAACCTGCTTTAGTGCTTCAAGATTCGTGTGACTGTATCGTTGTGTTGTCCTGATATCCGTATGCCCCAGTATTTTGCCTATCAAGTAAATGTCCACGCCTCTTGATACCCTCTGTGATGCAAACGAGTGTCTTAGCGCTTCGTAGGCTTTTATATTAACCCCCTTGGCTATCCGCGCCGCATCCCATATTTCCTGATAGGTAGTTTTAGCATAGGGCTTGCCAGTTCTCGGATTGACGAATAAAAAGGCATCCGGTAATTTACCACGGCATAAGTCTTTTAGCCGCCATATCATTGTCTCATTCATGGGGATTTCCCGCATTCTCTTGGTCTTGGTATGCTCCATGAGTATATTCCCGCTCCTGCCCGCAAATTGTCTGCTTATCCTGATGGATTCACGCTGAAAGTCTAAGTCCTTCACCTTAAGCCCCCGGCCTTCACTTGGACGGCAACCATGCAAGGCGAGGAATAAATAAAGGTCTCTATCTGATTCAGGTATGGCAAGCAATAGCCCGGCCTGTATGTTCACGTCCAACCACTTCCATTCAGGTTGATCCATTGACACCACTGGGAATACAGGCATCTTATCTATAAGCTCCATTTTGAGTAACCAAGTAAAGAACGAATGCAGACAATCAAGAATATTTTTCTTTGTCTTATTGCTGAGTGTCTTCTTTAGCTGATAAAAGAAATTGTGTATATCAGCTGTTCTTATCTCTCGCGCATCCTTGCCGGAAAAGAAGGTAAAATAATCCCTATTGAATTGCTCATACTTGTAGAGTGTTGATATGCCTTCACTCCTTTTTATCTCTATCCATTGGCCTATAAGGTTCTGAACAAGATACTTCTGTATGTCCGCCTTAACGTATTTAGTAGGATCAAAGGCATGAGTTCGCAACTCATAAGAAATATGCTTTTGTGTCTCTAAAGCAAGGCCGTAGGAATCTAGGACATGCCCAGATTTGTGACTGTATATTTTTACCTGCTTGCTAGCAAAATAGACATCAACAAAAAACCTTTTCGGTGTGGTCTGATGATCTTTACAAATAAAGCCTAACTTTTTAATATGCTCAAAGGGTTTCTTACAGATAGGACACTTTTCTTTTGTTCTGACAGTAACAGGCATCTTGTCACCTTCTTGTTCGGCTTGTGCTTGAAGGTACTCCATAGCCTGAAGGTCTGTCAATGTTGCAAGCATTTACTGGTTATCTCCCCCTGCTTGGTGAGTTTCCGCTATGATGTCTTCTCGTTTGATTTTCAATGCTTATTCTTTATCGGTTCGGGGGGGCGAGGGTACCAAACCATAGGCCCCCCTATAATGCTTCATGCACTTCCTCTTGTGACTACAAAAAGCAAAAACAAGGTTAACTCTCCCCCTCTTGTTGTGTGATAAGGTCAAGTGCTGCCCTTTTCGCTTTTAGCTCCTCTAATTGGGCCGACATTACATGAACATCAAAGTTGGCGTTTAGGTGTTTTTCGGGCGCGTACAAACCGTCAAGCTTAAAACTCATATCAAGCCCTTTCAAGGAAACTCCAGGGTCTACATGGTCGATATGAGACTTGAGTTTGTGCATTCTGTAGCCACGCGTAAGGCCGTAAATCCCCATAAGATCAGCTACCGCGATCTTTATATCATCTTTCTGCATTAGGGTATTTTGAAGAGCTTTTGCCGATGCCCTGCTTGAAACATCAAACGCATCCATGCAGGCTGCTATCCTGCTTTTCCCCTGAGCAACGGCAATAACAAAGTTTTGCTCTTTAGCGGTAAGCTTCATTAGGCGATTTGGTGGCGGGGTCAGTCTCTTGAGCTTCTTTGTAATGGCGGGTTCACTTACGCCAAAATGTTCCGCGCAAGCCTTCTGACTTTTACCGTCTTTGAGCATTGCTAAAAGTACTTCGTCATTAATCTTCCTTTGTCTCACTGTTAACCTCCATCCTTAGTTAAGTCAGTTAATTGCATGGGAGTCAGGTTTCTCTCGTTCAGATTTAGCTAATATGCCCGGCCTGTTAGTTGTCAGCCATTGGACCCGCTCACCCCACCAAGCTTTAAAATGAGGACATTGGCGAGTAACTATGCCCGCCTTGTTTTCCAAACATGGCTCCTCACAGTCGGCAACATTACGGTCTGCCCATGAACAGAAAGTTTCCACAGATGTTCCAGACGTTTCCACGCGGTTTCCACCTTGGCAACTGTTAGTTTCCTTTTTGTTTCCTTGTATGTTTCCTTGTAATACCTTTATTGCCAAGGCTTTGAGGCTTTTAGTTTCCATTGCGTTTCCTCGTTATTTCCACGATTAATGCAAAAGTTTCCAAGTTTCCATCCCCAATATGGGAAACTGGAAACTTCACGATTTCCCCCTGGTAAGCAACCCCATTGATTGCGCCTTGTTCTTATATTTGGATACGGTTCCCTTTGTGGTCCCGATCATCTCCGCTATCTCATGCTGAGGGATACCCTCGTTTAAAAGTTCAACGATCTTCTCCATGAGGGTGTCTTCAAGGTCTTTCATGGTCCAGGTCTGTAAGCTGTCTTGGCCGGTGGTTAGCTTCGCTTCAAATGGTTTTGCATGGTCGCCGTAAATACCCCGTGATTTCTCAAAGTGGACTTCAAAACGTGCCCCTTCTTCGGGTCTGTAGTCTGCGGGTCGCTTTAACCTAATTACGGTATCAAGTACGTCTTCTTTGCGAGTAGTTCCGCGTTGCAGTCCGCCTTTCCCCTCATGGTGGATAAAAATAACACTAATCCCCCTTGAGCGCAGCCGTAGCGCCCACTCCTGCACTGGCAGCCATGATTCACCCTCGTTCTCCCGGCCCGATCTGCACAAGGTGGAAAGATTGTCGATAATCACAAGGCTGATACCTGACAGGTATTCTTCAATCCGCGTCTGCCCCACGGTGTCTGAGAGGTCCGGCATCCCCCACTCTTGAAGGTCCGGTGTGATAATCATTAAAGGTGCTGCCGGTTCCTTTTCGTTGCTTGCAACAATGGCGCTTAATCGTTCCTGTAAAACCTTCCCTGGCATTTCACCGTCTAGCACCAGTACACCGCTCGCCTTTGGTGCTTTCCATCTAAGAAACATTCCGGCGCTCGTAACAGCATAGGCTATTCCCAAGCTTAAATGAGTCTTCCCTATGCCTCGGTATGCGTGAATCATAGCAAGCCCTTGAGATGGCAGCCATGGGGTTAAAATATTCTCTCGCGCGGGAAACTCCATAGCAAGAAAATCATGAATACTCACGGCCTTCAATCGGCGTTCTGGTGCATCTGCCCCTGCCCCTGATATTCTCTTAGCAAGCCGCAAGAGTTCATCAAGCCCCTTTTCCTGAAGGACAAATATAAACGATCCTGCTCCGCGTAATGGTTCACCATTCCTAATCCTTTCCTCTGCCCGCTCATACATTTGAGAGGTAAGCCGCTCGTCATATTCCGCTTGATACACCTTTTCAAAAACCTGTAAAGCCCGGCCTTCATCAATCCCGGCCTCGATAAGAAACCCCATAAAAGCCGTGTCAATGTCTTCAAACCCTGATAATGTCCCTTCCCTTATTGCATCACATAATTGCACGGCAAGGACATTTAAAACATCGTCTTTATTTTTTGGGTCATAAGGTCTGAGTTCGATGGGAATATCCGGGAGATTATTCATTAAAAGGCACCTCCCAAGTTCTTCCATTTGTAGGGGCAAGGTG